>CAVZZX010000004.1:0-117319 GCA_963779865.1 uncultured Gammaproteobacteria bacterium | reverse complement strand
GGGAATGACGGGGCGCCCCCACGTTCCCGGCCATGCGGCGCAGGCACCCGCTGCCGCCACCGATGAGCAATGGATGGCGCGGGCGCTGACGCTCGCGCGGCGCGCGGCGGCCGAGGGGGAGGTGCCGGTGGGGGCGATCGTGGTCGACGACGGCGCGCCCCTCGGCGAGGGCTGGAACCGGCCCATCGCCACGCACGACCCCAGCGCCCATGCCGAGATCCTCGCCCTGCGCGCCGCCGCCGGGCAGCGGCGCAACTACCGCCTGACCGGGGCGACCTTGTATGTGACGCTCGAGCCCTGCGTCATGTGCGCGGGCGCCATCGTCCACGCCCGCGTGGGGCGCGTAGTGTTCGGGGCCCGCGACCCGAAGGGCGGCGCGGCGGGCAGCGTCTTCGAGATCCTGCCGACCGACCGACTCAATCATCGGGTCAGCGTGAGTGCCGGCGTGTGCGAGGCCGAATGCGCGGGCCTGTTGCAGGAGTTCTTTCGCGCCCGCCGCGGCATCCGCTCCGCATAGTGCGGGGCCTGCAGGCACGCATCGGCCGCCCGCGTCACGCTTAGCGCCCGTCCCCATAGCATTCGACCCGATTGCGCCCGTTTGCCTTGGCGGCATAGAGCGCCTCGTCGGCGGCCCGGAACAGCGCCTCGGCCTCGGCGGCCGCTTCGGGAAAGCAGGCAACCCCGAAGCTGGCGCTCAAGGGAATGGCCGCGCCGGACTCGCGCAGATCGATTTCCTCGCTCACGGCGCGCCGCAGTCGCTCCGCGGTCGTGCGCCCCTCGCTTTTGCTCGCTTCCGGGAGGATGAGGGCGAATTCCTCCCCGCCGTAGCGCGCCACGGTGTCGACCCCGCGAAGCGTATGGCTGAGCACGTCGGCCACGGCGCGCAGGGCGCGATCGCCCACCAGATGGCCAAACCGGTCGTTGACGGACTTGAATTCGTCCAGATCGAGCAGCACCACGCAGCACTCGCGCCCATAACGGCGGGCGCGCGCGAGCTCGCGCTCCAGGCGCTGCACCAGCTCGCGATGGTTATACAACCCGGTGAGGCCGTCGCGCGTGGCAAGCTCGCGTAGCTGTGCGCGCTGTTCTTCGAGGGTCGCGGCCATGGTGTTGAAGGCCTCGGCCACCTCGCCGAGCTCGTCGTGGCGGCGGATCTCGATGCGGTAGGCGAGGTCGCCGCGACCGAGCTGGAGGGCGCCGTCGCGCAGCGCCTCCAGCGGCCCGAGAACCGCCCGCGCGAGCAGCGCGATTGCCAGGGCCGCCAACACCAGCGCCGTGCCGAACAGCACCCCCATGGTCAGCACGAGGCGGTGTTTGAGATCCACTGCGGCCACCACCTGCTTGAACACGGCGTTGTACACGCTGTCGTAGATGTCCTGCAGCGCCTCGTGGATGCTGCGCAGACGCCTCGAGAACTGCTCCTGCCGCGCGTGCAGATCGGTGTCGAGCCCCCGGGTCTGGATGCGTTCGCCCAGGCTGCGGGCATGTGCCCATTCGCTCTGGATGTGCAGGAGCTGTGCGTGTTCGGCGGGGCTGTCGAGCGCGCCGCGCAGGATGGTGAGGTTGTGCTCGATACGCTGCTCGAGCTCGAGAAAGGCCTTGGGGTCGCGCCTGGCCGGATGCTGCACGGCCTCGTAGACGCCCAGTTCGGCGCGCTGTACGAGGCGCTGCAGTTCGTTGACGGGCATCAGCTTGTCATAGACTTCGTCCACGATCTGCCGCGTGCCGTCCAGGGCCCCGAGGAAGTACAGATAGCCGGCGATGGCCAGCACGACCAGCGGCAGCACGCTGATGGCGGTGCCCAGGAACAGGCGCATCCGCAGCGAGCGCACGGCGCGCGGCAGGCGAGGCAGGACGGCACGGGCGGTGGCGGGCATCTCAGAGCACCGGCGCCGTGATGCTCAAGGCGCGCGGTGCGGTCCGTGGCGTGTGCTGCCGGTCGGCGGTCCAGACGAGGATGTCGTAGTAGCTGCGCACGTTCTCCACGTAGCGCACCGGTTCGTTGCCGCGGGCATAGCCGTGCGCGGTCTTGCGATACCATTTGCGCTCGCGCAGCAGGGGCAGCGTCTTCTTCACGTCCACCCATTTGTCGGGGTCGTCGCCGCGGCGGGCCGCGAGCTCGCGGGCGTCCTGCAGGTGGCCGAGACCGACGTTGTAGGCGGCGATGGCCATCCAGGTGCGGTCCGGTTCCGCAATCTCGGGCGGGAGCTGATCCAGCACCCAGCGCAAATAGCGGGCGCCGCCGTCGATGCTCTGCGTCGGGTCGGTGCGTTTGTCGATGCCGATGTGCTCGGCGGTGGCGAGGGTGAGCATCATCATGCCGCGCACGCCGGTCGGGGACACGGCCCGCGGGTTCCAATGCGATTCCTGGTAGGCCATGGCGGCGAGCAGGCGCCAGTCGAGCTTGTTGTCCTCGGCCGCCTGCTCGAACTGCTCCTGATAGCGCGGCAGGCGCTCGTGCACGTGACGCAGGTAGGCGCGCGTGCCCACGTAGTCGTAATCCTTCACGTGGCCGTAGTGGCGCTCGATTAGCCGGGCCAGCTCGCCGCTGGCTTTGAGCCGCGCGAAGAAGGCGACCGCCTCGCGGTAGAGGCTCTCGTCCTGGTTGCGCGGGAAGGCCCAGGCGAGCGGCTCGGGCTTGCCCAGCGGAAAGGCCACCCGCAGCTCCGGATAGAAGCGCCGGTTGAGCGCGAAGTCGTTCGAGTTCACCACGGTGTAGTCGAGGACCTGCTCGGAGACCAGCGTCAGCAGCTCCTCGCAGGAGAGCTTCGGGTTGGCATACCAGCGGAGCTCGGGGTGCGCCGGCTTGAGTGCGTCCAGGCGCTCGGCGTGGCTGCTCTCGGCGGCGACCTCCAGGTGCCCGCTGAGTGCGTCCAGCGAGGCGGGCTTGGGCGTCGTGCTGCGGTAGATGAGCTGCGGGACCACGCTCTGATAGGGCGGCGTGAAGCGCAGCCAGCGCTTGCGGCCGGGCGTCACGGCGAGGCCGGCCGCGGCGAATGCCGCCTTGCCGGCACGCAGGCGCGAGAAGAGCGTTTCCAGGTTCGGTGCCGGCAAAATCTGGAGCCGCGCCCCGAGATGCTCGGCGAAGCGGCGGGCGAGCTCGTATTCGAGACCGGCCGGCCCGTGCGGGCCGTCGTAGTAGGCAACCGCCGAATGTCGGGTGAGCACGCGCAACTCGCCCGAGCGCTTGACCTGTTCGAGCGCGCTGTAATGTTCGGTACAGGACGCCAGCAGGAGGCCCAGCAGAGCCGCCCCGACCGTCGTTTTCACCAATCTGCGCACGTGCTGCACTCCGCCGATGCGGTGGGCCGTAACCAGGCTTCCTTATCGGTTGGCGGCACGTAGACTTGAGAACTGTGTCACAGTTCGACGCCGGGCGACGTCGGCAAGCGCTCCGCTGTTCCCGGTTCGATTATAACGGTTGTTGTGGAGCCGGGATATCCGTATTCTATAGCGCCTCCGCGGAGAGGTACCGAAGCGGTCACAACGGCGCGGACTCGAAATCCGTTGGGGGCGTAAGCCCCACGTGGGTTCGAATCCCACCCTCTCCGCCATTCAAAACAAAAGGGGCCCCCTCAGGGGCCCTTTTTGTTTTGAATCATCCGGTTGGGTGGGAGGCGAACCCACGCCCGGAATGGCGGGTTCGACGAATCGGCAGGAGCGCCGATTCGCGCGCCCGCAGGGCGCCCCCGGGGGGCGAGGCGCAAGGAGGCACCGAGTGCATCCCACCCTCTCCGCCATTCAAAACAAAAGGGGCCCCCTCAGGGGCCCTTTTTGTTTTGAATCATCCGGTTGGGTGGGAGGCGAACCCACGCCCGGAATGGCGGGTTCGACGAATCGGCAGGAGCGCCGATTCGCGCGCCCGCAGGGCGCCCCCGGGGGGCGAGGCGCAAGGAGGCGCCGAGTGCATCCCACCCTCTCCGCCATTCAAAACAAAAGGGGCCCCCTCAGGGGCCCCTTTTGTTTTGGATCATCCGGTTGGGTGGGAGGCGAACCCACGCCCGGAATGGCGGGGTCGACGCATCGGCAGGAGCGCCGATTCCGCCCCTGCGGTGAGGCGCACGGCGGCGCCAGATAACCTTGACCTCCCCCCGTCGCCACGCCCGCTTGCCTGCCGGCAGATCAGAACGCATGCGGTGTCTCCGGGACCGGCATGCGAGCGTGTCAAAATCCTGGCATGGGTATTGCATCGGCGTTAGCGTACTAAGATATGCTGGCTTTTCGTCAAGATGCCGTCACCTGAAGGAGGACGTCATGGTCGATTTTGACAGCCGTTGCCGGGAAGGCACACCGGCCGATGATCCCGAGCTCGTCGTACTGCGCATCGCGGTCGTGTGTCTGCATCAATCGCTGGTCGAGCACCGGCGCGTACTGCACGAAGTGAGCGGGGGCGAGGCGGCGTGCCTGGCGGCGGCCATCGTCCCCGGCGTCTACCACAACCTGGTCCACGCGGCCGTTGCGAGCGCCCGGCATCATCATCACGCTGCGGAACCCGCCGCCGTCGGCTGAAGGGATGCACCGGCCCGGCGCTGCTTTCCCCGGGGACGCGGGCCCGCTCGGCGAGCTGCTGGTGGCGATCAGCCTGGTGCCGCTGCCCGGGCGGCGCGTGAGGTGCGGAGTCGCAGGCGCAGGCGCAGGTCTTGCGCGAGCATGGCTGCGACGTGGCGCAGGGCAATCTCTTCAGTCCACCGCTGCGGGCCGCGCATTGCCTGAGCTGCTTGGCGAACGGACGGGCCGAAACGGCGGCGCGCTACTTGAGCGCTTGCGCGCGGCGGAAGGGGGGCATCGGCGGGCTGGAAACAGGTGCGCGCAGGTGTGTGCAGGGGCGTGGCGGGGGGAGGTCATTCGTGCCTTGCGACGGGAAACGGACGGTCTGCCGTCCCGGCAGTGCGGCCTGGAGAAAAGAAGGCCTTCCCTGGCTAATTCTCCCCCTGTCCTTCGATTCCCCAATCCCAAGCTACATGAGTAAAGCTAGCACCGAATTCGCCCCTGTCACGGAGGGAATTGCGGCTCAGCGCCAATCGAGGCGAATGTCGTGTTCCTGCAGGGTGCGCAGGGTGCTGGAGATGCACTCGTCGACGAAGCGGATGCGCTGCGGGTTGCGCCGTGCGGCGTGTGCCCACTCGGTGGCGTCGCGCAGGCCGGCGAGCTCGTAGAGGTGGGCCGTGGGGAAGTACAGGGCACGGACGAAGTCGCGAAATACCGCCCGGATCAGGGGGCGCAGCAGGCGCAGACGCAGCGCCGACATGCGGGCCAGACGCCGCTCCAGGAGGTCGCGGGCATGGGCGATGTGGCGGGCTTCGTCGATGATGTGGATCTTGGTGATCTGGTATACCGCGGGGCAGGTGGCCTCGCGGTGCTTGCGCACAAAGCGGTTGAGCCGGTCGGGGACCTCTTCGCCGATCAGCACCGCAATCCAGAAGGCGAAGGAGTCGAAGGGCGCGAACCGGGCCAGGGCATTGGCCAGGCGCAGCTGGCGGAACCGGGTGCGCGGGCGCGGCAGACCGCTGCGGCGCATTACCTCCAGGAACATGAGGCTGTGGCCGGCCTCCTCGCGGAGTTCGTGCAGGTGATAGACGCGGCGGGAGAGGTCGCCCTCCGCCCGGCGTGCCGCCCGGCTGAGGCGCTGCATGAAGATGCCCTCCAGCCACAGGCCCGCTTCGAGCAGGTGCAGGAATTCCAGCTGGGACAGGGCGCGGCGGCGGGCCTCGGGCAGGCGTTCGTACTCGGGCAGGCCGTACAGCGAGAGCGCTGCCTCGGGGAGCCAGAAGGCGTCGTTGCTCAGGCTCTCCCAGTCGACCCGCGTGAGGGTATCGACGTAGGGGGTGCTGTTGCGGCTGAGCTGCTCCTGCAGGCCAGATGAGGATGTGTGCTCCGAGCCCATTTTTTCGTCGCCGCCTCCCGCTCAGGGCGTCGCATTGTAAAGCATGCCCCCGGCGAATGCATCCGCCCCCGCGGACAGCCGCATTGCACTGGCTACGCAATCTGGTTTAACCTTGCGCGTTCTGTTCCGGCCGCGCGCCGGGACCTCCGGAGAGGTGTCCGAGTGGTTGAAGGAGCACGCCTGGAAAGTGTGTGTACGGTAACCCCGTACCGAGGGTTCGAATCCCTCCCTCTCCGCCATCTTCATTCGGGTGGGGTCACCAGACCCCACCCGAATGAAGATTACACCGAGGGATTCGCGCGCCTCTGAGGGCGCCCGCAGGGCGGGGCCACGAGGATGGGCCCGCATGAACCCTCGGTTTGAAACGGCCGGTGCGGTCGTCTCAACAATCTAGTTCATGCCGTCGGCCCGGCCAGTACATGCCGCTGGCCCGGGCAGCGTCGCCGCCCGTTGTGGCCGCGGCCTTCTCACGGTTCAATGGCGGCCCGTGTCGGTCCCCCCGCGACGATAAGCCGTAAACCCCGTCAGGCCCGGAAGGGAGCAGCGGTAGCGGTGGACTCGGGCGCCGGGGTGTGGCTGGCACGGGTCGTCTCCCTCTGCGCGCGGTCTCGGGGATATCCGCCGCGGCCTCGCTGCGGTATCCTTGCCGGAGCGATTTTTCCCGGCAACCGCGACTCGATGAAGCCCTTCGACTGATGCCCTATCAGGTCCTGGCCCGCAAGTGGCGCCCGCGCCAGTTCAGCGAAATGGTGGGGCAGGAGCACGTGCTGCGCGCGTTGATCAACGCCCTCGAGCACGACCGCCTCCATCACGCCTATCTGTTCACCGGTACCCGCGGTGTGGGCAAGACCACGGTGGCCCGCATCCTCGCCAAGTCGCTCAATTGCGAGCGTGGCGTGAGCGCGGCCCCGTGCGGCGAATGTGGCGCCTGCCGCGAGATCGACGAGGGGCGCTTCGTCGACCTGATCGAGGTGGACGCGGCTTCGCGCACCAAGGTGGAGGACACCCGCGAACTGCTGGAGAACGTGCAGTATGCGCCGACGCGCGGCCGCTACAAGGTGTACCTCATCGACGAGGTGCACATGCTGTCCAATCACAGCTTCAACGCGCTGCTCAAGACGCTCGAAGAGCCGCCGCCGCACGTCAAATTTCTGCTGGCCACCACCGATCCGCAGAAGCTGCCGGTCACCATTCTCTCACGCTGCCTGCAATTCAATCTGCGGCGCCTGGCGCCGGACCTGATCGGGGCCCACCTCGGCGAGGTGCTCGGCCGCGAGGCGATCGAGGCCGAGCCGCCCGCTCTCGCGGAGCTGGCTCGTGCGGCTGATGGCAGCATGCGCGATGCGCTCAGCCTCCTGGACCAGGCCATCGCCTACGGGGGCGGCACGGTGCGGGAGGCGGACGTGCGCGCCATGCTGGGCACGCTCGACCGGGCCCGGGTCGCGGGCCTGCTCGAGGCCCTCGCCGAGGGCGACGGTGCCCAGGTGGTGGAGCGCCTCGCGGCGCTGGCGGAGCAGGCACCGGACTACCCTTCGGTGCTCGCCGAGCTGCTGAGCCTGCTGCACCACCTGGCGCTGTTGCAGGCGGTGCCTTCGGCCTATACCGAATCGATGGGCGACCCGGAGCTGCTGCGGCGGCTGGGTGCGCGTCTGAGCCCCGAGGACGTGCAGCTCTTCTACCAGATCGGGCTGACCGGCCGGCGTGACCTGCCGCTTGCCCCCGACCCGTGCAGCGGGCTGGAAATGGTTTTGTTGCGTATGCTGGCGTTCCGGCCGGCGCCGGAGGGCGAGATGGCGGCAGGCGGGGCGGCTTCGGCCGCCGCCACCGGCGATGGCTCGGCGGCGGCGCCGGATGAGGGGCGCACGCGCCGGGAGAGGGCACGCGGTTCCGCCCCCGCCGCGTCGCGCACTGCAGCGCCCCCGTCCGCGTCCAAGCCCGCTCGCGCGTCCGCCCCCCAATTCGCTTCGGAACCCGTCCCGGAGCGTGCACATTCCGCCCGTCAGGACGCGGCGCCGCCCGCCACCGTAGCCGCATCCCGGCCGCCGGCGGTCGCCGACGCCGGCCCGGCCCCGGCTTCCCCTCAGGATCCTCCGCCCGAGGCCCCCGACGACTGGCATGCGCTGGTGCGCCGGCTGGGGCTCGGCGGCATTCTCAAACAGATGGCGCTGAATACGGCGCTGGTGTCCGTGCAGGACGCTCTCTGGCAGTTGGCCCTGGATCCCTCCTGCGAGGGCCTCTATACCCGGGACCGGGAGGAGCGCCTGCAGGCGGCCCTCGCCGAGCATCTGGGGCGCGACGTGCGCCTGCGCATCGAGGTGCAGCGCCCGACGGGCGAGACGCCCGCGGCGCGCCAGCAGCGGGAAGCACGCGAGCGGCAGGCGAAGGCTCGCGAGTCCATTGAGAACGACAGCAACGTGCGGGCGCTGATCGACAAGTTCGACGCGACGGTCAGTCCCGAATCGATCCGCCCGTCGGATTGACTCCCGGCGGCGGCATCCCAACAGACGAGGTGAAGACCATGAAGGGTGGAATCGGCAATCTGATGCGCCAGGCGCAACAGATGCAGGAAAATCTCAAGAAGGCGCAGGAGGAACTCGCCGGCATGGAGGTCACGGGCGAGGCCGGCGGCGGTCTGGTCAAGGTCACCATGACCGGCCGTCACGACGTGCGCCGCGTGCAGATCGACGAGAGCGTGCTTCAGGACGACAAGGAGATGCTCGAGGACCTGCTGGCCGCGGCGGTCAATGACGCCGTTCGCCAAGTGGAGAAGGTGTCGCAGGACAAGATGTCCGGCATGGCCTCCGGGCTGAATCTGCCCGGCGGTCTGAACCTGCCGTTCTGACGCGCATGCCGGGAAGCCCGCTCATCGGCCAGCTGATCGATGCCTTGCGCTGCCTGCCCGGCGTGGGCCCCAAATCGGCCCAGCGCATGGCCTACCACCTGCTGGAGCGCGATCGCGCCGGCGCGACACACCTCTCGGCGGTCCTCCAGGAGGCCGCGCAGCGCGTTGGCCATTGCGCGCAGTGTCGCACGCTGACCGAAAACGAGATCTGCGATATCTGTGCCGACCCGCGGCGCGATCGCAGCCAGCTGTGCGTGGTGGAGAGCCCCGCGGACGTTGCGGCCCTGGAGGTCGCGACCGACTACCGCGGCGCCTACTTTGTGTTGATGGGCCATCTCTCGCCGCTGGACGGCATCGGCCCCGAGGAGATCGGCCTGGACCGCCTGGAGGCGCGACTGCGTGAGGGCGCGGTGCAGGAGGTGATCCTCGCGACCAACCCCACGGTGGAAGGGGAGGCCACGGCGCACTATATCGCGGAGATGGCCGCCGGCTGCGGCGTGGGGGCGACGCGCATCGCCCACGGCGTGCCCCTGGGCGGCGAATTGGAATACGTGGACGGCGGCACGCTCTCGCATGCCTTCACCGGCCGCAAGCCGCTGCGCGACTGAGCGTAGCTCCGTTCTCAAGCGGAGGCCGTGCCAAGCCCCTCCAGGGCACTGCCGGCCTGCCGGCACAGCTCCCGAAAGTCCCGATACGCGGCCGCGTCCAGGTGGCAGGCAGCGCTGTGCCGGTCGGCATAGAACACCCCGATCGGGCGCCCGCCGACAAACACCGAACTGATGCAGAAGTCGTCCGTGCCCACCAGGCGGTCGAAGCCGGCAGGCAGGAGCGGCCACAGCCGTGCCCGCGTCTGTGCGTTCATCCAGACCCCCTGCGGCTTGTCCAGAAGCTGGCGAAAGAGCGGCGCATCCTCCAACCGGATCGTGAACCGGTTGAAGCGCGGATCGTCCTCGCTGCCGCGAATGGCACGGGCCTGCAGCGTGCACCGGTCGGCGCTGAGCAGGGCGAACACCACCCGGTTCAGCCCCAGGCCTTCATGCAAGCCGCGCAAGGCCGCTTCCAATACTCCGGTGGCGGACGCCTCGGGCGGCGGCGCGCGCAGGTAGGCAAGCGCCTCATCGAAGAGGGTCGGGCGCCCGATCAGGCAGGCGGCGGGTCCGGCCGCTGGCTGCTCGGCCGTGGGCACCGGCCACAGCAGGCCGGCGGCGGCGGGTATCACGCCGTAGTGGGCGCTCGCCCGCGCCGTTTCCACTGCGGTGCGGTGCGCGGCGCTTGCCACCTCCTGCGGCGGGCGATGCAGCCACTCGGCGGCGGCCTCCAGCACGGTACGCGTGTCTTCTGCGTACCAGTGCGCCTCCGCGGCCCGGGCCAGCTGCACCGCCAGCACGACACCCAGAGTGCGCGATTCGACGGTTTTCTCGGCCTGCAGGGCGTCGACCACCAGCGTCGGCAGGTGCCAGCGCCGCGCGAGCTCGAGCGCCAACTCGTTGAGGGTGAAGCCGAGCACCAGGTATTCGGCCTCGTCCTGCGGCAGGCACTCGCGGCGGCGCATCGCGGCGATCTGCTGCAGTTCCTCGGGGCCGTGCATCGCCAGCACCATCTCGGCGACGAAGTGCAGCTGCGCGGCGGCGAACGCCTCGTCGGGGTACTGGTCGTGCCGCTGCCGGGCCCAGGCCGCGGCCTGCGCCGCGGCGTGATAGGCGCGCGCAAAGGTGCGCAGCAGCAAGTGCCGCGCCGGGTCGCGCAGCACGCGCTCGACGGCCGGGAGGCTCGCGGGCAAGGCCCGCAGCCGTTCGGTCCCGAGCAACATCAGGGCATGTTCCAGGGTCGTGATCTCGCTGCGCAGCCGCCCCCCCTGCTGGCTGTTTGCCATGCGCAGGAGCTGTACGGCGAGCCCCGGATCGCCGGCCGCGACCGCCGCCAGCTCCGAGAGGCGGGTCTGCGGCGCGCCCACCAGCGGTTCGAGCTCGCGGGTGGTACGGGCGAGCACCGGGAGCGGGTTGCCGCCCAGGCGATCGGCCCATTGCCGGATGGTCTTCTGCATTGCGCTGTCCCTTGTATGACCAGCCTATCGGTCCGCGCGCGGAAAATCTTTAGAGCCTTCAAGATCCGGCGCGCGGGGTCGATAAGGGCGTAGGCATTCGGCTTGGCGGACGTGCAGAGACGATGAAGCTGATCGTCGGATTGGTCATGGTGTTCGGGAGCGTGGCGGGCGGCTATGTCCTGTCGCACGGGCAGATGCTCGCCCTGGTACAACCGTACGAGATGCTGATCATCGCCGGCGCCGCCGCCGGTGCCTTCGTGATCTCCAACCCCGGCAAGATCATCAAGGCCGTGCTGGCCAACGTGCCGGCGCTGCTGCGCGGTGCGCCGTATCGCAAACGCCATTACCTGGACCTGCTGAGCCTGCTCTACGAGCTGTTCAGCAAGTCGCGCAAGCAGGGCCTGATGGCGCTGGAGGCGGATATCGAGGACCCCGAGCAGAGCGAGATCTTCGCTCGCTACCCGTGGGTGGCGAAGGACCAGGCGGTGCGCGAGTTCATTACCGACTATCTGCGCCTGATGGTGGGCGGCAACATGAACGCCTTCGAGATCGAGAACCTCATGGACCTCGACCTGGAGACCCATCATCACGAGGCCGAGCAGCCCGGCAGTGCCTTGAACCGCGTCGCCGACGGCCTGCCGGGTTTCGGCATCGTCGCCGCGGTGCTCGGTGTGGTGATCACCATGGGCGCGCTCAACGAGCCGCCGGAGGTGCTCGGCAAGCATATCGCCGCGGCCCTGGTGGGCACCTTCCTCGGCATCCTGCTCGCCTACGGGCTGGTGGCGCCCATGGCCTCCGCCCTGGAGCACCGCGCACGCGAACAGAGCAAGTTCCTGGAGTGCATCAAGGTGTGCATCCTCGCCACGCTCAATGGCTACACGCCGCAGATCGCGGTGGAGTTCGGGCGCAAGGTGCTCTACAGCTCCGAGCGGCCCGCCTTCGAGGAGCTGGAGAACCACCTGAAGGAGAATCGCCCCGCCTGAGGCGTCGCCGCGCATGCAGGACAAACAGCAGCCCATCATCATCAAGCGGGTAAAGCGCGGCGGCCACGCTCATCATGGCGGTGCGTGGAAGGTGGCCTACGCGGACTTTGTCACCGCCATGATGGCCTTCTTCCTGCTGATGTGGCTGCTCGGCTCGACCAGCAAGTCGCAGCGCGAAGGCATTGCCGACTGGTTCCAGGAGCCCACCGGCATCCAGGGGCCGGGTGGGGCCAGCACCTCGATGATCAAGTTGGGCGGGGCGCTGGAGTTGCCGCGTACGCCCGCCGTGCCGCAGCCCGAACACGTGGCGCGGGATCAGCACTCCAAGCCGGTGCAGGCCGAGGAGGCGGCGGCCGACAAGCGCCGTCTCGACCAGCTTCTCCAGGAACTCAAGGCCAGCATCGAACAGAGCCAGGCCTTGAAGCCCTTCAAGGATCAGCTCCTGCTCGACATTACCCCCGAGGGGCTGCGCATCCAGATCGTCGACAAGGAAAATCGGCCCATGTTTGCGGTGGGCGAGGCCGAGCTCAAGTCCTATACCCGCAAGATCCTGATCGAGATCGCGCACACGATCGATGAGGTCCCGAACAAGATCAGCATCACCGGCCACACCGATGCACGTCAGTACCTCTCCGGTCGGCGCGATTACGGCAACTGGGAGTTGTCCGCCGATCGCGCCAACGCGGCGCGGCGCGCGTTGGTGGAAGGAGGGATGGTGCCTGGCAAGATCGGCCGTGTGGTGGGCCTGGCGTCCTCGGTGCTGTTCGACAAACAGGACCCCTACAGTCCGATCAACCGGCGCATCAGCATCATCGTGATGAACAAGGCCACCGAGCGCAGCATCGGACTCAGCGAGGGCGGGGTGGCGAAGACGCCCGCCGCATCGGCGGGCCCGGCGGCGGGCCCGCACTGAGGCCGCGGCCGGCTCAGGCGGGCGTCTGGAAAAACTCCAGGATGCGTCGATAGCTCTCCAGACGCGCCGGGCTGATCGTGCCCTCCTCGACGCCGCGGTGCACCGCACAGCCCGGGTCGTCGAGATGGCTGCAATCGCGGAAGCGGCAGCGGCCCAGATAGGGGCGAAACTCGGGAAAGCCGCGCGCCACGTCCTCGGGCGGCATACGCTCGAGCCCGAACTCGCGCACCCCGGGCGAGTCGATGAGCGCGCCGCCATCGGGCAGGTGGTACAGGCGGGCCGCCGTCGTGGTATGGCGGCCGCCCCCCGACGCCGTGGAGATTGCGCCGATCCGTGCCGCCGCATCGGGCACCAGGGTGTTGACCAGCGAGGACTTGCCCACGCCCGATTGGCCGACGACCACGCTGATGTGCGCCCGCAGCAGGGCGCGCAGCGGGTCCTGCCCGTGTTGTTCATGGCTGCTGGTGAACACCAGTGGATAGCCGATGTCCGCGTAGGCGCGCAGGCGCTCGCGCAGGGCGCTGCGGCCGGCGGCATCGAGCAGGTCGACCTTGTTGACCACGATGGCGGGGGGGATGGCACAGTGTTCGGCGGCCACGAGGTAGCGATCGAGCTGCCAGGCGTTCCACGCCGGCTCCGGGGCGATCACCACGAGCAGCCGGTCGACGTTCGCGGCCATCAGCCGCGCCTTGCCGCTGCCGTCGTGACGGACCAGCTCGCTGCGCCGCGGCTCGCGGGCGAGCACCACGCAACCCGCCGCCGCGCTGCGCCATACCACCCGGTCACCGGCCGCCAGCGGGCCCAGATGACGCCGTGCGGTGCAGCGGTGCAGCAGGCCGGAGGCATCCTCGATCTCCAGCTCACGCCCGAAATGACTGATCAGAAGCCCGCCCTGCCCATCTGCGTCAGCCGGGTCTGCGGCCTGTTCGCGGCGGCGCTGTTGACCGGCGGCAATGCGCTCGCGCTGTTGTCGGCTGAGTCGGCGCGCGGCCACGATGATCCAGGAGCCCGGGGCGGGCTCAGCCCTCCGTCCGGGCCATGCGGATCCGCGCCGCCATCTGCGGGGCGATGCCTATTTCCCGCTCGCCTGCTGGCCGAACTTGTAGAAGTTCTTGTTCAGATAGGCGACGACGTCCTGCACCTGGTCGTCCGGCCAGGAGATGCCCAGGCTGTTCTTGCAGCGGCGCACCTGTTTCTCCAGGGCGGGAAGTGAATCGATGCGACGGTCCGGCCGCGTGTAGATCGCAGTGCCGTTGCCGCCCATGATGGACGCGTGACAGCGGATGCAGTTGGCGTCGTGCAGCTGCTTGCCGCGCTGGAGATCGGCTGCCTGCGCGCCGCCGGCGGCGAGCAGTAGGACCAGGCTGGCAGCGAGGGGCGCAAAGCGTGTCATGGCGATTCCTTCCTGAAGTGGCCGGCAGGATGTTACCCCTGCATTCTACTCGACAACGAGGCGATCCGCACCGGTGCCGGCGGGTGGGAGTCGTGGAAGCGTGAGTACAACGGATCGGAGCTCAGGGTGCCGGCGTTGTCCCGGTAGAGCGTCACCAGGGCCTCGATGAGCGGGGCCGTATCCGTCTGCTCGCTGGCGAACCGATCGGCCTCGAACTCGTGTTTGCGGCTGAAGTGGGCGGCCAGCGGGGTGAAGAAGAAGCTGACCACGGGAGTCAGCAGCAGAAACAGCACCAGCGCCAGCGACGGTGCGTGGCGCTGCACACCCAGCCCGGCGTAGAACCACGGTTGTTCGGCGAGCCAGCCGAGTGTGGCAAAGGCAACCAGGCTGAGGAGGACCAGCGCGAGCAGGCGCTTTTGTACGTGATGCAGCTTGAAGTGGCCCAGCTCGTGGGCGAGCACCGCCTCGATCTGCTCCGGCGTGAGCGCGTCGATCAGGGTGTCGAAGAAGACGATCCGCTTGCTGCGGCCCAGTCCCGTGAAATAGGCGTTGCCGTGGCTGGAGCGGCGTGAGCCGTCGGCCACCAGCACGCCCCGGCTGGAGAACCCGCTGCGCCGCAACAGGGCCTCGATGCGGCCGGCGAGGGCCACGTCCGCCAGCGGGGTGAAGCGGTTGAACAGCGGCGCGATCAGCGCGGGGTAGGCCCACAGCAACAGCACGCTGAACGCACTCCATAGTGCCCATAGCGCGAGCCACCAGCCGTGCGGCAGCACGTGCATGAGCCACAGCGCCGCGAGGCACAGGGGGGCGGCGATCACCAGCAGCACCGTCAACTCCTTGGCCTGATCGGCCACGAACAGCGCCGCCGTGATGCGGCCGAAGCCGAAGCGGCGCTCCAGGCGCAGCTGGCGCCAGGCATCGAAGGGGATGTCCAGCAGGGCGCTGAGGGCGACAAAGCTGAGCAGCAGGGCGGTGCCGCTCCACGGCGCCGGCCAATCCTGCGCCTGCCAGAAGGCGTCGAGCCGGTTGAGGGCGCCGCCATAGGTCCAGCCGAGCAGCAGCAGCCCGTTGGCGGCCGCCGCCGCGAGGGCAAAACGCAGCCGTGCCACCGTATAGTCCGCGGCGCGCTGATGTGCGGCGAGCGAGATGCGATCGGCGAACGGCGGGGGGACATCGGTGCGGTGGCGGCGCACGTGAGCGACCTGGCGCCGCGCCAGCCACGCCTGCACGAGCAGGGACAGCGCCAGGAGCGTCAGGAGCAGGATGCCGAAGGCATTCATCGGCGGAGCGATTCCGCAGGGGCCACGGCAGGCAAGCCTAGCCTCTGTTACAATCGCCCGCAAGCCAACGGCGGACCCGGCAATGACACCGAGCGCGGACAACCTGATCTGGATCGACCTCGAGATGACCGGCCTGGACACCCAGCGCGACCACATCATCGAGATCGCCACGATCGTGACCGATAGCGCGCTGAACGTCGTCGCGGAAGGCCCGGTCTACGCCATCCAGCAGCCGGCGACCGCCCTCGAGCGGATGGACGAGTGGAACCGGAATCAGCACGGCGGCTCGGGCCTGCTCGAGCGCGTGCGCGCCAGCGATGTCGACGAGCGGCAGGCCGAGCAGGGCACGCTGGAGTTCCTGCGCCGACACGTGCCGGCCCAGGCCTCGCCCATGTGCGGCAACAGCATCTGCCAGGACCGCCGCTTCCTGGCGCGCTGCATGCCCGAGCTCGAAGCGCACTTTCACTACCGGAACCTGGACGTGAGCACCCTCAAGGAGCTGGCCCGTCGCTGGGCGCC
This sequence comes from uncultured Gammaproteobacteria bacterium, assembly GCA_963779865.1. Lineage (GTDB taxonomy): Bacteria > Pseudomonadota > Gammaproteobacteria > CAVZZX01 > CAVZZX01 > CAVZZX01. The sequence continues at coordinate 101,461 of CAVZZX010000004.1, read as the reverse complement.
GGAGGTCTACCGCAGGTTTGGCAAGCAGGGGGCGCACCTGGCCCTGGACGACATCCGCGACTCGATCCGCGAGCTGCAACACTACCGTTCCGAGTTGTTTCGGCCCCTGCCCTGAGGCAGTCATAATCCCGCCGGGCCGCTTGGGCCCCCGCAGTCAAAAAGCCGGCACCCTGGCGGGCTTCCCACCGAGCACGGCGTCCAAGTCCCTGTTGATTCGGCATTTCCGGCCGTGACCCGCCCCTGATTACCCCTGATCCACCCTTGGCACAGGTCTTGCTTTCATCGCCCCGGCACACGTCTTACGCAACCGGGAGCAGTGTCCGTGGCAGCAGCCGAAGAGTCTCAACCGCCCGCCCCGCCCAAGAAGTCGCGCCTGTGGCTGTGGATCGCGCTCGCGTTGCTCGGCCTGGGCGGCGCCGGCGCCGCGGCCTTCTATGTCCTCGGCGCGGCGCCCGAGGCGGCCGCCGCCGATGCCGCCGCGGCGCCCGAGCCCGCGCTCTACCTGGCCCTGGACCCGGAGTTCATCGTGAACTTCGAGCAGCCGCAGGGGCCCCGCTACCTGCAGGTTGCCCTCCAGGTCATGGCCCGCGACGAGGCGGTGCTCGATGCGGTCAAGCGCCACATGCCGGTGATCCGCAACAACATCCTGCTCCTGCTCAGCAGTCAGACCCACGAGCAGGTGCGTACCCGCAGCGGCAAGGAGAAGCTGCGCGCCGCCCTGATCGGCACCATCAACAAGGTGCTCGCCGAGGCGGGCGGCCAGGGGCGCGTGGAAGCGGTGTACTTCACCAGTTTCGTGATGCAGTAGACGCCATGTCCGCCAACGACCTACTTACACAGGACGAAATCGACGCGCTGCTGCACGGCGTGTCCAGCGGCGACGTGGAGACCGAGGAGGCGCTCGGTCCCGACGGCAAGCCGCACTCCTACGACTTTGCCAGTCAGGACCGCATCGTGCGTGGGCGCATGCCCACCCTGGAGATGATCAACGAGCGCTTCGCTCGGCACTTTCGCATCAGCCTGTTCAATCTCCTGCGCCGCTCGGCCGAGATCTCGGTGCGCGGCGTGCAGATGCTCAAGTTCTCCGAATACATGCAGAGCCTGTTCGTACCCACCAGCCTCAATCTGGTGCGCGTGCGCCCGCTGCGCGGCACGGCGCTGTTCGTCCTCGACCCGAAGCTGGTGTTCATCATCGTGGACAACTTCTTCGGCGGCGACGGTCGTTTCCCGGCCAAGATCGAGGGTCGGGAGTTCACCCCGACCGAACAGCGCGTGATCCAGATGATCCTCGACCTTGCCTTCAAGGACTTGAAGGCCGCCTGGAACCCGGTGCTGGAGGTGGGCTTCGACTTCCTCAACATGGAGGTCAACCCGCAATTCGCCAACATCGTCAGCCCCAGTGAGGTGGTGGTGGTGAACTCGTTTAACGTCGAGCTCGAGGGCGGCGGGGGCGACCTGCACGTGACCATGCCGTACGCAATGATCGAACCCATTCGCGAGCTGCTCGATGCCGGTATCCAGAGCGACCGTGCCGAGGTCGACGAGCGTTGGACGCATGCCCTGCGCGATGAAATCAAGATGGCCGAAGTGGAGATCTCCTCGATGCTCGCTTCGGCCACGCTCACCATGCGTGAGGTGCTCAAACTCAAGCCCGGCGATGTGATCCCGATCGACCTGCCCGAACTGGTCACCCTGCTGGCCGAAGACATTCCGGTGCTGCGCGGTCGCTACGGCGTACACCGCGGCAACATGGCGGTGAAGGTCACCCAGCAGGTCAAACGGCCGCGGACGGAAAACGACATACAGCAGCGAGGGCGTGCCCGATGAGTGAAGAAGACGTGATGGGCGATTGGGCCGAGGCGATGTCCGAGCAGGCCGCGGCCGAAGACGGCGAGGCCGACGCCCAGGCGCCCGTGGCGCAGGCCGATTTTGACGATCTGCAGGACGATGGTCGCCCGGTGTTCAACGAGGACGTGAACCTCGATGTGATCCTCGATATTCCGGTGAGCCTGTCGATGGAGATCGGGCGCACCCGCATCAACATCCGCAATCTGCTGCAGCTCAATCAGGGGTCGGTGATCGAGCTGGACCGTCTCGCCGGCGAGCCGATGGACGTGCTGGTCAACGGCACGCTGATCGCGCATGGGGAGGTGGTGGTGGTCAACGACAAATTCGGCATCCGCCTGACCGACGTGATCAGCCCGGCGGAGCGGGTGAAGAAGCTCAAATGATTCGGCGTCTGCTTCTGGCCGCTGCGGCATGTGTGCCGGTGCCGGCGCTTGCCGCGCCGGGGCCGGGCCCCGCGGGCGACCTGGGCGTGGGCAGCTATCTGCAGATGCTGCTCGGACTGTTTATCGTGCTCGCCCTGATCGCCGCGCTGGCCTGGGCGGCGCGGCGCATGGGCCGTCTGCAGGGCGGCGTCGGCGACGGGCTGCGGGTTCTGGGGGGGCTGTCCCTCGGCAGCCGCGAGCGGGTGGTGCTCATCCAGGCGGGCGAGACGCAAATCCTGCTGGGCGTGGCGCCGGGACGGGTGCAGACCCTGCACGTGCTGGAGGAGCCGCTGGCGCCCCGCCGCCCGCCGTGCGAGCCGTCCCCGCGCTTCGCCGAACGCCTGGCGGCCGCCCTGAAGAGTGCCGGAGGGCGGACGTGACCCGCCGGCGTGCGCTGCTGCGCGTCCTGCTGCTGCTCGCGCTGTGCCTGGTGCCGCTCGCGGCCATGGCCGAGGACGGGCTGCACGCGCTGTCGGTGACCACCAACCCCGACGGCAGCGAGACCTACAGCCTCAGCATCCAGGTGCTGCTGCTGATGACGGCGCTGACCCTGCTGCCGGCGGCCCTCATGATGATGACCTCCTTCACCCGCATCATCATTGTGCTGTCCATCCTGCGCCAGGCGCTGGGGCTGGTGAACGCCCCGTCCTCGCAGACGCTGCTCGGGCTGGCGCTGTTCCTCACCCTGTTCATCATGGCGCCGGTGTTCAACCGCATCTACGACGACGCGGTGCAACCCTACATGGCGGATCAGCTCACGCTGCAGCAGGCCGCCGAGAAGGCCGCGAGCCCGCTGCGCGCGTTCATGCTGGGGCAGACCCGGGAGAGCGACCTCGGCTTGTTCGCGCGCATGTCGCACAGCGCGCCGCTGCAGTCGCGCGAGGACGTGCCGCTCACCCTGCTGGTGCCCGCATTCGTCACCAGCGAGCTGAAGACCGCATTTCAGATCGGCTTTCTGCTGTTCATCCCCTTCCTGGTCATCGACCTGGTGGTGGCCAGCGTGCTGATGTCCATGGGCATGATGATGCTCTCGCCGATGATCGTCTCGCTGCCCTTCAAGATCATGCTGTTCGTGCTGGTCGACGGCTGGAGCCTGGTGATGGGCACCCTCGCCTCGAGCTTCTACATGTGAGTGCGGGGAGGCGCGTGTGACACCCGATACCGTGATGTCCATCTTCCAGCACGCCCTGCAGGTGTTGCTGCTGCTGGTGCTGGTGGTGCTGCTCCCCGCGCTCGCCGTCGGCCTGCTGGTGAGCATGTTTCAGGCCGCCACGCAGATCAACGAGATGACCTTGAGCTTCATCCCCAAGCTGCTGGTGACCCTGCTCACGCTGATGATCGCCGGTCCCTGGATGCTGCGGCTGCTGATGGACTACATGCACCAGCTGGTGCGCGAGATCCCGCACCTGATCGGCTGACATGCACCTCACGAGCGCTGAGCTGACTGCCTGGGTGGGGGCCTTCATGTGGCCCTTCTTCCGGATCGCCGCCATGACCTCGGTGGCGCCGGTGTTCGCCGCGCGCAGCGTCCCGGCGCGGGTGCGCCTGCTGTTCGCCCTCGCGCTGACCATCCCCGTGGCCCCGCTGCTGCCGCCCGCCCCGGCGGTCGACCCGCTGAGCGCCGCGGCGGCGCTGATCACGGCGCAGCAGATCGTGGTGGGCCTGGCGCTGGGCTTCGCCCTGCAGCTCACGTTCAGCGCCTTCGTCACGGGGGGGCAGGTGGTGGCCATGCAGATGGGACTCGGCTTCGCGGCCATGGTGGACCCGCAGAACGGCTCGCAGACGCCGGTGGTCAGTCAGCTCTACCTGCTGATGGCGACGCTGATCTTCCTGGCACTGGGCGGCCACCTGGTCCTGATCGAGACCCTGGTCGACAGCTTCCGGAGCCTGCCGGTGGGGGTCCAGGGCTTGGCGCCCGAGAACGTGTGGCAGCTGGTGCTGTTCGGCAGCCAGCTGTTCGCCGGCGCGGTGAGCATCGCCATCCCCGCGATCGCCTCGCTGCTCATCGTCAACCTGGCCTTCGGCGTGATGACCCGCTCGGCGCCGCAGCTCAACATCTTCGCCGTGGGCTTCCCGATCACCATGGTGCTGGGCTTTGCGGTGATCCTCGCCACCCTGCCCAGCGTCCTGCCGCGCACCGACCTGGTCCTCGCCGACAGCTTCCGCCTGTTGCGCCAGCTCGCCGGAGGCGGCGGCTGAGATGGCCGGGAACGACGATCAGGAACGCACCGAGGAGCCGACCGCGCGGCGCCGTGAACAGGCGCGGGAGAAGGGCCAGATCGCGCGCTCGCGCGAGCTCAGCACCATGCTCCTGATGCTGACGGCGGGCGTGGGCGGCAGCCTCATGGGGCCGGGGGTCATCGACGGGCTGCTCGCGCTCATGCACCGGCACTTCACGCCCAGCCGCGCCCAGATCTTCGACCCGCAGGCCGGCGTCGCGGCGCTGAGCGCCGGCGTGTACGACGGCCTGCTCACCGTGGCGCCGCTGCTGGTGCTGCTGAGCGTGGCGGCGCTGGCGGCCCCCGGCGTGCTGGGCGGCTGGACCTTCAGCCTGCAGTCGCTGGGCTTCAAGTGGGACAAGCTCGACCCGATACGCGGCCTCAAGCGGGTGTTTGCCTGGCGCGGGCTGATCGAGCTGTTCAAGGCGCTGCTCAAGTTCGTGCTCATCGGTGCGGTGGCGGTGGGCTTTCTGCATGCCAAGGCCGCGGAGTTCATCGGACTCGGCTTCGAGCCGCTGCACCAGGCCATCGCCCACGCCGGCGACCTGCTGCTCTCGGCCTTTCTGCTGCTGGGCGCGGCGCTGGTGCTGATCGCCGCCGCCGACGTGCCGTTCCAGCTCTGGGACCACAAGCGCCAGTTGCGCATGTCTCATCAGGAGGTCAAGGACGAGCACAAACAGACCGAGGGCAGCCCGGAGACCCGCTCGCGCGTGCGTGGCCTGCAGCGGGAGATGGCGCAGCGGCGCATGATGGCCGAAGTGCCCGAGGCCGACGTCGTCATCACCAACCCGCAGCACTACGCGGTGGCCCTGCGCTATCGCCAGGAGCGTCACGGGGCGCCGGTGGTGGTCGCCAAGGGGGCCGACTCCATCGCCGCGAAGATCCGCGAGATTGCGGTCCACCACCGCGTGCCGCTGCTGGCGGCGCCGCCATTGGCGCGCGCGCTCTATCACACCACCGAACTGGAGCGCGAGATCCCCGCCGGGCTGTATATCGCGGTCGCCAAGGTGCTGGCCTACGTGTTCCAGCTCAAGCGCGCCGGCACGAAAGCGCCACACCTCGACGTCGCGGATCTCCCGATCCCCGACGACCTGCGTTACGACTGAGCTGAGGAGCCGCGTCGATGCCACAACCAGGCATGCTTGCCAATACCTTGAAGACGGTCGGGCGCAGCGGGCTCGGCGCGCCGATCCTGCTGCTGGTGATGCTGGCCATGGTGGTGCTGCCGCTGCCCTCCTTCCTGCTGGACCTGTTCTTCACCTTCAACATCGCCCTGTCGCTGGTGGTGCTGCTGGTCGTGGTCTACGCATTGCGGCCGCTGGAGTTCGGGGTGTTCCCCTCGGTGCTGCTCATCGCCACGCTCTTGCGCCTCGCCCTGAACGTGGCGTCCACCCGCGTCGTGCTCCTCGAGGGACACAACGGCACCGACGCGGCCGGCCAGGTCATCAAGGCCTTCGGCGAGTTCGTGGTGGGCGGCAACTATGCGGTGGGCATGGTGGTGTTCCTGATCCTGGTGATCATCAACTTCGTGGTGGTCACCAAGGGCGCCACGCGCATCTCCGAAGTGACCGCCCGCTTTACGCTGGACGCCATGCCCGGCAAGCAGATGGCGATCGACGCGGATCTCAATGCCGGGCTCATCGAGGCCGACGAGGCGCGTCGGCGGCGCGAGGAGATCGGCCAGGAAGCCGATTTCTACGGCTCCATGGACGGCGCCAGCAAGTTCGTGCGCGGCGATGCGGTGGCCGGCATCCTCATCCTGTTCATCAACATCATCGGCGGCCTGGCGATCGGCATGGCGCAGCACGGCTTGTCCTTCGCCGATGCGGCACGCAACTACACGCTGCTGACCATCGGCGACGGTCTGGTGGCCCAGATCCCCTCGCTGGTGCTCTCCACCGCGGCGGGCATCATGGTCACGCGCATGTCCACCGCGCAGGACATGGGCGAACAGCTGCTCGAGCAGCTGTTGGGCAGCCCGCGCGCATTCGCCGTGACCGGTGCGATCCTCGCCCTGATGGGAGTGATCCCGGGCATGCCCAACCTTGCCTTTCTGAGCCTGGCGGCGGCCTCCGGGGCCTGGGCGTGGCGGCTGCAGCAGCGCATTCGACGCCCGCAGCTCGTGGAGGAGGAGGCGCCCGCCGAGGAGCCCAGCGCCGAGGGTCGCGAGTTGAGCTGGGACGATGTGACGCCCGTGGACCCCATCGGGCTGGAGGTCGGCTACCGGCTCATTCCGATGGTCGATCGCAACCAGGGCGGGGAGCTGATGGCGCGCATCAAGGGCGTGCGCAAGAAGCTGTCCCAGGAGCTCGGCTTTCTGGTGCCGCCGGTTCACATCCGCGACAACCTGGATCTCGCCCCCACTGCCTATCGCCTGACGCTGCTCGGGGTGACGGTCGGCGAGGCCGAGGTGCACCCCGAGCGCGAGCTGGCGATCAACCCCGGGCAGGTCTTTGGCACGCCCGCCGGACTCCCGGCACGGGACCCGGCCTTCGGCCTCGAGGCGCTGTGGGTGGAGCCGCAGCAGCGCGAGGAGGCGCAGACCATGGGGTACACCGTGGTGGACGCCAACACCGTCGTGGCCACCCACCTGTCACAGCTGATTCAGCAGCACGCCCACGAGCTGCTCGGGCACGAGGAGGTGCAGCAGCTGCTCGACCTGCTTGCCCGCAACGCCCCCAAGCTGATCGAGAACCTGGTGCCCGAAACCCTGTCGCTCGGCGCGGTGGTGAAGGTCCTGCAGAACCTGCTGGAGGAGGGCGTGAGCCTGCGCGACATGCGCACGATCGCCGAAACCCTGGCGGAGCACGGCCCTCGAAGTCAAGACCCCGCCACCCTCACCGCGGCCGTGCGCGAGTCCCTGGGGCGGCTGATCGTCCAGCAAATCAACGGCATAGAACCCGAGCTGCCGGTCATCACCCTGGACCCTGCGTTGGAACAGTTATTGCATCAGTCCCTGCAGATGGCGGACGGCGGCGGGGGCATCGAGCCGGGCCTGGCGGAGCGCTTGCATGGCTCCCTGGCCGAGAGCGCCCGCACGCAGGAGCAGAACGGCCAGCCGGCGGTGCTCCTGTCGTCGGCCGCATTGCGGCCCTTGCTGGCGCGCTTTGTCCGACACAGTATTCCGGGACTGCACGTGCTCTCGTACAACGAGGTGCCGGACACGAAGCAGATCCGCATCGTCGCCAGTGTGGGCCAGCCCAGCATGCAGGCGGCGGGCTGACCCCCGCCGGGGCAGAACGAGAAGGTATACGCGATGAGAATCAAGCGATTCGTCGCCCCCGATATGAAGCAGGCCATTCGTCAGGTGCGCGAGGAACTCGGCCCCGACGCGGTCATCCTCTCCAACAGCCGGATCCGCGGCGGCACCGAGATCGTGGCGGCGGTGGACTACGACGAGACTCTGTGGGGTGGCAGCGAGGAGGCGCCGCGCCGCGAGGTGAAGGAGCGCGAACGCGCGCTCGAGGACCTGCGCCTGAGCCGCGATATCCCGCCGCCCGCGCCACTCACTTCGGCGCCGCCGCCGGCGGCGCGCCCGAGCGTCTGGTCCCCGGAGCCCACCCTGGTCGAGATGCAGAACGAGCTGCGCAACCTGCGCGGCTTGCTTCACAACCAGCTTTCGGGCCTGGCGTGGGGCGAGGAGGCACGCCGCCGCCCGCTGCACGCGCGCCTCATCCAGCGCCTGGTGGGGCTGGGGCTGCACCCGAGCATGGCGCGGCGCATCGCCGACCAGGTGCCGGCCGGGCAGGAGTTCGAGCAGTGCTGGCGCCACGCCCTGGGGCGGGTCGCGCGCAGCCTGGCGGTGACCGGAGACGACATCATCGAACGTGGCGGGGTGGTGGCGCTGGTGGGCCCCACCGGCGTCGGCAAGACGACCACGGTCGCCAAGCTCGCCGCCCGCTACAGCCTGCGCCACGGGCTCGGCCGCGTGGCCCTGGTGACCACCGACAGCTACCGCGTCGGCGCCCATGAGCAGCTGCGCACCTTCGCGCGGATTCTGGGCGTGCCGATGCGTACCGCCGGCAACGGGGAGGAGCTGCGCGGCACGCTCGATGGTCTGTGCGACAAGCCGCTGGTGCTGATCGATACCGCAGGCATGAGCCAGCGCGACATGCGCCTGAACGAGCAGCTCGCGGTGCTGCAGGCCAGCTCCAGTCGCATCCAGACCTACCTCGTGCTTTCGGCCACCACCCAGCGGGCGGCGCTCGATGAGACCGTGCGCGCCTTCAAGCGGATGCCGCTCGCCGGCTGCATGCTGACCAAGCTCGATGAAACCAGCAGCCTCGGCGGTGCGCTGTCGGTCCTGCTGCAGCACGAGCTGCCGGTGGCCTATGTGGGCGACGGTCAGCGCGTGCCCGAGGACCTGCACGCCGCGCGCCCGCACCAGTTGGTCAGCCGCAGTGTGGCCCTCATGCAGCAGCTCAGCGCGCGGCACGCGCGCGACGACGCCGCCGCCCTGGTCGTGGGAGGCGTCGTCGCCAATGCTCATGTTTGACGCGCCGCCCCAGGATCAGGCCGCCGGCCTGCGCCGCATGCGCCAGCCTCGCCCGGTGCGCGTGATCGCCGTGGCCAGCGGCAAGGGCGGGGTCGGCAAGACCAACGTCTGCGTCAACATGGCCCTCGCCCTGGCGCAGGCGGGCAAGGACGTCATGTTGATGGACGCGGACCTCGGCTTGGCCAACGTCGACGTGATGCTCGGGCTGCATCCGCGTTTCACGCTCGCCGACGTGATGGACGGGCGCTGCGCCCTGGAGGAGGCGATCGTCGAAGGGCCCGAAGGCATCAAGGTGGTGCCGGCCGCCTCGGGGGTGCAGCGCATGGCGCAACTCAACAGCGTCGAGCACGCCGGCCTGATCCGCGCCTTCAGCGAGCTGAGCGGAAACCTGGACGTGCTGCTGGTGGACAGTGCCGCGGGGCTTTCCGACAGCGTCGTGAGCTTCAGCCGCGCCGCCCAGGAGGTGCTGGTGGTGGTCTGCGACGAGCCCGCCTCCATCACCGATGCCTATGCCCTGATCAAGCTGCTCAGCCGCGAGCACGGGGTGCGCCGCTTCCGGGTGGTCGCCAACATGGTGGAGAGCGCCCGCAACGGGCGCGAGGTCTACGAGAAGATCTCGCGGGTCACCGATCGCTTTCTCGATGTGTCGCTCGACTACTGCGGCCACGTGCCGAGCGACCCCTATCTGCGCAAGGCCGTACAGCAGCAGCGCGCCGTGGTGGAGGCGTATCCGCGTTGCCGCGCGGCGCAGGCCTTCCGCAGCCTGGCCGAGCAGACGGCGCGCTGGCCTGCGCCCACGGCCGCCGGCGGGCGGCTGGAATTCTTCGTCGAGCGACTCGTCCAGGCCCAGCGGCCGGACGCGGAGGTACTGCCATGAACGGTCTGGCCATGTATGCGAGCACACAGGTTGGCGGTGGCAGCGGGCCCGACGCGCTGGTCGAGCGCCACGCGCCGCTGGTCAAGCGCATCGCCTGTCACCTGATGACGCGGCTGCCGGCCAGCGTGCAGATGGAAGACATGATCCAGGCCGGCATGATCGGGCTGCTCGAGGCCTCGCGCAATTACGACGAGAACCAGGGTGCCAGCTTCGAGACCTATGCGGGGATTCGCATCCGCGGCTCCATGCTCGACGAGATCCGCAAGAACGACTGGGCGCCGCGCTCGGTGCACCGCAAGGCGCGCATGGTCGCCGATGCGGTGCGCCAGATCGAGCACGCGCACGGCCGCGACGCCCGCGACGAGGAGATCGCCGAGACGCTGGGCATCTCGCTGGACGACTACTACCACATCCTGCGCGACGCCAGCAGCCAGCGCGTGCTCAGCCTGGAGGACATGGGCAGCGGCGAGGACTCCATCCTCGAGAACCTCTCCGATAACGGTCCCGGCATCCTCGATGGGCTGCAGTACGAGGACATGCAGCGTCAGCTCAGCGACGCCATCGCCGGCCTGCCCGAGCGCGAGCGCCTGGTCATGGCGCTGTACTACGACGAAGAGCTCAACCTGCGCGAGATCGGCGCCGTCATGGGCGTCAGCGAATCGCGTGTGAGTCAAATCCACAGCCAGGCCATCATCCGTCTCCAGGCCCGTATCGCCGATTCCATCGAGGACTGAAGAATTTCGGCGACCCGCCGCTAATGGGGGTGTCGCCACTCGCCTCGCGCGCAGGGCGGCGCGGGCGTAGCGCCCGGCGTCTGGATGATCGGTCCGTTCCGGAGGAATGTTTTGGACAAGAATATGAAGATCCTCATCGTGGACGACTTCTCTACGATGCGGCGAATCATCAAGAACCTGCTTCGCGATCTGGGGTTCAACAACACCGCCGAGGCCGACGACGGAATCACGGCCCTGCCCCTGCTCAAGGCCGGCGAGTTCGGGCTGTTGGTGACCGACTGGAACATGCCGGGCATGCAGGGCATCGACCTGCTCAAACACGTGCGCGCCGATGCCAAGCTCGCCAGCTTGCCGGTGCTGATGGTCACGGCCGAGCAGAAACGCGACCAGATCGTCGAGGCCGCCCAGGCAGGCGTCAACGGCTACATCGTCAAGCCCTTCACCGCGCAGACGCTCAAGGAAAAGCTCGAGAAGATCTTCGCGCGGGTCGAGGCTTCCTGAGCGGCAATGGGCGATTCGATCTTCTTGGATGGGCAGGCACGCGAGCTGGCACAGCGGCTGCTCGATCAGATCGAGGCGGCCGACGAGGCCGGTGCGCGCGGCACGCTCGATGAGCTCACCACGATGCGCGAGGGCGAGCTCTATCAGCAGGTGGGCAAGCTCACGCGCCAGCTGCACGAGGCCTTGAACAACTTCCAGTTCGACGACCGCCTGGCGAACATCGCCCAGCAGGAGATCCCCGACGCGCGCGAGCGCCTGAACTACGTCATCGACATGACGCAGCAGGCGGCCAACCGCACCCTCGCGGCGGTGGAGGAGAGTGGCCCGTTGTGCGATGACATCGAGCGCAGCGCGGAGCGGTTGAGCGAGGCCTGGGCGCGCTTCACCGGGCGCCAGATGAACGCGGACGAGTTCCGCGGCATGAGCCGCGAGCTGGCCGATTTCCTCCACACGGCCCCCGGCCACGTCAACACCATCCGCGGGCACCTCACCGAGGTGCTCATGGCACAGGGCTTCCAGGATCTCACCGGACAGATCATCAAGCGGGTGATCAACCTCGTGGAGGAGGTCGAGCTCAACCTGGTCAATCTGGTCTCGCTCACCGGTCAGAAGGTCGGCGAGGCACCGGAGGCCGATGACCCGGCCAGCCTGGAAGGGCCCCCGGTGCCGGGCGTGAGCAAGGGCGATCTGGTGTCCTCGCAGGACGACGTCGACGATCTGCTCTCCAGTCTGGGCTTCTAGAAACGGTCGAATTGGGTATGGCGCTGAACCTCGAAGACGACATCCTGCAGGACTTTCTGGTCGAGGCCGGCGAGATCCTCGAGCAGCTCGGCGAACAGCTCGTGCAGCTCGAGCAGCAGCCGGACGACCGCGACTTGCTGAACGCGGTGTTCCGCGGCTTTCACACCATCAAGGGCGGGGCCGGGTTCATCAATCTGGAGGCGCTGGTCGCGCTCTGTCACCGCGCCGAAGACGTCTTCAACCTGCTGCGCAACGGCGACCGCCATGTCGACGCCGAGCTGATGGACGTGGTGCTGCCGGTGCTCGACGTGCTCAACGAGCAGTTCGCGGCGCTGCGCGCCGGGGCCGAGCCGCAGCACGCCGATCCACAGCTGCTGCAGCGCCTGGAGGCGCTCAGCGTGCCCGGCGACGCGCCGGCTCCGACTCCGACTCCGGCGACGCCGGCGAACGACGCGGCTGGCGTGGGCGGCGGCGAGGACATTACCGACGAGGAATTCGAGCACCTGCTCGACGCCCTCGACAAGACTCCGGCAGAGGCCAAGGCGGGCGCGGGCGCGGGCACCGTTGCCGCGGGCGGGGACGACATCAACGACGACGAGTTCGAGGCCCTGCTCGACGAGCTGCACGGCAAGGGCAAGTTCGGCGCTGCGGCGCCGGCCGCCCCCCCTGCGGCCGCGCCAGCGCCGGGCGCGGCGGCCCGCGGCGAGGAGATCAGCGAGGACGAGTTCGAGGCGCTGCTCGACGAGCTGCACGGCACGGGCAAGTTCGGCGCGGCGCCGCCCGCATCGCCCCCGTCGCCGGCACCGAATGCCCGGCCGGCCGCGGCCGCCGCGCGCCCCAAGGGCGAGCCCGCCCCGCAGCCGGAGAGCACGGTGCGCGTGGACACCCGCCGGCTCGACGACATCATGAACATGGTCGGAGAGCTGGTGCTGGTGCGCAACCGCCTGGCGCGCCTGGAAGCGAGCATGGGCGACGAGGAGATGGGCAAGGCCGTCGACAACCTGGATCTGGTCACCACCAATCTGCAAATGGCGGTGATGAAGACCCGCATGCAGCCGATCAAGAAGGTGTTCGGACGCTTCCCGCGCGTGGTGCGCGACCTCGCGCGCAACCTCAAGAAAGAGGTGCACCTGGTGATGCACGGGGAGGAGACCGACCTGGACAAGAACCTGGTCGAGGCGCTCGCCGACCCGCTGGTACATCTGGTGCGCAATGCCGTGGACCATGGGATCGAGATGCCCGAGGAGCGCGAGCGCAGCGGCAAACCGCGCGCCGGGACCGTGACCCTCTCGGCCGCCCAGGAGGGCGATCACATCCTGCTGTCCATCGAAGACGACGGGGCGGGGATGGATGCCGAGGCCCTGCGTCGCAAGGCCGTGGACAAAGGCGTGCTCGACGCCGATGCCGCGGCCCGGCTCGACGCCAGCGAATGCTTCAACCTCATCTTCATGCCGGGTTTTTCCACCAAGAGCGAGATCTCGGACATCTCCGGGCGCGGGGTGGGCATGGACGTGGTGAAGACCAAGATCTCCCAGCTCAACGGCACCGTGCACATCGACTCGGCGCCGGGCCGCGGCAGCCGCCTGAGCATCAAGGTGCCGCTCACGCTCGCCATCATGCCCACCCTGATGGTGCAGCTCGCCGATCGGCAGTTCGCGCTGCCGCTGGTGAACGTCAACGAGATCTTCAACCTCGAGGACGCCAAGACGAACAGCGTCGACGGACAGCTCGTGGTGCGGGTGCGCGAGCGCGCCCTGCCGCTGTTCTATCTCAGCCGCTGGCTGATCGAAGGCAAGGCGCAGGTGGAGTTGCCCGAGCAGGGCTACGTGGTGGTCGTGCACGCCGGCACGCAGAAGGTGGGGCTCGTCGTGGACGAGCTCTACGGCCAGGAAGAGGTGGTGATCAAGCCGCTGGGCGCCTTCCTGCAGGGCACGGGCGGGCTCGCCGGCGCCACCATCACGGGCGATGGGCGCATCGCGGTGATCCTCGACGTGCCGGGCTTGATGAGCAACTACGCCGGCCGCCTCTGAGCGGCGGGTCACGGGGTCCGCAGGAGAGTATCGATGCCAGTGCGCGTGCTGATTGTCGACGATTCGGGCTTCTTCCGGCGGCGCCTCTCGGAGATGCTCGGCAGCGACCCGGCCCTGGAGGTGGTGGGCCAGGCCGCCGACGGCAGCGAGGCGTTGCGCCAGGTCGCCGCGCTGCGCCCCGACGTGGTCACCATGGACATCGAGATGCCCGTCATGGACGGCATCACCGCGGTGCGGCGGATCATGCGCAGCCATCCCACCCCGGTGCTGATGTTCTCTTCGTTGACCACCGACGGGGCGAAGGCGACCCTCGATGCGCTCGACGCCGGCGCCGTTGATTTCATGCCCAAGCGTTTCGAGGACATCTCGCGCGACCGGGACGAGGTCAAGCGCCAGCTGTGTCACCGCGTGCGCATGCTCGGCCGGCGGGGCGCGCGCCGCGCCGCGCCCGCGGCAACGGCGAGCCCGGCGAGCGTGGCCGTGCCCCGCCCGGTCGCGCCGCCGTTGCCGCGGGCGCGGCTGCGGCGCGGCCAGATCAGCATCGTTGCCATCGGCACCTCCACCGGCGGCCCGGTCGCGCTGCAGCGCGTGCTCACTGGACTGCCCGCGGACTTTCGCGTGCCGCTGCTGTTGGTGCAGCACATGCCGGCGAGCTTCACGCCGGCGTTCGCCCAGCGGCTCAATCAACAGTGCGCAATCGCCGTGAAGGAGGCCGAAGACGGCGATCGCCTGCGTCCGGCCACCGCCTATCTCGCCCCGGGCGGACGCCAGATGCTGCTCGAGCGCCACGGCCAGGAGGTGTGCATCCGCCTCCGCGACAGCGAGCCGGGGCAGACCTATCGGCCCTCGGTCGACACCACCTTCGCCTCGGTGGACAAGGTGTTTCCGGGTGAGGCGCTGGCGGTGATCATGACCGGCATGGGCGCCGACGGTCGCGAAGGCGTGCGCGCCATGAAGGCGAACGGCGCCGGCGTCTGGGCGCAGGACGAGAAGAGTTCGGTCGTCTACGGGATGCCGGCGGCCGTGGTGGAGGCCGGGCTCGCCGACCAGGTGCTGGCCCTCGAGGAGATCGGCCCGGGCCTGGCGCAGAGCGTCTGAGAATGGATCTGTTGAGCTTCCTCGGCCTGCTCGTCGGCCTGGGCGCCATCCTCCTGGGGCAGCACCTGGAAGGCGGCCACGTGGAGACGCTGATCAACGGCCCGGCGGCCTTGATCGTGATCGGCGGCAGCTTCGGTGCGGTCATGCTGCAGTCCCCGACGCGGGTGTTTCTGCGCGCCATGCGCATGGGGTTCTGGGCGTTTCGGCCGCCGCAGCTCGGCGCCGAGGAGACCATCGAGAAGATCGTGTCCTGGAGCAACATCGCCCGCAAGGAGGGGCTGCTCGGCCTGGAGACGCTCACCGAGACGGAGAGCGACGCCTTCGCGAGCAAGGGGCTGCAGCTGCTGGTCGACGGCAGCGAACCGGATACCATCCGCGCGATTCTGGAGGTGGAGATCGGGACGCGTGAGGACATCGATGTGCAGGCGGCGAAGATCTTCGAGAGCATGGGGGGGTATAGCCCCACGGTCGGCATCATCGGCGCCGTGATGGGCCTGATTCACGTGATGGGCAATCTCAGCGACCCGAGCAAGCTGGGCGGCGGCATCGCGGTGGCCTTCGTGGCGACCATCTACGGCGTGGGCTCGGCCAATCTGCTGTTCCTGCCGATCGCCACCAAGCTGAAGAACCTGGTGCATGCCCAGGCGCATTTCCGCGCCATGATCGTCGAGGGGGTGGTGTCCATCGCCGAGGGCGAGAATCCGCGCAACATCGAAACCAAGCTGCAAGGCTTCCTGCACTGAACGAGGGGCCCCATGGCACGGCGCAAAAGGACGGAAGAGCATGAAAACCTCGAACGCTGGCTGGTGTCCTACGCGGATTTCATTACGCTGCTGTTCGCGTTCTTTGTGGTGATGTACTCGATCTCCTCCGTCAACGAGGGCAAGTACCGGGTTCTGTCCGACTCGCTGGTGGCGGCGTTCAAGCAGGCGCCGCGCCACCTGCAGCCCATTCAGTTCGGCGACCGGCCCAGCAGCCTGCGGCCGCAGAGCGGCGTCCCCGACGGCCCCACCGGCAGCATGATCGAGCTGCGCGCCACGCCGCCGGGGGGGCAGAGTCAGGCCATGATGCAGATCCAGAAACAGCTCGCCCATGCCCTGTCCTCGCTGGTCGACGAGCACCTCATCCGCATTCGTCGTGACGATCTATGGGTGGAGGTCGAGATCAGCGAGCGGCTGCTTTTCCCCAGTGGCAGCGTGCAGCTGGGGGAGCAGGCCCTGCCGGTGCTGCGCAAGGTCGCCGCCATTCTCGAGGCCGTGCCCAATCCGGTGCAGGTGGAAGGCTTCACCGACAACGTTCCGATAAACACGCCGGTCTACCCCTCGAACTGGGAACTCTCGGCGGCACGGGCGGCCAGCGTGGTGCACCTGTTCATGCGCGAAGGAGTGGCGCCCCAGCGCATGGCCGCGGTCGGCTATGGCGAGTTCCGGCCGATCGCCAACAACGACACGCCCGCCGGGCGGGAGAAGAATCGTCGTGTGGTGGTGGTGGTGCTCGCCGATCCGGCGGCGCGCCGCGTGTTGGACATCCAGCGCGCGAGCGCCCCGGCGGCGGCGAGCGCCGCACCGGCCGCGGCAGCGAACCCAGGGGAGAGCCGCACGTGAGGATCTGGGCCTGCGCCAATCAGAAGGGGGGCGTCGGAAAGACGACCACGACCGTCACCCTGGCCGGTCACCTCGCCGCGCAGGGGCGGCGCACGCTGCTGGTCGACCTGGACCCGCACGGCTCGTTGACCGCCTACTTCGGGCTCGACCCGGACACCCTCGAGGACAGCCTCTATCGCCTGTTCGATGGCGAGCAGGCCTGGGCGGGGGCCGGCAAGCTGGTGCGCGAAACCGGCCATGAGAATCTGCACCTGTTGCCGGCCTCCACGGCGCTGGCGACCATTGAACGCCAGCTCGGCGTCCAGGAGGGCAAGGGGCTGGTGATCAGCCACGCCCTGCAGGCGCTCGCCGGCGAATTCGAATACGCCCTGATCGACTGCCCGCCCGTGCTCGGCATCCTGATGGTCAACGCCCTGGCGGCCTGCGAGCACCTGCTGTTGCCGGTGCAGACCGAGCCCCTCGCCCTGAAGGGCCTGGAGCGCATGATGCGCACCCTGGAGATGATCGTGCAGGCGCGCAAGCAGTCGCTCGCCTACACCATCGTGCCGACCATGTTCGACCGCCGCACGCGGGCGGCCATCGAGAGTCTGCGCCAGCTGCGCGAGCGCTACGGCGAACAGGTGTGGGACTCGGTCGTCCCCGTGGACACGCAGTTTCGCGACGCCAGCCGGCGCGGCGCGCCGCTGTCGATCGACCAGCCGCGGGCGCGCGGCTCGCGTGCCTATGCGGCGCTTCTGGATACCCTGTGCGCGGCGGGCACGCCGCGCCGCGCGGAGATCGCCTCGTGAGTGAAAGCAGACCCACCCTGGTGCGCGAAGGCCTCGCGCTGAGCAGTTTCCTGCAGTCGCTGCTGCGGGAGCCGGCGCTCGAGATCGCGCCCCCGCCCGCGCCGGTTCCCACACCGCTGCCGGTCGACACGCCGCCGATACCGACGCTCCTCGACGTGCCGCCGGCGCCGCTCGCCGGCGAGCCCCCGGTGGCGGAGAGCGTCCACGCGGCCGCCGCGCCACCACGTGCCGAGGATCGGCCCGCCTGGGCGGAGGAGCCCTTCCAGTGCATGCTGTTCAAGGCCGGCGGGCTGAACCTGGCGGTCGCGCTGGTGGAGTTGCACGGCATCCTGGAATGGAGCGAGCACATCACGCCGATGCCGGGGCACGCGCCCTTCTACCTCGGCCTGGTCAAGCATCGCGGCCGCAGTGTCCCGGTCGTGGACACCGCGCGCCTGGTGCTGCCCGCCGACCGGCGGCAGGAGCTCGTGCACTCGGCGCCCGGCGAGCGGCTCACCCGGATCATCCTGATCGGCGATGCCGCCTGGGGGCTGGCCTGCGACAGCGTCGGCGAGGTGCTGAGCCTGCGTCCCGACCAGGTGCGTTGGCGCACCCAGCGCACCCGGCGGCGCTGGCTGGCGGGCACGGTCGTGGAGCACATGTGCGCGCTGCTCGATGCGCGGGCCTTCGCACACCTGCTGGAGACGGGCGCCGAATAGCTCTTGGCACGCAACCTGCTTTTGGACACGAGGCGGCCGCGGGACGACGGATTCCCGGCGGTTCGGCCCGCGAGAGGAGAACGAGAATGAGTCAGACAGCCGAACAGATGAATGAAGCACTGAGCCAGTGGGTGACGTTCTGCCTGGAGGGCGAGAAGTACGGGATCAACGTCATGCGGGTGCAGGAGGTTTTGCGCATGAGCGAGATCGCCCCGGTGCCCGGCGCCCCCGACTTCGTGCTCGGCATCATCAATTTGCGCGGCAACGTGGTGACCGTCATCGACACGCGCAAGCGCTTTGGCCTGCCCCACCAGGAGGCCGACGACGCGACGCGCATCATGATCATCGAGGCGGACGGCCAGGTGGTCGGGATCCTGGTGGACAGCGTGGCCGAGGTCATCGACCTCAAGCCGGACGATATGGAAACCGCGCCCAATGTGGGCAACGACGAGAGCTCCAAGTACATCCAGGGCGTGTCCAACCAGGGCGAGGAACTGTTGATCCTGGTGGATGTGGACAGGCTCCTGTCGGACGAGGAATGGCAGGAGGTGGCGGCCCTGTGACGCCGCCGTGATCGTGTGGCGGATATCGAGCCCGTGCCGCCGGCCGGCCCTGCCTGGCCGACCCGACCGGTCCCCCAGCGCAAGCAACGGCGCGAGTCCCCGCGCCGCAAGCGGCCGGAGCCCGGTGCGCCGCGCCCGGACGAGCCGCCGCACATCGATGAATATGCCTGAACCGGCGGCGCCATGATCGCACCTTACCTCTTCATCGCCCTCGCGGCGCTGGCACTCGTGCTGGCGGCGGCCGCCCTGCTGCTGGTGTTGCGCCTGCAGAGCAGCGTCGCGGACCGGCTGCACCGCCTCCAGGCGCTGCACAGCGACGTTCGCGCCCTGACCTCGGCCGCCGTGGGGGTCGGCGAGCGGGTCCACCAGATCGAACGCCGCCAGCGCCAGCTCACCGAACGGCAGGATCGTCTGGACCTCAGCGACGGGGCCAACCAACCGTACGAGCAGGCGATCCGGCTGGTGCACAAGGGGGCGAACGCCGATGAAATCGTCGAGATCTGCGGGCTGAGCCGGGGCGAGGCCGAGCTCATCGGCATGCTTCACCGGCTCGATCAGAGCGCCTGATCCGACCCCTCGTCGCCGTTGCCCGGCGCGGCGTCCCCGGCGGCCGGCGTGCTGTCCCCCGCGCCGGCCGCCGCGGCCCTGGCTTTGAGGGTATAGGCGAAGGCGATCACCTGGGCCACCGCCAGGTAGAGCTCGCGCGGGATCTCCTCGCCCAGGTCCAGTCGCGCGAGCAGGCCCACCAGCTCGGGGTCCTCGTGCAGCGGCACCCCATGGGCGCGCGCGATCTCGAGCACTTTTTCCGCCACCTCGGCGTGCCCTTTGGCGGTGACCCGCGGCGCGCCCCGCCCGTCATAGCGCAGGGCAACCGCCAGCGGCCTCGCTGCGCTCTGGTGCCCCTCCTTGCGGCGCCTCATGCCTGCTCGTCCACCAGCGGCTGCCCGCGCTGCCGTGCGGAGCCGCGTACGCCTCCCGGTCCACAGTCGAGGCGGCCGACCTCCAAGCCCTGCTCGCGCAGCATGGCCCCGAAGTGTTCGAGCCGGGCCTCCAGCAGGTGCAGGGTGGCCGGCTGCTCGGCATGGAAGCCCACCGACACCGTGCCGCCCGCCAGGCGCACCCGCGCCTGGATCGGGCCGAGGCCTTCCAGATCGAAGGCGAGTTCCACCTGCCAGGCGGCGTCCCCGTTTGCGGCAGCGCTGTGGGTCTCTTCTTCACGGATCGCCAAATGGAACAGGTCTGCGCCCTCGGCGGTGCGTACCGGCAACTCCAGGAGCCACTGCGGCGCCTTTGCATCGGCGCTGTCAAGATTGGCGAGTTGATGCAGTTGCAGGCGCGCCACGGCGGCCTCGGCATGGTGAAGCAGCCCGCGCAGGAAACCCGGCAGGTCGTCCAGCCCCGCGGGCGAGGCAGGGCGCGCCTGGGGCTGGGGGGCGTCGCTGAGCAGCGGCGGGAGCGGCGGCCGCGGGGCCGCGTCGCGGGGTTCTCCCGCCGCCGAGCTCGGCGGCGGCATCCCCGCCTTCAGGGCCGCCGCCAGGCGCAGCAGGGCTGCGCCCAGGTCGGCGCCCCGATCCCCACCCAGGGCCGCGGCGCCTTCCGCAAACAGCCGGTGCTCGAGGAAGGCTCCGCTGTGCAGCAGGGCGAGCCGCAGCCCGTCGCCGGTGGCGACCTGCTCGCGGCGCGGCAGGGCATCGAGCACCCTTCGCAGCGCCTGCTCGGTGGCGTGCCCGAGCGCCCCCTGCGGCAGCGTACGGGCGGCCGACTCCAGCCGGACCAGCAGGGGAGGATACCCGTCCTGGCGGGGCAGGGCGGTGCGCAGGGCACGTTCCACGGCCGCCGATGTCGCCGATGCCGCCGCTGCGTCCAGCGCCCGCAGGACGGGCACCGTGCCGCTGCGCACCACCTGTAGCGCCAGTCGCTGGCCCGCCTGCAACGGCAGCGAAGTCCGTGCTTCGGCGCGCAGCGCCCCGACGCGCAGCAGCACCGAATTCGGCCGCCGTTCCAGGACCAGCGCCTCGAGCACCTCCCCGGTGCCCCAGCCGACGGGCGTGCGCGCGGCAGGCGCCTCCGCGGGTGCCGGCGGGGCACTCCCCTTGATCCGATTGGCGTCCAACGCGTGTGTATCTCCTGTCGATGGAAACCGAAGCTTCGCTTCGCCTATGATGCCCTGAACGGTGATCGTAAGCGCGCACGCCGTACGCTCACAAGCACTCGCGAGAGGGGCATGGCCAGCCGCAAGCCACGTTATCTGCGCCATCACGGCCGCGTCGAAGGGCCGTTCCCGACGGGCCAAATCCAGCAGTACCTGGTGTTGGGCCGCATCGGCCTGGACGACGAGGTCAGCGAGGACGGCGAACAGTGGCGGTCGGTGCGGGCCGTCCCCGAGTTGATCCCGGAGGTCTTGTCGGCCGCGCCCGACGACGAGGAGGCGCAGGATCGCTTGCGCGCGGCGCGCCGCTGGGCCGATGAGCGCCGCGGCGAACCCGCCGTCTACGGCGGCCAGGACCGCCGTCGCCACCGGGCACCGGAGCGCAAGGCGGCCGCCCCGGGCGATGCGCGTCCGACCCGCCAGGGGCTGGTGCACGCCGTCCTGGTGCTGCTGGTTGCGGGGGGCTTGGTGCTGCTGGCCTTGCGCTATACGCCCTCGGCGGGGCGCGGCGGACGCGACTGCGGGGCGGCACCCGCGCCGCGCGTCGACTGGAGCCAGTGCAATCTGGAGGGGCGCGCCCTGGCGCGGGCGGACCTGCGCAACGCCACCCTCGACAGCAGTCGCATGGCCGGCGCGCGCATGGCGGGGGCGCGGCTCGCCGGCGCCAGCCTCGAGTACGCCGGCCTGAGCGGGGCGGACCTGCGCCAGGCCGACCTGCGCCAGGCCCGTTTGAAGGGCGCGAGTCTGCGCGGTGCGAACCTCATGGGCGCCAACGTCAGCGGCGCCGACTTCTCCTATGCCGACCTCACCGGCGCTGAACTCGGCGGCGTGCGCTGGGGCAGCAGTGTGCGCCTCGACCACGCCCTGTGGGCGGATGGGCGCGAATGCCTGGCCGGTTCGGTGGGCCGCTGTCGGCGCGCCGGCGGGCGGCCGTAGCGGCGCTGCACGCCGCCCGATCGGCGCGTGCGGCTCAGTCGAATTCTTCCACCGTGTAGCGGTGCAGTTGCAGGGTCTCGGACCAGTAATCCTCAGGGAGGCCCGCCTTGCGCTTGAGCTGTTGCAGGAACTCGGCCGGCTCGGCGAGCGAGTTCCACACCGAGGGCAGGAAGGTGGCGCGGCGTCCGCGCTCTTCGAGGATCAGCCCGTCGATGCCGGGGCGCAGCGCCGCCCGCGCGGCTGCTTCGGAGGCGGCGGCCAGCGGCTCGGCCGGGTTCAGCACCGAAATGTGAATGGCCAGCTGCGCCGCCTCTTCCGGGCGCAGGGGCGGGAAGCGCGGGTCCTCGAAGGCGGCCGCGTAGGCATGCAGCGAGACGTCCCGAGCGAGCGGCAGCTGTGCCTCCAGGGCGCCCATGCAGCCGCGCAGGACGCCGTGCCGGAGCAGGGTGACGAAGCTGGCGCGCCGCGCCCGCAGCTGCGGTGAGAGGTCGCACAGCGTGACCTCCGGCGCGCCCCCCTGGCGCAGCCCGTACGCGATGGCGGCCTGCGCCAGTTCTCGCAGCATGCGGCGATCGGCCGGACTCAGCACGGACTCAGTGGAACGCCCAGGCGCCGTAGCCGACGACCGGGTCGCGAGGCCCCGCCGTATCGCCCGAGTTGCGCAGATCCAGCGTCTCCACCCGCAATCGGTGGCGGCGTGCGAGCTGCAGCAGGCCGTTCACCGGGTGCCGGCCACAGGCCTGTTCCTGGCCGATGTCGTCGGGGGCGAGACGCTCGATGGCCTCGCGGGTGCGTGCATCGAGCACGCGTGCGGTGGCGGAGTCGTGATAGTGGCTGAGGTCCGAGCTGATCACCACCAGCGTCTCGGCGCCGCCCCACAGGCGTTCGAGCACTTGCGCGACCTCCTCGGCACCGGCGTCGCCGACCACCAGCGGGACCAGCGCGAAGTCGCCGAGCACCTCCTGCAGGAAGGGCAGGTGGACCTCCAGGCTGTGCTCGAGGGCGTGTGCCGCATCCAGCTCCTTCACCTGCGGCAGGTTGGCCAGCTCGGCGATGGCCTTCCGGTCGAGTGGGATCGTCCCCAGCGGGGTGGCGAAGGCCTCGGCGCTGCTCGTCGCCAGCCCATGGAAGGGCACCCGGTGCGAGGGCCCGAGCAGCACGACGCGGCGGACCCGCCCGCGCGCCGGCGCCAGCCGCGCATACGCCTGTGCCGCAATCGGTCCGGAATACACATAGCCCGCGTGCGGCACGATGATCGCCTTGGGCGGCGCCGCCGCCGGGCACCGGACGCCGGCCAGCAGCGCGGTGAGGGTGCGGTGCAGCTCGGCGGCATCGCCGGGGTAGAACATCCCGGCCACCGCCGGGGGACGCACCGTGCCGTGCGTGTTGCCGTGCGTGTTCATGGATGAGCCCTTCTCACTGCCGTCTTTGCTCAACGTATGCCCGCACCGACACGCTTTCAAGCGCCGCTGAAAGGTGCCGTGAAGATCGGCGTCGCCGCCTTGAATCATCGGGCGTTCGCCGGCATCTAAGACAGTGTGTAGGGACAGCCGCAGTGAGCGAGACCATGAGCACGGAACACGACGATTACACCGTCCCGGTGGGGTATTGGCACGCCCTGGACGACGGGCGCCTGCAGTGCGACCTGTGCCCGCGCTTCTGCAAGCTGCGCGACGGCCAGCGCGGGCTGTGTTTCGTCCGGGCGCGGCAGGGGGACACGCTGGTTTTGACCACCCACGGCCGCTCCAGCGGCTTCTGCGTCGATCCAGTCGAGAAGAAGCCCTTGAACCACTTCCTGCCGGGCACGCCGGTCCTCTCCTTCGGCACGGCCGGCTGCAATCTCGCCTGCAAGTTTTGCCAGAACTGGGACATCAGCAAGTCGCGCGAGATCGACACCCTGGCCGACCGCGCCACGCCGGAGGCCATCGCGCGGGCCGCCGAGGCCCTGGACTGCCGCTGCGTCGCGTTCACCTACAACGATCCGGTGATCTTTCACGAGTACGCCATCGATGTGGCCCAGGCGTGCCATGAGCGCGGCATCAAAAGCGTCGCGGTGACCGCCGGCTACGTGACACCGGCCCCGCGTGCCGAGTTCTACCGCCATATCGATGCGGCCAATGTGGATCTGAAGGCCTTCACGGAAGCCTTCTACAAAAAGGTCACCGGCGGGCGGCTCCAGCCGGTGCTCGAGACGCTCGAGTACCTCAAGCACGAGACGCAGGTCTGGTTCGAGCTGACCACGCTGCTGATCCCCGGCGAGAACGATTCGGAAGGCGAGCTCGAGCGCATGAGCGCCTGGGTGGTGGAACACCTCGGCCCGGACGTGCCCATGCATTTCACCGCCTTCCATCCCGACTGGAAGATGCTGGATCGGCCGCCCACCCCGGCGGCCACCCTGGCCCGGGCGCGCGCGATCGCGATGCGCAACGGCGTGCGCTACGCCTACACGGGCAATGTGCACGACCCCGAGGGCGGCAGCACCTACTGCCATCACTGCGGTACGCGCCTCATCGGCCGTGACTGGTACGTGCTCTCCGCGTGGAATCTCACCCACGATGGCCACTGCACCCGCTGCGGCACCCGCTGCGCGGGCGTGTTCGACGGGCCGCCGGGGCACTGGGGCGCACGCCGTGTGCCGGTGCAATTGAGCCGCTTCGCCGCCGCCTGAGTCTTTTTCCGGAGTCTGTTAACATGTTCCTTGCCAGGGCAACCCGGCAAGGGCTTTCATAGTGCCCGCCGCTCTCAAACCAAACCAACAACCGGAGGCAGGGTGCACTACCGACCCACGGCCGCTGCGGCCGCGCTGTTCCTTTCGTTTGCCGCCGCCGCAGCGCATGCGGAGCCCGCCTCGTCGACGCCCAACCTTGGCTGGGATGCGGAGGCGGAGCTGGGCATCGTCAATACCAGCGGCAATTCCGACACCAGTACGGTGAACGCCAAGTTCAACGCGGTGAACGAGCGGCGCAAATGGCGCCACAGGTTCCATACCGAATACCTGCTCGCCTCGGACGCGGGCGGGACGACTGCCGAGCGCTTCGTCGCCGAGGCCGGCTCGAACTACAAGCTGAGCGAGACGGACTATCTGCTGGTGCTCAACCTGCGCTATGTCAAGGATCGCTTCGCCGGCTTCGACCACCGGCTCTCCGAGACGGTGGGCTATGGCCACATCTTCGAGTGGGACCACATGAAGCTGAACCTGGAAGGGGGCGTCGGTGCCCGCCAGACCAAGTTCGTCGACGGCAGTAGCCAGCGCGATGCCATCATCCGGGTGGCCGGCGACTACCAGTGGCAGTTCAGCGGCACGGGCGCGCTGGCCGAGAAGGCCTTCAGCGAGATCGGCGACACCAACACGCACACCGAGGCGGAGACCTCGCTGAAGGTGCGGGTCTATGGCAATCTGGCCACCAAGCTGTCCTACAAGCTGATCAATGACACCGAAGTGCCGCCCGCTACCAAGAACACCGACACCATCACGGCGGTCACCCTGGTCTACGATTTCTGACGACCCACTGGCGAGGACACCCAGCGCTTGAACGCCTCCGAAACCCCCGAGTCGCGTACCGCTGTCGCGGAGCCGCTCGCCGAGCTGCGCACCGTGCGCGACCTGATGCGCTGGGGCACCAGCCGTTTCCTTGCCGCGGGCCTGCACTTCGGTCACGGGACCGACAACGCCTTCGACGAGGCGGCGTACCTGGTGGCGCATGCCCTGCATCTTGCTCCGGCCGTGCCCGAGCCCTACCTGGACGCGCGCCTGACCTCCAGCGAGCGGCGGGCGGTCCTCGAGTTGCTCGAGCGCCGCGCCGTCGAGCGCATTCCCGCCCCCTACCTGACCCAGGAAGCGTGGTTCGCCGGCCTTGCATTCCATGTCGACGAGCGGGTGCTCATCCCGCGGTCGCCCATCGCCGAGCTGATCGAGCAGCAGTTCGCCCCCTGGGCCGAGCCGGAGTCGGTCAGGCGCATCCTCGATCTGTGTACCGGCAGCGCCTGCATCGCCGTGGCCTGTGCCCTGTCCCTGGAAGAGGCCCAGGTCGACGCCGTCGATCTCTCCTACGATGCCCTCGCCGTGGCCCGCGACAACATCGCCCGTTACGAGTTGGGCGGGCGGGTTCGGGCGCGGCGCTCGGACCTGTTCGACGCGCTGTCCGGGGAACGCTACGACATCATCGTCAGCAATCCACCCTATGTGGGGCGCCCCGAGATGGCGGCCCTGCCGCGCGAGTATGGCCACGAGCCGGCCATGGCGCTGGCCGCGGGCGAGGACGGGCTTGACCTGGTGGTGCGCATGCTGCGCGATGCCCCCGAGCACCTCAACGAGCGGGGGATCTGCATCATCGAGGTCGGCAACAGTCACGCGGCCCTGGAGAGCGTGTTTCCGGAGGTGCCCTTCCTGTGGCTGGAGTTCGAGCGCGGCGGCAGCGGCGTGTTCCTGCTCACCGCCGAACAGTTGCGCGATTGCCACGCGCAGTTCGCCGCGGAGTGTGAGCATCGCGCGGCCGCTTGATCTCGGTCATGTCGCGGCGGCCGCATCGCGCCTAAGCTGGCCACCATGAAGACCAGCCAGACAACCCCCGGGGCCGAGGCCCTGTTCGACTCCGCCCTGATCCGCCGCTACGACACGGCCGGTCCGCGCTACA
The DNA here is from genome assembly GCA_963779865.1 of uncultured Gammaproteobacteria bacterium. Classification (GTDB taxonomy): domain Bacteria; phylum Pseudomonadota; class Gammaproteobacteria; order CAVZZX01; family CAVZZX01; genus CAVZZX01. The sequence goes on along the minus strand of CAVZZX010000004.1, from coordinate 75,124 downwards.
CCTCCTATCCGACCGCCGTGCAGTTCCACGAGGGCTTCACGGCGGCCGACTACCGCACGCGCTGCGCCCGGAGCAATGCCACCGGGCGGCCGCTGTCGCTGTATTTCCACATCCCGTTCTGCGACACGGTATGTTTCTACTGCGCCTGCAACAAGGTCGTGACCAAGCACCGCGAGCGGGCCTCCCCCTACCTGGCGCGGCTGCACCGCGAGATCGAGCTGCAGGGGGCCCTGTTCGAGCGCACCCGTGCCGTCGACCAGCTGCACTGGGGCGGGGGCACCCCGACCTTCATCAGCCATGCGCAGATGCGCGAGCTCATGGCCGTGACGCGCCGCCACTTTCGCCTGCGCGAGGACGACGGCGGCGAGTACTCGATCGAGATCGACCCGCGCGAGGCACAGGGCGAGACCATCGCCGTGCTGCGCGAACTGGGCTTCAACCGCATGAGCCTCGGCGTGCAGGATTTCGACCCGCAGGTGCAGCATGCGGTGAACCGGATACAAAGCGAGGCGCAGACCTTTTCGGTGATGGAGGCGGCCCGCGCGGAGGGCTTCAAGTCGATCAGCGTGGACCTGATCTACGGCCTGCCGTTCCAGAACGTCGCCCGCTTCGGGGCCACGCTGGACAAGATCGTCGATGCGGGGCCCGATCGCATCTCGGTGTTCAACTACGCGCACCTGCCGGAGCGTTTCAAGCCCCAGCGGCGCATCGCCGCCGCCGAGCTGCCCCCGCCGGAGGAGAAGCTGGCCATCCTGCAGCACAGCATCGAGCGGCTTACGGGCGCCGGCTACGTCTACATCGGCATGGACCACTTCGCCCGGCCCGATGATGAGCTCGCGGTGGCGCAACGCGAGGGCACGCTGTATCGCAATTTTCAGGGTTACTCCACCCACGCGGACTGCGATCTGGTGGCGATGGGGGTCACTGCCATCGGCAGCGTCGGCGCCAGCTACAGCCAGAATCTGCGCGGCCTGGAGGAGTATTACGCCCGCATCGATGCCGGCGAGCTGGCCGTGTTCCGTGGCGTCGATCTGAGCGCGGACGATCGCCTGCGGCGCGACGTGATCACCGGGCTGATCTGCCATTTCCGTCTGGACCTCGCCGCGCTCGAGGCGGCCCACGGGATCGCTTTCGAGCGCTACTTCGCCAGGGAACTGGAGGCGCTGCGGGCGATGGCCGCCGATGGGCTGCTGCGCATGGCCCCCGGGCGGATCGAGGTGTTGCCCCCGGGCAAGCTGCTGATCCGAAACATCTGCATGGTCTTCGACGCCCATCTCGCGGCTGCCCGGCAGGCGCAATACTCGCGGGTCATCTGAGCGGCTCGGCGCGCGGTGCGAGCGCCTCCTGTCTGACCTGGCGGAGCAGCTCTTCGAGCGGCGCCGGGCGCCCCAGCGCATCGCCCTGCACATAGTCCACCCCGATGTGCCGCAGGATGTCGAGCGTGGCCGCGTCGGTCACGTACTCGGCAATCGTCTCCACGCCCAGCACGTGCCCGATCTGATTGATGGACTCCACCAGCGCGCGGTCCATGGGATCGTGGCGGATGTCGCGCACGAAGCTGCCTTCGATCTTGAGGAAGTCCACCGGCAGACTCTTGAGATAGCCAAACGAGCTGAGGCCGCTGCCGAAGTCGTCCAGCGCGAAGCGGCAGCCGCGTGCCTTGAGGGCCTCGATGAATGCGGTGGCGCGCGAGAGGTTGGCGATCGCGGCGGTTTCGGTGATCTCGAAGCAGATCCGCGCCGGCTCCAGCGGCGAGTCGTCCAGCAGCGCGAGAATCATGGCGAGAAACTGATCGTCGCACAGCGACTGTCCGGACAGATTGATGGTGAAGGCGCAGCGCCCCGGTCCGCTGATCCGGCACACCTGCTCGAAGGACTGCAGCGCCTTGCGTACCACCCACCGGTCGATGGCCGTCATCAGGTTGTAGCGCTCCGCGGCCGGGATGAAGGCCATGGGCGCGATCACCTCGCCGTTCTCCCCCCGCATGCGCAGCAGCAGCTCACAGCGCAGCCGCGCATCGGTCCCCTCCAGGGCGACAATGTCCTGATAGTAGAGAACGAACCGATCCTCCTCGAGGGCCCGGTTGATGCGATGTACCCACTGCATCTCGCCCTCGTGGCGTGCCTGCGTGTCGTCGTCGCGCCGATACACGTGCACCCGGTTGCGGCCTTCATCCTTGGCGATGTAGCAGGCCGTGTCGGCGGCACTGAGCAGGTCGTAGAGGGTGCCGCTGGACGCGGTGATGGGCACCAGCCCCATGCTGGCGGTGCAGGGGAAGCTCTTGTTGTCCCAGGCGAAGCGCAGCCCCTCCAGGCCGTGGCGCAGTCGTTCGACGGTGGCCTGCGCCGCAGCCTGTTCGCAATGCCCCAGCAGCACACCGAATTCGTCGCCGCCCAGGCGCGCCACGCGGTCGGCCTCGTGCAGGGTGCGCTTGAGGTGTTCGGCCACCTGCTTGAGCAGTTCGTCGCCGGCCATATGGCCGCAGGTGTCGTTGACCACCTTGAACTGATCCAGGTCGAGGTAGCACACCCAGCGGGTGTCCTGCGGCTGGCGGCGCACCGCGTTGAGGACCTTTTGCAGCTGGGTTTCGAATTCCTGGCGATTGGGCAGCCCGGTGAGCCCGTCGTGAGAAGCCTGATAGGCAAGCTGGTGGGCCAGTGCGCGCATCTCGGTGACGTCCCGGAACACCACCACCGCGCCGCGCACGCGCCGCGAACGCGGTTCGACGACGGGCGACGCGATGAGCTCCACGGCGTATTCGCGGCCGCCGCGTGTCACCAGGGTCTGTTCCTCGCGGGCGCGCACGGTGCGGCCGCTGCCCAGCACCGGGCGGAGCACCTCGCAGGGCGCGCCCTCGGCGTCGAGCAGCTGCAGCACGCTGTCCAGCGGCCGGCCGCGCGCCGCCTCCGCCGTCCAGGCGGTCAGCCGTGCGGCCATGGTGTTGATCGCCTCGATGCAGCCGCTGGCATCGGTGGTCACCACGCCGTCGCCGATCGAATGCAGGGTGATCTCGGCGCGTTCCTTCTCGTCGACCAGACGCTGCTCGGTGCGCGTGATGCGGCGGGTGATCGCCGCCGCCACGGCAATGCTCAGCAGGATGCCGCCGGCGGCGAGCAGCCACATCCAGGTGATGGCGCTGCGGTAGTCCTGCTCGGCGGAACGCAGGATGCGTTCGGCGTCGGTGTTCAGCGAGGTGTACAGCGCGGAGAGGGTCTGGAACACCCGCTCCTGGCCGGGCAGCGCCCGCTGCATGAGCAGCGCACTGGCCTGCTCGCTCTGGCCTGCGAGCGCCAGCTGGGCGACTTGCTCCTGGACGGGGATGTTCTCCCGGGCGAGCTGCGCCTGATGTCGCAGGAGGGTGCGCTCCTGCGGCGAGAGCCGCAGCCGCAGCAGCCGGCGGCGGGCGGCGCCGAACTCGGCCGCCGCGGCGTTGAAGCGCGTCCATTCGTCGTTGCGGGCGAACAGGTCGGGCTGCAGGAGCATCTTCTGCAGGCTGAGGGTGCGTTCGCCGGCGGCCGTGCGCATGCGCGTGACCAGCTCGGTCTTCTGTTTGTTCTGGTGGACGATGTCTTCGGTGCGCTTGACGCTGGCGTCAATGCGCGAGACGCCGACCCAGGTGAGGGCCAGCATCAGGGCGATCACGGCAGCAAAGCCGACGAGCGTAAGGGCCTTGGTCTGGTCGGGGAGCATCGGCCACGAGCCGGGGCCGCGTGTCGCACGGCGGCCGGCTTCTTTTATCTAGTTATGTCGGTCTGTTTTCGCACCCGCCGGGATTTGCCCGGCGACGCGGGGTGCGTTTGCCGGTAGAATACGCGGCCATGGCAGGAAATACCATCGGCAAGCTCTTCTCGGTGACCAGCTTCGGCGAGAGCCACGGGCCGGCCATCGGCTGCGTCATCGACGGCTGCCCGCCCGGCCTGGCGCTCTGCGCCGAGGACCTGATGGCGGACGTTGAGCGGCGCAAGACCGGCAAGTCCCGGCACACCTCGCAGCGACGCGAGGCCGATGCGGTGCAGATCCTCTCCGGGGTGTTCGAGGGGCGCACCACCGGCACGCCGATCTGCCTGCTCATCCATAACACCGATCAGCGCTCGAAGGATTACTCCGATATCCGCGAGGTGTTTCGGCCCGGCCATGCCGACTACACCTACCGGCACAAGTACGGCCTTCGCGACTATCGCGGCGGCGGGCGCTCCTCGGCCCGCGAGACCGCCATGCGGGTGGCCGCCGGCGCGGTGGCCAAGAAGTACCTGGCGCAGCGCTACGGCATCCAGGTGCGCGGCTACATGTCCCAGCTGGGGCCGATCCGCCACCATGCCTTCGACTGGGAGGAGGTCGAGCGCAATCCCTTCTTCTTCCCGGACGCGGCGAAGCTCGCGGAGCTCGAGGCCTACATGGACGCCCTGCGCAAGGAGGGCAATTCGGTCGGTGCGCGCATCAACGTCGTGGCCAGCGGGGTGCCGCCGGGGCTGGGCGAGCCGATCTTCGATCGGCTGGACGCCGACCTTGCCCACGCGCTGATGAGCATCAACGCGGTCAAGGCGGTGGAGATCGGCGCAGGTTTTGCCAGCGTCGAGCAGAAGGGCAGCGAGCACCGCGACGAGATGACGCCGGAGGGCTTTCTGAGCAACAACGCCGGGGGGGTGCTCGGCGGCATCTCCTCGGGGCAGGACATCCTCGCCTCCATCGCCCTGAAGCCGACCTCCAGCATCCGGCTGCCCGGGCGCAGCGTGGACCTGCGCGGCGCGCCCGCGCAGGTGGTCACGAAGGGTCGGCACGACCCCTGCGTCGGCATCCGCGCGACCCCCATCGCCGAGGCGATGACGGCCATCGTGCTGATGGATCACGTGCTGCGTCAGCGTGCGCAGAACCCCGACGTGGCGTGCGACACGCCGGTGATCCCGGCGCACGCGCCGCGATGAGGTGGCGGCCCGGCCGCGCGGGCAGGCACGGCGCCTCGCGCTCGTTGTCCTGACCCATGCCCGCCGTCGCGCGCGCCACGCCCTACTGGCGCCTGTCGGGTTTCTACCTGTTCTATTTCGCCAGCCTCGGTGCGCTGCTGCCCTACTGGGGGCTCTATCTCAAGGCACAGGGCTACAGCGCCCTTCAGATCGGCCAGATGATGTCGGTCATCATGGCCACCAAGGTGGTGTCGCCCAACCTGTGGGGCTGGATCGCCGACCATACGGGCCGGCGCATGGCCATCGTGCGCATCGGCACGCTGCTGGCGATGGCCGCCTTCTGCGGCGTGTTCGTGGCCCAACACTACTGGCCCCTGGTCGGGGTGATGCTGGTCTACAGCTTCTTCTGGAATGCCGCCCTGCCGCAGTTCGAGGCCAACACCTTCAACCATCTGGGCGACCAGGCGCATCGCTACAGCAGGATCCGCCTGTGGGGATCGGTGGGCTTTATCCTCAGCGTCGCCGGTCTGGGGGCGCTGTTCGACCGCACCGGGCCCGGTCTCTTGCCCTGGGTGCTGATCACACTGGTGGCCGGCATCTGGCTCGCCAGCCTGCTGGTGCCCGAGCGGGCGGCGGGCTTCCTGCCCCTGGAGCACCGCCCGCTGCGCCGCGTGCTGTCGCGGCCCGCGGTGATCGCCCTGCTGCTGGTCTGCTTCCTGATGCAGGCGAGCCACGGGCCTTACTACACCTTCTTCACCATCTACCTGCAGGACCACGGCTACTCGGGCAGCGCCATCGGCCAGCTGTGGGCGCTGGGCGTGGTGGCCGAGGTAGGGGTGTTCACGCTCATGCACCGGCTGGTGCCGCGCTATGGGCTGCGGCGGCTGATGATCGCCAGCCTGCTGCTGGCGGCCGTGCGCTGGGTGCTCATCGCCCTGTTGCCGGAGCAGCTGCTCCCCCTGCTGTTCGCGCAGACCCTGCACGCGGCCACCTTCGGCGTCTATCACGCGGCGGCGATCCAGCTCATCCACCACTACTTCACCGGGCCCCACCAGGGGCGCGGGCAGGCACTCTACAGCAGCCTCAGCTTCGGCGCCGGCGGGGCGCTCGGCAGCCTCTACAGCGGCCTGGCCTGGGAGACGCTGGGCAGCACCCTTACGTATATGACGGCCGGCGGGCTGGCCGCACTGGGCGCGGCGCTCGCCTGGCGCTATCTCCCCCGGGAGGCGGCGTGAGGCGTTGGGGCATGGCCCTGCCCGCTCTGCTGCTGGCGGCGCTGGCGGCGCCGGCGGTGGCGGCTCCGCCTGCCGCGCCGGTGTCGGTGCCGGCGTCCGCACCGTCAGTGGCCTATGGCAGCGCGCGGGACGCCTACGTGGCCGGGCAGCTCAGCGCCATCCTGGAGCGCGAGTGGGGATGGGAGCACGGCAGCTACCGGCTTCGCGTCGAGGACGGAATGGCGTACCTTGCCCTGCTCGGTCCGCAGGCAGAGCGCGAGGCACGGCGCCTGCGTCTCGCGGCCGAGTTGCCGGGCGTGGCCGGTCTGCAGGGCGTCCAACTCCTCGAGCCCGGCGCCGCGCCCGCGCCGGACACGACGCCGGAGGGCCTGGGCGGGGACGTCTACAGCGTACTGGGGCTGAGCCCCGAGACCATCCCCTTCCCCGTGGGCGACCTGTTCTGGCCACTGCTCGCCGATCCCAAGCAGCCGCAGTTCTTTGTCAGCAGCCGTTACTACAACACGGCGGGCGAGAACGTGAGCACCGCGGCGGTCGGTTACGGCGAAACCTTCGGGCTGTATCGGCAGGCGGGGCAGCACCCGGGCGACGGGCTGCAGCTGAGCGTCGCCGGCGGCCTGTTCGCCCAGTTCGACCTGAGTGCCCCCTCCAGCGACCTGGTGAATGCCGATTACATGATCGGCTTTCCGCTCACCTATCGGCACGGCGCGAGTGCCTGGCGCCTGCGTGTCTATCATCAGAGCTCGCACCTGGGCGATGAGTTTCTGCTGCGCGTCCACCCCGAGCGCGTGAACCTGAGCTTCGAGTCGGTCGAGTTGCTGTACTCGCGCCAGCTCCTGCCCTGGCGCCTGTATGCAGGCGGCGAGTACCTGTTTCATCACGATCCGCCCGATCTCAAGCCGGCGGGCTGGCACGCCGGGGTGGAGTACCATGGCCGGGCGGCCCTGTGGCGAGAGGGCCGTCTGGTGGGCGGCGCGGATTTCAAGAGCTGGCAGGAGCACGACTGGGCCGTGGACAGCAGCGTGAAGTTCGGCCTCGAGTTCGGGGCGGCGCAGCCCGGCCGCCGCCGGCTGCGCCTGATGGCCGAGCTCTACGAGGGCCATGCGCCGCACGGCCAGTTCTACCGGCAGGAGATCAGCTACGTCGGGGCCGGGGTGTACCTGGGCTTCTGAACCCGCTCGCATCGCGCTGGCTGACAGCCGCGCGCGCATTGAGTAGGATGAAAGGCTTTGACGGAAAAGCGGACCATGGCCGGCAAGACCCTCTACGACAAGCTCTGGGACGCGCACGTAGTGCGCGACTTCGACGACGGCACCTCCCTGATCTACATCGACCGGCACCTGGTGCACGAGGTGACCTCGCCGCAGGCCTTCGAGGGCCTGCGCCTGGCCGGCCGCGGGCCCTGGCGCGTGGATGCGGCGCTGGCCACGGCCGACCATAACGTGCCGACCACCGATCGCAGCGCCGGCATCGCCGACCCGGTGTCGCGACTCCAGGTGGAGACCCTCGACGCCAACTGCGCCGAGTTCGGGATCACCGAATTCAAGATGGGCGACGTGCGCCAGGGCATCGTGCACGTGGTCGGCCCCGAGGAGGGCGCCACCCTGCCGGGAATGACGGTGGTGTGCGGCGACTCCCACACCTCCACCCACGGCGCCTTCGGGGCGCTGGCCTTCGGCATCGGCACCTCGGAGGTCGAGCACGTGCTCGCCACGCAGACGCTGGTGCTCAAGAAATCGGCCAACCTGCTGGTCCAGGTCGACGGCTCGGGCAGGCCCCGGGGTGACCGCCAAGGACATCGTGCTGGCCGTCATCGGCGAGATCGGCACCGCCGGCGGCACCGGCTACGCCATCGAATTCGCCGGCGAGGCGATTCGCGCGCTGTCCATGGAAGGGCGCATGACGCTGTGCAACATGGCCATCGAGGCCGGCGCCCGCGCCGGAATGGTGGCGGTGGACGAGGCCACGGTCGACTATCTGCGCGGCCGCCCCTTTGCCCCTTCCGGGGCCGTGTGGGAGCAGGCCGTCGCCGCCTGGCGCGAGCTGCACTCCGATGCGGGGGCCCGCTTCGATCGCGTGGTGCGCATCGATGCCGCGCACATCCGCCCCCAGGTCACCTGGGGGACGTCCCCGGAGATGGTGGTCGCGGTGGACGCGACGGTGCCGGACCCGGCCGCCGAGACCGACCCGGTGCGACGCGAGGGCATCGAGGCGGCGCTGCGCTACATGGACCTGGCGCCGAACACGCCCATCGCGGCGATCCGCCCGGACAAGGTGTTCATCGGCTCGTGCACCAACTCGCGCATCGAAGACCTGCGCGCGGCGGCGGCGGTGGTGCGCGGGCGCCACGTGGCGGACAGCATCAAGCTGGCCATGGTGGTCCCCGGCTCCGGCCTGGTGAAGCGCCAGGCCGAGGAGGAGGGGCTCGACCGCGTGTTCATCGAGGCGGGCTTCGAATGGCGCGAGCCCGGCTGCTCGATGTGCCTGGCGATGAACGCCGATCGCCTGGAGCCGGGCGAGCGCTGCGCGTCCACCTCCAACCGCAACTTCGAGGGGCGGCAGGGTGCCGGCGGGCGCACGCACCTGGTCAGCCCTGCGATGGCGGCGGCCGCGGCGGTCGCGGGCCACTTCGTCGACGTGAGCCAAGTCGAGAATCTGTGAGCCGCTTGGCGTTTCGGCGCCCGCGCCTGGAACGCGAATTGCTGCATCACACCTGAGTGTCGGGAATCCAGCATGGAAAAGTTCACCAGCCTGACGGGAATCGTGGCGCCGATCGATCGCGCCAACGTCGATACCGACGCCATCATTCCCAAGCAGTTCCTCAAGTCGATCAAGCGCACCGGCTTCGGGCCGAACCTGTTCGACGCCTGGCGCTATCTCGATCAGGGCGAGCCGGGCATGGACAACAGCACGCGTCCGCTCAACCCGGACTTCGTGCTCAACCAGCCGCGCTACCAGGGGGCGAGCATCCTGCTCGCGCGCCGCAACTTCGGCTGCGGCTCCAGCCGCGAGCACGCGCCCTGGGCGCTGCTGGACGCACGGTTTTCGGGTAATCATCGCCCCGAGCTTTGCCGACATCTTCTTCAACAACTGCTTCAAGAACGGCATCCTGCCGATCGTGCTCGACGAGGCGGTGGTCGAGGAGCTGTTCGCCGGGCAGGCGGCCGAGGAGGGCTATCGGCTCAGCGTCGATCTCCAGGCGCAGACGGTGACGCGCCCCGACGGGCGGCCGCTGCCCTTCGACATCGATGCCTTCCGCAAGCGCCGCCTGCTCGAGGGCCTGGACGACATCGGCCTGACCCTGCAGCACGCCGAGGACATCCGCGCCTACGAGCAGCGGCGCCGCGCGCAGGCGCCGTGGCTGTTCGGCGAAACAGGCGGCTGAGGAGAACGAGCGGAATACGATGACGAAAAAGATACTGATTCTGCCCGGGGACGGGATCGGCCCGGAGATCGTGGCCCAAGCGGTGAAGGTGCTCGCGCGCCTGCGCGAGGATTTCGGCCTCGCCGTGGACTGGGACGAGGCTCTGGTGGGCGGGGCGGCCTACGACGCCGACGGCCATCCGTTGCCGGCGACCACCCTGAGCCGGGCCCGCGCGGCGCGACGCCCTGCTGCTCGGCGCGGTGGGCGGCCCGAAATGGGAGTCGCTCGATATCGCGCGTGCGCCCGGAAAAGGGCCTGCTCGGCTTGCGCAGCGAGCTCGGCCTGTTCGCCAACCTGCGTCCGGCCCTGCTCTATCCGCAACTGGCGGATGCCTCCAGCCTGCGTCCGGAGGTGGTGTCGGGGCTGGACATCATGATCGTGCGCGAGCTCACCGGCGGCATCTATTTCGGCCAGCCGCGCGGCGTGCGTACGCTGGAGAACGGCGAGCGCGAGGGCTTCAACACGCTGGTCTACCGCGAGTCCGAGATCCGCCGCATCGGCCGTGTGGCCTTCGACATCGCCGCCAGGCGCGGCGGCCGGGTGTGCTCCGTGGACAAGGCGAATGTGCTGGAGTGCACCGAGCTGTGGCGCGAGGTGATGAGCGGTCTTGCCCGCGAGTACCCGCGGATCGAGCTCAGCCACATGTACGTCGACAACGCGGCCATGCAGCTGGTGCGTGCGCCCAAACAGTTCGACGTGCTGGTGACCACCAACATGTTCGGCGACATCCTCTCCGACGCGGCGGCCATGCTGACCGGCTCCATCGGCATGCTGCCCTCGGCCTCGCTGGACGAGCAGGGCAAAGGCATGTACGAGCCGATTCACGGCTCGGCGCCGGACATCGCCGGGCAGGACCTGGCCAACCCCCTCGCCACCATCCTGTCCGTGGCGATGATGCTGCGCTACTCGCTGGACGAGGCGGACCTCGCAGCGCGCGTGGAGCGCGCCGTGCATCGGGTGCTCGACCAGGGCCTGCGCACGGCGGACATCCACACGAGCGGCCTCACGCGCGTAGGCACCGCGGCGATGGGCGATGCCATCGCGGCGGCATTGGCCGACTGAGGCGGCCCCAACCGACGCTTTCAAAGGAGAGACCAGATGGCCAAAGAATTCGACGTTGCAGTTGTCGGCGCCACCGGCGCCGTGGGCGAAACCATGATGTCGATCCTGGAGTCGCGCAACTTCCCGGTGGGCAATCTCTATCCCCTGGCGAGCAGCCGCTCGGCCGGCAGCGAGGTCCTGTTCCGCGGCCGCAAGGTGCGTGTGCACGACCTGGCGGAGTTCGATTTCTCGCAGGTGCAGATCGGGCTGTTCTCGGCGGGCGGTTCGGTATCGGCCGAATACGCGCCGAAGGCGGCGGCGGCCGGCTGCGTGGTCATCGACAACACCTCGCATTTTCGCTACGACGAGGACGTGCCGCTGGTCGTGCCGGAGGTCAACCCGCAGGCCATCGCCGGCTACACCACGCGCAACATCATCGCCAACCCGAATTGCTCGACCATCCAGATGCTGGTCGCGCTCAAGCCGATCTACGATGCGGTGGGCATCACCCGCATCAATGTGGCCACCTACCAGGCGGTGTCGGGCACCGGCAAGGAGGCGATCGAGGAACTCGCCACCCAGACCGCCCAGCTGCTCAATGGCAAGCCGATCGACCCCAAGGTCTACCCCAAGCAGATCGCCTTCAACGCGCTCCCGCAGATCGACGTCTTCCAGGACAATGGGTACACCAAGGAAGAAATGAAAATGGTATGGGAGACACAGAAAATCTTCGAGGACGCCGATATCCTCGTAAACCCGACGGCCGTGCGTGTGCCGGTGTTCTACGGACACTCCGAGGCGGTGCACATCGAGACCCGCGAGAAGATCACCGCCGAGCAGGCGCGCGCGGTCCTGGCCAAGGCCAAGGGCATCGAGGTGCTGGATCGGCACGAAGACGGGGGCTACCCCACCGCCGTGACCGAGGGGGCGAATCACGACCCCGTCTACGTGGGCCGCATCCGTGAGGACATCACCCATCCGCGCGGGCTGAATCTCTGGGTCGTCGCCGATAACGTCCGCAAGGGGGCGGCGCTGAACAGCGTCCAAATCGCCGAGATGTTGATAAATGACTATTTGTGAGTATAGTTAGTAGGAAATTATAAAGGCGATTGTCATGTATCGCTGGTAAGTATATGGATAATAAAGCATTAATCCCGACGCGACCTAACCGTCGCCATCGCCTTGGGAGTGAGTGACGTGCGCAAGCTGCAACTGATGCTGGGCTCGCTGGCCCTCGTACCGCTGGCCGCCAGCGCCCTGGGGCTGGGTAGTATCAAGATTCACTCCGCGCTGAACGAGCCGCTGAAAGCGGAAATCGAGCTGCTCTCGGCCAGCCCGGCCGACGTGAAGAATCTCAGCGTCCGGCTTGCCAGCTACGACGCCTTTGCGCGAGCCGGTATCGAGCGCCCTGCCAGTCTGATGATGCTCGACTTCAAGGTCGAGCCCAAGGGCGGCGGCAAGTACGTGGTGAAGGTCACCTCACGCCAGCCGGTGCGCGAGCCGTTCCTGGATTTCCTGCTCGACACCGAGTGGCAGGACGGGCGCATGCTGCGCGAGTACACGGTCCTGCTCGACCCGCCCAAGTTCCTGGCCGGCAAGGGCGCCGCCGTGCAGGCGCCGCAGACTGCGGCGGTCACCGTCCCCACCCCCGCGCCGGTGGCCGCCGAGGCCGCGCCCGCGTCGGTGGTTCCCACGCCCGCGATGCCCCAGGCGCCGCATGCGGCGCCGGCCGCGGTCCCCGCTCCCGCGACGGCCACGGCGCCCGCTCAGGAGGCAGCCCCCGCCCCGGTGACCGCGCCCGGTATGGACGCGGCCCCGGTCGGCGTCGTCGCGGACGAGGACACCGAGCTGTTTCCGCGCAAGCCCATCGGCGGCGCGGCGAGCGCCGCCGGCGCCCTGGACTACGGCATCAGCAGTGCGCAGGACACCGCCTGGTCGGTGGCCCGCAAGCTGCGGCCGGATGAGTCGGTCAGCGTGCAGCAGGTGCTGATGGCGCTGCTCAAGAGCAACCCGGACGCCTTCGAGGGCGGCAACGTGAACCGGCTCAAGGCCGGCTACGTGCTGCGCATCGACGATCCCTCGCTGCTCACGGCGATGAGCCAGGAGCAGGCGGTGCATGCAGTGGCCGAGCAGAACGCGGCCTGGGACGCGCTCAAGGCGCGGCTGGCGGCCGCACCCGCCAAGCAGACGCTGATCGCCAGTGACCGCATGGCGGCGCAGGACGCGTCCGCGCACGTGGCGAAGCCCGCCGAGCTCAAGTTGGTCAGCACCGAAGGGGTAGGCAGCGGCTCCGACGCCCGCCCCGACGCGACGGCAAAGGGGGGCGGGGACGCCGCGCCGCTGCGCGAGCGGCTCACCGCAGCCCGCGAGGCGGCCGAGGCCGAACACCAGCGCAATGCGGAACTGGCCGATCGATTGAAGGCCCTGCAGTCGCGGCTCGACTCCATGCAGCGGCTGTTGTCGCTGAAGGACGATCAACTCGCCGCTTTGCAGGCGCAGGCCGGTGCGGCGCCAGCCGAGGATGCCTCTGCCGAGGCGTCCGCCGAAGCCCAGTCGGTCGAGGCCCAGGCGGTCGAGCCCCAGTCGGTCGAGGCCCAGGCGGTCGAGCCCCAGTCGGTCGAGCCCCAGTCGGTCGAGGCCCAGGCGGTCGAGCCCCAGTCGGTCGAGCCCCAGTCGGTCGAGCCCCAGTCGGTCGAGCAGGCGCAGCCGGCCGCCGCCGCTGAGCCGACCGCCCCCGCGCCGGCGACCGCCCCGAGTGCGGCGGCGCCCGTGGAGGCGAAAACCGAGCCGCAACCCGCCCCGGCACAGGCGAGCGCGGCCGCGCCCGCCGTGGAGGACCTGCCTCCGCCGCGTCAGGCCTGGTGGCAGACCGCCCTGGTTGCCGCGAGCGGCGTGTTCGCCGCCGTGATGGCCAGCCCCTCACTGCTGATTGCCGGTGCGGCACTGGTGCTGGTCTTGCTTCTGCTCCTGCTGGTGGTGGCGCGTCGCCGCCGCAAGGCGGACAGCAAGTTCCAGGAGAGCATCCTGCGCGGGGGCGCGCCGGCCGCGGCGGGGGCGGCGGGTACCGCCGGCGCCGACGAGCCCGCCTCGGAGGAGTCCTCGTTCCTGAGCGACTTTGCGGTCAGCGGCATGGGCGACCTGGACGCCGAGGACAACGAGGTCGATCCGCTTACGGAAGCGGACGTGTACATGGCCTACGGACGCTATCAGCAGGCCGAAGAGCTGCTCAAGCAGGCCATCGACAACGAGCCTGGTCGCACCGAGCTGCAGTTCAAACTGGCCGAGCTCTACCATGCCATGAAGAACAAGGGCGCCTTCGAGTCCCTGGCCGAGGAGCTCTACGCCAAGACCGACGACGCGCAGGCCCCGGCCTGGAAGAAGGTGCTGGGCATGGGGCGCGAACTGGCCCCCGCCAACCCGCTGTTCGCGGATGCCGCCGATGCGGCCGCCCCCTCCAGCGCAGCCACGGTGAGCGATGACGAGGTCATGGACATCGGTCTGGACACCGGGATCTTCCAGGTCGATGACTTGCAGCCCCAGGCCCCGGCCGAGACGGCGAGCGCCGAGGCGGCGCCGGCGGACGACTTCGATTTGGGTTCCATGTTCCCGGAGGACGAGGCGAGCGGAACCGAGCCGCAGGCCGGGGAAGAGGCGCTCGATTTCGACCTGGCCGTGGGCGACGACGCGGTCGCCAGCGCCTCTCTCACTGGCGCGTCTGGCGCTGCCGGCGAGAACGACGCCGGCCTCGACTTCGATCTCGACCTCGGCGCGGCAAGCGAGGCGGCGCCCGAGGCTGCCGCCGGCGACGGGGCGCTCGATTTCGATGTCGATTTCGCCCTTCCCGAGAGCGGCGACACGGCAACCGCCGATGCGGCCGGGACCGCCGGCGAGTCCGCGGACCAGGGCGACGGGCTGGATTTCGATCTCGGCGATCTGGATTTCGCGGGTCTGGATTCCTCGCATGAGAACGCGTCGGCCTTCGATGAGGCCGCCGTCGCCAGTGACGCGGACACCTCCGACATGGGTGGCGAAGCGGGCTTGATCTCCGACCTGGACGAGGTCGGCACCAAGCTCGATCTGGCCCGCGCCTACATCGATATGGGCGATGCCGACGGCGCCCGCAGCATCCTCGATGAGGTCCTGGAAGAGGGCGACGGTACCCAGCAGCAGGAGGCCCAGAGCCTGCTCAAGCAGATCGCCTGAGGGGCGAATGCATCCGGCCGTCCGGATCGCTGCCTTTCTGGTCTTCACCGCCGCCCTTTCGTTCGGACGGGGAGCCCAGCTGCTGCTGGGCTTCCTCGTTTTGGGGGCGGTGCTGCTGCCAGGCCGCGGCGCCGGCCTGCGTGCGGCCGGGCGCATGCTGCGTCGGCTGAAGTGGCTGCTGCTCTCGATCCTTGTGCTGTACCTGTGGTTTACCCCCGGAGAACCGCTGTGGCCCGAATGGAGCGCATCGTGGATGCCCTCGCAGCAGGGGCTGTGGCTGGCCGCCGTGCGCACCGGCACCCTGGTGCTGGTGGTGTCCGCCGCCAGCCTGCTGGTGGCGAGCACCCCACGGTCGGACCTGCTGGGCGCCCTGTACTGGCTGGCCCGGCCGCTACGCAGGGTGGGCTTTTCGCCCGAGCGCCTGGTGCTGCGTCTGGCGCTCACACTCGAGGCGGTGCAGGCCCTGCAGGTCGCGCTGCCCGACGCCTACCGGGCGCAACGCCTCGGGCGCTCGCGGCTGCGGGCGGCCGCGGAGACCGCCGCGGCCGCCTTTACCACTGCGGTGCAGCGCGCCGAAACAGCCCCCTGCGTGGCGCGCAGCCTGCACGTGCCGCCGCCCCCGCGGGCGCTCGAGTGGCTGCTGCCCCTGGCGCTGGCCGCGCTGTTCGCCGGGCTGGAACTGCTCTGAGCGCGCGCTGCACGCGCGTGGGGCCCGCGGGGGGAGGGCGGCCGATGAGGATCGCCCCATGAGGGTGGCGCTGGGCATCGAATACGACGGCCGCGCCTATCACGGCTGGCAATTGCAGGACGGCGTCGACACCGTGCAGGGGCGCCTCGAGGCGGCGCTCTCCCGCGTCGCGGACCGGCCGGTGCGGGTCATCTGCGCCGGGCGCACGGACACCGGCGTGCACGCGGCCGGCCAGGTGGTGCACTTCGACACCACCGCCGAGCGCAGCGAGCGCGCCTGGGTGTTCGGGGCCAACGCCAATCTGCCCAAGGACGTGAGCGTGCTCTGGGCGCGCCCGGTCGCGGCGGACTTCCACGCGCGCTTCTCGGCGCTGCGGCGCCGCTATCGCTATGTCATCTTCACGCGCCCGGTGCGCCCGACCTACCTGCAGCATCGGGTGAGCTGGGCGTATCGGCCGCTCGAGGTGGGCCGGATGCGCGCGGCGGCCGCACACCTGATCGGGGAGCACGACTTCTCCGCCTACCGGGCCTTGGGATGCCAGGCCAAGAGCCCGATCCGTACCCTCCATCGGCTGGACGTCGCGCGCCAGGGGCCGTTTGTGTTCCTGGACCTGGAGGCGAACGCCTTTCTGCACCACATGGTCCGCAACATCGCCGGGGTGTTGATGGCCATCGGCGCCGGCGAGCGCGCGCCGGACTGGGCGCACGAGGTGCTGAAGACCCGCGAGCGCGCCCTGGGCGGGGTGACCGCGCCGCCCTTCGGGCTGTATTTCATGGCGGTGAGCTATCCGGAGGCGTTTGAAATCCCCCAACTTCCGCCCGCCCCGCCCGTCTGGTAACCTGTCGCGCCGACAGCCGAGACCGTCGCCATGCGCACGCGCGTGAAGTTCTGCGGGATGACCCGCCGGGAAGACGCCCTGGCCGCCGCGCGCCTGGGGGCCGATGCCATCGGGCTGGTCTTCTATCCGCGCAGTCCGCGCGCAGTGGACATCGAGCAGGCGCAGCGGGTGGTCGCCGGGCTGCCGCCCTTCGTGAGCGTGGTGGCCCTGTTCGTGGACGCGCCGCCCGAGCGGATCCGCGCGGTACTCGAGGCGCTGCCGGTCGACCTCCTGCAGTTTCACGGCGACGAATGCCCGGCCGACTGCGGCGGTTTCGGCCGGCCCTATATCAAGGCCCTGCGCGTGCACCCGGGCACCGATGTCGCCGCCTGTGCGCGCAGCTATCCGGATGCGGCCGCACTGCTGCTGGACACCTGGCAGGCGCAGGCGCCGGGCGGCACCGGGGTGAGCTTCGATTGGTCGCTGATCCCGGCGAACCTGAGCGTTCCCGTGATCCTGGCGGGCGGGCTGCGGCCAGACAACGTCGCCGCCGCCGTGCAACGGGTGCGGCCGTACGCCGTAGACGTCAGCGGTGGCATCGAGGCGGACAAGGGCATCAAGGACGCGGACAAGATGGCCGCGTTTATCAGAGAGGTGAACCGTGTCGAAGACAAGCATGCGCGCTGAGCCGCCGGCCGCCGCCGGCGCGCAACCGGACGCGCGAGGGCACTTCGGTCCCTACGGCGGGCGCTTCGTCGCCGAGACCCTGATGGCGCCGCTCGCCGAGCTGCAGGACGCCTACACGCGCTACCTGGCGGACCCGGCCTTCCAGGCGGAGCTCGACGAAGAGCTGCATCACTACGTGGGCCGGCCTTCGCCGCTCTACTTCGCGCAGCGGTTCACGGAGCTTGCCGGCGGTGCGCGCATCTATCTCAAGCGCGAGGACCTCAACCACACCGGCGCCCACAAGGTGAACAACACGGTGGGGCAGGCCCTGCTCGCCAAGCGCATGGGCAAGCGCCGCGTGATCGCCGAGACCGGGGCCGGTCAGCACGGGGTCGCCACGGCGACGGTCGCGGCGCGCCTGGGCATGGAATGCGTGGTCTACATGGGCGCCGAGGACGTGCAACGCCAGGCCACCAACGTCTACCGCATGGAGCTGCTCGGCGCTACGGTGGTGCCGGTGGAGTCGGGCTCGCGCACCCTCAAGGACGCGCTCAACGAGGCCATGCGCGACTGGGTCACCCATGTCGACGACACCTTCTACATCATCGGTACGGTCGCCGGGCCGCACCCCTATCCGGCCATGGTGCGGGATTTTCAGGCCATCATCGGCCGCGAGGCACGTGCCCAGATCCTGGAGCAGGCCGGACGCCTGCCCGATGCGCTGGTGGCCTGCGTGGGCGGCGGCTCGAACGCCATCGGCCTGTTTCACCCGTTCCTGCAGGACCCCGCCGTGGCCATGTACGGGGTCGAGGCGGCCGGTGAAGGGCTCGCCACCGGGCACCACGCCGCGCCGCTGTGCGCGGGCCGACCGGGCGTGCTGCACGGCAACCGCACCTACCTGATGGAGGACGCCGACGGGCAGATCCTGCCGACCCATTCCATCTCCGCCGGCCTGGACTACCCGGGCGTCGGGCCCGAGCACGCCTGGCTGAAGGACAGCGGGCGGGCGCGCTACGTCGCCGTCACCGACGAGGAGGCGCTGGCGGCCTTCCACGAGCTGACCCGCAAGGAGGGCATCATCCCGGCCCTGGAATCGAGCCACGCGCTGGCCTATGCCCGCAAGCTCGCCCCGGAACTCGGTCCGGAGGCCATCCTCATCGTCAATCTCTCCGGGCGCGGCGACAAGGACATGCACACCGTGATGGCGCGCGAGCGCCCGCAGAGTGAGGAGGCGCCATGAGCCGCATCGCCCGTCGGTTCGATGCGCTGCGCAGGCAGGGGCGCACGGCCCTGGTGCCCTACGTCACCGCCGGTGATCCGACGCCGGAGATCACCGTGCCGTTGATGCACGCCATGGTGAAGGCCGGCGCCGATCTCATTGAGCTTGGCGTGCCCTTCTCCGACCCGATGGCCGACGGCCCGGTGATCCAGCGCGCCACCGAACGCGCCCTGCTGCATCATGTGCGCCTGGCCGACGTGCTCGCTATGGTGCGCCGCTTCCGCAGCGAGGATGCCCACACCCCGGTCGTGCTCATGGGCTACCTCAACCCCATCGAGGCGTGCGGCTACGAGGCCTTCGCCGCCGCGGCGGCCAAGGCGGGCGTGGACGGGGTGCTGACCGTGGACCTGCCGCCCGAGGAGGGCGAGACGCTGCTGGCGGCCTGTCGCGCCGCACAGCTCGATCCCATCTTCCTGCTGGCGCCGAACACCAGCGCGCAGAGGGTGCAGGCAATCACGGCCGCGGCCAGCGGCTTCGTTTATTATGTGTCGCTCAAAGGCGTCACGGGGGCGGCCAATCTGGACCTGGCCGAGGTGGGGCGACGGGTGCAGGGCATCCGCGCCGCCACCCCGCTGCCGGTGGGCGTGGGCTTCGGCATCCGGGATGCGGAAACGGCCGGACAGGTGGCGCAGGTTGCCGACGCCGTGGTGGTGGGCAGCGCCTTAGTGCGCCTGCTCGAAACCCACGCCGCGGAAGCCGAGCAGGCGATTGCCGCCGTCGCCGGACTTGTAGAAGAAATGCGCACGGCCATGGACCGCGGCGCCGCCTGAGACCCTCCCGCCTCCCCGAGGCCGGACGGTCGGAGTAGTTGTCTCATGAACTGGTTCACCAAGCTGCTGCCCACGCGTATTCGCACCGAGGGCGGGAACAAGAAGAACGTCCCCGAGGGTCTGTGGAGGAAGTGCCCCGCCTGCGGCGGTGTGCTCTACCGCGCCGAGCTCGAGCGCAACCTCGACGTCTGCCCCAAGTGCGACCACCACATGCGCATCGGCGCGCGTCAGCGCCTGGAAGGCTTTCTCGACGCGGAGCCGCGCGAGGAGATCGGCGCCGGGCTCCAGCCGATCGACGTGCTCAAGTTCAAGGACGGCAAACGATACAAGGACCGCATCGCCCAGGCGCAGAAGGGCACCGGCGAGGAGGATGCGCTGGTGGTGATGCGTGGCAGCGTGAAGGGCCAGCCCCTGGTCGCGGCGGCCTTCGAGTTCGGCTTCATGGGCGGCTCGATGGGCTCGGTGGTCGGCGAGCGCTTCGTGCGCGGGGTGAACGTGTGCCTGGAGCACGGCATCCCGCTGGTCTGCTTTTCGGCGAGCGGCGGCGCCCGCATGCAGGAGGGGCTGTTCTCCCTGATGCAGATGGCGAAGACCAGCGCCGCCCTGGCCCGCATGAACAAGCGCGGACTGCCGTTCGTGTCGGTGCTGACCGACCCCACCATGGGTGGCGTGTCGGCGAGCCTGGCCATGCTGGGCGATACGATTGTGGCCGAACCGCACGCGCTGATCGGTTTCGCGGGCCCGCGGGTGATCGAGCAGACGGTGCGCGAGACGCTGCCCGAAGGCTTTCAACGCAGCGAGTTCCTGCTCGAACACGGCGCGCTGGACCTGATCGCCGACCGCCGGCACATGCGCGATCGCCTCGCGGCGTTGCTGGCCATGTTCATGCACCGCCCGAGCGCGTGAGCGGGGCCCGCCAGCGGACCCTGTCCCGAACCCGGATGCGATGAGCGGCGCCCCCCGACCGAAGACCCTGTCCGAGTGGCTGGCGTGGCAAGAGGCGCTGCATGCCACCGAGATCGATCTCGGGCTCGAGCGCGTCCGCTGCGTCTTCGAGCAGCTGCACCCCGAGCCGCCGCCGTTCGTGGTCATCACCGTTGCGGGCACCAACGGGAAGGGCTCCAGCGTGGCAATGCTCGAGTCCATCCTGCGCGCCGACGGCTATCGGGTCGGCACCTACACCTCGCCGCATCTGCTGCGCTACAACGAGCGCATCCGCATCGACGGGGCGGAGATCGCCGACGCCCCCTTGTGCGCGGCCTTCGAGCGGGTGGAGCGGGCCCGCCGCGGTACCTCGCTCACCTATTTCGAATTCGGCACCCTGGCGGCGCTCGATCTGTTCTATCGCGAACGGCCGGAGGTGGCGCTGCTCGAAGTGGGCATGGGCGGGCGGCTCGACGCCGTGAACCTGATCGACGCCGATGTCGCCCTGATCACCCGCATCGCAATCGACCACGTCGGCTGGCTGGGCACCGACCGGGAGAGCATCGCCGCCGAGAAGGCCGGCATCCTGCGCCCGGGACGGCCGGCCGTCTGCGCCGATGCCGACCCGCCCGCGGCCTTGCTCGCGCGCGCCGGGGCGCTGCAGGCCCCCCTCTACGTGCTCGGCCGCGATATCCACGTGCGCATGGCTGGCGAGGGTTGGCACTGGGAAGGAGCGCAGGGCCGCCGGCGAACGGCGCTGCCGATCCCGGCGCTGCGCGGGCGCCATCAACTCGACAATGCGGCGGGGGTGCTGATGGCGCTCGATGCCCTGCGCGCGCGGCTACCGATCAGCCAAGCGGCGGTGCGCACCGGCCTGCTGCAGGTGGCCCTGCCCGGGCGCTTTCAGGTGATCCCCGGCGAGGTGACGGTGGTGCTCGACGTGGCCCACAACCCCGACGGGGTAGCGCGCCTTGCCGAGGGGCTGCGCAGCCAGCCGTGCAGCGGGCGCACCCTCGGCGTGGTGGCGATGCTTGACGACAAGGACGTCGAGACGAGTCTCGGCAGGCTGCACGGCAGCATCGATGTATGGTACACCGGGATTCTTCAGGCGGCGCGTGCCGCGCCGCCGCAGCGGGTGCATGCCGCCGTGGCGGGCACGGGTACGCCGCTGCACGCCTGCGCCGGGATCGCCCAGGCCTTCCGCGCGGCGCGGGCCGATGCACAGCCCGGTGACCGCATCGTGGTCTTCGGGTCCTTTTACACGGTCGGGGCGATCCTGCCGCTCCTTGCCTGACCGACCGTGCCGATCGTGAGGTAGTTGGTGGAAGAAAATGGTCTGAAGCAGCGTCTGGTCGGCGCCATTGTGCTGGTCGCGCTGGCGGTGATTTTCATTCCCATGTTCCTGGGCGGGGGCGGGCAGAGCGGCCTGACCATGCTGCGCACCAACATTCCGCCCGACACGGTTGGCATACCGCAGGACGCTTCGATGGGGCTGGCGCAGCTGCCCGAGGGGCCCGCGCCGATGCCGCCGCGCGCGGTGCCGCTCGCCGTGGAACCCGCCGCCCTCGAGAAGCCGCCGGCGCCGCCCCCGGCCGCGTCCCCTGCAGGCCGGCCCGCGAGTTCGCCGGTCGCGGGCCAGGCCGCCGCCATGCCCGCGCCGGACAAGACGCCGGCCGGGCCGGACACGCCTCCCAAGGCGTGGGTGGTGCAGCTCGCCAGCTTCGAGCGCGAGGCCAACGCCCGGGCGCTCCGCGACCGGCTGCTCGCCAAGCATCACCATGCCTTCGTCGAACCCGTGCAGACCTCCAGCGGGACGATCTACCGCGTGCGTGTGGGCCCCGAGGTCCGCCGCGAGGCCGCGGAGCGGCTGCGCGACGCGCTCCAGCGCGAAACCCGCCTCAAGGGGCTGGTGGTGTCCCACCCGTGAGCGTGCGCCGTGCTTGTGCGCCGCCCCGGCTCTGTTACAATGCCGCCGCCGCACTGCGGACCATCCCGAGTCGCTCGTTCTGAGGCATGATCTGGGTCGATTACGCTATCCTCGCCGTCGTTCTGCTGTCGGCCTTTGTCAGCCTGATCCGCGGCTTCGTGCGTGAGGCACTGTCGCTGGCGGGGTGGGTCCTCGCCTTCTGGCTGGCGCTGCGCTTCGCCCCCAAGCTCGCCGGCGTCATCGGCGACACCATCGGCGATCCGACCCTGCGTCTCGCCGCGGCCTTCCTGGGGCTGTTCATTGCCACCCTCGTGGTCACCGGCATCATCAACTTTTTTGCGGCCCAGCTGGTGCAGCGCACCGGCCTGACGGGCACCGATCGCATGGTCGGCATGGTCTTCGGCGTGTTGCGTGGCATCCTGCTGGTGGCGGTGGTGGTGCTGCTGGCGGGGCTCACCAACCTCCCGCAGTCGCCCTGGTGGGGCGACTCGCTCTTTCTGCATCATTTCCAGGTCATGGCGGTCTGGCTGCGGGGCTTTCTCCCCGGTGACATCGCCGCCAACTTTGTATACTAGTGTCCTGAGTCCGGACACGCGTCAGGCGCGGCTGCGCGCCGCGGAGGAATCGGCTCCATGTGTGGGATCATCGGAATCGCGGGCAAGGGCCCGGTCAACCAGGCGCTCTATGACGGGCTCACGGTGCTCCAGCACCGCGGCCAGGACGCCGCGGGGATGGTCACCTGCGAGGACGGGCGGTTGTACCTGCGCAAGGACAACGGCCTGGTGCGGGACGTCTTCCAGCCTCGCCACATGCTGCGCCTGGCGGGCAATCTGGGCATCGGCCATGTGCGCTATCCGACCGCCGGTTGCCAGTCTTCGGCCGAGGCCCAGCCGTTCTATGTCAACTCCCCCTACGGCATTGCGCTCGCGCACAACGGCAACCTGACCAATGCCGAGGCGCTCAAGCGCGAGCTGTTCGTGGAGGACCGCCGGCACATCAATACCGACTCCGACTCCGAAGTCCTGCTGAACGTCTTCGCCCATGAGCTGCAGGTGGCCGGCACGCTCAACATCGATGAGAACGACATCTTCGCGGCCGTGGCCGGCGTGCATCGCCGCTGCCGCGGCGCCTATGCCGCCGTCGCCCTGATCAACGACCGCGGCATCGTCGGCTTCCGCGACCCCTACGGCATCCGCCCGGTGGTGTTCGGCAAGCGCGAGACCGAGGAGGGGACCGAGTACATGATCGCCTCGGAGAGCGTGGCCATCGACGTGCTCGGCTTCGAGCTGATCCGCGACCTGGAGCCGGGCGAGGCGGTCTACATCGACGTGGACGGCAACATCTTCACCCGGCAGTGCGCCGAGAACCCGATGCTCGCGCCGTGCATCTTCGAGCACGTCTACCTGGCGCGGCCCGACTCCATTATCGACGGCATCGCGGTGTACAAGGCGCGCCTGCGCATGGGCGAGAAGCTCGCCAAGCGCATCAAGGCGAGCTTCCCCGCGCACGACATCGACGTCGTCATTCCGATCCCGGACACCAGTCGCACCGCCGCCCTGCAGCTCTCCTACGAACTCGGCGTGAAGTACCGCGAGGGCTTCATCAAGAACCGCTATATCGCCCGCACCTTCATCATGCCGGGGCAGAAACAGCGCAAGAAGTCGGTGCGCCAGAAGCTCAACGCCATCGACCTGGAGTTCAAGGGCAAGAACGTGCTGCTCATCGACGACTCCATCGTGCGCGGGACCACCTCGAAGCAGATCATCCAGATGGCCCGCGACGCCGGGGCCCGCAAGGTGTATTTCGCCTCCGCCGCGCCGCCGGTGCGCTACCCCAATGTCTACGGCATCGACATGCCCTCGGCCAAGGAGCTGATCGGCCACGGCCGCGACGACCAGCAGATCGCCGAGGCCATCGGGGCGGACTGGCTGGTCTACCAGGACCTCGAGGACCTCAAGCAGGCGGCGCGCAAGGGCAATCCGCGCATCGAGCGCTTCGACGCCTCGGTGTTCGACGGCGACTATGTCACCGGCGACATCAGCGCAGGCTATCTGGACCGCCTGGAGGCCGCCCGCAACGACCTCGCGAAGACCGCGCGCAACATCGACAACGAGGTCATCGAGCTCTACAACTCGGCCTGAGTCGCAGGGCCGGGCTTGACGGCTTCGCCGGGCGGCTCTTAGGATGAGTGACAGCGCCGATTTGAGCTCAGCTTGCGGGCGCTTGATAAATGCAGCTAAAGCGAGGGTGAAAACCCGCTTTGGCTCGGCGGGTTTTTTTTGTGCCCGCGGGATCTCACGGCAACAGGGCAGGGCACTTCGATGAACTCTGAGCAGGACTTGGGTTTCGACACGCTGGCGGTGCGCGCCGGGCAGGTACGCACCAGTGAGCACGAGCATTCGGAGCCGATCTTCACCACCTCCAGTTATGTCTTCGACAGCGCCGCCCAGGCGGCCGCCCGCTTCGGCGGCGATGAGCCGGGCAACATCTATTCGCGTTTCACCAACCCAACGGTCGCCACTTTCCAGGCCCGGCTGGCGGCGCTCGAGGGCGGCGCGGCCTGCGTGGCCACCGCCTCCGGGATGGCCGCCATCCTCAGCACCTGCCTCGCGCTGCTCAAGGCCGGCGACCACGTGGTCTGCTCGCGGGCGGTGTTCGGCACGACTACGGCCCTGTTCAGCAATTACATGACGAAGTTCGGTGTGGAGATCAGCTTCGTCGATCTCAGTGACCTGGCCGCCTGGCAGGGCGCGCTGCGCCGCGAGACGCGCTTGCTGTTCCTGGAGACGCCGTCCAACCCGCTGACCGAGGTGGCCGACATCGGCGCGCTTGCCGAGCTCGCCCACGCGAACGACAGTCTGCTGGTGGTGGACAATTGTTTCTGCACCCCGGCCTTGCAGCGTCCGCTCAGCCTGGGGGCGGACCTCGTCATCCACTCGGCCACCAAGTACCTCGACGGCCAAGGGCGCTGCGTCGGCGGGGCGGTCGTGGGCGACGCGGAGCGCGTGGGCAAGGAGGTGTTCGGCGTGCTGCGCACCGCCGGGCCCAGCATGAGCCCGTTCAACGCGTGGGTGTTCGCCAAGGGGCTGGAAACGCTGCGCCTGCGCATGCGGGCGCACAGCGAAAACGCACTGGCCCTGGCGCGCTGGCTGGAGGCGCACCCGGCGGTGCGCCGCGTGCACTATCCGGGGCTGGAGAGCCATCCGCAGCATGCCCTGGCGGCCCGTCAGCAGAGCGGCGGCTTCGGCGGCGTGGTCGGGGTCGAGGTGGAGGGCGGCCGCGAAGGCGCCTGGCGCGTGATCGATGCCACGCGCATGTTGTCGATCACGGCCAATCTCGGGGATGCCAAGTCCACCATCACCCACCCGGCGAGCACGACGCACGGGCGTCTGAGCGCGCCGGCGAAGGCCGAGGCGGGGATCACCGAGGGGCTGTTGCGTCTCGCGGTGGGGCTGGAGGACCTCGCCGACATCCAGGCCGATCTGGCGCATGGCCTGGACGCCCTGGCGGGCTGAGAACCGCTCAGAACCCGTAGCGCTCGTGCAGAAGGCGCCGGGTCAGCGGGTGTACGTCCAGGGTTGGCAGTTGCGCCGGGGTGACCCAGCGGGCGTCCGCAGCGTCGTCGCCCGGGCGCGGCTCGCCCGCGAGGTATTCCGCCTCCAGGTCGACGACAACGTAATGCAGGGTGCAGCGCCCGCGCGCATCGTGCTCGATGAGGTCGAAGGCGAACACGGGGGCGCCGGCGCGCACGCGCACGCCGGTCTCCTCGAGCAGCTCGCGCTCCGCCGCCCGCTGCAGGGGTTCCCCCAGGTGCAGCTTGCCGCCGGGGATCGCCCACTGGCCGGCCGCCGGCGGGCGGGCGCGCTGCACCAGCAGCACGGCGCCGGCGCGAAGCACCACCGCACCGACGCCCACGCGCGGCAGCGCCCCGGTCTGCTCTGTCTGGTGCATGGTCACGGTTCCGGTCTGCGGGACTGCAGTATACAGGCGCTGTTCAGCCGCTGATCAGCGGCTGATTATCCTCGGGAAGGCACGCGGCCGCGGCGGGCGCTGCGGCGCATCTGCAGCACCCGCATCCCGGCGGCGGTCAGCAGCAGGCCCGCGAGGAGGGCCCGTGGGCCGTCCAGCAGGGATACGCTCAGCAGGCCGCCGCACAGATAGAGGGTGGGAAGTGTCCGATACACAGGCCTGGGAAGGAACACGGTGATTCTCCTCTCACACTGTCCCCGCCGGCGCGCCGCGTGGCGGACGGGGGTCCTGCACAAAATCCTAGCAGGCGGCGGGTGCCGGGCGTGAACTCCCCGGCGCTGCGCGAGGCCTGGCGGCGGCGGCTGCTGGACGGCTTTCGGGCCGCCCTGGCCGCGGCGGACGGGCGCCGCTGCGTGGCCGAGCACCTGCTCGCGCACGGCAGGTCGCCGGGGCCCTGTCACCTGATCGCCATCGGCAAGGCCGCCGCGCGCATGGCGGCCGGGGCGCTGGAGGCCATGGACGGGCGGATCGCCGATGGCCTGATCCTCACCAAGACCGGTCACTGCGAGAGCGTCGCCGGCCTGGAATGCCTGGAAGGCGGGCATCCGCTGCCGGACGCGGGCAGCCTCGCTGCAGGGACGCGGCTGCTGACCTTTGCGGGGGGGCTGCCCCCCGGCGAGCCCTGTCTGGTCCTGCTCTCCGGCGGCGCCTCTGCCGTGGCCGAGGTCCTGCCCGAGGGGATCACACTCGCGGACCTGCAGCGCGTCAATGCCTGGTTGCTCGGCAGCGGGCTGCCCATCGCCGCCATGAATGGCGTGCGCAGGGCGCTGTCGCTGATCAAGGACGGCCGCCTGGCACTGCGCTTGGGCCGGCGCCCGGTGCACGTCCTGCTCCTGTCGGACGTATTGGGCGACGACCCCGCGGTGATCGGTTCCGGGCCGCTGGCGCCGGGCGGGGCGGGGACACCGGCCGCGGGGCTGCCGCCGTGGCTGGGCACACTGCTGGGGCGTGCGCCGCCGCCGCCGCGCCCCGGTGACCCGTGCCTGGCGGGCGTGCGCCACGCGTTGGTGGGCAGCAACCGACAGGCCCTGGAGGCCGCGGCGCGTACCGCGACCGGCTGGGGGCTGCCGGTCGCGGCCGCCGAGACGCTGGCAGGCGACGCCGCCGCCCAGGGCGAAGGCATCGGTCGGCGGCTGGCCGCGGCGGCGCCCGGGGTGTACCTGTGGGGCGGGGAGACCACCGTGCGGCTGCCGGCGGCTCCGGGGCGCGGCGGGCGCAACCAGCACCTGGCGCTCGCGGCGGCCGCGGCCCTGGCCGGCCGCCATGACGTGTTGCTGCTCGCCGCCGGCACCGACGGCACGGACGGGCCGACCGAGGATGCCGGCGCCCTGGTCGACGGGGCCACGGTGGCGCGCGGCCGGGCGCAAGGCCTGGACGCCGCGCGCTGCCTGCGCGCGGCCAATGCCGGCGCCTTCCTGGAGGCGAGCGGCGATCTCTTGCAGACCGGCCCGACGGGGACCAATGTGATGGACTTGGTGATCGGGCTGAAACTGCCGGCCGCCGGCGGCGACACGCGGGGCGCGGCGCCCTCGTGAGCGCGCCCGGCCTGTTTGCCCTCGCCGGGGCGGCGCTGGCGGAGTGCGACCCCGGGCGCAAGGCGGCGCTCGCCGCCGACCTGCACCGCCGCTGGGCGCAGGGGGAACTGAGCCTGGCGGCGCACACCCCGCCGCGTCCCCTCACGGCGCCGGGTCGCCCCGCCCGGCCGCGGCTCGTGCCGCCCCGGGAACTGGCGCGGCGGCGGCTGTCCAGCCGCGAGGGCCAGGCGGCGCTGATCCACGCGCTGTGTCACATCGAGTTCAACGCCATCAATCTCGCCCTCGATGCGCTCTACCGCTTTCGCGAGCTGCCCGAGCGCTTCTACGCGGACTGGCTGCAGGTGGCGGCCGAAGAGGCGTATCATTTCGGCTTGCTGCGCGGGCATCTGCGGGAGCTGGGCCACGACTACGGCGACTTTCCGGCCCACGACGGGCTCTGGGAAATGGCCGTGAGCACCGCCCACGACGTGCTGGTGCGCATGGCGCTGGTGCCTCGCGTGCTCGAGGCGCGCGGGCTGGACGTCGCGCCGGCGATGATCGAGCGCCTGCGTGCCGCCGGCAATCTGCGCGCCGTGGCCATCCTCGAGATCATCGCGCGCGACGAGGAGGGGCACGTGGCGATCGGCACGCACTGGTTCACGCAGCTGTGTGCCGAGCGGGGCCTGGAGCCGCGCCGCACTTTTCGCCGCCTGCTGGGTCAGTATATGCACGGCATGGTGCGGGGGCCGTTCGCCTGCGCAGCCCGGCGCCGCGCCGGGTTCACCGAAGAAGAGATCGCCGATCTGGAGGCGATGGCACAGAGGAGTGGTCAATGAACGCGAATCGTCTTCTTGCGGCGCTGCTGGGGGCGTCGCTGCTTGTCACGGCGGTCCTGCCGGTGGTTGCCGCCGAGCCCGTGCCGGGCAAGGTGATCAAGCTGAGCTTCGTGGAGAGTGAGAAGGGGATCGATCCCTATCCGGTGCGCATGCTGGTGGCGCCGCATTACCTGCGCATCGACGAGGGCGAGGGCTCCAAGGACTTCGTGCTGTTCGATCGCCGGACGCGCACGGTGTACGACGTGAATACCGAGGACGGCACGATCATGGTGGTCGAGCCCCGCAAGGTGGATATCGCGCCGCCCACCCCGCTGCAATTGCGCGAAACGCGGCTCGGTTCCATGCAGGACGCCCCCAGCATCGACGGCAAGAAGCCGGTGCACTATCGCCTGGAGGCGGGCGGCAAGGAATGCGCCAATGTGGTCGCGGTCGAGGGCCTGCTGCCCGATGCGGTCGCCGCCCTGCGTGACTACCACCGGGTGCTCGCGGGCGAGAGCGCGCGCACCTTCAATCTCATCCCCGCCGACGTGCGCAACGCCTGCGACATGGCTGCGGACACCTTCGCCCCCACGCGCTATCTCGCGCACGGTTTTCCGATCCAGGAATGGGACGCGAAGGGCTATTCGCGCATGCTTGCCGACTTCGACGCCGACTTCATGCCCGCGGCCGAGCTGTTCGTCCTGCCCGAGGGCTACAAACGCTTCACCATCGAAGAGCTGCGCCAGGGGCGCGCCTTCCAAAAGCCGGACTGAGGCGGTCGGGCGCGCCGCTCAGAGGCCTCCCAGCGTGCAGCCCTCCGCGTCGCAGCGCAGCACGCTGCCCTGTTCGTACCAGTCGCCGAGCACGATGCGCTGCACCGGGACACCGTCGACCTCCAGGTCGTGCACCGCCGGGCGGTGGGTGTGGCCGTGGATCAGGCGGCGCACGCGGTGGCGCCGAAAGGCCCCCGTCACCGCCTCGCCGTTGACGTCCATGATGGTCTCGGCCTTGCGGCCGGTTTCCCGCTTGCTGACGTCGCGCAGCTCGCGGGCCATGGCCACGCGCGCCTCCGGCGGCTTGTCCAGGAACTCGCGCTGCCACGCCGGGTTGCGCACCATCTGCCGAAAGCCCTGGTACTCGAGGTCGTCCGTGCACAGGGTGTCCCCGTGCATCAGCAGCACGGGCTCCCCGTAGAGATCGATCACGCTGGGATCGGGCAGCAGGCGTGCACCGCTCAGCCGCTCGAACTCGCTGCCGGCGAGAAAATCGCGATTGCCCTGCATGAAGTACAGCGGGATGCCCGCTTCGGCGAGTGCCTGCATGGCGCCCAGGGCCGGGCGGTGTTCAGGCAGGACCAGGTCGTCGCCCAGCCAGGCCTCGAACAGGTCGCCCAGGATGTACACCGCGTCGGCCTGGCGTGCCGGCCCGTCCAGAAAACGCACGAACTGCGCGGTGATCTGCGGCCGCTCGCCGCTCAGGTGCAGGTCGGAGATGAACAGGGTGCTCATCGGGCGCCGCGCTCTCAGCCGACCTCGACGCTTTCGAGGAGGATGTCATCCTCTGGCACGTCCTGATGCCAGCCGCGGGTGGTGGTAGGCTGTTCCTTGATCTTCTCCACCACGTCCATACCGTCGACCACCTTGCCGAAGACGCAGTAGCCGTAGCCTTCCGGCGTCGCCGCCTTGAAGTCCAGGAAGGTGTTGTCCGCCACATTGATGAAGAATTGCGAGCTCGCCGAATGCGGATCGGGGGTGCGGGCCATGGCCAGGGTGCCGCGTTCGTTGGACAGCCCATTGTCCGCCTCGTTGCGGATCGGCGCATGCGTTGGCTTCTCCTTCATGCCCGGCTCCATGCCACCGCCCTGGACCATGAAGCCGTTGATCACGCGATGGAAGATGGTGCCGTCATAGAAGCCTTCCTTCGCATAGCGCACGAAGTTCGCCGCCGTCTCCGGGGCCTTGTCTTCGAACAACTCCACCGTGATGGTGCCGAAATTCGTCTGCAGCTTGATCATTGTTGCGTCTCCGTTTCGTTGCTGGCCTTCGCGTCGAGGATCTCGACGTCCTTGATGATCACCGGCTGCGCGGGCGCATCCTGGGGAAACGGCCCGGCCGCGCCGGTCTTCACGCGCGCGATCTTGTCCACCACGTCCATGCCCTCGACCACGTGACCGAACACGGCATAGCCGAAGCCGCGCGGCGTGTCGTTCTTGTGGTCAAGGAAGGCATTTTTCTTCAGG
This sequence comes from uncultured Gammaproteobacteria bacterium, assembly GCA_963779865.1. Taxonomy (GTDB): domain Bacteria; phylum Pseudomonadota; class Gammaproteobacteria; order CAVZZX01; family CAVZZX01; genus CAVZZX01. The sequence continues at coordinate 44,655 of CAVZZX010000004.1, read as the reverse complement.
TTGATGAAGAACTGCGAGGTCGCCGAGTGCGGCTCGAAGGTGCGCGCCATGGCGATGGTGCCGCGGCGGTTCAACAGGCCGTTGTCCGCCTCGTTCAGGATCGGCGCGTGCGTCGCCTTGCGTGCGTAGTCCGGCGTGAAACCGCCGCCCTGCACCACGAAACCGTCGATCACGCGATGGAAGATCGTGTTGTCATAGAAGTCCTCGCGCACGTAGCGCAGGAAATTGTCTACCGTGCGCGGCGCCTTCTCCGCGTCCAACTCGAGGACGAACGCACCCATGCTGGTTTGCATGCGTACACGGGGGTGATCGTCGGCCGCGGCCGCCAGCGAGGGGCCCAGCAGGGCCGCGGTGAGGAGCAATGCGAGCGTTCTCTGGCACATCGGGCGGTTTACCTTTTGTGGAGAAGCGCTCGATCATATCGGCTTTGCCGCAGCGGCGAAAGCGAGGGTCTTTTGTGGCGCTGCCGTGATTTCGTTACTATTCCGCTGCCATGAGCACACTGCCGATCAAAACGCGCTTTGCGCCCAGTCCCACCGGGCATCTGCACCTGGGCAATGCGCGCACCGCGCTGTTCAACCTGCTGCTTGCCCGGCGCGAGGAGGGCCGCTTTGTGCTGCGCATCGAGGACACCGATGCCGAGCGCAGCCGGGACACCTACCTCCATGACCTGCTGGAGGACTTGCGCTGGTTGGGCCTGGACTGGGACGAGGGGATGGCGGCGGGCGGTGACGCGGGGCCCTACCGGCAGTCCGAGCGCCACGCGATCTATGCCGGCCACTACGCGCGCCTGGAGGCGCTGGACCGGGTCTACCCCTGCTTCTGCAGCCGTGAGGAGCTGGCCCTGTCGCGCAAGGCCGCCCTCGCGGCCGGGCGCCCGCCGCGCTACTCGGGCAAGTGCGCGCACCTGAGCGCGGATCAGGCCGCCGGTCGGCTGGCGGCCGGGGAGCCGGCGACGCTGCGCTTTCGCGTGCCGGCGGGCGAAGCGGTGGGCTTCACCGATCTGGTGCGCGGCCCGCAACGCTTCGCCAGCGACGAGATCGGCGATTTCATCGTGCGTCGTGCCGACGGGACGCCGGCGTTTTTTTTCACCAATGCGGTGGACGACGCCCTGATGGGGATCACCGATGTGCTGCGCGGGGAGGACCACCTCGCCAATACGCCGCGCCAGATCCTGCTCCTGGAGGCGCTCGGCCTGGCGCCGCCGCGCTACGGGCACATCGCGCTGGTCACCGGGCGCGAGGGCGGGCCGCTGTCCAAGCGTCACGGCGCCCTCGGGGTGCGGGACCTGCGCGAGGCGGGCTTCCTGCCCGGCGCGGTGCTCAATCACCTGGCCCGGCTCGGGCACTATTACGGGCATGACGAGTTCCTGGATTTGGCCGGGCTCGCCGCCGCGTTCGACCCGGGCCGGCTGTCGCGCGCGCCCGCCGCCCACGACGATGCGCGCCTGCTGTTCTGGCAGAAAGAGGCCGTGCACCGGGCCGGTGCCGACACCTTGTGGCCCTGGTTCGGCGCGGCGGTGCGCGAGTGCGTGCCCGATGCCGAGGCCGAGGCGTTCAGCGCCACCGCCCGCAGCAACGTGCTGTTTCCCGAACAGGCCCTGGCGCTGGCCGAGGGCATCTATGCGGAGGCGCTCGAGATCGAGGGCGAGGCCCTCGCGGTGGTGCAGGAGGCGGACGGCGAGTTCTTCACCGCCGCCGTGGAGGCGCTGGCCCTGCACGACACGCACTTCAAGGCGCTGAGCGAGGAGGTCAGGCGGCGCACCGGCGCGCGCGGCAAGGCGCTGTTCCGGCCGCTGCGGGCGGCGCTCACCGGGCGCCTGGACGGCCCGGAACTGGGCCGGCTGCTGCCCCTCATCGGCCGGGAGCGTGCGGCGCGGCGGCTGGAACGCTGGGCGGGACGCCGCTGAGGCGGGCCTTGGGTCCACTCACACTGCGAGCTGCAATGCTGACCATCCACAACAGCCTGACCCGCGCAAAGGCGCCCTTTGCACCCATCGACCCGAAGCGGGTGCGCATGTACGTGTGCGGGATGACCGTATACGACTACTGCCACATCGGGCACGCTCGCGTGCTGGTGGTGTTCGACATCGTCTACCGCTACCTGCGCGAGGTGTTCGGCGCCGAGCACGTCACCTACGTTCGCAACATCACCGACATCGACGACAAGATCATCGCCCGCGCCGCCGAGCGCGGCGAGCCGGTCGCGGCGCTCACCGAGCGCTTCATCGCGGCCATGCACGAGGACGCCGACGCCCTGGGCGTGCTCCGCCCCGAGCAGGAGCCGCGCGCCACCGCCCACATCGAGGGCATCGAGGCCATGATCGCGCGTCTGGTCGAGCGCGGCTTCGCCTACCCGGCCGATAACGGCGACGTCTACTACGACGTCAGCCGCTTTCCCGCCTACGGGCGGCTCTCGGGCAAGCGCCTGGAGGACCTGCGCGCCGGGGCCCGGGTGGAGATCGGCGAGCACAAGCAGGACCCGCTCGACTTCGTGCTGTGGAAGGCGGCCAAGCCCGGCGAGCCGAGCTGGGACTCGCCCTGGGGACCGGGACGTCCGGGCTGGCACATCGAGTGCTCGGCCATGTCCACGCATTGTCTCGGCGACCACTTCGACATTCACGGCGGCGGCATGGATCTGCAATTCCCGCACCACGAGAACGAGATTGCGCAGAGTGAGGGCGCCACCGGCGAGCACTTCGTCAACGTCTGGATGCACAACGGCTTCGTACGCGTGGACGAGGAGAAGATGTCCAAGTCCCTGGGCAACTTCTTCACCATCCGCGAGGTGCTCGAGCGCTACGACGCCGAGGTGCTGCGCTACTTCATCCTCACCAGCCATTACCGCAGCCCGCTGAACTACTCCGATCAGCACCTCGACAATGCCGAGGCGGCGGTCAACGCCCTGTACACGGCCCTGCGCGGCGTGCCCCCGGCCGACGCGGCCGTCGCCGAAGATTATGAGGCGCGCTTTCGCGCCGCCATGGACGACGACTTCAACACCCCGCAGGCGTTGACGCTGCTGCACGAGCTGCGCGGCGCCATCAACGCCGCCCGGGAGACGGCGCCCGAGCGCGCCGCGGCCCTGGCCGGCCTGCTGCGGCGCCTGGCCGGGCTGCTGGGCCTGCTGCGGCGCGAGGACCCGGAGCAATGGTTCAAGCGCCGCAAGGGCCATGGTGCAGCGGGCGCGGCGGAGGGCGTGCTCGAGGATGCGGCGATCGACGCCCTGATCGCCGCGCGCACGCAGGCGCGACAGAACAAGGACTGGGCCGCGGCCGACCGCATCCGGGACGAGCTGAAGGCCGCGGGCATCGTCCTGGAGGACGGGGCCAGCGGCACCATCTGGCGCCGCGAATAGGCGCTCGCCTTCGTCCTCGCACTGGAGAGGAGCCTATGGGCTGGCAAGTGGGAGTCACGCTGGCGGTGCTCGCCGCCCTCGTTTTCAGCGGCGCCGCCGCGGCGGCGCCGGCGGTGCAGGTCATGCAGGAGGATAACCGTCACGCGCGTGTCTGGAACCGCTTCGCCGAGGACGTCTACCGCCTCCACCAGCGCCAGCTCGCCGGGCGGCCGATCCACGAGGACGCGCACCTCGGCGGTTATGCCAATGCGCCCGGGTTCTACCGCGAGGTCGAGTATCGAGACGCGCGCAGCGGCCTGCTGTTGAGCCGGATCCGCTGGGAGCGCGCGCATCCCGACCGGGTGCACGTCATCGAGGTCTTCGTGCACGACGCCGCCGGGCGGGTGATGCGCGACTATACGGCGGCCTTCCTGCCGGACTATCGCAAGGCCCCCTCGCAGACCCTGATTGCCCTGCACGCCTACCACGGCGGGCTGCACGCCTTCCGCACTTTCGACGCCTCGGACGCCCGCATCTTCGAGCGCTGCGAGGGCGAGGTGCAGGGCGAGCCGGTCTCGCTCATGCTCGACGAGGCGGCCATCGATGACGGTCTGCACGGCGTGGCGGGCCCGATGCAGAGCGCGCTCTACGCGCGCTGCTTCGCCGGCCTGCCGCCGCACGCGGGCACCTATCTGCACCCGCAGTAGCGGGCGCGCAAGCGGTCTGCCGGCGGTAATCGGCGCGGGATTCGTTCGCGCCGGGGGCTCAGCCGCTGCGCGGCGGGGCCGGCACGTGCAGCCGCTCGGCCGCTTCCAGGGTGTTGTGCAGCAACATGGCGCGGGTCATGGGGCCCACCCCGCCGGGCACGGGCGTAATGTGGCTGGCGCGCTCGCGGGCGGCCTCGAAGCCCACGTCTCCCACCAGGGCGCCCGCTGCGGTGCGGTTCATGCCGACATCGATCACCACGGCGCCGGGGCGGACCCACTCGCCGGGCACCAGACCGGGCTTGCCGACCGCCACCACCAGGATCTCCGCGCGCTGCACCTGTTCCTGCAGATCGCGGGTGAAGCGGTGACAGACGGTGACCGTGCCGCCGGCGAGCATCAGCTCCAGGGCCATGGGGCGGCCCACGATGTTGGAAGCCCCCACGACGACGCAGTCCTTGGCCTTGACCTCCACCCCGGCGTCTTCGAGCAGGCGCATCACGCCAAACGGGGTGCAGGGGCGAAGCACCGGCAGGCGCACGGCCAGCCGGCCCACGTTGTAGGGGTGGAAGCCATCCACGTCCTTGTCCGGGTGGATGCGCTCGATGACGGTCTCCGGATCGATGTGGGCGGGCAGCGGCAGCTGCACCAGGATGCCGTCCACGCCGGCGTCCTCATTGAGCCGGTCGATGAGCGCCAGCAACTCGCTCTGGGAGACGTCGGCGGCCAGGTCGTAGGCGAGGGAATGGATGCCCACCTCCTCGCAGTCGCGCCGCTTGCTCTTGACGTACACCTGCGAGGCCGGGTTCTCGCCCACCAGGATCACGGCCAGGCCGGGGATGCGCAGCCCCTGGTCGGCGCGCTCGCGCACGCGCTGGCGGATGCGTTCGCGAATGCCCGCCGCGACCGCCTTGCCGTCGATGATATTGGCGCCCATGGTCCCCACCGTGCCGTCCGGAATGCGAGAGGGCGCGATCATCGCACGTCGGCCGGGTCGCGCCAAGGCGCCCGGGGGGCGCGATTGACGTTTCCGGGCGGGGTGCGTATTATCCACGGCCTTGCGTAATGCGCGACGGCGATACGCATATCAGAGGCGCTGTACGCGCGACCGAGCGGGGTATAGCGCAGTCTGGTAGCGCGCCAGCTTTGGGAGCTGGATGTCGGGGGTTCGAATCCCTCTACCCCGACCAAAGATTCGGGCCCGAGGCCACAGGATTGCCAGCGCCTGTAGCTCATCCGGATAGAGCATCGGCCTTCTAAGCCGAGGGTAGTAGGTTCGAGTCCTACCAGGCGCGCCAATCCGGCTGTCGTCGCAAAAGCGGTTCCAATGGTGAGCGTAGCTCAGTTGGTAGAGCCCCGGATTGTGATTCCGGTCGTCGTGGGTTCGAGTCCCATCGCTCACCCCAATTCCCGCCTCCCGCCGGTCCCCGGCCCGAGGCGGTGCTTGAAAACACGTCCTCCGTGTGCTTCACTATGCCGCCTTTCCGGGGCCGTTAGCTCAGTTGGTAGAGCAGCTGACTCTTAATCAGTTGGTCCGGGGTTCGAATCCCTGACGGCCCACCATTTCTCTTGCAGTCCCCCTCCTGTGTCCGGCATCTCGCCGGCTGTGTTACTATGGTCGGCCCGTGCCGTATACTTGCGTGACCACGGCGCGACGGCGGTCGAGCGGGACCGCCCGAGAGTTCAATCCTCTCCTTCGTTTACGAATTCGTCCACGGCGGCGCTGCTGCGCGGCGCGCAGCGCGGCTGTCGCACTCATTCAGACTCACACATGACGAGGTTCTAAGGGAGCATGCAAGTTTCAGTCGAAGCCACCGGCAATCTCGAGCGGCGCATGAAGGTGGAAGTGCCGGAGGAGAACATCGCCCAGGCCGTGGAGGAGCGGCTCAAGCGCATGACCCAGAGCGTCAAGCTCAAGGGCTTTCGCCCCGGCAAGGTGCCGCTCCGCGTGGTCAAGCAGCGCTACGCCGGTCAGGTGCGCCAGGAGGTCGTCGGCGAACTGGTGCAGTCCAGCTTCTACGAGGCACTCGGCAAGGAGCAGCTGCGTCCGGCGGGCATGCCCGAGATCGACGCGCAGCCCTCCGAGCCGGGCGCCGGCCTGGAATACACCGCCACCTTCGAGGTCTATCCGGAGGTCAAACCCGCCGCCCTGGACGGCGTGGCCATGGAGAAGCCCACGGCCGCGGTGCAGGACGCCGACGTCGACGAGATGCTGGAGAACATTCGCCGCCAGCACCGCACCTGGGAGCCGGTCGAGCGGGCGGCCGAGGAGGGCGACCGGGTGGTTATCGACTTCACCGGCACCGTCGAGGGCGAGCCGTTTTCGGGCAACGAGGGGCAGCAGGTGCCGGTGGAGATCGGCGCCGGGCGCATGATTGACGGTTTCGAGGAGGGCCTCAAGGGCGCCACACCCGGTGAGGAGCGCGCCCTGGACCTGCAGTTCCCCGAGGGCTATCACGCCGAGGAGCTGGCCGGCAAACCGGTGCACTTCGCCGTCACGGTGCACGGCGTCGAGGCGTCCAGGCTGCCTGAGCTGGATGCGGACTTCGTCAAGCAGCTCGGCGTCCAGGACGGCACGGTGGAGGGGCTGCGCGCCGAGGTGCGCGGCAACATGGAGCGCGAACTCGAGCAGACGCTGCGGGCCCGCGTCAAGCAGGCGGTGATGGACAAGCTCCTGGAAATCAACGACATCGAGCTGCCGCAGGTCATGGTCAAGACCGAGGCCCAGCACCTCGCGGAACAGATGGCCCAGAATTTCGCCGCCCAGGGCGGGCGCCGGGAGGACATGAATCTGGATCCCGAAATGTTCCGTGAGCAGGCAGAGCGGCGGGTGGCGCTGGGGCTGCTGATTGCCGAGATCGTGCGGAACAACGAGATTCGCGCCGATGCCGACCAGGTGCGCGCGGCCGTGGAGCGCATCGCCGAGCCCTACGAGCAGTCCGACGAGGTGGTAAAGTGGTACTACGGTGATCGCCGGCGGTTGGGCGAGGTGGAGTCCATGGTCCTCGAAGAGCAGGTTGTGGAATGGGTGCTCGGCCAGGCCACAGTCACCGAAAAGCCGATCCCCTTCAAAGAGTTGATGTATCCCTCGCAGGGTGCCTAAGCCCTGCGGACCGCACCTGGCGGTAAAGCTATCGCCGAGGTGACCGACAGATTGGATATAGGAGGTGCTATGGAGACTCAGGCCCTGAATCTGGTGCCCATGGTCGTTGAGCAGACGTCGCGGGGCGAGCGGGCCTACGACATCTACTCCCGGCTGCTCAAGGAACGGGTGATTTTCCTGGTCGGCCCGGTCGAGGACCAGATGGCCAATCTGGTGGTCGCGCAGCTACTCTTTCTGGAGTCGGAAAATCCGGACAAGGACATCCACCTGTACATCAATTCGCCGGGCGGCTCGGTGTCCGCGGGGTTGTCCATCTACGACACGATGCAGTTCGTCAAGCCCGACGTGAGCACCATGTGCATCGGCCAGGCGGCCAGCATGGGCGCGGTGCTGCTCGCCGGCGGGGCGCAGGGCAAGCGCTTCGCGCTGCCCCATTCGCGCACCATGATCCACCAGCCGCTGGGTGGTTTTCAGGGCCAGGCCGCGGACATCGAGATTCACGCTCGCGAGATTCTCGACGCCCGGGAACGATTGAACCGGATTCTTGCCGAACATACGGGGCAGGACCTGGAACGCATCCGCACCGACACCGACCGCGACTTCTTCATGAGCTCGGATCAGTCGGTCGAGTACGGGCTGATCGATAAGGTCTTGAGCAGCCGTACGGAAGCCTGAGGCGGCAGGGAAGTGGCCGCTTTTTTGCCAGACAGTCCCGAGAAAAGGGTATAAGCTGTTTGTTAGGCATTGCCGGCGAAACCGCTGCACCGGGTGCCTTGAAAACACGGTCCGGCGCATGCATGGTGAGTGGACGACCTGCGGAGTGTGCGAGGTAGGCTATGAGCGACGACAAGACCACGGGTGACGGCAAGCTTCTGTACTGTTCCTTTTGCGGCAAGAGTCAGCACGAGGTGCGGAAGCTGATCGCGGGGCCTTCGGTGTTCATCTGTGATGAATGCGTCGAGCTCTGCAACGACATCATCCGCGAGGAGGTCCAGGAGCAGGCCGCCTCGGTGACGGGCAGCCGTTTGCCCACCCCCCGCGAGATCGACGCCATCCTGGACGAGTACGTCATCGGCCAGGACCGCGCCAAGAAGGTGCTGGCGGTGGCGGTCTACAACCACTACAAGCGGCTCGAGCACGGCGTCGCCAAGAAAGAAGAGGTGGAGCTCGCCAAGAGCAACATCCTTCTCATCGGCCCGACCGGCAGCGGCAAGACCCTGCTGGCCGAGACCCTGGCGCGGCTGCTGAACGTTCCGTTCACCATCGCCGACGCGACCACCCTCACCGAGGCGGGCTACGTCGGCGAAGACGTCGAGAACATCATCCAGAAACTGCTGCAGAAGTGCGACTACGACGTCGAGAAGGCGCAGCAGGGCATCGTCTACATCGACGAGATCGACAAGATCTCGCGCAAGTCGGACAACCCGTCGATCACCCGCGACGTGTCCGGCGAGGGGGTGCAGCAGGCACTGCTCAAGCTCATTGAGGGCACCATCGCCTCGGTGCCGCCGCAGGGCGGTCGCAAGCACCCGCAGCAGGAGTTTCTGCAGGTGGACACGCGCAACATCCTGTTCATCTGCGGCGGCGCCTTCTCGGGGCTGGACCGCATCATCCGCGATCGCTCCGAAAAGGGCGGCATCGGCTTCTCGGCGCAGGTCAAGAGCAAGGCCGATAATCGCGGCGTCGGCGAAGTGCTGCAGCACATCGAGCCGGAGGACCTGATCAAGTTCGGGCTGATTCCCGAGTTCGTCGGTCGCCTGCCGGTGGTGGCGACCCTGGAGGAACTCGACGAGGACGCCTTGGTGGCCATCCTGCGCGAACCGAAGAACGCGCTCACCAAGCAGTATTCCAAGCTCTTCGACATGGAGGGTACGGAGCTGGAGTTCACCGATGACGCCCTGCGGGCCGTGGCACGCAAGGCCATGGACCGCAAGACGGGCGCCCGGGGGTTGCGCTCCATCATGGAGCAGGTCCTGCTCGACACCATGTACGACCTGCCCTCCATGGAGGCCGTCGGCAAGGTGGTGATCGACGAGACGGCCATCAGCGGCGAAGGCGACCCGCTGATCCTCTACGAGGGCTCCGAGCCGCCGCGCGCCGCGTCCTCGGACGAGCGCTGAGCCCCTCGCCCCACCCCCGCCCGCGCGGCGTCCTGCGCGCACTGCAGGACGCCGCCCCACCACTGCCCTGGATGTGCTTGAAATGCCCCCGGGCCGCCCCCATGATGGTGCAGACGAGCACTCTCATGGCTCGTACGAATTCACCGTTGGAACACGATACACGTGTGTTCCGGCCCAACGAAGGTAATCCCGCATGGACCACAAGGACCAGGTTTCCGAAGTCATCGACGAGCAGATGAGCGTGTTGCCGGTACTGCCGCTGCGCGACGTCGTGGTCTACCCCCATATGGTCATCCCCCTGTTTGTGGGCCGCGAGAAGTCCATCCATGCGCTGGAGGCGGCCATGGAGAAGGACAAGAAGATCCTGTTGGTCTCGCAGAAGAGCGCGGCCCAGGACGACCCGCAGCCCGACGACATCCATCGTATCGGTACCGTATCGAGCATTCTGCAGTTGCTGAAGCTCCCCGACGGCACCGTGAAGGTGCTTGTGGAGGGCAACGACCGGGCCCGCATCGTGCATTTCCTCAGCGGGGAAGAGCATTTCTCCGCGCAGGTGGTCGGCTACGAGGGTGAAGCCCTGGCCGAGCGCGAGGCCGAGGTCATGGCTCGTTCGCTGCTCACGCAATTCGACCAGTACGTGAAGCTCAACAAGAAAGTGCCGCCGGAGATTTTGTCCTCGTTGTCGAGCATCGACGATCCGAGCCGGCTGGTGGATACGATTGCCGCGCACATGTCGCTGAAGATCGAGGAGAAGCAGAAGATCCTCGAGATCCCCAACGTGCGCGAGCGGATCGAGCACCTGATGTCGATCATCGAGTCCGAGATCGATCTGCTGCAGGTGGAGAAGCGCATTCGTGGCCGCGTCAAGCGGCAAATGGAAAAGAGCCAGCGCGAGTACTATCTGAACGAGCAGATGAAGGCCATTCAGAAGGAGCTCGGCGAGCTCGAGGACGCGCCCAATGAGCTCGATGAACTGGAGCAGAAGATCGAGAAGGGCGGTTTGTCCAAGGAGGCCAAGACCAAGGCGAGGGCCGAGTTCAACAAGCTCAAGATGATGTCCCCGATGTCCGCCGAGGCCACGGTGGTGCGCAACTATCTGGATTGGCTGCTGGGCGTGCCCTGGAAGAAGCGCTCCAAGGTGCACCACGATCTGGGCCGTGCCGAGCAGGTGCTCGAGGCGGACCACTACGGGCTGGAGAAGGTCAAGGAGCGCATCGTCGAATACCTGGCGGTGCAGCAACGTGTGAAGAAGCTCAAGGGCCCCATCCTGTGCCTGGTGGGCCCGCCCGGGGTGGGCAAGACCTCCCTGGGCAAGTCGATCGCGCGGGCGACCAATCGCAAGTTCGTGCGCATGTCGCTCGGCGGCGTCCGCGACGAGGCGGAGATCCGCGGCCATCGGCGTACCTATATCGGCTCCATGCCGGGCAAGATCGTCCAGAACCTGTCCAAGGTCGGCACCCGCAACCCGCTGTTCCTGCTCGATGAGATCGACAAGATGGCGATGGACTTCCGCGGCGATCCGGCCTCGGCCCTGCTGGAGGTGCTCGACCCGGAGCAGAACCACACCTTCGGCGATCACTATCTGGAGGTGGACTACGACCTCTCCGAGGTGATGTTCGTGTGCACGGCGAACAGCCTGAATATTCCGGGTCCCTTGCTCGATCGCATGGAGGTGATTCGCATCCCCGGCTACACCGAGGATGAGAAGATCAACATCGCCACGCGCTATCTCGTCCCCAAGCAGATCAAGGCCAACGGGCTCAGCGAGGAGGAGATCACCATCGGCGAGAGCGCCCTGCGTGACGTGGTGCGCTACTACACCCGCGAGGCGGGCGTGCGCAACCTGGAGCGTGAGGTCGCCAAGATCTGCCGCAAGGTGGTCAAGGAGATCCTGCTCAGTGACAAGCAGAGCAAGGTGCAGGTCACCTCGCGCAATCTCGAGAAGTACCTGGGCGTACGGCGCTTCCGCTTCGGCCGTGCCGAGGAGAAGAACCAGGTCGGCCAGGTGACGGGGCTGGCGTGGACCGAGGTGGGCGGGGACCTGCTCACCATCGAGACCGCCATCGTCCCCGGCAAGGGCAAGCACGTGCTCACGGGTCAACTGGGCGACGTCATGAAGGAGTCGATCCAGGCCGCCATGAGCGTGGTGCGCAGCCGCGCCAATGCGCTTGGGGTGGTTCCGGACTTCTACGAGAAGCAGGACATCCATGTGCACGTGCCCGAGGGGGCCATCCCCAAGGATGGCCCGAGTGCGGGGATCGGCATGTGCACGGCCCTGGTGTCGGCCCTGACCGGCATTCCGGTGCGCGCCGATGTGGCCATGACCGGCGAGATCACCTTGCGTGGTGAGGTGCTGCCCATCGGCGGCCTGAAGGAAAAGCTGTTGGCGGCGCACCGGGGCGGCATCAAGACGGTGATTATCCCCGAGGAAAACCGGCGCGACCTGGCCGACATCCCGAAGAACATCAAGCAGAATCTGGATATACGCCCGGTGCAGTGGATTGACGAGGTCCTGGGCATCGCCTTGACGAAGGCGCCGCAGCCGCGCAGCGGCGAAGATGTCGAGGTGGTCGACAAAAACCAGGACGAGGCCGGCAAGCGCAATCATATCCATGCCCACTGAGGTCCGGGGCCCCGGCGCGGCCGTACCGCGAACGGGGCCCCGCCAGAGGAATCATCGGCTTTTGAGCGGGGCGGGATCAGCCCAGTGGCCGTCTCGGCTGGTGCAAAATGCGAAAACCTCCACTGATTCTTCGCTTGACCTCAATTCAGCCGCTTCTATACAATCTTTCGACGTTCTGCCGCCATTGTACGGGCGGTGTTTTTTTTAGCCTGAATGGGGGAGACAACGAGTGAATAAGACTGAACTGATCGAAGCCGTAGCCGAGGGTGCAGACATCTCCAAGGCCGCCGCCAACCGCGCCGTGGACAGCGTCATCGATTCCATCACCCAGGCCCTGCAGAAGGGCGAGCAGGTGACCCTGGTCGGATTCGGCACTTTCTCCGTTCGGGAGCGTGCTGCGCGCACGGGTCGCAATCCCCGTACCAAGGAGACGATCAACATTCCCGCCTCCAAAATGCCCGGGTTCAAGGCTGGCAAAGCGCTCAAGGATGCCGTAAACTAGCCGCCCTTGCCGAGGGTGCTTAGCTCAGCTGGGAGAGCATCGCCCTTACAAGGCGAGGGTCGGGGGTTCGAGCCCCTCAGCACCCACCAGGTGGTCGATTTAGAAAAATCGGAGTGGTAGTTCAGCTGGTTAGAATACCGGCCTGTCACGCCGGGGGTCGCGGGTTCGAGTCCCGTCCACTCCGCCATACCCTCGAAGGGCGCGACTGGGAAAGTCCGCCCTTTTTTATTGTCTGAACCATCCCCATCGCGCACAGGGTCTCTCTCCTATGCTCCAGAGCATCCGCGACAACGTCCAGGGCATCGTCATTTGGGCCGTCATCGGCCTGATCATCATTTCCTTCGCCTTGTGGGGCATTCAGGGCTATCTCGGCGGCGGCAAGCAGGAGCCGGTGGCGAGCGTCAACGGTGTCGAGATCACCCAGCAGGAGGTGGCACGGGCTGCGCAGAGCCGTATGGAGCAGCTCCAGCAGATGCTCGGCGCCAACTACCGCCCCGGGATGTTCGACGAAGGCCTGCTGAAGCGGCAGGCGCTCGAAGAGCTGGTGCAGCGCCAGGTGCTTCTGGACCTGCTGAACGACGCGAATTTCGCCGCGGCGCCAGAGCAGGTGCGCGCGGCGATCCAGAAGAACACCGCCTTCCAGGACACGGACGGAAAGTTCTCGATGGAGCGCTACCGCCAGCTGCTCGGCTACCGGGGCCTGGCACCGGAAGCCTACGAACACCAGGTGGCCAGCGACCTCGTCGCGCGGCAGCTGTACCAGGGCGTCGTGGAGACGGCCTTCGTCACGCCCGAGCAGGCCCGGGCTTACGAGCGTCTGCTGCAGCAGCAGCGCGAAGTCGGCTACCTGACGCTCCCTGTGGAGGGCTTTTTGCCGCGCGTGACGGTGTCCGATGCGCAGGTGAGTGAGTACTACGACAAGCACAAGGCCCAGTTCAAACGTCCCGAGCGCCTCAAGGTCAACTACCTCGACCTGTCCGTGGAAAAGCTGGCCGACCAGATCAAGGTCGGTGACGACGAAGTGCGCCGCTACTACGAGTCCCATAAGCAGGCCTACACCACGCCGGAGCAGCGGCGCGCGCGCCACATCCTGATCGCCGTTGGTGACAAGCACACCCCCGAGCAGGCCAAGGCGCTCGCCGACGACCTGCGCAAGAAGCTGGAAAACGGCGCTTCCTTTGCCGAGCTCGCGAAGCAGTATTCGGACGATCCCGGTTCTGCGCAGCAGGGCGGGGAGCTGGGCTATTTTGGCCGTGGGACGATGGACAAGGCCTTCGAGCAGGCGGCGTTCTCGCTGCAGGAAGGGCAGATCAGCCAGCCGGTGCACTCCGAGTACGGCTATCACCTGATCAAGCTCGAAGACATTCGGCCCGCCAGAGTCCGGCCGTTGTCCGAGGTGGCCGACCAGATCCGCCACGAGCTGCGCATGCAGCAGGCCGAGCCGCGGTTCAACGAGCTCGTCGAAAAGGTCGGCAATCTCGCCTACGAGCACTCGGACAGCCTGCAGGCGGCCGCCGATGAAGCCGGCCTGAAGATCCAGACCAGCGACTTCTTCAGCCGCCAGGGCGGCACCGGGGTCGCCTCGCAACCAAAGGTGGTGCAGGCCGCTTTCAGCGACGATGTGCTGCACGGCGGTTACAACAGCGAGATGGTGGAGCTCGGTCCCACGCACTATGTGGTGCTGCACCTCGCCGAGCGCAAGCCTGCCGAGCAGAAGCCGCTCGAGGAGGTGGGCAAGGACATCCGTACACAGTTGCAGCATCAGCAGGCGACACAGTTGGCCAAGAAGGCGGCGGATCAGGCCGTCCAGCGTCTGCGCAGCGGCACCGCCGGCGGGACGCTCGCCAAGCAGTGGCCGCAGGCGACGTGGGTGGCCCCGGTGCTGATCCCGCGCGACGGCGGCGATGGCAACGACGGTGTTCCGGCCGCTGTGCGCCAGACGGCCTTTGCGCTGCCGCACCCTCCCGCGCAGGGCGCCAGCGCGGGGACCACGATGCTGCGCGCACAGGGCAAGCCGGCGGCCGCAGCCGTCGGCGTGTTCGCGGTGAAGACGCCGCCCGCGGCCGCGGAGAAGGCTGACAAGTCCGAGGCCGACCAGCTCGCCCGCCAGCGCGGCGCGGCGGAGTTCCAGGCTACCTTGCAGCAGGCGCGCGACCGGGCGGATATCGAGCTCCACGAGGGGCAGTGACAGACCGGGAGGGCGCCTCATGCCCAAGCTGAAGCTGCACTGGCAGATCCTGTTCGCCTTGCTGCTGGCCGTCGCGGCCGGGCTGGCGTCCGGCCGCGAGGCGGCGCTGTTCGGCATCCCCTTCTACGCCGTTTTCGCCTTCTTCGGGGCGTTGTTCCTCAACGCCCTGAAGATGCTGATCGTGCCTCTCATCGTCTCCTCGATCATCACCGGCCTGGCAGGGATCGGCAGCGGCGGCGCGTTGGGCCGCCTCGGCGCCAAGACGGTGCTCTACTACGTGAGCACCAGTGTGCTGGCCATTCTGGCCGGCCTGGTGCTCGTCAATGCTATCGCACCGGGGATCATCGATGGGCAGCCGGCCCGCGATATTCTCGGGCTGAGCGCGGCGCAGGGCGGGGCCGCCCTGGAACAGGTGCAGGGCCACGGCGCAGGGGATCTGTCAGGGGTGTTTCTCAGCATGCTGCCACCGAACATCGTGGCAGCCGCGGCCGACGGTCAGATGCTCGGCCTGATCGTGTTCAGCCTGCTGTTCGGCTACTTCATGACGCGTATCGAGGCGCCACACGGCCGCACGCTCGCCCACTTCTGGCAGGCGGTGTTCGAGGTGATGATGCGCATCACCGACCTGGTCATGAAGTTCGCGCCGCTGGGCGTGTTCGCGTTGGTGGCCAAGACCGTCGCCGGCCTGCGGGGCGAGGACCTGGCGGGCCTCGCGCAGTCTCTCGGCCTGTTCTCGCTGACGGTGCTGCTGGCGCTGGCGGTGCACAGCTTTGGGACGCTGCCGCTGCTCCTGCGCGTGGTCGGCCGGGTCAATCCGCTGCGCCACTATCGCGCGGTCGCACCGGCCCTGCTGACGGCTTTCTCCACGGCCTCGTCCTCGGCAACCTTGCCGCTGACCATGGAATGCATGGAGAAGAACGCCGGGGTGTCCAACCGTACCAGCAGCTTCGTGCTGCCCCTGGGCGCCACCGTCAACATGGACGGCACGGCGCTCTACGAGTGCGTGGCGGCGATGTTTATCGCCCAGGCCTACGGGCTGGAGCTGAGCTTCGCGACCCAGTTCACGGTGGTCCTTGTGGCGCTGCTGACCTCGATCGGCGTTGCCGGGATCCCCGCCGCCAGCCTGGTGGCGATTACGATCATCCTCAGCGCCATCGGTCTGCCGCTCGAAGCGGTCGGCCTGATCCTGGCGGTTGACCGCATTCTGGACATGTTCCGTACCGCCGTGAACGTGTTCAGCGACTCGGCCGGCGCGGTCATTATCGCCAGCAGCGAGGGAGAGCAGGGGCTTCTGGACCCGTCGGCGGCGGCCCGCGTCCCCGCGGCCACCTACGAGTAGCGGGCGCGGCGCCACGCCATCATCGGGGAGGCGACACGGGGCGCCCGCGGGCGCCGTGCCCGGTCCGGGCTCAGTCGTCGCCGAGCGGGCCCATGCCGATGGTGTTGTAGCCGGCGTCCACATAGGTGATCTCGCCGGTGATGCCGGCGGCCAGGTCCGAGCACAGAAAGGCGGCGGCATTGCCGACGTCCTCGATGGTGACGTTGCGGCGCAGCGGCGCCGTGCGCTCCACGTGGTCCAGCATCCTGCGAAAGTTGCCGATGCCCGCGGCGGCCAGGGTCTTGATCGGCCCCGCCGACACGCCGTTGACGCGGATGCCGTCGGGACCGAGGCTCTGCGAAAGATAACGGACGTTTGCCTCCAGACTGGCCTTGGCCAGGCCCATCACGTTGTAATTCGGCATGGCCCGTACCGCCCCCAGGTAGCTGAGGGTGAGCAGGGCGGCATCGCGCCCCTCCATCATGTTGCGCCCGGCCTTGGCCAGCGCCGCGAAGCTGTAGGAGCTGATCTCGTGGGCGAGACGGAACCCGTCGCGAGTGACGCTGTCCAGATAGTCGCCTTCGAGCTCGGTGCGCGGGGCGAACGCCACGGAGTGGACAATGACGTCGAGCCCGTCCCAGTAGTTGTCGAGCTGCTCGAAGACGGCGTCGATCTCCTCGTCACTGCTCACATCGCAGGGGAGGGTGATGTCCGAGTCGCACTCGGAGGCCATTTTCTCGACCCGCTCGCGCAGCTTCTCGTTTTGGTAGGTGAAGGCCAGCTCGGCCCCCTCGCGGTGCATGGCCCGCGCAATGCCCCAGGCGATGGAGCGGTTACTGGCCAGACCGACGATCAGCGCGCGTTTGCCTGCGAGGAATCCCATAGCACTGCCCCTGTGTTGTGAGTCGATTCGCTCTCCGTGCCCGACCGGACGGGAACAGCGCCGTACGATACCCCAAAACGGGCAGAGGCGAAAAGCCTCGAAGCGCGTGGAAGGCATGTGGCGGCACGGGTGTTTTCTGTGCGGCGGATCTGTTAAAAGTCTGTAGTTTCGATGGAGACGGGTATGGGACCGGCTCGGCCAGCGACGGCAGGCAACAGCGCGTCGGGAAGGCGCACACCGCGGGCGGCGGGCCTGCGCCCGTTGGGCGCGGTCCTGGTGCTCCTGCTGAGCCTCGCCGGCTGCGGGAGCCAGCCCTGGAACGATCCCTACCCGGACCGCCAGGCGGGCGAGAACATCCTCTACTCGTCGTTTACCGAGCGTCCCAAGACGCTGGACCCGGCGCAGTCGTATTCCTCCAACGAGGCGGCCTTCACCGGGCAGATCTACGAACCCCCGCTGCAGTACCATTACCTGAAGCGCCCCTATCAGCTCGAGCCCCTGACCGTCACGGCGCTGCCCGAGCCGGTGCTGCTCGATGCCCAAGGGCACCGCCTGCCTGCCGATGCCCCCGCTGAGCAGGTCGCCTACAGCGTGTACGATATCCATCTCCGTCCCGGCATTCTTTATCAGCCGCATCCGGCCTTCGCCCGCGACGCCCAGGGGCGTCCGCTGTACCAGGACCTGCGCCCTGCCGATCTCGAACACGTCAAGACGCTGGCCGACTTCCCGGTGCGCGGCACGCGTGAGCTGATTGCGGCCGACTACGTCTACGAGATCAAGCGGCTGGCCTCGCCGCGCCTGCACTCGCCCATCTACGGCTTGATGAGCAAGTACATCGTCGGCCTCAAGGAACTGGGGGCAACCCTGCGCAAGGCCTCTGTCGCCGCGCGGCGCGACGGTGGCGGCCACGCCTGGCTCGACCTGTCGAAATACCCCCTGGAGGGCGCCCAGGTGGTGGACCGCTACACGTATCGGATCAAGGTCCGTGGGCGCTATCCGCAGCTCAAGTACTGGCTGGCCATGCCGTTCTTTGCGCCGGTGCCGAGGGAGGCGGACCGGTTCTATTCCCAACCCGGCATGCGCGAGCGCAACATCACCCTCGACTGGTATCCGGTGGGCACCGGGCCGTACATGCTTACGGTGAATGACCCCAACCGCCAGATGGTGCTCGAGCGCAACCCGAACTTCCATCCCGAGTACTACCCGCGCGAGGGCGAGCCCGGGGATCGCGCCGCCGGGCTGCTGCGCGACGCCGGCAAGCGGCTGCCCTTCGTCGATCGGGTGGTCTACAGCCTGGAGAAGGAGAGCATCCCCTACTGGAACAAGTTCCTGCAGGGCTATTACGACGTGTCCGGCGTCACCTCCGACAGCTTCGACCAGGCCATCCAGTTCAGCAGCGCCGGCGATGCCGAGCTCACGCCGGCCATGCGCAAGAAGGGCATCGAACTGCAGACTGCGGTGCAGACGAGCATCTTCTATACCGGCTTCAACATGCTGGACCCGGTGGTGGGCGGCTACTCGGAGCGGGCGCGCAAGCTGCGCCAGGCCATCTCCATCGCCATCGACTACGAGGAGTACATCTCCATCTTCGCCAACGGCCGCGGCGTGCCGGCGCAGGGGCCGCTCCCGCCCGGCATCTTCGGCCATGTCGAGGGCAAGGCGGGGATCGACCCCTATGTGTATAGCTGGGCCAAGGACCACGCGGAGCGCCGCCCGCTGGCCGATGCGCGGCGCCTGCTCGCCGAGGCGGGCTATCCCGGTGGCCGCGACGCGCGCACCGGACAGCCCCTGCTGATCCATCTCGACATCACCGCCGGGGGGCCGGAGGACAAGGCCTACCTCGACTGGCTACGCAAGCAGTTCCGGCGCATCGACCTGGAACTGGTGATCCGCAACACCGACTACAACCGCTTCCAGGAGAAGATGCGCAAGGGCAACGCCCAGTTGTTCACCTGGGGCTGGAACGCCGACTATCCCGATCCGGAGAACTTCCTGTTCCTGCTCTACGGCCCGAACGGCAAGGCGGAGCACGGCGGGGAGAATGCCGCCAACTACGACAACCCGCAATTCAACCGCCTGTTCGAGCAGATGGCCACCATGGAGAACGGGCCGCGGCGCATGGCGCTGATCCGCGACATGGTGCGCATCGCCCAGCGCGATGCGCCCTGGGTCTGGGGCATGTTCCCGAAGCAGTTCGTGCTGCACCACGCGTGGTACTTCAACTCCAAGCCCAACCTGATGGCCAACAATACGCTCAAGTACAAGCGCATCGACCCGGCCATGCGCGAGCGGCTGCGCGCGGCATGGAATCAGCCCGTGGTCTGGCCCTTCGTGCTGCTCGCGGCAGTCCTGTTGGGCGCACTGCTGCCCGCCGCGGTGATGTACCGACGCAAGGAGCAGCGCCGCGGGCTGCAGCCCGCGGCGGCCCGCGCCACCGCGCCCAATCCCGGCGCCGACGGGGACGAGGACATCGCGCTCAGTGCGCGCGAGGAACAGTGGAAGATCTGAGGCATGCTCAGCTATCTCATTCGCCGCATTCTGTACGCCCTGCCGATCCTCATCGGCGTCAACGTGCTCACCTTCTCGCTGTTCTTCATCGTCAACAGCCCGGACGATATGGCACGCATGCACCTGGGGGCCAAGCGCGTCACCCAGCAGGCCATCGACAACTGGGAGGCCGAGCGCGGCTACGACAAGCCGCTGTTCGTCAACACCCGGGCGCAGGGGCTGGACACGGTGACCGATACCATCTTCTTCCGCAAGTCGGTGCGCCTGTTCGCCTTTGATTTCGGCACGGCGGACGACGGGCGCGACATCGGCTACGACATCAGCAAACGGATGTGGCCGAGCCTTGCCATCGCCATCCCGGTGTTCATCGTCGGCCTGCTGGTGAACATCACCTTCGCGCTGCTGCTGGTGTTCTTTCGTGCCACCTACATCGACGTGGGCGGGGTGGTGTTGTGCGTGATCCTGATGTCGATCTCGGCACTGTTCTACATCATCGGCGGCCAGTATCTGGTGGGCAAACTCTGGCACCTGGTGCCGATCTCCGGCTTCGACGACGGCCTGGATGCGATCAAGTTCCTCATCCTGCCGGTGGTGATCGGGGTGATCGGCGGGGTGGGCTCGGGCACGCGCTGGTACCGCACCATTTTTCTCGAGGAGATCGGCAAGGACTACGTCCGCACGGCACGCGCCAAGGGGCTGTCCGAACTGCGTGTGCTGTTCAAACACGTTCTCAAGAACGGCCTGGTGCCGATTCTCACCGGCGCCGTGGTCGTCATTCCGCTGCTGTTTCTCGGCAGCCTGCTGATTGAGTCGTTCTTCGGCATCCCCGGGCTCGGCAGCTATACCATCGACGCCATCCAGTCGCAGGACTTCGCCATCGTGCGCGCCATGGTCTTTCTCGGCTCGGTGCTCTATATCATCGGGCTGATCCTCACCGACGTGTCCTACACGCTGGTCGACCCGCGGATCCGCCTCTCATGAGCGTGACGAAGCGCTTCTGGTTCCGCCCGGCGCTCAGCGTCGCCGTGCTCGGACTGGCCTGGCTGCTGTGGCCGCATCTGGCGGGCGTGAAGGGTGAGTACCTGCTCACTGACCGGCTCATTTTCCTGCTGCTCGCCGGCGGCATCTTCCTGGGCGCCTATATCCGCACGCGTGAGCACTTGCGCGCGCCCTGGCGCTTGGTGTTTCGGCGCCGCATGGCCATGGCGGCGCTGGTGGTGCTGAGCGCCTATGTGCTGGTGGGGCTGCTCGATTCCATCCACTACCGGCCGTCCCTGGCGCAGCCGGCGCCGGGCGCGGCGGTGCAGTATTCGGTGCAGGTGCGCAGCGCCTTCGATGCAATCGCCGCGCCCCTGCGCCGGCACGTGGAAAAGACCTATTCGGCGCCCTTCGCGGTGCACCTGTATGCAAAGGAAACCCTCACCCTCGCCGACGGCACCCGGCAGCAGGTCTATCCGCGACTGCGGTTCGGCGGGGCAGGGTTGCCCGGCCCCGCGGCGCGCGGGCGGGACATCGCGGTGACCGTCGCGTGGGGGCTGCTGCTCGCCGCGCTCGTGGTGGGCACGCTGTGGGGGGCCGTGGTGCTCGCCCTGGCACGGCGCAGCGGCGTGCCCTTCAGGCGCCAGTGGCGCCGCGTATTTCGCGGCGAGACCGAGGTACCCTGGAGCGTCGTCCTGTACACCGTGGGGACGCTGCTCACCCTGCTGGTGCTCGCGGTGCTGCTCAGTGCCAAGTACCATATCCTGGGAACCGACAAGGTGGGCCAGGATGTGTTCTACCTGGCGGTGAAGAGCATCCGCACCGGCCTGGTGATCGGCACGCTGACCACCCTGGTCATGCTGCCGTTCGCCATCGCGCTGGGCATCATGGCCGGATACTTTCGCGGCTGGGTCGACGACCTCATCCAGTACCTGTACACCACGCTCAGCTCGATCCCGGGGGTGCTGCTCATCGCCGCGGCCATCCTCTCGATCCAGGTCTACATCGAGAACCACCCGGACCTGTTCCAGACGGTCACCGACCGGGCCGACCTGCGCCTGCTCGCCCTGTGCATCATCCTGGGCATCACCAGCTGGACGAGCCTGTGCCGCCTGCTGCGTGGGGAGACGCTCAAGTTGCGCGAGATGGACTATATCCAGGCGGCGACCGCCTTCGGCGTCGGCCGCTTCACGATCATCGCGCGCCACATTCTGCCCAATGTCATGCACATCGTACTGATTATCGTGGTGCTGGATTTCAGCGGCCTGGTGCTCGCCGAGGCGGTACTCTCCTATGTGGGGGTCGGCGTGGACCCCAGCACGGTGAGCTGGGGCAACATGATCAACGGCGCGCGCCTGGAGTTGGCGCGCGAGCCGGTGGTGTGGTGGTCGCTGCTGGCCGCCTTCGTGATGATGTTCACCCTGGTGCTCGCGGCCAATCTGTTTTCGGATGCGGTGCGCGACGCCTTCGACCCGCGCATGAAGGGAGTGGATTAGGCCTTGGACGTGGTTACCCGACCGTTGCTGGAGGTGAGCGAGCTGCGTGCCTGGTTGGGCGGCGGTCAGTCACCGGTGCGCGCCGTGGACGGCGTCAGCTTCGCGATCCGTGCCGGGGAGACCTTCGCGCTGCTTGGGGAGTCCGGCTGCGGCAAGTCCATGACCGCCCTGGCGCTGATGCACCTGCTGCCACCCTCGGGGCGCATCGTCGGCGGGATGGCGCGATTTCGCGAGCGCGACCTGCTGCAGCTCTCGGAGCTGGAGATGCGTGGGGTGCGCGGGCGGCGCGTGGCGATGATCTTCCAGGAGCCGATGACCTCCCTGAACCCGGTGCTCACCGTCGGCGAGCAGATCGGCGAGGTGCTGCGCCAGCATCGGGGCATGGGCGGGGCGGCGGCGCGCGCGCGCACGGTCGAGCTGCTCACCGAAGTCGGCATTCCCGATCCGCAGCGGCGGCTCGAAGAGTATCCCCATCAGCTCTCCGGCGGCATGAAGCAGCGCGTGATGATCGCCATTGCGCTGGCGGGCGAGCCCGAGCTGTTGATCGCCGACGAACCGACCACCGCCCTGGACGTCACCATCCAGGCGCAGGTGCTCGCCCTGCTGCGCCGCATTCAACGCGACACCGGCATGGCAATCCTGCTGATCACCCACGACTTGGGCGTGGTCGCAGAAATGGCCGATCGGGTGGCGGTGATGTACGCCGGCCACATCGTGGAACAGGCCAGTCGCGAGACCTTCTTCAGCGGCCCGCGCCACCCCTACTCACGCAAGCTGTTCGCCGCCCTGCCGGAGAAGCGCTCGCGCAGCGAGGCTTTGGAGACCATCGAGGGCGCGGTCCCGCCCCTTTCCCGCGTGTTCACCGGCTGTCGCTTCGCCGAGCGCTGCGATCTCGCGTGGGATGCCTGCAGGGAGCAGGCCCCGCGCTGGATGCGTTATCCCATCGACCTCGGCGGCGGGGGCGTACGCTGTCACCTGGAGGATCCGCGGCTGCGCCCCACCGCCCCGCAGGGCGCCCGGCAGGCGCAGGCCCGTGCCACGACGCCGCGCGCCGAGACGCCGGCGCCCGCCGGCGGCGAGCGTTCGCTGCTTGAGGTGCGCGACCTGAAGGTGCATTTCCCCATCCAGCGCGGACTGTTCAAGCGCACCGTGGGCCAGGTGCGGGCGGTGGACGGGGTGGATCTGAGCATTCGCCAGGGGCAGACGCTGGCCTTGGTCGGGGAATCGGGCTGCGGCAAGACCACCGCCGGAAAGGCGATTCTGCAATTGCTGCGCCCTACGGCCGGTGAGGTGCGCTTTGCCGATGAGGAACTCACGCGCCTGCACGGCCGGGACCTGCAGCGCAAGCGCAGCGACATGCAGATCATCTTTCAGGACCCGTTCTCCTCGATGAACCCACGCATGACAGTGGCCAACATCCTGGAGGAAGGCATGAGCGCGCAGGGCATCGCGCGCGGCCCCGGCGAGCGGCCACGCCGCGTGGACGCCCTCCTGGAGCAGGTCGGGCTGCCGGCGGCGGCCAAGCACCGCTATCCCCACGAGTTTTCGGGCGGCCAGCGCCAGCGCATCTGCATCGCCCGCACGCTTGCGGTGAAGCCGCGGCTCATCATCTGCGACGAACCGACCAGCGCGCTGGACGTGTCGGTACAGGCCCAGATCCTGAACCTGCTCAAGGGGCTGCAAAACGAGCTCGGGCTGAGCTATCTGTTCATTAGCCATAACCTCACGGTGGTCGAATACCTGGCCCACGAGGTGGCGGTGATGTATCTGGGGCGCATCGTCGAGCAGGGTTCGGTCGCGGACGTCATGGAGCGGCCGCGTCACCCCTATACGCGTGCCCTGCTCTCGGCGGTGCCGCGCGTGGAGCAGCCCGCCGGGCGCGAGGTCATCCGCGTGGAGGGGGAGTTGCCTTCGCCGGCGAATCCACCCAGCGGCTGCCACTTTCATCCGCGCTGCCCGCATGCCATGGACGTGTGTCGTCGGACCTACCCGCAGGCCTTTGAGCCGAGTGCCGGGCACCGCGTGCGCTGCTATCTGTATTCGGACGAGGCCCGGCCGGAGGAAGTGGCCCGCCACCGCGAAGAGCGGGTGGGCGGCCCCGCCGAGTAGGGCCCTGGGCCCCGGGGGGCGGGGGACGTGCGTTGTAGGTACCGGCCGCTCAGCTGCCGCTCTGGCGCATTACATCGACGTAGAGCGTGAGCCGCTGTCCGGGCTGCAGGTATTGTCCATGCTGCAGCTTGTTCCATTCGCGCAGCTTGGCGATGCTGACGTTGAAGCGGCTCGATATCCGGTACAGGGAATCGCCGCGGCGCACCACATAGCCGACCCGTTTGGTCACGCGCCGCTGCTGGGGGAGGGCAGGCACGCCGGTGGTGAAGCTCGTCTTGCGGGCCCAGATCACCAGTCGCTGGCCCGGCCGCAGCGGGTCGTGGGGGGCCATGGCATTCCACTTTGCAAGTTCGCGCACGCTGACCCCGTGGCGCTGGGCGAGGTCCCAGAACGTGTCGCCCGAGCGGACCACGTGCACGATCTTCTTGCCGTTGCGGTCGCGGTTCTGGGCGTGGCGGCGGCGCTGTTCGGCGCTCAGCGCATAGCTGGACGCCTTGCGCGAGGCGACCGGGATCAGCAGCTTGCTGCCCGCGCGGATCAGGTTGCTGTGCAGGCGATTGACGCGCCGCAGCGTTGCCACGGTGGTGTGGTAATGGCGGGCGATGGCGCCCAGGCTCTCGCCAGTGCGTACCTTGTGCACCTTCCAGCTGATACGCTGGTTCGGAGGCACGTCCTCCAGCTTGGCGGTGAAGGTCTCGGCACAGTCCACCGGCAGCAACAGGTAGTGCGGACCGTCGGGGGCGGTGGCCCAGCGGTTGAAGCCCGGGTTGAGCCGATAGACCTCGTCCAGGTCGAGATCGGCGAGTTCGGCGACCAGCGCCAGATCGATCTGCGAGTCCACCTCCACGCGCGTGAAATAGGGCGTGTTCGGGATCGGCTCCAGGTGCAGTCCGTAGGCGGCGGGCTTGCCGATCAGCTCCGCGAGGGCCAGCAGCTTGGGCACATAACCACGGGTCTCGTCAGGCAGGTCCAGTGACCAGAAATCGGTGGGTTTGCCGCGGCGCTGGTTGACGCGAATGGCGTGGTTCACCGTCCCGGCGCCCGAGTTGTAGGCCGCCAGGGCGAGCAGCCAGTCGCCGTCGAAGCGGTCGTGCAGGCGCTGCAGGTAGTCCAGCGCGGCGCGCGTGGAGGCGTAGATGTCGCGGCGGCCGTCGTACCACCAGTTCTGCTCCAGGCCGAAGTGGCGGCCGGTGCCGGGAATGAACTGCCACAGGCCGGCGGCGCGGCCGTGCGAGTAGGCGAAGGGGTGAAAGGCGCTCTCCACGATGGGCAGCAGCGCGAACTCCGTTGGCATGCCGCGCGACTGGAGTTCCTCCACGATGTGGTACAGGTACGGCTGCGCCCGTTCCGCCACCCGGTCCATGTAGGCCTGGTGGCGTGCGTACCACCGTAGCTCCGACTCGATGCGCGGGTGTTTGTCCTCCGGCAGGGCATAGCCGCGGCGGATCCGCTCCCACACGTCTTGCGCCGGCGGCAGCGTAAGCTTCACCGGTTCGGCGGCGAACAGCTCGTCGGCGAGTCCGGCGTTGTGCAGGAGGCCCGGGTAGCTTGCGTCGCCCAGCACCGTCATGTGCACCGCCGTCGGGGCCGTCGGCGTCGCGGGCGGGCTCACCTTGCCCGTGGCGACGGCCGGTTCGGCCGCCGGCTGTTCCGCAGTGGGCTGGATCGAGCAGCCGCCGAGCAGCGCGGGGAGGAACGCCGGGAGGAACCAGAAGAGTCTCGCGTGCGGGGCCATTGTTGTCTCGTTAAATCCGCGTGTTCGGTGAGGATGTTATGGTGCCCCGTTAATAGGGTCAACTCCGCCGGTCCGAACTGCAAACTGCATCAAGGGACAGCGGGTGCCGCGGCGCACAGGGCGCGCAGCGCGCCCTGACGTGGTAAATTGACGCCACACACGCACCGATGCCCGAACCTGCGGCGGAGTTGAGCCGTGCCATGTCTTCGCCCTCGAACCCATGCCGAACCTGCCTCGCCGGCCGAGATCTGGACGGCGCTGCGGGGCTGGTACGCGACCCCGCTCGGTACCCGCCTGCTGCGGGCCGAGCAGACCGAGCTGGATCGCCTGCTGCCGGATCTGTTCGGCTACCACCTGCTGCAGATCGGCCGGTTGCCGGAGAATCTGAGCCGAGCCAGCCGTATCTCGCATACCATGGTCCTGGACGTCGCGCCGCTGGAGTCGGCTGAACCGGTCGGCAAGCAGCGCTTCTACGGCCTTCCCGAGGCCTTGCCGGTGTGCACCGACAGCATCGATGTGCTGCTGCTGCCCCACGTGCTCGAATTCGCCGCGGCGCCCCACGCCGTGCTGCGCGAGGCCGAGCGGGCCCTGATCCCCGAGGGCCATCTGGTGGTGGTCGGCTTCAATCCATGGAGTCTGGGGCGGCTGTCACGCCTGGTGTCGGGCTGGCGCGGGACGCTGCCCTGGTGCGGCCGTTTCTACAGCACCGCACGGGTGCGCGACTGGCTTGCGCTGCTCGGGCTGGAGGAGGTCGCCACCCGGCACTTCTTCCTGCAGCCGGCGCTGCACGGCCAGCCGGGCCCGGTCCGTACGCGCCTGGCCTGGCGGGCCGGGCGCATGCTGTGGCCGGTGTTCGGGCTGGCCTATATCATGGTCGCGCGCAAGCGGGTGACGACGCTCACGCCGATCCGCCCGCGCTGGCGCGCGCGGCGGCGCTTCGCGCCGGCCGGCGTGCCGAGCCCGGAATAGAATCACCACAGCTCTGCAGAGGAGGCATACAGGCTTGGCCGAGAACGAGGACACCAACGTCGAGGCATTCACCGACGGCGCCTGCCGCGGCAATCCCGGCCCGGGGGGCTGGGGCGTGCTGCTGCGTTTCAACGGACGCGAAAAGCACCTCTACGGCGGCGAGGCGCAGACCACCAACAACCGGATGGAGCTGACCGCTGCCATCGTTGCCCTGGAGACGCTCAAACGGCCCTGCCGGGTGCAGCTGACCACCGATTCGCGCTACGTGCAGCAGGGCATCAGTCAGTGGCTGGCCGCCTGGAAGCGGCGCGGCTGGAAGACGGCCGACAAAAAGCCGGTGAAAAATCAGGACCTGTGGGAACGCCTTGACGCCGCGGCGGCGCGCCATGAGGTCGAATGGCACTGGGTGCGCGGCCATGCCGGCCATGCGGAAAACGAGTTGGCGGACGCCCTGGCCAACCGCGGCATCGACGAAATGCGGGCGGGGACCGCCTGAGGCGGGCGCTCAGCGCGGGGAGGAAACACAATGCGTCAAGTCGTGCTCGATACCGAGACCACCGGCCTGGAGCCCCAGGACGGCCACCGCGTCATCGAGATTGGCTGCGTGGAGCTGGTCAACCGGCGGCTGACCGGCAACCGCTTCCACCAGTACCTGCAACCGGACCGCGAGATCGATGCCGGCGCCGTCGAGGTGCACGGGATCACCACCGAGTTCCTCGCCGACAAACCGCGCTTCGCGGACGTGGTGCCTGCGTTCCTGCGCTTTGTGGACGGCGCCGAGTTGATCATCCACAACGCGCCCTTCGACGTGGGCTTCCTCAATCACGAGCTGCGCCTGGCCGGCGCGCGCTGGAAACAGCTCGACGCCTACTGCGGCGTGCTGGACACGCTGGTGATGGCGCGGCGTCTGCACCCGGGGCAGAAGTGCAGCCTCGATGCGCTGTGCCGTCGCTACGAAGTGGACAACTCGCAACGCGATCTGCACGGGGCGCTGCTCGACGCGGAGATCCTCGCCGAGGTCTATCTGGCGATGACCGGCGGGCAGGTGCACCTGTCCCTGGGCGGGGCGAGCGAAACGGGAGCGGCACGGGAGGAGCAGATCCGGCGGCTGAGCGGCTCGCGCCCTCCGCTGACCGTGATCCGGGCGACCCCCCCCGAGGAAGCCGCGCACGAGGCGCGCCTGGATGCCATCGCCGCCTCCAGCGGGGGCGACCCGCTCTGGCGGCGGCTGCCGGACGCCTGAGATTCGCGGCGCCCGCGCGGGTTTTTTCGCCGCGGGCCTAAAGCCGCCGCGGCGGCTGCCGATACCACACCTGCGCGGGATTTCCCTCGACCACCGTCTGCGGGCGGTGTGATCGGACTCCTCTCCGCGCAACACCCCCCTGGGCCCTGCCGCTTCTGCGGCAGGGCATTTTTCAGCGGCCCGCCTTCGCGGCCCAAACCGCGGTCGATTCCCCGTGCGCGGGGCGCCCTCTCGGCAGGCGGCGAAGTGCCCCCTGCGTGCCGGCCTGGACCGGCTCAGTACACCATTTCGTCAGGCTCGTTCCACAGCCGCTCGCGCAGCAGGGCCATGACCTCGTTGACGCCCGCGCGGCGGTTGTCGACGAAACAGAACACGTTCGCCATGCCGCAGACCGACCACGCCGGGCCGCGCACGATCCAGCCCTTGAGCGGAACGAAGGCGCCGCCGTCCAGACGCCCGCCGGCCAGTTCCAGCATGGCGGCCTGCATATGCACACCCATGTTGTGCGCGCGGCTCATGATCGAGGCCCAGCGCGACTGTTCCTCACTGAGCTGGCCCTCGGCCGAATAGCGATCCCCGTGATAGGAGAACTCGCCGGCGGCGAGCACTCCGTCCTTGGCGAGCAGTTCCGACAGTACGTTCATTTCAGTTGCAGCCGCCTCTGCGTCTCGGTGGTTTCGGGCGCCACGAACCGTTCGCGGTAGCGGGCGTCGAAACGCCGCTGCGCACCTTTGGGTGCCACGCTGATGTCGAAATCGATGATCTCGCGGCGGGCGACCGGAAAGCTGCCGATGTAGTACACCGCGGCGCCTTCGTGGATGGCCCGCATGTCCACGTTCTTGGTCTGCCGCGCCAGGTTGGCGGCATGCACCGTCAGTTGTGCCGCGACCGGTTGCGGCTGCCCTTTACCACTGCGCTTCTCCACCGAGACGGTCAGCAGGCCGCGCCGGTCACTGCGGGTGATGCCGTAGGTACGGGCCACGGAGGGCGCCAGCGTGGAGGTGAGCACGGCGCTGTAGTGCACGACGTAGTCGCCGAACTGCTGCGCCTGGCGCGCCAGGGCCGGTGGGGCGAGGGCCATCGCGGCCAATGAGAGAAGCAGGGTTCGGAGCCACATGGCAAATTCCTTTTGCACACGATGGAGACAAGCCTACACGCTCAGGCTAGTCGCGCCGACATGCCCGTGCAAGCGCCGGGGCAGGAGGCTCAGTCGTTCAGGGCGTCGAGGAGCTGCTCCACCGCGGTCGGGTCGCACGGTTTGAGCATGTAGTGGTTGAAGCCCGCCGCGCGTGCGCGCTCTCCGTCGTCGTCGGGCCGGTAACCCGTGAGGGCCACCAGGGTCAGCGATTCGCCATGCTGCGCCCGCAGCCGGCGCGCCACTTCGAAACCGTCCATGCCCGGCAAACCGATGTCGAGGAACACGATCACGGGCCGCTCGCGGCTCGTCGCCTCCAGCGCCTGCGCGCCGTCGTAGGCGGTGCTGACCTCGTGTCCCAGTGCCTCGAGCAGCAGCGTGAAGGAGTTTGCCACGTCCTCGTTGTCATCCACCACCAGGACGCGCCGTGCCACCTGCCGCGGCGGGCGGGCCGGCTCCGGCGGGGCGGCCGGCCCCTCGTCCTGGGACGCCAACGGCAGCGACACGGAGAACGTGCTGCCCTTGCCGGGACCGGCGCTGTGGGCGGCCACCTCGCCGCCGTGCATCTCCACCAGACTGCGCACCAGTGTCAGGCCGAGCCCCAGGCCCCCCTGCGCCCGGTCCAGGGAGCGCTCCCCTTGGGCGAACAGGTCAAAGACGTGGGCGAGCATGTCGAGGGGGATGCCCACCCCCGTGTCGGTTACCGTGATGTGGGCGCGCTCGCCGGCGAGCGCCAGGGATACGCCGATGCAGCCCTGCTCTTCGGTGTATTTGGAGGCGTTGTGCAGCAGGTTGGCCACCACCTGGGCGAGGCGCGGCCCGTCGCCGTTCACCCATACCGGGGTGGGCGGCAGATCGACCTCGAGTTGCTGCATCTGTTCGTTGACGTGCGGCATTACTGTTTCCACTGCGCGCACGATGATGTCGGCGAGATCGACGCGCTCGCGGCGCAGCTCGATACGCCCGCGCGTGATCCGCGCCACGTCCAGCAGGTCGTCGACCAGGCGCGTCATGTGCCCCACCTGGCGATCGATGACGTCCGTGGCCCAGCGCAGTTTCGGATCCAGCGGCCCGCGCAGGATGCGGAACAGCTGGACGGCGTTGCGGATCGGGGCCAGGGGGTTGCGCAGTTCGTGGGCGAGCATGGCGAGGAACTCGTCCTTGCGGCGGTCGGCCTCGCGCAGCATCTGTGCCTGCCTGCGCAGCTTCGCCTCCATCTGCATGCGCTCGCTGATTTCGAAGGCGGCGCCGGTGAGCCCGACGATGCGCCCGCTGAGGTCGCGGCGCGGTTCCAGGTTGATGTCGTACCAGCGTTCGCGCCCGCCGAGCTTTAGCCGGATCTCGTGGCGTTCGCCCGTGCCCTGGCGGATCACGCGCAGCTTGAGCGCCTCCAACGCGCGGACCTCGGGCCCGTTTCCGAACAGCTCCCGGTCGCTGCGCCCGAGAAAGTCGTTCGCCACGTGCAGCGCCGCGGGGTTGTGCATCCAGGTGTAGCGCAGCTCGGCATCCTGGTTGAAGACGATGATGGGCGAGTCGCGCAGCGCCGTGCGGAAGCGCTCCTCGCTGGTGCGCAGCGCCTCCTCGACCTCCTGGCGCTCCGTCACGTCCACGCAGGCCCCGGTCATGTAGAGCGGCGTGCCGTCCGCGTCGCGCACCAGCTTGCCCTTGTCGGCCAACCAGTGCACCGAGCCGTCGGGCCAGACGACGCGATAGTGCAGGTCGAAGTCCAGCCCGTCGCGGGCGCTGCACTCGCTGGCGTCGCGCACCGCCAGCCGGTCGTCCGGATGCACCAGGGCGATGAACTCGCCCAGGGGCCGGACGGCCGCGTCCTGGGGCCGCAGCCCGAGCAGGCGCTTGAGGTTTTCGTCGAGCTCGATCTCGTTGCTGCGGATATCCCAGCGGAAGGTGCCGGTCTCCGAGGCGAGCATGGCGGCCAGCAGGCGTTCGCGGCTCTCGCGCAGCGCCTCCTCGGCCTGCTTGCGTTCGGTGATATCCACGAACACGCCCAGACCGCCGCGCACCCGCCCGGTCTCATCGAACAGGGGGGAGGCGTATTCGTAGAGGGTGCGGGTGTGTCCGTCGGCCCGGGCGATCTCCAGCTCCATGCCCTTGATGGAGATGCCGTCGCGCATGGCCCGCTGCATGGGCAGGTCCTCGCCCGCGAGCGGCTTGCCCTCGCACAGCGCGCGGAAGGGCAGGCGCTCGGCATCGCTGCCGCTCAGGGAGGCATTGATGTCGCTGCGAATGCCGCGCAGGGCGGCGCCCGCGGGGTTCATGGTGATGACCCGCCCCTGCGGGTCGTGGGCCACGGCGATGCCCACCGGGGCGACGTCGAGCAGGGTCTGCAGCTCGTCCACGCGCCGCTTCAGGTCGCGGTTGAGCCGTTCGACCTCAGTGCGGGCGCGGCGCTGCTCGCTCATGTCGCGGACGATCACCGAGGCGGAGACCACCACGCCCTGCGCGTCCATGATGGGTGACACCGTGAGCGACACGGGCACGCGCCGGCCCTCGCGGGTCAGGCGCATGGTCTCGAGCTGGCGGGTGCGGCGCCCCTCGCGCAGGGCGCGTTCGGTGGCCGGCAGCTCATGGCGCCGCTCCGGCGGCACCAGCATTTCCACATTGCGGCCGATCATGTCCTCGGCCGGGTATCCGTAGAGGCGTTCAGCCGCGGCATTCCAGCTGGTGATGGTGCCGTCGAGCTCGCGACCGATGATGGCGTCATCGGAGCTCTCCACCACCGCGGCGAGCCGCGCCAACTCGCGTTCACCTTCCGTGCGCTCAGTCACGTCGAGGCACACGCCCGCCATGCGGACCGGGCGACCGCGCGCGTCATAGACGGCGCGCCCGCGGCCGAGTACAAAGCGGCCCCGGCGGCCGGGCTGCGAAGCCAGCCGGTAGACCACGCTGTAGTCGGCCTGGGTGTCGAGCGCCTCGCGCAGGCGCTGCTGCACCAGGTCGCGGTCCTCGGGATGCACGTCCTGGAGGAAACCCTCGAAGCTGCCGTCGAAGCTGCCGGGCGGCACGCAGTGGATGGCCTCCATGTTCTCCGACCAACGCACGGTGCCCGAGGTGATGTCCCAATCCCAGGCGCCGACCTCGGCAGCCTGCAGGGCGAGCTGCAGCCGATCCTGGCTTTCCTGAAGGGCGGTTTCCGCGCGGCGCCGTTCGGCGAGCTCGTGCTGCGCCTGTTCATAGAGGCGGGCGTTGTCGACGAACAGCGCCGCGCGCGCGGCGAGGTCCTGGGCCAGGCGCAGATCGGCCCGGGTGTAGGTGCGCCCGGACTCGGCGGTGGCCAGGCTCAGGGCCCCGAGGGTGCGGCCGCGCGCGCGCAGGGGGACGCACAGGAATGAATGCAGTCCGAGCTCCTCGATCAGGCGCAGGTGTTCGGGATCCTCAGCGGTCTCGACGAGCATCTCATGGGTGATCACGGGAACGAACAGCGGCGTTCCGGAGCGCAGCACCTGCGCCACGCTCGAGGTGTCCGGGCGTGGCGGATAGCGCTCCATCAGGTCGCGGACCAGGGCGAGACGCTCCGCCTCCCGATGCACGACGGTCAGCCGCTGCAGACCGCCGTCTGCGTCGCAGGTGTCCACCGCGCACCAGTCCGCCAGCACCGGCACGGACAAGCCGGCGATACGGTGCAGGGCACGGCGCGGGTCCAGGA
The DNA here is from genome assembly GCA_963779865.1 of uncultured Gammaproteobacteria bacterium. Lineage (GTDB taxonomy): Bacteria > Pseudomonadota > Gammaproteobacteria > CAVZZX01 > CAVZZX01 > CAVZZX01. The sequence continues at coordinate 12,041 of CAVZZX010000004.1, read as the reverse complement.
TCTCCGCCAGCTCGGCGGTGACATCGGCCAGGAAACGGGCGGCATCGACTGTGACTTCCGACGCGGCGGTCAGAAGCTCCGAGACGTCCTGTTCGTCGCCATCAGGCGTAAACTGCGCCGAGGTTTCGCTCACCGTTCGCGTCCGGATGCTGAGGGCTAGGTTGCGGCCGGCGCCTCGTGGACGCGGCCCGGAGACGGGCGGGCTCCCCCCCTCAGACAGAGTCCCGCATGCGCTGGTGGGGGTCAATAGGGGTTTCCCGCAAGTCGGTGAGGATGCGCTCGACCGCCTGCAGGTCGGCCGGCTTGAGCAGATGGTGGTCAAAACCGGCCGCGCGCACCCGTTCATGGGTCTGCGGATCGCCATAGCCGGTGAGGGCCACCAGCACCACGTCCTTGCCGCCGGGCATTGCCCGCAGGCCTCGGGCCACGGCGAAGCCGTCCATCTCCGGCATGCCGAGGTCGAGAAAGACGATGTCCGGGCGCAGGCGCGCCGCTTCTTCGAGCGCATCGTGTCCGCCGAACGCGGTGGCCACCTCATGCCCGAGTGCACTGAGCAGCATCGCGAAGGACTTGGCCACATCCGGATTGTCATCGGTGACCAGGATGCGGCGAACCTTCCCGGGAAGCGGCGGCGCGGGCCCCTCGGCGGGCGCCACCCCGGCGCCCTCGCGAGGCAACCGCACCACGAACTCGCTGCCTCGCCCGGGCCCCTCGCTATGTGCGCTGACACGGCCGCCGTGCATGCGGACCAGGCTGTGCACGAGGGTGAGCCCCAGGCCCAGGCCGCCGTGCGGCCGGTGCAGCGCCTGCGCCCCCTGGGTGAAGAGTTCGAACACGTGGTCCAGGTGCTCGGGCGCGATGCCCATGCCGGTGTCGCGCACGCTGAACACCGCCTCGCCGTGCTCCTCGCCGAGCGTCACCGTCAGCGTGCCGCCGGCGTCGGTGTACTTGGAGGCGTTGTGCAGCAGATTGCCCATCACCTGGGCCATGCGGGTGGGATCGGCCTCCGCGTACAGGGGCTGCGCGGGGCGAACCACCTCCAGATGCTGTGTGGCATCGCGAATTGTCGGTTGGGCGGCTTCCAGCGCCTGGTCGAGGATCTTGCGCAGATCGACCCGGCGGCGCTGGAGTTCGATTTTGCCGCGGGTGATGCGGGCGACGTCGAGCAGGTCGTCCACCAGGTGCGTCAGGTGGGCGAGCTGGCGTTCGACGACCGAGCTCGCCCAGCCGAGATCGGGCGGCAGCTCCGCCGAGCGCAGCTGTAACAGATGCACCGCGTTGCGTATAGGGGCCAGGGGGTTGCGCAACTCGTGGGCGAGCATGGCCAGGAAGGCATCGCGCTGCTTCACCGCCTGCTCGCCGGCCGAGAGCAGGTCGCGCGTCTGGTACTGCCGCCGGCGCGACTGCAGCGCCACGCGCAGCGTGCTGATCAGGGTCATGGCCCGCACCGGGCGCTCGAGGAAGGTCACACTGTGAAACTGCTCGAGCCGGCGCAGCGCCTCCAACTCGCCGGGAGGGCGGGCACGCGCATGTGTGAGCACGATCACCGGCAGCGCCGACCAGGACGGCTGTCGGTCGAGAACGGCACCCAGCTGCGCCATGGCGGGAGGTGCGGTCAGCGCCTCGGCGGCGATCAGCACGGCACCTGCCCCACTGGGGATCGCGGCAATCAGTGCATCCAGGCTCCCGCACGTGGTGGCTTCCACGCCGCCGCGGGCGAGCATGCCCGCCGCAAGGGGCGCGTCGCGTCCCGACGGTGTGAGCACGAGTACGCGGTGCTCGGCAGCGTTGCGCGGCGCGCTCATGGCTTCGGCCCCAGAAAGGGCCGCCCGTCGCCCACGTACTGAGGCGTGCCGGTGAGCACCCCCTGGAAATCGCGCAAGGGCGCGCCGACGCGGACGCCGGTGCCGTCGATCCTGAGCTCGCGAATCGTGCTCTCGTGGCCGCCAGAGCGTTTTTTGAGCACCGAAACGGCCTTGCGCACCTCACCGGTGGCCTCAAAATACCGCAACAGGATGATCGTATCGGCGAGATAGCTGACGTCCGCCGGGCTCTGCACCTCCGAACCGAGCAGTCCGTGCTGCACGAGTGTCATGAGCGTGGTGACGCCCTCTGCGCGCAGCGCACCGAGCAGCTCATGCAGGTGCAGGCTCAGAAACGGCTCGTCAGGCATCGCGTAGAGGTAACCGCTGAGGCTGTCGATCACGACCAGGCGCGTGCCCTCTGCGCGGACCTGCTCCACGACCGCGTGGGCGAACTCGCCCGGCGTTATTTGGGTCGGGTTCACCTTCTGCAGCCGGATGCGATCGCTGTCTGCGTGTTGCTGCAGGTCCAGCCCGAGCCCCTCGGCCCGCAACCTGATCGACTGCAGATCCTCGTCGAAGCTGAGCATGATCGTGTGCTCCCCGCGTTGGGCCGCAGCCACGGCGTAGGCGAGGCAGAGGGTGGACTTGCCGGTCCCGCTCGAACCCGTGAGCAGGGCGCTGCCGCCGCGCTCGAGGCCGCCCCCGAGCAGCGCATCGAGCTCTTCGATGCCGCTACGGACGCGCCCCTCGAACGGGCCCAGTTGCGTGTGGGGCGCGGACAGGCGCGGATAGACGCAGAGACCGCCGACGCCGAGGCCGCAGTCGTGAAAACCGGTCAGGAAGTCCACGCCGCGCAGCTTCTTGATCGCCAGCCGGCGGCGCTCCGGCCCGTACTCGTGGGCGATCGCCTCCAGACGAATGATGCCGTGCACCAGGCTGCGCGGCTGAAAGGCGCTCCTTGCCGCTTCGATTTCGTCGACCAGCAGAACGGTGCAGCCGCGTCGGGTGAAGAAGCGCCGCAGACCCTGGAGCTGGCGGCGGTAGCGCAGCGGTTCGTCGGCGAGCAGGCGCAGTCCCGAGACGGTGTCGAGCACGACCCGGGAGGGGGTGACGCGCTCCACCGCCTCCAGGACGCGGCCGGTGTTCTCGCCGAGTTCCACCTCGGACGGGTAGAACAGGGTGTACTGGTTGCTCAGGGCGGGCTCGTCCTCTTCGCCCTCGTTGAGCTCCAGGATGTCCAGTCCTGCGGCCGACCAGCCGTGCGATGCGATGACCTCGAGCAGCTCGTCTTCGGACTCGGACAGGGACACGAACAGCACCCGCTCGCCGCCCCGCACCCCTTCCAGCGCGAAGGCCAGCGCCAAAGTGGTCTTGCCCGTGCCGCTGGCCCCCTCCACCAGATAGGTGCGGTTGCGCGGCAGCCCACCGCCCAGCACACGGTCGAGCCCCGCGATGCCCGTCGCCGCGCGGGGCGGAATTGCCGGCACCGAATCCATGCAGTCGCTCATGCGCCTCCAGCGCGTGTATCCGTTGTGCGTAGAGTCCGAGTATAACACCCGGACTTTGGGCGCCGGCGTGCCCGCGCCGGCGGTGGCGGGCGGCCCGGCGCCCTTGTCGCAGCGGGACGGTGAGCGCGGCCGCTTTCAGCGTCCGTCGCCCTCCAGGTCCATCCTCAGGGTCAGGAACTCGATAAGGTCGCGGATGGCAATGATGCCCACCACGCGGCCCTGCTCCGTGACCATCAGCCGAGCGTTGCCGGTCTCGTTCATCCGCGCCAGTGCCTGCACGGCATCCGCACCGGCGTCGATGGTGTTCGACTCCTGGGCCGGCGCGCAGATTTCTCCCACCGTGTGCGCCGCCGGCGCAGCCCCGAGCTGCTTGCCGTCATGGCTGCGGACCCAGCCGCGCAGGCGACCGTCCTCCACCACGGGGAACGTGGTGAAGCGGTACTTGTAGACGTATTCCTGGACGAAGCGCTCCAGGCTCAGGTCCGGCGGCACGCTCACCACCGGCGCGCTCATGAAGCGGCGTACCGGCTCGCCCTCGAGCGTCTGGCGCAGCAGGACCTGCCGATAGGACATGCTCGCCGCATTGCGCAGGAATATCCCGATCAGCAGCCACCAGATGCCGCCGACGAGATTGCCCTGCAGGGCCGCGAGGATGCCCAGCGCGATGAGCAACAGCCCGAAGGCGCTGCCCACGTTGGAGGCGATGCGGGTGGCCGAACGCAGGTTCCGCCAGCGCCAGAGTGCGGCGCGGAACATGCGGCCGCCGTCGAGCGGGAAGGCCGGCACCAGGTTGAAGAGCGCGAGCAGTCCATTTAGATAGGAGAGATACAGGAGCAGCCCGGTGGCCGGCACCGGCCAGCCCGCTCCGCTGCCCAGCGCGTGCAGCCCCCAGAAGAGCAGCGCGAGCACCACGCTGGCCAGCGGGCCCGCCGCCGACATCAGGAACTCCACCTTCGGACTGGCCGGCTCCTCGCTCATTTGCGCCACGCCGCCGAAGATGAACAGCGTGATGCCGCGAATGGGCAGCCCGTACCAGCGCGCCACCAGCGAGTGCGAGAACTCGTGGAGCACGATGGACACGAACACGCCCACCGCCCCGCCCAGCCCCATCCACCAATAAGTGGCCTGCGCGAGGTGCGGATAGCGCGAGGGGAAGAAGGCGACCGCCAGCGACCAGGTGATCAGCAGCCCGAGAATCAGCCACGTGAGGTCGATGCTCACCCGAAAGCCGAACAGGCTGAACAGGGGGATGGCGCGCCCGAAGACGGCGCTGTTCGGGGGCCGTTCTTCTGCCATGCTCCTCTCCGTAGCGCGTTGCCCCGGGCCTGAAAGCAAAGATAGCAGGCGCCGCTGCCGCGGCACGGCGGTTTGAGATCCCTAAGCAATTGACTACCATGAGGGAGACTACGTATCGGGCCCCCGCCCGCGGGGCTCGTGCCACTCTATGGGCGAGCTGCTGATGAATGAGACGGCACAAGAATCTACCCGTCTGCTGACCGACCACGACGTCTATCTCTTCAAGCAGGGAACCCATTTCCGGCTGTACGACAAACTCGGAGCGCACCTCGCCGAGACGCAGGGCGAATCGGGTGTGCGATTCGCCGTGTGGGCGCCCAACGCGGAACGGGTGGCGGTGATCGGCGACTTCAATGGGTGGGACCGCGCGATCCATCCCCTGGCGTCGCGCAACGACGGCTCGGGGATCTGGGAGGGCTTCGTGGCAGGGGTCGGCAACGGCGCCCTGTACAAATTCCATATCACCTCGCGCTATCACGGCTACGAGGTGGCCAAGGGCGATCCCTTCGCGCGCCGCTGGCAGATGCCCCCGGACACCGCCTCCGTGGTGTGGGACCGCCCGGCTTACCGGTGGCAGGACGGCGACTGGGTGGGCGCCGGCGCGGAACGCAACAGCCTCTCGGCGCCCTGGTCGATCTATGAAGTGCACCTGGGTTCCTGGCGCCGCGAGCGCGGCGCGTTCCTCGACTATCGTCGGCTGGGCGACCAGCTGGCCGAGTATTGCCATCACATGGGCTACACGCACGTCGAGCTGCTGCCGATGATGGAGCATCCTTTCTACGGCTCTTGGGGCTATCAGAGCACCGGCTATTTCGCCCCCACCGCGCGCTACGGCGCGCCCGAGGACTTCATGTATTTCGTCGATCGGCTGCATGCGCAGGGCATCGGTGTGATCCTCGACTGGGTCCCCTCGCACTTCCCGTCGGACGAGTTCGCGCTGGTGTATTTCGACGGCACCTACCTGTTCGAGCATGCCGACCCCAAGAAGGGCTTCCACCCGGAATGGAACAGCTACATCTTCAACTATGGGCGCAACGAGGTGCGCGCCTTCCTGGTCAGCAGTGCCGAGTTCTGGATGGAGCAATACCATATCGATGCTCTGCGCGTGGATGCCGTGGCCTCCATGCTCTACCTCGACTACGCGCGCAAGGACGGGGAGTGGATTGCGAACGAGCACGGCGGCAATGAGAATCTCGATGCCATCCACTTCCTGCGCTCGATGAACGAATCGCTGTATCGCTCCCATCCCGACGGGCAGACGATCGCCGAGGAGTCCACCGCCTGGCCCATGGTGTCCAAGCCTACGGACATCGGCGGCCTGGGCTTCGGCATGAAGTGGAACATGGGCTGGATGCATGACACGCTGGATTACTTCAGCAAGGACCCGGTGCATCGCGGCTACCATCAGGATCAGCTCACTTTCAGCATCTGGTATGCCTTCTCGGAGAATTTCGTGCTCTCGCTCTCGCACGACGAAGTCGTCTATGGCAAGGGCTCGCTGCTGCGCAAGATGCCGGGCGACGACTGGCAGAAGTTCGCCAACCTGAGGCTGCTGTTCGGCTACATGTACGCACATCCGGGAAAGAAGCTCACCTTCATGGGCGGGGAGTTCGGCCAATGGAACGAGTGGAACCATGAGGCCCCGCTCGACTGGGACCTGCTCGAACAGGCCCCTCACAAGGGAATGCAGGACTGGGTGCGCGACCTCAACCACCTGTACCGTGACCAGACGGCCCTGCACGAGCTCGACTTTCACCGCGAGGGCTTCGACTGGATCGACTTCCACGACTGGGAAAAGAGCGTGCTGAGTTTTATCCGGCGGGGGCGCAATCCCGAGGAAGAAGTGGTGGTGGTCTGCAATTTCACGCCCGTGCCACGGCACAACTACCGCGTCGGGGTGCCACGCGGGGGCTTCTGGCGCGAGCTTCTGAACAGCGACGCGCCGCTGTACGGCGGCTCGGGGCAGGGCAACCTCGGCCAAGTGGAGTCCGCGCCGGTCGCCACGCAGGGACAATATCATTCCCTGTCGCTCACCTTGCCGCCGCTGGCGGTGCTGTTTCTGAAACACTCGGGGCCGGGCTGAGGCGGGAGGACGACGATGGCTATCGGACCACGGGGGGGCGAGGGCAGGCGCCGGGTGGTGATCGAAGGCGTGCGGCCGCAGGTGGATGCGGGGCGCTTTCCAATCAAGCGTGTGGTGGGGGACACCGTGAACGTCGACGCGGACATCTTCGTGCGGCGCTCGCTCTTACGTTGCTCTGAGTCGCCGCGTGCTTCGCATCGAGCCTTCAGGAAGCTCGCAGCGACCGTCGCCATTGGCTTACCCGCGGACTCGTTGTCCACCGCTCGATCGGTGGGGGAAGGGGCATCGCGCCCGATCCAGGCTGGAAGCGGGCCGTCAGCGAGATAGCGGCATCAACAGCACTTGATGCGACGGGAGCTGGCAGGTCCCACTCCCATCGCGTGGTGACTAGATGCCCTCTTGCAGGGCATTTCCCGCTTGGGGCGGATCGTGACAGCACGGTGCCACCACCCCAGCGGCGCTTTGCAGCACGTCGCCGCTGAGGAACGTCGCATCTGAGCCTCCTTCGTCTCTGAAGCCGTCGCATTCCGAGCGGCATCGCGAAGAGGTAACCGAGGACAGTCCGGCGGCGCGCTGTACATGATCAGTCGCGGACGCCGTCCGAGTAGGCGCGGACTATTACGCCGGCACGGCGAGGCCGCCGCATGTGTCGTGGATGCCGGTAATGAACTGGTCGTTGACGGCGGAGCCGTTGAGGTTGGCACGTCCTATCGTCGTGCTCGGGTGTGCGAAGCCGCCTGTGGACTGCGCCCAGTAGATGTGACCCTGGTAGACGGCGACACACCATGGATGGCTTGCGGTGCGGATGAAACGCCGGTTGACCCCGGTCCCGTCGAGGTTTGCGCGTCCGATCGCATCCGTCGCGTGCCTGGAGTCGGCGAATCCCCCGTTCGTCCAGTAGATGTGCCCCCCGACCCACGGCGATCCCGCAGCCATTGGTCACGCCGGTGATCAAGCGCTTGTTGACACCCGTGCCGTCGAGGTTTGCGCGCCCGATCGTCACCGGCTTGCGGCTTTCCGCCGCGTTCATCCAGTAGATGTACTTCCCGGCCACGGCGATGCCGCACGGGCCGCCCCCGAGCGAAGTCGGGGAAATGCGCGGGATAGCGAGGCCGGGGATGAACTGGCGATCGACGCCGGTGCCGTCCACGTTCGCCCTCGCGATCGCCCCACCGCTTGGCCAGTAGATGTGGCCTCCGGCGATCGCGACACCGCAGGCACCTTTGCCCGGCGTCGGAATGAAGGTCGTGTCGACACCGCTCCCGTCTCGATTCGCACGACCGACCGCCCCGCCCTCTGCCGGACGACCGACCGCCCCGCCCAGCAGCTCCGCCCAGTAGATGTGCTTGCGGTCGAGCGCGACCCCGCACGGTATCCGTCCGGCGCCGGAAACGAAGCTGTGCTCAACGCCCGTTCCATCGAGCCGCGCCCAACCGATCGTCGTCGAAGCGGGCCTCGCACCCCACCCGGGCGTGTTGTTTGCCCAGTAGAGATGCACCGGCGCAGCAGTGCGGACGCTCGCCCAGGCAGTCGTCACCGCGACGACGCCAACCAGCGCGGCACCGACGAGAGCGACTGCGCCTTTTCCGAAAGCATGCTTTGGCCAATGAAGCCAACCGCGCGTGGCAGGGGTGTTCCGAGACATCGTGCTCCTTCCGCGTCGATGTCACCAGCGTGGCGAACCGCGCTGAGGAGGCGCTGAGCGTGCGCTGAGGCCTTCGGCTCGGGCGCTACGGACAGCTTCCGAAGTACACGTTCTTGCCGACGCCAACCCAGGCGAAGCCGCCGCCGACCGCGAGCCACGACGGGTGATAGCCGAGCTCGAGCATCCCGACGACTCGATTGGTGGCGGGATCGATGCGCGACACGGTGCCGGCGCACTGGCTCGTGACCCAGACCGACCTCTGATCGGCTGCGACCCCAAGGGGCAGGTGCCCCACAGCGATGACTCGTCGGGTCGACCCGTGACCGGATCGATCCGACGAACCGTGTCGTCATCCCTCTGCACCACCCAGACAGAGCCGAAGCCGACTGCGACTGCGCCCGGGAACCTCCCAACCGGAATGCGTCTCGCGCGACCACTCCGCGCATCCACGCGAAGCAGGGCGTCGGCGGGCGCGCCGAGCGCGATCCAGGCGGCGCCGTAGCCGAACGTGGCGCTGATCGGGAAGTCGAAATACCCGAGTCGGTCGTCCGCTGCCGCCCTAGGGAGTGGAGGCGCCACCGTTGACCACGCCGCCCTCCGCCCCGTACATCCCAATCAGAGCGCGCCGCCGCCGACTGTGAGAGAAGTCCTCTCGTGTCTCTTGGAAGCGGTACGCGTGGAGAGGAGATTCGGTCTCGGGATCGACGAGCGGCAGCGCAGGGTCGACCGACGTGACCTGCCCGCGGCCGACACTTGCGACCCACACCCGCTTCGCACCCTCTGCGGCGAGGCCGTCGCTGGCATCGAACTTCCCTGAGTTCACGACAGCGCCCGTGCGGGTGTCGACCCGCGTCGGGTCCCGTCGCCTTCGCTCGCCGCAAACACGTACCGGCCGACGATCTCGATCTCGTGCGGGATCCTGCCCACGGGGACGACGTCGACGATCTTGTCGGACTCGAGGTCGATCTTCACCAGGCTGTCCGGCACGACTGTCGGCGTGGCATCACCTCCACCGAGGAGGATTGCCGTCGCGACCGTCGCGACCGCTGCGAGGGTCACCGCGCCGAGCACTGCGACGAGGAGGCGACTGCGCCCGCGCGGCCGCGGTCGAATGCCAAAGGCAGCCTCCGCCGCCCCGATCAGCGCGGCGCCGGTCCAATACCGCTCGTCGGGCGACTTGGCCATCGCACCGCGGAGCACGGCGTCGATCGCCGCGGGCAAGTCCGCGTGGCGCTCACTCGCGCTCGGCGGCTCCTCCTCGAGGTGCGCCCACGCGACAGCCAGCCGAGAGCCACCGACGAACGGCGCCTCTCCGGTTAGGCGTTCGAAGAGGACACATCCGAGCGAGTAGACGTCTGCGCGCCCGTCGACGCGTTCGCCCTCGATTTGCTCAGGGGCGAGGTATGCAGGCGTCCCGACCGAGCGACCTTCGCCCGCCCGAGCGCCCTTCTCCTCGAGATGCCTGGTAGGCCGAAGTCGGCGAGATAGCGTGCTCGGCCTCGTCGAGGAGGATGTTTGACGGCTTGACGTCCCGATGGACGAGTCCCTTCGCGTGTGCGGCATCGAGTGCGCTCGCGACCTGGCGGCAGATCGCGAGGGCACGGGACGGCTCGAGCGCGCCCTCCGCGCGCAAGAGCGTTCGCAGATCCGTTCCGGCGACGAGGCGCATCGCGAGGTAGAGGCGACCGTCGATGTCGCCGGCGTCGTGGATCGGCACCACATTCGGGTGCTCGAGAGAGATGGCGAGCTCTGTCTCCCGGGCGAAGCGCTCGCGGAAGCGCGCATCCAGCGACAGCTCGGGCGCCATCATCTTCAACGCAACCGTCCGTTTCAGCCGCAGGTCGAAGGCACGGTAGACGACACCCATCCCACCTCGGCCGATCAGCTCGTCGATCCGATATCCGACGAACTCCGACCCGATCCCGATCTCCGCCCCAGCGATCACGGCATCCACTGTTCTCCGCCTTCAAGTTATGCCGCGGGCAGCGGCCACATGCGATGGTCGGTGCTGCTGCTGAGGCACCGCTGAGCCTCGGCTGAGCCGGCGACGGAGTGTTAGCGTCGCCGCCGCAGAACGAGAACGAGCCGCGAGGAGGAGACGTGGAGTTCCGCATCCTGGGACCGCTCGAGGTCGTCGAGCAGGGCCGTGCTCTCCCGCTCGGCGGCGCAAGGCAGCGGACACTTCTCGCGCTCCTTCTCACGCGCGCGAACGAGGTCGTCTCAGCAGACCGACTCATCCACGAGCTCTGGCGCGCTGAGCCGCCCAGGACCGCCGCCAACGCGCTGCAGTACCACGTCTCACAGCTCCGCAAGGCGCTCGCCCCGAGCGAGGCGATCGTCACGCAGGAACCGGGTTACGTGATCCGCGTCGGTCCGGACGAGCTCGACCTGCTCCGCTTCGAGGCGCTGGTCGAGGAGGCGCGGCAGGCGGCACCCGAGCTCGCGGCGCAACGTCTACGCGAAGGTCTCGACCTCTGGCGCGGACCGGCGCTTGCCGACCTCGCCGACGAGTCGTTCGCGCAAGGCGAGATTCCTCGCCTCGAAGAGCTCCGCCTGGAGACGCTCGAGCGCCGGTTCGAGGCCGACCTCGCTCTCGGACGCCACGCCGAGATCGTCGGAGAGGTCCAGGCGCTCGTTCTCGCGCACCCGCTCCGCGAGCGGCCGCGGGCGGTCCTCATGCAGGCGCTCTACGGCTCCGGTCGGCAGGTCGATGCGCTCGAGGTCTATCGCCAGACCCGGCGGCTACTCGTCGAAGAGCTCGGCATCGAGCCGAGTCCCGGCCCTCCACGACCTCGAGCAGGCGATCCTTCGCCATGACCCGGCCCTGATCTCGTAGGAGTCACCGGCGGCGCCGCGGCAGCGGGCGATCATGGTCGTCGCGACCGACCCGAGCCGGCTCGACGAACTCCTCGCGATCGCCGAACCGCTCGCCCGGCGGCCTGCGCGCGAGGTCATCCTGGCCTTGCTCCTGCGCGACAACGGTGAGCTCGCGGCCTCGACCGCCGCGCTCTCCGAGCGTCGACACGCTCTCGCCCAGCGAGGCGTCACGTCCCGCGTAGCTGCCTACACGACGAGCGAGCCAGGAGCGGACGTCGTGCGACTCGCCACCGAGCACGATGTCGACCTCACCCTTCTCGACGCAGGATCCGACCTCCTCGAGAGCGGTCTTTCCGACCAAGATCTTCGGGACCATCCTCGAACGCGCACCCTGCGATGTCGGTGTGCTCTCAGCGGCCGGCGACATGGTCACCGGACCGCTCGTGACGCCGTTCGGAGGCGCCGAGCACGACTGGACCGCAATCGAGGTGGCCGCCTGGCTCGCCCAATCGCTCGAGACGACGCTCCGGCTCCTCGGAACCGAGGCGAATCCCGCTCTCGGGCGCCGCGACGCCAGCCGCCTCCTTGCCCGCGCCTCACTCCTGGTACAGCAGGTTGTCGGAATCGTCACCGAGCCCGTACTCGTCCCCCCGGGCGAAGCCGGCGTCCTCGAAGCGTCCCGCGACGCCCGCCTGCTGGTCGTCGCCCTCTCCGATCGCTGGCGAACCGAAGGCATCGGCCACACGCGACTGGCCGTCGCTCTGAGCGCCGAGGTGCCGACACTTTTCGTGCGACGCGGCCTCCGGCCCGGCGGCGTCGCGCCGAACGAGACGCTGACGCGCTTCACCTGGACGCTCGGTTCCGAGCAGATCCTGCCCGCTTCTCCA
>CAVZZX010000003.1:1767500-3415820 GCA_963779865.1 uncultured Gammaproteobacteria bacterium | reverse complement strand
CACTCGATGGTCGCGGGCGGCTTGCCCGAGACGTCGTACACCACGCGCGAGATGCCCACGATCTCGTTGATGATGCGGTTGGAGACGCGCTCGAGGAATGCGTAGGGCAGGTGCGCCCAGCGCGCCGTCATGAAGTCCACCGTCTCCACCGCCCGCAGCGCCACCACGTAGTCGTAGCGCCGTCCGTCGCCCATCACGCCGACCGAGCGCACCGGCAGGAACACCGCAAAGGCCTGGCTGACGGTGTCGTACAGGCCCTGCTCGCGCAGCTCGTGAATGAAGATGGCATCGGCGCGGCGCAGCAGCTCGGCGTACTCCTTCTTGACCTCGCCCAGGATGCGCACCCCCAGGCCCGGTCCGGGGAACGGGTGGCGATAGACCATCTCGCTGGGCAGGCCAAGCTCCACGCCCAGCTTGCGCACCTCGTCCTTGAACAGCTCGCGCAGGGGCTCGAGCAGCTTGAGCTTCATGTAGCTCGGGCAGTCCGCCCACGTTGTGGTGCGACTTGATCACCTGCGCCTTGCCGGACTTGCCCCCGGCCGACTCGATGACGTCCGGGTAGATGGTGCCCTGCGCCAGCCACTGGGCATTGCCCAGCCGGGCGGCCTCTTCGTCGAACACATCGATGAACAGGTTGCCGATGATCTTGCGCTTCTGCTCAGGGTCCTGCACGCCCTGCAAGGCCCCCAGAAAGCGCGCCTCGGCATCGACGCGCACGACGCGCACCCCCATGTGCTCGGCGAAGGTCGCCATCACCTGGTCGCCCTCGTCCAGCCGCAACAGGCCGTTGTCGACGAACACGCAGGTGAGCTGATCGCCGATGGCCTTGTGCAGCAACGCAGCCACCACGGAGGAGTCCACGCCTCCCGAGAGCCCCAGCAGCACCTCGTCCTCGCCCACCTGCTGCCGGATCTGGGCGATGCTGTCCTCGATGATGTTGCCGGGCGTCCACAGGCTGCTGCAACCGCAGATGTCGTGCACGAAGCGCTGCAGGATGCGCTGGCCCTGGCGAGTGTGGGTCACCTCCGGATGGAACTGCACACCGTAGAAATGCCGCGCCTCGTCGGCCATGCCGGCGATGGGCGCGCTGTCGGTGGAGGCCATCAGCTTGAAGCCGGCCGGCAAGTCGGTGACGCGATCGCCGTGGCTCATCCACACGTCGAGCAGCCCGTAGCCCTCGGCGCTGGTGTGGTCCTCGATGTCGCGCAGCAAGGCGGTGTGGCCGCGCGCGCGCACCCGCGCATAACCGAATTCACGGTGCGTGGAGCCTTCCACCTTGCCGCCCAGCTGCGCCGCCATGGTCTGCATGCCGTAGCAGATGCCAAGCACCGGCACGCCCAGATCGAACACCGCCGGGGGCGCGCGCAGCGTCTCCTCGAGGGTGACCGATTCGGGGCCGCCGGAGAGGATCACCCCCTTCGGGGCGAAGGCGCGGATCGCCTCGTCCTGCATGTCGCAGGCGTGAATCTCGCTGTAGACGCCCGCTTCGCGCACGCGGCGCGCGATCAACTGTGTGTATTGCGAGCCGAAGTCGAGGATCAGGATGCGATCGGCATGGATGTCGTGCACGGCAGCGCCCCGCGTGGTGGCTGTGTTGGGTTCGGCAGTCATCGCGACTTGACTGCGCCTGTATCGCGCCTGCAGCCCGCGGCGATGCCGCCGCACCGGGGGCGGCGCCCGCTGCGGCCGGCGCCCCGCCGTGCGCGAGGCAGCCGGGCTCAGTCCAGGCGGTAGTTGGGCGCTTCCTTGGTGATCGCCACGTCGTGGACATGGCTCTCGCGCACGCCGGCGTTGGTGATGCGCACGAACTGCGGCCGGGTACGCATCTCGTCGATGTCGCGGCAGCCGGTATAGCCCATGCTGGCGCGCAGGCCACCGAGCAGCTGGTGCACCACCGGCCGCAGCGGCCCCTTGAACGGCAGCCGGCCTTCGATGCCCTCGGGCACCAGCTTGTCGGCCTCGCCGCTGTCCTGGAAATAGCGGTCGCTCGAGCCGTGCTGCGCCGTCATCGCGCCCAGCGAGCCCATGCCGCGATAGGACTTGTAGGAGCGGCCCTGATACAGCTCGACCTCGCCCGGCGCCTCCTCGGTGCCGGCGAACAGCGAGCCGACCATGATGGAATAGGCCCCCGCGGCGACGGCCTTGGCCACGTCGCCCGAGTAGCGGATGCCGCCGTCGGCGATCAGCGGCACGCCGCTGCCCTCCAGCGCCGCCGCCACCTCGGAGATGGCGGTGATCTGCGGCACCCCCACCCCGGCGACGATCCGGGTGGTGCAGATCGAGCCCGGGCCGATGCCCACCTTGACCGCATCCGCACCGGCGTCAACCAGCGCACGGGCCGCATCCGCGGTGGCGATGTTGCCGCCGATGACCTGCAGCTGCGGATAGTGCGACTTTGCCCAGCGAACGCGGTCGAGCACCCCCTGCGAGTGGCCGTGGGCGGTATCGATGACCACCACGTCCACGCCGGCGGCGACCAGGGCGGCAATGCGCTCCTCGGTCCCCTCGCCGACGCCGACCGCGGCGCCGGCCCGCAAGCGCCCCTGCTCGTCCTTGCAGGCGTTGGGGTACTCGGTGGCCTTCTGGATATCCTTGACGGTGACCAGCCCGCGCAGTTGGAAGCGGTCGTTGACCACCAGCACCTTTTCGATGCGATTGGCGTGCAGCAGGTCCAGGATCTCGTCGCGCCCGGCGCCCTCGCGCACCGTGACCAGCCGCTGCTTGGGCGTCATGATGGTGGCCACGGGACTGTCGTAATGCGTCTCGAAGCGCAGGTCGCGACTGGTGACGATGCCCACCAGGGTGTCCTCGTCCTCGACCACGGGCACGCCGGAGATGTTATGCGAGCGCGTCAGCGCCAGCACCTCGCGAATGCTGGTATCCGGCGTGACGGTGATCGGCTCCTTGATGACACCGCTCTCGAACTTTTTCACCAGACGCACATGGTTCGCCTGGGCCTCGGCGGACATGTTCTTGTGGATGATGCCGATGCCGCCCTCCTGTGCCAGGGCGATGGCCAGGCGCGATTCCGTGACCGTGTCCATCGCCGCGGAGACCAGGGGGATCCCCAGGTCGATTCCGCGCGTCAGCTGCGTCCGGAGTTCCACCTCGCGGGGCAGCACGGTGGAGTGCGCCGGCAGGAGCAGGACGTCGTCGAAGGTGAGGGCTTCCTGGGCGATGCGCAGCATAAGAGAGACGTACCGGCTGGCTGAAAACGACCATTATATCGCGCCGGCGGCGCGGCGGTAAACGGCGCCCGGCCGGGGGTGGAATAATCCACAAGCCCTGGCCTACTATTTACGAGGGTGCTCCGGCGCCCCCCAAAGCACAAGAATACGCAATGCCACCCAATTCGCAGGAAAAAGAACCGGAGGAGCCATTCATGAAGAAGATTCTGCTCATTTCCGCCCTGATCGCCATGGGCCTGAGCGGCTGTGCCAGTGCCAAACAGGGCTCGGGCGACCACGCCTCGGCGAACCCGCAGCAGGCCATCCAGGCGGCCGTGGCGGCCACCGACAAGGTCGCCAAGGTCGGCTTCGAGTGGCGCGACACCCGCAAGATCATCGCCGCAGCGCAGAAGGCGGCCAAGGCGGGGGACGATCAGAAAGCCGTGCAGCTCGCCAACAAGGCCCGCGAGCAGAGCGAGGACGCCTGGAAGCAGTACCAGTCCCAGAAGGACGCCGGTCCGCGCTGAGCGGCATTGCGCAGCGAAAACCCGACCGGGGCCATGTGCCCCGGTTTTTTTTGGTGCCGTTCCTTTCCCGCGGATCGCGATCGGGTAAGATCGCGGCCATGGGTGAATCGCCGCAATCGATCCAGGACCGTTTCCAGTTCCGTGACGTCTGGAGCGTCTCGCGACTCAACCGCGAGGCGCGCATGCGGCTGGAAATCGCCTTCCCGCTGCTCTGGATCGAAGGGGAGATCTCCAATCTCGCCCGCCCCTCCTCCGGCCACTTCTACTTCTCGCTCAAGGACGCCGATGCCCAGGTGCGTTGCGCCATGTTCCGCAACCGCAACCAGCACCTGGGCTTTGCCCCGGAGAACGGCGCCCACGTGCTGCTGCGGGCGCGCATCAGCCTGTACGAGGCACGCGGCGAGTACCAGCTGATCGTCGAGCACATGGAGGAGGCGGGCGACGGGGCGCTGCGCCGCGCCTTCGAGGCGCTCAAACAGCGGCTCGAGCGCGAGGGGCTCTTCGACCCGGCCCACAAGCAGGCCCTGCCGGCGGTGCCGCGCTGCGTGGGCGTGGTCACCTCACCCACGGGCGCGGCCATCCGCGACGTGCTCACCACCCTCAAGCGCCGCTTTCCCGCCCTGCCGGTGGTGCTCTATCCCGTGCCGGTACAGGGCACCGGCGCCGCCACGCAGATCGCGCGCGCGATCCGCACCGCCGCGGCGCGCGCCGAGTGCGACGTGCTGATCCTCACCCGCGGCGGCGGCTCGCTCGAGGACTTGTGGGCCTTCAACGAGGAGCCGGTGGCACGGGCCATCTACGACTGTGCACTGCCGGTGGTGTCGGCGGTGGGCCACGAAATCGACTTCACCATCGCCGATTTCGTGGCCGACTGCCGCTGCCCCACCCCCACGGCGGCGGCCGAGCAGGTCAGCCCCGATCAGGCGGAGTGGTCGATGCGGCTCTCCGGGCTGCACCGCCGCCTCACCGCCCGGATGAGGCAGCGCCTGCAAGCGCAGGGGCAGACGCTCGGCGGGCTGGAGAAGCGATTGCGTCACCCCGGCCGTCGCCTGGAGGACATCTCGCAGCGCCTGGACGAGTTGGAGCTGCGCATGCGCCGGGCGCTGCGCAGCGCCCGGCGCCATGCCGAGGCCCGCCTGGCGACGGCCCGCGCGCGCCTGCAACGGCACAGCCCGGCGCAACGGGTGAGTCAATACCGCGCCCGCTACGAGGACCGCTCGCGGCGGTTGCACACCGCCTTCGCCCACGGCCAGACGGGGCGCCGCGCCCGTCTGCAGGCCGTGGCCCGCGAGCTGGACGCGGTGAGTCCGCTCGCCACCCTGGGGCGCGGCTACGCGATCGTCCGGCGCCTGCCGGACGGGGCGGTGGTGCGCACCGCAAACGAGGTACAACGCGGCCAGACGATCGAGGCCCGGCTCGGGCACGGGCGCCTGCTGTGCCGCGTGGACGATACCGTGGAGGACGAATGAACAAGATGATGGCAACCGTGCTCGCCCTGAGCCTCGCCCTGATCCTGAACGCCAACGCCGCGCAGGGGATGCCGGACAGCCCGGTCCCCGGGGGGGTGGCGGTGGTGGCCCTCGGCCCGGGCCAGGCGGCGCGGCCGCGGGTGCACTATGCGGGAAAACCGGTCATGGTGCGCCGCCGTGAGGGCAAGTGGGTGGCGGTGGTGGGGATCCCGCTCGGCACCGAGCCCGGCAGACAGACGCTGCAGGTCGTGGACGCCGGCGGCGAGGCCCGCCACGTGTCCTTCGAGGTCCGCGCCAAGGCCTATGCGACCCGCCACATCACCATCAAGAACCGCCGCAAGGTGGTGCCGCTCAAATCCGACCTGGAGCGGATCCACCGCGAGCACGCGGAGATCCTCAAGGCACTGCGCACCTGGCGCGAGGCGGCCGACGTGCCGCTGGGCTTCATCCTGCCGGTGGAGGGGCCGTACAGCAGCCCCTTCGGGCTGACCCGCTATTACAACCAGAGCAAGCGCCCGCGCCGCCACACCGGGCTGGACATCGCCGCACCGGAGGGGGCCCCCATCCGCGCGCCGGCGGCGGGGCGCATCATCGGCGGCGGCCACTACTTCTTCGACGGCAATACCGTGTTTATCGACCACGGTCAGGGGCTGGTGACAATGTACTGTCACATGAGCCGCGTCGACGTGAAGCCCGGTGAGCGCGTGTCCCAGGGCGAGGTGATCGGCGCCGTGGGCAAGACCGGCCGCGTGACCGGCCCGCACCTGCATTGGGGCGTGAGCCTCAACGACGTGCGCGTGGATCCCCGGCTGTTCCTGCACGGGGCCCCGAAGGCGGTCAAGGCCTCACTCCCAGCTGGCTCCGGTCAGCGGAAATGAACCGGTACGGGGGCACCGCAAGGTTGGTTTCCGCCGGGGCACCGCTCCCGGCGTAGACCCGGCCTGCCGGGTCGAACCAGGCCCCGCCGCAGGGCTCGTAGAACCCGCCCAACCACGGCACCCCCGCTCCCGGCCCGCCGCCCTCCTGGCCCGGACGCAGACTGACCCGGCATGCCCGCAAGGGGTCGACCGGGTGGAACACGAACAGCGCCGGGCGCAGTGAGCGCAGCTCCGGGTCCACCGCCTGCGGCTGCCGGCTGGCTGCCGAATGCGGGTCGCGCAGGTAGGGATCCAGCGCCCTCAGGCGGCGCAGCTGTTCGGGGGTGCGCCGGTACACCGCCACGCGCCCGCCGCGCCAGTCCACCTCGCGCAGTTCGCCCGGTGCCAGCGCGCCCACCTCGATCACCGGCTGCCAGGGATTGTCGCCCGGTGCGCGCGTGGGGCCCGGCGTCGCCAGGTAGGCGACAAAGGGCAGGAGCACCGCGCCGCCGCCGATCAGCACCAGCAGGCGCATCAGCCGCCGCAGACGCCGCCGGCGCGGCGGCTCGGGCCCGCGCTGCCACGGCGCCGCGGCTCGCACGCCGCTCTCGTGTTCACCCGCTCGCACCGTCCGTTCCGCCTCCCCTCGCCGCCCCGCACCTCGCGAAGCCGTCCTCGGCAAGTGTATCCGGCCCGTGCGTGGCGCCGCTAAAGTCTTGCGGCCGCGGCCCGATATGGCGATTACCTGTTTCCCGCTTGTGCATGTCCTGCGGGGCCGGGTAGGCTTTGCGCGGGACCCCGGGCCGCACGACGGCCCGCATCGATACGGAAAATAACGAAATCCCAAGGTACCTGGTAGAGGACAACAAATGAAAACCAAGCTATTCGCCTACGGGGCGGGGGCCGTGCTGGCTCTGGGCGCCGCCCAGGCCTGGGCCGTCGACAATGTGGGGATCAACGGCTTTCTCACCGTCGCCGGCACCAAGGGCGAGGACTCTGGAAACGCCTATCTCAACGGCCTGTACAACGGCGACGGGGACGTCTCCTTCGACAACGACAACTCGCGGATGGGCCTGCAGATCACGGCCGCGGTGAACGACCGCACCGACGTGACCGCGCAGCTGCTGAGCCGCGGCGGCCCCTCCGGCTACAACCTCACAGCGGACTGGGCCTTCGTCAGCTTCCACGCCACCGACACCACCGACGTGCGCGCCGGCAAGGTGAAGCTACCGGCCTTCCTGGTGTCCGACTACATCGAGGTCGGCTATGCCTACCCGTGGATCCGGCCGCCCGCCGAGGTCTATTCGCTCAACCCGATCACCTCGCTCTCGGGCGTGGACGTGCTGTATCGGCCCTCGGTGGGGGACTGGAGCTTCCTGATCCAGCCCTATTTCGGCACCAGCGAGGGGACCCAGGTGATCAGCCCCGTGAACGTCGACGCCATCAATGGCATGTTCGGAGCAGGCACGCTGTCCCGCGGCGACACGGTCGGCTTCGAGGCCCGCAACCTGTACGGGGTGAACCTCACCGCCGGCAACGACGCCTTCAACTTCCGTCTCGGCTACCTGGAGACCAAGGTCGACTCCAACTTCGGGGTGAGCTTCGGCGGCGCGGGCATCCAGGGCGAAACCGCCAAGTTCACGAGCGCCGGCTTCAACATGGACTGGCACAACGTGGTGGCCTATGCCGAGTACGCCAGCCGCAACGAGCAGGGTGCCGCGTTGCAGGGGGCCTTCCCCGACCAGAAGGCCTGGTACGCCACCCTGGGCTACCGCATCGGCCGCTTCCTGCCGAACGTGACCTACGCCAGCATCGACAAGGGCAGCGACCCCTCCCCGCTCGCCGCGGTGCAGGACTCCACCACTGTCGGCCTGCGCTATGAGCTGGGCAGCGGTGCCGCCCTGAAGTTCGAGGCCCAGCAGGTCAAGCCCGGGGAGACCAGCTACGGCTTCTTCGACCAGGCGCCGGGCGTGCGCACCAAGGACAAGTACATGCTCTACGGCATGGCCGTGGACGTCATCTTCTAGGAGGCTCCGAACAATGCGATTCCTTACGACTGCACGTCTGTGCGTGGCAGTGCTGGCGCTGTTCGGCTGCGCCTCCGCGTCGGCCGAGCTCGCGATCATCGCCCATCCCAACAATCCCATCGCCGGGATGAGCAAGGACGAGGTGGCGCGCGTCTACCTCGACAAGAGCAGCAGCTTTCCCGGCGGCGGCCATGCGCAGCCGGTCCATGGGCCCGAGGGCAGCGCCGCGCGCAAGAAGTTCGACAGCGAGGTGCTCGGCATGAGCGCGGGCGAGCTCAAGCGGTACTGGTCAAAGCGCATGTTCACCGGCAAGGGCAGGCCGCCGCAGGCCCTGGGCAGCGGCGAGGCCGTCAAGCAGTGGGTGGCCAGCCATCCCGACGGGCTCGGCTACGTCGAGGGCAAGCAGGTGGACGGCAGTGTCAAGGTGCTGCTGATCCTCCCCTGAGGCGTTCAGGGGGAGCCTGCGGCTCCCCCTTCCCCTCCAACCAGAACGTGACGCAGTTCACAAAATTGGATATAGTCGCCCCAGTGGTGCGGTTTATTCCAATCTCGGTCGTTCCGCCCGGAAAGACCGCCAACGCCCCACCAGAAGCTCCTACGGACTCGGGACTCTTTCAGCTTCGGACGAAGACGGAGCCGGTCGGGGGAGTACCGCGCCGGCGCCCGATACATAAAAGACCTACAAGAGGCGTCCTGATGAAGATGAGATTCTTGCTGCTCCTTTGCGTCGTATGTGTCGCGTCGCCCGCGCTGGCGGCGGACGATGTCTGGTCCGGCGTATTCAAATTCCAGCAACGGCTCGCCAACGACGGCAATGCCGAGGCACAGCTCAAGCTGGGCGAGATGTACGAGGAAGGCCGCGGCACGGCACCGAACGCCGCCAAGGCGGCCGAATGGTACAAGCAGGCGGCCGCGCAGGGGCAGGCGGGGGCGGATGCGCACCTCAAGGCCCTCGCCGACAAGCAACGCGCCGCCGAAGAGCACAAGCGGCGCGAGGCGCAAATGGCCAAGCAGCGGGCGGCGGAGAAGGCCCGCCAGGCCGAGCTCGCCAAGCAGCGCGCCGCCGAGGAGAAGGCCCGCCAAGAGGCGGAGCGCGCCCGGCAACGCGCCGCGGCGGAAAAGGCGCGTCACCAGGCCCAACTCGCCAAGAAGCGCGCCGCGGCGGAAAAAGCCCGTCACGAGGCCCAGCTCGCCAAGCAACGCGCCGCCGAGGAGAAGGCCCGCCAGGACGCTGCCCAACGCGCCGAAGAGGCACGCCGCCACGCGCTGGAGGCGCAACTCGAAAAAGAGCGCAAGCAGGCCGAGACCCTGCGCGCCCAGGCGGCACAAAACGCCGCCGCCGCCAAGGCGCCGGCCTCCGCCAAGTCCAAGTCGACGCAGTTCAAGGCCAACCCCTGCGACAGCCCGGCCGCGCGCTTCATGTCGACCTGCAAATGATCCGACAAAGGCCGCCTGCGACGGCCCGAGCCCTTAGCACAGCAATCCATCGGGGGTATTTCATGTACGGAAGAACCTACCTGTTCCTCGCCTGCCTTGCGGTGAGCGGCCTCGCCCTCGCCGACAGCGGGCAGGACCTCTCCTCGAGCCTCTACAAACTCGATCTGATGCAGGCCAAGAATGGCAGCCCGGAGGCCCAGTTCTCGCTGGGCAGCCGCCTCGAAGAAGGGCGTGGCGTGCCGCGGGACATGGGCCAGGCGCTGGAGTGGTACCGACGCGCCGCCGACGGCGGGTACGCCCCCGCCCAGTACAAACTGGGCGTGCTCTATGAAACCGGCAAGGGCGTCGCGGCCGATCCCAAACAGGCCGATGCCTGGCTCCAGCGCGCGGCGAAAAATGGCAGCCAAGAGGCACGACAGCACCTCGATGCCCTTGCCGCGGCCAAGACACGCCGTGCGCAGGAAGCCCGCGCCGCCCGCGAACGGGCCGAACGGGAGCGGCTGGCGCGCGAGAAGGCGGCGCGTGAAAAGCTGGCGCGCGAAAAGGCCGAGCGCGCGCGCAAGGCGCACGAGGCGGCTGCGCGTGCGGCAGCCGAGCGCCGCCGGGAGGCGCGCCTTGCCGCAGCCGCAGCCGCGCCGAAGCCGTCGGTGCCCGCCGCCGCATCCGCGCCGGCGCGAGCGCAGTTCCCCGATCTGCGCGCCGCGGTTCTCGCAGGCAAGTGGTACAGCGCCAAACGGCCGGCCGAGTATCTGCCCTCCTCGCTGACCAACTGCTTGAGCTCCGGCGACCATCAGGTGATCTGCTTCTCGCGGCCGAACACCCGCACCGTGGGGTCGCAGACGGTCACCTACACGGTGAAATCGGTGCTCACGGGCTTCGGGAGCGACGGGCACTTCCAGGTCAGTTATCTGTTCAACGTCACCGATCTCGGCGGCAGCGCCAGCGCTGGCCCGGCGAAAGACCCCGACGGGCTGCAGCCGAAGAAGGGCTGGCAGCAGCCGGGACGCACCCTGCGCTGCCAGGCGCGGGATGCCACGACCCTGAGCTGCAGCGGCGCGGGACGCGAACAGCGCTTCGTCGCCTACTGAAGACCGGTGCGGGCCGTTGCGGCGGCCCGCACCCTCCCCCTCTCCTCCCCCGGCGGCCGCGGCCGCTGCTCAAGTTTCCCCGCCGCTTTCCGATCTGATGGGTAAGGCCCCTGGAGTGCAGGCAGGTGCAAATGGCGCCGCGCTTGCCATATAGTCGGACTGGTGTGCGCGCACGAGCGCACGCGGCACACCCAATAAAGTCCGCGCCAGCAGGGTCTCGTTCGGTGAGGGACAACCAGAAGAGGTGGAACGATGAAATACGCACTGCTCCTGGCGGCCGCGCTGCTCGCCGCACCCGTGCACGCCGCGAACGACGTCTGGGCCGGGGTTTTCAAATTCCAGCAGCGCCTGGCCCAGCAGGGAAATGCCGAGGCGCAATTCAAGCTGGGGCAGATGTATGAGGAGGGCCACGGTACCCCAACGGACCTGCAGACGGCCCTGCAGTGGTACCGCAAGGCGGCCGCCCAGGGGAATCCCGGGGCGACGGGACGCATAAAGGCCATCGATCGGGCGCGGCGCGAAGCCGCCCGGCGGGCAGCCGAAGCGGAAGCCCGCCGCCAGGCGGAGGCCCGGCAGCAGGCGAGCGCCCGGCGCGAAGCCGAAGAGCAGGCGCGCCGCGAGGCCGAGGCGGCCCGGCGCGCCGCCAGAGACGAGGCCCGCCAGGAGGCAGCGGCCGCTGCCGAGAAAGCCCGCCGCCAGGCCGCGGCGGCCACAGCCGCATCGGCGAAGCCGGCGACCGAGCAGGAGCGCCGGCACGCCGCCCAAGCCCGTGCCGAACAGGCGCATCGCAAGGCGCTGGAGGCGGAGCTCGAGCGGGAACGCAAGGCGGCCGAAGCGCTCCGCCGGCGTTACGCGAAACCGACGCCGCCGGCAACCAAGGCGGCGCCACCGGCCGCGCAAGCCGATGCAGCCGGCGCGGCGCGGCTGGCCGCGACCAAACGGGCGGAGGAGGCGCGCCAACGCGCGCTGAGTGCCGATCTGGAACGCGAACGCAAGGCGGCCGAGGCCTTGCGGCTGCAGCGGGAGAACGTCCCGGCGAAGTGAGGCGGCGCTGCGGGTGCCCGCTCTGCGGCGGCGCCGCGCCGGCTAGCGCCGCTTGAGGTGACGCACCATCCGTTTGCGATGCCGTGCCTGCCGCGGCGTCAGGCGGTTGGTCCGGCCCTGGTAGGGGTTCTCGCCCGACTTGAACTCGATCCGCACCGGGGTGCCCTCCAGGCGCAGATGGCGGCGAAAGCCATTGATCAGATAGCGGCGGTAGTCGTCCTGGACCGCCGCCGTCTGATTGCCATGGATGATGATCACCGGCGGGTTGTGCCCGCCCTGATGGGCGTAGCGCAGCTTGATGCGCCGGCCGTGAACCATCGGCGGCGCATGTTTGGCCACCAGTTCCTCCAGGAGCCGCGTCAGCCGCGGCGTGGGCAATTCGCGCATTGCCGCCGCATAGGCCTGGTCCACGGCGCCGAACAGCTCCCCGACCCCGGTGCCGTGCAGGGCCGAGATGAAGCGCGTCGCGGCGAAATCGACGAAGGATAGTTTCAGCTCCAACTCCCGGCGCACCGCGTCGCGCTGCTCCTTGCTGAGCCCGTCCCACTTGTTCACCGCCAACACCAGCGCCCGGCCGGTTTCCAGCACAAAACCGAGCAGGCTGGCATCCTGGTCGCTGATGCCGGCCCGCGCATCGAGCACCATCACCACCACCTGCGCGTCCTTGACCGCCTGCAGCGTCTTCACGACGCTGAACTTCTCCACTGTTTCGCGCACGCTGCGGCGGCGCCGCACACCGGCCGTGTCGATCAGCACGTACGGAGCGCCGTCGCGCTCCAGCGGCACGTAGATGCTGTCCCGGGTGGTCCCGGGCATATCGCTGGCCAGCACCCGCTCCTCGCCGAGCATGCGGTTGAGCAGCGTGGACTTGCCGGCATTGGGACGTCCGATGATGGCGATGCGCACGCCCTGCGCGGCCTCGGGCGGCGGCTCTTGCGCCGCCGCCGGCAGGAGCTCCATAAGGCGATCGGCAAAGGCGTGCAGGCCATCCCCGTGCACGGCGGAGATGGCGCTCGGCTCACCCAGGCCGAGGGCATGGAACTCCGCCTCCACCAGCTCCGGCGGGCGACCCTCCGCCTTGTTGACGGCAACCACCAGCGGCTTGCCGCGGCCGCGCAGGCGTGCCGCGATCTCCTCGTCGAACGGCGTGAGCCCTTCACGCCCGTCGGTGAGCAAGACCACCACGTCGGCCTGCTCGACGGCCAACCAAACCTGAGTGGCCATCAGGGCTTCGATGCCCTCCTCGGCGCCGCTCAGCCCGCCGGTGTCGACGACGATATAGGGGCGATCGCCCAGCCGGCCTTCCCCGAACTTTCGGTCCCGCGTCATGCCCGGCTGATCGGCCACCAGAGCGTCCCGCGAACGCGTCAGGCGATTGAAGAGCGTGGACTTGCCGACATTGGGTCGGCCCACCAGCGCAACCACGGGGTTCATGGGGAGGTGGCCTCGCCGGCGGACCCGCTCAGCGGGACCCCAGCCGGTAGCCGGCGACCACGCCGCGATGATCGGCCACGTACACGCGCTCGCCTTCGGCCACCGGGGCGGCCAGGATGTCCCGGGCGCTGGTATCCCGCGACTCGCTCAGGCTGAAGTCGCGCAGCGGGCTCTGCATCCGATGGCGGGCGAGCAGATGGCCGTCGTCCTTGTCGAGCCAGTGCAGGTAGCCGGCATAGTCGCCCACGACCAGGGCGTCGCCGACCAGCGCCGGCGCGGTGGGCCGCCGATGCAGCAGGCGCTCCTGCTTCCACAGCGTCGCGCCGCTACGCCGGTCCAGCGCCCACACGGCGCCTTCGGAATCGGTCACGTAGACGCGGCCTTCATCCACGGCCAGACCGGCGTAGGAGCCCACGTCGCGGGTCCACACCAGCCGTCCCGAGGCGAGTTGCACGGCCGCCACCCGCCCGCCGTAGCTGGCCGCGTAGACCACGCCATCGCGCAGGACGGGGTCGCCGTCGATGTCGGTGAGCCGTTCCAGCTCGCTGCCGCCGCGCGGCACCGCGACAGTGGCTTCCCACAAGACGGTGCCATTCTCCAGGGTGAGCGCAGCGAGCTTGCCGCTGTCGAAGCCGGCGATGACGATGCCGCTATTCACCACCGGTGCACTGGTCCCGCGCAAGGTCAGCACGGGCACGTTGCGATCGTAAACCCATTTGCGCTGCCCGGTCTTGGCGTCGAGCCCGTAGAGTTTACCGTCGACGGTACGCACCACCGCAATGCCGCTTTCGCCGCGCGGCGCCGCGAGCACTTCGCTGGAGACCTCCGCGCGCCAGAGCGGCTTGCCGCTGTCCGCATCCAGCGCCAGTACGCCGCCCTCGCGGGTGCCGAACAGCAGGGTGCCCCCGACCAGTCCGGCCGCCGAGGACACCGGCCGTTCGAGGTCGCGCTGCCAGAGCACCCGACCGCTGGGGACGTCGAAGGCCCGGATACGGCCGCGGTAATCGGCCACAAAACCACGGTCGCCCGCGAGCAGCGGCGGGAACTGCAGGTACAGGTCGTCGGCACCGGCCCCCATGTCATGGGCCCAGATCCGCTCCACGGGGAGCGCGTGCGTGATTGAGTTCAGCGGCCGCGGCGGCGCGACGGGCGAGGGCGAAGAGGCACAGCCGGCGAGCGTCGCCAGCAGCCCGAGGACCAGCAGGCGGCTCACGAGGAGGTGCCCTCCTTGTCCCCGGCGGCGGCCGGCGCGAGCAGCTCATTGCGCTTGATCTGCACGGCCTGGCGCAAGGCGTCATCGGGCGCCATGGCGGCGAGTGCACGCTCGTAGGCTTCACGCGCCTGCTTCGGCTGATTCAGGGCGCGGTGGGCGTCGCCCGCCAGCGCCTCGAACTGCGCGCGAAAGGCACCGGCCTGCACGCTCTTCACCCTGTCGAGCGCCTCCTGGGGCTTGCCGCTCGCCAGCAGGACACGCGCCAGACGCAGCTGTGCCACCTCCTTCAGGGCGGCCATCGCCCCACCCTCGGCAACGGCCTTGAGCGGCGCCACGGCGGCGTCCGGATGGCCATTCGCCACCTGGGCGCGGGCGATAGCCAGCGCCGCGAGGTCGGCATAGGGTGTCCCCTCGTAGTGTTCGCGCAAGCCCTGGCCGCGTTCCACCACCTTCGCGTAGTCGCCGGCCTCGAGCGCGGCCATTACCTGCTCATAGGCCAGTGCGGCATGCTGGGCCCGTCCTTGCTGATAATCCATCCAATAGCGCGTGCCCGCCATGACGAGCAGCCCGATCACGACCCCGATGACGATCGCGCGGCCGTACTCGCGCCACCAACGTTTGACCCTCTCGACGTCGTCGTCTTCGCTGAAATGCGGCTCCACCGCCACTCCTCCTTATTGCTCTTTTCAGACCGCCGCAGCCGGCGCCGACAACAGCTGCGGCAATCGGGCCGCCAGCTCCGTGAAGGCTACGCACTGCTGCGCCTCGGCACTGCGCAAGGGCTTCACCGCGACCTGCCGGGCGCTCGCCTCCTCGTCGCCGAGGATCACGGCGAGCTGCGCGCCGCTCTTGTCGGCCCGCTTGAGCTGGCTCTTGAAACTGCCCCCGCCGCAGTTCATCGCCAGACGCAGCTCCGGCAGGGCATCGCGCAGCCGTTCGGCCAGCTGCAGCCCCGCACGCTCGGCGCTCTCGCCCACCAGCACCATGTAGACCTCGGGCAGGAAACGCTGCCGGGCGCCCTCAGCGTCGGCGAGCAGGTCCACCAGCCGCTCGATGCCCAGGGCGAAACCCGCCGCCGGCGTGGGCCTGCCGCCGAGCTGCTCGACCAGGCCGTCAAAACGCCCGCCCGCGCAGACCGTGCCTTGCGCCCCGAGGCGATCGGTGACCCACTCGAAAACCGTGCGGGTGTAATAGTCGAGGCCACGCACCAGGCGATGATTCACCCGGTAGGGGACCTGGAGATCGTCGAGCCGTGCGCAGAGCTGTTCGAAGTGCTCGCGCGAGGCGCCGTCCAGGTGCTCGAGCAGCACCGGCGCCTCGGCGATCAGCGGCGCCATCTCGGGGTTCTTGCTGTCCAGGATGCGCAGCGGGTTGCTGTCCAGGCGCCGCAGGCTGTCCTCATCGAGCGCCGCCCGATGGGCGCGGAAGTAGGCCACCAGCTGCTCGCGATAGGCCCCTCTCGCCTCGGGCGAGCCCAGGGAGTTGAGCTGCAGGACGACATCCCCGCTCAGGCCCAGGCGCGCCCACAGCCGCGCGCTCATGAGGATCAGCTCGGCGTCGAGGTCGGGCCCCGGCAGCCCGAAACTCTCCACCCCGAGCTGGTGGAATTGTCGGTAACGCCCCTTCTGCGGGCGCTCATGGCGAAACATCGGCCCCAGATACCAGAGGCGCTGCACCTGATTGTGCAGCAGCCCGTTCTGGATGCCGGCGCGCACGCAACCTGCGGTCCCCTCGGGGCGCAGGGTAAGGCTGTCACCGTTGCGGTCCTCGAAGGTGTACATCTCCTTCTCGACGATGTCGGTGACCTCGCCGATCGAGCGCTTGAACAGCTCCGTCTTCTCCACCAGCGGGAGCCGGACCTGCCGGTAGCCGTAGCTCGCCATCAAGGCACGAAAGACGTCTTCCACATGCTGCCAGAGCTGCGCCTGCTCCGGCAGAATGTCGTTCATGCCGCGAATGGCCTGAATGGGTTGCGCCAAGGTGTTCCCCCGTGAACTGCGGCGGGCTGGACGCCGGTCAGCGGGCGCCGGAGCCGGTCCCGGCCGGCTGGCCGACCCGGAAACGCGCGATGTTGTTTCGGGTGTATGAGCTCTGATCGAACGGCTCGCCATTGTATTCGATCGTCACGCCCGGGGCATACCCCAGGAACACGCGGAACGGCGGTTTGCCCTGCAGCTGCAGGGTGCGCCCGGCACGGATCAGGTCATAGACGAGCGCGCGGCCGCTGGCGTCGCGAATCTCGGTCCATGAGTCCTTGTCAAAGGACAGGGTCAGGTTGGCCTTGCCCGCCGCTGCCGGTGCGGCAGGCGCCGGTGCGGCACTTGCCTGGGCGACCGGCGGTGACGCCGGGCTCGGGGCTGACTTCGGGGCCACGGGTGCCTGCGCCGCCGGCCCGGGCTGCGGGGCCGCCGGCGGTGAGGCTTGCTCCTGCTCGGCACTGGCATCGGCACTGGCATCGGCACTGGCATCGGCACTGGCATCGGCACTGGCATCGGCACCGGGACCGGGACCGGCATCGGCACTCGGCGTCGCGGGCGCCGCCGCGTCCGGAGTGGCGACGGCCGGGCCCTCGCGCGTGGCGGGAGCCGGCACCGGGTCCGAACCGGCCTCGGGCGGGGCGGCCGAGGGCGCGGCGCCACTCGATGCGGTCTGTGCCGGGGCGAAGAACTCGCCGATCGATCCCTTGTGAGACCACCACCAGGTGGCACCGAGTGCGATCAAGCCCAGCACCACCACGGTGAGGCCAAGGCCGAGCAGCGCCGAGGCCGTGCGCGCCGGCTGCTGGTAGTCCAGGTTCGGGGCCAGCGCTTCTTCACGCCCGCTGCGATGCGGGTAGGCGCCGAGGATCTCGTCGGCGGGCAGGCCCAGAAGGCGCGCATAGTTGCGCAGGTAGCCGGCGACGAAGATCGGCTCGGGAAGCTGTCGGTAGTCGTTGGCCTCCATGGCGTGGACCTGGCGCACTTCGAGATTGAGCTGGCGGGCCACGTCCTCGGGGCTGAGCTGCTGCGCAGTGCGTGCCTCGCGCAAGCGGGCGCCGGGGCCCTCGGGCTCGGGATGACCGGGAAGGGGGTTGTGCTCCAGATCGATTTGCGGGTCGGTATCCGGCATCAGCGTACCTTTTGCGATTGGTCGAGCAACTTGGCTTGGGGCGAGTCCGGATATTGTCCACGCAGGAGCAGCGAATAGCTCGCGAGTTCGTCACGATTGCCCAGTGCCCGGGCGACCTTGATGCCCAGCCAGAGGCTCGCCGGCGTCGGCCGGGCCGCGGCCAGGTAATCGGCGAGGTAGGAGTGTGCGAGCCGGAACTGCCGCTGATCCGCGGCGATTTCCGCCAGACCCAGGAGAGAACGGGGCCGTTTGGGTTCGATCTTCAGCGCCCGGTCGAAATACTTCTGCGCCCGGGGCAAGTCGCCATGGCGCTGCGCGCACACGGCGATGTTCTCGTTGATCTCGGCAGGCTGCGTGTACAGCGGATCGGCGAGCACCTTCTGGAAATGCTTCTCCGCCTCCTTGTACTGCCCCTGGTCACAGAGGAACACGCCGTAGTTGTTCTGCAGCGAGGAGTCCTTAGGGCTGAGATCCAGCGCCCGCTCGAAATGACGCCGCGCCTTCTCCCGCTCGCCGAGGTGGTTGTAGAGCACGGCAATATAGTGGTGGGCGTCGGGGAGGTCCGGGTTCTCGCGCAGCGCCTTTTGCAGCTTGCGCAGGGCGGTTTCGTTGCGGCCCTGGCGCATGTAGGCAACACCCAGCTGGGCGTTGAGATAGGCGGGATCGGCCTTGGCCTTTTCCCCGCTTCGGGAACCTGAGGCACAGCCGGCAAGAACGGCGAGGCCGAGCACGAGGGCGGCCCCCGCGACGCGGCCTCTCACCGCTGGACCTCTATGCTGACGGCCTCGCGCCGCAGCCGGCGCTTGGTGCGATCCTGCACCCGGCCGGCGAGTTGCCCGCAGGCGGCGTCGATGTCCTCGCCACGCGTGCGGCGCGTAACCGTGGGCAAGCCGGCGGCAATGAGCAACTCGCGGAAACGGTCGATCGCCTCCTGGCTGGAGCGCCGGTAGCGGGTCCCGGGAAACGGATTGAAGGGAATCAGGTTCACTTTCGAGGGCACCTCGCGCAACAGCTTCACCAGCGCCCGTGCATGCGCGGGCGTGTCGTTCACCCCATCGAGCATTACGTACTCGAACGTGACCTTGCGACGCTCGCCGGCCACGTAGCGCCGGCAGGCGGCGAGCAGCTCGGCGATGGGATACTTGCGGTTCAAAGGAACCAGTTCATTACGCAATGCGTCGTCGGGGGCATGCAGCGAGACCGCAAGGCTCACCTCGCTGACTTCGGCGAGGCGGTCCAGCGCCGGCACGACCCCTGAGGTGCTCAACGTCACCCGCCGCTTGGACAAGCCGTAGGCATTGTCGTCCATCATCAACTCGGTCGCCTTGACGACGTTATCAAAGTTGAGCAGCGGCTCGCCCATGCCCATGAGAACGACATTGGTGAGAATGCGGCGTTCGCGCGGGTCGTGTCCCATGGAGCGCTTCGCCACCCACAGCTGGCCGATGATCTCGGCGCTGCTGAGATTGCGGTTGAAGCCCTGCTGCGCTGTGGCGCAGAAGCTGCAATCCAGCGCGCAGCCGACCTGGCTGGAGACGCACAGGGTGCCGCGCCCCTCCTCCGGTATGAACACCGTCTCGATGCTGTTGCCGCTGTCGAGGCGCAGCAGCCACTTGCGGGTGCCGTCGGCGGAGTGCTGCTCGGCCGCGACCTCGGGGCCCCGGATCTCGGCCACGTGCTCGAGCCGATCGCGCAGCGCCACGCTGAGGTTGCTCATGGCCGCAAAGTCGTCCACCCCGAACTGGTGGATCCACTTGAGCACCTGGGTGGCGCGAAACGGCTTCTCACCCAGGCCGAGGAAAAACTCGCGCAGTTCCTCGGCGGTCAGGCCGAGCAGATTGGTCTTTGCCGCGGTTCGGGCGCTCACCAATGAGCCCCCCTCCTGGGTTCCGCAAGCCATGGCGCTGCTCCTTCGTCGGCCGCGCTCAGCGGGTGCGCGGGCAGACGTCCTCGTCCTTGAAGAAGAAGGCGATCTCGCGCTCGGCGGTGTCCGCCGCGTCCGAGCCGTGAACCGCGTTCTCGTCGATGCTCTCGGCGAAATCCGCACGAATGGTGCCGGCCTCGGCATCCTTGGGATTGGTCGCGCCCATCAGTTCGCGGTTGCGGGCCACGGCGTCTTCGCCCTCGAGCACCTGCACCATCACCGGGCCGGAGGTCATGAACTTGACCAGATCGGGGAAGAAGGGGCGCTCGCGATGCACCTCATAGAACTGCTCGGCCTGTTCACGGCTCAGGTGCAGCATGCGCGCAGCGACGATGCGCAGGCCGCCTTTCTCGAAGCGCGAGTAGATCTCGCCGATGATGTTGCGCGCGACGCCGTCCGGCTTGATGATGGACAGGGTACGTTCAATCGCCATGGAATGCTGCTCTCCGTGTTGAGGTCGGGGAAATGGGATTAGGACCCGCGTGGGTGCGCGGGCCTGGGGAAAAGCGCAATTGTAGCGCCGCGGCCCTCTCACAGGCAATCGGCGCCCCCCATGAAAGCCATGAGGGCCATGGCGGACCGGCGGGCAGGACGACGCGGCGCTAGGGCAGGCAGGCGGGCGGGGTGGCCGCGGGGGGTCGGCGGATCAGACGCTGAAGCTCTCGCCGCACCCGCACTCGTCCTTCACGTTCGGATTGATGAACTTGAAGCCTTCGTTCAGGCCCTCGCGACGGAAATCGATCTCAGTGCCCTCGATGTACGCCAGGCTGCGCGCATCGACGATCAGCTTGGCGCCGTGGCTCTCGAACACCTGATCCTCGGGCCCCACGCTGTCGGCATAATCCAGCACGTAGGCCATGCCCGAGCAGCCGCTCTTGCGCACGCCCAGGCGCAGCCCCTCACCGGCACCGCGTTTGTCGATGACCTTGCGGATGTGCGTGGCCGCCGCCTCGGTCAGGGTGATGCCCATTGTCGTCCTCCTGCAGGGGTGCGCACCGTCCCGCGGCTCGGCGGGCCTGCGCTGCGCTCCCGGTCAATGCGTGTGGAAAGGGTGCCGCGGCTCAGACGGCCTCGCGGCGCAGCTCAGCCTCATCGTCCTCGGCACAGGTGTCGCGCGGGTGGAAACTCAGCCGTGACTCCTGTTTCCGGTCCTGGCGGGCGGCGACCTCCCGTACATCGCGGCGCTCGACCAGCTGGGCGAGACTGATGTGGCTCAGGAAGTCGTAGATCTGGGCGCTGAGATCGGCCCACAGCTCGTGCGTCAGGCAGCGCTCGTCTTCCTGGCAGTTCGCCATGCCACCGCAGCGGGTGGCATCCACCTTCTCGTCGACCGCCGCGATCACGTCCGCGATCGGGATCTGCGCGCCGTCGCGGCTCAGGCGGTAGCCGCCGCCGGGCCCGCGCGTGCTGTCCACAAGGCCCGCCTTGCGCAGCTTCGAGAACAGTTGCTCGAGATAGGAGAGCGAGATGCCCTGGCGCTGGGAGATGTCGGCCAGCGTAATCGGGCCCTGCTCGTAGTGCAGCGCCAAATCGAGCATGGCCGTCACCGCGTAACGACCCTTGGTGGTCAGCCTCATTGCTCTACCCCGCCTGGTTTCATTGGGCTCTGGTCGGATTTCTCTGCAGGTAATTTAGCAAGACCGAGTAATTCGGTCAACTTTTTCGAGCCTGCGGCGGTTGCGCCGAACTCTCTTCAAGTTTCTGTTTAGCCTCACTTTCTTCAGTGTAGGCGGCCGGCTCACCGGCGTCGGGGTGGTTTATCTCACAGGGCTCGAGGCCGGGGAGCTCGACGTCCGTCACCTGAATACCGGAACGCTTCAGGGCGGTGCACATCACCCGCATCTGTTCATCCATGGCATGGATGTGGTCCAGCATGCTGTCGATGGCATTCGCCACCGGGTCGGGCATGTCCTCGGCCGTGCCGTAGGCATCGAAGCCGATGCGACGCGCGAAGGCCTGACGCCTTTCATCGCGGGCCTTGTTCACCACCCGCCCCGGGATCCCCACTACGGTTGCGCCCGCAGGCACGTCCTTGACCACCACCGCATTACTGCCGATCCGCGCCCCGTCCCCCACCCTGAGCGGCCCCAGGACCTTTGCACCGGCGCCGACCACCACGTCCTTGCCCAGGCTCGGATGGCGTTTGCCCGCCTTCCAGCTCGTGCCCCCCAGGGTCACGCCGTGATAGAGCGTGCAGTCGTCGTCGATCTCCGCAGTCTCGCCGATCACCACGCCCATGCCGTGGTCGATGAACAGGCGCCGCCCGATGCGGGCCGCCGGATGGATCTCGATGCCCGTCAGCCAGCGCGAGAAGCTCGCCAGCATCCGCGCCGCCCACTTGAAGCCCCGGTTCCAGAGCCCGTGGGCCGCCCGATGGAGAAGCACGGCGTGCACGCCGGGGTAGGCGCTCAGCACCTCGAAGGCATTGCGTGCCGCGGGGTCGCGGGCAAAGACGCAATTGATGTCCTCTCGGACGCGTTCAAACATTGGCCGAAACAGCCTCCACGCTAAAGACCTCTCATTATATTCCCGAGCGCATCTCTCGACAATTTACCCCTGGGCATCGTCCGGTTATGTAGCCGTCGCGCACCCGTCTCAACCCCGGCGCGCGAGCTTCTGGGCCGCAGCAAGCATGCCGCGCAGGATATTGAGCTCCATGCGGTCCAGATGCGCGCGGTTGTACAGCCGACGCAGGCGACGCATCAACTGGCGCGGGTTGTCGGGGTCCAGAAAGCCAATGTCCTGCAGCGCCTGTTCGAGGTGAGCGTAGAGCCCCTCGAGCTCGTCGGCCGTGGCCGGCGGGTAATCGCGCTCGGTCTCCACCTGCTCGCCTGCACGGGCGCGCGCGGCCATGTTCATTTCGTAGGCGAGGACCTGCACGGCGGCGGCCAGATTCAGCGAGGAGTACTCCGGGTTGGCGGGGATGTGCACCAGATAGTTGCAGCGCGCCAGCTCGTCATTGGACAGGCCGGTGCGCTCACGGCCGAACACCAGCGCCACCGGCGCTCCGGCGGCGGCCTGCACCGCCTCGGCAGCGCATTGCGGCGGCTCCACCAGCGGCCAGGGAATGTTGCGCAGGCGGGCGCTGGCGCCGAAGACCAGCGCACAGCCCGCCAGGGCGTCCTCCAGGCGTGCCCAGACGCGGGCCCGCCCGAGCAGGTCGTCGGCCCCGGAGGCCATGGCGGTGGCCTCGGCATGGGGATAGTGACGCGGCGCCACCAGGTGCAGCTCGCCTACCCCCATCGTCTTCATGGCGCGGGCCGCCGCGCCGATGTTGCCGGGATGGGTGGTCCCCACCAGGACCACCCGGATATTGTTCAGGGGCTCTGTCATCACCATCTCTCGCACCTTCGCTGACAGGCGATCATACCGGCTGCTGATTTTCACCACACGGCTGCTAGAATACCCGGCTCGGATCGTCCGCCCCATGTCACCCGCCAGGAGTCGTGCCCGTGCAGCCCATGCTCAACATCGCCGTCCGTGCCGCCCGCGGCGCCGGCAACATCATCGTCCGCGCGCTGGAGCGCGTGGAGACGCTCACGGTCACCGAGAAGGCGCGCAACGACTTCGTCAGCGAGGTGGATCAGCGCGCCGAGCAGGAGATCATCCGCGTGATCCGCAAGGCCTATCCGCAGCACGCCATCCTCGCCGAGGAGAGCGGCGCCCGGGCCGGCAACGAATACGAGTGGGTCATCGATCCCCTGGATGGCACCACCAACTTCCTGCACGGGTTCCCGCAGTTCGCGGTATCCATCGCGCTGCGCCACCGGGGCCAGGTGGAGCACGCCACCGTCTATGACCCGCTGCGCGAGGAGCTGTTCACCGCCTCGCGCGGCGACGGCGCACAGCTCAACGGCCGCCGTGTCCGCGTCAGCCGCCGGCGCGGCCTGCAGGGCGCGCTGCTGGGGACGGGCTTTCCCTTCCGCGCACAGCAGCACCTGGACACCTATCTGGCGATGTTCAAGGCCCTGTTCCCCCAGACTGCCGGCATCCGGCGGCCGGGCTCGGCGGCGCTCGACCTCGCCTACGTGGCGGCCGGGCGGCTGGACGGGTTCTGGGAGTTCGGCCTGCGTCCCTGGGACATGGCCGCCGGGGCCCTGCTGATCGAAGAGGCCGGCGGCATGGTGGGCGACTTCCGCGGCACCAAGGGCTACATGGACAGCGGCAACATCGTCGCCGGGAGCCCCAAGGTCTACCAGGCCCTGCTCCAGGCGCTGGAGCCCTTTGTGCCCGACGCCGGCGACTGAGGCGCCCTCAAGTCCGTCCCGGGGCGGACGCAAATGGGGCTGACCCCAACCGCTTCGCGGGAGCCCTGGATGACCGACGCATGCCGCCCCGTTCGAGGGGCCAAGGCCCTCGAGATGACCATGCGCGACGTGCTCGACGGCATGGAGGAGCTGGCCGCCGAGTTCGCCTATGGTCCGTGCGGCCCGTCCGGGCTGCGCATCCTCTCGGTGGAGCCCCCCTTGCCCGCACCGCCGCCCGCCGCTGCCCCGCCGACACCGTCCCGCGGCGACGTGGTCGCATTCATCGAACGACGGGAACGGCGCGCCTGCGCGTGATCGCTCCCGGCAAGCCGTCCGGCGCCGTTTGACCGTTTCCCTGCAAACGTGCTAAACCAAACCTGAAAGCCCGCAGCGAATGCGGGGGCTCTGGAGGACGGCCGATGAAACGAAGTGCAATCGCGATGGTGGCCCCGCCGCTTGCGGTGTGTCGTTACGGGTGTGCGGGATGTTGCGCGGCACCGATAGGCGTCTTCTGGGTCGCCGGCATCGTCGGTGTCATCTACGGCTTTCTCGGGGGACCGCTCGGCGAGCCGGGGGTCAGCTGGTGGACGGTCGGCCTGGGGGCGGTACTGTGGGCCATTGCCGCGGTCTGGGCGCAAACCACCATCAAGGGCATTGCGCTCGATCAGGCGGACCGCGACTGCACCCGCAACATCAGCACCATGTGCCGTCTGGTACGTCCGCCTTCCCGCGACGCGGACCCCTTCGACGAAGTGAAGAAATACCAGTCCTGACGCGCCTGCGCGGCCCAGGCCGAACGGCCCCCATATTCACCGCAAAGCCCGCCGCCTTGGCGGGCTTTGCGTCTGCGCCTCAGGGCAGACTGCTCGGCTGCCGGGCGCCCTCCTTCTCCACCGGCATCAGGTGGGCGCGGTGCAGGCCCAGCGCCAGGGCGATCGGGCTGGCGATATAGATCGACGAGTAGGTGCCGATGCCGATGCCCACGATCAGGGCGAGCGCAAAGCTCTGGATCAACTCCCCCCCGAAGAAGAACAGCATGATGAGCACCAGCAGCGTCGTGAACGAGGTCATCAGGGTGCGCGACAAGGTCTGGTTCAGAGACACGTCGACCACCTCGACCGGCGTCGCCTTGCGCAGCTTGCGGAAATTCTCGCGGATGCGGTCGAACACCACGATGGTATCGTTGAGCGAGTACCCGATGACCGCGAGCACTGCCGCGAGGACCGTGAGGTCGAACTCGAACTGGAAGACGGAAAAGAAGCCCACGGTGATGACCACGTCGTGGATGAGCGCGGCGACCGCGCCCAGGGAGAAGCGGTATTCGAAGCGAACCGTGACGTAGAGCAGGATGCCGAACAGCGCGAACAGCATGGCCAGGCCGCCGTCGTCGCGCAGTTCCCCCCCGACCTGCGGGCCGACGTACTCCTGGCGCTGCATCGTCACCTCGGCGTCGCTGGCCTGGTTGAGAAGCTTGAGCACGCTGTCGCCGATGGCGGCGCTGCTCACGCCTGCGCGGGGCGGCACCCGCACCAGTACGTCCTGCGAGGTCCCGAAGTGCTGCACCACCGCCTCGTCGTAGCCGCCCTCCCCCAGCGCGTGCCGCACTTCGGAGAGATTGACGCTCTTGGGATAGCTGACCTCGATGAGCGTGCCGCCCGTAAAGTCCAGCCCCAGGTTCAGGCCCTGCACCACGAGCGAAATCAGCGCGACGAGAATCAGACCGGCGGAGAAGACCACGGCGCTCTTGCGCCGCTTCATGAAGGCGATGGACGGGATACGTTTAAAGGGATCCATGAACCGACTCAGATTGAGAGCTTCTTGATGCGCCGGCCGCCGATCCACAGGTTCACCACCGCACGGGTACCCATGATGGCAGTGAACATGGAGGTCAGGATGCCGATCGACAGCGTGATGGCGAAGCCCTTGATGGGACCGGTGCCGAAGGCGTACAGCACCACGGCGGCGATCAGCGTGGTGATGTTGGCGTCGGCGATCGTCTGCAGCGCCCGATCATAGCCCGCGGCGATGCTCGACTGCGGGCTGTTGCCGTTGCGCAATTCCTCGCGGATGCGCTCGAAGATGAGCACGTTGGCATCCACCGCCATGCCCACGGTCAGCACGATGCCGGCGATGCCCGGCAGCGTCAGCGTCGCCTGCAGCATCGACAGAACCGCCACGATCAGCACCACGTTCGCGGCCAGCGCCAGGTTGGCAATCAGGCCGAAGCCGCGATACCAGATGGCCATGAAGGCGACGACGACGATAAATCCGAGCACTACCGAGCGCAGGCCCTTGTCGATGTTGTCCTGCCCCAGGCTCGGGCCGATGGTGCGCTCCTCGACGATACGCATCGGCGCCGCCAGTGAGCCGGCGCGCAGCAACAGGGCGAGGTCGGCCGCCTCATCGGGGTCGTCCAGGCCGGTGATCTGGAAGCGCTTGCTGAACACCCCCTGGATGGTGGCAACGTTGATCACCTCCTCGATGTTGCGCGTGGTGGTGACCTGCTTGCCGTTCTCCTCGTGGGTCTTGCTCTTCTGCTCGATGAACACCACGGCCATGGGCTTGTGGAGATTGGCCTCGGTGGTGCGCGCCATGGTGCGGGCGCCCGAGCTGTCCAGATTGACGAACACCGCCGGGCTGCCGCTGGTCTTGTCGAAGCCGGAGGACGCGTTGTTGATCTGCTCGCCGGTGATGATGACGCGGCGCTTGAGCAGCAGCGGCCGCCCCTGGCGATCGTGATACAGGCGCGAGGACGCGGGCGGATGCCCCTGCACCGCTGCCTGCACATCGTGCTCGGTGTCCACCAGACGGAATTCGAGCGTAGCGGTGGCGCCGAGGATGTCCTTGGCGCGCGCGCTGTCCTGGATGCCGGGAAGCTCGACCACGATGCGATCCTGCCCCTGCTGCTGGATCACCGGCTCGGCCACGCCGAGCTCGTTGACGCGCTTGCGCAGGGTGGTGATGTTCTGCTGCAGCGCCCCGGTCTTGATGTCCTGGACGGCCTTGGGCCGCAGGCGTGCGACCAGCAGGTGGGCATCGCCGCTGTCCTGGGAGTCGAGCTGCAGGTCGCCGCCGTACTCCTTGCTGACGGCTTGCTCGGCGGAATCGCGCTCCGCCGCCTCGGCAAAGCGCAGCCGCACCGCATCCTTCTGCTGGCTCACCTCGCGGTAGCGCACGTGCTGCTCGCGAAGCAGCGTGCGGATGTCACTGGCATAGCCCTCGATGGCCTGGCCGACCGCGGCGTTCATGTCGACCTGCATCAGGAAGTGCAGTCCCCCGCGCAGGTCCAGACCGAGATACATCGGCTGGGCGTTGATGTCCCGCATCCAGGCGGGCGCCGCCGGAACCATGTTGATGGCCTCGGTGTAGTTGGTGCCCAGATGGTTGCGCAGCACGTCCGCGGCCTTGAGCTGCGTCTCCACGTCGCCGAAGCGGACCTGGACCTGATCGCCGTCCTGAACGAGGCGGGCGGTGCGATACGGAACCTGCGCCTGCTTGAGCAGCGTCTCCACGTGGTCCAGGGCCGCCTGGTCGATCTGCGCGCCACGGCCGGCGGACACCTGCACGGCCGGGTCCTCGCCATACAGGTTGGGGACCGCGTAGAGGATCCCGATCAGCAGGACCACCACGATGAGAATGTATTTCCAGAGGGGATAGCGGTTGAGCATGGAGCCGGTTGTCCGCTTGAACTCTATGGGATAGCCGCCGCGGCTGCGTGGCTCAGGAGGACTTCAGCGTGCCCTTGGGGAGCAGACTGGATACGGCCTGGCGCTGCAGCTTGACCTGCACGCCCTGGGCAACCTCCACGGTGAGAAAGTCGTCGCCGATCTCGATGACCTTGCCAATCATGCCGCCGTTGGTCACGACCTCATCGCCCTTGGCCAGGGCGCCGACCATCTTGCGATGCTCTTTGGCCCGCTTGGTCTGGGGGCGGATGATGAGGAAATAAAAGACGGCGAACAGAATGATGAACGGCAACAGCGAAGCGATGAGACTCGGTTGCTGCTGTGCTGCCGGCGCGGCCTGGGCCAGGGCGTCGGAGATGAAGAAACTCATTTGCCTCCCCTTCCTACTCGGTGCGGCCTACATGCTGTGGCCTGGTGGTGTGGCGCTGCGAACGTGGCGCGCATTATGCCACAGGTGGAACGCTGCGCGCGCGCCCGGCGTAGAAATCCGCGACGTAGGCCTCCAATGCGCCGGCCTGGATCGCCTCCCGGAGCCCTCGCATAAGGCCCTGATAGTAGTGCAGGTTGTGAATCGTATTGAGACGCGCGCCGAGGATCTCGCCGAGCTTGTCGAGATGGCGCAGATAGGCCCGGCTGTAATGCCGGCAGGTGTAGCAATCGCAGTGCGGGTCCAGGGGCCGGGTGTCGTGCGCGTAGCGGGCGTTGCGGATCCGCACCACCCCCTCGCTGGTGAACAGGTGGCCGTTGCGGGCATTGCGGGTCGGCAGCACGCAGTCGAACATGTCCATGCCGCGCCGCACCGATTCGACGATGTCTTCGGGCGTGCCCACGCCCATCAGGTAGCGCGGCCGCTCGTGCGGCAGGGCCGGGGCCAGCCAGCGCAGCATGGCTACATGTCCTCGCGGGGCTCGCCCACGGACATGCCGCCGATGGCGTAGCCCTCGAAGCCGATGCCGACCAGCCCGTCCAGGGACTGCCGCCGGAGGTGCTCGTACATGCCGCCCTGGACGATGCCGAACAGGGCTGCGGGGTTGTCGCCGTGGGCGCGGCGGCTGCGCTCGGCCCAGCGCAGGGACAGCTCCATGGACCGGCGTGCCTGGGTCTCGCTCACCGGATAGTCGGTGCACTCGTCGAAGATCATCACGATGTCCGAACCCAGCGCCCGCTGCACCGCCATCGACTCCTCCGGGCCCATGAACACGCGGCTGCCGTCCACCGGCGAGCTGAAGCGCACCCCCTCCTCGGTGATCTTGCGCATCGCGCCCAGGCTCCAGACCTGAAAGCCGCCCGAATCGGTAAGGATCGGCCCTTCCCAGTGCATGAAGTCGTGCAGATCGCCATGCTCGCGGATGATCTCGGTGCCCGGCCGCAGCATCAGATGGAAGGTGTTGCCGAGCACGATCTCCGCACCCAGCTCGCGCAGCTCCTCCGGCGTCATCGCCTTCACGGTGCCGTAGGTGCCCACCGGCATGAAGGCCGGCGTCTCCACCGTGCCGCGCGCAAAGCGCAGCCGCGCGCGCCGGGCGGCGCCGTCGGTCCCGATCAGCTCGAATTCCACGTGCCTTGCAATCCCCTACGCAGGTCGGGCGTGCGGCCCGCGCGTCAATCCGCGCGGGTCAGGAACATCGCATCGCCATAGCTGAAGAAGCGGTATGCCTCCGCGACCGCGTGGCGGTAGGCGCCCATCACCGTCTGGTAACCGGCGAAGGCGCAGACCAGCATCAGCAGCGTCGACTCCGGCAGGTGAAAATTGGTAAGCAGGGCGTCGACCACGCGGAAGCGATAGCCCGGGCGGATGAACATGTCGGTGTCGCCGCGAAACGGCGCCAGACGCCCGCTCGCCGCGGCCGTCTCCAGGCTGCGTACGCTGGTCGTGCCCACGGCGATGACCCGCCCCCCGGCGGCCCGGGTGGCCTCCACCCGTTCGCACAGCGACTCGCTCACCTCCAGCCACTCCGCATGCATGCGGTGCTCGGCAAGGTCCTCGCTGCGCACCGGCTGGAAGGTCCCCGCCCCGACGTGCAGCGTCACGTAGTCCGTGCCGATGCCCCGGCGCTGGAGCGCGGCGAGCATCGCCGCGTCGAAGTGCAATCCGGCGGTGGGCGCCGCCACCGCCCCGGGGCGGCGGGCGTACACCGTCTGGTAGCGCTCCCGGTCGAGCCCCTCGTCGCTGCGCCGGATGTACGGTGGCAGCGGCATGTGGCCGGCCCGCTCCAGGATGGCCGCCACGTCCGGGGGCCCGGGGAAATACAGCCGGTAGAGCTCGCCCTCGCGCCCCTCCACCTGGGCGGGGAACCCGCCCAGATCGAGCCGGCGCCCCGCCTGCAGGGGCTTGCTGGCGCGCACCTGGGCGAGCACCCGCTGCGCATCGGTGATGCGCTCGACCAGCACCTCCACGCGGCCGCCGCTGTCCTTGAGCCCGTGCAGCCGCGCGGGCACCACCCGCGTGTCGTTGAAGACCAGCAGGTCTCCGGGACGCAGCAGCGTGGGCAGCTCGCGAAAGCGGCGATCCATCAGCGCCCCGCCCCGCCCGTCCACGCACAACAGCCGGCTGTCGCCACGCCGCTGGGGCGGATACTGGGCGATCAGTTCCGCTGGAAGCTCGAAATGGAAGTCGCTGCGCCGCATGGGGCGCGGATCCTAGCAGATTCGCTGCGCGCACGCCTTTTCGGCGGGCACGCCTTTCCCTATAATCGTCCGCGCCGCCTTCCTGGCGCCGGACCCGGGGCACCGGACCCGGTCTCCGTTTCGGGAGGCGGTAGCGGCCGAGTGGTGGAATTGGTAGACACGCAGCACTCAAAATGCTGTGCCTTCGGGCGTGTCGGTTCGAGTCCGACCTCGGCTACCACCCTCTCCCGCCACTCGACAACCGGACCACGGGCACTCGCTCGCGGGGCTCACTGCGCCGCGCGACGCGCCTTATAGTAATTGATCAAGCCGTTGGTCGAGGCATCGTGCCCACTCGCCGGCTGCGCCGCGCCCAGCTCGGGCAGGATCGCCTTGGCGAGTTGTTTGCCCAGCTCCACGCCCCACTGATCGAAGGAATTGATGTTCCAGATCACCCCCTGGGTGAAGATCTTGTGCTCGTACATGGCGACAATGCGGCCCAGCGTGCGCGGGTCGAGCGTGTCGAACAGCAGGGTGTTGGTCGGCTTGTTGCCCTGGAACACCTTGTAGGGCAGCAGCGCCTCCAGCGCCGCCCCGGACAGCCCCTGCGCCTCCAGCTCGCGGCGCGCCTCGGCCTCGGACTTGCCCTTCATCAGCGCCTCGCTCTGGGCGAAGACATTCGACATCAGCACGGGGTGGTGCTCCCCGACCGCGCGTGGCGGGCGCACCGGGGCGAGAAAGTCCGCCGGCACCAGCTTGGTGCCCTGGTGCAGCAGCTGGTAGAAGGCGTGCTGACCGGGGATGCCCAGTTCACCGAACAGCACCGGGCCGGTCGAGTAGTCCACCGCCCGCCCCGCCCGATCGACGCACTTGCCATTGCTCTCCATGTCCGCCTGCTGGAGATAGGCCGGCAGCCGGTGCAGATGCTGGTCGTACGGCAGCACGGCGTGCGTCTCGGCGCCGAAGAAGTTGTTGTACCAGATGCCGAGCAGGCCCAGGGTCGCGGGAATATTCTCGTCCAGCGGTGCGCTGCGAAAGTGCTCGTCCATCTCGCAGCCGCCATCCAGGAAGGCCTCGAAGCGCTCCATGCCGATGGCGATGGCGATGCTCAGTCCCACCGCGGACCACAACGAGTAGCGGCCCCCGACCCAGTCCCACATGGCGAACACGTTGGCGGGGTCGATGCCGAATGTGCGGGCGGCCCCCACGTTGGCGCTCACGGCGAGGAAGTGCTTCGGCAGGTCGGCCTGCGCACCGCGCCCGAGGAACCACGCACGCGCCGTGTGCGCATTGGTGAGCGTCTCCTGGGTGGTGAAGGTCTTGCTCGCGACAATGAACGCGGTGGTGGCCGGGTGCAGGGCCTCGAGGGTATCGAGGATGTGGCTGCCGTCCACGTTGGAGACAAAGTGCACGCGCAGGTCGTGCGCTGCGTACGGGCGCAGGGCCTCGGTCGCCATCACCGGGCCCAGATCGGAGCCACCGATGCCGATGTTCACTACGTCGGTGATCGGCTGATCGGTGTAGCCGCGCCAGCGACGGGTGCGGATCGCCTCGCTCACCCGACGCATGCGCTCCAGTTCGCCGGCCACCTGCGGCATCACGTCCTCACCGTTCACCCGCAGCGGCGTGCCGCGCCGGTTGCGCAGGGCGGTGTGCAGGACGGCACGCTGCTCGGTGTGGTTGATGAGCTCGCCCGAGAACATGCGCTCGCGCCAGTGCTCGAGCCCGGCCTGCTCGGCCAGCCCGCGCAGCAGCCGCATGGTTTCGGCAGTCACGCGGTTTTTCGAATAGTCGAGCAGGAGATCGTGGAAACGCAGCGAAAAGCGGTCGAAACGCTGCGGGTCCTCCGCAAACAGCTCGCGCATGTGTCGGGGGGCGAGCTCGCCGTAGTGGGCGGCGAGCGCCTGCCAGGCGGGGCTGCGGGTCAGACCCCGGGGAGAGCGCTGGGGAGAGCGCTGGGGAGAGCACTGGGGAGGGTGCTGGGGGGGGCGCTGGGCGCCGTGCGGGGGCTCATCGTGCAAGAGACGCTTCCTCGTGCTGCAGGGCGGGCGTAAACGAAAAAAGCCTAGCATGCGGCCGGGCCGCCGCAAAGACGCGTCAGCACGGCCGGTCAGCCCCTGTCAAGGAGGCAAGTGGCGGATTCAGCGGGTATAATGCCGCCCCGTTCTTGCTGACGCCCCTCCCCCGGAATGCGGCGGGGGGACGTCCCCGGGCGCTCGCGCCCGCTTATCGACAACGAATCCGAAACAATGACACGCGCCGTCAGCGACAAACAATTGCGCGCCCGCGTCAAGCTCTTTGGCAACCTGCTGGGCCGGATCCTGCGCGAGCAGGCCGGACAGCGGGTGTTCGCCGCCGTAGAGGCGCTGCGCAAGGGTCACATCAGTCTGCGCAAGGACGACAACCCGCGCAAGCGGGCGCGCCTGGCCCGGCTCATCGAGACCCTCGATGCGGACACCCTCACCCATGTGGTGCGCGCCTTCAGTATCTATTTCAGCCTCGTGAACATCGCCGAGGAGGAATACCAGCACAAGGAACGGCGCCGCCAGGTGCGCACCGGCGGGCCGCTGTGGACCGGCTCGTTCGACGCCACGCTGCGCGCACTGCACGCCGACGGGCTCGATGCGCAGCAGCTGCAGAGCCTGCTCGATCAGCTGCAGTACATGCCGGTGATCACGGCCCACCCGACGGAATCCAAGCGCCGCACCATCATGGAGATCGTACGGCGGATCTTCGTGATCACCGAGCGCCTGGACGACACCCGGTTGCGCAAACACGAGCGCGCCGAGATCATCGCCGAGCTCGAGA
Source organism: uncultured Gammaproteobacteria bacterium (assembly GCA_963779865.1). Lineage (GTDB taxonomy): Bacteria > Pseudomonadota > Gammaproteobacteria > CAVZZX01 > CAVZZX01 > CAVZZX01. Next base: position 3,383,177 of record CAVZZX010000003.1, on the reverse strand, counting down.
CGCATATCCAAATCCTCTACAAGACGGACGAGGTCCGCGCCAAACGCCCGCAGGTGCGCGACGAGATCCGCAACGGTCTGTATTACTTCCGCGAGAGCCTGTTCTCCGCGGTGCCCGCGACCTACCGCAATTTCGAACGCGGCATCCGGCGCATCTACGGCAGCCGCGAAGACGGCGCGCCGGCCGTGGACATCCCGAGCGTGCTGCGCTTCGGCTCCTGGATCGGCGGCGATCGCGACGGCAATCCCAACGTGACCCCCGAGACCACGGTCATGGCGCTGCGCCTGCAGGCTCGGGAGATCCTCGGCGAGTACCTGCGCCGGGTCACCGAACTGGTCCATGTGCTGACCCACTCCAGCCGCCTGTGCCAGCCGTCGGTCCCGTTCCTCGCCAGCCTCAAGCGCGACGAGGAGCTCTATCCGTCCACGCTGGGCAACAAGCCCGAGCGCTATCGACGCGAACCCTATCGCCGCAAACTCTACATCATGCGCCAGCGGCTGGCGCAGAACCTCGCCCTCGTCGAGGCGCGCCTGGAAGCGAAGGACCCCGAGGCCGACGCGGTGCAGGTCGGTTATTCCGGGGAAGAGGAGCTCCTTCAGGAGCTGTACCTCATCCGTGAGTCACTGATCAGCCACGGCGACCGCAACATCGCGGACCAGGCGCTCAAGGACCTCATCCGGCTGGTGGAGACCTTCGGCTTCTATCTGGTGCACCTGGACGTGCGCCAGGAATCCACGCGCCACACCGAGGCGGTGGCCGAGCTCCTGCGCATGCTCACCGGCGAGGACTACACCGCGCTGGACGAAGCGGGCCGCCTGGACCGCCTCGGGGCGCTGATCGCAACCGCGCCGCCGCGCGTGGAGCGCGCCGCCCTGAGCGAGGCCACCCGGGAGACCCTCGAGCTGCTCGACGTCATGGCCTCGATGCGCCAGGAGGTCAGTTCCCGCGCCTTCGGCAGCTATGTGATCTCCATGACGCACGCCGCCAGCCACGTCATGGAGGTGATGTTCCTGGGCTGGCTGGCGGGGCTTGCGGGCACGCGCGGGGGCGAGTGGTTCAGCGAGCTGCAGGTCTCGCCGCTGTTCGAGACCATCGACGACCTGGTCCACATCGAGCCGGTGATGAGCACGTTGCTGGACAACCCCGCCTATGCCGGCCTGCTGCGCGCCTCGGGGAACCTGCAGGAGGTCATGCTCGGCTATTCGGACTCGGCGAAGGACGGCGGCATCCTGTCCTCGGCCTGGAGCCTGTACAAGGCCCAGCGCCGCATCACCGAGCTGACCAGCGCCCGGGGCATCCGCTGCCGGCTGTTCCACGGCCGTGGCGGCACCATCGGGCGCGGCGGCGGCCCGACCCACGAGGCGATCCTGGCCCAGCCCGCGGGCACCGTGCACGGGCAGATCAAGTTCACCGAGCAGGGCGAGGTGCTGTCCTACAAGTACAGCAACCAGGAGACGGCGGTCTACGAGCTCACCATGGGGCTCAGCGGTCTGGCCAAGGCGAGCACCTGCCTGGTGCAGCCGCCCACCGCGGACGTGCCCGCGCACCTGGAGATCATGGCCGACCTGGCCGAGGGCGGCGAGCGCAGCTATCGCGCGCTCACCGACGAGACGCCGGGCTTCCTGGACTACTTCTACGAAGCGACGCCGGTCAACGAGATCGCGCTAATGAACATCGGCTCGCGGCCCTCGCACCGCAACAAGCAGGATCGCTCCAAGAGCTCGGTGCGCGCCATCGCCTGGGTGTTCAGTTGGGCCCAATCGCGCCACACCCTGCCGGCGTGGTACGGCATCGGCACCGCCCTGGAGGACTGGCTCGACCGGCATCCGCAGGGCACCGCGCAGTTGCGGGAGATGTACGAGCGCTGGCCGTTCTTCCGCGCGCTGCTGAGCAACACGCAGATGTCGCTGGGCAAGGCGGAGATGGACATCGCCCGGGAATACGCCACGCTGTGCGCCGACCAGCCGCTGGCGCGCGAGATCTTCGCCCGCGTGAACGGCGAATACGAGCGCACCGTGCAGCACGTGCTGGAGCTGGCGGGCAACGAGTGCCTGATGGCCGACAATCCCGCCCTGGCCATCTCCCTGGCGCGCCGCAACCCTTACCTGGACCCGCTCAATCAGATCCAGCTCACCCTGCTGCGTCGCAGCCGCGATCCACAACTCGAGGAGCGCGACCGAGACGCCTGGCTGAGTGTACTGCTGCGCTCGATCAACGCGATTGCGGCGGGGCAGCGCAACACCGGCTGAGCCGAGCCGCCGCCCACGAGCGCTCGGGCGCGCTCGGCGCGCCGGGACAGTCAGGCGACCTGAACGGGGATGGTGTTGCGGGTGTGGGTGATGCGGTTGTCCGCATCCACGTAGACGAGCTTCGGCTTGAAGCTCAGCAGCTCCTGCTGGCTCAAACCGACGAAGGCGCAGATGATCACCAGCTCGCCGGGGTTCGCCTTATGGGCGGCCGCGCCATTCACCGAGATGATCCCCGAGCCCTCGGCCGCGCGGATCGCATAGGTGACGAAGCGCTCGCCGTTGTTGATGTTGTAGATATGAATTTGCTCGTACTCGCGAATGCCCGCAGTGTCGAGCAGGGTCCCATCGATGGCGCAGGAACCCTCGTAGTCCAGCTCGGCATGCGTCACCGTGGCTCGATGCAGCTTGGCCTTGAGCATGGTGCTGTACATAGCGAGGCGCCCTCACTTCTTCGGTTCGAACCGCCTATTATCGCCGTTCCCGGCGAGCCAGGCAAACGAGCGACAAGCCGCTAGACGCGCAGATTGTCGATGAGGCGCGCCTGCCCCAGGCGTGCGGCCGCGAGCACCACCAGCGGCGGTGCGGTATCCTCGGCCGGGGCCAGATCGGCTGCCCCGCGCACGCTCAGGTAGTCGGGCGCGAAGCCCGCGCCGCGCAGGCGCTCCAGCCCTTCGTGCTCCAGGGCGGCAAAATCGCGCCGCCCCGCGCGCAGGGCGTCGCGCACCGTGCACAGCGTCGCATACAACTGCGGGGCCCGCGCCCGCTCCTCGGCATTGAGGTAGGCGTTGCGCGAACTCAACGCCAGCCCGTCGGGCTCCCGCACCGTAGGCAGCCCTTCGATGCGCACCGGGAAGTCCAGGTCCTCCACCATGCGGCGGATGACCAGCAACTGCTGAAAATCCTTCTCGCCGAACACCGCGACGTCGGGCACCACCATGTTGAACAGTTTCGCCACTACAGTGGCCACCCCGCTGAAATGGCCGGGGCGGTATTCGCCACACAGGATCGCGCCGAGCGCGGGCACCTCCACGCGGCAGGTCAAGGCCGCCGGTCGCGGGTACACATCCGCCAGCCGCGGCACAAACAGGGCGTCCACGCCATGCTCGCGCAGCTGCTCGGCATCGGCCTCCAGGGTGCGCGGGTAGGCCGCGTAGTCCTCCCGCGGGCCAAACTGCAGCGGATTGACGAACACACTGGCCACCACGCGGCGGCCGAGCTCGCGGGCACGCGCCACCAGGGCAAGGTGCCCCGCGTGCAGGTTACCCATGGTGGGCACCAGGGCCACGGACTCGCCCGCAGCGCGCCAGGCGCGCGTGAGCCCCTGCATGGCCGCCTTGGAATCGAGGATCTGCATCGGGCAAGGGCTACCGCCGGTCGCGGCTCACTTGAAGCTGTGTTCGGCCGAGGGAAAGGCGCCGCTCTTGACCGCCTCGACGTAACGCTCCACGGCCGCGCGCACGCTCGCCGGCGCCGCGGCGTCCTGGAGGAAGTCGCGGGAAAAGCGCGGCCGCTTGCCGACGCTGATGCCCAGCACGTCGTAGAGCACCAGGATCTGCCCATCGCAGCCGGCCCCTGCGCCGATGCCGATCACCGGCACCGACACGCGGGCGCTGATCTGCGCCGCCAGCGGGGCGGGCACCGATTCGAGCAGCAGCACGTCGGCCCCGGCGGCCTCCATCGCGCAGGCGTCATCGAGCATGGCCTGCGCCGCGGCGGGGTCGCGTCCCTGCACCCGATAGCCGCCGAGCTTGTGTACCGACTGCGGGGCGAGGCCCAGATGCCCGCACACCGGCACGCCGTTGCGGGAGAGCTGCGCGATGGTTTCGACCAGATCGCCGCCGCCCTCGAGCTTGACCATCTGCGCCCCGCCCTCGCGCATCAGGCGTCCGGCATTGTGCAGGGCGTCGGCGAGCGTGGCATAAGTCATGAAAGGCATGTCGGCCATGACCAGCGCCCGCCCTGAGGCGCGCCGCACGGCCCGGGTGTGATAGATCATGTCCTCGAGGCTCACCGGCAGCGTGGTGTCGTGGCCCTGCACCACCATGCCGAGCGAATCGCCGACCAGCAGCACCTCCACGCCGGCGGATTCGAGCGCCGCCGCGAAGCTGGCATCGTAGGCGGTGAGGCAGGCGAATTTCTCGCCCTGCTCCTTGTGCCGCCGCAAGGTGTTGATGGTGATGGGGGCGTCGGTCTTCATAGGGCCATGGGGCTCGGATTGAAGTAGTGCCGGCCGCTGCGTACCCGCCGCATGTGCTCGAGCAGCAGCGCGTAGTCCTGTTCGCCGTTGGCGAGATCGATCTCCGAGGCATTGACGATCAGCAGCGGCGCCTCGTCGTAGTGATGGAAAAATTCAGTGTAGCGCTGCGCGAGCCGCGTCAGATAGTCGGTGTCGATGCCGCCCTCGAAGCTGCGCGCCCGCTTGGCGATGCGCTCCACGAGCACGCTCACCGGCGCCTGCAGGTAGATCACCAGGTCCGGCGGCGGCACGTCGAAGGTCAGCTGCGCATACACCTGCTCGTAGAGGCGCAGCTCATCGCGGTCCAGGGTCAGCTCGGCGAACAGCCGGTCCTTTTGAATCAGGAAATCGGCGACCCGCACCGGCTGGAACATGTCCGCCTGGCGCAGCTCCTGCATCTGCCGCGCCCGCTGCAGCAGAAAGAAAAGCTGCGTCTGGAAGGCCATGCGGCCCGGATCGCGGTAGAAGCGCCCCAGGAAGGGATTCTCCTCGGCGGCTTCCAGGAGCAGCTCGGTCCCGAAACTCTCGGCCAGGCGCCGCGCCAGGGTGGTCTTTCCAACCCCGATGGGGCCCTCGACGACGACGAAGCCGGGCGTTGTCTGTGTCATTGTGCATCCAGCCTGCGCAGCCCCGCTGCCGAGCATCGGGCGAGCAGGTCCCGCAGCGGTCCATACCCCGGCACCTGCAGGTCCGGGGCCACCTCGCTCAGAGGATACAGGACGAAGTTGCGCTCAGGCAGCCCCGGATGGGGGACGCTCAGCCGAGGGTCGTGCAAGCGCTGCGTCCCGTAGAGCAGCAGGTCCAGATCGAGGCTGCGCGGCCCCCAGCGCTGCGGCCCGCGCACGCGGCCGTGGGCGGCCTCCAGGCTCTGCAGCGCCTCGAGCAGGGGCAACGGCTCGAGGCGGGTGTCCAGCACGGCGACGGCATTGACGTAGTCGGGCTGCTCCGGCGGCCCCATGGGGGCGCTGCGGTAAAGCGAGGAGCGCGCCACCAGAGCGCTTTCGGGCAGCGCGGCCAATTCGGCCAGCGCGCTGCGCACCTGGCGCAAGGGGTCGTCGAGGTTGCTGCCGAGCCCGATGTAGGCGCGCACCGGCCCTGCGTCGCTCATGAAGGCTCGCCGGCTCCCGCAGGACGCCGCCGGCGCCGGCGCCGGCGCTTCTTCTTGGAGGCCGTGGCGCGCGCCATGGTGGCACGGTCGGCTCCGTCGACCTCCTGAAAGCGGGTCCACCACTCACCGAGATCGCCGATGTCCTCACCGCTCTCGCCCCGCAGCAGGAGGAAGTCGTAGGCGGCGCGGAACCGAGGATGCTCCAACACCCGCAGTGCCCGCTTGCCCGTGCGTTGCGTCAAGCGGACCTGGAGGGTCCAGATCTCGCGCATGGGCAGGCTGAAGCGCTTGGGAATCATCACCCGCTCCACCTGCCGGTTCACCGTGGCATTGCCCGCCGCCTGGATGGCCTCCAGCTCGCCCACGTCCTCCTGGGCCTGCAGACGGGCCATCTCCTCGCGCACCGCCGGCCACAACAGCGCACCGAACAGGAAGGCCGGGGTCACCGGCTTGCCCTCCTCGAGGCGTCGGTCCGTGTTGCCCAGGGCTCGCACCACCAGCGTCTGCGGGTGCCCCTCGGGCTCGTGACTGAGCCCCACCTCGGTGAAGGGGAACAGGTGGGCGAACAGGTCGTAGTGGCGCAGGACCTCGTAACTCTGCACCGCATGGCCGCCGAGGAACAGCTTCAGACACTCGTCGAACAGCCGCGCGGGTGGCACGTTCTCGAGCAGCTCGCCGCTGGCGCGGATCTGCTCCTCGAGCGGGGCGTCGAGACGAAATCCAAGCTTGGCCGCAAAGCGGGCGGCGCGCAGCATACGCACCGGGTCCTCACGGAAGCGCAGCTGCGGCTCGCCGATCAGGCGCAGCGTGCCGGCCTGCAGGTCCGCCATGCCGCCCGTGTAGTCGACCACGGAGAAATCGGCGATATTGTAATAGAGGGCGTTTATGGTGAAATCCCGACGCCAGGCGTCCTCCTCCACCGTGCCGTACACGTTGTCGCGGACCAGCATGCCGTCGCGCATCAGCGCCTCGCCCTCATCCTCCCCCTGCTCGTGGCTGCCGCGGAAGGTGGCCACCTCGATGATCTCGGGGCCGAAGTGCACGTGCGCGAGCCGGAAGCGCCGCCCGATGAGTCGACAGTTGCGAAACAGCGCCCTGACCTCCTCGGGCCGCGCGCTGGTCGCGATGTCGAAGTCCTTGGGCTCGCGCCCGAGCAGGAGATCGCGCACGCCGCCGCCCACCAGGTAGGCCTCGTAGCCCGCTTTATGCAGGCGATAGAGGACCTTCAAGGCATTGCTGCTGATGTTGGCGCGCGACACGTTGTGCTCGGCGCGGGGAATGATCGTCGGCGTCGTAGCCATTCACTCGATTTTTGCTTGGGCCAGGCGACAAGCCTTGTGCCGGGGATTCGGGCCGGTATAATACCACTGCCGCGGCGCCCGACTAAAGCGGGCCCGGCACACGCTCCCATCGTCTAGCGGTCCAGGACGTCGCCCTCTCACGGCGAAAACCGGGGTTCGAGTCCCCGTGGGAGCGCCATCTTCCACATCGGGATCATGACCACACTCCACACGGCGCGCTGACGCCGCGTGGCAAGGATGAAGGGCCTTTTCCCCGCCGCCGTTCTGCGGTGGCCGGTGAGGGACCTGTGAGTGGGGTGAGCGTGCGATTGCTGTCGCGTTTTGGGCGGAGTGCGCGCCGTTCGAGTGCCCACCGCGCCACGCGGGCCCAGACAGGGGTGGACAGACGCCCCCTCGCCTTGCTCCTCGGCCACTTTCTCGCCTATTTCCTGATTGGTTCGGCCCTGACTCTAGGCCCCCTGGCCTATCTCGATCGCCAGCGTTTCGCATTCGCCCAGGAGGAGCTCGAGGGTCGCCAGGCGCTGCGCCTGACGCTGGCCTCGGCGATCATCGCCGAACCGCTCGGAGAGGTCATCGCGGGCGCGCGCATGCTCTCTCGCCTGCAGGTCCTCGCCGACTATATCGCCCACCCCACCCCCGCCGCCCGCCGCCAGGTGGAGCAGGAGTTCGCCTCGCTGGCCGAGAGCGCCCAGATCTACGATCAGGTGCGGCTGCTGGACACCGCGGGCAGGGAGCGGGTACGCGTGGATTTCAGCGGCGGGCAGGCCCACGTGGTGACGCCCGCGAAGCTACAGGACAAGGCGGCACGCTACTACTTTCGCGCCGCGGCGCGCCTGAAAGCCGGGCAGATCTACGTCTCGCCGCTGGACCTCAACGTCGAGCACGGCCGGATCGAGCAGCCCTTCAAGCCCGTGATCCGCGTCGCCACGCCCGTTGCCGACCGGGAGGGACGGCTGCGCGGCGTGGTGGTCCTGAACTATCTCGCCCGCATGATCCTGGAGCGCTTCGCCGCGGTGATGGCGGGCGGCGCGGGGCAGCCGATGATGGTCAATGCCGAAGGCTACTGGCTGTATGCCCCGGAGCGGGCCGACACCTGGGGCTTCATGCTCGGGCACGGGCGCAGCTTCGCCGCCCGCTATCCCGCCGCCTGGGAGCGCATCCACGCGCTCGACGCGGGACGCGTGCACACGCCGGACGGCAGTTTCGCCTTCACCAGCGTACGGCCCGTCGCCTCCGCCCGCGACGGCAGCCCCTCCCCCAGCTCTCCGGTGCGCACCTGGAAGCTCATCAGCTACCGTTCGCCGGACAGCACCAGCTATCATTTTTCGCAGGCCCTGCGCAGCCACGCGCAGCCGGTGACGCTGCTGCTGCTGCTGATCGCGGGGACCAGCGTCCTGCTGGCGCAGCTTCGCACCACCGCCATGCGCCGCAGCCGGGCGCTCGCCGAAAGCCGGCAGATGCTCGCCCAGGCACAGGAAGTGGCGCGTCTGGGCAACTGGGTGTGGGACGTCCCCGCCGGGCGCCTCACCTGGTCGGAGGAAACCTACCGCATCTTCGGGCGCCCGCCCCAGGGCCTGGACACCGGTATTCCAGGCTTTCTCAGCTATGTGCACCCGGAGGATCGGGGGCAGGTCGAAAGCGCCGTGGACACGGCCCTGCGCAGCGGAGCGGGCTACCTCATCGAGCACCGCATCGTGCGCCCGGACGGCGGCGTGTGCCACGTGCAGGAACGCGGCAAGGTGGAGCTCGACGCCAGCGGGACGCCGCGACGGCTGCTCGGCACGGTGCAGGACATCACCGAACGCAAACTGGCCGAAGACCGCGTGCGCGAGAGCGAAGCACGGGTGCGGCTGCTGTTCGCCTCGGTCGGCGAAGGCATCATTGAGGTCAATCTGGACCACACCTGCAGCTTCGCCAATGCGGCGGCCCTGCAGCTGCTGGGCTACCGCGACGCCGACGAGATCATCGGGCGGCCGGCCCACGATGTGTTGCGCCACGGCCACTGCGACGAGCCGCAACCCCGGCTTGACGAGGACTGCATCCTGCACGAGGTCTTCGTCCGTGGCGAGTCGGTCCATCTCGAGGACGTGCTGCTCTGCCGGGCCGACGGCAGCCGCTTTCATGCGGAATGCCGGGTGCATCCGGTGCGCGACGGGCAGCGCACGGTCGGCTCCGTGCTCACCTTCGTGGACGTCACCGCGCGCCTGCAGGTCGAGGAGAAGCTGCGCCAGGCGGGCACCGTCTTCGAAAGCACGAACGAGGCCATCCTGATCACCGATGCGCGGCGCCGCGCCATCGCCGTGAATCCCGCCTTTACCGCCATCACCGGTTACCAGGCGGAAGACGTGATCGGCCGCGACCCGCGCATCCAGACCTCCGGGCGCCACAGCGCGGACTTCTATCGAGAGATATGGCAGGCGCTCGGCCGCGACGGCTATTGGCAGGGCGAGGTCTGGAACAAGCGCAAGAACGGCCAATTGTACCCCGCCTGGGAGAACATCAGCCTGGTGCGCGACCAGGACGGCAAGATCACCAACTACATCTCGGTGCTCTCGGACATCAGCGCCATCAAGCAGGCCGAACAACAGCTCCATCATCTCGCCCATCACGATCCGCTCACCGGCCTGCCCAACCGGCTGTTGTTCAGCGCCAGTCTGCGCCAGGGCATCGAGCGGGCGCGCCGTCACGGCACGCGGCTCGCGTTGATGTTCCTCGATCTGGACCGCTTCAAGCTGATCAACGACACACTGGGCCATGCCGTGGGCGACCGCCTGCTCGAGCAGGTGGCCACCCGGCTGCGCCGCTGCGTGCGGGCCGAGGACGTGGTGGCCCGGCTGGGCGGCGACGAATTCACCGTCATTGCCGAAGAGGTGCACGAGCCCGAGGATGCGGCGCTGCTGGCGCGCAAGATCATCGACAGTCTCAGCGAGCCCATGCATATCGGGCGGCGCCGCATCCATACCTCCGCCAGCATCGGCATCAGCCTCTATCCCGATGACGCCGCCGGCACCGAGGAACTCTCCAAGGCGGCCGACGCCGCGATGTATCGCGCCAAGGAGCGCGGGCGCAACACCTACGAGTTCTACACCGCCGAGCTGACCGCCCGCGCAATGGAGCATCTCTCCTGGGAGGAGGCGCTGCGCCGCGCCCTGGAGGAAGAGCAGTTCGAGCTGTACTACCAGCCGCAGGTGGCCCTCGGGCCGGGCAGGGTGGTCGGCGTCGAGGCGCTGCTGCGCTGGCGTCATCCCCGCCTGGGGCTGGTGGAGCCCGAACGCTTCATCGGCATCGCCGAGGATACCGGCCTCATCCAGCCCATCGGCGAATGGGTGCTGCGCCGCGCCGTGGCCGACGGCCGCGCCTGGCGGGCGCGCGGCGTGCCCATCGAGCGCGTGGCGGTGAACATCTCCGGCCACCAGATCCTGCACGACCATCTGACGGACGTGTTTCGCGACGCGCTGGCCCAGACACGGACCCAGACGCCTCCCGACACGGCGAACCTGCGCGTGGAGATCGAGATCACCGAGAGCGTACTGCAGACCGGGCGCCACAGCATCGAGACCCTCACGCAACTGCGCCGCCTGGGCGCGCTCATCGCGATCGACGACTTCGGGACCGGCTATTCGTCACTGAGCCATCTCAAACACCTGCCCATCGACACCCTGAAGATCGCCCGCGAATTCGTTCGCGACATTCCCGGCAACGCCGAGGACTGCGCCATCGCCGCTGCGATCATCGCCATGGGCCACAACCTGGGGCTGCGCGTCATCGCCGAGGGGGTGGAGACCGAGGGGCAAGTCCAATTCCTGCACGACCACGGCTGTGACGAGGTGCAGGGCTTTTTCTTCGGTCCGCCGATGCCGGCGGCGGACCTCGCGGGGCTTCCGGCCCTGGCCGCGTACGCCGCCTTCCCCCCTTTGCGCGCATGACGCGGCGGCGGCTCGTGTCCGTCGACCCGTTCACATTTTTCCCTTTGCCCTGCGCCTAAGCTTCAAGTTTGGGCGCTTCGTGCCGCTACGCGCGACGTCCATTTTTGGGGTTTACCGCATCAACCAAGGGAAGCAAAGAATGAAAAGACAACTCATTGTCGCCACCGTGCTCGGCGTGGTGAGCACCGCGGCCGGCGCCACGCCCTTCACCGTGTTCGACGCGCGCTCCGCGGGCATGGGTTCAGTGGGCGTTGCCAGCAGCCCCATCGGGGCCGCCCCCTTCTTCAACCCGGCCATGCTCGCCGCGCAGCGCCCGGACGACGATTTCGCCTTCCACGCCGGGGTGGGCGTCCTCGGCCAGGACCCGAACGGGCTGCTGGACGACATCAAGGACTTCAACGATGCGGTGGATGCGAGCGACGCCGCGGCCGCCACCGCCGCGGTGAACGCCGCCAGCGGCAAGAGCCTGTTCGTGCAGGGCAATGCCGCCGTCGCGCTGGGTTTCGCCGGCACGACCTGGTCCGGCGCATTGAGCGCCAACCGCTATGCCCAGGCCGACACCTATGTGCTCGGGGCCAGCCCGATTGAAAACTCCACGCTGAATTTCAACGGCGTGCAGGTGACCGAGATCGGCCTGTCGCTCGCCCGTGACATCGGCCGCTTCTCGGTGGGCGTCACGCCCAAGGTGATGGGCGTCAAGACCTATTTCGGTCAGCCGCGGCTGGCCGACAACCAGAACCTCACCGACATCCTCGACTCGGTGACCAACGAGGGCGAGAAGGACCACGGCAACAGCGTCAACCTGGATCTGGGCCTCGTCTATCGGCTGAGCGAGCACTGGCAGCTGGGGCTGGTGCACCGCAACGCCAAGAGCGAGGAATACCTCGCCAGTGACGGCGTCACCCGGATCAAGATCGAACCCCAAACGCGCGCCGGCATCGCCTACAACGGCGACGTCTTCACGGTGGGCATGGACTACGACGTGGTCAAGAACGATCCGCTCACCCCACGCGGCCAGCAATCGCAGATGCTCGCCCTCGGCGGCGAAGCGAACGTGTTCAAGACGCTGAAGCTGCGCATCGGCTATGCGAAGAACATGGCCGACTCCAGCGATCTGGACCTGTATTCGGCGGGTCTCGGCGTGAACGTGTTCGGCGTGCACGTCGACGTGGCGGCCGTGGGCAACGACAGCACGCTGTCGGCCTATGCCCAGGCCGGCGTTCAGTTCTGAGCGGCGCAAGCGGCAGAGAAAAAAGAACCCCGCCGCGGCGGGGTTCTCTTTTTTCCGACGGCGGTGCCTCGCGTCAGTCCAGGTCCGCGGCGAGCGCCTCGCGCACGGGCCGGGGCACCGCCTCCAGCGTCGCCCGGTAGTGTTCGTGGTCGATCCCCATGGCGATATTCGCGCCCTCCTTCACCGCCCTGGCCATCGGCCGCTCCAGCTCGAAGCGCAGGAAGTGCACCGACGAGGTCTTCTCCTCCGTCTCACGCTCGAGGTCCTCATCGGCGATGGCGTATACCTTGTCGAAGCCCTCGACCTGCACCCAGGTCTTGTCTTCGATGCCGAGCAGCTTGCCCAGCATCTGCTTGCGCTCGTCCGCATCGGGGTATTCGATCATGAAGGTCGCCTTCCAGTTGCTGCCGTCGGGGATCAACGGGTTGTAGGCGTCGAGCTCGTCCTGAATGCCTTCCTGCTCGAAGATCCGCTCGGCACGGAGCATCTCCTGGATCTGGTACTGGATAATGAGCCGGTCCTCGAAGTACAGACGGGCGTGCTCACCGAGTGCAACCTGGCGCGCCTTCTTGTGCTCCATCACCTTCTGGCGGAACTCGGGGCGGGCCTTCGCGTAGTCCTCCAGGCTGTAGAGGTCCTCGCGCTTGAGCATATCCATAGGGCGTTGGCTCCTTTCGAAGTTCGTTGGCGACCGATCCGGGCTCAGATCCCGTAGGCCTTGCGCAGCAACGCCAGCGGATGCTCCGCTGCGCTGCCGTCGGCGCGGCCGTGTTCCAGGTGGTGGCCGGCAATGGGGCAGTCGCTGGTGTAGTGGTCCGGCTCGGCCTTCTTGATGCGATTGACGACCGGCCGCGCAATCTTCATCGAGACCTCATGGAACTCGCTCTTGATGGCGTAGGTGCCGTCGTGCCCCGAGCAGCGCTCGATGGGCTCGAGCCTGGTGTCGGGCACGAGCTGCAGGATGTCGCGGGTCTTCATGCCGATGTTCTGCACGCGCTGGTGGCAGGCGACGTGATACGACACCGTCCCCAGCGGGTTTTGAAAGTCGGTCTTGAGCTGGCCCTCGCGATGGCGCAGCGCCAGGTACTCGAAGGGGTCGAAGATGGCGTCGCGCACCTTGCGTACCTGGGGATCGTCCGGGAACATCAGGGGGATTTCCTGCTTGAACATCAGCACGCAGGAGGGCACCGGCGCCACGATGTCCCAGCCCTCGTCGACCAGTTTGGCGAGCACGGCAATATTCGCCTCCTTGCTCTTCTCCACGGTCTTGAGGTCGCCGAGTTCGAGCTTGGGCATGCCACAGCACTGCTCCTGCGGCGCGAGGCGCACCGGGATGCCGTTGTGCTCATAGACAGCGACCAGATCCTCGCCGAGCTGCGGCTCGTTGTAGTTGGCAAAGCAGGTGGCAAACAGCGCCACCTTGCCCCGGGTCGTCTTCCCGGGCTGCGCGGCGGACGCATCCACCCCGTCGGTGCGGTCGGCCAGCCGGCGACGCAGGGGTCTGCTGTAATAGCGCGGCAGCTTGGCGTCCGGGTGGATGCCCAAGGTCTTGTCGAGCACCTTGCGCAGGGGGCGGCTGGAATTGGCGGCGTTGACGCTCTGCGCCACGACGGGAATCCCGGCGAGGCGTCCGATGGTGTCCGTGGAGGTGACCATCTTGTCGCGTCGGCGGGCGCCCTGGGTCTCGAACTTGAACGCCTTCGCCCGCAGCATGACGTGCGGGAAATCGACGTTCCAGGGATGCGGCGGGACGTATGGACACTTGCTCATGTAGCACATGTCGCACAGGTAACAATGGTCGACGACCTTCCAGTAGTCGGCCTTGTCCACACCGTCGACCTCCAGCGTCTCCGACTCGTCGACGAGATCGAACAGCGTCGGAAACGCATGGCACAGGCTGACGCAACGCCGGCAGCCATGGCAGATGTCGAAGATACGCTCCATCTCGCCGAACAGGGCCCCCTCGTCGTAGAACTCGGGGTTCTTCCAGTCGAGCGGGTGTCGGGTCGGCGCCTCGAGGTTACCTTCCCGGTTGCCTTCCGTCGGTGCGGACATGGTCCCTTCCTTTTCCGAATTATCGGCTTTTTCGCATGGCCGGAAGTGACAGTCGGGGCCGACGCCGGCCGGCCCCGCCTGCGAGTACGTCGCGACGAGTGCCGCGATTACTTCTCCATCGTATCCAGTGCCTTCTGGAAACGGTTCGCGTGGGAACGCTCGGCCTTGGCCAGGGTCTCGAACCAGTCGGCGATCTCGTCGAAGCCCTCGTCCCGCGCGGTCTTGGCCATCCCGGGGTACATGTCGGTGTACTCGTGGGTCTCACCGGCAATGGCGCTTTGCAGGTTCGCCTCGGTGCCGCCGAACGGCAGCCCGGTGGCCGGATCTCCGACCTGCTCCAGGTATTCGAGATGGCCATGGGCGTGGCCGGTCTCACCCTCGGCGGTGGAACGGAACACGGCGGAGATGTCGTTGTAGCCCTCCACGTCGGCCTTGGAGGCGAAATACAGATAGCGGCGGTTGGCCATCGATTCGCCGGCGAAGGCCTCCTTCAGGGAGGATTCGGTCTTGCTGCCTTTCAGGTCCATAGTGCTGGTCCCTCCGTTGAGTGTTGCTGTTAGAATCGGATGCCGTGGCGGGGCACTCGAGATTTAGAATGGTTCTAAATCTGAGGGCTACGATAGACGAGCCCGCCCGCTAGTGTCAAGACTGAGTCTAAACCCCTGCCCGTCCTTATTACGCCTTACTAAAGGTAGCGCTCGGCGCCGCCCTTGCCTTGCCCTGGATCAATCCCGCAGGCGATACCGCGGACGCGTTGACCACTCCGCGCGCCCTGGGCTAAGGTACCGCTCCTTATCAGACGCTCAGGGATTCAGTCGTGCCCAGGAAGCCCGCCCCCGACACCACTGCGCTGGACTTCGAGGCCGCCCTCAAGGAGTTGGAAGCCCTGGTCGAGCGCATGGAAGGCGGCGAGGCCAGCCTCGAGGAGTCGCTGCGCGACTTCGAGCGCGGCGTGGAACTGGCGCGCACTTGCCAGCAGGCGCTCAAGGCCGCCGAACAGAAGGTGCAGATCCTGCTGGAGAAGGACGGGCAGCAGGAACTCGCGCCTTTCGAAGACGACTGAACCGTGGACGCCGAGCAGCAGCTTCAGCATTTTCGCGGACGGGTCGAGGCGGCCCTGGAGCGTTGGCTCCCGGCGCCGGACCTGCTGCCGACGGATCTGCATGCGGCAATGCGCTATGCGGTGCTCAACGGCGGCAAGCGGGTGCGGCCGGTACTGGTCTACGCGGCCGGCAGCGCGCTGGGCGCCGACCCGACGACGCTCGACGGACCGGCCGCCGCTGTCGAGCTGATCCACGCCTATTCCCTGGTGCACGACGATCTGCCGGCGATGGACGACGATGAGCTGCGGCGCGGCAAGCCGACGTGTCACAAGGCGTTCAGCGAAGCCGTGGCGATCCTCGCCGGCGACGCGCTGCAGGCCCTCGCCTTCCAGGTCCTGGTGCAACACACCACCGGCGCCAGCCCCGAACAGCGCCTCGCGATGGTCGACGCGCTCGCCGCGGCCAGCGGCTCGCGCGGCATGGCGGGCGGTCAGGCCATCGATCTGGCCGCCGTGGGCCGGCGCCTCGAGCTCCCCGAGCTCGAGAACATGCATATCCACAAGACCGGCGCGCTCATCCGCGCCAGCGTACGCCTTGGCGCACTGTGTGCCGCGCCCGCCGATGCCCGGGTGCTCGCCGGCCTGGACCACTACGGCAAGTGCATCGGGCTGGCCTTCCAGATCCGCGACGACATTCTGGACGTCGAGGGCGACACCGCCGCGCTCGGCAAGGCACAGGGGGCCGATCGCGCCCGGGACAAACCGACCTATCCCGAGGTCATCGGCTTGGATGCGTCCAAGCAAATGGCCGAGGATCTGTACGCCGAGGCGCTGGACAGCCTCGCCCCGCTGGGCGATGCCGCGGCGCTGCTGCGCGCCCTCGCACGCTTCGTGGTGCAGCGCGGCCACTGAGCGGCTACGCTTGCAGAAGAGCGGTCAAAGACCGATTATTCCACGTTTGCGCTTTCCCCGACGATAGAATGCCAGCCTCGCGCGACTACGCCCTGCTCAATCAAATCGACGATCCGGCCGACCTTCGCCGTCTGGCTCCCGGCGAGCTGTCCGCAGTGGCGGCCGAACTGCGCGAATACCTCATCGACGTGCTGAGCCGCACGGGCGGCCATCTCGCCTCCAATCTGGGCACCGTCGAGCTGACCCTGGCCCTGCACTACGTCTTCGACACCCCCGATGACCGGCTGGTGTGGGACGTGGGGCATCAGAGCTATGCCCACAAGATGCTGACCGGGCGCCGCGACCGCCTGGACACGATTCGCCAGGGCGGCGGCCTGGCGGGCTTTCCCAAACGCAGCGAAAGCCCCTACGACACCTTCGGCGCGGGCCATTCCAGCACCTCCATCAGCGCGGCGCTGGGCATGGCGGTGGCCGCCCAGCAGGCCGGGCTCGACCGGCGCGTCGTGGCCGTGATCGGCGACGGCGCCATGACCGCGGGCATGGCCTTCGAGGCGCTGAACCACGCCGGCACGCTGGACGCCAACCTGCTGGTGGTGCTCAACGACAACGAGATGTCGATCTCGCCCAACGTGGGCGGCCTGTCCAACTACCTGGCCAAGCTCCTCTCGGGGCGGCTCTACTCCACCGTCCGCGAGGGCAGCAAGAAGGTGCTGCGCCGCATGCCGCCGGTCTGGGAACTGGCCCGCCGTGCCGAGGAACACATGAAGGGCATGGTGGTGCCGGGCACGCTGTTCGAGGAGCTCGGCTTCAACTACATCGGTCCCATCGACGGCCACGACCTGAACACCCTGGTCACCACGCTGCGCAACCTGCGCTCGCTGCGCGGGCCGCAGTTCCTGCACGTCGTCACGCGCAAGGGCAAGGGATTCGCGCCCGCGGAGGAGAACCCCTGCACCTATCACGGCGTGGGCCAGTTCGACGCGCAAACGGGCGCCATGCCCGCCAAGAAGGCCGGCGGCGGACAGACCTATACGCAGGTCTTCGGCGATTGGCTGTGCGACATGGCCGAGCAGGACCGGCGCCTGGTCGGCATCACCCCGGCCATGCGCGAGGGCTCGGGGCTGGTCGCCTTCTCCGAGCGTTTCCCGGAGCGCTACTTCGACGTGGGCATCGCCGAGCAGCACGCGGTCACCTTCGCGGCCGGGCTCGCCTGCGACGGCGCCAAGCCGGTGGTGGCGATCTATTCGACCTTCCTGCAGCGCGCCTACGACCAGCTCATCCACGACGTCGCCCTGCAGAACCTGCCGGTGCTGTTCGCCATCGACCGGGCCGGGCTGGTCGGCCCGGACGGCCCGACCCATGCCGGCAGCTTTGACCTGAGTTATCTGCGCTGCATCCCCAACATGCTGGTGATGGCGCCCGCCGACGAGAACGAATGCCGGCAGATGCTCTACACCGGTTTCCAACACGACGGCCCGGCCGCAGTGCGCTACCCGCGCGGCAAGGGGCCGGGGGTGGCGGCCCAAACTGCCATGGAGGCCGTACCGCTGGGCCGCGGGGAGATCCGCCGCGCGGGCCGCCGCGTGGCCCTGCTCGCCTTCGGCGCGCCGCTGGCGGCCGCGCTGGAGGCGGGCGAACGGCTCGACGCCACGGTCGCCAACATGCGCTTCGTCAAGCCGCTGGACCGCGAGCTGATTCTCGAGCTCGCCGCCTCCCACGAGCTGCTGGTCACCCTCGAGGACAACGCCGTCTACGGCGGCGCAGGCTCGGGCGTGGGCGAGACCCTGGCAGCGGCCGGCCGCCAGATCCCGCTGCTGCACATGGGGCTTCCGGACACCTTCCTCGACCACGACTCGCGCGAGGGCCTGCTGGCGCGCGCCGAACTCACTGCCGATGGTATAATCGCCCGCGTCGAAGCCTGCTTCGACGCGCTGCACGCGCCCGACCCCGCGGTACTGACCTCGGGGGCCGGATCGGGGCTGGGCTCCTGAGCGCGGTCCCCGACCGCCACTCCCGTCGGCCGGCGGGCCGCACGCGCGGCTGAGGCGCGCCGCCGGACATCGGCACCGCACGCAGCACCGTTTCGCAGCCGCAACGCTCTCGCCAGCGGCGGCGATTCCCTAGTCTTTCAGTCTGGTATACTCCCCATGGGTGCACAGTACACGGCCAAGATAGTGACCGACTTCTCCGCGGCGCACGCCCTGCGCGACTACCCGGGCGACTGTGCGCGGGTGCACGGTCACAACTGGAAGGTCGAGATCGAGGTCACCGCCGACGCGCTGGACGGGATCGGCATGAGCATGGACTTCAAGGAGATCAAGGAGGCGACGCGCAGCCTGATCGGCACGCTCGACCACCGGCACCTGAACGAGATCCCGCCGTTCGATACCCTGAACCCGACGGCGGAGAATCTGGCGGCCTACCTGTTCCGCAGCCTCGCCCAGGCGCTCGACCGCGACACCGTCCAGGTCAGCGCGGTGACCATCTGGGAGACCGAGCGAGCCTGCGTGCGCTACACAGAGGAATGACCATGGCGAGCACCGTGCAACCCATCGAAGACGTCCAGAGCAGTGCCGACACGCGCCGCCTCCCGATCAACAAGGTCGGCATCAAGGACATCCGTCACCCGGTCAAGGTCCGCGACCGCAGCGGCGGCGAGCAGTCCACCATCGCCTGGTTCAACATGTACGTGAACCTGCCCCATAATTTCAAGGGCACGCACATGTCGCGCTTCGTGGAGATCCTCAATCAGCACGAGCGTGAGATCACGGTGCGCTCGTTCAAGGACATGCTCTTCGAGATGACCGAGCGGCTGGAGGCCGAGGCCGGGCACATCGAGATGAAGTTCCCCTACTTCGTCAACAAGACCGCGCCGGTCTCGGGCGTGCAGAGCCTCATGGACTACGAGGTGACCTTCATCGGCGAGTTTACCGCCGGCGAGCCGCACATGGTCCTCAAGGTGGTGGTCCCGGTGACCAGCCTGTGCCCCTGCTCGAAGAAGATCTCCGAGTACGGCGCCCACAACCAGCGCTCGCACGTCACGGTCGCCGCACGGGTGAACGACTTCGTCTGGATCGAGGACCTCATCGAGATGGTCGAGCAGGAGGCGTCGTGCGAGCTGTTCGGGCTGCTCAAGCGGCCGGACGAGAAGTACGTCACCGAACGGGCCTACGACAATCCGAAGTTCGTGGAGGACATGGTGCGCGACGTCGCGGTGCGCCTGAACCAGGATGAGCGCATCGATGCCTATGTGGTCGAATCGGAGAACTTCGAGTCCATCCACAACCACTCGGCCTACGCGATGATCGAGCGCGACAAGCACGCCGCCTGAGACGGCGGGCCTCAGTACTTCTTGCGCAGCTGCAGCATGTCGCCCTCGCGGCGCATCTCCACCCGGCTGAGAAACGAGGCGCCGAGCAGGACCGTATCGGGGGCCTTGCCGTCGACCACGGCGCCCTTGACGTTATGCAGTTCGATGCCGCCGACCCGCACCGAATCGAGCACCACCTCGTAGACCCGCGCGGTTCCCGAGGCCGTGCTCGCCCGCCCCTCGTGGCCGCGATAGCGAAAGTCGATCCCCAACCGGCGCGCCTGGGCCGCGTTCATGGCGACCCAGCTGGCGCCGGTGTCCACCATGAAGCGGACCGGCAGGCGGTCGATGGCGCCTTCGGCCAGATACATGCCGTTGGTCGGCCAGATGTTGGCCACCGGCTGCGCCGGCGGCGCGCTGAAACGGCTGCTGATGTGAGTGCCCAGCGGATAGCGCGCCTGCTTGCCGTCCACCTCCAGCACCGCGGTCTGGGCGTCGGCGCGGACGAGGCGCACCCCTTCGGGGCTGGTCTGACCGGCGCGCAGGGTCCGCTGGGTGCCGTCGATGCGCAGCACGGCCATCCCCGGGAACAGCCCCAGGACCTGGACGTCGGCCGCGAACGAGGGGGCTGCGGCCAGGAGCAGCGCGAGCACACCGGCGAGACGCCCCTCAATGGCCTGCGGCATCCGCCCTCACCCGCAGCGAGCCGTCCCGCGCCTGGGCCAGATCGGCCCGCAGCCGCTGCGCACTCCAGCCATGCACCTTGTCGTGCGCCTCAACGAAGACCACCCCCGTGCCGGGCAGCTGCACTTCCAGGCTGCGGGTGAAGGGTTGTTCGTGCACGTGGGGGTGAAACAGGGTGCGGGTGCCCAGCACCCGGCCGCGCCCGTCGACGATCCGCCAGGCGTCGGCATAGTGATCCCAGCCGGTATCGGCGTGGCGCAGGGTCACGTAGACCGTCCAGCTGCTCCCCGCGTCCTGCCCGAATTCCGCCTCCAGGATACTCACCTGCCCGGCCCATGAGGGACCGGTCCAGGCGAGCAGCGCCAAGGCCACCACGATCGCGCGCATCTCACCCCCCCTGCAGTGTCGAGATCCCCCACAGGCCTGCGTGCATCACCAGTGCCGCATACACGGCCGCGAGCAGATCGTCGAACATGATGCCGAAGCCGCCGCTGACGCGCCGGTCGGCCGTGCTCACCGGCCACGGCTTCCAGATGTCAAAGACACGAAAGCAGACGAAGCCGGCCACCACCGTCCCCCAGCCGGGCGGCACGGCGAACATGGTCACAGCATACCCCACGATCTCGTCCCACACGATGCCCGGATGGTCGTGGACGCCGAGCGTCCGAGCGCTGTGCCCGCACAGGGCCACGCCGAGCAGGAACAGCACGGCGCAGGTGAGCAGATACGGGGCGGGCGGCAGAGCGGCGAGGAGCAGATACAGCGGGATGCCGACCAGGGTGCCCAGCGTCCCCGGCGCCCGCGGCGAGAGCCCGGCGCCGAAGCCGAAGCTGAGCAGGTGCACCGGGCTGGCGAGCAGCCGCCGCGGGATGCGATGGCGCGGGCGCGGGCTCACGCGCCGGCCGCCGGGTACGCGCCGCCGCCGCTCGGCACCCGCTCGCGCACCGGCGCCCTCACTCGAAGTGCCGGTAGCCGAGCTGGCCCAGCGGGCGCGGCACCCCATCGGCGGCGCTCACCCGCAGCCCCGGACGCGCCTCGATGGTGCCGATGGCGGTCACCGGGCAATCGACACGCGCGAGCTGCGCCTCGATCTCCGCCGCACGCGCGGGCGGCGCCGTGAAACACAGCTCGTAGTCGTCTCCGCCGCCGAGCGCGAGCGCCTCGCGCTCGGCGGTCTCGGGCACCAGCTGCCGCAGCGCCGCGGACAGCGGCAGGGCGTCGCTGCGCAGGCTGGCGCCACAGCCGCTGCGCTCGAGGATGTGGCCAAGGTCGGCGAGCAGGCCATCGGATACGTCGATACAGCTGCTCGCCAGGCCGCGCAGGGCGAGGCCCGCGGCAATGCGTGGCGTGGGGCGCCGCAGCCGGGCGTGCAGGAAGGCGCGCTCGCCCGCGCCTGCGGCCCCTTCGCGGCCGAGGCGCAGGGCGGCCGCCGCGTCGCCGAGCGTCCCGGTGACGTACACCCGGTCACCGGCCCGGGCGCCGGCGCGGCGCAGGCCCTCGCCCTCGGGCACCCAGCCGCCGATCTGGATGCACACGCTGAGCGGCCCGCGCGTGATGTCCCCGCCGACCAGCGGCAGGCGGTGCTCGGCGGCCAGCCCGAGCAGCCCCGCGCTGAAGGCGACAAGCCAGCTTTCGTCGGCGGCGGGCAGGGTCAGGGCGAGCAGAAACCAGGCCGGCTCGGCCCCCATGGCGGCCAGGTCGCTGAGGTTGACCGCCAGGGCGCGATAACCAATATCGTCCGGTTCGGTCTCCGCGGCGAAGTGCACACCGGCGACCGAGGTGTCCACCGACACGGCCAGCCAGTGGCCGGGGCGTTGGCTGAGCAGGGCGCAATCGTCGCCGGGGCCGAGCTCCACCCCCTCCCGGCCCAGCGCGTGGCCGGAAAAGTGGCGCTCGATGATTTCAAACTCGGTGCTCGGCATGGCCGCTCAGCCTCGCTCCCGGCGCACGCGGCTCAGCGCCGCGCCGCCTGCACCTCGACGTTGCGCAGCTGTGCGGCGAGCTTGTCCATGACGCCGTTGACGAAGCGGTGGCCGTGCTCGGCACCGAAGGTCTTGGCGAGTTCGACCGCCTCGTTGAGCACCACGCGGTAGGGCGTCTCGATGCGGTGGGCCAACTCGAAGGCCCCCAACCGCACGATGGCGCGCTCGACCGGGTCCACCGCCTCGATCCCGCGGTCCAGCAGCGGCGAGAGATGATCGTCGAGCTCCTGTCGATACAGCACCACGCCCTGCGCCAGCGCCTCGAAGTACTCCAGCACCTCGGCGCGCATCTCGTGCTCCAGGGCGAACTGCTCGACGATGGCCGCGATCTCCTGGCCGGTCAGCTGCCATTGGTAGAGGGCCTGCACGGCATAGCGCCGCGCCCGGGTCCGTGCACTAATCATCTGTGGGGCTTCCCTCGTGTCCTTTGAGGACACCCGCCGCGCTTCAGTCCAGCTTGCGCAGCACGTTGACCATCTCGATGGCGGACAGCGCCGCCTCCACGCCCTTGTTGCCGGCCTTGGTGCCCGCCCGTTCAATCGCCTGCTCGATGGTGTCCACCGTGAGCACACCGAAGGCCACGGGCAGCCCGCTGTGCAGGGCCACGCCGGCGAGCCCCTTGCTGCACTCCCCGGCGACGTATTCAAAGTGCGGCGTCCCTCCGCGGATCACCGCCCCCAGCGCGATCACCGCATCGTAGCGCCGGCTGGCGGCCATCTTCTGCACGACCAGGGGCAGTTCGAAGGCGCCGGGCACCTGTACGATCTCGATGTCCTTCTCCTGCGCACCGTGACGCAACAGGGTATCGACCGCCGCGGCCCGCAGACTGTCGACGATGAAGCTGTTGAAGCGCCCCACCGCGATGCCGAAGTTGGCGCTGCGCACCATGAGATCGCCCTCAACGGTTTTGATCGTGCTCATGAACCGGTTTCCTGTTTGTCCGATAGAGTCTCGTCGTAAACGTAGTCGACCACTTCCAGTCCGAAGCCGGACAGGCCGTGCATCCGCTTGGGCGCGCTGAGCACACGCATGCGCTGCACCCCCAAATCGCGCAGGATCTGGGCGCCCAGGCCGAAGGTGCGCAGGTCGTCCCCGCGCTCCTGTCGCGGCAGGGCAATGCCCTCATCCTCCAGCGCATAGTCCTGCACCCGGCGCAGCAGGCTGTCCGGATCCTCGCTCTCGCGCAGGACCACGGCGACGCCCGCGCCTTCGCGGGCAATGCGCGCCAGGGCATCGCGCAGCGGCCAACCGCAGTCGGCGCGATGGCTGCCGAGCACATCGCACAGGCTGTTCTGCACGTGCACCCGCACCAGGACCGGCTCGGCGGTGTCCAGGCTACCGTACACCAACGCGAAGTGGGTCTGGCGGTCGATCCGGTTGCGGTAGGCCAGCAGGCGAAATTCGCCGGACTGCGTCGGCAGCCGCGCCTCGGCGACCCGCTCCACCGTATGCTCGGTGCGCAGCCGGTGCTCGATGAGGTCGGCGATGGTGCCGATCTTGAGATCGTGCTCGGCCGCGAAGCGCTCCAGGTCGGGCCGCCGCGCCATGGTGCCGTCCTCGTTGAGGATCTCCACGATCACCGCGGCCGGTTCGGTCCCGGCCAGGAGCGCCAGGTCGCAGCCGGCCTCGGTGTGGCCCGCGCGCGTGAGCACGCCACCGGGCTGCGCCATCAGGGGGAAAATGTGGCCGGGCTGCACCAGGTCTGCGGACTGCGCATCCGGCGCGACGGCGCGGCGCACGGTCACCGCCCGGTCGGCGGCCGATATGCCGGTGGTGACCCCCTCGGCCGCCTCGATGGAGACGGTGAAGTTTGTCGCGTGCTTGGCGTTGTTGTCACTGACCATCAGCGGCAGTCGCAGCTGGCGGCAGCGATCCTCGGTCAGCGTGAGACAGATCAGGCCGCGGCCGTAGCGCGCCATGAAGTTGATGTCCTCCGGGCGCACCTTGGATGCCGCCATGATGAGGTCGCCCTCATTCTCGCGGTCCTCATCGTCCATGAGGATCACCATCTTGCCCTGGCGGACGTCCTCGATGATCTCTTCAATGCTGTTGAGCGGCATCTCAGCCCTCGCCCTTCACAAAGCCGTGCCGCGCAAGCAGCTCGCGCGTCAGGCCGGACGGCGGTTCGCCCTGCCCGTGCGCGCCGAGCAGCAGGCGCTCCAGGTAGCGGGCGATGAGGTCCACCTCCAGGTTCATCCGGCTGCCGGGAACGAGCGCCCCGAGCGTGGTCTTCTCGAGCGTATGCGGAACGATGTTCAAGTCGAAGTCGGTTCCCTTGATGCTGTTAACGGTCAGGCTGACGCCCTCCAGGCAGATCGAGCCCTTGGCGGCGATATAGCGGGCCAGATCGCGCGGCACGCGGACCTGAAAACGGATCGAGCGGCCCTCGGGCCGGCGTGCGAGCAGCTCGCCCACCCCGTCCACGTGGCCGCTGACCAGATGGCCGCCGAGCGGGGTGGACGGCGTGAGCGCCGGCTCCAGGTTCACCGCCGCGCCCACGCGCAGGGCGGCGAAGGTGGTGCAGGCGAGGGTTTCCCCGGACACGTCGGCCCAGAAGCCGTCTCCCGGCAGCGCTGTCGCGGTGAGGCACACGCCGTTCACGGCAATGCTGTCACCCGGCGCGATGCGGCCCAGGTCCAATCCCTCGGCGCGCACGCGCAGCCGCAGGTCGCCGCCCTGGGGCTCCAACGCGGCGACCTCGCCGACCGCCTGGATGATACCGGTAAACATGCGATTCCCTTATCTCCTTGCCTGCGGCCGCGCGGTAACGCGCCAGTCGGCACCGACCGCCCGCACGTCGAGGACCTGCAGCGCCAGCCGCTGCGCCATGGTATCGAGCCCGGGCAAACGAAACAGCCCCTGCGCCGCATCGCCCATGAGTACCGGGGCCAGATAAAGGAGCAGTTCGTCGATCAATCCCGCCTGCAGCAGGGCCCCGCTCAGCTCGGCACCCGCCTCCACCAGCACCTCGTTGCACTCGCGTCGGGCGAGCTCCTCGAGCACTGCATGCAGATCCATGCGGCCGCCGGCGGCCGCCGTGGGAATGACCTCGGCACCGGCCTCGCGCAGCGCGTCGGCGGCCACGGCATCCGTGCTGCAGGTGAACACCAGCGGCGCGTGCGCCCCCTGCAGCAGCTTCGCGCCGGGAGGCAGACGCAGGCGCGAGTCGAGCACGGCGCGCCGCGGCTGACGCTCGGCATCGATCAGGCGTGCCGTGAGCGCCGGGTCGTCCGCGAGCGCCGTCCCGATGCCGGTGAGCACCAGCGAGCTGCGGGCCCGCCAACGGTGCACGTCCCGGCGCGCGGCCTCGCCGGTGATCCAACGGCTCTCCCCGGAGGCCATCGCGGTGCGCCCGTCCAGGCTCGCGGCCAGCTTGCAGCGCACCCAGGGGCGGCCGCGGCGCATGCGCGCGACAAACCCCGGGTTGAGGGCTTCGGCCTCGCCGGCGAGCAGCCCCGCCTGCGCGGCGAGGCCGGCCTCGCGCAGGCGCGCGAGCCCCTTGCCCGCGACCAGCGGGTTGGGGTCTTCCATCGCCGCCACCACCCGCGCCACGCCGGCGGCGATCAAGGCCTCCGTGCAGGGCGCCGTGCGGCCCTGATGGCAACAGGGCTCCAGAGTCACATAGGCGGTGGCGCCGCGCGCCCGCTCGCCGGCCACGCGCAGGGCGACCACTTCGGCGTGCGGCCCGCCCGCAACTTGATGCCAGCCCTCGCCGACCACTTCCCCGTCGCGAACCAGGACGCAGCCGACGCGCGGGTTGGGGTCCGTCGTATACAGGCCGCGCCGCGCCAGCTGCAGGGCGCGCGCCATGGGGCGGTGGTCGCTCGCGCAAAAGCCCATGGGCGCGGCCTCAGTCGTCTTTGCCCGGCAGCAGGGGGATCTGTCGCTTCTTCGCCGCACCGCTCGGCTGGCTGCGCAGGCGGTCGATCTCTTCCTGGAAGGCCATGACGTCCTGAAAGCTGCGATACACCGAGGCGAAGCGCACGTAGGCAACCTGGTCGAGCTCGCGCAGCTCCTCCATCACCCACTGGCCAATCTCACGCGAGGGCAGCTCGCGCTCGCCGCTCGCGCGGATGCGCTGCTTGATGCGCCCGATCGCCTCCTCCACCGCCTCGGTGTCGACCGGCCGCTTCTCCAGCGCCCGTACCATGCCCGCCCGCAGCTTTTCCTCGTCGAAGACTTCACGGCGGCCGTCGTTCTTGACGACCCGCGGCATGACCAGCTCGGCGGTCTCGAAGGTGGTGAAGCGTTCGCTGCAGGACTGGCACTCGCGCCGCCGCCGCACCGCGTCGCCCTCATTGGCGAGCCGCGAGTCGATGACCTTGGTGTCATCGGCACTGCAGAAGGGACAGCGCATGGTTCAGGGTCCGCTCAAGGGGGGACGGGCGCTCTCGAGGCCGAAAGCGTCGCCTGCTCTCTCAGCCGTAAACAGGAAGGCGCCGGCAGATGTCCAGCACCTGCTCGCGCACGCGAGCGATCGTCGCTTCGTTGTCGAGCTCGTCCAGCACGTCGCAGATCCAACCGGCCAGCTGCGCCGCCTCGGCCTCCTGGAAGCCACGCGTGGTCATCGCCGGCGTGCCGATACGGATCCCGCTGGTCACGAAGGGCGACTGGGGGTCGTTGGGCACGGCGTTCTTGTTCACCGTGATGTTCGCGCGCCCGAGCGCGGCATCGGCCGCCTTGCCGGTGATGCCCTTGTCGATCAGGTCGACCAGGAAGAGATGATTGTCGGTGCCGCCGGAGACGATCTTGTAGCCGCGCTCGATCATGGTCGCGGCCATGCGCCGGGCATTGCGCACCACCTGCTGCTGATAGCTCTTGAAGTCCTCGCCCAGCGCCTCGCGGAAGGCCACCGCCTTGGCCGCGATGACGTGCATCAGCGGGCCGCCCTGGGTGCCGGGGAAGACCATGGAATTGAGTTTCTTCTCGATCTCGGGGTTCGCCTTGGCGAGAATGATGCCCCCGCGCGGCCCGCGCAGCGTCTTGTGCGTGGTCGAGGTGGTGACGTCGGCGATCTGCACGGGGCTGGGATACACGCCCGCCGCGACCAGGCCGGCCACGTGCGCCATGTCCACCATCAGATAGGCGCCGACGCGATCGGCGATGTCGCGAAAGCGCTGCCAGTCCACCACCCGCGAATAGGCGGAGAAGCCGGCCACGATCATCTTGGGGCGGTGTTCGTCGGCGAGACGTTCCACTTCTTCGTAATCGATCTCCCCGCTGTGCTCGTCGATGCCGTACTGGACGGCGTTGAACAGCTTGCCCGAGAAGTTCACCTTGGCGCCGTGGGTGAGGTGCCCGCCGTGGGCCAGGCTCATGCCGAGGATGGTGTCACCGGCCTGCAACAGGGCGAGATACACCGCCGCGTTCGCCTGCGAGCCCGAATGCGGCTGCACGTTGGCGTAGTCGGCCCCGAACAGCGCCTTGACCCGATCGATGGCCAAGCGCTCGGCCACGTCGACGTATTCGCAGCCGCCGTAGTAGCGCTTGCCCGGGTAGCCCTCGGCATACTTGTTGGTGAGGACCGAGCCCTGCGCCTCCAGCACCCGCGGGCTGGCGTAGTTCTCCGAAGCGATGAGTTCGATGTGCTCTTCCTGGCGGCGGCGCTCGTCCTCGATCGCGCTCCACAGCTCCTCGTCGAAACCGGCAATGTGCATGTCTTTGCTGAACATCGGCGTCTCAGGCTCCTGGAAAATCAATGACCTCGGCCCCGGTAAAGGGCGGCCGCAGCGTGGCACGCCGGAGGCGGCCGCGCGGCCGCACGGTCGGCCGGGAAAGACCCGATAGGGTAACCGATCCGCCCCGCAATTGCATGATGCGGGCTGGGGCGGCCAGGGGGGGTGGAGGGGCGGAGCGCGGCGCGGAGAAGGAGCGGCGGCCCGCGGAAGGGGGGCCGCCGCCGGTGGGGCCGAGGCCTACCAGTTGCTGGTGCTGACGCTGCCGCCCGCCGCCTTGGTGAGGGCGGTCTCGATGGCATTGGGTGCGCACATGATGGAGGCGAAGCTGTTGCTGCCCATCATCGACAGGTCCGGGAAGTTGATGGCGATGCGGAACTCGGCCGGCAGGGCGTACACCTTGCCGCCGTGGACCACCATCTCGTAGGGCAGGTGCCCGGTCGAGCGCAGGTCCTTGAAGTCGATGCGGTCCATGATGTACTTGTCGCCGCTGCAGTCCTCGGTCATGTGGACGCCGAACACGGTCTCCTTGCCGCCCGGGATGTCCACCCGGTAGACCTTGCTCACGCCGCCCTGCTTTTCCGAGAGCGCCTTCTCGATGGCCTGCACGGCCTTGTCGTGGCTCGAATAGCTGGCGAGCTGCAGCCGATCGGTGAAATACGGCATCAGCCACTTGTAGTGATAATCGTGCAGGTCATCGGCCGTGAGGCCCTCGTCGGGGCCGTAGCTCTGCTTGTCGCCCAGCGCCTGCTTGAGCTTGTCCGTGACCGGGGCCAGGTCGCTCTTCATGCGATAGGCGGCGGCCATGTAGGTGGGGTTGGTAAAGGCCACCTGGACCTGGCCGTTCTTGCCCTGGGTCACCGTGACGCGCTGCACCGCACCGAAGGCGCCGTAGTCGGACTGCGCGGCGGCCTGCTTGAGGGCGTCGCTGGTCACGGCAAGGATGGTCGCATCCGGGTAAGGCGCGTATTCGCCGGCGATCTCGAAGCCGGCCTGCTGCAGCTTGCCCTTGACCTGGGCGGCCATGGCGGCAACATCGCCGCTACCGGTGCTGGCGAGAACGAAGGGCTTGAGCTTGTCGGCGGCGAGTGCGCCGGTGGCGAGGCCGAGAAGAAAGAGGAAGGGAACGAGTGTGCGAGGGCGAAAGAAATTCATTTTATGGGGCTCCATGCTTGTCCTTGGCGTTCGGGAAGACAGGAGGGGCATGCAAGCATGCCCCTCCTGCAGGACATCCGTCCTGAGTGCGGCGAGCCGCGCTCAGAACTTCCAGCTATAGCTCGCCTCGAGCTCGAACTGATGCATCTTGAGCTCGATGGTCTGACCGCCCGGATCCAACGGATTGGCGCCCTTCACGCTCTTGCTCGGCGCATACATGGCCGAGAAGTTGACCGCGTTGGACTCGCCCAGCTCCTTGGTGAAGCCGGCGGTGAAGTGGTCCTCCATCACGCCGGGGGCGAGGATGTTGAACATCACCTCCGAGCTGGGGATGGGCTGGTTGCCGGTGCTGTAGCCCACGCGCCAGGTCCAGTCATTGGCCGTCGCCCACTGGTAGCCCAGCTTGTAGACGGTCATGTCGTTCCAGCCGAAGCCGGGGCCGTTGGACCCGCCCAGGCACTGCGTCGTGTCTCCGCCCGCACAGCCCTGCAGTGCCGGCATCATCGGATTGGAGATCGAGGCGACGTCGCTGTACCAGATGCGCTGCACGTCGAAGACCAGCGTCGAGGCCGGGGTCACGTCGAAGGCCAGGCCCAGGGTGGCGGTGGCGGGGATGTCGAAGCCGCCCTGCTCGGCGAACAGGCCGCTGTACTTCTTGAACTCGCCCATGTTCATCTTGGTCTGGTAGGACGCGCCCAGGCGCAGCCCCGGCAGCACCTGTCCCGTGATGCCCAGCTTGGCGCCGTAGCCCAGGGAATCGTCCGTGCCGTTGTCGGTCAGATGCGCGGAATCGCTCGAGTAGCCCTGGGCGCCAAACGCCGCCAGGCCGGTGGCCTTGAAGCGCTGATAGGCGGCGATGGCGCTGATGCCCCAGGAGGCGCGCGGGTTGATCTTGCGCGCGTAGGTGGCATTGACAAAGAGCTGCTCCAGGTTCACCCCGGCATTCGCCTTGCCACCGTATGCGCCGCCGTAGAAGGTGCCCGCCCCACCGTTGGCGGAGGATGGATAATCGGTGTTCATGCCGCCGTTGCCGTACACGGTCACGCCCACCGAGCTCTGGTCGTCGAGCATGTGGTTCCAGCCGAAGCTGGGGATCAGAAAGTAGTCGGAGTCGCTCTTCACCGTCCCAGGCATCAAACCAAATGCCGGCGGCGGGCTGGGGCTGCCCTCGACCGTGTACTCCCGCCGCGGGCTGAACACCGCCAGACCGGCATCGATGCGTCCCCCATCGAAGACCATGTTGGCCGGATTGGTCGCCGCGTCCATGGAGCTGAGCGGCAGGGCGACACCGGCGCCGGCCAGTGCCTTGTTCTGTGTACCGTAGCCATGGGAGAAGTAACCGTTGGTCGCCGAGGCCGTCATGGGCAATGCGGCGGCCACAGCCAGGGCCAAAAGGCGCTTACTGGTAGATCTCATTGATCGAACTCCTCGAAATGTTCTTTGGATTCTTTGAGTCGTCAGTCGCACGTCCCTGTGTCATTTTCTTTTGCAGTGCGACACTGTTGCGAAGGTGCTACAAGCGTCTTCAAACAACCTCATATTTCCGCAGGCCATAACCTGTGTCAAGAATTAATTCGACGTTAGAAATTAATATAAGAATATTACCAACCACTTATTTTTTAAGCCTTATTCCATGTGCTGGCGCTCGCGTTTCAGCTGCGATACTGTGCCTCTCGAACCCTGTCCCAGGCAGAACAAAACAGGAGTAATAAGAACAATGTCCGTCACCTTCCAGAGAACGGCTCTCTACACCTCGACCCTGCTTGCCCTGGCCTGCGCCGATGCGCACGCTTCGGGGTTTCGGCTGCCCGAGATCTCCATTGCCGGGCTGTCGATGTCCAATGCACTGGTGGCCAACGAGCGGCTCGCCGGCGCGGTCCCCTACAACCCCGCGGCGATGAGCTTTCACGAGGGCAACGAGTTGGTCGCCGGTGCGACGCTGATTCAGCCGGATATACACGTGGATCCGGCCAACGGCACTGCGGCGGACAGCGACGGGCAGGACAGCATCCTCGCGCCCAATCTGGCGATCACCGGTCGCCTCAACCCGCGCTGGAGCGGCGGCCTGGCAGTCAATGCGCCCTTCGGGCTGGAAACGGACTGGCCGGCCGGCACCTTCGGGGAATTCGCGGCGGCCGGGGCGAGCGCCGCCGCACCGGCCCGCAGCAAGATCAAGATGCTCAACTTCAACCCCAACACGGCCTATCGCATCAACGACCACACCAGCGTGGCCTTCGGCCTCGATTTCTACCAGGTGCGCGCGGTGAACCTGAACACGGCCGGCTTCACCATCGGCGGCCACGGCGACGGGATGGGCGTGAATGCGGCGCTGATGCACAACGTCGGCGAGTGGAGCTTCGGCGCCTCCTACCGCAGCGCGGTGGGCGTGGACATCAAGGGCAACGTCGGCGCGAGCGGCGCGACCACCAAACTCACCTTCCCATGGATGCTGCAGCTGGGCGCCAAGTATCAGCCCTCGGACCGCTGGTCGGTGGAGTTCGACGTCGAGCGCACCGGCTGGAGCGACTTCGATCGCCTGCAGATCCACCCGGCTCTCGCGAGCGACGTGACCAGCACCAACAACTGGGACGACGCCAATGCCTATCGGCTGGGCGGCATGTACAAGCTAACGCCCAAGACGGAGCTGCGCCTGGGCTACACCCTCGACCAGACGCCGCAGGGGGATGCCTATTTCTCCGCGCGCGTGCCGGACGCCGATCGGCAGCTGCTCAGCATCGGTGTGGCGCAGGACGTGGGCGGCTGGTCCATCGAGGCGGGCTACATGTACGTGAAGTTCGACGACCGCACGGTCAACTCGAGCCGGTCGTTCGCCGGCGGCGACCCCAACGGCACCACGGCCTACAACGGCACCTACAAGTCCAGCGTCAGTCTGTTCGGGCTGGGGGTGACGACGAAGTTCTAGGACGGCGGGGCCGCCGCGCAAGGGAAAAACCCCGGGCAGGCGCCCGGGGTTTTTTTGGCTCAGAAGCGATAGCCGAGGTTCACGCCCACCGAGGTTTCCGAGAGCGAGATCTTCTGGCTGTTGTTGGGGTCGCTCGGGGAGCCACTGTTCGCCGGGGCGCGGAGCGACTTCTCCGGCACGTGCATCATGTGGCCGCCGACCTCCCAGTGGCTGTTGAGCGCATAGTCGAAGCCGACCGCATAATGCGTCTCCACCACGCCGGGCAGGATCAGGTTCTGCGCCACGTCCCGGCTGTCGATGGGTGACTTGGCGTAGTTGAAGCCCGCGCGCAGGTTGAGCCGGTCGGTCGCGGCAAAGCCCACGCCCACCGCGACCACCGTCTGGTCGTTCCAGCCGGGCGCCAGCGTCACCACCGCGCCGGACGGCCCCTTTATCTGCAGGCGGTCCATGGTCGAGGACCAGTTGATCCACTTCAGGTCGGCGGAGACCTCCACCCGATCGGTCGCCCGGTAGGCGAGGCCCACGGCCAGCTGCTGCGGGTAATCCAGGCCCAGCTTATAGCTGCCGGCCGGGCAGGCGCCGCCTGTACAGTCGAAGCCGCTGCCGCCGGCCAGATCGCCCACACCGACATTGTACTGCAGGTCGCCGAAGGACTGCTTGCTCTTGTAGGCGGCGCCGAGGGTCAGCCGCTCGTTGACGTCGTAGAGCATGCCCAGGCTCACGCCCAGGCCGAAGGCGGTCGCCGAGCGGCTGAGGTCGAAATTGGCCAGCGGCGTGCCGGCGTCATCACTCACCCGCTGCATGAAGGCGACCTGCTGCAGGTCGAGGTTCAGCGAGGCGCCCAGGGTCAGCTGATCGCTCTGCTGCCAGGCGAGCGTCGGCGCCATCTGCCAGAAGGCGATGGAGCTGTAGCCTTCGAAGTACATGCCGGTACCGCCGCTGGGAAGGCCGTTTGGTATGCCGCTCGGCATCATCGGCGTGCGCGGGTAGTCGACGCCCAGGCCCGAGGTGCCGTACATGCCGCCGCCGAAATACACATCCGGGCTTTCATCGCTGACCGGCGCGGTCCAGCCGATCGCGGGGATCCCGTACAGCTCGGCATTGCTGTCGGCCTTGCCGCCGCCCGTTGCGCCGAAATCGGCGCTGCGGTCGGGCATGAAGGCCTCCAGGGAAAAGTCCGCACGGCTGCCGACCCGCGCCACGCCGGCGGGGTTGGTGATCGCGGTCATGGCGGTGCCCGGATTGGCCGTGACCGCCCCGCCCAGGCTCTTCTGATAGCTGCCGATGCCGATCAGCTGATAGCCGTTGGTGGCAAAGGCGGGCGCGCAGAATGCCGAGGCACACACTCCCGTCAGGCCGAGCAGGCCGGCTCTTTTTCCTCTCATCTCAGACTCTCTCCACTTTGCTTTGGGCCAAAAAGGTTTTTTGTATTTGGCGGCCCACTCCGATGGCGGGCCAAAAAAAAACCCCGGGGCAGTGCCCGGGGTCGGTACATTCACGTCGACGGCCGCCGGGGGCGGCTTACTCCACGTCCTCGGCGTCCATGGTCCCCACGTCCTCGCCCGCCATCTGACGGCGCACGAAGCTCACGTCTTTCGCATTCAGCGCGAAGGGGAAGGACAGGATGTCCATCGGGCTGGAGTCGCCATAGGGACGGTTGCAGGCGGAGACTTCCTCGTCGTCCTTGCCGGGGCAGCCGGAGGTCTGGAAGGGCTTGCCCGAGGCGATGAGCGCCTCGACCTCGTCCTGCGGGATGCCGTAGTCGACCACCTGACCGGCCTCGTTGAACTTCATGTCCTCGAAGCGGCCGCCGGCGTAGTCGATGATGAAGCGCGCCAGCTGCACCCGGCGCCACTGCCCGCGATCGACCGGGTCCCAGTCCTCCATCAGCGAACCCTGCTCGGGGAAGAAGGCGAACATGTGGTTGTGGCCGCCCAGGTCCTTGATGCGCTGCGCGACGTCCAGGATCTCGGCCTCGGTCTCGCCCATGCCGCAAATCAGGTGGGCGCCGAACTTCTCGGGGCCGAAGATCTCCGCCGCCCACTCGATGGCCTGCCAGTACTTCTTCCAGGTGTGCGGGCTCTCTACGGTCTTGCCGCGCGTGCGCTCGAAGATCTCCGGCGTCACCGCATCGAGCGCCACGGTGAAGATGTCCGCGCCCATGTCGCGCAGCTTCACCAAGTCGTCGTAGTCGAGCGTGGTCGGGTTCGAGAGGATCGAAACCGGGATGTGCGGCACCTCCTTGACCCACTTGTCCAGCAACACGTAGGTGTCGTGGTCAGAGTTCGGGTGGGTGATCATGGAGATGCACATGCGCTGGAACTGGCCCTGGTCGGCGCTGTTCTTCACGCGCTCGACGACCTCGTCGTAACGGGCGGTGGGCCAGT
Source organism: uncultured Gammaproteobacteria bacterium (assembly GCA_963779865.1). Lineage (GTDB taxonomy): Bacteria > Pseudomonadota > Gammaproteobacteria > CAVZZX01 > CAVZZX01 > CAVZZX01. The sequence continues at coordinate 3,349,001 of CAVZZX010000003.1, read as the reverse complement.
CGACGCGGATGAAGTTGCGATCGGCGTAGTCGCGCGTCTCCTCGCGGTGGCGCGCCAGGCCGCAATAGGCGCAGTTCGCGCGACACCCTTCGGGATAGGTGACCAGCAGATTCAGGCAGTGCGTGCACGATGTGCGGTGCATTGCGCCGGGCACCAGTCCCAGCGTAATGGCGGCCGCCGTGGACATCTGCACGTACTCCGGGGAACGCATCTCCGGCGTCTGGATGTGGTAGTTGGGCCGGTAGAACTGGACCGGCACCACGGTATCGGCTGTCGCACTCATCGTTCTTTCCCCTTCTGTCTCGCAGGCTCGGTGATCCGACTCCGTCCCCGCGGCGGCGGTGCGCCCGGGGCGGAAAACCCTCGCAGCTCAGGCTGCAAAATACTCCGGAAACGCGATCCAGCCCTGACGCATGGGTGCGTCCTGGCGTGCGACCTCGGTGCGCCAGACCTTGTCCAGCGCCTCCCGCCGCGCCACGGCGCGGCGCAGCGTGGTCTCGAACTGATCGCGCACGTCTTCCTCGAACTCTTCGAACGCCTCGCTGTCGCCGCCCAGGTACTCGGCCGCGGCCTGGCCGGCGCGCTCACCGGAGATCACGGCGGCGGAGATGCCCGCCCCGCTGATGGGGTGGGTCAGCCCCGCGGCGTCGCCCACGAACAGGACGTTGCCCCGCACCAGCGAGTCGCGCAGCCCTCCGACCGGGATGGCGCCGCCGGTACGGCCGAGGATCTCCCCGCCCACCAGGTCCTGCGCCTGCAACTGCGCGTGCAACCGCTCCAGCGGCGCCTTCATGTCGCGTTCGAAGCGCTTGTCCGCACCCAGGCCGAGATTGGCGACCCCGCCTTTGGGGAACAGCCAGCCGTATCCGCCGGGATATTCGTCCGAGAGCCAGATGTCGGTGTCCACGTAAGGCGCCAGCAGGGGGACGGTATACTGGCGCGTGTTGACCGTCTTCAGGGCGGCAAGCCCCAGCAGCGCGGCCGTGGGCGAATGGGGCCCGTCGCCGGCAATCAGCACCTGGTAGGCGATCTCCATCTCCCCCTCGGGGCCGCGCACGACGGCGATATTGTCCTGCGGGCGCAGCGCCGTCAGCCGGGTGCCTTCGCGCAATGCGGCGCCGGCTTCGGCGGCGCGCGCCGCAATGGCGCGATCGAAGGCGGCCCGGTCGATCATGAGCCCCGGAAAATCCGATTCCTCGACCTCGCCGGAGGGCAGCACCGTCTTCATGCCCTCGATGTTCTGCGCGAACACGCCGTGCTCGCGGGCGTAGCGCATCATCGGGGTCGGGATGAACTCCGCGCACTGCACCGGCTCGCCGATGCGCCGATTACGCTCCACCGCGAGCACACGCAGCCCCGCCTCGGCCGCCAGCGCCGCGGCGCTGGCCCCGCCGGGGCCCAGACCGATGACCAGAGCGTCGACCTTCTCCATCGCCTTATGCCTGTGCCTGCGTGGGTTGGCCGCTCTGCAGCGCGCTGTCGAGGGCCCGATAAAAGTCGTCTGCCGAGAGCATCAGCATCTCCACCGGATAGTCGGCAAAGAAGCGCTCCACGTTGCTGCGCAGGGCATCCACCGGCGTATCCCGCAGCGCCGCCTCCAGGTCGGGCACCATGCGCCGGGGATTGACGAAGAAGTCACCGGTGAGCCAGACCTGTTTGATGCGCGCCCGGTGCGTATCCAGGGCCACCGCGGCCCGCATCAAGCCGCCGCTGCAGCGGTACACGCCTTCCAGCGTGGGCCGTTCGGCAAGCGGCCGGTCGGCCTGGTACACCCACTCCTCGCTGTCGATTTCCGCCAGGGCCTCGGCGTACTTCGCCTCTTCCTCGGGGCTGAGCGCCGGGGCCTCTTCGAAGCCGACCCCGAAAGCCTCGGCGAAAGCAGTCGCCATGTGGCGCTTGACCTCTGCCATGGCCGGCGCCTTCCCCAGCAGGTCCTTGAGATTCGCCACGCGATCGCGCGCCGAGGCGATCGCCTTGTCGGTGAGCTTCTCCGCGGGAATACGCAGCACGCGCAGCATGCGCTCCACGTCGAAATCCACCAACAGGGTGCCCTGGTAGAGGATCGAATCGCCGTCAAAGGCGCCGCCGGTTCCCGAAATCTTGCGCCCGTCCACCTCGATGTCGTTGCGTGGCCGAAAGCGCGCGTCCACGCCCAGCCGCCGCATGCCTTCGGCGGCGGCCGTGCACACCCGCTCGGCGATGGCGCTCATGTCGGCGGTGCCGAGCGCGCGCTTGTCCAGATACAGCTCCCAGCCGATCTGCGTCGGGTCGAAGTAGATCGCCCCGCCACCGGTGATGCGGCGCTGCACGGCAATGCCGTTCTCACGACAGTAGTCCAGGCGCAGTTCCTGCGCCGCACTCTGGTGAAATCCAAGCAGGGCACAGGGCTCGAACTGCAGGAAGCGCAGCGTATGCGGGATGCGCCCCTCCTGATGGGCCTCCAGCATGGCGCGATTGATGGCCATGTTCTGCGCCGCGGGGCGCAGCCCCGTGTCGATCAGGCGCCACTGCCGGGAGGCCGGGACACTCATGCGCTGCAACAGCCTCCGCCGCTGTCGCTTTCCGCATCGGCACTGACGACCTTGATGCCCTTGAGGCTTTTCGCCGCGTTCATGGACACCACCTTCTCGCGCATCTGCTGCTCGTGCTCGAGAATGGCCTCCAGATCCACCTCGACGCCGCCGCGCTTCTGCTCGTCCAGCGCCATGACCTCGTCACCGACCGCGATCGAGCAGCACGCCGGCGTCACCCGCACCTTGCGGTCGAGCCGCGCCGCCAGCTCGACCATGCCGTCGGAGGGATGGGCAATGCCGTTGAGGCCGGCCATCACGGCATAGGTGTCGATCTGAAATTTATGGACGCCGGGCGGCCGCGCGCAGCCGAGCAGCAGCGGGGTCTGCGGCAGGGCCGTGCGGGCGTCCATGAAGAAACGGCCCACTTCGCTCGCCTCCGGGGTGAGGAAGGGGCGGCTGGAGGGCGCATAGAAGGGCATTACCACGACCAGCACCACGGCATCGGGCAGGTGCCGCTGCAGCATTTCCAGCGCGTTCCACTCACCGAGCAGATGCCCGTAGTGCAGCCCGACGACGATGTGGGGCACCACCTTCATGCGGGTCTTGTTGACCAGCACGTCCAGCGTGTCCTCGAAATCCTCAACCGTGCGCCGCAAATGGTAGACCTGGGTGATGGTATCCTGCGCGCCGATGACGTCCATCATGGCGGCATCGATGCCCGCCTGCTCCATGCAACGCGCCATGTCCTCGTCCATCAGCGCGGTGTGCGAAGCGATCTTGAAGTCCGGGAACTCGTCTTTGATTCGGCGCACCACCGGCCAATAGTCGCCGTACTCCACCTCGTTGCGATGGTTGGAGCCGCCGGTGAGCAACATGCCCTGGCCGCCCTGTTCGATGATGCCATTCACCACCCGCCAGAGATCTTCCGGCGTGGTCGCCGGGATCATCGGTTCGAGGATCTTGGCTTTGCAGTGGTCGCACTGCAGCTTGCAGTCGCCACCGGTGATCGATACCGCGGGCCAGGCGCTCTTGCCGCAATCCTTGATTTCGCTGGATTGATAGGACTTGAAGGTCGGCGTGTAGAAATTGATCGCCGCGCCGCTGCGCGCCGGCGCGGGCAGCGCCGCCCAGCGGCCCTGCATGTCACCGATCAGCGCCGCATCGAGGTCGAGATCCTCGAGGGCCTCCACGCGGTGGGTCGTGTGCAGCCAGTCGCTCATATCCGAATCAACCTGATAAGGCGTGGATTGTTACGCGCACCCCCTCAGGGTAGACATGGGCGGCCGAAACGCGCGCCCATGTACGCGAAGACGGATGAAAAAAGCGCGGCCAGCCGCAGCGGCCGCGCTTTCGAGCCGGATTCAGCAGCCGCCGAAACCGTCCGCTTCCATCTTGGACTCGAAGGCACTCAAAGCGTCGCCGCCGGTCTTCAGATCGGAGGATTCGCCGTCCCAGTCGTCCGGCTTCATCTTCACCAGCCAACCGTCGCCGTAGGGGTCCTTGTTGATGAGCCCGGGCGTGCTGCTGACCGAGTCGTTGATCGCCACGACCTCGCCGGCCACCGGCGCCTTGACGGGCCCCACCCACTTGCCGGACTCCACCGTCGCGCAGGACTTGTCCTTCTTGACGGCCTTGCCGACCTTCTTCGGCGTGTAGGAGACGATCTCGCCGGCCAGGGAGCAGGCGTAGGAAGTCATACCGATCGTAATCGTTCCGTCGTCCTCCTTCCGCGCCCAGACGTTGTTCTCGACGTTATAGAACAGATCTTCGGGGATATTGCATCCGCGTACGGCGCCCATGATTGTTTTTCCTCCTCAACGATAGAGACGATTAATAAGACTCCTTGCCCGCCGCGGACGACGGACAACCCCAAGACTCAGAACGTGATGACCTTGTCTGCCGATATGATCAGGTCGGCGAGTACGCCGCCACCGGAGAACTCGTCAACCTCCTCGATCACGTCCTTGTCGGCGTCGATCTCATAGCCCGGAAGGGCCGGCAGACACAGATGTAGCTTCACGCCCGCGGCCTTCGCCTCGCGCATGAAGTCGATGATCTTCTTCCCCCCTTCCATGGCGGCGAGGTTCTCCGGGACTCCTTTCTCGCAAAGGCGTACCCCTTCCATGGTGAAGAATATATTAACATCGGCGTCCATCGACGCAAGGATAGCACCGAGGTAGAAGGGCGTCGCACACCGATGCGGCGTGCTGGGTCCGCTGGTCATCACGATGACCACGGACTTCTCCTCATTATCCAGATAGTAGTCAGGATTCATTCGTTCGCCGCCGTCTCAGCGCACGTTGCGCTCGCAATGGATATCCTCGCGCTTGGCGCGCGCGCAGTACCCCTGCTCCGCCTCGTCGCCGATGAGGAAATCCTTGAGCGCGGTGTCCGCGTCCTCGCTCGGCTGCACGCGCGCCACCCAGGCCTCGTACGGCTCGATGTTGAGCAGACTCGGATCCTCGAGCGCCGTCTCGTTGCCCTCGATGATCGTGCAGTCGAAGAAATTGGGAATCGGTCCGGCCCACTTGCCGCTCTCGATGGTGGCGACCGGCTTCCCGGAAGGGCGGAGCGTGCCCGGCCGACGGACTCGCAGATTGAGGATCTTGCCGGCAATGGTCTGGGAGATGTCGGTCATCCCCACGGTGAGGCTGCCGTCCTCTTCCTTACGCACCCAAATCTGGAATTCGCGGTCGTAATAGAGTTCGGGACGAAACTCGCAACCGTTGCACTCCATCCGCTCGACCCTTCTCTCTCGTTATCGGTCTGTCGCCCCGCGGAGCGATGCGGCCTCGCGGCCACCGGCACCCGGTCTAAACGACGGGCGGGAACTTCCGTTCCCGCCCGTTGACCTCACACCCTTCAGTCGCGTCGCGCGCCTCAGGCGACGCCCTTCTGCTTGAGGAAGTCGATCGAGTCGCTGACGTTTTCGTGGATCCCCACCTTGCGCGGCGAAAGCCCCAAGGCGAGACCCAGCAACTGGGTGAAGTACAGGATCTTCACGCCGGTCTTGATGCCGAACTCCGTCTCGGCGCGGACCTGGTGCATCTCCAGCCCCGAATGACAGGTGGGACACTCGGTGGCGATCACCTCGGCACCGCTGTCTTCGGCCGCCTGGATGATGTTGAGCACCAGCTGGGTCGAGGTGTCCGCATCGGAGAGCGTATGCGCACCGCCGCAGCAGGCCGTCTTCAGCGGAAAGTCCACGTTCACCGCACCGGCGGACTCCAGGATGTCGTCCATGAAGTGCGGCTTGTACGAGGACTCGGAGCCCGGGCCCTGGTCCTTCTCGGGAAAGATCTGCCGCGGGCGCGTGTACATGCAGCCGTAGTAGTTGGCGATCTTGATGCCGTTGAGGCTCTTCGACACCCGCTGCTTGATGCCTTCGGGGCCCAGCTCTTCCATCAGCCACTCGAGCAGGTGCAGGGTGCGCACATCGCCGTTGTAGACCGGGTCGTCGGCCTTCTTGGCGAGGTCCTGCACCGTCTTCATCGAGTCGGCGGAGGTGGCGGTCTCGTACTCGGCCTTCTTCAGGTTGTGATAACAGCCGTTACAGGGCGCCATCACGGTGTCGAAGCCCATCTGCTCGCCGGCAATCGCCAGGTTGCGCGCGGACAGGTAGGTCTGCAGCATGGGGTGAACGTTCTTCACCTCCATCGCGCCGCAGCAGTTCCAGTCGCGCAGGTTCTCCATCTCCAGACCGAGGGCCTTGACGATGGCGCGGGTGGACTTGTCGTAGGGGCCGCCGGAACCTTCCAGCGCACAACCGGGATAGTAAGCAACCTTAGCCATGAGCGGCCTCCTTCTGCTGACGGACGTATTCACGCAGGACGTCGCCGGTGCGTCCCCAGGACTTCGTCTTCGGTGTGAACACGAAGTTCAGGCCCATCTTCATGCCCTGTGTGATCGGCAGGTGCTTCATCATGCGCTTGCCGAACTCGAACAGCCAGTCCTGGAACAGCGGCTGGCCGGTCTTCTTGAAGAAGTGCATGAGGACGTGGGAATCCTCGATGCGGCCGGTCTTGTACACCTGATCGGCGAACTCTTCGTCGAAGATGCTCGACGGCGTCTTGTCCGTGAGCCCCTCGTCCTCGAGCCAGTGCGCCAAGGCCTTCATCACACCCTCGGGACGCACGTCCTTGGGGCAGATGTTCGTGCACTTGTTGCACGACACGCACTGCCAGATGATCTCCTTGTCCTTGATCAGCTCGTCCTTGAGGCCCAGACGGGTCAGGTAGATCCAGTAGCGCGGGTTGAAGTCGGTGTTCTGCGCATAGACCGTGCAGGAGTTGGTGCACGAGCCGCACTGCCAGCAGCGGTGCACGTTTTCGCCGCCACCGTACTTCTGGATGGTCTTTTCGAAGTCCTCATCGTATTCGGTGAGGGTGCGGGGCGTGATCATCGTGTTCCAGTGACCGGACACGTCCACCCCGTCCACGACGAGCTTCTCGTGCGTGAGCACGCGATCGGGGTCGATAAGAGTCTTTTCGTGAATTGCCATGTCTGAACTCCGCGCTGTCGTGCAGTCAGTGCACGGTTTGCTTCTTGACCCTGGACTGTCCGTGGCGCCGCCCCGGATCAATGCCCAACAGTTTCTGCATCGGTTCGGTCGGGTCCTGCTTTCCGCCGAATTCGGCCTCGAGCACGCCCATCCGGTTCGACATCGCCTTCATGTAATCGGCGTAGCTCCAGCCCAGCAGCATGTCGATGAAGATCGGAACGTCACGGTAGAACCCCAGTTCGGCGAGCTGCTCGCGCATCCACACGCGAAATCCCTCGAACGTCTCCGGACGGCTGTCAAAGGGGTTCTCACGCAGGGTGTCCCCACCCGTCACGAACTCGCGCATGGCCCCGCTCTCGGTGTTCATGTCCCACACCCAACGACACATCAGCGGATAGCCTTCCATGTCGCGGAAGTGCAGCATCTCTGCGGCGAAGTCCCATGCGGCACGGCGTGTCTTTGCCGCCGCCTTCTGGGCCGGCTTGTCACCGGCACCGGCGTCGACCGGGACCGCGGCAACGAAGCGCTCCATGCGCTCCACCAGAGGCTCACCGCCGTACAGGAGCTCACGGACGTGGCCGCCGATCTCCGGCTCGGGCAGCTTCAAGAGCGCCTCGGGCAACCGCCGCCTGGCAGCGAACACCGTTTCGAGCAACGCATCCAGGGCCCCGCGGTCCATCTGGGCGAGGGCTTGTTCGTCCAACGCACGGGCGAACAGCTCGTGCTTGGTTCGCAGTGCATCGACAAACTTGTCGAGCCCACCCTGTTCATCGAGCGCTTCGAGCATCTGCTCCAGCTTGCTGCCGAGAATCTTGGCATCGAGCGGAACAGTGATCTGCGCGGGCGCGGAGATATCCCCCGCGCCCGTGCCACGCTGATCAGCTTGCTTTTTTCGCCAGAGCATTGAGGTCTGCCACCGCACGTAGTGCCGCGGACTGACCCTGGGAGATCGAGTCGTCAATCGTTTCCGGCCCGGTCGCAGCGCCGGCAACGTAGATCCCCGGACGGGTCGTGCCGCTGGTGTTGGTGTAGTGCTCGGCCTTGTCGACGAAGCCGTGCTTCTCCAGGCCAATGCCGAACACCTTCGAGATCTCTGGGTTCTCCTCGTTCGGGTCCATGCCGATCGCGTGGACCACGAGGTCCATCGGGATGACGATGGGGCGCTTGACCAGGGTGTCCTCGCCCTTGACCAGCAGACGGCCATCGCTGGACTTGGTCACCTCGGCGATACGCGCCTTGACGAACTTGGTCTTGAACTCTTCCTGAGACTTCCAATAGAACTTGTCTTCGTACAGACCGAAGGTACGGATGTCCATGTAGTAGATGAACACGTCGGTCTCGGGAGACAGCTCCTTGATCTCCATGGCCAGGTTCGTGGAGACGGTGCAGCAGATCTTGGAGCACCACTCGCGGCCGATCTGACGGTCGCGCGAGCCCACGCACAGCAGGATCGCGACGCGCTCGGGCACCCGCCCGTCGGACGGGCAACGGATCTCGCCGGAGGCGACCATCTGCTCAAGCTGGGTCGTGGTCAGCACGTCCTCATAGGTGCCGAAGCCCCACTCCGGCTTGTTGATCGAATCGAAGTGGGTGAAGCCCGTGCCCATGATCACGGCGCCGGCCTGCACGGTCTCGCCGTTGCTCAGGGTGGCCGTGAAGTTGCCGGCCTCCCCGTCGAGCTTGCTCACCTTGGTGGAGGTGTGCACGGTGATGGCGTCGTCGTCCTCGACACGCTTGACCATGCGGCCAATCGCGTCCTTGGCCCACTCCCCGGAAGGCACCAGCTTGGCGTAACCCGACAGGATGGGCGCGCCACCGAGAACGTCTTCCTTCTCGACCAGAACCGCCCGGCGACCGGCTGCCGCAATACCGGCGGCAGCTGCCAGACCCGCGGGGCCGCCCCCGACTACAAGTACCGTATCTTGCATTTTACGCCTTGCCTCCAATTGCCAGTTCGGGGTTGTACAGGTACTCGACATTCCCCGCCTCAACCTCTTTCAAATAGGTTTCGAAGTGCTTCTTCGCCTCGGTCCAGCTGATCCCCATCTTCTCGACCAGCTCCTCGCAGGGCGAGGCGTGCCACTGCAGCTGAACGATCTTGAAGGGGTCGGCACCGCAGGCGAGGGCTGCGAACTGCACATCGGCCATGATAGGCACCGAGTAGTTCTGCTCGTGCGCCTTGCCGATCCACTGGTTCTTGTCCATGGTGGTGATGCAGCCGGTGTCGATGCCCAGCATCACGTCCGCATTGGCCTCCTGCTTGGCGACCTTGATCTTGCGGTCCATGGTGAACGAGCGAGTGAACTCGCGCTCCGAAATGATGTGGCGGAAGCCGAAGCCGCAGCAATCGTACCAGGTGGAGTAATCCATGACCTGGGCCCCCAGGGCCTGCGCAATGGAGGTGCCCGGCGCGGTGCGATTGCCCCCCATGACGGTCGGGTCGTAGATGGCGTCTTCGTGGACCATCTTGTAGTAATGGCAGGCGGCGTGGACGGTCGTGCGGATGTTGGAGACGTCGATGGTCTGCAGCTCGGAGGCGATGCGGTTGCGCATCACGTGCACCCACTCGCTGTAGTGGATGACCTCCTCCGGAATGACCAGCTTGCCGTCGACCAGACGCCCCAGCTTGCCGAGGATCTTGGTGACCTTCTCACGCAGCTCCGCGGACTCCACCAGGTACTTGCGGATTTCCTTGTAGTTCCCGAAGGACGTACCGCAGTGCACCAGAGGGTAGAAGTGCCCGCCCTCGTGGCCGTGGCGCATGCCCGATACGTAGGCCTGATGGAAGTTGCGCAGGAACACCGCCGCCAGGGACTCCACATTGCCGATCCCCGAGCCGTGATAGTTCCAGGCCGTGCACGAGGTCTGGTCGGTTTCGTCCAGATAATCCAGGCCCGGCTCGTAGCCGAACTTGTTCATGAACCACATCAGCGAGGTCGGATAGCCCGGGATATTGCCGCACTGCCCGCAGCTCTTGTGGTGCCACAGCTGCTTGGTCGGCACGCGCTTGGTCCAGCCGAACAGCGTCTCCACCTCGATCGGGTCGTGCGCATCGGTGATGCGATGCACGATGATCTGGCCGTCCTTCTCGAGCTCCCACATGTGCTCGCGGATATCGTCCATGCGCTCGCCGAGGTCGACGGTGCGACGATCGACGTGCTTGCGGACCCATTCGGTGGCGGCCTTCGCCTCTTCCGGAGACAGATTGCTCTGCTGGAAGAACGAACCGTGGCCGGCAATGCCCTGGCCGTCGGTGTTGTGGAAGCCGGGCTTCATGGTGCCGGCGCCTGCGCCTTCACCGTCTTGGTTATGATTTCCGGGAGTCTGATCAGCCATTCTGGTTCTCTCCTCAAGTACCGGTGTATCCGGGTGCAGACGCCTTAGTCGTCGTCTTCCTGCTCTTCGAGCCAGTCTTCGTAGTCATCGCGCTTCTCGTCGATGAAGTCTTCGATGACGTCGAAGAGGTTCTCGTCCATCAGCTCCAGGGAATCCATGACGCCCGTCATCTCCCAGATGGTGTACATCTCGATGGACGTCTTGAGCGACACTTCCCAGGCGGTGTCGGTGGTCTGCAGGGTCTTCACGGGAATGGCCTTGCGGAGGGTCTTGAGATCGCCCTCGACCTTCTGGATGTTCGGACCCCAGTCGGGGAAATGGTCCGGCTGAATCATGTCCGGGGAAAGCTGGTTACCGGTGGTGATCAGCTTCAGCATGACGCGACCGAAGGGACGCAGCACATCCTTGGCGGACTGCATGCCGTGCTTGATGGACACCTCGCGCATGATCATGACGAGGCCGCCCGGGGAGTTCTTGAACGGGCAACGCGCGGCGCAGGTCATGCACTGGGCGCAGGCCCAGATCTTTTCCTGCATGGCGTCATAAATCTGCTCCACGTTGCCGGTCCACAGCAACTGGACGATTTCGCGTGGACTATAATCGTAGAACTGGGCCGACGGACAGGTCGCCGTGCAGATCCCGCAGTTCAGGCAACCATTGAGCTCGTGGTCATAACGGAAATCACTACGAATCTCGTCGTAGATTTCCTGCATCTCTGCATATGTAGCCATCAGGTAACCCCTCTTCTTGGTGACCGTCGGGACGGCCCCGCATCGCGCGCGCACACGCTGGCGTCGCTTAGCAGGCGTCCACAGTTCCTCGCCAGTCCGTATCCTTCGAAAGCCATGCGCGCCCGCCGGGCAAAGTTTTCGAAGGATAGAATAATTCCGACCGCATTGCCAGCATATTATGATTTTCTAAACAAACGAGCCCGCGACGCAGTGGCTTGATTTTTATAGCTAATTTGCCACTTTTCATGCGACTTTCCGGCATCCGGCCGGCGTCGAACGCCAATCCAATCATAACCGCCCTGAAAAAGCAAAGGGCCCCTGGCGGGTACCAGGAGCCCTTTGTCGGGGGCCTCAGATGAAGAGCGTGATGTCCGCTTCACCGGCGAATTCGAAGAATGTCGCCGCGCCTCCATATTCGATGCCGTCGATGAAATTGGACGGAGACATGTCGAACAGATCGACCGTCATCTGACAGGCGACCATCTTCACCTCCGCCTCGACGCACAGCTCCCGAAGGTCTTCGAGACTGGCGACGCCCTTCGACTTCATCTTCTTCTTCATCATCGAGGTCATCATGCCCTGCATGCCCGGCAGCGCCTGAAGCAGCACCGGCATGGGCATCGGCATGGGCATGCCCGGATTGCCGATGGACGTGACCTTCAGGTCCAGCTTCTTCTCGAGCAGCTTCAGCCCGTAGAAGGTGAAGAACACCTGCGTGTCATAGCCCAGGGCCGCGGCCGTGGATGCCAGGATGAACGGTGGATAGCCCCAGTCGAGCGACCCCTTGGTGGCGATGATCGCCAGTTTTTTATCAGACATTGAGCAACACCCCCCTTCGGCGACTCAGCAGCAGTCGCTTACGACTTCTTGATGAGAAAATAGAACTTGCCGCCCTCTTCCTTGGAGTCCAGCAGTTCGTTGCCGGTCTGCTTGGAAAACGCCTCAAAGTCCTTGATGGCGCCCGGATCGGTGGCGATGACGTGCAGCGTCTGTCCGGCGTCCAGGCTGGCCAGAGCCTTCTTCGCACGCAGGATCGGCAGCGGGCAATTCAGACCCGAAGCGTCGAGTTCTTGATCGAAATCAGCCATTTCAGCTCTCCTCGCTTGGTTTATATAAAGACAGCCCCCGTAGGAGCTGCCGCGTACAGAATTATTAGAATTCGGTTGTACACTTATATGACAACCGTGCTACGGGCGCAATACCTTGCGGCGAATTCATCACTTAACCACGCTAGCAACATGGGTTAAGCGCAGGGCACCCGACCCGAGTCTAGTTCACCGGGTTGCCGCGTTGCATCCACGCGACGATCCCCCCGCGCAGGTTGCACACGTTGTCGAAGCCCTGTGCGGCAAGAAAGGCGCAGGCCTGCGCCGAGCGTCCCCCGCTCTGGCAGTACAACACCAGCATCTCCTCGCGAGAGAGGTCCGGCAGCCGCGCCGGGAGGGTGTGCAGGGGCAGGTTTTCCGAGCTCGGCAGGGCACCGCGGGCGACCTCCCCGGGATTACGGACGTCAATGAGCCGCACGCCGTTCTGCGCGTCGCCAAGCAGTGTCTGCAACTCCGTGCAGTCAATTTCCTTGAAACCGTACATACCTGAAAGGATCCTCCGTTACGCATTGCCTGCGCCCGGGCGGGGCGATATATTTAGCAAATATTAATATTCTAACAGTCATCACCGCCGCTGTCCCACGGGGCGGCATGCGGTTCAGGCGATACCGCGGTCCAGGCTTTCGCCCGGTCCCGGGTTTGGCTATCATGCGCTGCTGTCGGCGCACGACTCGAGAGGGTAAGGCTTTGGAACAGAAAGACTTTCAGAAAGACACGCGGTACACGGTGACGATGCGGGATGCCGAGGGCAAGCTGCGTCCGGCCAACATCTATATCTATCGGCTCTACGACGAGTTCATGATCCTGCGCTATATCAACGGCGACGGGCTGCTGCGCAAGGTCCAGTACGGCGACATCGTCAAGATCGTCAAGACGGTTCGGGTGCGCGAAGAAGACCGATTCTACATCCCCGAGGCGGTGCTGGCCGAGGGTGCCTGGAAGGACCGCGACAGCATGTTCCGCTACTCCACTTCGCCGCACATGGGCAAGTAATTACTCCCGAGCTCGTCCGGGCCCCGGCGGGCCCGGGCGCTCAGCGGGAACCATCATGCGGGCAGGGAGTCTGACCTTGACGAGAAGTAAAGGGTCACCCGCCTCCATGTATGCACCCCGCACGCCTCCCAGCGCGCCTCTGCGCACGCCCCGCAGCGCCCGCCTGCTCGCCGTCATGGTGCTGGCCGGATGCCTGACGCATACAGGATTGGCGGCCGAATCAATCGCGCTTCCCGACATCGGCGAAGCCGGTGCCGAGGTGCTCACGCCCGAGCAGGAGGCGCACGTGGGTGAAGGCGTGGTGCAGCAGCTGCGCCAGGCCGGCAAGCTCACCCACGACCCGCTGCTCCTCGATTATCTCCAATCGCTGGGCTACAAGCTCGTGGCCGGGGCGCCCGCGGCACGCTATGACTTCCATTTCTTCCTGGTCGACGACTCCAGCATCAACGCCTTTGCCCTGCCTGGCGGCTATATCGGCGTCAACGACGGACTGGTGCTGGCCGCCGCCGACGAGAGCGAGCTGGCCGCCGTACTGGCGCACGAAATCGCACACGTCACCCAGCGCCACCACGTGCGCGGCTATGAAAATTCCCGCGGCTCCAATCTGGCCATGACCGCCGCCCTCATCGCCGCGGTGCTGCTCGGCTCTCAGAACAGCCAGGTGGGCGAGGCCGCCATGGCCAGCGCCGCGGCCGGCTCCATGGAGTCGCAGCTGCGCTTCACCCGCAGCAACGAACAAGAGGCCGATCGGATCGGCATCGGCATGCTGGCGCAGGCGGGCTTCGATCCCGAGGCCATGCCGAGCTTTTTCGAGCGGCTGCAGCAGAACGCGCGCCTGTACGGCCCGGAGGCGCCCGAATTCCTGCGCACGCACCCGGTGACCAGCAGCCGCATCGCCGACTCGCGCAATCGCGCCGACCAGTATCACGACGCCAGGGGCAAGCGCCGCGAAGACAGTCTGGCCTTTCAACTGATGCGGGCACGGCTCCAGGTGATGTCGGCACAGTCGCCGAACGACGCCGTGCAGCGTTTTGAGAAGGCGCTCAAGGACGGCGGTTACGCACGCAAGGACGCCGCCCGCTACGGGCTCGCCCTGGCGCTGCTGCGAAGCGGTCAGCCGGCGGCAGCGCGCCCCTATCTCGACAAGCTGGTCGAGCACGACCCCCAGCGCATCGCCTACGTGGTCGCGAAGGCGCAGAGCGAGGAACAGGCCGGCAAAGGCGCCGCCGCCTGCAAGGTCCTGCACGATGCGCTGGCCCTGACGCCGGATAATCCCGCCCTCACCTATTATTACGGCCGCACACTGCTCGACACCGGGCAGCCGAAGACGGCCCGGGACGTGCTGCAGGCCTTCGTGCATCAGCGCGATGCCGGCCCCGAGTACTACCAACTTCTCGCCCAGGCCGAGGCGGGCAGCGGCCACCCGGCGCAATCGCACGCGGCCCAGGCCGAATACCACTACCTCAGTGGCGAGCTGCACCCGGCGATCGAGCAGCTCGAGCTCGCCCTCAAACAGCCCGACCTCGACTTCTACACGAGCAGCCGCATCGAGGCGCGCCTCGCCAGGCTGCGCGAAGAGGCCAAGCCGGCCGAGCAGCAGTCCGACGCGCGCTGAGCGCACCGCATCGAAAACCTTGGAATAAATCGCTGCGCGGCGACGACTCTTCTACGACCTCCGGCAAACTTATTATTAGTAGTTAATGGTTTGCCAATGCTTTGCCGCGCCGACGGTCTTGCGATCTTCCGCTTGTGCGGTATGCTAAGGTCAGCTTGCTAAGCACCAAGAAGAACAAGTTCCAGCGCCAACACAATAAGCAAAAACCGCAGGCTTGGCTCGCGTGGGGCTGCGCCTGCGCCTTCAAACGTAACGAGGAGGAAACCCATGCGGAAAGCTGCCAAGGCGATTTTCGCTGCGAGCGCCGTTGCCGCGGTGCTGGGAGGTATCGCCCTTCCCGCAATTGCCGCCGCCGCGGATCAGAAGACGATCGACGAGGGCAAGCAGCTCGCCTTCGACCGCAAGAAGGGCAACTGCCTGGCCTGCCATATGATCGAGGGCGGCAACCTGCCGGGCAACATCGGCCCGCCGCTGGTCGCCATGAAGGCCCGCTTCCCCGACAAGTCGCGTCTGCGTGCGCAGATCGAAGATCCCACCCAGTTCAACCCGAATACCGTCATGCCTCCGTTCGGGAAGCACAACATCCTGACCGAGGATGAAATCGACAAGATCGTCGATTACATCTACACGCTTTGAGCCGACGGTATATTCGAACAGTTACGAGGATTAGTAGCATGCAGAGGAGAAGCTTTCTGAAGGGGAGCCTGGCCAGCGGCACGGTGGCCGTGGCCCTGAGCGCCGGGCTGCTCACGCCCCGGCAGGTGCTGGCCGCCTGGCCCAAGCAGGCCTTCGAGGCCAAGACGGTGCAGAATGCCCTGTCCAGCCTGATGGGCAGCGACACCACCACCCCCAGCGACAAGATCAGCATCAAGGCCCCCGACATCGCCGAAAACGGCGCCGTGGTGCCCATCACCATCAACACCGAGCTGGGCAACGTGGACAGCATCAGCATCCTCGCGGAGAACAACCCCACCCCGCTGGCCGCCAGCTTCGACCTGGCCAAGCCCGCCAAGGGGTTCATCTCCACCCGCATCAAGATGGGTAAGACCGCCAATGTGATCGCTGTGGTCAAGGCCGACGGCAAGGTCTACAGCGCCCGCAAGGAAGTCAAGGTCACCATCGGCGGCTGCGGCGGCTGAGCCCCCGGCCCGAACGCGTCAGAGAGGATTGTCGAACATGGCTAGCAACACCATCCGCATCCGTGCCAGTGCCCAGGGCGGGGTCACCACCGTCAAGGCCCTGATCACCCATCCCATGGAGACCGGCCAGCGCAAGGACAAGAAGACGGGCCAGAAGATCCCCGCCCACTTCATCCAGGAGCTGACCGCCGAGCATAACGGCAACAACGTCGTCACCGCCCTGTGGGGCACCGCCGTCTCCAAGAACCCCTACGTCTCCTTCCAGTTCGAGGGCGGCAAGCCCGGAGACACCGTCACCCTCGCATGGGTCGACAACAAGGGCGAGAAAGACTCGAAACAGGTCAAGATCCGCTAAGCACCACCTGGCAATCTCAGGATGCAAGGAGTGATTTCAATGAAAAAAATTCTCATCGCGGCAGCAGCGCTCGCCGCCCTTGGTTCGGCGGTCGCGCATGCGAGCCCCGAGCAGGATCTCAAGCAGTTCCGCAACTACTTCTTCAAGCGTTTTCCCGGCGTACCGCTTCAGGAATATGCCAACGGCACCTACGGCATCGACCAGAGCCGTCGCATCGAGTGGGAGGCCATGGAGGAATTCCCGCCCTATGAGCCGGCGGTCGACGCGGGCAAGGCGGCTTTCGAGAAGAAGTTCGCCAACGGCAAGAGCTATGCGGACTGCTTCAAGAACGGCGGCATCGGCATTCGCGAGGAGTATCCGTACTTCGACGAGAAGACCGGTGAGGTCCGTACCCTGGAGCAGGACATCAACGCCTGCCGCGTGAAGAACGGCGAGAAGCCGCTGCCCTGGAAGAAGGGCGAGCTGGCCGGCATCTCCGCCTATATGGGCTACACCTCCCGTGGCAAGCCGCTCCATGTCGTGATCCCGAACGACTCGCGGGCGCTCCAGTGGTACAACCGCGGCAAGACGTTCTTCTATGCCAAGCGCGGCCAGCTCAACTTCTCGTGTGCCGACTGCCACGAATACAACTCGGGCAGCCGGATCCGTGCGAACGTGCTCAGCCCTGCACTGGGGCACCCGACGCACTTCCCGGTCTACCGTAAGAAGTGGGAGGCTGCCGGCAGCGGCAAGTGGGCCGGTCTGGGCACGCTGCATCGTCGCTATGGCGGCTGCAACAAGCAGGTGCGTGCCAAGCCGTTCAAGGCTCAGAGCGATACCTACAAGTCCCTCGAGTACTTCGAGACTTACATGAGCAACGGCATCAAGGTGAACGCACCGGGCGTGCGCGAATAGCGCAGCATCGGCCCGCGTTCGAAGGAGCCCGGCTTCGGCCGGGCTTTTTTTTGCTCTCCCCGCGGCCGATCCCGTGGCCGAGCCCCGGTTCGCGAACTAAGCTGAGAAATACAGTGCCACGGTAACGGGCCCACCAAGGGGAGGCGCACAGATGGAGTGGATCAATATCCGCGATCGGCTGCCGAAGTCCGAGCAACAGGTCCTATGCTGTCTCGTCAACGGGGACATGGCGATCATCGAGCAGGCGGTCTATCGCCCCAGCGGCGAGGCGAGCTGGCGTAGTGTTCACGACGAGGACGTCGTCTGGCGCTCCGATGCCTTCAGCCACTGGATGCCCCTTCCCGAGGCGGCACCGCAACCGCGGGCCGCGAACTCCCGGCGGACCTGACGGCCGCCCGCGCAGACGCACCCCGGCGGCGGGAGCCGGCCGCCGGGGTGCCGTGAGGGCCGAGGCCCGGGCATGCTCTCTAGGCGTGCGGTTCGGCCTCATACACCTCCAGCACGCGCAGTCCCTCCTCCGTGGCGCGCCCACGCTCGTCGGTCAGGCCACGTTCCTGGAGTAGCCACCACGACTCGGGAGCCGTGCCCGCCGCCGGGGGATGCCCGGAGGCGCCGGAGGCGGCTTTCAGGCAGCCGAGCAGCTCTTCGCTGAGCCGGTGTCCGGCCACCCTCATCGGTTCCCGGGTGTGTCCTCGCGCCATGCCTGTGTCCTCCGTATCGTTGCGCTGCCCACGTAGTGTGGACATAAACGGGCAGGAGGCAAGGCGCGCCGGGACGCTCCGGAGAGGCCTGTGCTCAACCCTGCTCGTGCGCGCGACACGGCGCCCGGAACTCCTCGGGGACATTGGGCGGACACACGCCGCACGCGGCATTTCCGGGTACGGCAAAGTCGATTCGGCGGGGATAGGGCAAGTCCATCCCGTTCATCAGCTCGACAAACCCCTCCAGCGACATGCCCTTGCCGAGCCGCGGATTGCGGGCCTTCTCCTGCGCAATGCTCGAGACGAAGCGCCCGTCGTAGTCGTGGCCCGGATATACCAGCGTCTCGTCGGGCAGCGTGAACAGCTTGTCGTGGATACTGCGATAGAGGGCCACGGGGTCGCCGGACTGGAAATCGGTGCGCCCGCAGCCCTCGATCAGGAGGGTGTCCCCGGTAAACACCAGCTGGTGCGTGCCGTCGTCCACCCGATAGCAGAAGCTGTGCGAGGTGTGCCCCGGTGTATGCAGCGGATGCAGTTCGATCTCGCCGAGGTGCAGCGGCTGGCCTTCGCGCGCCCCCACGTCGGCGCACGGAGGGGTTTCCACGCCCGGATACACGATCTCGCAGCCGGCGCGCTCTCGCAGCGCGAGGGCACTGGTGAGGTGATCGGCATGCATGTGGGTCTCGATGCTGTAGCTCAGTTGCAGCTCAAGGCGCGCGAGCACCTCGAGGTCGCGCTCGAGCGTGTCGAGCACCGGGTCAATGAGCGCCGCCTTGCGGGTCTGCTCACAGGCCAGGAGGTAGGTGTAGCTGGATGAATCCGCCTCGTGCAGTTGCCTGAAGATCATGGTCGCCTCCCTGTGCGTGATCACGGCAAGTAAGTCTAGCCGCGGCGGGAGGCGTGGGCATGCCGCCGGCCGAGCCCGCCGGAAGGCGCCCGGGCGCCCTAGCCCAGCAGCCCGAGTGCCTCATAGTGCTGCCGCAAGGCCGCATGGCGCCCGCACAGCGCCCGCAGATAGGCCTTGGTCACTTCGGCGGGGCGCCCCGCCCGCTCAAGTATCTCGATGCCCGCGCGGGTGTACACGAAACGCTCGGCAGCGGGCAGGCGCGCGTCGCTGAAGGTCTGAACGGCGGTCGCTATGAGCCCGGTGTCCAGAAGCTGCTGTATTTCCCTCTCGTATTGGCGGTGCATCCGTGAATCCACGAACCAGCTGCCCACGTGCCGGATGACGTATTGCTCACCCACGCTGTTCTTGCTCATCCCCCGCCCCACACGATTGCAAGTGTGTCTTCGCACGCCGCGCTGCTGCGCTGAGCCGGCGAGCCCCGACGCTGATGCTAACGGCGTCGTCACCCGAGGGATATACGTGAAACGCCATACAGATGACGCGGTACACGACCGCGAGCACCCGCCTTATGTAGGACATTTCCTACGCGAGGATGCGCCGGTGGCTTACAGACAGGGCGCTCGAGGGCGCGTTACTATCGGCACCCTCAGCGGATGAGACGGCCCCGAAGCCGTGACACCAAGGAAGAGGTATGAAGTTCAAGCAACCCGAGAAGGCCGGAGGCGCGTCGACGCGTCCGCCTGCACCCGACCCATCCTGCCCCGTGACGATCCACATCGGCTTTCGCCGTGAGCGCCCGCGGCCCGTCGCTGCGCCGCCCCGGCCCGGGCGCGGAACGGACGACGAGAGCCATCAACGGTGAGACGGCCATACGGCTCGGACCGATGCAGGTCAAACACGAGGACCGACGGAAGTGGTGGGCCGTGCAGGAGTCGAACCTGCGACCAACTGATTAAAAGTCAGCTGCTCTACCGGCTGAGCTAACGGCCCCTGAAGGAGCGCTGATCATACCGGACTCGCCGGGGAGCACAACCCCGCCGAGTCCGGTTCAGGAGGGCATGCGCGGGCTCAGACGAGCTCGAGCTTGCGCATCTTGGCGGGCAGCAGACGCATGTCCACCAGCGAGGAGAGCAGCGCCTTGGTGAAGGTCGCCTCCTCCTCGTAGACCATCTTGTAGTACTGGATCTTCATGGTCAGCGCGCTGCCGAATACGATCCCGCCGAAGGCGAGGAAGGAGCCCAGGGCCAGGGTGGAGATGCCGGTGATGCCCTGGCCGATGGTGCAGCCCATCGCCAGCACGCCGCCGATGCCCATCAGGCTGCCGCCCACGACGTGGGTGGTGGCATCGCCCCAGGAGTGGAACCACTCCCAGCGGAGCCCGCGGGTGAGCAAGGCGTAAAGGAAAGAGCCGGCGATCACCCCCGCGATGGCCATCATGCCGAAGCTGATCAGGTTGGTCTTGAAGCCGCCCAGTCCCCAGGCGAAGACCTCGCCGGTCGGGTTGATGAACGTGTAGGACTGCGCGGCGACGTTGATCGGCGGCGTAGTCGCCCACATGGCGGCATCGCTCCAGGCGGCCCCCATGGGGCCGGCCGTCACATACCAGGCGCCCAGCACCGCCAGCCCCACCACCAGGCCGCCCAGGATGTTGTCGAAGCTGCGGCGGAAGTCGGCCGACTTGAAGACGATGAACAGCAGCGCCGCAGCGACCAGCCAACCGATGATCTGATGCAGCGTGGCGCCATTGCCGGTGCCGAACAGGCCCGCGAAGATGTCACCCAGCTCCTGGCTGGCGAAGCCACGGCCCGCCAGATCGATGGTCGTGGGCCCCACGAGCGGCTGCTGGAACACGTTGTAGTAGAAGTTGGTCTTGGTCATCAGGTAGGCAAACACGCCGATGCAGATGAACACCACGATCGACTTCAGGTTGCCGGCACCAATCCGCACCATCGTCTTGTTGCCGCAACCCGATCCCAGCGTCATGCCGATGCCGAAGATCATACCGCCGAGCAGGTAACGCACCCAGGCGAAGTTGGCGGTGCGATAGGGCGGCAGCGAGGAGTCGATGGAGATGACCCCCAGGGCCTCCAGGCTGAGCACCCCGATCATGGCGACCGCCATGGCCAACAGCCAGGCACGCAGACGCCCGGTGTCTCCCATGTTGACCCAGTCTGAAACCGCACCCATGGTGCAGAAATTGGTCTTGTTGACCACGGCACCCATGACGGCCGCGATGCCAAAGCCCCATAGAAGGACTTGCCAGGTGATGTCCATACTTGCCTCCGCTCTGGTCTGACGCCCGCCGCGGGGACGGGGCATGAGTGCATTTTCAACGGGCCGTCGAGCGACTGCCCCGACTATCCGGATGTAGTCGCAAAATGCGCCGAATTATTCCGTGCCCACGGCCGGATCGCAACCCCGTTGTGGGCGCTTCAGTAATAGTTTGTCGGGTCGGGGATACCGGCCGCCCGGAAGCCCTCGGCGCGCAAACGGCACGAATCGCAGCGGCCGCAGGCACGCCCGTGCGCGTCGGCCTGATAGCAGGACACGGTAAGCCCGTAATCCACACCCAGCGCGGTGCCCTGGCGGACGATTTCCGCCTTGCTGAGGTCGATCAGCGGCGCGGCGACACGCACGCCGCGGCCTTCCACGCCGGCCCGGGTGCCCAGGTCCGCCATCCGCTGGAACGCCGCGATGAATTCGGGCCGGCAGTCCGGATATCCGGAGTAGTCCACGGCGTTGACGCCGATGAAAAGGTCCCCTGCCCCGAGCACTTCGGCCCAGCCAAGCGCCAGCGACAGAAAGACGATGTTGCGCGCCGGGACATAGGTTACCGGGATGCCGTCCCCCGGCGTCTCCGGCACGGCCAGCGTCGCATCGGTCAGGGCAGAGCCCCCCAGGTCTTCCAGGCCGAGCCGCATCACGCGGTGCTCGAGCGCGCCCAGCGCCGCCGCCACCCGCGCGGCCGCATCCAGTTCGACGCGATGCCGCTGGCCGTAGTCGAAGCTCAGTGCATGACACGCGAAGCCCTGCGCGCGCGCCATGGCCAGCACAGTGGCGGAATCCAGACCTCCGGATACGAGCACGACGGCAGCGGGCATGGCTTCAATTTCGTTTGATGAGCAATCGCAGGGCGCGGGCCCTCAGCGCCCCGGTGTGTCGCCCCACAGGTACTTGTGCAATTGGATCTGCATGCGCACCGGCAAGCGATCGGCCAGGATCCAGTCCGCCAGGCTGCGCGGCTCGAGTTCACCGTGCACCGGCGAGAACAGCAGCTCACAGCGCTGCGCGAGGGCGTACTCCCCGATGAGCTCGCGCGCCCACTCGTAGTCCGCACGGTCGCAGAGCACGAATTTGACCTGATCCTGCGGACGCAGCACAGCGAGGTTCTCCAAGCGGTTGCGCGCCGCCTCGCCCGAGCCGGGGGTCTTCAGGTCCATGACCTTCACCACGCGCGGGTCGACCTGCGACACGTCCATGGCGCCGCTGGTTTCCAGCGACACCTGATAACCGCGCCCGCACAATCCCCGCAACAGCTCCAGGCACGGCTTTTGCGCCAGCGGTTCGCCCCCGGTCACCGTCACATGAGGCGTGCCGTAGCGGCCGACCTCGTCGAACACCGCCTCGAGCGAACGCCACTCGCCGCCCTGGAAGGCATACGCCGTGTCGCAATAGTGGCAACGCAGCGGGCAGCCGGTGAGGCGCACGAATACGGTGGGCAGGCCCACGGTGCGGCTCTCGCCCTGCAGCGAGTAAAAGATTTCGGTGATCCGCAGCCGCTCGCCGCTGCGGGACTCGGTCGTGGCCATCGCAATCGGCTGCCCGCGTCAAAACGGCACATTATACCCGAGCGCACCGCCAGGGCGCAGGTCAGCCTTTGCCCGAGGCGCGGATCTTCTGCAACAGGTTCTCGGCCTGCCCGGCCTCCGTGGTGCGCGGGTGGGCCTTGGCCAACCGCTGCAACACATCGCGCGCCCGATCCAGATCGCCAAGCTCGTACCAGCCATAGCCGATCTTGAGCATGGCCTCGGCCCGTTTCGGGCTGTTCGGGTACTTCGCGAGCAGCGTCTGGTAGTCCTGGATCGCCTCTTTGAAATTGCGCTGTGCATAATTGGCCTCGCCCATCCAATACTGGGCGATGTGCGCGTAGCGGCCATTGGGGTAGTCTGCGAGAAACTTGCGGAAGGCCGAGATCGCCTGGTCGTAGCGCAGGTCGCGCAGCAGGTCGAAGGCCTTCTCGTAGGCCTGCTGCTCGGCCGCCGGGTCCGCCGAGGACTGTGCGGCGGCGGGCGTCCCGCCCTCCTGCGGGGCCGCAGCGGCCGCTGCACCCGGACCCGTGCCCGTGGCACCGGAATTCTCCGCGCCGGAACTGTCCGAACCGGAGTTGCCGGAACCCGAGCCGCTCGATCCGGCCGCCCCGCCGCTGCGCTCGATCTGGACCAGACGCCGATCGATGTCCAGATACAGGTCGCGCTGCCGGCGCTTCATCTCTTCCAGGGCGTGGTTGAGTTCCTCGACCTGGCCGCGCAGCTCCTGCACATCGCGCTGCAAGGCGTTCTGGCGCTGCTGCATCTCGATCAGGCCCTGACTGCTGAGCATGCGCTCCACGCGGCCCAGCCGCTGCTCGAGGGACGCGCCATCGCCGGCGGGCGTCGCAGCCCTGGCCGCACCCGCCGGCACGGCAAGGGCCAACGCGAGGGCGGCGGCGAGGGGTCGCAGTCTGAGGCTGGCCATCTCAGTGCCCCGGGTACACGAGCTCGACACGGCGGTTGAGCTGCCAGGCCGACTCGTCGTGGCCCATCGCCACCGGCCGCTCTTCGCCGTAGCTGATCACCTTGATCTGGTCCGCCCCCACGCCCTGCAGCAGCATCACCTGCTGCACGGCCTTGGCACGCCGCTCACCCAGGGCCATGTTGTACTCGCGCGATCCGCGCTCGTCGGTGTGGCCTTCGAGCACCACCTTCTGGTCCGGATGCGAGGCCAGGTACTGGGTATGTGCATCGACCGTGGCGCGCTGGTCGGGGCGGATCTCGCTGCTGTCGAAATCGAAGTAGATCACCCGCGTCGCCAGGGGGCTGTTCGGGTCCTCCAGCGGGCTGCCCGCGAAGCCCTGACCGAGATTCGCGCCGGCGCGCTGGTCCTCGGCCCCGGGCTGGGCGCCGGTTTCGGCGCCGGGCGCTTGCGCACCGCCACCCTGTTCGGCGCCGGGTCCGCCCTTGGGGGCGGACGCACACGCCGCCAGCCCGAATACCAGTGCGAGCACCAGCAACCCCTTCAGCCAGTTTGTCATTTTCATCAACTCCTTCATTGCGGACGGAACGGTGACCAGGCCGGTTCGCGAACATCGCCCTGGCGCAGACTCAAACGTTGGTGGGCACGACCGTCCACTGACACCGCGGCCAGTACGCCCGATGGGCCGGCCTCGGTGGCATAGATGATCATGCTTCCGTTGGGGGCAAAACTCGGCGACTCGTCCAGCGTCGTGTCGGTGAGTGTCTGGAAGTGGCCGGTGGCGAGCTCGAGCACCCCGATGTGGAAACCCTGAGCGTCGCGATGGACCATGGCGATGTGCTTGCCGTCGGGGGAAACCGCGGCGGCCGCATTGTACGAGCCGTCGAAAGTCAGCCGCTGCGGGCGTCCGGTCGCCCCATTCGCGTCGACCGGAACGCGGTAGAGCTGCGGACTGCCGCCGCGATCGGACGTGAACACCAGCGCCTTGCCGTCCGGCGTCCAATCCGCCTCGGTATCGAT
Source organism: uncultured Gammaproteobacteria bacterium (assembly GCA_963779865.1). Lineage (GTDB taxonomy): Bacteria > Pseudomonadota > Gammaproteobacteria > CAVZZX01 > CAVZZX01 > CAVZZX01. Next base: position 3,324,519 of record CAVZZX010000003.1, on the reverse strand, counting down.
AGCGAAGTCGTTGGTGATTCGCGTCAGCTGCCGGCTGGCCAGGTCCAGCACATAGATCTCGGGATTGCCGTCCTTCGACAAGGTCAGCGCCAGGCGGCCGCCGTCCGGCGACCAGGATGGGGCGCCATTGAGCCCCGGGTGATCGGAGACGCGCTGCGTCTGCTGTGTGACCACGTCCTGGATGTAGATCTCGGGCCGGCCGCGCGAGAACGAGACATAGGCCAGCCGCCGCCCGTCCGGCGCCCAGGCCGGGGACATGATTGGCTGCTTGGAATCCAGGATGACCTGCTCGTTGTAACCGTCGGAGTCGGCAATCGCCAGCCGGTATTCACGGTCCGGCCCCGGGCCCCCCCTCGCGGTCACGTAGGCAATATGCGTGTCGAAGGCGCCGCGCTCGCCGAGCAGCGTCTTGTAGACGATGTCGCTGATCTGGTGGGCGCGGCGGCGCAGGTTCTGCCGCGTCGCCGGAATGCTGTAGCCGGCCAGCTGCGCGCCGCGGTAGACGTCGAGCAGCTGGAACTGCACCTGATAGCCGCCGGCCGGGGCAGGCAGCAGCTTGCCCACCACCAGGTCGTCGACGCCCAGCGCCTTCCAGGTGCGGTAATCCACCTCCTGCGCATCGTGCGGCCGGCTGCTCAGCTTCTCGCGTGCCGTGGGTGCAAAACGGCCGCTGCGCGCCAGGTCCGAGCTGATGATCTGCGCCAGGTCCTCCGGCGCCGCGCCGCCGTTGTTCCACTGGAACGGCACCACGGCGATCGGCAGGGCCCCTTCCGTGCCGCCGGTGATCTGGATGGTCAGCTCCGCATGGGCGCGCCCGGCGGCGAGCGCCGAGAGCAGCAGAGCGAGGCTCATCCACAATTGTCTATTCCACATCGACCCTTAGCCCTTTGGTTCCGGCGTGAATTTAAACGGCAGCCTACGAAACTCGTCAAACAGCCCCGACTCGACCGAGGGCACCGGCAGCGGCGAGGCCTTGCGTACGGCGTTCTCCACCGAACGCTGGAACACGCTGCCACCGCTGCAGTTCTTCAGCCGCACGCCGACCACGTCCCCGCTGGGGATCAGGTTCACCACCACGTCGCACGCGGTGCCCGGCGCAGTGTTCGGCGGCACCAGCCAGTTGCGCTTCACCGCAGCTTTTATCAGCGCAACGTACTTGTTGATCTCCGACTGACGCTGCGCCGCCTGCTGCTTTTCGATGCGCGCCTGCTCGGCCGCCATCTCACGCTTGAGCGCCTCCTCATGTTCACGCCGCTTGCGCTCTTGCTCGAGCTGGCGCTGGCGCGCGGCTTCGGCCTTCTTGCGCGCTTGCTCGGCCTTTTGCCGACGCGCCTCCTCTTCCTTGCGCTGACGCTCGGCTTCGGCGCGCCGCTGTTCTTCGGCCTTGCGCTGCGCCTCGAGCTTGGCCACACGCTGTTCCTCGGCCTTGCGCTGCGCCTCGAGCGCGGCCTTCTTGCGCTGCAGGTCGGCGAGGCGCTCCTGCTCGGCCTGCTTCTGCGCGGCGAGCTCCTGCTGGTGCTTCTGTTCCTCGGCCTGTTGCTTGCGCAAGGCCGCCAGGCGCTGCTCCTCCTGGCGGCGGGCCGCTGCGGCCTTGCGCGCGGCCTCCTCCTGCTCGCGGCGCTCCTGCGCCTGCGCCTGCCGCTCGCGGTCCAGCGCCTCCTGGCGCGCCCGTTCGGCGTCCTTGAGCCGCTCCACTTCCTTGTCCACCTGCGCCTGATCCACTGCCGTGGCCTGCACGATGTCCACCTGCGGGGCGGCGATCGGCTGGCGCGGCGGGCGCAGCAGCGAGAAACCGACCAGTAGCCCGAACAGGCCGGCATGCGCGAGGAGCGCCAGGGCGAAGGCGCCGGGGTGACGACGGGTCAGTTCGAGCATTGGTCGCGTTCAGCCCTTGCCGCCGTCCTCGGGCGTGCGTGTCATCAGGCCCACATCGGCGACGCCGGCGCGCTGCAGCAGCACCATGGCCTGCACCACCTTGCCGTAGGGTACCTGATCGTCGCCCTTCACGAGCACCGGCGCCTTCGGGTGCACCTTGCGCACCGCCGCCACCCGCGCCAGCAGGGTCTTCGCATCGACCGCCTCGTCCGGCGCGGTGCCGCTGCGGTAGTAGAATTCTCCCGCGGCATCCACGCTCACCACCACCGGCTCGGCCTGCTGGCCCTTGATCGGTTCGGCCGCGGCCTGCGGCAGGTTCACCTGCACGCCCTGGGTCAACAGCGGGGCGGTGATCATGAAAATCACCAGCAGCACCAGCGAGACATCGATATAGGGGACGACGTTGATCTCGGCCATCTGGCGGCGGCGCTTGCGCCTGTGGGGGACGGAGGCGGGCATGGCAGGTCTTCCTCAGCCGTTCCCCTGCCGGTGCAGGATGCTGGAGAACTCGTCCATGAAGGTGTCGTACTGGTTCGCCAGCCGCTCGACGTCGTTCGAATAGCGGTTGTAGGCGATGACCGCCGGGATGGCGGCGAACAGCCCCATGGCGGTGGCGATCAGGGCCTCGGCGATGCCCGGGGCGACCGAGGAGATGGTCGCCTGCTGGGCGCCGCCCAGCGCCATGAAGGCGTTCATGATGCCCCACACGGTGCCGAACAGGCCCACGTAGGGGCTGGTCGAGCCGACGGTGGCCAGGAACGAGAGATGGTTCTCGAGCCGGTCCATCTCGCGGCTGACCGCCACGCGCATGCTGCGCTGCGCGCCTTCGAGCACCTCGCCGTTCTCCGCGCCCTCCTGCTTGCGCAGGCGCGCGAATTCGCGGAAGCCGGCCTCGAAGATGCGCTCCATGCCGCTGGCGTTGTCGCGGCGGGCGGCGATCTTGCGGTACATCTCCCCGAGTTCGATGCCCGACCAGAAGCGCTGCTCGAAGCGCGCAGCGGCGGCACGGGAGCGTCGCAGCACGGACCATTTCTGGAAGATCACGGTCCAGGAGAGGATCGAGGCCAGCAGGAGCAGCAGCATCACCAACTGCACCAGGGTACTGGCGCCGAGGATGAGGTGCGTCAGGGACAGTTCAGTGCTCACGGTTACTCCGGTACGGGGATCCGGGCCCTAACGGCCTCGGGAATCGGTCGCGGTTTGAAGCTGTCAGCGTCGACGCTGACGATTTCGACGTCGCCAGAACATAACACGTCCGGCTCGCCCGTTCTGTGAACTTTCTGCGCAAGTGAGAGACTTGCCCGCGCCACGCGCGTCACCTGCGCCGAGACGAGCAGCGCGTCGTTGAAGCGCGCCGGGCGGCGGTAATCGACCCGCACGGCGCGGACCGCAAACAGCACGCCGCTGCGCTCGCGCAGCGAGTCCTGCTCAAAGCCCAGGCTGCGTAGCCACTCGGTGCGCGCCCGCTCCATGAACTTGAGGTAGTTGGCGTAATACACCACACCGCCAGCGTCGGTATCTTCGTAGTAGACGCGTACCGGCAACAGGAATTCTTTCACGGTTTGCCTTCCCCATCCGGCCGCGCGGGCCGGGCAACTCCGGGACTGTGGCGCACGCACGGCGCGTGGGTGATCGCGCCTCGCGCGCTCAGCGCCCGCCGAACAGGTCGCTCTCGATGGACGGGGTCGCTACCTGAAAGCCGAAATGCCGGTAGGCCTTGCTGGTGACCACCCGCCCGCGGGGGGTGCGCATCATGTAGCCTTGCTGGATCAGATATGGCTCGATCACGTCCTCGATGGTGTCGCGCTCCTCGCCCACGGCCGCGGCAATGCTGTCGATGCCCACCGGGCCGCCGTCGAACTTCTCGATGATGGAGAGGATCAGCTTGCGGTCCATCACGTCGAAGCCCTCGGCGTCGACCGACAGCATGTCCAGGGCGGCCGCGGCGACCTCGGCGCTAACGCGCCCGTCCGCGCGCACCTCGGCATAGTCGCGCACGCGGCGCAGCAGCCGGTTGGCGATGCGCGGCGTGCCCCGCGAGCGCCGCGCGATCTCGCTCGCCCCCTGGGCATCGATGTGCACGCCCAGAATGCGCGCCGAACGCTCGACGATGAAGGCCAGCTCGCTGCTGCTATAGAACTCCAGGCGCTGCACGATCCCGAAGCGATCGCGCAGCGGCGAGGTAAGCAGGCCGGCCCGCGTGGTCGCCCCCACCAGAGTGAACGGCGGCAGGTCGAGCTTGATGGAGCGTGCCGCCGGCCCCTCGCCGATCATGATGTCGAGCTGGAAATCCTCCAGCGCCGGATAGAGCACCTCTTCGACCACCGGGCTGAGGCGGTGGATCTCGTCCACGAACAGCACGTCGTGCGGCTCGAGGTTGGTGAGCAGCGCCGCCAGGTCGCCGGCACGCTCGAGCACCGGGCCGGAGGTGTGGCGCATCTGCACGCCGAGCTCGTTGGCGATGATGTGCGAGAGCGTGGTCTTGCCCAGCCCGGGCGGGCCGAAGATGAGGACGTGGTCGAGCGCCTCGCCGCGGCCGCGTGCGGCATGGATGAAGATCTCCATCTGCTCGCGCACGGCCTGCTGGCCGACGTATTCGGAGAGCCGCGCCGGACGGATGGCGTTGTCGAGGACCTCGTCGCCGCCCTGGGCCGTGCCGCTGATGAGCCGATCGCTCTCGATCATGTCTGCTGCCGATTGCCTGGCCCCGCACCCGCTGCAGGGCGCGTAAAACCGGCTTCAATCATACATGAGCGCACCGGGCGACGACACCGCTCAGCGCACCGCCCCCTGCAGGGCGGTGCGGATGATCTCCTCGCTGGAGCGGCCCTGGGTGTCGACGCCGCGCACCATCCGGCTCGCCTCCTGCGGCTTGAAACCGAGCGCCACCAGGGCGTCCACGGCGTCGCGCACCGGGTCGCCGCCGGCCGGCGCGGGGCTCGCGCCGGCGGCGGGCGCCGCCCCGCCGCCAGGCCCCTCGTCGAGGCGGTCGCGCATCTCGATGACCAGGCGTTCAGCGGTCTTCTTGCCGACCCCCGGCAGTTTGGTGAGGCGGGCGGCGTCCTCCTCCTGCACGCAGCGCGCGAAGTCCGGGGCCGAGATGCCCGAGAGGATGGTCAGTGCCAGGCGCGGCCCCACGCCGCTCACCTTGATCAGGGCACGGAACAGCCGGCGCTCCGCCGTGCTGGCAAAGCCGAAGAGCTGGTGCGCGTCCTCGCGCACCGCCAGGTGCGTGTGCAGGGTGATGCGCTCGCCCAGGGCCGGCAGCTCGTAGAAGGTGGACATGGGGGCGTCGACCTCGTAGCCCACCCCGCCGACATCCACCAACAGGGTGGGCGGGTGCTTTTCGAGCAGCGTCCCGGTGAGGCGACCGATCACCGCAGGCGCCCTCCGCGCACCCCGCGCACCCCCGGCAGGCCGCTCAAGCGCTCCAGGGTGCCGCCGGTGTGGGCGTGACACAGGGCCGCGGCGAGCGCGTCCGCGGCGTCGGCCTGCGGCGTGCGCTCCAGCCCGAGCAGGGCCGCCACCATGTGCTGTACCTGGGTCTTGTCGGCGTTGCCGCGCCCCACCACCGCCTGCTTGATCTGGGCCGGGGCGTATTCGACCACCGGCAGGGCAGCGAGCGCCACCGCGCTCAGGGCGGCCCCGCGGGCCTGGCCCAGCTTGAGGGCGGAATCGGCATTGCGATGCATGAACACGCGCTCGATGGCGATGATGTCGGGCCGGAACCGCTCCAGCAGCTCCTGCACGCCGGAGAAGATCTCGCTCAGCCGCGGGGCGAGTTCGCGCGCGGCGGTCCGCACACAGCCGCTGTCCACGTAGCGCGGCCGCAGGCCGGGCAGGTCGATGAGGCCGTAGCCGGTGATCCGGGAGCCCGGATCGATACCGAGGATGCGGCGCATGGGCGCGAGTCCGGGATGGCGATGACGTGTAAAAACTACCATGAAGCGGCGCGGGGCGCAGCCCCGCCGCGTGCATTCAGTCCAGCTTTTCCAGCACCTCGTCGGAGAAATCGGCGTTGGTGTAGACGTTCTGCACGTCGTCCAGGTCCTCGAGGAGATCGATCAGCCGGATCACCTTCTCCGCTTCCTCCACCTCCTCCAGCGGCACGCTGGTGGCGGCACTCATGGTCACCTCGGCGTTCTCGCTGCCGAAACCGGCGGCCTCCAGGGCCTCCTTGACGGCGGAGAACTGCTCCGGCGCGATCACGACGTCGAGCGAGCCGTCGTCGTTGACGGCGACATCCTCGGCCCCCGCCTCCGCGGCGGTCTCCATGATCGCTTCCTCATCGCTGCCCGGCGGATAGGAGATCAGGCCCTGTTTGCTGAACAGGTAGGCCACCGAGCCGTCCGTGCCCAGATTCCCGCCATGCTTGCTGAAGGCGTGGCGCACCTCGGCCACCGTCCGGTTGCGGTTGTCGGTCAGGCAGTCGACCATCACCGCCACGCCCGCCGGGCCGTAGCCCTCGTAGCGCACCTCCTCGAAGGACTCCCCGTCCAGCGCGCCGGCCCCGCGTTTGACCGCGCGTTCCACAGTGTCCTTGGTCATGTTGGCGGCGAGCGCCTTGGCGATGGCGTCGCGCAGGCGCGGATTGGAATTCTGATCGGCGCCGCCCATGCGCGCCGCCACCGTGATCTCCCGGATCAGCTTGGTGAAAAGCTTGCCCCGCTTGGCATCCTGCGCCTTCTTGCGGTGCTGGATATTCGCCCATTTACTGTGGCCGGCCATAGACTCCTCGTGGTGGTTTCCGCCCGCGGCAGGCGGGCAAGTTTACCACCGCACACGGCGGCCCCGGAAGGCGCCGCCAGGCGGTGGCCGGGGGGAGCAGGCCTCAGGCGTCGGGGAGGAGGATTGCGGTGCGGTCGGCCTCGGCGGCGGGGTCGTCCTCATAGAGGAATTCGTGGCGCCCGATCACGATGCGGTCGCCGTTGGTCAACCGAACCTGCTGCACGGGCCGTCCATTGACGCGGGTGCCGTTGGTGCTGGCGAGGTCCTCCAGGAAGGCCTCGTGGTGCCCATCGAGGTAGCGGCTGGCGCTGAGGGACAGGCGCGCGTGGCGGCCGCTGACCACCGGGTCGTCGAGGTGGATGTCGCTGTCCGAGCGCCGGCCGATGTGCAGGGGCTTGCGCTCGAGCGCATAGCTGCGCAGGGTCACGCCGCCATGCTGAAGCAGGAGTCGGGGCATGGTCGTCTCTTGATTCGTCTGTGGAGCTCGTCGGTAGGGCTCGTCCGAGGCTCAGTCGCTGAGGAAGGTCATGCGCGTGCCGGCCACCTCCAGCACGTCGCCGTCGCAGAGCATGCGGCTGCCGGCGGACACCGCCTCGCCGTTGACGGTCGGCGCCTCGCCGCCAGAGCCGCCCATGGGCGTGAGCACGAAGCCGCTGCCGCGCCGGGCGATGACGGCCACCTGCAGGCCCGGCCGGCCGATGGTGGTGTGGGGCTTGCTCAGGGCGAGCGTCTGCCCCGCCGTGGCGCCATCCATCAAACGGATGCGGGCGCTGCGCGGGGCGCTCTCCGCGGGGGCGGCCTCGGGCGCCGGCGCTGCCGGCTGTTGGCCGGGGCTGAGCACGACGGTCTTCTCGAAGTCCTGGGCCCCCGCGTCGACGAATTCGAAGCGGTGCTGTCCGATGCGGATGACGTCGCCATGCTGGAGCATGCGCTTCTGGACGCGCTTGCCGTTCAGCTCGGTGCCGTTGGTGCTGGCCAGGTCCTCGACATAGACGTTCTGCAGCTTGAGGATCGCCGCATGCGTGCCGCTGACGGTGGCGTCGTTGAGCTGCACGTCATTGCCGGGCTTGCGCCCGATGGTGATGCGCTCCTTGTCGACGGGAAACTCGCGCAGCACCGCCCCGTCGAGGGTCAGGATCAGCTTGGGCATGGTCAGCCTCCTTCTTCTTCTCGTGCCGATGCCCCCGCGGCCTCGGTCGCACGCGCCAGGATCACCGAAATGTTGTCCAGCCCGCCGTTGGCGTTGGCCTCCTCCACCAGCGCACGCGCCGCCGCGGCCGGACTGCCGCAGGCGTTGAGCAGCTCGCCGATGCGGGCGTCGGGCACCAGGTCGGTCAGCCCGTCGGAACATAGCAGGTACAGATCGCCCGCCTCCAGCGATTCGGTCCGCAAATCCACCTCCACCTCCTCGGCGATGCCGAGCGCGCGGGTGATGACGTTGCGGTTGGCCGAGTTGCGCGCCTCGTCCACGCTGAGAAAGCCGGTGTCGATGAGCTCCTGCACCAGTGAATGGTCGGCCGTGAGCTGCTCGAGCACGCCGCCGCGCAGCCGATAGACGCGCGAATCCCCGACGTGGGCGATGACCGCGTTGCCGCCGCGCTCGAGCAACAGCGCCAGGGTGGTTCCCATCCCGGCACACACCGGGTCGTGCGCCGCACGCCGATGGATCTCGCGATTGGCCTCTTCCACGGCGGCGCGCACGGCCTGCGCCGGCTCGGCCTGCCCGTCCAGGGCGGCGCCCAGCAGCTTGCGGATCTCGCCCGCCGCCAGGCTGCTGGCGACCTCGCCGGCCAGGTGGCCGCCCATCCCGTCGGCCACGATCGCCAAGCCCAACGCCTCGTCGCAGGCGATCGCATCCTCGTTGTTCTGCCGCCGCCGCCCCACGTCGGTGGCGCCACAAAACTCCAGGAGCCGGGCCGGGGCGCGGGCGCTCATGGGCCCTTGCCCGTGAGCCGTTCCTGGCAGCGGCGCAGCGCCTCGGCGAACTGCTTTCCGGTCTGGAAACGCCGCTCGATTTCCTTATGCAGGGCCTTGTTCATGATCTTGCTGACGCAGGACGGCAGATCGGGCCGGAACATGCGCACGTCCGGGTGGCGCTCATTGGCGATCTTGTACATCAGGCTGGCCAGCGATTCACCGGTGAAGGGCAACTCGCCGGCGAGCAACTGGTACAGGCTGATGCCCAGCGAGAAGAGATCCGAGCGCCCGTCCACCCGCCCGCCGGCGAGCTGCTCGGGCGACATATAGGAAGGACTGCCCAGGATGGTCCCGGTCTTCGTCTTGCTGGCGTCGGTCAGGTGCGCCACCCCGAAGTCGGTCACCTTCACCGCAGCGGAGGCCTGGTCGTAGATGATGTTGGCGGGCTTGATGTCGCGGTGCACCACGCGTTGCGCATGGGCGTACTCCAGCGCCTCTGCGACCTTGATGACGATGTCGAACACCGCCTTGGCCGGCAGCAGTGTGTCGGGCTTGCAATAGGCCAGCAGGTTCTGTCCCTTCAGGTAGTCCATGGCGATATAGGCCAGGTCACGCTCCTCGCCCACGTCGTAGATGGTCACGATGTTGGGGTGGTTGAGCCGTCCGGCGGTTTCCGCCTCGCGGAAGAAGCGCTGTTTGACGTCCTCGAGCACGTCCCCCTCGAATTCCTGCGACAGGGCCATGGTCTTGATGGCCACGGTGCGGCCGATCTTGGGGTCCTTGCCCAGGTAGACCATGCCCATGGCGCCGCGGCCGATCTCGCGCTCCACCTGGTAGCGCCCGAGCATCGGCTTCTGCAGCCCGTTGCTGCTGATGATGAGCGTCCCGCCGCCCGTGTTCGTGCCGCCCTTGCCGAGCACGAACATCTGTTCCATCTCCTGGTTTCGGGCGATGCGCTCGCGCACGTCCCGGAACTTCGGGTCGTGCTCGGCGATACAGCCGAACACCTCCGCCGCCCGGGAGAACTGACGCTTGCGCTCGTAGTCCTGCCCCAGGCTGTAGAGGGCGTTGCACAGCGGCTCGTCCATCAGGCAGCGGCGGTATTTCTCGAAGGCCTGATCGAGCTGGCCCTGCGACTGGTAGGAGACGGCGAGCATGCGGTTGGATTCGGTCAGCTCGCCCTGCACCGCGCGCACGCGCCCCTCCAGGCGCCAGCGGAACGCCAGCAACGTGTGGCCGACGAGCAGCGCCGTCATCGGCACGGCCAGCGGCACCCACAGCGAGCGGGCCATCATCAGGAGGAAGTGGGCGTTGAGCATGCCCACCAACAGCAGCGCGGTGACCGCGATGCCGGTGCCGAGTCGAAAGCGCGGCAGCACGAGCGCCAGGTACAGGGCCACGGCCAGCAGCAGCAGCCCCTGCAACCACTGCGGCCAGGGCGGCATGTGGAACAGATCGCCATTGAGCAGGCTGGACACCGTGTGGGCCATGATCAGCACCGGCGGCATGGAGCGGCCAAGCGGCGTGGGCAGCTCCCGGACCCAGCGCGGATCGGTGATGCCCACCAGCACCGTCTTGCCGCGGAAGGTCTCCGCAGCCAGCTTGCCGTCGTAGACGTCGGCGAAGGAGTAGACGGGAAACGGGGGCTTGCCGTCCTTCGCCCGGTAGAAGAAGGGCAGCGCACGCAAGCCCGGCGCCGTGGCCAGCGACGCGCCGGCCAGTGTCACCACCCGGCCGTCCTCGACGCGGATGGCGCTGCGGTCCAGGCCCAGGGTGCGGGCCGCCACCAGCAGCGGGAAGGAGGCGACGGGGCGCTCGCCGTAGTAGAGCACCAGCGGGTTGCTGCGCACCGTCTCGGGGCCGACGGCCAGCGGCAGGCCGTGCCCCAGATCGCCCGCAGCGTCGGCGATCTCGTGCACGGGCGCGAGCAAGCGCGCGGCGCCCGGCGGGCGCGGTGAGGGGAACAGGAACGGGAGGTCGAGGTCCGCGGCGGCCGGCCCCCGCACCGCCTTGAGGCTGGCGCGCTCGAGGACGGGGGCGGTGCGCTCGGCGGTGCCGGCCACGTAATCCATGGTGAGCACCGCAGCCCCGTCCCTGCGCAGGCTGGCCGCCAGCGTGCGGTCCGTGTCCAGCCGACGGCGCGCTTCCTGCAGCAGGTGGCGCGCGCCCGAGCCGGAGCCCCGCCCGTCCAGCTCGCCGAGCACGCCCAGGGCCTGGGCGTTCTGCGGGCGATGGAAGGGAAGCGCATAGCCGATCACCGCGGCACCCGCCGCGCGCAGGCGCGCGTCGAGCGTGGCCAGCACGTCGCGCGGCCAGGGCCACTCGCCAAAGCGTTTACCGGAGGCCGCGTCCAGCCCCACGATGACGACGTTTTCGTTGGCCGGACGGGCAAAAGAGAAGCGCACGCCCAGGTCATAGGTGTGCCACTCCAGGCTGCGCAGGGCGTCGCTGCCCGCACCCAGCAGGAAGATCAGGGGGACGGCCATGCCGATCAGCCAATCCGCCCTTCGCAGGCCATTCTTCACGCTCGTGCTGTACCCGCTGCCGTGTTCGTTGTCCGATGCGGCGCGCCCGCCTCCGGCGGACGGGGGCCGCGCGCGTCATTGTTATCGGCCGAGTACCCCGAAACCGAAGTTTCACGAAGGGGCCGCCAGATGGTAAGGGGGCGGTTTTGTGACGGGCAACACAGCAGGTCGCGTTTCGCGCCCTGGTTCACAAATCGGCGGCGAAACGGCCCTCGTGCAGGAAGGCGAGCGTCTGGCGCGCGACCGGCGCGGAGAACAGCATCCCGGTGTGGCTGACGGGCAGCACCCGATGCGCGGTGCAGCCGGTCAACTGCGTCTCCGCCACCGCCACGGTGCCGTCGTGCGGGCGCGGCAGGGGCGCAAACCAGCGGCCCAGCCCCGCGGGACGGGCACCGGCGAGCACGCCCAGCTCGGCCGCCGCCGCCCAGTGCGCGGCATGCGCGGCCGCCAGCGCCGGGCCGCTGGCGCCCAGAGTCCAGCCCAGCGCCGGGCGCTGCAACAGGGCGCGCGCCACGGCGCTGCCGGCGAAGGGCGTGCCCAGGGCCACGACCCGGCCGGTGCCCGGCGGCGGCGCCGACTCCAGCAGGTGCTGGACGATCAGCCCGCCGAGGCTGTGACAGACGAAGTGGCAGGGAGCAAAGCCTTGCGCGAGCGCGTGGGCCCCGAGCCGCCGGGCGTTCACCGCGAGGGGATGCAGTGTGGAGAAGTAGCCGAAGGTGCTGGTGCGCAACCCGGCCCGCCGCAGTCGGGCGGCGAGCAGGGCCAGTGAGGCCGCGGGCATCCACAGCCCCGGGACGAGCACCACCCCGGCGGCCGAAGCCGCCGCTTCACGGCCGGCGCCCGCCACGGCCGGCGGTGCTCAGCCCGCGGCGCTCGGGTCGCCGGGCCCCGTGATTGATCTCGGACTTGGCGATCTCGGACTCGGCAATCTCGGACCTGGCGGTCTCGGACTTGGCGGCCTCCACGTTCGGCCGCAGACGGATGCCCAGCTCCCGGAGCTGGGGCTCGGAGACCGTCGACGGCGCCGCGGTGAGCAGGTCGGCCGCGGTCTGCGTCTTGGGAAAGGCCATCACCTCGCGGATGGAGCCCGAGCCGGTCATCAGCATGACCAGCCGGTCCAGGCCGAAGGCGATGCCGCCGTGCGGCGGCGCCCCGTACTTGAGCGCGGTGAGCAGGAAGCCGAACTTGTCCTCGGCCTCCTCCTCGGAAATGCCCAGGGCCCGGAACACCCGCCGTTGCACGTCGGGCCGGTAGATGCGCATCGAACCGCCGCCCAGCTCCGTGCCGTTGAGCACCATGTCGTAGGCGCGCGAGTGGCAGGCGGCCGGGTCGCTCTCCAGCAGGTCGATATGCGCCTCGTGAGGCGCGGTGAACGGATGATGCAGGGAGTACCAGCGCTGCGCGTTGGCATCCCATTCGAACATCGGAAAATCGACCACCCAGAGCGGCTTCCAGCCCCGCTCCACCAGCCCGCGGTCGTGGCCCAGCTTGACGCGCAGCGCGCCCAGCGCCTCATTGACGACGCCGGCCTTGTCCGCCCCGAAGAAGATCAGGTCCCCATCCTGGGCGCCGGTGCGCTCGAGGATGCCGTCCACGGCGGCATCGGGCAGGAACTTGAGGATCGGCGACTGCAGGCCCTCGCGGCCGCGCGCGCGCTCATTCACCTTGATATAGGCCAGCCCCTTGGCGCCGTAGATGCCGACGAACCGGGTGTACTCGTCGATCTCCTTGCGGGTCAGCTCGCCGCCGCCGGGCAGGCGCAAGGCGGCGACGCGCCCCGCGGGGTCCGCCGCCGGGGCGGCGAAGACCTTGAACTCCACACCGTCCATCAGGTCCGCCACGTCGACCAGTTCCAGCGCGATGCGCAGGTCCGGCTTGTCGGAGCCGAAACGCCGCATCGCCTCGGCATAGGTCAGCCGCGGGAAGGGGTGCGGCAGGGCCTGCTCGAGCACGTGCGCGAACAGCTCGCGGACCATCTCCTCCATGAGCCCCATCAGCCCCTCCTCGTCCATGAACGAGGTCTCGATGTCGAGCTGGGTGAACTCGGGCTGGCGGTCGGCGCGCAGGTCCTCGTCACGGAAACAGCGCACGATCTGGTAATAGCGGTCCACGCCCGACACCATCAGCAGCTGCTTGAACAGCTGCGGGGACTGCGGCAGGGCGAAGAAGGAGCCGGGGTGGGTGCGGCTGGGCACCAGGTAGTCGCGCGCGCCCTCGGGCGTGGCGCGGGTGAGCATCGGCGTCTCGATGTCGAGAAAGCCGCGCCCGTCCAGGAAGCTGCGCAGGCGCTGGGTGATCGCCGAGCGCATGCGCAGGCGCGTGAGCATCTCGGGGCGGCGCAGGTCGATGTAGCGAAAGCGCAGCCGATGCTCTTCGGAGACCTGCTCGTCGTCGAGCTGGAAGGGCGGCGTCTCCGAACCGTTCAGCACGCTCAGCTCCATCCCCAGCACCTCCACCTGGCCGGTGGGCAGGTCCGCGTTTTCGGTGCCCGCGGGGCGGGGCCGCACGCGGCCGACGACCTGCAGCACGTATTCGCTGCGCACCCGCTCCGCGGTCGCGAAGGTTTCTTCCGCATCCGGGTCGAAGACCACCTGCACCAGCCCCTCACGGTCGCGCAGGTCGACGAAGATCACGCCACCGTGATCGCGCCGACGGTGCACCCAACCGCACAGGGTGACCTCCTCGCCGATCAGGGATTCGCTGACTTCGCCGCAGTAGTGGGAACGCATCGGACCTTCCTGTGGAGGGGAAAGCCGGGAATGGTACGAATTGGCCGGGCGCGGCGCAACTTCAGCGCGGCGCCTGCGGGGCCGGGGGGGCGGTCCGGGCCGCGCGCGGCGGCGCGTTCGGGTCCCAGGGCGGGACCACCACGCCCATCGACAGCAGCATCTTGAGGCCCTCGTCGACACTCATGTCGAGCTCGACCACGTCCTTGCGCGCCACCATCAGGAAGTAGCCGGTGGTGGGGATGGGCGTGAAGGGCACGAAGACGTTGATCACCTCCTCGCCGGTCTTGGCCTGGGCCTCGCCCACGGTCACCCCGGTCTGGAAGGCCAGCGTCCAGCTCCCCTGCAGGGGAAACTGAATCATCAGCACCTTGCGGAAGGACTGTCCCTTGGAGGAGAAGACCGTCTCCATCACCTGCTTGACGCTGGCGTAGATGGAGCGCACCAGGGGGATGCGTCCGAGCAGCGCCTCGCCGATATCGACCAGGCGCCGGCCCAGCAGGTTGGCGGCCAGCGCACCGGTGCCCAGCACCACCACCAGGGTGAGCAACACGCCCAGCCCGGGGATGCGGAAACCGATCAAGGCCTCGGGACGGAAGGCCTCGGGCAGGAGCAGGAGGGTTCGGTCCATGATGTCGACCAGAAAGCCGATCACCAGAATCGTCGCGACCAGCGGCACCCACACCAGCAGGCCGGCGATCAGGTAGCGCCGAAAGGCCGCCATCATGGACCGGGACGGCCGCCGCTACTTGCCGCCGGCGGCCGCGCAGGCGCCCGAGCCGCAGCCCCCCGCGGACGTGCCGCCGCTGCCGGACTCGGCCACGTTCTTCTTCTTGCCGCCCTTGAAGTCCGTCTCGTACCAGCCGCCGCCCTTGAGACGGAAGCCGGCTGCGGAGATGAGCTTCTGCAGCTCGGGTCTGCCGCACTCGGGACAGTCGCGGAGCGGGGCCTCGCTCAGCTTCTGCATCGCCTCGAGCTGGTGGCCGCAGGATTTGCACTCATACTCGTAGATAGGCATCGTTCGATTCCCATACGCAATAAAGGGGTAGCGCCCGATCAAATGGGGGCCGCCGCCGGTAAGTTCAAGCCCGCCGATTATACGGAACTCCCGCGCCCGGCGCCCAGCATACCGCACGGACCTGGGTCACGGCCCGCCGGATGTGCGAAAATTGCGGTTTTCACCGCCCGCCGCGCAGGAGCCCCTATGGCCGACAAAGTCGTGATCATGCTCATGAACGCCAACCCGGACATCCCGGCCACCCTCGGTGCCCCCTTCTTCCAGGCCACGGTGGCCGCCTGCATGGACCTGGAGGTGGAGGTCTACTTCGCCTCGCGCACCGCCTCGCTGCTGCGCCAGGGCGTGGCCGAGGCGCTCTATCCCGGTCAGGAGAAGCAAAAGTCGGTCTACTCCTTCATGCAGGACGCGCACGAGGCCGGCGCCAAGTTCTTCCTCTGCGGCGGAGCCATGGAGGAGAACGGCATCGGCAAGGACAACGCCATCCCGGAGCTCGACGGCGTGGTCGGCGGTGCCGCCTTCATCGGCGAGGCCATCGAGGACAACGTACTCACGCTCACCTACTGAGCCGAACCACGCCTGCCATGCGTCCACCGCTCCACCCCGCCCAGCTGATCGGCTTCGTCCTGCTCCTGGCGGCCCTGATCGCCATCGTGCAGATCGGGCTGATCCGCATCGCCTTCGACAAGCTGGGGGTCTCCGGCGAGGGCGCCTTCCTGCTGTTGCTCGCCACCCTGTTCGGAAGCGCGGTGAACCTGCCGCTGTTCTCCATCCGCGTGCCGCCGGCCCCCGAAACCGCGCCGCCGGCCGCCCTGCCCTGGCTGCCGAAGCTGCCGTTCAACGGCCGCACCGTGGTGGCGGTGAACGTCGGCGGCGGGCTGATCCCGGTGGCGTTTTCCATCTATCTGGTGCGCATGAACGCCCTGCCGCTGGTGCAGGTCGCGCTGGGCGTGGCCCTGCTGAGCGCGATCAGCTATCTCGCCAGCCGCCCCATCCGCGGCCTGGGCATCGGCATGCCGGTGCTGCTCGCACCGCTCTGCGCGGCGCTGGCCGGACTGCTCATCAACCCCCAGCAAAGCGCGCCTCTGGCCTACGTCTCGGGCACGCTCGGGGTGCTGATCGGCGCCGACCTGCTGCGCCTTCGCGACCTGCGCCTGCTGGCCACGCCGGTGGCATCCATCGGCGGCGCGGGCACCTTCGACGGCATCTTCATCACCGGCATCGTCGCGGTGCTGCTCGCCTGAGCACGCGGGCGCCTGCTACCATCGCCGCCATGGCCGCCGCGCGCGCACCCCGCACCGTCCTCATCACCGGCTGCTCGAGCGGCATCGGCCTGTGCGCCGCCCAGGGGCTCGCCGCCCGCGGCCATCGGGTGTTCGCCAGCGCGCGCAAGGCCGCGGACGTGGAGGCGCTGCGCGCCCGCGGCCTGCAGGCGGTGCAGCTCGATCTGCGCGACTCGGCCTCCATCCGGGCGGCGGTGCGGGACGTGCTGGAGCGCACCGAGGGGCGCCTGGACGCCTTGTTCAACAACGGCGCCTATGGCCAGCCTGGCGCGGTGGAGGACCTGGGCCGCGCCGTGCTGCGCGAGCAGTTCGAGACCAACCTGTTCGGTACGCACGAGCTGACCTGTGCGGTACTTCCCACCATGCGTCGCCAGGGCCACGGCCGCATCATTCACAACAGCTCGGTGCTGGGGCTGATCGCGATGCGCTATCGCGGCGCCTACAACGCCAGCAAGTTCGCGCTGGAGGGGCTCACCGACACCCTGCGCCAGGAGTTGGCCGGCACCGGCATCCACGTGTCGCTGATCGAGCCGGGGCCCATCCGCAGCCGCTTCCGCGACAACGCCCATGCCGCCTACCGGCGCAATATCGACGCCGAACACAGCCCGCACCGCGAGGTGTACGCCGGCATGGAGCGGCGGCTGACCAGGGCCGGGCCGGCACAGCCCTTCACCCTGGGCCCCGAGGCGGTGCTCGACAAGCTCGTGCACGCCCTGGAGAGTCGGCGGCCGAAACCACGCTACTACGTCACCGTCCCCACCCACCTGTTCGGCACCCTGCGCCGCGTGCTCTCCACCCGCGCCCTGGACCGCCTGCTACAACTGGTATCCAAGGGCGAAAATCGATAGGAGAGCCGGCATGCCAGAGGCGCAGCGGATCGTGGTCGTCACCGGCGGCGCGCAGGGGATCGGCAAGGGCATCGCCCGCCGCTTCCTGCGCGACGGCGCCCTCGTCCAGCTGGTCGACAGCGACCCCGAGGCCGGCGCCGAGGCCGTGGCGGAGCTCGCGGCGCTGGGCGAGGAAGGCAGCGGAGGCGGCGAAGCGCGCTTCTTCCAGGCCGACGTCGCCCGCGAGGAGGACGTGCAGTGCCTGCTGCAGGCGCTCGAGGCCGAGCACGGCGGCCTCGACGTGCTGGTCAACAATGCCGGGATCACGGCCTTCACGCCGCTGCCCGAGCTGAGCCTGGCGCGGTGGAACCGGGTGCTGGGTGTGAACCTCACCGGGGCCTTCCTGTGCAGCAAGCACCTGGCCCCGCTGCTCGCGCGCCGGCGCGGCGCCATCGTCAACATCGCCTCCACGCGGGCGCTCATGTCCGAACCCGGCAGCGAGGCCTACGCGGCCTCCAAGGGCGGTCTGGTGGCGCTCACCCACGCGCTGGCGCTCAGCCTGGGGCCGCAGGTGCGGGTGAACTGCATCAGCCCCGGCTGGATCGAGGTGAGTGCCTGGAAGAAGCGCAGCGCGCGCCGCGCCCCGGAACTCGGCGAAACCGATCACCTGCAGCACCCCGCCGGACGGGTCGGGCGGCCCGAGGACGTCGCGGCCCTCGCGGCGTTTCTGGCCGCGCCGGAAAACGACTTCATCACCGGGGCGAACTACACCCTGGACGGCGGCATGACACGCAAGATGATCTACGCGGAATAGTCCCCGGCGGCAGCCTCCAGCCGATCGATGGCCGCTTCGGCCTCGCGGCGCAGCCCCTCCAGGGCGCGGCGCGTGGCCGCCGAGAAGCCCTCGGCCAGGGCGCCGTCGATGCGCGCCAGCAGCTCGCGTTCGCCCGCCTCGCGCTCCTCGAGCAGCTCGCGGGCGCGGTCTTCGGCCAGCGCGCTGCGGGCGCGGCTGAGCAGGGTCTCCAGCGTCTCACGGTCGGCATCCGGCTCGCGCGGCAGCTCGCCGAGCCGGCGCAGGTGCGCCTCCAGCTCACCCGCCTGGCGGCCGCGACGTTCGGCCAGTTCCGTGAACAGCCCCGCCAGGCCGCGGCCCTCCGCGAGTCGCGCCGCCTCCTCATAATGATCGGCCAGCGCCTTGCAGGCGACGATCACCTCATCGAGCGCCGCCTGCCGCTCATCCCGCAGCATGCAGTGGCTCCTGCAGCGGGTCGCTGCTGGCGGGCGGCGCATAGACGGCGAGCGCGGCCGGGTGCAGCTCGAAGCGCGCCGGGGTGTGGGTGGTCACCTCCCCGTCGGTATCGATCGGCATGCGCGTGCGTGTGCGCACCTCGATGTGCCGGCCGCGCAGCAACAGGAGCTGGCTGCGGTCGCCGTAGCGGCCGCTGCGCAGCGCCGGCGCCAGGCGCAGGAGCCGCCAGACGCTCTGCGGACGGATGCTGTAGAGGTGCAGCAGGTGATCGTCGATGGCGGCGTCCTCGGCGATGGTCATGCCGCCGCCGTAATGGCGGCCGTTGCCGATGGCGATCTCGATGCTGCGCACCCGCTGGGCGGCCCCGTCGCAGGTCACTTCGGCCCGGAAGGCACGGTTCTCGCGAAAGGCGTGATACAGGCCGTGCAGATAGCCGAGCGCTCCCCAGCGGCGCTTCAGCGCGTGGGAGAGATGAAGGGTGACGCCCACGCCCAGGCCGATGTGCGCCGCGTTGAAGAAGTAGCGCCCGTTCACCACGCCGAGGTCGATACGACGAAGATGCCCCTGCGCGATGATCTCGGCGGCCTCGGGCAGCTGCGTCGGGATCCCCAGCGTGCGGGCCAGGTCATTGGCGGTGCCGAGCGGCAGCACACCCACGGGCAGGCCGCAGGCGACGATGCCCGGCGCGGCGGCATTGAGCGTGCCGTCGCCGCCGCCCACCACGACGCGATCCACGCGTTCGCGGTGGCGCTCGATCAATGCCGCAACCTGCTGCGGCCGCTCCGGATACACCTCGATCAGCTCCAACCCGCGCCGCTGCAGATACTCGAGCGCCGCCGAAAGGTCGCTGTTGCCCTCGCGGCTGCGGCGGTTGACGACCAGCAGGGTGCGGCGCCCGGTTCGTTCCTGCATCGCTTCGGCTCCGAATGCAGGCGCACTTGCGCGGCGCCCGCCAATGCCCGTCGGCGGCCCGCCGACGATCCAGGGGCAAGTATAGCCGCGCCCCCCGCGTGGCCGGCGCAGGCTATATACTGCGCGGCATGCCAGCCAGTGTCCCGCCAGCCGCGATGCTCCTCGCCGGCCTGTTTCTGTTCGTGCTCGCGCTCTACGGGGCGAGCCGCATGCTGCGGACACGGTGCGCGCGCACCCTGGCGCAGGGCCGCCTCGAGCGGCATCGCTTCGCCGCGCGGCCGCTGCGCCTTCTCCTGTTCGCCGCGGCCTGCGTGGCGGCCCTGGCCGGCGGGCTGCTCGAGCTGGTGCTCGCCTCGCCCGGCATCACCGCCCTGGACGGGCGCATCAATCTCCTGCTCGAGCCCTACCGCGCCCCGTGGCTGGTGCGCAGCTTCGCCTGGTTCACCGGGCTCGGCAGCACCGCAGCGCTGCTCGCCGCCAGCGCAGTGGCCACCGCCTTCCTGCTCATCCTCGCCCGCGGCCGGCTGGTGGCGCCCTTGTGGCTGACCGTCGCCGGCGCCGAACTCACCACCTGGGCGGGCAAGTTCATCATCGACCGGCCGCGCCCGGACTTCCTCACCAGCGTGACGGCCCTCTCGCCGTCCTTCCCGAGCGCCCATGCCACGGGTGCGGTCGCGGTCTACGGCTTCATCGCCTACACCCTCGGCCGCGAGCTGAGCTGTCCGGGCAGGCGCTTCGAGCTCGGCTACTGGACCGCCGTGCTGGTGCTGCTGATCCTCTTCAGCCGCGTGTATCTGGGCGTGCACTACGCCAGCGATGTGCTCGCCGGGCTGCTCGTGGGCGGTTTTTGGCTGCTGATCGGCATGGCCCTCGCCATGCAGCGGACCGCCAGGCCCGGCTGAGTCCGGCGACTTCCCTTTGCTATGGTTAGAGGCGCATGGGCCAGGCGCGCCCTGCACGCCGGTCGCAGTCCAAATCAAAGAAAGAAAGGACAAACGCGCGATGAGCACCCCGATCGAGACCCGCAGGCTCGGCCCCTTCAAACGCGTCCACCCGCCCGTGTTCGTCTTCTCGGCCGTGGTGATGATCGGCTTCGTGCTCTATGCGGGCATCTTCACCGGCCAGGCCGAACACGAATTTGCGGCCCTGCAGGACGGCATCGTCCACTACTTCGACTGGTTCTATACGCTCTCGGTCACCGTGTTCCTGGGCTTCGTGATCTGGCTGATGCTGAGCCGCTACGGGAGCATCCGGCTGGGCGACCCCGACGAACGGCCGAGTTACAGCTACACCTCGTGGTTCGCCATGCTGTTCAGCGCCGGGATGGGCATCGGGCTGCTGTTCTGGAGCGTGGCCGAGCCCATCTCGCAGTACATGAAGCCGCCCTATGGCGAACCCCAGACGCTTCCCGCCGCCGAGCTGGCGATGCAGCTGACGTTCTTTCATTGGGGGCTGCACGCCTGGGCGATCTACATCGTCGTGGCCCTTTCGCTGGCCTACTTCGCCTACCGCCACAAGCTCCCGCTGGCCATCCGCTCGGCCTTCTACCCGCTGCTCGGTGAGCGCATCTACGGCTGGTGGGGCGATCTCATCGACATCCTGGCGGTATTCGGCACCATGTTCGGCATCGCCACCTCGCTCGGCCTCGGTGTCATCCAGGTGAACACCGGGCTGCACTACCTGCTCGGGGTCGAGCAATCGCCCCTGAACCAGGTGCTGCTGATCGCCGGCATCACGGCGATTGCCACCTTCTCCGTCTTCACGGGGCTCGACAAGGGCATCAAGCGGCTCTCCCAGCTCAATCTCTGGCTCGGGCTCGTGCTGCTCTTGCTCGTGCTGGGCCTCGGGCCCACGCTGTTCATCCTGGAGTTCTTCGTCGAGAGCACGGGTCGCTACCTGCAGAATCTCGTGCAGATGAGCCTGTGGACCGATGCCGTGCGCTCTTCGGACTGGCTCGGCAAGTGGACCATCTTTTATTGGGGTTGGTGGATCGCCTGGTCGCCCTTCGTGGGCATGTTCATCGCGCGCATCTCGCGCGGACGCACCATCCGCGAGTTCATCATCGGCGTGCTGTTCGCGCCCACCCTCGCCACCTTCGCCTGGCTGGCCATCTTCGGCGGCACCGCGCTGCACATCCAACTGTTCGGGGGCGGCGGCATTGCGGCCGCGGTGGCCCAGAACGTCAGCACCGCGCTGTACGTCACGCTCGACGACCTGCCCGTGCGCGCGCTTACGGCGAGCATCGCCACGGTGGTCATCGTGACCTACTTCGTGACCTCCTCGGATTCGGGCAGCCTGGTCATCGACATGCTCACCGCGGGCGGCGATCCCGACCCGCCGCGCGCGCAGCGGGTGTTCTGGGCCACCACGGAAGGCGTGATCGCGGCCGTGCTGCTGCTCTCGGGCGGACTGACCGCCCTGCAGACCGCCTCCATCGCCTCCGGCCTGCCGTTCACCGTGGTCATGCTGCTGATGTGCTGGGGGCTGGCCCGGGCGCTGCGCCGCGACGCGGCCCAAGAGGGGATCGGGGACGTGGCGCCACACAGGGCGGAAGAAGACAGGGGCTAGGTGGCGGATGCAATCCGTGTGCGCATTCCGGCTCGCGCTGTATACGCTGCTCCTGCTCTGCCTTACGGCCCCTGCGGACGCGGCCCAGGATGGCGAGCACCTGGACCTCGGCGGGGCGCTGCGCTTCCAGTACGTGTACCGGGACTGGCAGCCGAGCAACCGCGACAAGCTCGGCGACATCGAACTCGACACCTTCCTGTTGAAGGCCGACGGCGAATACCAGGGCCTGAAGCTCTCGGCCGAATACCGCTGGTACCCGTCCATGGACGTCATCCACCACGGCTGGATCGGCTATCGATTCAACCAACACTGGGAGGGCCAGGTCGGCATCAACAAGGTGCCCTTCGGCATACTCCCCTATGCCTCGCACAACTTCTTTTTCAGTTCGAACTACTACCTGGGACTGGAGGACGACTACGACAGCGGCGTGAAGGCCCGCTACCGCGACGGGCGCTGGAGGGGTGCCCTGGCCTTCTACAAGAACCCCGAATACGGCCCGGGGACCAACGCCCGATACTCCTTCGACGTGGTGAACAACCCGGCGCAGAACCGCTTCAACGAGGAGACCAACCAGCTCAACGGCTCCCTCGCCTACCGCTTCGGCGCGGCGGAGGGCGACCGCACCGAGCTGGGGCTCTCGGCGCAGGCCGGGCAACTCTACAACAGCGCGACCGGACGCAACGGCTCGCGCTGGGCCGCCGCCCTGAACGTGGACGCGCACCGCGGCCCCTGGAACCTCCAGGCCCAGCTCACGCACTACCGCTATGCGCCGGAGAACCCGCCCGGCGTCGACGGCAGCCGCATCCAGATGGGGGCCTACGCGACCTACTACGCCATACCGGCCGAGGCGACCTCGACCGTGCTCAACCTCGCCTATGACCTGCCGGTGGACATGGGCCCGGTGAACACGCTGCGGTTCTATCTCGACAACAGTCTGGTGAGCGACAAGGATGCCGAGCTGCCCGACACGCGGATGCACGTGCTGGGCGTGGGCATCGACGCCGGCAAGGTCTACAGCTACCTCGACCTCGTGTACGCCCGCAACCAGCCCTTCATCGGCGGCAGCCTCGCGCCCGGCGCGGGCAGCGACACCAGCTGGAACACGCGTGTGAACTGGCACATCGGTTACTACTTCTAGTTCGCCAGCGTCAGGGCGGCGCTGAGCAGCAGCCCATGCGCCAGCGCGGTGAGGATGGTGCGCTGGATCGCCGGGGCGAGCAGACGCACCTCCTCGGCGTGGCACAGCAGCTCGCGCGCCGCCATCAGCCCGGGCGCCACGGCGAGCAGGGCGAGCAGCGCCAGCGGCGGCAGCAGCCCGGCGGCGACCGCGCTCGTAAGGATCAGCTGCGCGGCCGAGAGCAGCAGCAGATAGCCCCAGCGCGCCCGCCGCGCGCCGAGCCGCACCACCCAGTGGTGCTTGCCCGCCTGCTCGTCTGCGCGCCGGTCGGGGAACTGGTTGATGTACAGCAGGTTGGCGATCAGCAGGGCATAGGGCGCCCCGGCGATCACCGGCAGCCAGCCGAGATGCCCGCTCTGCACATAGTCGGCGCCGAGGGGCACCAGGATGCCGAAGCCCAGCGCCACGCTCAGTTCGCCGAGTCCGCGGCTGTTCAGCGACAGCGGCGGCGCCGAGTAGGCCCAGCCGATGAGGATGCCGGCCAGCCCGATCAGCCACAGCGCCGGGCCGCTCTGCAGGGCCAGCCAGATGCCGATGACCGCGGTGGTGGTCAGCAGGGCCCAGCCGAAGACCCGCGTCTGCTCCAGGCTCAGGACGCCGTTCTGGATGAAACGACTGCCGCCGGTGAACGGATACAGCCGGTCCTCGTTCACTGCATCCGTGCCATTGAGGGCGTCGTAGTAATCGTTGAGCACGTTCACGCCGGCATGGGCGAGCACGGCACCGAGCACCGTCAACAGCGCGGTCCAGACATTGACGGCCACACCGGCGTAGGCGGCGGTGGCGATACCGATGAGCGCCGGGACCAGGCTGGCAGCGAGAAAGGGCGGGCGGGTGGCGAGAAAGTAGCGCAGGAGCGGATTGGCAAGGGCTTCGAGCGTCGGTTCGGCGGTGCGCAAGGCGTTCTCCTTAGTTGTTGCTTGCGTGGCGGTGGGGCGGGAAGCGGTCCGGCGCGGCCAGGATCTCGTCGACGGCCGCGCGCAGCGTCCGCGCCGCGCGCCGGGCGGTCTGCCGCGCTGCGCCGCCGGACAGCGGCCGGCCGCCGTCCACGCCTATCCCGAATATGAGCAGAGTCGGGGGCAGCATGTCCAGCCGCGCGCCGAGCGCGAGCAGCTCGCCGAGTCCGGCGGCATGCGAGGAGCGGCGCGGCGCCGCGACCTCGAGCTCCGCGAGAGACAGCCGGACGATGCGCCCCTGCAACGCGGGGGCATCCAGCGCGTCCACGATGATCGCCGCGCCGGCCCCGTCCAGCGCGGCCAACACCTCGGCCGGCTGCGCGCAGCGGCGCACCTCCGCACCGCGGGCCTGCAGCACGGCCTCGGCCTCCTGCACCGCCAGCCAGCCCAGCCGATCGGCGCCGAAGCTGGAACCGAGCGCCAGCACCCGCAGGGGCCTCACCGGCGGCGCACCTGCAGCCGCAGGAAGTGGGTCGCACAGGAGATGCAGGGGTCGTAGTTGCGGATCACCGTTTCCCCGCGGCGGGCGATCTCCGCGTCCGGACGGTCCAGGCCGAAGCGCTCGAGCTCACCGCGCAGGTCGGCCTCGATACGCGCCTGGTTCTGACTGGTCGGGGGCACGATGCGGGCGCCGGCGATCAATCCCGCCGCGTCCACCGCATAGCGATGCCAGAGCACACCGCGCGGGGCCTCGCTGGCGCCGACGCCCTCGCCGGCACGCACCCGCACCTCGGCATACGGACGCGGCGGCGTCCGGTAGTCGCGCAGCAGGCGCACCGCCTCCTCCACCGCCAGCTGCACCTCGAGGGCGCGCGCCACGACGCTGTGGAACATGTTGCGGCTCGGCAGGCGCAGCCCGCTGCGCGCGAGGGTCGCGCGCACGCGCTCGGGCAAGCGGGCATGGTGCAGGTTGAGCCGGGCCAGCGGCCCGACCAGATAGTCGTGCCCCTCGAGCAGCGCGTGCAGCGCCGTGGAATGCGGCACCTGCAGCTCGCGCACGTGCTGCTCGAAGGCCGCGATGTCGATGTCCAGCCCGGCATCGGAGATGAGGCGCGCGCCGCTTTCCATCGGATAGGCGTCGCCGGCCGAGAGCGCCACACAGGTGAAGTCCTGCTCGCGCTCGGGCAGTTCCAGCCCCGCCGCCCACAGCACCAGGGCCTCGGCCTCGGCGCGCGCCGCCTCCAGGCGCTCGGCGAGCGCCGCCACCTCGGACTCGGGTGGGGCGCAATGAAAGCCGCCCAGGCGTACACCCACCGGGTGCACCGAGCGCGCCCCGAACAGGCGAATGAGGTCGTTTCCCAGGGCCTGCAGACGCAGCCCGCGACGCACCGCCTCGCCGTGCTCGGCCGCCATTTCCAGCACGCTGGCATAGCCGAGAAAGTCGGGCGCGGCCAGCAGGTGGATGTGCAGGCTGTGGCTCTGCAGCCATTCCCCGCAGTACATGGCGCGCCGCATCGCCTGCACCCAGGGCCCGGGCGCGGCCCCGAGGGCCGCCTCCAGCGCATTGACCGCGCTCATCTGGTAGGCGACCGGGCAGATGCCGCAGATGCGCGCCACCAGGTCCGGCACCTCCTCGGCGCGCCGCCCTTCCAGGAACTTCTCGAAATAGCGCGGCGGCTCGTAGATGCGCAGACGCAGCGCCTCGATGCGCCCCTGCTCGATGTCCACCTCCAGGGCGCCCTCGCCCTCCACGCGCGCCAGCACCGGCACCTCGATGGCGATGTCGCGCCGCTCAGCTCATCCTCGCCCTCCCCGCGCCAGCGCAGGCCCGCCTGGCGGAAGTCCTGCGCGCCGCTGTTGATGAACAGGAAACGCCGGGCCACATGCCGCCGGCAGCAGGCCCAGGCCGCGCGAAGCGCTGGCCCAGGGCCTCGGTGTTGGGGTTCTCGGCGGGCCCGTAGCAGCCGTAGCAGTCGCGCCCGAAGCGCGGACACAGGGCGCCGCAGCCGGTGCGCGTGACCGGCCCCATGCAGGGCACGCCCGCGGGCCACCAGCACGCACACCGTCTGGCGGCGCTTGCACTCCATGCACACCTTCTCATCCTCCTCCACCGGCGGCACCCCGAACAGCAGGGCGCGCGCCGCGGCGAGCACCTGGCGCGTGTTGACCGGGCAGCCCCACAGCTCCAGGTCCACCTTCACGTGCGCCGAAATGGGCGTGGACTCCTGCAGGGTATCGATGAACTCCGGCTGCGGATACACGGCCGCCTTCCACTGCGCCGCGTCGGCCAGGTTGCGCAGCGCCTGCAGCCCGCCGGCGGTGGCGCAGGCGCCGATGGTGATCAGAAAGCGCGCGTGCTCGCGCACCCGGCGGATGCGCTCGCGGTCCTCGGGCGTGGCGATGCTGCCTTCCACGAAGGCGATGTCCACCTGCGGCCTCCGGATCCACCGGGCCGGCCTCGGCGAAGTGGACGATGTCGACCAGCTCGCTGAGCGCCAGCAGCGCCTCGCCCGCATTGAGGAAGGCGAGCTGGCAGCCGTCGCAGGAGGAGAACTTGTGCACCGCGACTGCGTGGCTTCCCGGCCATGGCTCAGAACCCCCGAATGCCCAGCAGCGGCGCCACGCGCGGATAGGGGAACACCGGCCCGTCCTTGCAGACGAAGTCCGGCCCCAGCTGGCAATGGCCGCACTGACCGATGGCGCATTTCATGTTGCGCTCCATGCTCAGCCAGATCGCCTCCGGCGGGAAGCCACGGCCGAGCAGGTCGCGGCTGACGGCGATCATCATCCCCTCGGGGCCGCACATCATCACCACGGTGCGCGCCGGATCCAGCTCGGCCCGATCGAACAGTCGCGTGACCGGCCCGATCGCCCAGGGCCAGTCCGGCCCCGCCTCGTCGGCCGCGAGCAGCACCTGCGTCTCGGGCAGGGCCGCCCAGGCGGCATAGCGGTCCCGCCAGAGCAGGTCGTCGGAGTGTTTCACGCCCTGCATGACGGTGAGCCGCCCGAAGCGCCCGCGCCGCCGGATGATGTAATTGATCGCCGACACCACCGGCGCGCAGCCGAGCCCACCGGTGACCACGAACACGTCCCGTCCCTCCGCCTCGGCGAGCGGCCAGCCGCGGCCGAAGGGGCCGCGCATACCGAGGCGGGCGCCCGGCCCGAGCTCCCCCATCGCACGGGTGACGCGCCCGACCATGCGGATGGTGTGGTCGAACAGCGTCTCGTCCTGCGGGTCGGAGACGATCGAGATCGGCACCTCGCCGACGCCGTGCAGATAGAGCATGTTGAACTGCCCCGGGGCGAAGCGGAAGGCCGCGTGCGCGTCCGGGTCGGTGAGGCGCAGGCGTAGCGTGACCACGCTCGGCGTCTCCACCACGCGCTCGATCACCTCCGCCTCGACCGGCAGGGCGACCGCGCTCATGGGCCTTCCTCGCCCGCGCCCGCGCCGGCATCGCCGCAGATCGCCGCGGCCTCCTCGGTAATGTCGATGCCGACCGGGCACCAGGCGATGCAGCGCCCGCAGCCGACGCAGCCGGAGCGCCCGTACTGGTCGTGCCAGCTGCCCAGCTTGTGGGTGAGCCACTGGCGGTAGCGCTGGCGGGTATCGGCGCGGATGACGATGCCGTGGATGTAGCTGTGCCCGCGCGTGAAACAGGCATCCCACTCGCGCACGTGCTCGCTGGCCCGCCCGTCCAGGCTCGGCACCTCGTGCTGGTCGTTGCAGAAGCAGCTCGGACACACGGACACGCAGTTGCCGCAGGACAGGCAGCGCCCGGCGACATCCTCCCAGCGCGGGTGCTGCAGGTTGGCAAACAGGGCCTCGCGCAGGTCGCGCGAGGGCAACGCCCGCTGCTGCACCGCCGCGGCCCGCCGCACCTCCTCCGCGGTCCGGCGCTGCTGGGCAGCGTCGGCCGGCTCCAGCGCCAGCTCCGCCAGCAACTCGCCCCCCCGCTCGCTGCCGGCGCGCACCACGAAGCCCTCGTCGAGCTCGCCCATTCCCAGGTCAAAGCCGCTCTCGGCGCCCGGGCCGTCCCCCGTGGAGGCGCAGAAGCAGGTCGCGGCGGGGTGGGTGCAGTCCACCGCGATCAGGAACAGCGCCTCGCGGCGGGCGCGGTAGTGCGCGTCCTCGTGCTCGCCGCCGAGGAAATGCCGGTCCTGCAGGTCCAGCCCCGCCAGGTCACAGGCGCGCACACCGAACACGGCCAGCGCTTCGGCCTCGGGCGCGACGTCCATGAAGCGCAGCCCGCCATCGGCCTGCGCCTCGCTGCGCCACAGCGTCTCGCGCGGCCGGAACACCAGCGGCTTGAGGGCCTGCGGCCCGTTCGCCCAGGCGAAGGCGCGCGGCCCCTCGCCCTCCTCCAGGCGGTACCGACCGGGTGCCTGCCGGTCGCGGACGCTCACCGGCAGCTGTTCCGGGCCGCCCAGCGGTTCATAGACGATGGCGCCCTCCCGCACGCGCGGACCGGCCAGCGCATAGCCGCGCGCCCGCAGCGCATCGAACAGCTCACCCAGGCGGGTACGGGGGAGGAATCGCGGGGCGGACGTGGGCATGAGCGGCAGGGGCCTCCGGGTGCACTGATCACTCGAGGCAAGCATATCGCATGGCCCGGAACGCGTCCGCGAGATAGGGTTTACACTTGATGCAGGTCAACCGAAGGGTTTTGTTTTGCTGACGGTTTTCCGGCTCGCGGCGATACTCGGCGCAGTATCGGCTGCGGCCGCCGGATGGACGCAATCGATCCCCTTGTGCTTCGCTCTGCTTTGGAAGGAAAGGGCCACAGCGCAGCCGATGAACGCCACACAAGCCAGCGACGAGGCCCTCAGCGAGGTGCTGAGGGCGGAGAAGCACGCGCGCGAGCAGATCGCCGAATGCGACCGGCAGGCCGCCGAACGCATCGAGGCGGCCCGCGCCGACGCGCGGCACATCCAGGCCCGCGCCGACACCCGCATCGGCGCCCTGCAGGGACGCTGCCGCGCGGGCACCGATCGCGAGATCCAGGCCCTCACTGAACGGCTCGAACAGGACGCCGCGCACGAGCACGACTGGGAGCGCGCCGTGCAGGCGATGCGCGCCGCGGTGGAGGCACTCGCCGAGCGCCTCACCTCCGACGCAGAGGACGCGCAGTGAGCGCCGCACGCTTCGCCTACACCCATGCGCGCCTGCAGGCGCGGCATGGCGCGAGGCCGGACGAAGGCGTGTGGCGACGCCTCGCGGCCACCAACGACCCCTCCGAATTCCTGCAGCGCGCCCGGGCCACCAGCCTGGGCGCGTGGCTGGAGAACGTCTCCCCCACGAGCCCCTGGCACGAGGTCGAGACGGCACTGCGCCGGCAGTGGCGTGAGTACGTCGCCGACGTGGCCGCCATGCAACCGCGGTCCTGGCAAGCGGCCGTCGCCTGGGCCGCGCGGCTGGTCGACCTGCCGGCACTGCGGCACCTGCTCGACGACGGCGCACCCCCGCCCTGGATGGGCGAGGACCCGGTCCTTGGCGGACTGGTCCGCGACGCGGATAAGGACGCGCGCCGGGCGCTGCGCGAGGCGGGCTACGCACCGCTGCTCACCGGCGAGGGCGAAGACGCGGCGCTCGTCGAGGCGTGGCTTGTGGAATGGCGCCGCCGCTGGCCGGCCGCCCCGCAGGCCTGGCGCGATGCCCTCGAGAAGATCGCCCACCGCGTGCTCGAGCACCGCCGCAGCATGCAGCAGCGAGACGCGGATGGATGGCCCTTGCGGCGGGACCTCGAGGCGGCGATGGCGAAAGGTTTTCGCCAGCACTTCCAGCGCCCCGCGGCGAGCTTCTGCCATTTGCTGCTGATCGCCCTCGATCTGGAGCGGCTGCGCGGCATGCTGGCCCCGCGCATGCTGCTCTACGGACAGGAGAGCACCGCATGAGCCTGCGCCCCTCCCCTGCCCGCTGGTTCGAGCTCCTGGTCGCGCAGGAAGACCTGACCGCGGCCCTGGAGACGCTCGCCACCACCGGCCGGGTGGAGCTCGAGCAGCGCAGCAACGGCGGGCCGATCGTGCACGTCGCCGCGCTCGACGAGAACATGGAGACCTTCCGCCGCCTCAATCTGCGCTACCGGCGCTATTGGCCCCCGCCGAGCCGCGCCCTGCAACCCACGCCCGGGCAGCCGGCGGTCGCGATGCTGCGCGCCCTGGGCTGTCTGCGCCACTGGGAGAGCGAGGCGGCGCCGCTGGTGCGCCAGCTCGAGGCACTCTATGGCGAGCAGCACTTTCTGGAGCAGTGGACCGACCTGCTGGAGTCCTTCGCCGAACGCCCGGTGGACTTCGCGCTCCTGTGCCAGGCCGGGCCCGTGCTGACCGCGCGCGTGTTCGTCCTGCCCGCGGCCGAGGAGCCGCAGCCGCCGGCGCGCGTGCCCGAGCAGGTGGTGTTCAGCACGGCGGTCGGCGTCGAGGCCGCCTATGTGGTGGCGATCGGCGCCGCCGAGGATCTGCACCACCTGGAGCACGAATTCGGCGGCGCGCGCGGGTTGTCGGTGCCGCCCTGGCTGTGCGACAACGCACTGGATCCCCTGGAGCTGGTCGGCTCGCGACGGGCCGCCAACGGGCGCGCCATCCGCCACCTGGAGCTGGACCTGGACCTGATCAGCAAACGCCACGGCATTGGCGACGCACTCGGCGAGCTCTGGCGCCTGGAGTGGTTCATCGCCCACGTCGGCGAGCTGCCGGCGACCGAGAATTTCGCCTGGGTCAGCGGCTGGACCAGCGACCTCGACGAGCGCGCGCTGCAGGCGGCACTCGGCGACGCCGGCGTGCGTGGGCTGCTGCACCTGAACACGCCCCCGGAAGGCAGCCGCGCGCCGATGATCATGCGCAACCCGCCCTGGGTGCGGCCCTTCGAACTGTTCGCTCGTCTGCTGGGCACGCCCGCACTCACCGAGGCGGACCCCAGCACGCTGCTGGCCGTGATCGTCCCGCTGCTGTTCGGCTACATGTTCGGCGACGTGGGCCAGGGGCTGGTGCTGCTGCTCGCCGGGGTGTACCTCGGCCGGCGCAGGGACTTCATGCGCCTGCTCGTCGCCGCCGGCGCCAGCTCCATGATGTTCGGCGTGCTGTTCGGCAGCGTGTTCGCGCACGAGGACGTCATCCCGGCGCTGTGGGTGCACACCCTGGAGGCGCCGCTGCTGATCCTGATCGTGCCGCTGGTCGCCGGCGCCGTGCTGCTGGTCCTCTCGCAGCTGCTCAACGCGCTGGAGGCGGCATGGCGCGGGGAGCTGCGCCGCTGGGCGCTGACCGATGCCGCCGTGCTGGTCCTGTATCTCGGGCTGCTCGGCGTGTTCGTGCTGCCGCGGGCCGGGCTGCTGCTCGCCGGGCTCGGCATCGTCTGGTATCTCGTGGGCCGCGGCTTCGAGGCGGAGCAAAAACGCCTGCTGAACGTCGCCGCCGGGATCCCCGAGCTGCTCGAGATCGCCATGCAGCTGCTGCTCAATACCATCTCCTTCACGCGCGTGGGCGCCTTCGCCCTGGCGCATGCCGGCCTCTCGCTCGCCGTGATCTCGCTGTCCCAGTCCAGCGGGCACCCGTTGCTGGGGGGCCTGATCACCATCCTCGGCAACGTCCTCATCCTGGTCATCGAGGGCCTGGTCGTCACGGTGCAGACCACGCGTCTGGTGCTGTTCGAGTTCTTCATCCGTTTCCTGCATGGCGAGGGACGCAGCTTCCGCCCGCTCGCCGCGCCGGAGCAGCCTTCGTCCGCCTCGCTCGGCAAGAAAGCAACAAGGAGCCCATCATGAATCTCAGCCTTCGCACCTCCTCGGTGCTGACCGCCCTGGCGGCCGTGTTCGGCATCGCCGCCACCGTGCTGCTGCTCTGGCACCCCGCTCAGGCGGCGGAGGCCGCCCAGGCCGCCCAAGGCGGGGGCGGCGGCGGGGCGGCGCAATGGGGGTATCTGGGCGCCGCACTGGCCACCGGGCTGGCGGCACTCGGCTCCGGCTATGCGGTCGCCCTGGTAGGCAGTGCCGCCGTGGGCACCCTGGCCGAGAAGCCGGAGCTGCTGGGGCGCGTGCTCATCTTCGTCGGCCTGGCCGAAGGCATCGCCATCTACGGCGTGATCATCTCCATCATGATCCTCAACCGGCTCGGCGGATGAGCGCGCCCGTCTTCATCGGCGACGAGCTCACCGCCGCGGCCTATCGCCTGGCCGGACTGGACGTGCACAGCCCCGCCGAGGACGAGGCCCTCGCGGCCTTCCAGCGCGCCTGCGAGGAGGCCGAGCTGGTGCTGGTCACCGCCGAGTACGCACAGATGCTGCCGGCGCGCGAATTCCAGCGCGCCCAGGCCGGCCTCTCGCCGGCGGTGGTCGTGGTCGCGGACGTGCGCGGGCGCCGCGGGCTGCCGGACATGGGCGAGCGCATGCGCCATACGCTCGGGATGGAGGGCGAATGAACGCGGAGCGGCACATCGATGCGCAGACCCAAAGCCTGCTCGAGGTGGTGGAGGAGTATCGTGAGCGCGAGTGCCGGCGCCGGCGCGAGCACGCCGAGACGCAGGCGCAGGAGCTGCTGCGCCAGGCGCGCAGCGATGCGCGCCATCGGGTCGAACAGGCGGTCAGCCGGGTGCGCGCCCGCGGACAGGAGGAGATCATCGCGGCGCGGGCCCACCTGGAGACCGACATCCGCCAGCGCCGCCACTCCATCAACCGGCGCCTGCTCGATGAGGCCTGGCCGCTGTTGCGCGAGGCCCTGCGGCGGCGGTGGGCGGAACCGGAGACCTGCCGCACCTGGGTCGAGAGCGCCCTGCGGCACGCGCGCGAGGTGCTGCCCACGCGCGGCCACTGGCAGGTGCAGCATCCACCGGGCTGGGACACCGCTGCGATGGAGGGGGCCGATGCGCCGGTGCCGCTCGAGTTCGCCGCCGACCCGGGCATCCGCGCGGGCCTGCGCATCTGCTGCTGCGGCGCCTGCCTGGATGCCACGGCCGAAGGACTGCTCGGCGAGCCCGAGGAGATCGAGTCGCAGCTGCTCGCGTTGCAGCGCCGGCGCTTCGAGCGCAGGCCGGACAGCGCGGCCGAGGACCGCACCGGAGGGGAGAGGCAATGAGCAATGCGGTCATAGACTGGCTCGCCGGGCCGGTGGTGCGCGCGCGTGTGGAGGGGCCGTTTCAAATCAACGAGGCGGTCCTGGTCGGACCCAACCGGTTGCTCGGCGAGGTGATCCGCATCCAGGAGGACGAGATCGTCCTGCAGGTCTATGAGGACACCACCGGGCTGCGCCCCGGCAACAAGGTCGAGGGGCAGGGTCAGCCGCTCTCCGCGCGGCTCGGCCCGGGCCTGCTCGGGCATATCTTCGACGGCCTGCTGCGGCCGCTTTCGCGCGAGCTGGGCGAGTACGTCCATCCGGGCCTGCGCGAGCGCGAGACGCGGCGCTTTCCCTTCGAGCCCCTCCTCGACGAGGGCGCGCAGGTGCGCGGCGGTGAGGCCTTCGGCCGCATCCACCCCGAGAACGGCCGCGAGCAGCAGGTGCTGGTGCCGCCCCGGCTGCACGGCCGCGTGAGGCGCATCGCCGGAGAAGGCGACTACGACGACGAGCAGACGCTGCTGGAGATTGAGCAGGACGAGGGCGAACCACACCAGGTGGCAATGAGCCACCGCTGGCCGGTGCGCCAGCCGCGCCCCATCGCCGGACGCCTCGGCCGCGGCGGGCCGATGCTCACCGGCCAGCGCATCCTCGATGCCCTGTTCCCGGTATCGCGCGGCGGCAAGGCGGCCCTGCCGGGCGGCTTCGGCACCGGCAAGACGATCCTGCAGGAGAGTCTGGCCAAGTGGTGCGATGCCGACATCATCGTCTACGTCGGCTGCGGCGAGCGCGGCAACGAAATGTCGGGCGTGCTGCACGAATTCCCCGAACTCGAGGACCCGCGCACCGGTCGCCCGCTGATGGAGCGCACCATCATCATCGCCAACACCTCCAACATGCCGGTGGCCGCCCGCGAGGCGAGCATCTACACCGGCGTGGCCGTCGGCGAGTACTTCCGCGATCAGGGGCTCAATGTCGCCCTGATGGCGGATTCGACCAGCCGCTGGGCCGAGGCGCTGCGCGAGGTCTCGGGGCGGCTGGGCGAGCTGCCCGGCGAGGGCGGCTACCCGGCCTATCTCTCCAGCCGGCTGGCCGAGTTCTACGAGCGCGCCGCGCACGTGCAGACCCTCTCCGGCGAGCGCGGCTCGCTGACCATCATTGGCGCGGTCAGTCCGCCCTCGGGCGACTTTTCCGAGCCGGTCACCACGCACACCAAGCGCTACGTGCGCTGCTTCTGGGCCCTGGACGCCGCGCGCGCCCAGGCACGCTTCTACCCGGCGGTGAACCCGCTCACCTCCTACTCCGAGGATGTCGACGCCATCAGTCCGTGGTGGCAGGAGCGGGGCTACCCCCAGTGGGACGAGCACCGGCGCCTGTTTCTGGGCCTGCTCGAGGAGCAGTCCCGCCTGGAGCGCATGGCCCGTATCGTGGGCAAGGACGCCCTGCCGCCGCGCCAGCAGCTCACCCTGCTGAGCGGCGACCTCATCAACGAGGGCTTCCTGCGCCAGTCCGCCTTTTCCGAGAACGACCGCTATGCCACCCCGGAGCGCCAGGCCGCCATGATGCGCGTGCTGGCCCGCTTCATCGAGCTGGCGCGGCAGGCGGTGGAACAGGGGGCGGAGTTCCAGCGCATCAGCGAATCGCAGCTGGTGCGCCGGCTGCGCCGGATGGGCGAGGACATCCCCGCCGACGACCTGGAGGGCTATGACAAGCTGTACTCGCAGGTCGAGTCCGAGCTCGGCAAGCTGACGGAGAGCGCCACCGATGAAGCCTGAGTTCCTGCTCACCGACGCCGCGCGCCGCATCGAAGGGCCGCTGCTGTTCCTCGAGCGCACCCTGGACGTGGGCCTCAACGAGGCGGTCGAGGTGATCGGCAGCGACAAGCGCCGCCGCCTGGGGCGCATCGCCGCGCTTGACGATGAGTTCATGACGGTGGAGGTGCTCGAGTCCACCACCGGCCTGGACCTCAAGCACACGCGCGTGCGCCTGTTCGGGCACCCGCCGCAGTTCGCCGTCGGGCCGGACATCCTCGGTCGCGTGTTCGATGGCGTGGGGCGCATCATCGACGGCGGCCCACCGATCTCGGGCGAGCGCGCCCTGCGCATCGACGGCTTGGCGATGAACCCGGCGGCGCGCGCCA
The DNA here is from genome assembly GCA_963779865.1 of uncultured Gammaproteobacteria bacterium. GTDB lineage: Bacteria > Pseudomonadota > Gammaproteobacteria > CAVZZX01 > CAVZZX01 > CAVZZX01. Next base: position 3,289,646 of record CAVZZX010000003.1, on the reverse strand, counting down.
TGCCGGCGGACTTCATCGAGACCGGCATCACCAGCATCGACCTGCTCGACAGCCTGGTGCGCGGGCAGAAGCTGCCCATCTTCTCCGGGGGCGGTCTGCCCCACGACCGCATGGCCATCGACATCGCTCGCCACGCTCGCCTGCGCGACGAGGAGGCGGGCGGCTTCGCCATCGTGTTCGTGGGCATCGGCGTGCCGCACGACACCGCCGAGGCCTTCCGCTCGGCCATGGAGACCAGCGGTGCGCTGGCGCACACGGCCATGTTCCTCAACCTGGCCTCCGACTCGAGCACGCAGCGCCTGCTCACACCCCGCTATGCGCTCACCGCGGCCGAGTACCTGGCCTTCGTCGAGGAGCGCCATGTGCTGGTCATCCTCACCGACATGACCAACTACTGCGAGGCCCTGCGCGAGGTCTCCTCCAGCCACGGCGAGGTCCCCAGCCGCAAGGGCTATCCCGGCTACATGTACTCCGACCTGGCGAGCCTGTACGAGCGCGCCGGCGTGCTGCACGGTCATGAGGGCTCGCTCACGCAGCTGCCCATCCTGACCATGCCCTCGGACGACATCACCCATCCGATCCCGGACCTCACCGGCTACATCACCGAGGGGCAGATCGTCCTCGACCGGGGCCTCGAACGGCAGGGCGTGTACCCGCCGGTGAAGGTGCTGCCCTCGCTGTCGCGCCTGATGAAGGATGGCACCGGCGAAGGCTTTACCGACCCCGATCACCCGTCGCTCGCCAACCAGCTCTATGCCGCCTACTCGCGTGCCAGCCAGGCGCGGGTGATGGCCAGCGTGGTCGGCCAGGAGGGGCTTCCGGAGGTGGACCAGAAGTTCCTCAAGTTCGGCACGGCCTTCGAACAGCAGCTCGTCAATCAGCCCGGGCCGCGGACGCTGGAGGAGAGCATGGAGGCGGGCTGGGCCCTGCTGCGCCAGCTGCCCCCCGGCGAGCTGACGCGCCTGACCGACGCCCAGATCCACCGTCACCTGGAGCGCGAGGGCCGTGGCTGAGAGCTACGCCGACTATCCGCCCACCCGCGCGGCGGTGCTGGACCTGCAGGAAGAGCGCCGTTTCGTCCGCGAAGGCTACGACTTCCTCGATGAAAAGCGCCTGCAGCTTGCTGCCGAGATCATGCGCGAGCTGGGCGAGTACCGTGAGCTGCGCAGCGGCCTCGTGGAGGCACAACGGCAGGCGAACGAGGCCTTCGCGGCCGCCCTTTCCCGCCACGGTCTGGAGGGCCTGCAGGTCTACCCGGTGCGGACGCTCGAGCAGGCGCGCCTGCAGCAGCAGCGGCGCGGATTTCTCGGCATCGCACTGCAGCAGACGCAGCTGGCCGGCGACAGCGACGCCGGGCCGCGCGAGGATGCGCCCAATCCCTCGCCGGAGGCGCGCCGCTGCGCCGAGCGCTTCGCGCGCCTGCTCGAACAGGCCGCAGAGCTGGCCGGGCTGGCGGGCAATCTGGAGCGCCTGCTGCAGGAATACCGCCGCACCGAGCGCCGCGCCCGTGCCCTGGAGGACGTGCTGCTGCCCGAGATCGAGCAGGCACTGAACGAGCTCAGCGGGCGTCTCGAGGAGCTGGACCTGGAAGACGCCGTGCGCGTGCGCATCAAACGCCCGGCGCCCGGGGAACGCTGATTCGCCAGGGTCGAGGGAGGAGCAGACCCACTGCCGTCCTCGACCACAAGCGGGAGTCGCCCATTGCGGTCGACTTCTGCGGCCGGCGCGTCGAGCAGTGGCACTGGATCGCCTATCCTTGGGCGGTGATCGAGGACCTCGGGGCCTTCCTCAGCCGTCTCACACCACCGCCGCAGGATGCCCGCGAGGCACGGCAACGCCTCGCGCGCGAGTTCGGCATCCGCGTGCCGCCACAGGTCCTCGAAGACGTTGAGCGCCTCGGCATCGGTGAAGGTTGAAGTGGTCATGGCCAAATGGACCCACGACATTCGCGACCGCGGACTTGCCGAGGCCGGTCGCGGTCGCATCGATTGGGCGCTCTCGGAGATGCCGGTACTCGGCGACCTGCTGACCCACTTCAGCGAGGACCGGCCGCTGCAGGGGCTGCGCATCGGCGCCTGCCTGCACGTCACCGCCGAGACCGCCAACCTGCTGCGCACGCTGCAGGCGGGCGGGGCCGAGGTGGTGCTCTGCGCCAGCAATCCGCTGAGCACGCAGGACGAGGTGGCCGCGGCCCTGGTCGAAGAGTTCGGGATTGCGGTATTCGCGATCCGCGGCGAGGACACCGACACCTATTACCGGCACCTGCGCGCCGTCCTCGAGCACCGGCCGCAGATCACGCTCGATGACGGCGCGGACCTGGTGAGCCAGGTGCACCGCACGGCGCCGCCGTGGTTGGGCGAGGTGATCGGCGGCACCGAGGAGACCACCACCGGCGTGGTGCGCCTGCGCGCCATGGCCGCCGACGGCGCGCTGCGCTACCCCATCGTGGCGGTCAACGATGCGCTCACCAAGCACCTGTTCGACAACCGCTACGGCACCGGGCAAAGCACGCTCGACGGGATCATCCGCGCCACCAACATCCTGCTCGCCGGGCGCTGCTTTACCGTCTGCGGCTACGGCTGGTGCGGCCGCGGCATCGCCGCGCGGGCCCGCGGCCACGGCGCCCACGTGGTGGTTACCGAGGTCGATCCCCTGCGCGCGCTGGAGGCGACCATGGACGGCTTCGCGGTGATGCCGCTGGAGCGCGCGGCAGCGCAGGCCGACTTCATCGTCACCGCCACCGGCAACAAGCACGTGCTCGGCGCCCGCCACTACCCGCTGATGAAGGACGGCTGCGTGCTCGCCAATTCCGGGCACTTCGACGTGGAGATCGACCTCCCCGCCCTGCAGGCCATGGCCGCGGACCGGCAGCGGCCGCGCGCCCACGTGGACGAGTATCGGCTCGCCGACGGGCGGCGCATCCGGGTGCTCGCCGAGGGGCGGCTGGTGAACCTGGCGGCGGCCGAGGGGCACCCCGCCGCGGTCATGGACATGAGCTTCGCCAACCAGGCCCTGAGCGTCGCCTGGCTCGCCGAACACGGCCGCAGCCTCGCCGCGGGCGTGCACCCGGTGCCGAGGGAGATCGACCGCGCCGTGGCCGAGCTCAAGCTGCGGGCCCTGGGGGGGGCGATCGACAGCCTCACCCAGGAGCAGACCGACTACCTGCACTCCTGGCGGGAGGGCACCTGATGGCGCACGAACGCGCCGACGAGGCCGAACGCCTGGTCCGCCGCATCGAGGACGAGGTGCGCGAGACGGCCGGCCTCACCGGCCGCGCCGCTCTGCGCCCGAGCGTGCTCGCCGCGTTGCGCGAGGTCCCGCGCCACCGCTTCGTCCCCGAGGAACTGGCGTCCAGCGCCTACATCAACACCCCGCTGCCGATCGGGGACGCACAGACCATCTCCCAGCCCTATATCGTCGCCCTGATGAGCGACCTGCTCGAGCCACAGCCCAGCGACACGGTGCTGGAGGTGGGGACCGGCTCGGGCTACCAGGCGGCGGTGCTCGCACGGCTGGTCCGCCGTGTGTACAGTACCGAGATCATCCCCGAGCTGGCGGCGCGGGCCCGCGCCCGGCTGGCCGAAACGGGGTGCGACAACGTGGAGGTGCGCAGCGGCGACGGCGGCGCCGGATGGGCCGAGCACGCGCCGTATGATGGCATCGTTGTCACCGCGGCGGCGCCCCTCGTGCCCCCGGCGCTGCTCGAGCAGCTGCGCCCCGGCGGCCGGCTGGTCCTCCCGCTGGGCGCCGCCCGCTGGAGCCAGCAGCTCGTGGTGATCACCAAACTCGCGGACGGCGGCAGCGAACACCGCGACGTCCTGCCGGTCGCGTTCGTCCCACTGACCGGCGACGCCGCGCACCACCCGCCCACGAAGGAGACCTGATGCCCGGCAAACTTCCCGAGATCTACGTCAGCACCGACATCGAGGCCGACGGTCCCATCCCCGGGCCGCACTCAATGCTGAGCCTCGCCTCGGCCGCCTATCTGCCCGGCGAAGGCGAGCTGGCGAACTTCAGCGCCAACCTGGAGACGCTGCCGGAGGCGCATCCGCATCCGGCGACCATGGAATGGTGGGGCCAGTTTCCCGAGGCCTGGCACGCCTGCCGGCAGCAGCCGCGGCCCCCGGCGCAGGTCATGCACGAGTATGCGGATTGGGTGGAGGCGCTGCCCGGCCGGGTGGTGTTCACCGGCTGGCCGGCGGCCTGGGACTTCATGTGGGTGTACTGGTACCTGCAGCGCTTCACGGGGCGCCGGCCGTTTCGCGAGAACGCGCTGGACGTGCGCAGCTATGCCATGGGCATGCGCAAGCTCGAGTTCCGCCGCAGCGGCAAGAACTATCTGCCGCGCCGCTGGTTCGGTGAGCAGGCGCACACTCACGTGGCCCTCGACGACGCCCGCGCCCAGGGCGAGCTGTTCCTGAACATGCACGCCGAAAACCACCGCGGCAAGGACTGAAGCCCGCCTCAGCGCACCAGCAGCAGCGGACAGCTCAACCGCTGCAGCAGGCGTTCCAGGGCGGTGCTCAGCGGTGCCGCCAGGACCAGATAGTCCGCGCCGGTATGCCGCAGGGCGGCGAGCAACTCGCCCGCCTCGGGCGCCGCCCCCAGGAAATGACGCCGCACGCCGCGTGCGGCCAGCAGCGCGTCGGCGCGCCGCCGCCATTCGAGCCGCCGCGCCGCGTCGGGAGCCAGCAGCACCATGAGCTCGCCGCCGACCTGCACGGCGAGCTCGGCGGCCACGATCAGGGCGCGCGCGTCGCCCTCTCCGCCACCGAAGGGGACCGCCACCAGCTGACCGGTCACGGGTCCACGGGTCGCGGTGGCGGCCGCCGCCCCGCGGCTCAGCACGGCCACCGAGGCCTCCTCGAGCAGGGCCTGGAGGCGCGCGGTGAGGCGCCCCTGCACCGTGCTGAAGGACAGCTGCCGCCCGCCGCTGCGGGCCATCGCCTCCAGGCCCCGGCGCAGTTCCTCGGCATGCGCGCGCAGGCTGGTGCGCAGGGCCGTGGGGTCGAGCTGACGCAGGCCGGCCGAGAGACCGACCTCGCTGGCGAACGGCAGGGCCGCGAGATTGACCAGGTCCTGGTCCTCGACGAAGACCGCCTCGAGATCGGGACGGGAGCCGGCCGCCAGCCGCAGCGCGGCGGCCAGCCGCGGGTCGGCGTGCGAACGCGCGTCGAAGGCGAACACGATGCGCTCGAGCCGCAGCGACTCAGTCATGGCGCTCCTCGTCGTGCTCCCCGTCCTTGTCCTCGAGCTCGTCGGGGCCCTTGCCGTGCTCGCCGAAGGCATGACGGGCGTCGGCCATGTCCACCAGGCGCTGCTCGATACGGGCGTTGATGCTGTCCTCGGGGAAATGCCCGTCGGCATCGCGCGCCCCGGCCGCGCGACCGGTGAGCAGCTCCATGGCTTCGTCCACCTTCGCGACCGCCCAGACGTGGAAGCGCCCCGCCGCCACCGCCTCCACCACATCGCGGCGCAGCATCAGGTGCGCCCGGTTGGCGGCGGGAACGAGCACGCCCTGGTCGCCGCTCAGGCCGCGGGCCGCACACAGATCGAAGAAGCCTTCGATCTTTTCGTTCACCCCGCCGATCGGCTGCACCTCGCCGTGCTGGTTCACCGAGCCGGTGACCGCGAGCGACTGCCGGATGGGCACATCGGCCAGCGCCGAGAGCAGCGCGCACAGCTCGGCCACCGAGGCGCTGTCCCCCTCCACGAAGCCGTAGGATTGTTCGAACACGAGGCTCGCCGAGAGCGACAAGGGCCGGTCCAGGGCATAGCGCGCCGCCAGCAGGCGCGAGAGGATGAGCACCCCCTTGGAGTGGATGGCGCCGCCGAGCTCCACCTCGCGCTCGATGTCCACCACCTCGCCCTCGCCCATGCGCGCCGTGGCCGTGATGCGCACCGGGTGGCCGAACAGAAAGCGGCCCAGTTCCATGACAGTCAGCCCGTTCACCTGAGCCAGGGCCTCGCCCGCGGTGTCCACCATCAGCGTGCCGCGGCGCATCTCCTCCTGGATCTGCTCGGAGATCCGATCGGCGCGGTAGATCTGGTGCGCGACGGCCTGCTCCACGTCCTGTGCCGCGACGGCGTCGGCGCCGCGCTGCCCGGCCCAGTAATCGGCCTCGCGCATCAGGTCCCCGATGCTGGCCAGGCGGGTGGTGAGCTTCTCGGCGTCCTCGACCAGGCGCGAGCCATGCTCGATCAGGCGCGCCACCGCGTCGCGGCGAAACGGCATCAGCGCGTGGCGCCGCGCCTGGGTGGCGATCAGGCGCGCGTACAGCTCGGTGCTGGCCGCATCCCGCTCGATACGCTCCTCGAAGTCGGCCGCCACCTTGAACAGCTCCCCGAACTCGGGGTCGTACTCGTGCAGCAGGTAGTACAGCAGTCGGTCGCCGATCAGGACCACCTTCACGTCCAGCGGCATGGGCTCGGGCTCCAGCGAGACGGTGCTGATCAGCCCCAGCGCGCGCGCCAGGGATTCGATGCAGATCTCGCGGGCGAACAGGGTGCGCTTGAGGGCCTCCCACGCGAAGGGGTTGCCCAGCACCTTGTGGGCGTCGAGCATCAGATAGCCGCCGTTGGCCCGGTGCAGCGCGCCGGGCCGGATCAGCATGAAGTCCGTCGCCAGGGTGCCCATCTGGGTGATGTGCTCGACGCGGCCGAGCAGGTTGTCGTAGAGGGGGTTGTTCTCGTAGATCACCGGCGCCCCCTCGCTGTCGGCGTGGTCGACCAGCAGGTTCACCTGGTAGCGGCGGAACTCGGGGCTGTCCGGCCCCAGACCACCGTCGACCGCGTCCGGATCGCGCTCCTGGGCGAGGAAGTCGTCGAAGTTGTCCAGCACGTCGCGCCCGACCTCGTCGAGATAGGCCCGCACCTCGGGGGCATCCGCATACGGCGCGCGCAGTTCCTCCAGTTCATGGCTGACGGCGTTCTCGGCCGTCTCGCGGTTGAGGCGCTTGACCGCCTCGCGCGCCTCCTTGCGCCACCGCGGAAACTCCTGCAGCACGCCTTGGAGCTGCTCCTGCAGCGCCTTCACCGGGGCCTCCACCCGCGCGCGCTCCGCATCCGCCAGCTGGTTGAACTCCTTGGGGCCGAGCACCTCCCCGTCGCGCATCGGCGCGAAGGCGAAGCCGGCCGGGGTGCGCAACAGCGCGATGTGCTCGGCCTCGGCGCGCTCCTGGAGGTCCCCGATAGCCTGCTCCTGGCGCTCTTCGTGCTGTTGCGCGATCTGCTTGCGCCGGCGCTGGTACTCCTCCCCGGCGAAGGCGGCCGGCAGGACGGCGAGCAGGTCCTCGACCAGCCGGCGCATGTCCGCACGCAGGCGCCGGGCACGGCCCGGCGGCAGGCGCAGCAGGCGCGGCTTGTTGGTTTCGTTGAAATTGTTGACGTAACACGCGTCCAGCGGGGCCGCGGCCGCACCGGCGCGTTCACCCAGCACACCCCGCACCACGGTGTGCTTGCCCAGGCCCGGCGGACCGAGCACGTACAGGTTGTAGCCGCTGTGGCGCATGCCCGTCCCGAAGCGCAGCGCCTCCATGGCGCGGGCCTGGCCCAGGACTTCGTCCAGGTCCGAGAGCTCGTCGGTGGTCTCGAAGCGCAGCTCGGCGAGCTCGCAGCGGCGATGCAGGGCGTCGGCGGGAAGAGGCTCTGGCTTGACCATCGGGTCCTTTCGTCTGGGCATTCGCGGTGGGAAAAACAAAGCACAAAGCCGGGCGGGGTGCACGCACCCCGCCCGGCTTCGGCAGTGGAAACCGGGTCTAGACCCCGGCCAGGAGCAGCGCCCCCAGCGCACCGATGGCCATGCCCCCGGCGCGCAGCAGCGGCAGCCGGCCCCGCTTCATGAGGCTGCCGCCCAGCCAGCCCAGGGCCTGCACCGTTGCGCTGGCGGCGAGCATGCCCGCCAGGGCGGGGCCCGCAGCCCCCGCCGCCAGCTCGCCGCCGTGCGCATAGCCGTGCCACAGGCCGAAGGCGCCGACCAGCAATGCACCGGCCAGCGGGGCTCGCACGGCGCTGCCGACCGCCAGCCCCAGCACCAGCACGGAAGCGGCCGCCACCGGTTCCACGGCCGGGAGGGACACCCCCGCCAGGGCCAACGCGAAGCCCGCCGCCATCGTCGCCAGAAAGGCCGCCGGCAGGCCCCAGGCGGCGCGCCCGCCCTGCTGGGCGGCCCACAGCCCGACCGCCAGCAGGGCGAGCAGGTGGTCCAGCCCGGTGAAGGGGTGCACGAAGCCGCCGGCCAAGCCGCCGGCCAAGCCATGGCCGGGGTGGGCCTGCGCGGCGGTGGCGCTCGTCAGCAGGGCCGCGGTGCCGAGGATGCGGATCAGCTCTTGTCTGTTCATTCTCGAACTCCTTGCATTTTGTCGCCGTGCGCCCTCAGCGCACCTTCACCTTGACCAGCTCCTCCCCCTCCGGGTCGGTGACGTGCACTGCGCAGGCGATGCACGGGTCGAAGCTGTGAATGGTGCGCAGGATCTCCAGCGGCTGCTCGCGCTTGGCCAGGGTGTGGCCGCGCAGCGCCGCCTCGTAGGGGCCGTCCTGGCCCTTGGGATCGCGTGGTCCGGCATTCCAGGTGCTGGGCACCACCGCCTGGTAGTTGTCGATCTTGCCGTCCTTGATCACCACCCAGTGCGCCAGCGCGCCGCGCGGCGCCTCCATGTAGCCGACGCCGCGCGCCTCGCGCGGCCAGCTGGAGGGCTCCCACAGCGCGTCGTTGTGGGTCTTCACGTCGCCGCTGCGGATATTGTTGATGAGGTTGGTGTACCAGGTGCCCATGTTGTCGGCGATCACCTTGGTCTCCAGGGTGCGCGCCGCGGTGCGGCCCATGGTCGAATACAGCGCCTCGATGGGCAGGTCCAGGGTCTGCAGTGCCTGTCCCACCAGCTCGCGGGTCTGCTCGTGGCCGCTGGCGTACATCATCAGCACGCGGGCCAGCGGCCCGACCTCCACGACGTTGCCCTTCCAGCGCGGCGACTTCATCCACGAGTACTGCGCATCGACGTCCAGGTGCTGGTAGGGCGGCTTGGGACCGGTGTAATCGAAGGTGGTCTCGCCCTCGTAGGGATGCAGACCCTTGTCCTTGCCGCCCGAGTACGCGTACCAGGAGTGGGCAACGAACTCCTCGATCTGGTCCGGCGCATTGAGGTCGAGCTCCTCCACGTGGGAGAGGTCGCGGTTCAGGATCACCCCGCGCGGCACCAGCAAGGCCCCCGGCTCCTCCACGCCCTGCGCGGGGAAGTCGCCGTAGGTCATGAAGTTGCCCACGCCCTCGCCCTGCTTGAACCAATCCTTGTAGAAACCGGCGATGGCCAGCGTGTCGGGCACGTACACCTGGTCGACGAAGGTGCGCATCTGGTCGATGAGGTTCTTCACCTCCTCCAGGCCCTGGATGTTCACCGCCGTGGCCCCGGCGCCGCCGGCGCCGCCGGGCGCGCCCTGGGTGTGGACACTGATCGCCGAGGGCATGCCCCCGACCAGGAAATTCGGGTGTGGATTGCGCCCGCCGAAGATGGCGTGCAGCTTGGCGATCTGACGCTGCCAGGCGAGCGCCTCGAGATAGTGCGCCACCGCCATGAGGTTCGCCTCCGGCGGCAGCTTGTAGCCGGGATGGCCCCAGTAGCCGTTGGCGAAGATACCGAGCTGGCCGCTCTCCACCAGCTGCTTGACCTGCTTCTGCACGTCCGCGAAGTAGCCCGGCGAAGTGCGCGGGTTGCTCGGGCTGACCTTCTGCGCCAAGGCCGAGGTGCCCTTGGGGTCGGCCTTCAGGGCCGAGACCACGTCCACCCAGTCCAGCGCGTGCAGGTGATAGAAATGCATCACGTGGTCATGGATGTATTGGGCGCCGCTCATCAGGTTGCGGATCAGCTGGGCGTTGGGCGGGATCGGGTAGTTCAGCGCGTTCTCCACCGCGCGCACCGAGGCGAGCCCATGCACCAGGGTGCATACCCCGCAGATGCGCTGGGCAAAGGCCCAGGCCTCGCGCGGGTCGCGGCCGCGCAGGATGATCTCGATACCGCGCACCATGGTCCCGGCGCTCGACGCGCGAGTGATCTCGCCGCTCTCGTTGGTCTCCGCCTCGATGCGCAGGTGCCCTTCGATGCGGGTGATCGGGTCGACGACGATGCGTTCGGCGCTCATGACTTCACCTCATTCCCAAAGCTGTCCGGCGGCACCGGCGTGCCGCGCTCATTGTTCTGCATCTGCGGCCACCGCCTCCTCGGCCAGGTTGTCGGCGACCAGCTCCAGCAGGCTCTGCGCCGTCTTGTCCCAATGGAAGTGCGCCTGTCCGTCATCGAAGGTCTGCCGGCAGTTCGAGCAGGTGGTCACCAGCATCTCGGCGCCGGTGTCCTCCACCTGGTGCATCTTGATCTCGAAGGTCTTGTAGCGCAGCGGATCGGCGCGGTGGATGGTGACCACTCCGCCGCCGCCGCCGCAGCACCACTGCGTGTCTCGGTTGGCCTGCATCTCGCGCAGCTCCACGCCCAGGGCATTGAGCACGGTGCGCGGCGCCTCGATGGCCCCGCCGCGGCGCACCACCTGGCAGGGGTCGTGGAAGGTCACCGACTTGGTGATTTCCGGCTTCACCTTCAGGCGCCCGTTCGAGATGTGCTCGGCCATGAACTCGGAGATATGGCGCACCTTGAAGGGCAGCGGCTTGCCGTAGACATTCGCCCCGCTCCAGCGCAGCGCCTGGTAGGCGTGTCCGCACTCGGGAAGGAGCAGGTACTTGGCCTTGATCTTCAGCGCGGCGTTGATGAGCTTCATGCTCATGTCCTTCTGCCAGTCCAGATTGCCCGAGAGCAGGCCGAAGTTGGTCGCCTCATAGCCGTCGCTGCGAAAGGTCCAGGAGTAGCCCAGGTGGTTGAGCACCTTGGCCGTGGCCGCCATGGACTCGGGGTACTTCTGGATCTCGATCGAGGACATGGTGACCAGCACGTCGGCCTGCTCCTCGTTCATGTGCATCTCGACCTCGTGCTCATCGCCCATCCATTCGACGCGGTCCTCGAACACATCGGGCGTCGCCCCCAGCGGGCTGCCCTCGCGATGGGCGCGCTCGGCGACCGCGTGCAGCTCGTGCGGCACCAGGCCGGCCTTGAACATGGCATGCCGGGCCTGGCTCACCAGGCCGGCGATGTCGATGCCCATCGGGCACATCAGGCTGCAGCGCCCGCACACGGTGCAGGAGTCGTAGAGCAGCTCCTGCCACTGACGCAGCTGATCGGCGGTGACCTTGTGCTTGAGGTTGAACAGCCGATAGAAGAACGCGAACGGGCCGGCCTCGCGCTTGTAGGCCTGCTTGAAGGGCTCGAGCTTCCAGATCGGCGTGTACTTCGGGTCGCCGGTGGTGGTGTAGAAGTGGCAGGCCTCGGCGCACATGCCGCAATGGATGCAGGCCTCCATGTGGACCGCGGCGGTGTAGCCGAAGTCCTTGCCGAAGTGCTGCATCGCCAGCTTCACCCGCTCCTCGTCGCTCAGCTCGCCCTGCTGGTCGTAGCGGACCTCGGGCTTCTTGATGCTCAAGCGCGGGCCCTGGGTCTCCAGCGGGTGCTCCTTGGCGATCGGCGTGTCCTGATCGACCGCCCCAGCCTGCGGGCCAGCGGTCGTGGGCGCCGGCGAACCCTGCGAATCCGACGACATCTCGCTCATGTGGAAGCCCCCTTGCGCGTAAAGGCGTAGCCCTCCGCCGCCCGCGAGGGCACGATGAGGAAGGCGTGCATCAGCTTGCCGAACGGAAACCACAGCAGCAGCAGCTCGACGCTGAGGATGTGCACCGCCAGCAGGTTCTCGTAGCGGGCGCCGAAGTGCGCCACCGCCAGAAAGCCGGTAATGAGCGGCGCGATGGTCACGAACCAGCTGAAATAGTCGTCGAAGTTGGAGATCAAGCGCAGCACCGGGTGGGTGACGCGGCGCACCAGCACCGCCAGCAGCGTGGCGATGGTGACCACCCCCACGCCGTAGATGAAGGCGTTGGGCAGCCCCGGCCAGCTCACCCCGAACACGTCCTTCATGAACAGGATGTGCGGCACGAACAGGAACACCACGATGCCCAGGCCGATGTGGAAGACGTAGCCCATGATCTCGTTGAACATGGTCTTCTTGGCGAACTCGTGGCGCGGCCAGCTGCGCATGGCGACCAGGCGCAGGCCGCCCAGCCAGGGTTTGAGGCCCGTCTCGCGCGGCTCGCTGAAGTCCTTCTTGTGCTTGAGCAGGAAGATGCCGGTCAGCCGCCAGGCGATACCGACCACGAAGACGATGACCGACCAGTACAGCGCCGGGCCGCGGGCGAACGCGAGCAGGTCCATTTATTTGCCCTCCGAGAGTTTCTTCTGGTGCCGGCGTGAGATCAAAGCGGCCCCGGCCCCCACCGCGAGGCCGGCGGCGGCCGCCGCGGCAATGCCCTCGGCGCTGCCCCACTCGCCGGTGGACAGCGGCGCATAGAAGTTGCCGGCGTCCCAAAAGTTGGGTGAGGCACAGCCGAAGCAGCCGTGGCCGCTCTGGATGGGGAAGCTGGTGCCGCCGTTCCACTTGATGGTGGCGCAGGCGTTATAGGTGGTCGGCCCCTTGCAGCCGAGTTCGTACAGACACCAGCCGTTGCGTGCCCCCTCGTCGTCAAAGGTCTTGGCGAACTTGCCCTGGTCGTAGAAGGGGCGCCGGTAGCAGCGGTCGTGGATGGTGTCGCCGAAGAAGGCCAGCGGACGGTGGTGATGGTCCGTGGCCGGCAATTCGCCGAAGGTCAGGTAGTGCGCCAGGGTCCCGGTGATGACTGCGGGAATGGGCGGGCAGCCGGGCACGTTGATCACCGGCTTGCGGGGCACCAGCCCCTGCTCCATCAGCGCGGGCACACTCATGGCGCCGGTGGGGTTGGGCTTGGCCTGCGGGATGCCGCCGAAGGAGGCGCAGGTGCCCACGTCGATCACCGCCGCGCAGTGTTCGAGCGTCTCGCGCAGCATCTGCAGGTTGCTGATCCCGGCGATGGCGGAATACACGCCATCGTTGGCCACCGGCACCGAGCCGTCGACCAGCACCAGATACTTGCCCTTGTTCTGCTCCATGGCCTGCACGCGCGCCTCCTCGGCGGCGTGCCCGGCCGCGGCCATCAGGGTGTGGTGGTAATCCAGCGAGATCGAGTTGAAGATCAGGCTCTCGACGGTCGGCGAGAAGGAGCGGGTCAGCGATTCGGTGCAGCCGGTGCACTCCTGGAAGGAGAGCCAGATGACGGACGGGCGCCGCGCCGTGCTCAGTGCCTCGGCAATGGCCGGCGCCATGCCCGGCGGCAAGGCCATCAGCGAGGCCGTGGTGGCGCAGAATTTCATGAAGCCGCGCCGGGTGATCCCGTGCAGCTTGAGGGCCTCGCCCAGGGTCTGACCGTCAGACATGCTCCGCCCCTCCGTTATTCGCATGTGCCGCCGAAACGGGCTCTGCCATCGCCTCGGGCGCCGCGGCCAGGCGTTCGCGCAGCCGCGCGAGCCCTTCGACGACGTCCTGGGGATCGCTCCTGAGGATATCGGGCAGCTGTGTCACCTCGATGAACTCCGCCATGATCTCCTCCTCCGCGTTGTGGTGCGTCACCCACCACACCCCGTGGATGCCGGTCTCGCGCACCTCGCTGGGCCCCAGGGCCTCGAGACGCGCGTTGAGCTCGCCGGCGCCGAGCACCTCCTGCAGGCGCTCGCGGTCGCCGGGGGCCAGCGGCAGCGCGCGCAGGTCGATGATCGCCGTCTCCCCGGTGCTGTGCAGCCGCTCCAGAGCGTCGGCGATCTCGTAGAGAATAGGCAGGGCATTGCCGATGAGGGGCTCGGCCGGCGGCGGCGTACTGCCCTCCAGCCTTACGCGGATATCGTCGAGTCGGCGCATTGCTTCCACCTCTGGATGAGTTGCACGGCGTGGGCGCAGGCTTCGCGGATGCCGCGCTGCACGGCGGCGGTCGGCTCCAGGCCCCAGTCGAGGTTCTCCGGCTGGATGCCGATCAGTGCTCGCCGGGAGGGCATGCGACCGGCGAGCAGGGCCACGGTCATCAGGTCGACCAGACCCACCTCGTGGACGCTGGATTTCTTGTTGTGCCCGACGAAGTGGTCCATGTCCACGCCCTCGAACACGCGCACTGCACCGGCTTCGGCGCCGAGTTGGGCCGCGTCGATGACGATCAGCCGCGAGGTTTCCTCGATGGGACCGGCCAGCGTGAAGCTCAGGGTGCCGCCGTCCATGAGCTCGACGTCGGCGAGGGCGGGGTATTCTTCGGCGAGACAGCGCAACGCGTGCACGCCGGCGCCCTCGTCGGTCAACAAGGTGTTGCCGATGCCGAGCACCAGCGTCGCCGCGTCCCTGGTTTGTTCTTGTTGTTCCATCATGAGGCGAATCCAGTATCGCGCCTGTACGACGCGTGTCAATGCCGCGGGTCGGATCCGCCCCACTTGCGAGGCACCGGGCCGCAGGAACTTAAGTCTGCGCTAATATTTCAGTGCGCTCATACTCGCTGCGCTCAGACGGACCGGCATTGACCCACGTCAACGTCAGGATGGATGACTGGCGCAATATTTCACGCGCCCCGCCCGGCGGGGTAGGATACAGACTTTGAACCGAGAGGACACAGGGACTCATGTGCCTGGCCATCCCCATGCGGGTCGACGACATCAACGGCTTCAACGCCCGGTGCAGCGCCAAGGGCGTCGAGCGCGACGTCAGCCTGTTCATGCTGCAGGGCGAGGAGGTCGCCGTTGGCGAGTACGTGATGGTGCACGTGGGCTACGCCATCCAGAAGATGAGCGAGGCGGAGGCGCAGTCGGCCTGGGAGCTCTACGACGAGATGCTCGAAGAGCTCGGGGGCAGCGCGGGTGCATGAGCTCTCGGTGTGTCAGGCGATGATCGGCCAGGTCGAGGCGGTGGCCGGCGAGCATGGCGCCCGCGCGGTGCTCGCCCTGCGGGTGCAGATCGGCCCGCTCTCCGGGGTGGAGCCCGAATTGTTGGGGCGCGCCTTCCCGCTGGCCAGCGCCGGCACCATCGCCGAAGGCGCCGAGCTGCATCTGGAGTCGCTGCCGCTGCGCGTCGCCTGCCAGAGCTGCGGCGCCGAGACCGAGGCGCAGCCCAACCGGCTGGTCTGCGGCGCCTGCGGCGACTGGCAGACCCGCCTGGTCAGTGGCGACGAGCTGCTGCTCGCCAGCGTCGAGCTGGCCGCCACCGACCCCACGACGAGAGAACCGGCCCCCACCCATTAGGGCACGGGTCACCGTCAAACGATGCGAGACTAGGCTTATGTGCGACACCTGCGGCTGCAATATCACTCCCGGCAATGAGCACCTGGTCCGCGCCGACGGCAAACACGCGCGCACCGAAGACGGCCGCGCCGCTGTCACCGTGCTCAAAAGCCTGCTGACCGAGAATGACCACCAGGCGGCGCACAACCGCGAGCACTTCGACGCCCGCGGCATCCTCGCGGTGAATCTGATGTCCTCGCCCGGCTCGGGCAAGACCGCCCTGCTGGAGGCCACCATCGAGGCGCTGGGCAAGGAGCTCGGCATCGCCGTCATCGAGGGCGACCTGGAGACCGAGAACGACGCCGAGCGCATTCGCGCCAAGGGCGTGCCCGCCGTACAGATCGCCACCGGCAGCGCCTGTCACCTCGACGCCCACATGGTCCACGACGCGCTGCACCACATGGATCTCGAGGGTATCGACGTGGTGTTCATCGAGAACGTCGGCAATCTGGTCTGCCCGGCCAGCTTCGATCTCGGTCATCACCGCAACGTCACCCTGCTGTCGGTCACCGAGGGCGACGACAAGCCGGCCAAGTACCCGGTAATGTTCCGGGCCGCCGATCTGATGCTGCTCACCAAGGCCGAGCTGCTGCCGGTGCTCGACGACTTCGACCCGGCGCGCGCCGAGCGCTGCCTGCGCGAGCTGGCCAGCGCCGCGCCGGTGCTGCCCCTCTCCGCCCGCAAGGGCCAGGGGCTGGATCCCTGGTTCGACTGGCTGCGCGGCGAGATCCGCGCGCTGCGCGAGCGCATCGCCCGCGAGCAGACCCTGCGCCCGTCGGTGCAGCCCGATGGCGCCGCCCTGCACGGTCATGGCCACGGCCACCCGCACGGGTCCGGCCACAGCCACAGCCACAGCCACAGCCACGGGCATGGGCATGGGCATGGGCATGGGCATGGGCATGGGCATGGGCATCACGACCATGACCCGGCCCGCCCGCACGGGCACGTGAAGACCACCGGCTAAGGGGCGCTGTCATGGCCGCCGACGCGAAGACCTGGCTGGCGCGCATCCGCGAGCTGCCGCTGCCCGAGGGGCTGCGCATCATGAATGTCTGCGGCGGCCACGAGCGCTCGATCACCATGTCCGGGCTGCGCGGCGCGCTGCCCGCCGGCATCGAACTCATTCCGGGGCCCGGTTGCCCGGTCTGCGTCTGCCCCGAGGAGGACGTCTACGAGGCGATGCAGATCGCCCTGCACGAGGATGCCATCCTGCTCGCCTTCGGCGACATGCTGCGGGTGCCGGTCAACGTCCCCAAGGCGCAGCCGCGCTCGCTCGAGCAGGCCAAGGCCGCCGGGGCCGACATCCGCCCCATCGCCTCGCCCACCGAAGCGGTGCGTATCGCGCGGGACCACCCGCAGCGCACCGTGGTGTTTTTCGCCGCCGGCTTCGAGACCACCACCGCGCCGGTCGCCGCCATGCTGGCCGAGGGCGCGCCGAAAAATCTGCTGCTGCTGCTCTCGGGGCGGCTCACCTGGCCGGCGGTGGCCATGCTGCTCGATTCCGAAACGCCGGGCTTCGACTGTCTGGTCGCGCCGGGCCACGTCTCCACCATCATGGGGCCGGAGGAATGGCGCTTCGTGCCCGAGAAGCACGGTATCCCGACGGCCGTCTCCGGCTTCCAGCCCGAGCAGCTGCTGGCCGCCTTCTACTCGGTGCTGCGGCAAAACCTCGAAGGCAACGCCTTCCTCGACAACTGCTACCGACAGGTGGTACGCCCCGACGGCAATCCGACCGCGCGCCGGCTAATGGGCCAGGTGCTGGACGTGGTGGACGCGAACTGGCGCGGCATCGGCGTGATTCCGAAGTCCGGCTACGCCCTCAAGGACGCCTACGCCGAGCACGACGCACGCAAGCGATTGCCCTCCTATGCCGACGAGGCGCGCAAGCGCGCCGGTCAGATGCCGCCCGGCTGCGACTGCGCCAAGGTGGTGCTGGGCAAGATCTACCCGACCGAATGCCGCCTGTACGGCAGCGCCTGCACCCCGCGCAAGCCGATCGGCCCCTGCATGGTCTCCGACGAGGGCGCCTGCCGGATCTGGTGGGCCGGCGGGGCGCGGCCGAAGGGCAGCGCCGCCGGCTGAACGCCACCTGCCAGGAAGCTAAAGAAGCCGGCATGCGCTGTCCGCTCAACTCGCGCACGAGCCCCGCACGCCGAGATCTGCCATCCCGATCGGATCCAGCGTCGCCGTCATCGTCGCGATCGAGGCGCGAGTGGGACGCCTTCGCCCGCGGCAAACGGCGCCGCCGCGCTCACCCGCGAGGCCGTGCTCGGCCGCTCGCTGTGGGACTTCATCCACGACATGGAGACGCGCCACGTGCAGCGCGGGCTGATCGATCGCGCCGCGGACGCAGCCTGAGCATCCCTTTCCGCTGCAATGCCCCGACCGGCGCCGCCACCGGCGCACGGCGCCGATGCCGCAGGCCGACGGCGGCGTCGAATACCGCAGCCGCGAGGTGCGCACCGAAGAGCGCCCCACCATCGCCCTTCTCGCCCCGCGCCTGTCGCGCGAACAGCCACTGCTGCGCATGTGCAGCTGGTGCAAGCGCGTCAACGTCGAATCCGACTCATCGAGGGAGAGCGACAACGCCCGCCGAGGTGGAGGTCTTCGGCAGCGACAACACAGCCGCCATCACTCACACATCTACGGCGATTGCAGGCACCTGCTCCTGCAAGAGGACTGAGGGCGGGGGCGCCTCAACCTAGCCGCTCCAGCGGGCTGCGCACGCCGCGGCCGCCGCGGTTCATCACGTGCGTGTAGATCATCGTCGTGTTCACGTCCTTGTGCCCGAGCAGTTCCTGAATGGTGCGGATGTCATAGCCGTCCTCGAGCAGGTGCGTGGCGAAGGAGTGGCGCAGCGAGTGGCAGCTGGCCGGCTTGACGACGCCCGCGCCGCGCACCGCCTGCTTCACCGCGCTCTGCACCGCATTCGCCGAGACGTGGTGCCGGCGCACCACGCCGCTGCGCGGGTCCGTGGAACGCTGGCGAGCCGCGAACACGTATTGCCAGCCCCACTCCCGGTTCGCGTTCGGGTACTTGCGCTCCAGGGCGAAGGGCAGGTACACGGCACCGAAACCCGCCGCCAGGTCCCGCTCGTGCTCGGCCTTCACCCAGGCGAGATGCGCCTGCAGCGGCTCGACCACCGCCCGCGGCAGGACCGTCACGCGATCCTTCGCGCCCTTGCCCTCGCGCACCACGATCTCCCCGCGCTCGAATTCGACGTCCTTCACCCGCAGCCGCAGCGCCTCCATCAGGCGCAGGCCGCCGCCATAGAGCAGCGAGGCCACCAGCCAGTGCGTCCCGCCGAGCTGGGCGAGCAGCACCCGCACCTCGTCCCGCGTGAGCACCACCGGCAGGCGCGCCGGTTTCCTCGCCCGCCGCACCTCGTCCAGCCACGGCAGGGCTTCGCCAAGCACCTCGCGATAGAGAAACAGCAGCGCGCACAGCGCCTGGTTCTGCGTCGACGGGGCGACGTTGCGCTCCACCGCGAGATGGGTCAGGAATTGCGTGACCTCCTCCTTGCCCATGTCCACCGGGTGGCGCTTGCCGTGGAAGAGAATGAAACGCCGCACCCAGTCCACATAGGACTGCTCGGTGCGAATGCTGTAGTGGCGCACGCGCAAGGCGTCACGCAGACGGTCAAGGAGCTTGGGACGGTCCATTAGAACCTCCTTTAATGCTTATCCTTGTTTGCCGCTGGGGGAGAGGGCGGTAGGGTTTGGGTTGTTTATTGGTTTAGATTTACGAATGGTGTATTTTATTACACCATTATCACACCGAATTCAAGTTAGCCCTTAAAACTCATGACACCTGAGCAACTACATATATATACCGAGGAAACGTATATCCATGCGCAACTAGCATTGTCCAATTATCTAACGCTGTTGAACATAGTTAATGATCCAAATTCTCGCCAAAGTCGAGAGGCATGGATGTTTCTTCAAAGTTTTCTGTCCCATTTTGGCATGGTATCAAAGCTGTTATACGCACCAAGTTCAAGGCAGCAACTATCACGAGATAGAGCTAGGGATTTAAGGAATCACTTAGAAACGGATGAAAATAGTGCTTTGAATGATCGTGATGCAAGGAATGCCGTAGAACATCTTGACGAAAGAATGGATAACTGGCTAGAAGCCGATGGCAAGGGAATACTCGAATCTGTCTATGTTAATAGAGAGGAATATGATTACCTTGATAAAGATAGATGGGTAATACGCAGAGTATATTTAATTGATGAGTCAATATTTATTACGGAAGAGCGCGACGGACCAAAAGAAATGGCTCTAGAGCCAATTGTTAATGAGCTAAGGCGGTTATTGAACGTTTGTTCTACTAGGCTTGGCGGCATAAATCCATACTATGTTATTCGTCAACCACAGGGCTAACAAAGTGCTCGTTCGGACGCAAACTACGCTGCGCTTCGTTTGCGCCGCACAGCTTAAACGTTAGAAGCTATGGAACGAGCACCGAGTGTCATCCGACTGCGGGAAGAGATTGCGGTACGCTTCCCCGACGATGCTGCGATTGCCGATGCCCGGTTGGAAGAACTGGGATTCGGGGCGGAATTCGATAGCGAGTGGTTCGAGCAGTTTTCGCAGATCACAACCGAAGCGATTAGGCGGCGCGAAGAAGCTAAAGCAAAAGCGCACCTTGGCTTTATCTAGTCCAAGCTGGCGTCGGGCGATGAAAAAGTACGCGAATACATAGACGTTTACTACACGGAGGTACTCCTTTATGGCCTTGATAAAAAGAGCAGGCGGTTTGGGTGGTCGCTTATGCCGAGCAATCTGCGTGAACTCTATGTCGCTATGTGGGGCCAGCCACGCTTCTAACTCGGCGCTCCACCCGACCGCGGACCGCTATGCGGCCCGCGTCGGGTGAGCTTGGCCGTTAAGTGCATAAGGAGAACATCATGAGATTTTCAATAGTGCTGTTGGTAGCTACATTATTGGCTGGCTGCGCCATAAGTGGTTATAAGCAATTTTACAAACCATACGTTGATGCCAAAACACTTACAGAAGTCAAACTGCTTTCGGAAGGGGAAGAACCGCAGGTTTTTGGAACAGATCATTTCGATAGAGATATTCTTATTTTGCGCTCAAAGAACTATATCCCTATTGGGTATTCATCGTTCAATGGCGGTTATGAAGATACAAAAAATGCTGCAGCTCAAGCAAAGCAAATTGGCGCTACGCTCGTACTGGTTAATTCTAAATATACAAACACACAAACAACAACATCCACTCTATTTCTACCAGACAATAAAACCACTTATCATTCCGGTACCGTCAGTGGAAATACATCATATAACAGTGCATACAGCGGATACTTAGGTAACAGCAATACATATGGTAGCTATAGTGGCAGCTCTACAACATATGGAACCAAGGCCGTTCCCATTACTTCGCATCAAAGGCGCTATGATCAAAATGCAGTATATTTTGTTAAGTCCACAAAAAAGTACAAATTCGGCGTTCAATTTAACGACTTGACGCCTGAACAAAGAAGCCAGTTTGAAAGAAATACTGGGGTGCTTATCAATGTGGTCATTGAAGATAGTCCGGCATTTACCTCAAATGTTCTAGTTGGCGATGTTCTTATAAAAGTAGATGGACACTTAGCAAAAAATGCTAAGCATGCCATGGATCTAATGGCGGATGTTGGTCCCGACAAAAAATCTTCTGAGTTAACGGTAATTCGAAATGGTGCAGAAAAAAAGATTGATGTTGTGTTTTAGCAAGCACTTAACAATCACATCCAGCCGATCCAAAAACCGCTGCGCGCTTTTCGGTCGTCTGATATGAGGCGTTAGATTGCAGAAAATAGGAAAAAGACATGACCGAACCGTATTCCTTAGAAACGATACTTGCCGAGTTCTCAGAAGACACAGATGCATGGGTGCTCCAAGAAAAGGCCTCAGGGCTTTATGTCACGATCCCTCACCCAAAATATCCTGGACGAAATCCAATCCATTTCTTTCTGAGCAAATCTGACGCTCAAGATATTCTTATTGAATTGATGGATGTGAATGCAAGATTGAAAGACAGAGAAATATACCCTGTCATGGTGAAGCTTATACCGGCCTTGGAGGGCATCGCCGCCGGGTCAAACAATCCATGGAAAGCTGATGGCTTCGTTGTTCACTCTCCAAATGAAGTTTTCGAGTTCTTGCGTGGGTAAGCAATCTAACACGGCGCTCCAGCCGACGTCGGCGCTGACGCGCCTCCTCGGCTGAGCTAGGCGTTAGCCGTCATAAAGGAGCTCGCAGTGGCACTGGATGCAAAGGTAATTGAGGAACGCATTAGGGAAGTGATGCTCCGAGAAGCCGAACTCCCTGCGAGTGCCGCGGATGATGTGGCGTTCCACATGACGGATTGGCTTAATGATTTGGAGCGTTTCTCGCAATTTTGCGCCGATCCCAATAAATGGAAAGACGAAGAAATAGAGGAAATGCTCCTTGCGTTCTTGGTGCATGTGCCGAACCACGTGGCAGCCGCCTCCAAGCTCTTAACTGGCCTTCCCGTAACAGATGTATTTGGCGTTGGCGCCGTGGAAAATGAATCAGATAACGGCTAACAACGCCATCAACCCGGACAGCCAAAAGCGCCGCTCCTTCGTCGCGTCACTTTTGGCCGCCGGTTATGGCGAGCGTTAGGCCACGAAGACAAACAACAGATGGCGATCACCGCTCGTACCATCCTCATCAGTTGTATCGATGGATATCAAAGGCACATCTCGCCCCACAAAGGTTTCTGCTGTGCCCATCGTAAATTTAATCATGGCTTGTCGTGCTCTGAGTGGGCAAAGCGGGCCATGGCCAAGGTCGGCGTTTATGGCGCATGCCCACTCATCCTTCGGCGCTTCCGAGGGTAATCCCCCCGAAAAGTGGCTGTGTTCAGAAGTAGAATTTTCTCATAATGTACCCCGAGGAGGTTCTACGTGAAGCCGGCTGCGCCAGGAGAACGACCTTCTAAAAAAGTGGCAACGGTTTCTTGCGGAGGAACATCAGAGCGGTATCGATTCATCGCAAGAAACCGGGCGCTAGGGGTAAAGTACCTTTGCAGCTGGCTGGGTGTCTTGCGAAGCGGCTTCTATGCGTGGAGTCGTCGAGCGGAATCAGAGCGGAGCAAGGAGGACCGCCGTTTGAAGGGAAAGATCGCATCGATCCATGAAGGGAGCCGTGGCACCTATGGCCGTCCCCGCGTTCATGAGGCCTTGAAACAGCAGGGCGAGAACGTTAGCAGGAAACGCGTTGAGCGTCTGATGCGAGCCCAAGGGCTCAAGGGACGGGTCGTTGAAGTCACGCGCCGCCAGCCCGGCCTCAAGCGCTTCAAGGCAGACGGAAAGAATCTTCGGCTGGGCTCGCCGGACGCCAAAGGCCCAGGTGAGATCTGGGTTGCTGATGTCACCTACCTGAAGGTGAATGGCCAGTGGCGATACTTGGCGACTCTCATGGATATCTAAGGCGTCAGCTATTCCAATAGCCCCGAATAGGAATGGAGTATGTTTACATTCACAGATATGGTTTTCGTCCTGTGGCCACTTCTCATGGCCGCCGCCGTGATACTGCTATGGCGACGGCTGGAAAGCCGCGTGGCTCTCTTTGTAACGGCGATCTTTTTGTCCTCGGTATCACTTGGGCTACTGGCGATATTCTCCGCACCCCTGCCTCGTCACGCCGCTCCCCAGCAGCGTACCGGCTCGCCGAAGCCACAGGCTGACACAGCCAAACTAAAGGATTTTAACTTCACGGTTCCCTCGCATTCGAATCAGAAACGCGGCACCAAACCAGAATGTATATTTGACGGGTTATCTGTCCCTGAACATGCGGTGGTCTACGCTGCCGGCGCCTACTCCGGCAGAAAGGCGGGGTTCCAAATTGACCAGAGCGGGAGCACCGCCACTCAATTCGATATTGCCGTAAACAGTAAGTCGCGGCCCGTTATCCTCATGCTAGGGGCCTACGCGCCAACCATCTGGAATCTTGGATGGACCGACACGACAAGGATACTTGCCGTTATCGCATCGGGCTATCATCGGCAGGTTGTCGCGGGCCTGCCTGATGATGTGCCTCTGCTTATCAGCTCCTACCACGATGGCGGACCCTGCGGCTATTTTTACATCCGCAAGGGAAACAACACGCGGTTGAACCGGAAAGCCAGGATGTTGTTCGGGAAGCCTGTCGAACTGGTGTATGTGGGCGACGAATCAGGGAAAATAGTCATCGGAGATCCGCTGTCGCGCAGCGAGAGATTGCTCACTTCATCAACAACTCCACCCGAGTCTTTCAAGGACGTCAACGCCCCGTTGGCAGGTATGGCCGGGCTCGACGCGGCTGTGTCCAAGGGTCTCATCCGCCCGGCTACAGCTGCCGATGCCGACAGATGGGTCCAGGAAGTAGCCGCTCAGAGTTCAAAGCAAGATGTGCCACCCATTGCTGGAGTGGGTCTGCCAAGGCCAAGACATCCCACCTTGTTCAACGCATACGTCGTATTACACGAATTCACCTACCCAAGCGGTCTGTATGGGGCGCATGCCGCGACTTTCTTTATCGAGCATGGAGCCCCACGACCGAGCGGGAATCCTGGGCATTCGGCTGTCTACGACTTCAATACGCTGGGATGCCGTGGCACGTTGTGTCGTCGGTAACAAGCGGCGGCAGGCGAGGTATGTTTCGCCGTATCCTTGCAACTGCCAGGCTGCGCGTCGCCGCAAACGCCGCTAAAGCGGGCGCCAAGTGTTTGCGGAGAAACGATTGAGGCTCAATCAATAGCAAGAGGCATTCAAAGCCATTGCGCGTCATGGCCGCTGGCCGGGGTCGGACCCACGCAACTCATTGACTATATTTAGGCGCAAAATACGCGCTTAGGGTCGAAATTCGGCCGAGGATGGAACGGGACGAAATCCGCGAGGGCAAGTCCTCTTGTAAGAGCCGGGCTACGGCCTCGGCGTACTCGTCACCAGCCCCGGGGTTCGGGAGAGGTTCTCGATCACAAGCCCGGCATTCTGAGCCGAAAACGACGCATCGGTGCATCCGATGACACGGAAAGAAATCGCGGTGCTTGCGCCCTACCAACAATCCGGGACAGATTTTATTCCCACGTAGGGAGACGTAGTTGCTGTGCGTATTCTCGACAAGTTTGAGTGGTTCATCACCTGGGTCCTGCTCATCATGATGGCGGGGGTGGTACTCCTTGCCACCGTCGAGCTGGGGTGGATTCTCGGCAAGGACGTGACAACTCCGCCGCTGTTCCTGCTGGAGATCGGGGAGTTGCTGGAGATTTTCGGGCAATTCCTGCTGGTGCTGATCGGGATTGAGCTTCTGCATTCGATGAAGGTCTACATCGAGAGCCGCGAGATTCACCTTGAAGCAGTGCTTGCGGTGGCGGTGATCGCGGTCGCGCGCAAGATCGTCGTCGTGGAGACGAAGGACCTTCCTGAAAGCGCACTGCTGGGTATTGCTGTTGTCATGCTTGCCCTTACACTGGGTTACTACCTGGTGCGGCGCACTCACCGGGAGAACGGTCGGGGCGGCTGAAGCCCCGGCGGGACTCTTTTCATAAGCTACAGTGCAGAACTCCGGGATGGATTCATTTCCCCCATTTTTCGGCTCATCGCTCGGGGCTTGGAGGACGTGGGCCGCATAGTTGAAGCGCTACCGTACGACCCTGGCGCGGGCGTATGGGCGAGAAGCTGCCGCCATCGGCCGCGCACTGGCCGGCCTGAAGTGGGCGGGCCGTCACATCGGCAGCACGGCAATCCGGAGAATGCCGGCGAAGCCGGGCATCGACATCCTCGTCACGGTGGCCTCCCTGCAAGCCGTGCCGTTCGCGCCCGCCACGCAATGTCGAAATCACGAGGGTTCGCTCGTCGACAGGGAGAGACGCCCGATCACAGCCCGCCGCTGGCGGAAAACCGCGATGATGCGGCAGGCAGCGGCGACACTCCCGGCGGCACCGAAAAGGGTTGCGATCGATGGCAAACGATACCTGCGATCTCTCGACACAATATCTACTCCTGGAGCCCGACGGCGCGGCGGTCCGGCTCCCCGGCGGAAGGGGGTTCTGGGGCCAGTTGATGTCCGGCGCGCCCACCGAACCGGACATCCGCAGGGTGATGGAGAGCGAGCAAGGGCGGCTGCTGACCGTCCTGACGATGGAGGCCGACTGGACCGGCTGGGAAATGCACCCGGCCGGCGATGAAATCCTGTACATGCTGGCGGGCGACGCCACCTTCCTGCTGGAACTGGGCGATGAGCTGAAGGCGGTCGAGCTCGTCGCCGGCCGCGCGCTGGTGGTCCCCCGAGGGGTCTGGCACACGGCCCGGGTGAGCAGGCCCGCCCGACTGCTCGCCATCACTCCGGGCCACGGGACGCAACACCGGTCCGCCTGACGCTGAGCGGTTGAGTGGGATGAGATCCGGGTTCGCCACCCGGCTGCCTATGACGAGGCAAACAATCAGACGAAGGGAGCGCACCGATGAGCAGCCCGCAACCGATCGAATGTGGCCATGCGCCCATCAACGGCATCGACCTGTACTACGAAGTACATGGCCCTGACACCGGCGTCCCGCTCGTCCTCCTCCACGGGGGCGGTTCCACGATCGAGGTCACCTTCGGCCGCATCCTCCCCGCGCTGGCAGAGCGCCGCCGCGTCATCGCCGTGGAGGAACAGGCGCACGGCCGCAGCAGCGACCGCGATGCGCCCGTGCGGTTCGACACCTCCGCGGACGACGTGGCGGCGCTGCTGCGATTACTGAAGGTCGATCGGGCAGACCTGTTCGGCTTCAGCAACGGCGCGAGCGTGGCGCTGCAAGTGGCAATACGGCATCCCGAGCTGGTACGCAAGCTGGTGTTCGCCTCATCCTTGACCAGGAGAGACGGCGCATACGCGCAGCTCTGGGAGGCGATGGAACATGCGGATTTCTCGAACATGCCCCAGCCGCTCAAGGACGCCTTCCTGCGGGTGAATCCGGACGCGGAACAGCTCCGGACGATGCACGACAAGGATGCCGACCGGATGCGCAACTTCCGGGACGTACCGGACGACCTGCTCCGCGGTGTTGGCGCGCCGACCCTGGTGGCCGTGGGCGACCGGGACATCGTGAGGCCCGAGCATGCGCTGGAGCTCACCCGGCTGTTTCCAGACGCCCGCCTGCTGATTCTGCCCGGCGGCCACGGGGATTACCTCGGCGAGGCGGTCGCGGCGCCGCAGGACAGCGGCTATCCGAGGCTCACCGCCGAATTGGTTCAGGCATTCCTCGACGAATCCTGAGCGGCTCCCGCAGCGGATTTACACCGCCTGTCGATCTGCGGGCGAGCCGTTCGACGAGGAAATAGGATCAGCGTACGGAGATACGAACATGCGATTCATGATCATCGTCAAGGCGAGCCAGGACTCCGAAGCCGGCAAGCTGCCGCGCCGGGAGTTGCTGGAGGCCATGGGCAAGTACAATGAGGAGCTGGTCAAGGCCGGGGTCCTGCTCGCCGGCGAGGGGCTGCACCCGAGCAGCAAGGGGGCCCGGGTGCGCTTCTCGGGCGAGCGGCGCACGGTCGTCGACGGCCCGTTCGCCGAGACCAAGGAGCTGATCGCCGGCTACTGGCTGTGGCAGGTAAACTCGATGGAAGAGGCGATCGAGTGGGTGAAGCGCTGCCCCAACCCGATGCCGGGCACCGAGGCGGAGATCGAGATCCGGCAGGTCTTCGAGGCCGAGGACTTCGGCGAGGAGTTCACGCCGGAGCTGCGCGAGCAGGAAGAGCGCTGGCGCGCCCAGGCGGCGGGGCATCCGGCGGAGGACTGAGCGCGCAGCCCGCCCCGGAGCGGCACTCCAACCTCCCGAAAGGAGGACGATGCAACCGAAACGAGCACCCATATTCCTCGCCGGCGCCAGCGGTGCGATCGGCCGCCGGCTGTGCCGGCTGCTGGTCGCCGATGGCTGGCCGGTGGTCGGCACCACCCGCTCGCCGGACAAGGCGGCGATGCTGCGCGAGCTCGGCATCGAGCCGGTGGTCGTGGACGTGTTCGAGGAGGCGGCCCTGCGCGAGGCCCTACGGCGAGCGCGCCCGCAGTCCGTCATCCACCAGCTCACGGACCTGCCGCCCGGGCTCGACCCGGCGCGGATGCCCGAGGCGAAACGCCGCAACGCCCGCCTTCGCGACATCGGCACGCGCAATCTCGTCGCGGCGGCAGTCGCGGCGGGCGCAACCCGGCTGATCGCCCAGAGCATCGCCTTCGCCTATGCGCCCGGGGCCATGCCGCACGGCGAGGACGCCCCGCTGAACGTCGAGGATCCTGAGTTCGGCCTCACGGCGCGTGCCGTGGCGAGCCTGGAACGGCAGGTGCTGGACGCACCGCTGGAGGGCATCGTGCTCCGCTACGGGCGGCTGTACGGCCCCGCTACGGGCGTCCTGCAGCCGCCCCGCCCTTCGCCGCTGCACGTGGATGGCGCCGCGCATGCGGCGCGCCTGGCGCTCACGCACGGGGCGCGCGGCGTGTACAACGTCGCGGAGGACGACGGCACGGTATCCATTGCGAAGGCCATCGGCGGTCTCCGATGGACGCCCGGCTTTCGTATCGAGACACCGCCGGGCTGAAACGGGGCTACTCGCGCTCCGCGGCACCGCTCGGCAGCGGGGCGTCGCGGCGCGACCATGCGCCGGTCACCCAGCAGGTCACGGTCAGCAGGAAGAACACCGCCATCCCCTCCGCCAGCTCGAGGGCGCTGTCGAACAGCAGCGGCGCCACCACGCCCGAGACCAGCGAGAACACGGCCATCTGGATGGCGATCACGAGGGACGCCGCGAGCCCGCGCATCCTGGGAAAGACGTCGAGCGCGCTCACGGTCATGCCCGGCAGGGTGAGTCCGACGCCGAAGGTGTAGAGGGCGACGGGCAACACCGCCCAGGGCACGGCCGCCGTGAACAGGCCGTTGTAGGCGAGATTGGCGACGGCGGCCGTGGCCATGCAGGCAAGGCCGAGGCCGAGCACTCCGGACAATTTCCAGCGGTGGGCGAGGCGCGCCCCCAGGGCGGAGCCGAGCATCACCCCGCCGACCATCGGCACGAACAGCCAGGCGAAGGCCGTCTCCGGCAGCCCGAGGATGTGGATGACGAAGCTGGCGGCCGAAGAGATGTAGAGCGCCATACCGCCGAAGGCGAAGCCCACGGCCAGGGCGCGCGCCAGAAAGGGCCAGTGCAGCAGCGCCGTGGCATAGTTCCGGGCCAGCGTCACCGGGTGGAAGGGCACCCGCGCTTCGCGCGGCAGGCTCTCGTCGAGGAAGCGGTGCGTCGCCAGCAGCATCACCAGGCCCAGCACGGCCATCAAGACGAACACCGCACGCCAGCCGAAGGCCACGTGCAGATGGCCGCCGATGATGGGCGCGATGGCCGGGGCCAGCCCGAACACCATGGTGACGTGGGACATCAGCCGGTGCGCGTCCGGCCCCTCGAAACGGTCGCGGATGATGGCCTGGCCGATGACCCGCCCGCCGCCGGCGGACACGCCCTGCAGCACGCGGAACGCCAGCAGCCAGCCGAAGCTGGGGGCGAGGGCCGCGCCGACCGAGGCGGCGGTGAACAGCAGCAGGGAGCCGAGGATCACCGGCCGCCGGCCGAAGGAGTCGGACAGCGTGCCGTAGAACAGGCTCATCAGCGAGAAGGCGAGCAGGTAGGCGCTCAGGGTCTGCTGGACCAGCGCCATGCTGACGTCGAAGCGCGCGGCGATGGCCGGGAAGGACGGCAGGAAGGTGTCGATGGCGAAGGGGCCGATCATGGCCAGACCGGCCAGGATGAGCGTCAGGATCCCGGTATTCACGAAAGCGCTTCGGCTCGGTTGTGGTCGTCGGCTGCCGGCGAGGACAGGCAGGCGCGGCGGCAAGCGCGGATCATACCCGAGCCCGATGGCGGCTGCAGGCCCGGCGGCCCTGACTGCGCCCGGTCGTCGATCTCCCGGCGCCTGCTTCGTCGTAGCATAGAGGGGCGATGACGCCCCACGGCTTGCGGCACCTGCCCGGGAGACGCGTATGACAAGAGTGCGAGTGGCGAGCTTCTCGATTTCGGTGGACGGTTTCGGGGCGGGTCCCAAGCAGTCGCTCGAGCACCCGCTCGGGCTCGGCGGTCTGGCCCTGCACGAGTGGGCCTTTGCCACCCGGACCTTTCAGCGCCGAGTCCTGGGCAAGGAGGGCGGCGCCGGCGGGGTCGACGATGACTTCATGGCACGCGGATTCGACAACATCGGCGCCTGGATCCTCGGCCGCAACATGTTCAGCCCACTCCGGGGACCGTGGCCGGATGAGCGCTGGACGGGCTGGTGGGGCGACAACCCGCCGTATCACTGCCCGGTGTTCGTGCTCACTCATCATCCAAGAGACCCACTCGAGATGGAGGGCGGCACGAGCTTCCATTTCGTGACGGCGGGCATCCACGGTGCGCTCGAGCAGGCCGTCTCGGCGGCGCAGGGCATGGACGTGCGTGTGGGTGGCGGCGTCGCCACGGTCCGGCAGTATCTGCGCGCCCGGCTGGTGGACGAACTGCACCTCGCGATTGCGCCGGTCCTGCTCGGTGCGGGCGAGGCGCTGTTCGCGGATCTCGACCTGCCGGCGCTCGGCTGTGCATGCGTCGAACACGTGCCCACGCCGGGAGCCACCCACATCGTCCTCGCCCGGCCTTAGCTACCGCCTTCCCCGCCCGCCCGGACCTGCCGGCCCATGCTGTCGGGCGGGCACCGCCTCTTTGCCTTGCCCGCGGTGCTCCGCCACAATCTCCGGGACTCGCGCCCTGACAAACGTGCCAGCGCCCTCTGCCCTCTGGAGCACCCGATGCACCATCCCGAACACCACCGAATCCACCGCTCCGGCTGGCTGCGCGCCGCGGTGCTGGGCGCCAACGACGGCATCGTCTCCACCGCCAGCCTGATCGTCGGTGTGGCCGCGGCCGAGGCGAGCAAGGACAACATCCTGCTGGCGGGCATCGCCGGACTGGTGGCCGGGGCCATGTCCATGGCCGCGGGCGAGTACGTCTCGGTGAAGTCGCAGGAAGACACCGAGCGCGCCGACCTGAAGATGGAGGCCGAGGCGTTGCAGACCAACCGGGAGGAGGAAGAGCGGGAGCTGGCCGCGATCTATCGCGACCGCGGCCTGGAGACGGGCCTCGCGCAGGAGGTCGCCCGTCAGCTGATGCGTCACGACGCGCTCGCCGCCCACGCCCGCGACGAGATTGGCATCACCGCCCAACTCAGCGCCCGCCCGCTGCAGGCGGCCCTCTCCTCCGCCACCGCCTTCTCGCTCGGCGCCGCCGCGCCGGTGGCGGCCACCGCCCTGGCGCCGGCCCCTTCCCTGCTCTGGGTGATCCCGGCGCTTACCGTCCTGCTGCTGGCCGTGCTGGGCGCCACCGCCGCGGCCACCGGCGGCGCCTCGGCGCTGCGCGGCGCCGTCCGCGTGTGTCTTTGGGGCTCGCTGGCGATGGCGCTGACGGCGGCAGTGGGCCGGCTCTTCGGCGTCGCCGCCTGAGCGTTCTCTACGCGCTATTCTTGTCACGCCCGGCACCTTTCGGAGGCAGCTCATGACCTGGTTCGAGGCCTTGACCGGTTTTCCCGAGAGATCCCCGAAGGAGGTGCGCGAGAACATCGTGCTGGATGACGAGACCCTGACCTCCCGCGCCAACGGCCGGAAGATGGTCTGCGGCCGTCTCGAGACATCTTCGCTGGCCGAGCTGCGCGAGCGTACCCATCCCGCCGGGCGCCGAGGTCACTATGGGCGAGTGCGGCCACCTCGTGTCGCAGGCCTACTGCTCGGCGCTTCCGCTCGCCTATTCCCGCTACTCGTCCGAGGCGTGGGAGGCCTTCGCGCGTCTGGTACCGGAGGCTGCGTATGAGGCGACGCTCTGCGCGGCGATCCAGAACTCTCTGTCCACTGGGAACCGCTCCGTAGTTCTGACGCTGCTGGGCGGCGGCGCCTTCGGGAACCCAGCTCACTGGATCGCCGACGCCATCGAGCGCGCGCTGGCGCTGCATTCGGGATCGGACCTCGACGTCGCCTGTGTCGGGGCGGCGAGCCGAAGCCCTGGCTACGGCACCTCGCCGACCGCTTCGCGTCCGCGGGCGCACCGGGCAACGGGCCGTGATCCACAGGCATGTCGCGCAGCGGACGGCCGGCCGCTGCGTCGGGACGCTTGCCGCCGTTCAAGCACCCGCGGAATTGCTCAACCCACACCCGATCCCCCACAATCTCCGCGTCCCCGGAGCTCTCGCCTATCCTTGGAGGCGAGTGACGCCACCAGACCCGGAGCTGCCAATGTCCAAGCAATACCCCTACGTTGACCCCGAAGGCCTGCTCGAATACTCGGTCGTGTTCACCGACCGGGCGCTGAACCACATGTCGCAGGCCTTCCAGCAGGTGATGCGGGACATCTCCGCGCACCTGCAGCGGGTCTACGCGGCCGAGGCGGTGGCGGTGGTGCCGGGCGGCGGCACCTACGCGATGGAGGCGGTGGCGCGCCAATTCGCCACCGGGCACAAGTGCCTGGTCATCCGCAACGGCTGGTTCAGCTATCGCTGGAGCCAGATCTTCGAGATGGGCGCGATCCCCTCCGAGGAGGTCGTACTCAAGGCGCGTCCGGACTCCGAAGACGTGCAGGCGGCGTGGTCCCCCGCCCCCGTCGAGGAGGTGGTGGCGAGCATCGAGCGCGAGCGCCCCGCGCTGGTCTTCGCCCCGCACGTGGAGACGGCGGCGGGCATGCTGCTGCCCCACGACTACATCAAGGCGGTGGCCGACGCGGTGCATGCGGTGGGCGGCATGTTCGTGCTCGACGGCGTCGCCTCCGGGGCCCTGTGGGTGGACATGCGCGCGCTGGGCATCGACGTCTTCATCAGCGCGCCCCAGAAGGGCTGGAGCGCCGCCCCCTCCAGCGGGCTGGTGATGCTCGGCGCCGAGGCGGCCCGCCGCATCGAGGACACCCGCAGCACCAGCTTCGCCGCCGACCTGCGCAAGTGGCTGCAGATCATGCGCGCCTATGAGGGCGGCGGGCACGCCTATCACGCGACCATGCCGACCGATGCGCTGGCAGGCTTCCGCGATGCCCTGCTCGAGACCGAGGCCCAGGGCCTGGAGGCGATGCGCGAGCGGCAATGGGCGCTGGGGCACGGGGTGCGGGCGCTGTTCGCCGAGCGTGGCTTCAAGAGTGTCGCCGCCGACGGCTTCGCGGCGCCGGGGGTGGTGGTCTGCCATGCGCCCGATGACACGCTCCCCGGCAAGTTCATCGCCCAGGGCGTGCAGATCGCCGCCGGGGTGCCGCTGATGTGCGACGAACCCGCTGGCTTCAAGACCTTCCGGGTGGGGCTGTTCGGCCTGGACAAGCTGCATGACGTCGATCAGGCGGTGGCGGCCCTTGCACAGGCGCTGGATCAGATCCTCTGAGGCGGCCGCCCGCATACGGCGGATGATGCTGCCGGGCCTCACCGGGAACACCGGGAACACCGAGAACCATGGGGCCCAGGGGCACACCGCGGCTTGCATGCACCGGCTCGTGCAGGCACTGAACGTGGACGAACGCTAGGCGCCGCGCGTGGCAATCCACACGATGTGCGTCTCCCCCTTGCGCGTGTGGTGTGCGCGCACGCGCAACTCTTCCACCTCGAAACCCGCCTCGTGCAGCGCCCTGCTGAACAACGCATCGGGCGCCGCCGACCAAACGGAGAGGACGCCGCCGGGACGCAGGGCGGCATAGGCGATCTTCAGGCCGGCCTTGCTGTAGAGGCGGTCATTGGCCCGGCGGACCAGTCCCTCCGGGCCATTGTCGACGTCGAGCAGAATCGCATCGTAGGCCCCCGGCTCACGCCGGATCACGGCCGCGACATCGTCCTCCACCACCCGCACCCGCGGGTCCTGCAGGGGATGGCCGGCATAGACGCCCAGCGGGCCCCGGTTCCACTCCACGACCGCAGGGATCAATTCCGCCACCACGACCTCGGCCTCCGGGCCGAGGGTGCGCAGCGCGGCGGCCAGGGTGAAGCCCACGCCCAGCCCGCCGATCAGGACGCGCGGCGTGCTGCGCTCGCCGAGCCGCGCGCAGGTCAGCTCGCCCAGCGCGTCCTCGCCCCCATGGACGCGGCTGCTCATGAGCTCCCCCGCGCCGGGGATCATGATGGTGTGTTCGGGACCGTGCCGGTAGAGGCGCAGCTCTGACCCGGTGCCGGGGATCTCGGCGGTATCGAGCAGTACCCAGTGCTTCATGTGTTTCTCACGAGGATTCGCTGTGGGGCCGGCACGGTAAAGGGGCAGGCCGTCGAGGGACCCGCCGGGCGCTAGCCGTCCGCGTCCTCGGCCAGGGCTCGGCGGCGCAAGGCGTCGGCGCGCGCGTCGTCGATTTCGCGGATCACGTTCTCCAGGTCGACCGCCGCCTCGCTGTATGCGAATTGGCCGGTGAGCGGCGCGTCCGGGTGCAGCGTGCCGCGCTCGTAGAGATCCCAGATCTCGGCGGCATAGGCCGTCTCGCGAAGCTCGGGGGCGAAGCGGCCGAAGTACGCGGCCATGTTGTCGACGTCGCGCGCGAACAGCGCGAAGGTGTTGTTGTTGCCGGCGGCGTCCACCGCCTGGGGCAGGTCGATGATCACCGGCCCCTCGCTGCCCACCAGCACGTTGAACTCGGAGAGGTCCCCGTGCACCAGCCCGGCGCAGAGCATGCGCACGACCTCGGTGATCAGGACCCGGTGATACGCACGCGCCTGCTCGGCCGGGAGTTCCAGGTCGTTGAGCCGCGGGGCCGGATCGCCGTCGGCATCCACCACCAGCTCCATCAGCAGCACCCCGTCAATGAACTGGTGCGGCCGGGGGACCCGGACGCCGGCCGCAGCCAGGCGGAACAGCGCATCCACCTCGGCATTCTGCCAGGCGGCCTCCTGCTCCTCGCGCCCGTAGCGGCTGCCCTTCTCCATGGCGCGGGCCTTGCGGCTGTTGCGCACCTTGCGCCCTTCCAGGTACTGCGTGTTGTTGCGGAAGCCGCGCTGGTTGACCGTCTTGTAGACCTTCGCACAGCACAGCTGCGCGCCGCAGCGGACCACGTAGACCGCCGCCTCCTTCCCGCTCATCAGGGGACGGACGACTTCATCGATCAGGCCGTCCTGGATGAGCGGCTCGATACTCTTGGGGGGCTTCATTAAGTCGGAGGGCTCCTCTGCGGGCGTGCACCGGCGGCGGCGCGGCCGGAAAACCGCTATGGTACCCGTTCTGCGGGCGCAGCGGGGCGACGAATGCGGGCGCCCTGCGGGCGGAGTGGCGGGCCCATGCCCCGTACGTTGCCGCGGTCGGCGTGCTCGCGCCGCTGGCCTATACGCTGGTGCTGTTGGCGCTCACGCGCGCCCCTCTGAGCTACGTGGCGCCGGTGCGGGAACTGTCCATGCTCATCGGCATCGCTTTCGGTGCCCGCCTGCTGGGCGAGTCGCTGGCAGCGTCGCGCATCCTCGGCACCGCCTGCTTTGTCGCCGGCGTGGTGCTGCTGACCCGCGCCTAGGCGGGCGCGGGGCTCCCGCGCTCAGCCGCCGCGGAGGAGCAAGACCGGCGTGGCGGCGCTGCGCACGAGCCGTTCGGCGACGCTGCCGAGCAGGAGGTGACTGACGCCGCGTCGCCCATGTGTGCCGATCACGATCAGATCGGCCGGCCAGCGCGCGGCCTCCGCCACCACGATCTCGGCGACGTGCGTCCCCAGGCGTTCAAGCTCGAGCAGGCAGGATTCGGGTTCGATGCCGCCCGCGCGCACGCTGGCCTCGGCCTTGGCGAGCAGCTCGCAGCCGGCCTGGCGGACGGCCTCGGCGAACTCGTCGGTGAGGTAGGCGCCCTCCATGTTGAGGTTGATCTCGTCGACCACGTGCACGAGGCGCAGGCGCGCCCCCTGTTCGCGGGCAAGCTCCACCGCCCTCTGCAAGGCCTGCTCGGACGTGCTGCTGCCATCGACCGGCACGAGGATGCGCTTGAACATCTGTTTTCTCCGTGGCCCTACCGCTCACTCCAAGCATACGTGCGGCGAGCCGAGCGGCCCAGCCCGGCGCGAGGGCTCACACGACGATGACCGGCACGCGCTGCACCATGTTGTTGCCCATGCCCTGATAGTTCCACTGCGGCGCGGTGGGCTGCACGCGGCCCTGGTCGTCGCCGGCCCGCACGCACAGCGTGTGGCGCCCCGGCGCGGCCTCCCAGTGGATCGACCAGCCGCGCCATGCCGCCGGCGAGACCGGCGCGTCGAGAGCGGCGGCGTGCCACGTGCCGCCGTCGTCAAAGCTGACCTCGACACGCTCGATCCGACCGCGCCCGACCCAGGCCCGGCCCTGCAGCTCGACCGGTCCGGCCTCCAGCACGCGCACCCGCGTGGCGAAGTCGGGCACGCCGGGGGGCACCATCAATGCGCGCGGGCGCATCAGCGTCATCGGCTGGCCCGGGTCGTGCGCGCTCTGGGTGTCGCGGTACGCCCTCAGCATCTGGAAGCCCTCGAAGGGCTTGGCCACCGCCTCGATGGCGCGCAGCCATTTCACGCTGGCCACGCCGTACCAGTCGGGGACGATCAAGCGCAGCGGCGCACCGTGCTGCGGCGGCAGGGGCTGACCGTTCATGGCCCAGGCGAGCAGCACGCCCTCGCGCATGGCCTCCGCGGGGCGCAGGGCGCGCTGGAAGGCCTGTACCTCGCCGCCCTGCACGCCCCGGTCGCCGCCGGTGAACACCAGGTCCACGCAGGCGGGGTCGAGCCCGGCCTCCTCGAGGACCCCTCGCAGCGGGGTGCCCGTCCATTCGGCCGTGCTCACGGCCTCGTTGAACCAGGGCTGGCTCACGTAGCGCGGTGACAACAGGGAGCGGCCGTTGCCCGCGCACTCCAGGGTGACCGGCAGCGTCACCGACGGCCGCGCCTGGAGGTCCTCCAGGTCCAGGCGCAGCGGGGTGGACACCCGGCCGCCGATTTCGAGCCGCCAGTCCGGCCCGAGGAAGGGCGTATCGAAATGGGTCAGCAGGTAGTGCATGCCGGCCGGGGTGATCGGCTCGCGCAGAGCCTCCAGCGGCATGCCGCGGTTGCGCAGGGCGAGCTGCACCTCCTCACGGTAGAAGCGCGCGTCGGGAGACAGCCCGCTGCCGTCGCCGAGGGCGGGCAGCGCCTCGGCCAGGGTGGGCGGCACGCGCGGGATTTGATCGTCGGCGGACATCGTCGGCTTCTCCTCCGCAGGGGTGGGGCGGCATGACGGTGCCGAAGACGGCCGGCGCGCGCCAGCGTCGTCGGGCCGCGCCAGCGGCCCTGCCGATAATCGCCCGATTCCCCTTCCGGTTCAATGCGCTGGCCCAGGGCCGGCGGCGTAGCGCCGGGATCGGCGATCCGCTGGAAGAACGGCGCCCTCGCGCACGGGCAGCGGTATGATGCTGCTTTTCCGCCCACTGTGCAGGCGGCGGACGAGCGCGCCGCAGGAGGAGTCGAGATGGCCTATATGCTCTTGATCGTGGAGCCGCGCGGACAGCGCGCGGAGCGTACCGAGGAGGAGGGGCGCGAGGCCTATGCCCAGATGGTGCGCTTTGGCGAGGACCTGCAGGCGCGCGGGCTGCTCAAGGCCTCCGAGTCGCTGCGCTCGGACGCCGAAGGCGTGCGCGTGCAGGTGCGCGACGGCCGACGCACGCTGCGCGACGGCCCCTTCACCGAGTCCAAGGAGATGGTGGGCGGCTTCTTTCTGCTCGCCTGTGCGACCCGCGAGGAGGCCGTTGCGATCGCCGCCGAATGCCCTGCGGCGGCCTGGGCCAGCGTCGAGGTGCGCGAGCTCGCGCCCTGCTACACCGGCTGATATACCGGCTGCCGCTGCCTGTTAGGGCCCGCGGCGCGTCTGTCGATCTGTCAGCCGCCCGTTCGTCGCGTTCACGAGCACCGCAACGGGAGGTACACCATGGCAACGCGATTTCAGCGGATCACGCCCTTTCTCTGGTTCGACCATGAGGCCGAGGAAGCGGCGGCGTTCTACTGCTCGATCTTCGACAAGGCCCGCGTGCTGACCACCACGCGCTACAACGCCGAATCGGCGCAGGCTTCCGGACGGCAGGAGGGAAGCGTCATGACGGTCGCCTTCCAGCTCGACGGGCAGGATTTCGTGGCCCTGAACGGCGGCGCGCATTTTCAGTTCAGCGGCGCCATCTCCTTCGTCGTCAACTGCGAGTCGCAGGCCGAGATCGACCACTACTGGGGACGCCTGTCCGCCGGTGGGGACGAGAGCGCGCAGCAGTGCGGCTGGCTGCGCGACCGTTACGGCGTGTATTGGCAGGTCGTGCCGATCGAGCTGCCCGAGCTGCTGGGCGGGCCCGACGCGCAACGCGCGCGGCGCGCGATGCACGCACTGCTGCAGATGAAAAAGATCGACATCGAGACGCTGCGCCGGGGAGGCACGCAATGAAGCCGAGGATCAGCATGATCACCCTGGGCGTGGACGACGTCGCCCGCGCCGCCCGCTTCTACGAGGCGGGCCTGGGGCTGCCGCGCAAGCCCGTCGAGGCCGAGGACGTCGCGTTCTTCCCCCTGGCCGGCACCTGGCTGGCCGTGTATGCGCGTGCCGCCCTGGCGGCGGACGCGGGGGTGAACGGCGATGGCCGCGGCTTTCCCGGGTTTGCCCTGGCCCACAACGTCGCCTCTCGCGAGGCGGTCGATGCCGTGCTCGCGCAGGCGCAGGCCGCGGGAGCGCGGCGGGTCAGACCCGCGGCGGACGCGTTCTGGGGCGGCTATTCGGGCTACTTCGCCGATCCGGACGGCTACCTGTGGGAGGTGGCCTGGAACCCGCACTTCTGGGTCGGCCCGCCCGATGAGGCGCCCGCCTGAGGGGCGCTGCCGATCGGCTTGATTCGGCTCCTATAATCTGAAACCGTATGCGCCATACATGATTCGGATCGCATCGAGGGCGACGATGATACGACTCCATCAAGCACTCCAGGCCTGGGGAAGCCCGGCGTTCAAGGGGGTCCTCAAGGAGGAGCTCGAGCGGGTGGACGCCGAGCAGCTGCCCCTGCAGCAGGGCCTGTCCGCCTCGAGCTACGTCACCGACGGCAAGTTCGACGTGATGATCATCAGCGCCGCCGAGCAGCCGGAGAGCATCCGCGTGAAGGCGGGCATCTTCTATGCGGGCATCATCCCCGGCTGCAGCTGCGCCAACGACCCCACGCCGGAAGACGAGTACCAGGAATACTGCGAGGTGCAGCTCGACATCGACAAGGCCACCGCCGCGGCGCAGGTCGCGCTGCTCGGCTAGCGCACGCGCCGCTCAGGGCTCCGCAGCGGCGGACGCATAGCCGCTGATGAGCGGCGTCTGCTTGGCCAGGGCCCGATCGACGATCCCGGGAAAGATGCCGTTGAGGCGCGCGAACAGGCTTTCGGGAAAACCCAGATACACCTCCTTACGCCCCTTCTCCATGGCCTTCACGATGGCGCGCGCCACCCGCTCCGCCGCGTCCATGCGCATCAGCCCGCGCGCCGCCATCGCGCGCACCGCCGGCGGGTTGAAACCGGTGTCCACGGCACGCGGCGAGACGTAGGTCACCCCTACCCCGCTTCCGGCCAACTCACGGCGCAGGGCCTGGGACCAGCCGCGCAGGGCGAACTTGGTGGCCGAATAGGCAGCGAAGCAGGGAAAGCCGATGGAGCCGAACATCGACCCCACGTTGACCACGCGCCCGTGGCCGCGCTCGATCATCCCGGGCAGCAGCGCGCGGGCCATGAGCAACGGCGCCTGCAGGTTCACCGCGAGGGTCCGCGCAATCACCTCGGGGTCCTGCTCGTCGAAGCGGCGAAAGTCCATGGTGCCGGCCAGGTTGACTAGGATGTCCACCCCGCCCCATTCGCGCTGCAAGCGGCCCAGGGCGGCCTGGCGCTGATCGGCCCGCGTCACGTCGCAGGCCAGCACCCGGGGTCGCCGCTCGGCAAGATCGGCGAGACCGGCGAGGCGTTCGGGCCGACGCACCAGCAGCCCCAGGCGGGCACCGCGCGCCGCCAGTTCGCGCGTCAGCGCAGTGCCGATGCCGCCGCCCGCGCCGGTGATCACGATGCGTTCCGCACGCAAGTCCATGGCTCAGTCCATCCCCTGATTGGCGGCGAGGGCATCGCCCGACCGGCCGCGGACCTTGGCCAGCAAGGCGCGCACCTCTTCGCGGCGGCCCTTGTCGGCGAGTGGCCGCTGCGGGCGCGCAGGCGCCTGCAGCGCCTTCTGCAGATGCGCCATCGCCTGCTTGTCCTCGTGCTGGTCATAGAGGAACCGGGCGTAGAGGTAATTGGGATCG
The DNA here is from genome assembly GCA_963779865.1 of uncultured Gammaproteobacteria bacterium. GTDB lineage: Bacteria > Pseudomonadota > Gammaproteobacteria > CAVZZX01 > CAVZZX01 > CAVZZX01. The sequence goes on along the minus strand of CAVZZX010000003.1, from coordinate 3,250,128 downwards.
AGCCCGCGCGGATTGACCGCCAGCGCCCTGGCAAAACAGGCCTTGGCCTTCTTGTCGCTGCCAAAGCCGATGGGCCAGCCGGGCACCCGGGAATACAGCGTGCCCAGCGAGGTGTAGATGGAGCCGTCCAGGGCAGTGGGGTCCTGCTTCTCGGCTGCCACCAGCAGGTCGCGGGCCTGCTTGGCCAGGCCCAGGGCGCTGAACGGCCCGGCGACCCCGGCATGGGTGCTCAGCGTGATGGCCTTCCAGATGCGCGGTTCGACGCGCCCGGGATAGCGTGCGGCGAGCGCGTCCGCCTGTTTCTCCAGGCCCTCGAAGGCCTTCGCCCGCTGGTCCTCGGGCGTTTCGTAGTTGATGTGCGCCCACCGGTGCTGGATGGCGAGCAGGCCCTGTTCCAGGCCGCCCTGCGCCGCGGGCGCGGCCCAGCCCTGCGTGCCGAGGGCGAGTAGCGCAGCCGCCACGGCAATCATCGTGAAGATCCGGTTCATCGGGGGTGTCCTCGTTGTGCTAGGGGGATGAAATGGCGCGGAAGATATCCCCGTAGAGGCGATAGAACATCTGCGCGCAATGGGTGACCGCGTGGCGGTCGGCCGGTCGGTCGAGTCGCTCCAGCAGCCCCTGCAGGAAGCGGATGTGCTGCTGGTCGACCGCGCCGTGGGACCGCAGGTAGTGAAAGGCCTCCACCGGCAGGCCCAGCCGCGGGCCCATGGCGGCGGCGGCCCGGGAGGCCAGGGCGACGCTGGTGCCCTCGAGCACGAACACCATGCCGAAAAAGCCCACCGGGTTGACGCGGTCGATGACGTGATAGGCGTAGGCGACCATCAATTCGGTCGCCGGCAGCGGGGCGCTCTCGCGGGCACGCTCGGCATCGCCCCCGGCGGCGGCGATGTCCTCCAGGATCCAGCGCTCGTGCCCGACTTCCTCCTCGATGTACTGCGCGACGGCCTCGCGCAGCCACGCCGCATGCGCCGGCAGGCGTCCGCCGCAGGCCATCAGCAGCGGCACCGTATGGCGCACGTGGTGATAGGCCTGCCCCAGAAAGGCCAGGTATTGCGCGCGCGAGACCTCGCCGACCAGCGCCCGCCGGACGAGCGGAATGGCGAGCAGCTCGGCACGGGCCGCTTCGGTCGCGGCGACCAGTTGCTCATGAAAGGGCATGCAGGCCCCCTGTTGGTAGAGCGCATCGATGTGTTTCGCGTAGCGGGCCGCCACGGCCTCCCGGCGCACCGCCCCGGTGGCGCTGGCGAGCCCGGTGGCCGCGATGAACGGACCCTCGGCGATCACCAGGGCGGCGACGCGGGCATAGTCGGGCAGGCCGCGGTTGACGCCCTGCAGGACGTGCTCGAGCGCCTCGGCCGAGGCCCCCGGGCGCGGCACCACCACCGCCACATTGAAGGGCCGGCCCTCCCCGCACAGCACCGCCTGGGCGATGGCGGGCCCGGCGGTGAGCTCGCTCTCCACCCACTCGGGGGAGACGTTGCGGCCGAAGGCGGTGGCAAACGCGCTCTTGCGGCGGCCGGTGACATGCAGATAGCCGTCTGCGTCCAGGTGGCCGAGATCGCCCGTGCGCCACCGCGCGCCGGCCACCGCGCCGGCCACCGCATCGGCGCCCAGGTATCCAAGAAAGAGCGTGCCCGCCACCACGATTTCCCCGTCCTCGATCGCCACGCGCAGATGCGGCAGGGGCCGCCCGGCGGTGCCGGGCCGATCGGCGCCGGGACGGTTCAGGGCCACGACCGACCCGGCCTCCGACAGGCCGTAGCCTTCAAAGGCGGGGATCCCCACCCGGCGCGCCCGCTCGACCAGGGCGGCGGACACCGGCGCCCCGCCCACAGCGGCGAAGCGCAAGGCGGCAGGCACGCTCAAGCCGGTCTCCGCGCACTCCACCAGCGCCTTGAGGAGTTGCGGTACGAGGATCACGGTCGTGGGCGCGCAGGCCTGCAGTGCGGCGAACAGGCGCCGGGGATCGAGCCCGGAGGAACCCGCCAGCCCGCACTCGGCAAGGGGCGGAAGCTGGGCGTGACCGCCCACCCACAGCGGCGCGTACAGGCCGCCGATGTTCTCGAGCAGGGTCGACAAGGGCAGCAGTGACAGGGCGCGATCCGCGGGCCCGGCGCCCACGGCGGCGCAGAGCGCGGCGGTGACCCCCTCCACGGCGGCGGCCGACAGGCAGGCGCCCTTGGGCGCGCCGGTGGTGCCCGAGGTGTAGGTGAGCTTCGCGGTGCCCGGCGGCAGCACCGCCCGCCCGGCGGCCTGCTCAATGCCGAGGGCGGCCAACAGCCGACCGGCCACCGGCAGGGTCTGCAGCGGCCGCGCCCCGGGGACCGCGATCAGCCGTTCGGGCTGGTCGGTGATCACCGTGTCCAGGCCGGCGTCGCGGATCAGGTGGGCAAGCTGCGCATCGGAGAAGAAGCTCGGCATGGGGACGCAGATCGCGCCACGCCAGGCCACGGCCAGGTCCAGAACCGCCCAGGGGCAGCCGTTTTCCAGCAGCAGGCCGACACGCTCGCCCGAGAGCCGGGCCGCGGCCGCCTTCACCTCGGCGAGCAAGCCATCGTAGGTGAGCGCGCCCTGCCCGTCGCTCACGGCGCCGGCGCGTGGACGGCGGCGGGCATGTTCGGTCAGCCGTGCGAACAACCCCTTCATCGGCGGGCGCCCTCGGCCGCGGCCGACCAGCGGCGTTCAGCGGCGCGCGTGCCCAGCGCCCGTGCCTGCCCGAGCAAGGCCTGCGAATGACCCCGGCGTGACCACACGGCAGCGCGCAGCTTGGCGAGGCCGGCGCGGACGTCACCGGCATACACCCGGGGTTGGGCGTCGTAGTACCGGCCCCAGGCGGCGCCACCGTCCGCGAGCCGTTTCGGATCGGCCGCCGCCAGCGGCACGGGCCGCAGCCCCAGGCGACCGAAGGCGTTGAACAGCGGCCCTGCCGCCGTGAAGATCACCCAGCGGTAACCGGCGGCGGCGAGAAAGGCCGTGGTGGCGGCGATCACCCAGCGGGCCTGGCCCGGATAGGCCAGCGCCAGGTTGCCCACCTCCACCAGTTCGGCGCGGCGCACCTCCCGCCCCAGGACCGCGCCGATGACGCGCTCGGCCGGCCGATCGAGATAGTGCTCGGCGAACAGGTGCTGGCCGGCGGCGCCCCGGCAGCCCACCACCGCGCACAGGGCGGCGCCCGCTTCGAAGGCGAGCAGTTCGGGGAGGAAGCTCTGGATCCGGGCACCGCAGCTGCTGCGGAATACGGCGGCGACGAAGGCCTCCAGCTCGGCGCGGCGCGGGTCACCGGGGGCGGCCCGGTGCAGCTTCACCGCCTCACGCAACTCGCTCAGCAGGGGATCGACACGCGCGTCGACGCACGGGTGCTCGGGGTCGTGGGACATGCTCTGCTCTCCATGGCTCAGGACCCCAGGGAGTGCGAGTTTTGTGCCAACCACCCAAACGTATGTTCAGAAAGGCCTTTTTCGGCTAGCGGGCGGCACGCGGGACCCCGCAAACTTTGCAGTGCGCAGGACTTGCAGACATTTTTTGCGCGCTCAGCGCGCCGGCGCAGCGGGTGCCCCGAGCGCCCCGGCGGGCTGGGGCGCGCCGCTGCACGCGTCGCCCAGGGCCGCGACGAATGCGCGCGGGACGCGAAGCAGGGCCAGCACCCGCACCCGCGCGTCCACCCGACAGGCCAGGACATAGCCCACCGCGCCCGGGGTGGCGGCCACGAACCGCAGCATCGCCTCCTGGGAGCGGAGCACGTAGGGCGGAGAGATGCCGTGGAAGTAGCGCTCGTTCCAGTACTGCTCCAGCATCCGCGGCGCCTGGCCAAGCAGGCTCTGGGAGAACGCCTCCCGCAGCGGGGAATCGGGGGGCAGATTCAGCGGCACCAGCGGCTGCCCGGCCGTGTCGATGACGATGCGCTTGAGGAACACGTCCCGCAGATCGCGCCGGTCCGCACGCAGGTGCGTCTGCGCCGGTGCCGCGATGACGGCGATGCGCGGCGCCAGGGCGTCGTTGGACGCGGCGCTGGCGGGGCTGGCGGCGCTGGCGGGGCTGGCGGGGCTGGCGGCGCTGGCAACGCTGGCGGCGCCGGCCAGCACCCACAGCATCGCGCGCCGGACACCCACGCGCCTGTGCCTCACAGCAGCAGCGACAAGGCGGCCAGCCAACCGTCGGGGGCCAGCTGCTCCGCGCCGCGTGTCTCCCGGCGTTCGATCTTCAGCGACACGGGCGGGACGGGCCGGTAGGTGAGTCCGAAGCGGTCGATGTCCGCGGCCTGGGAAAACAGGCCGGACCGATAGCGCTCGTGGGAGGCCACCGCGTACAGGTGGTGAGGCAGCGGAAGCACCAGTTGCAGGAAGGCGCCGTAGTCATCGCCCGCCTCGTCGCCGTGACTGTCCCGGTACACCGCCTCCCCGCTCAGTTCCACCCCGTCTCGGGCGTAGATCAGGTCGGCCCCGACGAGGGTTTTCCCGTGCGGGCGCTCCTGCAGGCGGAAGTGTGCTGCGGAGACGCCGATCTCGAGGTGATCGTCGACCGAGCGGTACAGCAGCCGCACGCCCGCCGCGTGCTCGAAGGCGTTGCGCGGGTTGGGCTGCACGGCGACGTCCATGAAGGCGTATTCGCTGCGCTGCGTGGGGTCGAGGTCCGCGGTGTCGTCAGCGAACAGGCGGTAGTCGAGCGCCCCGCGCCCCGCCGGCAGGCTGCCGATCAGCTCGGCGCCGGCGGCGTGGCGGGAGAAGGCCGCGGCCGTGGTCAGCGGGCGGGATACGGACCAGACCAGCGGCGCGGCATGGATCAAGTTCCAGCGGCCGACCGGGGTGAGGAACTTGCCGACGCGGACACGCACCTCGGGGCGCAGGTCGTGCTCCACATAGAGGCGCTCCACATCGAAATCCGCATCGTCGAGGCTCGCGCTGTCGCGCGTGACGGTGAACGCATTGCCGATCTCCGATTCGGAGAAGAAGCGCCAAGTGGGGGCGAGTGCCCCGCCGACGAAAAGGCTGAGGTCCTGGGCGGTGAGATTGGCACGCTCGCCGTCGACGTCCGAATAGCGCAGGTTGGCATAGCCGCCCAGCATCAGGCCCAGCGGTGCCACACGATAGCCGCGGCCCAGGTGATAGCCCGCGCTTGGCAGCGGCAACGCCGGCGGCTCCGCGGCCCAGGCCGGGGTGGTCACCAGCAGGGCCGCCAGCACGGCCCGCAGCGCCGCAGCCCACGGCCGCCGCCCGGCCCGACGCGGGACGCGGGTCGTCCCGTTGATCACGCTTGCACCACGGCGAGTCTCCGGCAAGAGGGCCACCGGCTGCCCCCACAGCGCGGCCGGTGGCGAGGATGAGGTACTATAACCGACGCTCGCGCGGCTCTCGAAAAGAACCGGATGCCAAGAGATTGCGGCGAGCGCCCCGCCGTGTTCTGGACGAGGAGCCTGCATTGACGATCCGCAGTGCGATACTGAGAGGCTCGCTGGCCCTCGTGTTCGGATCGATCCTCATCAGCGGCGTGCTGTCGTTCTACGAATTCCGCCAGGCCCTGCAGTCGGAGATCGCCCGCACGCTGCAAGTCACCTCCACGGCCCTGCTCGAGCGGATCGACGCCTTCCTCTACGACCGTCTGGAAGACGTCCGCGAATGGCGCGCCCTGGAGGTCATGCAGGACATCCGCGTGGGCGACGTGGACGAACGCCTCGCGCGGCTGTTGTCGGATCTCAAGCAGGGCCACGGCCCCGTCTACAAGAGCTTGTTCTGCACCAACCTGCAGGGGCGGGTGATCGCGGCCACCGCGCCGGCCCTGGTCGGCACGCAGCGGGTGCCGACCAGGGCCGGCGACGTGCGCACCATGCGCGCCGGCGGCGCCGACGTGGTGGTGGACACCTTCGCTGCCACCGAGACAGCGCCCTCGCCAGACCTGGTGCTGCGCACCCCCATCCCCAACGCCTTCGGCACGGGCGAGCTCGGCTACCTGTACGCAGTGCTGAACTGGAGCCACATCGAAGGCTTCCTGCGCGAGGCGACCGCCGACACCCCGCGCACGGCGCTGCTGCTCGACAGTCGCGGGCGCATCCTCGCCTCGGCGGGTCCGCTGCCGGCGCTGGCCGGGGTCAACCTGGACGACTGGATACACCACGCCCGCACCGCCCAGCCGGACACCCGCGAGGCGGCGCCCCTGGGCGCGGGCAAGCTGCTGGTGGGCACCGCGCGCCTGGCGCGCAACCATGGGCGCTCGGGCTTCGACTGGCCGCTGCTCATCGTCGAGCCCACGCGGGTCGCCTTCGCCCCCGTGTGGCGGCTGGCCTGGACCATCCTCGCGGTGCTGGTCCTGACCATGACGGTGGCCGGCTGGGTGTCCTTCCGGCTGTCCGCGCGCATTGCCCGTCCGATCGCCAGGCTGACCGACTTCGCACGCCGCCTGCGCGGCGGCGACACGCCCGAACCGCCGCGCGTGGACAGCAGCATCGCCGAGGTGCGTGAGCTCGCGCGCGCGTTCGCGGAGATGATCGAGGCCTTGACGCGTTCGCGCGAGCAGCTGGTACGCGCGGGCAAGCTGGCGGTGGTGGGTGAGATGGCCGCCATCATGGCGCACGAGGTGCGCACGCCGCTGGGCATCCTGCGCTCGTCCGCGCAGCTGCTGGAGCGCCGCCCGGAGCTCGGCGCCCAGGGGCGCGAGCTCACCGGCTACATCCAGAGCGAAACCGATCGCCTCGGGCGGCTGGTCACCACGCTGTTGGAGACCGCGCGTCCGCGGCCGCCGGCCTTCGGCCCGCACGAGCTGATCGAGCTGCTCGATCATGTGCTGGCGCTGAGCGCCTCGCGCGCCGAAAAGCAGGGCGTGCAGCTGAACCGCGAGCGCGGCCCGAGCGCCGGGGCCGTGGTCTCCTGCGACCGCGAACAGCTGATCCAGGTGTTCCTCAACCTGGTGCTCAATGCCATCGAATTCGCCCCCGAAGGCGGCCGGGTCGCGGTCGCGGTGACGGCCGGCCCGGGGGCATTCACCGTGACGGTCGACGACGACGGCCCGGGCGTCGCACCGCATTTGCGTTCGCGCGTCTTCGACCCGTTCTTCACGCAGCGCGAGGGCGGCATCGGTCTGGGGCTGACCGTGGTCCAGCAGATCGTGCAGGCGCACGGCGGGGAGATCCTGGCGGGTGAGAACCGCTGGGGCGGGGCCCGCTTCACCGTCCGCCTTCGGACATCGACGCAGGGAGTTCGCACGTGAGCCACACCCATCGCATCCTGGTGGTCGACGACGAGGACAAGATGCGGCGCCTGCTGGAGATGGCGCTGCAGGGCATGGGGCACGAGGTGGTCGCGGCCCGCGACGGCAACGACGCCCTCGCGTGCATCGAGGCGGCGCCGGTCGACCTGGTGCTCACCGACCTGCGCATGCCGCGCATGGACGGCATCACGCTGCTGCGCACCCTGCGCGAGCGCGGGCACGATGTGCCGGTGGTGGTGCTCACCGCCTACGGCACCGTGGAGAGCGCGGTCGAGGCCATGAAGCTGGGCGCGGTCGACTACATCATTCGCCCCTTCGAGATGGCGAGCGTCGAGGTGGCGGTCACGCGGGCGCTCGCCACCGCGGCGGTGCGCCGGCAAAACCGCTACCTGCGCGACGAGGCCGAGCGCGGCTGGGGCGAATTCGTGGGACGCAGCGCCCCCATGCAGGCGCTGTACGGGCTGGTGCACCGCGTCGCGCCCACGCGCAGCGGCGTGCTGATCGCGGGCGAGACGGGCACCGGCAAGGAACTGGTCGCGCGCGCCATCCACCGCGAGTCCGGCCGCGAGGGCCTGTTCGTCGCCATCAACTGTGCGGCCATTCCCGACGAGTTGCTCGAGAGCGAGCTGTTCGGGGTGCGCAAGGGCGCCTTCACCGGGGCCGATCGCGACCGCACCGGCCGCTTCGAGCTGGCCAGCGGCGGCACGCTGTTCCTCGACGAAGTCACCGAGACGCCGGTGGCGCTGCAGGCGAAGCTGCTGCGTGTCCTGCAGGAGGGTACGGTGGAGCGCCTCGGCTCCCATCAGCCGGTCGCCGTTGACCTGCGGGTGGTGGCGGCCACCAATCGCGACCCGGCCGCGGCGGTCGCCGACGGGCGCCTGCGCGAGGACCTGTACTATCGACTCAACGTGGTGCGCCTGGACGTGCCGCCCCTGCGCGAGCGCGGCGCGGACATCGCCCTGCTGGCCGAACACTTCCTGCACAAGTACTGCGCGGAGATCGGCCGCGCGGCGCCGCCGCTGAGCGCCGCGGCACTCGAGGTGATGAGGCGCTACCGCTGGCCGGGCAATGTCCGCGAATTGCAGAACGTGATGGAGCGCGCGGCGGTCCTGTGCCCCGGCAAGCGGATCGAGGCCGCCCACCTGCCGCCGGAGCTCTCCAAGGGCCCGGCCGCCGCGGCCCCCGGGGCGGCGGCGCCCGCCGCGACGGAGGCGGAGGCGGAGGCGGACCTGAGTATGCCGCCGCGCGTGGAGGCGCTGGAGCGAGGGCTCATCACGCGCGCGCTGCAGCAGGCCGGTGACAACAAGGCCGGCGCCGCGCGGCTGCTGCAGATCAGCGAACGCTCGCTCTGGTACAAGATCAAGAAGTACGCGCTCTGAGGCGGCAATCACGCCAGCGCGGTGCGCCCCGGCGGCACCCAGGGCGAGGCTCACTGCGCGGTCTACAATCCCCCAAGGCACCGTTCGCATCGCGACCTGGGAGGCTGCCATGCGCGTACTGCTCCTGTTGCTCGCCTGCCTGTCCGCGCCGGCCTTCGCCGACCAGAGCGACCCACGCCTGAACGCCCTGTTCCGCGAGTTGCACCGGACCGAGGATCCCGACAAGGCCGCCTTTCTCGAGGCCGGGATCTGGCACGTCTGGTACTGGCACGCCGACCCGGCCGTGCGCGACCTGATGAGCGAAGGCGTCAAGGCCCTGACCGCGGAGCGCTATCCGGAGGCGATCGGGCTGTTCAGCCGGCTGGTCGAAAAGGCCCCCGACTATGCCGAAGCCTGGAACCGGCGGGCGACGACCTACTACCTGATGGGCCGGTATCAGGCCGCATTGGCCGATATCAAGCAGGTGCTCGAGCTGGAGCCGCGCCACTTCGGGGCGCTCTCCGGGCGCGGTCTGTGTCTGAGGGATCTGGGGCGCCCCGCCGAGGCGGTGCAGGCCTTCCGCCAGGCGCTGGCCATCGACCCGCACCTGGAGGAGGTGCAGCTGGAAATCATTCGCCTGGAGGCGCAGATGGAGAACGACAGAATCTGACCGCCCGCACGAGGCGCACCGGCGCAAGCGCCCGGCGCCCGAGCACCGCGTTTGGCGTTGGCGCGCGCAGGCATTATCCTTTCCCGGCCCGCCCACGGGCGCGCCGCCGCGGCGCGGCCCGCGGCGGCACCCTTGCGCCGCCACCGGGATCTTCGATGAGAGACAGCCTGCAACCGGGCCTTCGTTACGAGCACCGCTTCCTCGTCCCGCCCTCCAAGACGGTGCCGGCCCTGTACCCGGAAGCCGAGGAATTCGCCGCCATGCCGGACGTGTTCGCCACCGGCTTCCTGGTCGGCTTTCTGGAACGGGCCTGCATCCGGGCCCTCAGCTCGCGGGGCCGCCATGAGCGCGTTGTGATCGACCGGGCCCGCTTCGGCGCCAGACTCGCGCAGAAACTGAGCCGGTGATGGCGGCGGGGACGCATCCGGGCGGGTGCAGCGCGCACCGCGCCGCCGCGGCAGCGCCGCAGCGGGCCCGGCGGCGACCGGCCGCCATCTGATGGACCCGCTGCTCGCCGCCCTGGCGACCTTCGCCTCGACGCTCGTGGGCGGCCTGTTCGCGCTGCGTTTTCGCAGCCGCCTGCGCCTGATCCTCAGCTTCACGGCCGGCGTGCTCCTGGGCGTGGTCAGCTTCGATATCCTCCCGGAGATCTTCGCACTGGCCACGCGCCAGGGCTTTGATCCCACCGCGGGGATGGTCGCACTGGTGCTGGGCTTCCTGCTGTTTCACAGCCTGGAGAAGTTCCTCCTCGTGCAGCCGGAGCCCGAATCGGAGCCCCAATCGGAGCCAGGCCCGGCGCCCGAGTGGGAGCCTGAGTCGGAGAAGCGGCCCGCACCCGCCGCCCATCACCAGCCGCATCTCGGCGTCGTCTCCGCGCTGGCGCTGAGCGGGCACAGCTTCATGGACGGCGTGGGGATCGGGCTGGCCTTCCAGGTATCCGCGCCGGTGGGGTTCGCGGTCGCCATCGCCGTGGTCGCCCACGACTTCTGCGACGGCCTCAATACCGTGAGCCTCATGCTCGTGCATCGCAACTCCGCCCGGCGCGCCTCGACGATGCTGGCGCTCGATGCGCTCGCGCCGGTGCTGGGCGCCGCATCGACCCTGCTGTTTCACGTACCGCCTTTCGTCCTGATGCTCTACCTGGGCTTCTTCGCGGGCTTTCTTCTCTACATCGGGGCCGCCGACATCCTGCCCGAGGCATACTCGGAGGCGGGCTCGGCGCGGGCGCTGCGGCTGACCGCCCTGACCACCCTGGGGGCTGCCTTCATCTTCGTGGTCGTCCGGCTGGCCGCCTAGGCACCCCGGCCCGGCAGCGCCGGCCGCAGCTGATCGACAAAGGGCTGCATGAAGACCTGCAACGCCCAGCGGGCGCCGTTCAGGACGGCGGCCCGAGGGGCTCGATGTGCCCGTCGGTAATGCGGTAGGCCTGGCCGAAGCCCTTCACATAGCGGCCGGACTGCGGCGTGAGGGAGAACAGCTCGAAATCGGGCAGCTCGCGCAGGGTGTCGACGATGGCGCCGAAGCGCTCGGCGAAGCGCGTCAACACCGGTGTCCAGCGCCCGCTCTCGCGCGGCACCGGGTGCACCGCGCAGGTGTAGCTCAGCCGCCGCCGGGCGAAGGGATTGCGGGTGTGCGCCTCGTCCTCGATGAACAGCACGCCGACCCGGGGCTGCGCGCGCAGGTGGGCGGTGTGCCGCGCCAGGGCGCTGACGAACACATGGAAATCGCCGCCGTCCTCGACGAAGGGTGCGTAGCTCGCCTGCGCCGCGCCCTGCCCGACGGTCGCGAGCACCAGGCTCTGCAGCCCGTCGATAAAGGCGCGGATCTCATTGTTCAGTTCCCGCGCCGAGGTTGATCCCTGCGGTGTCATCGTTCAGCTTTACCCATCGATTACTCGCGACCTGGTCCAGCCGCCGCAGGATCCTGCCGTCGGCAAGACTCACCACCACGGCGGTGCCGATGTTCTCCACGGTGGTGATCGCCTCCTGTCCGTCGGCAAACACCGCAAGGCCGCTCAGCTTGTTGGGCCCGTGCGCGTTGGCCGCCACGCGCACCTGGCCGATCATCTTGGGTTCGCGCGTGGAGAAGGCCAGGATGTGCCCCGAGAAGCCCGCCACATAGACACGGTGGTCGCCCGGGGCATAGGCCATCTGCATGAAGCCCGCCTCGGCCTTGCCGATATGGCTGTAGCTGAAGTGCGGGTCCACCTCCTCGGTGCGGATGGCCGTGACCGCGCCGCTGTCGGGATCGATCACGCTCAGCACGCCGGTCTTCATGTCGGCCGAGTAGAGCTTGCCCTCGGCCCACAGGAGGTCGCCGGAGCGCGCCACCGGAAAGCGGCGCGTGACCTTGCCGCTGCGGGTGTCGATCTCCGTCACCTGCTCGCTGCGGTTGCCGCCGATGAAGGCGCGCTTGCCGTTGGGCTCGAAGGCGATGGCATTGCCGCCCACGTCGGCCGTGAACTGCAGGTGCGGGCTGGCACCGGTCGAGTAGGCCGCGGTCTGCGTGCCCGAGGCCACCAGCAGCAGGTGGCTGTGCGGCGACACCCGCGCCACGCGGCCGCCGGGGATCGACTCGAAGTCGCCGGCCGGCGACAGGTCATGGGCGCCGAACATGTAGGTGCGACCGGCCGCCGTCGGCACGTAGAGCAGCGCGTGCTCGGCGTCGTAGCCGATATAGAAGCTGTTGCCCGAGGGCGTGCCCGCCTGGCCGAACTCGATTTTGCGCGTGTTCTCGGTCCCTGGCTCCCAGGCCATCAACGCGCCGGGGCCGGCGCCGTGGGGCGGTGCCGGGCGCGCCCCGACTATCCAGGCGGTGGTGCCGTTGGCGGCGGCGGCCACGCCAGGGAGCAGCAGCGAGGCGAGCACAGCGAACGCGGCAGCGCGCGCGTAGAGACGAGTCATGGGATGGGCCTCCTGCCTTGGCGAGCGACACCCCAAGTGTAGACTCGGCGCCGCCGGCCTCAGCGCGGCTTGGCGCGCTCGTACTGCGGCGGCCAGGGCAGGTCCACGCGCAGCTCGCGGGCGGCGTGCAGCGGCCAGTACGGGTCGCGCAAGAGCTCGCGGGCCAGCAGCACGGCATCCGCCTGACCGGTGGCGAGGAGGTGCTCGGCCTGCACCGGCTCGGTGATCATGCCCACCGCGCCGGTGGGCACGCCGACCGCGCGGCGGATCGCCGCCGCAAAACCGGTCTGGTAACCCGGCCCGACCGGGATCGGCGCCTTGGGCGTGTTGCCGGCGCTCGAGCAGTCGATGAAGTCCACACCCAGTGCCGTGAGCCGCCGGCTCAGCGCGACGGACTGTTCGAGATCCCAGCCGCCCTCCACCCAGTCGCTGGCGGAGATGCGCACGAACAGCGGCAGCCGCTCGGGCCAGGCCGCCCGCACCGCCTCGGCAACGCGCAGCGGATAGCGCATGCGGTTCTCGAGGCTGCCGCCGTACTCGTCCTCGCGGCGGTTGCTCAGGGGCGAGAGGAACTCGTGCAGCAGATAGCCGTGGGCGAAGTGGATCTCGACCACCTCGAAACCGGCCGTGCGTGCGCGCTGGGCGGCGTCCACGAAGGCCGTCTCCACTGCATCGAGGTCCTCCGTATCCATGGCCCGCGGCGCCGGGTGCGCCTCGCTGAAGGGCACGGCCGAAGGCGCCAGGGTCTCCCAGGCCCCTTCGCCAAGGGGATTTCCGCCGCGCCAGGGCACGTCGGTGGAGGCCTTGCGCCCGGCGTGGGCGATCTGAATGCCCGGCACCGCCCCCTGCGCCTTGATGAATTCCGCGATGGGTCGCAGCGCCTCGGCCTGGGCGTCATTCCAGATCCCCATGTCCCAGGGCGTGATCCGGCCCTCGGGCGTCACCGCCGAGGCCTCCACGATGACCGCCCCCGCACCGCCCACGGCGCGGCTGCCCAAGTGCACGTGGTGCCACTCGTTGGGCAGGCCGTCCTCGGCCGAATACTGACACATGGGCGAGACGAAGATGCGGTTGCGGAACGTGACGTCGCGAAGCTGGAGGGGCGAGAACAATCGGGCGCTCATCGTGCGGGGGGTCCTCTCTGCGGGCATGAAGTGAAGCAAGCATAGCGGCAGAGGGGTCCGCGGCAAAATGCGGGCCGCTACAGCCGGCAGATGCGGTAGCGCAGCAGACTGGTTCGCCGCGCCGGGTCCAGGCCGCGGACACCGGCGAGATTGGCGCGCAGGGTGCGGCTGTGCAGCTCGGGGTGCAGAAACGCGCCGATGGCGTTCTCGTTGAGCGGATGGCTGAGCCGGAAGGCGCTGCCGAAGCGCCGGGCAAGCGCCGGGCTGGCGAAGTAGCCGCAGCGGTAGAGCTCGGCATTGGCGATGAAGTTCAGCACCAGGGCGCCCTGCGGGGCGAGATGGCGCCGCAGGGCGCGAAACCAGGCGGCCGTGGCGGGCACGGCGCGTACCGGCTCACCGTCGCTGCCGCCGAAGGCATCATCGATGATGAGGTCGAAGGGCGGCCCGGCATAGGCCGCCACCCAGGCGACGGCCTCGGCCTGCACCAGGGCCACCCGCGCATCGTCCAGGCCGAAGAAGCGCCGCGCCAGGTCCAGGTGCACCGGGTCGAGCTCGATGCCGACCACCTCCCGCGGGGCATGGAAGTGCAGCAACTGGCGGATGACCGCGCCGCCGCCCACGCCGAGCACCAGCACGCGGCGGACATGCCCCGGCGGGTAGAAGAACGCGGGCAGGGTGAGCAGGTCCCAGATGCCGCCGGTGACCGGCCGGCGCAGATTGAACTGCGAGTGAAACACGCCATCGGTATAGAGCCGGCGCGTGTGCCCGGCGCTGCGCACCTCGTAGTGCGTGCCGCCCACGCACTGCTTCCAGAGTATCGCCATGCTGCCCCGGTCGGCCTCCACGAGGCGCCTACTCTAGCACGCCGCCCCGCCGTCACGGGGGCTCAGGCGTCGGGCGGCCGGCGCCGAAACTCCAGACGCGGCGGCGCCGGCGCCGGCGGCTCGTGACCGCTGCGCGAGAACAGCCGGCGCAGCTTCCAGGCCACCCAGCGGATGCCCCGCCAGATCTTCGGCAGCGCCCAGATCATCGCCAGCACGAACACCACCAGCCCCGCGAGGAAGGCCCACGGATAATGCAGCGCGGTCCACAGGCCGCCGACGACCGCCGCGTCCTCGGCCAACGAGGCGGTCCAATTGGTGAAGGGCTCGGGCGAGGTGTTGATGAGCACGCGGCTGCCCGCCTTGGTGGCATGCGTCGCGGCCGCCAGGCTGCCGCCGATCAGCATGGCCGCGAATTGCGCGGCCGGACCGATGTCGCCGACGGCGCCGGCGGCGAGCACCGCGCCGGCCGGGATGCGGATGAAGGTGTGGATGGCGTCCCAGCCGGTGTCCACGCCGGGGGTCTTGTCGGCGAAGAACTCGACGCAGTACATGAAGCCCGCGGCGAACAGCACCAGGGGATCGGTGAGCACCTGCAGGTCGGCAGGCAGCGTGATGTAGCCGTTGCCGCCGAGAAAGCCGAGCATGAACACGGCGGCGTAAAGATTGATGCCGCTGGCCCAGGCCGCGCCCATGGAGAGCGCGAGGGCGTTGACGATGTGCTCTGCGTCCATGATGACTCCTGGGTGCGCCGGCGTATTCGAATGGCGTGACTCGCTCCGGGACTGCGCCAGTGCCGAGTCCGGGGCTCAGTCGGGAAAGTCGAGGCGCTCCTGTACGGCCGCCAGGGCCTTTCGGGCGCAGGCCTCGTCCTTGTCGCCGCCGGGGGCGCCGCTCACGCCCACCGCCCCCAGCAGCGCGCCGGCGCTGCGGATCGGCAGCCCGCCGTCGAGCACGAGCACGCCGTGCACGTGGTTCATCTCCTGCCGGATGTCGGCGCGGTTGCGGCGAAACTCCGCCGAGCTCACCCCGGAGAGGATCACGGCATTGGCCTTGTCCCCGGCGATCTCCAGCGTGAAGCGCGGCGCCAGCACGTCGCGCATGCTCACCTGCTCGTTGCCGTTGCGATCCACCACCACGGCGGCCACCTGATAGCCCTGCGCACGACAGGCGTGCACGGCGCCCTGGGCGATCTCCGCGGCGAGCTCCATGGTCATGCGCTGCACCTCGATGGTGTCCGCCGCCGCGCCGCTCTCCGCGGCACGCACCGGGGCACTGCCCGCGGCCAGCAGCGCGCCCAGCACTACGATCCGAACAGCTCTCATCGTCATCGCCCCTCCCTCACCTAGCATGGGCTCAGTCCACCGCCACGGCCACCCCGTCGTGCACCGTGTCGTCCGGATGCGTGATCACGCGTTCGCCGGCGTGCAGTCCGTCGGTCACCTGGGCCGCCAGCCCGTTGCGCCGGCCCAGCGTGACCGCACGGCGCCGGGCGCGGCCGTCCTCCACCACGAACGCCGCCCAGCCCTGACCGGCATGAAATAGCGCGCTGTTGGGCACCTGAAGCACCGCGTCCCCCGCCCAGAGGATGAAGCGCGCATCGACCCGGTAGCCATCGCCCAGGCCTTGCCACAGCGCCCGGTCGGAGACGATGTCCGAGATGACGTTGACGCGCTGCTCCTCCACGCCGAGGGCGGAGACCTTGGTGAAGGCCACCGGCTCGACGGTGCGTACCCGCCCTTCCAGTGGCGGGCCGCCACCCCAGCGCTCGAACAGCACGCGCATGCCGGGCTTGATCTTCACCGCCTCCTCAGAGAGCACCTCGGCCTTGACCTCCAGCAGCTGCGGATTGCCCAGCGCCACCAAGCCTTCGCCGGGCGAGACCACCCCTTCGCTCTGGTGCATGATCTGCAGCACGGCCCCGTCGATCGGCGAGCGCAGGACCAGGGTTTCGTCAGCCTGCTTCGTGTGCTGCGCCGCCGAATAGGACAGCGCCGTGCGCGCGGCCTCCAGCTGGTAGCGCGCCACGCGCACGGCCGCCTCGGCGGAGCGCTGCTGCGCCCGCGCGCTGTCGTAGCGCGCCCTGGCCTGATCTCTGGCGTCCTCGGATGCGCGCTGCGTCTGGTAGAGCGTGGACAGCCGCTCGTAATCGCGCTGGGCGTACGTGGCCTCGGCCTTCGCCGCCTGGGCCTGCTGCTCGGAGGCCTGCAGGCTCGCCTCCGCCGCCGACACGCGTGCCTGCGCCTCAGCGCGCGTGCGCGGGTCGAGCACGGCGGAGCGCAGCGGTTCGAGCACCACCAGCGGCTCGCCGCGCGTGAGCGCATCGCCCACGTCCAGATCGACGCGCCGCGCGAAGCCCGCCACCGGCGCCGAGATGACGTAGCGGTCCAGGATCCGGGTCTTCGCCTCCTCCTCCACGGTGACCTGCATGGGGCCGGCCGCCACCGCGGCGACCTCCACCTGCTGGGGCCGCGGCAGAAAGCCGTACACCAGCGCGGCGAGGACGAGGACGGCAAGGACGATCAGGAAGAGGCGTCTGCGCAGCTGTGCTCTCATCGATTATTCTTTCGTTTTGAGGACCGCGATCAGGTCCAGCTCGTCCAGGCGCCGACGCACCAACAGCGCCGAGGCCGCTGCGGACACGAGCACCGCGGTCGCCGCAAAGGCGTAGGTGTTCGGCTCGATGATCAGCGGCACCCGATACAGATCGCTGGTCACGTTGCTGGCGATGTAGGCACACAGGCCGCGCCCCAACCACAGCCCCGGCGGGAGCGCCGCCAGGGTGAGCAGGCCAAGCTCTCCGAGCAGGATGTACGAGATCTCCCCGCGTGTGAAGCCGAGCACACGCAGGCTCGCCAGCTCGCGGCTGCGCTCGGTCAGGGTGATGCGCGCCGAGTTGTACACCACCCCGAAGGCGATCACCGCCGCGAAGATGGTCGCCAGCGACGTCCAGAACAGCATGGTCTGCTGCATCAGCTCGCGGAAGTTGCGCAGCTCCTGTTCGCGCACCGTGGTGCCCGCCACGCGCGGCATCTCCTTGAGGCGAGCGTAGATGGCCGGTGCCTGCGCCATGTCCACCGCGAGATTCACCCCCGAGATGGCATCGCCCTCCTGCAGCAGCCGGTTGAGCGCCGCCAGATTCATATAGCCGGACACGCCCAGGTACTGCTTGACCACTGCCGCCACCGGCACCTCGCGGGTCTGGCGCTTGCCTTCGAGCACCTCCACCGTGACGCTCTGCCCGGGCGCGACGTGAAGCAGATTGGCGAGATAGTCGGTCAGCACCAGCCCGTGCGCGGGGACCTGCACCTCGCGCAGCTCGGTGTCGAGCAGCCGCTGCAGCGTACCGCCGGGCTCGGTGCCCTTGATGGCCGTGCGATAGCTGTACTGCCGGTTGCGCAGCACGACGGGCACGTAGCGGTAGACCTCGCCGTGCTGCACCCCCGGCAGGCTGACCAGGTCATACAGCGCCCGGCGCGAGGTCGGCTCCACGAAGCTGACCGAGAGGTCCTCACGCTGCGCCAGCCCGTAATGCACGTGCATCATGTAGGTGACCGTGTCCTTCTGGAAACGGCCGGTCATGAGGATGGCCACGGCCAGGGCGATGCCGACCGCCGAGGCCAGGGATTTCAACGGGCGATGGCCCAGGTGGCGCAGGATCATGCGCGTGGGGCCGGTGAGCAGGCGCCGCAGCCCGGCACGCTCGAGCAGCGTCTGGCGATACAGCGCGGGGGACTCCGGGCGCATCGCCTCGGCAGGGCGCAGGCGCGCCGCGCCGCGCACGGCAAACAGGGTGCCGATCAGGCCCGCGCCCATGCTCACCAGCATGGCCGCGGCGATCAGCGACAGCGGCAGGCGGTATTCCAGGTACGGCAGGCGAAAGAAGCTCATGTAGATCCCGCCCATCTGCCGCGTCAGCCCGGCCCCCGCGCCCACGCCCACAGCGGCCGCGAGGGCGACGATGATCAGCATCAACTTCAGGTAATGCATCGCCACCGCCCCATTGGAGTACCCGAAGGCCTTCAGTGAGGCGATCTGCTCGCGCTGCGTGCTCACCAGGCGCGTGATCACCACGTTGAGCAGGAAGGCGGCGACGCCGAGGAAGATGAAGGGAAACAGCCGCGAACTGTTCGCGAGCTGTTCCAGCTCGGTGGACAGAAAGCGGTTGGAGAGCTGGTCCTCGCGGCCAACGGCGCCGGTCCCGCCATAGGGCGCGAGCAGCTGATCGAGCCGGTCGATGACGTCCCGCTCGCTGGCGCCCGGGCTGAGCGTCAGCACGGCGCTGTTGAAGGCGCCTTCCATGTTGTAGGCGTTGCCCAGCGGCGTGCGCGCCATCCACATGATGGCGTAGCGCTTGAAGTCGGGAAAGGCGCTGCCCGGACGCAGCTGGGCGAGGTATTCGGGCGACACCGCGGTGCCGACGATGCGCAGCTGCTTGCGGCGGCCGTTGATCACCATGCCGATGCGATCGCCCGGAGCGAAGCCGTGCGCCTTGGCGAAGGCCTCGCTGACCACCACCTCGTCGCTGCGCCCGCCGGTGACGCTGCGGCCGGACTCGATGTAGAGCCGGTTGAGCACCGGCTCGCCCTGGTCGGGCACGGAGGTGATCACGCCGGTGATGGGCTCGTCGAAGCCGGCCACGTCCACGCGCACCGGGGCGACCACGCGGGTGTCCACCCGCTCCACGCCCGGGATCTCGGCGATGCGCCGCGCCAGGTGCTCGGGGGCGCGCTTGAGCGGCGCGAACACCTCGGCAAAGCGATAGTTGCGGTAGAAATCCGCGCGCGTGGTCTCCAGCGTCACCAGTGTGCCGAGAAACATGACGAAGGTCGCCACCCCGCAGGCGATCACCAGCGCGATGGCGATGGCCTGGCCCTTGAGCTGCCACAGGTCACGCAGAAGCTTGCGATCCAGGGCACGCACCGGTGCCGCTACCAGACCAGTTCGCGCGGCGCCTTCTTGGCGCGATTGACCGCCACGCCGACGATCGATCCGTCCATCAGGCGGATGACGCGATCGGCGACCTCAGCGATGTCGGCGTTGTGCGTGATCACCACGGTGGTGGTGCCGAGCTCGCGGTTGACGCGGTCGATCGCCTCCAGCACGACGATGCCGGTCTTCACGTCCAGGGCGCCGGTGGGCTCGTCGCACAGCAGCACGTCCGGCCGCTTGGCGATGGCGCGGGCGATGGCCACGCGCTGCTGCTCGCCGCCGGAGAGCTGGGCCGGGAAGTGATCGAGACGCTCGCCCAGGCCCACCAGGCGCAGCGCCTCCTCGGGCGCCAGCGGATCGCGCGCGATCTCGGTGACCAGGGCGACGTTCTCGCGCGCGGTGAGGCTGGGGATCAGGTTGTAGAACTGGAACACGAAGCCGACGTGCTCGCGCCGGTAGCGGGTCAGCAGCGCGTCGTCATAGACGCTGAGATCGTGGTCGCCGTAGCGCACGGTGCCGCTGCTGGGCACGTCCAGGCCGCCGAGGATGTTGAGCAGGGTGGACTTGCCGCTGCCCGAGGGCCCCAGCAGCACCACGAACTCGCCCTGCGTAGAGATCCAGGTCCACACCGCGCAGGGCATGCACCTCGACCTCGCCCATGCGGTAGATCTTGGTCAGCGCGCGTGCGTGAAACACCACCGCCGCCTGCACGGCGCTGCCGGACCCTGCCGGTGATCGCCCCGGTTCACCGCTCATGCGTGCCTCCCTCCTCCTCGCGCCGCCGCCCGCCGCGCGCCGAACAGCCCGAGCTTGCCGTCACTGTCGCCCGTTTGCAGCGCCGCGGCATTGATGGGCGTCAATGCCGCCCGCCCGCGCCTTGCGCCTCGTACCGGTTTGATACGAGACTTGAAACCAACATGCGCGCCCGGTCGCCGACATCCGCGACCTGCGCGCCCACGCCAAGCTCCGGCCAGGGCGCGCCCTGGCCACGATTCACGAGGAAGCATCCCATGTCCACCCGCAGCATCCGCCAGTTGATCCCGGCCATGCGCGTGTCGGAGGGCGCCGGCGTCACCGTCCACCGTACCCTCGGCACCCCCGCACTGCGCCGCCTGGATCCCTTTCTCATGCTGGACCACTTCGGCAGCGACGATCCCGACGAGTACATTGCGGGCTTCCCGGACCACCCGCACCGCGGCTTCATCACCCTCACCTACATGCTCGACGGGCACATGCTGCACCGCGACAGCATGGGCAATCGCGGCGACCTGCGTGCCGGCGGGGTGCAGTGGATGAAGGCCGCCAGCGGGGTGATCCACTCCGAGATGCCACAGCAAAGCAACGGCCTGATGCGCGGCTTCCAGCTGTGGATCAACCTGCCCGCCGCGCAGAAAATGAGCGAGCCCGCCTACCAGGAATTCGCCGCCGAGCGCATCCCGACGGTCGACTCGGAGGGCACCAGCGTGCGCGTGATCAGCGGCGAATACGGCGGCGCCCGGGGGCCGGTGGAGGACCCCAACACGGGCGTGGTCTACCTGGACGTGCGCCTGGCCCCGGGCACCCGCTTCCGCAGTGCGCTGGCGGCCGACGCCCATGCCTTCGTGTATCCCTTCGAGGGGAGCCTTGCCTTCGGCGGCCAGCACGCGGCGACGCACAGCCTGGTGGTGCTGGACGGGGGCGAAGACGTGGAGGTCGCGGCCGGCGCCGACGGCGCCCGCTTCATCCTGGTGGCCGGGCACCCGCTCAACGAGCCGGTGGCCCAGTACGGGCCGTTCGTGATGAACAACGAGGCGGAGATCCACCAGGCCATGGCCGATTACCGGGCGGGACAGCTGGTGCGCAGCCGAGCCGCGGTGGTGAGCTGAGGCACGGGGGGAGCCGCGGCCGGGGGACGGGCGGGCGAACGGCGCCGCCCGGCGGTGTTCAGGCGCGCCCCACGTCCAGGTCATTGGGCGAGTGATAGTACTCGCTCTCCTCGGCGAACTGGCGCGTCTCGCGCATCAGTTCCTGCATGCGTTCGCGCGCCGTGCTGATCGGCGCACACTCCTCACAGCGCGGGTCGCCGCAAGGCTGACGCGTATACAGCCAGTACTGAATCGCCCCCGCCAGCAGCCCGTCGGCGACGTCCCAAAGGTCCGCTTCGCTGTCCTCTTCGGCCAGCACGTTGCCGAGCTCGACGGCCCGCTGCGCCGCGGCGTCAAAAGGGTCCAGGTCGTGTTCGTGTGCCACGGGGGTCTCCTGCCTCGGCATTTGGACCGCGCAGTGTAGCAGAGGTTGCGGCGCGACCACGCTGTTCTGCAAAGGACCCCTGCGGGAAACCCCATGGTTATACTGCCGCCATGGTATCCCCTTCGCCGCGCACCCGCCGCGCGCCTCCGGGGCGCTGGCTGTTTCCGCTCGCTGCGGCCTTCGCCGCGCTGCTGCCGCCCCTGTGGCTGGCCGATGCACGCTACGCCGTATCGTGGCACGGCCACGAACTGCTGTTCGGCTACGGCCTGGCGGTGGTGGGCGGGTTTCTCATCACGCGCAGCAACGCCGCCAGCGGCTGGGTGCTGTTCGCCGCCTGGGCGGCCGGCCGCGTGGCAGCGCTCCTGCCCGCGGGCGGCGTGCCCGGCGTCGTCGCCGGGCTCGCCTTCGACGCGCTGCTGCTGGGCAGCGCCCTGCCCCCGCTGGTGCGCGGCGCCAAACGCCCCGAGAACTACGTCGTGCCGCTGGTGGTCGCCGGCCTGTTTGCGGTCGACTTATGCTGGTGGCTGGGCACGACCTGGCTGGGTGAGCCCTTGGCCCGGCGCAGCCTGCTGGCCACGGTCGACCTGTTCGCCCTGCTGCTGCTCATCGTCGGCGGACGGGTCTTGCCGGCGGCGGTGGGCGGCCACCTGGAGCGCCGCGGCATCCCGCGCCGCGATCGCATCCGGCGCGGTTTCGAACTGCCGCTCGCCGCCCTGGCCGGCACCGCCTTCATCCTCGAACTGAGCGGCTGGCCGGTGCCCGCGGGCGGATTCAGCGCCGTCGCCGCGCTGGTCGGGCTGGTACGCGCCGCCTCCTGGCAGCTGGAGCACACCATGCGGCAACCGGCGCTGGGCGGTCTCACCCTGGGCTATCTGTGGCTGGTCTTCGGCATGCTGGTGAACGGCCTCAGTCAGGCCATGACGCTGCTGCCCGCGGCCGAGGGGCTGCACGGCATCACCATCGGCGCGCTGGGCACCTTCACCCTGGTGATGATGGCGCGCACGGCGACGCTGCGGGCGCGCCGACCGATCGAGGGCTTCGCCGACGTCGGGCTGGCCGCCGGACTCGTCAGCCTCGCGGCGACCCTGCGCCTGGCGGCGCCCTTCGCCGCCGCGGAAGAGTCCCTGCTGTGGGCGGCCGCCCTCGCCTGGTCGGCGGCCTTCACCATCGTGCTGCTGCGGCTGCTGCGTCTGGCGCGTCCGAGGTGAGCCGCCCATGCAGCCCGGCCGCCGCCCTCAATCGATACGCTCCAGGGCGATGGGCGGTGCCCAGTCGCCGGCCGCCACGCCCGGCACCGGCCGGCCCTTCACCTGGCCGCGGAACTCCGGGCGCAGGTGTTTGAGGACCAGGCGCTGGCAGAGATTCATGTTCGGCAGCATGGCGTGAAAGCCGCTCACCGCATCGAGCAGCCGGTCGCGCAATTCCCAGAAGCCGAACTCCGCCGGACTCACGGCCACCAGCGTCTCCACCGGCAGGAAGGGCGGCAACGCCGCGGGCAAAGGGACCGTGTTGTCGCCGGTGTCGTGCGAGCGCGGGTTCTCCGGCCAGGCGCTGACCGGCTTTTCGTCCATGACATAGCGCGGCCAGCGCCGCCCCCGGCGGCGGCCGCCTTCGAAACGCACGTTCACGTGCACCCGCGTCTGCGCGCCGATCCCCACGATCGCCAGCCAGTCTTGCGCGCCCAGGCCGGCAGCCGCGAGGTCGAGCCGTTCCACCTGGCGCCGGTGCGCGCGGGCGGCGGCAAGAAACTCACCGAGCAGGGCCTCGGCCCGCGTCCAGCGGGTGGTGGCGCCACCCGGATCGACGGCGTGCAGGCGGATGTACTCGGACAGGCTCTCGAGCACGCCATATTGCCAGGCCTCGAGACGAAACAGGTCGGCGGGAGGCGGCGGGTCGCCCACCGGCAGCAACGCGCCGCCGTACGAGGGCAGCAGTTGATAGATGCTGGTCATCGAGCGGGCGGCCTCGCGCTCGCGCTCGTGCGGCACCGCCCCCGAGAGGTTGCCCATGCCGGTGAGCAGCTTCACCAGGGCCTCGAGCGAGCCCAGGAAGGGGGTGCCCAGCGTGGCGACCCGGCGCACCCGCGCCCTGGCCTTGAAGTTGGCGAGATACTCGCAGGCGAGCAGCCCGCCCATGGAGTGGCAAACCAGGTCCACGCGCGGGTCGCGCTCAGCGAAGCCCTTGTAGTGCCGCAACAGGGCGGTGCGCGCGATGGCCTCCTGCACGAAGTCGTGCAGATCGGTGGCACTGCGGCGCAGGTCCTGGCGCCAGTCGTAGGGAAACAGGAACACCGGCGTGGGGCGATCGGCGCGCGCCGTCAGCTCATAGCGCAGGGCACGCACCAGGTCCGTGTAGATCATCGAAAAGGCGCGCTCGGCCCGCACCAGGGCGGGCTCCACCGCCTCGTAGCGGGGGTCGTCCGGATGCATGGACAGGCGCTCGTACTCCTTGTTGAGCACGGCGCTCCACAGCGTCTGCGCATCGAGCGGGTATTGGTCGACGAGGGTGCTGGCGGTGATCCCCGGCAGCACGATGACCGGATTCTGCAGCTCGGGCATTGTTGTGATTCTCCCTGACGCGCGGCCCGTCTCCCGTATACCGCAGCGTGCAGACCCAGGCCAGCGCGGTCGCCACGTCTGTGACGCCGCTCGCGCAGCGGGCCGCTACCAGGGGATGATGCTGCCGTCGTGGCGGTAGAACACCGCCGACATGGACGGCTCGAAGCGCTCGGCCAGGCGCCGCATGTCCGCAACGCTCTGCTGCGGCGTGAGCCGCCCCTGGCCGCCGCCCATGCGCGTGCGCACCCAGCCCGGGTGCACCAGCAGAACACCGATGCCGCGCTCACCGAGTTCGTAGGCGAGTCCCTTCATGGCGGCATTGAGGGCGGCCTTGCTGGAACGGTAGGCGTAGTCGCGCCCCTGCGGGATCTCGGCGATGCTGCCCATGTGGCTGGTGGCGGTGATCACCAGGCGCTGGCCGCCGCGCGCCAGAGGCTCCACCAGCGCCTCGCTCATGCGCATGGCGCCCAGGGTGTTGACGTCGAAGCTCTCACGCCAGCGCGCATAATCGATGCGCCCGAGCGGGTCCCGTCCCCAGCGCTCGAAGTAGACCCCGGCGTTGTTGACCAGCACGTCGAGCGGTGCGCCCGCCAGGCCCGCCGCGAGGGCGGCGATCTGCGCCGCGTCGGTCACGTCGAGCCGGTGAACGGACACCTGCGGCCGCTGCGCCGCGAGCGCATGCAGCTCGTCGGCCTGCTCGGGGTGGCGGCAGGTCGCATAGACCCGCCACTGCTGCACCGCGTACTGTCGGACCCATTCCAGGCCCAGCCCGCGATTGCTGCCCGTGATCAAGACGCTCGGCATGCTCAATGGCTCCGTGAGTGAACCGCCGGGGGCGGGCGCCAGGGCGGGCTCAGGGGTACAGCCACTCGCCCCGGACCGTGCCCGCGTCCGACCAGCGGAAGAGCGCGCGGCGGTGGCCCGCCGCCCCCATGTGCAGCCAGTCGAGCCGGGTGAGCCGCGCCTCGATGACGACGAAGTGGGCGAAGCCCGCCCCCTCCCCGGCCTGCGCGGGCACCCCGTCGGTGGGGCCGGCGGCGGCCTCGCCCGGGGGCGCGTCGGTCATGTACAGCCGGCGGCCCGCGTCCGACAGGGCCTCCCAGGCCCGCTGCACCGCCTCATCGCTGCGGTGGATGCTCGCCTCCACGTAGAGCCGCAGCTGCAGGGCCGCCCGGGGGTCGAAGCCGACCAGCACCGCGGCCGGTGCCTCCCGGAGCTGGGCATGCTTGGGCGAGCGGCGATCGGTGTTCACGTACAGCCGCCCCCGCGCGGCGTCCACGCGCCGCAGGATGACGGTGCGCGCATCGGGCGTCCCGTCCAGGGCGGTGCTTGCCAGCACCGGGGTACGCAACGGCGCCCCGCGGTCCTGGACCGCCGCCGCCAGCCGGCGCCAGCAGTCGTGCAGGATTTCCGCCAGCTCCGGGGCCATGGCCGTCACAGGATGGCGCCGCGCTCCGGGAGCGAATGCTGCAGCAGCGCATTGGTGAGGAACGCGTAGGCGTCGTCCACCGAGTCGGTCTGGTGCACCAGCTCGATGTCGCGCGGGTCGATGGTCCCGTACTCGGCCAACGCATCGAAGTCCACCACCCGGCTCCAGTAGTCCTTGCCGAACATGACAATGGGCAGGTGCTTGCGGATCTTGTGGGTCTGCACCAGGGTGAGCAGCTCGAACAGCTCGTCCAGGGTCCCGAAGCCGCCGGGAAAGACGATCACCGCCTTGGCCAGGTAGGCGAACCAGAACTTGCGCATGAAGAAGTAGTGAAAGTGGAAGGACAGGTCCGGGCTGATGTACGGATTGTCGAACTCCTCCACCGGGATGGAGATGGTCAGGCCGATGTTCGGGCCGTCGGCCTCGCAGGCGCCGCGGTTGGCCGCCTCCATGATGCCGGGGCCGCCGCCGGTGCACACCACGAAGCGGCGCTCGGCGTCCGACAGCCCCATGGACCAGCGCGTGAGGCGATGGGCCAGCTCGCGCGCATCCTCGTAGTAGCGCGCGTTCGCCAGCCGGCACCGGGCGTGCTCGAGGTCGCCGCCCTGCGCCTCGGCGGCCTGCAGCTCGCGCTCGGCCTGCTCACGCGAGGGCGTGCGGGCCGAGCCCATGAAGACGATGGTGTCGTCGATCCCGTAGCGCTCGAAGCGGCTGCGCGGCTCCAGGTATTCGGAGAGGATGCGCAGCGAGCGCGCCTCGCTGCTGGCGAGGAACTCCTGATTCAGGTAGGCCTCCGAGGGCCGGGGGAACTTGCGTGGCATGTGCGTCATGGTTCTTCTCGTGTGGCTCCGCCTCCCCTAAGTCTGACCCGTGCGGGGGGAACTGCAATGTGACGCGCGCCACGCCCCGCGCCGCGCGCTCACCCCCCCAGCAGGCCGCACAGTCCGGCGGCGTTGCGCACCGAGTGGTCGCGCTGACAATTGTTGAACAGCACGTGCACCTGGCGGGCGTCCTCGGCCATCCGCCGCAGCGGGGCCACGAACTCGGCCAGCTCCGCCCCCGAATACAGGTAATCGAAGCGCTGCGCCGCGGTGTCCAGCCCCTTCTTCTGCCAGGTGCTGCGATTGCGACCGTGCAGGCGCAGCACCGCTGTGTCGGCGGAGGTCACCCCCCATACGCAGGGGATGCTGCCGGCGAAGCCCTGCGGCTCGTCCACGACCACGTGCACCAGGCCATGCTCGCGCTCGAAGGCGAGCGTGTCGCGCCAGTGGCGCCCGTCGAACCAGCTGCGGTTGCGGAACTCCACGGCAATGCGGTCCTGCGGCAGGCGCCGGCGCAGCTCGAGCAGATGGTCGAAGTGCGCGGGGCGGCTGACGAACCAAGGGGGGAACTGGAACAGGACCACGCCGAGCTTGCCGGCCGAGCGCAGCGGCTCCAGCGCGGCGGCAAAGCGCCCCCACAGCACGTCCAGCAGCTCGGCCGGCAGCTCGGGGTAATAGACGTTCTTCTTCGCCGCGCCGAGCCTCTCGCGCACGTCCCGGGGGAGCGCCTCGGGCGGCGTCTGGTGGTGGGTGAACAGGCGGAACGCCTTGACGTCGAAGACGAACTCCTCCGGGGTACGCTCGACCCACAGCACCGAATTGCGCTCCGCGGGCAGACCGTAGTAGCTGCTGTCGACCTCCACGATGGGGAACCGGGTGGCGTAATAACGCAGGCGCGCCTCGGCGCTCTTCACCTCGGGCGGATAGAACAGGCCGGAGTCGACCAGGCTCTTGTCGGTCCAGGATGTACTGCCTACCAGGATGCTCATCGGCCCATCGTCGTCGCCGGATTGATCACAGGGTCGGTCCCAGGGTTGTCCCAGGGTTGTCCCAGGGTTCGTCGCAGGGAGTCGCCGCGGGGAACGGCACACCCGGCCTGCCGATGGCGTACTGCGAAGAAGTATAGAGAGGCCGCTCAGCCGGGTTCGTCCTCCAGCAGCCGCGCCACGGCCCCGCGCAGCACCGCGCTGACCTGGGCGCGGCCGGGCAGGCCAAGCGCCGCGGCGCTCTCCTGCCAGCCGCGCCGCTGCAGCACACGCACGATCAGGGCGTCGCGCTCGACCGGGCCCAGCCGCGTGCGACGCGCCGCCTCGCCCAGCCCGCTCAGCGCCAGGTGCCAGATCGGCGCCATGCAGGCCTCGTAGAGGCGCGTGCCGTAGGCGAAGGCCTCCAGGTCCAGGCGGTCCTGCGGCTCCGACGCGGCGCCGACGCCGGCCGGGGGAGCGGTGACGCCGGTGAGCAGCGGCGCCGCCAGCGCGGGTTCGAGCGCGCGCAGCGGGTCGGCCAGCAGGTGCGGCAGATTGGCCAGGAAGCGCCCGCGGGCCAGCGTGTGCAGCGCGGCCCCCGCGGCCGAGAGCGGCTGCAGCAGGAGCGCCGAATGCGCGCCGCTGGCGGCGCCGCGGGTAACGCCGAGGCGCACCGGCTGGAAGCCCAGACGTCCCCAGAAACGGAGCAGCTCCGCACTGATGCCGAAGCTGGTGCCGATGTAGTCCAGCCCGTCCCTGCGCGCCTGCGCCACGACGGCTTGCAGCAGCCGCGTCCCCAGGCCGCGCCCCTGCGCCTCGGGGTGCACGGCGATGCGCATGATGCGCGCACAGCGCTGCCGCGGCGCCTCACGCAGGCCCAGGTGGGCGCCCAGCGACTCGGGCAACAGATGGCCGTGTGGCCGGCGGCGCCCGGCGCAAATCGCCTGCGCCGCGGCGGCATCAAAGCCGCCCTCCTCGGCGACCAGCGCGGTCGCCAGCACGTGCCCACCGCGGCGCATCACCCAGGGTGTGAGGTTGGGCCCGTCCAACAAGTGGCGCAAGTCGTAGGGCCGAGTCCGGTAATGGGCCAGCACCAGCAGCCCGAACAGCTCCGCGAGGGCCGTCTCGTCGCCGAGCAGGGTGGCACGTTCGAGCCGCTCGACGCTGCACTGGGGCGCGCGCACCGGCGCGGCCGCCGCCGATGGTGCGGCCTCGGCGTCGAGCAGCAGGGCACGGAACACCAGCTGCTCCAGCGGATCGCCCGGCGCCCAACGCACCGGCGTCTCCAGACGCAGCGTTCGCCAGCCCCGGCTGCGCGCATCGAGCACCTGGTTGAAGCGCACGGCAAAGCCGCGTCCGGTGCCCTCGTAGCCGTGCACCGTGGTGGCAAAGGCGATGCGCGGATACAGCGCGAGCAGACGCTCCAGCAGCGGCGCGGGCACCGCCGCCGCCTCGTCGACCAGCACGAGGTCGGCCTCGCGCGGGGACTGCGCCAGCTCGTCCGGCGCGATGAAGTCGATGCGGGCGCCGCCGCCGGCGTGCACCGCGGCGCGCGAAGCGGCGGCGCCGGGCAGCAGTCGATGCGCATGCTCGAACACCGCCGCGGCCGCTTCCAGCCGCGGCCCGGTGACCACGATCCGCTCGAGCCCCTGCTGCAACAGGTGCGCCGCGGCAATGCCCAGCGCGGCCGACTTGCCGCGCCCCCGGTCGGCGGTGAGCACCACCGGGCGGCGGCGCTGGCCGCTCACCACCTTTTCGATGGCCGCGACCGCCCGGCGCTGATCGGGCGTGCGGCACTCGGGATCGGCAAAGGGCGGCGGCGGGGCATGCGCATAGCCCGGCGGCGGCGCGGGCGGGCGCCCCTGTTCGACCCGCAACAGGGCGGGGTCCGCCCGCAGCACGCGCACGAGCCGCTGCAGGAAGCGCCCGCTCACCTGCTCCGCGCGCCAGGGCGCGACCGCGACGCGGGCGTTCTCCGGGTCCGGGTACTCCGGCCAGCTCGCCAGCGGCGGGCACAACAGCAGCAGCAGACCGCCGCCGCGCAGCGCCCCGGACGCCGCGCCGAAGGCGTCCGGATCGAAGCCGGACCAGGCGTCGAAGACCAGCGCCTCGAGCTCGCGACCCAGCAGCTGGTGCGCCCGGGCCGCGGCCAGGGCCCCGGCGCCCTCGGGCGCGGCATCGCTCAGCCACAGCACCCGGGCGGCATCCGCGCCGACCAGGGCGGCCTGCGCCGCGGCGGTGCACCAGCGCCGCTCGCCGGCGAGCAGCAGGGCGCGGCGATGAAAGCATGCCTGCGCCGCGGCCTTCAGGGCGGCGGCAGCAGCGGCGATGGACTGGGATTCGGGCTCGGAAAGGACGCTCACGGCACACAGCGGGCGATTGGGGAGGCCCATGTTAGCACCGCCTCGGCAGCGCCGGACCGGCAGCGCGGCGCCACGACGCCTCAGCCGCCGCCCAGCAGCTCGCGCAGGCGCCGTGCGGCGGCCGCCTCGGGGGATTCGTCCGCGTCGCCCTGCTCCTCGGCGGGGGCCTCGCCGAACAGCGCGGCCAGCTCCTCGCCCGCGGCGCGGGCACGCGTGCCGTCCACCGGGCGCCAGGCGTCGGGACGCACCTCGAAATAGCCGCAGAAGTTCGCGCGGGTCTTGTCCTGCACCGGGTCGGCGACCGGTTCGCGGCAGGCGGTGGCGACCGCCGTATCGTAGAAGCGGCACATCCGGCACACGTGCAGCTCGGCGCGGCAACTGCGGCACTCGGCACGCCGACCGAGCGGCAGCGGCTCGTCGCCGAGCGGCGCGCCGCACTTCCAGCAGACCAGGGCATCGGTCATCGCAGCATCCTCCGGCTCAGCTCATGCCCGCAGCTTACGCCCGCCCCGATAGCGCGTGCACGTGGCGCGCCTCGGCGTGGGGCCGCCCGAGAGCCTCAGCGGCGCCGCCGGCGGCCGAACGCCAGCGCCGCCAGCAGGCCGGCGGCGAAGGCCAGCGGCAGGAGCCGTGCCGGATCGCGAATGGGGCGATAGCGGCTGCGGCCCCCGCGGAGCTCGATAAAGCCGACCGGCCGCGCCGTGAGCCCGCCGCCGCCACCGCCGCCCTCCTCGCCGGAAGCATGCCGGCCGCTGCCGCCGCCGAAACCGTAGCGGATGCTCGCCACCGGCACGACGGTGACGCCGCCGCGCTGCACGGGCTCGCCGAAGACGCGTATCACCGAGGCCGATCCGCCCAGGCGCTCGGCGAGCGCCTCCACCAGAGCGCCGCTCTTCGGGGGCCGGTCCGCTACCCGTGGCCGTGCCATCGCGCGTCTCCTTCGCCGGGCCGCTGTACCGAACAAGAGCATAGCGCGGGAGACGCGCTGGGCGCTGCGGCGAGGGCGGGCGCCGGACGGGTGCGCTGGACGGGTGCTGGGCCGCAGCTGCCCTGCTCAGCGCGTGAGGGCTTCGAGTTGCGACAGGAAGGCGAGCGCCTGCCCCCGCGACCCGCCGCACATCTGCTCGCCCGGCCGCAGCCGCCCGCAGACGGCGGGGCGCTCCGGGCGCCCGAACAGCGCGCAGCGATGGTCCGGGGTGAGTTGAACGCAGGGCACCCCTGCGGGCTTGCCCTGCGGCATGCCGGGAATGGGCGAGGAAATCGACGGCGCAATGCAACAGGCGCCGCAGCCGGTGCGGCAGGCCATGGCGTCCCCGCCCACTAATGCGCGGTGTCGCCGGTCGGCTCCTTGGGCGGGAGCTGGAGATAATAGCCCTGCGCGCGGAGCTGACGGCGCACCTGTTCGGGATCGGCCTGGGCCAGCGTGCGCTCGGGGGTCAGCTCGAGCGTCATGACGAAGTCCAGGCCGCCGAGCATCTGCCGGAGCGTGTCGGGGACGCGCTCGAAGTCGTCCTCACGCTCCACGAAGAGATAGGTGTCGAGCTTGGTCCGGGATCGATAAATGGCGCATTTCATGGGGCGCAGATTCTAGCGGCTGACGAGCGATATCGCGAGGGGCACTGCAGCGGTGGCGTCAGCGGATCCGATACGTGGCATGGCAGGCCACGCCGCTCGCCGTCACCTCGCGCCGCGCCGTGCAGCGGCAGCGAGCTCATCCTGAGCCGCTGCGCAGACGCCTGGATAACGCGCCGCCCGGTGCTCGCCGGTGTGAACAGGTTGGCAGTTCTGCCGCCCGCGGCGGGCGGCCGCGCGCGCGCCTGTAGTAAGCTGCCAAGGCGCATTGCAGAGCGCGAGAAGGCGCCGCACCATGAACAGGATTCTCACCCTCATCACCGCGCTCATCGCCTCCCTGGGCTTGCTTCTGCCGGGCCTGGGCAGCGCGGCCCCGCCATGGAAGACGCCGCCCGGCCAGGGCGGGCACGAACACGCCGAACGCCATCACCGGGAGTTCTCGGGCGGCCCGCCGCCCTGGGCACCGGCCCACGGCCACCGCCGCGGCCGCGGCGAGGACCGCGAGGCCTACCTCTCGCATACCCACGAATTCGGCATCGCCAGGGGCACCTGCAACCGCGAGGCCCTGGGCGGCGTGGTCGGTGCAATGGTGGGCGGGGTGATCGGCTCGGAGATCGGCCGTCAGCACGACGAGCAGGCGCTCGGCACCGTCGCCGGCACGGTCATCGGGGTGATCGTCGGCCGCAGCATCGGCCGGCAGATGGACGACACGGACCGCCAGTGTGCCGGCCAGGCACTCGAGCGCGCGCCGGACAGGCGCACCGTGCGCTGGCGCAACCCGCAGAGCGGGCGCGAGTTCGAGGTGACCCCGACCCGCACCTATCTGCGCCAACAGCACTACTGCCGCGACTATCGCACGCGCGCCCTGTCCGGCGGCGCCAGCACCGTCAGCCGCGCCACCGCATGCCGCAACCCCGACGGCAGCTGGCAGCGCGTCGACAGCCTCGCCCGACGCTGATCCGGCGGGGCCGCCACGGCCCCGCCCACCTCCCGGCGAGAGGTCCCGCGGCAGCGCCCCCAGGGGGGGTGTTTCCCCCGCGCGGGCCCAACTTTCCGCCCAGATCTGTTAGCCTTGTATCTTTAGCCGGCGAACAGATCGAGGACGAGGCCATGGAGTCCAATACCCCCGAACAGGACATGAGCATGGATCCTGGGGCGCTGTACCGCGAGGAGGTGTTCACCGACCACCGCGCGGGCACCCTCCGGCAGATGACGCCGGTGAAGGCGGACGGCTCCACGGACGACAGCCGCGAGGTCCTCTACGTGGGGCAGGCGCAGATCCTCACCCCGGCCGGTGCCCTGCCCCTGTCCTTCGAGATCCCCGCGGCCTCCCTCGCGGAGGCGGTCGAGAAGTTCGGGCCCGCTGCCGAAGAGGCGGTCAGTCAGGCGATCGAGGAACTCAAGGAAATGCGCCGCGAGGCGTCCTCCTCGATCATGGTCCCGGGCGGGGAGCAAGGCGGCTTCGGCGGCATGGGCGGTCCTGGCGGCCTCCCCGGGGGCGGCAAGATCCAGTTCCCCTGAGGGGACCCTCACGTCAGGGCCCCCACGTCGAGGCGCCCCACTTCCGCGCTCCGTTTCCGGGACGTCGCGTCGTCGCGCGTCCCCACCTCTATTCACCCGATAGCAAGGAGTTCTCATGAACATCACCGCGAACAAGGTGGTCTCCATCGACTACACCCTCAAGGACGATCAGGGGCAGGTGCTCGACACCTCCGAAGGCCGCGAGCCGCTCGTCTACCTGCACGGCGCACAAAACATCATTCCGGGGCTTGAGTCCGCCCTGGAGGGCAAGGGCACCGAGGAAGAGCTGTCCGTGCGCGTGGACCCCGAAGAAGGCTACGGCGCGCGCGACGATGCCAAGATCCAGGAGGTGCCGCGCGAGATGTTCGGCGATGCCGACGTCCAGGTGGGCGCGCAGTATCACGCCGCCGGGCCCAATGGCGAGGCCCTGGTGGTGACCGTCGTCAGTGCCGACGATCAGAACGTCACCGTGGACGGCAATCACCCCTTGGCGGGCGTGCCGCTGAACTTCAACGTGAAGGTCGTGGAGGTGCGCGACGCCACCGAGGAGGAGCTCGAGCACGGCCACGTGCACGGCCCCGAGGGGCACCACCACCACGAGTGAGCCTCAGGCACGCGGCGACGCCGCCCGGCGTCGCCGCTATTCGCCGCTGCGCACGAAGACCTGCGTCAGCCAGATCGGCGTGCGCGCCTCGAAACACTTGTCGAAGCCGGCGGCGGCGATCCAGGCCTGCACCTGCGCCGGGTTGTGCACGTAGGGCCGGAAATCCGAGCGCAGCAGCCGCAGTGCCCAGGCGCCGAGCGCCACCCCCAGCCGCACGTACCAGCGGTCACGGGGATAGCTCAAGGCATACACCCGCCGCGTCTTCGCCAGGGAGGCGTGCACCAGGCCGTCCGCGTCCGGATAACAGCACACGACCTTGTCGAGCACGGTCACCTCGGCCGCATCGAGTTCCCCTGCCAGTTGCATGAAGTCGCCCTCGACATAGCGCGTGCGCCCCGCCAGTCCCCGTTCCCCGGCCCAGCGCCGCGCCTCGGCGATCATCTGCGGGGCCAGGTCGATGCCGGTCGCCGAGGCCGCCCCCCGCTCCAGCAGGCTCTGGTGGAGGTGGCCCACCCCGCTGCCGATCTCGAGCACGCTGGCACCCGCGAAGCCCGCGCGGCGCAAACCCTCCAGGAGTTGCTGCTGGGAACGCTCGAAACCGCGCCGCTCGAAACGCCGTCGGTAGCGGCGTGCGAACAGCGAGAACACGCGACCTGCGGACTGCGAGTGCGGACAACAGCATGCCATGCTCATGATCCTCAGTGGTCCCATGGGCGCGGGTTGGAAGCGGACCGACGCACCTGCTGCGCCCCGCAGGTGCGGAGCGCATGCCCGCCCGGGCCGATCGCGACGGCAGCTTGCAGCATGCCCCCGCAATCTCGCTGCGGCCACCGCGCCCGCGCGCCGTATGCCGCTATCGCCTCTGCGCCCACCCGGCACCGGCGGCCGTCGGGCGGCTAGACCGAGGCCGCGATGAGTGCCTCCTTGCGGGCACGGCCGAGTTGTTTGATCTCCCATTCACGCCGCGCCGCCTGCGAACGGTCCGCCGCCGGTTCGCAATACACCAGCGTCACCGGGCGCCGCGCACGCGTGTAGCGCGCCCCGAGCGGGCTGGCGTTGTGCTCCGCGACGCGCCGTATCGGATCGGTCGCGATGCCGGTATAGAGGCTGCCGTCGGCACAGCGGACCATGTAGATGTACCACCCCTCAGCCATCGCGCTTCCCGGGCATCGTCCGGCTTGATGAAAATCCCACTAGCGCACTCGCCTCCCGCATCTACACTTCGCCGGACGCAGTGTACCGCCGGCCCGGCAGTGCATCATCGAACAGCCTATCGAGAAGGCCTCGTCGTGCTCAAAAGCGCCCTGCGAACCGCCCTGATCAGAATGGCACACTCGGTACTCCGGGAGCCCTCCATCCGCACCGCGCTGTGGGACATCGTGCAGCGCGGCGCGGACGTGAACAGCACCCGCCCCCAGCCGGTCAATCCCTGGGGCGAGCTCTGGCGCCACGCCGGGCGCCAGACGGTGGACTACATCGAGGAGCGGATGCTGGTCGCGGCGCTCCATCGCGATCGCAAATCGCTTATGCGCGCGGCGCTGCGCAAGGCGGACCTGAACGGGCTCTACCTCGAATTCGGCTCCGGCTGGAAGGCCGAATCGATCAATTTCCTCGCCGCGCAGCTCGACGCACCGGTGCACGGCTTCGACTCGCTGCAGGGGCTGCCGGAAGACTGGTTCGGCGACAAGAGCGCCGGCAGCCACAGCTCGCAGGGCCGGCGACCGGCCGTGCGCGACAACGTCGAACTGCACATCGGCTGGTTTGACGAGACGCTGCCTGAATTTCTCGCGCACCACCGCGAGCAGGCCTCCTTCATCCACATCGACTGCGACGTGTACTCGTCGACCAAGACCGTCTTCGACCTCCTGGGCGAGCGCGTGGTGCCGGGCACGGTGATCCAGTTCGACGAATACTTCAACTATCCCGGCTGGCGGCACCACGAATTCAGGGCCTTCCAGGAATTCATCGCCGAATCCGGGCTCGACTACAACTACCTGGGCTACACGACCCAGTTCGCCGTCGCCGTGCAGATCGAGCCCCCCGCCGAGGCGCGGCGACGCGGCGAGCCGCGCCCCCGGCTCCGGCAAGACCCCGCGGCGCGGGTCGGCCCGCCGCGTGTCGACGCCGGCCCCTGCAAGGCCCGACGCCGGCGGCGGCCCGGCACCGAACAACGCCGGCGCCACCGCGACTGAAGCGCCGCGCCTTGCATCCGAGACGGCCCCACGGCGCGTCCGGCGCGGGGCGCGGGTATTGCGCAAGTGGCGTTACAAAGATGTAAATGGGCATTGGAAAATGCCCGCGCCGCGCGGCATCGGCTGGCTGCTGGTCCAGACCCCCTCAGTGGTGTCGGACAAGGCGGGGCGATGCTGAGCGGGCGCCGTTTACGAGCGAGTAAATGAGCATCGCGAACCGCCTCCGCAACGCCTCACGTCCCAGACCGCCTCAGGGCACCTCAGGCCGTCTGGTCAGTCTTCGTGGTAGAAGGAGCGGATAATGTATCCGCCGGATTTTTCATCATGCTCCAGCTCCAGCATGTTGCGCACCTGCGCCTCTTCGAGCAGTTTGCCGAAGGTGCGAAAGCCGTGATAGGACTCGTTGAAACCGGGCTTGCGGCGCTTGAGCGCCTGCTTGACCATTGAGCCCCAGACCTTTTCCTCTTCGCCGCGTTCTTCGAACAGGTCCTCGACGGTCTCCAGGACGAGGTCCAGTGCCTCCTGCTGCTTTTCCTCCTCGCTGGCGGCGGGGGTCGGCTTCTGCTCCTTCTTGCGGGCGGCCTTCTTGCGTTTGGCCTTGCGCTGCTTCTCGGCCTCGCGCACCAGGTCGTCGTAGAAGATGAACTCGTCGCAGTTGGAGATGAGCAAGTCGGAGGTGGAGCTCTTCACGCCCACGCCGATGACGAGCTTGTTGTTCTCGCGCAGCTTGCTGACCAGGGGGGAGAAGTCGGAATCGCCGCTGATGACGACGAAGGTGTCGACATGCGACTTGGTGTAGCAGAGGTCCAGCGCATCGACGACCATGCGGATGTCGGCGGAGTTCTTGCCGGACTGGCGCACATGCGGGATCTCGATCATCTCGAAGGCGGCCTCGTGCATGGCGCCCTTGAAGTCCTTGTAGCGCTCCCAGTCGCAGTAGGCCTTCTTGACGACGATGTTGCCCTTGAGGAGCAGGCGTTCGAGTACCTTCTGGATGTCGAAGGCGGAGTAGTTGGCATCGCGCACGCCAAGGGCGACGTTCTCGAAATCGCAGAACAGCGCCAGGCTCTGGGTCTTTGGTTTTCCGGTCATGGTGAATCGATGTCTTTCTCGGCAGAGGGGAAGGCGTCAGGCTTCGGCGAGTGCGGCGACGATGAGCGACACGGCGGCCTGCTTCTCCACATCGAGGCTGCGGAACCGGCTCAGCAAGCGCACCTCGGCCTCGCTGAGGGCGATGCCGGCCTCGGCAACGGAATAGGCGCCGAGGGTCGGACGCATCGGCTCTTCACCGTCCTGCAGCCATGCACGGCGCACTCCAAGTATGGCGGCCACCTGCGGCATGCGCGAGGAACTCGGCATGGAGAGCCCCTCGGCCCACTTGCGCACGGCCTGGCCGGAGACGCCGAACAGGCGCTGCAGGCGCGCCTGCTCCTGGGGGGAATAGCCGAGCTCGGCCAGTGCGGCACGAAAGCGCGCAGCGAAGGCTTGGCGGACCTTGTCCCTGTTCCGGTCGGGCGGCATGCCCGCAGGGTACTCAGTTCCACAAAAACTAACAGTTATTGACAACGTACCTGAAAGTTACATACGCTCGTCTCGCACTGCAGGAGACCGGGGGGGCGGGAGACGATGGTGGCCAGGGAGCGGGGGCAGATCGAGTACGAGATCCGGGAATTGGAGACGCTCATCGAACGCTTCAGACAGGCGCGCGACCCGGAGACCTGCTGGGCGGTCTACGTGCTGACCCAGTGCCTCGCCCATCGCCGCCGCTGGTTGGCGCAGAGCATCGACGGGCGGCGCGACGCACCGGCTTCCGAGGCCTCGCCGCCGGAGCCGCCGATGCACTGAAAATGACGCCCGGAGACGAGGCCCGGCGACGACGCTTTAACGCGAGGCGCCGACCCGCCGCTATCGGCGGCCCTGCTGCTCGCCATCGACATAGAACCAGCGGCCGCCCTCGTGCAGGAAGCGACTCACCTCATGGATGCGCTGCGCGCGGCCGCCCGTCTTGCAGCGTGCGACGAACTCGACAACGCCCGTGGTCTCGCCGACGCTGCCACCCTCCGTCCGGCGCACCTGCAGGCCGAGCCAGCGAAGCGGCTCGCCCGACTCCAGGCCGAGCCGCTCCGGCCGGGTGGCGGCATGCCACGTCTGCAGCAGGTAGTCCTCGCGCCCGAGCACGTAGGCCGTATAGCGCGAGCGCATGAGGGCCACGGCCGTGGCAGGCAACTCCCCGGCATCCAGATAGCGGCCGCAGCACGCGCAGAGGTCCTCACCGGAGCCGCAGGGACAGGCTTGCGTCGGGGTCATCGTCGGTCGCTCCCGCGGTGGCGGCGGGCGTCGGCATCTATACTGCGGCACACGGGTTCACTTCCAGCCGCGGTGGCGCCATGGACCAGATCCTGCCGGGTGTCTTTCACTGGACCAGCTTTCACGAGGGCATCGGCGAGAGGGTGCACTCGTATTATCTCCCCTGCGTGACCCCCGCGGTGCTCATCGATCCGCGCGTGCCCGAAGAGGGCATCGGCGTGTTCGACGGCCACCCCGCCCCGCGCCACGCGCTGCTGACCAACCGCCATCACTACCGTCACAGCGGCGCGTTTCAGGACGTCTTCGATGTCAAGGTATGGTGCCACCGGGCGGGGCTGCACGCGTTCTCGGCGCACGAGCCGGTGCAGGGCTTCGCCCACGGCGACGAGCTCCCGGGCACCGTTGTGGCCCTGAAGATCGGGGCCCTGTGCCCCGAGGAGACCGCCTTTCTCATCCCCTGCGCAGAGGGCCTGCTGGCCATCGGCGATGCCATCGTGCGGGTCGGGCGCCGGCTGGCCTTCGTCCCCGACACGCTCATGGGCGCGGACCCGCAGGCGGTCAAGCGCGACCTGCGCGCGGCCTTTCGCGACCACCTGGAGCGGCGCTTCGACCACCTGCTGTTCGCGCACGGGGCGCCTTATATCGAGGGCGGCAAGGCGGCGCTGCGCAACTTTCTCGAGGCCGACTGAACGCCCGCCTCACTGGAGCTTGTCCACCGGCCCGCGCCGCCGCTTCTTTTCCTTCTGACGACGCTTGGAGTCCAGGCGCCGCTGCTTGGCCGCGCGCGAGGGGCGGGTCTTGCGGCGCGTCTTGGGCCGGGCCGCCGCACGGCGAATCAACAGCACGAGCCGCTCGAGGGCGTCCTCGCGGTTGCGCTCCTGGGTGCGAAAGCGCCGCGCGACGATCAGCACCTCCCCCTCCTTGGTCGCCCGACTGCCCGCCAGCGCGAGCAGCCGCGCGCGCACGTCCTGCGGCAGGGAGGGCGAGCGCGCCGCGTCAAAGCGCAACTGCACGGCGGTGGCCACCTTGTTCACGTTCTGGCCGCCGGGCCCGGAGGCGAGCACGAAGCGAAATTCCAGCTCGCCTTCGTCCAGGCGGATATCGGGGGTGATGTCGATCATGGCGCGCCAGTCTAACCGCTGCGGATCCTCGGCGGCCAGCCGGAGCGCCGCCGGGCGCGAAAACGGCAGCGGCACCGCGCGCCGGGGGCGGCTCAGCCGAGCTCGAGGACCTGGCCGAATTCCGGCTGCACGAGGTCGACCGACAGCTCGCCCCGCAGCCGTTCGCCCAGCGCGTCCATGGCAAGCGGCTCCCCGTGCACCAGCGCCAGGCGCGGGGCGTTGCGAAAGCCGCGGTACCAGTTCACCAGCCCATCCTGATCGGCGTGGGCGGACATCCCGCCCACGGTATGCACCTGCGCGTTCACCGCGACCGTCTCGCCCCAGAGCCGCACGCGGCGTGCGCCGTCCACCAATGCGCGGCCGAGGGTGCCGGCGGCCTGGAAGCCGACCAGCATCAGGTGCGTCTCGCGGCGCCACAGATTGTGCTTGAGGTGGTGCTTGATGCGACCGCCGGTACACATGCCGCTGCCGGCGATGATCATCGCGCCGCTGCGGATGCGATTGATGGCCGTCGACTCCTCGGAGGAGCGGGTCAGGTGCAGGTTGGGCAGGTCGAACAGCCCGCCGTGGCGCGTCTCGAACTCGCGCGCCCGCGGGTCGTAGATGCGGGCATGGTGACGATAGACATCGGTGGCCTCGATGGCCATCGGGCTGTCGAGAAAGATCTGCCAGCTCTCCAACCCCCACTCGCCGAAATGACGGTTGAACTCGTAGAGCAGCAGCTGGGCGCGGCCCACGGCGAACGATGGGATGAGCACGTTGCCGCCGCTGCCGAGCGCCTGGGCGAGGATCGCGCCCATCTCCTCCCAGGTCGCCTCCCAGCTGCGGTGCAGGCGATCGCCATAGGTGCTCTCCATCACCACCAGGTCCGCCTCGTCGAGCACCGCGGGGTCGCGCAGGATCGGCGCGCCGCGGTGGCCGAGATCGCCGCTGAACACGAGCCGCCGCCGCTGCCCGCCTTCGGTGAGCGTCAGCGCGGCGATGGCCGACCCGAGGATGTGACCGGCGTCGTGCAGGGTGAGCTCAACGCCCGGCAGGATGGCCTCGCTGCATGCGTATTCCTGGGTCCGGAAGTGGCGCTGCGTGGCGCGGGCCTCCTCACGGGTGTAGAGCGGCTCGACCGGCTCGAGCCCCTTGCGCTCGCGCTTGCGATTCTCCCACTCGGCGTCCTTCTCGTTCAGGTAGCCGGCATCCTCGAGCATGATGTGGCACAGGTCGGCGCTCGCACGATGCGTGTAAACCGGTCCGCGATAGCCGCGCTTGACCAGCAGCGGCAGCCGTCCGGAGTGGTCCAGGTGCGCATGCGTGAGCACCACCGCGTCGATGTCCGCGGGCGCGAACGGAAACGGCTCGCGGTTGTGCCGCTCGTGCCGGGCGTTGCCCTGAATCAGACCGCAATCCACCAGGAGCCGCCGTCCGCCGACGGTGATCAGATAGCAGGACCCGGTCACTTCGCGCGCGGCACCGTGGAACTGGATTTTCAATGCTGTCCCCTCTCTTCTCCGGTTCGCCCGCAGCCGATCTACCTCGCCGGCGCTGCCGACGGGTGCATGATGGGCCGTCACTCTCCGCTCGGCCTTGAGCTTCGTCAATCGGCGCGGGAACCTTTTCGTCCGCTCGCGCATTAAAGGGCTGGAACACGGCCATCTTGGCCGCCAACCTTCAGGAGCACACGAAATGATGCGCAACCACACCCCCGCCCTTCCCGGCCCGGCCTCGACCCCGCGCCGCCGCTTCCTGTTCGAGACAACGGCCGTGGGCCTGTCCGGCGCGGCGGTCGCCCTGCTCGCCGGGGCGCCGCGCCTGGCCCGCGCCGCCGCGCGCCCGGACGCCGCCGCCGAGGCCGACCAGCGCATCCTCGCCACCGCCCTCGCCGCCGAACGGGAGGCCGTGGCGGCCTACCAGCTGGGCGCGGACAGCGGGCTGCTGCAGCCGCCGGTGCGCCGGCTGGCACTCCAGTTCCAGGGTCACCACAAGGCGCATGCCGACGTGCTCGCCGCGACCATCTCCAAGCTAGGTGGCACGGTCGCGAATGCACCTGAGCGCTACGACTTTCCGGCCGATCAGCTCCAGAGCCAGCATGACGTGCTGCACTTCGCGGCGGGGCTGGAGCACGGTGCCGTCGGGGCCTATGCCGGCGCCATCCGCAAGTTCGAGGACCGCGAGCTCTCCCATGCCGCCGCAACGATACTGGCGGACGAGGCGATGCACTGGGCGGTGCTGCGCCAGGCGCTGAAGCTCGAGCCCGTCCCGGGCGCCTTCATCGCCTGAGGCCGCGCGGGCGGCCCGCATCCGCGCGGGCCGCCCGGGCGTATTCAGGTTCATGGACCGCAGCGGGCGGGCGAAGCGCCCGTCGCCATCCAAGACCCAGGAGGTGCAAGGTGCCCATCACGGCCGACAAACCACCCGCAGCGCAGGCGGCCGCGCCCGCCCCGAGCGACGCCGAACTGCTGGCCCGCGTGCGCGACGGCGACACGGACGCATACGCAGACATCGTGCGCCGCTATAACCGGCGCCTGTTCCGCGCCGCTCGCAGCGTCGCCGGCAATGACGCCGATGCACAGGACGCCATGCAGGAGGCCTACGTGCGGGCCTTTCTGGCGCTGGAGGGCTTCGACCGGACCGGCAGCCTGGGCGCGTGGCTCACCCGCATAACGGTCAACGAGGCGCTGATGAAAAAACGACGCGAGCGCCGGCTGCTGGTGGAGGAGGACCCATACCGCCACCCCCGCGCCCTGCCCGGCGCGGGCGGCGCGGCCGGACCGGAAAGCGAACTGGCACGCACCCGGCTGCGCGAGCGGCTGGAGGCGGCGATCGATGCGCTGCCCGCCGCCTTCCGCACGGTGTTCGTGCTGCGCGCCCTTGAACAACTCAGCGTACGCGAGACCGCGAGCAGCCTCGATATCCCCGAGGCCACGGTCAAGACGCGCTTTCACCGCGCCCGCAGGCTGGTGCGCGCCGCGCTCAGCCGCGATATCGACGCAGTCGATGCGGCGGCCTTCGACTTCGCGGGCGCGCGCTGTGAAGCGATGGTGGAACGCGTGCGCCGCCGGCTGTCGGCGCTCCATGACGCGCCGGGGCGGCCGAGGAGCTGAAAGGCTTTTGCGAGCTCCCTGGCGGCCTCGGTGCACGTGCCCGAGCACCCACCGGCGCCCTGTGGCCGCCGGACTATTCGGCAGCGGCCACGCGGCGCGCATACTTGCGCCCTTCCGGCAGGCGCACATAGAAGATCGGCACCAGCAGCAGGCTGACCAGCATCGAGAACATCAGCCCGAAGACGATGCTCACGGCCAGCGGCTGCAGCATCTCCGCGCCCTCGCCGATGCCGAGCGCGAGCGGCAGCAGCCCCACCACGGTGGTGAGCGTGGTCATCAGGATCGGCCGCAGCCGCAGCCGTGCCGCTTCCACCACGGCGGGTTCCCTGGCCATCCCGCGCGCACGCAGGATTTCGATGTACTCCACCAGCACGATAGCGTTGTTCACCACGATGCCGGCCAGCATGATCATGCCCAGCCACACCGGCATGGACAGGCTGAGCCCGGTCCAGTGCAGCCCGGCCGCCACGCCGATGGCGGCGAAGGGCACCGACAGCAGGATGACCAGCGGGTCGCGCAGGGATTCGTACTGCACCGCCATCACCACGAACACCAGGAACAGCGCCAGAGCGAGCACCACGCCCGAGAGCTGGCGGCCCTCCTGCAGCGCCGCGTTCACGCCGGCGTCGTAGATGCTGTAACCCTCGGGCACGTCCAGGTCGGCGAGGCGCGTGTCGATGGCGCGCGTGACCTCGCCCACCGTGGCGCTCGGGTCGATGCTGGCGGACACCTCGACGATGCGACGCTGATTGTCACGCAGGATCTCGGCCGGCGAGGGCACCAACCGGACCGTGGCGACGTCGCCCAGGTGAATGGGCCGGCCGCCCTGCCCGCCCGGGTCGATCAACAGCCCCTCCAGACGCTGCACGGTGTCGGTCTCGCGGCGCGGCAGGCGCAGGCGCACGTCATAGGCGCGGTCGCCGTCGAGGTAGTCGGTGACCACGATGCCGTCGAGCGCCACCCGCACCGCCTGGGCGATGCGCTGCACGCTCAGCCCCAGCGCCGCGGCACGTTCGCGGTCGATCACCACGGCCAGCTCCTGCAGCGACTCCTCAGAGGAATGGAACACGTTGCGCAGGCCCGGGAGATCGCGCAGGCGGGCGAC
Source organism: uncultured Gammaproteobacteria bacterium (assembly GCA_963779865.1). Taxonomy (GTDB): domain Bacteria; phylum Pseudomonadota; class Gammaproteobacteria; order CAVZZX01; family CAVZZX01; genus CAVZZX01. The sequence goes on along the minus strand of CAVZZX010000003.1, from coordinate 3,207,241 downwards.
GATGGCCGCGCCGATCGCGTCCAGGGTGGCGAGGTCAGGCCCGGTCACGCGCAGGCTGATGTCGTCCTCGCCGCGGCCCACCCGCAGGCCGCGGATCTGCCCGGTGCGCAGGCGCACCTTGAGCCCGGCGATCTCGGCATCGGCGATGGCGCGCTCCATGCGCGCCACCCACTGCGCGCTGCTCAGGCCGCGCTCGGCGAGCGGCTTGAGCTGCACGGTGATGGTGCTGCGGTTGCTGGTCTCGCGCTGGGTGCGCCCGAAGATGCGGCCCCCCACCAGGGTGAACACGCTGTCGACCTGCGGCTGGGCGCGGAACAGGGCCTCGATGCGGCGCACGTCCGCGTCCACCTCGTTCAGGGCGATGCCCGGATCGGCGATGAGGTCGACCTGAATGCGGCCGTCGTCCACGGGCGGCAAGAAGCTCTGCTTGCCCGAAAAGAAGGTGGGCAGGCTCCAGGCGGCGGCCCCCAGCGCGAGCACCAGCAGCAGGGCCTGCAAGCTGCTGCGGGCGAGCACCGCCCCCACCAGCCGGGCGTAGCCGTGCTGCAGGCGTTCCATGCGGGCGTCGATGAAGCGACGCACCCGGCCCCGCTCGAGGCCGGTGACGCGGGTGGCCAGCGTCGGCACCAGGGTGAGCGCCACGAACATCGAGGCGAGCATGGCCGCAGAGATGGTGAAGATCAGCTCGCGGAACAGCAGCCCGACCAGCCCGCCGATAAACAGGAAGGGCACGATGGCGGCGAGATTGGTGCTGGTCGAGGCGACGATGGCGCTGTTCACCTCGGCCGCGGCGGCCGTACCGGCCAGGGCGGCGTCCTCCCCCTGGCGCTGGTGACGGTAGATGTTCTCCAGCATCACGATGGTGCTGTCCACCACCATGCCCACGCCCACGGCCAGCCCGCCCAGGGTCATGATGTTGAGGGTCAGCCCGGCCCAGTCCATGAGCGTGAAGGTGACCAGTACCGCCAGCGGGAGGGCGCTGCCGACGATCAGGGTACGGCGCAGATTGCCCAGGAACAGATAGACCACCAGCATCGCCAGCAGCGCGCCGCTGCCCGCCGCGCTCGCCGCGTTGCGCACGGCATGACGGATGTAGACCGACTGGTCGTCGACGGTCTGCACCTGCACGTGCCCGGGGACCTGCCCCTGCGCGCGCAGCCATTCCAGGCGCTGCTTGACCGCATCCACGACGCGCACGGTGTTGGCCGTGGGCTGCTTCTGGATGGTGAGCTTGACGCCGGGCACACCGTCCAGGCGCACGCGGATGCGCTCGTCCCGGTGGCTGTCCACCACCTGGGCGAGATCGCCGAGCTGGATGCGCGCGCCCGAGGGCAGGCGCAGCGGCAGGTGCCGGACCTCCTCCAGCGAGCTGAAACGTCCCGCCGTGCGGCCGAGGAATTCGCGGCGCTCGCCATAGAGCCGTCCGCCGGCCTCCTCCACGTTGGCCTGACGCAGCGCGGTGGCCAGGTCCTCGCTGCGCAGGCCGAGCCGCACCATGCGCCAGGGGTCGGGCACGACGTGGATCTCGCGCTCCAGGCCGCCGCCGACCTCGGCCGAGGCGACGCCCGGCAGGTTGATGAACCAGCGCGAGAAGACGTAATCGACCCAGTCGCGCAGGGCGACCGGCCCGAGCGTGTCGGAGGTGACCATGAACTCGGCCACCGGGATCTGCGAGGGGTCGCGCTTGTAGATGATCGGCGGGTCGATGGTGTCCGGCAGAAAGCGCTTGGCGCGGTCCAGCCGCGAGCTGGCATCGCGCAGCGCGATGTCCATGTCCTTGCCGTACTGGAAGGCGAGGTCCACCTGCGAGTTGCCCTCGCTGGTGCGCGACTCGACGCCGACCGCATCCTCGGTGATCGCCAGCTGCTCCTCGAGCTGGCGGCTGACCTGATCCTCCATCACCGTCGCGCTCACGCCCGGGTCGAGGACACGCACGGTGACGGTCGGGTAGATGATCTGCGGCAGCAGGTCGACCGGCAGGCGGCCGAAGGTGAACAGCCCGACCACCGCCACGGCGAGGGCCAGCATCACCACGCCGATCGGATGGCGGATGGCCCAGGCGGCGAGCCCGCCGCCGTGCAGCGGCGCGCTCATCCCGGGGCCCCGGCGCTGCGGGCCTCCTCGGTGGAGGGCAGCCGTACGGGGCGCTCGTCGCTGAGCCCCAGGAAGCCCTTCACCACCACCCGGTCGCCGGCCTGCAGGCCGTGCAGGATCTCGACCCGGCGATCCAGGCGCAGCCCGCTCTGCACCGCGTGCCGGTGGGCGCGCAGGTCGGCGTCCACCAGATAGACGTATTCACCCTCGGTGTCGCGGCGCAGCGCACCGAAGGGGATCAACAGGCGATTGGCCGCCACGGTCCCCAGCCGCACACGGCACAGGCCGCCCACCGCCGCCCCCGCGGGGATGCTCTCCAGGTCCACCTCGACGATGCCCTGGCGGGTGGCCGGGTCCACCGCCGGGTGAATGCGCACGATGTGTCCTTTCACCGGCCGGTTCGGGAGCGCGTCGATGTGCACCTGTACGGGGTCGCGGGGGCGCAGCAGCGGCAGCAGCAGCTCGGAGACCGCCACCTCGGTGTACAACGACGCCGGATCGATCAGCGTCAGCAGGTGGCTGTGCAGCGGCGCCACGTCGCCGGGCTCGGCGTTGCGTGCGGTGATGATGCCGTCAAAGGGGGCGCGCAGCACGGTGTAGCCCAGGCGCGTGCGCAACAGCAGCTCCTCGGCCTTCGCCACCTCCACGGTAGTGCGGGCGCGGCTCAGCTCGTCGGCGGCCACCAGCTGGCGTTCGGCCAGGCGCTGCACGCGGGCGAGGTCCGATTCGGCCTGGCGGCGGGTGGCCAGCGCCTTCTGCAACTGGGCGCGCAGCAGCCCGTCATCCAGGCGCAGCAACACGCTGCCCGCCTTCACCGCGTCGCCCTCGTAGACGCTCACCGCCTCGATGCGGCCTGCCTCCTGATTGAAGACGCGCACCTCGCGCCGCGCGTACAGCGTCCCGGTACGTTCGGTGGAGTAGGCAAGCTGCTCCGGCGCGACGCGGGTGATCTCCACAAGGTGCGCCCGCCGCTCGGGCTTCTTCGCTGCGGGCGCCGCGGTGGAACCCGATTCGCTGCAGGCGCACAGCGAGGCGCTCAGCACGAGCAGGGCTAGGGACAGCGGCCGTTTCATTGTCGGGGATACCCGCGCGACATTGCCCGGAGCGGCGAGCCAGTATAGCCCGCTGTTTTGCGCCGCAGAAAGCCCGGCCTGCTCAGGGCAGCGCCCGGTCGTTCGAGGCCAGTTCCTCCGGGGCGAAGCCCATCGCCAAGAGCCCGGAATCGACCGGGTCGGCGGCGGCCGCGGGCGCCGCGCCGAGCGCCTCTTCCCGGGCCCAGGCGTCGAAGGCCACCGCCGCGGCGTCGGCCGCCGGCCCCTCTGCGCTCGGCCGCAGATTGAGCGCCACCGCCACCACCAGGGAGGCCGCCAGCGCGGCGCCCGTGAACAGCATCCAGCCGCCGGCGCGGGGCGGGTGGGCCCGCCGCGCCGCCGGCCGCGGCGACGCGGGCAACGCCCCGACGATGCGCCCGCGCAGCGCGGCGAGATCGCCATGGGGCGCCGGCGCGGCCAGCGCGTGCACCGCCGCATCCAGCGCCGCGGCCTCGGCCGCCTCTGCCTGCAGGGCCGGCGAGCGTGCCAGCACGGCCTGCGCGGCCGCGCGCTCTTCGGCCGGCCACGCCGCCGGCCTGCCGCCGTAGCATTCGATCAAGCGCCTCACGCGTTGCTCGTTCATGTCCTCACTCCGTGTACTGCTCTGTCAGCGCCGTCTTCAGGCGGCGCCGCGCGCGCGCCAGCAGCGACTCCAGGGCCTCGACGCTCAGCCCCATGACGGCGCCCGCCTCGCGGTTGGACAGCCCTTCCCAGGCGCACAGATTCAGGGCCGTATACTGGCGCTCGGGCAGGCGCGCCACCGCCTCCACCAGGTGGGTCAGGCGGGCATCGTGCGCCGCCTGCACGGCCGGATCGGCATGCGCCCCGAGGGGGTACAGCCCGGCCGCCGCCTCACCGCGCCCGTCCGGGTCCTCCTCGGGCAAGGGCAGATCGGGGCGCCGGCGCCGCAGCAGGTCCACGCAGCGGGTGTAAGCGATGCGGTACAACCAGCTGCGCGGCGAAAAGCCCCGATCGCGCCAGGTGCCGGCGCGGGTCCAGACGCGCAGGAAGGTCTCCTGCGCGACGTCCTCCGCATCGGCGCGGCTCCCGGTATAGCGGCCGGCGAAACGCACCACGGCATCGAGGTGGCGTTCGAGAAATGCCCCGAACGCCACCCGATCGCCGCCGGCGATCCGGGCGAGCAGCCCGGCCTCGTCGCGGGCCTCCGGCATCCGCCGGTCAGCGCCGCCGGGCGCGGGCGAGCTCGTCCGCGGTCACCGTGCCGTCGCTGTTCGCGTCCAGGCGGGCGAACCAGCGCGACCACGCCGCATGGCTCTCGTCCTGCGTCACCACGCCGTCGTGATTGGCGTCCATCGCATCGAAGATGCGCGTGTGCCGCGCCTTGGCGTGCGCCGGCCGCGCCTTGTGGGCCGCGAATTCCTCTTGCGTGATGGTGCCGTCGCCGTCGCGATCCAGCCGTGCGAAGCGCCGCTCGGCGCGCGCCTGCTGGGCCGCCAGCCACTCGGCCTTGCTCACGCTGCCGTTGTGGTCGCTGTCCAGGCGCTGGTAGCGCCGGTCGAAGAAGTGCTCACGCCGCCCCTGCACGTAGGCGGAGAACTCCTCGGGCGTGAGCTTGCCGTTGCCGTCGGCATCGATGCGCGCAAAGCGCTGGCGCGAGGCCTGATCGAACTCCTCCTGGGTGACCACGCCGTCGTGGTTCGCGTCGAACACGGCCGTGAAGTGTGCGTGGCCGCTCGCCCCGGGGGCGGCGATCGCGCTTGCGGCACCGCACAGGGCCAGGGCGGAGGCGGCGAAAAGCGTCTGCAGTCTCATCGTGTTGCTGCTCCTGAGGAAAGAAACGGCAGCGCGGGACCGATTCCCGCGCCTTGTCCCTTAAACGCGGCGGCGCGGCGGATCCGTCGCCGGCGGAAGAAAAAAAACGGGGCCGCCGCGGGCCCGGCGCACTGCCGATGGAAAGACCCGGTCTGCGCATGCTTTAATCGACAGGTAAGGACATCCTGCCCGGCGCCCCGGAGCGGGCGCACCAGCGCGGGGGAGCAATTATGGCGGGTGCACGCTACGAGTCGGCCTACCGCCGCTCGCTGTCCGACCCGGAAGGATTCTGGGCCGAGGCCGCGGGCGATGTCGAGTGGTTCCGTCCCTGGGACCGCGTGCTGGACGAGCGCAATCCTCCCTTCTACCGATGGTTCTCCGGCGGCCGCCTCAACACCTGTTACAACGCCCTTGATCGCCATGTGGAACAGGGGCGCGGCGAGCAGCCAGCCCTGATCCACGACAGCGCCATGACCGGCGAGGTGCGCCGCTTCAGCTTCTGCGAGCTGCGCGACGCGGCGGCGCGCTTCGCCGGGGTGCTGCGCGGGCAAGGGGTACAGCCCGGCGAGCGGGTCATCCTCTACATGCCCATGGTGCCCGAAGCGGTCATCGCCATGCTCGCCTGCGCGCGCATCGGCGCCGTGCACTCGGTGGTCTTCGGCGGCTTCGCCGGCCGCGAGCTGGCGGCGCGCATCGATGCCGCCGCGCCGCGCCTGCTGGTCACCGCCTCCTGCGGCCTGGAGCCCAACCGTGCCGTGCCCTACATGCCCATGCTCGAGGAGGCGCTGGCGATGGCGGCGCACCGGCCCGAGCGCTGCATCGTGCTGCAGCGCCCCCAACTCGAGGCCGACCTGGTGCCGGGCCGCGACCTCGACTGGGAAGAGGCGATGGCCGGGGCCGAGCCGGCCGACTGCGTGGAGCTGGCGGCCACCGACCCGCTCTACATCCTCTACACCTCCGGGACCACCGGCCGCCCCAAGGGCGTGGTGCGCGACAACGGCGGCCACGCCGTCGCGCTGAACTGGTCGATGAGCAACGTCTACGGCGTGGACACGGGCGAGGTGTTCTGGGCGGCCTCGGACGTCGGCTGGGTGGTGGGCCACTCCTACATCGTCTATGGCCCGCTGCTCAAGGGCTGCACCACGGTGATGTTCGAGGGCAAGCCGGTGGGCACCCCCGACCCCGGGGCGTTCTGGCGGGTCATCGACGACCACGACGTCGCCGTCATGTTCACCGCGCCCACGGCCTTTCGCGCCATCAAGAAGGAGGACCCGCGCGGCGAGCACCTCGCCCGCTACGACCTGTCGCGCTTCCGCACCCTGTTCCTGGCCGGCGAGCGCTGCGACCCGGACACGCTGCTGTGGGCACGCGACCTGCTGGACCGGCCGGTCATCGACCACTGGTGGCAGACCGAGACCGGCTGGCCGATCGCCGCCAACTGCGTGGGCATCGAATCGCTGCCGATCAAGCCCGGCTCGGCCACCAAGCCGGTGCCCGGCTACGCCATCGACGTGCTCGACGCCCAGCACCGCCCCACGGCGCCGGGCGTCATCGGCAGCATCGTCCTGCGCCTGCCCTTGCCGCCCGGCACGCTGCCCACGCTGTGGCACGACGACGCCGGCTACCGACGCGGCTACCTCGACGCCCACCCCGGCTATTACGTGACCGGCGATGCGGGGTATCGTGATGCGGACGGCTACGTCTACGTCATGGGCCGCATTGACGACATTATCAACGTCGCCGGCCATCGCCTCTCGACCGGCGCCATGGAGGAGGTGCTTGCCGCGCACCCGGACGTCGCCGAGTGCGCGGTCATCGGCATCGCCGACCCGGTGAAGGGCCAGCTGCCCCTGGGCCTGGTGGTGCTCAAGGCCGGCGTCGAACGCGGTCCCGAGGAGATCCGCAAAGAGCTGGTGCAGCGCGTGCGCGAACGCATCGGACCGGTGGCGGCCTTCCGCCTGGCGGCCGTGGTGCCGCGCCTGCCGAAAACGCGCTCGGGCAAGATCCTGCGCCGCGCGATGCGCCAGATCGCCGACGGCGAGGCCTACCGCGTGCCCGCCACCATCGACGATCCGGCCATCCTGGAAGAGATCGCGGCGGCCCTGCAGGACATGGGCTATCCGCGCCAAAGTGCCTGAGCGAGTGCGGGAGAGAACATGAACCAAGGAGCCTCCGCCGGCGCCCGGCTGCGCGCCGCCGTCGAAGCCGAACGCCCACTGCAGGTGGCCGGCGCCATCGATGCGTACAGCGCCATGCTCGCCGAGCGCGCCGGCCTGCGCGCCCTGTATCTGTCCGGCGCGGGGGTCGCCAATGCCTCCTTCGGCCTGCCCGATCTCGGGCTCACCACCCTGAGCGACGTCTGCGAGGACGTGCGCCGCATCAGCGGGGCCACCGCGCTGCCGCTGCTGGTCGATGCGGACACCGGCTTTGGCCCGGCGCTGATGATCGCGCGCACGGTGCGCGAGCTGGGCCGTGCCGGCGCCGGCGGGCTGCACCTCGAGGATCAGGTGCAGGCCAAGCGCTGCGGGCATCGGCCCGGCAAGGCGCTGGTCTCCAGCGGCGAGATGTGCGACCGCCTCAAGGCGGCGCTGGACGCCCGCGAGGACCCCGAGTTCGTCATCATGGCGCGCACCGATGCCCATGCGGTCGAGGGCCTCACCGCTGCGGTGGAGCGCGCCTGCGCCTATGTGGAGACCGGCGCGGACATGATCTTCGCCGAGGCCGTGCACAGCCTGGACGACTACCGGCGCTTCACCGCCGCGGTGGATGCACCGGTGCTGGCCAACATCACCGAGTTCGGCCGCACGCCGCTGTTCAGCGTGGCCGAGCTCGCCGAGGCGGGGGTGCGCCTGGTCCTCTACCCGCTGTCCGCCTTCCGCGCCATGAGCGCCGCCGCGCAGGCGGTCTACGAGACCCTGCGCCGCAACGGCAGCCAGCGCGCCGTGCTGGATCGCATGCAGACGCGCGAGGCGCTCTACGAGGTGCTCGGCTACCACGCCTACGAGGCGCGACTCGACGCCCTCTTCGATGGCGAGGACCGCTCGTGACGCCCCGGCCCGGCAGCGGGGCCGGCGCCGGTCTGCGCGGTGTCTCCGCGGGGCAGAGCGCCATCTGCAGCGTGGGCGACGACCACGACGGACTCAGCTATCGCGGCTACGACATCGGTGCGCTGGCGCAGCACGCCGGCTTCGAGGAAGTCGCCCACCTGCTGCTCTATGGCGAGCTGCCAACGCGCGCCGAGCTCGATGCGTATACGGCGCGGCTGCAACAGCGGCGCGGCCTGCCGACGGCGCTCACCGAGGTGCTCGAGCGCATCCCGGCCGCCGCACATCCGATGGACGTCATGCGCACCGGCTGCGCCATGCTCGGCGCCCTGGAGCCGGAGCGCGACTTCGCGAATCAACACGAGGCCGCCGACCGCCTGCTCGCCGCCCTGCCCTCCCTGCTGCTGTACTGGTATCGCTTCGTCACCGCGGGCGAGCGCATCGACACCGAGTCCGACGAGCCAACCCTTGCCGGGCACTTCCTGCACCTGCTGCACGGGCAGGCCCCCGAGGCCCTGCAACGCCGGGCGATGGATGCCTCGCTCATCCTGTACGCCGAGCACGAGTTCAACGCCTCGACCTTCGCCGCGCGCGTGTGCGCCGCAACGCTGTCGGACTTCCACTCGGCGGTGACCGCCGCCATCGGCTGTCTGCGCGGCCCGCTGCATGGCGGCGCCAACGAGGCGGCGATGGCGCTGATCGGGCGCTTCACCACCCCGGCCGCGGCGGTGACCGGCGTGGGCGAGATGCTGGCGCACAAGGAGCGGGTCATGGGCTTCGGCCATGCCGTCTACCGCCACGGCGACCCGCGCAGTCCCATCATCAAGGACTGGTCGCGCCGGCTTGCCGAGCAATGCGGCGACCCGGACGGTCTGTTCGCCGTGTCGGAGGCCATCGAGCGGCTGCTCGAGGCGGAAAAGGGCCTGTTCCCCAACCTCGATTTCTACAGCGCCTCCGTCTACCGCTTCCTCGACATCCCCACGCCGCTGTTCACGCCGATCTTCGTGTGCGCGCGCGCCGCCGGCTGGGCCGCGCACGTGTTCGAGCAGCGCGCCGCCAATCGCCTGATCCGCCCCAGCGCCGAGTATGTCGGCCCGGCCGAGCGGCCGTTCGTGCCCATCGAACAACGCGGCTGAGCCGCCACCCGCCCCCAGGAGGAACGCCCCGCGATGACCACGCCCGACCTGCGCTCGGCCCGCCGCCCGCAGCCCGATCCGCTGCTGGCGGAGATCGCCGACTACGTGCTCGGCTTCGATGCCGCGGCACAAACCGAGGCCATGGAGACTGCTCGCTACTGCCTGATGGATTCGCTCGGCTGCGCCCTGCTGGCACTGAACTACCCCGCCTGCACGAAGCTGCTCGGGCCGGTGGTGCCCGGGGCGCAGTTGCCGGGCGGCGTGCGCGTGCCCGGCACCGCCCATGAGCTCGATCCCGTGCAGGGCGCCTTCAACATCGGCGCGATGGTGCGCTGGCTGGACTACAACGACACCTGGCTCGCGGCCGAGTGGGGCCACCCCTCGGACAATCTCGGCGCCATCCTTGCCGTGGCCGAGTTCATCGACCGCAAGGCGAGCGCCGGCGCCGCCCCCCCTGCGCTCACAATGCGCGACGTGCTCGCCGCGATGATCAAGGCACACGAGGTCCAGGGCGTGCTGGCCCTGGAGAACGCCTTCAACCGGCTCGGGCTCGATCACGTGCTGCTGGTGCGCATCGCCTCCACCGCCGTGGCCACGGCGCTGCTGGGCGGCGACCGCGAGCAGGTGATCAACGCCCTCTCCAATGCCTTCCTCGACGGCGCGGCGCTGCGCACCTACCGCCACGCGCCCAACACCGGCTCCCGCAAGAGCTGGGCGGCGGGCGATGCCACCAGCCGCGGCGTGCGCCTCGCCTTCATGAGCATGCAGGGCGAGATGGGCTACCCCTCGGCACTGAGCGCGCCGCGCTGGGGCTTCGAGGACGTGCTGATGCGCGGCGAGCGGATCGAACTGGCGCAGCCGCTGGGCAGCTATGTGATGGAGCAGGTGCTGTTCAAGATCGCCTTTCCGGCCGAGTTTCACGCCCAGACCGCGGTGGAAGCGGCGCTGACGCTGCACCCGCAGGTGCGCGGGCGTCTGGACCAGATCGAACGGATCGAGATCGAGACCCAGGAGGCGGCCATCCGCATCATCGACAAGACCGGACCGCTCGCCAACCCCGCCGACCGCGACCACTGCCTCCAGTACATGGTGGCGGTGCCCTTGGTGTTCGGCCGGCTCAGCGCAGACGACTACGAGGACGCCGTGGCCGCCGACCCGCGCATCGACGCCCTGCGCGAGAAGATGCAGGTGCGCGAGCAGCGGGCCTTCTCGATCGCTTATCTCGACCCGGCCAGGCGCGCAATCGGCAATGCCGTGCAGGTGTTCTTCAGGGACGGGAGCGCCACCGAGCGCGTGGCGATCGAATATCCGCTCGGCCACCGGCGGCGACGCGCCGAAGGCATCCCGCGGCTGATCGACAAGTTCCAGGCGAACGCCCGCACGCGATTGGACGAAGCGCAGTCCGCGGCGCTGTACGCACTGCTGTCCGATCCCCGACGGCTGGAGGCCACGCCGGTGGCGGAATTCATGGGGATGCTGCAGCAGCGCTGAGGCGCGCGGCTAGGCGTCGAACCGCAAATCCGCAGGGAGGATCTCGCGAAGCCGGCGCCGCAGCGCGGCCAGGGCCGATGCCTCGTAGGCGCGGGCCGGCACCCTGCCCCAGACGGGCGCGGGCCAGGCGGGGTCGTCGCGGTAGCGCACGATGTGGTGCACGTGCAGTTGGGGCACCACGTTGCCGAGCGCCGCGATGTTGATCTTGTCGGCATGGAAGCCGCGGGCCAGTGCCTCGGCCAGGCACGAGGATTCGCGCATCAGCTGCAGCCGATCGGCCTCCTCGAGCTGATAGATCTCGGTGATGGCGTCCCGATCCGGGACGAGGATGAACCAGGGGTAGTTGGCGTCCTGCATCAGCAGCAGCCGGCTGAGCGGGAAGCGTCCGAGCTCGAGACAGTCCTGCGCAAGCTGCGGGTGCAGTTCGGCCATGGCGGCAAGCCTCTCGACAAAGGCCGCCGGCTCGAGCGAGCCGGCGGCGCCTCACCTCGCCTAGTCGCGCCGTTTGCCGCCGCCGAACAGGGCGGCGACCTCCGGCTCGCGGCGATTGCCGTTGGCGCGCTGCGCCGGGCGAGAGCCCGGCCGCTGCTGCGAGTGCGCATGGCCCTCGCTGCGGCGGCCGCGGGGCTCGCTGGCGCCCTCGCCACGCTGCCCGCCGGATGCATCGGCGTGGCGCGTGCGCGAGCCACGCCCCTCGGAGCGGTGGCGCTGCTCGCCACCGCCGCCGTTGCCACCGGCACTGCGCGAACGATTGCCATTGCCGCCGCGACCGGCGCCCTGGCGCCCGGCGCCTTGACGCTGGCCGCCCTGGCGTCCTGCGCCGTTACGGCCGTTGGGGATGGGCTCGGCCTTGATGGAGGGGTCCGGCTCGTAGCCGGCGATCACCGCCTTGGGCAGATCCCGATTGAGCAGGCGCTCGATGTCGCGCAGCAGCTTGTGCTCGTCCACGCACACCAGCGACAGCGCGGCGCCCTCATTGCCCGCACGGCCGGTGCGGCCGATGCGGTGCACGTAGTCCTCCGGCACGTTGGGCAGCTCGTAGTTGACCACGTGCGGCAGCTGGTCGATGTCCAGCCCGCGCGCGGCGATGTCGGTCGCCACCAGCACGCGCACCGCACCGCTCTTGAAGTCCGCCAGCGCACGCGTGCGCGCACCCTGGCTCTTGTTGCCGTGGATCGCCGCCGAGCTGATGCCGTCGCGCTCGAGCTGCTGGGCGAGACGGTTGGCGCCGTGCTTGGTGCGGGTGAACACCAGCACCTGGCGCCAGTCCTTGGAGCCGATCAGGAAGGAGAGCAGCTCGCGCTTGCGCTCCCGATCCACCGGGTGCACCACCTGCTCCACCGTCTCGGCGGCGGTGTTGCGGCGCGCCACTTCCACCAGCGCCGGGGAGTCCAGCAGGCGATCGGCCAGGGTCTTGATCTCGTCGGAGAAGGTCGCCGAGAACAGCAGGTTCTGGCGCGCCTTGGGCAGCAGCGCGAGCACCTTGCGGATGTCGTGAATGAAGCCCATGTCGAGCATGCGATCGGCTTCGTCCAGCACCAGGATTTCGACCTTGGACAGGTCCACCGTGCGCTGGCCGACATGGTCGAGCAGACGGCCCGGCGTCGCCACCAGGATGTCCACGCCGCGGCGCAGCTTGTCGATCTGCGGGTTGATGCCCACGCCGCCGAAAATGACCGTCGACTTCAGGGGCAGGTGCTTGCCGTAGGTGCGCACGCTCTCGTGCACCTGGGCGGCCAGCTCGCGCGTCGGGGTGAGGATCAACGCCCGCACCGGACGGCCTTGCGGCGGCGTGCCCGTGGACAGGCGTTGCAGCAGCGGCAGCGTAAAGCCGGCGGTCTTACCGGTACCCGTCTGCGCGCCGGCGAGGATGTCGCGGCCTTCGAGGACCACGGGAATCGCCTGGCGCTGCACGGGAGTGGGCTCGCTGTAACCCTGCTCGGAGACAGCACGGACCAGTTCGGCCGACAGGCCGAGGGAATCAAATGACATGCGAATGGATTGCCTTTGCGGTGGCCTACCCGAAGCGCTTTCGCTAGGGGCCGGTCTAGGCGGATGAATAAAGGGGGTTTTCTTCGGAGCGGCCGGGGGGCCGCCGCGAGGGGTGACGCAGACCGGAGTGCGTCGTGAGCGGCATTCTACCGGAATGCACCGCGCAGGGAAACGGGTTTCGCAGCGCGCGCGGCGGCCCGCGTCTTTTCCCTTTCGGGGCCAACTGTGTTACAACGGCGCCCCTCGTCCGCCCATCCGGCGCGGCACACGTCCATCCATTTTCCGTAACGCCTGGTACACCGCTTTGATTACGACCTCCAACCTCACCATACAGTTCGGGGCCAAGCCCCTGTTCGAGAACGTCTCGGTCAAGTTCGGCGACGGCAATCGCTACGGGCTGATCGGCGCCAATGGCTGCGGCAAGTCCACCCTGATGAAGATCCTCGGCGGCGAGCTCGAGCCCAGCGCCGGATCGGTGTCGCTCGATGCTAACGTGCGCCTGGGCAAGCTGCGCCAGGACCAGTTCGCCTTCGAGGCGTTCACCGTGATCGACACCGTGATCATGGGGCACGCAGAGCTCTGGGAGGTGAAGCAGGAACGCGACCGCATCTATTCGCTCGCCGAGATGAGCGAGGAGGACGGGATGAAGGTTGCCGAGCTGGAGGTGCGCTTCGCCGAACTCGACGGCTACACGGCGGAGGCGCGCGCCGGCGAGTTGCTGCTGGGCCTGGAGATCCCGCTGGAACAGCACAACGGTCCGATGAGCGCGGTGGCGCCGGGCTGGAAGCTGCGCGTGCTGCTGGCGCAGGCGCTGTTCGCCGATCCGGACGTGATGCTGCTCGACGAGCCCACCAACAACCTGGACATCAACACCATCCGCTGGCTGGAAGGCGTGCTCAACGCCCGCAACAGCACCATGGTGATCATCTCCCATGACCGCCACTTCCTGAACAGCGTGTGCACCCACATGGCGGACCTGGACTACGGCGAGCTGCGCCTCTACCCGGGCAACTACGACGAGTACATGACCGCCGCCACCCAGGTCCGCGAGCGTCTGCACCACGAGAACGCGAAGAAGAAGGCGCAGATCGCCGAGCTGCAGGCCTTCGTCAGCCGCTTCTCGGCCAACGCCTCCAAGGCCAAGCAGGCGACCTCGCGCGCCAGGCAGATCGAGAAGATCAAGCTCGACGAGATCAAGCCCTCCAGCCGGGTGAACCCCTTCATCCGCTTCGAGCAGGACAAGAAGCTCTACCGCAATGCGCTGGAGGTGAAGGGTCTCGCCAAAGGCTATGGCGAGACGCCGCTGTTCGAAGGCCTGGACCTGCGGGTGGAGGTCGGCGAGCGCATCGCCATCATCGGCCCCAACGGCATCGGCAAGAGCACGCTGCTGCGCAGCCTGACCGGCGACCTGGAGCCGGACAGCGGCAGCGTGAAGTGGTCGGAGAACGCCAGCGTCGGCTATTTCGCCCAGGACCACGCCGCCGACTTCGCCGGGGACATGAAGGTCTTCGAGTGGATGGCGCAGTGGGGCCGGCAGGGCGACGACGAGCAGGTGATCCGCGGCACGCTCGGCCGCCTGCTGTTCTCCAAGGACGATCTGGACAAGCCGGTGAAGGTGCTCTCCGGCGGCGAGCAGGGGCGCATGCTGTTCGGCAAGCTGATCCTGCAGCGGCCCAACATCATGCTCATGGACGAGCCGACGAACCATCTGGACATGGAATCCATCGAGTCGCTCAACCTGGCGCTGGAGAACTATCCGGGCACGTTGCTGTTCGTCAGCCACGACCGCGAGTTCGTCTCCTCGCTGGCCAGCCGCATCATCGAGCTCACGCCGAGCGGCGTGGTGGACTTCAGCGGCAACTACGAGGATTACCTGCGCAGCCAGGGCCTGGCGGCCTAGGCCCGTTCGACGCGGCGGCCGGGCAAGACCGCCCGGCCCCAAAAAAGAAAGCCCCCGCCTTGCGGCGGGGGCTTCCCATCAAACCTGCTTGCGCAGAGTTCGACTTAGGCAGGCTGCACGTTCGCGGCAGCCGGGCCCTTCTGGCCCTGGGTGACCTCGAAGGTCACGCGCTGGCCTTCGGCCAGGCTCTTGAAGCCGCTGCCCAGGATGGCGGAATGATGCACGAACACATCCTTGCTGCCGTCCTCGGGGGTGATGAAACCAAAGCCCTTGCTATCGTCGAACCACTTAACAGTTCCGGTAATCACGGAAAAGCACCTCTCAATATGAATGGATTACGGTCATCTGCAGGACGTTCTTGATACTAGTGCGGGAGGAACTACAGATGAACTGAGGGTCTTCCGGACTTACAAGAAATGCACTGCGGACTCGACGAACTATACACCACCCCCCCAGGAAAGCCAGCTTTATTTTCACCCCCGCGCAGACGCCTGATCCGTCCCGCGGTACGGCTTCTAGAATCACCCGGAGAGCCCTCTCCTCACGAGGTCCGCCGATGCGCGCATCGGGCGCAGGCAATCCGCCCCCAGTGAATCGACGCTCGGATGATCCACCCGCAGTGGGCCCCGAGCCCCGACGCATCGTCGAGGCGGCGCTCGGCGAGGCCCGCCGCGTGCTGCTGCTCGGCGCCCCCGGGGTCGGCAAATCGACCCTGACCCGCGCCCTGGCCGCCGCGCTGACCGAAGGGCCGGCCGCGCCCGGCCGCTGCTTTGCGCTCAGCGCCGACCCCGGCTCGCCGCTGTTCGGCGTCCCCGGCGCCCTGTGTCTGGGGCAATGGTGCGACGGGGCCTGGCGGCTGCTCGAGATGGAGGCGCTGTGCACACTGGACGCCGGGCGCTTCCGCCTGCCGCTGGCTCAGGCCGTGCGCCGGCTGGCGGGCACGGCGCCGACGCCGCTGCTGGTCGACGCCCCGGGCGTGGTGCGCGGCGTGGCCGGCGCCGAGCTGCTCACCGCCATCGTCGAGGCGGCCGCCATCGACACCGTCCTGGTGCTGACCCGCGAGGGGCGGCCGCTACCGCTCGCCGGCGAGCTGCGCGCCCTGGGCAGGGCGGTCTACCGGGTGCCGGCGGCCCCCGCCGCGCAACGCCCCGGCAAGGCGGTGCGCGCCCGCCGGCGCACGGCCCTGTGGGATGCGCACCTGGAACACGCCCAGCCGCAATCGCTGCAGGCCGGTGCCGTGCACCTGGTCGGCACCCCGCCGCCGCTCGACGCCCCCGCCGCCTGGCGGGGCCGGCAGGTCGCGCTGCTGGAGGGCACGCGCACCCGGGTCCTGGGCGAGGCCGAGACGCTGGCCGAGGGCGTGCTGCACCTGCGCCTGGCCGGGCGGGCGCTGCCCGGGGCCGTGCTGCTGGTGCGCGACGCCCAGCGGCGCGAGGACGGGCGCCTGCACAGCGCGGCGCCCTTCACCGCCGATCCGCTGGCCTACCTGCCAGCCCCGGAGATGGCGCCCGAGGGCTATCCCACCGCCGCGGGCCCCCGCCCGGTGGGGCGCGTGGGCAGCCTCGACTTTGCCCTGGTCAACGGGGTGTTCGGCGACCCGCTGCTGCACCTGCGCCTGCGCCATCGGCGGCGCAGCCTGCTGTTCGACCTGGGCGAGGGGTCGCGCCTGCCGGCGCGCGTGGCCCACCAGGTGAGCGACGTCTTCATCAGTCATGCCCACATCGACCACATCGGCGGCTTCCTGTGGCTGCTGCGCTCGCGCATCGGCGAGCCCGGGATGTGCCGCCTGTTCGGCCCGCCGGGGCTGGCGGGGAACATCGAGGGGCTGGTGCGCGGCATCCTCTGGGACCGAATCGGCGAGCGCGGGCCGCTCTTCATGGTCTCCGAGCTACACGGGGAGACGCTGCGGCGCTTCCAGGTACGGGCGGGCGGCCCCGGTTGCGAGTCCCTGGACCCGGCGCCGGCCCCTGACGGGCTGCTGCTGGAGGAGCCGGAGTTCCGGGTACGCGCGGCCACGCTCGATCACGACACGCCGGTGCTGGCCTTCGCGCTGGAGCCGGCCGCGCAGCTCAACGTGCGCAAGGAGCGCCTGCAGGCGCGCGGCCTCGGTCCGGGACCCTGGCTGGGCGAGCTCAAGCGCCGCGTCCGGGAGCAGGCGCTGGGCGCGCCCATCGGCCTGCCCGACGGCGCGGTCGCGACGGCCGGCGCGCTGGCGGACGAGCTGCTGCTGACCACGCCGGGCAAGACGCTGAGCTATGCCACCGACTTTGCCGACCGGCCGGAGAACCGCCGGCGGCTGATCGCGCTCGCGCGCGGCAGCCACACCTTCATCTGCGAGGCCTCGTTCATGGAGCGGGATACGCAGCAGGCGACGCGCACCGCCCACCTCACTACGCGCGCCTGCGCGCAGATCGCGGAAGACGCCGGTGTGGCACGGCTCATCCCGTTTCATTTCTCGCGCCGCTACGAGGACGACCCGCAGGCGGTCTACGAGGAGATCGCCAGCTTCACCGCCCGCATCTGGGCCCCCGCCCCCGAGTTGCTGCCGGAGGGATGACATGAGCATTGTCCTGGACCACACCATCGTGCCGGCGCGGGCCCCTCAGGCGGCGGCACGCTGGTTCGCGCACCTTTTCGGCCTGGAATACATTGGCCCGCAGGGACACTTCGCGCCGGTGCGCGTCAATGCGAGCCTGACGCTCGACTTCGACCGGGCGGAGGTGTTCGAGGCGCACCACTACGCCTTCCGGGTGGGCGCCGCCGAGTTCGACGCCATTCTCGCGCGGCTGCGCGAGGCGGACGTGCCCTATGGCAGCCACCCCTGGGATGCGGAAAACGGGCGCCTCAACGCCTGGGGCGGCGGGCGTGGCGTCTATTTGCGCGACCCGAACGGGCACCTGTTCGAGCTCATCCAACGGGGCTGAGCGCGGCGCGCCTGCGAAGGCCCCGGCCAGCTCAGAGCACCGCCTCGAAGCCCTCGAACTGCGGCGGGCCGAGATAGATATCCTTGGCGCCGCCGGCGCTGCCGTGCGCCTTGCGGAAGGCCTCCGAGCGGGTCCAGGCCTCGAAGGCCTCACGCGAGTCCCAGACCGAATGGGATGCGAACAGCGTGCACTGCTCGTCGCTCGGCCCCTGCAGCAGGTGGAACTCCCTGAAGCCGGGCACCTCGTCGAGATAGGTTTCGCGCTGGCGCCAGATGTCGATGAAGTCCTGCTCGCGGCCGGGGGCGATCCTGAAACGATTCATGGCGATGAACATCGAAGCTCCTCGAGTGGGTGGGAGTGGCACGATGATGAACGCGGCGCGGTCCTCAGTCCAGGAAGCCACCGGGTCCACGAAGCCGCCGGGGCCAGGAAAGCACCGGGTCCAGGAAAGCACCGGGATTTCGCGCCCGGGCCCGGCGCGCTCAGCGCCCGGCGCGGCCCCAGGCATGCAGGCGCGCCAGCCAGCGCGTGCGCCGCGCCTCGGACATGCCGTCCACCCGGCCGACGAGCGTCTGCGACACCGGCGCGATGCCGCAGAAGCGCAGGATGTTGCGCTCCAGGCTCTTGAGGCTGTGGGCGCCGAAGTACCAGCGGTAAAACAAGCCGGGCATGCCCATGGTCACCACCACGCGGGCGCTGCGCCCGCGCAGGAGCTTCTGCTGCCGGGCGCCGAAGGGCCCGACCGCGAAGCCGGGACGCAGCGCCTGTTCCAGGAAGCCCTTCAGGAGCGCGGGCATGCTGCCGAGCCACAAGGGATAGACGAGAACCAGGTGCTCGGCCCAGGCGATGCTCGCCTGCGCCTCGCGGATGTCCGGCGCCGGCTCGCCGTCGTCCCACTCCTGGCGGGTGCGCAGCAGCGGGAAGTCCAGCCGCGCCACGGCGAGGGTACGAACCTCGTGGCCGCCCTGCCCCGCGCCGGCGGCATAGGCCTGGGCCAGGGCGTGCCCGAGGTGCCCGCCGGCCGGATCGGGATGTCCCTGTACGATCAGCAGGCGCATGCGCGGCCCATCCGGCACGGCGCCGATACGCCCGGGCGCGCAATCGCCGCAAGCTTGGTATGCTGAGCCTGTCCGCCACCATTGAGGAGCCGCCAATGGATTACCGCGCAGAGCCTTCGACCGATGCCGAAGACGTCGGCAAGCTGATCCTGCGTCTGACGCTGGGCATCCTCATCCTCTTCCATGGCGTGGCGAAACTCACTCACGGCATCGATCCCATCACCGGTATGGTGCAGGGTGCAGGGCTGCCCGCCTTCGTCGCCTGGGGGGTGTTCCTGGGCGAAGTGCTCGGGCCGATCCTGCTGCTGAGCGGCTTCTACGCCCGGATCGGCGCTGGGCTGATCGCGCTGAACATGGCGTTCGCCTTCGGTCTCGCGCACACCGGCGACTTGTTCGCCCTCAGCCCGCACGGCGGCTGGCGCCTGGAGCTGCAGGGCATGTACCTGTTCACGGCGCTGGCGCTGGTGATCATGGGGCCGGGCCGCTTGGGCTTCAACGAGAGTTGAGTCCCCGCCCCCGTCCACGGGGCGCCCTCAGTCGGCGCGCCTGCGGTACACCGAGGGGCGACCGCTGGTGCTGGTGACGATGCGCAGCTCCTCGCGCGCCGGATCGGCGTGGAAGGTCGCGATCAGGTCCTTGCCCTTGACCGTGAACACGGCCTTTACCCCCTGCTCCGTGACCACGTAGAACCCCGGCACCCGGGTCCCGTCCGCCCAGAGGTTGTAGGCGTCGCCGTCGGCGGTGAATTCCAGCCAGTCCGTCTTCCCGCCGTCGGGGTCGTGCACCAGTTCCCAGCGCCCCACCGCCCAGGACGCGTCGGCCGCCTGCAGCAGCGGCGAACACAGCAGGGCCAGGGCGGCGAGCAGCGGGGGCAGCAAGCGTCTCATGGTCATCTCCGCACGGGGCATCTCCCATCCGATACTGCGACGCCGACCCGCCGCGCGCAAGTCAGCCGCGCGCTTCGCCGTCCGCTCTCACCCTCAGGCTGCGGCGCGCCCAGCGTCCCAGCACCAGCACCAGCACGCCCGCCGCCGTGGAGCCGGCGATGAGCCACCACGAGCTCTCGCCGAGGACTAGGGCGCGGTACAGGGCGTTGGCCGCCAGCACCAGAACGGCGTTCATGATGACGAACACCGCCTCCGACCAGATCATGTAGGAGCGAAAGGAGATGTTGGTCAGGCCCAGGGCATAGTTGTTGAAGGAATAGGGGAAGATCGGCAGGAAACGGATGGTGGGGATCACGTAGCGCCGGTCCTGCTCCACCAGGGTGCGCAGCCGGCGGAAGGTATCGGTGTGCCCGAGGTGTTCCTCCACGATCGACTTGGCCGCGTAACGCGCGATCAGAAAGGCGATGGCGGCGGACAGCGTCGTGGCCAACATCATCACCAGGAAACCGCCCAGGGTACCGAACAGCAGCGCGGCCAGCACGGTGAACGGCGTTCCGGGCAGGAACAGCAGCGTGGCCCCGACATAGAGCAGCACGTAGACCGCCGGCCCCCAGGGCCCGAAGCCCTGCACCCACTCGCGCGCCGTGGACATGTAAGCCTCCACGTCGAGCATGCGCCCTGCCGTGACCAGGGCCGCGACCGCGACAAGTGGCAGCACCACGCGCAGCCAGTTGCGGCCGCGCCCCAGCCATGCGGCGCTGCGTTGCAGGGCGGAGCCCCGCACCTGGGCCGCCGTTCCCTCCGGCATGTGCTCTTCTCGTGGTGGCATGGCGTCGCCGGGCTCAGGGCGGGCCGAGCTTCTCGCGGCAGGTGTTGACGCCGACGAGGGCATTCGCCGGACAGTAGCGGATGATCGCGGTGATCAGCGCGACGACGGCGACGGCGAAGACGACGCCCCGCCACACGGCTGCCATCGGCACGAAGATGCCGATCAGCAGCAGTCCCACGCCGATCACCAGGCGCGCGCTGCGATCGGCCCCACCCACATTGCACTTCATGCGCATCCCTCCACGGCGGCTCGCCTCGCCATGAGTATAGAGGTCCTCCTCCAAGCAGGCGCCGCCCGGCCCGCGAGCCTGCCCGAGGCGCCATTGCGCTACGGCGTCCTTCCGGTGCCGCTTTCCGGCCGCGCGAGGATCGGCCCCCGACGATGCAGCCGCCTCGCCCCGCGCGGCTTACCCGGACCGCGCCTGGCGCTGCGCCGTGCGTGCTGTGGTGCCGAGCCAGGCCGGGATGCTCACCGAATAGACGAAGCTGTCCTGACTGCCCACGAACACGTTCTGATTGATCACCACCGGCCCACCCGGTGCGAGCGCGACGTTCTTCGCCGCATTCACCGAGCCTCCGAGCTTGCGCCTGGGCACCGGCTGGCCGTTGGCCTTGAGCGGCGGCTCGCCGCTGTCCGCCTCGATCACGTGCAGGAAGCCCGCAGTATCCCCGAAGAACACGTGGCCGTCCTTCACTGCGGGCGCGCCCTTGATCTTGGCCGCGACGGGATATTCCCAGAGCTTATCGCCGCTCTTCAGATCGTAGGCCTGCAGGGAGAGCGTATAGGGGCTGCCGACGTAGACTCGACCGTCGGCGACGGTCGGCGCGCCGGAGGTATTGTTGTCCTGACTGGCCCCGCTGCCCAGCAAATGGCGCCAGAGGAGCTTGCCGCTCTTCCCGTCGAAGGCGTAGATGAAGTGCACGTCGCCGCGCACGGTGGGATGGAGCCTGCGCTCCTCGGGGGTCAGAAAGCTGCGCGATTTCATCGCCGTGATGACCACGGTGCCGTCGGGGCCCACCGCCGGCGGCACGTCGGTGAAGGTGCCGATCTCCTCGTACTTCCAGCGGATCTTGCGCTTGTCGAGATCCACCGCGACCACCGAGTTCAGCGAGCCGACGTACAGCGTGCCGTCCTGCACGGCCGGCGAGGACATGCTCACCCAGCCCGGCAGGGAGAGGTGCCAGAGGCGCTGTCCGTCGCGCGGATCGAGCGCGATCAGCTCGCCGGCACCGGTAACGATGTACAGGGTGCCGTTCCATAGCGCCGGCGTGGGCATCACCTCCCCTTCCGTCTGATAGTCCCAGAGGGTCGCGCCGGTCTGCGGATCGACGGCCATCGCGCCGCTGCGCCCGGTGCCGCGCACCGTGGCGCTCTCGAAAACACGGTTGCCGTAGCCCACGTAGAGGCGTCCCTTCGCATACACCATGTCGGAGTGGATCCAATTCGGGGCGTGGCGGAAATAGGGATTGTTGTCGTGCCAGAGCGTCCTGCCCGTCTTCGCGTCGAAGGCGAACATGCCGCCGGTCTCGTGATTGCCGATGTACAGGCGATCGCCCACGATCACCGGGGTGGCCCGCACCTGGTCGCCGGTCTTGAAGCGCGTGTCCTTCTGGGCCGGCGCACCGCTGTCATAGACCGCATTGCGGCTCGGCCCGGCTCGATACTGGGTCCATTCGGGCGGGCCGAAGCCCTCCGCCTGGGCGGCACCACAACAGGCGGCCCCGAGGAGTCCCAGCACGAGAAACAGGGAACGGGCAGAGGAACGGCCGTGCATTGGCAAAACGCCTCCCTGGCGCCATCGCAGATCCATTGCCCGAGATAATAGCCCGCGCGGCGCGGGACCGCCCCTACTCGAAGGCAGCCGCCTCCACC
The DNA here is from genome assembly GCA_963779865.1 of uncultured Gammaproteobacteria bacterium. GTDB lineage: Bacteria > Pseudomonadota > Gammaproteobacteria > CAVZZX01 > CAVZZX01 > CAVZZX01. Next base: position 3,185,150 of record CAVZZX010000003.1, on the reverse strand, counting down.
TGCAGGTAAACGTGGCCGATGTCGCGCTGCAGCTTCTCGTCCAGGCCCGGGTACTGCGGGCGGTACGCCGCGAGCGCCGCGCGCACCTGGGGCAGCATCTCGTAGCCGGCCAGACCCCGGTCATAGCCGGCGCGCACCGCCTGCCAGAGGGCGGCGAGCAGATCGTGCAGGCGCCGCACGCCGCGCAGATCGGTGACCTCGCCATGGCCGGCCACCACCACCCGCGGGGCGGGCTCGAGCGCCTGCAACTCCTCGAGCAGCGCGATCCAGCGGCGCACGTCGCCGTCGAAGGTCGAGGGCATGCGGTCCGAATAGACTACGTCGCCGGCGAGCAGCACGCCCCGTTCGGGCAGCCACACCAGCAGATCGCCGGGCGAATGGGCGCCCCCCGAGGGGATGAACACCGCGCGCGTGCCGCCCAGGTCCCGCTCGCTGCGCCCGCCGATGAGCGTGGTCGGCGCGATCACCCGCGACTCGCCGGTGGCGCCCCCCGTCATGCGCCGAAAATCCGCGACCCAGCGCCCGCCCTCGCTGCGGATGCGCTGCGCCACCCCCGGGGAGGCGATGAGCTCGACGCCGGGCCCCGCCAACGCGGCATTGCCCAGCCAGTGATCGCCATGGGCGTGGGAGGTCACCACCCAGCGCACCGGCTGGTCGGTCACGCGGGCAATGGCACGTCGCAGCGCCTCGCCGATGGCCTCCGAGGAGCCGGTGTCGAACACCAGCACGCCGGCCCCCGTCACCACGAAGGCGCTGTTGGAATTCCAGCCCTTGTTTTGGGGGTTGGGCAGCTCGCGCGTGGGCGTCACCACCGCATACACGCCCTCTGCCACCTTGCGTGGCTGCAGCGGATAGTCCGCCGGCCCCGCGGCCGCGCGCAAAGCGCCGGACACCGCCATCAGCAGCGCGAGCGCGCCACCCCAGCGCGCCACCCACCCGGCACGCCGTCCGAGCCACCGTCCAGGACCGTTCATGCGGAAACTCCTGCATCGTCGACAGGACGATTATGCACCGGATTTCACCGCGCGCGTGGGCCCGCTCGACACGACTTTCCCGCAACGATGATGCGTCTACGGGCTATATACATTGGCATGGACGACGCGTCTGCGCACGCGGCGGCGAGCGGACGCGGCGCGGCGGGCTCGGGCGGGGGCCGTCTATAGTGATGATATGCCCACGCACCGCGTGGGGGGTCGGAAAACCACGGTTCAAAAGGAATTGGCCGAGGAGAGGATGGCGGAAGACGCGCTGAGGATCGAATCGGAGGACGGCACCTCCGCAATCTATCTCGAGGGCGACCTCCACCACGGGCGGGTGGCCGCCCTGTGGGATCGGCTGCGCGAGTCGCTGGAGGGGGTCGACTCCGGCGCGGTGGTGCTCGATCTGCGTGGCGTGACCGCTGTGGACAGCGCCGGCGTCGCCATGCTGCGCCTGCTCAGCAGCCGCTGCCGCGAGCGCGGGCTCGAGTGCACGCGCCGCAACGTGCCGGAGCAGGCCCGCGACTACTTGCAATACGTGCGCGAGCACGCCTCGGACGAGGATGCGCCGCGGGGCGAAGCCCCCCCGGGATTCGTCACGCGCATCGGCGAGTTCGTGCTGGGACGGCTGGACGGCATCGCCGGGTCCATCACGTTCCTGGGCCGCTTTCTGATTGCCGGTGGGCAGATCCTGCGCCACCCGCGGCGTTTCGGCTGGGGCGAAATCCTCTATCAGATGCAGCGCGCCGGCGCCCAGGCCCTGTTCTTTCTGATCCTCCTGAGTCTGTTGCTCGGCTTCATTATCGGCATGCAGGCAACGACTTCAATGGAGCAGTTCGGCATGACCATCCGCGTCGCGGACGCCGTTACCCTCGGCACGATGAAGGAAATGGCCCCGCTGCTGACGGCGATCATGATCGTGGGGCGCTCGGGCGCCGCCTACACCGCCGAGCTTGGCACCATGCAGGTGAAACAGGAGATCGATGCGCTGGAGGTGATGGGCGTCGCCCCCATGAACTTTCTGGTGCTGCCGCGGGTCTTCGGGCTGGCGCTGGCGGGCCCTCTGCTGACGGTCATCTCCGACGGCGCCGGCATCGTCGGGGGCATCGTGCAGGCCTACATGGTGCTGGATGTCTCACCCATCCGCTTTCTCGCCGAGGTCAGTCAGGTCCTCAGGGTGAATCACATCGTGGAGGGGCTCATCAAGGGGTTTCTGTTCGCGCTGATGATCGGCATGAACGGCTGCTTCCACGGCTTGCGCACCGGTTCGGCGGCCGAGAACGTGGGGGTGAAAACCACCACGTCCGTGGTGACCGGGATCTTCCTGATTGTGGCCCTCGACGCGGCGCTCTCCGCGGTCTTCTTCGTGTTCCGCAACCAGTGAGGAGAGCCCGCTTGGCGGAAGGCGAGCAGAACGAGGCGCGAGGCGAGCGGCGTGGTGCGGTGGAGGTCAAGGACCTGACCATCGGGTTCGGCGAGACACGGCTGCTCGAGGACCTGAACTTCGAGGTCGGCGAAGGCGAGATCATCGCCGTTCTCGGCGAGAGCGGTTCGGGGAAGTCGACCCTGATGCGCACGCTGATCGGGCTGCTGCCGCCGCTGGGCGGGCGCATCCGCATCCTCGGGGAGGAGGTCGGCCCCGAGCTGGAGCAGGAGCGGCTCGATCGCCTGCGCCGGCAGTTCGGCATCCTCTTCCAGGACGGCGCCCTGCTCAGCGCGCTGACCGTCGGGGAGAACGTGGCCATGCCCCTGGAGGAGGACACGGCGCTGCCCGAAGAGGTCATCGAGGAGGTGGTGCGGCTCAAGCTCGACATGGTGGAACTCGCGGGGACCGAGCACGAGCATCCGGCGGAGCTGAGCGGCGGCATGATCAAACGCGCGGCACTGGCGCGGGCGATTGCCGCGGATCCGCGCGTGCTGTTCTGCGACGAGCCCACGGCCGGGCTCGACCCGGCGACCGCGAAGACCATCGACGAGCTGCTGTTGAAGCTGCGCGAGCTGATGGGCATCACCATCGTCACCATCAGCCATGACCTGGACAGCATCCGCAACATCGCCGATCGCTGCCTGATGGTCGACAAGGAGGCCCGCGGCATCATCGCGCGCGGCACCCCCGGGGAGCTGCAGCACAACGACGACCCGCGGGTACAGGCATTCTTCGCCCGCGAAGTGAAACGCAACGACCAGGGATAGGTACGCGTGAAGAGGAAGTTCAGCCCATTCAAGCTCGGTTTGTTCACCCTGGTGGGGGTGGCGCTGCTGCTCGGCGCCTTCTTCTGGGTGGGCGCGGTGAAAGTATTCCAGAAGCAGGATACGTACGCCGCGGCATTCACGTCCTCCATATCGGGCCTGGACACCGGTGCCCCGGTGAAATACCTGGGCGTGGAGATCGGCCAGGTGGGCGGCGTCCGCATCGGGCCCGACGACCGCTATATCGTCGTGACCTTCAGCATCGAGCACGGTTTTCGCGTGGACAAGCACACGCTCGTACAGGTCGGCTCCGGCGGCATCGCGGGGAAACCCTTCGTGGAGCTCGTACGCGTGCAGGGGCAGACGCCGCAGGCCTCCGTCCCCTTCGACGTGAAGTATCCGCTGCTCGCGTCCCGCCAGGGCGGTCTCGGCGGCCTGATGGACCGCGCCAGCAACATCATGGATCAGGTCGAAGCGGCGGACATCCCGGCGCTGGTGCATCAGTGGCGCCAGACCGCCCAGTCGCTCAGCCAGGCGGTGGCCGCCGGCGACATCGGCGACACCCTTGCCAACCTGCACAGCGCCTCGGCCAATCTGGACCGGATCCTCCAGGGTCTGAGCGGCGGCGGCCAGCCGAAGCAGTGGCAGGGCGTGTTCCAGGACGTGGCGAGCACCGCCGAGTCCCTGCGCAAGAGCACGACCGAGCTGTCGTCGCAGCTGGAGGCGATGCCGCCCGGCGCGCTCGGCACGATTTCCAAACGCATGGAGAAGATGGTCGCCACCGGCGAGGACGCCCTGAGCTCCTGGGATCAGCGCGCCGATCAGACGCTGAGCACCCTCGATCGGAGCATGCAGGACGTCAACCGGCTGGTCTCCGAAATGGAACGCCTGGTGCGCTCGCTGCGCCAGAGCCCCGGCGAGCTCCTCCAGCAACGGCCCAGCCCCGAGCCCTTCAAGAGGTGAACATGAAACGCCTGCCACTGACCCTGCTCGCAGCCGCCCTGCTGGTGACCGGCTGCTCCTCGATTCTGACCAGCAAGGCGCCGGCGCCGGTGTACTACCAGATCGATTACAAGGGCGCCGCGACGGACTGCCCCCACGGCTTCGGCAAGGGCGTGCAGGTCTGGGACTTCTCGGCCGCGAGCCCGTTCGACCGCCCGGAGATGGTCGCGCTCCAGCCCGGCGGCGAAGTGCAGTACTCGGAGGCCTATCAATGGGTCACCACGCCCGGCAGCATGCTCGCCCAACATCTCGCCACCGATCTCGGCGCAGGCCGGCTGTTCAGCCTGGTGGTCACCAGCGACAGCCGCCTGAACCCGCAGCTCAAGCTCACCGGACGAGTGCATCGCTTCGCCTGGAAGCAGGAGGGGAAGGTCTCGCGCGCCGTCCTGGAGGTCGAGACCAGCCTGCTCGACACCGGCAAACAACGCCGGGTGCTGTTCCACGACACCTATGCGCTGCAGAGCACCGCCTTCGAGGGGGACGATTCGGCGTTGTTCGCGCGGGTCATGGGCGATCTCGTGAAGCGCTTCTCGCAGCAGTTCCAGCACGACCTCTGCCAGGCGGCGGCGCCGGCGAAGACCTAGGCGGCCCGCCGCGGCAGCAGCTGCCTCACTCGCCGGCGCCCGCGCGCCCGCGGCTCAGCTCCATGCGTTCCACGTCGGCCAGTGTAATACGCCGGCCATCGATGGTCTCGAACGTGCGCCCTTGCACGCCCTTGCGGTGCACGAGATAGCGGCGCACCTCACCGCTGCGGGTGTCGATGACACGCACCGTGTACACGCGATTCGCCTCCCGCCACTGCAGCCAGAACATGCCTGCGCCGACGCCCAGGGCGCAAAGCAGGAGCACCGCGGGAACGAGGCGGCGATAGGACGCGGGCGCAGCGACGCGCAGCGGCCGCCTCTGCTGGGGACGCGCCCCGGTGCGGTGGCGCACGTAGCTGAGCATGCCGACGATGACCAGGACGGTCAGGAGCAGTTTCGTGACCATGGCGGGGAGCGTACCCGAATCCGCCGCTTCCCGATAGCGCCGCCCCGGCGCGCTGCGCGTCCTGCGCTCGGTCGCGTCTCAGTGGTAGCCCTCGTCGCGGCGCACCTTGCCGCGGAACACGTAATACGAATAACCGGTATAGACGAGGATGATCGGCACCATGATTAGCGCGCCGACCAGCAGGAACATCAGGGCATTCTGGGTCGAGGCGGCCTGCCAAATGGTGAACTTCGGGATCACCACGTAGGGAAAGAAGCTGTAGCCCAGGCCGATGTAGCACAGCAGAAACAAGCCCAGCGACAAGACGAAGGGTGCCACCTCGCGGCGCTTGCGCAGCGCCGCGAGCAGAGCGATGGCGGCGGCGGCGGTGAGCACCGGCACCGGCGATACGTAGAGGATGTCCGGCCAGCCGAACCAGCGCTCTGCCAGCGGCGGGTAGGCCAGCGGCGTCCAGATACTGACCGCGACGATGAAGCCGATCATCAACAGCGCCAGCGGCTTGGCCCAGGCATACATGCGCGCCTGCAGCTCGCCCTCGGTCTTGATGATCAGCCAGGTCGAACCGAGCAGCGCATAGCCGCAAATCAGGGCGATGCCCACGACGACGCCGAAGGGCGAGAACCAGTCGAAGGCGCCGCCGACGAAGTGCCGCCCGCGCACATCGAATCCCTCGAGGAAGCCGCCCAGCACCAGCCCCTGCGAGAAGGTCGCCACCAGCGAGCCGAAGATGAAGGCGCGATCCCAGATCCAGCGGCTGCCCTTCGCCTTGAAGCGGAACTCGAACGCCACGCCGCGGAAGATCAGCGCGATCAGCATGAACAGGATCGGGAAATACAGGGCCGGCATGATGATGGCGTAGGCGAGCGGGAAGGCCGCGAACAGACCGCCCCCGCCGAGCACCAGCCAGGTCTCGTTGCCGTCCCAGATGGGCGCCACCGAATTCATCATGATGTCGCGCTCCTGCTCGCTCCTGGCGGTGGGAAAAAGGATCCCCACGCCCAGGTCGAACCCGTCCATGAGCACGTACATGAAGACGGCGAAGGCGAGGATGGCGGCCCACAGCATCTGCAGATCCATGTCAGTCGTCCCCGTCCATGGTGACCTCCGAGCCCGAGAGCGGCCGGCGCGCGGCGACCACGCCGCCCTTCAGCGTCCCGGGGACCGGCCCCTTCTGCGCCATGCGCGTCATGTAATAGGCGCCGCCACCGAAGATGGCCGCATAGGCGAGGAAGTAGACCAGGATGGAGGCCAACACATCGCCCCCGCTGAGCGAGGGCGTCACCGAATCCACCGTGCGCAGCTGCCCGTACACGGTCCACGGCTGGCGCCCGACCTCGGTCACGAACCACCCCGCGAGGAGGGCGAAGAACCCGAGCGGCAGGCACCAGTTGCACAGCGCCAGGAACCAGGGCGTATCGAACAACCGCTTGCGCCAGCGCAGATACAGGCCGGCCATGCCGATGAAGATCATCAGCAGGCCGATGCCGACCATCACCCGGAAGGCATAGAACACCACCGGCACCGGCGGGCGGTCCTTGCGCGGCCACGCCTTCAGCCCATGCACCACGCCGTTCGGATCGTGCGTGAGGATCAGGCTGCCGAGCTTGGGGATCGCGATCTCGTAATGATTGCGCTCCTCCGCCTGATCCGGCACCCCGAACAACACGAAGGGCGCCCCGGCCCGGCTCGCCTCCCAATGCCCCTCCATGGCGGCCACCTTCACCGGCTGGTGCTCCAGCGTGTTGAGCCCGTGCATGTCGCCGATGATCAGCTGCGCCGGGGCGAGGATGGCGATCAGGCCAAGCCCCATGGACATGGCCGTGCGCGCGTGCTCCGTCCAGCGGTCGCGCCGCAGGTACCAGGCGCTCAAACCCACCACGAAGAAGGCGGTGGTCAGATAGCAGGCGGTAACCATGTGCGCGAATCGGTAGGGGAAGGACGGGTTGAAGATCACCTTCCAGTAGTCCACTGCCACGAAGCGCCCCTGCTGAATGTCGAAACCCGCCGGCGTCTGCATCCAGCTGTTCGCCGACAGGATCCAGAAGGCGGAGACCAGCGTGCCGAAGGCCACGGCATAGGCGGACAGCAGATGCAAGGCGCGCGGCACGCGCTCGCGGCCGAACAGCAGCACGCCCAGGAAGGTCGCTTCCAGGAAGAAGGCGGTCAGTACCTCGTAGCCGAGCAGCGGGCCGATGGTGGGCGCCGTATTGTCCGAAAACCGGCTCCAGTTGGTGCCGAATTGGTAGGACATCACGATCCCGGACACCACCCCCATGCCGAAGGAGACGGCGAAGAACTTGGTCCAGAACTGCGAGAGTTCGACGTAGCGTTTGCGGCCGGTGAGGGTCCACAAGGTCTCGAGCACCGCGATGTACGACGCCAGGCCGATGGTGAATGCCGGAAACAGGATGTGGAAGGAGACGACGAAGCCGAATTGCAGGCGCGACAGCAGCTCCGGATCGAGTGCCATGTTTTCGTTCCTTGAGCCCGGTGAACACCGCGGTCGGGGCGGGCACTACGGACCGGCGTCCGCATGGAGCCCCGGAGAGGCCCGGCCCGCATCTGGAGCCGAACCGTGTACGTCCATCTATGAGGATAGGTCGCCGAGCCGAGAGCGTCCATGTGCTCGGCCCAAGGCGCGGCGCAGCAATACCGCGTTCGAGCTGAAACGCCCACCGACATCCCGGCCGAGGCGGCCGGCAGCTCAACCCGCGGGAGCGCTCTCGGGCGCCTGCTCCGCCTGCAGGTCCTCGAACAGCGGCGGCACCGGGCAATGCAGCGCGCCGCAGAGCGCGCGCAGCAGCTCGACCTCCTGCAGGGTGACCTTCCGATCGTGGGTGACGGTCGCGCCCAGAGCACCCACCAGAACCTCCAGCTCGCGCGGGCGCAGGCCGTCGAGCTGCTGCAAAGCGTCCTCGAGCGCATCCACCCAGCGCGCCGGAAAGGCGTACGGCGGGGGATCGGCGAGCTGCAGCGCGGCCACCCCGGCCTCGTAGGCGCGAGCGGCGGCCGTGTCCTCGTCCACCCCGGCGCGTGCCAGCACGGACAGCACGGTCTGTGCCGCCGAGCGGCTGGCGCGCAGGCTGCGATGGCCGCCCACACGGGCGCCCGCGGGATCGAGCACGTCGCGCAGGCGCGCCCGGAACAGCGTCGCCACGGCGTATTCGAAGACCGAGACGGCGTCGTCGGCACGCACCAGAGTGAACACCAGTTCCTGGATCCGCTGCAGCCGCGCCCGGCCCTGCTGGCGCAGCGTGGGGAGCGCCAGTTCCAGCAAGGGCAGGCGCTGTTCCGGGGCAAGTTGCAGCGGCGCGGCCGACCACTCCCGCAATGGGGCCGCGGCGGCTTCGCCCAGCCCCTGCTCGACGGCACCGATCTGGCGCTCGCGAATGGCGGGATCGGCGTCGAGCAGCAGGTAGAACACCGCGGATGCGGCCTCGCCTTCGGTGCGCACCGCCTCGTACAGCGGCTTGGGCAGGCTCGCCAGGCGCTGTGCCGTTGCCTCGCTGGCCGCGCGGCCCGGCCGATCCAGATCGGCAAGCAGCAGCGCGGTCACTGCCGCCGGGCTGACGCCGGCCGCCGTGGCGCCAACCATGCCCCCAACGCCGGCCCCAGCACCGCCCCCAACCTTCTCCAAGGTCCCCCCCAGGCCCGGCAGCTCCAACGCCGGACGGCCGCGGCTCGCCTCCTCGCGCGCCGCGGCGCGTTCCTGCAGGGTGGTCTGCTGCCGCTGCCAGTGGGCGATGAAGCGCTCCAGCGCATCGGCATCGAACTGCGGCTCGATGGCCTGGATGCGCTCAAGCAGCGGCGGATGGGTGGCAAAGAGGCTGCTCATGGAGCGCAGGCCGGGCCCGAGCAACATGTGGCTCACCTCCTCGGTGCGTGGCGAGGCGAGCGCCGAGCCTTCGGCGACGGCGGCAATCTTCTTCAGCGCCCCGGCGATGCCCTCGGGGTGACGGGTGAACTGCACCGCCGAGGCGTCGGCGAGCGACTCGCGCTGGCGCGAGACGGCCGCCTGGATCAGGCGGCCGAACAGCACCCCGATGTAGCCGAGCACGATCAGGGCAAGGGCGGCGAACATGATGGCCGCCGCGGCCTGCTGGTCACGGCCGCGGCTGCGAAAACGCGTGCCGTAGAGGACGATGCGCCCGATCACCGTCAGCACCAGGATGCCGAACAGCACACCCATCAGACGCGTGTTGATGCGCGTGTCGCCGTTGACGACATGGCTGAACTCGTGGGCGATCACGCCCTGCAACTCGGCGCGGTCCAGGGTCTCGAGTGTGCCGCGGGTCACCGCGATGGCGGCGTCCGCCGGATTGTAGCCGGCGGCGAAGGCATTGATGCCCTCCTCGCCCTCCAGCACATAGACGCTCGGCACCGGCGCCCCGCTGGCGATGGCCATCTCCTCGACCACGTTCAGCAGTCGCCGGCGCAGCGGGTCGCGCGTGTCCGGCGAGACGCGGGCGCCGCCGAGCATCTCGGCCACGCGGCCGCCGCCCTGGCTGAGCTGGGCCATGCGCACCAGCGTGGCCAGGGCGATCGTGCCCAGCACCGCGGCGCTGGCGATTGTCAGCAGACCGGCGTTGTCGGCGATGAGCCCGCCGCTGGGCACGCCCACCGGCCGGCGGGCGCCGAGCACCAGCAGCAGCACGGCGTCCACGCCGACGAGGATGCCCACCACCGCCAGCAGGAACAGCAGCACGAGCTGCCAGGTCCTGCGCCGGGCGCGGTCCTGGTGGGCGAAGAAGTTCATACGATGCGGGCGCTGCGGGACGCTCTGCTCATTGGAAGGAGACCTTCGGCACCTCGCGCTTGGCCGGTTCCTCGATCTCGAGCAGCGCGGCCGGCCGGAAGTTGAAGGTGTCGGCGAGCATGTTGCCGGGGAAGGTCTCGCGCGCGTTGTTGTAGTCCATCACCGCGTCGTTGAACGCCTGCCGCGCGAAGGCGATGCGGTTCTCGGTCGTGGTCAGCTCTTCGGACATCTGCATCATGTTCTGATTCGCCTTCAGATCCGGATAGGCCTCCGAGAGCGCGAACAGCCGCCCCAGCGCGCCGCTGAGCCCCTGTTCGGCCTGCGACAGCTTCTGCATGGACTCGGGGTCGCTCGGGTCGCGGCTGGCCTGCTGCAGGCCGGTGACGGCGCTGTTGCGCGCCTGTACAACCTCCTCCAGGGTGCCGCGCTCGTGCTGCATGTAGCCCTTGGCGATCTCCACCAGGTTCGGGATCAGGTCGTGGCGGCGGGTGAGCTGCACGTCGATCTGGGCGAAGGCGTTCTTGAAGCGGTTGCGATAGGTGACCAGACGATTGTAGAGCCAGATCGTCAAGACCACCGCCAGCACGACGATGCCGAGCAGGACCCACAGGGCCATAGGACGTCTCCCGGTTGAACGTGTGCCCACTATAGGCCAGCGGCCCGCGTGGGGACCAGCCCGGCGTGCGGGTCGTGTATATTACGAAGTCGCACAACTCAGCAACCGACACCAATGCTCCTGGACCTCGACCCGACCCGCACCGCCATCGTCGCGGTACTCTTCGTCTGGACCGGTTTCGTGCGCAGCGGCCTGGGCTTCGGGGGCGCCGCCCTCGGCCTGCCCATGCTGCTGCTGGTGGAGGACCAGCCGCTGATCTGGCTGCCCATCATCGGCGCGCACCTGCTGTTCTTCTCGGCCCTGACGCTGCGCACGCGCATCCACAACGTGGCCTGGGCCTACCTGCGCCGCGCCGCGGTGCCGGTGGTCCCCGCCGCCATCGTCGGCGTGCTCGGGCTCATCAACCTGCCCACCGAGTGGCTGCTGGTGTTCATCTACTCCATCACGCTGTTCTACTCGGTGATCTGGATCCTGGACTGGGCCATCCACAGCCAGCACGCCTGGGTCGACCGCCTGCTGCTGGTGCTCGGCGGCTATATCGCCGGGACGTCGCTCAGCGGGGCGCCGCTCATGGTCGCCGTGTTCATGCGCAACGTGCCGCTCGAGCAGCTGCGCAACACCCTGTTCGTGCTCTGGTTCATTCTGGTGACCATCAAGATGAGCACCTTCGTCGTCTTCGGCGTCAACCTGCACCTGTGGGCGGCCCTGACGCTGCTGCCGGTCGCGGCCATCGGCCATGTGCTCGGGCTCAAGGCGCACGATGTCATCCTCGAACACCACAGCGCCTTCCGGCGCTGGATGGGCGTCGGGCTGATGGTGGTGAGCCTGCTCGGGCTGTGGAAGATCTGGTGAGCCGCACGGAGGGCCGATGATTCGCTGGCGCCCCTTCGGACGCGCGCACCCGCCGGCGGTGCTCACCGCGATCTATCTCGCCCCGGCCGGCGGCCGGCCGATGCAGGCGGTAGAGGCCGCCCGCGCCATCGAGGGCACCGGCCTGGAGGGGGATCGCTATGCCGCCCGGGCGGGCTTCTGGAAGGCCACCGACGCCTGCCAGGTGACCCTCATCAGCGAAGACGACTTGCGCCGCGCCCGGACCGGCGGCCGCGCCGAGCTGCGTGAACGCCTCGCGGCAGGACACCACCGGCGCAATCTCGTGGTCGGCGGCATCCGCACCGAGCGGCTCGACGGGCGGCGCTTCCGGATCGGCGACGCCGTGTTCGCCTACGGCAAGCCGCGCCCGCCCTGCGGCTACCTGGACAGCATCGAAGGCGACGGCATGTGCCGGGCGCTGGGCCGGCACAGCGGCGTGTGTCTCCGCGTGCTCCAGGGTGGAACGATCGCGGTGGGCGATGCCCTCGAATTGCTGGACGACGACGACCCGCCCCATTCCGCTTGACGCATCCCACAGCAGGGACTACTCACTAACTAATCGGACCGGAAGGATGCCCGGCCCGCGCGCGCAAGCAACGACCAACACCACAGCGTGCAGGAATGACATGGAACTGTCCGCCTGTCGGCTCCCCGCGATGCGGCATGCTGCACCGCCCAACCGCAAGCTCGCGCTACCCAGCGCGGTCTTTGCAATGCTGCTCGCGCTGGGCGGCTGTGGCGGCGGAGGCGACTCCGGAGCCAGTCCTCCGGCAGCGGACGGCACCCCCACGAACAACGGCGACGGCGCCCCCACAAACACCGGCGACGGTGGCCAGGCGCCAAACACCGGCGGCGGTGGCCAAGCGCCGAGCGACACACCCTCGAACAACGGTGGCTCGAGCGATGCCGGAAGCGGCAGCTCGCCGCCGCCGTTTGTTCCTTCCGGCTCCCACAGCGGCAAACCCAACGCCGATTACGCCTCCATCCCGGCGGCCCGCGGCGTGGTGCCGCAATATACCGTGCTCAGGATCCCCACAGCCGATGTCCTGACCCTCACCGACATGAATTCGAGCGAGGTCGTGGGGACCTCCGGGAACACAGGGGTGCGCTGGTCTCCACAGAAAGGGTTACGGACGATTTCCCCCACCCCCGGCAGGGAGCAAGTCTACATCGCTGCGATAAACGGGGCGGGAAAGGCGCTTGGATATTACGGTCCGTATCCATTCACGAACTCGCCGTTCCTGTGGCGATGGGATGGGGAGATTGTCTCTATCGAGCCGCCCCCCGCGGCAGCTCCCGATCTGCTGCTGATGTACGACATCAATGACAACGACGTCGTGGCCGGCCTTTTCGCCAATGGGGACGACCGCGTGAACGAGCGCGCCGTGATCCGCACGCCTGCGAACGGATGGGAGTACATCGATGCTCAACCTGAAGAGCCGCCTTGGAGCGTCGCGACCGGACTGAACAACGGGGGAACGGTGGTCGGCGCGTTCAGTACGGGTCCAAACGGCAACGACGAAGAAAAATTCCACGCGTTTTCATGGACGAGAGCAGACGGCAAGCACGACCTCGGCGTGCTTGAGAACAGCACCGTCGATCAAAGCTCGGCCCAATCCATCAACGGGCGGGGAACGGTCGCGGGCTGGGCGTCAGGTCCAGACATAACATCGAGCTATCCGTTTCGCGTCCCCGTAATCTGGGATCCGGAAGGACAGATCCGCGCACTCGATATCGACGCTCAAGGGCAGGCTAACGATCTCAACAACCAACAATGGGTCGTCGGACAATTGGGTCCGCTCGCTGATGATCGTGCATTCGTCTGGGAGCAGAGTCTCGGCGTCCGCCAGCTGGCGGGACTAATTGACAACCGCGCCATATGGTCCGACGTCAACTTGCGAAGAGCCATGGCAGTCAACGATTACGGGCAAATCGCCGTAAATGGGGATCAGAAGGCCTACATCCTCACCCCCTACCAGCTCCTCTACAGCCGCACCGACGCCCGCGACGACCCGCGGCCGCTCGACGGCAGCAGCTTCGCCTCCAGCGACCGGATCTGCGTCTATCTCGCCCCGAACTTCCTGGTGAACAAGGTGCGCTTCTCCCTCGACGGCACCCACACGCTCGAAGACGATATCAAGCCCTTCGATCTCGCCGGGACCACCGACGATTACTGGTGCCGGCTGCTGGACCTCTCGCGCCTCGAGCCCGGCCAGCACTCGGCAACCGCGACCATACAGTTCGACCCCGCCTTCCAGGACGGCTTCCGCCTGGCGAGTGTCACGCGCACCGCCCACTTCACCATCGGTCAGTAGCGCTCCTAGGGGCCGGTGTGCTTGGCGTAGCTCTCGCCGTCCATGTCGACCACCTCCACCGTGATCACCTTCGCCGGCCAGCCCTGATCGCGCAGGGCACCCAACACGGCGTTGCTGAGCATGGTCTTCTGCGCCGGGGTGCGGCCGGGAAGGATGCGCAGCTGCGCATGGATGAAGGGGTCGCGCCCCGTACCCACGCGATAGAAGGCCACGGGAAAGGCGCGGGTGCGGATGTGGCTCTCGTCGAACAGGCCGGTGGAGACGGCGGCCTCGTGGACCGCGTCGAGCATGGGCGGGACCTGCTCGTCGCGGGCGAGCTCCTGAGCGTACTGGATGATGAGGTGTGGCATGGGTTTCTCCGTCGGCTGCGGGATGCACGCCATTGTAGCGCGAGATCAGCTCACCCCCACCCGCCGCCGCGCCGCGCGCGACATCGACAGCCGGTAGAGCACCGGCACCATGAACAGCGTCAGCGCCGTGGAGAAGGCCAGGCCCCAGACGATGGCGGTGGCCACCGGGCCCCAGGCCAGGGAACGACCGCCGAGGCCGGTGGCCAGGGACATGAGGCCGGCGATGGTCGTGAGGGAGGTGATGAGGATCGGGATCACGCGTCGACGTGCGGCGTACACGGTTGCATGCAGCAGGCTCATGCCGGACGCGAGGCGGTCGTTGGCCGCAGAGATCAGCACGATGGCGGAATTGACGGCGATGCCGGCCAGCGCCACGGCCCCGTACATGGTGAACAGACTCAGCGGGTTGCCGGTGATGAGGATCCCGGCGACCACGCCGGTCAGGGCCATGGGTACGGTGGCGAGGATCATCAGCGGCTGGAAGTAGCTGCGGAACTGCGTGCCGAGGATCAGGTACATGAGCCCGATGCCGAACACGAACAGCGCGGCCATGGCGTCGATGCTCTCCTTGATGTCGTCCAGTGCGCCGGAGAAGTCGAGCGCCACATTGGGAAAGTCCTTCGCGGCCTTGTCCCACGCCTGCACGATGCGCCGATTGGCCTGCACGGTATCGATGCGGTCCTTGTCCAGCTCGGCTTCGACCGTGATCGTGCGGCGGAAGTTGTAGTGGCGGATATTGCCGATGCCCTCCACCGTCTCCTGCCGGAACAGCTCGCGCAGCGGCACGTTGCGCCCGTCGGCCGTGGGCAGGGTCTGATCCATGAGCACGGCGGTGTCCTGCAGGGTGCCGGGGCGCGCACGCACGCGCACGTCGAGTTCCTGCCCCTGGTTCTGGATGCTGGCGGCGACCTCGCCGTCCACCAGCAGGCGCAGGGCGCGGGAGACCTGCGCCGGGGCGAGGCCGGCGCGGCGCACGGCGTCGTAGTCCATGTGCAGGACCAGTTCCATGCGGCCGCGGCTGGCGTCGTCGCTGATGTCTACCACGCCGGGGATGTCCCGAAGGATCCCCTTGAGCCGCGCGGCCGCGGCGCGGATCTCGCCGAAGTCGTCGCCGCGCACCTTGACGCTGATCGGCTTGGCGGTCGGCGGACCGCCGGAGAGGCGCAGGAAGCTGATGTTCACCGGCCCCGGCGTGGCGACCACGTCGCGGCGCATGGCGGCGACCACCTCGTCCACCTCCCGCATGTCGCCGGTGCGCGGGTTCAGGCCGACCAGCACCTGCCCGTAGTGGTCGCCCACCATCGGCGCAGTATCGGTGAACATCATGCCCGCATAGCTGACGATGGCCCGCGCCTCGCCGTCGCGCATGTGCGCGCGCACCTTGGCCTCCACCTCGCGCACCTTGTCGAGGGTCCGGTCCAGCGGCGTGGTCGGCGGCATCTGCACGTTGACGTAGAACAGGCGCAGCGGGTCGCTGGCGAAAAAGTCCTTCTTGATGAGGCCCGAACCGGCCACCGCCAGTGCCGCCAGAAACAGCGCGAGCAGCACGCCGAGCGTGCTCTTGGGATAGCGCATCACGCGCAGGAGCAGGCGCGTATAGCGGATCTGCACGCGGTGGATCAGGGCGTGGCGTCTGCGCTGCAGGCGGTTGGGCCGGTCGAGGTTCAGGCGCATGGCCGTCACGTGGGCCGGCAGCATCCAGTAGGCCTCGATGAGGCTGATGGCGAGGGCCGTGGTGACCACGAAGGGGATGACGCGCATGAAGTCGCCGAGGATGCCCGGCAGCAGCATCAGCGGCAGGAAGGCCGCCATGGTGGTGAGCACCGCGGTGGTCACCGGGGCGAAGACCTCGCGCAGGCCGTCGAGCGCGGCGCTCAACACCTCCTGGCCCCGCTGCACGCGGTAGTAGATCGCCTCCACCACCACGACCGCATCGTCGACCAGCATGCCGAGGCTGATCACGATGCCGAGCAGCACCGTCACGTTCAGGGTCTCGCCGGTCGCGGCGAGTACCGCAAAGGTGCCCGCCAGGATGAAGGGGATGCCGATGGTCACCAGCAGCGAGACCCGCAGCCCCAGGAAAAACCACGTCACCAGCAGCACGAAGACGAGCCCGAACACCGCATTGGTCTGCATGACCGAGATGGCCTTGCGGGTGGGCACGGTCTGGTCGTCGATGAGGACCATCTTCACGCCGGTCTGCGCGGAGAGGCGGTTCTTCTCGGCGATGTAGTCCTTGATGCGGTCGAGCAGGTCGAGGATGTTGGTCTCGCCCTCCTTCATCACCGCCATGCTCACCGCCGGGCGGCCGGCAAAGCTCACCTCTTCGGTGGAGTCCTCGCGCGCACGCACCACGTCGGCGACCGCGGACAAGGGCACCTCCCCCTGGGCGCCGAGCACCGGCAGGCGGGCCAGGTAGCCGGGCGCGCTGTCGGTGCCGACCAGCCGCACCAGCCAGTCCTCGCTGCCGATGCGTACGCTGCCGGCGGCGACATCGCGGAAGGCTCCGGCAACGGTGTCGGCGAGGGCCAGGGGCGAGACGCCGAGCGCCTCGAGCCGGTCGGGATAGAAGCGCACCTGCAGCTCCGGGTCGTCCAGGCCGAGCGCGTCGATGCGGTCCACGCCCTTCAGGCGCTCCAGGTCCTTCTGGATGTTGTAGGCCTGGTAGCGCAGGTTCTCGTCGTCGGACTGTCCGACCACCGCCACGGTGGCCGTGGGGAAGGCATTGGCGGTGGTGAGCTCGAGGATGAGGGGGTCGTCCACCTCGGGCGGCAGCTCGTCCTGCTTGTTCTGAATCTCGCGGCGCAGGTCGGTCACGCGCTTGTCGAAGGTGGCGCCGTCGATGTCCTCGAAGCGGGCCAGGATGCTCGACACGCCCTCGCGACTGGTGCTGGAGACGAACTTCACGTCCGCCACCTTGCGGATGGCGTCCTCCAGCGGGTCGGTCACACGCTTCTCGATGTCCGCAGCCGAGGCGCCGGGAAACACCGCGGTGATCACGATCCAGTTGAAGTTGACCGTCGGGTCCTGCTGGCGCGGCATCATGCCGTAGGCGAGCACGCCCACCACCAGCACGAGGACGAAGGTCAGGTTGGCGAGGACGTGGTTGCGGTACAGCCGGGCGAGGAAGGACATCAGGGCTGCACGCGCACGGCGCTGCCGTCGGACAGCCCGTAGCGTCCCTCCGTGACGATCTGCGTATCCGCGGGCAGGTCCACCGGCGCGGGCATGCCCTCATGCGCCTGCGGCAGCGGCACGAAACGGGCGGTGCTGCTGTTGGCGACGAACACGCCGAGCGCGTCCCCGCGGCGCGACAACAGCTCGGCCGGGAGATGCGCGACGGCGCTGCGCCACACCACCCGTCCGGCGGTGCCCGGCAGGGCCCGCTCATCGGCGTCGGCGAAGGTGAAACGCGCCTCGGAGTTGCGCGCCTGCACATTGACCGCCGGCAGCAGCTCACGCAGGTGCAGCGGATAACGGCGGCGGCTGGTCTGCAGCCAGTAGCTCTCGGCCGCGCGCAGCCCGTCCACCGTGTTCAGCGGCACCTGGGCCGAGACCTCCAGCCGCTGGCGGTCGAGCACCTGCACCAGCGGGGTCCCGGGCGCGGCGTGCTCGCCCTCGGCGGCCAGGCGGGCCGTGACCAGCCCGGCGAAGGGCGCCCGCACCTTGCAGCGCTCCACCGCCAGCTGCGCCTGGTCGCGCGCGACCTGGGCGGTCGCCACCGTGCTGCGCGCGACACGCTCCTCGGTCTCGCGCTGGTCGAACTGGTCGGCGGAGATGTTCTTGCGCGCAAGCAGCGATCGGGCCCGCTTCAGCTGTCGCTCCGCGAGCTCGCGGCGGGCCACCGCCTCGTCCAGCTGCGCCTGCGCCTGGCGCAGAGCCAGCCGGTGGTCGCGGCAGTCGAGCTCGACCAGCACGTCGCCGGCGGCGACCCGGTCGCCCACCTTCACGGGCAGGCGCAGGATACGGCCGCCGATCTCGGCGCTGAGGCGCGCATCGTTGAGGCTGAGGACGGTCGCGGGTGCCGAGCGCTGGGGGTAGATCACCAGTTCCGAAAGCGGCCGGGTGCGCACCAGCGTGGCATCGGCGGCAGCCGCGGCCGTGCCGCAGAGGGTCAGCAGGACGAGGAGCAGCCACCGCGTGGACGGGCACACGGGAAAGGACTTCATGCGCGGCATCCGTTACGCGGGATCCAGGCAAAACAGCCGCCATACTAGCCCGTTTGGAGGGGGGTTCCAAGCGCCCGCAAGCTGCCCCCGCGCCCCGCGCCGAGCCTCAGGTTCGGCTCGCCACCAGGACCGCGGAGGGCAGGCCCCACGCGCTCAGCACCTGGTCGTGGTCCACCCGCCAGCGGGCGGGTTCGAGGTAGTCCCGCACGCGCAGCGGCCGGCATCCCCCGACCCGCGCGGGATTCCCCCGCCGCAGCCGCTCCCAGATCCCGATGACGGCGCGCGAGGCCGGCGTACAGCCGAAGCCGAGGGATACGATGCACAGGCGCCCGGCGGGACGGAGCAGCCGACGGGCCTCGTCCAGCACCAGTCGGATATCGCCGGGAGGCAGGAGATCGAGCACGTAAGTCGCGACGAAGCGGTCGCAGCTGCCCTCGGGCAGATCGAAGCGCAGCCCACCCCCGGTCTGCCTGACCTCGGCCCGTCCGCCGAACTCGGCCAGCCGCTCGCGGGCAAGGGCGACCATGGTGCCGCTCACGTCCACGCCGAGATAGGTGGCCTCAGGCGGCAGGTGCTCGCGCAGCAGCTCGGCCGCGAAGGCCCCCGTGCCGCAGCCCAACTCGAAGACGGCCTGCGCATGCTCGAAGTCCGCGTGCCCCCAGAGCGCACGCAGGGCCGGCCCTTCATAGAAGCGCTGCCAGTCCTGCTTGCGTCCGAAACGGTCATAGAAGGCGCGCGCCTCGGCGTGACTCAGGAAGCGCTCGGCCGCGCCGCTCACGCCTCCAGCTCCGGATAGTGGCGGAAGATGCCGTCCTCGTTGAAGGGAATGCGGCGGTCCGAAGCAAGGTAGGCCTCGATGTTCGGCCGCTGCGCCACCCGATCGTGCAGCGCGCTCAGGCCCGGCAGGTCCGGCTCCAGCCGCGCCATCGTGTTCGGAAACGCGTACCGCAGGCCCGCGACCACCTGGAACATGGAAAGGTCCACGTAGCTGTGTGTACGGCCCACCATGTGCCCGCGCCCGCCGGCGTTGCGCTGGAGCACCTCCTCGAAGTAGCCGAGCAGCTCCGGCGCCCGCTCCTGCCTGAAGTACTTCGCGCGTCGCCGCGCCTCCGCCTTCTGCTCGCGGTAGTACAGGCTCGCCCCCGCCGGGTGGTGCGTCTCGTGCACGTCCACCACCAGGTCCTCCACCGTGAGCTGCAGCTGGTGGGCCCACAGCCGAGCGCTTTCGGAGTCCGGGACCAGGCCGAGCCTCGGACCGAGGAACTGCAGGACGTTCGCCGTCTGCGCGACCACCTGCCGCCCCGCGCGCAGGAACGGCGGCGCGAACGGCGGCCGGATCAGCCCCGGCCCGGACATCAGTTCCTGCATCTCGCCCATGCCGCCCGGCTGCCGCGCCACATCCACGTAGTCCGCGCCCGCGTCCTCCAGCGCCAGCCGCACGAACTCGCCGCGCCCCTGAATGGAAGGCCAATAGAACAGCTCATAGCGCATGGGAGCGGCTCCGCAGATCGGCACCGCATCAAAGCGTCGAGCATGCAGCTCGAACCCTTGATCCCAGAATAGCAACCGGGACCGCCGCAAGTGGCGCGGAGCGGCCGTGAGCGGAAAAACCGGGAGGACAACGGTTGGCGGCTGACCCTGTAACGATTCGACCGCGGTGGGGATGCGCTCTCCTCCAGTGCCGCTAATGGCCCTGAACGGGCTCGATCAGTTCCCTGAACGGGAGCCGCTTCAGCGCCTCCGTGACCTCATCCCAATGGCCCGAGAAGACCTGCCGGTCGACGATCATCTGGTCGCCGCCCTCCTGCCGGAAGGCAAGGAAATCCCGGCTGATGACAAGCCCCAATTCGGAGATCGGCCCCGCACTGCGGGCGCGGCCGAAAAGGGTCGTAGCGGGTCACCGCGCCCCGGACTCATCAACCTTCAGAACCGGACGCATCGCGCGCACATAAAGAGGGAGATGAGCAAGGACGAGAATAGCGGCACCCAGCGTGACCGCCCAGAGTCGTCCGGTCGCGATGAAACCGAGACCAACGGGGAGAGCCAACAGATTGATCCGCAGCAACAAGCTCGCGAGATAGCGCCTGCTCGCATAAAACCTCGCTGAAGCCGCCGCGGAATTCGGACTCATGCTCTCCGCTCCCGCCCCGAATACGCGCCGTCCGCCCCGCTGTTCACAGGACGCTCGCAACCAAAATGTACGTAGCTATCGCCGCAACCATGGCGCCGCCGAGAGCAATCGAAAGAAAGTGTCGCCTTCGCGATCGCGAAAGTCCGGGCACCAGCGTACTTCGTTCAGGGTGGCGAGGACTCACGTATGCGACGCCCTGCTCTACCAGAGAACGGCCAAGCTCCCAGGCCGCAGCTTCATCTTGCTCCTGCCAGACAGAAGGTCGATCGCGGCAAATGGTGGAACTCTGGTATCGCGTGTCGCCCACGTCGTACCCGTAGCTCACCTTCGGAAAGTAGTATTCGACCACCCCGTAACGCACCACCTGACGATGGACTCCCACCGACAGATTCCCGAAGCGTGCCGTCGTGCTAAACCAGTCACGCTCCGCCCGCCCCCGCATGATGAACGCGAGCCCGTACCCCAACAGGCCTGTGCCCGCAAATATCGCAACCGCCGCAAGCGCCAGTCGCAGGTTATCTTGCATTACCACCTACCTGGAAGAAGTCGCCGCCGTTCATTCGTCCTCCGGATCGGCTTCCCGCTTCATCGTAATCATCTCAGTCAGGTTTGAGCGGTACATCACCACGACGTATCCCATAGACACGAGAATCGCACCCAGCCGCCCGGCCAGAGGCGGATAGGCCATATGCAGAAGCAGAAAAATAAGAAAGCTCAAGAACCCGTAGACCGCCGCGACGGACAGCACGTCGAGCAGCATTCTCTCGTCCGCGATTAACGCATAGGAAGCGCCCGCAGTCACGACACACGTGAGCAGTGATTCCAGATTGACAACGGACATGCGCTTTTCCACACCGGAATCCGTAGCACTGGACGCGAGGCACCAGGCCTCATTGCGGGTCCTGTCCCGGTCCGCACTTCGCTACTCTTGGGACACGGCAGGGTACCAACGATTCTCTGAGTCGCCTTCAGCGCCAGAGGGTCTCGCCCGTCCCCGCCGGGGAAGCGAGCACCTTGATCCTGATTGATGTCTGGTGCGGATCAGCTCCGCAACACCGTAACCGATAGCCCCTTGGACGCGCGCGCCTCGAACGCTTTTGGGTCGCTTAGACGCTAAGTTTGCGCCGGTGCATTCAGGCACTCAATGACGGACTGTGCCCACTTGACAGCGGCTGGCTCATGGGTGCCCCGTCTCACGGCCGGAGAGATCTGAATGGCCACGGCTCTCCTCCACAGCGTTCGACTGATACGCTCCGATCGCAAGACTGCAAAAGGACTGGCCGCACTGTGCGCCTGTAAACCATAACTCTGTTCGCTTGGCTCTCTTCGGACACGCCCGGGTACCAACGGTCTGCTGAGGCGCCTTTGGCGTCACGGCTCTCGCCGTAGCTTCACCCATCAAAAAACGAGGGGCAACAGCGCTAATGCCAGCAGGGTTTGCAGCAACATACTGACAGCTAGAATATACCCGGGTGGCCGGCGATTTTTCAGGAGAAGAAGTAGAGCCGCAACTTCGTCTTTGGCCGCCTCTTTTCCCATGTACCGCCGAATAATGAATTGCTGCACGATTCCGAGAAACAGCATTGCAACAAGAATAATAAAAATCGTCACTCGCGCGCACCAAAGGTCTTTGTCCCTGCCCCGGCAACACCGAGCAAATACGCGAGGAAGCCGACGCGCTCATAGAACGGAGAGCCAAGCGCTTTCGCAAACCGCATGAATCTTGCCATAGCTCACCTTCGGAAAGTAGTATTCGACCACCCCGTAACGCACCACCTGACGATGGACTCCCACCGACAGATTCCCGAAGCGTGCCGCCGTTCATTCGTCCTTCGTATCGGCTTCCCGCTTCATCGTCATCATCTCGGTCAAGCTTGAGCGATACATCACCACGACGTATCCCATTGACACCAAGACCAGGTCCAGCCGACCGGCCAGAGGCGGATAGGCCATATGCAGGAGCAGAAACAGAAGGAAGCTCAAAAATCCGTAGACCGCCGCGACGGACAGCACGTCGAGCAGCGTTCTCTCGTCCGCGATTAACGCATAGGAAGCGCCCGCAGTCACGACACACGTGAGCAGTGATTCCAGATTAACAACGGACATGCGCTTTTCCCCAACGGAATCGATAGCACCGGGCGCGAGGGCCTGGCGGTCGGCATGACCAGGATAATAGTCCTGTGCCCCACCTGTCTCAGGTCCTGCCTCGAATCTCTTTTTTTGGCTCCCTTGCTCAGGAAGCCTCCACCGCCGCAACGAAGACCCAGGCAACGGATCCGATCCCGCTCACCACCCATGGACCGGCATGAAAAAGGCGCCTGAATGTCTTGGGATCGTAGATATGAGACCCAAACAAGCAGGCCCCCACGACCGCAGAGACGTACCATGACCCAGAAAGCGAAACGATCATCTGAAACAGATGAAACAGGAGCGCCAGCGTCCTCAGAAAGATCCGCGCGATCTTTTGCACGACTTCATCCACCCACCTCCCGATCGGGAAGATAGATCTGTCCCGGACTGGTCGAGGCTGCAGAAAGCCGTAAACCGCCGCGACGGATAAAACGTCGAGCAGCGTCCGTTCGCCCGCGATTGGCGGTCGAAAAACAAATGCACTTAGCGGTCAACCGGAAGCGCTCGGTACACAATGTACAAAGCAATGAGCACCACAGCCGCAGCTGAAATCACTTGAGCTGAGACGACAAGGAAGGGGGAACAGTTGTCACCGCCACTGCATACAAACGCTACCATCAAGTAGCCGACCACCTTAGAAACCAAGTATCCGACACCGAATCCCACCACGCCCATCGACCTCGCGGCCTTTACATTGACCGCACCGTGAAAAGCTTTTGTCTCATTTTCCGGCTTTGCCCGGAAGAGCGACAACAAAAAGGCACCGAAACCGCGCGGGTTGTTGCCTGCTATTGGGCGAGTCACTGCGCGCCTCCTCGACATCCTGGTGCTTGGTTGCTTATCCAATTGACCGCGATATTCTCAAAAATTCCGACAGCTACGCCGATCAAGAGCCCCGCCACAAATCCGATGCCTGCTATGATTAGCAGGGCTTCGACGATGACTGCAGTCATGGCGAAAATTGCCACCATCGCTATGGCGAAAACAGTATCCTTACAGGCACTTAATAGCTGAATAGCGTTGCCTATCACGCCGATTATGACAGAGACAAGGCCTAAGCCGATTTCACCGACCAACCCAAGACCTTTGAACCAGGACAGGAAGGCAAACAGCTTGTCCTTTAGTCCCTTAAAAAATGAACCGTTTTGTCCGCCGCTGATCTTATATGCCCCACTTCCCGTTTCTGGGTCAAACAAGATGTAACCCGCCCCGTGCCATCCGGGGACACTGACCGTATCGGAATGGGTAATGACGTCTTTGCCTGCGGCGAGAGCTGCGCGTATTTCCGCCATCGTACTTGAGTCGTGCTTAATATACGGGAGAGTGGCCTCCTTGTTTGATTGCGTGATGTAATAGAGACGCTGTCCGCTCGCGGCCGCTCTTGCAAGCGCCTTGACGGCAGAAATTGCCTCCCCGGCGTTTTCGGGTGTGTCGAAAATTTGTCCGGAAATCCCATGCTCGAGCGTTGACCCGAGAAGACCTGTCTGAAAACTGAACTCCCGATACTTTCCTTTATCTCCTGCGCTTGTCCCGGTAGCAGTGGAAAGACGCACATTCATTACAACTCCACCGGCCTCTATCGCACGAGGAAAACCGAAGAGATATGACACAGTCGGCTCGTATCCATAGCTTCCATAGCCCGCGAACAGATACTGATGAGCGGATTGCCCTAGCGCCATGATCCGCGCAAGTGAAAGATATTGGCCGAAATATCCCAGAATACCGGCATAAAGCATATCCCCAAGCAGATCGTCGTGGTCCAATCTCCCAATCCGGCTGGTGTCACCCGATTCCAAGATCGCGCGTGTAGCATCGACTCGGGTCTCAAGCGCCCGCTGCCTGGCGGGCGACACATTTCCGCCGATACTAGCGATGCTCAGGTAGGCGCCGGCCGGCACCTTATACTGATAGGGGGTGGTCCCGTAACCGCGCAGCGTGACATAGAACATGAACGAGAGGTCTTCGCCCAGGGCCATCGGGCTGCCGGTGCTCACCACCTTGCCGTCGATGGCCAGTTCAGGCACCACATTCACGAGGTAGGACGGGATGCTGCTGGGGAGTTGGCTGAGATCGGTGATCTCCCCGTCGGGCAACAGCGACTTTAGCGCCTCTTCGTCGGCGGCCGTGGCGGGCCTGAAGGAGAGCGTGATCTTTCGGTTATGCACCTCTGGCATCGGATAGCTGACCAGGCCGATCGGGTCCCCGAGGATGTCGGTGCCGAAGGCGAAGCCCATGCGGTGCTCCAGCGACGCGGGCAGCTTCGCGTATCGGGTGCCGGTGACCAGGATGGGGTTCGGCAGCGACGAGGGCAGGTTCGGGTATTGCTGGAGGATGGTCTTGCGGCCGCCGATGACGTCCCCCACGGTCGGGTCGGTCATGTCGTTGGCGACGTAGTCCTCCACCGCCTGCTGTGCCTGCGTCTGGGCATTCTGCAAAATGGAGGGATCGAAGCCGCTGACCCAGCCCTCCTGCTCATTGACGGTTCCGCTGTCCACAAACTGCTGCGCCAGGGCCTGCGGGTCGAGGCCGGAGATAGCGATGGGGTCGATGCCCTTCAGGTATTCGTACTGCTTGAAGCTCGGGGCCATCTGTACCCAGGAGTCGGCGTCGAGGTTCACGGCGCCGCGCGAGGGCTGGTAGTCGATGGCCGCCTCCACCCAGATGTGCTCCATCTGTACCTTCGCGACACGGCCGCCTTCCACCACCCCGGCCGCGGGGATCCCGCCCGAGGCGGCGTAGGTAAGCGCCGCGGAGATGTTCTCGAAGCCGCCCGCCCAGTTCCGGGACTTGTCCTCGGGCATCGCAAGAGGAAAGACAACTGAATGGCTTTATGTTCGAGTTGCAGAATATCCGAACCTTCGTTCGTCGCTACCCAACCGCATCTTGGTTATCATCCCGCTTCCGGATCGGCACTGCACACGCCCCTAAAAAGACTGCGGCAGGAATAAATAACCCAACAATCAGCAGCTTGAGGTAGGTGGGCACCAACTGCCGAAGCGGAGTATAGAATAGCAACCCGACCACAAGCATCGACGGCCCCATCATGATCAGGTAGCCGTGTTCCCATTTCACCTCCCACACGGTCGCGCATTTTGGACACGTAACCCGGTGCTCATCCACCGAAAAGCCCGTCTTGAGCACGGCGACCCAAGAGAGTCGACTTCCACATACAGCGCAAATTCTGCTACACAACATCTAGCTCTCCCGCCGACACACACCGGCTACTAGGTAGTTAATCGCCAATGTGAACGCTATAAATAGAAGCAGCCCCACTAAGAATGCACCGATAGGCGATAAGAAAACGCCTATGAGCAAGCCCGGCGCCAACGATATCAGGGTAAACACAGTGTTCAAAAGGATCAGGACGCGTGCGGCATCCGCCCCACAAACCGAGCCAATGTAGAGGGTGCTGATTATCACGGAAAACAAGGCAACCGCTCTAGCCACACCGGCCGCAGCGCCCTGGTCGCGACGTTGAAAATGTCCGCCAATGTCTGCTGAGCTTCTGCCAGTAGGCCGGCGAACCCTAAAGCATTGCTAACTTCTCCCAGTTCCCCCCCGTTTCTCCCGCCCGCTATCTTGTAAGCCCCACTACCCGTCTCCGGATCGATAATAATGTAACCTGCCCCATTCCACCCTGGAATGGAGATCGCGTCGGTATGTGTTATAACTTCTTTCCCAGATGCCAGTGCTGCGTAGATCTCCGACATTGTCGCCGCATCATGATGGATATTGGGCAGCGTGGTGGCCATATTGGTCGCCGTTATGTGGTAGATGCGCTGCCCGGCCGCGCTGGCCTTGGCAAGTGCTTTGACGGCGGACACGGCCTCCCCGGGATTATCAGGCGTCACAAACATCTGTTCTGGAACCGCGTGCTCCAGAGTCGAAGACAACACGCCACTTTGAAAACCGAAGTCGCGGTACTGGTGCCGATCTCCGATATCGGTCCCGGTGGAAGTGGTCACGCGCACATTCATGGCGATGCCGCCGGGCTCGATAGCGCGCGGGAACCCGAACAAATATTTCACCCTCGGCTCGTACCCGTAGCTGCCGTAGCCCGCCAACAAGTACTGGTGAGCGCCCTGCTGTACGCCGAGCACATAGCTGAGCGCGAGATACTGCCCGAAGTATCCGAGAGTACCTGCATAGAACATATCCCCGAGAATATCCTGCCGACCAAGACTGCCAATGAGACCCGCATCACCGGATTCCAGTTTCGTCCGGGTGGCGTCGACGCGGCTCTGCAGCGCCCGCAGCCTGGCGGGCGAGACGTTGCCGCCGATGCTTGCGATGCTCAAGTACGCCCCGGCAGGCACCTTGTACTGATAGGGGGTAGTCCCGTATCCACGCAGGGTCACATAGAACATGAACGGCAGATCTTCGCCCAGGGCCATCGGGCTGCCGGTGCTGACCACCTTGCCGTCGATCGCCAGTTCCGGGACGACGTTGACGAGGTACGACGGAATACTAGTGGGGAGCTGGCTGAGGTCGGTGATCTCGCCGTCGGGCAACAGCGACTTCAGCGCCTCTTCGTCGGCCGCCGTGGCGGGCCTGAACGAAAGCGTGATTTTCCGGTTGTTGACCTCGGGCATCGGATAGCTGACCAGGCCGGTCGGGTCCCCGAGGATGTCGGTGCCGAAGGCGAAGCCCATGCGGTGCTCCAGCGACTCGGGGAGCTTCGCATAGCGGGTGCCGGTGACCAGGATGCGGTTCGGCAACGACGACGGGAGGTTCGGATACGCCCGGACGATGGTCTTGCGGCCGCCGATGACGTCGCCCACGGTCGGGTCGGTCATGTTGTTGGCGACGTAGTCCTCCACCGCCTGCTGCGCCTGGGTCTGGGCATTCTGCAGAATGCTCGGGTCGAAGCCGCTGACCCAGCCCTCCTGCTCGTTCACCGTGCCGCTGTCCACGAATTGCTGCGCCAGGGCCTTTGGGTCCAGACCGGAGATGGCGATGGGGTAGATGCCCTTCAGGTACTCGTACTGCTTGAAGCTGGGGTCCATCGGAAAAATAGATCTGTCCCGGAACCCAATCCCCAAGTCATCTGAAAGACACAGCCGTCCCGGACTGCGCTGGAGCCGCCGCGGCAATTCGAATCCATGCGCATCTCCCGGTTCGAGATACGCAACGTCCGCTTCGGTTCACATGTTCCCGGTGACCAAGACAAACGTAGACACCGCCACGACCGTGGCTCCGCCGAGAGAAATCGAAATGAAGTGTCGCGTTCGTGATCGCGAGAGCCCGGGCAGCAGCGTACTCTGCTCAGGGTGGCCCGGCCTCACATATGCGAGCCCCTGCTCGACTAGCGCCCGCCCCAACTCCCAAGCCGCAGTTTCATCTTGTTCCTGCCATATGGAAGGCCGATCACGGCTGATGGTGGAACTCTGGTATCGGGCGCCGCCCAGTTCGTACCAGTAGTCCACCTTCGGAAAATAGTATTCGACCACCCCGTAACGCACCACCTGACGATGAATACCCACCGAGAGGTTTCCGAAGCGTGCGGCCGTCCTACACCAGCCACGTTCCGCCCGCCCCCGAATGAGGGACGCGAGCCCGTACCCCAACAAGCCGGCGCCCGCAAGCATCGCAACCGCGGAAAGCACTAGCTGTAACGTGTCTTGCATCACCCTTACCTACAAAACGGGCTCGAAGTCATAGCCTCTCTCAGATACCCGTTAACCTGATCTAGAACAACCCCCGTTGCAAACGCAAGGAGGGGATTACCCAGCGCAGAGAACAAATAGACTGTTGCGATTGCAATTACAGTGAGCGCTGTAAATGCCAGAATGATAATTGAGAGCGCACTTCCGCCACATTCAAGCGCACTTTTCAAAATCGAGAGAAAAGCCGACGCAAGGGAGATGAAGTTGGCAACGGTATCCAGGATTTTGACGGCGGGACCGAGCGCTGCCGCCACAGCTGCCAGTGCTCCGTAGAAAAGATTTGCGACAGAAATAACGACGTCTAGCGCCTTGATCAGCCCGCCGTTCTGGCCGCCGCCTATCTTGTATGCGCCATTGCCTGTCTGCGGATCAAAAATGATGTATCCAGCACCAGTCCACCCTGGCACCGAGACTGCGTCGGCATGTGTAATCACCTCCATACCGGCGGCAAGGCCGGCGCGAATCTCCGACATAGTCTCGGCGCCATGATGAATATTTGGAAGGGTAACAGCCTGATTGGCCTGGGTGATGTGGTAGCTGCGCTGTCCTGCCGCCGCCGCCTTCGAGAGTGCCTTAATTGCGGAAACCGCTTCACCGGGGTGCTCCGGCGTAACGAACATCTGCTCTGGGACAAGATGTTCCAGCGACGAGGCAAGCATCCCGGTCTGCAAATTGTAGTCGCGGTCTTTCGTCTCGTCGCCAGAACTGCTCCCGACAACCTTGGTTAACCGAACATTCATGACTACGCCCCCCGGCTCTATAGCCCGCGGGAAACCGAACAGGTAGCTGACCTTCGGTTCGTAACCGTAACTGCCGTACCCCGCAGAGAGATATTGGTGAGCACCTCGCCGCACGCCGAGCACATGCCCAAGCGCCAGGTATTCCCCGAAGTATCCCAGGGTCCCTGCGTAGAACATGTCTTCGAGGATATCGTCGCGATCAAGGCTCCCGATGAGGGCGGTATCACCAGATTCCAATTTCGCCTGCGTAGCGTCGACGCGGCTCTTGGCAACCTTCAATCTGGTAGCGGAGACATTGCCGCCGATACTAGCGATGCTCAGGTACGCCCCGGCGGGCACCTTGTACTGATAGGGGGTGGTGCCGTATCCACGCAGGGTCACGTAGAACGTGAACGGGAGGTCTTCGCCCAAAGCCATCGGGCTGCCGGTGCTGACCACCTTGCCGTCAATCGCCAGTTCGGGGACAACATTTACGAGGTAGGACGGGATGCTGCTGGGGAGTTGACTGAGATCGGTGATCTCCCCGTCGGGCAACAGCGACTTCAGCGCCTCTTCGTCGGCCGCCGTGGCGGGCCTGAAGGAAAGCGTGATCTTTCGGTTGTTGACCTCAGGCATCGGATAGCTCACGAGGCCGATCGGGTCACCCAGGATATCGGTGCCGAAGGCAAAGCCCATCCGGTGCTCCAGGGCCTCGGGAAGCTTCGCGTACCGGGTACCGGTGACCAGGATCCGGTTGGGCAACGACGACGGGAGGTTCGGGTATTCACGGACGACGGTCTTGCGACCGCCGATGACGTCGCCCACGGTGGGGTCGGTCATGTTGTTGGCGACGTAGTCCTCCACCGCCTGCTGCGCCTGGGTCTGGGCATTCTGCAGAATGCTCGGGTCGAAGCCGCTGACCCAGCCCTCCTGCTCGTTGACGGTGCCGCTGTCCACAAAGTTCTGCGCCAGGGCCTGCGGGTCGAGGCCGGCGATGGCGATGGGGTCGATGCCCTTCAGGTATTCGTACTGCTTGAAGCCGGGGTCCATCGGAAAAAATAGATTTGTCCCGGAATCCCATACATGTTGTGCTACAGCCAGACAGCTCCGCATAGGCGTGCTGGACGGCACCAGCAGGCGATTTCGCATCCGATTTGCCATTACATCCTAGCGGCAAGCTGAGCAATGTTCTCAACGTAGGCGAAGATAACAATCACACGCGCCACCCAGGCCCATACTGCTAGCCGCGTGTTGGCGGCATTGCGCCACACGACGAAGCCAGCCACGAGTGAATAGATCCCGAGCAGAAGATCAAGACCAGAATCTAGGTACGGCAGAAAACTCCTAGGGTCTCCTTTCAGAAGGAGGCCTGCCAAGGGAATGCTCATGGTATAGAGAACTCCCAAAGCCCCCCCTCCCACGACCCAGAAAAGCCAAAACGCGCGCTTTAGCTCTTGCTCCCCGTCGAAGTATTTCTTCAACTGCATTATGGTGTCCATTCAGCTATCCAACGCAGTCCTCTTTCGTGAGATTCGGGTCAAGGGCTCGAACCATGCCGAACGCCTTGGCTATCATAGAGACCACGGTTTCAACGAGATTCGGCAGAATCTTCTTGAATAGCTTGGGTATTGTCGAGACGCCATCGACAAATCCCAGCCGCAGGCATGCAGCGTACCTATCGTTCGTAGCGAAAATCTGCGAAAGAGT
The DNA here is from genome assembly GCA_963779865.1 of uncultured Gammaproteobacteria bacterium. GTDB lineage: Bacteria > Pseudomonadota > Gammaproteobacteria > CAVZZX01 > CAVZZX01 > CAVZZX01. Next base: position 3,154,562 of record CAVZZX010000003.1, on the reverse strand, counting down.
TAGGTAGATCGAAATCACTGTGACCAAATAGAGCATAACGCCAGCCAAAAGTAGAGCCCATGGCCCGACGGCGCCGCCAACCAGAGAGGCTCCGAGCGCAAACATAAGTGCCCCAAGAGCGAATCCCAGACCAAAGCCGGCAAAATAGCCTCCGTTCTGTCCCCCCGATATTTTGTACGCGCCACTTCCAGAGTCGGGATCAAAGATGATGTAACCGGCCCCTCTCCACCCGGACACAGCGACCGCGTCCGTGTGGGTAAGAACCTCTTTGCCGCTAGCCACGGCTTCAAGGATCTCCGACATCGTTCCTGGATCGTGATGTATGTTGGGAAGGGTCGCAGACTGATTCGCAGGCGTTATATGGTAGATCCTCTGACCGGCGTCTCGCGCTTCCATGAGCGCCTTTACCGCCGAAATCCCATCGGTGGACTGTTGCAGCGAAAAGAACATTTGCTCCGGAACCGCGTGCTCCAGTGTCGATGATAGAAGCCCTGTCTGCAGGCTGAAGTCTCTCTGAAGGGCGGCATCTCCTGTACTGTTTCCGGTCACCGTAGTGAGTCGCACATTCATCACTGCACCGCCGGGTTGGATGGCGCGAGGGAAGCCGAATAGATAGCTTATCTTCGGCTCATACCCATAGCTTCCGTAACCCGCGAAAAGGTACTGGTGAGCGTCCTTCTGCACGCCTATCACATGGCCAAGCCCTAGGTATTGCGCAAAATACCCGAGCGTTCCGGTGTAGAACATATCCCCAAGGAGGTCCTCCCGACTCAGGCTGCCAATGAGGCCGGCATCACCGGACTGCAGTTTCGTTCGAGTAGCATCGACGCGGCTCTGCAGCGCCCTCAGTCTGGCAGCGGATACATTGCCGCCAATGCTGGCGATACTCAGGTAGGCGCCGGCGGGCACCTTGTACTGATAGGGGGTGGTCCCGTACCCACGCAGGGTCACGTAGAACATGAACGGCAGATCTTCGCCCAGCGCCATCGAGCTGCCGGTGCTCACCACCTTGCCGTCGATGGCCAGTTCCGGCACGACATTGACGAGGTAAGACGGGATGCTGCTGGGGAGCTGGCTGAGATCCGTGATCTCCCCGTCGGGCAACAGCGACTTCAGCGCCTCTTCGTCGGCCGCCGTGGCGGGCCTGAAGGAAAGCGTGATCTTTCGGTTATTCACCTCGGGCATCGGATAGCTGACCAGGCCGACCGGGTCGCCGAGGATGTCAGTGCCGAAGGCGAAGCCCATGCGGTGCTCCAATGACTCGGGAAGCTTCGCGTATCGGGTGCCGGTCACCAGGATGCGGTTCGGCAGTGACGAGGGCAGGTTCGGGTATTCCTGGAGGATGGTCTCGCGGCCGCCGATGACGTCGCCCACGGTCGGGTCGATCATGTTGTTGGCGACGTAGTCCTCCACCGCCTGCTGCGCCTGCGTCTGGGCATTCTGCAAAATGGTGGGGTCGAAGCCGCTGACCCAGCCCTCCTGCTCGTTCACCGTGCCGCTGTCCACGAATTGCTGCGCCAGGGCCTGCGGGTCGAGGCCGGAGATGGCGATGGGGTCGATGCCCTTCAGGTACTCGTACTGCTTGAAGCTGGGGTCCATCTGTACCCAGGAGTCGGCGTCGAGGTTCACGGCGCCGCGCGAGGGCTGGTAATCGATGGCCGCTTCCACCCAGATGTGCTCCATCTGTACCTTCGTGATGCGGCCGCCTTCCACGACTCCGGCCGCGGGGATTCCGCCCGAGGCGGCATAGGTGAGGGCCGCGGAAATGCTCTCGAAACCGCCGGCCCAGTTCCGGAACTTGTCCGCGGGCACCTCGATGGTCCCGTGGACGTAGCGCGAGGGGATGCCCGAGGCCCGGAGCAGGGCGATGGTGAGGCTGGCGATGTCGAAGGCGTTACCTCGCTGGGCGCTGAGGGTGAGATCGGCATCCTGCATGGCGCCCCAGGTCGGCTGCCACTCGACGTTGTTGCGCACCCAGCGGAAGATCCGCACCGGGTCGTAGCCCAGCTCGGCGGCCTTTGCCTTTACGGCATCGGACAAGCGGATCTCCGGCGTGTCGGCAAGGTAGTCCGGATTCGTGGCGCCGGCCAGTTTGTCGAAGGTGAAGTCACCCAGTGCGGCGAGACGCACGGGCGGGTTGTCGAACAGCCCGGCGGCGGCGAACTCATCCTTGGTGAGCTTGGGCTTGTGCTTCCCCGGCTTCGTCTTGAGCGACTTGAACGGCAGGTCATTCGGGTCGAAAGGCTGCTGCGCCCGCTTCAGCTTCTGGCCGGCCAGCTGCTTGCGCGCCTTCTGGACGAGGGCGCGCTTCTCTTCGGGGCTACCGGCGGCGAGAACCGCATCCATGTCCGATACCAGGGCGGAGACTTCTTTCTTGTAGTGCGCCACGGCCGCCCGGTGTCGCTCGAGGATGACCGGCGCGAGGTTGTGCTCGCGAATGTGTTTGCCGATCTCGTCGAAGTTCTGCAGCACCGAGTCCGAAAGGCTCGCCACCTGCTCACGCAAGGCCGCGAGCGACTCCTCCTCGGCTCCAGTGGTCTCGCCCTTCTCGAGTTCGCGGGCGAGCTCGGCGAAGTGCTTGCCGACCTTGCGGACCGTCTCCGAGAGCTTCCCCTCGTCCGTGGCCTGCAGGGCGGCCTGCCGCCTCTGGTCCGCGATCGCGGCGCGTGCCGCCATCGCCGCTGGCTGCAGGATAAGCATGGTAAAGGTCACGAGGACGGCGGCCGCGAGGCTCCGCATGAAAGCGGAGGTCCCACGTATCCGCCCGATGAGGGGCTGCTTCATCTCTTTCGCCTTGTGTTCTTATTATGCGTTTACGCGAGAATCTCTCGATTCCCTTCCCCAAACTCTTCAGATCGAAAGGGCCGTTTCCCAGATGGCCGCATCGACCATCAGCCGGACAGAGCCCGCCGTCGGCTCCGCGATATCCATCAAGCGATCAGTCGCCTTGAGGAGACGGCCGAGCGCGGTGTCGTAATCGCCGCCATCCAGTGCTCGCTGCGCCAGCTGCAGGTCGTTCAGCACCGGCTTGAATGCCTTGTCGGAGCTCGCCGCGAGCGTGGCAATCGCCGCATCGAGACCGTCGCGGGCCTGCGGGCTGATGAACAGCGACAGCGTCTCGTAGTCCTTGAACTCCGGCTCGCTACCGGTCTGCAGCAGCGCCTCGATGGAAACGGCACTGCCATCGGCGGGAAGACGCATCCAGGCATCGAAGGTCAGCCCCTGGTCCTTATCCAGCACGTACGGCCAGACCCACGTCGGCACCGCGGCGCCCGGCTCGAGGGCGCCGCCGCTGGCGTCGACGATCTCCGTCCCGGAGGGCAGCGGGAGGAGCACACGCCCCGGCGTCGGAATGCCTTCATTGGTCAGGGTCAGCCGCAGCGGCACCACGCCTCCCGCGAAGGCATCAAGGTGGTCCGGGTGCACCTGCGCGAGGGCGCTTAGGATGAGCTTCCCGTGGAGGTTGTCGGCCCCCGCGAGCGTGGCTTCGGCGAGGACGTCGTAGCCCACGTAGACGGATTTCCCCTCGCCATAGGCGTAGCGGGTCAGTGCAGTCCGCTCTTCGGCTGCACCGGAGCCGCCGATGAAGCTGCCCAGCGGCTCCGCACCGGCCAGGTCCACGCGCAGCGCCTTGTCGGCCATGGTGAACGTCGACGATGCAGCAGGATGGAGCGCCGAATCGGCGACGGCGATCCCCTGCGCGTCGGCGAACTTGCCGCGGTACGCGACGCCGAGCGCCGGATCCAGGCGTCCGTTGCGCTGATCGTGCCGGCCGCCCACCAACAGCCCCTCGCCGCGGTAGACCGCTTCGCGCAGCGCCTTTTGCGTCTGCTCCGAGAGCTTTTCGTGTTCGGCAAACAAGGCGTAGACCACATAGCCGCCGCTGTTCAGCTCGCGCGCGAAGTCTGCGGCCGTACTCACGATGGTGTAGGACCAGCCAGCCTTGTCCAGCAGCCCCTCCAGGTACCCACGCTGCGCTCCCAGCGCCGGGGCGCCGGTCGGGCCGAGCGGATCGGTGCCCTGGGGCGCGCCGGCTGTTCCGTCATCGAGCAGCACCAGCAGACGCCCGCGAGGCCCGGACGTCATCTCCGCGGCGATGCGAATCGGGGGCTCCACCACCTCGAAGCCGGCGGCGCCGAGATATGCCGAACGGCCCTCGACCGTGGCGGCAAGCACACAGGAGTACTCGCCCAGAGCCAGGCCGCCGGTGTCGATTGTGGTCACGTCGACGTCATTTCCCTGTCCGGCGAGGCTCACCGAATCGGTGTGTTGCTGCACCAGCTCCTGACCGTCGACACGGAACAGTTGACGATCGACCGTGATACCGGCGACCGCAGTTTCCGAACGGTTGCTCAGCGTCTGCGTACAGACCGCCGGATCACCCTGGTAGACGCGTGGCGGAGCAACGTCGACCTTGCCAACCAGGGCCTGCATCGCATGCCTCTGCACAACGAAGGCGGTCTCGCTCGTCGACAGCACGGCATGGCTGAAGGCATCCCTCACCACCAGGTCGACGGAATAGCTTCCCGCAGCGGCATCGCTCAGCGTCAGCGCGTCGGGCAGATCGCGGTACCCCTGCGGCTGCAATTCCCCGACCGCGTAACTGGAGAACGACAGGGTCTGCCCGGCCGGGCTATGGACCGTGATCTCGACGATGCTCGGGGCGAGCGATGCATTCGTCGCCGCGTTGCGCACGCGGCCGGCAATCTGTACCTGATCCCAGGCTTCGTACACGGGCTTGTCGGTCACCACGCGCGAGTCCGCAGGCGCTGCCAGATGCACGATGGTAAAGGGGTCCGTGTCCTCGTCCAGGACGCGGCCCTGACCGTCCACCAGGCGGCCGTAGACCTCGTAATCGCCGGCCAGCGTGGTGCCGGTATTCCAGCCGGCGCCAAGGCTGCGACTCGCCCCCGGATCCAGCGTGTCGACTGCCAGCGGGCTAAGCCAGGTCAGAGGTTCGCCCGAGCCGACCGCCCGGATAGCGAGCTCGAGTGTGGCGGAGGAAGCCTCGGCGCCCGTATTCACCACTGTGGTGTCGATCGCTACTGGAGCGTCGGCGCCGTAGGTGTCGCGATCGGCCGCAACCGCGAGTGACAGGCCGCTGCTGGCTCGCACCGCCGGCACGTCGAGCGCCACCCGCAGGCGCTCGTCGGTGAAGGAATTGGCAAACTCCATGTAAGCCGCGCTGGCGACCGACCGCACCTCGCCGAGGGCCATGTCCTGCAGCGTCAAGTCGAAGTCGACATTGCGGGTGTTGGCCGTCACCCCGGTCAGCTTCCACAGGTACTCCGTGTTACCGGCGCCGTCCGACGTGACGGTGTCTGGCTGGGCACTCGGGTTGCCGAGTACCACCGAGGACGGCAACGACAGGTGCAGGTCGACGTCGATGCCGCCGAGGCGCTCCAGGGCCTTCGGCATATACGCCATGACCAGGCTCGTTGCGGCCAGCTTCGTGGACAGGATCCGGTTATAGCTGCGCCACGCCTTGTCGCTGCCCTGCTGATTGAGAAGGTACTGTATGGACGAGCGGATCACCGGGTCGTCCGCCGAGGGCTCCGTATATTCGAGGGCGAGGCCGACCAGTGCCGTGACCATCGGGTCGCTGCCGTACCACGTATACCATCCCCACCCGCCGTCGGCCCGCTGCCGGCCGCGGAGCAGGTTGTCCAGGTAGTCGATGGCGGTATCGATGTCGGACACCAGCCCAGCGTCGGATACCACTGAACGGATTTCGGCCAGACCGGCAAGGCGTTCGGCCTGACGGATGTTGTCGCTGGTTCCGTCCCGGTATCCGGCGAGGAAGTAATGCGCTGCATCGGTCAGCTGCAGGCGATAGGCATCGAGCATGCCGGTGTCCAGTGGCTGCGGCACCGATTCGTACAGGCTGTTGCCGCTGTAGTTCACCGCGAAGACGCGACCGGCCGAGGTGGCCACGCCGGCGATCCCGCTCGCGGCATGCAGGCGTTCCACCGTCCCGTCCGCTGCGACATGATTCAGCGCCCGCGGAGTGCTCTGCCCCACCTGGTAGTAGGAATCGGTGCTCAGATAAAAGCCGCCGTCGTCCGCGGCAGCGAGCCACATGGGCGGATAGGCGAGCCCCGGCGCGAAGACGGACACCGCGCCGCCGAGTTCGACGCGAAGAATGTTGTACTTGCCCCGGTTCGCGACGTACAGGGCGCCATCGCCGCCGAACGCGAGACCTGTCGGATAGCGGAAATCGGCGCCGCTGGCGAGCACCTCCATGGTGCCCTGGGTGGAGAGCCGCAGTATCCGGCTGTTGCTGTAGTCCGCGACGTAGAGGAAGCCGTCCGGCCCCATGTCAATGTCCATGAGGGTCCCGCTACCGGTCCAGAGCGGCTCCACGCTGCCGTCGGGATTACGGCGGATGACCCGCCCTCCGGTGCCGGCCACATAGATCTCGCCCGCGGAACCGATGGCGATGCCGCGCGCATTGATGCCGAGCCCCGTCGCGACCGTCTCCACGGTACCCTGTTGCGGGTCGTAGCGGGTCACCGCGCCCGAGGCCTTGACGGCATAGAGCGTCCCTTCCTGCGCAGCCTCGAGGTCCCAGGGCTGACTCCCGGCCCCCAGCCCGCCAAGGTTCTGAAGCTTGAACTCCTTCAGGGTGGTGAGGTCGATGTTCTCGGCGCTGCGAAGGAGATCGGCGTACGCCTTCACGACCGTGGCGGTCGTGGCGTCCGTGGTCCGCCACCAGCCGCTCGCGTGATCGGGACTCCACCAGGTCCGGCCCCCCGAGTGGCTGCGCCGATCGTACATGTGTTTCGCTGCGCGGTACTTGGTGGGAAATGCCCCGGCGAGATCGGGCCAGGCAGTGAGCGCCCACTCGCCCAATGCCGTCTGCGTGCGCGTGTAGCCGGGATGGCTGATGCGCAGGCCGCCGTCGGCCTGCTGGCTGCTGGCGATGGCGTTGAACAGGAACCTGGCGGCGTCCTTGTCGATGGGCGCCTTGTCGAACGACGAGGCGAGCCCGACCAGACTCTGCGTCTGGATGTGGCAGCCCAGGCAGCGGTTCCGCTCGTGCCAGTGCAGGGAAGCGCTGGCCACGAACTCACCGCCCTTGCGCACGGCTTCCCGGACCGCAAAGAACAGCGGGTCCGTGCTCGAGCCCTGCGAGGTGTCCACCCCCTGCATCGCGATCCGGGCGGCGACGGTCTGCGTGCCTTCGGGAACGATCTGACGGTCGACGGTGAAGGTGCCAGACGCCTTGTCGCCGACGTAGAGGGTCCCCTCGACCGCCCCGACGATGCTGGCATCGGCAGCGCGCACGACCACCGGGAGATTGCCTTCCGCAGTGGGCACCCACTCCCCGAGTTGCAGGAGAGCGTGGTTCGCGACCGGCAGTGTGTCGAGAGTGGCGGTTGCACGATACAGCTCGTTGGCCTTCGCCTCGTCATAGACCACGACGTTATAGTCCCCGCCCGGCAGGGGGATGTTGCCGGAATTCAGGATAAGGGCCGAAACCTCGACCGGGGTGCTGGTGCCCGCCTGCGACAGGGGTGGGTCAAAGCTGAGCTGACCATCGAAGCGGCCTTGCGCATCGACCACGCCGTAGGCGTCCGCATCCGCGAGCACCACGCCCTGCGGCTGTGCGCGGGTGATCGATCCGGGCTCCACTGCGCGCAGGACGAGACGATACGTATCCGGGGCGTTCTGGGCGGTGTCCCAGCCGACCCGCACGGTCTTTGTCTCATCGGCGGCGAAGCTGAATACCGCCTGCGGGGTTTCACTGCCCGGGGCGAAGGTGACGGGTTCCCCGACCGCTTCCCCGCCGCCGTTGAATACCGACCCCGCAAACAGGACGTCCAGCGGCGCGCCCGACACATTGGCGACCTGCGCGTCGAACAGAAGACGCGAGTCGACACCGCCCCTTCCGACGACAGGCACGAGCGAGAGCACCTGCACCTTCTGTGGCGTGGCGGTATCCAGCGCCTGCATGCTGCCGTCGATGCGGTAGCTCCCAAAGTTTCCGACATCGACAGCGTAGTCGCGCTGCTGGTATCCCTTCGCGCTCATCGACAGGCTAAAGCTGAGCTCGCTGATATCCGCCAGCACGTAATCCCCGACGGCGTCGGTGGTGGTGCTCAGGCCGAGTGCGGCAATGGAAACGGACGCCCCGGCGATGGGCGCGCCGCTCGTCGCGTCGGTGACGTGGCCTTCGAGCCGGGTACTCGTGGCCGCCGGTTCCGTGCTGGCGGGCGAAAGCGGGAGGTCGACGGCGGCTGCACCGTACCCGGAGGCGGAAACGGTATAGGTGCTGGGCAGGTAGCCGCTGGCCGAAATCTCGAGCGTGAATTCGGTCGCCGCCAGATCGTTGAGGGTGAATCGACCGTCGGTGCCGGACTGCAGGGTCAGACCGGACGCGGGCATCGTCACAGTCGCGTTCGGCACCGGGCTGCCGGCGACACTGTCGAGCACCCGCCCGTACACGGTCAGGGTGGTCGGCGCCCGGTGAACCGGGGCGGGATACAGCGCGAGTTCCCCGAGCTCGCCGCTCATGCCGGCTTCGAAGGAGAACTGGTAGGTCTGCGTGGAATAGCCGTTGGCCGTCAGTTCGGCCGTGTGCTCGCCGCGCGCCACGTCCGCCAACAGGAATTGGCCGGAGCTGTCCGTCTCGGCGGAGCGGCCGTCATCGAGGGTGAATCGAGCGCCCGCCAGGGGCTCACCGCTGTCCCCGTCGATCACGCGTCCGCTCAGATCGCCCGGGCTAGTATCGAGCCAGGCGCCCTCCTTGACCAGCGCCTGGCCGACGCTTGCCGTCTGCCCGCCTACCAGCACCAGCTGCAGGCTGACCGTGTAGTAGCCCTGCTTCTCGAACTTGAGCTCATAGTCGCCCGCGGCAACGTCGGCGAATTCGAATCCGCCGCTCGCGCCGGTTGACGCCTGCCGGACAGCCCCGCCCGTCAGGGTCACGGTGACGCCGCTGAGCGACGCCCCGGATTCGGCTTCGAACGCGCGGCCCAGCACGACGGCGGCGGTTTGAACGCCGGCCAGAACGATCTGCCCCATCTCCGCAACGGCGCCGTCGGCCACGGAGACGACGCCGCTGTAGCCTGAGTATCCCTGCCGGGTGACCTGCAACGTCTGAGTGCCGGTCGGCACCCCTGCGAGTAGAAAACGACCGTCGGCGCCGGTCTCGACAGACAGACCGGTGGTCAGTGCGACACGAGCACCCTCGATCGGCGCACCGTTGTCGGCGCGCACGACCTGACCGCTAACCGCGCCGCTGCCGGCGCCTACCGCGGCACTCTCGCGCGCGGCATAGGTACCGAGCGCCCGCAGCGCGAGGGCGGTGGCAAAGACGGAGTCCCCCCACGAGCCATCAGCGGACTGCGTCGCGCGCAGGGCCTCGGCGCTGGCGCCGATCAGGCTGATATCGCTGATGTGCGGGGCAAGGGCCAGAAGCGCTGCCGCGGACAGGTAGGGCTCTGCCCACGCACCATCGGCGTCGCGTTGAGCGAGCAGGAAACGCTGCGCGGCGCTGAGGCTGGTCTCAACGGAATAGACGCCTGCCAGCTCACCGACCGCCCGGGCGACCAGGGCGGTCACGTAGACGCTCGGTTCGTTCAGACCCGCATGCCAGCTGCCGTCGGCCTTCTGGCTGGAGAGCAGGTAGCCCAGCGCCCCCTGCACGGCCTCCGGCGCCCCGCCGGCGATCGTCAACGACTCCAGGGCGAAGGCGGTGTCGAGGGGGGTGGCGGCGTAGCCGGCTAGCTCTCCGAAGCCGCCGTCCGGCCCCTGACTGCCGGCCAGCTCTGCAACGAGGGCGGACACGTCCTGTTGCGCGAGGGCGCCGGCGATGATCTCGCGGGACAGATTCTCGGTGCTGTGGTAGCCCTCGGCCGCGATGTACTGGTCGGCAGCGAGCACCTCGGGGCGGCCTTCGGCGTTGCTTTCGCGCAGGGCGCGAACGGCCTCGGCGGTAGCCTGGAACGGCGTGGCCAGGCGGGTGGAGGAGATCACGGAGCCGTCCGGTTTCGCCTGAGCGATGAGCCAGTCGACGCCCTGAACGGTATCCGCCCTTACGCCGGCGCTGACCAGCGCGAACGAAATACAGGCCCAGCGGACAAGCTTCCCCAGGATGAGCGCAGCGCGCCCCGACGCGGTCGCCTTCATTGTTGTTTTCTTCTTTTCTTGTCTGTTCGGCGACGCCCGTATGCTCGGGCGTTTCCCCCCGGCAGCGAATTTACCGCACCGGCGCCGTCGCAGCTGTAGGCGATTGCGGCGAGTTTTTGTAGTCAATTTCCTACATGGCGAGGGGATACGCCCTCGCCCAACCGCCCGGCGCGGCTCCAAGGACGAATGGCCCGAGCGCGCGGCACCCGCTATACAGCGGGGAGACGGAAGCGCAGGACGTGCGGAAATCCACGGGGAATAAATCCGCGCGAGTCCCTCACTAGGGGGGAGCGCAGGGCCGAGCATGCGCGGGGACGCGGCAGGAGTGTTCATGCCATTCACAGGGAAGCGCAAGCGGCTGGAAGTGATGATCGACCGCCATCACGCGGCCGTGTACCGGCATGCCCTGTGGCTGATCGGCGATTCCGAGGCCGCCTCGGACCTGGTGCAGGAGACCTACTACGAGGCCTGGAAGAGCCTGTGCCGCTATCGCGCGCCGCGCCGCGAGCTGGCCTGGCTGCTGGCCATCCTGCGCCGCCAGGCGGGGCGGGCCTATGCCGCCCGCGCGGCCCGGTTCGAGTCCTTCAGCACCGCGCTCGTCGAGGCAGCCGCCGGGCCGGACGAGGACGTGGACGCGCTGATGGACCTGGTGCAGGGCCTGCAGGGTCTGTCGGTGGAGCAGCGCGAGCTCCTGCTGCTCTACGGCCTGCACGGCTTCTCCTACCAGGAGATCGCGGTGCAGCTCGACGTGCCGCTGGGGACGGTGATGAGCCGGCTGGCGCGGGCGCGGCGCGCCCTGGAGCGGGGCATGGGCCGCGAGCGCCGTCCGAAGGTGGTGCCGATGCCGACGCGCGGTAGAAGGGAGAGCGGGACATGAAGCGGCGCGGACACGACGCCATGCTGCAACGCGCCCTGCGCCGGCCACGGCCACCCGCCGGGCTGCGGGCGCAGCTGCGCGAAAACCTGCGCCTGCAGCGGCGCGCCGAGCGGCGCCTGCCTGTCGCCTGGCGGGGACTGGCCGCCGGGATCGTGCTGCTGGCAGGCCTGGCCAGCGTGCTGTGGCAGAGCCAACCCACTCGGCAGGCCGTGCCCGCGACGGTCGCCGCCGCCCGCCAGCACGCCTGGGACGAGGCCGCCCTGCGGGAGACCGATCGCGCGGCGATGGCCGCCTGGGTGCGCTCGGTGGGCGCCACCCTGCCCGCCAGCGCACGCGTACTGATGTTCAAGGACTGCGTCGTCGACGGCGTGGCGGTGAAGCACCTGCGCCTGCGCCTGTCGGGCGGCGCCACCGTCGATCTCATGGTGGACGCATCGGGCCGCTGGCGTGCCCGGCTGCCGACGGACCGTGAACGCGGCTGGCTCATCGCCCAACCGCGCGCCCAGCTGGCGCTGATCGCCGTTTACACCCCGCAGCACGGCGCCGAGGCTGCGCGCGCCGTCGCTGCACTGTTCCCGGGCTGGAGCCCGTCCGCAAACTCGAAAAGGGAGGTTTGAGATGCCGAACGCAAGGACATACCTGGCCGCCGCGCTTCTTACCCTGAGCGCGTCCGTCGCACCGGTGATGGCCGCCCAGGCGGCGGAGCCCACGGCCTACGTCACGCTGCAGGACGCCAATGCCGTGACGCCGCTCGGCACGGACGCAAAGTGGCCGGCCGGCAAGAAGATGACCTATATCAGCGTCGACCCGGACAACAAGATCGTCATGGCCACCAGCAGCGGCGAGAACCAGGTCTACGCCTATGATGCCTCCAGCGGCAAGCTGCTCAAGAAGATCCCGGTCGGCAAGACGCCCAAGGGCATCAAGATCGGTCGCGAGGGCCGCTACGCCGTGGCCGCCAACGAGAAGTCGAACTCCATCAGCGTCATCGACGTGAAGAAGCTGAAGGTGATCAAGGAGGTCAAGGTCGGCCCGACGCCGCACAACAGCGTCTTCTCGCCGGACAACAAGCACGTGTACGTGGACCTGCAGGGCGGTTCCAGCGTGGCGGTGGTGGACACGGACAAGTGGGAGAAGACCGGCGAGCTGCCGGCGCACAAGTCGCCGCACAACGTCGACGTCTCTCCCGACGGCAAGCGCCTCTACGTGGCCAACATCAGCAGCCAGGACCTGAGCGTGGTCGACATCCCCAACAAGAAGGTCCTCAAGAACATCCCGCTCAGCGCGCCGCACTACGGCGTGGACGTCACGCCCGATGGCAAGTACGTGCTCGTCACCGGCATCGGCGGCTCGGTGCTGAACGTCATCGACCCGGAGAAGATGGAGCGCATCAAGCAGATCGAGGTCGGCCAGGGGCCGCACGGCGTGCGCGCCGACCCGGACAGCCGCTATGCCTACGTGGCGGTGACCAGCAAGAACCAGCTTGCCAAGGTGGACCTGAAGACCCTGAAGGTCGTCGATTACATCGACGTCGGGAAGTTCCCGTTCTGGATCGCGATGCTGGGGAATACCTGAGGGAACTGCGCCGTCCGGCCCGCACGGATCGGACGGCGCTCGTTTCCTACTACATATTCCCAGCCCGGAAGCCGAAGGGTCGCCTGAAAAGCGAAGGGACTGCTATCGTCTTCCGCATCACGCCAATCCGGACGCCGTTCGCCCTGAGCCTGTCGAAGGGCGTGGAACCTTCGAAGTACCTCCGTGGCTCCGTTCCCGTCCATCCTTCGACGAGCTCAGGATGAACGGACGGGACGCCCCGTGAGGACTCGCGGACGAAGACGGGGCGCCTCCTTCGCGCGCTGACGCCACGCCGCCGCCTGCGCTAACATCGATCCATGCGCCAGACCATCCGTTTCTGCACCACGGGCGATCACGTGCGCATCGCCTATGCCACCGCCGGATCCGGGCGCCCGCTGTTGCGCGTCGGGGGCTGGCTGACGCATGTCGAGCACGACTGGGGCAGTCCCGTGTGGCGGCACTGGCTTCGTGAGCTCACCCGCGGGCACACCCTGGCGCGCTTCGACATCCGCGGCTCGGGCCTGTCCGATCACGCCGTCGCCGAGCAGGGGCTGGAGGCCTGGGTGCGCGACCTCGAGGCCGTCGTGGACAGTCTCGGCTGGCGTCGCTTTCCGATGCTCGGCGTCTGCCAGGGCGGGGCGATCGCCCTCGCCTATGCCGTGCGCCACCCCGAGCGCGTCACCCGGCTCGTCCTGTACAACGCCTATGCCAATGGAGGCCTGACCCCCGGCGCGCCGGCCGGGAAGGCCGCAGAGGCCGAGGCACTGGAGCGCATGATCGAGGTCGGCTGGGCGCATCGCACCGGGGCCTTCCGGCAGGTGTTCGCGCGCATCCTCTCGCCGCGCGACAGCGGCGAGCAGATCTCCTGGTGGGACGAGCTGCAGCGCCTGACGGCCCCGCCGGACAGCGCCGCGCGGCTGTGGCGCGGGTTCCATGAAATCGATATCCGCGAGCTGCTCCCTCGCGTGGACGTGCCGACCCTGGTCGCGCACGTGCAGGGCGACGCCATGGTGCCCTTCGAATCCGGCCGCGGCCTGGCGGCGAAGATCCCCGGCGCACACTTTCTGCCGCTCGATGGCGACAACCACATCCTGCAGCCCGGCGATGCCGGCTGGCGGATGTTCACCGAAGAGCTGCACCGCTTTCTCGAAGACGCGTCCATGCCCGGCGGGATCGCGGAATTCGCGGAGCTGACCCGCCGCGAGCGCGCGGTGCTGGACGGCGTCGCCCGCGGCCGGGCGAACGCCGAGATCGCCGAGCACCTTTCGCTCTCGCCCAAGACGGTGCGCAACCATGTCAGCAACATCTGCGGCAAGCTCGGCGCCACGAGCCGCGCGCAGCTGATTGTGCAGGCGCGCGAGGCCGGCTTCGGCCAGGATTGACCTCTTCGGGACACCCGTCCCGGTTTTCCGCATTCCACTTCTCACGTCGGGACATGCGCCTCAGGACGGCAAGGCGCCTTCGCCGCAGAGTGTGCCTCAGGTGCACTCACAGGAGGCCAAAGCCATGCGCGAACCGACGGAATCCCTTGCCCTGCGTCGCCAGGAGCCGCTGCGCGCCCGCTATCGTGTCGAGTCCCGTACCGCCTGGATCGAGGATCATGCGCGGGCGCTGATCGGCGCCGGCACGGACCCCTTCCACGGCGAGATCGAACCTGCCAACAACGGCGGCGTCCGCTGGGCCTACGGCATCCATCGCGCGGTCGGCGGCGATCACGACGCCCCCAACCCGGGCGACCTGCTCAGTGCGGCCCTCGCCGCCTGCCTGCATTCCACCGCCCGCATCGTTGCGGACCGCCTCGGGCTCGAACTGCTCGACATCGAAGTCGCCGTCGCCGCGCAGGTGGACGTGCGCGGCACGCTGATGGTGGACACCACGGTACCGGTCGGTTTTCAGCACATGCGCTGCGACGTGCGCGTGCACGTGCCGGCGGGTGCCGACCCACGCCGGCTGAAGGCGCTGATGAGCGGCGCGGAGCACTGCTGCGTCGTGCTGCAGACGCTCAAGGGCGGCGTGGATGTACGCACGGACTGGCGCATCGATCAGGAGATCGACGAGGCGCCGGCGCGGAACGTCCCTTCAACGGCCGGCGCGACGACCGGCACGGAGGTGCAGCCATGACACGCATACTCGCAGTCCTTTATGGTGCGGCGGGCTACCTCGCCGCCGTGGTGACCATCGCCTACGCCATCGGCTTTGTCGGCGACATCCTGGTGCCGAAGACCATCGACGGCGGCATCGGCCCGGTCCCGGGCGGCTCGCTCGGACAAGCGCTGCTCATCGACATCGGCCTGCTCGCGCTGTTCGCCATCCAGCACAGCGGCATGGCGCGCCGCAGCTTCAAGCGCGTCTGGACCCGCGCGGTGCCCCCTCCGGTGGAGCGCAGCACCTTCGTGTGGTTCAGCAGCGGTGTGCTCGCCCTGCTCTACTGGCAGTGGCAGCCCATTCCGCAGATGGTCTGGGATGTGGATGCGCGGCGCGGGCCGCGCGGCGCTGTGGACGCTGTTCGGCTTCGGTTGGCTGCTCGCCTTCGTCTCCATCCACCTCATCGACAGCCGCGAGCTGTTCGGCCTCAAGCAGGTCCATGCCTTCCTCAAGCGTCGCCCGCCGGAGCCGGTGCCGTTCAAGACGCCGCTGCTCTATCGGCTGGTGCGACACCCGCTGTATGTCGGGCTGCTGCTGGCCTTCTGGGCCACGCCCGGCATGAGCCTCGGCCACCTGCTGTTCGCGGGCCTGACCACCGGCTGGGTCCTCATCGCCGTGCAGTTGGAGGAGCGCGACCTGGTGAGCGCCTTCGGCGAGGACTATCGCCGCTATCAGCAGCGCGTCCCGCAATTCCTGCCGCGCCTGCGCACGCTGCTCGCGCCACGCGGCCGCCGACGGGCCGCGCGTGAGTAGAGCCGTCATCTGTTCGCACTGAGCCCTGAGGTGCCCCGAGCGGGCTGAGGGGGTCAAACGCCGACCGGGGCCGCGTGCAAAGTGGCCCCGGAACGCGCGGACGCCGTTCGCGTGAGCGCTTCGACAAGCACGGCTGGCCGGCCGAAGGGCTCGCCATCCCCCTTCGTCTTTCGCTCAATCCGTCCGCACTTCGAGAGCCTCAGTACGAACGGATTGAGCTGGCGCTTGGGGCCCTTCGACGGGCCCGCGAGACTCAGGATGAGCGGAGAAAAAAACCGTTAGCTCTGAGCCCTTCGATCAGCTCAGGACGAACAGCCCCGTTCGGACTGAGCCTGTCTTGAGCCCGACGAAGGGCCAGTCGAAGGCCCCACGGGGCGGTAGGCAAAGTGTCCCGGAAGCGTGGACGCCGTTCGCCTGAGCGCTTCGACAAGCACGGCTGGCCGGCCGAAGGGCTCGCCATCCCCCTTCGTCTTTCGCTCAATCCGTCCGCACTTCGAGAGCCTCAGTACGAACGGATTGAACAGCGCGGGGGCGCCGCTCGCCTCGTGCCCGTCGAAGGATCCACGAGGTCTCGGCCGATCAAGGCGGCGGCGCGTGGATGCGCCGCCGCGCCATCTCGCTAGCCGCGGCGCGGCTCAGCGCGTGCGAGGCGAGCGGCAGCGTCAGCAGCAGCAGAACGATCACGACACCCAGGCGCACGGCCCATGCCGGGTCGCCCGAAACCAGCGCCGCACCCACCGCGAACAGGGCCACGGCCATGGTGCCCGCCTTGGTGGCCGCGTGCTGACGGGCCAGGGCATCGGGCAGGCGTACGACGCCGAGCGCCGCCACCAGCAGCACCAGCATCCCGACTGCGCACAGCGTCCAACCGATCCACGCCATCACGGTCCGCCCTCCCCTTCGCCAAGCTCGGCGTCGGCCGCCGCGTCCTGGCGTTCGATCAGCCGCGCCCAGGCGATGGTGCCGACAAAACCAACCAGGGCGAGACCGATGGCGACGTCGAGAAAGGCGGGGCTGCCGCTGACCAGCGCCGCGCAGATGCAGAGCACCACGCCGGCGGCGAACAGCAGATCCAGTGCAACGACGCGATCGGCACGCGTCGGTCCCGTGAGCAGGCGATAGAAACCGGCCAGCGCCGCCGCGGCCGCCAGCACCACGAACAACCCTAGGAGGTTCATGAGCGCACTCCAAACAGCGCCCGGATCGGCACCACGAAGTCGTGCCGGATCCCGGCGAGGGTGGCGTCCACATCGGCGGTATCGAGCAGATGCAACAGCAACTCGCCGCGCCGGACATCGACATCGACCGTACTGGTGCCCGGAGTGAGCGTGACCAGCGCCGCCAGCACCAGCGCACCGCGCTCGCTCAGGTCCCCATAGTCGAGGCGCGCGAAGCCGCGGCGCGGCGCCTCGGGCGTCGTCAGGATCAGGCGGGCGGTGGACCAGGCCGAGACCACCAGCGCCTTCGCGAAGCGCCATGCCAGCAGCAGCGCGGCTTGCGGCCTGTTCACGGGCGCGCCCCCGACCAGAGCCCGGCGGTGGCCGCATCGACGTACCGGACGAGGGGTTCGGGATAGGCGCCGATGGCCGCCAGCACGCCCACCAGTGCGATCACGGCCGCGTAGGCGGGGCCGAGCCCCGGTGCCCCGGTGCTGGGGGCCGAACCGGCGGGGGCCGGCTTCCAGAAGCCCTCCAGCCAGATCTTCACCATCGAGTACAGCGTCAGCAGGCCCACCGCCAGCGCCAGGCCGCCCCAGGCGTAACGCCCCTGCGCGAAGGCCTCCTGCACCAACAGGAACTTGCCCCAGAAGCCCGAGCTCGGCGGCAGGCCGACAAGCGAGAACGCCGCGATCAGAAACAGCACGGCCAGCGCCGGGCGGGCCGGATACAGGCCGCCAATGCGGCGCAGATCGTAGTGTCCGGCGCCGCGCCACATGATCCCCGCGATCAGGAACAGCGCCGCCTTGGCCAAGATGTTGTGAACGAGAAAGAACAGCCCGGCCGCAGCGCCCGCCGGGGTCGCCAGCGCCACGGCCAGCAGCAGATAACCGATCTGGCTGACGATGTGGAAGGCCAGAATGCGGCGCAGGTCCCAGTGGTAGGCCGCGCCCAGTACGCCGCTGATCATGGTGGCCACCGCCAGCCAGCCGAGCGCCGCGTAAAGGACCTCGGGCTGCCCCGTGAAGACCTCGCCCAACAGGCGCAGCAGCGCATAGACGCCGACCTTCGTGACGAGGCCGCCGATGAGGGCGAGCAGCGGCGCCGGCAACGTGTGGTAGCTCGCGGGCAGCCAGAAGAACAGGGGAAACGCCGCCGCCTTGAGGAGAAAGGCGAGGCTCAGCAGGGTCACGTACGCCGCGATCGCAGACGCGAGCTCCGGGCGCTGCGCCGCCTGCGCCAGGGCGCCGAAATTGAGCTGACCGGTGGCGCCGTAGAGGAACGCCACGGCCCCCAGGAACAGCAAGGTGCCGACCATGTTCAGGGCCAGGTACTTGAAGGCCGCCTCCAGGTGACGACGGTCGCCGCCGAGCACGAGCAGCCCGAGCACCACGATCAGCATCAGCTCGAACCAGACGTAGAGGTTGAACAGGTCGGCGGTGAGAAAGGCACCGCCAGCGGCAGCCAGCAGCCCGTGCAGCAGCGGGTGCAGCATGGGCGAGCCGGGCGCCGGGTCGGCACTGCTCGCCTGGTAGACCAGCACGACCAGCCCGAGCACGGCCGTGACCAGCACCAGCACGGCGCTCAGGCGATCGGCCGCGAACTCGATGGCATAGGGCAGCGGCCAGCCGCCCAGCGCCACCGACAGGCGCCCGCGTTCCGGCCACCTCATACGTCAGCCAGAGCGCACAGAGCAGCAGCGCCAGCGCGCCGGCCACGCTCAGCCACGACTGCACTCGCGGCCACCGGTACAGCGCCGCGGCGAGCATGGCCGTCGCCAGCGGCACCAGCAGCGGCGCGAGGACCGGCATCACTCCTCCGAGCTCCGACGGCTTGACGGGATCGGTGCTTTCCGGCTCGGCGGCGCGCTGGCGCTGCGTATCGTCGCTGCCGGCGGCGGCGCGCAGCCGCCCGCCGAGCACCAGCGCGAAACACAGCAGGGCGAAGCCGATGACGATGGCCGTGAGCACCAGGGCCTGCACCAGAGGCGCGGCGGCCGCGGCGGCCGGCGCATCCGCCGTCGAGGCAAGCAGCGGCGGGGTGACCGACGCGAGCCGGCCGGCGGCGAAGACCACCAGGTTGGTGGCGGCGCCGAGTACCGCAAGCCCGACCACGACGCGGAACAGGTCGCGGGAGAGGGCCAGGTAGACCCCCGCGGCCACCGCAATGGAGATGGCGGCAAGCACGGCAAGCATCACGGCGCCTCGGCCTCCTCGATCAACGCAAACAGGTAGGCGGCAAAGGCACCCCACACCGCCGCGAACACGCCGAGGTCGAACAGCAGCACGGTGGAGAGCTTGATGGAGGCGAACCCCAGATCCAGCGTCCACCACAGATGGGTCAGGAACGCGCCGCCCGCGGCCGTCCCGAAAAGACCGCTCGCCAGCGCCAGCAACACGCCCGCCGCGGCAAGCCGCGGTGCGGGCAGCGGCAGCCGGCGGCGCGCCGCAGTCGGGCCATGCACGATGGCGACGAACGCGGTTGCGCCGACCGCGACCAGGCCCGCGATGAAGCCGCCGCCCGGCGCATTGTGGCCGCGCAGCAGGATCCAGATCGCGGCCGCCAGCAGGAGCCAGTAGGCCGGACCGGCGGCGCGTTCCAGCATCAGCGGCCGGGGCGTCACGGTGCATCTCCCCGGTCGCGCAGCCGACGCAGGAGCGGCCAGGCGGCCAGCGCCGAGAACGCCACCACCGCGATCTCGCCGAGCGTGTCCAGGGCGCGGAAATCCACCAGGATCACGTTCACCACATTGCGGCCGAAGGCCTCGGGGAGGCTGGCGGCGGCGAACCACTCGGACAGGCTCGGCTCAGCGGGCAGGCTGAACAGATGCGCCAGCAACACGAAGCAGCCCAGCCCGGCGCCGACCGCCAGAGCGGCATTGCGCAGGCGCGGCTCGGGCCGGCGGAGCGGCGCGCCATAGCGCGGCAGCACCGCGCTGGCGATGACCACCAGCGCCGTCTCCACCATGAACTGCGTGAACGCGACGTCCGGCGCCCCGGCGAACAGGAACAGCGCCGCACTGCCGTAGCCGACCAGCCCCACGGCCAGCAGCAGGGCCAGACGGTCGTGCAGGAAGGGTGCCGCGATGGCCCCCGCGCCGATCAACACGGCGGTGGCAGCGAGCGCCCAGGCCCGCGCCGGTCCGAAGCCGAGACCGGTCCAGGTCACCGGCCAGCGCATCTCGCCGACCAGCCAGGCGGCACCGCCGAGCAGCAACAGCACGGCAAGAGTGAAGCGCAGATAGCCGGCCAGATCGCCGTGCTGCAGGCCCCGCGTGTGCCAGGCGGCGAGTCGCGGCAGTCCGCGCAACAGGGCTTCGAAGCCGGCCGCCGGGCCGAAGCGATCGAGTTGTGCCCACCCCGACAGCCGGCGATGGAGCCGCTCCCAGACGATGAACAGCAGCAGCCCGATGCCCAGCGTTACCTCGACTGCGGTGAGCGCCGAGCCGAAGGCGTGGGCAACCTCGGGCGGGCCGGCGACCGCCCCCGGCGCGATGACCCGCGCCGCGTCCGTCAGCAGCGGGTCCGCAAGATCGGGCAGGAACTCGAACTCCACGCCGATCAGCACGATCAGCAGCGGCGGCAGCCACATGCGCCAGGACACCTCGTGCACCTTCGCGAAGGTCTTCGGCAGCGGCCCCCAGAACACGCGGATCGCCGCGACCGCCGCCACGGCCACGGCGACGGCATTGACGAACAGCAGCGCATAGCTGACCAGCGCCTGCAGGTCGGTGCCCGCCTTCGCCGTGCTCACCAGGTCCTTGGCCACGTAGCCGAAGGAGAGCGGCAGCCCGGCCATGGACAGCCCGGCCAGCACCGCCGCCGCCGCGGTCCAGGGCATGCGCCGGCGCAGGCCCATGAGATGGTCGATGCTGCGCGTGCCGGTGGCGTGGTCGATGTTGCCGGCGACAAAGAACAGCGGGGCCTTGTACAGGGCGTGGGCGACCACAAAGGCGATCACCGCCGGCGCCGCCTGCACGTTGGGCAGGCCGATGAGCAGCGTCAGCGTGCCGAGCGCGGACACGGTGGAACGCGCCAGGATACGTTTGAGGTCGCGCTCGCGCAGGGCCAGCACCGCGGCCCAGGTGGCGGTGAGCGTGCCCACGCCGATCAGCACCGCTTCCCAGATCAGCAGCTCGTTGAAGGCGGAGTCGAAGCGCGCCAGCAGATAGATGCCGAGCTTCACCATGGTCGCCGAGTGCAGGTAGGCGCTCGCCGGCGTGGGCGCGCTCATCGCGTTGGGCAGCCAGAAGTGGAACGGGAACTGCGCGGACTTGGTGAAGCAGCCAACGAAAAGCAGCGCCAGGGCGGCGGGCAGGCGCGGGTCCGCCGCGAGGGTCGGCCCGGCCGCGGTGATGGCGTGCAGCGACCAGGTCCCGGCGATCTGCGCCAGCAGGATGAACGCGGCCAGCAAGGCCAGGCCGCCGCCCAGGGTGATGAACAGGGCCTGCCGCGCCGCGGCACGGGTGTCGGCATCGGTGTGTTTGAAGCCGACGAGAAAGAACGAGCTCAGGCTGGTCAGCTCCCAGCACAGGAAGAGCAGCAGCAGATGGTCGGCGCTCACCGCCCCGATCATCGCCGCCATGAACAGCAGCAGCACCCCATAGAAGCCGCCGGTGCGGGGCGTGTGGGCGAGATAGCCGCTGGCGTAGACGAACACCAGGGTGCCGATGCCGGTGATCAGCACCAGGAACTGCGCCGACAGGGCATCGATGCGCCAGTCCAGGCCCACGCCCAGGCTCGGCACCCAATCGAGCCGGAGCTGCCACGGCAGCGGGAAGGCGGCGAGGCCCCACACCAGGGCGACGAACAGCCCGAGCGGAACAAGCGCCAGCCAGAGCCGGTCGCGGCCGGCGTCCGTCGTGGCCTGCGGCGCACCGCTCATCGACGGCGGTCCCGCTCCCGCACGAAAGGGTGTTCGAAGAATTCGGTGATCCCGCCGACGAACTCGCCGCCGATGAAGATCTGCGGCAGCAGACGCCAGCCGGTGAGCGTCTCCAGGTGATGGAAGCGCTCGCGCTCGGCGCCGGAGGCCATGGGCATTTCCACCTCGCGGCTGTCCACGCCGTGGGCGGCCAGCCAGTCGCTCACCGGCCGGGCGTCAGTGACGCGCGAGCGGAAGACCACCACTTCTGCGCTCTGCGCCTCCGCCTGCAGCGCGGCGGCGACGCGGTCGCCCTCGCTCATTGCGGTCCCTCCCTGGCGCCGGTTGGCACCGACATCCCACAAGAACTTTAGCTCAGGAATCCGCTCAGCCGCGCAAGCGCACGAGTGTGATGTGCAGCGCTCAGCGCCGCTTTACTGCTTCGGCCAGAGATACTCCGCCAGCCCGGCATTCTTCGGGCGATAGGCATTGTCTCCCTCGGCGCGCTGACGCACCGTCTCGTCGACCGCCTCGTTACCGTACGCGGTGCCGGCGACGCGCCGATAATAGCGGTCCTTGAACAGGCCATACATCCCGGCCAGAAACTCCTTGAAGGAGTCGCGCAGGGCGGCCATGCAGTTGTCTTCGGCCACCTTGGGAATGCCCTCCGGGTCGATCTCCAGGCCGCAGGCGTGCGCCTTGTCCTGCATCCAGCGCAGGGTGATGTCCGAGAGGTGACGATCCTCGTAGCCGCCCACGTCCGCATGGGCGCCGACGAACCAGCGCTGTTCCACCGTCTGCCGCGGCTTCTGCGCAGGGTCCCAGAGCGTCACGTCGTAGTCCTCGCGGTGCTCGTCCACGGCCACCGCGTGGTAGGCGCGCTCCACGATCCCGCTCAGCCGGGTGTCGTGGAACTCGTAGAACTTGCGATTGAAGGCCGCAAAGGAACGCAGCGGGACACCCAGCGCGCCCACGGTGTCCCACACGCCGAGAAAGGCGATGCGCACCGGCCGCGTATACGTCTCGCGAAACACGCGCGCCACCTCGGAGTCCGGCCCCTCGTCGCGCGTGCGATAGATCTCATAGGCCTCGTGCACACGCTCCCTGCTGTATCGCTTCAGCAGGCCGCAATTCCTGATCATGCCCACCAGGCTGCGCGCGGTGTACGCCCCGCGGCTGAATCCGAGCAGGTAGATCGCGTCGCCGTCGCGATAGTTGCGGGACAGGAAGGTATAGCCCTGGCGGATGTTCTCCGAGAGCCCCACGCCCATGACCCCGCCGGGAATCCGGTCGTACCAGTTCGTGCCGACGCCCTTGTCGTACCACTTGATCTGATCCGGGGCCCCGCTCTCCGCGTCGCGCACCGCTTCGAAGAACCGGCAGGCGTTCGTTTCCTTCTGTTCCAGCTCATCGCCCTGATCAGGCGTATTCCAGGTGCCGTCGAAGCACACCACCAGTCGCCGCGGCATGGCCTTATCCCCCTTGAACGAAGCTGCGACCCCGGCCATCTGCCCGGGGATGGCCTCGCCCGATGCGGAGGCTTCCATCCCACACTGCACGTCGTCGAGCAAGGCAGACACGAGGAGACCGCTTCCATTGCGCATGCGCCGGCGGGTGCCGCCACATCCATCGAGCGTAAAGCGGCGTTCTTCGCCGGCTCAAGTAGGACTTTTCGGAAATTTCTGTAGGGCGCGTCTTACAGAAGCAGCGTGCGGGGTTCCGTTCGCCCTTCGACAGTTCAGGAAGCACGGATGACAGGAGAACCTGACGCTGCGCTCGCCCTTCGACGGGCTCAGGACGAACGCGCTCGGGCTTTGCTCCCGGCCTCCTCGCATTCCGTTCACACTGAGCCTGCCGAAGTGTGCGCTCGCACCGTCCGTTCGCACTGAGCCCGCCGAAGTGCGCCCCCGCACATTCCGTTCGCACTCAGCCCGCCGAAGTGCGCCCTTGCACGGTCCGTTCGCACTCAGGCCGCCGAAGTGTGCCCCCGCACATTCCGTTCGCACTCAGCCCGCCGAAGTGCGCCCTTGCACGGTCCGTTCGCACTCAGGCCGCCGAAGTGTGCCCCCGCACATTCCGTTCGCACTGAGCCTGTCGAAGTGTGAACGGAATGTGCCGCAAGCGCCCGGAGTGAACCGCAAACAGCACGATCTCAGGATGCTGGGAAGGAAGCCCCCGGCTCGCCCTGGAGCCGCAGCGGCAGCGAGCGCAGCCGCTTCCCGGTCGCCGCCGCCACCGCGTTGGCGATCGCGGGGGCGACCGGCGGCAGGCCCGGCTCGCCGACGCCGCCGGGCGTCTCGGTCGCTTCCAGGACGTGCACCTCGACCTCGGGCATCTCGGCAATGGTCAGGATCGGGTAGTCCTTGACGCTGCTCTGGGTGAGGCTGCCGTGCTTGATGTTCACGGTCTCCTTCAAGGCGGCGGAGACGCCCATGGCCACGCCGCCCTCGAGCTCGGCGCGAATGGTATCGGGGTTCACGATGCGTGCGCAGTCGATGGCGCAGACCACGCGGCGCACGCGGATGCGCTCGCCCGCCACCGAGATACACCTCCTTGATGCGGTGCAGGGGAACACTATGGGCCTGCCCGTCCTCGTCCAGGCATTCGGAGAAGCCGTGCTCGTCGGCGGCGAACACGACTTCGCGCAGGGGAATGCGCAGGATGCGCCGCTCGACCCGGTCGTAATAGCCGATCTCGAACTCGCCCCGGCCGAACGCCGGGTCCCAGCGGATGCGGTCCACGAGCTGCTTGATGGTCTGCATGGGGAGCCGCCCGCCCTGCGCCGATGCCATGCTTGGGAGTGAAGCAGACGGGAAGGCCGCCTGCCGGGCCGGTTCCCGCGCCGAACCACCTGCGGCGATTCGGGTCGAACTGTGGATATGCCGGTGGCATCCGCCCGACGGCGGTAATACCCTCATCGGACTGGACGCGCCGCGGCCCCGCCGCGCAGCGCCGTCCCCGCGGATACGGGGGAAGAACCCTTGAAGAAGCTGTTCCTGCTCACGGCCCTGGCCCTGCTGAGCGCCTGGCTCATCACCCTCGCCTGGACGCCGATGTCGCCCCGCGAGCGGGCCATCGCCATCCAGGCCAGCGAGGCGCCGGCGCCCGTGGCCGCCGCCCTGAAGAACGAGCCGGTGCCGGTCCAGGCGGTGGTGCTGGGCTACGGCGATGACCCGGTCCTCCAGCTCAAGGCCCGCACGGCGCTGCTCGCCTACCCGCAGCTCGCCCGCGAGGTCCTGCCGCTGTACGGCGCCCAGCCCGAGTTCCGGGAGGTCCTGCGCCGCTATGGCGAGGCGGTGCTGCCGCCCATCGCCTACTTCCTGCGCAACGACGTGTATTCCCTGCACGTGATGCGCTATGCCGCGCGCATGACCGACGCCGCGAAGCAGGCGGTCCGCGACCTGCGCGGCGCTTCCGGCCGCGATGGCGCCGTACCGCAGGAGGCCAGCGCGAAGGCGGCGCGGCCGGCGGACGACGACGCCCTCACCCCCGCGCTACGCGGCTGGTACGCCGTGAATTTCATCAAGGACGGCGGCCACGACTTCCTCGGCCAGTTCGTCGTGGACGAGCACGGGCAGCCGAAGTGGCTGCAGAGCGAGCGCATCCTCGAGGGCGTGAACGGCTTCTTCGCCAGCGGCGTACGCAACCTGGAGAACAAGTACAAGACCGACCAGGAGATCGGCGCCGGCGACGTCGGCTCGGCGGCCCTCGATGGCCTGTTCGTCGCCGGCGCCGTGAAGCTGCTGCGCTTCGGCCGCGCCGCCGCCACCGCCGGCGAAGGCGCAACCGCCGGCGGCCGCACCGCGGCCATCGCTGCCGGCGAGGGCGCGACCGCCGGCACCCGCACGGCGGAGATCGGTAGCGCCCTCAGCCGTGCCGGACGCTTCGGCATGAACGCGGTGCGCTACGGCAAGTGGCCGGCGATCGCCCTGACCGCCTACCTGGCCGTGAAGCACCCCGGCATCATCAACGACACCCTCGCGGGCCTCGCCAGCCTCGCCGGCGTGCCCACCTGGTTCGGCCAGTTCGTCGGCTGGTGGCTGCTCCTGCTGCCGCTGTTCTATCTCGGCACCTGGGCCCTGCGGCTGGTCCTGCGCCCCGCCATCATGCTGCTGCGCGGCATGCAGGGGCTGCTCGCCTGGCTCGAGGGCAGGAAGCGCAGGCGGGGCTACGCGGACCTGCCGGAGCCCGCGGGCGCGCCGCAGGGCATGCGTCCGCTGAATTGAGCGCTCGTTCCCGCCAGCGCTGCCTCCCGTGTTCCGCAAGGACCTCATCGACATCCTCCTGAACCATCCGCACACGCTGGAGGAGCTGGCGGAGCTGCTGGAGGTGAAGCCCAAGGATGTCGAGGACGACCTGCGCCACCTGCTGCGCAGCCTCCGGCATCAGCCTTACAAGGCCGTGATCATCCCGCCCCGCTGCCGGCAGTGCGGCTTCGATCGGTTCAAGTCGGAGAAGCTTCACAAGCCGAGCCGCTGCCCGGAGTGCAAGGGGACCTTCGTGGAGGCACCGCAGATCATGTTGAAGCGGAGCGGCTGATTCGCCCGTCTGCATTCGGGCTCAGCGGTTCCCCGCGGCGCCCTCGCTGCGCCGCCGGGCGGTCCGCTCGCAGGTCTCGTGCAGGGCCTGGGCGAGTGCCTGGGTCGCCGGGCCGGCGGTGTCGCGGTCGGCGTAGACGAGATAGAGCTCGTCGCGGCGGCTGCCTCCGCTGACCAGGGGCAGGGGCTTGAGCCGCCCGCTGTCGAGCTCGTCGCGGATGTGCTCGCGCGGCAGCCAGGCGAAGCCCACGCCCTGGGCCACGAACTGGATCGACGTCTTGATGTGGGACACCGTCCAGCGCTGCTCGGCCACGAGGGTGCCGGCGTCCTGCTTGCGCTTCAGTCCGGTGTCGCGCACCACCAGCTGACGGTACTGGCGCAGGTCCTGCTCGGTGACCTCGCGTCCCAGGCCGTGCAGCGGATGGTCCGGGTGCGCCACCGCGATGAACTCGATGGGCAGCAGCGGCTGGCCGAGCAGGCCGGGCGGGATGCGGTTGGTGATGGCGAGGTCGGCCTCGTGCTTCAGGAGCGCCTCGTTGGTGCCGGAGAGGACCGACTCGATGAGCTGCACGCGGCAACCCCGACTCTGTTCGCCGAAGGCCGTCATCGCCTCGATGAGCAGGTCCGGCGGGAAGACGATCTCCACCGCCAGCCGCACCTCGGATTCCCAGCCCTGGCCGAGGTTCGCCGCCAGCCGCTCCACGCGCAGGGCCTCCTCCAGCAGGGCGTTGCCGCGCCGCAGCAGGGCCTGCCCGGCCTCGGTGAGCACCGCGCGCCGGCCCTGCATGGTCAGGATCTCCACGGGCAGCTGCTCCTGCATGCCCTTTAGCGCATAGCTCACCGCGGACTGGCTCTTGCTGAGCGCCTCGGCCGCCTGGGCGAAGCTCCCCTCCTCGACCACCGCCTGGAGAACGGCCCACTGCTCGAGGGTGACGCGCGGAATCGTGTTGGCCATCGCCTGACGCCTCTTCGGGTGTCATCCATCAGGGGCGCGGGCCGCGCCCGCCCGCACAATTCTATGGCGAAGCACGGGCGAGCGCGAGACACGCCCCGCCCGCCTCCACCGCGGGTCGAGGCGGGTCGAGGCGGGCCGAGGCGGGCGAACCGCCGCAAGCACAGCGCCGGCAATCCATCCGAAAACCCGACCAATCCCTGCCGATCTTTGCGCCCATTCGCCCGCCCGCCGGGCATAGCATGCGAGCTGTCGAGGCCCGCGCGCCTCATCCGCAGGGGAGGTAAACACGATGATGCTCCGACTCGGCGAGCAACGGGGCTATGCCGATCACGGCTGGCTGCGCTCCTACCACAGCTTCTCCTTCGCAAACTACTACGACCCCGAGCACATGGGCTTTCGCGCCCTGCGGGTGCTCAACGAAGACCGCGTGCAGGGCGGCAAGGGCTTCGGCGCCCATCCGCATCGCGACATGGAGATCATCTCCTACGTGCTGGAGGGCGAGCTGGCCCATCGCGACAGCATGGGCAACGGCGCGGTAATCCGCCCCGGCGAGGTGCAACGCATGAGCGCCGGGACCGGCGTGGTGCACAGCGAGTTCAACAACGTCGAGGACCGGCTCGTGCACTTCCTGCAGATCTGGATCGTACCGGAGCGGCGCGGGCTGGCGCCGAGCTACGAGCAGAAGGCGTTCGCGGACGCCGAGCGGCGCGGCCAATGGCGCCTGGTCGCCTCGCGCGACGGCCGCCAGGGATCGGTGCGCGTGCACCAGGATGTGACCCTGCACACCCGCTTGTTCGGCCTCGACGAGGCGGCCGCGTGGACGGTCGCGGCGGGCCGCCATGCATGGCTGCATGTGGCCCGCGGGGCCATTGAAGCGAACGGCACGCGCTTGGGGGCCGGCGATGCCGCCGGCTTCGAGCCGGGCGAGGCGCTCGCGCTGCGCGGCCTGGAGCCCGCCGAGGTGTTGCTGTTCGAGCTGGCGTGAGGCGCCCGTGCAGCCGGCGGCGGGGTCCGACGAAAAGCGTTCAGATTTCCGAATCGGATTGTCCCGGCTTTTGCGCCATTGCGGGCGTCCACGGCCGGTAGGCTTACATCATCCAAACGCGCGTCAAGGGCGGTACACCGATGACCCGACTTCTCCAGATCAACAGCAGCATCTTCTCCGACCAGGGCACCTCCAGCCAGCTCGCCGACCGCTTCGTCGCAGAGTGGGTGGCCCAACGCCCCGACACCGCGACCACCCGCCGCGACCTGGCGCGGGAGGCGATCCCGCACCTGGACGGCGAGCGCATCGCGGCGCTCGCCACGCCGGCCGAGCAGCGCACCCCCGAGCAGGCGCGGCTGGTCGAACTCGCCGACACCCTGATCCGCGAAGTCCAGGAGGCGGACGTGCTGGTGATCGGCGCACCGATGTACAACTTCGCCGTGCCCTCGCAGCTGAAGAGCTGGTTCGACCGGGTGGCCCGCGCCGGGGTCACGTTCCGCTACACGAGCGAGGGTCCCGAGGGGCTGTTGAAGGGGAAGAAGGCCTACGTCTTCACCACCCGCGGGGGCGTCCACCGCGGGCAGCCGGAGGACAGCGTGGTGCCCTTCGTCCGGCAGTTCCTGAACTTCATCGGCATCGAGGACGTCGCCTTCGTCTTCGCCGAAGGCCTGAACATGGGCGATGAGCCCCGCACGCGCGCCCTCGCCGAGGCCGGGGAGCAAATCCGTTCGCTGCTGGCGGCGTGAGGCAGGAGGCAGAAATCCAGACTAGGGAATAAGGGCCGGGTCCAGGGGCGCACAGATGCGCCCTGGAGCCGCGCCGCCTATGTCCCCTCCGGCAGCTCCGGGTCCAGCAGGGACTCCACGGCATAGCGCGGCAGGTGCAGCCGGAAGGTGCTGCCGTCACCCGCGGCCGTCTCGACCTCGATGCGGCCGCCATGGACCTCGGCGATCTGGCGTGTGACATACAGCCCCAGGCCGAGGCCGCCGTAGTGGGAGCTGGAGACCGCACGCTCGAAGCGCTCGAAGATGCGCTCGACGTGCTCCTGCGCGATGCCGGGGCCGTTGTCCTGCACGGCGATGGTCACCTGCTCGTCCTGCGCCGCCACACCGACCTCGATGACGCTGCCCGGCGCGTACTTGCAGGCGTTGGAGAGCAGGTTCATCAAGGCCTGCTCAATGCGCAGCCGGTCCCAGCGACCGACCGCCTGGGCCGGCGCGGAGAAGCGCACCTCGCAGCCCGCCTGGGCGGTCATCTCCTGCAGACGCTCGATGGCCTCGCGGCAGGCCTCCACCAGATCGAGCTCCTCGAGATTGAGGCGGATCCGGTTGGTCGCAATGCGGGAGACATCCAGCAGCGTCTCCACCAGATCCGCAAGCTGGCGCCCGCTGCGGATCGCCGCGCTCACCCCGGCGGCGATGCGCTCGTGTTGCCACTGGGGCGGAGCAGACTGGGTAAGCCGCTGCACACCCTGCAGCTGCAGCAGCGCCGCGGTGAGCGGGGTGCGCAGCTCGTGGGCGGCGATGGACAGGAAGTCGTCGCGTACCTCGATGGCCTCTTTGGCCGCCTCGTACGCCTTTGCCTGGGCCTCGGCCTCCACGCGCTCGGTCAGGTCGCGGACGATCTTGGTGAAGCCGTATAGTTCTCCGGTGGGGCTGTGCAGCGCCGTGATGGTGACGTGCGCCCAGAAGCGCGAACCGTCCTTGCGCACCCGCCAGCCGATGTCATGGGCCACGCCCGTCGCCTTGGCCTTCCCGAGCAGGCGCTGCAGTCGGCCGCTCGCAAGGTCCTCCTCGGTATAGAAGCGTACCAGCGACTCACCGAGCACCTCATCCGCCGCGTAGCCCTTTATACGCTGCGCGCCGAGGTTCCAGGTCGACACCCGGCCGTGCGGGTCGAGCATGTAGACCGCGTAATCGCGAATCTGCTCCACCAGGATGCGAAAGCGCTCCTCGCTCTCGCGCAGCGCCTGTTCGGCCTCCCAGCGCTGCGTGACGTCCTGCGTGACCTTGGCGAAGCCGGTCAGCTCCCCCGCGGGGCCGAGCAGCGGGGTGACCACGACGTGGGCACGAAAGCGGCGCCCGTCCTTGCGCACGCGCCAGCCGTCCTCTTCGTAGCGGCCGCTCTCGGCCGCCGCGCGCAGCTCCCGACCGGGGCGGTCGGCGGCGAGATCCTCGGGGGAGTAAAAGAGACCGAAGTGCCGCCCGATGATCTCCTCGGCCCTATAGCCCTTGATCCGTTCGGCGCCCGGATTCCAGCTGATCACTATCCCGTGGGGGTCGAGCATGTAGATCGCGTAATCGCGAACGCTGTCGACCAGCAGCTTGAACTTGGCGGCGTCCAGCTCCGCCCCGGCGACGCTGGCAACGTCGAGCAGAGAGACCGTCTTCTCCATCGCCGCCTAGTCCTCGTCGTCGCCCGGGAGCAGGCGCTCGACCATGTTCAGCAGGATGTCGAGTTCGACCGGCTTTCTCAGCACGTGGGGCATCGACAGATCGCCGTGCACCGGCGAGTCCGCGCGTCCCGCCGCGGTCAACACCAAGGTCGGAATGTCCGCGAGCGCGGCATCCCCAAGCTGGGCCGCACGGAAGTCCCAGCCGTTCATGACCGGCATCATCAGGTCGAGCACGATCAGATCGGGCCGCGCATGCGTCCCCCGCAGATTCTCCAGGGCCTCGGCGCCGTTGTGCGCAACCATGGCCTCATAGCCCTCGTTCTCGAACACCATCGCCAGGGAATCGCGCATGCTCGCGTCGTCATCGACGATGAGCACGCGCTGACGGCGGGCCGCCTCGCAGCGCTCGGCGGCCTCGGCGGCCGACGCTCCGCGGTGCCTGGACCCACCATCTCGCGGGCTGAAAAAGGGAGATACGGCCAGACGGCCGGCGCGAGAGGCGCCGCGGCGCAGCGCCGCTCTGCACGCAGCGTCGCGCAAATCGCGGCGCGCTTTGGCAGGCAAGGGCAAAGCCCTTGCGCGATGTGCGGTTGTGGCATCCATAAAGCTGTTGCTCCCGCTCCGCGAGCGATATGGGGGGGTAAAACGTACCCGAATCAGGATAAACCAACAAGGCCGCCGGCCGTGGGGGAATCCGGCCGCCAAGCATGTGCAAACGCCGCAACCAAGGCGCTACCGCGCCAACGGCACCGTGCCGCTCCAACTGTAGGGGACCGTGACACTCCTGTCCCCGGCCGGAATCTTGATACTGCCCGTGACCGAGACCGGCAGCGAGCCGCCCTGCAAGGCGTGGGTCAGATCCGCCATCCGGCTGTAACTTATGTTAATAGGAAGACGCAGCGTCCCCGACTGGTTCGGCTCCACCGCGAAGGCCTGGCTGCTCTGGCCTTGCACCAGGGGCGCATCGCCCAGCTTGAGCTGGTAGTCCAGGCCGC
The DNA here is from genome assembly GCA_963779865.1 of uncultured Gammaproteobacteria bacterium. GTDB lineage: Bacteria > Pseudomonadota > Gammaproteobacteria > CAVZZX01 > CAVZZX01 > CAVZZX01. The sequence continues at coordinate 3,123,190 of CAVZZX010000003.1, read as the reverse complement.
TGAAGCGGATCGGGAAACGGTTGGCGTTCTTCACGCGCAGGTCGAGCGCCAGCTGCGCGCCGGACATCGTGAGCTGCTGCACCCGCACGCCCTGCAGCGAGACCTCCGGCAGCTGCGGCAGCGGCAGCGTGCCCGTCTTGTCATAGGGCACCGAGAACAGGCCGAACTTCGCGTCGCCGCTGACGTGGTACTGGACCGTATCCTTGCCCTTCAGCGACGCCAGCAACTTGTACACCTTGTCGAACTCGAGGCTGAGCGGCACCGTCACCTGCGAGGTCCGGTTCGCGCCCACGTGCAGCTTCCGGTCCTCGGTCCCCTTGAGCAGCGTCTCGCCGCCCAGGTCCAGCCGGTAGGTGAAGCCCTGCATGGAGATGCCGAGGGGATTGGGATTCCGGACGTCCAGGTCGAAGGCGAGCGTCGCGCCGGTCAGCGACATCGCCGTCACCCGCACATCGCGCAGGTTCACCTGCGGCTCCTTCACATGCTCCTTCACCACCGCGCAGCCGCCGAGGGCCGCCGCGAGGAGCGCCACGAAGAATCCGAACCGCAGGGGTTTGCGACCGATCATCTTCTCTTCCTTATTCTTGGTTGCCGCCAGGGGGAGTATGGCAGTACGCCACGCCTGCGTGCAGGAACCGGTCCACGCCTCTCCCTGCTGACGCCGGGGAGGAAACGGAGGAGCTGTTCCGTTTTGCCGGTACTTATTGACATTCACCTACAGAACGGAACACCCTATCCCGGATGGAAACAAGCTCTGAAGCCATTCTCAACCTCGCTCGCAGGCGCGGCCTCATCCGGCCACGCGACCTGAAGCCGATGGGCCTGCCACGCGTGGCGCTGACGCGGCTCGTTCGGCGGGGTGCGCTCACCCGAGTCGGCCGGGGGCTATACGCGCTGCCGGAAAGGTCGATTTCCGAACACACGGCGCTTGCCGAGGTCGCGCACAAGTATCCACAGGGAATCATCTGCCTGCTCTCGGCACTGCGCTTCCACGAACTCACCACGCAGTCGCCCTTCGAAGTCTGGCTCGCGGTCCCCAACAAGGCACGTGCCCCCCGGATGGACTATCCGCCGCTGAGGATCGTCCGTTTTTCGGGGCCTGCGCTTAGCGAGGGCATAGAGGAGCACATCATCGACGGCGTTCCGGTGCGTGTCACCAGCGTGGCGAAGACCGTGGCCGACTGCTTCAAATTTCGCAACAAGATCGGCCTCGACGTCGCCCTCGAAGCACTTCGCGAGGCCTGGCGGGAGAGACGCGTGAACATGGACGAACTCTGGCGGTTCGCCCGCGTGTGCCGCGTCACCAATGTGATGCGCCCCTACCTGGAGAGCCTCACGTGACAAAGCGACTGGATAGCTCGCTACGCCCCTGCGGCACGGGCCGTGCGCCATGAACACCAGGAACATTGCCGCGTCAATACGTGCGCGACTGCTCGCAAAGGCTCGTGCTGACAGGCAAGACTTCGGGCTCATACTTACCCGCTACGCCATTGAGCGGCTACTTTATCGCCTGAGCATCTCCCCTCACGGCGATCGGTTCCTGCTCAAAGGCGCGCTTCTGTTCGATCTATGTTCGACGTGCCGCATCGCCCCACGCGCGACGCCGACCTGCTTGGGTTTGGTTCGGCCGAGCTTCCGGAGCTCGAGGCCGCATTCCGGGAAATGTGTGCCATGGAACTGGACGATGGGATGGCTTTCCAGCCGGAATCGGTACGCGGCCAGGAAATTCGCAACAACGCCAGCTATCAGGGAGTGCGAATCACGCTGGTCGGTCTGCTCGACCGCGCAAGGTGTCCCGTGCAGGTCGACGTAGGGTTCGGCGATGCTGTTACGCCCGGGCCGGAAGCAGTGCACTATCCTGTCATCCTCCGAGATATGCCGACTCCGCGGCTGCACGCATATCCCCTCTACACGGTCATCGCCGAGAAGCTTGAGGCACTCGTTTTGCTCGGCATAGCCAACAGCCGCATGAAGGACTACTTCGACCTGTGGACACTCTCACGCAAGTCAGACATTGATGGCGAACTTCTATGCCGCGCCATCGGTGCGACTTTTGGTCGGCGGCAAACGGTCATACCGGGGCACACCCCTGTCGGCCTGACCGACGCATTCGCCCAAGACCAGCCGAAGCAAAGGCAGTGGGCGGCATTCCTGCGGAAGAATGCCTTGGGCACGCTTCCGCTTCCCGCAGTCGTTGCGGGCCTTCGGGAGTTCCTTTCCCCGCCACTGGACGCCCTTGAGCAGGGCACAGAGTTCCCGCTCACTTGGCGCGCCGGTGGCCCGTGGTCGGTTGATTGAGAGCTAAAGGACCGCTGGGCGAACCACAAGGTTTGAAAGTGAGGCGGAATGTAAACCGAGGGTTGTCGAAACCCGTCTTTTGTAAAGCCGCGCCCCCTCCCGAGTGGAGGATGTCTTTCAGAACAAGCGCTTACCAATACGATCACCCGGGCAGTTCCGTACCCTCGTTCATTATCTCGATGTAGCCGCGATAGCTGTAGAGCCGGTTGCGCTTGCGCTGCGTCATTTCGGAGACGATTCCAGCGCGCTCCATGTGCGCCAGGGCCTTGTTCACCGTCGCGGGAGTCAGGCCGGTGGCCTCTACCAGCCCACCCGGCGTGGCGATCGGGCGCTGAAGGAAGGTGTGGTGCACCTGCAGGATGGAGCGGGCCTTCCGACCCATTGCCGAAATCTCGTCCCGGTGCCCATCGGCAAGCGCCAGCAGCTTCTGCGCGGTAGCCACCGCCTGCGAAGCCGTGCTGATCACCGCTTCGGCAAAGAACGCCAGCCAGGCCTCCCAGTCGCCTGTGAGACGCACGGCGTTCAGCAACTCGTAATAACGCTGCCGGTGTGTCTTGAAATACAGGCTCAAATAGAGCATCGGTTCGCGAAGCACCCGCTGATCGCAGAGCAGGAGCGTGATCAGAAGCCTTCCCAGACGGCCGTTACCGTCGAGGAAAGGATGGATGGTCTCGAACTGCACATGGGCAAGGGCGGCCTTGAGCAGCACCGGGGTCGCTGTCGGCTCATCATGAAGGAAGAGTTCCAGGGCCCCCATGCATTCCATGACGCGCTCGGGCGGGGCCGGCACGAATGCGGCGTTGCCGGGGCGCGTGCCGCCGATCCAGTTCTGGCTCGACCTGAAATCGCCCGGCATGCGTTTCGCCCCGCGGCCGTCCGCCAGCAGCACCGCGTGGATCTCGCGGAGCAGACGCAACGAAAGCGGAAACCCCTCGGCCAGACGCGCCATGCCGTGGTTCAGCGCCGCCACGTAATTGCTGACCTCCCGGACGTCGTCGAGCGGCGTCCCGGGAATCTGGTCCAGTTCGAACAGCAGCAGGTCCGACAGCGAGGACTGGGTGCCCTCGATCATGGAAGAAAGCACCGCTTCCTTGCGGACATAGCTATAGAGGAACAGAGAGGTATCCGGCAGGAGGGTCGAAACGCTGTCCAGCCGGCCGAGTGCCACGAGGGCCTGATCGAACAGGGCGCGCAAGTCATGCGTCCACTCGACGTCCGGCCTCGGCGGCAAGGGGGCGGGCACGAAAGCCTTCACCGACTCCCCCGCCGTAGAGACAGTGACGTAGCGGCCTTGCACAGCCCTTCTCATGGCTTCGAATCCTAAAATAAGGAACGCTGTTATTTTACGTTAACGCGAAACCGTAAAATAACAGCCAGCCACCCGAGACACAAGGCCGCCCCCAACACCAAACCGCGATCCGCTCGGCCGGCACGCCGAGGCCGCGACGCGAATGGCGACGAAACGCTGCCCCGCTAGCGCATCGCATTCGCCCCGTCCGTCCTCGCTTGGCAGCGAGAACGGAAGGGCACGTCGCGAGCGATACCCAACCGGAGAATCTATGTGCGCACTTCCGGCGGTCTCACGGAGCGCTTCTCAAGCTCCTCAAAAAGGTACGGCTTAGCCTCGACCGGCAGCAGCCAATTCTTGAATTTTGGCTGCCAACGCCCGCCCAGTGGGCGCGTCAGTGACTTTATCAATTCATTTAATTCAGGATCATAAGGACACCACACGGCAAGCCCAAACGGCAGTTCCCGCACATCAACCATACGCCGACCTAGCCAGAATCGAGTCCGGACAGGGCTCGCCGCTCGCTGCGGCGCCGGAGCTGTCCGGCAAAACTCGAAGACGGCGGCCGGCTCTGGTAACCGGTTCTTCAGCGCTGCAGCCTCGGCCGCATCTCTTGCTTCCCGAGCCAAAACCTCGAGTCCCATCGGAAAGAGCCACTGTTTATGGTGCGCGGTCTCAATCAGGACGTGCTTCAGGGCCTCCCAAGCCCAGCAATCTCGCTCGACAAGCGCAAGGTTGACCTCGATGCAGGGGACGCCGAGCGACTCCAACACCGATTTCTTCTGCGGTTCTGCAAAGTGAGTGACCGCAACCTCTACGAACAAGGGCGCATCGCCGGTCGTGACCACGACATCCGGCCGAATACCCCCAACTTCCTTCTCTAATTCCACTGCCTGGAAGTCGACCCATGCTTCTGGTCGGTACGCTTCCCCGGTCCCAGACCGTCCATCCGGTAGAGTGACCGTATCCTGGATCCTGACCTCCGGGACCGTCATTCCTTGGCTATCGAGGAGAAGCTGCTTGGCGGCCCGGTGAAGGGCAGTCTCGGCCCCAGCCCCGCACTCCACCCCGGAGCTGTGGGCAAAATGCCATTCGCGGACGTCCCCTTGCCGGGCCACAACCGGTGCTCCGCAGGACGGACAGGCGCAGTCGCATGCGCGCCCCCTTGGCACCTCGCTAACAGCTCTTACACGGCCGTTCTTGTCCAAGGCAAACGATTGAAGCAAACTCTTGTTCTCCATTTCGATTCCTCTGAGTGATATGGCTGATTCCGGGGTTCATTTTTCCCAGCGCGCCAAAAACAAACAGGGACCAAACGGGGATAAAACCGGGTTAACCCCGCGCCAACCTGCTGATTTGCTAGAGGACTTCGCTTCTGCTTGGAGAGAAGGCGACCGACTCGACGTCCAGCTCCTTCGAGCACTTTGCCGCCTTTCTGCGGAGTTCCCTGACCAAGCGCCTACCGGTTTCACATCCCAGGAGATCGTTGAGGCAGTCATCAAAATTCGGGGAGGGCGGAAATGGTCGGAACCGACAGACATGGCGCAAACCTCAGCCGATGTCCGACGTCAGTGGAACCGGCTTTCCGGTACTTGGGCGACGAAGCAAGAAGGCATCGTCCAGCGCCTTAGGGACGAAGGCGTCTGCATGGTGCCTCGCCTAGCCAAAACCGAGGGCGGCGGCGCTGGCCGTCCATCTCGCTATCGCATTGAGTGGGAGGAGGTCGCAAACGGAAGCTTCCCCGTAGCTGAAGGGGTCAGCCCTGCCAAGGACATGCTCCGATACGTGTGCGAGGACATCGAGGAGCCCGGGCTGGTGGCTCGGCTGTTTGCGAACGGCTATAAGGTTGCTGGGTGGCGAAGACTGCTCTTGCTAAGCTCGGTCGGGATTCCCGTTCTTCTCACCTTCCTCGTATTTGCGCTTTTCGTCCTCGCGACAACGGCAAAGGTGAGTGTTGCCGTACTGTTCAAGTTGGCGCTCGCGCTCGGAATGACTTATGCCGCGGTGTGGTCATCGGTAGGCCCGCTCCTGCGTCTTCCCACCAACAGGATAGTGATCGCACCCTGGTGGATGCAGTCTGTTAGTGATGATCGCCTTCTTGAGTACCGCTATCCTCCCCGCCACCCGGAACGGCAGATCAAGGCAGTTCGCTACACTGCCAGATGCCCACGGTGTGGAGGCACTATGTCCGCCCAGAGCGGAGGATTGGAATTCTGGGGAAGGATCATCGGGCGTTGCGAGCATGCTCCGAATGAGCACGTCTACTCCTTCGACCACGTCACTCGGCGCGGAAACGCGCTGCGCAGAACGGAGTCAGTGGCGAACTGACCTACGCAGCCCGCGCGAGCGGGCCACCTCAAAGGTCTTCGCAGGCCCCGCTCTCGCGTTCGAGCGGCGCCTTTCCGCCCCAGCTAGCCGCCGGCCGGCGCCTGCCGGCGCCTTCACAGTGCATGAGCAAAGTCCGGTTCAGTTGGATTGGAATGATTCCTGTTCATTGGCCAAGCCGAGGACCCGCTGCCGGATCCACTCCCATTGCCAGGCCTGAAGCTCCCGTGCGTCCTTCAGGAGGTCCTCCATGGCGTGGGTGTACTCGCTGAGGTCCTGGCGGTTCAGCGTGCTCGAGTCCGCCGCGCCAAGGACGTGCAGCAGCGCCGACGCCTTGACCAGGCGGTCGGCCAGCTCGTCGTTCAGGTGGGACGCGACTTCGAAATCCCCCGGTCTCCTGTCTCCGCTTCCCGGCATTCCCTTCCCCTCCAAGGTTTGCAGCACGAGACTTGACCGATTCTATAGCGCCACTTATAGTCTGTCCACTTATCGCCGGTCGACCCATCGTCATCCTTTGGGCCAAATACGGCCCATGGGAACGAGTGCCAGAGAAGTTCTAGCCAGGCGGATGCGCGAGCTGCGCCAGGAGAAGGGGTGGTCTCAGGAAGAATTGGCCGATGCCTGCGGGCTTCACCGCACCTACATCGGCGATATCGAGCGGCAACAACGGAACGTCAGCATCGATAATATAGAGAAGATCGCCAGCGCTCTGGGTGTTTCGATTCCGGAATTGCTTGGCGGTTAGCCGCCGTCTGAGACTGCACGCCAACTAATTCTTGTTGAGCCCGTGAATCCGGCTGAGTAGTTTTTCCTTCCAGCGATTCTCAAGTCCGATAATCTCATCGACCGATGCCGAGGAGGCTGCCACTTCAAGAATGGTGACGTGGTAGTCCGCCTCGCCAATCTCCTTCAGCATCAAATTGCCGCCGTGCCCGTCACTAACATATTGCTCCCAGCGTCCCCAAAAGCCCCGTTCGCCACAGGCCGAGCCCACGTACAGCCTCCCATTTTCCGGATGCGTCAGAACATAGACGCCGGATACCGACTCAAGCACGGAGCGCCAAGTCGGTGGCACCTGCAGAAGCTGACTTAGCTTTGTACGAAACTCCAGGAGTCCTGGGAACGGCGGATCGCCGACCGTCCTCCGAAGCTCGATAACCGGTTTATCCTTCCGGTGCGCCCTCTGTATCCAGCTCCGGTAACCCTCCCCCCAATCTACTACGAGCCTTCCGCGATAATCGGCCAATAACTCGGTCGGCGCGAGATCGTAAAGGATTCGCTCTCCTTTGGTTCCCGCTACCGGGCATACTAAGTCGCGCGGTGCTCGGCGATAACCGCCAATTGCGTAGACGCCCACAAAGAGGGTTTCGGCCAAAGGCGTGACCACAAAAGAGGCGATGTAGCTAGCGCCATTGAATTTCGGCTTACCTTGGAGCCGCTGATATACCTCAAAGTCGGGATCCTCGGCCATCCAGAGAGCGTAGGGCGTCGTGCAGTCAGGAAAACGCGTATCTTTGTGGCGTACCAGTTTGACTTCCTTCGGGTCCAACCCCTCGTTTTGAAATAGCGTATTGAGCATCAACATCTGGAAAAACCCGCCCCCTGTAGAGCCGGAACACGTCAGTCAAAAAGGTCGGTCAGCTTCTGCGCGGTACGCAGGCGTTCGTATCGGGTGTATCGTGGCCCCTGCATCGCTCCACTTGGCGCATCGCCGAACGGAATCGGCCCAATCGGCTTTGCCTTCTCCGAAAATACGAGCTTGTACTTGCCGCCCTCTCCGTACGGCTCGATGCGGTCCACCGGTGCGTAATGGGTAATCGCGGATATCGGCTGCGTCTGGTAGGCCGCAATGTACTTTATCTTCTCAAGCATCCCACCCGCGATACGAATCGCATACCAACAATCTGCACCCAGAAATACCCTCTCAAATCCTTCCTTCTGCGCCGGCACAACAACCGTATCAATAACTGACTTCGCTGGCTTCTCCGCCGGCGTGGATGTTTTCGGCGTCGCCACGGGCTTCGCAAACTCAAACGCCCGCAGCCCAACTAGAGGAAGAATCTGGAGAATTTCGCGCAGAAACGCCTTGGTGTCTGCTTTCTCGGCTTCCGTAAGCGCTGGCTCTTGTGGCGCATTCCCGTTATCAAGCCTGCAACGTTGCGCCTGGAGCGCCCGCTTCACCAAAGCATGTTCCAACCAGGTTATATGGGCGCGATTCAAGCCGCCGCTCGTGGATACAAAGACCACGCCCCAATCCCAGAAGTCCTTCTTCTGCGTATGCTGATCGATCCGGCTCTTTACACCGTCACCCTGCCCGACGTAGATCGTCGGGAGGTCGTCGTCCTCTTGGTACCCCACCAAGATGTATACGCCCGTACGCGAGAATTCCTCGCGGTGCCGAATCTGGTCCCACTTTCCGCGGGGGAAGGCAATGCCGACACCCGTCCAGTTCATCCGATCGATGATTCGGACTCCCTGCGGATCTCCGTCAGGGACGAAAATGCGGATTGTGAACGGTTCAGCCATCGTCGCTGCCCGAATACTCACCCACCTTGCCGCTCAACAGCCCCCAATGCAGAAGAGTCGCCCCCAAAATCAGGCGAGCTTGATCGCGACTGTACCCGTCTCCCGGATTGGGATGGTGCGCAAGGTGTGTAGCATGAGTAACCGCGTCCCTCATAACGGCGATGCGCTCAGATATCTCCATCGATTGTCGCTGCGAGGTATTGCCCTTATATTTACCGCGGGCATCGCTCACAAGACGCGCATCAGATTCACTTGGCGGATAAGCCTCCAGCAGCGTGCGGCATGTCCCCACGCAGTCATCGTAGTGTCCACGAGCAAGGTGGTCTTGTGCTTTGCGGATAATCTTCTTCGCATCAACTTGCTCGGGAGTGAACGCTGGAATCGGGATTTCATACAGCAGGCTACGGCGGTACCCCATCTTCTCCAGCGCTTCAACCCAGTCCTGCTGGCGAACAACGAACTTGTCCGTTTCTTGGAAGCTCCGGTGGCCGCCAACCCCCGTCACTTCGCCTGTCATCCATAACCGGAGACTAAAGTCGCCGCCATTCCGTCTCTCCTCGATGGCTTCGAGCTGGTTTTGCATCAGAACCAGCCGAAATCCTAGTTGTAAATCACTCGCATATTTCGTGATCTCGATTGGCTGCGCGCTGTCTGGGGTTGCGGCACCGATCATACGCTGCGCTGAATCGCCCCAGTCAACGCGCATCGCTAGATTGTGGAGGTACTCCGTCTCGGCCGGAGCGGTGACCGAAAAGTAGAGATTTAGCGCGAGAGTGTAACTCCCTATGCCCGGCAGCCCATTTACCCGCACCTCACGGACTTCGGCGAGCTTGTGCCCAGTCGTTCGGTCGATTGAAATTGTCATTTTATTGTGACCACGATACAGAATCGTAAGGACCTCTGGAGCGAGCCGAGCCAGCACTCACTTTCGGAGTTGATTCGCCTGCCGCTCCGGATTCTCCGTTGCTGCCACGAAAAATCCTCAAAACATGCTTAATCGCTCCACGCCTCAGCCGCCAGCGGCAGTTCATTAAGGTCTGCCCTTGCCTCGCGCCAAGTTGGATAATTTTCATCGAGAATGGCAATAAAGCGCTCGTTGTGGGTCGGCTCGATGAGGTGCGTCATTTCGTGCACGATGATGTATTCGAGCAGGTCTTTCGGCTTTTTGACCAGTTCCGTATTCAGTCGGATAGTACCCGCCCTGGAATTGCAGCTTCCCCACTTGGTCTTCATGCGCTGCAGGAAATACCCGGCCACTTTCACGCCCAGCCTCGGTTCCCACTTCTCGATCAATGGCGGGACCGCCTCGTGCAGCAGGCGCCTGTGCCACGCGTGCATGAGCCTCGCGCGCCTGGCCTGTTCGCTGCCCGGGCGCACGGTCAAGGTGATGCGTTTGTGGTCTAGTTTGACGCCGGGGCGGACATCCCACTCCTCAATACTCAACAGGTAGCGACGGCCCCAGAGATAGTGGCTCTCGCGCTCGACAAACTGTCGCGGCGTCTCCCGCGCCTGAGCCTCCAGTTTCGCCTGCTGCTCCCGGATCCAGCCCAGTTTGGAGATCGCATAGGCCCGGGCCACCTCCAGGCGGGTCTCGGTGGGCGCCACCAGCGTCACCCGCCCTTCGGGCGGATGCACAGAGAGGTGCACATGCTTGATCGCCTTGCGCGTCACCGCAATCGCGATGTCACCAAGCTGGATGGTCTCGCTCACTGGTAACCCGCCTGGTTCTTGATCAGCTCGAATACGGCCTTCGTCGCTTCACGGTCCCGCCCCATGATTGGGATACAGCGCGTTGAGCACCTGCGCCTCCCGCGCGGTATCGCCGTTCCAGCCCGCCGGGGCCTGTTCGCGCATGGCGCGGTCGATATCAAGTGCCATTTGCAGGCGCGTGTTGTTGTAATCCGCCGCGGGCTCTGCAACGGCCGGGGTGCCTTCGGAGGCGGCCAGAATATCCGGCAGGTTGTTGTAGATCACCATGGCCTCACGCCGGTCCGTGAGCTCGGGCGGGATATCGTCGGTCCCATGGCCCACGGCCATCTGTTTCACCAGCGCCTCGGCCTTGTGCAGGAACTCCTCGTAGGATGCGGTATTGTCGCGCCTCTGCTTGATCAGATCATCCAGCAGCTTGGACATCTGCTCGTAGAAGCGGGGATCGGTGAGCTGCTCGCGGATGATGGTCTTGCGGACGTTGTTGATGATGCCCTCGGCGATGGCGTTCTTGGACAGCTTGCCCTTCTCGTTGAGCTTTTTGGCGATGGCGTCGTGGATGCCGGTCTCGATGATCAGCTCCAGTGAGCGAGTAGTTGTCCACCGAGCCCAGCGGTCCGCCGGATCGGCCTGGATATAGGTGTTGATGAGGTGGCGCATGTCCGCCTCGTAGGGCTTGATGTCCAGTTCCTCGCCGGAATGCTTCTTGATCGCGGCGCGGATCTCGCTGTAAAAAGCTCGACCTCGTTCGTTCAACGCGGCGATCTCGGCGGCGGAATACCCGGCCTCGTCCAGATCCTGGGCGATGGCCGCGAAGGCGCGCACGAAGACCGCCACCGCCTTGTAGAAGGAGATGCGCAGCGCCTCGGTGTCATTGAGCGCGTTGGGGTCGTCGGCGTCGCCGCAGAAGTAGTGCAGGTAATTGCTCCATCTCCCGCGGCAGCGGCACCGGCTCGCACAGGTAGCTGCAGCGCCTCGCGCGCCGCGTCCAGCTTCTTGCTTGCCCTCTTCCAGCCAGTTCTTGAGCTGGACGTTGTTCTCCGCCGTCGCCACCGTCGTCCATGTCCAGCTCGTCGGAGCTGTAGACGGCGATGGCCTGCTGCACGTCGCCGAACAGCTCCTTGAAATCGACGATGTGGCCGTACTCCTTGTCGTCGCCGTCCAGCCGGTTGGTGCGGCAGATCGCCTGGAACAGGTTGTGGTCGCGCAGCTCGTTGTCGAGGTAGATGTAGGTGCAGCTCGGCGCATCGAAGCCGGTGAGCAGCTTGCTCACCACGATCAGCAGCTTGCAGTTGGCCGGCTCCTCGATGAAGCGCCGCTTGATCTCGTCCTCGTACTGCTTGGTGGTCTGGCCGTCCTTCAGTACGTGCTGGGTGTAGGTGTCGAACTTGTAGCGCTCGTCGCTGTTGGCCGGCTCGCGGGAGATGGCGTTGTGGTTCGGCTCGTAGGAGGTGATGATCCCGCAGTACGGGCCGAAGCGCGTGTTCTGGAACAGGCGGAAGTAGTGGCAGGCGTCGTAGATGGACGCCGCCACCAGGATGCGCCGTGCCCCGGTCGTTGTTCAGGCGCGGCTTGAGGCTGAAGTCCTCGATGATGTCGGCGATGATGCGCTGCTTGCGCTCGGCCGCGCTCATCAGCTCTTCCATGGTCGCCCAGCGCTTGCGCAGCACCGCCTTCTGGAAGTTGTTGAGGTTCTTGGTCTTGCTGCTCGAACCAGGCATCGATCTTCTTGGGCGAGGTCAGGCGCTGCGGCACGTCGCGCGCTTCGTACTTCAGGTCCAGGATCACCTTGTCGCCGACCGCCTGCGTGGAACTTGTAGGTGTGGATGTAGGTGCCGAACACCTCGCGGGTGGTCTGCTTGTCCTTGCGCAGCAGCGGCGTGCCGGTGAAGCCGATGAAGATCGCGTCCTCCAGCCAGCGCTTCATCTGCTTGTTCATGTCGCCGCCCTGGGTGCGGTGGCACTCGTCCACGAAGACGTAGAAGCGCCCGCGCACCGGCGGCGGATCGCCCTTCAGGTCGCCGGGGTCGAACTTGTGGACCAGCGCGCAGAGCAGGCGCGGCGTGGTGGCGCCCGAGCTTCTCGACGAACTGCGCCCGCGAGGTGATGCGCGGCGAGGGGCCGTCCTCGCCCGACCACCCCGGCGTTGCGCATCACGCCCTCGATCTGCTTGTCCAGCTCGTCGCGGTCGGTGACGACCAGGATGCGCGCCTCCGGGTCGTGCTCCAGCAGCCACTTGGCGAGCAGCACCATCAGGATGCTCTTGCCGCTGCCCTGGGTGTGCCAGATGACGCCGCCCTCGCGCTGGGCGATGCGCTCCTGCGCGGCCTTGACGCCGAAGATACTGGTGCGGCCGCGGCACCTTCTTCTGGCCGGCGTCGAAGATGATGAAGTTGCGGATCAGGTCCAGCAGCCGCGCCTTGTCGCACATCTGCGCCAGCGGCCGGTCCAGCAGGGCGCCGGGCTGCCAGCGTCGCCGCCGCCGTCCTCGTCCTTCCACTGCACGAAGAACTGCTCCGGCGTGCCGGTGGTGCCGTAGCGCAGCCCCTGGGAGTCGCTGCCGGCGAACACCAGCTGCACGGTGCTGAAAAAGGCCTGGTTGAAGATCTCTTCCTGGTTGGTGATGAGCTGGCGCACGCCGTCGGCCACCTCCACCGAGCTGCGCTTGAGCTCGATCACCCCGACGGCGATGCCGTTGAGGTAGAGCACCAGGTCCGGCCGGCGCTCGTAGCCGCCCTTGAGCGTCACCTCCTCGGCCAGAGCGAAGTCGTTTTTCTTCGGCGTGCTCCCAGTCGATCAGGTGCACATCCTCGTGGGGCTGGCCAGGCGGAAAGCTGCACCTGCACGCGGTAGCGCAGCAGCTTGTAGGTGCGCAGGTTCGCCTGATAGAGGGTGACGCCAGTGACATCGGCAGCGGCTTCCAGCTTTTGCAGCGCGGCGGCGATATGCGCCTCGGAGTAGCCGCGTTCGCGCAGATTGGCCCGCAGCAGCTCGGGCTCGATGGCGCGGTTGTTCTCGCGCTGATGCCAGTCGCCGAGGTAGCGGTAGCCCAGCCCGCCATCCTCCACGGGGCGGGTGAACAGGGCCACGACACGGTTCTGAGTCAGGCGTTCAGGACGGGTGGCGTGACTCATGGCTGCTCCTTTTTATCCTGTCCGGCCTTCAGCAGCACCTGGCCTGGCGCGGTCAGACGGTATTTTTGGCGGCTGCTGCGCGGCTTGTCCGGAATCGTCATTTCGATAACGCCGGCTTCCAGGGCGGGACGCAGATAAGCTTCCCGAAAGTGGTCCTCATGCTTCAGGCCGAGAGCCCTCTGTATTTCGGAACGCTTCATCTCGCCCCGCATAACACCCACCAGCCGTCTCACTTCCGCGGTAACTTCCCCGGTAGCGGTGCCGGAGTGCGACTCCGCCTCCGGTCGCCAAACCACTGCGGTGGACTGGGCGCACGTGCTGAGAGGCAGCATTGCCCAACAACGGTCGGCCAACCTAGCCATAATTTGCTCGCCGTAGTGTGCCCGCTCTTCGCCAAGCACATCCTTGTTGATGCGGTCCCCCACCTGCCAGTACAGCAGCGTCAACTCGGCATTGACCGCTGCCGCCGCCCGCCGGCGGACGTCGTCGATCAGTTGGCGCATGTCGGCGACCAGTGCCGGCTCGGGTAACTGGTAGGGTGACTTTCCCGGAAATACCCCCAATTGCCCCCGCACTTCTCAGGGACCACCTCCCGACGATTTGCGATACAGGGTCGTCTTGAGATGATCCTCCGTAGCCACGAAATCGGGATCCCTCCCAGTGTGGGCACGGGCAAGGGGGACGATTTTGGTCCGCACCCCCATCCCCCGATAGTCCACATAGCCGTAATCCCGCAGCACCTCCATTATCAACGGGTTTCGGGGTGAACGCTGGCCGGCCACCATCTTCTCCACAGACATCGAGTTGGGCAGAGCCCCGGGGCTGATCACTTCCAGCCGATCGGCGTAACTGCCCACCTCGATTTCGACGAAGCGGGTCCAGTCCCGGTGCGCCAGTGCGTTGACCACGGATTCTCTCACGGCCTCAACCGGATAGAACCATTCGGTCTCGCGGCGAAAACCGCTATCCACTTCACCAGCCTCCTGCGAGATAAAGGGCCCGATGGCATCGACAAAGTGCTCGATCAAACCGCTATCCACTAACTCTTTCCCCGACTCCGTGACATCCCAGCGGCCCACCATGGGGGCATCCAGGATCTCGTCGAGCTCTGCCTGATATGCCTTCTCCGTACCCTCAAAGGCGAACACCCGCAATCCCGCCTGTTTCAGATAACGGCGCGGACTCTTGCCGAAGAGGACCAACCCTGCGATGGTGCAGCAGATATTTTCACCCGCCTCGGCGAGAAAACCGAGGCCCAGCAGGCGGGTCTTCCACGCCTCCTCCGAAGCCGGGATCTCCGGATCACGCAGGATGTCCCGCAGGTAGTTCAACAACCGCGCATCATCCAGCGAGCTCATATCGGTGCGCGGCACCGGCATCACCTCGGCGTGCAACATGCCGCCAAGCTCGAACAGGCGCATCTGCTGCTCACGCGTGGCCAGCCGCGAGGTGGAGCCGACACGGATATAGATCTCCTCCTTACCCCGATCGCGCACCACATAGGGCTTGGATATCCCCTGGGGGAAACTGATCACGGCAACCACTTTTTTGTCATCTAGCCGGATCTCCTCGTAATAAGGGAGAAACATCGGGTGAATCCGGGTCTGGATGACGTTCATCACCCACTCTTCGAGCGCTTCGCGCTGGACGCCGGAAACCGTGCCGTCGTCTTCCACGCCCAACAGGACCTTGCCCCCCCGAAAGTTGAGCATGGCGACGACCTCCCTGGCCAACTGCTCCGGTCGAATGTCATCACGTTTGAATTCGACGCCGGAGTTCTCGCCATTGGCGATAATCTCCAAGAGCTCGGTCTTCAGCATGCGCCTCTCCTGTAGAGGTAGCGTACGGTGCTTTTACTCGAAGCCATACTTTTCCCGACGCTGGTTAAAGGCGGCCTCGCCACCTTCGAGGATATCGGCCGCAAGGTGTTGTATTTCGGGGAGGTCAATCGCACCCTGCTGCCGTGGAAGTATACGGCCCTTGCCCTCCTCAACACTCAATACGCCAATCCACTCCGCGTCGCCGAACACCGGGATATTGGCGTTATGGGTGGCAAAAATGAACTGGCGTGTCAGCTTGGCATTGCGCAGTTCGGTGACGATACGCTCGGCGATAAAGGCGTTATCCAGATTGTCTTCAGGTTGGTCCAGGATGAGCGGGTCCCGATTGTCCAGCAATAACAGGTGCAAGACAGCGGTACACTGCTGCCCGGTGGAGAGATCGTCAATCGGCCGAAATCGCGCCTCCTGCGCGCCGTGGGTGACGTTCAGTTCGATCTCGTTGAGATCCGGCAGGAGCAGCTCCTCCATCTCCAGTAGTTTGCGCTCCGGTAGGCGACACAACGCCTCGGCAACGCCGGGGGTAACTCCCCACCCTGTCTGCCGCAAGGCGTCTGCGCCGGATCGAATCTGCTCTGCAAGGGCCGCCGGTGAAAAGTCGCCCTCATTCACCCAGGCAAGACGCTTGGGGCCGACTCCCTCCAGGCCGCAGGCTGACAGGAAATCGAACAGCGGCTGTCGATCGCCCTCACTCCTGAGTGTCAACCGGACCTTTTGTTCCAGACGCCGGTTGAGGCGTTTTACCGATTTCTGCATCGCGGCGGCACGGTTGCCGGCCGCCTCCGAAAGCTCAAGAAGCAGCTTTTTGCGCCGGCTGTACAGCTCGTCGATCTGAGCTTGGCGGGATTGCAGCATCGCTTGCTTGGGCTTGATCTGCTCAATCTGCTGAAGCAGGGTCTGATACTCGGCTCCGATTTGCCGGCCGGTTTTGCCCTGGCTGGCCGGGATCTCCTTGAACGCCGCCTCCAACTTCTGCTCTTCCGCCTTAATGGCTCGCTCCACCTCCTGCTGGAGCGGCGCCAGCCCCTCTGCCGATCCCCGGTGCGCCTCCTCCAACTGCACAATCGCTTGCCGTGCCTTTTCGGCCAAGGCGTCCAGAACCCCCTTCTGGCGTCCCAACACCGCTGCATCGGGCAAACCTTCCAGGGCGGCATCGCCTAGGTAGGTGGTGTCGGGCAGGCTCTCCTTGAGCCCGTTGATCGCCTCCCCGAGCCGGTCGATCTCATCTGTCCCACGCCTGCTGAGTCGTCTCTCTTTCTCCAGCCGTGGAATGATCTTCAGCTTCTCGTCCAGGCCGAGATCCTGAAACTGCCGCGCCTGATCCTGCAACTTGGGCAGGCGCTCCACGTCTGCCTCGATCTCCTCGCGCTGTTGCAGCGCCTTGACGATGCTCTCCCGGTTCTCCTTCAGCCGCTGTAGAACCTCGGCGATGGTCGCGTCATAGTCGGCCTGCTCCCCCTCCAGAAAGCGCTCCATCAACTTGTTGCGACTTGACTGATCGCGGGTCATTTCGTAGATCTCGTTCTGACCGAATAGATCGAGGCCAGGCAGCAAATCATGGGGCTGGTGGGGGGAGACATTTCCCTCTTCATCCAACACCACCGGTTGATCGCCATAGCGACGTGTGATCCGGAAGCGGCGACCATGCATGGCGGCGGAGCGAACGACAAGTTCCACCCGGCCACGCTCATTACCCAGATTGGCTTTGATGACGGCATCATGCTGTTTTTGCGCCGAATGCCCGAAGGGCCGCAGCTCCAGGGCGAAACGGATGCATTCCAGCAAGGTGGACTTGCCGGTGCCCCGCCCGCCGATCAGCGCGTTCAGATGGTCGGAGAACTGGATATCCACCTCGTCCAGGTAACCGCCGACGAAGCGGATCCGTTCGATGGCCGTTGCGTAGTGCTCGGGCCTGTCGGAATTGAGCCGCACCCGGGACTCCGGATCGCTGAAGGCCTGCTTAAACGAGGTGAAGCAGGGCCGGGTCATCTTGATCAGGCACGAGGCCCCATCGGCCTTGATCTGTTCCGGTTTACAGACATCGGCGGCGTTGATCGCCGCCATGGGGCGTTCACGGCGATAGTCGGCATTCTTGTTCAGCAAGACCTTGCGGTAGAAGTCGTCTTCCACTCGCTTGAGGTCTTCGATTGGGCCGGGGATCTGTGCGGCACACAACTTTTTGTGCTTCCAGACATGATTCATTCGTCGTTTGAGCACGCCATCAACGTTGGTGACGTGGGCGGCATATATGAAACCGCCTTTATTATTGACGTAGTCGATAATATCAACTGCTGAGTTATGGACCGGCATTTCAGGCTGCTCGAAATCCACTTTCAACGCCCCCATGTGCATCTTTATCAGATCAGTGGGAGTTGATTCATCAAACAAACAAACGAAGTGGATCTTTTCGCTTGATGCGATTTCGAACCCCGGAAAGACCACAATACCGTGTTGCGAAAACAGCTCACGAATCCTATCCACCGCCGCGACCGAGCCATGGTCGGCGACACCAATCACCTCGACCCCGGCCTCCAGCGCCGCTTCCAGCAGTTGCTGGTTGTACTCATCCTCACTGAGCGTCTGTTGCTGACCTCGATATTGGATGTAGTCGGCGGGGTTGACCTGCAAGGCGCATTTGAAAAAACGCGCCTTGGTGTAGGTCGCTCCATTAGCGGGGGCGGTTTCAGGCATTGGCGCACTCCTTCGGCGTGGGGTCCACCAGCCGCGTGCGGCCGGTCAGCAGCTCCTGCATCATCGCCTGCTTGAGTGCGGCGGTCTTGGCGCGGCTTTGTTCCAGGGCTTCGAGTTCGGCGTCCATGTCGGAGAGGGCGTTAGCAATAGCCTGCTGTTCTGGCGGTTGCGGACACCTGATTTCGACGCTTTCGATCGTTCGGGCATTCAAACTCGGTACACCGGAAGCTTCGTTGTACTGCATCCAATCAATCATAAGAAATCGGTAGTAGAGGTATTTGACATCGTTATCACCCTCAATGACTGAATAGAACAACGTGTCCACGGTCCAAAATGGTCCGGCCATGTACTGCGGTTTATTGATCGTCCCCTTGCGCCCTATCAGAACTGATGGGCCCTCATATAGTGACTGCTTGGCGGTACCAATTTTTCCTCCAGTCGCCAAAATCGGGAAAGGTCCGTCTTTGACTTCCACCTCGCGCTGATTTCTTCCATGGCATATTCTTAGCAACTCCCCGAGACGCTTTACGTCCCACTCCCCCTCAAACCCCGGCAGGCGGGTCTGGCCGGTGAGGAGTTGCTGCATGGCGGCCTGCTTGAGGTCGCGCTTTTTGGCGATCAGCCGGTCCAGCCCCTCCAGCAAGGCATCCACATCGCTCAGGGCGGTGGCGATGGCGCGTTGTTCGGCAACTGAGGGTAGTAGAACCGGCAGCTCTCCGAGGGATGTTTTGTTAATAGATGCAAGGTTAGTTGTCTGCCTACCAGCAATCAGGAAGTACTTTCTTGCCTCAGACCCGGCAGACCACAGTGTGAGGTACTCAGGATCAACTAATGTCTTTGCTCTAACAACAAAAACATGATTTTGATGAATACAAGGTTGATATTGGCCGCGCCATATTGCGCCACGCCCGAGCTTATCTCTATCGCCTCCCTCATTCATAAGGACATCGCCGGGCTGGACAGAGAATCGCTTTAGGTCACCTCGTGAAATTGTTATCTCACTCATTTCCGAGAGTTCAAGATAACCGTCCTGAACGTTTGCGACTCGCAGATAATGGACGCGAATCGGGTCTTGTACCTGTGCTGCCGAGTTTTTTGCGATTCCAGACTGAATTTGCGCAACCTCGTGTAGCTGTCTTAATTCCCAATCTTCCGGAATCACACCCACCTCGGTCTGCTTGCAACCGGCTGGCACCGTCGTCTTTATAGCCTGCGGCACATACCCTATCGCGACCTCTCCCACCCCCATTTCTTCCCGCTTCACTGCCATACCGCCCCCATCCGCTTCAGGTGCCCATCCACCCGCGCTGACAGGTCTGCCACCCGCTCGGTGAGCTGCGGCAGCGGCGTGGCGTAACGTTCGGCCAGTTGGCGCACGCGGCCGGTGAGGGTCTGGGAGACGCGTTCCAGTTCGCCCTGCACGGCCTGCTTCAGGGCGGTGAGCCACTTGTCTTCCACCACCAGGGTCTTGATCTCGTCCACGCTGAGCTGGGCGTACTTCTCGTAGGCGCGCTGGTCGAGGGCGGCGTCGGCTTCCTTGATGGCCTTTTTGAGTTCGCTCTGTTTTTTCTCCAGGGCGCTCCACTGTTTGAGGGTTTTGGCCTCGTCCGCGTACTCGGGGTCGCCCTTGATCGCCTTGAGGCGTTTGCTCACTTCGCCCTTGTTGATCTTGTCCAGCTCGGCGAAGGCGCCGTCCTCGCCGCCGTAGTCCTCTTCCAGTTCGCTCATTGCGGCGATGCTTGCGTCCAGCTCGGCCTGCAGGGCGTCCAGTTCGGCCTGCTGGTCGGCAAAGTAGCGGGCGACGACATAGAGCTTGGGGATCAGGTCGCAGGTCCAACCCTTGTCCTTCATCTCGCCCTTTTTCCTGCCGGTTTTGATCTCTTCGAGCACGCGGCGGGGCCGGGCCACCCAGCCGTCGGCGGCGATGGCGTAGGCGTCGTCCTGCATGGTTTCGGCCCAGTAGTCCATCAGGTGCTGGTAGATGTCGTAGGGGTCGAGCAACGGCGCGGCGCGGAAACGCTCCAGCAGGGCCTCGCCGAGGGTGGTGATCAGCGCCTTGGGCAGGCCGTCGCGGTCGAAGCCCTTGAGGTGCGGGGTATTGTCGGCCCGCCACCGGGCGAAGCGGTCGGTGACCTGGGCACGGAAGGCGGCGAATTCAGGGTGTTCGAGGATGGTGGTCTTGATCGCCGCGGGTTCGACGGCCAGGTCGAGGTAGCCGGGATGGGGGTTGTCGCGAAACAGCGTGGTGCGCAACGCGGGGAACACGACCCAGTAGGCAGCCAGGCCCGACACCGGCGGCAGGGCCCCGTTCGCATCAACATCACCATCGCCGTCAATGTCGCGCAGCGGGATGCCGCCGCGCAGGTGGGCGTCGATGTCCTGGATGTCCTCCGGCTCGGTGCTGTCGATGTAGCGCGGCAGGTTGAGGTTGTAGTCGTTTTTCGGATCGGCGATCTCGTCGAAAGGCACCATGCGGGCATAGCGCGGCACGTCCACCTGCTTGCGTGAAGGTATCGACGATGCGGTGGATGTCCTGCTCGCGCAGGCGGTTCTTGTTGCCGTCCTTGATGAAGCCCTTGGAGGCGTCGATCATGAAGATGCCCTTGCGGGCGGTGGCGTTCTCCTTGTCGAGCACCAGGATGCAGGCGGGGATGCCGGTGCCGTAGAACAGGTTGGCGGGCAGGCCGATGATGCCCTTGAGGTAGCCGGAGCGCACCAGTTGCCGGCGGATCGTCGCCTCGGCATTGCCGCGGAACAGCACGCCGTGGGGCAGGATGCAGGCGCCCTTGCCGCTGCTTTTCATGGAGCGGATGATGTGCAGCAGGTAGGCGTAGTCGCCCTGCTTGGCCGGCGGCTCGCCCCAGGCGAAGCGCTGGTAGGGGTCGTTGGCGGGGGTGAGACCGGTGCTCCAGGTCTTGTCGGAGAACGGCGGATTGGCGACGACGTAGTCGTAGGTGCGGAGCCGCTCGCCCTCCTTGAACTTGGGGTCGGCCAGGGTGTTGCCCTGCACGATGTTGGCGGTGGGGAAGTCGTGCAGGATCATGTTCATGCGGGCGAGACCGGCAGTGGTCACGTCCTTCTCCTGCCCTTCCAGCGTGATGTGCTTGCCCGCCTCGGCGGCCACCTTGAGCAGCAGCGAGCCCGAGCCGCAGGTGGGGTCGTAGGCGGTGGTGGCGGCCACGGCGTTGTTCGGCGAGATGCCGATCACCTTGGCGATGACGCGGCTGACCTCGGAGGGCGTGTAGAACTGGCCCTTGCTCTTGCCGCTCTCGGTGGCGAAGTGGCGCATCAGGTATTCGTAGGCGTCGCCGAGGATGTCGTCGTGCTCGGCGCGGTTCTTCGAGAAATCCAGTTCGGGCTTCTGGAAGATGCCGATCAGGTTGGTCAGGCGATCCACCATCGCCTTGCCTTCGCCGAGCTTGTTGGGGTCGTTGAAGTCGGGGAAGTCGCTGCGCGCCAGGCGGGCGTTGGCGTCGATCAGCGGCTGGATGATCTGCGTGTTGATCTTGTCGCCGATGTCGCTCTTGCCCTTGAGCGCGATCATGTCCTTGAAGCTGGCGCCCTTGGGGATAACCACCGGCGGGGCGAAGTCGTCCGAGTCGCCGTACTTGTCGGAGATGTACTTGATGAACAGCATGAACAGGACGTAGTCCTTGTACTGGCTGGCATCCATGCCGCCGCGCAGTTCATCGCAGGAGGCCCAGAGGGAGGAGTAGAGGTCGGATTTCTTGATGGCCATGAACGAAGCCTGATTAGCGTGTTTTAGTGTTTAGCCCGAGCGCGCCGCTGTCGGTCTCCATGGTGACTTGACGGTGCCTGGCAAGGGCCTGGGATACGTATGACGATGAGACGATAGGTAAACTGGCCGACGGCTTTCGCCTATGCGGAAGCGCGTGTCCACGGCATTTGGCGTCGGCCTGACGCAAGGCGCTGGCTGGGAGCTCGGCTTGCGAAAATCGAAGGAGTGCTTTAGAGCGCGAGGAGTCCCGTGAAGACCCGAGACGTTGGCCATCGGAAGTGAGGGTGCATGTCCCGATCATCTGCGTGGCCTGCTGCTCTGTTGCGCCATCTCTTACCACCCGCACCAAGCCTGTGCATCGTACCACAGGAGCCGGGGTGGTCCGGGATATGGCAAATGGCGTATGTGAGCCGTTTCCCGCTCTTGCGAACCATGCTGCTCGCTCGCCGTTGATGGCGAGGTTCCGTCCGAACTTCGACAAGCTCAGTACGAACGGAAGGCGCCGCAATCGAGGTTCAGTTCTTGACCGGCCTCACCCTCCCCGCCACTTCCCGCGCCCGGCTCCGACAATCCGCGATCTCCTCCCCTCGGGCGAGGGCTACGCCCATGCGGCGGCGGGTGTAGGCTTCGGGCTTGCCGAAGAGGCGCAGGTCGGTGCCGGGGACGCGCAGGGCGGCGTCGACGTCTTCGAAGGCGATGCCCTTCTCGTCCATGCGGCCGTAGATGACGGCGCTGGCGCCGGGGTTGCGCAGCTCGGTGGTGACGGGCAGGCCGAGGATGGCGCGGGCATGCAGCTCGAACTCGCTGAACCACTGCGTGATGAGGGTCACCAGGCCGGTGTCGTGGGGGCGCGGGCTCACCTCGCTGAACCAGACCTGGTCGCCCTTGACGAACAGCTCCACGCCGAAGATGCCGCGACCCCCGAGCTCGGCGGTGACGGCGCCGGCGATCTCCTTGGCGCGCGCCAGGGCGGTCTCGCTCATGGGCTGGGGCTGCCAGCTCTCGACGTAGTCGCCGTGCTCCTGGCGGTGGCCGATGGGGGCGCAGAACTGCGTCTCGACCTCGCCGCTCTCGCCCACCGCACGCACGGTGAGCAGGGTGATCTCATAGTCGAACTCGATCATCTCCTCGACGATGACCCGGCCGCGGTCGACCCGGGTGCCGGATTTGGCATAGTCCCAGGCGGGCTGCAGGTCCTCGGGGCCGTTCAGGGTGGACTGGCCCTTGCCGGAGGAGGACATGACCGGCTTGACGATGCAGGGGTAGCCGATGCCCCCGTCCACGGCGGCCTTGAGCTCCTCCAGGGAGCCGGCGAAGGCGTAGCCGGAGGCGGGCAGGCCCAGGGTCTCGGCCGCCAGGCGCCGGATGCCCTCGCGGTTCATGGTGAGCTGGGCGGCGCGGGCGGTGGGGATGACCTCGGCCAGGCCGTCCGCCTCGATGCGGGCCAGCTCGTCGGTGGCGATGGCCTCGATCTCCGGCACGATGAGCTGCGGGCGCTCCTCCTCGACCAGCCGGCGGAGCTGGGCGGCGTCGGCCATGTCAATGACCCGGGCGTGGTGGGCGACCTGGTGGCCCGGCGCGTCCGGGTAGCGGTCCACGGCGATCACCTCCACGCCCAGGCGCTGCAGGGCGATGATGACCTCCTTGCCGAGCTCGCCGCTGCCCAGGAGCATGACGCGGGTGGCCGAGGGCGAGAGCGGGGTTCCGATGCGGGTCATGGGGGCGGCTCCGTGGCGTGGTCGGGGGGTGGGGGTATTGTACCGAAATGGGAGGGGTTGGCGGGGCGCTCCCGTTCATCCTTCGACAGGCTCAGGACGAACGGGAATGGGCCAGGGGTCGGGGGCGAGTCCGTTCGCGCTTCGACAGGCTCAGCACGAACGGACGGAACGTGCGGGGGCGGTCCCGTGGGCACCCTTCGACAAGCTCAGGAGAGCCTTCGACAAGCCTGTCCTGAGCGGAGTCGAAGGGCCTGTCCTGAGCGGAGTCGAAGGGCTCAGCAGGAACGGGCGCGTTGAAGCCGGCGGCTCGGGGGGTGCGTCGGTTCGCACCCCTTCGACTGGCTCAGGACGGCTTCGACGGGCTCAGTGCGAACGGGGGCGGGAGCCGCCGGAAACTGCGGGGCATCCCCGCTCGCCCTTCGACCAGCTCAGGACGAACGGGGATTAGATTCCGTGGTTCGGGGCGGTGCCGTTCATCCCCTTCGGCAGGCCTGTCCTGAGCCGAGTCGAAGGGCTCAGGACGAACGGGAGTGCGGGCGCGTCACACCCGATTCGGCTCCGCTCGTGAGACGAATAGGCCTCGGATTCGGCTCAGATGGTGAGACGATGCCCCCCGGCTCGGCTCAGCCGTCGCCCTTGGCCCATGTCTGAGTGTCGGCTTTCGGCCCGACGAAGCCGGGCCATACCCGGTCGTTTTCGTCGACCCGGATCAGGCCGGTCTCCCGCAGGCGGCGCAGGTCGCGCTGCCTGGTCTTGTCGGTCCGGTGGGTATAGAGCGCCAGGTACCAGGGTGCGCGGCGCAGTTGCGCCAGCGGTACCGGCTTGCCCGCCTCCAGAACCTGGGTGACGATCGCGTACTGGCGCGCATTGATCTCCTTGTCGTCGTGGCGGCGCTTGAGGTCGCTCTCGAACAGGAGAAGGGTGACCAAGCTGTTTACGCGGTCATGCAGCCGGTTGAGGCTGGCCAACATGCCCTCGAGGAAGAAAGCGACGAACTGCGTGTTTGGATTTGGATCGCCCTTGGACGCTGCCTTGCGGCAAGCATTGAACAGGGCGAAGTAGCGGTCGATATGATCGTAGTAGTAGCGCGCCTGAGCGAATGGGGCGTAGCGGAAGCCTTCCTGCTGAAGAAGCGTCGCCTCCAGCACGCGGCCCACGCGCCCGTTTCCGTCCCAAAACGGATGGATCAACTCGTAGTAGTAATGGACAAGCGGCGCCCGGATCAGCGCCGGCACCCCTTCGCAAACAAGGCGTTCGTGCCACTCCAGGAGCGCATCGAGCAACGCCCGCACGTCCCCGCCGTATTGGGGCGGCTTGTAGCGCCCGCCGTGGGCGGCGTCGCCCACGTGCGTGATGATCCCCCTGGCGTTGTCGCGGAAGACTCCGGGCCTGTCGTATTCGCGGGGGATTTGGCTCGTAATCGCCACATGTACAGCCTGGACGAATGGCAGGTCCAGCCGCCAGTCGGGATCGGCGGCTGCCTCGCGCGACAGGTTGTATGCATCCCTTAGATTCAACGCGCGACGCTGTTCGACATCCTCCACCTGCGCGGGGTCGAGTTCGAGGGCGTCCTGAGTTT
The DNA here is from genome assembly GCA_963779865.1 of uncultured Gammaproteobacteria bacterium. Lineage (GTDB taxonomy): Bacteria > Pseudomonadota > Gammaproteobacteria > CAVZZX01 > CAVZZX01 > CAVZZX01. Next base: position 3,098,347 of record CAVZZX010000003.1, on the reverse strand, counting down.
CTCCCTCGGAGAGGGTGCCACCCTCGATGCTGTTCGTGCCGAAAATGCTCGACACGACCACCTCCTTCTCGAGCCGGTTCGCCACCTGCGCCAGCGGCGAACCGCTGAAGCGCCGGTGCGCGTCCTGAACCCGCATGTACAGGGCTTCGAGCGCCGCCGCGTCGAGCCCGAGCTCGAAAGTGAACGGACCGGAACGGGCGGTCGGCACCCTCAGGCGATGTTCCGGGATCTGAAGGGGCATGCCGTGTCCCGAGAAATGTCCGCCTTATGCGGAACGCATGTATCTGAATTACCAACGTAATACGAACATAAACGGGACTTGACGTCCAGAGTAATGTCCGCCATTTTCTCGGCGACTCGTTGATGGCAGAGTGACTGGATACGGGCCCTCCCCTTGCGGAGAGGGCCGGTCCGGGACGGGACTCAGAGATTGATGGTGACGAGCCCGAAGCCCGCCCCGCCCTTGCCGTCGGTGACGGTGAAGACGAAGGAGTCGGTGGTGCCGGTCACGCCGGACGAGGGGACGGTGTAGGTCATCGAACCGCTCGAGGTCACGCTGACGGAGCCGCCGAGGGCGCTGGTCGCGTACGGGACGGCGTAGGTGAGGCTGTCGCCGTCGGCGTCGGTGGCCGAAAGCTGTTTGGCCGCCGCGCCCGCGGTGACGGTCGCGGTGGTATCCGTGCCCTGCGGGCGGCGGTTGCCGGCGGGCAGTGCGGCCAGCATGGTGTCCATCCAGGAAGTGCTCTTCCCGACCGCACAGTTCTCGATGCCGGTGAAGCCGTGGTAGTCGAGCGGGCCGCAGGGGTTGTTGTCGATCGTGTCGCGGAAGCCGCCGCTCACCTCGTCCCCGGCGACACTCACGCCGGCGCTGCGGAGTGTGTTGTAGAGGGCGCGCGAGTCGGCGGGCGTGGTGACGGCGCAGCCGTCCAGGCTGTGCAGCAGAACGTGCGTCGGCCGCACGATGCGCGAGGTCGGCAGCGAGGCGGAGCCGATCGGGCTGCCGCTGCCGGACGTCAGGGCCGACGACAGGTCGATGCCCGCGGCAAGGGTGTTGTTGGCAGCGGCCGAAATCGCGCCGCGGCTGGTGCCGACGAGCAGTACGGGGAGATTCTCCGCGTTCTCGGCCTTGACCGCGCCCGCGATGTCCACGGCATGGCGCATGGAGTTGCGGTACTCGTCGACGCCGACATTCGTCGCGCCGCTGGCCGCGACATCGCTGGGCCGGTCGATGGTGATGGCGCGGTAGCCCCGGGCCGCGAAGCGGTGGGCGCTGCGCACCAGGAAGTTGCGGCCGGAGCTGGTGGGCGCGCCGCCATCGGTTCCCGAGAGCCCGGCGGTCAGGCCGCCGCCCGCAATGAGAACGACGATGCCCTTGGGCGCGCCCGCCGGCTGGTGGACCATGTAGTCGATGCTCACGTCCGCCCCGCCGCTGTCCTTGCGGGTCACGAGCACGTGGTAGGTGGGCGAACCGACGGCGTAGGAGTCGGTGTACTGCGCCGAGCCATTGGCGGCCTGCGTGCTGTCGTCGCCGCCTGGGGTGCAGGCGCTCACCACGATGGCCTCCTGGTTCCCGAGGCCGCCGCCGGAGCTGCTTCCGCCGCCCCCGCCGCAGGATGCAAGAACAAGGCACAGGGCGGGCGCGGCCAGCCGAGGGATGGCTTTCATGAGGTTTCCCCGCAGGTCTCGTTGTCGTATGTCGTTGTTATCCGGGCCCGGCGAGGATGGCTGCCGCTCGGCGGGGGCGCCACTGGTATATCCCAGGCGGGGGCGGCTGGCAACCGACTGATGCAGCCCCCCGCGGAATGCGCGGCCCCGCCGGTGGGGCGGGCAGCCCGCCTGTGGCACAATACCCGGTCCCCTCCCCTGAGAAGTACCCGAATTCATGACCGACGCCGTACGCAAACCCGACTGGAAGGACCGCATTTTCCTGGGCGTGGACTGGATCTGGCAGCGCCTGAAGGGCCTGGCCTGGCTCTACCACCCGCGCACGCTGCGCGAGAAGGGCGTGATCTGGGCCAGCCTCCTGCTGCTGGTCACGGCCGTGGTGGTGCTGTGGGGCATCGGCATCTACTGGAGCCAGGAGCCGGAGCCCTTCGACGTGCGCACCGCGGCGCTGGAGATGGCCGGCGGCGACCAGGAGAAGCTGGTGCCGGGCTACGTGACCACCGCCACCCTCACCCATGAGGCCGAGGTGCTGCTGGACAAGCCGGGCGGGTATCTGTCCAACGACGTGATGCCGCCGAGCTCGCTGTTCGGCCTGACTCCGCTGCTCGACAACATGCCGAACTGGGAGTTCGGCGCGGTGGTGATGCTGCGCGACACGGCGCGCGTGCTGCGCAACGACTTCTCGCGCTCGCAGTCGCAGTCGCGCGAGGACCGCGACTTGGCCGAGGCCGAGCCGCGCCTGAACTTCAGCAACGACTCGTGGATGTTCCCGCCCACCGAGCGCCAGTACCGCAAGGCCACGCTGCACCTGCGCAACTACCTGCGCCGGCTGGCGGACCCGCAGGACCACTCCGCACAGTTCTACACCCGCGCGGATAACCTCAACCAGCTGCTGTGGGTGGCGGGCAAGCGTCTGGGCTCGCTGTCGCAGCGGCTCAACGCCAGCGTGGCCGAAGAGCGCATCAACGTAGACCTGGCCGGCGACCCGAGCGCGCGCCAGTCCACGCCCACGCCGAGAACGGTGCGCGCGGAGACGCCCTGGCTGGAGATCGACGACGTCTACTACGAGGCGCGCGGCTACACCTGGGCGCTGCTGCACATCCTCCAGGCGGTGGAGATCGACTTCGCCGACGTGCTCAAGAAGAAGAACGCCACGGCCAGCCTGCAGCAGGTGGTGCGCCTGCTGGAGCAGACGCAGGTGGATGCCGCCTCGCCGATCGTGCTGAACGGCGACCCGATGGGCTGGGTGGCGAACTACTCCAAGACCATGGTGAGCTACATCTCGCCGGCGAACGCGGCGCTGATCGATCTGCGGAACCTGCTGACGCAGGGGTAAGCGCGGGCTTCGTTCTGGACCGCTCATCCCCCTTCGGCAGGCTCAGGGCAGGCTTCGACCAGCTCAGGACGAGCGGCAGAGGCTCGGGACGCGCGGCACAGGGCCTATGAAAGCTCAGATTACCGGCTCCGTGTTCGTCCCCCTTCGGCACGCCGACCTGGGAGTCTGTTGACGCAGGGGTGAGCGCGGGCTTCGTTCTGGGCCGCTCGCCCCCCTTCGGCAGGCTCAGGGCAGGCTTCGACCAGCTCAGGACGAGCGGCAGGGGCTCGGGACGCGCGGCTTTCGTCCTCCACCCCGCCCTGCCCTCCCCCAGCTTCTATACTTGTGGATGGGGAAGACGGGGGAGGACCAGGATGATCTACTACCTGGCGCGCGGGGCGCATCTGTATACCATCCGCAGTTTCCTGGAGAGTTGGGGCCGCCACCTGCAGCCCTTCGTGCGGCCACTGGCCTACGAGGCCTTGCCGCAGCTGCCGCGGCTGCCGCTCGGCAGCTACGTGTTCTCGGACCTCGAACGCCTGGCGCCGGAAGAGCTGGAGACGGCGGCACAGGTGCACACGGCCCTGGCCGAGGCCGGCGGTGCAGACGTGGCCCTGCTCAACCACCCCACCGCGAGCCTGCGCCGCTACGAGCTGCTGCGTGCCCTGCACCGCGCAGGCATCAACGATTTCAACGTCTATCGCGCCACCGAGCACCGCCGTCCGCAAGCCTGGCCGGTGTTCCTGCGCCGCGAGGACGATCACGTCGGGCCCTGGGGCGAACCGGTGAGCGATGCCGCGGTGCTGGAGGCGCGCCTGAGCCAGCTGCGCCGCGCAGGGCACAGCCTGGACCCGGTGCTGATCACCGAGCTGCTGGACACGGCCGATGCGCACGGCATCTACCGCAAGTATTCGGCCTTCGTGGTGGGCGATCGCATCGTGCCGCGGCACCTGTTCTTCGCCCGCGAGTGGATGGTGAAGTATCCGGCTGCGGTGAACGCGCGGCAGGTGCAGGAGGAGATGGATTACCTGCTCGGCAATCCGCACGAATCGGCGCTGCGCGAGGTCTTTCGGATCGCCGGCATCCGCTACGGACGCATCGATTACGCCGTGCACCGCGGGCGGCTGCAGGTGTGGGAGATCAACACCAATCCCTGGGTGATGTCCTTCGACGACGGCGGCGGCACCGAGCGCCGTTCCGCGCACCGGGCGTTTTGGCAGGCCATTACCGCTGCGCTGGAGGCGCAGCGCCCCGCGCTGCGCGGCACACGCACGCTGCCCAACCCGCTCTGGCACACGCCCGCGCCGCGCGCCCACCGGGCGCTGCGTGGGGCCATGCAGGCGATCGGCCTGGGTGCTCAATACCGGCCGCTGGTCGAGCGGGTGCGGGGGCTGCGGCGCCGACCCGCGCCGGCGCCCCGCGCCGTGGAGAACTGACGCCCCGCGCCGTGAAGAACCGAGCGCCGCACGCCACAGAGCACTGAGCCTTCTGCGCCGGGCCGCCCCGGACGGGCGCGCGCGGCGCCCCGCTCAGATGATGGAGAAGCGATCCAGGCCGAGACCCCGACACTGGCCCTGGATGTCGCAGCGCGCCAGGTGTTCGTCCAGCGAGTCCATGACGCTCAGCGCCTCGCCGGTGTCCTTGCTGCGCTCGCGGGCGATCTCCCCGCGGGAGGTGCACTGGCAGGCCGGCGCATCGGCCTGGTGCACCACCTCGGCGATGCGTCGGCGCGCTTCGCGCAGGCGCTGCTCGAGCTCGGCCATCAACCGCTCCCCCGCCGCACTGAACTGCCCGAAGCGGCGCAGCTGGCGCAGGCCAAGGCCGAGCTGCACCGGATAGCGGATCAGCCGGTCGACGGCGAAGGCGCGAATGTGCGCTTCGAGCGGCTCCTCCTTGAGCATGCTCACCCAGTAGTCGCACACCGGCAGGTGCACGAACACGGCATGCAGGATGCCGTCCAGCGGGCGCGGCTCGTCGCGCCAGGGCGAGTAGTAGAGCGCGTCGGTGGCGGCGTTCTGCGCCGCGTCGGTGAAGAAAGGCTCGCGCTCTTCCAGGAAGAACAGCCGGTTGTGATAGAACTCGTGGATCAGCGTGTCCGCGAGTTCGTAGCGGTTCTCCACCACGCCGAGCACGAAGGCGCCGGGCAGGTCGGAGTGGGTCATGTTGGTGAAGTCGCCGCGCGCCACGGGCTTGAAGCCGATGAGCTGCAGCGACTCGGCCATCTGCGCATAGCTTTCCGGGTGATGGCGCCGGACCAGGTCGAACGCCGACTCCACGAGCGGGCGGTGCCGGCGGTGGTAGGCGGCGTCGCAGTCCTGCAGGACCTGCGCCAGCGTATCGAAGCCGGGCAGCAGGAAAGGCGCGGCGCTGAGCCGCACCTCGTGGCCGGCCAGGTCGAGCGCCGGGTCGATCACGACGCGCACGCCGGCGGCCTCGGCGCCGTTGCGCAGGGCGAGGCCCTCGGAGCGGCCGCGCTCGTCGCAGACGATCAGCCCGCCGGCGACGTGCCCGGCGATGCGCACCGTCCCTTCGCCGGTCAGCTGCAGGCGCGTGCCCGGCAGGGCGAACGGCAGCCGCGCCTGCCACGGCTGGCGCAGCTCCAGAGTGCGTTCGGCGAGCACCGCACCGGCCAGCGCGAAGGCGGCGAAGTCATCCAGGTGGCGCGCCAGCGCGGTGCTGGTGTCCTCCCCGGCGAGGGCCTGCGCGCAAGTGCGTGTGAGTGGCGGGAGCTCCCCGCCCTGGCTCAGGTGCCCGACCAGATCGTAGGCGATGCGTGTCCAATGGTAGGCGGGGGGGGCCTGCCACAGGCGGGTGAAGGCGTGGCTTGGCAGCTCGGCACAGAAGCGATACAGGCGCAGAAACTCGCTCTGGCTGGCGCCGGCGAGCACCAGCTCGCGCAAGGCGCTCTGCACGGCGATCAGTGCCGAGGCGCTCTTCTCGTGTCGGGCATGAAAGAGGTCGGTATCGCTCCAGACGGCCGCGGTGTTTTCGTTCATGTCGTGCTCCCCCCCAATGAAAGTGCCCCCGCCCGAAGGCGGGGGCATCCCACAGCACCGTGCCTAGTTGCAGGGCCGCTTGCCCGCCTTGGGCTTGCCGGCGTCGGCGAACTGCCGACCCCACTGCGGGCGCTCCCCGGCCTTGCCGGTCAGGGCGCCGGACAGCGCATGGGTACGAGCGTCGGTGGTGAGCTTCTTCAGATCGATCTTCATGCCGTTGCACTCCTTGTGGTTTGGTTTCTTCAATGCCAGAGGGCATTCCGGGAGCGGACTAGTCGGTCTTCTTTCCGGGTTTGGGCTTGCCCGAGGCCGCGAACGACGTGCGCCAGTGCGCACCGCGACCCGGTGTCCTGCCGGTGAGAATATCGGAGAGCTCCCTGGCCCGCGGGCATACGGCCAGCTTCTTCAAGTCGAGATCCATGACGATGTTTCTCCCTGTGGTTCGGAAGGTGCGGGGAAGGCGACACGACCGCATCCGGCTCCGAACCCGGAGCGGAAAAAGACTCCTCCCCCATTAAGAACAACTAGGCAATCAAGTGGATGCTGTCAAATCTCTACTGAAATAATGGTTTTGCAGGGAGGCTACTCGTCGTAGCCCGGACCCAGCCCGCGGCTGTCCCGGGCGAAGCGGGTGACCTCCCCGATGGGGACGACCACGCGCCCTTCGGGCGTGACGTGGTAGCGGCGGGCATCCTCCTGCGGGTCGAAGCCGATGCGGGCGCCCGCGGGGATGAGGTTGTGGCGGTCGACGATGGTGTTGCGCAGGCGCGCGCCGCGGCCGATGCAGCAATAGTCCATGATGATGCAGTCCTCGAGTTCGGCGCCCGGCTCGATGACCGCCTCGCGGCGCACGATGCAATTGCGCAGACGCGCACCCTTGTGCACCACGGTGGCGGCGCTGAGCAGGCAGTTCTCGATGTCGCCGCCGAGCACCCGCGCCACCGGGCCCTGGTAGTTGCTGGAGAAGATCGGCCAGCGCGGGTCGAAGGCGTCGAAGCGCGGTTGGCTGCCCAGCACGTCGCGGTTGGCCTCGAAGTAGGCATCCACGGTGCCCACGTCGCGCCAGTAGGCGGGCTCCTCATAGACCTTCACGCCGGGGATGTGGTTGCTGGAGAAGTCGTAGGCATACACGCGATGGCTCTCCAGCAGCCGCGGCAGCACATGATGGCCGAAGTCGTGCTCGCCGCGCCGGTTGGCCTCGAGCAAGGCATCGACCAGGACGTCGGCGTTGAACAGGTAGTTGCCCATGGAGACGTAGGCGCGCGCGGGGTCGCGCGGCATGGTAAAGGGATTCTCGGGCTTCTCCTGAAAGGCCTTGATGCGTCCGTCGGCGGCGGTGCCGATGACACCGAAGGCCGCGGCCTGCTCCACCGGCACCGGCAAGGCGGCGACGCTCACCTCGGCATCGCGATCACGATGGAAGCGCAGCATCTGGCGCACGTCCATGCGATAGATGTGGTCGGCCCCGAACACGGCGACCACATCGGGCCGGTAGATCTTGATCAATTGCAGGCTCTGGTACACGGCATCGGCCGTGCCCTTGAACCATTCGCCGCCGGCGGGGCCGGGCTGAGGCGGCACGACGGTGACGAACTGATCGGGCAGCAGAGGCGAAATCACCCAGGCCCTGCGGATGTGCTCGATGAGCGACTGCGGCTGATACTGCACCAGCAGGTAGATGGAGCGAATGCCCGAGTTGGTCAGATTGGAGAGGACAAAGTCCACCAGGCGATAACGCCCCCCGAAGGGCACCGCCGGTTTGCAGCGCTCCGCGGTCAGCGGGTGTAGCCGCGTGCCCTTGCCGCCCGCCATGACGAAGGCGACGATCCGCTCCGGTTGCCTGCGCTCCTCCATGGACCCGCGTCCCTTGCACTCTCGGCCGTGCACCCTCCCGAATACTAGTTCAGATTCGGCGACGACAAGGCCGGCGGGCGGACGGAACGCGGGGCCGCGGTGCGCCGCGGTGGTGGGGCCTCAGACGAACAGGTCGGACACCACGGCTCGGCGCCGGGCGATGAGGTCGTCCATCGGCTCGGGGCGGGCGATGCCGTATCCTTGCGCGAAGTCGACGCCGATGTCGCGCAGGTGCTCGAGGATCTCGGCGCTCTCGACGAACTCGGCGATGGTGCGAATGCCCATCACGTGGCCGACCTTGTTGATGGCCTCGACCATCGCCCGGTCGATGGGATCGCCGCCCAGGTCGCGCACGAAGTTGCCGTCGATCTTGAGAAAGTCCACCGGCAGCGTCTTGAGGTAGGCAAAGGAGGACATGCCGCTGCCGAAGTCGTCCAGTGCAAAGGAGCAGCCGTGGGCCTTCATGCGGCGCATGAAGCGCACCGCCTGGGTGAGATTGGCGACGGCGGCGGTTTCGGTGATCTCGAAGCAGATGCGCTCGGGGTCGATCCCCTGCGAGGTGAGTGATTCGACGACGAACTCGGCGAAGCTCTCGTCGCCCAGCGAATGCCCGGAGAGATTGATGGTGCACAGCCTCAGGTCGGCGAACACGTCGGGGTGCTCGAGCAGGTAGGCGAAGGTGCGCCGCACCACCCAGCGATCGATGTCGGGAACCAGGTTGTAGCGCTCGGCCGCCGGCAAAAAGGCGCCGGGGGGCACGGACTCGCCCTGCTCGTCGCGCATGCGCACCAGGACTTCGGCGAGCAGCCCGCCATCCTGCGCATCGGCGGCGACCGGGACGAGACGCTGCACGCAGAGCTCGAAGCGATCGTCGTCCAGGGCATTGCGCAGGCGCGAGACCCACTGCATCTCGCCGCGGCGGCGGGCGATCTCCGCATCGTTCACCTCGTAGACGTGGACGCGGTTGCGGCCGCTGTCCTTGGCCATGTAGCAGGCGGCATCGGCGGCGCTGAGCGCCGCGTCGGCGCTCTCGGTCTCGGCGGTGATCGCGACCACACCGATGCTCACGCCCACCGAGAAGCTCTTGTTGTCCCACACGAAGCGAAATTCCTGCACCAGGTTCCAAATGTCCTGGGCGCGCTCCACGGCCCGTTCCATCGGGCAGTGCTCAAAGAGCATGCCGAACTCGTCGCCGCCGAGCCGGGCGAGCGTGTCGCTCTGGCGCATGCGCGGGTGCATCAGGATCGTGATCTGGCGCAGCAGCTCGTCGCCAGCCACATGCCCGCAGGTGTCGTTCACCACCTTGAACTGGTCCAGATCGACGTAGCAGAGGATATGCTCGCCATGCTGCGCGCGCGCGGTCTCCAGCGCCGCGCCGAGCCGGCGCTCGAATTCGCGGCGGTTGACCAGCCCGGTGAGAGGATCGTGGGTGGCGAGATAGTCCATCTTGCGCGCCATGGCGCGCGCCTCGGCGACATTGCGGAACACCACCACCGCCCCGGTGACCCGCCCCTCCTCGTGGAGCGGGTTGGCCGAATACTGCACGGGGAAGGCGTCCTCGCCGTGCTTCCAGAGCACCTCGTTGTTGCTCCAGACGCTGCGGTCCTCGGCCATGGCGCGCTGGATCAGGTTTTCCTCGCGCGGCAGCGGCGCGCCGTCCTCGCCGCTGTGGTGCACCAGTGCGTGCATGTCCTGGCCTTCCAGGGCCGCAGCATCAAAGCCCAGCATCTCCGCCGCGGCGCTGTTGGCGAAGGTGCAGCGCAGGTCGCGGTCCACGCCGAAGATACCGTCGGAGGTGGACTGGAGCAGAAGCTGGTTGTACTCGCCCAGCCGGCGCAGCTCCTCCTCGGCACGCTTGCGCTCACTGATGTCGACGAAGGTGACCACCGTGCCGATGACCTCGCCGTCCTTGCGCACCGGGTGGGACCACCACTCCACCGGAATGGGGGTGCCGTCGGCGCGCCAGTGCACCTCGGTATCGCAGTGGCCGCTCCGGCCGCTCAGCGTCGCCGCCCGCACGCGGCACTGCTCCTTGGGATAGGGCTCGCCGTCGGGATAGGTGTGGTGGATCAGGGCGTGCAGGTTCTTGCCGATGATGTCGCTCTCGTGCTCGTAGCCGAGCATCTCCAGGCAGGCGCGGTTGACGAAGGTGCAAGTGCCGTTGAGGTCCACGCCGAAGATGGCCTCGGCCGTGGAGCGCAGCAGCAGGTTGACCTGCTGTTCGCGCTCCAGGCGCGCCTCCTCGGCCTCGGCGCGCTGCTCGCGCAGCATGTGGGTATGCACCACCAGCGCCGCTTCACGGGCGAAGGCCTCCAGCAGCCGCACGTCTTCAGGCGTGAAGGGCCGCGGCTCCGGCTCGGTGACCACCAGCACGCCCAGGGCACGGCCCTCGGCCAGCATGGGCGCGAAGATGGCGGCGCGAATGCCGATGCCACTGCGCAGGTGGCCGCTGGCGCGTTCGTCGAGCAGCACGTCGGGCACCGCCGCGGTGGTGCGCCGCTCCAGAACCCAGCCGGCCAGCGAGGGCACGTCCAGCGGTAGGGTCACATACCCCCGTGGACGAAAGAGCCTGCCCGCCTGCACCACGCCCACCAGCGCCTGCGCCTTGGGGTCGTGGATGAACAGGTAAGCCTGGTCGCAGCCGAGCGCCTCCTTGCACTGCTCGATGATGGACTCGGCGACGCCGGCAAAGGAGGTATCGCTGCGCATGGTGCGCAGCACCCGGTTGGAGACACGCAGCAGCTGCCCCTGGAAGCGCAGATCCGCGAGCAGGCGCCGGTAGGCGCCGGCCAGCACGCCGAGTTCGTCCGTCGATTGCGGCACCAGGGTCAGCTCGTCGACCGGCGCCTGACGGCTATGCAGCACGCCGCTGAGCGGCGCCAGGGACTGCCCCAGGCTGCGCACGAACATCAGGCTGCCGGCCACGGCCAGCGCCTCGAGGGTCAGCCAGACGAGAAAGGTGTCGACGCCGAAATAGCCGGTCGTGGTCCAGTAGTACTGCACCAGCACCGTGTCGACCAGCAGCGGTGTCAGGGTGCCGATCAGGAACACCTTGATCTTCAAGGTGACGTGGGGGCGCTCCAGCCGCGCCTCGCCGATGATGCGGCCGAACAGGTCGAGGATACGAAAAAACAGCGGCAGGCCGACGATGATGGAGACGATCAGCGCCACCAGATGGATGCGCAGCCAGTCGGCAGGGGTCGGCATGAAGCCGAAGGCTTCCTGCGCCGCCCAGATCACCGTCATGGGGGCGAGCAGCACATAACCCAGGAACAGGGTCCAGAAATGGAAGGGAAAGCCGCGCAGCCGGCCCAGGGCACGCCCCGGATCGGTGCCCTGCGTGCCGACCCAGGCGACCACCGGGGCCATGTAGCGCCGGAAGTAGGCCAGCGCGATGAGCACGCTGCCGAGCACAAAGCCACCCTCCACCGGCGTGCGCACGATGGCGAGCAGCTCGGCCAGGGTGAACATGCCGATGAAATCCAGGAACGCGTAGCCCAGCAACGGGGGCACCGCCCACGTCGCCAACATGAGCATGAAGAATCGGCGCTCGAACCATGTCCGGGACAGCGACTGCTGCGAGGGTCCGCTCATGCGGGGCCTGATCCACGGGGGGGCGACCGCGGCGCGTTCCCTCACCCGCCGGCCAGCGTCATACGGTAAAGGCGACATCCCGTCCGCTGCACCTGAGATCCTTAGTCGGCGGGTCTTCCCCCCACTTTAGAAAAGCGTGGAAAATTCTTGCCCCCGATCAACGCCCCGGTGGACCGGACAGGTCCCGCCGCTGGGCACCGGCGATCCGTCCGGCGGCGTCGACATAGCAGTTGTAGCGGTAGCGCAGCTCCGCCCCGGAGGGCCCCATCTGCCCAACCACGACCCCCTCCACATAGAAGCCCTGCTGGGTCGGGTGCACGGCGCCGCGGCTGACCACCCGGGCAAAGTCGGGACGCTCGGCGACGGCCAGCGCGGCCTGGCGGCAGGCGACCCCGGCGGCATGGGCGCCGGGGCGGAGGATACGGTCGAAGGCATCGCGCACGCCCGGGACCGCATCGGCGAGGATGAGCAGCGCCACCCCGATGAAGATCAGCGGCGGGATCACGCGGCCCGGGCGAAAGCGACGGCGCTCGGCGCCGGGCCGACGGCTGTGCGGGGGCGGCAATTCGGACATGGGCGCGATCCTCGCGGCGCACGGGCTCCAAGGCGAGCTTAGCCGAGCCCCTGCCTCCACTTGCCGTTTCCGGCGGCGGCGAAGGGCGGGCGCTCATGCACGCGGCAGAGCCGCTCGCCCGGTCCCTGCTGCCGGTCGGCGCCGGCGGGCTGCTGCTGAGGGCGCGTCCGGGGCAGAGCAAGAAAAAGGCGGCCCGAAGGCCGCCACAACATCTTCAACAGGAGGAGGATGAAGAAGCCGATCAGCGAAACGCCGCGCCCGGCCGGGCGCCGGCGGCGCGGAGGACCTTGGCCAGGGGGCAAAAGCCGGTGAAGGACGACTGCAACAGGTTCACGCCGACGAAGGCGGTAAACCACAGCCAGTACACCGAATGCGCCTGCGACAGCACGAGGCTGATGAGGATGAAGCTGCCGGCAAAGGCCAGGACGATGCGGTCGATGCTCATTGCGTTCGCCCTCCGGGTCTTCGCTGCGATACCTCAAAGTATATTAGTATTTTATGATATATCAAGCCCAGACGCGGCAAGCAGCAGTGGGGGGATTCCCTCGGACCGGCTAAGGGTTTTTCCGGATATTCTTAAGAAGATACGCTAAGTGCTTGGCGGGCCGCGCGATCTCCGATTATCCACAGATTCTGTGGATAACTTTGTGAATGAAACGGGATCAGGCGGCGGAAACCCGCATGATTCGGCGCTTCTCGTCGGATTGGTCACATTTTTGCCTCATTTCAATGCCGTTTATATTCATCGACTTACGATATATCCGCGGCGGTGAGGCGCACGCCGTGGCGCAATTGCGACATTTTGGTGCGTGCTGCGGCCCCGCTGTGCATAAATGACCGCGCTGCATCTGTGGAAAGCCGCAAATCGTCAATAAATTGGCGATTTCGGGCCGCAGGCCGCGGGGCGGCCCTGCGTGGGAGCGTCGGCACTCCGGGCCGTTGCCGCAGGAGACGCAGGCAGCACCTGCGGGGCCGCCCCGATCCATTGAAGGCGTCGCCCGCTTGGCGCCCGGGTTGGCGCCCGGCGCGCGCAGCACTCTGGCCGGCGGACAGAACCCGGTGGAGACCTGATGAGCTTGCCCGCCGACAAAGGCGGGGAACCCGGCCAGCGCGAATGCCACTGAGACAGCGGCACGCCGGGGAGAGTGAAGCAGACCGGCGAAGGCGCGCGCCGCGCACCGACCGGTGATGCTCGCATGCCACTGACCTCGGACCTCAGGCCGACGTCACACGAGGTCTAACGCGCCGCGGTAAACAGGTCGGCGTGAACGCCGGTACCGTCGCCTACGGGTTTTTCCGGACATCGTTAAGAAATTCCGCTAAGTCGCTGTCCTCGAAAGGGATCCGGTTTTTTCCACAGAAGCTGTGCATAACTCTGTGCATGAAATGGGAGCATTCGCGCGAAACCCGCATGGACAGGCGCCCGGGGTTAGTCTGGTCAGTTTTTTGCCGCCGATTTTTAGCCTTTGCAATCAGCCGCTTGCGTTCATGCCCTGCGAGCGCGGTGGAGAGCGCCGGCTCCCGCCGCCCCTGCCTGGCCCCGGCCTCCTCGCTGTGCATAAGGCGCCAGCCGAACGGCGAATCCGCGGCCCCCGTACGCTCAGCCCTTAACCTAAGAGCAGGTCCCTCTCGCGGCCGCATATTTAAGGAACGTCAATTTCCGGTCCAGCGACAAGAGGGAATCGCTCCAATGCTTCGAACCGTCTTCAGAAGGACGCGGACTTCGTTCTCGGACCTGCCGATCGCCGGCAAGGCGATGGCCTCTCCGGTGCTGATCCTCGCGCTGCTGGCCTTCGCCGGCGCCGTCGCGTTCAGTGCCCTGCAGCGCATCGATACGGAGGTGCGCCACGTCACCCGCGAACTGGCCTCCAGCAGCGGGGTCGCCACGCGCGCAGGCCATCACCACGGCCATGCGCACGCTTGCCGATCTCAACGCCCAGATCGCCGGCGCCGCCGAGGAGCAGAGTCAGGTGGTGGCCGAGGTCAGCCGCAATACGGAGAGCATTCAGCAGGTGGCGGAAGAGAGCGCGGCGGGCGCCGGGCAGACCGCCGCTTCGGGGACCGAGCTGGCGCGCCTGGGAGAGCAGTTGCGCGGCCTCGTCGGCCAGTTCCGGGTGTGACGGGCGCGGGCCGCCGCGGACCGCGCCGGGGGCGGCCCGCCTTGTCGCCTCACTGGGCCTGCTTCGAGGGTCGCACGGTGCCGAACTCATAGCTGAGGATGCTCTTGGCCACGAGGTCGTCGCTGCCGTCGGTCAGCCCGGTGCCGATGCCGAGGTGCCAGTCCCAGTTGCCGCCGAAGCGCAGGTCCACGGTGCCGAAGAGCATCTGCGGCTGGCTGTCGGTGCTCGTCGGGTTCTGCAGCGGCCCGTAGTTCGCGTAGTACTCGATGCCCGGCTGCCAGTGATAGTGGCGGCGCCAGTACAGGCCCCCGGCGAAGCCGGCCTCCACGCCCTTGTCCACCTCGTCGCCGCTGAGCGCCTTGCTGAAGATGGGGTTCAGGCGCAGGCGAAAGTCGCCCATGTCCTTCTGCAGGATGATGCGGGTCTCGAGCTCCTCGGTATTGCTGTAGGCCTGCCGGGGGACGGTGTACTCCGCGTACAGGGCGGTGTCGAAGAAGCGCTGATAGCGTCCGAACAGGCGATAGCGTCCGGCGAAGCGGAAGCGACTGTACTCGAGGGAGCCGCCGTCGGGATCGGTGAAGTCGGCGTACGCCTCCAGCGTCAGGCGGTCGGTCATGCCATAGCCGAGCTCGAGCTCGTGGGCCAGGAGGCCATCGCGCGAGAGCGTCTTGCCGAAGTGCTGCTCGCTGAGGTCGCTGTTGACGATCGCCGTGGTCCAGAGTGCCGGCTCGACCCAGCCGGCGGACAGGGTCTCCCAGCCATACACCTTGTAGAACAGCGGCTGCGCCGCCGCCGGTGCGCTGCCACCGGCCGCCAGGAGCATACCGAACAGGACGGCATGGAGCCTCCTTCTCATGAGCCTTCCCCCTCTGGATTGCCTACTTCTGCCCGGTCTGGACGTTGACGTCGTCGAACACGGCCTCCACCGGCTGCGTGAAGCGCTTGCCCGCCTCGCGCCCATAGCGGCGCCAGGGCGGGACGTCGGCCTGCACGCGCAGCCGATAGCGCCCCGCCTCCGGCACCCGCCAGTTGCGGCCGTAGTGATACAACCAGGGGTGCCAGATGAAGCCGACGTCGTGCGAGCCGGTGGTGCGGCCGTCGTGAGACAGGGTGGCGTGCACCGGCACGCCCAGCAGCATGCGGCCGGTCTGCGGATCGCGCAGCGCCACCTCGACGTGGGCGTTCTGTTCGGCGCTCTGCTCGACCTTGGTGTCCAAACGCAGCTTGCCGTTCTTCATCTTCCACAGCCCTTCGGCGTACTCGACGGCATAGTCCACCAGGTACTCGCCCTTGCGCGTCTCGGCGCCGTCCATGGCCACCTTACCGACCATGGTGGCGAGGGCCTGCTGGATGGTGGCACCGAGCTGGCGAGCCAGCTCCTGAGCCTGTGGACGGGTCTCGGCCTGCACCAGGCTGGGTGCATCCTGCGGCACCTGCACCTGCGTGAACACGGCGGTGGCCGGGTCCGCGTAGCGGTCGCCGTTGATCGGGTCGTGGCGGGGGAACTGCGGCGGGTCGATCTGCAGCTGCAGGGTGTAGGGCCCCGCGCCGCCGGGGAGCCGCAGGTTCTCGCCGTAGCGGTCGAGCAGGGGGTAATGGCCCGCGGGCAGCTGCGTCTCCTGCACCGTGCGGCCGCTGCCGTCGAGCACGCGCGCGGTGACCTCCAGGCCCGGCAGCGTGCGTCCGTCATAGCCGTCGCGCACCACGACCGAGAGGTGGGCAGCGCCCTGCCCCGGGTGCCAGCGCAGCTGGCCGTTACCGGGCGCGTACCACCCCTCCGGGGCGCTCAGCAGATAGGTGACCTCGTAGGGGCCGGCGAACATCTGCCCGCTGGCGGCGTGCCGGCGCAGGTAGTCCACCGCGTTCTGCACCGCCTGGCCCTGCTCCCGCGCCAGCTGCAGGTGCTGCAGCGTGGCCTCGTCGCTGGGTTGGCCGAGCGGCACCTGGGGTTCGCTGGCACGGCCCTCGGCGGTGACGCGCATGCCGCTTTCGAGGTTCGGGGCACGGGTGACGCAGCCGGCCGCCAGGACCGTACAGAGGAGGGGGAGGATCAGGGGCCGCGGCGTCGTAAACGGGGCGTGCAGGAACCGGCTCTCTCGCATCGTCGCCTTCCTTTGCTTCGATGTGGGACGGGTATTGCCCGCGTTTTATAGACCGGGTCTAAAACTTTGGCAAGGACGCGGTGCGAACCGACCGCGCTCAACCCCCGCCGCGGCTGCAGATGCACTCGGCGAGGTGGTCGTTCACCAGCCCCACCGCCTGCATGTACGCGTAACAGATGGTGGGGCCCACGAAGCGGAAGCCGCGCCGCTTGAGGTCGCGGCTCAGGGCCTGCGATTGGGGCGTCTGCGTCGGCACGTCGGCGGCGCTGCGCGGGGCATTGACGCGGGGCACCCCGTCGACGAAGCCCCACAGGTAGTCGGCGAAGCTGCCGCAGGCCTCCTGCACCGCCACAAAGGCGCGTGCGTTGCCCACCGCGGCTTCGAGCTTCGCGCGATTGCGGATGAGCCCGGCGTCCTGCAACAGCCGCTCGATGTGCCGCCGGTCGAAGTGCGCCACCCGCGCCGGATCGAAGCCGGCGAAGGCGCGGCGATAATGCGCGCGGCGGGCGAGCACCGTGGCCCAGCTCAGGCCCGCCTGGGCACCTTCGAGGATCAGAAACTCGAACAGGTGGCGCTCGTCGCGCGAGGGCACCCCCCACTGCGTGTCGTGATACGCCTGCATGGCGGCGGAGACGTCCGCCCAGGGACAGCGTTGCATGGGACCTCTCCCCCGTGCCGAATGGCTGTGCGCACTGTAGCACGCTGGTATCGGCACCCGGCTTTGCGCTAGCTTGCGATGCATGAGCCGTGCCCGTCTCCATGCCGTCCTCCACCACCCGCTGCGCTTCGTGCTGCAGGTGGTGCGCGAGTTCCGCGCCAATCAGGGCTTCCTGCTCGCCAGCGGGGTGGCCTACAACACCCTGCTCTCGGTGGTACCGATGTTCGCGGTGATCATCGTGGCCCTGTCGCACGTCACCGACCAGGCGACGCTGCTGAACACCACCCGTTCCTACCTGGAGCTGATCGCCCCCGGTCAGGCGCAGGAGATGGTCCAGCAGCTCGACGGCTTCCTGAAGAACCGGCACGTGGTGGGGGCGATCGGCTTTCTCAGCCTGGTGTTCTTCAGCTCCTTCGCCTTCACCATGCTGGAGAACGCCATGTCGGTGATCTTCTATCACCGCGTGCGCATCCACCGGCGCCATTTCGCGATCTCGGCGGTGATCCCCTACATCTATATCCTCCTGCTCGCCCTCGGCCTGCTCATCGTCAGCGTGGTGACCGGCGCGCTGGACACGCTCGGCGCCCGCGCCGTTCATGTGTTCGGCATGCAGCTCTCGCTGGACCAGACCACGGCGGTGGTGGTGTATCTGCTCGGCCTCGCCGGGGAGGTGCTGCTGCTCACCTCGCTCTACCTGGTGATGCCGGTGGGCCGCATCGCCCTCTCGCACGCGCTGTTCGGCGGCATCACCGCCGCCATCCTGTGGGAGATCACCCGCCGCGTGCTCGCCTGGTACTTCGCCACCCTGTCCTACGTCAACGTGATCTACGGCTCCTTTACGACGGTCATCGTGATCCTGCTCAGCCTGGAGATCGGCGCGGTCATCCTGCTGCTCGGCGCCCAGGTGATCGCCGTGTACGAGCGCGGCGAGGAGCCCGAGGAGCCCGAGCTGCGCACCGGCGCCTGAACGGGGCCGGCGCTCGCCGGCCCCTGCGCCCGGTCTACCCTTATTCTTTATCGGGAAAAAACGATCACGAGGGACGGGTCCTGGCCGGCTTGGGCACGGTCCTGCTGCTGCGTGCCCGCACTCGGCACAAGTGGCACCATGCGGCGCCCGTGCTGGTCGCCGCTCCCCTGTTGCTGGTCTGCCTGCCGGCGAAGATCAACATCGGCGTGCGCCACATCCTGCCCATCTACGGCATGCTGGCGATTGTCGCCGCCTATGCGGCCATGCGCCTGTGGCGGTCGCGGCGGCGGGCGCTCGGGCGCAGCCTGGCGATCGCACTCCTCGCCTGGCAGGCGGCCAGCTCGGCGCAGGCGCATCCGGATACCTCGCCTGGTTCAATCCCCTGGCCGGCGACCACCCGTAAGACGTCGTGGTCACCGCGGATCTCGATCGGGGCCAGGACCTACAGCGGCGCGGCATCCAGCGGGCGTGGCTCGCCTATCCCGGCTCGGCGGACCTCACGCGCAGCGGCCTGCCGAAAGCACCAAGGAGCCGCCCTACGATCAGTGCGCGTGGCTGGAGGCGTTCCGGCCGCGCCAGCGCGTGGGTCGTTCCATCCTGCTCTATCACCTGCCCAATCACCTCGGCGAATACATGGCCAAGCACATGCCCGATCGCATCGGCGGCGCACGCGCGCTGCACGCCATGGCCGGTTGATCCACGCACGGCGGCCGGCGGTGAACGGGGGCGCCTATGCTAGTATTCCGAAAGGGAAAACGCGCTCGGCGCGGGCAATCCGGAGTAGCGACACCATGCGGATCGCGGGCGTCCTTGGACGCAAATCACTCAGGCGTTGGGTGCGTGTCACGCTGACCGCACTGCTTACGGCGATGCTGGCCGCGTGCTCCACCGTCCCGGAAACCGGCCGCTCCCAGGTCATGCTGGTCGACGCGGGCCAGGCCGCCCAGCTGGGCTCGCAGCAGTTCGACCAGCTCAAGAAGAAGGAGCCCATCTCTCACGACCCGAAGCTCAACGAGATGGTCACGGAGGTCGGGCGCAAGATCGCCAAGGTGGTGGACATTCCCAACGCGAAGTGGGAGTTCGTGGTGTTCGACAAGCCGGACACCGTAAACGCCTTCGCCCTGCCCGGGGGCAAGGTCGGTGTCTACAGCGGGCTGTTCAAGGTGGTGCAGAACAAGGCGCAACTCGCCGCCGTGCTCGGCCACGAGATCGGCCACGTCGTGGCCCGCCACGGCTCCGAGCGCATGTCGCAGGGCATGCTCGTGCAGCTCGGCGGCGTCGCCCTGCAGGCGGCGCTGGACAGCAAGTCGGGGACCACCCAGCAGCTGGCGATGGCCGCCTACGGCGTCGGCAGCCAGGTCGGCGTGCTGCTGCCCTTCTCGCGCAAGCAGGAGCTGGAGGCCGATCACCTGGGCATGCTGTACATGGCGCGGGCCGGCTACGACCCGCACCAGGCCATCGAGCTGTGGAAGAACTTTTCGCAATACACCGCCCAGCACGGCGGCAGCCCGCCCGAATGGCTGAGCACCCACCCGGTCGATTCGCACCGCATCGAGGAGCTGAAGAAGTATCTGCCGGAGGCGATGAAGGACTATCGGCAGGCCAGCGCCTGAACCACGGAAGGGAGGCACCCATGTTCGCACGCCTGCTGGCCGGCGCCGCACTCGCGGCGGTGGCCTATCACCTGGGGAAACGGGCCGGACGTCAGGAGCTCGGCCCGGCGCACAGACCGCGTTCGAGCGTCGGCGCGCGCCTGGGGGCCCAGCAGCGCCCGCCGCGCGAACCCCATGAGGAAATGCCGATCGAGGCCCCCGAGCCTCCCGAGGTCACGCACGGGCGCACCTGAGCGCCGCCTGTCTTCGGGGAGCCGCACCGCTTGCCGAGAGACAACGCAGCGGCTGCGGACCGGCTAAGGCACTCCGGCGCCGAGCCAGCCGAACCAGAAGGGCAGCGTGAACAGGCTGATCAGCGTGGAGAGGGTGACCGTCGCGGCATACAGGGCGGTGTCCAGGCCGTAGCGGTCGCAGATGACGATGCCGAGCACCATGCTGGGCATGGCCCCCTCCAGGGCCACGGCCGCCAGGCTCTGCCCCTCCAGGCCGAGCGCCCCACCGAGCGCCCACACCCCCAGCGGCATCAGGCCGAGCTGGATGACCAGCACCGGCAGCACCGAGCGCACACTGCGGTCGAACAGCGAGGACCAGTGCAGGCTCATGCCCAGCGACAGCAGCATGAGCGGCACGACGCCCGAGCCCATCAGCCCGAGCAGGTCGCGCACCCAGGGGACGAGGGGCACGTCGGCGAGGTTCAGCAGCGCGGCGAGCAGCGCCGCCCACAGCGGCGGAACCTTCAACAGGCTCAGGATCGGACTGCCCGAGGCCGGACGGTCGCCGAAGCGCTGCGCCACGGCCACCCCGAGCGTCAGCAGCAGCGGCGTGCAGGCGAACAAATCGTACTGGATGGCCACGCTGCGCGCCCACGGACCGAGCGTGGCCTCGAGCACCGGCAGCCCCAGGTAGGTGGCATTGGGGAAGGAGGCGGCGAGGATGGCCGCGCCGGTCACCGCCCGGGGCATACTGCAGGCGCGGCAACTCAACCAGCTCAGCAGCATCGCTCCCAACACGCCGGCGGCGGCCGCCGCCGCGATGCGCACCGTCTCGACGCCGAGCGGGGCGTCCCACAGCACCAGGAGCACGAGGGCGGGCAGCAGCACGTTGTAGACGACGGCGGTGAGCGCGAAGCGCACCGTCTCCATCTCCATGCCGCCGGGGCGCAGGGCACGCCACATCGCCCCGACGCCGATCAACGCCCCCATTTGTGCAAGCACATAAAACATGGGGTTAGTGTACGGGCAGTCTCGCCGGCCCGTCACCTGCTCCCGCGTGCGCGGACAGACAAGCCGGCGCGCGCTCGTCTATACCCGACCCAGGGGCACCGCACACCTGCGGTGCACTGCGGGGCCGGGTTCGCCCCCGGCCCACGGACCCAGAGGAGATCTGCGATGCAGGAGCCCGAGATCCCGCCGGGCCATCCGGCCGAGAGCCCGCCATCGGAAGTGCCCCCGGAGCTGCCGCCGGACGAGCCACCGGAAGCGCCGCCCGAACCGCCCGGCCCCGAGCAGCCGGCGGAGCCGCCGCAGGAGTTCCCGCCGCCCGCAGAGCGCCGGTGACGCGGTCGCGCGCCCCCGGGGCGGTCAGTTGATCGCGCGCGCCTCGGCGCTCGGCCCGAGGTCCAGTTCGAATTCGGGTTCGAGCTCGGCGCGCGGGTCCATCTCCAGGGCGATGGGCGAGGTGCGCGAGAGCGGCACGAAGTCGGCCTGCTCCTCGGCGGGGATGGGCGCGCTGATGCGCATGCGCACCACCGCGAAGGTCCCGAGGGCGCCGAAGCACAGGCCCCAGAACAGCGGCAGGCTGCGCGCCCCCAGCACCTCCATGGTGGCGCCTGCCAGCATGGGGCCGAGCGCCGCCCCGATGCCGTTGAGAAGGAGCAGTCCGCGCGTCGCCTCCAGCACCTCGCCGGGCTGGATGTGGTCGTTGAGGTGCGCCACGCTGAGCGAGTACACGGCGAAGGAGAAGCCCCCGTAGAGCACCGCCGCCATGATCAGGCCCGCCTCGGAGATCCCCGCGAAGGTGTAGGCCAGGACCGCGACCGCTGCGGAGATGAAGGCCACGACGGTGAGCACGCGGCGCCGGTCGTAGCGGTCGGAGAGCTGGCCAATGGGGAACTGCAGCAGCGCACCGCCGAGGATCAGGGCGCTCATGAAGAAGGCCACATGCGAGGGCGCCAGGCCGATGCGCGAGGCGAACACCGCGCCCATGCCCCAGAAGGCGCCGTTGCCGAGCCCGGAGATGAAGCCGCCGGCGACCCCCAGCGGCGAGATCTCGAACAGGTGGCGCAGCCCCAGCTTGGGGGCCACCACCGGGGTCGGCTCGCGCACGTTGGTGAGCGCCACCGGCACCAGCCCCAGGGTGAACAACAGGGCGGCGAGCATGAAGGTGGTCGTCCCCTGCGCGCCGTAAGGCAGGATCAGGAACTGGCCCAGACCCAGGGCCACCAGGTTGGTGGTCATGTACACCGCGAAGACCTTGCCGCGCCGATGGTGCTCCACCTGCTCGTTGAGCCAGCTCTCGATGACCATGTACAGGCCGAGCATGCAAAACCCCGTGACCACGCGCAGCAGCACCCAGGCCACCGGGTTCACCGCCAGCGGATGGATCATCACGGTCGTGGCCGCCAGCGCCGCCATCGCGGTGAAGGCGCGGATATGGCCGAAGCGCTGGATCAGCTTCGGGCACCAGTAGGAGCCGATCACGTAGCCGGCGAAAAAGGCCGACATCACCATGCCGATCTGGCTACCGGTGAACGCTTCCATCTCGGCGCGCAGGCCGAGCAGGGTTCCGAGAAGGCCCGAGCCCACGAGCAGGATGCCGATGCCGAGCAACAGGGTATAGATGGACGCGACAGTCGCGAGCATGAAAGACGAACGGCTCCTCGTGGAAGGTGAACGGGGGGTGCGCGCGGGCGCACTGTGCACGCGCAACGAACGCCTGTCCAGTGCAGTGCGTCGCACTCCACGCAAGCGCCTGATTCCGCGGTTCAGCCCTGCGGCCTACGAGAGAAGGGCGCGCGTGCTCGCAGGCGAGCGGTCACGCTTTTGGCGGGGCGGAGGAACCCGCCGCCGGCGTGCACCGGCGGCGGGGGATGGAGCGGATCAGTCGTCCAGATTGTAGACGGCCAGATCGTGGGCGGCTTCGATGTCGCCCTCGTAGCCCTGCGCGCGAATCAGGCGCTTGACACGGTCGAGGTGGGGATTGGTGCTGGGCGTGATGTGCGAGAGCACCAGCTTGCGCGGCTTCGCGGCGGCGACCACCTGGCCCATGCGGGTCGGCGGCGTGTGCAGCGCCAGGAATACCGGGTTGTCCGATTGGTCCATCACGGCGGTGTCGTAGATGAGCAGGTCGGCCCCCGAGCCAATCGCCTGCATGTTGTCGGTCTGCGAGTTGGTATCCCCGGAGAAGACCAGCGACTTGCCCTTGTACTCGACCCGGTAGGCGAGCGCCGGTGCCGGCCCGTGGTGGACCGGGATGCTGCTCACCACCACACCGTCCGCCTCAAACACCTTCTGCGGCTGATGTCGGTTCTTGAAGTCCGGGCTCAGGTCATGCACGTCGTAATGGAACTCCCCGCCCTTGATCGCCTTGGCGAAGACGTTCAGGTAACGCTCCACGCCGTCGGGCATCCCGTAGTGAGCGTCCACCCAGGTGCTGGTGGCCGGGTACTGCGCGACGCCGCTGTTGGGAAAGGGGACGCCGTTTGCGCCGGGGCCATAGATGTGTATCGGCGCGGTGCGCGGCACACCGCGAGCCAGCGCGTGGAAATACACCGTCTTGAGCATGGCCGAGAGGTCGGCCACGTGATCGATGTGCATATGGCTGAGCAGCACCCGATCCACGGTGTCGATCTTCACCCCGCTCTCGGCCAGCCGGGCAAAGGTGCCGCCACCGGCATCCATGAGGATGCGCGGTTTGCCGTCGATGAAGATCAGGTAGCCGGCGCTGGCGCGCCCGCTGGGGTCGGCCGCCGGTCCGCCGGAGCCGAGTACCATCACCGAGAAGTCTCCCCGTAGTTCATTGGCGACCTGCGCCGCCTGCGCCCGCCGCCCGCCGTCATCGCCGTCGCCGTGGCGGTCCTCGGCGAAGGTGGTGGTACAGGCCAGGAGCAGAAAAAGCAGGATCGGAAGGAAGGTAATACGTCCGTATCGCGCGAAATCATTTCGCATGAGCTGCCTCCTTTCGGGAGTGGCAAGAATGGGTTTTCCAAAAAGGCCGTACGGCGGACCTCGGACGCGGGGAGCGACGCGCGAGGACTGCGCCTACCTGGAGGGGGTCGCGCGGGCGGACGGATTATTCCACCGCCGGGTGAATTCCGGAGCGGATTACGGGGGAGGAAAGGCCGCGGCCGGCTCAGCGAAAGTTCGCGTCAGCGGCGCGATCGGCGGCGATCTCCGCCTCCATGCGGTCGCCGATCGCGAGCAGTTCCTGCTTGTCGATGTAGCGCTGACTGCGCTCTTCCATGTGGAAGTTGGACAGGCGCGTGAGGACGATGGAATCCACCGGGCAGGATTCCTCGCAAAAGCCGCAGTAGATGCACTTGAACAGGTCGATGTCGTAGCGGGTGGTGCGCCGGGTGCCATCGGGGCGCTGCTCAGACTCGATGGTGATGCACACCGCCGGGCACACGGCCTCGCACAGCTTGCAGGCGATGCAGCGCTCCTCGCCGTTGGCATAGCGGCGCAGCGCATGCAGGCCGCGGAAACGCGGCGAGGTGGGCGTCGTCTCTTCGGGGAACTGGATGGTGACCTTGCGTTGGAACAGGTGCCGCCCGGTGACCATGAGACCGCGCAGCAGTTCCCACAGGAAGTAGGTTTTGAACAGGTCCTTGAGCGTGCGTCTGGCCTTGCGCATGGAACCTCCCTGTCGACACCGGGCGCTGTACGCCCCGGCCTGCCCCGCAGCGGGCGACGGCAATGGGCGCGGGGCGGCTCTCAGTCCCAGCGATCGTCGGCAACCTGCACGATGCCGTCCTGGACGCGCAGGGGGAACTTGTAGACCGGCTCGTAAGCCGGCGGGGCGGTGACCGCGCCCGTGCGCACGTCGAAACGCGCACCGTGCCGCGGGCAGACCACCTCGTGGTCGCACACCTCGCCGCCGGTCAGGGTGCCGCCGTCATGGGTGCACACGTCCTCGATGGCGTAGAACTCGCCGTCGATGTTGAACACCGCGATCAGCACGTCGTCGACGTCGACCACCTTGTAGCCGCCGGCGGGAATCTCGTCGCTGCGGCCTACCTCAACCCAGTCCGCCATGATCACCCGTTGTTTTGTCGTCGTTCGCGATGAAGGCGCCGCCGGGGGCGGCGCCCTTGCTCGAGAGAGGCCGCTAGAAGAAGCCCAGCTGCAGCCGCGCCGCCTCGGACATGCGGTCCTTGGTCCAGGGCGGGTCCCAGACCAGTTCCACGTGCGCCTCATCGATGCCTTCCACCGACTTGACGGCGTTCTCGACCGTGCCCGGGAAGGTCTGCGCCACCGGGCAGCCGGGCGCGGTGAGTGTCATGTCGACGTCGGCGCGGCCGGTCTGCGCATCGATGCCGATGCGATAGATCAGGCCCAGGTCATAGATGTTGACCGGGATCTCGGGGTCATAGACCTCGCGCAGGCGCTCGATGATCCGTTCCTCGAGCCGCCGGGCCTCCGGAGACTTCTCAGCCTCGTCCAGAGGCGGCGCGGTCGGCTCGGACGGCGTCGGCGATGCCTCGTGTGCGGCGTTCTGCTCGGGCTCTTCGCCGTGCAGGAAGCGCGAGGCCCGGTCCTTCACCTGACCGATGAACTTGTGCGGAATCGATTTGGCCATGTCCTACTCCGTGCTGACCGCTTCCTCTTCGCCCCCGAGGGCGGCGTGCATGGTGTGCCACGAGAGCGTGGCGCATTTCACGCGCGAGGGGAATTCCTTGACGCCCTCGAGCACGCGCAGCTTGCCCAGCTCCGGCGCCTCGCCCTCGCTCGGCTGATCCATGATGAGGCCGTGAAAACCCTGAAACAGGGTCTCGGCCTCGCTCATCTTCTTGCCCTTGAGCGCCTCGGTCATCAGCGAGGCGGAGGCGACGGAAATGGCGCAGCCCGCACCCTCGAAGCCGAGCTCGGTGATGGTGTCGTTCTCGTCCACCTTCAGGTAGACCGTGAGCCGGTCACCGCACAGGGGATTGAAGCCCTCCGCCTTGCGGTTCGCACCCTCCAGGCGCCCGAAATTCCGCGGATTGCGGTTGTGGTCGAAGATGACTTCCTGGTACAGGTCGCGCAGGTCGCTCATACCTTGAACATCTCCCTCACCTTGTGCAGGGCCGCCACCAGCCGGTCGACGTCCTCGCGGCTGTTATAGAAGGCCAGCGAGGCGCGCGAGGTGGCCGGCACCTGGAAACGCTCCATCAACGGCATGGTGCAGTGATGGCCGGTGCGCACCGCCACGCCTTCCATGTCGATGATGGTCCCCACGTCATGCGAATGCACGTCGTCGAACACGAAGGACAGGATGCCGCCCTTCTGCGCGGCCGTGCCGATCAGCCGCAGGCCGGGGATCTCCGAAAGCGCCGCGGTGCCGTATTCGAGCAGCGCGTGCTCGTGGGGCTCGATGGCCTCAAAGCCGATCCCCTGAACGTAGTCGATGGCGGCCCCCAGGCCAATCGCGCCGACGATGTGCGGGGTGCCGGCCTCGAACTTCAGCGGAATGTCGGCGTAAGTGGTCTTCTCGAAGGTCACGTAGCGAATCATCTCGCCCCCGCCCTGCCAGGGGGGCATGGCCTCGAGCAGCTCCGCGCGCGCCCACAGCACGCCGATGCCGGTCGGCCCGAACAGCTTGTGCCCGGAAAAGGCGTAGAAGTCGCAGCCCAGATCCTGCACGTCCACCGCCATGTGCGGGACCGCCTGCGCGCCGTCCACCAGCACCTTGGCGCCCTTCGCGTGCGCCATCTCCACGATGCGCTTGATGGGGTTGAGCGTGCCCAGTGAGTTGGACAGCTGCGTCACCGCGACCAGCCGCGTGCGCGGCCCGATCCGCTTCTCCAGCTCGTCGAGCTGCAGCGTGCCGCTCTCATCGATGGGCGCAACCTTGAGCACCGCGCCGGTGGCCTGGCTCACCATCTGCCAGGGCACAATGTTGGCGTGGTGCTCCATCTCGGTGATGAGGATCTCGTCGCCCGGCTTGAACTGGCAACGGGCCCAGCTCTGCGCGACCAGGTTGATCGCCTCCGTGGTGCCGCGCACGAACACCACCTCGCGCTGGGCAGGGGCGTTGATGAACCCGCGCACCTTCTCGCGCGCCGCCTCGTAGGCCTGGGTGGCGCGCTCGGCAAGGTAGTGCACACCGCGATGGACGTTGGAGTAGTCCTTCGCGTAGTAGTGCTCGATGGTGTCCAGCACCGACTGCGGCTTGTGGGTGGTGGCCGCATTGTCCAGGTAGGCGAGCGGACGCCCGCGCACCTCCTGCTGCAGCGCCGGGAACTGGGCCCGGATCTTCGCCAAGTCCAGCGCCGGGGCCTGGCCGATCGCCGTGTCCCGCACCGTGCTCATCAGAGGGCTTCCTCCAGCGTCTGTCCGCCAAGCAGGTGCTTTGCGACCTCGCCCTCGAGACGACTGCGCAGCGGCACCAGCTTCATCTTGTTGAGGATATCGCTGGCGAAAGCATAGACCAGGATGCTGCGCGCCAGGTCCTCGTCGAGGGCACGGCTGCGCAGGTAGAACAGCGAATCGGTGTTCAGCTGCCCCACCGTGGAGCCGTGCGATGCCTTCACGTCGTCGGCATAGATCTCGAGCTGCGGCTTGCTGTCCGCCTCGGCGTCGCGCGAGAGCAGCAGGTTGTTGTTGGCCTGCTGGGCGTCGGACTTCTGCGCATCGGGATGCACCACCACCCGGCCGCTGAAGATGCCGCGCGCGTGCCCGTCGAGCACGCCCTTGTACCACTCGTGGCTGGTGCAGTGCGGCTTGAGGTGGTCGATCTGCGTGTGGTTGTCCAGATGCTGGCGCCCGGCGCCCATATACAGGCCATTGAGCGTGCACGCCGCGCCCGGATCATCGAGCAGCACCTTCAGCTCGTTGCGCACCAGGCGCCCGCCCAGCGACACGTTGTGCGAGGTGTAGTCGCTGTCGCCCAGCTGATGGGCCACGATCTCCGAGATGTGATAGGCGCGCGTGGACTCCTGCTGCAGCTTGTAGTGCTCGACGGCCGCGCCCTGGTCGACGACGATCTCGCTGACCGCATTGGTCAGGTACTGCTCGTCGCCCAGCGCGATGTAGCTCTCCACGACGGTGGCCCGGCTGTTGGCGTCGGCCACGATCAGGTTGCGCAGGTGCGCCACGCAGTCCTGCGCACCGGTGCTCAGGTACAGCACCTGCACCGGCTCGGCGAGGGCCACGTCACGCCCAATGCGGATGAACACGCCGTCGTTCATGAAGGCGGTGTTCATGGCCGTGAAGCCGTTGTCGGTCGCATCGGCATACTTGCCGAGAAACGCCTCCAGCACCGAGGGCTCGCTCTCCAGGGCCTCGGCGAAGCTGCGCACGGTTACGCCCTTGGGCAACTGCCCGAGGTAGGACAGCTCGCTGGAGAAGCGGCCGTTGACGAACACGATCCGGTGCCCACGCTCCTCGCCCAGCAGGTGCGGAGTGAGCACGCGCGTGTCGACCTGCGCGCGCTCGGCCAGGGCGAAGCGGCGCTTCTCGATGGGGCGCACGTCGGTGTATTTCCACGCCTCCTGGCGCGGCGTGGGAAAGCCGAGCGCCATGAAGCGCTCCAGGGCGGCCTCGCGCATCTGCTGGAGCCAGGGCGCCGAGCGTCCGGGCAGCGTGTCGCGGACCCGTTCGAAGTCGTCTTTGTAGGCTTCGTGCATCGTGCGCCTCCCTCAGCCGGCCTGGCCGGCGGTGTCGCCGGAGGGCCCCTTCTCCAGCCAGGTGTAGCCGTGCTCCTCCAGGTGCAGGGCCAGGTCGCGGTCGCCGGATTTGACGATGCGCCCGCCCGAGAGCACGTGCACGTAGTCGGGCACGATGTAGTCCAGCAGGCGCTGGTAATGGGTCACCACGATGAAGGAGCGGCCTTCACTGCGCAGGCTGTTCACGCCGTTGGCAACGATCTTCAGGGCGTCGATGTCCAGGCCCGAGTCGGTCTCGTCGAGGATGGCCAGCTTGGGCTCGAGCACCGCCATCTGCAGGATCTCGTTGCGCTTCTTCTCGCCGCCGGAGAAGCCCTCGTTGACCGCGCGGTAGAGAAATTCATCGCGCATCTCGACCAGCTTCATCTTTTCCTTGATGAGGGTGAGAAAGTCCATCGCGTCCAGCTCGGGCTCGCCGCGGTGCTTGCGGATGGAGTTGAGCGCGGCCTTGAGCAGGTAGATGTTGCTCACGCCGGGGATCTCGACCGGATACTGGAAGGCCAGGAAGATGCCCTCGCGGGCGCGCTCCTCCGGGGCGAGCTCCAGCAGGTCGCGGCCGTCGAACTCCACCGAGCCATCGGTGACCTCGTAGCGGTCGCGCCCGGAGAGGACGTTCGCCAGCGTGCTCTTGCCCGAGCCGTTGGGGCCCATGATGGCGTGCACCTCGCCGGCGCCGATCTCCAGATCCAGCCCCTTGAGGATCTGCTTGCCGTCAATGCCCGCCTTCAGATTCTTGATACTCAGCATGTCACCAAACCCTTTGCGTTGCCGCCGCGGCCGATGGCTGACCGGCCGCGATCCACGATTCGAGAAGTCTTAACCCACCGCGCCTTCGAGGCTGATGCCCAGCAGCTTCTGCGCCTCGACGGCGAACTCCATGGGCAGCTCGTTGAACACCTCCTTGCAGAAGCCGTTGACGATCATCGACACGGCGTCCTCCTCGGAGAGTCCGCGCTGCTTGCAGTAGAACAGCTGGTCCTCGCCGATCTTGGAGGTGGTGGCCTCGTGCTCCACCTGGGCGCTGGGGTTCTTCACCTCGATATAGGGGAAGGTGTGCGCGCCGCACTTGTCGCCCATCAGCAGGGAGTCGCACTGGGTGTAATTGCGCGCGTTCTCCGCCCCCTTGAGCACCTTGACCAGACCGCGGTAGGACTGCTGGCCGCGCCCGGCGGAGATGCCCTTGGAGACGATGGTGCTGCTGGTGTTCTTGCCGATGTGCACCATCTTGGTGCCTGTGTCGGCCTGCTGCAGGTTGTTGGTCAGCGCCACCGAATAGAATTCACCCACCGAGTTGTCGCCCTCGAGGATGCAGCTCGGGTACTTCCAGGTGATGGCCGAACCGGTCTCCACCTGGGTCCAGGAGATCTTGGCCTTCTCGCCACGGCAGGCGCCGCGCTTGGTGACGAAGTTGTAGATGCCGCCGCGGCCCTCTTCATCGCCGGGGTACCAGTTCTGCACCGTGGAGTACTTGATCTCGGCGTTCTTCAGGCAGACCAGCTCGACCACCGCGGCGTGCAGCTGGTTCTCGTCGCGCTGCGGCGCCGTGCAGCCCTCGAGGTAGCTCACGTAGGCGCCCTCGTCGGCCACGATCAGCGTGCGCTCGAACTGACCCGTCTTGGCCGCATTGATGCGGAAATAGGTGGACAGCTCCATGGGGCAGCGCACGCCCGCCGGGATGTAGACGAAGGAGCCGTCGGTGAACACCGCCGAGTTGAGGGTCGCGAAGAAGTTGTCGGTATAGGGCACCACGGAGCCCAGATACTTCTTCACCAGCTCGGGGTGGTTGTGCACCGCCTCGGAGAAGGAGCAGAAGATGATACCTTCCTTGGCCAGCTTGTCCTTGAAGGTGGTGGCCACGGACACGCTGTCGAACACCGCATCGACGGCCACCCCGGCGAGCATCTTCTGCTCCTCGATGGGGATGCCGAGCTTGCTGTAGGTGTCGAGCAGCTTGGGGTCGACCTCATCCAGACTCTTGGGGCCCTCTTTCTTCTTGGGCGCCGAGTAGTAGATGATGTCCTGGTAATCGATGGGCGGATGATTGACGTTCGCCCACTGCGGCTCGGCCATGGTGAGCCAGTGCCGGTAGGCCTGCAGGCGCCATTCGAGCATCCAGTCCGGCTCTTCCTTCTTGGCCGAGATGAAGCGGATGATGTCCTCGTTCAGGCCAGGGGGCGCGGAGTCGGCATCGATATCGGTGACGAAACCGGCCTGGTACTCCCTTTTAATAAGCTTCTCGATATTGTCCGATGCTGTGCTCATTCGCGACCTCCCGTCGTCGCTGCTCGGCGGCGGCGCGCCGTCCGGCGCCCGGCTGTGTGCCGGGCCTAAAAGACTTACCGCTTTAGTCAACTACGACAGTATAAAATTCCGAGTAAAATAGTCAAGTATTCCCGGGCGATCTTTAGGGGGTTGCGCACTTTGCGCGGGCAAAAGGCGGGGCCGACGGCCCGTGGCCGCCGGCGCAATACTTTAGCAAAGCGTGTGGTTAAGTGCAAAACCCGGCGCGGGGCCGCCCGGCGCCACTCAGGAGGCGGCGATGCTCGCGCGCTCGCGCCAGATGCCCTGGGTCTGGCGCAGCCAGCCTTCGAACTTCTCCGCGGGCATGGGGCGCCCGAACAGGTAGCCCTGCCCTTCCGTGCAGCGGTGCTCGCGCAGGTAGGCGTACTGGGCGGGGGTCTCGATGCCCTCGGCGGTCACCCGCAGGCGCAGATTGCCGGCCATGGCGATGATGGCGGTCGAGATCGCGACGTCGTCGCCGTCCTCGGGGATGCCCTCCACGAAGGAGCGGTCGATCTTGACGTAATCGATGGGGAAACGCTTGAGGTAGCTCAACGAGGAGTAGCCGGTGCCGAAGTCGTCGACCGAGATGCTCGCGCCGAGCCGGTGCACGCGGTGCAGCAGGGCGATGGTCGCCTCCACGTTGTCCACCAGCATGCGCTCGGTGAGCTCGAGCTCCAGGGCACGCGGATCGATGCCGGTCTTTGCGAGCACCTCCGCGAGGGAATCGACGAAGCCCGGCTGGCGCAGTTGGCGGGCGGAGAGATTGACCGACATGCGCAGGGCGGGCAGCCCGGCGCGCTCCCAGGCGACCTGCTGGCGACAGGCGGTCTCCAGCACCCAGCGGCCGA
Organism: uncultured Gammaproteobacteria bacterium; assembly: GCA_963779865.1. GTDB lineage: Bacteria > Pseudomonadota > Gammaproteobacteria > CAVZZX01 > CAVZZX01 > CAVZZX01. Next base: position 3,066,895 of record CAVZZX010000003.1, on the reverse strand, counting down.
CGACATTGATCAGCCCCGACTCCTCCAGCGCCGGGACGAAGGCGTCGGGGGGCACCTTGCCGAGCTGGGGGTTGTCCCAGCGCAGCAGGGCCTCCACGCCTACCACGCGCCCCGTGTCGAGCTCGATGCGCGGTTGATAGCGCAGGGAGAACTCGCCGCGATCCAGCGCATGGCGCAGACGCACCCGTACATCCAGCCGCTCGAGGGTGTCCGCGTTCATGTCCTCGGTGTAGAACTGGTAGGTGTCCCCGCCCGCCTGCTTGGCCCGGTACATGGCCGCGTCGGCATGCTTGAGGAGGTCGTCGAAGCTGGCGCCGTCCTCCGGCGAGACCGCAATGCCGAGACTGGCGGTCACGAAGACCTCGTAACCGCCCAGGTCGAAGGGCTCGCTCATCACCTGCAGCACCTTCTCCGCCATCGCGGCGGCGTCGGCGGGCCGCGCCAGCGGCTCCATGACGATGACAAACTCGTCCCCGCCGTGCCGCGCCAGGGTGTCGCCGGCGCGCACCACGCCGCCCAGGCGCTTGGCGGCCGCCTTCAGGAAGACGTCCCCCACGCTGTGGCCCAGACTGTCGTTAATGGTCTTGAACCGGTCCAGGTCCATGAACAGCACCGCGAGCTGGCCGCTGCGACGCCCACTGCCTGCCAGGCTGTGCTGCAGCCGGTCTCGCAGCAACGTGCGGTTGGGCAAGCCGGTCAGCGGGTCGTGGTGGGCCATGTAGCGCAGTTTCTCCTGCGCCTCCATGCGATCGGAAATGTCCTTGCCGGTGGAGACGAAACTGGCGATGCGCCCCTGCTCGTCGCGCAGCGGGGTGATGGTCTTCTCCTCGTAGAACAGCGAACCGTCGCGCCGGCGGTTCACAAACACGTCCCGGAACGCGATCCCGCTCAGGATCGTGTCCCAGAGCCGCGCGTAGAAGCTCTGTTTGTGGCTGCCCGAGCGCAGCACATTCGGCCGCCGCCCCACCACCTCCTCGCGGCGGTAGCCGGTGATACGCTCGAAGGCCGGGTTGACGTACTCGATGACCCCGGCGGGATCGGTGATGAGCACCAGGTCCTCGCTCTGGGCGATGGCGCGCGACAGGCGACGCATCTCGAACTCCGCCTGCTTGCGGGCGGTGATGGGCCGCACCACCTGCACCAGGCCGCGACACTCGCCCCCGCCGGTGATCGGAGAGAGGCTCACCTCAACCCAACGCCCGTCCTCGGCTCGCTCCAGCTCCAGGCCGCGCACCGTCTCGCCCGCGGCAATCGCGGCGCACGCCGGGCACTGCGCACGGCCCAGCGCGGTGGAGTGGAAGAGCTCGTGGCAGTGACGCCCGACCAGGTCCTGCTCGGGAAGGCCGGTCAGTTGCTGCGCGGGGCGGTTGACCTGCCGGACGGTGCCGTCGCGGTCCACCACGGCAATCGCGTCGGGCACGGCGTCGTAGGTGGTTGCCTCGCGGGCCATGATTTGGAAGGGGGCGCGTCAGGGTGGTGCGCACCACCGCCGCGAAGATCAGCACGAAGGAGGCGAACTTGAGCAGGTGCCCGAGCAGGTTCGGCCAGTCGAACGGGCCGCGGTACAGGGTAAAGGCGAGCTCGGCGAGCACCGTCAGGGCCAGGGAGCCCAGCACCGGCTGCAGTATTCTCGGCTCCAGGTGCGCTCGCCGGCGCCAGGTGTAGGCCCCCGCCGCCAGCAGCATGGCGACCAGCACGTACTCGCTGTCGACTTTGAACGGGGTGAGCCCCTCGCCGGGCAGATAGGCCGCGGGCAGCGCGTGCAGCAGCACCAGCGCGCTGCCCGCGGCCCCCAGCAGCAGAAAAGCACTCACCGCGAACGGCACGCATACCCAGCGGCGAAGGAACCAGGGGGCCGTGAGCAGGACGCCGGCCTCCAGGAAGCGGGCCACCAGCCAGAACTGCGTGGAGTAGGCCGCACCGCTGAAGGGCAGCACGTGCAGCCCCTCATAGGTGAAGACGTGCATCAGGTCGACCGCCCCGACCGCCAGATAGCCGGCGCCGAGATACATCAGGTAGGCATTGCGGGAGAACGGATAGGTGTGGAAGGCGACCACGAAGGTCATCACCGCGACGAAGATCGCCGCCAGCTCGGCGAGCGTGTGAAAAGCGAGAAAGCTGATCGCGTCGGCCCCGAGCAGGCAGAGCAGCAGCACAATGGGCATGACCAGCCGGGTCACGGACCATGCGCGCGGCGGGTGTCCGAACGGCGGGGCGTGTTCAGTTTGGCTCATCGAGACCCTTTCCGGGCCGCGCCTGCCCATTCCCTCGGGAGGGTCCCTGATTCAGAGGCGCGCACAGCGCAAGTCTAATGGCTTGCCGGACTTAACAAAAGTTAGCGGCAGCTGGCGACGCGGCTTTAGCGGGGCGCGGCGCCGGGGCGCAGGCCCGGAGAGACCAGGCGCCGCTCGGCCAGCTCAAAGGCGCCCTGCACCAGCAAGGCCAGCACCGCCGCGGGCACCGCCCCCTGCAGAATCAGGCCCATGTCGTCGAGCCGGATGCCGGTGAGGATGGGCTGGCCGTAGCCGCCGGCGCCGATCAGCGCGCCCAGGGTGGCCGTGCCGATGTTGATCACCGCCGAGGTCTTCACGCCGGCCAGGATCGAGCCCGCCGCCAGCGGCAGCTCGACCCGGCGCAGCCGCGCCGCCGGCGGCAGGCCCAGCGCCTCGGCCGATTCACGCAGCGGCGCCGGGATGCCGCGCAGGCCGGCGTGGGTATTGCGTACGATGGGCAGCAGGCTGTAGAGGAACAGGGCCGCCACCGCGGGCGGGCCCCCTATCCCGAACAGCGGGATCATGAACACCAGCAGGGCCAGGGCGGGGACGGTCTGCAGGATGCCGGCGACTGCGAGCACCGCCTGGCCCAGCCGCGGCCGGCGGGCCGCTGCCACGCCGAGCGGCACGGCCACCACGATGGCCGCGGACAGCGAGACGAGCACCAGCACGAGGTGCTCGAGCGTACGGCGGCCGACCGCCTCCAGCAACGAGGGCTCGCGCACGGCGGCCGCGAGCCCGAGCCGCTGGTGCAGGAAGTCGGCCGCGACCCGGGCCGCGGGCACCCCCTCGATCTTGGCGCGGGCGTTCAGTCTCGCCATTGTGGCCGCGTCGATGCGCCCGCGCAGCGAGTCGAGCGCAGGCACCGCCGCGGGGTGCCGCGCCCCCAGATCGGTCCGGTACAACAGCACTGCGCGGTAGTCCGGGAAAAAGCCGCGCTCGTCGCGCAGCACGCGCAGCCCGTAATAGGGGATTTCCGCATCGGTCGTGTACAGGTCGATCACCTGAATGTCGCCGGCGGCCAGGGCCCTATAGGCGAGATCGTGGTCCATTCCGCGCACCCGGTTCGGGGCAAGCCCGTAGGCCCGGCGCAGACCGGCCCAGCCGTCGGGGCGGTCCATGAATTCATTGCTGAAGCCGAACACCAGGCCGGGGTGCGCGGCCAGGTCCGAGATGCGGCGGATGCCCAACCGCCGCGCCAAGCCCTCGCGCATCCCCAGGGCGTAGCTGTTCTCAAAGCCCAGCGGCGCGCTCATGCGCAGCCCGCGCGCCGCCAGCGCCCGGCGCAGGGCGTCGAGATCGCCGTTCGGCAGGGCCGGGAAGATCTCCTGGAACAAGGTACCGGTGTACTCCGGATACAGATCGATGTCCCCCTGCAGCAAGGCCTTCCACAGCACCCGGGTGCCGCCGATCTCGCTGCGGTGCACCGCCGCCACGCCGGCCGCCTGCAGGCGCTCGGTGGTCAGCGCACCGAGAATGACCGACTCGGTGAACTTCTTCGAACCGACCACCACCGGGGCGGCGGCCGCGCAGGCGCCGGTGCACAGCAGAAGCAGCAGGGCGCGCGCCATGGTTCGGCCAAGCCCGTGGCGGCCTCTTTTCGATGCACCGCCGCCGGGACGCAGGTGACGGCGACGCCTTGAACCGGTGCGCGGCAAACGCCCCGGCGGCCTCCCCCGGCCCCGCTCCAGCGCCCTGCCCGTCACCGTCCGCTCAGCCCCGCGCATCGGCGCCGCCCGCGGAAAAGGGCCGGCGCTGCGCGCGGATGAAACGGCGCACGAAGGGCCCGGCCGGGCGCTCCAGAAACGCTGCCGGCGGGCCGTCCTGCACCACGCGGCCGCCGTCCAGCAGGAGCAGGCGATCGCCGAAGAAGGCCGCCTCGCCCATGTCATGGGTGACCAGCACCACCGTCTTGCCCAACTCGCGGAAGATGCTCGCCAGCTCGGTCTGCAGGTCGTAGCGAATCATGGGGTCGAGCGCCCCCAGCGGCTCGTCCAGCAGGAGCAGGTCGGGGTCGAGCATGAGGGCGCGCATGAGCGCGACGCGCTGGCGCTGCCCGCCCGACAGGGCGCCCGGATAACGGTCCAGCGCATCGAGGGGAAAACGGGTCAGCCCCGCCAAGGATTCGACACGGGCGTCCACGGCGCACGCCGACCAGCGCAGGTGCCGCGCCATCAGCACGATGTTGTCCCGGGCGGTGAGATGCGGGAACAGCCCTCCCTCCTGAATCACGTAGCCCATGCGTCGGCGCTGCTGCAGCAGTTGAGCGTCGGCAAGCGCTCTGCCGTCGAACACCACCCGCCCGCTGTCGGGCCGCACCAAGCCGATCATGAGCCGGATCAACGTGGACTTGCCGCTCCCGCTGGGCCCGATCAGCACCGTCGTGCGCTGCGCCTGTACCGCGAGATCGAGCGGGTGCACAACGGTGTGCCCCTCGTAGTGTTTGCTCACTTCGTGCAGTTCGAGCATGCCCACAGCATATCGCAGTGGCGGCCCGGCGCGCGCCCCGGAGCAATTACATGGAACCTCCCGGCACGGCCCGTTGCCAAAGGTCTTTGGCGACGCGCGAGCCCGCCCGAGCAGCGCTGCGCGGTATTTCCGCAGCCCCCCTGCAGCCCCATGGGGGGCAGGCTATAAATACTGAAGGACGTAAGAAAAACAACAATACCGGGGAACCAGACGATGGTGACGTAGAGCAGTTTCGACGCACTCCAAGGAGGTCGGCATGGCCGAGAACACTTCCACTTTCGCCGAATTGATCGAAAAGGACCGCGCCACCCGGGAGAACCTCGAATGGCAGGGCACCTTTCTCGAATACCTGGAAAGGGTCAAGGCCGACCACGGCATCGCCAAACTGGCGCACGCCCGGCTCTATGACGTGATCATGGAGCGCGGCGTCTCCGAGCTCAGCGCCAGCGACGATGCCGCCGTCCACCGCCTGTTCGGGGACGAATCGGTGAAGGTCTATCCCTTCTTCACCGGCGAGTTCTTCGGGATCGAGAAGACGCTCGCCCAGCTGGTGCGCTATTACCATTCCGCTTCGCTGCAGGGCGAGGAAAGCCGGCAGGTCCTGTATCTGATGGGGCCGGTGGGGGCCGGCAAAAGCTCCCTCATCGAGCGCCTGCAACGCGGCCTGGAGCAGAGCCCTCCGGTATACACCATCGAGGGCTGCCCGATGGCAGAGGAGCCTCTGCACCTCATCCCCAAGCACCTGCGCGAGGAGTTCAGCAAGATGCTGGGGGTGCATATCGAAGGCGAGCTGTGCCCCGTGTGCCGCAATCGCCTGAGGGAGGAATTCAGCGGCCGTTACGAGCAGGTGCCGGTGACCACCATCGCCTTTTCCAAACACGACCGGCGCGGCATCGGCGTGGTCCCGCCCGTGGACCCGAACAATCAGGACACCTCCGTGCTGATCGGCTCGGTGGACATCTCCAAGCTCGACACCTTCTCCGAAGGCGACCCGCGCGCCCTGGATCTCAATGGCGCCTTCAACGTCGGCAACCGCGGCATGACCGAGTTCATCGAGGTGTTCAAGAACGAGCCCGAATACCTGCACACGATGATCACCGCGACCCAGGAGAAGTTCATTCCCGCGCCCGGGCGCCACGGGACCGTGTATGTGGACACCTCCATTGTCGCGCACTCGAACGAGGCGGAGTGGCAGCGCTTCAAGGGCGACCCCACCAATGAGGCCTTCCTCGATCGCATCGTGGTGGTGAAGGTGCCCTACAACCTGCGCCTGTCCGAGGAGGTAAAGATCTACGGCAAGCTGCTCGACAAGTCGGAGTTCCACGAGCACGTCGCGCCGCACACGCTGGAGATCGCGGCCATGTTCGCCATCCTCAGCCGCCTCGAGCCGAGCAACAAGTGCGACCTGATGACCAAGCTGCGCCTGTACAACGGCGAGGCGGTCATGGAGAAGGGAAAGACCTCCAAGATCAACATCCGCGAGCTGCAGGAGGAGGCACGCCGCGAAGGCATGTTCGGGATCTCACCGCGCTTCATCATGAAGGCGATCGACAACGCCCTGACCGAGAACCCCGAGGGCATCAACCCGATCAACCTGCGCGAGGCGCTGATCAACATGGTCAAGGGTGCCGACCTGGCCGACGATACGCGCAAGCGTTACCTCGAATTCCTGCAGGACACCCTGCACAAGGTGTATCTGGAACTGCTGGAGAAGGAGATCACCAAGGCCTTCGTGTATTCCTACGAGGAGCAGGCCGAATCCCTGTTCCACAACTACCTCGACCATGCCGAAGCCTACGTCAACAAGACCCGGCTCAAGGACGCCAACACCGGCGAGGAGCTGCATCCGGACGAGGGCTTCCTCAAGTCGGTGGAGGAACAGATCGCGATCGTCGGCTCGGCCGCGCAGGGCTTCCGTCAGGAGGTGATGGCCTACCTGTGGGCCAAGAGCCGGCGCAACGAGCGAGTCGACTACGGCTCCTACGAGCCGCTCAAGGAGGCGGTGGAGAAGAAGCTTATGAGTTCGGTGCGCGAACTCAGCCGGGTGGTGACCAAATCCCGCACGCGCGATGAAGAGCAGCGCAAGAAGTACCACGACCTGGTCGGCGCCCTGCTCGAGCGTGGCTACAACGCGCACTCGGCCGAGGTGGTGCTCAAGTACGCCGCCAACAACCTGTGGAAGGACTGACGCGACGCCCATGAGCAAGACAGTGTTTCGCTCCTATTCGGCCTCCGACGCCCTGCGCTCGGACCGCTCGGCCTCGGATCGCCAGCGTCATCGGCAGAAGGTGCGCGAGGCGATCCGCGAGAACATCGCCGACATCATCTCCGAGGAGTCCATCATCGGCCAGGGACGGGAGAAGATCATCAAGGTGCCGATCCGCGGGATCAAGGAGTACCGCTTCATTTTCGGCGACAACAGCCCGGGCGTGGGCACCGGCAACGGCAACACCCAGCCCGGCCAGGTGGTGGGCGAGGCCGACCAGGAGGGCGACGGGGCGGGCGGCCCCGGGGCCCGCCCGGGGGTGGACTACTACGAGACTGACGTCACGCTCGAGGAACTCATCGACATCATGTTCGAGGACCTCGAATTGCCCGAGCTCGAGCGCAAGCGGCTGCGCGAGATCCAGGCTGACGCCAGCCGCAAGCGCAAGGGCTTTCGCAAGGTCGGGGTGCAGGTACACCTGGACAAGAAACGCACCGCCATGGAGCGCATCCGGCGCAAGGTGGCGGCGCGCGGAAAGGTGACGCCGCAGCCCGACGAGCCGCGCTTCCCCTTTCACCGCGACGACCTCCAGTACCGGCGGCTGGTGCGCGATAACCGGCCGCAGTCCAATGCCGCGGTGCTGTGCATCATGGACACCTCCGGCTCCATGGACACGATGAAGAAATACCTGGCGCGCAGCTTCTTCTTTCTGCTCTACCAGTTCGTGCGCACCCGGTACAGCAACGTCGAGGTGGTGTTCATCGCCCATGACACGCGCGCGCGCGAGGTCGAGGAGGACGAATTCTTCAGCAAGGGCGAGTCCGGGGGCACCCTCATCTCCTCGGGCTACAACAAGGCATTGGAAGTGATTCAGGAGCGCTATCACCCGAGCCTGTGGAACCTGTACGCCTTCCACTGCTCGGACGGCGACAACTGGCCGCACGACAACCCCGCCATGCTCAAGGCGGCGCAGCAGCTTTGCGAGATCTGCAACCTGTTCGGCTACGGGGAGATCAAGCCGCTGAATTCCGGCTATTACGGCGACAGTCTCATGGACTTGTTCGAGCAGCTCAAGGCGCCCAACTTCGAAGCCCTGCTGATCGAGAACAAGGAGGACATCTGGCCGAGCTTCAAGCGCTTTCTCACCCGCGAACGCGTCGAGGACGCCGCACTCTAACAGGCACACGGCGCCGGCCGCGCGCAGCGGGCGGCCGCCCCACTGCGGCACCCCGATCGGCACTGGAGGTCCGTCGATGGCGACAAACTGGAGCGTGAGCGATCTGGAGTACTGGGACGCCCGCATCCGCGAGAAGGTCGAGGGCTTCGGGCTGGACTGCTTCCCCCAGGAATTCGAGGTCTGCGACCACGAGCAGATGCTGGGGTACATGGCCTATCACGGCATGCCCTCGCATTACCCCCACTGGTCCTACGGCAAGTCCTTCGAGAAGCTCAAGACGCTGTACGATTACGGGGTCAGCGGCCTGCCCTACGAGATGGTCATCAACTCCAACCCGGCGCTGGCCTATCTGATGCAGGGCAATTCGCTGTGCCTCCAGGTACTGACCGTCGCCCACGTGTACGGGCACAACGACTTCTTCAAGAACAACTTCACGTTCCGCGACACCCGCCCGGAGCTGACCCTGAGCAACTTCAAGCTGCGCGCCGACCGGGTGCGCGGCTACATCGAGGACCCCTCCATCGGGCTGCGCGAGGTCGAGGAGTTCCTCGACGCCGCCCACGGCCTGTCCATGCAGACACAGCGCAACCGGGCCATCCGCCGGCTCAGTGCCGAGGAGCAGAAGACCCGGGCGCTGGAACGGGCCCGTCCGCCCGAAGATCCGTTCGAGCGCATCCACAAGCCGGTACGCTACGAACCGCCGGACCTCACGCGCGTGCCCCTGGAGCCGGAGGAGGACCTGCTGCTGTTCGTCGCCGAGCACCACCCCTACCTGGCCGATTGGGAGCGCGACCTGCTGCACATCGTCCACGAGGAGACGCAATACTTCATCCCGCAGATCGAGACCAAGATCATGAACGAGGGCTGGGCCAGCTTCTGGCACCACCGGATCATGAACAGCCTCGATCTGCCCGAGGCGCTGCACCTGGAGTTTCTCGTCCACCACAACCAGGTCATCCGCCCGCACCCCGGGGGACTCAACCCGTACCACGTGGGCTTCACCGTCTGGCACGACATCGAGCAGCGCCTCGGCACCGAGAAGATCTTCGAGGTGCGCGAGACCGATCGCGACGTGTCCTTCCTGCGCCGCTTCCTCACCGAGGACCTGATGCGTGAGCTCGACCTGTTCGAATACGACCGGCGCGACGACAAGCTGGTGGTCTCGCACGTCTCCGACGAAGAGCACTGGGGGCAGGTCAAGGACAGCCTGCTGAAGAACATCGGCATGAGTGGCATGCCCGTGATTCGCATCCAGGATGCCGACTACCGGCACAAGCGCGTGCTCTACCTCAAGCACGACTACGACGGCCGCGAGTTGCAGCTCGAGTACCTGGAGAAAACGCTCTCCTATGCCTACCGGCTGTGGGGGCGGCAGGTGTTGCTGGAGACGGTGCTGCGCGACAAGGCGGTGGTGTTCTCGCAGGACGAGACCGGCTTCGGGGAACTCAAGTCCTGACCCGCGCGCCGGGTGGCGCGCCTAACGCATCGTCCCGCGCAGCAGCCGGCGCAGCTCGGACAGCCCGCGGGTGTTGAGCACGTCGGCCTTCTCCAGCCAGCCGCGGCGCGCCTGTGCCACACCGTATTCATGGTTGGCGAACTCCTCACGAGCGTGGGCGTCGCTGTCGAGCGCGACCAGCACGCCCTTCTCCTTCGCCATGCGGCAAAAGATGTCCGGCAGGTCCATGCGCTTGGGCTGCGCATTGAGCTCCACAAAGCAGCCGCGTGCCAGGGCGTGCTCGAGGACGCGTTCCATATCGATCGCGCCGGGCTCGCGCTCGAACAACACCCGTCCGGTGGGATGAGCGAGGATGGAGAAGTGCGGGTGGTCCATGGCGCGCAGCAGCCGCTCGGTCTGCTTGACCTGTGGCAGGTCCAGGGCCGAGTGCACCGAGCCGATCACCAGGTCGAGATCGCCCAACACCGCCTCGGGCAGGTCGAGGCTGCCGTCCTCGAGGATGTCGACTTCGATGCCCTTGAGCAGGGTGATGCCCTGGAGCTCGGCGTTGAGCGCATCGATCTTCGCCATTTGCGCCCGCAGGCGCTTTTCGTTCAGCCCGTGCACCCTGCGCAGGCGCTGCGAGTGGTCGGTGATGGCCAGGTAGCGCCACCCGCGGCGGCGCGCGGCCTGCGCCATCTCGCGCAGGCCGTGGCGTCCGTCGGTGGCCCGGGTGTGCACATGCAAGTCGCCGCGCAGGTCACGCGCTTGGATCAGCTCGGGCAGGCGCCCCGCACGGGCGGCGGCCACCTCGCCGCGATCCTCGCGCAGCTCGGGGGCGATCCAGGGCAGTCCCACCGCCGCGAACACCGCCTCCTCGGTGGCGCCCGCCACGAGGCTCTCGCCCTCGAACACGCCGTACTCGTTGATCTTCAGTCCGGCCCGCTGAGCCAGCCGGCGCAGCTGGATATTGTGCGCCTTGCTGCCGGTGAAGTAGTGCAAGGCGGCCCCCAGGCTCTCGCGCGGCACCACGCGCAGGTCCACCTGCAGGCCGCTGTCGAGCACCACCGTGGCGCGCGTCGCGCCCTTGGAACGCACCTCCTGCACGCCGGGGAACCCGGTGAAGCGGGCCATCACCGGCCCGCTGTCGGCGGCGGTGACCAGCAGGTCCAGGTCGCCGACGCTCTCGCGGCCGCGCCGGTAGCTGCCGGCCGCCACCGCCTCGAGCACGCCGGCGGCTCCCCGCAGGTGGGCCAGAAGCGCCGTGGCGATCGGCGCGACCTCGGCCAGGCGAAAGCGCTGCCCCGCGGCACGGCGCGAGGCCAGCGCCGCGCGCAGTGCCTCCTCGGTCTTGCGGCCGAAGCCGGCCAACTCGCTGATGCGCCCGGTCTGCGCCGCGGCCTGCAGCTCATCGAGGTCGGTGACGCCCAGGTCCTTCCACAGCGCCTTGACCCGCTTGGGCCCCATCGCCGGCAACTTTAACAGCTCCGCCAGGCCGGCAGGCACGCTGCGGTGGACCTCATCGAGTGCCGCACAGGTTCCGGTCCGGTCAATCTCGTGGATCTTCCCGGCGAGGTCCTTGCCGATGCCCGGCAGACGGGCAAGATCGGCGCCCTCGGCGATCAACTCGCGCAGCTCGCGGGCGAGCCCGCGCACCGTTTCCGCCGCGCTGCGGTAGGCGCGCACCCGAAAGGGATTGGCGTCGGCGATCTCGAGCAGGTCGGCCATCTCGTCAAAGACGGCGGCGACTTGGGCGTTGGACGCGGCCATGGGGAGGACGGTATCAGCAATCGATCAGCTGTCAATCGCCGCCCACAGCGCCTCGCGCAGGCGCAGCGGTGCCGGATAGGCGGCCAGATACTGCTGAGCGGCCAAGGCAGTGCCCGGCGGGGCCGCCTGCCGCAAGGCGGCCACGGGGGCCGCCAGCGGCAGCTCGCCGTGCGCGTAGCCGCGCACCAGGGCACGCACCGGCGTCCGCGCCGCGCGCGGCAGCATGGCGAGGGCGCGGCGCAGCGCGCGCCGGTGGCCGCGCGGCGAGACCGGACGCGCGAGCACCCGCATCAGCCCGGCCAGGTATGTGCCGGCCGCGCCACCGCGGGCCGCCCGCCCCAGGGGCCGCAAATGGTAGGGCCCGCGGGCGAGCAGCGACAGGCGCAGGCTGGCGTGAAATGCGGCAAGCGCAGGGCCGCGCGGCGCACTGAGCTCGCGCCGCCAGCGCCCCAGGATCAAGACCCGCTCCACGAACTGCTCGCACCGCACCGGCTCACGCAGCTGCACTTCCTCGATGGCCGGCAACCAGGGCAACGCGCCCAGCAGCACGCGCGCATAGGCGCCGCGCCCGCGGCGTCCGGTGTCGCGCCCGGCCATGTCGTGGAGCGGCACGCCGTCGAGGCCACAGCTCGGGGAACGCGCCTTGAAGACGTAGCCGCAAAGCGCGCCAAGCGCCGCCGCCTGCGTCCGCGCATAGTCCTCCAGGGCGGCGCCGACCTCCAGGTGCCGGTCGCCCACCCCCAGCACGCGGGGTGCCCCCGGCGTCTGAACCAGCTCGACGGGCGGCCGCGGAACGCCCAGGCCGACGGCCACCTCGGGGCACAGCGGCACCAGCTCGAAGGCCGCCGCCAACGCATCGACGACCAGCGGCTCGCGCCGGTGCGCGCCATCGTAGCGCACCGCCTGGCCCGCGAGGCAGCTGCTCACACCCACCCGGAGCATGCGTCCTCCCATTGCCGCTTGCCGGCGTGCGCCCCCCTGGCGGCGGCCCGGCCCGGCCGTCTGCGCGAGGCCGACAGTGGGCAAGGACTCACTCGCCCGCCATCGGCGCGATTGCGCCACCTTGTACAGCGGCTAAGCTGTTGGATTAGAGACACAAAAAACCGCGCCGTTCGACGCGCCCTCCCGACGCGAGCCAGGCGAGCATGGAAAACCAGGCCCAACGCTACCTCGCCGGCATCTACCTGTTGCTGGCCTTCAGCATCCTGTCGCTGGCGGCCAGCTTTCTGAGCTTCGGCATTCGGCCGCTCACCGAGCAGCTGCACGCCGAGCACGACCAGAACCTCCAGCAGTTCCTCGACAGCCATACGCAGCGGCTGGAGGCGATGCTCGACGCCGATTTCGACCTGTGCCGGCAGGCGGCCAGCTTCACCACGGCGCGCCATGCGCTGCAGGATTACCTCGGCGGTCGCATGAACCTGCAGCGCCTGCGCGCGATCACGCAGCCGCGCCTGCTCGATCTGCTGCGCTACAACGCCGGGCTGGAGGGCCTCACCCGCTTCAGCGCGGGCCTGCAGAAGATCGTCGAAGTCGGCACCCCCGTCGACCCCAGCTATTACCTCCCGCATCTGCCGTCGGGCAACGTCATCGAAAGACGCGGACCGCTCACCCTGCCCGACAAGCGCCGTTACATGCTGTATTACTCGCCCATCCTGCAGGAGGGCAGCGGCACGCTCGGCTACGACCTGCTGCTGATGGACTCTGAACGCATTCAGGACCTGGTGGACACGCCCTACGCCAGTTTCGGCAACCTGTTCGTCGTCCGCAACGACCATATCCTGTACGCGCCCGCCGAGGCGGTGAGCCAGATTCCACGTCACGTGGTGCAATCCTACGTGCAGGGCCAACTGGTCTCCGACCACTACATGGTCAAGCACCGTCAGGTGCCCGACGCGGACTGGGAGCTCTACCTGGTGGTCGACCAGCGCCAATCGCTGGGCCGCATCCGCCAATCGGTGCGCCACCTGGTGTACATCGTGAGCGGCACCACCGTGCTCATCTTCATCATCACCCTGTTCGTGCTGCGGCCGGTGATCCGCGCCCTCATCAGTCATGGCCAGCTCTATGAGCTATCCTACCGGGACGGGCTGACGGGGCTATACAACCACCGTCACTTCCAGCGGGTCATGGACCAGGAGCTGAGCCGCGCGCACCGCTACGGCAACCCCCTCTCGGTGCTGATGCTCGACATCGATCACTTCAAGTCCATCAACGACACGCACGGTCACCAATGCGGGGACGAGGTGCTGCGCACCGTGAGCCGGGTCGTCAACGCGACCGTGCGCGCGACCGACATCGCGGCGCGCTACGGCGGCGAGGAGTTCGCCATCGTGCTCCCGGAAACCGACAACCCGAGCGCCCAGCGGATGGCCGAACGGCTGCGCCAGGACATGGAGCTCAGCGAGACCCCGGCGCGCAACCTGCGCCTGCACGTGACGGTCAGCATCGGGCTGGTCACCTACGACCCCCGCATCTCGCTGAAACAGAAGAGCGAGATCATCGAGGCGGCGGACCGCGCCCTGTATGCGTCCAAACGCGGGGGCCGCAACCGGATCACCGATGCCGGCGCCTGGCAGGAGGACGGCATCGACCGGGCCGTCCTGCCCTCGTCCGAGTGAATCACTCCTTCTCGTGCAGCTTGCTCCGTGCCAGAACGCGCTCGCGCTAGTCACCCCCGGCCTGTTCCGGGTACAGGCGTTCGCCCAGCCGGCTGTGCAGCAGGGCCAGCCTACGGGCCGCCCGCGAACGCGCCGGCCGGTCCGTGCGCTGGCGCAGCAGGTCCTCGAGCTCGGCAATGTCCCGGCGCAGGCCCACCTCGGGCGGCACGACGCCGGCGTTCTTCAGCAGACGATAGGCCGCGCGCAGTTCCTCGGGAACCAGCACATCGTCCCCCAGCGCGAGCGGCCTGCCCTTGCCCGGGAGGTCGTCGAACTCGCCGCGGGTCTGTGCCTCGGCAATGCGCTGCTCGGCAAGTCGGTCGATGAGGCACATGCCGTGCACTCCTCCTGCCACGAATGCCGGCGCCGTTCGGGCGGCATGACCATGCTGCCCGGGGCGCCCGCGCACGTTAGTATAGGCCGGATGCGCGCCCAATCCTGCCCGCCCGAACAGCTTGAACAGCCCGAACAGCCCGAAACCCCGAGCGGCCCCGGGCGCACCGGGCACCAATGAACGCCCCAACGAACCGATACAGCCGCGGCCTTGCCGAATTCCTCGTGCTCAGCGTCCTGCTGCTGGGGCTGCCGCTGCTGGGGGCGGCGCTGGCCGGGCGGCCCGTGGCGCCCTACCTGCAGTTCCCGCCGCGCACCGACTTCGTCCGGCACGCGCCCTTCGCGTGGCCGGCCTTCATGCTGACGGCCGCGGCGTCTGCCGCCCTGTTCGGCGGGCTGCTCTGGCTGCTGCGGCCGTGGCGCAGGCCCCCCATCGGCCGCGCGGGGCCGCGCTCCCTGCCCTGGTGGGGCTGGCTGGCGCTCGCCTGGCTGGCGGCGGTGTGGGTGGCCGCGTGGAGCCGCGGGGGCCTGCCGGGGGCATTGCGCGCGTATGCCTTCCCCGCCCTGTGGCTCGGCTACATCGTGCTCGCCAACGCCCTCGCCTGGCGACGCAGCGGGCGCAGTCTGCTCACCCACCGCACCGGCTACCTGCTGGGACTGTTCCCCGCCAGCGCCGTGTTCTGGTGGTACTTCGAGTACCTCAACCGGTTCGTGCAGAACTGGCATTACGTGGGGATCGGCAGCAGCACCGCTGCGTCCTATGTAGGGCATGCCACGCTGGCCTTCTCGACGGTGCTGCCGGCGGTGCTGAGCACCGCCGCCCTGCTGCGCAGCTTCGCCCCGCTGTCGCAGACTCGGCGCCTGCCGCCGCTGCCCCTGCGCCATCCGCGCCGCCTGGCCGCGCTGGCGTTGGCGGCAGCGGCCTTCGGGCTGCTCGGCATCGCCGTGTTCCCGGACCGACTGTACCCGCTGCTGTGGGCGGCGCCGCTGGTCCTCATCGTCTCCCTGCAGACGCTGTTTGGCGATCGCACCTATCTGCAGCCGCTGCGCACGGGCGACTGGGAGCGGGTGGCGCTGCCTGCCCTCGCCGCGCTCGTGTGCGGCTTTTTCTGGGAGATGTGGAATTACTACAGCGAGCCGAAGTGGGTGTATTCGATCGCCTATGTGCACCGTTTCCAGGTGTTCGAGATGCCCGTGCTCGGCTACACCGGCTACCTGCCCTTCGGCGTGGAGTGTGCCGTGATCGCGGACTTCGTGGGCCGCTGGCGGCACGGGGAGGCGCAGCAGGACCCGTTGCGGGTGAGCGAGGCGGCCGCAAATCGGTCGCGGACCGCGCCGTCCCGCGCCGTTCCGAGGTGACCTTCGGGCGCGAACGGGGCCTAAATTCGGGTACCCTGTACCCAGGCACCCACCGAGCCCGTGATGCGCGTCCACAATACCCCTTTCCACTCGGCCCAGGCGCTCGTCGAGGACGCGAGCGCCCACGGCATCGAGGACGACCCCGCTCTGCTGATACTGGTGCTCACGCGGGTCGACAGCGCCGAGCGCATTGCCGGGCTGCAGGCGGAGATCGGCGCCTGCTTTCCGCAGGCGCTGCTGTTGGGCGCCACCACGCCGGGCTGCGGCAGCGGCGGCATCTGTGCCGCGCAGACGATGGTGTGCCTGTGCCGCTTTGAGCACACCCGCCTGCATCTGGTGGAGGTGGACGCCGAAGAAGAGCGCAGCGGCGCGGCGGGTGAGCAACTGGGCGACACCCTCAGCGCCGTCGGGGCGCGCGCAGCCCTGCTGCTGGCGACTGGCCTGAGCATCGATGGCGATGCGCTCGCACGCGGCATCGAGCACACGGCGCGCGGGGTGCCCATCTGTGGCGGGCTCGCCGGGGCGACCACACCAGAGCGCCGCCCGCTGGTGTTCACGCGCGATCGGATCCTGCGCTCCGGCGCCATCGCTGCGGCCTTCGTCAATCCGCAGCTGCGCGTGCACAGCCATTACAGCCTCGGCTGGGTCCCGCTGGGCCAGGGGCTCACGGTCAGCCGGGCCGAGCGCACCCGTCTCTACAGCATCGACGACACCCCCGCCCTGGAGGTGTACCGGCACTACCTCAGCGACGCGGCGGCGGAGCATCTCTACGAGGCGGGCGTGCTCTTTCCGCTGATGACCGAGCGTCACGGCGTTCTGGTGGCACGCGCCTGCACGGCGGCCGATGCGGACGGATCCCTGCGGCTGATGGGCGCCCTGCAGCCGGGCGAGGCGGTTCGCTTCGGCGTCTTCGACTCGGGCACCTACCTGGAGGCGGTCAACCACAACCTCTCCCACCTGAAGCGCTTCCGTCCCGAAGCGGTGTTCGCCTTTCCCTGCGTCACGCGTCGCCTGCTCATGCCCGAGCTGCTCGATGCCGAGCTGGCGCAGATGCACACCGTGGCACCGAGCAGCGCCATGCTCAGCTTCGGCGAGTTCTTCCATCGACGGCGCCAGAACCTGTTTTTCAATTTCACCAGCACCGTATTCGCCCTTGCCGAGTCCGCCCCACCGGCCGCGGGCGCGGTCGAGCCGGTGGACATCGCACCGGTCTTCGCGCGCGCCGATCTGCAGTTGCAGGTGCTTTCGCACCTGGTCAACGTCACCGCACGCGAATTGGAAGCGGCGAATTCCGCGCTCGAGGTGCTGGCCAGCACGGACATGCTCACCGAGGCCTGGAACCGGCGCCGGATGCAGACGCTGTTCGAAGAGGAGCTGCTGCGCAGCGGGCGCTATGGGGAGCCGCTCGCGGCGGTGCTGTTCGACATCGACGACTTCAAGGCCGTCAACGATCGCCACGGACACAGCACCGGCGACCAGGTGCTGAGGCAGGTGGCCGAGGCCACCCGCGGGGTGATGCGCCGCACCGATCAACTCGGCCGCTGGGGCGGCGAGGAGTTCCTGGTGCTGTGCATCGGCACCGATCGCGGCGGGGCGCAGGAGCTGGCCGAGCGCCTGCGGACGGCCGTGGCCGAGCGTGGATTCGCCGACGGCATCCGGATCAGCATCAGCCTGGGGATCGCCGCCTTGCGCAGCGGCGACAGCGTGGACAGCCTCCTGCGCCGCGCCGACGAGGGTCTGTACCGATCCAAGGCGGACGGCAAGAACCGCGCCACGCTGGTCGACTAGCACCTCTCGGGGCGGTTCAGCGCACGGGCCCCGGCGGGGGACTGGCCGCGGGTCGAGCCCGCGGCGGGCCGGCCAGGCGCACCTGGTCGCGACCGCCCTGCTTCGCCGCATACAGGGCCTGGTCTGCGGCCTCCACCAGGGCGGCCCCGGAGCGTACCGCCGCGCCGTACTCGGCCACGCCCAGGCTGACGGTCAGGCGAATGGGTGCCGCGCCGTGCGGGTCGAAGACGTGCTCGGCGGTGGCGCGCCGCACGCGCTCAGCGGTTGCCGCCGCACCCTCGCAGCTCACCTGCGGCATGATGATCACGAACTCCTCGCCCCCGTAGCGCGCCAGGTGATCGGTCGGGCGCAGCTGGCCGCCGAGCAGGACGGCCAGCTCGCGCAGGACCCGATCGCCGGCCTGGTGCCCGTAGGTGTCATTGATGGCCTTGAAGTGGTCGATGTCCAGCAAAATGAGGCACAAAGGCTGCGCGTAGCGTTGCGTGCGCGCGATCTCCTCCTCGAGCAGGCGACCGAATTCGCGCTTGTTATAGGTGTCGGTGAGCGGATCGCGGGCCGCCATCTGCTCGAGCCGGGCGTGGTGCGCCGCGAGCAGGTCGGCCATCTCGTTGAAGCCTCGGGTGAGGCGGCCGAGCTCGTCGTTGCGCTCCGGCACCACGCGCTGGCTGAAGTCCCTCTGCCCGTAGTGCTGCACGCCCTGCTCGAGCTTGCGCAGCGGGCGCAGCACGAGGTTGGCGAGCAGCAGGCCGATGGCGATGACGCTCAGGATGCCGACCAGGAGCATGCCCCCGACCAGCAGGAGCACCCGCTGCCGGGTGCGGTCCGCGTGCCGCTGGGCCCGCGCCACGAGCGTGCGGATCTGCGCAAACACATCGTCGACGGCCGCCGCCGCCGCCGCATAGGCGGCGTGCAGGCGCGCGGTATCGCCGGCATTCACGGGCGCGGGCGAGGCACGCGCCCGCTCGAGCAAACGGTGCGCGGTGCGCTGCGCCGCCCGCCAGCGCTCAGCAAGTGCCTGCGTGTGCAGCGCATCGGGGCCCGGCGCCGCCGCCGAGCGCAGATGCTCCAATCCGCTGGCCACGCGGGCGTTGGCCGCCGCGAACGCGTCTCGATCCTGGGCACGACCCATGATGAGGTAATCGTGCACCGCCAGCAGGCTGGCGGCCATGCCGCGCTCGACCTGGCGGGCGGCACCGAGGATCTCCACAGCCGCCGCCACCGTGCGGTCGAAGTTGCGCACCGTGCCGGCGAACACCAGGTAGCTGCTGATCGCCACCGCCAGCAGCGGCACCAACATCGCCGCCGTGCCGTAGATAAAACGACGGCTGATGCTGGGGCCGCGCCGAAAGACGTCGGTGGTGAAACGGGCCATGGGGCTGCGAGTTGCTTCTGGGGGTGGTGGGCTTTTCCCCAGAAGTATGGCAGACGAGGATCGCCGCCCCGTGCCCGCGGCGCCTATTCGTCGGTCACGCAGCCCTCGGCGGCGCTGCTCACGCACTTGATGTACTTGCGCAGCGTGCCGCGCGTCACCTTGTACTCGGGCATGCGCCACTGGGCCCGGCGGCGTTCGAGCTCTTCGGCGTCCAGCTCGACGGCGAGGCTGTTGCGCTGCGCGTCGATGACAATCCGGTCCCCGTCGCGGATCAGCCCGATGGGGCCGCCCTCCTGCGCCTCGGGCACCACGTGGCCGATGATGAACCCGTGCGAGCCGCCGGAGAAACGCCCGTCGGTGATCAGCGCCACGTGCTTGCCGAGCCCCGCCCCCATGATGGCGGAGGTCGGGGTGAGCATTTCGGGCATGCCGGGGCCGCCCTTGGGGCCCTCGTAGCGAATCACCACCACGTCGCCGCGCTGGATGCGCTGGTGTTCCAGGGCCGCGAGCATGTCCTCCTCGGAGTCGAACACGCGCGCCGGACCGGCGAAGCGCAGGCCCTCCTTGCCGGTGATCTTGGCCACGGCGCCGCCGGGAGCCAGGTTGCCGCGCAGGATCTGCAGGTGTCCGCTCTCCTTGATGGGCCGCTCCAGCGGCTGGATGACGGGCTGGTCCTCGGGCAGCCCGGGCAGGTCCGCCAGGTTCTCGGCCAGCGTGCGCCCGGTGACGGTCAGGCACTCGCCGTTGAGCAGCCCCTGCTCCAGCAGATACTTCATCACCGCCGGCGTGCCGCCGATGCCGTGCAGATCTTCCATCACGTAACGGCCGCTGGGCTTGAGGTCGGCGATGTAGGGCACGCGATCGCTGACCGCCTGGAAGTCGTCGACGCCAAGCTCCACGCCCACCGTGCGCGCCATGGCGATCAGGTGCAGCACCGCGTTGGTCGAGCCGCCCAGCGCCATGACCATGACCATGGCGTTCTCGAAGGCGTCACGGGTCATGATGTCGCTCGGCTTGATGTCCTTCTCGAGCAGGTGGCGGATGGCCGCCCCCGCCTGCAGGCACTCCTCCATCTTGCTCGGGTCGGTCGCGGGGTTCGAGGAGCTGTAGGGCAGGCTCATGCCGAGCGCCTCGATGGCACAGGCCATGGTGTTGGCGGTGTACATGCCGCCGCAGGCCCCGGCCCCCGGGCAGGCGTGCTTGACGATCTCCTGCCGCGCGCCCTCGTCGATGCTGCCCGCGAGGTATTCGCCATAGCTCTGGAAGGCGGAGATGATGTCCAGGGTCTTGCCCTGCCAGTGCCCCGGCCGGATGGTGCCGCCATAGATCATGAGCGCCGGGCGGTTCACCCGCGCCATGCCCATCATCACGCCCGGCATGTTCTTGTCGCAGCCTGGAATGGAGATGCAGCCGTCGTACCACTGGGCATTCATCACCGTCTCCACCGAGTCGGCGATGATATCGCGCGACTGCAGGGAGTAGCTCATGCCGCTGGTGCCCATGGAAATGCCGTCGGAGACCCCGATGGTGTTGAAGCGCATGCCGACCAGTCCGGCGGCCATCACCCCCTCACGCGCCTTGGCGGCGAGGTCGTTCAGGTGCATGTTGCAGGTATTGCCCTCCCACCAGACGCTGGCGATCCCGACCTCGGCCTTGTCCATGTCGTCTTCGCTCAGTCCGGTGCCGTAGAGCATCGCCTGGGAGGCCCCCTGGGCACGGGGCTGGGTGATGCGGGAACTCACCTTGTTGAGTTTGTCGGACGTGTGGCGCGTATCGGGCTTGTCACTCATGGGGCGCTCTCCGGGTCGGTTTGATCGATGGCAGCTGCCGGAAATCGGCCATTATATACCCGCCACCGGGCGGGGCCGAGCCTCGGCGGCGGCGAACGCGTTCAACTACGCAGGCGGACCTGCCGATACAGCGAAGACGAGGCGGCGGCCTGTGATGCACTTACGCGCCAGTCAGCGGGCCTGCCGCTACCATAATCGCCCTGGCCCCGGAACCGATTTGCCCTCCATGAGACGAGCGACTCCCGTGCGTACGCTGCTTCTGCTGCTGGTCCTGTGCTCCGCCGCCTGGGGTGCAGAGCCGCTCGATGCGGCCCGCGCGCGCTTCAAGGACGCCGAGCAGGCGATCGCCGCCGGCCGCTTCGGCCAGGCGCAACGGCTCGCCGAGGGACTGCGGGACTACCCGCTCTACCCTTATCTGCGTTATGCGGCGCTGCGGCACCGGCTGGCGACGCTGCCATGGGGCGCGGTGGAGGGGTTCGCGGCGGAATTCGACGACGCGCCCGTGGCCGCGCGGCTGCGTCATGCCTGGTTGCGCCAGGCCGCCCGCCGTGGCGACCGGGCGGCGCTGGTCGCGCATTACCGCGACCAGGGCGACACCGACCTGCGGTGCCGCTACGGCGTCGCCCTGCTGCAGGAGGGCCGGCGTGCTTCGGCCTGGGCGCAGGCCGAAGCGCTCTGGAAGCACGGCCATTCGCAGCCGCGCAGCTGCGACGCCCTGTTCGATGCCTGGCGTGCCGCCGGCGGGCTCACCCAGGACCTGGTCTGGGCGCGCATCTATCTCGCCATGGACGCCGGTCAGTCACGCCTGGCGCATTATCTCGCACGCTTTCTCAAACCGGCCGAGCGACACTGGCTGGGGCGCTGGGAAAAGCTGCGTCGCGATCCCGAGAAGGTGATCCATGCGCGTTGGCTGAGCGCCAAACACCCCGCGGTGCCCCACATTGCCGCCGACGCGATCGCGCGGCTCGCGGATACGGACCCGGTGCCGGCCACCGAGCAGTGGCTCGCCTTGGCGAAGCGACGGCGTTTCGAGCCGTCCGTGCGCCGCGCAATGGGTCGGCGGCTCGCGCTGGAGCTGGTACGTGCCGGCACCGACGAGAGCCATGGGTGGCTGAACCGCCTGGCGGATCGGCTCGACGACGATGCCGTCGAAGAGTGGAGCGCCTTCGGGGCCATGTTGGCGGGCGACTGGCCGCGGGCGCTGAAGCTCACCGGGCGACTCTCCCCGGCGCAGCAGGACACCCCCCGCTGGCATTATTGGCGAGGGCGCGTGCTCGAGGCCCTGAAACGCTACGAGCAGGCGGGGGCGCTGTATGCGAAGGCCGCCGGCGACCGCAGCTTCTACGGCTTTCTCGCCGCCGATCGCATCGGCAGCCCCTACCGCTTTTCGGCCGAATCACTGGATTTCGATGCCGCGGAGATCGCCACGGTGGCGGCCCGGCCCGGGCTGCAGCGGGCCCGCGAACTCTATCGCCTGGGCCGCCTGGCGGACGCGCGACGCGAGTGGCGATACGCCGTGGCTGATTTGTCCCGCCATCAACTCGAGGTTGCCGCGCGGCTCGCGCATGGCTGGGGCTGGCACGATCGAGTGATCTTCGCGCTGGGGCAGGCGCAGGCCTGGGACGATCTCAAGCTGCGCTTCCCGCTGGCGCATCAGGACCTCGTCGAGGCACGTGCCGAACAGGAGCAGATCAACCCGGCCTGGGCCTTCGCCGTAATCCGCCAGGAGAGTGCCTTCACCCCGGATATCCGCTCGGGCGCCGGCGCCATCGGCCTGATGCAGCTGATGCCGGCCACGGCCCGCCATGTGGCGCGAAGCCTGAACCTGCAGGTGCCGGATCGGCACGATCTGACCGAACCGCCGACCAATATCCAGCTGGGGGTCGCCTATCTGAACGAGGTGAAGCAGGAGTTCGACGGCCACCCGGTGCTCAGCACCGCGGCCTACAACGCCGGAATCCGCCGGGTGCGCGGCTGGCTGCGGGACGACCGGTCGGTGCCCGCGGATCTATGGATCGAGACCGTGCCCTTCCGGGAGACACGCAAGTACCTGAAGCGTGTGCTCACCTACACGATCATCTACGAGCGGCGCCTGGGCCAGAGCGGCCGCCCGCTGCGTGACTATATGCCCCCGGTGCCCTCGCGCACCCGCCTGCTCACCCATGAGGCGGCGGTGGCCGACGGGCGCGACACCTGAGGGCCGGCCCGCAGCTCAGCGCCCGCCCACCGCCTGCTCGCGGCTGGCGCGGCCCGCCTCCTCGCGCGTATAGAACTGCCCGCGATAGAGATAGCCCGGGGTCACGTCCCGCCGCAGGGCGAGCGGATGGCCGGCGGTGTCGCGTTCAACGACCAGTTTCTCGGGCAGGCCCTCCATGAGATGCACCGGGGCACAGCTCCCGTCGGCGTGACGGGAGACATAGACTTCGCCATCGGCCTCGTCCCGAAAGGCGGGACAAAACCCCGCCGCCGGCGCATGGCCGGTGCCGCCAGCCTCAACGCTGCCCGCGGCATCCGCGGGAAGAAGGCTGTCGGTGAATCGTTCGCACATTTGAACCTCTCCGGCTGCCGACAGGTATTCTTCCCTGGTGTGTCGGCGCCTCGGTTGACAACCTGAATCCCTG
This sequence comes from uncultured Gammaproteobacteria bacterium, assembly GCA_963779865.1. Classification (GTDB taxonomy): domain Bacteria; phylum Pseudomonadota; class Gammaproteobacteria; order CAVZZX01; family CAVZZX01; genus CAVZZX01. The sequence goes on along the minus strand of CAVZZX010000003.1, from coordinate 3,043,645 downwards.
TTGCTCTCCGTTAGACAAAGTATAAGCCGCAATAGTGCAAAAAGCGGGCGCAGCGCACGGAAAGCGCCCCCCGGCGGGTCCACCATCGGTGATGACAGACGGCAGATATCCGGCAGGCGCGGCCTCAACCGGGGCGGGGTTGCTGCCGATAAGGACCGTAACGATCACAAGGGAGGAGAGCGCCATGCTGCTGGCGATGATAGGGGCGAGTGCCCTGCTGTTCTGGTTCGGCTTCTATCTTGGCAATCAGATTGGGCGCACGGCCCATATTCGTGAACACCTGCGCGAAACGCGGGAGCATCGCAGCCCGCAATTCTGAAGTTCCCCCGCCTCGCCGCTCCGGCCGCCCCGTTTCGCCGGGGCGCAGGAAGGCCGTCCGTCCGGAGCCGCTTTTCTTCTCCGCCCGCGCCCGCGGGGCGTGCCACCGGCGCGCCCTGCCCCAGACCTCGTCGCACCACAAACCACAATAAATCAGTAAGATACGAAAGCATGTTGACAGTCACCATGAATTTCTATATCTAAGTCACTGTCAAGATGTCTTAGGGGATGCAGACGTGAAACAACCCGCACTGCCGGTCTACGAAGTACGTGAGCTTTCCGTGGAAGAGGCGCTGCTGCTGCTCGCCGGGCGGGAGGGCGCCGCCGCACCGCGCAAAGCGCCGCGCGCACGCACGAAGGCCCCTGCGCAGGCGGCCTGAGGCGCCCGCTCAGCGTTGGGCGAGATAGGTGTCGATGATGCGGTCTTCGAGGAGGATACGGTCGGCCAGAACCTCGCCCAACTCGGACAGGTCACTGGCCAGGCTGCGCAGGTCGGCGCAGTGCTCGCCGGCGGCATACGCGTCGTTAAACGCCACGATTCGCTCCGTCGTCGCCAGGATGCGCGGATAGACCGCCTCGCCGAAGGCCTGCAGGCTGGAGCGCCGCTCGACGCCTTCGGCGAGGAAGCGATAGATCAGGAAATGGGCGCTGGCGGTGTAGTCCACCAGGGCCTCGCAGAACTCCCGCAGGGCATGGTGCACCTCCCGTCCGGGCTTGAACGGACGCATGGCGGCCAGCCCGCTGAACAGTGCCAGGGTCCGGGTGCGCTCGCGCATCAGGTGCCTGAGACGGTCCTGCGCTGCCGCGCGTCGCTCGCTTGGGAGATGCTCTGGGGCCATGACTTCGTCCTCCCGACGTCCGTCCGTCAACCCCTGCCGGAGGCAGCCAGTTTACTCGCTCCGCGCGCAGCTGCAATCGCCCCGGCCGCTTCGCACGCCGCGACACGCCGGCCGCGCGGGCGGCAAAGCTCCGCTAGCCCTCCCCGCGCGCGACCGGCCGCCGGGGGTCGGTGATCCATTCGCTCCAGGAACCGGGATACAGCCGGCTGCCGTGCAAGCCGGCACGCTCCATGGCCAGCAGGTTGTGGCAGGCGGTCACCCCGGAGCCGCACATGTGGACGACCTGCTCGGGCGCGGTGTCGCCGAGCACGGCGGCAAACCGGGCGCGCAGCTGCGGCGGCGCCAGGAAACACCCCTGGGCGTCCAGGTTTGCCGAGAAAGGCAGATTCCGTGCGCCCGGCACGTGACCGGCCACCGGGTCGATGGGCTCCACCTCACCGCGAAAACGGGCCGCCTCACGCGCATCGAGCAGCAGGAGTGTCCCTGCCTCCAGCCCGCTCGCCACGGCCTCGGCGTCCAGGCCGGCCCCGGGGCCGGGCCCGGGCCCGGGCATCGCGTCCAGAGGGGCCGCGGGCGGGCGTGGGGGCGCCCGATCCAGCGGCAGCCCGGCGGCCTTCCACGCGGCGAGGCCGCCGTCGAGCACGGCCGCCGCCGGATGACCGAGCCAGCACAGCAGCCACCAGAGGCGCGCGGCGAAGGCGCCGCCGGCATCGTCATAGGCCACCACCCGCGTTTGCGCACCGATGCCCCAGGCCTCCAGGCGGCGGGCGAGGCGTTCCGGGGCGGGCAGGGGATGGCGGCCGGTGCCCGCCGCGGGCGCACTGCTGAGGTCCGCCTCCAGATCGGCATAGACCGCGCCGGGGATATGCCCCTGCTCATAGGCCTGGCGACCGGCGCGCGGGTCGGCGAGTGAAAAGCGGCAATCGACGACGCACCAGTCCGGGTCCTGCAAATGCGGCCGGACCTCGGCAGGCGTGACAAGCGGGTTCTGTTCCACGGCAGGGCTTCCTCTTGCGGGCGGTCGCTACACTGGGACACCGGGACCGGTACACCGGGGCACGGCGCCCGACTACGTGGCGGCGCGGCGCCTGAGGCGATGGTCGCCGCGCTGGCCGCGCGGATCAAGCCGAGGGCTCGGCCGCCGCGCACCCGCCTGCGGGAGGCCGGCCCCGAGTTGAAGCTCCCCCGAGAGGGGATCACGATAACCGCACCGCGGCAGTTGGGGGTCCCCGCCGGCCCGATGCGCCCGGCGGAGCCGCCCCGCACACCGCCAGCGCACGGCGGCGATGGCTGCATCACGGCCCGACACGGTGAGAGCGATGTCCGATCCGCCCGGCAAATCCCGCCCGACTGCGACCCGCGGCGACTGGGCTGAGCGCATCCAGTTCGGCATCGCGGCGGTGTTGCAGCTGGCCATTGCCGGGGTGCTGCTCGGCGCCCTGCTCCACCGCCAGTGGCTGGTCGGCTTTGCCGCGGCGGCGGTGCTGCTCCTGAGCTTCGCGCCGGCCCTCATTGAGCGGCAGCTGCGCGTGCAGTTGCCGGTGGAATTCACCCTCGTCACCTGCCTGTTTCTGTACGCCGCCTTCGGCCTTGGCGAAGTCCACCAGTTCTATGCCCGCTACTGGTGGTGGGACCTGATGCTGCACAGCTTTTCGGCCCTGGTACTCGGGCTGGCGGGTTTCCTGCTCGTGTACGTGTTCCTGCGTGCCCGCCGCGTGCAGATGTCGCCGCTGTATGTGGCGCTGTTCACCTTCGGCTTCGCGGTGACCCTCGGAACCCTTTGGGAGATCTTCGAATTCCTGATGGACTGGAGCTTCGGACTCAACATGCAGAAGTCCGGACTGGTGGACACCATGACGGACCTGATGGTCGACGTGGGCGGCGCATTGCTCGCGGCGTGGGTCGGCTACGAGTACGTGAAGGACGGCGACTCGCGCATCGCCGAGCGCCTGGTGCGCCGCCTTCTGGCCAAGAACCCGCAGCTGTTCGGCGAGCGCTGAGGGCGCCAGTGCGGATCCGCCGCGCCGGCGGCCCGTCGGGGAGGTTCACCCGAGTTCGCGGGCGCGCTCCGGCGTCTGGCGGTGAAGTTCCCGCTGGCGGGCCTGCCGCCCCTGCTGCGGTCTGCGCGCCCTCCGCGGCTGCTCGCTCCTGCGCTCACGACCGGGGGGGTGGCGACGTGCTGCACCCAGGCGGGCAGCGCCGCCCACGCGAGTGGCACGGCGCGTGGCCGCCCCCCGCTCCAGATGCGCCGTGGCGATGGATCAGGGCCGGATCCGACCCGCCCCGGGCGCCACAGCGGGTGGTCAGGCCACCATCGCCTTCTCGCGCGCCGTGTTGCGGCAGCGCAGCACCTTCCAGTAGCCGAACAGGTTGGCGTTGGAGACGGCGAGCACGTCCAGGCCGGTGCTGCGCACGAACTCGTCCATATCAAGATCAGGGCGGAAGCCCGCCAGCTTCGAGAGCGGCGCGGCCAGACGCTCGGAGGCGCCGACGATGGGATTGGCCGAACGGAAGTGATTGACGATGAAGATGTCTCCGCCGGGCTTGCACACGCGACGCATCTCGTCGACGAGCCGCAGCGGATCGGGCACCACTGACACCACGTACATGGCCACGACCTTGTCGAAGCTGGCGTCGGGGAAGGTCATGTTCTCCGCATCCATCTCCAGCACGCTGTCCACCTGGGACAACTCGTCGCGCTCGACACGCGCCCGGGCCTTGTCCAGCATCTCGGTGGAGATATCGATCCCGGTGATGCGGACGCCGGCGGGGTACAGGGGCAGCGACAGGCCGGTGCCCACCCCCACCTCGAGAATATGGTCGGCCGGCCGGCATTGCAGAGCGTCGACCACGTAGCGACGCCCCGGCGCAAAAACCGGGCCGAAAATGAGGTCGTAAACACGCGCGTAACGGCGATAGGCACTCTTGATCGAGTTGAGATTCATGCGAAGTACCAGAAGAACGGCGGCAACACGATAACAAATAAGAAATTACGACACAAAAGCAAGCGACTCCGCCCGCCCCCCGGGCCGGGCCGCCGCCTAGGGGTTTGCCCCACTCCCCGGCGCCGCGGAGGCTGAATTAAGCTGCCAGTGCTCGCCGGCTCGTTCCGCCACCGCTCGCAGCAGGAGGAGGACAGATCATGGAGAATCGATGGAGTCTGCGCACCCCCATTCGCATGAACGTGGTGATCCACGCCAGCGGCAACGGCCTTATCAGCGGGCGCTCCCGTGACGTGAGCCTCGGCGGGATGTACGTCGAAACGGCGCCGAACGTCTACATCGGCATGCAGACGGCACTGCGCGTCGGCTTCATGGTCAAGGACGAGATGAAGGTCGCCCGGGCGCTGGTGACCCGCACCGAGCAGGGCGGCTTCGGCTTCATGTTTGACGAGGTCGACCCCGAGATGCAGCGTTCGGTATACCGCCTGCTCAAGACGGTCAGCACGGCCCCCGCCACGGCGCCCACCGGCTGAGGCCGTGCCGCCGGCGAGGCGCGGGCGCCCTTCAGCCACGCAATTCCGAGCGCGCCGGGGTCTCGCGCAGCGCCTCGTGCCCCCGCTTCTCCTGCGCCGCCCCGCTGGGGTGGACCACAACCACATGGTAGCCCTGGCGCAACGCGTGGCTCACCTGGGCGTCGACGCCGACCTGCCGCGCCCGAAACGCCAGAAAGGCCCAGATCAGTGCCGCCATATAGGCGCTGTAGCCAACCACCATCAGGGGGCCGATAATCGGCGCCGCCTGGAACAGCGAGGGATGGGCGAGCCAGATGTAGGCCAGCAGCCCCAGCCCCAGCGCCCCGCCGACGACATGCCCGATGATGCCGGCCCGAATAAAGGGATTCGCGACCGCCCGGCTGTCGGGCTCGAGCTTTCGATCCACATTCGCATCGTGCGGTGCGATGCGGTGGAGCTGCGCATCGCCGAACCCCGCGGCCCGAAAATGCTGGTAGGCGGCCTTCGCGCTGGCCTCGTCCGGGTACACCGCAACCAGTTTGTGTTGATACCTTGCCATGCAGCCCTCCTTGGAAATGGCGCGGTCCAGCCCGCCTCTACCCCGTCCTGTCCCTACTATAGCCCAGCCAGCGTCCCGGACCGCCGCTTGCCGGAAACGCAGTGCTGGGCTAAGAACTATGTGTAGGTGCATGAATTTAAAAAGGCTACGCACGCATTCGCGGGGCGCGAGCAAGGGGGGAGTTGGCGGTGGAGGAGGCGACCGTGTTCGTGGTCGACGATGATCGGGCGGTGCGCAGCTCGCTGAGCTGGCTGCTCGAGTCGGTGGGCCTGCGCGTGGAAACCTTCGCCAGCGCACAGGAATTCCTCGACACCTACGACCCCGAGCGCGCGGGATGCCTGTTGCTGGACGTGCGCATGCCCGGCATGAGCGGACTGGATCTGCAGCGCGAGTTGCACACGCGCCGCGCCCACCTTCCCCTGATCATCATCACCGGGCACGGCGACATCGAAATGGCGGTGCGGGCGATGAAAGGGGGGGCCAACGACTTCCTGGAAAAGCCCTTCAACGATCAGGCAGTGATCGATCGCGTGCAGCAGTGCCTCGAGGAGGACCAACAGCAGCGTCGCGAACAGAGCCTCTGCCGCGAGTTTCGCGAGCGACTTGCCGGCCTCACGCCACGCGAGCACGAAGTCTACGAGCGCGTGCTGCAGGGCAAGCCCAACCGGGTGATCGCCGAGGAGCTTGCCATCAGTGGCAAGACCGTCGAGGTCCATCGCGCCCGCATGATGGACAAGATGCATGCCGCATCATTGGCCCAGCTCGTCTCGCTCAGCGTCGCCTGCAGCGAACGGCGCGCCTCCTTCTGAAACCGCCGCCGCACGGGTCCTGCACCATCGCGCTTAGGGATACCCCCTACCACAATTCTGGGCCGACCCGATTACCCGCTTGCGCACCTGGGCAGTATAAGTACTGTCACACGGGAGCGAATCGATGCCTTTTCTGCCGTGCAACCCAAACGCCCCGACGCGGGCGCCCTGCGAGTCAAGAGGCAAGCGAGGAGGTCGGAAAATGGAACAACGCTGGAACGTGCGCATGCCCGTCCACACCCATGTCAGCATCTGCTGCCCGGATGAAGGGATGGTCCACGGCCGAACGCGCGACCTGAGCTTCGAGGGCATGTACGTGGAGACGAGCCCCGAGAAAGTCACCTCGCACACTTTTCTGGAAGTCGAGTTCGTCGTGCGTGACGGGGCCAAATACACTCCGGTGCGCGTCCCGGCCATGCTCGCCCGCACCACCGCCGACGGCGTCGGCCTGGTGTTCCCCGAATACGACGATCGTGCCTTTGACGGCCTCGCACTGCTGCTGGCACGCCATCTCACCGACCAGCAATTCGCAGGCGGCGACCACGCAGGTCTCTCTCACTGACACACTGCGTTTCGCCAAGCGGCCACGGAAGAACCGCTCAGCATTCGACTTCAAGGAGGAACTGCATGAACCAGAACCACCGAGACGACACCAGAGACCATATCTTGTTCAACGTCGTGATTCATTCCACCGGCAACCGGCTGATCAGCGGCAAGGCCCGCGACATCAGTCCGGGCGGGATGTACGTGGAAACCCATCCGGCGGTTGAGATCGACGGGGACACGGAAGTCCGCGTCGGTTTCATGGTCAACAGCGAAATGAAGATCGCCCGCGTGCGCGTAGCCCATCGCGGCGGTGACGGCTTCGGCTTCAAGTTCACCGAGCACAGCGCCCCCGAAATGCAGAGCGCAATGCGCGACCTGGTGCGCAGCCAGCTGCGCGCCCGGCGGAGCGCTGAGCGCCGGGCCCTCTGAGCCTTGCCCCCGCTGTCAGGCGGCGGCGATCGGCGCGGCCGACTGGCGAAGGCGGAGAAGTCCGGGGCCAAACTGCGGCCGGGGCATAACGCCATGCACGCAACGGAGGTCAGGGAATGATCGAAATCAGAGCAAAGCGAGAGGATTCCCCGCGCGGGGCCCACTACGAGACCGAGCACGACACCTGGCGCGCATTGCTGTACGTGCTGCACGCCGCCGGCGCCCCCGTGCCGGCCGAACACGCCGAGGCCTTCTCCGGCGTCGACAGCGCCGAGGAATCGGCGGAGATCGCCGAGCGCCTGGAGCGTTTCCTCGACACCCACGTCGACAACGTGTTCGTCCGCCAAACCGACGAGGAACGCCTCCCCGGCAGCGGTCGCTTCATTGGTGCACCCGATCCCGAGGAAACCCCGGGCGTCCCGCCCAAGGTGAGCCGCGAAGAGGTACGCAGCTTCGCCGCCTTCGTGCGCGACAGCGGCGGCTTTCGGGTACAGTAGGAGGGCGCTCTCGCCGGCGCGTCCTTTCGTTAGTCACGCGCGGGCGGCGGCGATGCCGGGGCGCCCCGCCGCGAGCCCGTCCCGAGGTCGATCTCGCCGATGTGGCTGAAGGGCAGCGTGAGGGCGCGGCCACCCAGGTGCACACCCCCGTCGAGAGAGTAGCTGATGGCGCCGGGGCCGCTGCTCAGCGCCCGCAACTGGCGCAGCGTATCGCCAAGCTGGCTGATGAGGCTGACGGTGATCACCGACTCACCATAGGCAGGCACGCTGAGCGCAGCGTTACTCACGCCGTGTGCGAAGGCTTTGCCGTTCAGCGATAGCGTGTAGTCGAGGCCGTCGATCGGCAGGCGAAAGGCGTTGGGGTTCTGAACCCGCAGTTTGAGGGCGTAGCGCTGTTCGAACAGCGAAGCGTCGACCAAGCGGATGTCCGCCAGGCTCACGCGCGGCGGTTCGGGTCGGCCCGTCAGCGCGGCGCAGGCGCTCAGTCCGAGCACCGCAAGGATGCCTAGCTTGCCTAAACCCGCCCACCGACTACCACGGCAGCCCGGCACGCCCCCCATCTCACAGCGCCGGCAACATGATGCTCAAGGCGCCCCCCCGCGCGCGGCCTGAATGCACCCGCAGGTCCCCGCCCATGGATTCGATGAGCCGGCGGCTAAGATTCAGCTCCAGGTCGAGATGCGCGCTGGCGCCGGCGTCCTGCGCACGGTCAAACGCCGTCTGCTCCTCCCCGTCGGGCTGCCCGTCGTCGTCGGCAAGCTCGACCTCAATCTCCACCCGACCGCCCCCGGGCGTGCGCGTGCGGACCACCACGGCCGGCGGGCCGCCTGCCGCGGGTGGTCCACCACAGCGCAGCAGCGCCGCAATCAGCTTGAGCAGGACCTGTTCCATCTGCAGTGGGTCGACGCACACCCGGGGCAGGCCGCGGCACGCCTCCAGGCGCACCGTCACCCGCTCGCCGCCCGCATCCAGGCCCGCCAGGGCGGCGACCTCACGCACCACCAGATTGAGATCGAGCGCCTCGGGCTGCGCGGGTCGGCGGTCCAGCCCCTCTCGCAAGCGGCGGATCACCTCACCGGCACGCCCCGCCTGGGCCACGATGTCCTCCAGCGCGGCATCGAGCAGCGCCGGCTCCAGGCGGTGCGCGCGCAGGCGCAGCTCACAGCCGCGCGCATAATTGACGATGGCCGCGAGCGGCTGGTTGAGCTCGTGCGCCAGCTCGGTCACCAGCTCGCTGACCGCGAACAGCTGCCGCGCCCGCCCGCGCACCGCTTCCTCCTCGCGACGGCGATCTTCGGCCACCCGCGGCCCCGTTACGTCGCGCAGGATCCAGCGCAGCTCCAGCGTACCGCCGTGGCACCCGGCGCTCACCGCGGCCTCCAGCCGATGCCGGGTGGACGCGAGCGCCGTGGTGAATTCCCACTGGCGCGGGGCCCTGCCCGCATCGAGCGAGCGCAACAGGGTGCGCAGGCGGCTGCGTTCGCGCTGCGTGATGAGCTCCAGCAGGCGCCGGCCCGGCGTGGCCGCTTCGTCGAGGAGCTTGCGTGCCCGCACGTTCGCCGCGAGGATGACGCCGTCCTCGTCCGTGATCAGGCAGGCCTCGGGGGCCTGCTCGAAGAACTGGTGGTAATCGGCCGTGGCGATCCCGGCCGCACTCGGCGGCCGAGCCTCCAACCCTGCCGCGGCGCCCGCCGGGGCCACCCGGTAAAGCCCGGATTCGCGGAATCGTTCCATGCTCCCGTCCCTGTCACGCGCGGCCGCCCCTCCAATGGGCGGCGTCATACCTTTGAGCCTAGCACTGGATGCGGCACGCGGCCGCGTTCATCAGGGCAGGCGGAAGAACCGACGGGCGGTACGCGCCGTCTGGAGGGCGACGGTCGCGGGATCGCTGTCGCGGTAACGGGCCACCGCGGCGCAGACGTGGGCGAGGTACATGGGCTCGTTGCGCCGACTGGAGGGGCGCGGGCGAAGGTCGCGGGGTAGCAGGTACGGCGCATCGGTTTCGATCATCAGGCGCTCCGGGGGGACGCACCCCACCGCCTGGCGCAGGGCGTCCCCGCGCCGCTCATCGCAGACCCAGCCGGTGATGCCGATGTGCAGGTCGAGGTCGAGATAGGCGGCCGCCTCCTCGGCGCTGCCGGTGAAGCAGTGGGCGACCGCGTCGACGAGCCGATCACGATGGCGGGCGAGGATGGCAAGGAAGCGCTCGTGGGCGTCGCGCTGATGCAAAAAGACCGGCAGTCCCACCTCGGCGGCGAGCTCGAGCTGCGCTTCGAAGGCCCGCTCCTGGTCGGCCCGCGGGGAATAATCCCGGTTGAAGTCCAGCCCGCATTCCCCGATCGCAACCACTCCCGGCGCCCTGGCGAGCGCGACGATCTCCGCCAGCCCCGCGGCGTCGAGCGCAGCGGCGTGATGCGGGTGCACACCCGCCGTCGCATACAGGACACCGGGATGGCGGGCGGCCAGCGCCTGCGCGGAGCGGCTGTGGGCGACGTCGGTGCCCGTCACCACGAGGGCCTCCAGCCCGGCCGCCCGTGCGCGATCGAGGACCGCCTCGAGGTCATGTTGGAAGGACTCGTGGGTCAGATTGGCGCCGATATCGATCATGGGCCGATTCTAACAGCAGGCGCGGCCGCGCTCCGAGGGATGCGGGCGGCAAGGACTGCGAGCGCGGGGACGGGAGACGCCGCCCCGCATTGATGATATTTTGGTATGCGTCCCACAGCGAGCGTGCAGCCTGCGTATGGCGGTCATTACCCAAGCCCTTCCCGAAAACATCCTCTGCATCCGCGTCTCCGGACGCTTCGATTTCTCGGTCCATCGCGAATTCCGCGAGGCGTACCGCGAGTGCGACCCCGCGATGACCTACCGCGTGGATCTGCGCGACGCCCAGTACATGGACAGCTCCGCCTTGGGCATGCTGCTGCTCCTGCACGAGCACGCCGGCGGCCAGGCCGGCCGCATCACGCTGGAGGTCGGCTCCGAGGATATCCGCAAGGTCCTGAGCATCGCCAAGTTCGATCGCCTGTTCCACATCGAGGGCTGAGCTCGGTGTCCGCGGGGGCTGGTAGAGCGCAACCGGGCGGCGGCAACCGGCTCGCCCTGGTGGTGGAGGATGACCGCACCAGTCAGATCCTGCTGGAGGCGATGCTACGCCAGGAAGGCTACGAGGTGCTGGCCGCCAGCGACGGCGTCGAGGCGGTGGCCTGCTTCGAGCGGACCCGCCCCGGGTTGATCTTCATGGACATCCTCATGCCCGGGATGAACGGCTACGAGGCGACGCGCCGCATCAAGGCACTCGCCGGCGACGACTTCGTGCCGGTCATTTTCCTCACGGCGCTCAGCGATGACGAGGCGCTCGCCGCCGGTATCGAGGCGGGCGGCGACGATTTTCTCACCAAGCCCTATCGACGGACGGTGCTGCGCTCGCGCATCACCGCGGTGGAGCGCATCCGCGACCTCTACCAGCACGTGCAGAAGCAACGCGAAGAGCTGCGACAGCTGCACGAACGCATGCAGTCCGAACAGGAGATCGCCGAGAAGATCTTCTCCCGCGCCGTGAGTGCCGGCAACGTGCACCTGGGCGGGTTGCACAGCGTGCTGCGCCCCTCCACTACCTTCAACGGCGACCTGCTGCTCACCGCGCACCGTCCTGCGGGCGGGCTGCACATCCTGCTGGGGGATTTCACCGGCCACGGCCTGGCGGCCGCAATCGGCGCGCTGCCGGTTTCCGAGGTGTTCCGCGCCATGACGGCCAAGGGCTTCAACGCGCCGGACATCCTCAGCGAGGCCAACCGCAAGCTGCGCACGCTGCTGCCACCCAACATCTTCATGGCGGCCAGTTTCGTCAGCCTGTCGGCCGACGGGCGCTCGGTGACCGTGTGGAACGGGGGCATGCCCGACGTGCTGCTGGTCGATCGCGCGCAGGGGGAGATCCACTCGCGCATCCCCTCCAGCCACCCGCCGCTCGGGGTGATGGACGAGCTCGACCGCGGCAGCGGGTTTCACCGTGTCGAGCTGGGGCCCTCGCTGGACCTGTTGCTGTACAGCGACGGGCTGGTCGAGGCCCGCGGTCCGCAGGGACAGGCGTTCGGGCAGGCGGCGCTGGAGCGGGCCCTCACGCGCACCGGCGGGGATCTGTGCACCCTCGCCCTGGACACCCTCGACGCCCACTGCCAATCGGTAACGCCCGACGACGACGTCAGTCTGGTCGCGCTGCGCGGCGGGGCCATGGGCGACAGCGAGCTGCAGGCACCGGCCGCCGCCGCGCCGGCCAGCCGCCCCGCACGCCTGGGCGGCTCCTGGCAGTGGGCGCTGGAGGTGCGCGGGGCGCGGCTGCGCAGCGTCGACCCGGTGCCGCTGGTCATCGGTCAGCTGCAGGAACTGCAGGGTCTGGAGGAGCACCGCCAGGCGCTGTACACGGTGGTCGCAGAGCTGGTCAGCAATGCCCTCGAGCATGGCATCCTGGGACTGGACTCCTCGGGCAAACGCTCCGCCGCGGGATTCGAGCGCTATTATGCCGAGCGCCGGCGCCGGCTGCGGGAGGTGGAAGACGGCTATATCCGGGTGGAGCTCGAGTTGGTGCCGGGGATGGACGCCGGCGAACTGCACATCGGCGTGGAAGACAGCGGGCCGGGCTTTGCGGCTGCGCGCTCCGAGGCGGCGCCCGTGGGACGCCTGTTCGGCCGCGGGATCTCCCTGGTGCGGAGTCTGTGCGCCTCGCTGCGCTACGAGGGACGCGGCAATCGGGCCGCGGCGGTGTTCCGGCTGGGCTGACCCGCGGCCAGGCCGTCACAGGCTGCAATGCGCGCGGCCCGTCGCGTCGATGCTGCACACCGGCATGTGAGCGGCGTTGGAGACGTGCACGAAACGGCCGCTCGCCGCCACCGCGATCACACCGGCCTCAGCGCCGGTGAGCGCCGCCAGGGCCGCGAGCGCCTGCCGGGCCGCGTCGTGCAGCGACTCCCCCTGCGCGCACACCCCGGCGACGCGCGCTGCAAGCAGGCTGCGGATGATCGCCTCGCCATCGCCGGTGCAGGAGACCGCCGCCGCGGTGTCCGCGTACGTACCGCAACCGAGCAGCGCCGAGTCCCCCACCCGGCCGGGACGCTTGCCGAACAGCCCGCCGGTCGAGGTGGCCGCGGCGAGGCCGCCCGCTGCGTCACGCGCCACGCAGCCGACGGTGCCCACCGAGGCTTGCCAGCGGCGCCGCTGCCGTTCCACCACGAGTTGCTCCGGGGCGCACGTCGGGAGCCCGACCTCGGCCGCGAACCGCTGCGCCCCCGCCCCCACCAACAGGAGGTGGCGACCGTCCTCGAGCACCCGCCGGGCAAGATGCACCGGGTTGGGCACGCCGGCCACGGCGCCCACGGCGCCGAAACGGCCGTCGGCGCCGTCCATCACGGAAGCATCGGCCTCCACCGCCCCTTCCGCGTTGAGGACCGATCCGATGCCGGCGTTGAACTCGGGGTCGTCTTCGAGGGCGGCCACCGCCGCCTCCACGGCGTCGAGCGCCCGCCCGCCGGCACTCAGGGTCCGCCAGCCGGCCTGCGCGGCCGCTTCACAGCCCCGCAGGGCGGACCGCCGCCGCTCATCCGGCCAGCGGCCGGCCCCCCCGTGCACACCGATCAAAGGGGCGGCGTGCATCGCGATCGCCCCCGGATACAGGGCCGGGACGCAGGGAACCTGTAGGGAAATCGTGAAATCTTGCGTAGGCCCTGGACTGACACAGGCGTAGGCTTTGTCCTACAGTGGCCGGAATGCCCCGGAAGCACCTGCCAGCCAACGCTTAAAGCCTTGGTTTTTTCAATGGCTTGCACATCGTTCTCGCACCGGAGCGCCGCGTCATTACAAGCGCCTGCGGACAGGGGTGCGGCGCGGTCGTTCGGCGCCGTAAATGTGACGCAGTTCGCAGCAGCCCTGCAAGGCCCTACAATGGTCCCGCCATCCACAAAGCTCTACTGGCGGATCATAGAACAACAACTGGACGGCCGGGGGGATCCCACCGCTGCATCGATGGAGCGCAATCCGCAGACGATGGACCCCACGGCCGTGCGCAAGGGCGAGGGTGTCGAACAGTGGACCAGCACCCGCAGCTTGACTGCAGGCACCAAGGGATTCACGAGGTGCAGCGTGCCCTCGTCGAGGAAATCCGCGAGACCAAGGACCAGCATCGACGCTTCGGTCGGCTGTTGGAGATTGTCCTGTCCGGTCTGAGCGATATCGACAAGGTCGGCAGCATCGAGGAGCAGCGCCTACTCCTCGCCCACGAAGCCGAGCGCTTGCTGGAAAGCCACCGCTGGCTCGCAGATCGCATGGAGCGCGCCTATGCGGCCCTGGAGAAGGTCTCCAGCGACAGCAACCGGCTCACCGACGAACTCCAGCGCATCAGCCAACTCAGCCTCACCGACGAGCTGACCGGCCTGCCGAACCGCCGCGAGTTCCAGCAAAGGCTCGAGTCCGAACTGGAGCGCGTCGGGCGCTACGGTTATCCGCTCACGCTGGCGATGATCGATCTCGACAAGTTCAAGGCGGTCAACGACACCTATGGCCATCCCGTGGGTGACCGGGTGCTGGTGGCCTACGCCCAGGAGGTGTTCTCACACTTCCGGCGCCACGACAGCGTGGCTCGCTACGGCGGCGAGGAATTCGAGGTGCTGTTGCCGAATACCGCGATCGAGGGAACGCTGCGCGCCCTGGAGAAGATCCGCAGGCGGGCGCGCGAAGTCGCCCTGCACCATGAAGAGCTGGAGATCACGCTGCCCACCTTTTCCGCCGGCGTGGCCCTGTACCGTCCCGGGGAAAGTGCCGGCGACTTTGTGGCCCGCGCCGATGCGGCGCTCTATGAGGCGAAGCGCCTGGGGCGTAACCGCATCGAACTGGCCGCCACCGAAGTTCCCGAGCACCCGCGTCATGGGGACATGTACGAAAGCACGCCTCCGGGCGCCGAGGCCGCCGGAGAGGCCGCATCGCGTTGAGGCGCGATGCGGCCTCGGCGGCGGTTCGGCCCGGCGCTGCGGTTTGCGGCCGCGGCTAGGATGCGGCGCTGTCGCGCCGCAGCGCCTCCAACTGGCTCCTGCGACGATCGGCCTCGTGGCGCACGAGGCGCAGTCCGAACTCCGCCTTGGGGCTGCGATCATGGCGGTACTTCTCCATCAGGGCCTCCAATTCCGCAATCTCGCTTTCCAGCCGCGCGATAACGTCCATGCACATACCTCCGTAAGTCGCTGCCTGCAACCCCGATCGCCTCGCTACGCCTCGCGGGCGAGAGCGAACACGCTTATCCCCCGCCCCATTGCGCGCGCATGGCGCGCAGGGCGACCAGCGCAGCCGCGGGCAAAGCCACAGTCGTGACCGTGAGCTCAACCGCATCGGCAAGCGCCGGCAGTAACCCCATACCCAGACGGAAACAGTTGAGGACGACAAGGCCGCTGAACACGGCGAGGACGAACACGTTGAAAACGAACATGTCCTTGCGGATTGTGGCCTTGGCCTGCGCCGTGAGCATCTCTGCCTTCTCTCCTGCTGACTGCTTCCGTTGCCTGAGCGCCTGCCTTGCACCGCCACGCGCCCCAACCCGGCCGCCGAAAGGCGCTGCGGCCGGTGCGAAGAATGTACGCCCTTCCCGGCGCGGCGTCTGTCGGACATTCTCTGATCTTGCTGTAGGCGGATTCCTACACTGGGCCGCTCTGCGGGCCACGACGGTTCTGACGGCGCTCGCCGCCGGGGAGCGCGAAACACACCACGGCACCGGCGTACTCGTTGCTCTTCACCCATAGCGACCCGCCATGGCTCTCCACGATAGAGCGGGTGATCCCGAGCCCCATGCCCAGGCCTTCGTCATCCTCGCGCGCGGTGAAAAAGCCCTCGAGCAGCGCTTCGCGATGCGTGGCGGGGATCCCGGGGCCGGTATCGCGCACGCAGACACACACCCCGTCCTCGCCGTGCCTCTCGCTGGTCACCGTCACCGTCCTCTCCGCGGGGGCGGCGCGCCCGATGGCTTCGATGGCATTGCGCACCAGGTTCAGCACCGCCTGCTCGATCTGCAGCGCATCGGCCATCACCGCCGGCAGCCCCTCCTCGAGTTCGAGGCGTACGCCCACGCGCTCGTGCCGGACCTCGGCCTCCACCATGGCGAGTGCCTCGCGCACCGGGTCGTTGACATTCAGCGGCTCGCGCCGGCTGCGCCGCTGGCCGACGAAGCCGCGCATGCGGCGGATGATGGCCGCGGCATGCTCGGTCTGCTCGGCAATGTGCTGCAGGATGCCGACCGTATCGCCGACCTGCATGGTGCCCGCCTCGATGCGCCGGCGAGCGCCCCCGGCAAAGTTGGCAATGGCGGCCAGCGGCTGGTTCAGCTCATGGGCCAGCGCGGTGGACATCTCCCCGATCGTAGTCAGGCGGGCCACGCGCACCAGCCGTGCCTCGTGCTCGCGCGCCCGCTCCTCGGCAAACCGCCGGTCGGAAATATCCTTGCCCGTGGAAACGAAGGCGGCGATGTGCCCGGTCCGATCCTTCAGCGGGGTAACGGTCTTCTCCTCGTAGTAGAGGGAGCCGTCCTTGCGCCGGTTGACCAACACGCCGCGAAAGGTCTCGCCGGCCGTGATGGTCGCCCACAGGCGCCGGTAGAACTCCGGCTCGTGGACCCCGGACTTGACCAGGCTGGGGCGGCCGCCGAGCGCCTCGGCGCTCGAATAGCCGGTCATCGCCTGATAGCCGGGATTGACGTATTCGATCACCCCGTCCGGATCGGTGATGAGCACCGCATCGGCCGTCTGCTCGACCACGGTCGCCAACTTTCGGAGCTGCGATTCCGTGTCGCGATGCCGGGACAGGGCCCGGTCCAGAGCGGCGCGCGACCGGCGCAGGCGTCGGTTCTCCAGCAGTAGCAGGAGCACCGCTGCCGCCAGCGCCACGAGCAGTGCGCAGGCGCTCCATTCCCAAGGCGAGAGCGGCAGCAGAGGCGAGCGGGGCACGTCGGCCATGGACGGCGTCCTTCCCAGGTTGGAGTGCTCGGGACCGTAGAAAAGTCGGAGGCTACCCCAGATTCGAGCCGCCGACCATCGCGGGAGGCGCCGCAAGCGGCCGCATCCCGCCAAAAGGTTGACAGCCGTGCCTCCTCTACTAACTTTTTCTGTACGCAGTCCCACTTTCCCCCGGTGGGGGTTCCAAAAGCAACGCCTACAGTTGTCAGGGACGATACAGCGGGCCGACGGAACGAGCGGCTGAGTACCTCGTTCGAAAGACCCTCGATTCCCCCTGCGAGCGCCGCCGTGCCGCAACGCGCAGCCGGTGCCTACGGCGTTCGTGTTGCCGCGCAACACGAAGAACAAACGGATGCAACCAACAGGGGTGGCTCAATGCCCAAATGGACGATTGGATGTTTGCTGTTACTCCTTGCAGTCACTGCGTTTGCGGATGACGACTCGCATAACCCGCCCTCGGCGAAAGACGAAATCCACTGTCTGGCGCTGAACATCTATCACGAGGCGCGTGGAGAGCCCTTGCAAGGACGCCTGGCGGTGGCCTTTGTCACCATGAATCGAGTCGCCAGCTCGCACTATCCGGACACCGTGTGCGGTGTGGTGTGGGAGAAGAACTGGAGTTCCAGACTCAAGCGCTACATCCCGCAATTCAGCTGGACCCTGGACGGACGGCCGGACACGCCCTACAACAAGGCGGCCTGGACGGATGCGCTAAAGCTCGCGAAGAAAGTCTATAAGGACAGCCCGACGAGCAATGTGGCCGATGCGCTCTTCTACCATACCGTGAACACCGATCCGTACTGGGCGGCCGCCCGCGAGCCGGTGATGACGGTGGGGCGCCATATCTTCTACCGTTGAGGGGGCTTGCTCACGGTGGCGGCCGCCGCCCGGCAACCGCGGGCGGGCATGCACGGCGGGCCGGCAGTCAACTGCGTCCGTGGTTGGGGGAGGCGCTCAGGCTTGCTCCGGGCCATGACAGCGGTTCTTCGCATAGCGTCCAAAGGCGCGGCGGATCTCGGCACGCAAGCCCTCGCTGTCCCCGCGCCAGGTGATGACCCTGTCCATCTGGACCTCCTTGTTCGAGGCGCGTACCGCCTCGCTGTCGGAATAGCCGTCGAGCGTCATACGCACCGTCTCCGGGTAAAGCTGACGGAGACGGGCCAGAAAATCGTGGCTTCCCGGGCCCGCCATGCGCTGCGCGCTGAGCACAACCCCGACTTCGTTCACGGCGAGCATCTCCAGCGCCTCCTGCGCATCGGCGGCCCCGAGGATCGCGTAGCCTTCGGTGTGCAGCAGCCGGGCCAGGGCGGCGCGGGTGTGCGGCTCGTCGTCGACGATCAGCAGCCGCGGGCGGTCCGCCCGGGGCAGTGCCGCCAGCCCCCTCGGCGGCGATGCGCGGACCAGCGCCAGCAGGGCGTCGGCCTCCATCGGCCGTCCGAAATGAAAACCCTGCATGGCATCGCAGCCTTGGCGCCGCAGAAAGCCGAGCTGGGCGTCGGTTTCGATCCCTTCGGCCACCACCCGCAGGCCCATGCGGTGCGCCAGGGCGATGATCGCCGAGGCAATCACCGCCCCGTCGGCATCGGTGGTGATGTCGGTTACGAAGGAACGGTCGATTTTCACCTCGTCGATGGGGAAACGTTTGAGGTAGCTCAGAGAGGAATAACCGGTCCCGAAATCGTCGATGGAGATGCGCACGCCGAGCGTCTTCAGCGCCCGCAGGACCGCGGTCGTGGCATCGACATCGGTCATCAGGGTGCTCTCGGTCACCTCCAGCACCAACCGTTCCGCCTCCATGCCGCTGTGCTCGAGCGCGTGGGTGACCGCTTCCAACAGGCCCTGATGGCGGAACAGCACCGGGGAGATGTTCACCGCGACATCGAGCCGCCCACCGCCCTGCTCCTGCCAGGCAACCGCTCGCGCGCAGGCCCTCTCCAGCACCCAGCGGGACACCGGCACGATGAGGCCGGTGTCCTCGAGGATGGGGACAAACGCGGTCGGGTTCACGACGCCGTGCCGGGGATGGTGCCAGCGCAGCAGGGCCTCCGCCCCGGTGATCCGGCCGGAGGCCGCGTCCACCTTGGGCTGATACAGCACGCGGAACTCCTCCTGCCCCAAGGCGTGGCGCAGGCCCGACTCCAGGTCGAGCCGCGCCAACAGGCGCTCGTTGAGCTCGCGGGAGAAGAAGGCATAGCGGTCTCGGCCGCGCTGCTTGGCCTGGTACATGGCCGCGTCGGCGGCACGCAACAGGTCGTAGGTCTGCTCGCCGTCGTCGGGGTAGAGCGCGATGCCCACACTGGCCGTGCTGACGATCTCATGGCCCTCGAGCATCAGCGGCGTGGTGATCGCGTCGAGCACCTTCTGCGCGACCACGGTCGCGTCCTCCGGCTGCGCCACCGCCCCGATGAGAATGACGAATTCGTCGCCGCCGAGCCGCGCCACCGTGTCGCCGGCACGCAGCACGCCGCTGATGCGCCCGGCGATCTCGCACAACAGATGGTCCCCATGCGCATGACCGAGACAGTCGTTGATGCGCTTGAAGTGATCCAGGTCCATGAACAGCATCGCCACCAGCGTATCGGCGCGGCGGGCGTTGGCGCGCAGCTGGGCGAAGCGGTCCTCCAGCAGCGTGCGGTTCGGCAGTCCGGTAAGGGCGTCGTGATGGGCCAGGTAGGCGAGTCGCTCCTCCGCCTGTCTGCGCGCGCTGATGTCTTCCAGAAGCACCAGCAGATAGGGTGACCCGCCCCCCTCCTGGACGCGGGACATGGTCACGTTCGCCCATACGCTTTCGCCGTCCGGCCGCGTGTAGCGGCGTTGGCTGACGCGCGCCTCGCCCCCGCCCGCGACGACGTCGTCGATCAGCCCGCGACGGGACTCATCCGGACCGGCGGCCAGCAACTCGCGCCAGCCCACGCGGCGCAGGCGCGAGATGGACTGCCCGGTGATCTCCGCGAAGCGCTGATTGGCGTTGAGAAAGCGCCCGCGGGCATCGAGCATCAGAATGCCCACCGCCGCCTGCTCGAACAGCGCGCGAAGGCGCCGTTCACTGGCCTGCAGGGCCTGCTCGGCACGGCGACGCTGGGCAATGTCGGCATGCAGTTGGCGATTGAGCGCATCGAGCTCCGCCGTGCGCGCGGCGACGCGCCGCTCGAGCTCGCGGCGGGCGTCTTCGACCTCGTCGCGCCCCTGGCGCAGCAGTTCCTGCGCGGTGCGGTTCTCCAGCACCAGGGCGGCGGTGTTCGCCACGTTGCGCACGAACGGCTCGTAAGGGCTGAACAGGCGCTGCTCGCGGATCTCCAGGCCGAGAAAGCCGAAGTCGCTGTGCAGCGTGCGTACCGGGAGTACCAGCGGGCGGGCGTGCTCGTTCACCCGGCAGTGCTCGGCATCATGCGCCTCGCAGACCGCGGGGCACAGGCCGGCGACCTGGGCGGCGGGGGGCCGCTGCGCGGCGTCCTGGGGACGACAGGCGAACACACTGTCCACGCCGGGCACGTCCCGCATGGCCTGGCACAGGAAGCTCAGCATCGCCTCCTCGTCGGGCAGCACGTGCAACGTGCTCTGGACAACGAGCAAGCCGCCGAGGACGCGGGCCTCCTCGGCGCTGCTCAAGCTCGATGCCATGTTCATGGCAGCGCGGCAACCGCACTCGGGCGGACCCGATAGTAGGGATTGCGCACGATCTGGCCCTGCACCAGCAGCAGCGGGTGAACATCGAGCACGCCCCTCAGGGTGGCGCCGTCAAAGCGAGTGGCGTCATATTGGCAAAGGACGTTCAGGGGGGCGCTGCGAAGCACTTCGTTGATGCCGGCTTCGTATTCGAGCAGCCGCTCGCTGCCGGGCATCCCGGCCAGCGCCCAGGTCATCTCCCCGCAGACCCGGGCGCCGCTGAAGCCCGCCTCGCGGCTGCGCACATACAGCGCCTGAAGCCGGGCCCACATGGCCTCGGGCGTGAAGCGACCGTCGGGGCAGTAGGTGGGCAGCGCCTTGGCGAGCAACAGCTGCCGCGCCTCGGCAAGCACGGAACCAGCCACGCCGAGATCCCGCAGCGTCGCCTGCAGCTCCTCCGCCGCCAGGGCGTCGTGGAAGAAGCTGGCCTGCTCGCCCTGCTCGATGGCGCTGTGCAGATAGCGGGCGGTCACTTGCAGGCGTTCGGCGCGGTCGCTGAACAGATAGCAGATGTGAGTTCCCTCGGGAAACGACTCGTCACAGAAGCCGAGCTTCACGTGACGATGATGCGGCGACTGGCACATTCTGCGGACTCCGCATGGTCGAACTCTCGCCGCAGCAAATTCTGCGCCAGCGGAGTTTTTGCCTTTATATTTAGAAGCTTACAAATACACTTATAAACTTTCAAGAAACCAACGTCAACAAAATGTCGCCATTCAGCCCGGGCGGCCGTCCACCCGGGGGCGCAGAAGCACCGGCGTGTAGACCCACAGAAACAGGGCGAAGGCCACGCTCCACAGGATCGAGGCCAGGGCAATCCAGCCGGCGTACTCCGCGGGCAGGAACAGGGGCAGCAACACGCGCGCCCCGGCTGCCAGATGGACCGCCACGAAGGCAGCGATGGTCAGCGGCGCCGCCTGCATGGCACGGCCGGTGTGCCCCAATGCCACCCGCGCCATCATGCCCAGCGTGAGCCCCCCGATCGCCCCGGCCGTGAAGGCATGCACCGCCAGGCTCGGCGCAACCAGCCCCAGCGCCGCCAGGCCGTAGAGCGCCAGACCGACAACGATCCAGGCGTAGCCCAGGAACAGCACCCAGAGCAGGGGAATGTGGCGCGCCCGCGCATCCGCCCAGCCCCCCAGCCGCACGGTATGGAGCAGGGCGGCCGCCAGCGCCACGGGCGCGACAAGTATGGAGTGCGGCCACAGCACCACCAGCACGAGCAGCGCCAGGAGCGAACCCAGGGCGGCGATCTCGAGCCCCCGATGACGCCAGGGGCGGGCCCCAGGCAACGCCCGCTCGGTGAAGAAAGGCAGCACCCGGCCGGCGATGACGGCGATCAGCACCACGATCAGGAGAACCGCGGCGGTGCCGGCGCGAGTCCCACCGCTGCCGATCCCCAACGCCTGCAGGTGCATGGCCAGATTGGCCGTCCACAGGCCGGCGAGCACCAACAGCAGGGCCAGGTTGCGGCGCTGACCGCTGCGGACCAGAGGCACGGCGAGGGCGACCATCAGCGCTGGGAGGAAAGCGAGGTCCACGCTGGCCACCAGCGTCGGCGGCAGCCCGGCGAAAAACGGCAGGAGCCGGCCGGCCGTCCACAGCGCCGCCAACACCGCGAGCGGGGCTCCCGCCAGGGTGTCGATCCCCGTCCAGTTGCGCACGGCGGTGAGCAGGAAGCCCGCGATCACCGCCACGGCGAAGCCGAACAGCATCTCATGCACATGCCAGGCGAAGCCCCCGTAGTAAGGGTTCACCAGGTGCCCCGTGGCGAACCCGATCCCCCATAGCGGCAACAGCACCGCCGCCGCCACGCCGGCAAGCAGGAAAAAGGGACGGAATCCCAGCGCGAACACGGGGGCACGCCGCAGCACCTCGCCCTGCGCCTGCAACTTCAACACGGACATCTCGCTCCTCCACCGTATCGGGGCGCGACAAGCCGCCGCGCCGTCCATCATCGAGTCTGCCTCAGCCGCCGGCGTGAGCGCCTTGACACAGGTCAGGCCGCCCCCTCCGGCGGACGGAGCACCCGCCCAGCCTCTGCTATGGTTTGAAGCATGCAAATGAAGGCACTGCTGCGACACGCCCTGCTGCTGAGCGGGATGTTCCTGCTGGGTGGGTGCGCCGCCAGAGCGCCGGCACCGCCGGCCGCAGCGCCCGCGGGGGCCGCCGCCCCCGCCGACGAACCCACCCGCCCCGAGCAACGGGTCAAGATCGAGGCGAGCACCCGCTGGGAAGGACAGGGCGACATCTCAGGGTACGTCACGCCGGTGAAGGTGCACATCGAGAACGACTCGAACGCCTTCCTGCGCATCGCCTACGAGCAGTTCGCCCTGATCGGCGCGGACGGCCATTACTTCGCCGCGCTGCCCTGGTTCCCGATGCAGGGCGCCGCCTGCGACCCCCAGCCCGTGTCCGGTTCTGCGCCGGTCTCGCACCCGGCGGCCAAGTTGGACGGCCTTTCGGTGCCCACCGCTCTGAGCGCCGTGTACCCGAGCCTGCCCAGCTTCAACGGCACCTACTGCTATGCGCCGCGCTACCAGGCGCATTACCACGACTACTGGGAAAGCATCCCGGTGCCGACCGGGGACATGGTGCAGCGCCTCGTGCCCGAGGGCATTCTCGCCCCGGGGGGCCAGCTCACCGGCTATCTCTACTTCGAGCACGTGCCCAGTACCAAGGACGTGCGCTTGCGCGCCGAACTGGAAAACGCCTTCACCGCCGAGCGCCTGGCGACACGGTCGGTATCCCTGTCCGGTTGAGCGGCGCCCGTGCGCGCCGTTTGCGCGCAGCGTATAATCGCGCGCATGCCGCCGCCTGAGCCCGCCCCTCCCGCATGCAGTTCCGACTAGTCTTCCAGATCCTGGGCCTGCTCCTGGTCATGTACAGCCTTGCGCTGGTGCCGCCGGTGCTGCTCTCCCTGTTCTATGGGGACGGGGAGATCGGCCACTTGAGCCTGAGCATGCTCGTGACCTTCCTGCTCGGGCTTCTGCTCTGGCTGCCGCTGCGCCGGCGCATCGTCACCCTGCGCAGCCGCGACGGCTTCTTCATCGTCACCATGTTCTGGACGGTGCTGGGCGTATTGAGCGCCCTGCCCTTCGTTCTCGGACTCGGACTCAGCATCCCCGATGCGGTGTTCGAATCCATTTCCGCATTCACCACCACCGGCGCCACGGTGATCACCGGGCTCGACCTGCTGCCCAAGTCCATCCTGTTCTATCGGCAGGAGCTGCAATGGCTGGGCGGCATCGGCGTGGTGGTGTCGGCGGTGGCGGTGCTGCCCATGCTGGGCATCGGCGGCATGCAGCTGTTCAAGGCGGAGACGCCGGGACCGATGAAGGACGAGAAGCTCACCCCCCGCATCGCACACACCGCCCGCTGGTTGTGGATCGTCTACGGCATCCTCACCGCCGGCTGTGCGCTGGGTTACTGGTGGGCCGGCATGGGCATGTTCGATGCGGTCGCCCACAGCATGAGCACCGTGTCCACGGGCGGGTTCTCCACCCACGATGCGAGCCTCGCCTTCTTCAACAGCACCAAAGTGGATGCGGTCGCCGACGTCTTCATGCTGCTGGGCGGCATCAGCTTCAGCATCCACTTCCTGGCCCTGCGTCAGCAGCGCCCGATGGCCTACTGGCAAAATCCCGAAGTGCGCGCCTTCTTGCTGATCGTCGCCTCTATGATCGCCATCAGCACGGCGGTGCTGTTCTTCACCCAGCGCCATCCGGCCCTGAACGACGCCTTCGAGGCGGCTTCCTTCCAGGTGATCTCGGTCATCACCAGCACCGGCTTCACCACCGAAGACTTCAGCGCCTGGCCGCTGGCGCTGCCCCTGTTCCTGATGCTGTCGAGCTTTGTGGGCGGCTGCGCCGGATCCACCGCCGGGGGCATGAAGGTGGTGCGCTTTCTGGTGCTGGGCAAGCAGGGCGCGCGCGAGCTCATGCAGCTCATCCACCCCCGCAGCGTGCGCCTGCTGAAGCTCGGCGGCCGCGTGGTGTCCGAGCGCATCGTTGAGTCGGTGTGGGGCTTTTTCGTCGCCTACATCGGCATCTTCATCGTGATGCTGCTGCTGCTCATGGCCGATGGCATGGACCAGGTGAGCGCCTTCGGCGCCGTGGCCACCTGCATCAACAATCTCGGCCCGGGGCTCGGCGAGGTGAGCAGCAATTTCGTGCACGCCAGCGACCGCGCCCTCGTCATCCTATCCGCGGCGATGCTCATCGGACGGCTCGAGATCTTCACCGTCGCCGTGCTGTTCACGCGCACCTTCTGGCGCAACTGACGCTGGGAAAGAGAAGAAGAAGATTCACCACAGAGGGCACGGAGGAAGACCGATCCGGAAGCGTCGTGCCCACGCCGGCGCTTCGTGAAGTCGGCGACGGTGAAGTGCCTTTCCTTGCGCAGTGGAGCTGAAGCTTCCGCCGCGGCGGGCACAGAGCCGGGCGCTGTCGCTCGGCCGGAGGCAGCGCCCCGATGTCCACGAATGTCTCCGGGTACTCTGTGCCCTTTGCGGTGAATGCCTTTCTCAGGCGACGCTGAACTCCGTCTGCACCAGGCCGGCGTAATCGAGGTGCAGCCGATCGCCGGCGTGCAGCGTGGCCGCGCCGGCCGGCGTGCCGGTGTAGATGATGTCGCCCCGCTGCAGCGTGCACAGGCGGCTCAGTCCGCTGACCGTCCGGGCGATGCCGAATACCATGTCCGCCGCCGAGCCGCGCTGGCGGGTCTCGCCGTTGACCTGCAGCTCGAAGCCGGCGCGCTCGGGATCCCCGACGCGTGTGGCCTCGACGAAGGCGGACACCGGGGCCGCGGTCTCGAAGCCCTTGCAGCTCGTCCACGGCAGACCCTCGGCCTGCGCCTGCCGGTGCAGGTCGTGCGCGGTCAGGTCCAGCCCGACGCCATAGCCGAGCACATGCGCCAGGGCCGCATCTTCGGGGATATCGCGGCCCGCTTCGCCGATGAGGATCAGCAGCTCGATCTCGAAGTGCACGTCGTCGGAGTGCGCAGGCAGGCGGATCGCCTCGGGTTCGAGCAGCAGCGCGGAGGTCGGCTTCATCGACACCACCAGCGGGCGCTCGGCCTGGGCCGCGCGCGCCGCCGGGTCGGCGATGTAGTTGCGTCCGATCACGAAGATGTTGCCGACCGGAATCCTCTCCCCGGAGGGGACCAGCTTCACATGGGCCATGCCTCCCTCCTGCGAGTCTCCGGGTTCCTATTCACCGAGCAGCACCGCGCCTTCGCCGGCCAGGCGTTCGATCTCGTCCTCGCCG
Source organism: uncultured Gammaproteobacteria bacterium (assembly GCA_963779865.1). GTDB lineage: Bacteria > Pseudomonadota > Gammaproteobacteria > CAVZZX01 > CAVZZX01 > CAVZZX01. The sequence goes on along the minus strand of CAVZZX010000003.1, from coordinate 3,018,277 downwards.
TAGCCGAGCTCGAGCAGCAGCTCGCGGGTATGCTGCCCGAGGACGGGCGCCGCGCTGCGCACGCTGGCCGGGGTCTCGGAGAACTTCACCGGCACGCCGAGCGTCTTGAGCCGACCCAGCCGCTTGTGCTCGACCTCGACGACCATGTCGCGCGCCAGCACCTGCGGGTCGTTCAGGGCCTCGCCGGTGGAGAGCACCGGCCCCGCGGGCACCCCCGCCTCCTCGAACGCGGCGAGCCACTCCGCCGTGCTGCGCTGCCGAAACAGCGGCGCGAGCTCCTCGACCAGTTCGGACAGGCGGGTGCGCCGCCCGGCGTTGTCGGCGAAACGCGGGTCGTCGCCGAGATGGCGCGCGCCCAGGACGTCGAGCAGGCGCAGCCAGTTGGCCTGGTTCGCCGCGCCGACGTTGACCCAGCCGTCGCTGGTCTCGAAGGCCTGGTAGGGGGCACTGAGCGGATGCGCCGAGCCCAGGGGCTGCTGCGAGGCGCCGGTGGCGAGATAGATCGCGGCCGGCCAGTAGGTCTGCGCCAGACTCGCCTCGAGCAGCGAGGTGTCCACCCGCTGGCCGCGGCCGGTCTTCAGGCGGTGCGTATAGGCGGCGAGGATGCCCATGGCAGCGAGCATCCCGGCCGTGATGTCCCCGATCGGCACGCCCACCTTGACCGGCGGGCGCCCGGGTCCCTCGCCGGTCACGCTCATCAGCCCGCTCATGCCCTGCGCGATGAGATCGAACCCCGCGCGCATGGCGTATGGCCCGGTGCGTCCGAAGCCGGTGATCTGACAATAGATGAGCCCGGGGTTCTGCTCCGCGAGCGTTTCGTAGCCGAGGCCCAGGCGCTCCATGGTGCCCGGCCGGTAGTTCTCGATGACCACGTCGGCCGTGCGCAGCAGTTCCTGCAGGGCCGCCTTGCCCTCCTCGTGCTTGACGTTGATCACCGCGCCGCGCTTGTTGCGGTTCAGCATCATGAAGGCAGCCGACTCATCCTCGATGGTGGGCGGCACCATGCGCCGGCTGTCGTCGCCGCCCGGCGCCCGCTCCACCTTGATGACATCGGCCCCCAGATCGGCGAGCATCATGCCGCACACCGGCCCGGCCATGATGTGGGCCAGCTCGACGACCCGGACTCCGTCCAGCGGTCCCCCCGACTTGGTCATGGATTGGGCCATCGCCTACTTCCCCTCGAATTGCGGTTTTTGCTTCGCCAGGAAGGCCCGATAGCCGGTGCGGAAGTCCGCCGTCCCGTAACAGGCGTAGCCCGCCTCCTCGTCCTCGACCGTCAGCGGCCGGCGCTCCTCGAGCCGCCGCAGAAACTGCTTGTGCCAGCGCGCCACCAGCGGCGCCCCATCGGCGATGCGCCGCGCCGTGGCATAGGCCTCCTCTGTGACCTGCGCGTCCGCAACCACCCGAGTCACCAAGCCCTTCGCCAGCGCCTCCTCCGCGCCGAACACGCGCCCCTCGAGCAGGATCTCGAGGGTGGCGGCCCGCCCGACCAGAGAATGCAGGATCTGCATCTCGCGCGGGCCGAGGGTCAGCCCCAGCTTGTTGATGGGGATGCCGAAGCGGCTGGAGGTCCCGCACACGCGCAGGTCGCAAAGCCCTGCGATCTCCAGCCCGCCCCCGACACAGATGCCGTGGATCATCGCCACCATCGGGTGTCGGCAGCGGTACAGCGACTCCAGCGCCCGGTGGTGGACGCTGCCATAGGCGCGCGCCTGCTCGACGTTGGAGCGCTCGTTCTCGAACTCGGAGATGTCGTTGCCGGGCGCAAAGGACTTCTCGCCGGCGCCGCGCAGCACCAGGCAGCGCAGGCCCTCATCCGCCGACAGGGCGTCGACGGTCTCGCCGAGCAGCTTCCACATCGGCTTGGTCAGGGCGTTGAGCTTCTCGGGGCGATTGAGCACCACAGTCGCGATGTCCCCGTCGCGCTCCACCAGGATCGGGTCTGACATACGGGCTCCTCTGCCGAATCAGTCGTAGAACAGGTGCACCAGGGACATCGGCACCGCCGGTACGTAGGTCACCAGCAGGAGCACGAAGAACAGCACGGCCACGAAGCGGAGATTGACCTTGCTCACTTCCCAGATGTCCGCCTTGGCGATCGAGCAGGCCGTGGTGAGCACGCTCGCCACCGGCGGCGTCTGCTGCCCCAGCCCCAGATTGATGGTGACGATCAGGCCGAAGTGCACCGGGTCGATGCCCACCGCGTGCACCAGAGGCAGCACCACCGGCACCACCAGGATGATGGCCGCGGCCGAGTGCAGGAACAGGCCCAGAAACAGGAACAGCACGTTCAGCAGGGCCAGCACCAGCCACTTGTTCTGGGTCAGCCCGGCCACCGCGGCCGCCAGCTTCTGCGGCGCCTGGATCTCCGTGAGATACACCCCGAGCAGGGCCGAGGCGGCGACCAGCAGCATGACCACGGCGGTCTGCACCCCGCCCTCGATCATGGCTGCCTTGAGGTGCGGCCAGTCCAACTCGCGATAGACGAACAGCCCGATGAACAGCGCCGCGACCACCGCCAGGGCCGCGCCCTCGGTGGCGGTGACCAGGCCACCGAAGATGCCCACGAGGATGATCATCGGCAGCAGCAGCGCCCAAGAGGCCTCTTTGAAGGTGGTCCATACCCGCGAGAGCTGGAAGGACTCCTCCACGGGGAAGTTGTGGCGCCGGGCGAATCCGTAGGCGACCGCCATCAGCAGAACGCCGCCGAGCACGCCGGGGATGATGCCCGCCACGAACACCTTGACCACCGAGGTGTCGGCCATCGCCGCGTAGAGGATCATCGGGATGGACGGGGGGATGATCACGGCCAGGGTCGCCGACGAGGACAGGACCGCCGCGGAGAACTCCTTGCTGTAGCCTTTCTTCCTCATCGAGGGGATCAGGATCGAGCCCAGCGCCGCCACGTCGGCCACGGCGGAACCGGAGATCTCCGCGAAGAACAGCGAGGTGGCGATTCCGACCAGCGACAGGCCGCCACGGATGAAGCCGAGCATGGCGGAGGCGAAATTTATCAGCCGCCGTGAGATGCCCGAGGCATTCATGATGGCGCCTGCGAGGATGAACAGCGGAATCGCGATCAGCGGGAAGCTGGTCGCGCCGTTGAACATGGTGACCGGCAGGTTGTACATCGCATCGCTGCCACCGCTGAGGAACATCGCCAGCACGGCCGTTGCACCGAGCGCCACCGCGATGGGCACGTTGATCAGCACCAGCGCCAGGACGGCGACGAACAGCACCACCGCATTCATGAGCGGGCCCCCTCTGCCTCGACGGCCTCAGCGCCGGGCTCGGGCCGGCCGGCCCGCGCCGCCGCAATGACCTCCGGCAACACCAGCAGCTCGGCGACGATGAACAAAACGGCGCCGATCGGGATCACCGACTGGGTGAGTTCCACCGGCACGGGCACGCTGACCAGGGTGTCGCCCGCCAGCAGGTCGAGGATCACGTAGCCGTACCAGGCCAGCAGGATGAAGAAGGTGAACACGCACAGCTCACCGAACAGGACCACGGGCACGCGCAGCGCGGGCGGCATGCCCTGCACCAGCCCGGGAAAACTGATATGGGCCCGCTTGACGGCGGCCAGGGCGGCGCCGTAGTAGGTGAGCCACGCCAGCATCACCGAGGCCACCTCGTCATACCAGGCGAGCGGGGAGCCGGCGGCGCGGTAGATGATGCCGACGATGACCGTGACGGCCAGGATCAGCAGCATGGCGACCACCACGAATTCCATCAGTGCTTCGAAAGCGCGACGCAGCTTGGCCAGACTCATGAACGCTCTCCGGGGTCGGGGAAGCGCCCACCCCTCGCGGGGTGGGCGTCCACGGTCTTGCGCGAGGGACCGCACGCTCAGGAGCCGGACTTGCCCAGCTTCAGTGCGGTGTCGATCATCTCCCGTCCGGAGGGGACCTCCTTGGAGAACTCGTCGTAGATGGGTTTGCTGGCCTTGATGAAGGCCTGCTTGTCGGCCTCGTTGACCTGGATGCCGCCCGCCTTGAGCTTCCCGAGCAGTTCCTTGTCCTTGGCCGCGGCCGTTTTGTAGACGAAGGACTGCATGTCACTGGCCGTCTGCTCGAGCACCTTGCGCACGTCCTTGGGCAGCGTCTCCCACTTGCGGGCCGAGACCACGACGTAGGCCGGGGTATAGACGTGGCCGGTCATGGAAAGGTACTTCTGCACCTCCTGGAACTTCTGCGAGTAGATCTGGATGAGCGGGTTCTCCTGCCCGTCCATGACGCCGGTCTGCAAGGCCACGAACACCTCCGAGAGCGCCATCGGCGAGGGGTTGGCGCCGTAGGCCTGGAACATCTTCACCCGCCACTTGCCCTTCGGGGTGCGCAGCTTGATGCCCTGCAGGTCCGCCGGCTTGACGATCGGACGCACGTTGTTGGTGATCTGGCGGAAGCCGTTCTCCCACACGCCGATGATCTTGTAGCCCTTCTTCTCGGCCAGCGGCGCGAGCTTGGGCATGACGATCTTGTCGGCGATCCGCTTCATGTGGTCGCGGTCCTTGACCAGATAGGGCATCTCGAACAGCCCGAACTCCGGCACCACCGAGGACATCACGGTGGACGGCAGCGCGAAGTCCACGGTGCCGAGCTTGACCTTCTGCAGCAGCTCCTTGTCGCCACCGAGCTGGCTCGATCCGTACACCACCACCTTCGCCTTGTTGCCCAGCTTGGCATTGGCCCGCTTGGCGAACTCCTCGGCGGAAATGGCGAACAGCGAACCGGGCGCACCCACGTGCCCGAACTTGAGTTCCATCGGCGCGGCGCTGGCGGCACCGGGCGTCAGGACGAGGGTGGCCAATGCCACCAGAGCCGCGCTCAGCACGGCCGTCAGTCGCTTCTCCATCTGTGCTCCTCCTCTGGTTCTCCGGTCGGCGGGCCAAAAAACCGGGGCCCGAAGCTGTTGTGTGTCGTTACCTCGTTGTGGTCGGCTCGCGGACTGCACCGGCCCGCGAGCGCAGGGACAGCGTCGGCCCTCAGGCCGAGCGCGCCGCCTGCACGTCCTGCCCGCCGCGCTTGAGCTCGGCGAGATAGTCCATGGCCGCGGCCACGCCGCCCTTCTTGTGCGGCACGCCGGCGAGTTCCAGCCCCATCTCCACGCCGGCCAGCGTGCCGCACAGCGTCAGCTCGTTGAAGTCGCCCAGGTGGCCGATGCGAAAGACCTTGTCCTTGACCTTGCCCAGGCCGCTGCCCAGCGACATGTTGAAGGCCTCGAGCACCGCTTGCGCAACGCCATCTTCGTCATGGCCCTCGGGCATCAGCACGGCGGTGAGCGAGTTGCTGTATTCGCGCCGGCTCCTGGCACAGCAGCTCCAGACCCCAGGCCGCGCACCGCGCGGCGCGTCGCCTCGCGCAGGCGGCGGTGGCGCTCGAAGACGTTCTCCAGCCCCTCCTCGAGCAGCATGGCGAGCGCCTCGCGCAGGCCGTAGAGCAGGTTGGTCGCCGGGCGTGTAGGGGAAGAAGCCGTTGCGGTTGCGGCCCGATCATCTCGTCCCAGTCCCAGTAGGACCTCGGCAGCCCGGCGCTCTTCGCGGCGGCCAGCGCCTTGTCGCTGACGGCGTTGAAGCCCAGCCCGGGCGGCAGCATCAGCCCCTTCTGCGAGCCGGCCGACGGTCACGTCCACGCCCCACTCGTCGTGGCGGTAGTCGATCGAGGCCAAGCGAGGAGATGGTGTCGACCATCAGCAGGGCCGGGTGGCCGGCGCGGTCCATGGCCTTGCGGACCTCGGCGATGCGGCTGGTGACCCCGGTCGAGGTCTCGTTGTGCACGACCATCACCGCCTTGATCGCGTGGTCCCCGTCCTCGGCGAGCTTCTGCTCTCGACCACGGCGGGGTCGACGCCGTGGCGCCAGTCGCCGGGCGACGAACTCGACCTCGAGCCCGAGCCGCTGCGCCATCTTCTGCCAGAGCGTGGCGAACTGGCCGGTCTCGAACATCAGCACCCGGTCGCCGGGCGAGAGGGTGTTGACCAGCGCCGCCTCCCAGGCGCCGGTGCCGCGACGCGGGGATAGATGATCGACCGGCCGCTCGGTCCGGAAGATCTGCTGCATCCCCGCCAGCATTCGCTGGCCGAGCGCAGCGAACTCCGGGCCGCGGTGGTCGATGGTCGGGCGGTCCATGGCGCGCAGCACGCGGTCGGGCACGTTGGTGGGACCGGGGATCTGGAGGAAATGGCGGCCGCTCGCTACGGACATGTTCTCGTGTCTCCCTGCTGGTTCCGGAGTGCGGGCCGCGGCCCGCCCTACGATATTCTTGTAGTACACAAATACATAATTTGAAATATTGTATACAATTATTTCCGGGCGCCGGGCAAGCCCGCCGTCCCAATCAGTGCGTCGGGAACGGCAAGATCAGCCACTTGCGCCGCCTCACGGGGAGATTCCAGGCTTCATGAGCCAGACATCCGCGGCCTTCGGAAACAGCGACCTGGCCCGCCGCCTGCGCCGCGAGCTCGAGGGCGAGGTGCTGTTCGACCGCTTCACCCGCGGCCGCTACGCACCGACGCCTCGATCTACCAGATCGAGCCGCTCGGCGTGGTCGTGCCGCGCACGCGAGGCGACGTCGCGCCGCGCCATCGCGATCGCCCGCGACGCCGGCGTGCCGGTGCTGCCGCGCGGCGGCGGCACCTCGCAGTGCGGCCAGACCGTCGGCGCGGCGCTGGTCATCGACATCAGCAAGCACCTGCAACCGCGTGCTCGCGCTTCGACGCCGAGGCGCGGACCGCGCACGGTCGAGCCGGGCATCGTGCTCGACGAGCTCAACGCGCTTGCTGAAGCCGCACGGACTGTTGTTCCCGGTCGATGTCTCGACCAGCGCAGCCGGGCCACGCTGGGCGGCATGGCCGGCAACAACTCCTGCGGCTCGCGCTCGCTCGCGCTACGGCAACATGGTGCACAACGTGCGCGCCCTCGACGCGCGTGCTGGCCGACGGCACGCGCGCTGCGCTTCGGCGAGCTCCGGCGCGACGGCGAGGCCGCGCGGCGCCGCCTACCGCGAGCTCGTCGCGCAGCCTGAGCGGCCTGCACGCGCGCGAGGCCGACGAGATCGCGCGCCGCTTTCCCAAGCGTGCTGCGCCGGGTCGGCGGCTACAACCTCGACATCCTCGCCCGCCGACGACCGGGCCGGCACGCAACCTCGCGCAGCTGCTGGTCGGCTCCGAGGGCACGCTCGCCTTCTTCGACGCGCATCGAGCTCGACGCTGCACGCCGCTGCCGACCGCACAAGGTGCTCGGCGTCTGCCATTTCCCGACGCTTCTACGACGGCGATGGACGCGACGCAGCACATCGTCGCGCTCGAGCCCGCGGCGGTCGAGCTGGTCGACCGCACGATGATCGACCTGGCCCGCGACATCCCGCCGTTCCGGCCGATGATCGAACGCTTCATGCGCGGGCGAGCCGCACGCGATGCTGCTGGTCGAGTTCGCCGGCGACGACGCGGACGAGCAGCTGCGCCGGCTCGCCGGCTCGGCGAGCTGATGGGCGATCTCGGCTTCCCGGACGCGCGTGGTCGAGGTCGCTCGACCCCGGCGCAGCAGGCGCGATCTGGGACGTGCGCAAGGCCGGGCTCAACATCATGATGTCGATGAAGGGCGACGGCAAGCCGGTCTCCTTCATCGAGGACTGCGCGGTGCCGCTGGAGCACCTGGCCGATTACACCGACCGGCTCACGGAGCGTCTTCCACAGGCACGGCACGCGCGGCACCTGGTACGCCCATGCCTCGGTCGGCACCCTGCACGTGCGGCCGATCCTCAACATGCAAGCAGGAGGCGGGCGCCAAGAAGATGCGCGCGATCGCCGAGGAGGCCTCCGCGATGGTGCGCGAGTACAAGGGCTCGCACTCGGGCGAGCACGGCGACGGCCTCGTGCGCTCGGAATGCCACGAGGCGATGTTCGGCGCGCGCATGGTCGCGCGCCTTCGAGGAGGTCAAGGACGCGTTCGACCCGCGCGGCCTGTCAATCCGGGCAAGATCGTGCGCGCCGCCGCACATGGACGATCGCACGCTGTTTCGCTTTCAAGCCCGGCTACCGCCGCTGCCGCTCGACACCGGCACTCGACTGGTCGGCATGGGGCGGCTTCGCCGGCGCCGTGGAGATGTGCAACAACAACGGCGCCTGCCGCAAGTTCGACGCCGGCGTCATGTGCCCGTCCTACCGCGCCACGCGGCGACGAGAAGCATCTGACGCGCGGCCGCGCCAACACGCTGCGGCTGGCGCTCTCGCGGCCAGCTCGGCGCCGACGCCTTCACCTCCGACGACGATGCACGAGACGCTCGACCTGTGCGTCAGCTGCAAGGGCTGCCAGCGCGAATGCCCGACCGGCGTCGACATGGCGCGGATGAAGATCGAGTTCCTGCACCACTACGCGCAAGCGCCACGGCGCTCGCGCTGCGCGACCGGCTGATCGCGTACCTGCCGCGCTACGCGCCCGTGGCTCGCCGGCTGGCGCTGGCTGCTGAACCTGCGCGACCGGATCCCGGGCCTGGCCGGGCTCGGCGAGACGCCTCGCTCGGCTTCAGCCGCAGCCGCTCGCTGCCGGCTGGCAGCGACGGCCGTTCGTCGCCCCGGCGCGACGGCCGCCGGCGCGGCAGCGGCCGGCGAGGTCGTGCTGTTCGTCGACACCTTCAACCGCTGTTCGAGCCGGAGAACGCGCGCGCCGCGCTGCGACGTGCTGGCGCCGCCGGCTACCGCGTGCATCTCGCCGCGGCCGGCCGACGGCGGCGCCCGCTCTGCTGCGGGCGCACCTTCCTGGCCGCCGGGCTGGTCGACGAGGCGCGGCACGAGGCGCGGCGCACGCTCGAGGCGCTGCTGCCCTATGTCGAGCGCGGCGTGCCGATCGTCGGGCTCGAGCCGTCGTGCCTGCTGACGTTGCGCGACGAGTTCCTGGCGCTGCTGCCCGGCGACGCAGAGCGCACGCTGGCCGAGCAGGCGCTGCTGTTCGAGGAATTCCTGGCCGCGAGCACGCGGCCGGACGCCTGCGGCTCGCTCAGCCGCTGCCGGGCGCGCGCGTGCTGCTGCACGGCCACTGCCACCAGAAGGCGTTCGGCGCCATGTCGGCGATCGAGACGGCGCTGCGGCTGGTCCCGGAGCTGGAGGTCGAGACCGTCGAACTCGAGCTGCTGCGGCATGGCGGGCGCCTTCGGCTACGAGGCCGAGCACTACGACGTCTCGATGAAGATGGCCGAGCTCTCCTGCTGCCGGCCGTGCGCGCCGCGCCGACGCCGGACACGTGCTCGTCGCCGACGGCACCAGCTGCCGCCACCAGATTGCACGACGGCGCGCGGCGCGAGGCGCTGCACGTCGCGCGCGTGCTGCAGGGCGCCCTGCAAACATGGGCGAGACGAACCATGCCCGACAACGCAGGGGTTCCGCCGCCGCTCGGCGACGGTCAGCGCAAACGCGCGTCCGCCCGCGGCGCGCCGCCGATCACCCGCGACTCGCTGCACGAGGAGGTGGTGGGGCGCCTACGCGACATGATCTTCGAGGGCGCGTTGGCCCCCGGCGCGCGCGTCCGGAGCGGCTGCTGTGCGAGCGCTTCGCGATCTCCCGCACGCCGCTGCGCGAGGCCCTGAAGGTGCTCGCCTCGGAGGGGCTGGTCGACCTCTCTCCCCACCGCGGCGCGACCGTCTCCGAGCTCAGTCCCGCGAGCTGGACGACATGTTCCCGGTGATGGAGTCGCTGGAGGGGCTCGCCGGCGAGTTGGCCTGCGCCCGCATCACCGATGCGGAAATCGAGGAGATTCGCGCCATGCACGCGCAGATGCGCGCTCACTACGAAAGCGGCGACCGCATGGCCTACTTCCAGCTCAACCAGCGCATTCACCACCGCCTCGTGGAGGTCGCGCGCAATCCGGTGCTGCTCGACGTCTACACCGGTCTCAGCGGCCGCATTCGCCGCGCCCGCTACCTGGCCAACATGGACAGCGACCGCTGGCACCAGGCCATCGAGGAACACGAGGAGATCCTGGCGACGCTGGCCGCGCGCGATGGTGCGCGCCTCTCGCAGGTGCTTAAGGATCACCTGCAACACAAGTATGATGTGTTGAGAACGGTGCTGCTCAAGGAGCAGTCCTGAGTGAGCGCACCGGAGGGAGGCCCGCAAGGATGGACGATGATCGTGTTTCCCGCTCCCGTGCCGACGGCGCCCGCCGCCGCGCCCTGCTGATCCGCTATGCCTATCTGTTCCGCAGTCTGCACCGCCCGAGCCTGGAGGCGCTGCTCGGTCGCCACGCCGACCGCCTCGAGGCGCTCTGCGCCCGGCTCGACGAACAGCTCGGTCCCGAGCAGAAGCGGCGCTTCGCCTTCAACCGCCTCGAGGAGCGCGGCGACGGCCTGATCCTGTGCTGGGACCTGGGCGACGTCTGGCGCCCGCCCATCTTCGAGGGCCGCCTCGCCGAGGAAGGCGCCGACCCGACCAGCGCCCTGCCCTGCTGCGTGGAACCCGATCCGAGTCGCTCGAATCCTCGGCGAACGCAGCGGCTGCCTGCGCCTGTGCGGCTGAGCGCGACGCGAGAGCACCGTCATCGGCCGATCGCCCTCCCCCTGAGGCAACGCTCCCCCAGGTGCTCGCGCCAGAGGGCGAGCGCCAGCCCGCGCCCCTCCTTCTGCGACGCGGCATGGCCCAGCAGGCGCAACGCGATCGCGGCCGTGCCCACAATGGCCGCCTCGCCGTACTCGTCCCGGCATTCGCCGCGCCAGACGGACAGCAGGTTCTCCACGTCGGGCGCCAGCGGACGCGGGTGACGGCGGGGGAACAGGGACGGCCACTGCTCGGAGCGGCAGCCGTGCGCGGGGTGCCACGCGAAGACCTCCACGGCCGCGTCCGGATTGCGCTCCGCCTCGCCCCCGTCGCCCTTGAAGGCCGCGACCCGCGCGTCGCCGAGCAGGGCCGCGACCCGCTGGTGAGCCGCATCGTAGCCGGGGTGGAAAATCCCCTGCAGGGAATGCGCGGCGCCGGCGGGGTTCATCATGCGCACGAGACTGTGCACCGGCGAGCGCAGCCCCAGCACGTGCTGCAAGGCCACCAGCTTCTGCAACGCCGGCGACACGACCTCCAGAGGCAGGTAGGCGAACGCGGCCTCGCGAACGCCCGTCCGCGCGGCATCCCAGGACTGCGCGGGGGCAACGCCCAGCTGCTGCAGTACCGCGGCCGCGTAGACGCGCTCGGCCGCATTGCCACAGGTGCCATGCATCAGGATTCGCACGCCCTGCCGCGCGAGCAGCAGGGCGGCAAGCAGATACCAGGGCGGCTGGCGGCGCTTGCCGGCATAGCTCGGCCAGTCGAGATCCACCGCGCCGCACCGCCGCCCCCCGAGGCTGTCGCGCACGGCCGCCACCATCCCCGCCAGCTCTTCGGGGGTCTCGTCCTTGACCCGCAACAGCATGAGAAAGGCGCCAATCTGCTCCGGGGTGGCGTCCCCCTGGAGGATCATCGCCATCGCGGCCCGGGCCTCCTCGCGACGCAGCGAGCGGGCACCGCGCCGGCCGCGCCCGAGCACCCGCACGTACGCGGCGAAGGGATGTTCGGAGGCGTGGTTCATGGCCGCGCTCAGCCGGTCGCCCGCAGCGGCCGCACCGTCGCCGCAGGCGGCTCGGCCCGCTGCGGGGCGAACCAGGCGAGCGCCTCGCGCAGGCGTACCACCTCGCCGACGATGATCAGGGCCGGGCTGCGCACGTGCGCGGCCCGGACCCGCTCCGGCAGCTCGCCCAGCCGTGCGGCAATCACCCGCTGCGCGGCGGTGGTGCCCTGCTCGACCACGGCGGCAGGGGTCTCCGGCGACAGGCCGTGGCGGCAGAGCTCCTCGGCAATCAGCGCGAGATTCTGCAGCCCCATGTAGAACACCAGCGTCTGACGGGGACGGGCCAGCGCGGACCAGTCGAATCTGCGGGTCCCCGTCGTGCCCGTGGCCGGTCACGAAGGCCCACCCGCGCTGGCCGAGCAGGCGGTGGGTCGCCGGGATGCCGGCGGCGGCGAGCGCGCCCGGTGCCGCTGGTCACGCCGGCGACGACCTCCCCCCCCGCCCGGACGCCGGCCTCCAGGAGCTCCCGCGAACTCTTCTCCGCCGCGCCCAAACACGAACGGGTCGCCGCCCTTGAGGCGCACGACGCTGCGCGCCCTCCCGCGCGAGACGGACCATCAAGCGCTGTTGGTGTCCTCCTGCGCCGACGTGCCGGCCCGTCACCGACCTTGCCGACGTCGAACAAGCTCGGCCTCGGGGCGGACGAGGTCGAGCAGCTCCTGGGCGACGAGGAGGTCGTGCAGGACCACGTCGGCGGTCGCGACGGCCGCAGGCCGCACGGACGGTCACGAGCCCTGGATCGCCGGGGCCGGCGCCCACCAGCCAGACGGCGCCCCCGTCCGCGACGCCATCCGCCAGCGCCGCGTGCAGCGCCTGCCCGGCCTGCGCCTCGTCGCCGCGCAGCACCGCCTCGCCGATGGGGCCCTCCAACGCATCCTCCCAGAATCGCCGCCGTTCCCGCAGGCCGGCGAAGCGGCGCTTCACCGTCTTGCGGTGGGCTCCCGCAAAGGCCGCGAGACGCCCGTAGGCGGCCGGGATCAGGGACTCCAGCCGCGCTCGCAACGCCCGCGCCAGCAGCGGCGCGCGCCCGCCGCTCGAGACCGCCACGAGCAGCGGATCGCAATCCACGATCGCCGGCAGCACGAAGCTGCACAGTTCCGGCGCGTCGGCCACGTTGACCGGCAGCCGCCGGGCGCGGGCCTGCTCCGAGACGAAGCGGTTGACCAGCGGCCGGTCGGTGGCGGCGACCACGAGCACGCAGCCCTCCAGGTCGGTCGCCGCGAACGCCCGGACCCGGCAGCTCACCTCGCCCGCCGCGCGCCGCCGCTCCAGTTCCGCCCCGATTCGCGGCGCCACCACGGTGACCCGCGCCCCGGCGCGCAGCAGCAGGTCCGCCTTGCGCGCCGCCACCGCGCCGCCGCCGACCAGCAGGCAGGGGGCGCCGGAGAGCTTCATGAAGATCGGGAGATAGTCCATCGCTACACCTCCGCGGCTCAGGCGGCCGCCTCGTCGCGGCCGGCTGCCGCAAGCAACTGTCTCAGTTCCGGGATGCAGGACCCGCAGCCGGTGCCGGCCCCGAGCGCCGCGCCGAGCGCCTCCACGCTGGCGAGTCCCTGCGCGGCGATGGCCCGCTGCAGCGTGGCGCGCCGCACCGCAAAGCAGGCGCACACCGGCAGACTGGCATCGGGCATCTCGCCCGCCGGTGCGCCGGCGAGCAGGTCCTGCCGGGCCGTCGCAGCCAGCGGCTGCTCGCCGGTGAAGATGTCCTCGAGCCAGGCGGGTGCAGGCACGAAGCCACCGGCCTCGATGAACAGGCACGCGTCCAGGCGGCCATTGCGCAGGCGCGCGGCGCGATAACGGCCCATGCCCGGGTCGAAGAATTCCAGCCAGTCCCCGGCGCCGCGGAGCAGCGCGCGGGCGTGCACGGGCCACGCGGCGACGTCCGCCTCGAGGGCGAAATCCGTGCGCCAACCGCCCTCGATGCAGGTGCGCACCCAGTAGTGCAGCGGACCGCCCGGCAGCGGCTTGCGACTGAGGGCGAAGCCCTGACCGCGCGGACGCCAGGGACGCAAGCGCGCCGAAGCGTCTGGATTCGGGCTGCCCGGACACCGGATCGGTGTGCGCCGGGCGACCAGCGTGCCCACGCGGGCGCTCGCGGCCGCGATCTGCGGCCGCCAGTGCATGGGCACGAAGACGCGCGCCGGCCGCTGTGTATCGTCATGCCCACGCGAACGCGCAGCATCCAGTCGACCCTCGGCCGCCGTCACCAGCTCGAGCCATCGCCGTCGCGCGCCGCAGCGGCGGCGTCGTCGCGGATGGATCTCGACGCAGGGCTCCGGCGGGTGGCGCCGACAGCCGGCGACGTCGCCGGTGCGCGTCATCGTGTGCCAATGGTCGCGCACGCGCCCGGTGTTCAGCACGAGCGGAAATCGGCCCGGGGCGGCCGCCGGCGGGCGCGGCGGCAGCGGCAACGAAGCGCGCCCTGCCGTCGGCGTGAAGAAGCGGCCGTCGGCGAAGAGGCGCGGTGCCGTGCAGCGCTCGCCGCCGTGACCGGCCACCGCACCGGCTGCGAGCGCCTCATAGGCGTCGTCCGTCAGGCCGCCAGGCCGCCGATGTCGAAGTCGCGCGTGCCGCCGTTCTCGAAGCCGGAGAGCGCGGCATGCTCGCGGAAGATCTCGGCCGGCGCTCTCGTAGGCGAATGCCTCGGCGAAGCCCATGCGCGCGCGCGACCTCGGCGACGATCCACCAGTCGGGCCGCGCCTCGCCCGGCGGCGGCAGGAAGGCGCGCTGGCGCGAGATGCGGCGCTCGGAGTTGGTGACCGTGCCGTCCTTCTCGCCCCAGCCGGCGGCCGGCAGCAGCACGTCGGCGCAGCGCGGTCGGTGTCGGTGTCGCGCATGCAGTCGGAGACGACCACGAACTCGCAGCGCGCAGCGCGCGCGCACGCGCTCGGCGTCCGGCAGGCTGACGGCCGGGTTGGTGCGCCATGATCCAGAGCGCCTTGATGCGCCCGTCGGCGACCGCCTGGAACATCTCCACCGCCTTCAGCCCGGGCGCGCGGGCGATCCGCGGCGCGCCCCAGAAGCGCCGCACACGCGCCGCGTGCTCCGGGTCGTCGAACTCCATGTGGGCGGCCAGCTGATTGGCCAGCCCGCCCACCTCGCGCCCGCCCATCGCGTTGGGCTGGCCCGTCATCGAGAACGGGCCCGGCCCGGGCCGGCCGATGCGCCCGGTCACCAGGTGGCAGTTGATGATGGCGTTGACCTTGTCGGTGCCGCTGCGACGACTGGTTCACGCCCTGGGAGAAGACCGTGACGGTCGCTCGGTGCGCGGCGAACAGCGCGATAGAAGCGCGCCAGCTCGTGCGGCGGCGAAGCCGCAGGCCTGCGCGACGGCGCCGATATCGCCGGCACCGCCGCGGCCGCCGGCGAGCGCCTCGTCGAAGCCGCTCGGTGTGGCGCCTCGACGAAAGCCGCGTCGCCGCACCCCCGCGCGTGCAGATAGGCCAGCAGGCCCGTTGAACAGCGCCACGTCGCTGCCCGGCGCAGCGGCAGGTGCAGGTCGGCGATGCTCGCGGTCGCGGTGCGGCGCGGATCGATCACCACCACGCGCATGCCCGGGCGCGCGGCCTTGCGCTGCGGCGATGCGCTGGAACAGCACCGGATGGCACCAGGCGGGTTCGAGCCGACCAGCACCACCAGGTCCGCCAGCTCCAGGTCCTCGTAGCAGCCCGGCACCATGTCCGCGCCGAAGGCGCGCTTGTGGCCGGCCACCGCGGAGGCCATGCACAGCCGCGAGTTGGTGTCGATGTTGGCCGCTGCCGATGAAGCCCTTCATCAGCTTGTTGGCGACGTAGTAGTCCTCGGTCAGCAGCTGGCCCGGACACGTAGAAGGCCACCGCATCGGGGCCGTGCTCGCGCGATCGCCTCGGCGAAGCGCGCCGCCACCGTATCCAGCGCCTCGTCCCAGCGCACGCGCGGCCGCCGACCTCCGGGTGCAGCAGCCGACCTTCGGGCGCCAGCGTCTCGCCAGCGCCGCGCCCTTGGAGCACAGCCGCCCGCGGTTGGCCGGGTGCTCCGGGTCGCCGCGCACGATCCGCGCCGCTCGGCGCCGTCCTCGCGCGACCAGCGCCGCAGCCGACGCCGCAATAGGGGCAGGTGGTGCGGGTGGCTTCGGCCATGATTCACCCGGCCGCCGTCCGAGGCCGAAGGCCCGCTCGGCGTCCGCGCGCCTGGCGAGCCACACGCACCCCGCCGTCGACGCGCACCCGGAAGCGGGCGGTGGCAGCCCTCGTCGGGCGCCACGGCCTGCGCCGCGAGTCGAGTTCGATGCTCCAGTCGTGCAGCGGGCAGGTCACCCTGCGCGCCGTGGACGATGCCCTGCGACAGCGGCCCGCCCTTGTGCGGGCAACGATCGCTGCAGCGCGAAGACTTCGTCGTCGGCGGTGCGGAACACGGCGATGTCGCTCGCCGCGGCGTATTCCACGCGTGCGCGCGCCGCGCGGCGGAATGTCGTCGATACGTCCGGCCTCGAACCAGTTCATCGAGCTCGTCCTCCATCGGCCTCACACCGCGCGCCGCAGCGGCTGAACTCGTGCGCCTCGGCACCCGCGGCCGCGCTCCGCCCAGGGGTCGCGCTGCGCGTGGCGCTGCGACTCCAGCGAAGCGCTCGGCCAGCGCGCGGCGCGCCTCGGCGTCGTCGAGCAGCCTCGCTCTTGACGTGGGCCAGGCCGACGCGCTCGATCCAGGGCGCGGTGCGCTCCAGGTAGCGCGCCTCCTCGCGGTACAGCTGCAGGAAGGCGGCGCTGTATTCGAGCACCTCGGCCTCGCGTCTCCACCTTGCACAGGAACTCGGTGGCGCGGACCTTGATGCCGCCGTTGCCGCCGACGTGCATCTCCCAGCCCGAATCCACGCGCGACCACGCCGAAGTCCTTGATGGTCGCCTCGGCGCAGTTGCGCGGGCAGCCCGGACACCGCCATCTTGACCTTGTGCGGCATCCACGCGCCCCAGCGTCATCTTCTCCAGCGTCGATGCCCATGCGCGGTGGAATCCTGCGTGCCGAAGCGGCACCACTCCTGCCCGACGCAGGTCTTCACCGTGCGCAGCGCCTTGCCGTAGGCGTGGCCGGAGACGAAGCCGGCGCGGCCGAGATCCCCCCACACTGCGCGGCAGGTCCTCCTTCTTCACGCCCAGCAGGTCGATGCGCTGGCCGCCGGTGATCTTGACCGTGGGCACGTCGTACTTCTCGGCCACCTCGGCGATGGCGCGCAGCTCGGCGGGCGTGGTCACGCCGCCCCAGATGCGCGGCACGACCGAGTAGGTGCCGTCCTTCTGGATGTTGGCGTGGGCGCGCTCGTTGATGAAGCGCGACTGCGGGTCGTCCCGGTATTCGCCCGGCCAGGCGCAGATCAGGTAATAGTTCAGCGCCGGGCGGCACTTGCGCAGCCGTTGGGCGTGCGCCACTCCAGGAAGGCGATCACGGCCGGGATGTCCTTCAGCCGCTGCTCACGGATGGCGCGCGCGCACCTCCTCGTGGGTGTAGTCGGTGCAGCCGCACATCGCCTTCTTCTTCGGCGCGGCCGAGTAGTCGCCGCCCAGCGGTGGACGCGAGGATCTGCTCGACCAGCGCCGGTGCAGGAGCCGCAGGAGCTCGACGCCTTGGTGTGCGCGCGCACGTCCTCCAGCGTGAACAGGCCCTTGTCGCCGATCGCCTGCACGATGTCGCCCTTGCACACGCCGTTGCAGCCGCAGACCTCGGCATGCGTCGGCCAGCGCCGCGGCACGGGTGCCGCCCCCGTGGCCGGCGTCGCCCAGATGGCTCTGGCCGAACATCAGGTGGTCGCGCAGGCTCGGAGATGTCCGTGCCGTCGCGCATGCAGCTGGAAGTACCAGGCGCCGTCGACCGTGTCGCCGTACAGCAGCGCGCCCTCGAGCGCGTCGTCCTTGATGACCAGCTTCTTGTAGACGCCGCGCGCGGGGTCCTGCAGCACGATCGCCTCGGTGCCTTCGCCGCCGATGAAGTCGCCGGCCGAGAACAGGTCGATGCCCGTCACCTTGAGCTTGGTCGAGGTCACCGACCCGTCGTAGCGGCCGATGCCGAACTGCGCCAGGTGGTTGGCGCAGACCTTGGCCTGCTCGAACAGCGGCGCCACCAGCCCGTAGGCGATGCCGCGATGCTGCGCGCACTCGCCGACCGCGTAGATGCGCGGGTCGAAGGTCTGCATGGTGTCGTCGACGACGATGCCGCGGTCGCAGTGCAGGCCGGCGCCGTCGGCCAGCTCGGTGTTCGGGCGGATGCCCACGGCCATGACCACCAGATCGGCCGGTCGATCTCCGTCGCCGTCCGCGAAGCGCACGCCGCGCACCCGCTCCGTCGCCGAGCATGGCGGCGGTGCGGTGCGCCAGCCGAAGCTCGAGGCCGCGCTCTCGCAGGGACTCGGCTGCAGCAGGCCGCCGGCGACCTCGTCGAGCTGGCGCTCCATCAACACGTCGCCGATGTGCACGACGGTCACGTCCATGCCGCGCCGCATCAGGCCGTTGGCGGCCTCCAGCCCGAGCAGGCCGCCGCCGATCACCACCGCCTTGCGACGCGCCGCGCTCGCCGCGATCATGGCCTCGACGTCGGCGATGTCGCGGAAGCCGATCACGCCCGGCAGATCGCGCGCCCGGCACCGGCAGCATGAACGGGCTGCGAGCCGGTGGCGAGCAGCAGACGGTCGTACTCGGCTTCGCGTGCCGTCGGCGCCGAGCACCCGGCGCCGGCCGCGGTCGATTTCGTCACCGCCACCGCCCTTGTGCAGCGTGATGCCGCTGCTCGGCGTACCAGCGCTCGTCGTTCAGCATGATCTCCTCGACCGTCTGCTCGCCCGCCAGCACCGGCGACAGCAGGATGCGGTTGTAGTTGGCGTGCGGCTCGGCGCCGAAGACGGTGATGTCGTAGGCATCCGGCGCGAGCGCGAGCAGCTCTTCGAGCGTGCGCACACCCGCCATGCCGTTGCCGATCAGCACCAGTTTCTGTTTCATCGACTTCACCTCCTTCACGCTCACGCCTGCGCCGCTCCGGCGGCATCGCCGTCGGCAATAACCACTTCACCGTTGAGGCTGGCCAGGGCCTCGAGCGACACCTCGCAGGCCCCCATCCCGAGTTGCTGCAGGTAGGCGAGCGGACGCGCCGGATCGAACCAGCCGCCATCCAGGAAGGCGTCGCTGCCCATGGCCAGCGGCGCGGGGCGGGCCTGCGCGAGCGTCCATGTATCCGCGTTGAGCCCTTCGGGCTTGGCGTCGATCACCGGCGCGGCGACGCCGCTCAGGCGGGCCGCCTCCCGATAGATGTCCGGACGGTAGCTGCGCGCGGCGGCCAGCCCGACGTCCACGGCGCGGTCGATCTGTCCCCAGCGGTACATCTGAGTGAGGAACCAGACCGCGTGCGAGCGCCAGGGGAAGTTCGCCGCGCAACGGTGGAAGACGTTGAAGTCCGGGTGTGCCTGCGGCGGACGCTCGGGGTCGTATTGGACGCGGTCGGTCAGCGCCAGGCGCACGTCCTCCGACGGGGCGTTCACGTAGCCCCCGCGCACGAGAAGCTCGGCGGCCTGCTCGCGGTGGGCCAGGGACTCGTCCAACCAGCGCGTCGCCTCGAGCAGTGCCATGAGCAGCGCGCGGTGCGTGTTCGGGTGATGCTCGGCCCATTCCTCGGTGACGCCGAGCACCTTCTCCGGCTTGTGATTCCAGATCTGGTGGCTGGTCACCAGCACGTGGCCCAGCCCCGCCTTCACCGCCCGGGTGTTCCACGGCTCGCCGACGCAGTAGCCGTCGATCTCCCCGGCACGCAGGCGCGCCACCATCTGCGGCGGCGGAATGACCACGATGCGCACGTCGCGCTGCGGATCGATCCCCGCCGCGGCCATCCAGTAGCGCAGCTCGTAGGCATGACTGGAAAACGGGTACACCACGGCGAAGGTCATCGGCGGTCGACCGGCGCGGCGATCCGCCGCGATGGCGCGGCGCAGCGCGGTCGCCGTGACCGGGCGCGCGGACAGCCCCTCCGGTTCGAGGTCGGCCAGGCGACGATAGAGCGCCGTGGAGACGGTAATCGCGTTGCCGTTCAGCCCCAGGCTGAACGCGGTGAGCATCGGCTTGCGGACGCCACGCAGACCGAGCGTCGCGGCGATCGGCATCGCTGCCAGCATCTGGGCACCATCGAGGGCGCCGAGCATGACCTTGTCGCGAATGTTCGCCCAGGAAGGTTCGCGGACCAGCTCGACCTCCAGCCCCTGCGCCGCGAACAGGCCGCGCGCCTTCGCCACCGCAAGCGGCACGCAGTCGCTGAGGGGAATGAATCCGATCCTGAGGTGCCGCCTTTCCGGCCGCGCATGGCGCGCCCGCAGGCTCAAGCGCGAGCGTGGGGTCTGCGTTTTCTGCATCTGCTGTTAACCCATTCCAGTGCCAAACAAAAAAAGGCGTCGAGCACCCGCTGCGAAGCGGTGCTGCGACGCCTTTGCCGCAGGGGCCCGCGAGGCCCCCGGTCCCGGGCGGCCCGCCGTTGGGCGGCCCGGGATTCGAATTCGTATCGTCTTGTGCAGCTTCCGTGCCAGGCGCGGCGCAACCGGGATCATCCTGCCGATTCAGCCACTTGCGCGGCCTGGCCCCTCCGGCCAGGCCCCCGTTTTGCACCGCCGTCGTGCGCCCGGGCCCCATCACGCGCCATGCTTGTGCAGGCGCCGCCCGCTCTTCCGGCGCCCCTCGATCTCGCTGCGCACGCCTTCCACGATGCGTGGCGTATCGCCCTGGGCCTGCAGCGGACCGGCCAGGTAGCCCCAGGGATAGGCCTCGGGCGCGGGGCCGACGTCCCGAATGGCCCGGCCTGCCGCCTCCCATTCGCCCGCCAGGTAGAAGGCCGTGGCGAACAGGCCCGCGACGCAGGAGCCGTCGGGGCCGGCTTCGCTGCCCGCGGCGCGCAGCGCGGCGACGCGCAGTTCGGCGAGGACCTCCGTACCCTGCATCAGCCGGTCGGCATCCTCCGGCGAATGGGTATACAGACGCCAGGCCCATCCCTCGATGAAGGCCTGTGCGACCAGGGCATGCAGGGGGCTTGCGCGCGGTGCCGCATCGGACACCTCGCGGGCGAAGGCGAGCGCGCGCAGCGCGTCGCGGCGGTCGGCCCCGCCGAGACTGCGCAGACGTTCAACATGGGCCGGCATGCAGTCGGGATGGGCGGCAAGGCCCCGACGAAAGCGGCCTTCGATCTCCGCCTCGTCGAGCCCCGCCGACAATGCCGAGCGCAGCAACCACACGAACGGCTCGGGGTCGCTCGCATCACGCTGCGCGGCCGTCGCCAGATCGGCTTCGGCCCGCTCCAGGTGCGCGAGGCAGGCCGCGATGCTCCCGGCGCCGATGCCGCGTTCGGGCCCGAATCCCCGCTGCGCCGCGAGGACCCCGTGCATCCCCCGCACCAGCCAGGGGCTGGCGCGATGGCCCGCCTCGAACACCCACCAGTCCAGGAGCCGCGCCGGCGCATGCCAGCGCGCCAGGCCAAGCAGACACGCTCGATAGCGCGCCGGGTCGACGACGCGCAGCCGATCCAGCGATTGGTGCAGGCGGTAGTAGCGCTGTGCCTCCAGCAGCGCCCGGCACTCGTGTGCGGCCGGCTCGGCGCGCCACCGATGATCGCCGGCGTGCGCGCCCAGCCAGTGCGCCTGGAACAGCCGAAACAGCTCGCTGCGCGGCATGCCCCTGCTCCCGCCGCGGTCGCTCAGGAGCCGGTCGCCACTGCCGCGCGACGTTGCAGGGCCATGTCGAACTCCCGCTCCTCTTCCTGCAGGCTCTGCGGCGAGAAGCGCACCAACAGGCTCGCAAAGGCCACCACCGCGACCGCCATGCCGAGATACAGCAACGCCTCCTGCGTGGTCAGCGCGTCGGAGCGAAACAGGAAACCCGCGGCGACGGCGCCGGCGTTGCCGCCCGCCCCCACCACGCCCGCGACCGCGCCCAGCGCCTTCTTGTTCATGAAGGGCACCAGCCCGAAGGTCGCCCCCTCCGACATCTGCACGAACAGGCTGAACACGATCATGCTGGCCACCGCGAGCGCGACGTGGCCCATCTGGGAGAAGAGCATCAGTGCCAGGCCTTCGGCGAGCAGCACGGCGAACAGCAGACGGACGCGACCCCGCAGACCGAAGCGGCGCGCAGCGCGATCGGAGAAGATGCCGCCCAGGGTGCGGGCGAAGATGTTCATCAATCCGAACAGGCCCGCGATGAGACCCGCCGTCTCCAGACCGAGCGAGAAGCGATCGAAGTAGTACATCGCGGCAATATTGTTGATGGTCAGCTCCACGCCGAAACAGGCGCCATACACCAGGAACAGCGCCCACACCCGGTAGTCCTTCATGGCGGACAGGAAACCGGCCAGGCTGACCCCCTCCGCGCTGCCCGCGGGGGGCAGGGCCCCGGCGGCACGCAGTTCGCGGAAGTCGCCGTCCGGCGCGTCGCGCGTGAGCAGCCAGTAGGCCGCGGCGGTGATCAGCATGGCGGCGCCGGGCACCACCATCGCCAGGCGCCAGCCGAGCGCCTGGTCGGCGACGGCGGTCATGACCGCGGCGAAGATCAGCGGCATCGCCATCTGTGTGACGCCGCCGCCGAGATTGCCCCAGCCGGCGGTGGTGGCGTTGGCCGTTCCCACCACGTTCGGGGCAAACATCACCGAGGTGTGGTACTGGGTGATCACGAACGAAGCGCCGATGGCCCCGATGGCGAGGCGCGCGAGCAGAAAACTTTCGTAGCTGTCCGCAAGCCCGATACTCATCACCGGGATGGCGCCGAGGGCGAGCAGGGCCGTATAGGTCCGGCGCGGCCCGAAGCGATCGCACAGGTAGCCGACCAGCACACGCACCACGACCGTGATCGCCACCGAGGCGATGATCGTGTTGCCGATCTGTTCCTTTGTGAGCCCCAGGTCCTCGCGCACGACCGGCATCAGCGGCGCGATCCCGAACCAGCCGAAGAAGCACAGAAAGAAGGCGAACCAGGTGAGGTGGAAACTCCGCATCTGGACACTGTTGAAACTCAGCAGACGGATTCGTGTGGCCTTGTTTTCGACGAGCATGTTGTCGCACTCCCAAATCAGCGGGCACAAAAAAAGGCGTCCGCATGCAGTTGTGCATGCGACGACGCCTTTGCCGATGGGGTCGCCCTTGACCCCGACGTTCCGGTCAGCCCGCCGTTGGGCTCGGATTGGTTTTCAAGGCAATCAAACTCCGTGCCAGGGAGACATCCGACCGGCCAAAGCGCCGGAACTCGGGGAGTGCGCGCAGGGGTTCGAGAAAGCCAGCGGCGCGCGGCACGCCGTCGGCGCGCCGCCTCGGTGCAGATGCGCCGCACGTGCACCGCCACGGTGCAAATCCGCCTGGTCTCTCAGCTCAACAGTTCGGCGGCGGCGAGCAGGTTGCGGGCCATCTCCCCCAGGCGCTGATTGCGGTCCATCGCCATCTTTCGCAGGGCTGCATAGGCGTCCTCTTCGCTCATGCCCTTGTTCTGCATCAGCAGCCCCTTGGCGCGATCCACATCGCGCCGATCGGCGAGCTTGCCCCGGGCCTCGTCGAGCTCGCTGCGCAGGGCCTGGAACTCGCGGAAGCGTGCGATGGCGACCTGCATGATGGGTTGCAGGCGCTTCGTGCTGAGACCGTCCACGACGTAAGCGCTCACCCCGGCCTTCACCGCGGCTTCGATGGTCGCCTCGTCGGTGCGCTCGGCGAACATCACCACCGGCCGCGGCTGCCCGCGCGTGATCTCCCGCATCGATTCGAGGGTATCCCGGTCCGGGGAGTCCATGTCGATCAGCACGATGTCGGGATCGTGCTGGGCGACGCGCGCGAGGAGGTCTTCCCCCTGCGACACCACCGCCACCACCTCATTGCCGAGATCGCTGAGCGCCTGTTGCAGAATGGCCGAACGCCCGACCTGACGGTCAACGAGCATCACACGCACCGGTGGTCCTCCAACCCGAATTTGACCCTCGGGGTAAAGCAAGCGGCATGCCATGCGAGCGGCGAGAGGACTAAAAGACGCTTTTCGCGACGATGTAGGTCGCCACCAGGAACAGGAACACGGCGAAGCCGCGCTGCAGGGCGTCACCGGCCACGCGATGGCCGAGCATCGCGCCCGCCACGCTGCCCAGCACCGCCACCGCCGCGAATGCGAGGATCAGGCCGTAGTCGATGGCCAGCGCCCCGGCATAGCCGGCGAAGCCCGCATAGGACTTCAGGGCGATGATCGTCAGCGACGTCCCCACGGCGCGCTTCATCGGCAGGCCCGAGAGCAGCACGAGCGCGGGCACGATCAGAAAGCCGCCGCCGACGCCGACAATGCCCGTGAGGACACCCACGCCAATCCCATGCACGGCGATATGCCCGTAGCGCAGGCGCGCGTGCTTCGCCCTCGGCCCATCCCCGACTTGCGGCACGGCAGACGCCTGCGGCCGGAACATCTTCCAGGCCGCCACGTACATGACCGCTGCGAACAGTCCCAGCTGCAGGACCACCGGGGTGACCACGCCCAGCAGCGCGCCCGCATAGGTGCCGGCGATTCCGAAGCCGCCGAAGACCGCCGTGACCCGCAGGTCCACATTGCCGCGCCACCAGTGCTGCAGCCCCGCAATGGTCGCGGTCAGCGCAACGATGGCCAGGCTCATGGCAATCGCCGGCTTCGGCTCCACCCCCACCAGGTAGAGCAGAGCCGGCACCGTCACGATGGAGCCGCCGCTGCCGAAGACGCCCAGCGTCAGCCCGGTCAGCAGTCCGGCGACGAGCACCGCGAGCGACATGGCGCGCTCCTCTCCTCGCTCATGCACAGACGAAGTCGGCCCCGCACGCACCCGCCCGGCGCGTGGGGGAACGTTTGACGGGGGTATCTACTGCGGACTCTGGCCGCGCCCCGGCGCGATGCCGTTGCGATCCACGCAGCGCACGCGCATCGAGGCGATGGGCTGAGCGAAGCCGGATGACAGGTCGGAGACCTTTTTGCCGGGGCCGAACTCGTGGCGGGCGCCGGTGTAGTTCGTCTGCGCGTAGACGACGACGGCCGCATCCGGCCCGGTGATCAGGCTGTGGATCTTGCGCACGAAGTTCTGACCGCCGACGTTGCGCAGGTCCGGTTCCACCACCGGCCGGGTCTTGGTGCTCGCCACGAAGGTCGGGCCGTCGATGCGCGCGGAGGGCGGGCCGAAGCCCTCCTTCTTGAATATCGATACCCAGCAGCCCTGCCCGCCGTAGGGCGGTTCTGCGGACGCGGCCAAGGGCAACAGCCCGGCGAGTGCGGCCAGGGCAATAGCGATCCCTGCTGTGCGCTGCATGGCCATCTCTCCTTTTGCTTGCGGTGTCACTCCGCCGGAACGGCGCGCGTGCTCAGGTCGTGCGGTCCAGGTCGTCGACGGCGGGCCCCTGCAGCACACGGCCGTCGATGTCGAAGCGCGAGCCGTGGCAGGGGCAGTCCCAGCTGCGTTCGGCCGCATTCCACTGCAGCTTGCAGTACATGTGCGTGCAGTTCGGCGCGACCATGTGCAGTGCGCCGCCGCCGTCGCGGTAGGCGGCCACCGTTGCCGCGCCGTGGCGCACGTGCCCGGCCTCGCCGGGCGCGAGCGCCTCGACATCGTGCGCCAGTCCGCTGCGCACCCGATCGCCGATCCAGCGCACCGCCACGCGCGCATTGGCCTCCAGGAAGCGCGGCCCGGCGCTCTGCAGGTTCACGCGCGCCGGCCGGAACAGCTCGGCGGCGGGATTGGGCTCGCCGAGGATCAGGTCGCGCAGCAGCATGCCGGCGCCGGTGCCCAGGTTCAGCCCCCAGGCGTTGAAGCCGGTGGCGACCCACAGGTGCTGCTGGCCCGGCAGAAACGGACCGATCAGCGGCAGGCGATCGGCGCTGTCGTAGTCCTGGTTGCCCCACCAGTACTCCGGCTCGCCGACGCCGAAATGCTCGCGCAGAAAGCCGGCCAGCTCCGCGTGCTTGCGCACGGTGTCCTCGGTCCCGGGGCGAAAGCCATCGCCCACCGCCACCAGCAGGCTGCGATCGCCGGTCTGCCAGCTGCGCAGCGAACGGCTCGGCGCGTCGATGCTCAGGTACATGCCCTGCAGGGCGCGCGCCGCGTCCGTCTCGGCGGCCATCACCAGGTGGCGGCGTGCATAGGCGCGGGTGAAATAGCCGCCGCGATCGAGGATCGGCAGGCCGGTGGCGATGACCACGTCGCGGGCCTCGACGCTGCCGCGATCGGTGATGACGCGCCGCGGGCCCTCGCCGCGCACGGTCAGCACCCGCGTCTGCTCGAAGATGCTGCCGCCCTCGCCGTCGACCGCCTGGGCCAGGCCGCGCAGGTACTTGTGCGGATGGAACTGGTACTGGCCGTCGAAGCGCAGCGCACCGGCCACCGCGAAGGGCAGCTCGGTCTGCTCGGTGTAGTGTGCGGGCAGGTCGAGGCGGGCGGCACTCTCCGCCTCGCGGCGCAGCACGCCGGTGCGCTCGGGGTCCTGCGTGTAGAGGTAGGCGGGGCGCTGCTCGAGGTCGCAGTCGATGCCCTCTTCGGCCGCGATGCCGCCGATGAGCTCCAGGGCGGCCGTGCTGAACTGCGCGTAGCGGCGCGCCGCCTGCTCGCCGAAGCGCTCCACGAGCATGGCGTAGACGAGGTTGTGCTGGGCGGTGAGCTTGGCCGTGCTGCGGCCGGTGATGCGCGCGCCGACGCGCTGTGCCTCGATGACCGCCACCCGGCGGCCGGCCCGCTTGAGCAGGAGCGCCGTGGTCAGCCCGACGATGCCGCCGCCCACCACGGCGACGTCGGTCTCCACCCGGCCGGCCAGCGGCGGGTAGTCGGTGGCCGCCGACGTCTCCAGCCACAGCGGCCGCTCTTCGACGATGGGCATCTGCCTTGCCTCCCTGCAAGCGACCCGCGCGGGCGGCGGCGCTACTGCGCCGTGCGATACACCGGCGAGCGGGTGGCCCAGAGCGCGTCGATGGCGATGATCACGCCCAGGACGATGTGGTTCCAGAAGGCCTGCGGCTGACTGAACAAGAGGACGAAGGGGGCGGCGATGAGCCACAGGCCCACCAGAACGTTGGACCATTCCTGCCAGCGCTGGGGCATCAGCATCGCCGATCCGGAGAGGACCATGACCACGATGCCGAAGATCCAGGAATTCCACGACGCCGGCGGCAGGGCACCCACGCCGAAGAAGGGGGCCAGAAACAGCCACAGCCCGAGGAGAAAGTTCAGCCAGTCCTGCCAGAGCGTGCGTACCATGCTCGCCTCCCGAATTCCCTTTGGTGACTCGAGTATAGACACGCCCTCCGTCTGCGTCAGGCGGCGGGCGTCAGGCGGTGGAGCCCGGGCGCGCGCCCCAGAGGTTGGGCAGCACCGGGTTGGCATAGCCGGAGACGAATTCCTTCGCCTCCCCGGTCTCCGGCACGAAGACGTGGCGACGCACCGCGCCGATGTCGGCCCCGTAGGCGTGAATACTCACCGACACGCGGTCGTCGTAGGCGTTCTTCACGGCATGGATGTCGCCGAGGGTGGGCGAGACCGCGACCACCTGCCCGGGTGAGAGCACCTCGCTGCCGATCGCCTCCAGGCGGCCGTCCTCGTGCCGCCGGTAGGCCTCGCAGGTCTCCGCACCGCGCAGCATGCCGACCACGCCCCAGACGGTATGATCGTGCACGGGCGTCGTCTGGCCGGGCCCCCAGACGAAGCTCACCACCGAGAAGCGCTCCAGCGGATCGCAGTACAGCAGGTGCTGCTGGTAGTAGGTCGGGTGCGGCCGGGCGAACTCCTCGGGCAGCCAATCGTCCTCGGCCACCAGTGCGGCCATCAGCCCCCGGCTGGCGTCGACGAGGGCCGCCTCTTCACTCTCGCGTGAAACCAGCCGTGTCATCTCGCCCAGAAAGCGGCGCAGGCGTTCGGGACCGCTCATGCCGAAGCCTCCGCGTCAGGGGTCAGGGGACGGAAGCGCGCGTCGCCGTCGCGCGCGATCTGCGGCACCAGGTCGATTTCCCAGGTGAGATAGCCCGCCATGGCGTCCGCATCGGCCTCCGGGTGCTCGTAGGGCTTGTACCAGACGTCGTCGGCCTCGCCGGTCGCCCGCGCCATCCCCTCTTCGAGCGGCAATCCCGCCTCGCGCCAGGCGCGGGTGCCGCCGCGCAGGGCCTGCACCCGGGCGCCGGGGCGCAGCGCCTGCACGTCGGGCACGGCGTATTGTGCCAGGGTGCCGTCCGGGGAGGTGACGACGAGCTGCCGGCGCTCCGGCATGGCCGCGAGCGCCTGCGCCAGACGGGCCCGCACGCCCCACCAGGCGCCGGGAACATGGCCGGCGCCATGGCTGCGGCTGTCGCCCAGGTCGAGTACCGCGGGGGGCGTGGCGGAGTCGAGCGCGGCGGCGAGCGTGCCGGCCTCGATGGAGGGTGCGGGCGTGAGCCCCAGCCGCAGCGCGCCCTCCTCGCCCTGTTCCAGCGGGCCGGCGCCGAGGCCGCCCGCCAGCACATACACCGACGGCCAGCCCATCTGACGCAGCCAGGCGCCGGTCATGGTGGCCCGCACCTCGGTGTCGTCGATCAGCACCAGGCGGGCGTTGAGCACGCCGATGTACTCGTCGGTGGCCTGCACCAGCTGCCCGCCGGGGGTATTGCGGCTGCCGGGCAAGTGCCCCGCCGCGTATTCCTCGGGGCCGCGCACGTCGAGCAGGAACAGCGTGCGCGTGTCGGCCTCCGCCTGCCAGGCGGCCAGCCGCAGGCGGTCGACCTTGCGCACCCCCGCGCGCTCGCCCACCCGTTGCGCGGCGGCCTGCGCCTGCGCCACCGCCTCGGCGGCGGGCGGCGGCGCCGCGCGCGACTGCCCGTGCTCCAGTTCCAGCCCCGCCAGGCGCCAGCCCATGGTGCCGCCCTTGAGCGCCGCCACGGGGTTGGGCACCCCGGCATTGATGAGCGACTGGGTGCCGATGATGCTGCGCGTGCGACCGGCGCAGTTCACCACCACCTGCGCCTGGGGGTCGTCGACCACCTCGCCGAACCGGTAGAGCAACTCGGCCCCGGGGGTGTCGATGCCGCCCGGGATGTTCATGCGCCGGTATTCCTCCATGGGCCGGGCGTCGAGCACGAACAGGCGCTCGCCCGCGTCCATGCGACGTTTGAGCTCTTCGGGGGTGACCTGCGGCGTGTCGCAGGCCTGCTCGACGATCTCGCCGAAGGCCTTGCTGGGGACGTTAATGCCGGAGAACACCTCGAAGCCCGCGGCGCGCCAGCCCTCGAGGCCGTCCTCGAGCACGGCCACGTCGGTGTAGCCCAGCTCGCCCAGGCGGGCGGCGGCGCGGGCCGCGAGCGGCGGCGTCTCGGCCGGGCCGCTGTCCATGACGACAGTGCGCACCGAAGGGCGCGGCGCCAGGGCGCCGATCATCGGCTCCAGGCGGCTCAGGGGCACGCAACACGCGAACAACAGGTGCTCTCGGGAGAACGGGCCCTGCTCGCGCACATCCAGGAGGGCAAGCTCCCCGCCATCCCGCAGCATG
This sequence comes from uncultured Gammaproteobacteria bacterium, assembly GCA_963779865.1. Taxonomy (GTDB): domain Bacteria; phylum Pseudomonadota; class Gammaproteobacteria; order CAVZZX01; family CAVZZX01; genus CAVZZX01. The sequence continues at coordinate 2,989,223 of CAVZZX010000003.1, read as the reverse complement.
GCCTTCAACTGCGTCGCGCTCACGGTCTTCATCGGTGGGTCGGCCCTCCGGTCGTGGGTGGAGGGGCATTATCGCCGCCCGCGGCGGAGGGTCACAACGGCCGGCGTTGCACGCAGTGAAATCCGTCGCCGCGGCCGGCGGCGGAATCATTGCTTGAGCGGGCCGCCCTCGTCGCCCTTCTTGCCCGCCGTGTTGGTGTATTGTCCGCCCTTGCGCCCCTGCTCGGCATCGGGCCCGCAGCCGGCCAGCAGCAGTGCGGCCGCGATCAGCACGATCACGCCCCACGCCGCCCGGCACGGTGGGCGGCGCCCCGCTGTCGTGACCCTCGTCATCAGCTCTGCACCACGTCGCCGCCGTTGGGATGCAGCACCTGGCCGGACATGTAGGAGGCGTCGTTGGAGGCCAGGAAGACGTAGCTCGGCGCGATTTCCACCGGCTGCCCGGCGCGGCCGAGCGGCTTCTTCTTGCCGAACTTCTCCACGCCTTCGGGCGGAAACGTCGCCGGGATCAGCGGCGTCCAGATCGGCCCGGGGGCGACGGCATTGACGCGAATGCCGCGCTCGGCCAGCGCCTGCGACAGCGAGCGCGTGAAGGCGACGATGGCGCCCTTGGTGGCCGAATAGTCGATCAGCGAGGGCTTGCCCTCGTAGGCGGTCACCGAGGTGGTGTTGACGATCGCGGCGCCCTCCTTCAGGTGCGGCAGGGCGGCGCGCGTCAGGTAGAACATGGCGAAGATGTTGGTGCGAAAGGTGCGCTCGAGCTGCTCGTCGGAGATGTCTTCCAGGCTCTCCTGCAGGTGCTGCTCGCCGGCGTTGTTGACGAGGATGTCCAGCTGGCCGAAGGTGTTGATCACCCCCTGCACCGCCTCCTTGCAGAAGCGCGAGTCGCCCACGTCGCCGGCGATGGTCAGGCACTTGCGCCCCAGCGCCTCGATGCGCTTCTGCACCGCCGCCGCGTCCTCGTGCTCGTCGAGATAGACGATGGCGACGTCGGCGCCCTCCTTGGCGAAGGCGATCGCCACTGCATGGCCGATGCCGCTGTCGCCGCCGGTGATCAGCGCGACCTTGTCGCGCAGCCGGTCGGCACTGCGATAGGCGGGGTCCTCCACCACCGGCTCGGGCCGCATGTCGGACTCGCGGCCCGGCTGGCGTTCCTGGGCCTGCGGCGGGCGCTTGTCCTGCTCGTCGAAATCCATTTCCGTGTCCCTCCTGTGCCTTGCCCGCGGCCGGACGCGGCCGCCGATCCAACGCTAGCAGCCCGGTGCGAAGACGCCACGGCGGGTGAGCCGGGAGCGCAGATCATTTCTTCGGGACGATGCTGATGCCGCCGTCGCGCTCCATGAAGGCCGCTTCGATCTGCCCGATCTCGCGCAGGCCCTTGTTGCGCATCGCCTCGCGCAGGTCTCCTTCCCCGAGGCCGTGGCGCTTCATCGCCCGCTCGTTCATGCGACCGGCCTCGACCAGCTGCACCGCGCGGCCCTTCACCACCCAGGAGACCAGGCGCGAGTACAGTGCCCAGTAGGCGAACACCCAGTACACCATGAAGATGCCGGTGGTGGCGGCAAGGGTCGGCACGAAGGGGGCATTGCCGGTCAGGGCGCGGCTCAGATTCGACCCCACCAGCACGGCGAGGATGATGTCCAGCGGCGCCTCGCGCCCGAACACGCGCTGCCCGGCGGCCCGCACGATGATCAGGCCGTAGAGGAAGATCAGCACGCCGCGCAGGGTCATCTGCCACCAGGCGATGCTCCCGCCCTTGATGCCGATCAGATAATGGAAGCCGTGCTGAAGTCCGTCCAGGTCCATGCATCCGTGCGCTGTACAGCGGCGGAATCACCGCCGTGACGAAGGATCGAAATAAAATATAGCCGCTGTACGGACGCGGCCGGTCCGCCGGTCGCTAGACTTCAGGTCGAGGCAGAGCCCGACAGGTATGCAGGGAGGCCATGGACCGGGAGACCGAGCGCGAGTTGGAGCAGGACGGCCGCCGCGGGCGCGCGGCCGAATGGCCGCACCAACTGCCACGCGCCGGGTGGGGCGACATCCTCTGGCGCATCTGGCTGGCACAATTTGACGATCGCATCGGCCTGATCGCCGCAGGGGTGGCCTTCTACGCCCTGACGGCGGTCGTCCCGGGCCTGGTTGCGCTGGTTTCGGTATATGCAGCGTTCTCGGACCCGGCGGAGGTCACGGCACAAGTACAGGCCACGGCCGGCATCCTGCCGGAGGCGGCTCGAATCCTGTTGCAGAGCCAGCTGCACCGGATCGTCTCCGCCTCCACGGGCTCCCTGAGCCTGGCCGCGATCGGCGGGCTGCTGATCACGCTGTGGACCGCCACCGCGGGCATGCGGGCCATGCTCGTCGCCCTGGATGTGGCCTACCACGAGCCCGAACGGCGCGGTTACTTCGCCTTCTACGGCATGGCGTTTCTGTTGACCCTGGGGGCGCTGACCGGCGGCGTGATCGCCCTCAGCCTGGTCGCGCTGGTTCCGGCCCTCGTGGGCCATCTCGGCCTGGGTCCGGGGGAGCGCATCGTCGTGGAGCTGATCCGCTGGCCGCTGCTCACCCTGGGCATGATGCTCGGATTGGCCGTCCTCTACCGCCTGGCGCCCGACCGCGAGGACGCCCGCTGGCGCTGGATCAGCTGGGGCAGCGTGCTCGCCACGACGCTGTGGATCGTCGCTTCGGTCCTGTTCTCGCTGTACGTGTCCCACTTCAGCAACTTCAACAAGACCTACGGCTCGCTCGGTGCGGTCATGGTGCTGCTGATGTGGCTGTACATCTCCGCCTACGCCATTCTCCTCGGCGCCGAACTCAACGCGGAGATGGAGCACCAGACAGCGAAGGACTCCACCACCGGGCCGGCGCAGCCGATCGGCGAACGCGGCGCCCGCGTTGCCGACACTCTGGGCAAGAGCCGGAGGTGAGGCAGGGCGCAGGATGGTCCCGGAAATTGCGCACGAAAATCCCTTCTCTTCACGCCGATGGGCGTGCGCGGCCTCCGTCCGGCGCGCGCTTGTATGTCGAACGTCATACCTTCGTCCACAGGCCCAGACGCAAGCCCGCCCCCAACTCACAGCTCGTCGCCCCGTCGCCGGCGCCCGCCGGGAACACAGGCAAGTGGCTGATTTTTAGAAAAAGACCATGCGAGCTCAAGATTTGACCAAGTTGAGACGAGGCATTGTGCCAGCGCCCGCAGCGGGAAGTGCCGACAGTTGTTCCACAGACTTATCCACAAGTTCTGTGGATATCGACGGATGACGCCTTCCTCTCAGGCGCCTGATAGCCCCCGCCAAAGTGCGGACCGGGAACGCGCAGCAGACCGCCGGCGCCGCCGCCGACGCCCTGCTCACGAGGATGTTCGACGCGCGGGTTCAACAGTCCTCGTGCAGCCGTCGCTTGAGACACTCGCACCGGTTCGCCCCGACGGGCCTCCCGAAAGAGTGTGGAGTTCCTCTTGGTGTCTATCCAGGAGGCGGCGCGGGCTTGAGCAGCGGCACGTAGATGTAGCCCTGCCGATCGGGGCCGATGCGCACCTGGGCCCAGTTGTCGGACCGGGAAAGCACCTGTACGGCATCGCCGCTGTGCAGCTGGGTGAGGACCGTGTGCCCCGTGCCGGGTCCGGCGCGCACGTTCACGGTGGTATGCACATAGCGACGCGCTCGCGCGGGCTGTGACGGGGACGCGGAGCGCGCCGCCGGCACGGGCTGCGACGGGGCCGCAAGCCGAGACGCAGGGGCGGGCTGCGCATCGGGCGTCACCTTGCTGTGCACGGCGTCCCCCGTGCCGGAGGGATTCCCGGCGGGCGCAAAAGCGGCCGAGTCCGCCTGCGGCGACGCCGTGGACGGGCCCTGCGGCAGAGGCCAACGCGCCAGGGCGTAGGCGGCGGCCGCCGCGGCGATGGCCACCACGCCGAAGCCAAGCGCGCGCCGCAAGGGGCGGCGGGCCGGATGGCGCACTTCGCAGTGCGGGCAATACGGCGCGCTGGCGTCGATCTTGCGGCCGCAGTTCCGGCACTTCGCCAACTTCATACGGCTCTCCGGATCTCCTCTGGAAATCGGTCCTGAACCAGTAAGCATAGTGGGGAAAGGCGGCCGGCGACATCCAGGCCACGGGCGGATGTCGCGGCCCGGGCGTGGGGCCGCGCCCTGCGGCGCTCAATTCATGGCGGTCGCCGGGCGCCCGCGCAGCCACTGCTCGAGCATCTCCGCCGATTGCGGCCGGGCGATGAAGAACCCCTGGCCCAGACGGCAGCCATGTCGCCTGAGGTAGTCCATCTGCTCGGCCGTTTCGATGCCCTCGCCGACCACGTCAAGGCGCAGCGTCTTGGCCATGGCGATGACCGTGGCGGCGATTTCGGCATCGTCGCCGTTGCCCGGCAATCCCTCGACGAAGGAACGGTCGATCTTGAGGCTGTCGATCGGCAGCCGCTTGAGGTAGCTGAGGCTGGAATAGCCGGTGCCGAAGTCGTCGATGGCGAGCCGAATGCCGCGCTCGCGCAGCGTGTGCAAGGCCCGCCGCACACTGTCGGTCAAGCCCAGGAAGACCCCCTCGGTCAGCTCCAGCTCCAGCAGCTCCGGCTGCAGCCCGCTCGCCTCCAGGGCGCGCTCCACTGCGGTGAGGATATGGTCGTATTCAAACTGCCGTGAGGACACGTTCACGCTCATCCGTAGAGCCCCGAGTCCGGCCTCCTGCCACTGCCGCGCCTGACGGCAGGCCTGCTCGAGCACCCACGCGCCGATCGGCAGGATCAAGCCGGTGTCTTCGGCAAGCGGGATGAAGGCATCGGGCCCGATGAGCCCGCGCTGCGGGTCGCGCCAGCGCAGCAGCGCCTCCACACCGACGGCGCGGCCACTCGGCAGGTCGAGCAGCGGCTGGTATTCGAGCACCAGCTCACCGCGCTCGACCACGTGCCGCAGCCGATTTTCGAGGGCCAGGCGTTCCACCGCCCTCTCGGTCAATTCACTGCTGTACACGTGATAGCGGTTGCCGCCCTCGGACTTGGCCTGGTACATGGCGGCGTCGGCGCTCTTGAGCAGGCTCTCCAGCCCGGGGGCATCGTCGGGGTAGACGGCGATGCCGATGCTGGCGCTCATGTAGACCTCGGTGGTGCCCAGGTCCAGCGGCTCCACCAGGCTGTGCAGGAGGCGTTCGGCGACCTGGATCGCGCTCCCCGGCTCGTGCAGGTGCGGCAGGACGACCACGAACTCGTCACCGCCGAAGCGGTTGATCACATCCTCGCCGCGCAACCGGCTGCGCAGCCGCGCCGCGACCGCCTTGAGCAAGCGGTCGCCGACGCCGTGGCCCAGGCTGTCGTTGACCGTCTTGAACCGATCCAGGTCCACCAGCAACACCCCGATGCGCCGGCCGCGGGTATCGGCATCCACCATGGCCGCTTCCAGACGCTCATGCAGCGCAGTGCGATTCGGCAGCCCGGTGAGGGTGTCGAAGTAGGCGAGCTGGTTCAGGCGCTCCTGGGCGTCGCGCCGCTCGCTGACCTCCTGAGCCAATTCCTCGGTGCGGCGCTTCAGCTCCGAGGTCCGGGCCTTGACCTGGTGACGCAGCACGAGCGCGAGCAGCAAGGCCAGCAGGAAGGCCGCCCCGAGCCCGGCAAGGAACCAGCGCATCCAGTGAGGGAGCTGCGCCGTCTTCTTCTCACCGAGCCAGCGCTGCAGCGATTGATAGTACAGCGAACCGGGGGTCGCCTTGAGGCTCGCCAGGCGGGCGTCGAGCGCGGCGAGCAAGGCGGGATCCGCGCCCTTCGGCGCGGCGTAATGGAGCGCAACCGGGTTGAACACAATGCCGGTGGCCTGCACCCGATAGTGGTGGGCGTTGCGGGCACCGAAAAGCCGGTTCACCACGCCAGCCTGGGCCTGACCGGACGCCACCAGCTTGAGCACGGCGTCGAAGCTCTCGGCATAGACGGGCCGATAACTCAACCCGAAACCGGCCATGAAGCGGCTGAAGGCCCCCGCGTGGATGTTGCCGCGCATGATGGCGACATGCGTGCCATCCAGGTCTGCGGGCGAGCGCAGCCTGCCGCCGACCGGCCGGTAGACGACCCCCCAGTTGGTGATCAGGCTGTGCCTGGAGAAGTCAAAGCGGCCGCGACGCGCCTCGCTGTAACCGATGGCGGCGAGCAGGTCGATGTCGCCCCGCGCGAGCATCTTCAACTGCTCCGACCACGCCCCGGGAACATACACCAGGTTCCAGCGGTTCCGGCGCGCGGCATCCTCCAGGACATCGATGGCGATTCCGTGATAGAAGCCATCCGCCCCCCGAAACACCACCGGCGGATTCTCCCATACCCCGACGCGGACGGTCGGCCCCGCCCCGAGGGCGGCCGTCGACGTCATCGACGCGGCCCAGAGGGCAATCACGAACAGCCTTGTCATCGATCCCCTGCGCGCCATTCGACGTGCCGTCAGACTCCTGCTGGGGCACCAATCGTACAGGAGTTCAGGCGGGAAGGGATACGCAGGGCGTCGCGGCGATCAGAGCGGGTGCAACGCCGCCCGGCGGTATGGCGCCAGCGCTCGATCCGCGCCGCGCCCATGCAAGTCCTGGGTGTTACAGGCCGGCGCCCGCGGGGTCCGGCCAGCCGCGCGGCGTGGACGCCTCGATAATCCGGGCGAACAGCTCCAGGTGGGCCTGGGCCGCGCGCTCCCAGGTGAACGATGCCGCGACATGGGCCCGGCAATGCGCGCGCATGCCGGCGAGCTCCTCCGGCTGCGCGTACGCGGCTTCAATAGCCTGGGCAAGGGCACGCGGATCGCCGGGCCGCACGCGCCGACCCACCGCATCCGTGACGACCTCGCGCAGACCGCCGGTATCGCTGGCGATGACCGGCAGCGCCATTGCCAGACACTCAATGGCGACCAGCCCAAAGGGCTCGAAGCGCGAGGGGACGACAGCAGCGTCCGCGGCGGACAGGCAGCTGCGGAACCGCGCCGAGGCGTTGGGCAGGCGACCGAGGAACTCGATGGGCAGGCCGCGTGCGGCCTTCAGGACTTCCTCGGCGTAGACGCTGCTGCAGTCCCCGCCGTTGAACGATCCGGACAGGGATCCGATCACCAGCACCCGCAGGCCCGGCAGTCGCGGGGCGAGCCGGCGCACCGCTTCGACGAGCACGTCGATGCCCTTCACCGCGGCCACGCGACCGACGCACACCAGCAGGAACTCATCGGCGCCGATCCCCAGCCGGTGCCGGGCCGCCGCGCGGTCGCCGGGCTGCCAGCGGCGCAGGTCCACGCCATTGGGGATGCTCGCGATTGGCGCCTGCGGACAGCAGGTCTGCAGATAGGGGCCCAGGGCGACGGTGGTCTGCGCATGACGGATGGCCTCGATCTCCTGGCGGCGCTTGTACAAGCCGCCCAGCCCGGTGCGGCGCCGCTGCCCGGTCGGCTCCAGCCGGCTCAGGCACCAGGTGGGCGTATGTGCGGTGTAGAAGTAGCGCTGGCCGTGCACCCGTCGGAGCAACACGCCCAGTTCGGGACGGTGCACATGGACGGCATCGAAGTGGGCGCCGCACAGCGCGCGGAAGGTGTCATGCAGGAAAGTCCGGGTGTTGCGCTGGCGCAGGCGCCTTCGGCGCAGCGGCGCTGCGGGCGATGCGGCGAGCCGGGCGTCCCCCATCGCGGCCACCTCCACCAGGGTGATGCGCGGGTGCAACAAGGGCCGCCCGGCCGCGAGCTTCGCGTCGGCCACTGTGACCTCGTGCCCCAGCGCGGCAAAACGGTTCGCCAGTTCGCAGACCACCGTGGACACCGGCCCCATCTCCTCCGTGCCCACCGTGCCGCTGCCCAGCAGTTCCAGGACGCGCATGGCGTTCTCCTTCTCGCCGTGCCGAGCGATGCGCCCCCCGGACTGCGGCACCCGGTGCGGTGCGCGCCTGTGCATCGCTTGCGAACGGAGCGCCTGGATGGCGCGCACGCGCCCCCGCGCGGCGATTACCCCACATGTCTGAAGAGTAGACCACGGGGTAAACACACGCTTGCGCAAGGGGTATCCCGTGCCAAGCTTACTCGGGAGGGAAAGGGTCGCTGGCGCCGGCGCCAGCCGCGGCGGCCGCGCACCGGGGGAGGAATCATGGCACAGAACAGTCGGCTGCTGGTGGTGGGTCTGGACGGGCTGGACCTGAATGCGCTGCAGCGCTGGAGCGGGGCCGGCGACCTGCCGTTCCTGAACGGCCTGCTGGCCAGCGGCCACCTGGTGAGCACACACGACGATGCGCTGCCCGGCTCGCAATGGGTGAATCTCGCCACCGGGGTGAGCCCCGGGCAGCACGGGTGGCTGCACACCACGCAGCTGAAGGCGGGCACCTACGAGACAGTGCCGGCCGGGGCACGGCGCATCAGGGGCGCGCCCTTTTACGAGTTGCTCAGCGAGGCGGGGCTGCGCTGCGCCGTGCTGGACTGGCCGGGGGATCGGCCGCGCCGCGGCTTCAACGGCGTGCAGGTGATCGACTGGGGCACCGAGTTCAAGCTGTCGCGCTTCGCCACGCAGCCGCGCGGCTTCCGCAGGACGCTGCTGCGGTGCTTTGGCGAGCACCCCCTGACCCACTACGGGAAGACCGACGCCTCGCCCGCCGGTTTGCGGCGGCTCGCCGCCCAGCTCGAACGCGGCATTGAGATGAAAGGCCAGCTCGCCTGCGACCTCCTCTCCCGGGAGCATTGGGATTTCATGTTCGTGGGCTTCGGGGAGGCCCACAAGGCGGGCCACTTCTTCTGGGAGTACCAGGACCCGTCGCACCCGTGCTACGACGGCGCCGACGCGCTGCTCAGCCGCGCGCTGCGCCGCAACTACGCCTGCCTGGACCGCGCCCTCGCCGACCTCCACGCGCATCTCGGCCCGAACGACGACCTGGTGGTCATCGCCGACCGCGGCATGCAGCCCGATCTGCGCGGCGACCACCTGCTGCAGGCGATTCTCGAGGGGCTGGGCCTGCATCACCGCGCCGGCGCCCTCAGACGCGACCCGGCGGCGCCCGGCACCGGCCCCGGCAGCCGTGCGGGGCGCGGCGGAGCCGGCGGCCTACGGCAGCGGATCGGGCGCGCCATGCCCGCACGACTGAAGGGCCTGTGCAAACGCGTGCTGGACGGCCCACAGGTGGACTGGTCCCGGACCAAGGCCTTTCGTCTGCCCAATGTGGGCAACAGCTATATCCGTATCAACCTGCGCGGCCGCGAACCGCGCGGCATCGTCGCCCCCGGGGCGCAATACGAAGCCGTGCTGCGCTTCCTGGAGCGAGAGCTCCTTGCCCTGGTGAACCCGGCCGACGGCAGAGCGGCCGTCGAGACGGTGAGCTTCCCCGCCAAACGCTTTCCCGGCCCCTGCAATGCCGAGCTGCCGGATGTTTCCGTCGTCTGGCGCAGCGGCACACCGATCCGCGCGCTGCACTCGCCGAGTCTCGGCACGATTCACGGAGAGGAAGCGGCGCGGCGTTCCGGCAATCACACCACGCGCGGCTTCATGCTCCTGCGCGGCGCGTCGTTCGTCGCAGGCCCCAGCCGCCAGGACGGCGATCTGCGCCAGTTCGCACCCACCGTCCTGCGCCGCTTCGGCCTCCCTGTGCCGTCACACTACGAGACGCCGCCTTTGGTCGAGCTGTTGAATGACGCCCCCACCCCGGCCCCTGCGCGGACGCTGGCCAAGGCCGGCTAGCGCGGGGCCGCGCGTAGTGCAGCGGGAGAGGTCAGCAATACCCGTACGAGATCGGCCTGCCGATTGGTCCCGGTCTTGCGGAAGATGCGCTCGAGGTGCACTCGGGCGGTGCCGCGCCGGGTGCCCAGCTGGAGGGCGGCCTCATCGAGGGTGAGGCCGGACACGAGCATTCCGGCGAGGCGCGACTCGGTCCGCGTGAGGCCGTAGATGCCTTGCAGGAATTCCTTGGGCGGCGTATGCCGCCGATCGGGGTCGGCGACGAACACGGCGAGCAAGCGGGTGTCCCGGAAGAACAGCGACTGCTCGGTGCGCACCGGCGCCACCACCACGCTCAGGGGTCTGCGCGGCGGGCGGCGGTGCACCACCATTACGCCCCCGGGCGGGCCAGCCGCCTGCTCGGCAGCCAAGGCCCCGCGGATCAGTTCACGCAGCCGCCCGTCCGCCTCGGGATCCTCGCTGCGCAGGGCCCCTTCGACCACCTGCAGCCCATCGCGATCGTCCAGCAACTCGTGCGCGGCCTGGTTGACGAACTGCACCTCGCCCGAGGCATCGAGCATGAACACGCCCACCGGCAGGCGCTGGATCGTCTCGTGGCTCGCCGCGGAGTGGGTGTCGAGCGACGCGAGCCGGCGACTGAGCTGCAGGGCGCGCTCCAGATGCGGGGCCAGGCTTCGAAACCGCTCCCAGACACGCTGTGCGGCGGCGTCGGCGGTCGGCTCGCGATAGGCCGCAGCCAGCGCACTATGCCCGGCACCCACGTCAAGCAGGGCGGCCATGTAATAACCGCTGTCGCGCCGGGGCGCCGTCGGCGGTACGGCGCTACGCGTATCGGCACCCGCCGGCGAAACGGAATCATACGCCAACACCACCCGGCTGCCGTTGCATAGCGAGTCGCCCGAGCGGACGAAGCCGAGCAGCGCCTGCAGCACCTCGCCCCGCCGCGCGTCGGCAATGCCGTGGCTGACTTCGAAACACAACCGGCCGGATTGGCGCTCCATGCCCAGCAGGATTACGGCCGGGCTGGAAAACGCCTCCGCACAGCCGGACAGCACCAGCGGCCAGAGTTCGGCTTCCAGGGCGGCTTCGTAGGCCAGTTCGGTGAGTTCCAGCAGCAGTCTCATGGTCGAGTCGGGCCCTCCTGGTCCCGAGAAGCGGGACATGCCCGGCCCGGCCGCTTCTTGTTGGACGCCTTGTCACGTCACTGCATCACGCTGCAGCCGCGCATAAGCCACTGAATTGTCCCGACAAGGGTACGCGCATGTACATAGGCGAACAACATGCATATCGCCCCACGAAGTCGCGCGTGAGTACGCCCCGGAGGCGCGATTCCCGCCCGGCCGCACGATGGCGCAAGCGCGCCGTGGCCGCGACGCCACGCGGGTCGGCCTCCCGCCTGCCTGTCAGCGCTCGGGGGGCCCCTTCACGAGCGCCGGAGAGGTGAGCAGCAGCCGCACCAGATCCGGCTGCCGGTGGGTGCCGGTTTTGCGAAAAATGCGCTCGAGGTGCACCCGCACGGTGCCGCGTGCGGTACCGAGCTCTTCCGCGGCTTCATCGAGCGTGAGGCCGGCCGCGATGAGGCAGGCCAATCGGGCCTCCGCCTGGGTCAGGGCGTAGACGCTCTGCAACAGCTCCTGTGGCAGACGCTCGCGCCGTGCGGGATCGGTGACGAACACGGCTGCCGCGGGGGATTCGGTGGCGAACACCAGCTGCTCTTCCTCTCGGCCCAGCGGCATCACCAGGATGCTGTAGGGGCGCTGCCCGGACGGGCGCTCCAGCAGCAACCCACCGCCGGGAGGCTTGTTCAGGTAGACATCGGCGGCACAGGCCACGCGCAGCAGCCGGTCCAGGCGCTCGTCCCAGCCCGCCTCTGTTGCATGCAGTTGCGCCTCGCGCAACTCGAGCCCGTCGCGGTCGGCGATGACGTCGCGCGCCGAGCGGTTGGCGAAGCGGACTTTCTGTTCGGCATCAATGAGGAAGACGCCGAAGGGCAGCATCTCGAGGGTGTCGCCGACGGCCGAGGAGTGCAGGTCCAACTCCGCCAGCCGGCGGCTGATCTGCAGCGCACGCTCGGCATGCGGCGCGAGTTTTCTGAACTGCACAACGCCGTGGATTGTCATCCCGGCGCCACTGTCGAGAATGGCGAGGGCCAGCTCGCCCGGCGCGACCAGCATGCGGGCCCCGACATAGCAGGTCTCGCCCCGGCGTTCCTTGAGCCAGCGTGCGATCTCGATGGGCGCAAGCGCTTCGTTCTCCAGCCGCAGGGCATCATGAACGAAAAGCACGTCGGAAAAGGCGCGGGCGTCACCGCCAGCCAGGCACAATCCCCGCGTCGCCATCTCCTCCGCGTCGAGCCGATAGGTGAAGCGGAAGCCGACCCGTCCGGCGTAGGTATCAATGCCCAGCATGGCGGCACCGCTCGCGCCGTAGGCCTGCGCAATGCTCTTGAGCACTTGTTCCCAACCGCCACCCTGCAGGGCCGCCTCGTAGAGCAGCTCGGCGAGGGCGAGAAAAGTCGTATCGGTTTCCATGGGCATCTGCTCCCTCTCGCTGGTTAAGGGCGCAGAACGATTCGACGCTCGCACTATGGAACTCTAGGCAGTGGGCGGTGCCCCGGGAATATGGCAAATCACATACATCATGCGGAGGCAATGCGGCGGAGGTGGGACGCGGGGGCGCCGGTACACCCGGCGGGGACGCCGGCTCTGGGGGAATCAGCCGGCCTGCGGAGTGAGCGTGCGCTGGAGCAGATGGCTGTCGATGGCCTGGGTCAGGTGCCGGGCGATGCCGGCGAGCAGGTTCTGCTCCTCCGGCGCCCAGGCGCGCGGGGCCGTACACTGATGCAGCCCAAGCAGCCAGGGACGCCCGGTGCGCGGTCGGATCCTCACCAGCATCTGGGAGCGGATGCCGAACTGCTTGACCACTTCATCGGGGAGCACCCCTTTCATCCGCTCGAACACCAGGGGCGTCTTCTGCATCAGCGACTGATTGAGCACGCGCTGCGTTCTGCTCTCCACCGGCACCGGCACGCGCCGCGCCATGGCGCCAGGGAACTCCGGCTCGGTATCCTCAGCCAGCAATGCGCAGGTGGCCGCCCGCGGAGCGCAGGGATGGATCAGCCAGGCCCGCTCGGCGTCGAACACCGCGCGCACGACGCCGAGAAACCGCTCGGGGTTGCGATGCTCGTGCAGCACCGCCTTGACGCGCCGCAGCGCATCGGTGTGCCAGCGCGAGGCCTGCATCGAAAAGCCGAGAGGCTCCGCCCCGGCCTGGCGCACCAGCAGCACGAATTGCCGGGGCAGCTCCCCGAGCCGCGCCAGCGGATAGATCACCAACTCGCAGATGAGCGGTGCCTGCGCCATGCGCAGGACCACCTCGCAACGCACCGGGGCCATCTCGGACGCCCCGATCTGGTAGCGCGCCTGCTCGAAGAGCCGCTCGAGCGTGCGGCCGCGCGGGTCGCCATGCACGCGCACGAGCTCGCTGCAGGGCGTGCCGAGCACATCCGCCCGGCTGCCGCCGCAAAACCCCAGGGCGGAGGGGTTCAAGACCATGACCTCTCCGCTCGCGTTCAGGACGAAGGCCGGGTCGGAAATCCCCGCCAGCACTTCGGGCCCGATCTCCACTGCGGCATCCGGATTCAGCATTGTTTCGTCACTCTGTGCAGGCCCCCCATCGGCGCAGGTGCCCCGCTGTCCCCGAGTATGCCATCCGGGGCGCCTGACGCCCATCCCGCGACCGGCGCTCGGCTCAGAGCCAACCTTTGCGCTTGAAATACCAGTAGGGGGCCATCCCGGACAGGAGCATCAGCACCAGGGCCCAGGGATAGCCCGCCAGCCAATGCAGCTCCGGCATGTGCTCGAAATTCATCCCGTAGATGCTGGCCACCAGCGTGGGCGGCAGGAACACCACAGCGGCGATGGAAAAGATCTTGATGATCTGGTTCTGCTCGATGTTGATGAAGCCCTGGGCCGCGTCCATCAGGAAGTTGATCTTGTCGAACACGAAGCTGTTGTGCGGCAACAGAGAGTCGATGTCGCGCAACAGCTCCCGGGCGCGTTCGGCCTGTTCCACTGGCAGGCGGGCTCGGCGCAGCATGAAGGTCAGTGCCCGCTGGGTGTCCATCAGGCACAGTCGCACCTTGCCGCTGGTGTCCTCGTGCCGGGCCAGCGCATCGAGCGCCTCGCCCATGTCCCCGTCGTTGCGCTCGAGCACCAGCGCGCTGACCTGCTCCAGGCCCGTGTACACCTCCTCGAGCGTATCGGCGAGATGGTCGATCTTGATCTCGAACAGGTTCAACACGATCGACACGGCATCGTCCGCAATGGCCGAATTGTGCCGCGCGCGCATGCGCAACAATCGAAAGGCGGGGATTTCGCGTTCGCGCAGGGTGAACAGCCGCTCCCCGGCCAGCGTGAAGGCGACGCTGCTGTTGCGCGGCCGACCCTCCACCTCGTGCAGAAACAGCGAATGGATGTGCAGGCCGGCCGCGTCCTGATAGGAACGGGCGCTCGCCTCGATCTCCTCGACGTCCTCGGTTTCGGGAAAGAGCAGCTCGTTGCGGGCGGCAACGGCCTGCCGCTCCTCCTCGGTGGGGTCCACCAGGTCGAACCAAGCCGCGCTCGGCGGCACTGCACCCTCGGGCGTCTCCACCGGCGCCAGCTCGCCGTTCTCCAAGGCATAGGCGTAGAGCATCGTCTCTCCGTGCAGGCTGGGCAAACGCCGATATCTTACCAGCCCCGCGGCGCTCGCGCCGCGGCCGACGCGGGGGATGCGGTTGCGTGGCGCGCGGTGGCGCCACGCTCAGCGGCGCCCGGCCACGCCGAGGGGCGGCTCGGCCGGCGGCGCGGCATCGGCATGCTGTAGGCACGCGTGGCTCTTTCCCTCGGACAGGGATCCCGCGCGAACGCCGCGGGTCTACAACCGGGACCGCGCCCCCACACTTCATATGGCAGTCGCCATATTCACGGCGCCCCGGCCGCGGCGCCCCCTTCGCAGCATAGTGTGAACCCTGTCACGTTTCTGCCGGTCCGCCAGCGGAACCGCGACCCGGTGCGACCGGCTCCGTGTCGCCGCCCACCGCGCGCGAAGCAGCGTGGACGCGCCCGGGAGGCGGCATATCGGGGATCGAAAACATGCGCGCATTTGAGCCCATCCGGGCCGTTCTCAACCCTGAGGGCGCGGACGTGGAACTCGGCAAGGGCCACAGCATCGTGACCCGCTCCGGAACCGAGTACGAGCGGGGCACCGTCGATGCCGCGTACGGCCAGGCGTTCGCGGACGCCTACACGCGGCTGCTGAAGGCCTGCCCGAGGGCTGAACGGCGGCAGGCGGCGCATCGCGGCGGCCCGGCACCGCCTGTCCCTGTCATGGTCTAGGCTTGGGGTGAGTCATTCGATCATGGAGGGATCGCAATGAAAAAGCATGCTATTTCCGCAACTTGGGTAAGTGTTCTATTCTTGGCGCTCAGCGGCGGCGCGCTGGCGGCCAATCCGGCCGCGGCGCCCAGCGGTGATGTGAACGACACGGCCGTTGGCGCTCAGAGCGCCGGCAACGGCGGCTCCTCGGGCGAGGCGTCGAACGCGCAGGACGTCGTGCGTCAGGCTGCGAATGTCGTCCAGCAGCTGAAGGGGAATCCGGAAACGCGACAGACCCTGCAGCAGGCGAAAGCCGTGTTCATCGTGCCCGACTACGGCCGGGCGGCGCTCGGCATCGGCGGTGCGGGCGGCCAGGGCGTGCTGATGGCACAGAACAACGGCACCTGGTCGGCGCCGGCCTTTTACAATCTCGGCGCCGTGAGCCTGGGGCTGCAGGGCGGCGTCTCCGGCGGCTCGATCGCCTTCTTCATCATGGACGACAAGGCCCTGCAGGGCTTCCGCAGCGCGAACAACTTCTCGCTCAACGCCGATGCCGGACTCACGGTGGTGAACTGGTCCAAGCGGGCCCAGGCCTCGGCCGGCAAGGGTGCGGACGTGATCGCCTGGTCCGACACGAAGGGCCTGTACGGCGACCTGGCCGTCAGCGTGACCGACATCTTCTGGGACGGTGAGGCCAACCAGGCGTTCTATCCGCAGAGCGCGAGCGCCAAGGACATCATCAGCGGCAACGTGCAGACCCCGCCGGCCGCGCAGGAGCTGAAGTCCGAATTCAGCGCCCTCGAGAGCGGCCCGTCGGCCGGCCAGTCCGCGGCGCCGGCCACGCAGTCGCCAGCGCAGACTGCCCCGACGAGCGGTCAGTAAGTCACAGCCAAGCCCGGCGGCGCCCGCCCCCCTCCGCGGGGCGGGCGCTCTATTGAGCGTCCGAGGCGCGGTCCGCCCGACGCACCTGCGCGGCGCGCAACACCGTCTCCAGGCGCTCGATGTCCACCGGCTTCAGCAGATGCTGGTCGAAGCCCGCCTCCGCTGTGCGGCGCCGGTCCTCCTCCTGGCCGAATCCGGTGACTGCGACCAGGGCGATGTTCATGCCGAACTCGCGGCGCAGGCGACCCGCCACCTCATAGCCGTCCATGCCGGGCATGCGGATATCGACGAAGGCAACCTCCGGGCGGAACGCCCGCGCCTTGTCGAGAGCGGTGCGGCCGTCGTTGAACGTCTCCACCGTGTGCCCCATCGCTTCGAGCAATAGCGAAAAGCTCGCGGCGACGTCCGGCTGATCCTCCACCACCAGAATGCGTACCGCGGCCCCCGCAGGCGACGGGCCATCGGTCGCGGCCGATGGTGCCACCTCTGCCGAGCACAGCGGAAGCCGCACCGTGAACTCGCTGCCCTTGCCGGGACCGGCGCTCGCCGCATCGATACGCCCGCCGTGCATCTCGACCAGGCTGCGCGACAGGCTGAGTCCCAGCCCGAGGCCCATATCGGCCTCCGCCGCAGGGTTCTCGATCTGCACGAAAGTCTCGAACAGGCGAGGCAGCGCGTCGGGTGGCAGGCCAATGCCGTTGTCGCGCACCCGTACCACGGCGCTCCGGTCCTCGCCAGCCGCAGTCAACGCGATGCGACCGCCCGCCGGAGTGTACTTCGCGGCGTTGTCCAGGAGGTTGGCGAACACCTGCACCAGGCGCACGGAATCGCCGTTTACCATCAGCGGCTCCTCGGGCACCTCGAACGTCACCGCGTGATGTCTCTCGCTCAGCACCGGCTGGGCCGTTTCCAACGCGGCGGCGAGCACATCGCCAAGCGCCACGGGCGCACGGGAGAGGCGGATCTTGCCCAACGTGATCCGCGACACGTCGAGCAGCTCGTCGATCAGGCGCCGCAAGTGTCGGAGCTGGCGCTCGATGATGGCCACGGCCCATTGCACGGTGGCCGCCAAGGGGGGCTTCTGACGCTTGAGCACCTGCACCGCATTGCCGATCGGGGCGAGCGGGTTGCGCAGCTCGTGGGCGAGCAGCGCGAGGAATTCGTCCTTGCGCCGGTCGGCCTCCGCCAGTTGTGCCGTCTGCTGCTGCAAACGCGCCTGCAGCGCGATGTGGTCGGTGATGTCCACGATCGCCCCGGTGAGGCCGGTGGGCGTGGGTCCATCGGCGAAAAGCGGCTCGAGGGTGACGTCGCAGTGCCGCAACTCGCCGCCGAGCCGCACCTCCAGCTGTTCACGCACGGCCTCGCCGCTTTCCAGCACGCGGCGTTTCAGCGCGGTGAGCCGCTCGGAAGCCTCGCGGTCCTCGAGCCCCTCCTGGTCGGTCTCCCCGATAAAGGCATCCGGTATCAGCCGCGGGAGGTTCTGCACCCAGGTGTAACGCAGCTCTCTGTCCTGGTTGAAGACCGCGACGGGCGCCGCCTTCAACGCCGTGCGAAACCGCTCTTCCGCCAGGCGACGCACGGCCACCTCGCGTTGCAGCTCCACCACGAGATTCTCGCTGTGCTCGGTGTGACGCTTGGAGCTGTGCAGGTACCCCGCGGCGATGAAGGTGAAGGCCAGTCCGCCGCCGAGCACGCCGTACGGAAGCAGGCCGGGCGACGCCGGATAAGTGCCGGGCGCGGGGAGGAAGCTCAGCTTCCACCGGTCACCGCCGATCTCCGCCGTCGTCTGGAACCGTCGCTGCCCGCCCGCGTGGTCCGCACCCGGCGGGCCCGCGCGGTACACGCTCTGCCACTCAAGCATCCTGGTTAGCTTCGAGACGACCACCCGCACCGGCGGATTGCCCGCCTTCTGCAATGCCTCTTCGACAATCCCGCTGAGGCTCGAGACGCCGGTCACGAACCCCTTCAGGTCCTCTTTTTGCGGCCACACCGCGCTCGCCGCCGCGTCCTGGACATAGACCGGGTAGAACATGATCTCGAGCACGCTGTCGCCCGATGCGGATTTCGAATGTTCGGAAAACGCGACGCTTCCGGTACGCCACGCCTCTTCGAGGGCCGCGCGGTGGCGGGGGTTGCTCGCGACATCGAAGCCGAGGGTGCTCCAGAAGGCCAGCTGCGGCTCCATGAACAGCAAGGGGAAATACTCCTTGCGATCCTCGGCGGCGACGAAACGCCCGGCGCTGTTTTGCTCGCCGATCACGAAGCGGGTGTGCTGTTGACCGGCGCGGGCTTCGAACTGACGCCGTTCTTCGCCGGGGACGCGGGGGATCCAGCCAAGCGCCACGATCTCGGCGCATTGATTCACCAGCGGCCGCGCGAAACTCGCGAATTCCGAGCGCCCGAACTGGTCGGGCATCGCGTATTGCGCCGCCGCGAGCAACTGGACGTTGGTGACCTGATGCTGGAGACACGCCGTCACCGACGTCGTCACGGCCGTGGCCAGGCGCGCGAGGGCGGCGTCGGCCCGGTCGCGCTCCCAGCGCAGGAACAATCCGGCCAGGAGCGTGGAAAAGACTATACCCAGCACGATCACGAACACGACGGCCGGATAGGTCACCTTGCGCCCGAATATCCCGTCCATGGCGAAGAGCCCTCCACACCTACCAGACTAGCCCGTGGGCGGCGCGTGTCCGCAGGCGCGAGCATGGACCCGTTGCGGCCCGCGCCTGGCGATCTTCGTCAAGGCAGCGATAGAGCGGGACAGGCGGGCGGGGTGACAACCGTATTCAGCCCGGCTGATCAGCCGGTTCTGGGCACCTCGGGGCCAGGCGGTCATCGCCAACAGCTCGGCGGTTGCCACCGGCGAGATGAGGACCTGCCTCCGCTGCAGGCAGGCATTGGGCCCCGGTTCGTGTTCGGGTTCGGGTTCGGGTTCGGGTTCGTGCTGAGAGGCAGCGCGCCGCGTCTTTCATCCGCAGGTTACGCTCGCGCGCATTCGCCACCCTTCCAGGACGGGTGGCGGTGCTGCGAAGCGGACTGCGAAGCGGAGGCGTCGCCGGGTGAACGGGGCGCCAGTCGGCCACCGGGCCGCCTGCGAGGCACCCGGGGCGACGGCTGCACTCAGCGTGCCAGCACCTCGACGAGGCATTCCAGCGATGCGGGCTTGGTCAGATGCTCGTCGAAGCCGGCCTGCAAAGCGCGTGCGCGGTCCTCGGCGCGCCCGTGGCCGCTCAAGGCGATCAAGCGCAGGCGCGCGTGGTGCGTCCGCAGTCGGCCCGCCAGGTCGTAGCCGGACATGTCGGGAAGGCCGATGTCGACGAGAGCGACCTCGGGCTCGAAGTCGCGGGCAACCGTTATGGCCTGCGCCGCATCTCGGGCGACCTCCACTTCGTGTCCGATCGCCGCGAGCAGCGCGCGGAGCGAATCGGCGACGTCGGCCTGGTCTTCGACGATCATCACCCGGCGCGGCGCCACGGGCCCCTGGGCCCGACGCCCGCCGCTGCCGAGCGTGCGGCTGCTGTCCTTCACGGGCAGGCACACCACGAATTCGCTGCCCCGGCCGGCCCCCTCGCTGTGCGCGTCGACCGTGCCTCCGTGCATCTCCACGAGCCGGCGCACCAGATGCAGCCCCAGGCCCAGCCCCCCCGCCGAGCGTGCCGCATCGGACGCCACCTGCTCGAACAGTTCGAACACGCAGCCGATCTTGTCCGGCGGCAGACCGACCCCCGTATCCGCGACGCGGATGAGGGCGTGGTCCTCCCGCCGCTCCAGCGTGACGCGCACCTGTCCACCCGTGTCGGTGTACTTCGCTGCGTTGTCGAGAAGGTTGTCCATGACCTGGGCCAGGCGGGCCACATCGACCTCGGTGGGCACCGCCTGCTCGGGCAGGGTCAGGATGAGCTGCAGGCCGCGGGACTCGAGCCGCGGGCGCCAGGTCTGTGCGGCGTCGTGCACCACCGTGCCGAGCTCCGCCGCAACCGGGCGGATCTGCAGGCGTCCGCTGGAGATGCGCGCGACGTCGAGCAGTTCGTCGACCAGGTGTGAGAGGTGGGCGGTCTGGCGCTCCGCGGTCTCCAGGCCCCAATCCATCGTTGGCGAGACATCCGCCTGCAGTTTCATGAGGTGAAGGGCATTGGTCATGGCCGCGAGCGGGTTGCGCAGCTCGTGGGCGAGCATGGCCAGGAACTCGTCCTTGCGTCGATCGGCCTGGCGAAGCGCATCCTCGGCGGCCTTGAGGCGGGTGATGTCGCTCCCAACGGCGAGGACCTCGACGAGGTTGCCGTGCGCGTCCTGCACCGCCCGGTTGGTCCACAACATCCAGAGCCGACGCCCATCACGACAGACGTTCTCGTTGACGCTCTCGGTATGCTTCTCCGGATGCGCGGCGATGTCGACGGCCAGACCGGAGAGGTCGCGCCCGGCCGTGTCGCGCTCCGGCAACAGAATGCCGATTTGCCGACCGAGCGCCTCCGACTCGCTGTAGCCGAAGAGCGTCTGTGCGTACTCGTTGAAAAAGGTGATCGTTCCGTCGCGCCGCCAGCGCAGAATCGCGCTGCTCGCGCATTGCACGAGCTCGCGGTAGCGCGCCTCGCTCTGGCGCAGCGCGTCCTGCGCCAAGCGCCGGTCAGTGACGTCGGCGCTCGCCCCGACATAGCCCAGAAAGGTGCCGTCCGGGGCAAAGCGCGGCCGGCCCCAGGATTCGATCCAGCGCCAGGCACCGTCGGCGCGCCGCACCCGCACTTCGGCGTTGAACGGGCGCCGCTCGCGGACACAGGCGAGGAACTCACTGATGTAGGCCTCGCCGTCTTCCGGGTGGAGGAGTCGCTCCCACTGTTCGCCGGTGATCTCCGCGGGCGACAGCCCGAAGAACTCGTGGAAGGTGCGGTTCACGAATTCCTGCTGCCCGTCGGGACCGTGCACCCACACAAGCAGCGGCAGTCCGTCGGCCATGGTACGAAACCGCTCCTCGCTCTCGAGGAGCGCGCGCTCGTTCTGCTTGCGTGCGGTAACTTCCCAGGCGAGGACCAGGACCGCCTTCGGATGGTTCGCCGTCTCCGGAAGCGGCAGCGCGACCACTTCCCAGAAGGTGGACCCGGTGCGACCGGCCAGCGGGGTTTCGAACTGGGGATTCCGCCAGGGCTCGCCGGTGTGCAGCACCCGACGCAAGGCCGCTTCGGCGCCCACCGCTGCGATCTCCGGGAACATCTCCGGGAAGGTGCGCCCGAGCAGCGGCACATGCGAGCTCAAGATCGCTTCATAGGCCGGATTGACGACCGTGTAGCGCAGGTCCTCGCCCTCCATGACGGCCACGGCGACCGGCGCGTGCTGCACGATGCGCGCCAGCAGCCCCCGCTCCCGGCTCCGCTCCGCCGCAAGGCTCGCCAACTCCTCCTCGCGTTGCCGCCGCGCCGTTATGTCGACGGCCGAGGCGACGAGGTGGGTGATGCGCCCGGCATCGTCGCGCAGAGGCGCGATCTGGAGGTCGATTTGCTTCCGCGCGTCCTCGGCCACGCGCACAGACGCCTCGAAGCGGAACGGCTGCCCCTTCGCGGCGCCCTCGCAGGCTTCGCGAATTCGGCGGCGAACCGACTCGGAGTAGTTCCAGGCGTAGCAATCCCAGAACCGGCTGCCGTGGACCTCGTCCAGCCGAACTCCGGCCGCCTCGAGGAACGCCGCATTGGCATCCACGAGTGTGCCGTCCAGATCGAGGACACCCACGCAGGTGAAAAGCGTGTCCAGAATCGCACCGCTGAATCGTGCGTTCATTCTCTCTCCTGCCCGACCCGCGGCCGCCCGGACTCAGTGTACCCCATGGCCTCAGGAGCTCTCACGGCCGGTGTCATCGACGCAGGCCCGCCCGAGCCCCCACCCCATCACAGGGATGGCGAGCGCCGCCGCGGCGGGGGATGCCTCACCGCCACCGGGACCACAAGCAAGACGGGCGCAGCCGGCCGGCCGGCTAGAAGCCGATCACGTTGTGGATCTCGTTGCGCACGCGCGGGTTGTTGATATTGACTCGGGCTGGAACGGCCTGAAGCGACGCATGTACCAGCGCTGCGCCACCTCGCCGTACGACCAGATGCGCTTCTGCTTGCCCGGGAAGGTCACGCCCTCGTCGACATTAGCCGCAGGGCGTCCATTTGATCAGGACAGGCAGGATCACCAATAACGCGGCGTTGGTCGCGCCAGCACAGGTTTCATGAAGTGGCAGTGGATCGCGACGCGTTCTAATGGGCATCAATCGCGAAAAGCTCCCGAACGGGGCCTGGAGCGGCGTGGCGGCCTGCAATGTTGCCCACGACGCCGGCAGGGCCATGTGGCAGCCTGAGTGGGACGACAAAAAAGAAACCCGGCTTTCGCCGGGTTTCGATTTGGTGGCTACGCCCTGATTCGAACAGGGGACCCCATCATTATGAGTGATGTGCTCTAACCAGCTGAGCTACGTAGCCGTCGGAAAACGAGGGGGCGCCAGGCGCCGTTCGGGAGCCGCGAATTCTCCGGGCTGGGGCGGACCTTGTCAAGAGCGAGGCCCGCGGGGACGTTGCATCACGCCTCAAAAATCAACTTGTTGCGTGCTATACGTTGAAGCGGAAGTGCATCACGTCGCCTTCCTGCACCACGTATTCCTTGCCTTCCAGGCGCAGGCGACCGGCCTCTTTGGCGCCCTGTTCGCCGCTGTACTGGATGAAATCCTCATAGCCGATGACCTCGGCGCGAATGAAGCCGCGCTCAAAGTCCGTGTGGATCACGCCCGCCGCCTGCGGCGCCGTGGCCCCCTCGTGGAAGGTCCAGGCGCGCACTTCCTTCTCGCCCGCGGTGAAGTAGGTGCGCAGCCCCAGCAGCGCATAGCCGGCGCGAATCACCCGGTTCAGGCCGGGCTCCTCGAGCCCCAAATCGGCCAGAAACTCGGCCTTTTCCGCTTCGTCCAGCTCCGCGAGCTCGGCCTCGATCTTGGCGCACACCGGGACCACCGGGGCGCCCTCCTCCTCGGCCAGGCGCCGCACGGCCTCCAGGGCCGGGTTGTTCTCGAAGCCGTCCTCGGAGACGTTGGCGATGTACACGGTCGGCTTGGCGGTGAGCAGGAACAGCTCGCGCAGCAGCTTGCGCTCTTCCTCATCCAGCCCCATGGCCCGCACCGGCCGGCCCTGATCGAGCTGCTCGCGCACCCGCTCGAGCAGCGCCTGCCGGGCCTTGGCCTCCTTGTCGCCGGACTTGGCCTGGCGCGAGACGCGGGCGATGCCCTTCTCCACGGTCTCCAGGTCGGCCAGCGCCAGTTCGGTGTTGATCACCTCGATGTCGGACAGCGGATCGACGCGCCCGGCGACGTGCACCACGTCGTCGTTCTCGAAGCAGCGCACCACCTGGGCAATGGCGTCGGTCTCGCGGATATTGGCCAGGAACTGGTTGCCCAGGCCTTCGCCCTTGGAGGCGCCCGCCACCAGTCCGGCGATGTCCACGAACTCCATGGTGGTGGGCAGGATCTTCTGCGGCTTGGCGATGGCCGCGATGCGCCCGAGCCGCGGATCGGGGACGGGCACGATGCCCACGTTCGGCTCGATGGTGCAGAAGGGATAGTTCTCGGCCTGGATGCCGGCCTTGGTCAGGGCATTGAAGAGGGTCGATTTGCCGACGTTCGGCAGGCCGACGATGCCGCATTTGAATCCCATGGAAATCGTCTCCGCCCGCTACTTGCGGGAGTGCAGCATGTTGAAGGCGCGCTGATCCTCGCCCTCGAGCAGGTAGGGCACCACGTCTTCGGCCGCGCTGAGGGCGTCCTCGATGGCGGCCAATTCCTCGCGCCCGGGCCGATGCAGGACATAGTTCACGACCTCACTCGCGTGGCCGGGGTGACCGATGCCCACGCGCAGGCGCATGTAGTCGTTCCCGCCAAGTGCCTTGTGCAGGTCGCGCAGCCCGTTGTGCCCGCCGTGACCGCCGCCCTGCTTGAGGCGCACGGTGCCCGGCGGCAAGTCGAGTTCGTCGTGCACGACCAGGATGGCCTCGCGCGGAACCTTGTAGTAGTTGGCCAGCGCGGCCACGGACAGGCCGCTGCGGTTCATGTAGGTGGCCGGCTTGAGCAGCCACACGCTCTTCCCGCCAAGCTGTGCGCGCACACACTCGCCGTGGAAACGGCCTTCGGTGCGAAAGGACGCGCCGGCCCGCCGGGCCAGCGCGTCCACGAACCAGAAGCCGGCGTTGTGCCGGGTCGCCTCGTACTCCGGCCCCGGGTTGCCGAGGCCGACGATGAGCTCGATGGACGCGGACAAATGCAGGCTCCTGCGGCCGGATTACTCCTCGCCGGCGGCTTCGCCCTCGGCGCCTTCCTCGGCCTCACCGCCGCCAGCGGCACCGCGCGGCAGGTGGATGGAGGCAACCGGCTGGTCGCCGTGCGATCAGCTCGATGAGCTCCACGCCGGCCGGCATCTTCAGCTCGGAGAGGTGCAGCACCCCGTCCAGATCCAGCTCGGCCACGTCCACCTCGATGAACTCGGGCAGGTTCTTGGGCAGGCAGGACACCTCGACCTGGGTCAGGTTGTGGCTCAGGATACCGCCCGCCTTCACGCCCTTGCAGGTGTCCTCATGGAGGAAGTGCAACGGCACGTGCACACGGATCTTCTCCCCGGCGCTCACGCGCTGCAGGTCCACGTGCAGGACCTTGGGCTTGAAGGGATGGCGCTGCAGGTCCTTGAGCACCGCCTGCTCGTCCTTGCCGTCCACACGCACCGTGAGGATGTGCGAGTAGAAGGCCTCGTTCTCGAGGTGGTAGGCGATCTGCCGGTGCTCGAGGCTGAGGCTGGCCGGGTCCTTGCCCGCGCCGTAGAGGATGGCCGGGACGCGACCCGCGCGACGCAGGCGGCGGCTCGCACCCTTCCCCACATCGCTGCGGCCCTCGGCCTCCAGAATGAAGTCAGTAGCCATGTTGCGTTATCTCCAAGGATATAAATAAAAAGGGCGCCCGCAGGCGACCCGTTGACCCGCTCGGGCCCATGCCCCGGCGGGTCTCCTCACCGCCCCCGCGACCAAGGGCGGCGCTTCCGACCGCCGGGCCCTGCGGGCCCGGCGGTCGAGAATTCAGTCCACGAACAGCGAGCTGACGGACTCGGCCTTGTTGATCCGCCGAATCGTCTCGGCCAGCAGGCTGGCGATGCTCAGTTGGCGGATCTTGGCGCACTTGCGCGCGTTCTCGCGCAGCGGAATCGTATCGGTGACCACCAGCTCGTCCAGGCGCGAGCCCTCGATGTTGGTCACCGCAGGGCCCGAGAGCACCGCGTGCGTGCAATAGGCCACCACCTTGCGCGCACCGTGCTCCTTCAATGCGTTCGCGGCCTGGCACAGCGTGCCGGCGGTATCCACCAGGTCGTCGATGATCACGCAGGTGCGCTCGCGCACGTCGCCGATGATGTGCATCACCTGCGCCTCGTTGGCGCGCGGACGGCGCTTGTCGATGATCGCCAGGTCGGCATCGTCCAGCCGCTTGGCCAGCGCCCGGGCGCGGACCACGCCGCCAACATCGGGCGAGACCACCATCAGGTTCGGGTACTTCTGCTGCCACACATCGCCCAGCAGAATGGGCGAGGCATAAACGTTGTCCACGGGGATGTCGAAGAACCCCTGGATCTGGTCGGCGTGCAGGTCGACCGTCAGCACCCGATCCACGTGCACACTCTCGACCATGTTGGCCACCACCTTGGCCGTGATCGGCACGCGCGCCGAACGCGGCCGACGGTCCTGGCGGGCGTAGCCGAAATAGGGCATCACCAGGGTGACACGATAGGCCGAGGCGCGGCGCAGTGCGTCGGCCATCACCAGCATTTCCATCAGGTGGTCATTGGTCGGCACGCAGGTCGGCTGGATGATGAAGACGTCGCGTCCGCGAACGTTCTCCATGATCTCCACCATCACCTCGCCGTCGCTGAACTTGCCGACGTGGGCCTTGCCCAGCGGCAGGCTCAGCTTGGCCGCGATTTCCTGCGCCAGCTGCGGGTTGGCGTTTCCCGTGAAAATCATCATGGCGTCGGTCTCGGCCACCCGCACCTTGTTCCCGGGGCCCGGCCCCGATTTGTCCGAGCCGTCGCCGCCGTCCGCGTCGGCGGCCGCAGGTCCTATTTTCCCGGTGCCGTAAAAGCGCATGCTGCAGGGCTACCTGAATGGCGTAAACATTTCAAAAATAACGTGGCTGGGGCGGCAGGATTCGAACCTGCGAATGCTGGGATCAAAACCCAGTGCCTTACCGCTTGGCGACGCCCCAGTAAACCTCGTCACTCGTGTCCCGGAGAGGGGCTTCGCTTCCCCCGCTCCCGCTGGATTCAGTCGGCCTCCGGCCGACGGGGCGGCAGGATGACGCCGGGCCTCCTGCCCTTCGCCCTTCGGGCCGGCGCGCCCCGCGCGCCGTTCGAAATCGCTCCCGGCGATTTCGTCGAACCTGCGAATGCTGGGATCAAAACCCAGTGCCTTACCGCTTGGCGACGCCCCAGTAAACCTCGTCACTCGTGTCCCGGAGAGGGGCTTCGCTTCCCCCGCTCCCGCTGGATTCAGTCGGCCTCCGGCCGACGGGGCGGCAGGATGACGCCGGGCCTCCTGCCCTTCGCCCTTCGGGCCGGCGCGCCCCGCGCGCCGTTCGAAATCGCTCCCGGCGATTTCGTCGAACCTGCGAATGCTGGGATCAAAACCCAGTGCCTTACCGCTTGGCGACGCCCCAGTAAACCTCGTCACTCGTGTCCCGGAGAGGGGCTTCGCTTCCCCCGCTCCCGCTGGATTCAGTCGGCCTCCGGCCGACGGGGCGGCAGGATGACGCCGGGCCTCCTGCCCTTCGCCCTTCGGGCCGGCGCGCCCCGCGCGCCGTTCGAAATCGCTCCCGGCGATTTCGTCGAACCTGCGAATGCTGGGATCAAAACCCAGTGCCTTACCGCTTGGCGACGCCCCAGTAAACCTCGTCACTCGTGTCCCGGAGAGGGGCTTCGCTTCCCCCGCTCCCGCTGGATTCAGTCGGCCTGCGGCGACCCGCTTGCAGCGCCGCGTTCCGCCCGCAACCGTTCGGCCAGGGGCGAGCGGTTGCGGGCGGGGGCAACGAAACCGGTCCACTCGCTCTGCAGCGCAGACCATGTCGCGCGCGCGGCCGCTTCGCTCGGGAAGGCGGCGAACACGCAGGCGCCGGTGCCGGTCATGCGCGCCTCGCCGTAGGCGGCGAGCGCCCGCAAGGCGCGATCCACGTCCGGATAGCGGGCCCGCACGACGGGCTCGCACACGTTCTGACCAGCGCCCGCGAGAAAGGCGCGTATTGTAATGGGGCGGCTGTTGCGTATCAATTCCGGCGCACAGAAAACCTCGGCGGTTGAGACTGTTACGCCGGGCGCCAGGACGACGAACCAGGGTTCCGGGAGGCGCACCGGCTCGAGCCGCTCGCCCACGCCTTCCGCCCAGGCCGCCCGCCCACGGACGAACACCGGCACGTCGGCCCCGAGCGCCAGGCCGAGTTCGGCCAGGGCATCGGTCGCGAGGCCGCAGCCCCAAAGGTGATTGAGGGCAACGAGCGTGGTCGCCGCGTCAGAACTCCCGCCGCCGAGTCCGCCGCCCAGGGGCAGGCGCTTGTGAACCTGGATATCGACGCCCCGGGCGGCGTCCCCGCAGCGGGCCGCCAGGGCCCGTGCGGCACGGACGGTGAGGTCCTGGGCCTCGGCAACCCCGGGAAGGGGCCGGGCGCGGCGGATTTCCCGGTCCGAGCGGGGCTGGAAATCGAGCACGTCGCCGAAATCCACGAACTGGAACAACGTCTGCAATTCGTGGTAGCCGTCCGCACGGCGGCCGGTGATGTGCAGAAACAGGTTGAGCTTGGCGGGGGCCGGCCAGCCCCGCCACATCTCAGCCATCATTGGTCACCCATCGTTACGGGCGTGGAGCGTCTCCGGCGCCGGCAGCATCCACTTGTCCACGACCACGCGCACCTCCACATCGCCCTTGTGGATGAACAACTTGCGCGGCAATTGCAGATCGCCGACGGCGGTGTAGCCCTTGAAGTCCACCTTCCAACCCGCGTCCTTGAGCGTGTCCAGCCGCCCGCGCGCGTCGACCACGGCGGTGGCCCCCTTCTTGGGCTGGGGCAGACCGCGGATCCAGTAGCGCAGGCCTTCCACCGGCATGTGCACGCCGGTGTGCTCGAGCAACAGGGTTTGGGCATCCTTGGCAAAGTACAACTGCGGCTCGCCGGTGTTGAGGACCACGCCGTCGGCGTTGCCGACCAGGCGCAGCTGCCCCGAGCCCAGCGGGCCGTTCAGACGGATGTCAAAGCCACGCGGCCACTGCTCCCAGTCGACACTGGCATTCCACACGCTCGCCCCGTCGGTGATGGCGACGCGGCCACGCAGCTTCCAGTCCTGCAAGGCCTGCAACTGCGGCTGGCGGTCGTGCCAGCGGGCGGCGGCCCGCTCCTGGTCGACCGGCGCCCCGCCGGTCGATGCGCAGCCGGCGAGCAGCGCGACAACAAGGAAAAATGCCGTGAAACGCATCATTCAGTGAAACGCTCGACCGTCGCCCGCAGCAGCTCGTGATGGGGATCTTCCTTCAGCGCCTCGCTCCAGACGTGGCGCGCCTCCTGACGATGGCCGCTGACCCACAGCACCTCGCCCAGGTGGGCACCGATCTCCGGGGTCCTTGAAGCGCGCGTAGGCCTTGCGCAGGAAATCAACCGCCTTGTCATAGCGGCCCAGCCGGTAATTCACCCAGCCCATGCTGTCGAGAATGGCGGCGTCATCCGGCTGCAGCTTGAAGGCCCGGGTGGTGTAGACCAGCGCCTCCTTCTTGCGGTTGGTGCGGTCCGCCAGGGTGTAGCCGAGCGCGTTCAGCGCCTGGGCGTTGTTCGGGTCCTTGGCGAGCACGGCCTTGAGGTCCGACTCCAGGGTATCCAGGCGCCCCAGCTTCTCCGCGGTCAGCGCCCGCGCGTAGAGCAAGTCGGGGTTGTCCGGCATGCGGCCGAGGGCCTCGGTGTAGAGGTCGAAGGCCTCCTTGAACTTTTTGGCGTCGCGCAGCATCTCGCCCTCGGCGAGCACCACCCGCAGCTGAGCGCCGGCGGTCTGGGCGTCGATACCGGCGAGCTGCTCGCGCGCCTGGTCCAGGTGTCCCTCCCGGCCCAGCAGCACGGCGGTGCGCAACCGCGCATCGAGGGCATACTGGCCATCGTTCACCATCGAATACCAGTGCAGGGCCTGGTCGTTGCGCTCGCGGGACTCGGCCAGTTGCCCCAGAAAATAGGCGGCCGCCTCGACTCGCTGCCCGGTCTTCACCAGCTCCTTGAAGTACTTCTCCGAGCGATCGAGCTGCTTTTGCTGCAGCGCGAGCAGGCCCAGGGCGTAGTAGGCATCCGGGTTGCCCGGCTCGATGTCGAGGACCTTGCGAAAGGCTGCCGAGGCGTCCTTCAGCCGATCCTCCTCGACCAGCTTGCGCGCATAGTAAAGGCGCAGCTGGGCATCCTGCGGCTGCAGCTCCACGGCATGCGCCAAGGTCTGCAGGGCGGCATCATCGCGACCGAGCTGGGTGAGGACCATGGCCTTGAGGACCTGCGCATCGGGCCACTTGGGCCGCAGGGACAGCGCCTTGTCGACGCTGTCCAGGGCAGGTTGAAGCTTTTCGAAACCCAGGGACAGGTGGGCCTGCGCATACCAGGCATTGGGGTCCTGGGGATGGTCGGCCACCAGCCGCTGCATCAGCGCGAGCACCGCGGCCTCGTCCTCTTCCTGGCCGAGCAGCCCCACCATCTGCATCAAGGTATGCAGTTCGGCCTCGCTCTGGCCGCTGTCCGCCAGCGCGGACTCGACGTGCCGGTATGCCTCGTCGACCTGTCCCTTGCGCAGCAGCAGGGCCGCCAGCACCTGCTGCGCGTCGGCGCTGTGCGGCGCCCGGGCGGCCCACAGGCGGGCGGCGTCCAGGGCCTTGGCGTCGTCACGGCCATAGAGCGCGATGCGGGTGGCGCGCTCGGCGATGTCGGGGTCCGGCGACAGCCGGGCCGCCGCGATGTAATGGTCCGTGGCCACCCCGAGGCGGCCGCGCTGGCCGGCCACTTCGGCCAGCATGATGTTGTACATGAGCTCTGGCGTGAGCCCACTGGCCCCCTCATTGGGACGCGAGGCTTCGGTGGAAACGACCGCCGGCTGCTGCTGCGCGACCTGCGGGGCCGCCTGTGCGGGCAACTCTCCAGTGGCGGCGCACGCACTCACCAGCGTGAGCATGGGCGCAAGCCAAAATGTCTTCATCGCTGTAATCCGTAACGGCAGGTGGGAAAAACCTTGCATGAGGCACTCTCTTAACCAATATAACCGACTTCGCCGGCAATTACCTTTATAATACCCGACCCGAAGCCCCCGGCCGCCGTGCGCGCCGGGGGTGACGCGCGACCCGTGAAGCTTTACATTCGGCCTAGTCATGTCCCTGCTCGCTCTCGGCTGCAATCACAAGACCGCCCCCATCGAGGTGCGCGAGAAGGTGGCGTTCGCCCCCGAGCGCCTGGCGGAGGCGATGCGTGACCTGCGCAGCCGCCCCGCGGTGAACGAGGTGGCGATCCTCTCCACCTGCAACCGTACCGAGCTGTATTGCGACCTGCAAAGCCCGGAAGGGGGCGAGGCCGTGATCGACTGGCTGCGCCACTCGCACCGGCTGCGGCGGGAGGACTTGGTACCCTATCTCTACCAGCACCCGGGCAGCGATGCCGTGCGTCACATGCTGCGCGTGGCCAGCGGGCTGGACTCGCTGGTCCTGGGCGAGCCGCAGATCCTGGGCCAGTTCAAGGACGCCTACACCCGCGCGAACGCAGCCGGCACGCTGGGGCGTACGCTCAACCGGCTGTTTCAGCACACCTTCGCCGTCGCGAAGCAGGTACGCACCGACACGGCCATCGGCACCAGCCCGGTGTCGGTGGCCTTCGCCGCCGTGAGCCTGGCGCGACAGATTTTCGCCGATCTATCGGACCATCCCGTGCTGCTGCTCGGTGCGGGCGAGACCATCGAACTGGTCGCCCGCCACCTGCGGGAGAACGGCAGCCGTGATATCGTCGTCGCCAACCGCACCCTGGAGCGCGCCCAGGACCTGGCCGAGGGCTTCGGCGGCCGCGCGGTGGCGCTCTCGGAGGTGCCGGGCGTGCTGGAGCAGGCCGACATCATCATCGCCTCCACTGCCAGCCCGCTGCCGATCCTCGGCAAGGGCGCCGTGGAGCGGGCCATGCGCCGCCGCAAGCACCGCCCCATGTTCATGGTCGATATCGCCGTGCCCCGCGACGTGGAGCCCGAGGTCGGCGAGTTGGAGGACGTCTATCTTTATACCGTCGACGACCTGCAGGAGGTGATCGAGGAGAACCGCCGCTCGCGCCAGGCCGCCGCCGCGGAGGCCGAGGAGATCATCGACACGCAGGTGGACCATTTCATGGGCTGGATACGTGCGCAGACCGCCGTGCACACCATCCGCGAATACCGCGAGCGCGCCGAAGCGCTTCGCGAACAGGCCCTGGGTCACGCCCTGCGTCGTCTGGCCGCGGGCCGCGCGCCGGACAAGGTGCTCGAGGAGTTCGGCCATCTGCTCACCAACAAGCTGCTGCACGAGCCCTCCGTGGAACTGAACCACGCCGCGTATCAGGGCCACACCGAGCTGCTCGACGCCGCCCGCCGGCTGTTCCGCCTCGACGAGGACGAAGACCAGACACCGTGAAAGCGACCATTCGCCAGAAGCTCGAGCGTCTACGCGAGCGGCTGGAGGAGCTCAGCGCGCTGCTCTCCGACCCGCAGACCATTGCCAATCAGGGCCGTTTTCGCGCCCTGTCGCAGGAGTACAGCCAGCTCGAGCCGGTGGTCGCCTGCTACCGCGAGTATCAGGGCGCCGAGGACGATATCGAGACCGCCGAGGCGATGCTCGGCGACGCCGATGCCTCGATGCGCGCCATGGCCGAGGAGGAGCTGCAGGGCGCCCGCCGCCGCCGCGCGCAGCTCGAGGACGATCTCAAGCGCCTGCTGCTGCCGCGCGACCCGAACGACAGCAAGAACATCTACCTGGAAATCCGCGCCGGCACCGGCGGCGACGAGGCCGCCCTGTTCGCCGGCGACCTGTTCCGCATGTACGCGCGCTACGCCGAGGCGCGCCGCTGGAGCGTGGAGGTCATCAGCGAGAGCCTCGGCGAGCACGGCGGCTACAAGGAGGTCATCGCCCGCATCGCCGGGCCGGGCGCCTATTCGCGGCTGAAGTTCGAGTCCGGCGCGCACCGCGTGCAGCGCGTGCCCGAGACCGAATCACAGGGGCGCATTCATACCTCGGCCTGCACCGTCGCCATCCTCCCCGAGGTGGACGAGGTGGAGAACGTGGACATCTCCCCCAGCGAGCTGAAGGTCGACACCTTCCGCGCCTCGGGCGCGGGCGGGCAGCACGTCAACAAGACGGATTCGGCCATCCGCATCACCCACCTGCCCAGCGGCATCGTGGTGGAGTGCCAGGACGAGCGCTCCCAGCACAAGAACCGGGCCAAGGCCATGGCCCTGCTGGCCGCGAAGCTGCTCGCCGCCGAGCAGAGCCGCCAGCAGAGCGCGCAGGCGGAGAGTCGGCGCCTGCAGGTGGGCAGCGGTGACCGCTCCGAGCGCATCCGCACCTACAACTTCCCGCAGGGACGGGTCAGCGACCATCGCATCAATCTCACGTTGTACAAGCTGGAGGAGGTGATGCAGGGCGACCTCGACCAGGTCGTCGACCCGCTGATCAGTGAGCACCAGGCCGAGCTGCTCGCCGCACTGGGCGAGGAGGCCGCCTGAGATGGCGACGGTCGAGCAGGTCCTGGGCAGCGCACGCGAGCGCCTGCGCGAACGGCACGACAGCGCCCGACTCGACGCCGAGGTGCTGCTCGCCTGGCTGCTGGAGCGCGACCGCAGCTTTCTGCACGCGCATCCCGAACATGTCTTGGACGCGGAGCTCGCCGGCCGCTATCAGGCGCTGGTGGAGCGCCGCGCAGCGGGCGAGCCGGTCGCCTACCTGATCGGCGAACGCGAATTCTGGTCGCTGCCGCTGCGGGTCACGCCGGACGTGCTCATCCCGCGGCCGGAAACCGAGCTGCTGGTGGAGCAGGCGCTGGCGCACATCCCGGCCGACGCCGAATACGCGGTGGCGGACCTGGGCACCGGCTCGGGGGCGATCGCGCTGGCCATCGCCCGCGAGCGGCCGCGCTGCCGCGTGCGGGCGACCGACCGCTCGCCCGAGGCGCTGGAGGTGGCCGAGGCCAACGCCAAGCGCCTGGGCATCGCCAACGTCGAGTTTGCCGCCGGCAACTGGGGCCAGGCGCTCGGCGAGCGCCGCTTCGACCTGGTGGTCTCCAACCCCCCCTATGTGGTCAGTGGCGACCCCCACCTGACCCGGGGCGACGCGCGCCACGAGCCGCGCACGGCGCTCCAGGCGGGGCCGGACGGGCTGGACGCGATCCGCGTCATCGGCTTCCAGGCCAAGCGCCACCTGGTGGCGGGCGGCTGGCTGCTCCTGGAACACGGCTTCGACCAGGGCAAGGCGGTGCGCGCCCTCCTGCAGCGCTACCGCTACAGCGATATCGCCACCGTGGACGACCTCGCGGGGCAGCCACGCGTGAGCCTCGGACGCGCGCCCTGACAGGCGGCCCCGGGGCGCGGATAGGCGCATGGCCCGCGCGGGAATACCCCCACAAGACGCTTGAAAATCGCGCCCCCCGCGCTAGGATGCGCTAAAGGGGGGAGTCGCCGATGGACGACTTGATCAAGCACCGCGAGATCCTGTTCGATCCGCTGCACGCGGATCGACACCAGGCGCGCAGCGCCGCCAGGCTGCTGGACCCGCTGGAGGGGATCCATCACGTCGCGCCCGAGCACCCCACGCTCCTGCGCGTCATCTACGACCTGCGCTGGATCAGTCTCGCCATCATCGAGACCGGCCTCGCGGAGGCCGGTTTTCACCTCGACAACAGCCTCATGACGCGTCTCAAACGCGCCCTGTTCTACTACGGCGAGGAGACGCTGCGCGCCAACCACGGCTGCGAGCGCGGCCGCGGCAACTGTACGCAGGAGGTCTTCGTCAAGCGCTACGCCCTTCGCCGCCACGGCTGCCGTGACGCGCGGCCCGAGCACTGGCGGCACTATCTCTAGGCGCGATCTCAGCCGCGCACGGCCGCAACCGACGCGGTAGACTCCCTCACGGAAGAACCTTCACGCGCCGCCATACGCACCACGTGCAAACCGCATGAACGACGATCAACTCCTGCGTTACAGCCGCCAGATCCTCTTACCGCAGATCGGTGTCGAGGGCCAACAGCGCCTGGCCGCCTCCCGCGCCCTGGTGCTGGGGGTCGGCGGCCTGGGCTCGCCCATCGCCATGTACCTCGCCGCCGCCGGCGTCGGCCGCCTGGTGCTGGTCGACTTCGACACCGTCGAGCTCTCCAACTTGCAGCGCCAGATCGCCCACCGCGACGCCGATATCGGCCGCCCCAAGGTCGAGTCGGCGCGCGACACGCTGCGCGCGCTCAACCCGGAGGTGAGGGTGGAGACGATCGCCGCCCGCCTCGACCGGGCAGCCCTGCTGGCACGGGCGCGCGAGACGGACCTGGTGATCGACGCCAGCGACAACTTCGAGACCCGTTTCCTGGCCAACGAGGTGTGCTGCGAGGCGGGGGTGCCGCTGGTGTCCGGCGCGGCGGTGCGCTTCGAAGGTCAGGTCGCGGTGTTCCGCCACGATCGCCCCGACGCACCCTGCTACCGCTGCCTGTACCGCGAGGAGGGCGGCGTCGAGGAGACCTGCAGCGAAAACGGCGTGCTCGCCCCGGTGGTGGGCATTATCGGCGCGGTGCAGGCCACCGAAGCACTGAAGCTGCTGCTGGACATCGGCACCCCGCTGGCAGGCAAGCTGCTGCTGCTCGATGCCCTGAGCATGGAGTGGCGCAGCCTCAAGCTCGCCCGCGACCCCGACTGCCCGGTGTGCAGCCGGCGGCCTTGACGCGGTGAGCAAAGCGCGCCTGCCGATGTGGGCCCACGAGGCCGTGCTCACGCACGCGCGCAGTGAGCCGCAACGCGAGGTATGCGGCCTGCTCGCCGCCGTGGGGGAGCGCATCGCCGCGCACTACCGCATTCCCAATGTCGCCGCCGAGCCCCGGGGCCGCTTCGATATGGAACCGGGCGCGCTGATCGGCGCCTTGCGCGAGATGCGCGAGCATGGACAGACGCTCTGGGCCATCTACCATTCGCACCCCGAGGGACCGCCGCGCCCCTCCCCGCGCGACCTCGCCGAGGCCGCCTATCCCGAGGCGCTGTACCTGATCGTGGTGCTGCGGCCGCACCCGGCCGTGCGCGCCTGGCGGCTGCAGCGTGACGCCTTTGCGGAAGTGGAGCTGGACATCGGCGACTGAGGCGCGCGCAGCCCGTCAATGGCGGGTCGGAGGGACCTGCGGCTGAGTGCCGGCGGCAAAGATCTCAGTCGCATCGACCGGATCGAACCGATAGGCCTGATTGCAGAACTCGCAGCGCACCTCCACCGTGCCCTGCTCCGCGAGGATCGAGTCGACCTCCTCCGTGCCCAGGGAGCGCAGCATGTTCACCACGCGCTCGCGCGAGCAGGAGCAGCGGAACTTCACCGGCTCGGCCTCGAAGATGCGCACGTCCTCCTCGTGGAACAGCCGATGCAGGATGCCGATGGCCGGCAGACCGCTCAGCTCCCGCTCGGTGATCGTCTCGCCCAGGCGGGTGACGCGGTTCCAGGCGTCCGCGTCGGGCTGCTCGCCGGGCAGGCGCTGCAGCAGCATGCCGGCCGCGCTGTGCTCGTCGGCGGTCAGCCAGATGCGAGTGGCGAGCTGCTCCGAGCGGGCCAAGTAACCGTCGAGGGCCTGCGAGAGCGTCTCGCCCTCCAGCGCCACGATGCCCTGGTAACGCTTGCGGCCCTGGCCGGGGTCGATGGTGATCGCCAGCCGCCCGTCGCCGACCAGTTCCGGCAGGGGCCGCGGCGCATCCAGTGCATCCTCGGCGTCCCAATGCGCGAGCCCCCGCAGGCTGTAGCGGTCCGAGCACTCCACCACCAGCAGCGACACCGGCCCGCCGCCCTGCACCTGCATGGTCAGCGAACCCTGGAACTTGATGGTCGCCGCCAGCAGTGCGCTCGCCGCCATCATCTGCCCGAGCAGCTCGCGCACGGCAACCGGATACTCGGCGCGCTCGAGTACCTCGCGCCAGGTGCCGTCCAGGTGGACCAGTTCGCCGCGCACGTTGACGTTTTCGAACAAGAAGCGATGCAGGCTGTCGTGAGCCGGTTCCATGTGCCCTCGGTACGATTCCGTTCCGGCGCCCTCAGGCACCGAGCTTCTGCTTGAGAAGGTCGTTCACCTGCCCCGGGTTCGCCTTGCCCTGGGTGGCCTTCATCACCTGCCCCACGAAGAAACCGATCAGCTTGTCCTTGCCCGCGCGGTACTGCTCGACCTGCTTCGGATTGGCGGCGATGATCTCGTCGATGACCGACTCGAGGGCGCCGGTGTCGGTGATCTGCTTCAGGCCGCGCTCGTGGATCACCGCATCGGCGTCGCCCTCTCCGGCCCACATCGCCTCGAACACCTCCTTGGCGATCTTGCCCGAGATGGTGCCGTCCTCGATGCGCGCCAGCATGCCGGCGAGCATGTCGGGGCCGACCGGCGCCTGGCCCACGTCCATGCCCGACTTGTTGAGCAGCGCGGAGAAAT
This sequence comes from uncultured Gammaproteobacteria bacterium, assembly GCA_963779865.1. Classification (GTDB taxonomy): domain Bacteria; phylum Pseudomonadota; class Gammaproteobacteria; order CAVZZX01; family CAVZZX01; genus CAVZZX01. The sequence continues at coordinate 2,952,630 of CAVZZX010000003.1, read as the reverse complement.
CGCCCATCACCCAGTTCGCCGCCACCTTCGGGTCGCCGCCCGCGGCGCGCGCCGCCGCTTCGTAGTAATCGGCCATCTCGCGGCTGGCGGTCAGCACACCGGCATCGTAGGCGGACAGCCCGTAGTCCTGCATGAAGCGCTCGCGCTTCTCGTCCGGCAACTCGGGCAGCGTCCGGCGCACGCGCTCGATGTCCTCGGCGGCGACCTCCAGCGGCAGCAGGTCGGGATCGGGGAAATAGCGGTAGTCGGTGGCTTCCTCCTTGGAGCGCATGGAGCGGGTCTCGCCCTTGTTGGCGTCGTACAGGCGCGTCTCCTGCACCACCGTGCCACCGTCCTCGAGCAGCTCGATCTGGCGCTGCACCTCGTAGTTGATGGCGCGCTCCACGTAGCGGAAGGAGTTGACGTTCTTGATCTCGGCGCGCGTGCCGAACGTCTCGCTGCCCTTGGGTCGCACCGACACGTTGGCATCGCAGCGGAAGGAGCCCTCCTGCATGTTGCCGTCGCAGATCTCCAGATAGCGCACCAGCGAATGGATCTTCTTCATGTAGGCGACCGCCTCGGCGGCCGAGCGCAGCTCGGGCTCGGAGACGATCTCCAGAAGCGGCGTGCCGGCCCGGTTCAGGTCGATGCCGGTCATGCCGTGGAAGTCCTCGTGCAGGGACTTGCCGGCGTCCTCCTCGAGGTGGGCGCGGGTGACCCCGATGCGCTTGGGGCTGCCGTCCTCGCGCTCGATCATGACGTGCCCGCGCCCCACCACCGGCAGCTCGTACTGGCTGATCTGGTAGCCCTTGGGCAGATCGGGATAGAAATAGTTCTTGCGCGCGAACACCGAGCGCGGCGCGACCTCCGCCTCGATCGCGAGTCCGAATTTCACCGCCATGCGCACCGCCTCGGCATTGAGCACCGGCAGCACGCCCGGCAGGCCGAGGTCCACGGCACAGGCCTGGGTGTTGGGCTCGGCGCCGTAGGCGGTGGATGCGCCCGAGAAGATCTTGCTCTTCGTCATGAGCTGGGCGTGGATCTCCAGCCCGATGACCGTTTCCCATTCCATATTCTGCAACCTCTGAGAGCCCGCTCGGTGCGGCTGGTCGACGCCCGTATTCGAAGCGCCTATTCGAAACCCGGGGGCACGCGACGGTGCCAGTCGGTGGCCTGCTGATACTGGTGCGCGACCTGGAGCAGGCGCCCCTCGTCGAAGTAGTTGCCGATGATCTGCAGCCCGACCGGCAGCGCACCGGCGAAGCCGGCGGGCACGGACATGCCGGGCAGCCCGGCGAGGTTCACCGCGATGGTGTAGATGTCCGACAGGTACATCTTGACCGGGTCGTCGGACTTCTCGCCCATGCGGAAGGCGGCGGTCGGCGAGGCGGGCCCCATGATCACGTCCACCTGCTCGAAGGCGCGCACGAAGTCGTCGCGGATCAGCCGGCGCACCTGCTGCGCCTTGAGGTAGTAGGCGTCGTAGTAGCCGGCCGACAGGGCGTAGGTGCCGATCATGATGCGCCGCTTGACCTCGGCGCCGAAGCCCTCGCCGCGCGAGCGCTTGTACATGTCTTCGAGATCGCGCGGGGCCTCGGCCCGATAGCCGAAGCGCACGCCGTCGAAGCGCGACAGGTTGGAGGAGCACTCCGCCGGCGCGATCACGTAATAGGTGGGGACCGACAGCCCGGTGTTGGGCAGGCTGATCTCCACCACCTCGGCCCCCAGGCGGCGGTACTCGTCGATGGCGACCTCGATCACCCGGGCCACCTCGGCGTCCAGCCCGTCGCCGAAATATTCCTTGGGCAGGCCGATCTTCAGGCCGGCGAGCGAGCCGCCCAGCTCCGCGGCATAATCGGGCACCGCGCGCTCGATGCTGGTGGAGTCGCGCGGGTCGAAGCCGGCCATGGCGCCGAGCATCAGGGCCGCGTCCTCGGCGCTGGCCGCCATCGGGCCGCCCTGGTCGAGGCTGGAGGCGAAGGCGATCATGCCGTAGCGCGACACCCGGCCGTAGGTGGGCTTCAGGCCGGTGATGCCGCACAGTGCCGCGGGCTGGCGGATGGAGCCGCCGGTGTCGGTACCGGTGGCGCCCGGCGCCAGGCGCGCCGCCACCGCCGCGGCCGAACCGCCGGACGAGCCGCCCGGCACGCTCTCCAGCTCCCAGGGGTTGCGCACCGGGCCGTAGAAGCTGGTCTCGTTGGAGGAGCCCATGGCGAACTCGTCCATGTTGCTCTTGCCCAGCGTGACCGCCCCCGCCGCCTTGAGGCGCGCCACGACAGTCGCATCATAGGGCGCGACGAAGTTGTCCAGCATGTGCGAGCCGCAGCTGGTGCGCAGGCCGTCGGTGCAGAAGATGTCCTTGTGGACGATCGGCACCCCGGTCAGCGGTCCCGCCTCGCCGGCGGCGAGGCGCCGATCGGCCTCGCGCGCCTGTGCCAGGGCGGCATCCTCGGCCACCGTAATGAAGCTGTTGAGCTGGGGGTCCAGGCGGGCGACGCGCGCCAGGAAATGACGGGTGAGCTCCTCACTGGAGAACGCCCGCTCCCGCAGCCCGGCCGCGAGCTCGGCGATCGACTTGTCGTGCATGGTTCGGACTCTAAACGGTTGTCTGGCAGCGAGGCAGGGGGGTGCCCCGTCCCGGGTCCGCGCACCGTCGGCGCGCGCCTCCTTACTCGGACGTCACCACGTCGACCTCAACGGCTCACTCGATGACCTTGGGGACCAGGTAGAGGCCCGCCTCGACCTGCGGCGCCACGCCCTGGAAGCGCTCGCGCTGGTCGGACTCGCTCACCGCGTCCGAGCGCAGGCGCTGACTGGCCTCCAGCGGGTGGGCCATGGGGTCCACCCCCGCCGTGTCGACGCCGTTCATCTGCTCCACGAAGCCGAGAATACGGGACAGGTTCTCGGCGTAGGCGGGGACGTCCTGTTGGTCGATCGCGAGCCGTGCGAGGTGCGCGATCTTTTCCACATCCGCCCTATCCAATGACATGCGCTCAGGCTCCCCCGTGTGACGGGTTGAACAAATCGGTTACGTTAGCATAGAAGCAACCTTGCCCAAAGCCCCTGCAATTGATTAAAGTACGCCGGAGCTTCGCCACCCCGGCATACCACCACCAACCCTCAGAAATCAATCACATGTTCGAGCGCCTACGCGGAGTCTTCTCCAACGACATCTCCATCGATCTCGGGACTGCCAACACGCTGATCTACGTGCGCGGACAGGGAATCGTCCTGAACGAGCCGTCGGTGGTGGCAATCCGGCAGGAACGCGGTCCCGGCGGGCCCAAGAGCATCGCCGCGGTCGGCGCCGAGGCCAAGCGCATGCTCGGCCGCACGCCGGGCAACATCGTGGCCATCCGGCCGATGAAGGACGGCGTCATCGCCGACTTCACGGTCACGGAGAAGATGCTTCAGCACTTCATCCGCAAGGTCCACGAGAACCGCTTCTTCCGCCCCAGCCCGCGCGTCCTGGTGTGCGTGCCCTGCGGCTCCACGCAGGTCGAGCGGCGCGCCATTCGCGAGTCCGCCGCCGGCGCGGGGGCCCGCGAGGTCTACCTCATCGAGGAACCCATGGCCGCGGCCATCGGCGCCGGCATGCCCATCAGCGAGGCCAGCGGCTCCATGGTGCTGGACATCGGCGGCGGCACCACCGAGGTGGCGGTCATTTCGCTGAGCGGCATCGTCTACTCGGCCTCGGTACGGGTCGGCGGCGACAAGTTCGACGACGCCATCGTCAATTACATCCGCCGCAACTACGGCAGCATGATCGGCGAGGCCACGGCCGAGCGCATCAAGCACGAGGTCGGCTCGGCCTATCCCGGCAACGAGGTGCTCGAGATCGAGGTGCGCGGACGCAATCTCGCCGAGGGCGTACCGCGCAGCTTCACGCTCAACAGCAACGAGATCCTCGAGGCCCTGCAGGAGACGCTCTCCGGCATCGTCAGCGCGGTGAAGACCGCCCTCGAGCAGACCCCGCCCGAGCTGGCGGCGGACATCGCCGAGCGCGGGCTGGTACTCACCGGCGGCGGCGCCCTGCTGCGCGATTTGGACCGCCTGCTGATGGAGGAAACGGGCCTGCCGGTGATCGTCGCCGAGGACCCGCTGACGTGCGTCGCGCGCGGCGGCGGCCGGGCCCTGGAGATGATCGAAGAACACGGGACCGACCTGTTCAGCGTCGAGTAGGGGCGTGTCGCGGCCGGGTCTCCCGGCCGCCCGTTCCGTCCCCAGCCTCCGCTCCGCCTGGTCGGGGCGGGCCTCTTACCCGCGTGTCGCACCGTGTATCGGCAACGGGAGGTCGCCATCAAGCAGCTATTCGTTCGGGGACCGTCGATCGCCACGCGCCTGCTCCTGCTGGCGTTGATCTCGATCGCCCTGATGACGACGGACCACCGCTTCCATCACCTGGACACGGTGCGCTCCAGCCTGTCGGTGCTCGTCTACCCCCTCCAGTACGTGGTCAATCTGCCCCGAGCCGTGGTCGGCTGGGCGGGTGAGACCTTCACCACACGCCAGAGTCTGCAGGAAGCCAATAGCGACCTGCGCACGCAGAATCAGCTGCTCAAGGCGCAGCTGCAGAAGTTCGTGGCGGTGGAGACCGAGAACCAGCGGCTGCGCCAGCTGCTGCAGTCCTCGCGCCACGTCGGCGAGCGGGTGCTGATCGCCGAGCTGCTGGCGGTGGACATGGACCCGTTCTCGCACCGCATCGTGCTCAACAAGGGCCGCAACGATGAAGCCTATGCCGGCCAGCCGATGGTGGATGCCCAGGGGGTGATGGGCCAGCTGGTGCACGTCGGTCCTCTGACCAGCACCGCCATGCTCATCACCGACCCCAGCCACGCGCTGCCGGTGGAGGTCAACCGCAACGGCCTGCGCGCCATTGCTGCAGGCACGGGCGCGCCGCGCGAGCTCGAGCTGGAACACATCCCCAACAATGCCGACATCCGCGTGGGCGACCTGCTGGTCACCTCCGGCCTGGGCGGGGTGTTTCCGCCGGGCTATCCGGTCGCGCACGTCACGGCGGTGAACATCGACCCGGGCCAGCCCTTTGCGCGCGTGCTCGCCGAACCTATGGCCCACCTGGATCGCAGCCGCGAGGTGCTCCTGGTGTGGCCCACGCAGCGCGAGAGCGTCCCCGCTCCCGTGGCCGACGCCGGACCGGGGAAGCCGTGAGCCGGGGCCCCGGGCAGGGCGGCTGGGTGATCGCCGCCACCCTGGTCCTGGCGATGATGCTCAGCATCATGCCCCTGCCGGGCTGGGGCGAGTACCTGCGCCCGGCCTGGGTGCCGATGGTGCTGATCTACTGGTGCCTGGCCCTGCCTCACCGGATTGGGGTGGGTATCGGCTGGGTGCTCGGGCTGTTGCAGGACGTGCTCCAGGACGCGGTGCTCGGCCAGCACGCGCTGTGCTACGCGGCCATCGCCTTCCTGGCCCTGAAGCTACACCAGCGCATGCGCGTGTTCCCCCTCGGCCAGCAGGCGCTCACCGTGCTGCTGCTGGTCACCCTCTCTCAGCTCCTGCTGCTGTGGATCCGCGGCATCATCGGCGAGTCGCCCAGCGTCTGGCTCTACCTCCTGCCGGCGCTCTCCAGCGCCGTTCTCTGGCCCTGGGTGTTCCTCATCATGAGAGACGTACGCCGGCACTACCGCGTGAGCTGATCGGCCGATGGCCCGCACCGTCACACTCAAGGATCACTTCCGCGAGACGCGCCTGTTCAATCGGCGGGTGATCGCCGCCGTGCTGAGCATCGCCCTGGCCATGGGCGTGCTGGTCGCGCGGCTGGTCTACCTGCAGGTGGTCAACCACCAGCACTACACCACCCTGTCGCGCAACAACCAGGTCAGCATCGAGCCGATCGCCCCCACCCGCGGGCTCATCTATGACCGCAACGGCGTCATCCTGGCGGAGAACCTGCCCACCTTCAGCCTGGAGATCGTCCCCGAACGGGTGCAGGACCTGGACGCCACCATCGCCGGTCTGCGCAAGCTCGTGTCCATCAGCGACGAAGACATCGAACGGTTCGAGGACCTGCGCAAGCGCCGGCGCCGTTTCGAGAGCGTCCCGTTGCGGCTGCACCTCTCGGACGAGGAGGTCGCCCGCATCAGCGTCAAGGGCTACCGCTTCCCCGGCGTCAGCATCGAGGCGCGTCTGACGCGCCACTATCCGCTCGGCAGCCTTGCCTCGCACGTGGTCGGCTATGTCGGCCGTATCAACGAGGAGGAGCTGCGCCGGGTGGATGCCTCGAACTACAGCGCCACCACCCACATCGGCAAGGTGGGGGTCGAGCGCTCCTATGAAACGGAGCTGCACGGCAAGGTCGGCTATCAACACGTGGAGACCACCGCCCAGGGGCGCACCCTGCGGGTGCTCGAGCGCACGCCGCCCGAACCGGGCAAGGACCTCTACCTGAACATCGACAGCCACCTGCAGGCGGTCGCCGAACGCGCCTTCGGCGAGAACAACGGCGCCTTGGTGGCCATCGACCCGCACAGCGGGGCGGTGCTCGCCTTCGTGAGCGTGCCCGGCTTCCCCCCCGAGCCCTTCGTCAACGGCATCAGTGCCAAGGACTACCAGGCGCTCAGCCACTCGCCGCGGCGCCCCTTGTTCAACCGGGCGCTGCAGGGCCAGTACCCGCCGGGCTCCACGCTCAAGCCGTTCATGGCCCTGGCGGGGCTGGAGCTGGGCACGGTCACCACGGACGATGAGGTGTTCTGCCGCGGCTGGTACACCCTCAGGGGCGACGATCACCGCTACCGCGACTGGAAGCGCTGGGGGCACGGCCACACCGACGTCACCAAGGCCATCGAGCAGTCCTGCGACGTGTACTTCTACGATCTCGCCTTCCACCTGGGCATCGATCGCATGCACGACTTCCTGTCCCGGTTCGGCCTGGGCAAACGCACCGGCATCGACATCCTGGGCGAAGTGTCGGGCAACATGCCTTCGCGCGAATGGAAGCGCCGCGTGCACCACCTGCCCTGGTTCCCGGGCGAGACGCTCATCGCCGGCATCGGCCAGGGCTTCGTGCTGACCACCCCGCTGCAGCTCGCCAACGCCACCGCCGCCCTCGCCAACGGCGGCCACCTGCATCGGCCGCGCATCGTGCAGGCAGTGGGCGAGAAGGCGGACGGCAGCCGTGACCTCCTGCCGCCGACGGAGATCCGGGAGATTCCCGAACAGAAGCCGTCCAACTGGAAGACCGTGGTGCAGGCGATGGTCGGCGTGGTCAACGGCCGCCACGGCACCGCGCGCAATGTCGGCGCCGGCGCCGCCTACACCATTGCCGGCAAGACCGGCACCGCGCAGGTGTTCGGGCTCGGTCAGGACGAGAAATACGTGGCCGCGGACCTGGCCAAGAAGCTGCGCGACCACGCCCTGTTCATCAGCTTCGCCCCGGCCGAGGACCCGCGCATTGCCGTTGCCGTGGTGGTCGAGAACGGCGGCAGCGGCGGCCACGTCGCCGGGCCCATCGCACGCGCGGTCATGGACGCGTACCTGCAGCAGGAGAAGCCCGAATGAAGCTGTTCGACAGCGTCAGCCCCATGGTGGAAGCCGCCGGCGCGCGGGAGCGCCGCCTGACCAATCGCCTGCACATGGACATCCCCTTGCTGGTCGGCCTGCTGCTGCTCGCCGGTCTCGGCCTGCTGGTGCTCTACAGCTCCGGCAGTGGCGACATCGATCTGGTGGTACGCCAGCTCATTCGCCTGGGCATCGCCTTTACCGTGATGGCGGTGATGGCCCAGATCCACCCCGCCCACCTGCAGCGCTGGACGCCCTGGATCTACACCGCCGGGCTGGTGCTGTTGATCGCGGTGCTGGTGCTCGGCGAGATCGGCAAGGGTGCCCAGCGCTGGCTGGATTTGGGCATCGTGCGCTTCCAGCCCTCGGAGGTCATGAAAATCGCCGTGCCGATGATGGTGGCGTGCTATCTCGCCGACACCCCGCTGCCCCCCTCGCGCCTGCGCCTGCTCGCCTCAGGGGCAATGCTGGCGGTGCCCATGCTGCTGGTGGCCAAGCAACCCGACCTCGGCACCGCCCTGCTGATCGGCAGCTCCGGCTTCTTCGTGCTGTTGCTCGCCGGCATCCGCTGGCGCATCGTGGGCTCGCTCGCCCTGCTGGTTGCCGCCAGCGGGCCGCTGGTGTGGCACTTCATGCACGACTACCAGCGCCAGCGCGTACTGACCTTTCTCAATCCCGAGAACGACCCGCTCGGGGCCGGCTACCATATCATCCAGTCGACCATCGCCATCGGCTCGGGCGGTTTCTACGGCAAAGGCTGGCTCAACGGCACCCAGTCGCACCTGGACTTCCTGCCCGAGCGCTCGACCGATTTCGTGTTCGCCGTGTTCGCCGAGGAATTCGGCCTCATCGGCTCGGTCGTGCTGTTGGCGCTGTATGCCTTCGTGATCGGCCGCGGGCTGTTCATCGCCACGCAGGCGCAGGATACGTTCGGCCGCCTGCTCGCCGGCGGCCTGACCCTCACCTTCTTCGTGTACATCTTTGTGAATATGGGCATGGTGAGCGGCATCCTGCCGGTGGTAGGCTTGCCCCTGCCGTTGATCAGCTACGGGGGCACCTCCATGGTGACCATGATGGCGGCATTCGGTATGCTGATGTCCATTCACACGCATCGTCGATTGATTGCATCCTGACGGGGCCCACCCACGTATGCGAGACACCTTCCGCACCATTCTCTACGCGGGGGCGCTGAGCGCCGTCCTCGCCAGCAGCGCCGCGGCCGCCGGCTTCTCCGACGGCGAGATCGACGGCTTCATTCAGCAGATGGTGGACAAACACCAGTTCGATGCCGATGCACTGCATCGCCTGTTCGCCGACGCCAAGCTGCGGCAGGACATCATCGAGGCCATCAGCCGCCCGGCCGAAGCCAAGCCCTGGTACGATTATCGACCCATCTTCGTCACGCGCAGCCGCGTCCAGGGCGGCGTGCGTTTCTGGCAGGAACACGCCGCCGAGCTGCAAAAGGCGGAGCAGGTCTATGGGGTGCCGGCGCCGATCATCGTCGCCATCCTCGGCGTGGAGACGCGCTATGGCAAGCACGCCGGACGCTACCGCGTGCTCGACTCGCTGAGCACGCTGGCCTTTGCCTACCCGCCGCGCAGCCGCTTCTTCCGCAGCGAACTCGAGCAGTACCTGCTCATGACGCGCGAGGAGCAGGTCGACCCGGCCTCGCTGCTCGGCTCCTACGCCGGGGCCATGGGCCAGCCGCAGTTCATCTCCAGCAGCTTCCGCGCCTATGCGGTGGACTTCGACGGCGACGGCAAGCGCGACCTGTGGAACGATGCCGGCGATGCGATCGGCAGCGTGGCCAATTATTTCAAGCGCCACGGCTGGCGCGCGGGTGAGCCGGTTGCGCAGCCCGCCCGCATTACGGGCGCGGTGCCGCAGAAGCTGCTCGATGCCGGCATCAAGCCGCAGTTCAGCCTCGCCGAGCTGACCCGCCACGGCGTGCAGCTCAAGGGCGACCCGCCCAAGGGCGTGGACGGTGCCCTGTTCGCGCTGGAGACCCGCGACGGCCCCGAATATTGGGTGGGCTGGAACAACTTCTATGTGATTACGCGCTACAACCACAGCCCGCTCTACGCGATGGCCGTGTATCAGCTCAGCGAGGCCATTCGCCAGGCACGCACGTTCTGAGCCCCCTCGGCCGCGGCCGGCCGCAAGAAGAAACAACGTATGACGACTGCACGACCGCGCCAACGCGTGCCTGCCAGCGCCGTCCTTGCGACGGCGCTGGCGGCGCTCGCCCTGTCGGCCTGCTCGAGCACGCCCAACCGCGGCTTCTCGCCCGGCCAGGACAGCGGCCCGGCGCGGGTGGTCGACGTCAGCGGCATCCCCGACGCGGTGCCCCGCCCCGAGCCGCGCAGCAAGTACGGCAATCCCTCCTCGTACGTGGTGGCCGGACACCGCTACCACGTGATGCAGAACGCGCACGGCTACCGCGCGCGCGGCATCGCCTCGTGGTACGGGCGCAAATTCCACGGCCGGCGCACCTCCAATGGCGAGCGCTACGACATGTATGCGATGAGCGCCGCCCACAAGGAGCTGCCGCTGCCCACCTACTGCCGCGTCACGAATCTGAACAACGGCCGCAGCGTCATCGTGCGGGTCAACGATCGCGGCCCCTTCCACGCGAACCGGATCATCGATCTCTCCTACGCGGCGGCGAAGAAGCTCGACATCGTCGCCCATGGCACCGCGCCGGTGGAGGTCGAGGCGCTCGACCCGTACCGCCGGCCCGGCCACGCGCCGCCGGCGCCCCGGCTCGCCAGCAGCAGCGAACCGGCCCCCGCGGCCCCCCACCATGTGGGCCTCTATCTGCAGGTGGGCGCCTTCGCCAGCCGCCACAACGCCGAACGGCTGCGCGAGCGCCTGCATGGCGAGTTCAGCTCCATCCACATCCAGGCGGGACGCGCCGACGCGCAGCCCATCTACCGGGTGCGGATCGGGCCCTTCGATTCGACCGACGAGGTGGACACCACCGCTGATCGCCTCGGTCGTTTCGGCATTACCACCGCCACCGTGGTGGTGGACTGAGCGCGGCCGCCGTTGCCGGTTTCTGTGACCGCTCCCTACATTTCGCTGCGGGCAGGCGCTAGAATGGCGCGGTCCTGTTCAGCTGCCAACGTGAATATCTAGCCATGGCACGTCTTTTTTCGCTCCTGATTCTCATCTTTCCCCTTCTCGCCGCTGCTGCGACCTCCGCACCGACGCCGCAGGCGGCCAGTCTCGTTCCGCAGGCGCCGAGCCTGCCGAGCAAGTCCGACATCCTCATCGACTATCACAGCGGGCAGGTCCTGGCGGAGAAGAACGCCGACGAGCGGATCGAGCCGGCCAGCCTCACCAAGATCATGACCGCCTACGTCGTGTTCCGCGAGCTCAAGGCCGGCAACATCGGCCTGGACGACAAGGTGCACATCAGCGAGAAGGCCTGGCGCATGAAGGGCTCGCGGATGTTCATCGAGGTCAACAGCGACGTGCCGGTGCACGAACTCGTCAAGGGCATGATCATCCAGTCCGGCAACGACGCCAGCGTGGCGCTGGCCGAACACACGGCGGGCAGCGAGGACGCCTTCGTCGCCCTGATGAACCAACAGGCGCAGCGCCTGGGCATGACCCACACGCATTTCGCCAACGCCACCGGGCTGCCGAACCCCGAGCACTACACGACGGCCCGCGACCTGGCCAAGGTCACCCGTGCCCTGATCCACGACTTTCCGAAAGACTACGCCGCCTACTACCACCAGAAGGAATACACCTACAACGACATCCGCCAGTTCAACCGCAATCGCCTGCTGTGGCTGGACAATCGCGTGGATGGCGTCAAGACCGGCCACACCGAGTCGGCGGGCTATTGCCTGGTGACCTCCGGGAAGGAGGACGACATGCGCCTCATCTCCGTGGTGGTCGGCACGCACAGCGACAACGAGCGCGTAGAGGCGAACCGGGCCCTGCTGAACTATGGCTTCCGCTTCTACGACAGCGTCAAGCTGTTCGCCGTCGGCGAGCAGGTCGCCGCGCCGCGCATCTGGAAGGGCGAGCGCCAAACCCTGCCGCTGGGCGTGCAGCACGACCTGTTCGTCACCGTGCCGCGCGGCAAGCGCGACCAGATCAAGGCGAGCATGTCGCTGGACACGACCATCGTGGCCCCCGCCAAGGCCGGCCAGGAGTTCGGCAGTGTGGAAGTGCGCCTGGGCGGGGAGAAGCTGGCCTCGCGCCCGCTGGTGGCGCTCGGCGACGTGCCCGAAGGCGGACTGTGGACGCGTATGCTGGACAACGTCAAGCTGCTGTTCCACTGACCTTTTCCACCGAACCGGCGGGAGCCGCGTCCATGTCCGAGCCCGAGGTCTATCTCAACGGGGAGTACCTGCCCTTGTCCCAGGCGCGGGTGCCCGTGCTCGACCGCGGGTTCGTCTTCGGCGACGGCGTCTACGAGGTGATTCCCGCCTACGGCGGGCGGCTGTTCCGCCTGCCGCACCACCTCGAGCGCCTCGAGGCCAGCCTGGCGGGCATTCGCCTGCGCAATCCGCTGTCCCCCGCCGAGTGGGAAGAGGTGCTCGGCCAGGTCGTGGCGCGCAACGCGGGCAGCGACCAGTCGGTCTACCTGCAGATCACCCGCGGCGTGGCCAGGCGTGACCACGGTTTCCCCGAGCAGACCCGCCCGACGGTGCTGGTGATGAGCAACCCCATCACTGATATCACCGAGGCGGTGGCGCGCGACGGGGTGGCGGCGATCACGCTCGAGGACATCCGCTGGGACCGCTGCAACATCAAGGCGATCACCCTGCTGCCCAACATCCTGCTGCGCCAGCAGGCCCTGGACGTGGGGGCCGTGGAGGCCATCCTGCTGCGCGCGGGCCGCGTCACCGAGGGTGCGGCGAGCAACGTGTTCATCGTCCTCGACGGCACCCTGATGACCCCGCCCAAGGGGCCGCAGCTGCTGCCCGGCATCACCCGCGATCTGGTGGTGGAGCTGGCCCGCGCCCACCGCATCCCCTGCGAGGAGACGGAGTTCGACGAGGCCGCCCTGCGTGCCGCCGACGAGGTGTGGCTGACCAGCTCGACCAAGGAGATCCTGCCCGTCACCCGGCTCGACCAGCGCGCGGTCGGCGCGGGCCGCCCCGGGGAGCTCTGGCAACGCATGAGCGCCCTGTACCAGGACTACAAGCGCGAGCTGCGCCGTCCGCCCGCCTGAGACTGGCCGACGCGGCCGCGTCGGCGCTACAATCCCTGGTTTTCCGCAACTCCCGCGCGGGGGTAGCCATGTCCCAGTCCGATCCGAACCAGAACCGTCCGAACCAGAACAGCCCGCTCGAATTCCCCTGCACCTTTCCGATCAAGGTGATGGGCCCCGCCACCGAGGCGTTCGAGGCGCTCGTGGTGGAGATCATGCGCCGCCACGTCCCGGATCTCGGCGAGGCGGCGGTCACTCGCCGCCCGAGCCGCGCCGGGACCTATCTGGCGCTCACGGTGACGGTGCGCGCCACCAGCCGCGAGCAGCTCGACAACATCTACCGCGAGCTGAGCGCCGCAGAACAGGTGCTGATGGCGCTATGAGCGTGCGCAGCGGGCAGCGGCCGGCGCTGCACGTGCGGCACCTGGGGCGCCGGCCGTACGAGCCGGTGTGGCGGGCGATGCAGGCCTTCAGCGCGGCGCGCACGCCCGACACCCCCGACGAGCTGTGGCTGCTGGAGCATCCCCCGGTCTACACGCAGGGGCTGAACGGCAAGCCCGAGCACCTGCTGGCCGCCGGCGACATCCCGGTGGTGGCCGTGGACCGCGGCGGTCAGGTCACCTACCATGGCCCCGGCCAGCTGGTGGGCTACCTGCTGCTCGACCTGGCGCGGCGCGGCACCGGCGTGCGCTGGCTGGTGGAGCAGATCGAAGGCGCGGTGATCACGCTGCTCGAGGGCTACGGTGTCCAGGCCCACGGACGCCGCGATGCGCCGGGCGTCTACGTCGGCGACGCCAAGGTCGCGGCGCTGGGACTGCGCGTGCGGCACGGCCGCAGCTACCATGGGCTGAGCCTGAACCTGGACATGGACCTCGGCCCCTTTGGCCGCATCAACCCCTGCGGCTACGCCGGCATGCCGGTGACACAGCTGCGCGATCTGGGCGTCGCCGCATCGCCGCACGAGGTCGCGCAGCGGCTGGTGCAGGCATTGAGCGCGCGGCTCGGCTGCACCCCCGTGGTCACGGCCGAGGGGCCATCGACCGCCGGCCTCAGTGCCGCGGGCTAGCACACAGGACGAGGAACACAGATGAGCGACGAGCCCGCCGGACACGAGGACGAGGTCCTGCCGCAGGCGCCCAACCCGCTGAAGGGGGCCTCCAAGACCGCGCGCATCCCGATCAAGGTGGTCCCCGCCGAACGGCCGCTGGCCAAGCCGCGCTGGATCCGCGCCCGCTCGCCGAACTCCCCGGCGGTGGCGCGCCTCAAGGCGGTGCTGCGCGAGCAGCGCCTGCACACGGTGTGTGAGGAGGCCGCCTGCCCGAACATCGGCGAGTGCTTCGGCCACGGCACCGCCACCTTCATGATCATGGGCGGGGTCTGCACCCGGCGCTGCCCCTTCTGCGACGTCGCCCATGGCCGCCCCGAGGCCCTCGACGCCGAGGAGCCCGCGCACCTGGCGCAGACGGTCGCCGCCATGGGGCTCCGCTACGTGGTGGTCACCTCGGTGGACCGCGACGACCTGCGTGACGGCGGCGCCGGCCACTTCGCCGCCTGCATTGCCGCCCTGCGCGAACAGGCGCCGCGAACGCGGGTGGAGGTGCTGGTGCCCGACTTCCGCGGGCGCATGGAGGTGGCCCTGGAGCGCCTCGCCGCCGCGCCGCCGGACGTGTTCAATCACAATCTCGAGACCGTGCCGCGCCTCTACAAGCAGGCGCGCCCGGGGGCCGACTATGCCTGGTCGCTGCGCCTGCTGGAGCGCTTCAAGGCGCAGCACCCCGGAGTGCCCACCAAGTCGGGGCTGATGCTGGGCCTGGGCGAGGCGCTCGAGGAGGTCGAGGCGGTGATGCGCGAGCTGCGCGCCCACGGCTGCGAGATGCTCACCCTCGGCCAGTATCTGCAGCCGAGCCGCCACCATCTTCCGGTCGCCCGTTATGTCACGCCCGAGGAGTTCGACCGCCTGGCGGAGATCGGCCGCGACCTCGGCTTTGCCAACGTCGCCAGCGGCCCGATGGTGCGCTCCTCCTACCACGCCGACCTGCAGGCCGCCGGCGAACGGGTCGGCTGAGGCGTGCGGGTCCTGATCACGCGGACGCTGGAGGCGTTCGTCTTCCCGCCCGGGCTGTTTCTGCTGCTACTGCTTGCCGCCGTGCTGCTGTGGCGCCGGCGGCCGGGCGTCGCCCGCTGGCTGGTGGTGGCGGCCGCCGGCGGGCTGTATCTCGCCGCCACCCCGCTGGTCGCCCAGGGGCTGGTCGATCTCACCCAGCGCTACCCGGCACGGCCGCCGCAGGCGTATCTGGGCTCGGGCGCCGGCGCAATCGTCGTGCTCGGCGGCGGACGCCGCTACGGTGCCCGCGAATACGGCGGCGACACGGTCTCGGAGTTCACGCTGGAGCGCCTGCGCTTCGCCGCCCGCCTGCAGCGCGTGAGCGGCCTGCCGGTGCTGGTCAGCGGCGGCGATCCCTTCGGCACCGGTACCTCGGAGGCGAGCCTCATGGCGCAGACGCTGCGCCGCGATTTTGCCGTGCCGGTACGCTGGCTCGAGGCGCACAGCCGCACCACGCGCGAGAATGCGCTGGACAGCGCCCGTATCCTGCATGCCGCGGGCATCCGCCGGGTGCTGCTGGTCACCCATGCCTGGCACATGCCGCGCGCCCTGACCAGCTTCCAGGCGGCGGGGCTGGACGCGGTCCCGGCCCCCACGGCGGCGGAGCAATTGATCCGCGGCGCACCGGGCTGGTTTGCGATCCTCCCCGGCAGCGAGGCCCTGGAGGTGACGCGCCGCATGCTCCACGAGTGGGTGGGCCGCGTGTGGTATGCGGTGCGGCGCGGCTGAGCGGGGCTCAGTCGGCGCGGCGGTGCGCGGCGGGGTCCAGCCGCTCCATCAGGTAGCACAGGCAATCGGAGCGGATCACGTCGATGTCGCGCGTCAGCATGGAAGGCATGACCGGCCGGCGCGTGCGCAGTTCCCCGTCCTCCACCGCAAAGTAGTCCGCCCCCACATCCATCCCCGCCTCGTCGCGCACCGCCAGCGGCAGCGCCGCGCCGCTCACGGCGCCCAACCGGGTGCCGGCCGGCAGCTCGTTGAAGTTGAGCCGGTCGATGTCCGGCAGCAGGCACAGGTCCGCGCCGCGGCCGCCCAGGCTGACGCTGCACGCCTCGGGCACCTTCACCACCGCCACCGTGTGGAACAGGTCCAGATCGCCGGCGGCAACCGGATGCTCAGGGATCGCGGCAAGCTGCAGGCAGGCCTCCAGGTAGTCCGCGGCGTGGCTCTCGCTGCGCTCCTGCCCCGGCTGTCCGCACTCCACCGTCACGGCCGGACACAGCTCGGCGAAGGCCATGGATTGCACCTCCTCGGGGCGGATGAAGTACACCACGGTGCGGCTGAACAGCGCCGCCAGATGCAGATAGCGCTCGTCCAGCCGGTTGACGCAGCCGTAGTGCGGATTCAGGCCGGTATTGTTGTGCACGTCCACGCTCATGAACACCTCGCGCTCGCGCATCTGTGCGAGCACCTGCTGCGCCATCTGGTGCTCGGGCCGCGGCCCGCCGCGCCAGATCCGGTTGAAGTCCGGCTGACTGGGCAGGTGCCGCACGCCGTGCTCGGCGGCCACCACGTTGCCCACGAACACCGACATGGCGCGCGGCAGACCCTGGCCACGGTAGCGCAACAGCACCCGGCGCAACGCCTCCCAGCCGGTGTCCTCGTTGCCGTGCAGCAGGACCGAGACGAACAGCGGTGCGGCACGCCGGCCGGGCAGGTCGATCAGGCTCGGCCCGGGGAGGATCTCGTGCAGCCGCGCCGCGCCGCGCTCGAGCAGGCCGGGGGGCAGCGAGTGGTAGACGTTGAGCAGCCCGGATGCGGTGTGCGTGTCCATGGTCCTCCAGATAATGCGTGTTGCGGCCGGCGCTAGAGCGTCCAACCGTGCACCGGCGCACCGCCGTTCTGGCGCTCCAGGTAGCCGGCGACGAGGGTCGCCGGATCGGCGCCGTGCGCCGCGACGAAATCGCGCTGCCACTGCGCGCCATTGCGGCCGCTCTCCACCCGGGCACGCACGATGCCCAGGTAGCGGCGCACGTCCGCCTCGGCGATGCCGCGCCGGCGCAGCCCCGCCTCGGCAAGCGGCAACAGCTCCTCGAGCAGCAGCCGCTGCAGACCGACACGGCGCTCGCCGCTCCACAGGAGCGTGGCGCGCAGGCCGGTGCGCGCCGCCGCGTAGAAATTGTCCCGCGCGTGCACGAAGTCGAGCCCACTCTCGGGCGGCGTTTCGGCCGTGGCCAGGGCGCTCACCGCGCCATAGAAGAAGGCGGCGTTGGCGATGGTGTCCACCACCGTGGGGCCGGCGGGCACCACGCGGTGCTCGATGCGCAGATGCGGCCGTGCGTCGTCGAAGCCGATCAACGGCCGGTTCCAGCGCCAGATGGTGCCGTTGTGCAAGCGCAGATGCGGCAGCATTTCCGGGGCGCCCTCGAGCTCCACCGGCAGCAGCGGCGGGTAGTGCTCGGCGTTCTCCTGAAAGCATTCGAACAGCGAGTCGCGCATATAGCCGGAGCCAAAGCTCACCCGACGGATGGGGCCGAAGGCGGCCCCCTGGTAACCCCCCACCGCCACCGCCTGCTCGAACAGCGGAATGCGCGTCTCGTCCCACAGGTCACGGCCGAACAGAAAGGGCGAATTCGCGCTCACCGCCACCATCGGCGCGGCCAGCACCACCGCCGCATTGTAGTAACGCACCGCGCTCTGCGGGTGCACCTGCAGGTGGATCTGGAACGAGGTCGCCGCCGATTCGAGCATCACGTCGTGGTGCGCAAGCTGCAGGTGCTCGCGCCCGGTGATGTCCAGTTCCAGCGGGCGGCCCTGCCGCAGCCGCAGGACCTGCTCGTTGAGTGCCCGGTAGCGCGTCATCGACGACATGTTCGCCAGGCACAGGTCTTCGTCGCGGACGGTGGGCAGGATGCCGACCATGGCAATGTCGGCGCCCAGCGCGCGGGCGGTCGCGGTGCAGTCCCGCCAGGTGTCGTCGAGCTCGGCGTGCAGAGCGGCGAGGGCATCGCCGGTCAGCGCGCGCGGGGTGCCATTGACCTCGACGTTGAAGCGCGCCAGTTCGGGCGTGGCGAGCGGGCTGGCGAGCAATTCGAGAAACCGCTCGTTGATCGGCGCCGGCCGCCGGTCGGCGCCGACCAGCCAGGCCTCGAGCTCGAAGCCGCCGATCCCCTCGACGTCGCTGAAGCGGCCGGCGGCAAACCACTCGCGCAACAGCGCGGTCTCCTCGGCGAGGCGGGCGCCGAAGGCCTCGAAGTCGCGCTTGCGGAATCGGCTGCTCTCGATCTCCTGACCCACCGCCTGTCCCTCCGAGTCACCCGGGGCTGAGTCAGTCCGGCTCCTCGTCTTCGTCCTCGGCCGCGTACTGGGCCTCGAGCATGTCGCCCCATTGCCGCTCGTGCGCTTCCATCAGCTCCAGCAGCCGCTTGCGGAACGCCAGCAGATCCGGCTCGAAGGCGGGCAGATCGGCCCCCCCATCGAGCAGCTTGGCCGCCCGTTCGAGGTTGAGCAAGGCATCGCGCAGGTTGAGGCTCGCCGCCATCGCCCCCTTGACCCGCTCGCGCGGGTGCGGGATCCAGGTGCGATCGGACAGAAAGGAGCGCAGGTTCTCGCCCACCTCGAGCAGGCGCTTGCGCAGGCGCGGCACCGCGCCGATCTTGCTGCTCTTCAGGTCGGCCCAGACCGCCCGCTCGAGCAGGCCGAGCCAGCGCTCGCGCAGCTCGGCGGCGTGCGCCGCATCGAAGGCGAAGGAGCGCTCCACCGCCGCGGGTTCAAACACCATGGCCAGCTTCCTTCGTTGCAGGTGTGACGCGCCCCTCGAGTCGGCGCTCCAGCTCGGCGAGGCGCTCGGGCGTGCCCACGTCCACCCAGGCGCCGCGGTAGTGCTCGCCGCTGACGGCGCCCTCGGCGATGGCGCGGCGCAGCAGCGGCGCCAGCGCAAAGCGCCCCGGGGTGCAGCCGTCGAACAGGGCCGGGCGGTATACCCCGAGGCCGCTGAAGGTCAGCCGCGGCCCGTCCCCGGCGCTGATCGCGCCATCGCCGCGCAGATGGAAATCGCCCTGCACGTGGTGCGGCGGATTATCCACCAGCACCAGGTGCGCCAGCCCGTCCGGGGCGGCAGGTAGCCGCTCGAGCGGGTAGTCGGTCCAGACATCGCCGTTGATCACCGCAAAGGGTGCGGTGCCCAGCAGCGGCAGGGCGCAGGCAATGCCGCCGCCGGTCTCCAGTGCCTCGCCCGCCTCGTGGGAATAGCGGATCGGCAGCCCGTAGCGTGCGCCGTCGCCGAGCGCGGCGGCGATCTGCTCACCGCGATAGGCGAGGTTGATCACCACCTCGGCAAACCCCGCCCGCACCAGGGCGTGCAGATGGTGCTCGATGAGGGCGCAGGGCCCGGCGCGCAGCAGCGGCTTGGGAACGGAATCGGTCAGGGGGCGCATGCGCTCGCCGCGCCCCGCCGCCAGGATCATCGCTTTCATGGCGCCACCATAATCGGCGGCCCGCAGGCTGACAAGGAAAGCGGCAGGGGGCTCAGCCGCCCCGCTCCGCCCCGGCGCCCTCGCCGGCTGCCCGCGCACGCGCCACCAGGGCGCCGAACTCGGCCAGCTCGGGGTAGTCGGCGGCGATGCTGCAGATGTAGCCCAGGGTGCGCGGGATGTCCTTGAGGTAGCCGGACTTCCCGTCACGGTGCCACAGCCGGGCGAAGATCCCGCTGGCCTTGAGGTGGCGCTGGATGCCCATCAGGTCGAACCAGGCGCGAAAGCCGTCCCGGTCCACGTCCACCAGCCCCTCGGCGCGCAGCCGGGCATGATAGTCGGTCATCCAGCGCTCCACCCGCTCGCGCGGCCAGGCGATGTAGCAGTCGCGCAGCAGGGAGACGAGGTCGTAGGTGATCGGCCCCCAGACCGCGTCCTGGAAGTCGAGGATGCCCGGATTGGGCGCCGCCAGCATCAGGTTGCGCGAGTGGTAATCGCGATGCACGAACACCCGCGGCTGGGCCAGGGCGGTCTCCGCCAGCAGGTCGAAGGCGGCGTCGAGCACGGCACGCTCGGCGCCCTCGGCCTCACGACCGAGCTCGCGCGCCAGGTACCAGTCCGGAAACAGCGCCATCTCGCGGCGCAGCAGGGCCTCGTCGTAGGCCGGCAGCGGGGCCTGGATGCGGGTGTGCATGCGCAGCAGGGCGGCCAGCGCGTCCCCGTACAGGGCGTCGGCGGAGTCGCGCTCGAGCCGCGCCAGGTACAGCGTCTCGCCCAGGTCGCTGAGCAGGAGAAAGCCGTCTTCCAGGTCCGCCTCCAGCACGGCGGGCACGTGCAGGCCGGCCTCCGCGAGCAGGGTCGCCACCTGCACGAAAGGCCGCGAGTCCTCCTTCTCCGGCGGGGCGTCCATCAGGATGTAGCTGCGCCCGTCCCGCCGCAGGCGGAAGTAGCGCCGGAAGCTGGCGTCGCCCGACACCGGGGTGATCTCGCCGCTGCCGAGCACCGCCGTGCTCCAGCTGCGCAGCCGCTGCAGACGCGCACTCATGCCGTCCACCGGCGGGGAAGCCGACGCGGCGCGGCTTGCCCGGTGCGGCGGACTGTGGACAATGGGCGACCATGTCGATCACCGGACATCGCTATCCCGCCGTGGACGTGCTGCGAGGCACCGCCATCGCGCTCATGTTCAGCTATCACTTCAGTTACGACCTCACGTACTTCGGGCTGGCCCGCTTCGATTTCTACAATGGCGCCTTCTGGCTCGGCTTCCGGGCGCTGATCGTCAGCCTGTTCCTGGCCACGGTCGGCATCAGCCTGGTGCTCGCCAGCGCCGACGGCGTGCGGCCGCGGCCCTTCCTGCGCCGGGTGGCCGTGCTGCTGCTCTACGCCGGGGCGGTCAGCCTGGCGAGCTACATTATGTTCCGCGAGCGGATGATCTTCTTCGGCATCCTTCACTTTATCGCCGTCGCGAGCGTGCTGGCGCTGCCCTTCCTGCGCCTGTACCGCGGCAACCTGGCCCTGGGCACCGCGCTGATCCTGCTCGGCGCGTATTACCAGAACCCGCTGTTCGACACCCCCGGCCTGCGCTGGATCGGCCTGATGACCTACAAGCCGCCCACCGAGGACTACGTGCCGCTGCTGCCCTGGTTCGGAGTCGTGCTGATCGGCCTCTTCCTTGGCAAGCTGCTGTTCCGCGAACGCCGCGTGGCCGCCCTCGCCGACTGGCGCGGCCATCACCCGCTGGCCCGCGTGCTGGCGCTCGGCGGCCGCCACAGCCTCAACATCTACATGCTGCACCAGCCCCTGTTCATGGGCCTGCTGTGGAGCACCCTCGCGCTGCTCGGGGCGCTGCACCGCTAGGCGCCGCGCCCCAGAGCGACAGCGACGGGGCGGCCGAGCGGAAGAGAAAGCAGCACTTCAGCGGGCGTCTCTTGGCCGGCCCGCGCGCTCCGGAGGATTTACGCAGGCGCCCATTCTATGCGATTTTACGGTGCCTTACGTCCACCGAGCCCGAACCCCGCGCGTGCGAATCCGACGCCCACCGACCGGTGCTGAGCCTGCAGCAAGGCCCCGCCCTGTGCCCGCCCGCCCACTGCGCTGGCTCCCGCTCGCCGCGCTGATCCTGTGCCGCGCCGCCGCGGCCGCCGAGGACGGCGGGCCTTGGGCCCTGTGCCCGCCGCCGAGCGATCGGTGGCCCCAGCCCGCCGCGGTCCCCGAAGCGGCGGCGAGCGCCCCCGAAACCGTTCGCGTGTGGGCCGATCGCGCCGAAGCCGATCGCGCCGGGCACTCGCGCTTCAGCGGCGACGTGGTGGTCCGTCAGGACGGACGGCAGCTCGAGGCGCAGCGCGCCGATTACGAGCGGAGCACGGACGAGGTGCACGCACAGACCGGAGTGCGCTTTTTCCAGAACGGCCTGACCATCACCAGCACCAGCGCCGACGTGAACCTCGGCACCAACCGGGGCCTGCTCGACAGCGCCAGCTACCGCTTCGCGGGACGCCACGCCAGCGGCGACGCGCAGCGCGTGCACCTCGAAGGCGAACAGCGGATGCGCCTGGACGACGCCACCTACACCACCTGCCCCCCGGAGCATGTGGACTGGCTGCTGCGCGCCAGCCGCATCGACCTCGACGAGGCGAGCGGCCAGGGCAGCGCCAACAACGTGGTGCTGCGCTTCAAGGACGTGCCGTTCCTGTATCTGCCCTACATCCGCTTCCCGATCTCCGATCGGCGCATGTCGGGCTTCCTGTTCCCCAACTTCGGGCTGTCGGAGAAGAACGGCACCGAGCTGGTGGTGCCCTACTACTTCAACATCGCCCCCAACCAGGACGACACCCTCACTCCGCGCTACATGAGCCGGCGCGGGCTGATGCTGGACAACGAATACCGCTACCTCACCCAGAACAGCTCCGGGCAGATCAACGCCACCTATCTGCCCAACGACCGGGTCTACGGCGACGACCGTGCCGCCGCCTCCTGGCGCCACAGCAGCCGCGTCGGCCCGGGCTGGAGCAGCTACGTGGATTACAACTACGTCAGCGACCCACAGTACCTCTACGACTTCGGCAACGACCTGGAGACGAGCAACGTCGATCACCTCAACCGGCGCGCGGAGCTCACCTACAACAGCCGCGACTGGGTCTTCAACACGCGCGTGCAGGATTACCAGACGCTGCGCGGCACCGACCCCTATCAGATGCTTCCGGCGCTGTCGCTGGCCAGCCGCGGCCTGGAGGACAACAACGCCCTGAACTATTCCTTCACGGGGCAGGCCGTGCGCTTCGCCGACGGCGGCCAGCGCCCGGTCGGCACGCGCGTGGACCTGCGCCCGGCGGTCAGCTTCCCGATGCGCCACCTGGCCGGCTACGCCGTGCCGCAGCTCGCGCTGGACTACGCCAGCTATCAGCTCGATGACACCACAGCGGAGGCCAACACCACACCGGCCCGCGCGCTGCCCATCTTCAGCCTCGACAGCGGGTTGTACTTCGAACGCGACACCCGCATCGGCGGCACGCCCCTGATCCAGACACTGGAGCCGCGTCTGTACTACCTGTACACCCCCTACCGCGATCAGAGCGCCCTGCCGGTGTTCGACACCGCCGCCTACGACTTCGGCGTCGGGCAGCTGTTCCGCAACTACCGCTTCAGCGGCCCGGACCGGATCGGCGACGCCAACCAGCTCACCACCGCCGTCACCACCCGGCTGCTGCGCGCCGACACCGGGCGCGAGGTCGCGGACTTCAGCCTCGGGCAGATCCAGTATTTCGCCGATCGCCGCGTCACCCTCGACGGCACGCCCGAGACCGCCTCCAGCTCGGACCTGGTCGCGGCGCTGGGAGTGCGGCCGAACCCGCACCTGGCGCTGGTGGCCGAGCTGCAGTGGGACCCGCAGACGAACCGCACCGACGTGGGCGGCTCGCGCATCAGCTATCTCGCCGGGAACGGCGGGCGCCTCAGCTTGTCTCACCGGTACCGGAGGGGACGGCTGGAGACCGCAGAAGCGGCGGCCGCCTGGCCGATCACGCCGCGCTGGCGGGCACTGGCCCGCTGGCAGTACTCGTTGCGCGACGACGCCACCCTGGAACGCCTGGCCGGCTTCGAATACGGGAGCTGTTGCTGGGGGCTGCAGTTCATGGCCCGCGAGTACGTGACGACCGACTTCGAGAACCCCAGCAAGTCGTTTTTCGTGGTCCTGCAGCTGAAGGGGCTCTCCAGCCTCGGCGACAGCAGCAAGATCGAGCAAGTCCTTGAACGTGGTATCCTTGGCTACCGCGACTGAACGGTTTTGATGATGAATCGATTTGCCCGCAGCCTGCTTTTTTCCGTGCTTTTTCTCGCCGGGACCGGTGCGGCCGTCGCGGCCACGCGCATCCAGGATCTCGACTACATCGCCGCCGTCGTCAACGACGACGTCATCACCCACAGCGAACTCGATCGGCGCGTGCACACGGTCGAGCAACAGCTCAGTGACCGCAACACGCGCCTGCCGCCGGCCGACGTGCTGCGCCGGCAGGTGCTCGAGCGCATGATCATGGAGCGCCTCGAACTGCAGGAGGCCGATCACAGCGGCATCCGCGTGGACGACGAAACGGTCACCCGGGTGGTGGCCAAGCTGGCCGGCGAAAACCACCTCACGCTGCCGCAGTTCAAGCAGGCGCTCGAACGCGAGGGGATGGACTTCGGCCAGTTCCGCGAGAACATCCGCAACCAGGTGATGATCTCGCGGCTGCGCCAGCGCGAGGTCGAGCGCCACGTCAGCGTGACGCAGCAGGAGATCCAGAACCAGCTCGCCAACATGGCCAGCCGCGGCGACACCGGGCGCGAGTACCACCTGGGCCACATCCTCATCGCCGTGCCCGAGGCCGCCTCGCCCGAACAGATCCAGAAGGCGCGCCAGCATGCCGAGACCGTGCTCAAACGGCTGCGCACCGGCGCCGATTTCGGCCAGACGGCGGTGGCCGAATCCGACGGCCAGCAGGCGCTGCAGGGCGGGGATATCGGCTGGCGCCGCGGCAGCCAGCTGCCCACCGCCATCGGCGAGCTGGTGGCCAAGATGAACCCCGGCGACGTCAGCCCGCCGCTGCGCAGCGCCAGCGGCTTTCACCTGTTCAAGCTGCTGGCGGTGCGCGACAACGAGCAGCATATCGTCAAGCAGGCGCTGGTGCGGCACATCCTCATCCGGCCGAACCAGATCGTCAGCGACAGCGAGGCGCGCCAGCGCCTGGAGCGCTTGCGCCAGCGCATCGTGCAGGGCGACGACTTCGCCAAGCTCGCCACCGCGCAGTCCGACGACAAGGCCTCGGCGGCCGAGGGCGGCAGCCTCGGCTGGGTGA
Organism: uncultured Gammaproteobacteria bacterium; assembly: GCA_963779865.1. Taxonomy (GTDB): domain Bacteria; phylum Pseudomonadota; class Gammaproteobacteria; order CAVZZX01; family CAVZZX01; genus CAVZZX01. Next base: position 2,928,117 of record CAVZZX010000003.1, on the reverse strand, counting down.
GCCCCGGCGAGATGGTGCCCGAGTTCGAGCAGGTCATGAACAGCCTGCAGCCGGGCGAGATCAGCGAGCCGTTCCGCACCCAGTACGGCTGGCACATCGTGCAGGTCATGGCGCGCCGCAATCACGACGAAACCGAGGCCGTGAAGAAGAACCGCGCCCGCGAGGCCGTGCGCCAGCGCAAGACCGACGAGGCCCTGGAGAGCTGGCTGCGCCAGCTGCGCGACCAGGCCTACGTCGACGTGCGTCTGGACAAGGCCTGAAGCCCCGGAGCGAATCCCTGCCCGTGTCCCTGCCCAAGCCCATCGCCCTCACCCCCGGTGAGCCGGCCGGCATCGGCCCCGACCTGTGCCTGGCCCTGGCCGCGCGGTCGCTGCCGGCGGAGGTGGTCGCCATCGCCGATCCGGACCTGCTCGCGGCGCGCGCCCGGGGGCTGGGGCTGAACGTGCGCCTGCGCCGCTTCGAGCCCGGCGCCGAACCCGCGCCGCCGGGCAGCTTGTCGGTCCTGCCGGTGCCGCTGGCCGCGCCCTGCGCGCCGGGCCACACCGACGCGCGCAACGCCGAGTACGTGCTGGAGACGCTGCGCCGCGGCATCGACGGCTGTCTGGACGGCGCGTTCGCGGCGCTGGTGACCGGCCCCGTCCACAAGGCGGTCATCAACGAGGCGGGCGTCCCGTTCACCGGCCATACCGAGTTCCTGGCCGAGCGCTGCGGGGTGGAGCAGGTGGTGATGATGCTCGCCGCGCCGGGGCTGCGCGTGGCGCTCGCCACCACCCACCTGCCGCTGCGCGCCGTACCGGACGCCATCACCGCCGAGCGCCTGGAGCGGGTGATCCGCGTGCTGCATGCGGACCTGGTGAATCGCTTCGCGATCGCCCGGCCGCGCATCCTGGTCTGTGGGCTCAACCCGCATGCCGGCGAGGGCGGGCACCTGGGGCGCGAGGAGATCGAGGTCATCGCGCCGCTGCTCGAGCGCCTGCGCGGCGAGGGCCTTCAGCTGCCGGGGCCGCTGCCCGCCGACACCCTTTTCACGCCGCGCCACCTGGAGGGCGCCGATGCGGTGCTCGCCATGTACCACGACCAGGGGCTGCCGGTGCTCAAGCACCTGGGCTTCGGCCAGGCGGTGAACATCACCCTCGGGCTGCCCATGGTGCGCACCTCGGTGGACCACGGCACCGCCCTGCACCTCGCCGGCAGCGGCCGCGCGCAGGCCGGCAGCCTGCTCGCGGCCGTCGAGGCGGCGGCCGCGCTGTCGCGGACGGCCCCCCGTGCCTGAGGGCCACCGCGCCCGCAAACGCTTCGGCCAGAACTTCCTGCACGACCGCGGGGTGGTCGAGCGCATCGTGGTCGCCATCGCCCCGCGGCCGGGGCAGCACCTGGTGGAGATCGGCCCCGGCCTGGGCGCCCTCACCCTGCCCCTGCTGCGCAGCGCCCGCGAGCTCGACGTCGTGGAGCTCGACCGCGACCTGGTGCCGCGCCTGGAGGCGGCCGCCGCCGGCGTGGGCACGCTGCGGGTGCACAGCGCCGACGCCCTGCGTTTCGACTTCTGCGCCCTCACCGGAACCGCCGGCGAGCGCCTGCGGGTGGCGGGCAACCTGCCCTACAATATTTCCACCCCGCTGCTGTTCCATCTCCTCGCCCAGGCCGCATGCATCGAGGACATGCACTTCATGCTGCAGAAAGAGGTCGTGGACCGGCTGGCCGCCGCGCCGGGCTCCGGCGACTACGGGCGCCTGAGCGTGATGGTCCAGTACCACTGCGCGGTCGAGCGCCTGTTCGTGGTGCGCCCCGGGGCCTTCCGGCCGGCGCCGCGTGTGGATTCGGCGGTGGTGCGGCTGGTCCCGCACCGCGCCCCGCCCGTCGCCCTGGTGCAGCCCGAGCTGCTGCCGCAAGTCGTGGCCCGGGCCTTCGCCCAGCGCCGCAAGACCCTGCGCAATACGCTCAAGGGCCTGCTTGACGAGGCGGCCATCCGCGGCGCGGACGTCGATCCGCAGCTGCGCCCCGAGCAGCTCGATCTGGCGGCCTTCGCCCGGCTGGCCGATGCCCTGGCCGCCGTCGCCGGCGACGGCGGCGCGTGATACCCTGCCGGGCTTCGAGCCACCAGGGCGAGCCGCCGCGATGCCTCCACCGAACACCGCCGCCAGCCGGCGCGCGCCCGAGGACGAGGTGCTGCAGTGCGGCGCCCTGCCGCCGGGCGCCCTCGCCGCGCTGCTGTCCCGCTACGGGCTGACGCTGGAGTGGGTCGGCCCCGGCACGGCCATCCCCGGGTCCTACTGGGGCGAGAGCGAGGCCGGGCTGATTGCCGATCGCCTGCTGGTGCGCGCGGACACACCGGTGCATTCGGCGCTGCATGAGGCCTGCCATTATGTGTGCATGGATCCGGCGCGCCGCGGCGGCCTGCACACCGATGCCGGCGGCGACTACGCCGAAGAGAACGCGGTCTGCTACCTGCAGATCCTGCTCGCCGACCGGCTCCCGGCAATGGGCCGCGCCCGCATGAGCGCCGACATGGACCGCTGGGGCTACAGCTTCCGGCTCGGCGCGGCGGCCGCCTGGTTCGCCGAGGACGCCGAAGATGCCCTGGAGTGGCTGCGTCGCGAGGGCCTGGTCGATGCCGAGGACCAGCCGAACTGGCGCCTGCGCGGCCCGGCATCCGCGCCGACGGCGCGACGGCCGCGCACTGCCTAGAGGAGAAGCGAAGACATGGCGCAGAACGAATACGACATCAGCGTGGACGTGGAAACCCGCTACATCGCCGAGCAATCGGACCCGGAGCAGCGGCGCTACGTGTTCGCCTACACCATCACCATCCGCAACACGGGCGAGCTGCCGGCGCAGCTGCTGTCCCGGCACTGGATCATCACCGACGCCGACGGCAAGGTGAACGAGGTGCGCGGCGAGGGGGTGGTCGGCGAGCAGCCGCACCTGCACCCGGGCGGGGCCTTTCGCTACACCAGCGGGACCATGCTGGAGACCCCGGTCGGCAGCATGCACGGCAGCTATCACCTGCGGGCCGAGGACGGTGTGGAGTTCGACGCCGCGATCGCCCCCTTCCGGTTGTCCGTCCCCAACACCCTGCACTGACCCGGCGACGTGGACCGCGCCCGTGTCACTGCGGCACACTTACAGCCTGTTCGCACCCGTTTATGACGCCCTGGTGGGCGGTCCGACGCGGGGGCTGCGGCGCGCCAGCCTGGCGGCACTGCCGGAGGCACTCGGCGAGCTGCGCGGCACGACTATACTGCTGGCGGGCGTGGGCACCGGCCTGGACCTGGCCCATCTCCCGCCCGGTCCGCACTACCTGGGCCTGGACCTGACCGCGGCCATGCTGCACCGGGCGCAGCGCCGCCGCCGCGGCGCCATTGCGCTGCAGCAGGGCGACGCCATGGCCATGCCCTACCGCGACGGCGCCTTCGACGCGGTGCTGCTGCACCTGATCCTGGCGGTGGTGCCCGAACCGGCCCGGCTGCTGGCCGAGACGGTGCGCGTTACCCGCCCCGGCGGGGCGATCCTCATCGCCGACAAGTTCCTGCGGCCGGGGCAACGCGCCCCGCTGCGCCGGCTGGCCAGCCCGCTGCTGGGACGCCTGGCCACCCGCACCGACGTGGTGCTCGAGCCCCTGCTCGCCGCCCATCCCGAGCTGCGGGTCGAGCAGGACGTGCCGGCTCTGGCCGGCGGTTGGTTCCGGCGCATCCGCCTGCGGCGCCACTGAATCGAACACGCGAACCGAAAGAAGGCGAATCCATGGCCGTCTACGCGATCGGGGACCTGCAGGGCTGCTACGAGCCCCTGCAGCGGCTGCTCGAGCGGCTCGATTTCGACCCGGCACGCGACCGGCTGTGGTTCGCGGGCGACCTGGTCAACCGCGGTCCGGCCTCGCTGCAGACGCTGCGCTTCGTCAAAGCCCTGGGCGCGGCCGCGGTCACCGTGCTCGGCAACCACGACCTGCACCTGCTCGCCGTGGCCTCGGGCGTGGACGATCGGCGCGGCAACGGCGACACGCTGGGCAGCGTGCTCCAAGCCCCCGATCGCGACGAACTGATCCACTGGCTGCGCGCCCGCCCCCTGCTGCACCACGACGCCGCGCTCGGGTGGGCCATGCTGCACGCCGGCCTGCCCCCGCAGTGGAACCTCCAACAGGCGCTCGCACTCGCCGGCGAAGTGGAGGCCGTGCTGCGCGGCCCCGATTACCGCGACGCCCTGGCCCACATGTACGGCAACGAGCCACGCCGGTGGGACGCGGGGCTGCGCGGCTGGGAGCGGCTGCGCTTCGTCATCAACTGCCTGACGCGGATGCGCTACTGCACCGCCGAGGGCGAGCTCTGCCTGGAGGCGAAGGGCCCGCCCGGCACCCAGCCGCCGCCGTGCCTGCCCTGGTTCGAGTGCCCCGAGCGGCGCAGCGCGGGGACCCCTTTGGTGTGCGGCCACTGGTCTGCACTGGGCCTGTACCTGGGCGAGGACGTGTGCGCCCTGGACAGCGGGTGTCTGTGGGGCGGCACGCTGACCGCGCTGCGCCTGGACGGCGCGCGCGAAGTGCTCAGCGTGGAGTGCCCCGGCGACGCCACCGCCGCGCCGGAAGATTAGCCCGCAGCAAAGAAGAACGAAGGAGGACTCAGCATGCGCATCGAGATCGGCGGTTTTTTCGGCTTCCTGCTCCTGATTGCCGACGTGTGGGCGATCGTCAACGTCTTTCAGAGCGACCGCGGCACCGGGGCGAAGGTCGCCTGGACGGTGTTCATCATCATCCTGCCGCTGCTCGGCTTCCTGGTCTGGCTGCTGGCCGGGCCGCGCACCGCCCGGCCCTGAGCGCGTCCGTTCAGCGCACGCGCTCGTAGACCCGGAAGCTCATCGGCCAGGCGTTGCGCTCGTCGGCGGCGCGCTCCTCGCGGGCGACCTCCCGCCAGGCACTCCAGTCCAGGTCGGGAAAGTGCGCGTCGCCCTCGAAGCGGCCGTGCACCAGCGTCACATAGAGGCGCTCGGCGCGCGGCAGCATGGCCGCGTAGAAGCGCGCGCCGCCGATCACCATCACCTCCTCAGCCGCCCCGGCCGCGGCCAGTGCGGCATCGACGTCGTGCACCACCACCGCCCCCTGCACCCGGTAATCGGGGTCGCGGGTCACGACGATGTTGGTGCGCTCGGGCAGCGGCCGCGCCCCGAAGGACTCGAAGGTCTTGCGCCCCATCACCACCGGCTTGCCCAGCGTATGGCGGCGAAACCACTTCATGTCGGCGGGCAGCTTCCAGGGCAGCGCATTGTCGAGGCCGATGACGCCGTCCTCGGCCATGGCCCAGATCAGCGACACGCTCATACGGCGATGGGCGCCTTGATGGACGGGTGCGGTTCGTAGCCGCTCAGCTCGAAGTCCTCGAAGCCGAAGGCGAACAGGTCGTCCACGGCCGGATTGAGGGTCATCTGCGGTGCGCGGCGCGGCGCGCGGCCGAGCTGCTCGCGCGCCTGCTCCAGGTGATTCGCATACAGGTGGGCGTCGCCCAGGGTATGGATGAACTCGCCGGCGGCGAGCCCGGTGACCTGGGCGATCATCATGGTCAGCAGGGCGTAGCTGGCGATGTTGAAGGGCACACCCAGGAAGATGTCCGCGCTGCGCTGGTAGAGCTGGCAGGAGAGCCGCCCCTGCGCCACGTAGAACTGAAAGAAGGCGTGGCAGGGCGCCAGGGCCATGCGCCCGCGGCGGGCGTTCTCGGCGGGGCTGACGCCCTCGTCGGGCAGGTCCGCCACGTTCCAGGCGCTGACGATGATGCGACGCGAGTCCGGGTTGTGCCGGATCTGCTCGACCACCTGCGCGATCTGGTCGATGTGCCGCCCCTCAGGGGCCGGCCAGGAACGCCACTGGTAGCCGTACAGCGGACCCAGATCGCCGTTCTCGTCCGCCCACTCGTCCCAGATGCGCACGCCGTGCTCATGGAGATAGGCCAGGTTGGTGTCCCCGCGCAGGAACCAGAGCAGCTCGTGGATAATCGAGCGCAGGTGCAGCTTCTTGGTGGTGACCAGCGGAAAGCCCTGCTGCAGGTCGAAGCGCATCTGGTGGCCGAACACGCTCAGCGTGCCGGTGCCGGTGCGATCGTCCTTGCGCACGCCGTGGTCCATGACGTGGCGCATGAGGTCCAGGTACTGGCGCATGGGCGAGGGGCACTCCTGAAGGCTGGCAGGGACTGCCGCATTCTACAGGCGGTCGAGCCAGCGCTCCAGGCAGCGGATCTCATCGCGCAGGACGCCCGCGTCGCCGAACACGTGTGCCATCTGGGAGGCCCCCTGGGCGCTCGCCACCAGATGCATGGCCAAGGCGCGCGCCTGGGCGCCGTGTCCCAGTTCGGCGAAGGCCTCCGCGAGCCAGTCCAGGAACGGCTCGAACAGCGCACGGGCGGCCCGCTGGTGGGCGCGGTGGGTCTTGCCGAGCTCCTGGGAGAGGGTGCCCAGCGGGCAGCCGTAGCGCACCAGCTCCGGCTCGCGCTCGGCGAGCATGTCCAGGAAGCGCTGCAAGCGCGCCCGCGGCGCCGCCTGTTCGCGGCGCCACTGCGCCAACTGCGCCTCCACGCCCTCGCGGCGGGCGCGCAGCACCGCCTCGAGGATCGCGTCCTTGCTGCGGAAGTGATAGTAGAAGTTGCCGCGCGGCAGGCCCGCCACCCGCGCGATATCGGTGAAGGACGTGCGGTTGTAGCCCTGTTCGTAGAACAGGCGCGCGGCGCTCTGGACGATGCGCGTGCGCGTCTCGGCGGTGGATGCGGACATGCTCATGCGGCGGGGCGCGGCGCGGGTGCGCCGCGCCCCCGCGCCCCGGCCGTTCAGATGAACAGGCAGATGTCCGACTCGCCGGCGAACTCGAAGAAGGTCGCGGCGCCGCCGTAATGGATGCCCTCGATGAAGTTGGACGGCTTCATGTCGAACAGGTCCACCGTCATCTGGCAGGCGATCATGGTGACCTCCGCCTCCAGGCACAACTCGCGCAGGTCCTCCAGGCTGGCCACGCCCTTGGACTTCATCTTCTTCTTCATCATGGAGGTCATCATGTTCTGCATGCCCGGCAGGGCCTGCACGATGACCGGCATGGGCATGGGCATGGGCATGCCGGGGTTGCCGATGGAGGTGACCTTCAGGTCGAGCTTCTTCTCCAGCAGCTTCAGGCCATAGAAGGTGAAGAAGACCTGCACCTCGTAGCCCAACGCCGCCGCCGTCGAGGCGAGGATGAACGGGGGATAGCCCCAGTCCAGGGAGCCCTTGGTCGCGATCATCGCGAGCTTTTTCGGTTCGGCCATGACGAACGCCTCCGTATGCAGTCGGTCAGCCTGGCCTAACCTTAGACAGACGTCTGACTTTTGCAAGCGGCGCCGGTGCGCGGGCTCAGCCGGCGGAGGCGGTGCGCTGCGCGTCCGCGGGCCGGCGCCGATAGGCCCACCACAGGAAGCCGATGCCGACCGCGATGAGCGGCAGACTGAGGACCTGGCCCATGGTCAGCCAGCCGAAGGCGAGATAGCCGAGCTGCACGTCGGGCAGGCGCACGAACTCGACGCCGAAGCGGAACACCCCGTAGCCGAGCGCGAAGACGCCGGAGACGGCCATCGCCGGCCGCGGCCGGGAGGCGAAGGCCCAGACGATGACGAACAGCACGAGCCCCTCGAAGAAGGCCTCGTAGAGCTGCGTCGGCAGGTGCGGCGCGCTGTAGCCGCTGCGCGCCCCGCCGCAGTATTCCCAGAAGCGCGGCTCATTGCAGGGCAGGCGCACCGCCCAGGGCAGGTCCGAGACCTTGCCCCACAGCTCGCCATTGATGAAGTTGCCGATGCGCCCGGCGGCCAGCCCGACCGGCACCACCGGCGCGATGAAGTCGGTGACCTCGAAAAAGCCCTTGCCATGGCGCCGACCGAACAGCCAGTTGGCGACCAGCACGCCGAGCAGCCCGCCGTGGAAGGACATCCCGCCCTCCCAGATCCGGAACAGCATCAACGGGTCGTGCACGAGTTGCTCGAAGCCGTAGAACAGCACGTAGCCGATGCGCCCGCCGAGCACCACGCCGAGCCCGGCGTAGAAGACCAGGTCGTCCACCTGGGCGGCGCTCCAGCCGCTGCCGGGGCGGCGCGCCAGCACGCGCGCCAGCGCCCAGCCGGCGGCGAAGGCGATCAGGTACATCACGCCGTACCAGTGGATGGCGAGGGGGCCCACCTGGAGGGCGATCGGGTCGAACCAGTGTTCAGCGGTAATGGCCATGGGCGCGAGTATACCAGCGGCGGCCGCGCCTCAGGGCGAGGCGATCCGCAGAAACAGGGCCTTGAGGTAGTCGGTCTCGGGGATCGCCGGATGCACCGGATGGTCCGCGCCCTGGTGGCCGCGGGCGAGCAGCTGCACGGCGCGGCCCAGCTCGCGCCCGGTGTCGTGCACCAGGTGCAGCAGGCGCGGCTCGGCGAGGTGGTGCGAGCAGGAGGCCGAGACCAGGAAGCCGTCGCGGCCGAGCAGCTGCATGGCCATGCGGTTGACGCGCCGGTAGGCGGCCTCCCCTTCGGCGAGGTCCTTGCGGCGCTTGATGAAGGCGGGCGGGTCCAGCACCACGATGTCGAAACGCTCGCGCTCCTGGCGCAGCGCCCGCAGGACCTCGAACACGTTGCCCTCGAGCGTCCCCACCCGTGCCTCCACGCCGTTGAGGGCGGCGTTGCGGGTCACCTCGCCGAGGGCGCCGGCCGAGGCATCCACGCACAGCACCTGCTCGGCGCCACCCACCGCGGCCTGCACGCCCCAGGCCCCGGCATAGCTGAACACGTCGAGCACCCGCCGTCCGCGCGCCAGCCGCGCCAGCCGCGCCAGCCGCGCCCGGTTGTCACGGTGGTCGTAGTACCAGCCGGTCTTCTGGCCGCCGCGCACGTCGGCCTCGAAGCGCACGCCGTTCTCGCGCACCGCGACGCGCTCCGGCGCCTGACCGAAGGCGTCGAGCACCTCGGCGGGCAGACCTTCGAACTCGCGGGCGGGCGTGTCGTTGCGCCACAGCAGCGCCTGCGGTTGCAGGATCGCCTGCAGCACCTCGGCGAGCAGGTCGCGGTGGCGTTCCATACCGGCCGTGGAGATCTGGCCCACCAGCACGTCGCCGTAGCGGTCCACCACCAGACCGGGCAGGCCGTCGGCGTCGCCGTAGACCAGCCGGTACCAGGGCTCCTCGAACCAGCCTTCGCGCAGCGCCAGGGCGAGGCGCAGCCGCTCTTCGAAGAAGTCGCGGTCGAGCTCGCGGTGGGGATTGCGGCTCATCAGTCGGGCGCAGATCAGCGAATGGGGGTTGACGTAGGCCATGCCCAGGGTGCGCCCGCGCGCGTCCTGCACGGCGACGAGGTCGCCGGGCTGGAAGGCGCTCAGCGGCGTCTGGGCCACGTCCACCTCGTTGCTGTACACCCACAGGTGACCGGCGCGCAGGCGGCGGTCCTCGCGCGGCTTGAGGCGAAGAACGGGATATTCCATGGGCTCTACTCGTGGGCGCTCGTGGAGGGGGCCGGGCCGGCGGCGTCCGCGGCCGCCGCCAGGATCGCCAGTTCGTGGCCGCGGTAGGGCTCGCGGTACTGGATGAGGGTGCCGGGCGGCTGGGGAACGGGTTCGTTTTCCACCACCACGCGCCCGGTCGGGTGGGCGGCCAGCCAGGGGCCGATGTCGGGCGTGGTGATCTCGGTCATCGGCTGGCGCAGCCGGCCCTCGAAGTCGTATTGCCCGGAGTAGTGGTCCACGTGGGCGAAGGGATGGCCCTCGCGCTGCAGCCGGGCAATGCGCGCCGCGGCCGCGCTGAGGTCCCAACCGGGCTCGAGCCGGGGAAAGGCGCCCAGCGACACCGCCACCAGCAGCCCCGCAGTGGCCGCGCTCAGCAGCGCGGCCTGCGGCAGCCAGCGCAGCGGCGGGGCGGCGATCACCGCGCCGCCGAGCACCAGCAGCATGATCCCCGGCCACACGGCCAGGCCGTGGCTCCAGGCCAGCGCCGGCTGCAGCGGCCGCAGGGCGTTCACCAGCCAAAGCAGGCCGATGCCGGCGATGAGCAGCCCCGGCACGACCACCCGCCGGGGTCCGGCTGCGGCGCTGGTTTCGCCGTTGGCTTCGGTCCTGGCTTCGGTCCTGGCTTCGGCACGGTCGAGCAGCCGCGCCCCGAGCAGCGCCACCGCCGGGAACAAGGGCAGCAGGTAGTGCGGCTGTTTGCTGCTGATCAACGTCAGCGCGGCGAACACGGGCACCAGCCAGGCGAGCACGAAGCGCAGGCCGGGGTCGGGGCGGCGCACGTCGGGCAGGGCGCGCCAGAAGCGGCCCCAGAAGAACCACGGGAACCACACCAGCGGCAGCAGCGGCAGGTACCACCAGATCGCCCGCCGATGGGCAAAGGACTCGACCACCCGGCCGGCGGTCTGCCCCCAGAGGATGGCCGCCTCGTACGCGGGGCCGCCGGCCCGGGCGGCGGGCAGCGCCCAGGCCAGCGCCAGCGCCGCCCCGGCGAGGGTGGCCAGCAGCACGCCGCCGTACCAGCGCCAGCGCAGGCCGCCCCGCCACCAGGGCGCCAGCAGCGCCACCGGCAGCACATGCAGCAGGATCACCGGCCCCTTGGTCAGCACGCCCAGAGCGATGGCCAGCGCGAACACCGCCCAGCCCGCCGGACCGGGCCGGCGCCAGGCGAGCAGCAGGCCCACCGCGCCCAGCAGGGCGAAGAAGGTCAGCAGCAGGTCGAACATGAGAAAGCCGGCGAACAGCGCCCACAGCAGGCTGCCTCCGGCGAGCAGGGCGGCGGCATTCCCCAGCCCCCGGCGCTCGGGCCAGAGCAGCCGGGCGGCGGGCACCAACAGCCACAGGCTGCCCAGGCCAAACAGCGCGGGCAGCGCGCGCAGCCACCACTCGCTGACGCCGAACACCGCCCACCCGAGGTGCACCAGCCAGAACAGCAGGGGCGGCTTGTGGCTGTACGGCGCGCCGTTGAGGTGGGGGACGAGGAACTGGCCGTGCGACCACATCTCCCAGGCCACCGCCGCGTAGCGGGTTTCGTCGATGGGGATCAGGGGGCGGCCGAGCAGCGACACCGCCACCAGCGCGAGCCACAACACGCTGGCGCCCCAGGGCCAGCGGCCGCACCACAGGACGCTGGTGCAGCCGGCCCTGCCGACGGCCGAGCCGCCCCATCGAGTCGCTTCGAAACCGGTCATATCGTTCGCTGCCGTTGCCGCGCGAAGCCGCGCAATCGGTCCGGGTGCCCCTCGCTTCGGCCGCTGGGGGCGGCGCCTGGCGCCCGAACCAGATCTGTTATAGTGATGGGTTAAACCCGAGCGAAACGGTCAAATATCGCCATGAGTGCAGTCACCAATCGCCTGGCCGATCAGACCAGCCCCTACCTTCAGCAGCATGCCCACAACCCGGTGGACTGGTATCCCTGGGGCGGGGAGGCGCTGAGCCGGGCGCGCGAGGAAGACAAACCCATCCTGCTGTCCATCGGCTACTCGGCCTGCCACTGGTGCCATGTGATGGCACACGAGTCCTTCGAGGACCCGGAGACCGCGCGTGTGATGAACGCGCTGTACGTGAACATCAAGGTCGACCGCGAGGAACGCCCGGACCTGGACAAGATCTATCAGCTCGCCCACCAGGTGCTCAATCAGCGCGGCGGCGGCTGGCCGCTCACCATGGTGCTCACGCCCGAGGACCAGACGCCCTTCTTCGCCGGCACCTACTTCCCGCGCGAAGCGCGCTACGGCATGCCGGCCTTCCGCGACGTCCTCGAGCGCGTGGCGGCATTCTACCGCGAACATCGCCGCGAGATCGGCAAACAGAACGATTCTCTGGTCGAAATTCTCGCCAGCACCAATCCGCAGCCCCCGCAGGACGGCGGCGAGGCGGCGCCCACGCTCGACACGGCGCCGCTGGACGAGGCGCGCCGCGAGCTCGAACAGGAGTTCGACCCGCACTTCGGCGGCTTCGGCCCCGCCCCCAAGTTCCCGCATCCGACCAGCATCGAGCGCCTGCTGCGCCACTGGGCGGCGACCGCGCGCGGCGCGACGCCGGATCTCAAGGCGCTGGACATGGCCCGCTACACCCTGCACGCCATGGCCTCGGGCGGGATCTACGACCAGCTCGGCGGCGGCTTCTGCCGCTACTCGACGGACGAGCGCTGGATGATCCCCCATTTCGAGAAGATGCTCTATGACAACGGTCCGCTGCTGGCGCTCTATGCCGAGGCCTGGCAGGCCACCGGCGAGGCGGTGTTTCGCCGTGTTGCCGAGGAGACGGGCGCCTGGGTGATGCGCGAGATGCAGTCACCCGAGGGCGGCTATTACTCCACCCTGGACGCCGACTCCGAAGGCGAGGAAGGCAAGTTCTACGTGTGGACCCCGGCGCAGGCGCAGGCGCTGCTGGACGAACACGAGTACGCCGTGCTGGCCCACGTCTACGGCCTGGACGCCAAGCCCAACTTCGAGGGCCGCTGGCACCTGCATGTGCACGCCCCGCTGGGCGAGGCGGCCCAGGCCGCGAAGCTCAGCGACGCGCAGGCCGCCGCCCTGCTGCAGGCGGCCCGCGAGAAGCTGTTCGCCGCCCGCGAGGGGCGCATCCGGCCCGGCCGTGATGAGAAGGTCCTCACCGCCTGGAACGGGCTGATGCTCAAGGGCATGGCCAGCGCCGGCCGGCGGCTGGGGCGCGCCGATTTCGTCGATTCCGCGGCGCGCGCCGTGGACTTCCTGCGCGAGACCCTGTGGCACGAGGGGCGGCTGCTGGCCACCTACAAGGACGGCCGGGCCCACCTGAACGCCTATCTCGACGACTACGCCTTCCTGATCGACGGACTGTTGGAGCTGCTGCAGGCACGCTGGCGCAGCGAGGACCTGCGCTTCGCGCTGGCGCTGGCCGATGCCCTGCTCGAGCACTTCGAGGATCGGGAGCACGGTGGCTTCTATTTCACCGCCGACGACCACGAGGCGCTCATCCACCGCCCCAAGCCGACCTTCGACGACGCCACGCCGTCGGGAAACGGCATCGCCGCCTTCGTGCTGAACCGGCTCGGCCATCTGGTCGGCGAGCAGCGCTACCTCGACGCCGCCGAGCGGGCCGTGCACAACGCCTGGCCGTCCATCCGGCGCGCGCCCCATGCCCACGGCGCGCTGCTGCTGGTGCTGGAGGAGGTGCTCTATCCGCCCGAGACGCTGGTGCTGCGCGGGGCGGCGCCGGCCCTGGAGCCCTGGCAGGCACGGGCCAACGCCGCCTACGCGCCGCGCCGGCTGAGCGTTGCCGTCCCCGCCGACGCCAGCGGGCTGCCGGGGCCGCTCGCCGCGCGCCGCGCCGAGGCCGGGAGCGTCACCGCCTACCTGTGCAGCGGCAGCGCCTGCCGCCCCCCGATCGGCGAGCTCCGGGCGCTGGAGCCGCAGCTGGCCGAAGGCGAAGCGAAGGCGCTGTAGCCGAGCGCAGCTCAACTCATCCCCTCACCAGAGAAACAAGGAACCGAGATGCCGAAGAAGCTGGGCGATTTCGTCTCCGCGGCCCGCGCCAATATCCAGGAGCTGAGCCCGGACGATCTGGACGAGATGCGCGAGAATCGCGACAACCTGCTGATCGTCGATGTACGCGAGCCGAACGAGTACACGGCCGGACACATCGAGGATGCCATCCTGATCCCGCGCGGCACCCTCGAGGGCGCCGCCGATCCCGGCTACAAGAAGCGCCACGCAGTGCTCTGCAAGGCGCAGCAGCGTCCGGTGGTGGTCTATTGCGAGAGCGGCGGGCGCAGCGCCATGGCCGCGCATACCCTCACGGAGATGGGCTTCGAAGAGGTGTACAACCTCGCCGGCGGCGTGGAGGTGTGGGAGGCCGAGGACTACCCGCTGGTGAAGAGCGACGACTGAGCTTGGGCGCCCCTCACCCGCGCCGGGAAAAACGCGCCGGCGCGCGGGCCAACAGCCACCGTACGGCGCGCGCAGGAGCCCGATATGCGGCCCGAACGTCCGGGCCTCCAGGAGCCCCTGCGTTCAGGTCGCCGCCGCGCCGCTGCGCGCCAGGCGCCCCGTACTGAGCAGGCGCTGCACGGCCTCCGTGTCCGCCGGCTTGACCAGGTGGTGATCGAAACCGGCCTCCTCGGCACGGCGGCGGTCATCGTCCTGGCCCCAGCCCGTCATCGCCACGAGAACCACCTCCGCGCCTTGCCCACCGCTGCGGATCCGGCGCGCCACCTCATAACCGTCCATCCCGGGCATGCCGATGTCGAGCAGGACCGCCGCGGGGCGGTAGTGCTCGAGCGCCTTCAGCGCCGAGGCGCCGTCGTAGACGACCTCCGCGTCGGCGCCGAGCATGTGCAGCAGGATGGCCAGGCTGTCGGCCGCGTCGCGGTTGTCATCCACCACCAGCACCCGACGCAGGGCCAGGTCGCCGATCGGCCGCGCCACGGGGGCGGCCCGCGTGCTCGCGCGAGCCTGCGCCAGCGGCAGACACACCACAAATTCGCTGCCCAGGCCGGCGCCGTCGCTGCGCGCCTCGATGCTGCCCCCGTGCAGGTCAATCAGGCCGCGCACCAGGGTCAGACCGATCCCCAGCCCGCCGGGCGCGCGGCCGGCCACCCGATCGCCCTGGGCGAACATCTCGAACACCTTCGGCAGCAGGTCGGGTGCGATCCCCGCGCCGTTGTCGCGCACCGACACCCGGGCCTGCTGGCCATCGCGACTGACGGTGAGCCAGATCCGGCCGCCCTCCTCCGTGTAGCGCGACGCGTTGTTGAGCAGATTGCCCAGCACCTGGGCGAGACGCACCGGATCGGCCTCCAGCACCAGCGGCTCGGGCGGCAGCCGGATGGAGAGCTGCTGGCGGGCGGCGTCGATGAGGGGACCGCTCGTTTCCACCGCGCTGTGCACGACGGCCGAGAGCTCCACCCGCTCGCGCCGCAGCTCGATCTTGCCGCGGGTGATGCGCGACACCTCCAGCAGGTCGTCCACCAGGCGCACCAGATGCGTGACCTGCCGCTCCATCATGCCGTGCACGCGCTCGGCGACCGGGTCGTCCCGCGCGGAGAGGCGCAGAATGCCGAGCGAATTGCGGATCGGGGCGAGCGGGTTGCGCAGCTCATGGGCGAGGACCGCCAGGAACTCGTCCTTGCGGCGATCGGCCTCCAGGAGCTGGGCGTTGGCCGTGCGCAGCGCGCTCGCCACCCGCGCGCGCTCGGTGACGTCGCTGGCGATCTCTCCGGCGCCGACCACCCGCCCGGCGCCGTCGCGGATCGGATTGAACCGCAGATCGAACACGCGCCGCTCGCGACGGCGATCGCCGAACTCGTGCGTCTCATGGATGATCTCGCCCTGCAGGGCCCGCCGCCACAGGTCCCGCGCCTTCGCCTGCTCCTCGGGAAGATGCGCGAGTGCCTCCACGAGGCTCGTGCCCACGGCCACCTCCGCACCGAAGATCTGCCTGAATTTGTTCTGGTAGGCGGTATTGACCGCCGTAAAGCGAAAGTCGGTGTCCAGCGCCGCGATGAGGTCTTCGGTGCCCTCGATGATGCACTTGAGCAGGTCGTAGGCCGCACGCACCCGGGCCTCGCTCTCGCGCAGCGCCTGCTCCGATTCCCTGCGCTGCGTGATGTCGCGCAACAGCACCTGGATGGCGGGACTCTTGTCCCACACCACCGGGCCGGCGGTGACCTCCACGTCCACGGGCGTACCGTCGACGCGCCGCCAGCGCTGCTCGATGAGTGGGCTCACGCATTGGCGATCCAGCACGCGTTCGATACGCGAGCGGATCCAGGAGTGGTTCTCCACATCGAAGAAATCCACCGGCGAGTGTCCCAGCAGTGCCTCCGGGCCCACGGCGCCGAGCAGGCGCACCGCCGCCGGGTTTGCATAGGCGATGCGCCCCTCGCAGGCGACCAGCGTGGCGTCCGGGCTGAGCTCGTTGAGCGCACGGTAGCGCTCCTCGCTGTCGCGCAGCAGGGCCTCGGAGCGCACGCGCTCGGCAAGGTCGGCGGCCTGGCGCGCCAGCACGTCCAGCAGACGCAGGTCCGGGCCCTGCGCACCGTGCGGGCGCTGCCAATGGGTGGAGATCATGCCCAGGATCTCGCCTTGCCGGGACACCAGGGGCGTCGCCTGCACCGAGCGCACGCCCGCCTCCAGCATCGCCTTGCGCAGCTGCGGCTCGTAGAAATCGCCGCTGTCGGCGATATCCGGGATGACCACGCGTTCCCCGCGACGCAGCGCCGCCGAGCAGCAGCAGCGACTGGTGGAGGTCACCGTCTCCAACGCCTCCAGGAATGGGCGTCGAAAGCCCCGCTGCGCACGGATCTGCATCTCGCCGGTGGCCGTATCGAGGAGGCGCAAGTTGCCCAGGTCGGCGCCGGTGAGCTCGATGGCGGCCGCCAGCGTTTCGTCCAGCAGGTCGTCGAGGGTGTGCTCGTGCAGCAGGCGCGTGCTCAACTCCTGCATCCGGCGCATGCCCGCCAGCTCGGCCTCGTGCCGCTCGGCGCCGGCGGGGGACGCATCAGCGGGCGCCTCCGCGATCAGGAGCATGGCAAGCGCCACCGTGGCACCGGCGGGGTCTGTCACCGGGGAGAGCGACAGGCACAGGGGGCGGGCCTCGCCGCCGGCAAAGAAAAAGCCGCCAATGCCGGTGAGCTCGTCGCCGCCGCGGCAGCGCTGCAGCAGCTCATCCAGGCGCACATCCGGCGCGGCGCCGAGCAGCTCGTGCACGGGGCGCCCCAGCAGCCCTGCGCCGTCGGCGAAGGCGCGGACGGCCGCGGCATTGGCCTCCTTCACCGCCCCCTCGGGATCGAGCAGCAGGAAAGGGTCGCCAACCTGCTTCAACAAGGCGAGCGAGGCCAACACGCTCACCGCCCTCCCCCGGCGACGGGCGCATCGGCGGGGACCACACAGCGATCGGGGTGCGGCCCGGAGTCGGTGGGAGCGCCCCCCTGGAGAAAGAACGCGTCGAATCGGGCATTGGGGAGGCGCACGGGCAGCCCATGGCCTCCGGACGGCTCGGTCCTGAAGACCTCCGTCGCATACTTCTTGAGCTTCATTCCATTGTCAGCCCTGCGCCCTAACTGCCTGGGCGATGCGGCAGGCTTGCAGTACGCATCCGCGCGGACGGCGGCGCGTGCCTCCAAAATCGGGGAACCGTAGCCGCGCAACGCCGCGCCGCGATCCCCACGTCCCAGGGCAAAGGATACCCCGGCCCTCCCCCTCCGAGGCAAGCCTCCTTCGGCCTGTGTATTTTCACAGCGGGGCCGGGGCGACTCACCGGTGCGGCAGCCCACAGAAGCGCGGCGTCGGGTTCAGTGCGCCCGCGCCGCCGGCCGGTGCGAGAAGAAGACTATGAACAGCCCTATCGCCAGCAGCAGCGTCGCGGATGCGGAGTAGCGGCTCAGCGCCAGGCCACCCTGGCTGATCGGCTTGTCGAGGAAATCGCCGACCACGGCGCCCAAAGGCCGGGTGAGGATGAACGCCGCCCAGAACAGCGCCGTGCGCGAGAGCCTCGTGCGGTAGTAGGCGGCCGCGATGCCCACCAACAGCGCCCCGAACACCAGGGCGCTGCCCTCGTAACCCAGTCCGGCCGAGTCCGCGGTCCAGTCCCCCAGGGCCGTCCCCAGGGTCTGCGAGAACATGATGGTGACCCAGTAGAACATCTCCGCCGCGGGTGAGCTCACGGTGTCGACCGCGACGGAGCCCAGGGTCCGCTGCCAGGCGAACAGCGAGGCGATCAGCAGGCTCAAGACGATCGTCGTGCCGCCCAAGTAGCCGATGCCCAGGGAGCGGTCCGCAAAATCCGCCAGGGTGGTGCCCACCGTGGTGGTGGCGATGATGGTCGCCCAGTACAGAACGGGATGAAACCGGTTCGCCGACACCTGGGCGATCACGAAGACCACGAAGATCGCGGCGAAGATCCCCGTGCCGACGAGGTAACCCAGATGCATTGACATGGAGACGGCGTCGCCGCCCGTCTCGCCAAGCGTGGTGGCGAGGACCTTCATGATCCAGAAGACGAGGGTGACTTCCGGCACCTTGCTCAAAACGGCTCGCTGCTCCGTGCTCATACCTACCTCGATGGGGGCTCAGGGTGTTGTGGTGCGGCAGGCGGCGCTTGCGCCCACCGGCGGGCTCTGCCCCCTAGGATATCCGCGCATCCTTGGCAACAGCTTTGCATCCGCCCATAAGTGCCCCCGCATCGCGCGGTGGCCGCGCGCCGGCCCCGCTTTGCCGGCCTATCTTGTCGGTCCATCTACCGGTCCAACTATCGGCCGTGCGGCATCGGTCGCGGCCGCCGGCTTCCGCCGCCATGCGCGCACATAGTCGATGCTGAAGGTGGATGGCAGATCCGCGGTCTTGGGCAGCCCGAACCATTCCGGCTGCGTCTCGGCGTCGAGGTACATGTATAGCGGCTGATGCCAGTGGGTGTTGGGAACCTCCCATACGACCTTCCCGTCCACGTACCATCTGATCCGCGCCGGGCTCCACTCGAGTCCATACAGGTGGTAGGCCCGGGTCAGGTCAATGGGCGCGGCCCAGGCCTTGCCCTTCTTCCAGTGCCTGCTGCGCGTCGGCGTCTGGAACACGTGCACGTGCATGTGATCGACGTTGCCGCACTTCGGGCCGCCACCGCCGCACAGCTCGAACACGTCGATCTCCGTCCACTGCGCCGCCGTGTGGTGGGAAAACCAGAACGCGCTGGAGACGTTCGCGGCCATCGGCTTCGCGCGCACCTCGAAATAGCCGTACTTCACCCGCGCCCGGCTGCGAACCGCCGCCGTCGTGAAGTCCCGATAACCCGGCGGGAAGTGCGCGCGCCGCTCCACGCGTGCCGTCAAGCGCAGCCGCCCGTCCCCGAGGGCAACGTTGCCCCTGGAGAACCAACCCGGCTTGCGCCCCTCCCAGTCGGGGTTGTGGTCGTACCACTTGCTCGCGTCGAGACCGGCGCCGGCGAACTCGTCGGACAACGCGGGAATGGGCTCCCACGCGGCTCCGGGCGGCGGCGCGGCGACGGCCGCCAGCGAGCCGAGGGCGCTGCAGGCCAGCGCCAGGCAGAGACGCACCAGGCGGCCCAGATGCCCCAGACGCCCTGGGGCGCGCCCGCAAACGCGCCTGCCCACGGCACCGGCGCGCGCGAGCGCCGGCTTCGGCACCCGGCTCCGGGGGGTGTTCACGGGCACTGCTCGTTCACCATCCCGGCGACTCCATGGCGGGGGAAACGCGGGACTAGCCCTTTCCTGCGCGCTCGGCGGACGGGGGCGCGCTCGCCGCCCCGCGGCGTCGCCCCGGTCGGTTCACCAGCGCGAGGCCGGTAAGCACCAGCGCCCCGCCCACCACCTGGAACGCGTGCACCGCCTCGCCGAGAACGGCGAAGGAGAGCACCGCTCCGAACACGGGCATGAGGTACAGGTAGGTGCCGGCCTTGCCGGGGCCGATATCGCCCACGCCCCGGTTCCAGAGCAGGAAGGCCAGTATCGAGGCACACACGGCGACGTAGAGCAGGCCGCCCGCCACCCGTGGCGCGAAGAACGGCCCCAGCGTCGCCGTGTACTGCCAAAGATAGACCGGCAGCATCATCAGGACCGCGACCGCCGCGCTGGCAGTCAGCAGCGTGAGCTGCGGCAGGTCGACCGAGCGCCCCTTCAGCAGCAGCGAATAGCCCGCCCACAGCAGCATCGCCGCCAGCATCCACAGATCGCCGATCCCGAAACGCAGCGCAAGCAGCGTCCGGATATTGCCGTGGGTGATGAGAATGACCGCGCCGAGCAGCGACACCGTCATGCCGAGGCGCTGCAGCCGGGTGATGCGCTCGCCAAGGAACAGCCACGCACCCAGTGCAATCAGGATCGGCGTCATGGTGAACAGCAGCAGCGCATTGAG
Organism: uncultured Gammaproteobacteria bacterium; assembly: GCA_963779865.1. Lineage (GTDB taxonomy): Bacteria > Pseudomonadota > Gammaproteobacteria > CAVZZX01 > CAVZZX01 > CAVZZX01. The sequence goes on along the minus strand of CAVZZX010000003.1, from coordinate 2,908,303 downwards.
CGCGCTGGTCGTCTCCAGCGCCAGATAGACCGTGGTCTGAAACGTCGCGATGCCGGTGAAACCGAGCGCCGCGATCAGGGGCCAGCTTCGCAGCAAGGCGGCGCGGTGCCGCCACAGCGCGCCGGCGTTGAGGGCCAGCAGGATCGTCACGGCAAGCACCCAGCGCCAGAAATTCAGCGGCAGCGGCTCGATGGCCTCGCGCAGGGCGCGGCCGACCACGAAATTCCCCGACCAGAACAGGGCGGCCAGGGCGAGGCCGAGGTGGATCCCTAGCGTGTGTCTATCGCGCCTGCGCAAATCCTGTTCCTCGCCGTCTTCGGGTCGGAGGGAGCCGGTGCATCCGCGTCGCGAACGCCTGCCGGCGGCCCGGGGCGTCAGGCGCTCACCCGGGCGTTGCGTTGCTGGCGGCGGCACCGCCCTCGGCGCCGAACCACGCCACCATGTAGTCGATGAACGCCCGTGCCTTGGCCGGCAGGTACCGGTTCGGCAGATACAGTGCATACACGTCGGTGGCGGGCGACGCCCAGGCCTGCAGCACGGGCTCCAGGTGGCCGGCGGCGATCGCCCGTTCCACGGTGAAGGACGTGAGCATGATGACGCCCAGGCCGCCGATGGCCGCCTCGAGCATCGCCTCGGTATTGTTCACCTGCAGCCGGCCCTGCACCGTCACCGCCTCCGTGCCGTGCGGGCCGACGAAAAACCACTGGTTGAAGTTCGCGTTCGGCACGTAAACGATGCAGTCGTGGGCGGCCAGGTCCGCCGGCACCTGGGGCCGTGCGTGCCGTGCCCAATAGGCGGGGGCGGCACACGCCACGCGGCGGGTTCGGGTCAGGCGCCGCGCCGCGAGAGAGGGCGGCGGCTGCGCGGTGATGCGGATGGCCACGTCGTAGCCCGCTTCGGCCAGGTCGACCGGGTGATCGCTTACATCCATGTCCACCTGGATCTCCGGAAAGCGTTCGAGAAAGCCGGGCAGCGCCGCGGCCACCTGGTGCGACCCGAAGGTGACCGGCGCCGTGACCCGCAACAGCCCGCGCGGGGCGGCGTGCAGGTAGGTGACGGCCGCCTCCGCCTCCTGGGCTTCGGCCACCACCCGCGTGCAGTGCTGGTAGAAGACCATACCGGGCTCGGTGAGACTCAGCCGCCGGGTGGTGCGGTTGAGCAGGCGCGCGCCCAGCTCGGCCTCCAGCGCGGACACGCGCTTGCTGACCACCGGGGTGGAGATGCCCAGCTTCTGCGCCGCCGCCGAAAAGCCGCCCGCCTCCACCACTGCGGCAAAGATCGCCATGCCGTCCAAAGACCTCAACGGTCGCGCCCCCGATTACGTCGATATCAGAAATAGTGGATTTCCATTTGAGGCGATTATAAATCATTAGGCAACAGTTAAGATGACGGCCATCGGTAACCGGGAGAAGCGACGATGACTCGAACTGGCATGGTACTGGCTGTCGGCCTGCTGCTGGCCGCAACCATGTCCTGGGGCGGCATGTTCCCCGTGGCCAAGCCCGCCCTGGCGCTGATGGACCCCTATTACATGACGCTGATCCGCTACGGAGCGGCCGCGCTCGTGTTCCTGCTCATCCTGCGCGGCGTGGAGGGCGCCGGCGCCCTGCGCCTGGAGGGCCGGGGCGGCACCCTGCTGTTCCTGGGCGCACTGGGCTTTGCCGGCTTCAACCTGCTCGCCTTCACCGGCCTGGCGCACACCCGGCCCGAGCACGGCGCCGTCATCATGGCCTTGATGCCCATGATCACCGTGTTGCTGACGTGGCTGCTCAAGGGCGTGCGGCCCGAGGGCTTCACCCTGGGGGCGGTCGTGGCGGCCTTCGCGGGCGTGCTGCTGGTCATCAGCGGCGGGCATCCGGCCAAGGCCTTCGGCGGCGGGGCGGCCGAATGGGACCTGCTGTTCCTCGCCGGCGCCTTCTGCTGGGTCGGCTACACCATGGGAGCACAGCATTTCCCCCACTGGTCGCCGCTGCGCTACACCGCGCTCACCTGCACGCTGGGGGCCCTGGTGATCGGCGCCATCACCCTGACCCTGACCCTGGCGGGCAGCCTGCACGCCCCGACGCCGGCCACGGTGCTGTCCCTGCACTGGACGTTCGCCTACCTGATCGTGCTCGGCGCGCTGGTCGCGGTGCTGAGCTGGAACGCGGGCATCCGGCGGCTGGGCGCGGTCAACGGCGTGCTGTTCATCAACTTCGTGCCCATCACCGCCTTCACCATCGGCGTGCTCTCCGGCCGCTCCTTCAGCGCCGCGGAGCTCACGGGCGCGGCCCTGGTGATCGCGGCGCTGATCGCCAACAACCTCTATCTGCGGCGGGCCGGGCGCCGCTTCCGGCTGGCCCAGGCGGCGGTGGCCTGCCCGGAGTGAGTCGCCCAAGGGAGCGGTGCCGGCGGCCGTGGAGGCTGCCGGCACCGCGAACACCAATCCCGTCCCCCGTTTGCCTGCCCGCAACCGCGCCTCACCTCGTCGCCGGGGCCGCCGCGGGTCACGCCGGTGCGTCCTCGTCCCGGTCCAGCACGTGGCCCAGCGATTCATTCAGGTCCCCGAGCAGTTCCCCCATCAACTGGCGTTTGTCCTCGGGCCAGGCGGCGAACAGGGCCTCGATTCTTGCCGTGCGCTGGTCCCGCATCTGCCGCGCCTCCGTGCGTCCCAACGCAGTGGCGCAGACCGTGCCGCCGCGCCGATCCTCCGGATTGCGCTCCTTGTGGACCAGGCCGCGCCGCACCATCACCGCCACCTGGCGGGTGACGGTCGAGGCATCCAGTCGCAGACGCTCGGCGATCCGACTCACGCTCTGCGGGCCGTCCTCCATCAGCAGCAGCAGCATCAGGTAATGGGCCCGCTCCATGGCGTAGTCGCGGCGGCGCTGCACGGCCTCGAGCCAGCGCACCAGGAACGCGAGTTCTCGCTCCAGCCGGGGCAGGGCGTCGCCGGGGGCGTCGCCAGCCACGGGGTGCGGCACGCGATTCGAATCACTCTCTGACATGACTTCCAAGCCTGTTTGATGCGGGGCATCTCCGGGGCGTGAGCACCCGGCGCGACATATTTGTATCATACAACTAACTCGATGTATCATACACCTTTATTGCCAAGCGCTGCTTAGCCCGCTTTTCCGGAGGAACGCACAGGGATGAAGACGGAATCCACCACGGCTTCCGGGGCAACCGGTTTCTGGGTGCAACCCATGGCGGTCTGGGCGACGGGATTCGCCGCCATGGTCGGGTTCATGGGCATCGGCCTGGTGGACCCGATCCTCAATTCGATCGCCGCCGGGCTGCGCGCCTCGCCCAGCCAGGTCTCCCTGCTGTTCACCAGCTATTTCGCGGTGACGTCGCTGATGATGCTCATCACCGGCTATGTCTCCAGCCGGATCGGCGGCCGCAATACGCTGCTGCTCGGTCTGGCGCTGATCATCGTCTTCTCGGCGCTGGCGGGGACCTCCGACAGCGTGACGGAGCTGGTGCTGTTCCGGGGTGGCTGGGGACTGGGCAACGCCCTGTTCGTGGCGACGGCCCTGTCGGTGATCGTCGGTGCGGCGAGCGGCGGCAGCACGGTCGCCATCCTGCTCTATGAGGCGGCGCTCGGCCTGGGGCTGTCGCTCGGCCCGCTGCTCGGTGCCGTGCTCGGCAACGTGTCCTGGCGCTACCCGTTCTTCGGCACCGCCACGCTCATGGCGATCGGCTTCGTGGCGCTGTTCTTTCTGCTGGAGAAACAGCCGCCCGCCGCGCGCAAGACGGGCATCACCGAACCCCTGCGGGCGCTCGGCCACGGCGGGCTCGCCGCCACCGCACTGAGCGCCTTCTGCTACAACTACGGCTTTTTCACCGTGCTGGCCTTCGTGCCCTTCGTGCTGGGCATGTCGCCGTACGCGATCGGGTTCATCTTCTTCGGTTGGGGTACGGCCCTGGCGGTGTTCTCGGTGTTGGTGGCGCCGCACCTGCAGCGCCGTATCGGCTCGGTGACGGTGCTGATCGCCAGCCTGCTGCTGTTCGCGCTGGACCTGCTGGCCATTGCGTTCGGCTCGGTACCGGTGATCGTCGCGGCGGTCGTCCTCTCGGGCGCGCTGATGGGCCTGAACAACACCATCTATACGGAGATGGCGATGGAGGTGTCGGAGGTCCCGCGTGCGGTCGCCTCGGCGGGCTACAACTTCGTGCGCTGGTTCGCGGGCATCATCGCCCCCTTCACGGCGCCCAAGCTCGCCGAACACCTCGGCGTACAGGTGCCCTTCGTCCTCGCCGCGCTGTTCGCCGTCCTGGCGCTGTCCATCCTGTACCTGGCGCGCCGCCGCTTCGCGCGCCTGGATGTGGCGCGGCGGCCGAGCAAGCCCCAGCCCGCCGTCGGTGCGGGGCGGCCGGTCCTCGTCGCCCTGGACGCCTCCGAGGCGGCGCTTCGCGTGGTCGAACGTGCGGCGGAGGCGGCGCGAGAGCTCGATGCCCCCGTGCACGTCCTGCACATCCGCACGCTGGAGATGATCGACGGCGAGGCGGCCGCAGGTGAATCCGAAACGGCGGCGCAAGCGGTCGTGGCTCGGGCGCTGGCGAGCTTGCGGGCGCAGGGCCTCACCACGGTCCAGGGCGCATGGCAGGAGCACCCGGCCGGCCGCGCGGGCGCCGCCATCGTCACGCGCGCAGGCCAGCTCGGTGCGCAGCTGATCGTCATCGGCACCCGCCACCATCGCGACTTGGGCCACGTGCTGCATGGCTCCGTCTCCGAGAGCGTCACCTGTCAGGCCCGTTGCGCGATCCTGCTCGTCCCCACCGAGGGGCCGGCCGCCGCCGCGGCCGATCCGAGCGCGGATCCGCTGCCGGTATAGGCGCAGCCGCCTCACCCCCTGCACGGAGCGCTGAGCGCCGCCCGGTGAGGGCCGGCGGCGGCAGCCGCCCATCTCCACGGAATCAGCAAGCCGAGTGACATGACACAAGTCGAGATCCTGCAGGAACGCTACGGGGCCAGATACCAATGGGCAGCGTCGATGCCGTCCCCGACCTGCACTTCAGCGGGCACATCCGGGTGATCGGCCACGCGGCCACCTCCCAGTTCGCGCTGCTGCCGAACCCCAATCCCTCGGGCAACTTCACCAAGATCACCCAGCGCATCCCCGTGCGCATCACCATCGACAAGGGCCCCACGGAGCAACTCAGCCCCGGCATGATGGTGGAGGTGGATATCGATACCCGCGGCGGCCGCAGCCGCGGCGCGGGGGGCGGAAGCTGATGTACCAACGCATCCTGCTCGCCTTCGACGGCTCCGCCGAAGGGCGCGCGGCTCTGGCGGAAGGCATGGAGCTGGCCGCCCTGTGCAAGGCGGAGGTCCACCTGCTTTCGGTGCTGGACACCGCCGGAGTCCACGGCTTCGGCGAAGGGGTGCATCCGTTGGAGCGATTCGACCATAGCGGCGTGGCCCAACTGCGCACCCGGGTGGACGCGAGCCTGGAGCAGTTGCGCGCCCACGGCATCGCCGAACCCAAGGGCCATATCGCCTTCGGGCAGCCGCTCGAGCAGATCGCCCATATCGCCTTCGGGCAGCCGCTCGAGCAGATCGCCCATCTCGCCGCGCGGGTCGAGGCGGACCTGGTCGTCGTCGGCCATCGACACCGCACCCGCCTGCAGCAATGGTGGGACGGGTCGCTGAGCCGCGAGCTGCTCGACCGGCTGCGCTGCAGCCTGCTGATCGCCGCGCCGCGTCCGGCCGGGCCGCCGCAGGGCTGAGGGGCGTCGGGCTGGTGGCGGGCGCGTCAGTGCGGCGCGTCGGACGCGCGGAGTGCCTGCTCCAGGGCGCGGATGCGTCGCTGCTGGAAGAGCAGCACGACGGAGACCAGCACGCCCAGCAGACCGACGAACAGAAAGCCGAGATAGCCGGGCATCGCCGGGGCGGCCGTACCGCCCCCGAAGGCCGGATTGAACGCAAACGAAAGCGCCAGGGCGCCCAGCGAGAACACCTGAACACAGCCGATGAGCAGCGAATCGCCCAGGCTCCGTAGCATCGTCATGTAGTCCCCTTCCCTACCGTGCCGCTTACAGCGCGTGCATGAGCGTTTGCGCGCTCACCACCTGCGCCGCCTTCGGAAACACCTTCTCCATCAGCACGCGGTGCAACTCTTCGTCCGCATCCGCACAGGCGTCTTCGACCACGACCAGCCCGTAGTCGAGGTCCGCCGCCCAGCACAGTGTCGACAGCACGACGCCGCTGGTCGACACCCCGAGCAGCACCAGCGTGTGGATGCCCTTCGCCCGCAGCACGGCATCGAGCTCCGTGGTCGAGAAGGCGCCGACGCGCCGCTTGCTCACCACCACCTCGCCCGCGACCGGCGCCACCCGCGCATGGACCTCCGCACCGGGCGTCCCCTCCTGGAGGCGGCCCGCCTCGCGGATGCGGGCGAAGCGCAGGTTGCGCGGCGCCACCTCCGGATAGCCGGCGCGGAAGCGCACCGCGACATGGATCACCGGCACGCCCGAGCCGCGGGCCAGCGTCAGGATGCCGCCGGCATTCTCCAGCACGCGCTCCCGGGCCGCATCGGGCAGGCCCTCCACGATGTCATGCTGCAGGTCCATCAGCAGCACGGCCGTACCGCTTCGCTCCAGGGTCAGGGCGTTCGGATCCGTCGACGTACTCATTTCCAGGCTCCTCGTCGGTGCCGCCGCGGGCGGGCATGCTCGGAGCGCCCGCGGACGCGCAAATGGCTCATGCGGGCGGGCAGTGCAGGTAACCGTCCAGGGCCTTCTCCCATGCCGCGTCCATCCGGAAATCGGCCCGGATCGGCCCCGCGTCGCCGTGGCCGAGAAACGCCCCCATGCCGTGCTGCACCATGTAGGCCGGGTAATAGTCCGGCGGACCGAGCGTCCTGATATCAGCACACATCACCCCGAGCGCCTTCGGGTCATTGGCGATGGACATGATGCCTTGGGTCAGCGCCTTCGCATCGTCCTTGGGGAACCCGCCGAGGTGCTTCATCTTCAGCACCGTCACCGCCTGATGGGCGGAGCGGTCCGCCACCCGCAGTTGATCGACCCGCCCGTATACCCCCGCGAGCGCGAACAGCTTCGCCGCCTTCCGAAACTCCCGCTTCTCCATGCAGGCCTGCACACCCGGAAACAGGTCCGCCGGCGTGTTGTGGTTGCTGACCTCGCTCAGCTCCACGCAGCCGAGCGGGGCCTGCGCCTGGAGATTCCCGGGCGCTTCGTAGTTCGTGATCCGCGGCCCCTGGGCCGCGGCGGGTTCGTGCTCGGCGGCACAGCCCGCCAGGAGCGCAAGCAGCGCCAATCCCGTGGTCAGCCTCATTGTTCTTCTCCTCTTGTATGCTGATCGCAGGCCCGTGCTTCAGGCCTCTTTCTTCATCCTGACATTCAGCCTGCGCAGCCCGAGCGCAAAGCCCAGGGCCAGCAGGCCGGCCGCGAGCACGGTGCCGGGCGACGCCCCCAGATTCTCGAACCACTGGGTATAAAAGTGAATGCCGCCGAACGTGGCGACGGTGTTCAGCACCCAGCGCCGGTTGGCCTTCCATGCCCAGACCGCGGTCGCCAGCAAGGCCACGGCCCAGAGCACGGCAAAGGCCGTGTCCGATACGATCACGTCCCGCGCATCGGTGCGCTCACCCCACAGGGAACCCACCCAGAAACCGAAATTGACCAGGAACAGCCCTGTCCTTGCGGAGGCCACCGCCAGCCGCGAGTAGTCGGCGGGGAGCCGCTTCGAGGCCTGGAAGAGCCCCATCGCCAGTACGCCAAACAGGATGATCGTGATGGTGGGCTCGCGGATGACCAGGAAGTAGCTGGCGTGGAAATACCCTGTCCTCGCCCCGATGCTGGCCGACAACATCAAGGTGGCGAGCACGGCCAACAGCGCGCTTCGCGCCAGCACGGCGGCCGCCGCGAATATTGCGGTCACCGACAGGATCGACGCCAGACTGCCCTCGAACTCCGCCACGATGCCGCCACCGGTCATCAGCGCCCCGACCAGGATGCAGATGCTCGACAGTACGTCCCATTGCCGCCCGGCGCTGCGGGACAGGGCAAGGCCGCCAAGCAGGACACCCACACCAATCACGCTAGCCGTGGTGGGCGCCGGCACGAGGGCAAGCGCAGCCCCGCTGACCGCGACCACCCCGAACCCGATCAGAATGTTGAATGCAAGCGAGCCCGTCGACTGCGCGGCGAGCCCGATCAGCTTGTGGTACTCCCCCTCGGTAATCCTGCCGTCACTGAGCAACTGGTCCAGTTCGAGAGTCACTTTCATTGTTATTCTCCTGGTCCTGGTTGGTGGCGCCGGGCGCTACGTCTCCCCGTCCTCCCGTTCCGCGAAGACCTCCTTGGCGGCAAACAGGCCGTTGAGGGCAGCGGGGAACCCGGCATACACGGCCATCTGCATGATGATCTCCACGATCTCCTCGCGGGTGCAACCCACATTGAGCGCCCCATGGATGTGCACCTTCAATTGGGGCGTCGCATTGCCCAGCGCCGTCAGCGCCGCCACAACACCGATTTCTCTCGTCTTCAGGTCGAGTTGCGGACGTGAATAGATGTCGCCGAAGGGAAACTCGATCAGATACCTTGCAAAGTCCGGCGCGATCTCAGAGAGCGACGCAACCACGCGCTCACCCGCCTGTCCGTCGATTTCGCGCAGCTTATCCCACCCGCGGCGGTAGCGGGAAGACTCCTGGGAATTCTCTGCCTGACTCATTTGGATGCCCCTTTGCTGGACGCACGCGACCTCGCGATCATTTCTCCATAGGCATGGATCTTCTCGTCAAGGGCGCTTGCACACGCCGATAGCTCGTTCATCTTTGTGGCCAGGCGCTCTCGATGGAGCTGGAGCATCGATACACGCTGCTGCATCGTCTTCTCGCCCTGCGCGCGGAGCACCGCGTATCGCTTGATTTCGGCGAGCGGCATGCCCGTGAGCTTGAGCCGGAGAACGAACTCGAGCCAGAGAATATCCTCGCGGTGATACCGCCGATGGCCGTTCGCGGCTCGTCCCACGGGCCGCAGGATCCCCTCCGCCTCGTAGAAACGCAGGGTATGCGCCGACACCCCGCTCAGCCGGGCAAGCTCCCCAATCGAGATGGCGTTGCTGGTCACGGCAGGCATGGTAGGAGTTAGAGCTTACTCGAAGTCAAGAGGGAACCTGGTGCAGGTGGGGAGCGGCTTGCGTGCGACCCGCGGCGGAAGAAGCTTCAGTAGGGCATCGATGTGGCAATGCAAGACCTGACCCCGAGCTTTCCACTGGCAGGAGCTTCTAAAGAACGGGCAACCGGCGCTACGTCAGGGGCGCGCGGCGACCGGAGGGGGAGAAATTCATGCGCTTTCTATCCGTTCTCTGCCTGAAGGGTCGGCTATGTCTCATCATCGTAGAGCTCCCCTCCCACGGTATCCTCTATGACGCTGTGATATTCGACATTGAACCATTCCTTAAACAGCTTGAGCGTGCGCTTGCTCGGCCACAAGCCGGGGTCCGTATACCAACTCCCCAGCTCCGCCTCAAACAGCGCTTTGTAGTTTCTCTTAATCCATTTCTCCACTGCCTTCTCACCGTCGGAGTCTTTCTCCGAAATCAAATAGACCGTCCTTTCATTCCCCAGGTCATCAGCCGTGATCTCCAAACTACCTCCGTATGGGTCCGCTTCATTTATCCAGCGAATGGCAGGCTCCCTATACTTGAGTATCACTGCACCTCTATTCAGCATCGCACTCACCAATTGAGAAAGCTAATCTGGATACCTGCACGGGGCTGCCTTTTCCACCCAGCGTATCACCAGGAAAACAGGACAGATCTACTTTCCGCTTATCTAGCCGTGCCGCTCGAATCCAAGAACGACACCTAAGCTCGAGAAAATAAATCCGTCCCCTATTCTGTTTGCTGGATGCACGCGACCTCGCGATCATTTCCCCATAGGCATGGATTTTCTCGTCAAGAGCGCTCGCACATGCCAATAGCTCGTTCATCTTTGTGGCCAGGCGCTTCCGATGGAGCTTCAGCATCGATACGCGCTGCTGCATCGTCTTCTCACCCTGCGCGCGCAGAACCGCGTATCGCTTGATTTCAGCGAGCGGCATGCCCGTGAGCTTGAGGCGGAGCACGAACTCGAGCCACAGAATATCCTCGCGATGATAGCGCCGATGGCCGTTCGCGGCCCGCCCCACCGGCTTGAGGATCCCCTCCGCCTCGTAAAAGCGCAGGGTATGCGCCGATACTCCGGTCAGCCGGGCAAGCTCCCCAATCGAGATGGCGTTGCTGGTCACGGCAGTCATCGTAGAACTTGGAGCTTACTCGAAGTCAAGAGAGGCCTGGAGCAGGGGGGGGGCGTGCTTTACTGCCGCGTCCGCGGGCGGCAGACAGATCGAGTGAGGCATCGATCTGGCAATGCAAGACCTCACCCCGTGATTCTGTTCGGCCACGGAGCGCAGAAAATAAATCTGTCCCCTTTTTCTGCCCTCTCCGCCTCGTAAAAGCGCAGGGTATGCGCCGATACTCCGGTCAGCCGGGCAAGCTCCCCAATCGAGATGGCGTTGCTGGTCATGGCAGTCATCGTAGAGCTTGGAGCTTACTCGAAGTCAAGAGAGGCCTGGAGCAGGGGGGGGGGGGCGTGCTTTACTGCCGCGTCCGCGGGCGGCAGACAGATCGAGTGAGGCATCGATCTGGCAATGCAAGACCTCACCCCGTGATTCTGTTCGGCCACGGAGCGCAGAAAATAAATCTGTCCCCTTTTTCTGGTCCCCTTTTTCTGCGGCCGAAAATAAATCCGCCCCCTTTTTCTGTCCTAATTCTTTATGCAGCTAACGCCTAGCTCACTCGGCGAAAACCGCGCAGCGGTTTTTGGTCGAATGGAGCGACGTGTTATAGCTATATTTCAAGAAGATCTCCCCTCATCTCTTCTCTCAGCTCACTTGATTTTGCTTTAATTCTTTCTCCAGTCTCTCCCATCGCTTTTTGCATTTTCGCAACAGCTTCTTGATCATTATTGATCGTAATTTCTACTAGACGACCAAGCTGCTCAGAAGACATCTGAAATATTTCTTCATATAACTCACGCAGCTCTTCAAGCAGTTCAGCGACCTCGTTACTTGCGGTAAGTTTTAGGCTATTGGTTTGCTGCTCAAGCGCTTGAAGCTCTTGAAAACCATTTAATGTAATCTTCTGTATCTCTTCAGAAAGCCATAGCGTGGCTGCTGTTGAACCCTCTTTGTCGTCATTGGCTTCAGCAGTTAAATATCTTTTATTGAACTCGTTAAAGATGGGAACGAATATCTCGTAATAGTCGTTTTGGTGCTTTCGCTGATATGCGTCAAGATTATTAAAGTAGGCCTCATATTGCCCGGACTTCATTTCAAATACTTTCCTGCGCCTTTCTAAATCCAAATTTAATGATTGTTTTAACCTTTCAATTTCTTCTGAATGGCGCATCTTGTTGAAGTAGAGAAACACTCCCCACAAAACATTGACAATACCAAAAACCCAAACATAGAACTCGGGTTGCTCTTGAATGTGTTTGAAAATTAGCTCCATCATGACTCTTTAGGTATAACGACTAAGCTCTGCCGCGGCGGCGCGCCAGCGCCGACGTCGGCAGGAGCGCCTTGTTGGGCGGTGACATAAAATTCTGGCTCATCGCGCAGCCTGAATAAGTGCGCAGTTCGAGCCTTGATATTTGCTTTTCGCTCTCATGGTCTTAAGGTTGTCGTCAGCCCACTTTGAAGGATCGATGATCGGCAATCCTGCACTGTCTTCCTTCACTACCTTGTCAAATGCATCTGCTGTTGCGCCCTCGAAGATGCGGCCAATGATGAAGTCTGTGGATGGACCACCCATGAGCATTAGGACCCCAATCGGGGCATTTTTTGCTTCCGCCTCCGTAATCGTTTTGTTCTTAACACCGTCGATGAAAGCCCTTCCGGCTTCATAGCCAACTTTGAATAGTCGCTCCTGTTCTTTCTTGTTGCCTGACATTTCGGCATACGCGGCACAGGAAAATGCGGACCACATGACGCGGGCCAGATTGGGTTTGTTTTCCGCGCTAGCACTCTCGACCAGGAGAGGTTGTATGACGAGGAACAGAAGAGCAGAAAATAAAACTTGTTTGACCACTCTTGCCTCCCCTGCCGATGGTCATTCGCTTCAGCGGGCTTGTCGCCCGAGCGCGCCGCCCAACGCCAGCCATGAGCCGCGGCCTTTAGGCCGTCGGCTCCATCGCCTTGTTGGGCTTATGGTCGACGACCTTGATACCTACTGCGTCCAGACGCGCCAATGCATCGTCCCGCCCAAATTTCCAGCCCGTGGGCATGGCGGCTTTGAGCCCCGGGGTCTTGTTGAGCAGATCAGCTTCCTCTGACGTAATGAGCACAATTCTCAGATATCTGTCGATCATGCTCGCGACCTGCTCGATGGATGCGCCGTCCGCGTACATGGCCTTGCAGCCGGCGCGAATGGCCGCGCACGGCACAACATGCTCCCGGTACCCGCCGCCACGGGCGGACACTCCATCAATGACAAATTCATCCGGCACGAGGACTTCGAACAGGCGCGAGTGCCCGTCTCTCCCTTCCTCGAAGTGGTCGCTAAGCACTTCCGCTACCCGCCTGATCGCTCTCAGACGCATTTCTCCGATCGAAAAGCTCATTCTTCTCCCCTCCTTCTAAGCCCAACGCTCCGCATGAGGGGCAGGCGCGCGCTTCTTGCGCCGGTCCGCTCGATGCGGTTGTTGGGCCTCGCTCTCAGGAGAAATGACAGATGCAGCAAACAAAACTTGGCTCACTGATTGAGTCCCTGATGAACATCGCCATCGGCTACGGCGTGGCGCTGCTATCGCAGATTGCGATTTTCCCGCTGTTCGGGATTCACGTTCCGCTCTCTACCAACCTATGGATCGGCGCATGGTTCACCGTCATCAGTCTGGTGCGGAGCTACATCATCCGGCGCTGGTTCAACGCGCGGCTGCATTCGGCTGCGCAGGCAATGGCAAGGGCGGCATCCTGAGGCCCAACTAGAATTCGCTGTGATAAATGCGTAAAAAAATACACCATTGGTAAACATAACCCAATAACCCCCTCAACTTGCGATCTAATTCGCTCCAACAACCCGCCCGAGCACACCCCCAAACGAAAAACGGCGCCCCTCCCCGGAGCGCCGCCTATGTCAAATGCCATACAGGCCCTCGTCCTGAGCCGCTATCCGGGCCTTGTCCTCGAACGCGCCACGGCAGACACGTCCTCAATCCCTACAGCTTTCCCGCAGCCATGACTCCCGCCTTGGGTGTCGGCAGGCTGACCCGCACACGCAGGAATTGCCACAGCATGAGCACGGCACCGAGCAGGGCACAGATGGAGCCCAGGCCGAGCACGGGAGCAAGCGTCGCCTCGGTGGCCCAGCCGCCGAAGAGCACGAAGAGTCCGCCGGCGAGGATGACGGTGCCGATCTGGTGCAACGCGGTCTGTGCCGTGGCCATCCCCGACGAGGCGCCGGGCAGCCACAGCTTGTAGACGACGCCATAGAGGACGGATACCACCAGGCCCAACAGCAGGATATGGGCGTGGGCGGGTCGCTCGGCGTGGTTCTCCGACATGGCCATGTAGATGCCCAGGCCCATGCCGATCACGCCAAAGCTCAGCCCGAAGGCGACGTGCCAGCGGGCGATTTGGGCGATGCGGGGATTCTCGTTCATGGGGGAGCTCCTTGGTGGCGGCGTGCGCCGGGGACGGGCTCGCCCCGTCGGCCGGTGCGGCGGCTGCCCCGAACCTTTCGGACGCCGTAAAAGGATGATATCCCCGACCGCGGCGCCTGCAAGCCGGCTCACCAACGAAAAACGGCGCCCGTGAGGGGCGCCGTCCGTGGGTGACTCTCAGTGCCCGCCGATCAAAGCCGGTAGCCGAAGCTCTCCTGGAAGCGCTGCTCGAACTCCTCGCGCGTGAAGCGGTGGTTCTGCGTGCCGTGCTGCTCGACCTTGATGGCCCCCATGAGCGAGGCGATGCGGCCGGTGCTCTCCCAGTCCATGTCGTTCGTGAGGCCGTAGAGCAGGCCGGCGCGGTAGGCGTCGCCGCAGCCGGTGGGGTCGTTGACGGCCTTCGGCTTCGCGGCGGGCACCTCGATGCGGTGCTCCTTCGTATAGATCATGGAGCCCTTCGCGCCCTTGGTGACGATGAAGGCCTCGACGCGCTCGGCGAGCTCGTGCGCCGACTTGCCGGTGCGCTCCTCGATGAGCTGTGCCTCGTAGTCGTTGACAGCGACCCAGCGCGCCTTGTCGATGAAGTCGAGGAGGTCCTCGCCGCCGAACATGGGCAGGCCCTGGCCCGGGTCGAAGATGAAGGGGATGTTCGCCTCGGCGAACTGGGTCGCGTGCTCGAGCATGCCCTCGCGCCCGTCGGGGGCGACAATGCCGAGCGTGACACCCGGTGCGTCCTCCACGCGGTTCTCGTGCGCGAAGTTCATCGCGCCCGGGTGAAAGGCGGTGATCTGGTTGTCGTCCTGGTCGGTGGTGATGAAGGCCTGCGCGGTGTAGGCCTCGGGGATCACCTTGATGTGGCCGCGGGCGATACCGTGCTTGTCCATCCACTCAGCATAGGGGGTGAAGTCTGCGCCCACCGTGCCCATGGGCAGCGGGTCGCCGCCGAGCAGCTTGAGGTTGTAGGCGATGTTGCCGGCGCAGCCGCCGAACTCGCGGCGCATGTCCGGCACCAGGAAGGAGACGTTCAGGATGTGCACCTGCTCGGGGAGGATGTGGTTCTTGAATCGGTCGTGGAACACCATGATGGTGTCGAAAGCCAGCGAACCACAGATCAGCGCGGACATGTCTCTCTCCCTGTTGAGGTCGAATAAGTGCAAAGCCCAACAAACTAACCGGCCGGGCGGGGGATGACAAGCGGGCGGCTTTCGGGCTCCGTTCTGTTCGCCCTTCGACTGGCTCAGGACGAACGGTCTGGTGGCGAATTGGCCGGTCGGCGTCGCATTTCGTTCGCGATGGGCTTGTCGAAGCGCGGGTGGGACACGGGCCCGGAGGCCCTGCTTCGGGGGCTGCGTTCTGTTCGCCCTTCGACAGGGCCTGTCCTGAGCCTGTCGAAGGGCTCAGGACGAACGGTCTTGTCGGCGAATTGCCCTTTCGGCGCCGTACCCCCGTTCGCGCTGAGCTTGTCGAAGCGTGAACGGGCGGCGGCCCTCAGACGTAATGCGGGTAGAGGACCAGGATCCAGACGAGGAGGACGTGGAGCAGGGAGAGCATGACGGCGGCCGAGCCCATGTCCTTGGCGCGCTCGCAGAGCTCGTGCCAGTCGCCGTCGACGCGGTCGACCACCGCCTCGATGGCGGAGTTCAGCAGCTCGACGACGAGGACCAGCAGCAGGCTCCCGATCAGCAGCGCGCGCTCGACGCCGGAGTGACCGAGCCAGAGGGCGAGGACGACGAGGGGCAGGACGAGGGCGAGCTCCTGGCGGAACGCCGCCTCCCAGCGGCAGGCGGCGCGCAGGCCGTTTACGGAATAGCGCGTGGCGTGCAGGACGCGGGCCAGCCCCGTCCGACCGGGTTTTGCCATGCTCGGGCTCCCCT
This sequence comes from uncultured Gammaproteobacteria bacterium, assembly GCA_963779865.1. GTDB lineage: Bacteria > Pseudomonadota > Gammaproteobacteria > CAVZZX01 > CAVZZX01 > CAVZZX01. The sequence continues at coordinate 2,892,774 of CAVZZX010000003.1, read as the reverse complement.
CTCCCCTGGAAGGCGGCCCGCGCCGGGACTCAGCCGGTGCGCCGCCAGACCAGATCCAGCTCGCGGGCGGCCTTGACGTCGTCCAGGCGCCGCACGGGCAGCGTGTGCGGGGCGGACTTTACCACGTCGGCGCTTTCCTTCGCCTCCGCGTCGATCTTGCGCATCGCCTCGACGAAGCCGTCCAGGTCTTCCTTGGCCTCGGTCTCGGTCGGCTCGATGAGCAGGCACTCGGGGACCAGCAGCGGGAAGTAGGTGGTCGGCGCGTGATAGCCGTAGTCGAGCAGGCGCTTGGCGTAGTCCATCGCATTGACGCCCAGCTCCTTGGCCTGGCGCTTGAGCGTGAGGATGAACTCGTGGGTGGCACGCCGCTCGGGATAGCCCATGTCGAAGCCGGCCTTGGCCAGCTGCGCCATCAGGTAGTTGGCATTGAGCGTGGCGAACTCGGCGACGCGCTCCATGCCCTCGCGGCCGAGCATGCGGGCGTAGACGTAGGCGCGCAGCAGCACGCCGGGGTTGCCCATGAAGGCCGACAGACGGCCCATGGTCTCGGGGCGCTCGCGCTCGGTGAGCACCCGATAGCGCTCGCCCTCCTTCGACACGATCGGCACGGGCATGTAGGGGAGCAAGCGCTCGCTCACCCCGACCGGCCCGGCGCCCGGGCCGCCGCCGCCGTGCGGCGTGGAGAAGGTCTTGTGCAGGTTGATGTGGATGACGTCAAAGCCCATGTCACCCGGCTTCACCTTGCCGAGGATGGCATTGAGGTTGGCACCGTCGTAGTACAGCAGCCCGCCGGCCTCGTGGACGATGCGCGCGATCTCCATGATGCGCCGTTCGAACACGCCCAGCGTGGACGGGTTGGTGAGCATGATGCCGGCGGTCTGCGGGCCGACCGCGGCGCGCAGGGCCTCCAGATCGACATCGCCCTGGGCGTCGGTGGGGATCTCCTTGACCTTGTAGCCGCACATGGTGGCGGTGGCCGGGTTCGTGCCGTGGGCGGCGTCGGGCACCAGGATCTCGCTGCGCGCGCTGTCGCCGCGCGCGTCGTGGTAGGCGCGGATCATGGCCACGCCGGCGAACTCGCCCTGCGCGCCGGCCATGGGCGCCAGCGACACGCCGCGCATGCCGGTCACCTCGCGCAGCATCTCCTGCAAATCGTACATGCAGGCGAGGAAGCCCTGGCCCAGGCTCTCGTGGCTGTGCGGGTGACGGGCCAGGAAGCCGGGCAGCATCGCCAGCTTGTTGGAGCCGCGCGGGTTGTACTTCATCGTGCACGAGCCGAGCGGATAGAAGTGCGTGTCGATGGAGAAGTTCTTCTGCGACAGGCGCGTGTAGTGGCGCACCGCCTGCAGCTCGGAGACTTCCGGCAGCGGCGCGCGCTGCTTGCGGCGGAACTGCTCCGGAATATCGGCCAACGATCCATCCTGGCGCGGGATCTGCGCCTCGTTGCGCCGGCCTTCTCGCGAGTGCTCGAAAATCAACATCTCTCTATGTTCCTCGTTGCACGTGAAGCGACCGGGGCGCCGTGCCCCGGCCCATACACGAAGCCTTACAGCGCGCTGAGCGCCTTCTCGTAATCCGGCTCCTGGCCGATCTCGGGCACCATCTCGGTGTGCACGACCTTGTCGTTCTCGTCGATGACGACGATGGCGCGCGCGGTGATGCCGGCCAGCGGGCCGTCCTGGATCAGCACGCCGTAGTCCTTGGCGAAGTTGCGGTCGCGCATCATCGCCAGCGGCACGACGGCGTCGAGGTGCTCGCCGTCGACGAAGCGCTTCTGCGCGAACGGCAGGTCGGCCGAGACGATCAGCACGGCCACGTCGTCGCGCCCCTTGGCCTTCTCGTTGAACTTCTGCGTGGACACGGCACAGACCGGCGTGTCCAGACTGGGCACGATGTTGAGCAGCTTCTTCTTGCCCTTGAAGTCGGCCAGCGTGACGTCCTCCAGATCGGCATTGGTCAGCGTAAAGGCCGGGGCGGCGCTGCCGACGGACGGCAACTCGCCGCTGGTGTGAATCGCATTGCCTTTGAGGGTTATCTCTGCCATGACTCGCTCACTCCTTTCGTGTTGTCCCGGGCCGGGCGACGCCCGGCCTCCCTGCACTGTGCGCCCGCTGCAATTCGCCTAGGCGCGCTTGGCCTGCTTCATCACCTCACCGAGCGCCGCGGCGAAGGCGTCCAGATCGGCCGCCGTCTTGGTCTCGGTGGCGCACACCAGCAGGCAGTTCTCCAGTTCCGGATAGTCCTCGCCGAGGTCGTAACCGCCCACGATGTCCTGCGCGGCCAAGGCCTCGAGGATGCTCGCTGCCGGGCGATCCAGGCGCAGCACGGCCTCGTGGAACACCGGACGATCGAACACGCCCTGCACCTGCGGCAGCGCGCTCAGCCGCTCGACCAGCGCCGAGGTGTTCGCATGGCTCGCCGCTGCGACCCGCTCCAGCCCGGCCGGGCCGAGCAGCGCCATATAAATGGTAGCGGCCGTGGTCAGCAGCCCCTGGTTGGTGCAGATGTTGGAGGTCGCCTTGGAGCGGCGGATGTGCTGCTCGCGGGCCTGCAGGGTCAGCGCGAAGCCCTCCTTCCCCTCCAGATCGACAGTGCGCCCGATGATGCGCCCCGGCATCTGGCGCACGTGCTCCTGGCGGCAGCACATGAAGCCAAAGTAGGGGCCGCCCGAGGACAGCGGCGCGCCGAGCGGCTGGCCTTCGCCGCAGGCGACGTCGGCACCGGCCTCGCCCCACTGGCCCGGCGGGTTGAGCACCGCCATGGCGGTGGGGTTGACCACCGCGATGACCAGCGCCCCGTGCGCGTGCGCCCAGTCGGTCAGCGCATCGACCTCCTCGAGCACGCCGAAGAAGTTCGGCTGCGGGATCACCAGCGCCGCGAACTCGCCCGGGTCCTTCGGCAGGCTCGCCGGGTCGATGAAGCCGCCCTTGCGCTCGTAGTCGAGCTCCTCGAGCACGATCCCCTGGTTCGCGACGATGGTGTGCGCCACCTTGCGGTAGGTGGGGTTCACCGTGCGCGGCATGAGGATGCGCCGGGACTTGGACTTGCGGTTGGCGCGCACCGCCATGAGCACCGCTTCGGCCAGCGCCGAGGCGCCGTCATACAGCGAGGCGTTGGACACCTCCATGCCCGTCAGCCCGGCCATCATGGTCTGGAACTCATAGAGCAGCTGCAGCGTGCCCTGACTCGCCTCGGCCTGGTACGGGGTATAGGCGGAATAGAACTCCCCGCGCGTGGTGATCTCCCACACGGCGGCCGGGATGTGATGCTCGTAGGCACCGGCGCCGGCGAAGCACAGCGGCTGGCCGTCCTGCGCGGCCCGTGCCTGCATCAGCCGGCCGATCTCCATCTCCGGCAGGCCGGTGGGCACGCCCGCCAGGCCCTCGCTGCGCAGCTCGGCGGGGATCTCGGAGAACAGCGCCTCGACACTCTCGACGCCGATGGCCTCGAGCATCTCACGCACGTCTTGTTCGGTATGGGGAATGAACGGCATCGCCTCTACCCTGGTGTTGCGGTCCGCGGGAGGACCGACGTTCAGTGCGACTCGGACTCGACCAGCTCGCGGTAGGCGTCCGCATCGAGCAGCGCGTCCACCTCGGCCGAATCCGAGGGCGTCATCTTGAAGAGCCAGCCTTCGCCGTAGGGGTCCTTGTTGACCACCTCGGGGCTGTCGGCCAGGGCGTCGTTACCGGCGACGATCTCGCCGGCGACCGGCGCATAGACGTCGGAGGCGGCCTTGACCGATTCGACCACGGCGCAGTCCTCGCCGGCGGACAGCGTATTGCCGGCCTCGGGGACCTCCACATAGACCATGTCGCCGAGCAGGTCCTGCGCATGGGCGGTAATGCCCACGGTCACGCTGCCGTCGGCGTTGCGTTTCACCCACTCGTGGGACTTGGTGTACTTCAGGTCGGCGGGTACGTCGCTCATCGGTGCTTCCTCGCGTTGCCTGTTTGCTGTAGCCGGTTGGAACCGGGATTTCAGATGCGGGACTTGCCGTTGCGCACGAACGGCGGGCGAACCACGCGCGCCGCCACGTTGCGGCCGCGGATCTCGACCTCGCAGCGCTCGCCGGTCTGCGCCGGCACGCGCGCGAAGGCAATGGATTTGCCAAGCGTGGGCGAGAAGCTGCCGCTGGTGACCTCCCCCTCGCCGGCCTCGGTGATGACCTTCTGGTGGCCGCGCAACACGCCGCGGCCCTCGAGCACCAGGCCCACCAGCCTGCGCGGCGCGCCGGCCGCGCGCTGCTTCTCGAGCGCGGCGCGGCCGATGAAGTCGCGCTCGGCCGGCTCCCAGGCCACGGTCCAGGCGAGAGCGGACTCCAGTGGGGTGGTGGTCTCGTCCATGTCGGTGCCGTAGAGATTCATGCCGGCCTCCAGGCGCAGCGTGTCGCGCGCGCCCAGACCGATGGGCCGCACGCCGTGCGCGTACAGCGACTCCCACAAGGCCGCGGCGTTGTCCGCGGGCAGGATGATCTCGTAGCCGTCCTCGCCGGTGTAGCCGGTGCGCGCCACGAACACGCCGTCGATGGACTTGGCGTAGAAGGGCTCGAGCTGCTCGGCCGCCCGGGCGCTCTCGCCCATGGTCGCGTGCGTCTTGATGCGGGCATTGGGCCCCTGCACGGCGATCATGGCCAGGTCCTCGCGCTCCTCCAGCTCGACCCCGAAGGTGGCGGCATGGCGGCCGATCCAGCCCAGGTCCTTGTCGCGCGTGGCGGCGTTGACCACGATGCGGAACCACGCCTCGTCCATGAAGTAGACGATGAGGTCATCGATGACGCCGGCGTCATCGTTGAGCATGCAGGTGTAGAGCGCCTTGCCCGGCTCCTTGAGCTTGGCCACGTCGTTGGCGATCAGGTGGCGCAGAAACTCGCGCACGCGCTCGCCGCGCAAGTCGATGACGGTCATGTGCGAGACGTCGAACATGCCGGCGTCCTGGCGCACCTGATGGTGCTCCTCGATCTGCGAGCCGTAGTGCAGCGGCATGTCCCAGCCGCCGAAGTCGACGAGCTTGGCGCCCATCTGCACGTGTTGCTGGTACAGGGAAGTCTGTTTACCCATGTTACCCGTGTCTCCTGCGTTGACCGTGCGGCTCAGAGCGCCGCCACGTCCTGTTGTTCTTCGGCATGATAGGAGGAACGCACCAGCGGCCCCGCCTTCACCCAGGTGAATCCCATGCCCCGCGCGGCGGCGGCATAGTCCTCGAACTCCTCCGGAGGAATATAGGCCTTCACCGGCAGGTGATAGCGGGTCGGACGCAGATACTGGCCCAGGGCCAGGCGGCCGACCCCCGCTGCGCGCAGATCGCGCAGCACCGCGAGCACCTCTTCGCGGGATTCGCCCAGCCCCAGCATGAGGGCGGATTTGGCCTCCACGCCGGACAGCGCCGCGGCTTGCTCCAGCAGGCGCAGCGAGACATCGTAGCGCGAGCCCTTGCGCACGCCGCGATACAGACGCGGGACGGTCTCCACGTTGTGGCCCCACACCAGGCGGGTGGCGTCGCGACGCGGATGCGCGAGCCGCCCGGCGACAGCGGCGATCGAGGCTACGGCCTGCGCCTGGCAGCGCTGGAAATCGGGGGTGAGCAGTTCCAGGCCGATGCCGGGCAGGCGGGCATCGAGCGCCAACAGGGACTCGGCGAAGATGCCGACGCCCCCGTCCTTGAGGTCGTCGCGGTTCACCGAGGTGAGCACCACGTAGTCCAGGCCCAGCTGCACCGCCGCCGCTGCCACGCGGGCCGGCTCGCCGCGGTCCAGGCCGGCGGGACGGCCGGTGGCCACCGAGCAGAAGCCGCAGGCGCGGGTGCAGGTGTCGCCGAGCAGCATGAAGGTGGCGGTGCCGCGGCTCCAGCACTCGCCGCGGTTGGGGCAGCGCGCCTCCTCGCAGACGGTGTGCAGCGCATGGCCGCGCACCGCGCTGGCGGTCACGCCGTAGTGCTCGCCGCCGCCCAGCTCCTGCCGGATCCAGCCGGGCATGCGCCCGACATTGGCCTGGCGGGAGTGGTCAAAGACCGGGATGAATTTGTGCACCGATGCTGAGGTCGACTTCGGCATGCGACTCGGGGCCTCGTGTTCAAACGGCAAAAGGGCGACAGCCGGATCGACGGCTGCCGCCCCTCTGTCCTGAAACCTGAGAGCTTATGCCCCTTCGGTGGGCCGGCGACAGCGGCCTCTCTCCAGAGTCGACGTGCTGCCCCGCACGGTCCTTTTGCCTGAGCGATTCCGGGCGGGTTGCGCCTTCGGCGGCGGCCTGGGCCGCTCTCTCCCGCGGGGGCTGGCAAGTTGCTGAACCTGCAGGCGTTGCGCCGCACGCGAAGTTTCAGTCACTTACCGGTCAGTCGAGCCGCACAGTGTACCCGCAGGCGAGGTCAAAACCAAGCGCACGCCGCCGCCGCGGAGCACGGCGGTCAGCGGGCGGCGGCGCGCACCACCCGGCCGACGGTCAGCCCCTGCACGAGGATGGAGAAGACCACCACCACATAGGTGATGGCCACGATGACGTCGCGCTCGGCCCCGAACGGCAGCGACAGGGCGAGCGCCACGGAGATGCCGCCGCGCAGCCCGCCCCAGGTCATGATGCGGGCCGCGCTCGGGCTGAACTCACGGAAGCGGCGCATCACCCGCAACGGCGCGGAGACGGTGATGTAGCGCGCCAGCAGCACCACCGGGATGGCCACCAGGCCGGCGACCAGATAGCCCACCTCGAAGGACAGCGCGAGGACCTCGAGGCCGATGAGCACGAACAGCACGGCGTTGAGGATTTCATCGAGCAGCTCCCAGAAGGTGTCCAGGTGCTGGCAGGTGCTGGGGCTCATGGCAAAGCGCCGCCCGTGGTTGCCGATGAACAGCCCGGCGACGACGATGGCGATGGGCCCGGACAGGTGCAGGGCGGAGGCGGCGGCATAGCCGCCGGTGACCAGCGCCAGGGTGAGCAGGATCTCCACCGTGTAGTCGTCCACCTGGCGCAGCAGCCGGTACACGAACCAGCCCAGGGCGAAGCCGAAGGCCGCGCCGCCCACGGCCTCGCGCAGAAACAACAGCGCGATGTGCCCGGCGCTGGCCTGCTCGGCGCCGCTGGCGATGCCGAGCAGGGCGAGGAACACCACCACCCCGATCCCGTCGTTGAACAGCGACTCGCCGGTGATCTTCGTCTCCAGCGAGCGCGGCGCGCCCGCGCTCTTGAGGATGCCGAGCACGGCGATGGGGTCGGTGGGCGAAATCAGCGCCCCGAACACCAGGCAATAGATCAGCGGCAGATCGGTACCCAGCAGTTGCAGCACGACATAGGTCATCGAGCCGACCAGGAACGTGGAGAGCACCACGCCCAGCGTGGCGAGCGTGGCAATCACCCACTTCTCCTCGGCGAGGTCGTCGAGGTTCACGTGCAGGGCGCCGGCGAACAGCAGAAAGCTGAGCATGCCCTCCATGAGCACGTCATGAAAGTCGATGCTGCGCAGCAGCACGCCCACGTGCTGGTCGAGCGCGTGGAAGCCGAGCTTGCCGCCGACGATCATTGCGAGCGAGAGCACCAGCGCAACGAACATCACGCCGATGGTGGTCGGCAGGCGCACGATGCGGTAATTGAGATAGGCGAACAGGGCGGTGAGCGTCAGCAGCGCCGCCACGATGTCGAGCAGATTCATCTGTCATCCCCACCAACGGACCCGCGGCGGCACCCTCCGGCATCGCGGCTGCAAGGTCTGCAGCCGCCCGGCCGGGGCGCCACCGGGGCCCGACGCAACGAGGCGGCCGCACGGGCCGCCTCCCCCAAAAAGAGCCTGCGGCGCGCCGCTCAGTCGCCGCGCAGCGGCCGCCCGCGTGCCAGGCGCGGCATCTCGCCGCTGATCCCCATGGCATGCCGGATCAACACGTTCTTGATCGGCAGCATCGTGTGCGTGAGCGTCAGTCCCAGGCTGCGCACCGCGCGCACCACGCTCAACTCACTGCCGAACAGGCGTTTGAAGCCGTCCACCGCGGCGAGCATCGACAGGTTGTCGGCGTTGCGCCAGCGCTCGTAGCGGCGCAGCACCGGGATCGCCCCGATGCCCTTGCGTGCGCTCAGCGCCTCGGCGAGCACCTCCGCCAGCGCGGCCGCGTCGGTGAGCCCCAGATTGACCCCCTGCCCGGCGAGCGGATGGATGGTGTGCGCCGCGTCGCCGAGCAACGCCAGACGCGGCCGCACGTAGGCATTGGCGTGCAGATAGCGCAGCGCAAAGGCGGCCCGCGGTCCGACCCATTCGATGGCCCCCAGGCGGCTCTCGAAGGCCGCCTCGAGCTCGGCGGCAAAGGCCGCCTCCTCCAGCGCGAGCAGGTGCTGTGCGTGCTCGGGCCGGGTCGACCAGACGATGGAGCTGCAGCCCTCGCGCAGGGGCAGGAAGGCGAGCGGGCCGTGCGGCAGGAAACGCTGCCAGGCGGTCTCCGCATGGGGCTTCTCGGTGCGTACCGTGGCCACCACCGCGCTCTGGTCGTAGTCCCAGCCACGCACGCTGATGCCGGCGCGCTCGCGCACCCAGGAGCGACTGCCGTCGGCCCCGACCAGCAGGCGCGCGCTGACGTAGTCGCCCTGCTCGCGCTGCAGGTACATGAAATCCGCGTCCCAGGCGAGGCGGCTGGCCTGCACCGGCGCCAGCAGGTCCACGTTGCCGAGCTGGCGCAGCCGTTCATAGAGCGCGGCGAGGATCACGCTGTTCTCGACGATGTGTCCGAGGGTGGGCTCGCCCAGGTCGGCGCTGTCGAAGTGAATGCTGCCGCTGCCGCCCGCGTCCCAGACATGCATCTCGCGGAACGGGCTGATGCGCCGCCCGGCAATGCCGTCCCACACGCCGAGCGTCTCGAAGATGCGCTGCGAGGCGCGGGTGATGGCGCTCACGCGCGTGTCGAAGCCGCCCTCGGGCGACCAGTCCTCGGGCGGCGGCCGACGGTCGACCAGCGCCACCCGCAAGGGCAGCGTGCCGAGCGCGCAGGCCAGCGTGGCGCCGACCATGCCGCCGCCGACGATGCAGACGTCGTAGGCGCCGTTGGCGCTCACAGGGGCAGGCCCCGCGCCAGACGCGGCATGCGCCCGATGAAGCCCATAGCCTGGCGGGCCAGTGCACGCCGCGCCGGGGGCAGCAGATTCAGCGTCACCAGCCCGAGGTCGCGGGCGGCGGCGAGCGGCGCAAAGCCATTGGAAAACACCCGCACGAGGGCGTCGGTGAACACGGTCGCCTGCAGTTGATCGCGGCGGCGGCCGTGCGCATAGCGCCGCAGGACGGCCTCGGCGCCGGGGTCCGCGCCGCGGCGTACCGCATCGGTGAGGATCTCGGCGAGCAGGGCCACATCGCGCAGGCCCAGGTTGAAGCCCTGCCCGGCCACCGGGTGCAGGGTGTGCGCCGCATTGCCGATGAACACCAGGCGCTCGCGCACCTTGTCGCGCAGGTGCAGCAGCTCGAGCGGATAGGCGTGGCGTGGGCTCACTTCGAGCAGCCGCCCCAGGCGGCGGCCGAAGCGCTCTTCGAGGGCGGTGAGAAAGGCCGCGTCATCGAGCGCCAGCACCGCGTCGACCTCGTCGCGGCGCGCGGTCCATACCAGTGCGCAGCGGTGGCGCCCGGCGATGTCCGCGGCCGGCAGCAGGGCCAGCGGCCCGCTGTCGGTGAAGCGCTCGTAGGCCACCCCGCCGTGCGGCCGCTCCGGTGCGACGTTCGCAATGACCGCGGTCTGCCCATAGTCGACGCGCAAGCTGCGCGCGCCGCTCAGCCGCCCGGCCGCCGAATCGGCCCCGTCGGCGGCGACCATGACACGCGCCGTGAGCCGCTGCGCGCCGGCAGCGGTGCGCACGTCGGCGACGATGCGCTCGGGTTCGGTCTGCAGGCCGACCAGCTCCGCGGGGCAGTGCAGGTCCACGTTGGCGCCGGCGTCCAGCCCCGCTGCCAGGGCCGCGCCCAGGGCGCGCGCCTCCACCACGTAGCCGAGCGCCGCCACGTCCAGCTCGGCCGCGTCGATCTCGGTCAGCCCGAGTCGGCCGCGGTCGGAGACGTGGATGCGCCGGATGGGGGTCGCGCCCTGGGCGGCGATGGCCTCCCACAAGCCCAGCGCGGCGAAGATCCGCTGTGAGCTGAACGCCAGCGCCACGGTGCGGTCGTCGAAGCTCGGCTGGTCCGGTGCGCGCAGCGGACGCGCCTCGATGACGCCGACGCGCAAGGCCTGGCCGCGCAACGCACAGGCGAGGCTGGCCCCGGCCAGCCCGCCGCCGACGATGAGCACGTCATAGTGCTGCTCCTGCGCCACGGCCGTGCTCAGCCCGCCATCACCGATTCGATGTCGTCCGGGTGCTTGGGCGCGTCGGCGGTCAACACCTCGCAACCGTCCTTGGTGACCAGCACGTCGTCCTCGATGCGGATGCCGATGTTCCACCACTTTTTGGCCACGCCGCGGCTGCCCGCGGGAATGTACAGGCCCGGCTCGACCGTCATCACCATGCCCGGTTCGAGCAGCCGCCACTCGCCGTCGATCTTGTAATCGCCCACATCGTGCACGTCCATGCCCAGCCAATGGCCGGTACGGTGCATATAAAAGCGTCGGTAGGCGCCGTCCTTGATCAGCTGCCTGGGCTGGCCCTTGAGGATGCCCAGCTCCACCATGCCTTCGGTGAGCACGCGCACGGCCGCCGTGTGCGGCTCGTTCCAGTGATTGCCCGGCCGCACCTTCTCGATGGCGGCCTCCTGCGCGGCGAGCACCACCTCGTAGAGCGCCCGCTGCGCGGGGCTGAATGCGCCGGAGACGGGAAAGGTGCGGGTGATGTCGGCGGCGTAGTAGTCGTATTCGGCCCCGGCGTCGATCAGCACCAGCTCGCCCTCGTTCAGGGCGGCGCTGTTCTCGATGTAGTGCAGCACGCAGCCGTTGGCGCCGCCGCCCACGATCGAGGGGTAGGCGGGCGAGCGTGAGCCGGCGTGCATGAACTCGTGCAGCAGCTCGGCCTCCAGCTGGTACTCCCACACGCCGGGGCGGCAGCACTGCATGGCGCGCCGATGGGCGCGCGCCGAGATCTGTCCGGCCTTGCGCATGGTGCGCACCTCGGCGGCGCTCTTGAACAGGCGCATGTCGTGCAGCAGGTGATCGAGCGCGACGAACTCCCCCGGGGCGTGCACCCCGGCGCGGCCCTGCGCGCGCAGCCGATTGATCCAGCCGATCAGGCGCTGATCGAACTCGGCGTGGATGCCCATGGTGTAGTAGACGCGCTCGCGGTTCTCGAGCAGCCCCGGCAGGATGTCGTCGATGTCCGCGAAGGGGAAGGAATCGCTCGCCCCGTAGGTCTCGACCGCCCCGTCCTGGCCGGCGCGCGCGCCGTTCCAGGTCTCCATCTGCGGGTCGCGCTCGCGGCAGAACAGGACGTAGTCTCCGTGCGGCCGCCCGGGCGCGAGCACCGCCACGGCCTCCGGCTCGGGGAAGCCGGTGAGATAATAGAAATCGCTGTCCGGGCGATAGGGGTACTCGACGTCGCGATTGCGCGTCCGCATCGGTGCGGTCGGCAGGATGACGACGGCGTCCTCGCCCACGAGTTGCATGAGGCGCTTGCGACGGCGCGCGAATTCTCTCTGGTTCATAGGTCCATTATGTCAGATGGGCGCGGCGCCCGTCGCGCCCCGCGAGGGAGAGGCTCAGTGCAGGGTGTGACCGCTCGGGTCCTTGGGCGGCGCCTTCACCGGATGGAGCTCTTCGCGAAACATGAGCACGCCCATGCGTACGAACTCGACCAGCTCGGCGTAGGCCTGCTCGTCCTCCTCGCCGCCGGCCAGCCCGTAGTCGGTGGCGCGGCTGAGCTGGATCAGGTCCTCGACCAGCTCAGCGAGATCGCCGGGGAGCGCATCCATGTCACTGATGCCGCCCGAGGCCAGCCCGACCAGGAAGCCGCCCACCCACTCCCCGAGCGCCTCGACACGCACCTCGATGGAGGCGCTCTCCGCGGGCAGCAGCAGCGGGAATTGCAGCACCGGGTCGTCCAGCCCGTCGCGGCTGGCCTCGAACAGGGCGATCAGCTCATCGCGCGCCGCGGCGCCCAGCGGATTGCCCGCCGGCACCGAGGGCATGCTCTCGCGCCACCAGGTCTCGGCGTCCACCTCGCCGCGCGCGCACAGAAAGCCGCACAACTGCCCGTGCACCTCGGGGGCGTCGGTCGGCGCACCGAGCCGATCGAGGGCAACCTGAATCTCGTCCATGGGGGGGATCTCTGTCGACATCAGAACGGCTCGATACGGGCTTCATAGGGGAATAGCAGAATCCGGTACAGCTCGCTGCCGATCTGCAGATGGGTGCCCTGCGGCTCACCGATGGCGATGCGGCTGCCCCCGGCCACCGACATGCCGCCGAGCCCGAAGCGCTTGTCCTCGATCAGCTGCGCGAGCAACGCCTCGAGCTCGTGCTCCGGCACCGAGGCGGTGTTGTCGACGATGCGGCACGGCTTGCCGTTGTGCGCCACCCCCTCGATGATGGTCGCGTCGGCACGAATGTCCGCCGCGCCCGGGGGCGTCGCCTGCGGGTCGACGAACTGGGGAGTATCGCCCATCGGTGGAAGGCCCCTGCAGTCGCTGGAAACCCCGTAGTCTACCACCGGGGCAAATGCGCTCCCAAGCTGCCGGCGGGGCGCATTGACCCGCCGCGGCCCTGCCTCTATATTGGCGCGGACAGACTCGGCGTCCGACGCGGGACACCCGCCAAGCAGCCGTGCGGCTCCGATACAACAACGACAGAACGGGAATGCCGACAGTCCCAGCGCCGATGGAAGAGTTCGACCTCAAGAAACTCGAGGAACGCGTCGATGAACTGATTGCAGCGGTCGACCGTCTGCAGTCGGAGAATCGCTCGCTGCGCGATCAGCAGGCGAATCTGATGTCGGAGCGGGCCCGCCTGATCGAAAAGAGCGAGCTGGCCCGCAGTCGGGTGGAGGCGATGATCGCCCGCCTGAAGGCGATGGAACATGACTGACCCCAAGAACGTCAAGCCGGTCTCGGTGCACATCCTGGACAAGGACTATCTGGTCGCCTGCAGTGTCGACGAGCAGGACGAGTTGGTCGCCTCGGCGCGCTATCTCGACCGTAGGATGCGCGAAATCCGCGACGCCGGGAAGGTCATCGGCGCCGACCGCATTGCGGTCATGGCCGCCCTGAACATCGCCCACGAGCTGCTCAGTCGGGAACCCCGGCCCGAGGAGCCGGACGCCTCGGTGGCAACGCGCCTGCGGGGCCTGCAGGAGCGCATCGAAGAGGCGCTCTGCAAGGCGCGTCAGCTGGAACTATAATGGGAGCCGCGCTTCTAATGGAGACGCTGGGAGCATCGGCCCGGACGCTTCTTTCCGGGATGTCTTCAGCGCGGCAGGTCAGCCCTGCCCTTGGCGGGCATGCTATCTTTCGGTAGCCTGACCGCGAGGCGGATACGGAAACATCGGTTTTGCTATAGGCGCCCCCTGCGGTGTCCGTGGGTGTACCAGGTAACCCTTGAGCCTTAATACTTTTCAAGGGTGTTGAAAACCGGGGCTGTGTGCAGGTCCGCATTCGGAGCGGAAAGCCTAATGCACCGGCGGAAGCACCCACCTTGAGCCGCAGGTTCAAGGACGATGGGCACAGCGGCACAGGCGGAGGGCGCCTCCTCATTTCTTCCCTCGAGACCAATCATCGAGGCGCGCGTAGTGCGCTGCGTCGGCGAATGCGGCGCGAGCGCCGCGCGCTGTCCGAACACGAGCGCGAGAGGCTCGGCCACGCCGTCGCCGAGCGCATCCGCCGTCTCGCGCTCTACCGACGCAGCCGCCATGTCGCGCTCTACCTGCCGAACGACGGCGAGGTGGACCTGACCGGTCTGCTCGTCGATGCCCGGCTGCACCGCAAGCGCTTCTATCTGCCCGTGCTCGGGCTCCCCTACGAAAATCGGCTGTGGTTCATGCCCTTCACCGAGGGCACCGCCCTGGTGCGCAACCGCTTCGGCATCCCGGAGCCGGCGAGCCGACGCCGCAATCGCGCCCGCAAGCCCTGCGCCATCGACCTGGTGCTGGCCCCGCTGGTCGCCTTCGATGCCGACGGGCATCGGCTGGGGATGGGCGGCGGCTTCTACGATCGGACGCTGGCCCGGCTCGGCCACCTGCGTCATTGGCGAACCCCGCGCCTGCTCGGCGTGGCCTACGACTTTCAGCGCACGGCGGCGCTTTCGGCGGAACCGTGGGACGTACCGCTGGATGCGGTGGTCAGCGAGCGGGAGGTCTACGGGCGCTGAATGGGGAACGTGGGCGGCACGGAAGGCGCGGACAAGACCGGCAGCGCGCCGTCCGCGGCGGGGCTCAGCGGACGGCGGCAGCCAGTACCTGCTTGCCGGTCGAAGTCAGGGCTGGATGGAGCTCACCTGCGAGGCGGAGGGACGGTGGTCGCGCTGCACCTCCTGAGTGAATCCCGTCACCAGCACACCGAGCCCGATCAGGATCGCGAGGATCGTCAGGATATCGGGCTTGCGCCGCATTACATTCCCCTTCAATGGTGGATGGGGCCAGCGCCCCTTTTCTTCTGAGTAGAGATGTATAACCATAACCTTTTGATCCAGCAAGCCACAAGCAGCGTTATGTGAATCCCCTCGCAAAGCGGCTGTGACCGAATTCAGGAAATCGAATGAACTACTGGCTGATGAAATCCGAGCCCGACACCTTTGGCATCGACCACCTGGAGGCGAACCGCACCGAACCCTGGGACGGCGTGCGCAACTACCAGGCCCGAAACATGATGCGCGACGAGATGAAAAAGGGGGACCGCGTGTTCTTCTATCACTCCAACTGCAAGGAGCCGGGCGTCGTCGGACTCGCCCGGGTCGAGCGCGAGGGCTACCCCGACTTCACCGCCTTCGACCCCGCGCAGAAGTACTATGACCCCAAGAGCGACCCGCAGAAGCCGCGCTGGTACATGGTCGACCTCGCCTTCGAGCGCAAGCTGGGGCGCACCATCGGCCTGCACGAGCTCAAGGGGCACGCCGCGGCGCTCGGCGACTTCCCCCTGCTGCGCCGTGGCAACCGCCTCTCGGTGATGCCGGTCAGCGCCGAGCAGTGGGACTACATTCTCGGACTCGAGTAAGCCAAATGCCCGAACTGTACTTCTTCCATTCCTCGCCGGCCGCGCAGCGGCTGCGCCTGGCCCTGGGCTACAAGCAGGTCGCATACCGGCCGCACGCCCTGGCCTATGACGACGACGAGACCTTCTTCGAGCTCGGCATCGCGCGCACCGTCCCGGTGCTGCGCCTCGAGGACGGCCGGCTGCTGACCGACAGCCTGGCCGTGCTGCGGCGCATCGACGAGCTGTTTCCCGACACGCCGCCGCTCGTGGACGGGCGTATCGACGCGGACGGCTGGCAGGCGCTGTTGGATTGGCGCCAGGGCGTCGATGCGGTGCTCAGCCGCCTGCATGCCCCCGTGCTGCCCGCCTATGGGGAGGTGAGCGCGGACGAGAACACCCTCGCGGCGTACAAGGCGCACGTGCAGCATCGCTTCGGCATGAGCGTCGAGGAGCTCGCCAACGACCGCTACGCCGGTTTCGAGCAGCTCTACGCAATGACCCGCATGAAGTCGCTGGCCGCGCATCTGGCGCATTCGGGATACTACATGGGGCAGCCGTCCATCGCCGACATGGTGCTCACGGCCGACCTCTATCCCCTGCAACTGCTCGACGGCGTCTCCCTGCCGCTCGATCTGATGTACTACTTCCGACGTGTGGAAGAGGCCTGCCATGTCGCACTGGCCGAAGACCTCACCGTCTCCGTGTAACCGAATTGCATGATGCAACGAGAAGGAGTTTACGAATGACCCTTGCCGAACTGCTCAACCACATTGCCGAGAACACCGACCTGCCCGTCCTCGACGGCGACGCCGCCGAGACGCTCGAGAAGGCGAAGGCCGATGCACATCGCGAGCCCGTGGTGGCGGAGATCATCCGCACGCTCACCGAGAAGAACGACTGCAGCACTGTGGAGTGCACGCTCGAGCGCGCCCAGGTCGTTACGCCGCTGGGCCCCATCCGGCTCAAGTACATGGCCGATGACGCGCCGGTGGAGGGATTCCGCATGGTCGAGAATTTCATTCGTGCCGTGGATGATGCCTATAACGACGAGGCCCTGCGCCAGCGCCACAGCGGCTGACGCCCCTGTCCGTTGCCAAAAAGGGCGGCCGCGAGCCGCCCTTTTCGTTTGCCCGCTGCAAAGCGCAAAGTGCATGTTGTCGGCGCACGGGCGCGGCCGCATTCACACGCGGCAGGGGCAATGCGAAACTGTAATCGGGCGGCGCCGAAAAGGTCGAAATAACAATGCATAGCGGCCAAAATTTTATTAAACTTCCTAGCGGTACGTATTAAGCTGGCTATACTCAAAGCAAAAAACGCATATTCGGCGCAACTCGGAGGACGATACATGGCGACGAAGAAAAAGACGGCAGCGAAGAAAAAGACCACGCGCAAAAAGACCGCAGCCAAGAAGAAGGTCGCAACCAAGAGAAAGGTGACCGCACGCAAGAAGACTGCGGCGAAGAGGACGGCGACCAAGAAGAAGACTGCCAAGAAAAAGGCGGCAAAGAAGAAGACCTCGAAGAAGAAGACCTCGAAGAAGAAGACCAGCAAGAAGAAGACCGCGAAGAAGAAGGCCGCCAAGAAGAAGCCGGCGGCGAAGAAGAAGGCCAAGAAAAAGGCCGCCAAGAAGAAGGCCGCCAAGAAGAAGCCGGCGGCGAAGAAGAAGGCCAAGAAGAAGGCCGCCAAGAAGAAGCCGGCGACGAAGAAGAAGGCTGCCAAGAAAAAGGCAGCAAAGAAGAAAACCGCCAAGAAGAAGACCGCCAAGAAGCGGGTGAGCAAGAAACGGCGGTAGGCCGCAGGGGGCGATGTCGAGACATCGCCGCGGCGCTCGGGAAGAGGTCCCGCCGAAGGGGCTGCCGTGCCGGCAGCCCCTTTTTTCGTGGGTTCAGCTCAGGAACAGGGAGTAGGCCGCGTTCGCGGTCTCGTCGACGCAGGGATAGCCGATCTCGGCGAGGAAGCTCTGAAACTGCGCCTCCTCCGCGGGCGGCACTTGCAGCCCGACCAGCACCCGCCCATAGGCGGCCCCATGGTTGCGGTAGTGAAACATGCTGATGTTCCAGTCCTGCCCCATCCGGGTGAGAAAGCGCAGCAGCGCACCCGGGCGCTCGGGAAACTCGAAGCGATAGATGCGCTCGTGATGCACGCCGTCGGTGTGACCGCCGACCATGTGCCGCACGTGCAGCTTCGCCATCTCATTGTCGGTCATGTCGGTGACCGGATACTCGCGCTCGCGCAAGCGCGCGATCAGGCTGTCCTTCTCCTCGTCCGCCTTCTGCAGGCTCAGGCCGACGAACACGTGCGCACGCTGTGGGTCGGCGAAACGATAGTTGAACTCGGTAATGCTGCGAGTGCCGATCGCCTGGCAGAAGGTGCGAAAGCTGCCGGGCCGCTCGGGGATGGTGACGCCGATCAGGGCCTCACGGCGCTCACCAAGCTCCGCACGCTCCGCCACATGGCGCAAGCGGTCGAAGTTCATGTTCGCGCCGCTGTCGATGGCGACCAGGTAGCGGTCGCGCAGGCCCTCGCGCTTCACATAGCTCTTGAGCCCGGCAACGGCGAGCGCCCCCGCCGGCTCGGCAATGGAGCGCGTGTCATCGAAGATGTCCTTGATGGCGGCGCAGATCTCGTCCTCGCTGGCCAGAATGACCTCGTCCACACACTGGCGGGCGATCCGGAACGGCTCGGCGCCGACCTGACGCACGGCGGCGCCGTCGGCGAAGATGCCGACCTGATCCAGAACCACCCGCTCCCCGGCCTCCAGCGCGCGGCACAACGAGGGCGCGTCCACCGGCTCGACACCGATGATCTTCACCTCCGGATACAGGTATTTCACGTAGGCGGCGACACCGGCGATGAGCCCGCCGCCGCCCACCGGCACGAAGATTGCGTAAGGGGCGCCGCGACTCTGGCGCAGGATCTCCATGCCGACGGTGCCCTGGCCCGCAATGACCTCGGCGTCGTCATAGGGATGAATGAAGGTCAGGTCCTGCGCCTCGGCGAGCCGACAGGCGTGCTGATAGGCCTCGTCGTAGACGTTGCCGTGCAACACCACCTCCGGGCCGAAGCGCCGCACGGCGTCGACCTTGATCTGCGGCGTCGTCTTGGGCATGACGATCAAGGCCCGGATGCCCAGGCGTTGCGCGGAGAGGGCCACGCCCTGCGCGTGATTGCCGGCCGAGGACGCGATCACGCCGCGGGCGCGCGCCTCCTCGGACAGGCTGATAATCTTGTTGTAGGCGCCGCGCAGCTTGAAGGAAAACACCGGCTGCAGGTCTTCGCGCTTGAGGCGCACGTGGTTGCCCAGGCGGCGCGAGAGGGTCGGCGCCTCGTCCAGCGGCGTCTCGATGGCCACGTCGTAGACCGGGGCCTTGAGGATCTTCTCGACGTATCGGGATGGCATGCAGAGGTCCGTATGGTGGTTCTGTCGGGGGGGCGGTGGAGGGCGCACGCAACCGCGGGCGCGGGCGAGTGCACGTACGCTGGATGCCACCGGCCCGGGGCGAATATAATAGACAGTTACCCGCGCTTTATAGCCAGTTTACCGCGATTTAGCGGCCAATGCAGGAGAATCGGGAATGAACCAGGACGAAATGAAGAAAGCGGTGGCCGAGGCGGCACTGGAGCACGTCGAGAACGGAATGGTCGTCGGGGTGGGCACCGGCTCGACCACCAACATGTTCATCGATGCCCTCGCCGGCATGAAGAACAGGATCGATGGCACGGTGGCCAGCTCGGTGGCCAGTGCGGAGCGGCTCAAGGGCCACGGCATCCCCGTGTACGACCTCAACGCGGTGGACGAGGTGTCGGTCTACGTCGACGGTGCCGACGAGGCCAACCGGCACCTGCAGCTGATCAAGGGCGGCGGCGGTGCGCTCACCCGCGAGAAGATCGTGGCGGCCGTGGCCCGCAAGTTCGTGTGCATCGTGGACGAGAGCAAGGTCGTGGACGTGCTGGGCAGCTTTCCCTTGCCGGTGGAGGTGATCCCGATGGCGCGCAGCCTTGTCGCCCGGCAGCTGGTCAAGCTTGGCGGCGAGCCGGTGCTGCGCGAGGGCTTCAAGACCGACAACGGGAACATCATTCTGGACGTGCACAACCTCGACCTGGTCGACCCGGTCAGGATGGAGGAGCAGATCAACAACCTCACGGGGGTGGTCACCAACGGGATCTTCGCCAAACGGCCCGCCGACCTGATGCTGGTCGGCGCGAAGGGCGGCGTACAGACCCTGTCCTGAGGCGAGGATGTCCCGGGCGCTGATCTATATCGGCATCGCCCTGGTGGCGATCGGGCTGCTCTGGCCGGTACTGCACAAGTCCGGCCTGGGCCGCCTGCCCGGCGATATCGTGATCGAGCGGGAGAACTTCCGCTTCTACTTCCCGATCACGACCTCGATCATCGTCAGCCTCGTCTTGAGCCTGCTACTCTGGCTGCTGCGCAGGTAGGCGCGGCAAGGACCGAACATGAGCTCGCGGGACCCGCGGGAAGTACGCAAGGGGCGCGGCGCCCCCTTCAATCCGGACAACCGCTACGAGGCCGTGACGCGTGCGGCGGAGGACGACGGCTGGGGCTCGGCGGACGAGCCGCTGGCGCCGCTGCGCACGACGCTCGCGCCGGACAGCAGTCGCAAGGTCATCACCTACAACGACTCGCCCGACGTGGGATTCGACCGCTCGATCAATCCCTACCGCGGCTGCGAGCATGGCTGCGTGTACTGCTTCGCCCGCCCGACCCATGCCTGGCTCGGGCTCTCGCCCGGCCTCGATTTCGAGAGCCGCCTGTTCTACAAACCCGATGCCGTGGCCCAGCTCCGGCGCGAGCTCGGCAAGCCGGCTTACCGCCCGGCGACCATCGCCGTGGGCATCAACACCGACGGCTATCAGCCCGTCGAGCGGCGCCTCGGCCTCACGCGCGGGATCCTCGAGGTGCTGGTGGAGGCGCACCATCCCTTCACCATCGTCACCAAGTCGGCGCTGATCGAGCGCGACCTCGATCTGATCGCGACCGCCGCCGCGCGCGGCCAGGCCAGCGTCGCCGTATCCCTCACCACCCTCGACCACGGGCTCGCGCGCCGCCTGGAGCCGCGCGCCAGCGCGCCGCAGCGGCGCGTGGAGACGATACGGCGGCTCGGCGAGGCGGGTGTTCCCGTCAGCGTGCTGCTCGCCCCGCTCATCCCCGTGCTCACCGATGCCGAGCTGGAAGGCCTTCTCGAGGCAGCTCGCGAGGCAGGGGCCCGCCACGCCGGATACGTCCTGCTGCGCCTGCCGCACGAGATCAAGGACCTGTTTCAGGCCTGGCTGGAGGAACACGCGCCATTGAAGGCGGAGCACGTCATGAGTCGGGTGCGGGAGACGCGCGGCGGCAAGGACTACGATGCACGGTTCGGGGTGCGCATGCGGGGACAGGGGGTCTTCGCCGAACTGATCGCCAAGCGCTTCCGACTCGCCTGGAAGCGGCTCGGCTTTACGCGCAGCGAGCCACTGCGCGCCGATGGCTTCACACCACCGGGCCCCGAAGGCCAGATGACGCTGTTCTGAAGGCCATCGCCTCTGCAGGTGCGGTGCGGTGCGCTGTCGCGCTCAGCCGGCCAGCCGGTACTTGGCGTCGATCCAGCAGCGCGGCAGCTCCTCGCCGGAGGGGAAGTACAGCTGCGCCTTGTCGAAATCGCTCGGGTCCTGCACCTCCTCCCCGGCGTGGAAGCGCCCGCGCAGGCGCTCGCGGCAGGGGTCGACCAGCTCCTGAACGTCCAGCACCTCGACCAGATTTCCCGACTCGCGATCCTTCAAATACATGCCGCACCTCCGCAGGGCCGTCCAGGGGGACTTCCTTCGAGTATACAAGCCGGCGCCGCGCAGCCAAGTGGCGCGGGCACATGCTTTGCCGATCTCGCGAGGGGCGGCGTGCCGGAGCTCGCCCGCGCAGCGGCCTCAGAGCAGCACGCGCTCGATACCGCCGGCGCGCGCCCGCTCGATGAAGCGCTGCTGCCAGCCTTCCCCCAGCCGGTGCTTGGCGAGCTCGACCACGATGTAGTCGGTCTCCACCCCGGTATCGTCGACGTAGCGCTCCAGGCCCTGCTGACAGGCGGGGCAGGAGGTCAGCATCTTCACGTTGCCGTTCACCGCGCGCGGCTCTCCGGTGAGCTCGCGCACGCCCTTCTCCAGCTCCTCGCGCTTGCGAAAGCGCACCTGCGTGGCGATGTCCGGACGCGAGACCGCGAAGGTGCCCGCCTCCCCGCAGCAGCGATCGGAGAGGGTCACGTTCTGCCCCATCAGGCTGGAGGCCACCTTCGTGGGGTTGTACTGCTTCATGGGGGTGTGGCAAGGGTCGTGGTACATGTACTGCACGCCCTCCACGCCGTCGAGCTTGATGCCCTTCTCCATCAGGTACTCGTGAATGTCGAGCAGACGGCAGCCCGGGAAGATCTTCTCGAACTGGTACTGCAGCAGCTGGTCCATGCAGGTGCCGCAGGAGACGATCACGGTCTTGATGTCCAGATAGTTCAGGGTGTTCGCCACGCGGTGGAACAGCACCTGATTCTTGACCGAGATGTCCTTGCCCTTCTCCGCGAGGCCGGCGGAGGTCTGCGGATAGCCGCAGCACAGGTAGCCGGGCGGCAGCACCGTCTGGGCTCCGACCTCGTAGAGCATGGCCAGCGTGGCCAGACCCACCTGGCTGAACAGGCGTTCGGAGCCGCAGCCGGGAAAGTAGAACACCGCGTCGGAGCCGGCATCGACCTTGCTCGGGTCGCGGACGATCGGCACCAGCTTGTCGTCCTCCACGCCGAGCATCGCCCGCGTGGTGCGCGTGGGCAGGCCCCCCGGCATCGGTTTCTTGACCAGGTGAATCACCTGCGCCGGCGCGGAGACGCCGCCGGTGGTCGAAGCCGGCCGCCTCTTCGGCGCCGTCAGTCGCAACGCCTTGGCCACGCGGTAGCCGAGGCGCTGGGCGCCGTAGCCCCACCGGATCATCGCCGTGCGCATCAGCTTGATGCTGGTCGGATCGGTGATGTTGAGGAAGGCCATCGCCGCGAGGGTGCGTACGTTGCTGCGCTTGTGCCCGCGGGTGCGCAGGATATCGCGCATGCGGATCGACACGTCCCCGAAATCGATGTCCACCGGACAGGGATGCAGACACTTGTGGCAGACCGTGCAGTGATCGGCCACGTCGTTCATCTCGGAGAAGTGCCGCACCGAGATGCCGCGCCGCGTCTGCTCCTCGTAGAGAAAGGCCTCGATGATGAGCCCGGTGGCCAGGATCTTGTTGCGCGGCGAATACAGCAGGTTCGCCCGCGGCACATGCGTGGTGCACACCGGCTTGCACTTCCCGCAGCGCAGGCAGTCCTTCACCATGGTGTTGAGCTCGCCCAGCTCGCTGGCCTCGAGCAGCAGTGCCTCCTGCTCGACCAGCCGCAGTGACGGGGTGTAGGCATTGCCCAGCCCCGCGCCGGCCATCAGCTTGCCCGGGTTGAACACCCCCTGCGGGTCGGCGCGGCGCTTGTACTCCGCGAAGGCGGCGACGGTGAAGTCATCCAGGAACCGCATCTTGGTGATGCCGATGCCGTGCTCGCCGGAGATCACGCCGCCCAGCGCGCGGGCCAGCTCCATCACGCGCTCGACGACGTGGTCGGCCTCGCGCAGCATGGCGTAGTCGTTGGAGTTCACCGGGATATTGGTGTGCACGTTGCCGTCGCCGGCGTGCATGTGGGTAGCGACGAACACGCGGCTGGAACGGATCTCGGCATGGATGGCGTCCAGGCGGCGGCGCACGCCTTCGAGCTCGTGGCCGCCGAAGATCTCCTTCAGCGGCCGCTCCACGCTGCGCCGGTAGGAGATGCGCAGGGCCCGGCGCTGCAGCAGGCGGAACAGGCTCTCGCCCTCCTGCAAGGCGCTGCGGGCAGCCTCATCGAGCAGGTCCGCATGCTCCGCGGCGGGCGCCTCCATGTTGTCGAGGATGCGCTGCCAGCATCCCCGGACCGTGTGCAGCTGCCCCCGCGCGGCGTCTTTCTTGCCCTCGAGAATCGCGCGGCTCTCGTCGCTGTCGTCGAACTCGGGCGCCTGCCCGGCGACCACCTGGCGCAACTCGCGCATGTCGCCATCGAGATAATCGAGCACCGCATCGATCATGCGCAGCTTGTTGCGCGTGGACAGCTCGATGTTGATGCGCTCGACTCCGTCACTGTAGTCGCCCAGGCGATCGAGCGGGATCACCACGTCCTCATTGATCTTGAAGGCGTTGGTGTGGGCGGCGATGGCGGCGGTGCGCGAGCGGTCCGCCCAGAAGCGGCGGCGCGCCTCGGGGCTCACCGCCACGAAGCCCTCGGCATCGCGGGCGTTGGCCAGGCGCACCACCTGGGATGCGGCGTCGGCCACCGCGTCGGCGTCCTCGCCGGCGATGTCGAGCATCAGCACCATCTTGGGCAGCTCCGGGCGCGGGGCCTTGGTGCTGTACTTCACCGCCCGCACATAGCGCTCATCGAGGTGCTCCATGCCGGCGAGCTGCACACCGCTCAGGCCGTCCAGATAGTCCTTGGTCTCGACGATGGCCGGCACCGCGCGGCTCAGATCATCGCCGAAGAACTCCAGGCAGACGGTGCGGATGTGCTCGGGCATGCGGTGCAGGATGAAGCGCGCCGAGGTGATCAGCCCGTCACAGCCCTCCTTCTGTACCCCCGGCAGTCCGCCCAGATGCTTGTTGGTCACGTCCTTGCCGAGCCCGGCCTTGCGGAACTCCCGTCCCGGGATGCGCAGCATCTCCGGCTCGCCGAGCGGCTTGCGGCCGTCGGGCCCGTAGCGGCTGAGACGAAACTCCGCGCTCTCCACCTCGTGGATCTTGCCAAGGTTGTGGCCGACACGCTCCACCTCGAGCCAGTTGCCGTCCGGCGTGACCATGCGCCAGGAGGCGAGGTTGTCCACTGTCGTGCCCCACAGCACCGCCTTCTTGCCGCCGGCGTTCATGGCCACGTTGCCGCCGATGCAGGAGGCGTCCTGCGAGGTCGGATCCACGGCAAACACGAAGCCCGCCGCCTCGGCGCGCTCGGCCACGCGCCGTGTCACCACGCCCGCTTCGGCCCGGATCACCGGCACGCTGCGCTCGAGCCCCGGCAGGTCGACGAAATCGACCTCCGCCACGGCCTCGAGCTTTTCGGTGTTGATCACGGCGCAGTCGGGGCGCAGCGGGATGGCCCCGCCGGTGTAGCCGGTGCCGCCGCCGCGCGGGATGATGGGCAGCCCGAGCTCGACGCAGGCGCGCACCACGGCGGCCGTTTCCGCCTCGCTGTCGGGCGAGATCACCACCAGCGGATATTCCACGCGCCAGTCGGACGCGTCGGTGACGTGCGAGACGCGGGCCAGGCCGCTGAAATCGATGTTGTCGCGCCGGGTCACGCGCGCGAGATGGCGCCGCACCTTCTTGCGCAGATCGGCCTGCGCCTCGAACCAGGCGGCGAAGTCGTCCACCGCGCGCCCGGCAGCCTCGGCGAGTTGCAGGGCCAGCGGGTTGTCCCGGGCGCGCTCGGCGATGCGGGCCAGACGATGCCGCATGGCCCCCACCAGCGACTGGCGGCGGCGGCGGTTCTCCAGCAGGTCGTCCTGGATGAAGGGGTTGCGCACCACCACCCACATGTCGCCGAGGACCTCGAACAGCATGCGCGCCGATCGCCCCGTGACGCGCTCGGCGCGCAGGCGCTCGAGCACCGACCACATCTCCTCACCGAGAAAGCGGATGACGATCTCGCGATCGGAAAATGACGTGTAGTTATAGGGGATTTCGCGGATGCGGACGGGCTCGGAGCTCATGAGGCGCGCGACTCGGTCGGTTGCGTGGGGAGGCTGCCGATTTTAACACGGCCGCCCGGGCGACGCGGAGTGCGACCTGGAAGAAGAAAGGCAATTCACCACGGAGGGCACAGAGGACACAGAGAAGATGGGGAAAAGGGCGTCGGGGCAGCGGGGTCGGAACGGGCGGAGAAATTTCAAAAAACGATTCACCGCAGAGCGCGCAGAGGACGCAGAGAAGAAGAAAAGCGATTCACCGCAGAGGGCGCAGGACGCAGAGAGGAAGACAAGCGATTCATAACAGCGCTGGATGGAGACGGAGCGAAAGGGATTGAGGACGCGCGTTCGAAGGCAACAGACAGCGAGTCTTCTCCTCTTAATTCTTACTCTGTGTTCTCTGTGCCCTCTGTGGTGAACAGCTTTTCTTCGGCACAATAAAAAACGGGGCCCGAAGGCCCCGTTGAATAGCTTGATGGAACTTATGGTTGTTGTTCGTGCTTAGAAGTCGACGCGCATGCCCACGGTGATGGCGGAGGCGTCGCCGAGGTTGTCGGAGCTGCTCTTGCGGTAGCCGCCGAACACACGGGTCTGCTTGGACATCTTGTGGATCACGCCCAAGGAGTAGTAGTCGGTGTCACCCTGGGAGGCCGGGTTGTCCAGGGTCGAGCTGCCGAGCTGGGCGACGAAGGCGTTGCTGCCCATGGCCAACTGGTAACCCAGGAAGTAGTAGGTCTGGTCGAAGTTGGCAGCGTCGGAGCCGTCTTCGTACTGGGCGCTGAGCGTGTTGGCGCCGAACTTGACCTTGCCGCCGACCTTGTTCATGGACAGGTCGCTGGAGTCCTGGGAGGAATGGGCCAGGAAGGCCTCCCAGTTGCCGGTGTGGTACTTCACCGCGGCGGAGATGTCGCCGCTGTTGCCCGGGTTGGTGGCGGTGCCGTCGCCCTCGTCCACGCCGTAGTTCACCCACACGCCGACGCTGCCGAAGTTGCCGATGTAGGCGATGTTGTTGTTCCAGAAGCCGTTCTGGCCGAACTTGGAGCCGAACATGGCACCGTTCTCGTCACGCGCCTCGAGGAAGGTGGTGATGAACGGGTCATAGGCGACGCCGCCGGTGTACTTGTAGGCCGCCTTGGTCTGGCCGAACTGCAGCTCGCCGAAGCCGCCCTTCAGACCGACCCAGCCCTCGCGGGCACCGTCGTTGACGTTGGCGTTGGCGGTGTCGACCTGCCACTCGAACTTGGCCAGGGCCTGCAGGCCGTTGCCCAGGTCCTCGGAGGCCTTGAAGCCCAGACGGCCGCGCTTGTTGTCCGACATCTTGATGGCGGACTCGCCGGCGGCAACGGCGGTACGGTCGTTGCTGCCCAGACCCTGCAGCGGCAGACCATCGGTCTTGACGCTGGCGATTTCGACCTGGAGCTGGCCATAGGCGGTAACGTCGGCCTGCGCAGCCAGGGGAGCGGCAAGGCCGGCGGCGACCGCGGCAGCAATCAGCTTCTTATTCATCACTCTCGTCTCCTGCTTTAGCTGTTTGTGTAGCGGGAATTGGGTTTTAACAAAGGCGTTTATACACAAACGCGGTGCGCATGTGCAACAGGTTTTTAGAAAAATGCGACAAGCAGGTGATTTTGTTGTGTTAGTGCAACGGAAAAGGGTCGGTGCAGCGTGGGAATCCCATCGCGATGGGCACTGGTTCCGGATCTGGTGCGCCGAAGGACGCGGTGACGATGGCGCAGCCGGCGAAGGTGCGTCCCGAGCCGGGGATCGGCTGTTGCGATTCTGCAACGAGGCATGGAAAGAGGAGGAATACCGAGTGCGCATGTCCGCGGTGCCGGTTCGACTCGGGACCAATAGCGAGGGGCCCGCTCGGGGGCCCTGTTTGCATGGGATCCGGACGGCCCGGCGGGGGGACCGGTGAGGAGCAAAGGCGGAGCAGGATTATTCGGCGTACTCCTGCACCTCACTCTTCGGGCTCGCTTCGCTCGCGCCGGATCGCTCCCGGCGATCCGCTCGACCCCGGGCCAATAAAAAAGCGCCGTTCGTCCTGAGCTTGTCGAAGGATGAACGCCACTCTGGCTGGGGGACCAGGATTATTCGGCGCTTCCTGCGCCTCACCCCTTCGGGGCCGACGCCGCTTTGCGGCATCGCTCAAAATCGCTCCCGGCGATTTTGTCGAACCTTACTAGGCTCTCACCCATCGACCCGTGGCCAATAAAAAAGCGCCGTTCGTCCTGAGCTTGTCGAAGGATGAACGCCACTCTGGCTGGGGGACCAGGATTATTCGGCGCTTCCTGCGCCTCACCCCTTCGGGGTCGATGCCGCTTTGCGGCATCGCTCAAAATCGCTCCCGGCGATTTTGTCGAACCGGCTAGGTTCTCATCCCTCGACCCTGGGCCAACAAAAAAGGGGCCCCGTTTGGGGCCCCTTTTTTATTGGCTGGGGGACTAGGATTGCTCAGCGCATCCATGCGCTTCACCCTTCGGGCTCGCTTCGCTCGCTCAAAATCGCTCCCGGCGATTTTGTCGAACCGGCTAGGTTCTCATCCCTCGACCCTGGGCCAACAAAAAAGGGGCCCCGTTTGGGGCCCCTTTTTTATTGGCTGGGGGACTAGGATTCGAACCTAGATTGACGGAGTCAGAGTCCGCTGTCCTGCCGTTAGACGATCCCCCAGTTGAAACTCGGTTGCCGGCGCCGCTTAGCGCTTGGAGTACTGCGGGCGCTTGCGAGCCTTGTGCAGGCCGACCTTCTTGCGCTCGACCTCGCGGGCGTCGCGGGTAACGAACCCGGCGCGACGCAGCGGCGAGCGCCAGGTCTCGTCGTGCTCGATCAGCGCACGGGTGATGCCGTGGCGGATGGCGCCGGCCTGGCCGCTGTTGCCACCGCCGCGCACGAACACCTTCACGTCGAAGCTGTCGGTCGCGTTGACGGTGTCCAGGGGCTGACGCACGACCATACGGGCGGTTTCCCGGCCGAAATACTCGTCCAGCGGACGGGCGTTGACGGTGATGTTGCCCGAACCCGGAACCAGGTACACGCGCGCCGAAGACGTCTTGCGGCGGCCGGTACGGTTGATCTGCTGCTGTGCCATATGTCTATCCGTAATCTCGTCGAATCGGCGACTCAGACTTCGAGCGCCTTGGGCTGCTGCGCCGCATGCCGGTGCTCGCCGCCGGCGTACACCTTCAGCTTCTTGTACATCGCGCGCCCGAGCGGGTTCTTGGGCAGCATGCCCTTGACCGCCTGCTCGATGATGCGCTGCGGGTAGGTCTCGCACATCTTCTCGAAGTTCGCCGACTTCAGGCCACCCGGATACCCTGTGTGGCGATGGTACATCTTCTGGTCGCGCTTGCGCCCGGTGACGTGCACCTTCTCGGCGTTGACGACGATGATGTAGTCACCCGTGTCGACGTGCGGCGTGTACTCGGGCTTGTGCTTGCCCCGCAGGCGCAGCGCCACTTCGGTGGCCAACCGGCCCAGGGTCTTACCGGCGGCGTCGACCACGTACCAGTCGCGCTTGACGGTCTCCGGTTTTGCACTGAAGGTCTTCATTCAAACCGCTCCATTACACAGGACGCTCGCGAAAGACCCGGAATCATATCAAAACGCCGGCGCGCGAGACAAGCCACGGTTGCCAAAAACCCTCCACGACCCGTGGGCGAAAGGAAAGGCCAAAAAGGACCGACAAAAAAAAGGCGCGGCCAAGGGGGAGAGGCCGCGCCCAATACCACCAAAGGAGGATGGAGGAGTCGATGATCTACCAGTCGAAACCAGCAAATCAGTGTCGGCTAATATAATAATCTAATAATTTACTGTCAAGACTGGATGCCGTTTTTCTTGTGGAAGTCGCCGGTCAGGCCAGCAGCCGGCGGGGTACCGGGGCGACGGCAAGGGAGGAGCCGCAGCGGCGCCGGCCAGGGGCACGGCGGGGTGCAGGAGGATGTCACCCGGCAGGCGGCCGATCCTCAGCGGCCGGACCAGAGCCACGGCATGGCTCTGGGGCAGCAGGCTCGCCGCCCAGCGGATCGCCGCGGGCATGCGCTCGCCGGGGAAGAACACGCCGCTGGGCAGGAGTATGGGCGTGATGACCAGGGTGAGATAGTGGAAAAAGAAGCCGAGCGGCGCGGCAGGGCGGTCGTCACCAGAGCCAGGCGCCGAAGCCGCGCCCCGCCAGGGAGGCGACCGGCAGCACCCACAGCGCCAGCCAGCCGTGCATCACGCCCATGGCCGCGGCGGCCGGGAGGATGGCGGCCGGCGCTGATCCGGTCCTTGGTGGCCGCCCAGAGCGCCTCGCGGGGGCCAAGAGGTGCTCGCTGGCGGAGAAATCGGGGGCCAAATCGCCGAGTTGGGGCACCACGCCGATGCGCCGGCGGAGCTCCGCGGCCTCTGCGCGCACGTCGCGGCCCGTGATCGCGAGGGTGCCGGTGTCAGGCAGCGCGGCCCGCGGCATGGACGATGGGCGCGCGCTCAGGAGAGGGCGTGCTCATCCTCGAACTGTGCGATCCAGTCGCGATGCACGGTGTCCCTCAAGCGGTTGAGGCGGCCGTGAAAGAAGTGGTCGGCATCGGCCATCCACACGTAATGCGGCCGGCGCTGCTGACGGTGCACCCATTCGGAGACCGCCTCGGGCGAGATGACGTCGTCCTTGCCGCCCTGAACGACCATCCACGGGACCTCGACCTCGGCCAGCTCGGCGAAGTCGAACAGGCTCACGGGCGGGGCCACCAGCAGCAGCGCATCGGCCTGCACCTCGCGCTGCGCGCGCAGGGCCACGAAGGCGCCGAAGGAAAACCCCGCCACCCACAGCGGCGCCTGCGGATGGCGCTCGCGCACCCAGGCGGCCACCGCCGCCAGATCGGCGGCCTCGCCGCGCCCCTTGTCGTAGCGGCCCGCGGAGTGACCCACGCCCCGGAAGTTGAAGCGCACGGTGGGCACGCCCATCTCGTTGAAGGTGTCCGAGAGGATGTGCACCACCTTGTTGTTGAGGCTGCCGCCGTACAGGGGGTGGGGATGGCAGAGCACGGCGACCGGATAGGTCTCGGGGCAGCCGGTCGGATAGGAGGTCAGCGCCTCGATGTCGCCGGCCGGACCGGGGATCCGCTCCCATTGCCCGGTGCACGGCACCTCTTCCAGACCGTCGTAGAGGTGTTGCGCGCGCAGTTCGGAGATATCGAAATCGTTGGCCATGCTGTTCTCTGTGTCGGCGTTCCCGGCGGCGGCGCGCGGCCCGCTAGAATCTTGAGCCGCTCCACGACCCGGCCGTGCACGAGATGCTCCTCGACGATCTCGTCGATGTCCTCCTCGTCCACGTAGGTGTACCAGACCCCTTCGGGGTAGACGACGGCCACCGGGCCGAACTCGCAGCGATCCAGGCAGCCGGCGGTGTTCACCCGCACGCCGCCCTCGCCGTGGATGCCCAGTTCCTTGGCGCGGCGCTTGGCATGCGCGCGCATCTCCGCCGCCCCGCAGGCGCCGCAGCACTGGGCACCGCCCTCGCGCTGGTTCGTGCAGAAAAAGATGTGGCGCTTGTAGTACGACATGGACTCCGTTCGCAGCTGGCCGCGGGGCGTGAGTATAATGGACTCTTCGATGCCCTTCGACCTCGCCGGTCCCGGATCGTGCCCCCGCCGCGGAATACGCCTTGAGCCAGCCGTCCACCATCCTCGAGAAGGCCGACCTGTGCGTGAAGTGCGGGCTGTGTTTGCCGCACTGCCCCACGTACAGGCTGAGCCGCGACGAAAACGAATCCCCGCGCGGGCGCATCGCGCTCATGCAGGCGCTGGCCGCCGAGGCCCTGCCGGCGAGCGCCGACGTGCTCGCGCATCTGGACCACTGCCTTGGCTGCCGCGCCTGCGAGCGGGCCTGCCCCTCGCAGGTGCCCTATGCCGAGCTGCTCGACCGCAGCCGCGCCCTCAGCGCACCGCAGCGGCGGCGGCCCCGGCGCGAACGCTGGCTGCGGGCGGCCGGCCTTGCGCTGGTGCGCCATCGGCCGCTGTTGCGCCGCGTCCATGGACTGCTGCGCCTGGGCCAGGGGCTGGGCCTGCGCGCGCTGGCGCGGCGCAGCGGCCTGCTGCGCTGCGCGGGGCTGCAGTCGGCGGAGGCCGAATCGCCGCCGCTGCGGGCGCGGCACCGCTGGCGTGCCTACTACCCGTCCGAGCGCACCGCCCGCGGTGAGGTGGCGCTGTTCACCGGCTGCGTGGGCGACGTGCTGGATCAGCCCACCCTGGACGCGGCCGTGCGCCTGCTCAACGCGCTGGGCTATGGCGTGCACCTGCCGCCGACGCAAGCCTGCTGCGGGGCCATTCACCTGCACGAGGGCGATCCGGACACGGCGCTCGCGCTGGCGCGCCGCAATATTGAAAGCTTTGCCAATCTGCCGGTGGAGGCGGTGCTCTTCGTGGCCAGCGGCTGCGGCGCGCAGCTGGTCGAATACGCACAGCTGGACTGGCCCGATGCGCCCTCCCGCGAGCGGGCGGCCGCCCTTGCCGGGCGCTGTCGCGAGCTGGGTGCCTTTCTGGAAGAGTGCCGCTGGGACGGTGTCGAGCTCGCGCCGCTGCCGGCCACGGCGGCACTGCACGAGCCCTGCACGCTGCGCAACGTGCTGCGCGGGACCGCGGCGGCCCATGCCGCCCTGCGGCGCATTCCCGAGCTGCGCCTGGTGGAGCTGGCCGGCAACGCGAGCTGCTGCGGCGCCGCCGGGACGCACATGCTCAGCGATCCCGAGCGGGCCGCGGCCCTGCGTGCGCCCAAGCTCGACGCGCTGGAGGCCAGCGGGGCCGCGCTGCTGGTGAGCGCCAACGTCGGCTGTGCCCTGCATCTCGCCGCGGGGGCACGCCACCGCGGACACGCCGTGGAGGTGGTGCACCCGGCCGTGCTGCTGGCCCGTCAGCTGGTTCGCAGCTAGCATGCGGCGAAAATCACCGACGCTGCGGGCGATTCGGCGCCCTCCCCCGCGGCGCGCGCCGCCTTTACCCGCGCCGGCTTTGCTCGTATCTTTTGGCTAGCTGCGCCGCGCCCGCTCGCCCGACACCAACCGGAGACCCCAGGCCATGACCGCACGACGCTACAGCCCCATCGACGCGCTCCTGATGCAGGTGGACGCCGGGCTGCGCACCGTCTTCGGGCGCCCCGCCGTCACCGAGCGGGCCAATCCCGCGGAGCGCGAGAGCGACGGCGAACTGAGCGAGGGCGAGCGCGTGCGCGCGGCGCGCCTGATGCGGGTCAATCACGCGGGCGAGGTCGCGGCGCAGGGCCTCTATCAAGGCCAGGCCCTGACCGCCCGGCTGGCGCGGGTGCGCGAGAAGATGGAGCGCGCGGCGGCGGAAGAGAACGATCATCTCGCCTGGTGCAGGCAACGCATCGAGGAACTGGGCGGGCACACCAGCGTATTGAACCCGCTCTGGTACGCCGGTTCCATGGCGATCGGCGCCGCGGCCGGGCGGGCCGGAGACCGGTGGAGCCTGGGCTTCGTTGCCGAGACGGAGCAGCAGGTGGTCGCCCATCTGGAGCGCCACCTGACCGGCCTGCCGCCGCAGGACAACCGGAGCCGGGCCGTTCTCGAACAGATGAAGGAGGACGAGGGCCGCCACGCCACGGCCGCCCTGCGCGCGGGCGGCGCCAGTCTCCCGGAGCCGATCCGGCGCCTGATGGGCCTCACCTCAAAGGTAATGACCGGGACCGCCTACTGGATCTGAGTCGCGATGCCCGGCGTCCCGCGCCGGCAGCGCAGGTCCGGGCACCGCCGCGACACGCCCGCGGGGCTATTCCCGCGGCAGCTTGCTGATGTTGCGCCCGTAGAAGATTTCCAGCATCTCGCGCTGCACCCGACGGCGGATGGCGCGCCGCTCGCGCGCCGGCAGCTCATTCTCGTCCACGCCGAACAGGTAGTTATCCAGCTCGAATTCCTTGAGCATCATCTTCGTATGGAAGATGTTCTCCTGGTACACGTTCACGTCGATCATATGGTAGTGGTCGCGCGTGTCCTTGGCGATGAAGTTCTGGATCGAGTTGATCTTGTGATCGATGAAGTGCTTCTTGCCGCGCACGTCGCGGGTAAAGCCGCGCACCCGGTAGTCCATGGTGACGATGTCGGACTCCAGGCTGTGGATCAGGTAATTCAGGGCCTTGAGCGGCGAGATACGCCCGCAGGTGGAGACGTCAATGTCGGCACGAAAGGTGCTGATGCCGTTGTCCGGGTGGCTCTCCGGATAGGTGTGCACCGTGATGTGGCTCTTGTCCAGGTGCGCCACCACCGCGTCCGGTAACGGGCCCGGCGCCTCCTCGTTGCGCAGCTGCTCCTGGGTGAGCACCGGCTCCTCGGAGATCAGCATGGTGACGCTGGCGCCCTGCGGCTCGTAGTCCTGATGCGCGATGTTCAGGACGTTGGCGCCGATGATCTCGGCAACATCGGTGAGGATGTTGGTCAGCCGCTCGGCGTTGTACTCCTCGTCGATGTAGTCGATGTAGGCGCGCTGCTGCGCCGGCGTCTCTGCGTAGCAGATGTCGTAGATATTGAAGCTCAGGGTCTTGGTCAGGTTATTGAACCCGTGCAGCCGGAGTCGTCTGCTCACTTGCCTCATCGATTGCATGCCCTCGCGAGAATCGCGTCGCTCAGGAAGAGCCGACCGCCGCCAGCGGCGGATGAAAGATGATCTGCACCACGTTGCCGTCGGGATCGTGGCAGTAGAAGCTGCGCGCGCCGTCGCGGTGCGTGCGCGGCGCCGTCTTCATGGGGACCTCATGCGCCTGCAGGAAGGCGTACCACTCATCGACCTGCTCCGCGGCGGCCAGGATGAAGCCGATGTGGTCCAGGCTCTGCGGCCCCTCCAGCGCCAGCGGCACCCGATGCAGGGCCAGGTTGTCATTGCCAGAGGTCAGATAGACGTTGTCCGGGTCCGGCCGCCACTCCACCGCCATGCCCATGAGGTGCACGTAGAAGCGCTCCATGGCCTCCAGATCGCGCGCGTTGAGCGCCACGTGGCGCATGCCGGTGGTCGGCGTCGGTCGCTGCATGCTGCCTCCCTCTGGACGTGCGGCCGGTCCCCGCGGCGGCGGGGAGCCGCACATTGTACCCGACTTTTCCCCGGGCTGGACACCCGGGAAGGGGCCGGCGAGCGCGGACAATCCTCAGGCGTCCCGGATCTCGTAGTCGTGGGTGATCGCGACGGACTTGCCCAGCATGATCGAGGCGGAGCAGTACTTCTCAGCCGAGAGATCCACCGCGCGGCGCACGTGCTTTTCGTTCAGGTCCCGCCCGGAGACCACGAAGCGAAGGTGGATACGGGTGAACACCTTCGGCGGGTTCTCGGCGCGCTCGGCCTGCAGCTCGGTGACGCAGCCGGAGACCTCCTGACGGGCCTTGCGCAGGATGTGCACCACATCGGAGGCGCTGCAGCCGCCCAGGCCGAGCAGGATCATCTCCATGGGGCGGATGCCCATGTTGCGTCCGCCGCGCTCGGCGGGGCCATCCATGATGACGGCATGGCTGCTGTCGGTCTCGCCGACAAACATGGCATCCTGTATCCAGCGTATGCAGGCTTTCATCGCGCCCTCCAGCTTGGGAAATCTCGGGCCGCCGCAGCGGTCGTCTCTTGCCTAGGGAGTGGTCGGCTGTTATACCTTATTTAGATATTCCGCGTCAGCATCAGGGGCACCATGGAACTCAAACCCTCGCAGCAGACCGGCATCGAGACGCTGGATCGCTTTCTCGAGCACTGCCATCGCCATCAGTATCCGCCGAAGAGCACGATCATCTACGCCGGTGACGCGCCCGACGTGCTCTATTACATCATCGACGGCTCGGTCTCCGTGCTCATTGAAGACGAAGAGGGACGGGAGATCGTCCTCGCCTACCTGAACAAGGGCGACTTCTTCGGCGAAATGGGCCTGTTCGGAGAGGAGCCCGATCGCAGCGCCTGGGTGCGCACCCGCACTCACTGCGAGGTGGCCGAGATCAGCTATGGGAAGTTCCGCCAGCTCTACCACGAGCATCCCGACGTGCTGTTCGCCCTGGCCTCGCAGATGGCCACGCGCCTGCGCAACACCAGCCGCAAGGTCAGTGACCTGGCCTTCATGGACGTCACGGGGCGCGTCGCCCGCACGCTGCTCGACCTCACCAAGCAGCCGGACGCCATGACCCACCCCGACGGACACCAGATCCGCATCACCCGGCAGGAGATCGGGCGCATCGTGGGCTGCTCACGCGAGATGGTCGGGCGCGTGCTCAAGAACATGGAGGAGCAGGAGCTGATTTCGGTGAAGGGCAAGACCATCGTGGTGTTCGGCACCCGCTGAGGCCTCTGGCGCACGGCCGCCGGTCGCCGGGCCGGCGGCTAGAACCCGAACAGCGCGGCCAGTTCCGCCCCGGGATCGGGCGCTCGCATGAAGGCCTCTCCCACCAGAAACGCCCCGACCCCATACTCCCACAGCCGAGCCACGTCGGCGGAGGTATGGATGCCGCTCTCGGTCACCACGAGGCGGTCTTCCGGCACCCGCGGCAGCAGCTCCAGCGTGGTGTCCAGACGGGTGTCGAAGCTGTGCAAATCCCGATTGTTGATGCCGATCATCGGCACCGGCAGCTCCAGCGCCCGCTCCAACTCCCCCCCGTCGTGCACCTCGACCAGCACGTCCATGTCCAGCCCGGCGGCCAGCGCGGCCAGCTCGGCCAGGCGCTCCTCGTCCAGGGCGGCGACGATCAACAGGATGCAGTCGGCGCCCAGCGCCCGCGCCTCGTACACCTGATAGGGGTCGATGGTGAAGTCCTTGCGCAGCACCGGCAGGGAGCAGGCCGCGCGCGCCGCCTCCAGATAGGCGTCGGCCCCCTGGAAGAAATCCACGTCGGTGAGCACCGACAGACAGGCCGCACCCGCACCGGCATAGCTGCGTGCGATGGCCTCGGGCGCGAAGTCCGCCCGGATCACGCCGCGGCTCGGCGAGGCCTTCTTGATCTCCGCGATCACCGCCGGGGTGCCCTTCTCCACCCGCGCCTCCAGCGCCGCGAGAAAGCCGCGCGGCGCAGCGGCATGCTCGGCGCGCTCGCGCATTTCGCCTAGCGGAACGCGGGCGGCGCGCTCGGCGATCTCCTCGGCCTTGCGGCGCAGAATGCGCTTGAGAATATCCGGCGTGCTCATCGGGCTCTCCTGTCTCAAACGAAGGATCGGGTGAGGTCGACCAACTCTCGCAGCTTTTCGCGGGCCGCGCCGCTGCGGATGACGGCGGCGGCGGCGGCGATCCCCTCCTCCAGAGCGGGTGCCACGTCGGCGCTGTAGATGGCCGCGCCCGCATTGAGCAGGACGATGTCGCGCGCCGGCCCGGGCTCATCGGCGAGCACCGACTCGATGATGGCGAGGGACTGATCGGCGCTCTCCACACTCAGTGCGGTGGTGTCGGCGCGCTGCAGTCCGAAATCCTCCGGGGCGATGGTGTAGCTGTGCACCGCCCCGCCGCGCAGCTCCGCCACGCCGGTCGCGCTGCCGATGCTGATCTCGTCCATGCCGTCCTGCGCGTGCACCACCAGCACATGGGTGCTGCCGAGCTTGTGCAGCACCTCGGCGACGGGCACCAGCCACTTGGCGTCGAACACGCCCACCGTCTGGTGACGCGCCCCGGCCGGGTTGGTCAGCGGCCCGAGCAGATTGAAGATGGTGCGCACGCCCATCTCGCGGCGCGGACCGATGGCGTGGCGCATCGCACCGTGGTGGCGCGGCGCGAACATGAAGCCGACGCCGACCTCCTCGATGCAGCGGCTCACCTGCTCCGGGCTGAGATCGAGCTTCACGCCCGCGGCCTCGAGCACGTCGGCACTGCCGCATTTGCCGGACACCGACCGGTTGCCGTGCTTGGCCACCTTGCCGCCGGCGGCCGCCACCACGAAGGCGGCCGCAGTAGAGATATTGAAGGTGCAGGCCCCGTCGCCGCCGGTGCCGCAGGTGTCCACCAGATGCGGTACGTCCACCGGCACGCGGGTGGCGAGCTCGCGCATCACGGCGGCCGCGGCGGCGATCTCGTCGACCGTCTCGCCTTTCATGCGAAGACCGACCAGAAAGCCGCCGATCTGCGCCGGCGTCGCCTCACCGGTCATGATCGTGCGCATGACGGTGCTCATGTTCGCGCCGCTGAGGTCGCGCAGCTCGGTCACGGCCCGGATGGCCGATTGCATGTCCATGGCGTTCCCCGTCTTGTCGTTGTATTGGCTAGCCGGCCGCGCGCTGCGGGTCCGTGCCCGGCACCCCCATGCGCAGGAAGTTCGCGAGCAGCTCGTGGCCGTGGCGGGTGAGGATGGACTCGGGATGAAACTGGACCCCCTCCACCGGCAGAGTCCGGTGGCGCAGCCCCATGATCTCGCCCGCGGCGCCGTCTGCGTCCGGCGTCCAGGCGGTGACCTCCAGGCACTCCGGCAGGCTGGCCTTCTCCACCACCAGCGAATGGTAGCGGGTCGCCTCGAACGGATTCTCCAGGCCGGCGAACACCCCTTCCCCGGTGTGATGCACCCACGACGTCTTGCCGTGCATGATCGCGCGCGCATGCACCACGCGTCCGCCAAAGGCCTGGCCGATGCTCTGGTGACCGAGGCACACGCCCAGCAGCGGGATGCGCCCGGCGAAGCACCGGATCGCCTCCACCGAGATGCCGGCCTCCTTGGGCGTGCACGGCCCGGGGGAGATCACCAGGTGGGACGGGGCAAGCGCCTCGATATCCTCGAGGCCGATCTGATCGTTGCGGAACACCCGCACGTCGGCGCCGAGCTCGCCGAAATACTGCACCAGGTTGTAGGTGAACGAATCGTAGTTGTCGATCATCAGCAGCATGGCAGCATCCTCCTCAGGCCCCGCGCGGGGCGTCCAGGCCCGCCTCGGCCATGGCCACGGCACGGAACACCGCCCGGCCCTTGTTCATGGTCTCCTCCCACTCACGGCGCGGGACCGAATCGTAGACGATGCCGGCGCCCGCCTGGATATGCAGCACCTCGTCCTTGATGACCGCGGTGCGGATGGCGATGGCCGTATCCATGTTGCCGTTCCAGGCCAGATAGCCGACCGCCCCCGAATACACGCCGCGCTTGACCGGCTCGAGCTCGTCGATGATCTCCATGGCCCGGATCTTGGGCGCGCCCGAGACCGTGCCAGCCGGGAAGGTGGCGCGCAGCACGTCCAGCGCAGAGACGCCCGCACGCAGCTTGCCGGTGACATTGGAGACGATGTGCATCACGTGCGAGTAGCGCTCCACCACCATGCGTTCGGTCAACTCGACGCTGCCGGTGCGCGCGATGCGGCCGATGTCGTTACGCCCCAGGTCGATCAGCATCAGGTGCTCGGCGCGCTCCTTGGGATCGGCCAGCAGCTCACGCTCGAGGGCGGCGTCCTCTTCCTCGTCGGCGCCGCGCGGCCGGGTGCCGGCGATGGGGCGCACGGTGACGCTCTCGTCCTCCAGCCGCACCAGGATCTCCGGCGAGGAGCCGACCACGTGAAAGTCGCCCAGGCGCATGAAGTACATGTAGGGCGAGGGATTGAGGGTGCGCAGGGCGCGATACAGGTCCAGCGGCCGGGCCCGGTACGGGATCGACAGGCGCTGGGAGAGCACCACCTGCATCACGTCGCCCTCGGTGATGTACTCCCGGGCACGACCGACCGCCGCCTCGAAGCCTTCCTGGGTGAAGCCGGAGATGAAATCCTGCTCGCGCACCGCCGGCCGGCCGCCGGCCGCGGCCGCCACGCCCGGCGTGGCGCTGCGCAGACGCTCGACCAGGGCGTCCAGCCGGGCATGAGCCCGGTCGTAGGCGCCCCGCTGCTGCGGATCGGCGTGCACGAGGACGTGCAGCTTGCCGCTCAGATTATCGAAGACCAGCACCTCGTCGGACACCATCAGCAGGATGTCGGGCACCTGCAGCGGGTCGGGATTCGGGCACTGACGCAGGCGCGGCTCGACGTAGCGGATGGTGTCATAGCCGAAATAGCCCACCAGCCCGCCGTTGAAGCGCGGCAGGCCGGCGACCTCGGCCACGCGGAAGCGGGCCTGGAAGTCCTCGATCCAGGCCAGCGGATCGGCGACCGCCGCCTCCTCGACGACGGTTTCGTCCTCGATGAGGCGCACCTGTTCGCCGTGCACCTCCACGCGCGAGCGGCAGGGCAGGCCGATGATGGAATAACGCCCCCACTTCTCGCCGCCGTGCACCGACTCGAAGAGATAGGAGTACGGGCCGTCGGCCAGCTTGAGGTAGGTGCTCAGAGGGGTATCGAGGTCGGCGAGGACCTCGCGCATGACCGGGACCCGGTTATAGCCGGACGCGGCCAAGGCCTTGAATTGCTCGGGTTTCATTTCTCATCACCTAGATCCAGATGAACAGACACAGCAACGGGACCGATGCGAATCAGTCGCGCCATCGCTCGTGCCGGGGCAGAAATGCGTTCATCGTTCTCTAGCGTGATTACGGGCGTGGTGCGCCTCAGGCCGCCGGATACGCGACCGCCTTGCTAAACAGTTGTGGCAGCTCACTCATGGAGTCAATCACCGCGTCGGGGTTCGCCTCGCGGATGTCCACCCCGTGATTATAACCATAACTCATGCAGACGATCTCGAAATCCGCCGCGCGCGCCGCCTTCACGTCGCTCACCGAGTCGCCGATCATCAGCGCGCGCCCGGGCGCCACGCCGAAGTGCTCGGCCGCGTGGCGCAAGGGCAGCGGGTCGGGCTTCTTCTTCGGCAGGGTATCGCCGCTGACGACGATGCCGAAATACTCGCGGATGCCCAGGGTGCGTAGCAGCGGCTCGGTGAACTCCGCCGCCTTGTTGGTGACGCAGCCTACCGGGATGCCGGTGGAGGCGAGAAAGGCGAGCCCCTCGCTCACGCCCGCATACAGGTGGCTGCGGGCGCTGGTGTTCTCACGGTAGAGCTCCATGAAGATCGGCAGCGCCCGCGCGAAGAGCTGCGGATCGGGCTCCCCGTCGAGCCGATCGATCAGGGCCCGCTCGACCAGGCGCTCGACCCCGTTGCCGACCCAGTCGCGCACCTTGGCCTCGCCGCGCGGCGGCAAGTCCAGGCGCTCCATCATCTCATCGACGCAGAAGGTCAGGTCCGGCACGCTGTCGACCAGCGTGCCGTCGACGTCGATGAGCACCATCTCGGGGCGGTGGAGCGTCATCTCAGCGCGTCGCCTTCGCCATTTCGTCGCGCATGCGGCTGATCACCTCGGCATAGTCGTCGGCGCCGAAAATGGCCGAGCCGGCCACGAAGGTGTCGGCGCCGGCGGCGGCGACCGCGCCGATATTGTCGGCCTTGATGCCGCCGTCGACCTCCAGCCGGATGTCGCGGCCGCTCTCATCGATCAGGCGGCGCGCCTCGCGCAGCTTGTCCAGGGTGCCGGGGATGAACTTCTGCCCGCCAAAGCCGGGGTTCACGGACATCAGCAGCACCATGTCCACCTTGTCCATGACGTACTTGAGGTGATCGAGCGGCGTGGCCGGATTGAACACCAGCCCGGACTTGCAGCCGCTGTCGCGGATCAGCCCGAGCGTGCGATCGATGTGCTCGCTGGCCTCCGGATGGAAGGTGATGTAGCTCGCGCCCGCCTTGGCGAAATCGGGAATGATGCGATCGACCGGCTTCACCATCAGGTGCACGTCGATGGGCGCCTGGATGCCGTGCTGGCGCAGCGCATCGCAGACCAGCGGCCCGATGGTCAGGTTCGGGACGTAATGGTTGTCCATCACGTCGAAGTGCACGATGTCCGCACCGGCCGCGAGCACGGCATTGACCTCCTCACCGAGACGGGCGAAGTCCGCCGAGAGGATGGACGGCGCGATCTTGTAGTCTGGCATGACGCTCTGCCCCTGTTCAGATTCCGTTCGACGCGGCGGCCCCCCCGCCGGTCAGGAACCGGCAACTCTACCCGATTGGCGTTCGATTTTCAGCACCCCGCGCAGGGGCGGCCGCTGTACCCCGGCGCCGATGTTAGTATAGTGGGGGTCGCCGGGCCGCGGTTGGCCTGCCGCGACGCCTCGCCAACAGAACAACTCCAAGGGGAACGAAATGTTGAACGCCGCAGCCATCGCTCTGCACATCCTGTCGGTCGTCGTTTGGGTCGGCGGCATGTTCTTCGCGTATGTGTGCCTGCGTCCCGTGGCCGGCACGCTGCTCGAGCCGCCGCAACGCCTGCGCCTCTGGGGCGAGACCTTCGCGCGCTTTTTCCCCTGGGTGTGGGCGAGCGTCCTGCTCCTGCCGCTGACCGGCTATTGGATGGCCTTCAGCGCCTATATCCAGATGAAGTACTTCCCGATCTATGTCCACGTAATGCAGGGGCTGGGCATCGTGATGATCATGGTCTTCCTGCACGTGTTCTTCGCGCCCTACCGGCGACTGCGCCGTGCGGTCGCGGCGGAGGACTGGTCGGCCGCGGGGCGCAGCCTGAATCAGATCCGCATGTTGGTGGGGCTGAATCTGATCCTGGGCATCGCCGTGGTCGTCGCCGCGAGTTCCGGGCGCTACCTGCCCACCTGACCGGCGCGCCGGCCAGCGCCGGCGGGCCAGGGACGCCCCCCGCCCCCGCGTCGCGGTCGGCGGTCCACCCGCGGCAGAGGACACCCGCCCGCGCCGCGGCTGGCCCCCTCCCTTCGCCCGGGGGCAAGGGCGGGGCATTCGCGGCCCGGCTAGAAGCGCATGCCCACCCGCAGCATGTGAAAGTTGAGGCCGGGGTTGGGAAACCGGGTGTTGGCGTTGCTCAGATGGAAATACTGGTAGCCCAGTTCCCAGACGCGGCGCCCCCGCTCGAACACCAGCCCCACGCCGAGACGCGGACTGAACTGGTAGCGCGTCGACAAGTCCGTGCCACCCGAACGGCTGCTGGACAACCACTCCACCCCGAGCCCGGCATCGACATACGGATGCCCGGCCTCGCGCCAAGGCCGCCGGCCGCGTAGCCGCAAGACCGGCGCGAAACCGATGCCCACGACACTGCGGTGGTCAACGCCGTCCCGAGTGACACGCCAGCCGCCGACATCCATTTCCCAGTACCCGCCGAGCCGCCAAGCCCGCCGCTCGGCCAGGTGCGTGCGCCAGTGCGTGGTCAGGCTCAGCCGAGAGAGCCTGGCCTGGGTATGGCGGGTGCCGGCGCCGACTGCCAACGCGATGCCTTGGGGGGCGGCGGGCGCCGCTAGCGGTGCGAGGGCCATCGCCATTGCCGCGGCGAGTGTGAGCGCCGGCGCGGCGCCCGCCGGCATCGGACTGCGAGGCACGCACGTTTCTCTCATGGAGCCCTCGCATAGCTCATGGGTGCCCGGCGGCAGTGGGTACGCTGCGGATCTGCGACACAGCTCACACCCACGGAGTCAACCTGGCGCGTTCGGCGTGCGATAAAGGGAGAGTGCCTTTTCGCCACCACGAGGACGGCCGATGTTCGCTCTACAACTACAACAGAGAACCGCGGGCGGTAAGGAATCGCGCACGCCGGAGTCGCTGATTCGAGCGCGTGCCGCAGCGCTCACCCTGCCCGCATACATTGCGCGCCTGAGTCGCATGATCGACGACCCGGCCTGTTCGGCCGCGGACATCGCCCGCGAGATCGAGCGCAACCCGGCCCGGGTTGCCCGCCTGCTGCGGATCGTCGAGGCCGCCGGCTACGCGCGCCCGCACGCCATCGGCTCGGCGGCCGAGGCCATGGTGCTTCTGGGTGCGCGCCAGCTCCGCGACCTGCTGCTCGCGGGCGAGGCGGTCCAGCTGCTATCCGCCGGCGGCGCTGGGGTGGAGACACTCTGGCGCCACGGCTTTGCTGCGGCCTTGCTGGCGCGCAGTATCGCCGAGGAGCTTCGCGTGCGGCGCACCGAGCGCTACTTCCTGATCGGGCTGTTCCACCATATCGGCCTGCCGGCCCTGCACGCCGTGGCCCCCGGCGAGGCCGCCGCCCTGCTCGACGCCCCGGCCGGCGACCGCAGCGCTCTCGCACGCCAGCGCCTGGGCTTCGCGCCCGCCGAGCTCGGGGTCGCGCTGCTGCGCCATTGGCGCCTGCCCGAATCGGTCACCGCGGCGATTGCCTGTCTGGGCGAGCCGGACCGGGCCGAATGCTATCGTCGTGAGGCGGTGATCGGGCGGCTGGCCTGCGCCAGCGCCGCCCAGCTCGCTACGCCCGCCTGCAACGCACCGGGGCACGCGCGGCGTGCCGAGGCCGCGCCGCTGCCGCGCACCACACTGGAGCGCCTCGCCCGCGGCGTGGCCGGGCGGCTCGACGCCCTGGCAGCGGCCCTGGGCCCCAGCGGCCAGGAGCCGCCTCCGGGGACGCGCCGTTAGCTGGCGAGCGCGTCGCGCACGCGCTCCAACTTGAGCCGCACCTCGCCGGCGAGCGTCTCGATCCCCTCGCGCTCGACCAGAGTGAGGACGGCGGCCGGGTCCATGAACCCGACCCAGTTCACGCCCTCCTCCTCCTCGCGGACCACGACGTTGCAGGGCAGCAGCAGGCCGATGTCCGGGTCGGTGTCCAGGGCGCGGTGGGCAAGCTGGGGATTGCAGGCCCCCAGGATCTTGTACGGGCGCTTGTCGACGCCGAGCTTCTTCTTCAGCGTGGCGGCGACGTCGATCTCGCTCAAGACGCCGAAGCCCTCGGCCTGCAGCGCCTCGGTGACCCGCGCCACCGTGTCCTCGAAACCGCCCTTCACATGCGTACTGAATCCGTACATTGCCTTCACTCCTCCTGATAATTCCCAGCACGGCCCCGAGGCCGTGCAGCATGCGCCGGCGGCACGATTGAACCGCCGGCGCCGCGCGCCTGCTGGCGCGCATCGCGCCCACGCCGGGTGGAGTATACGCGCGACGGCAGCGAAGTCAGGGTCGCGGCGTCGGCCAAGCCCTCGCCGCATGCGGGCATGTTGCCGCCGGGCTGCCGCCGCAGGGTGCGCGGTGGCTGCAGCCCGCCAGCAGCGGGCGCTGCATACGGGGGCATCGCACCGGGTTTATCTCCACGCCTCAGGGTAGCAGGCGCACCGACGTGGGCACAGCCGGCCTTCTCCGGCATAATAATGCGTTTCCGGGCACAGGGGCTCCGCGATGAGCACGCCACTGGTGGGTGTAGTAATGGGGAGCGACAGCGACTGGCCGGTGATGGAACTCGCCGTCGCCCAGCTCCAGCGCTTCGAGGTCCCGCACGAGGCGCGCGTGGTGTCGGCGCATCGCACGCCCGACCTGCTGTTCGAATACGCCGCGAGCGCACAAGAGCGCGGGCTGCGGTGCATTATCGCCGGGGCCGGCGGCGCCGCGCACCTGCCGGGCATGCTCGCCGCGAAAACCACCTTGCCGGTGCTCGGTGTCCCGGTGCCCTCGCGCTACCTGAAGGGCCAGGATTCGCTGCTCTCGATCGTGCAGATGCCCAAGGGCGTGCCGGTGGCCACCTTCGCCATCGGCGAGGCCGGCGCGGCCAACGCGGGGCTGTTCGCGGTCAGC
This sequence comes from uncultured Gammaproteobacteria bacterium, assembly GCA_963779865.1. GTDB lineage: Bacteria > Pseudomonadota > Gammaproteobacteria > CAVZZX01 > CAVZZX01 > CAVZZX01. The sequence goes on along the minus strand of CAVZZX010000003.1, from coordinate 2,848,536 downwards.
CTGCTCGCCGGCGCGGACGCCGCGCTGCGCGAGCGGTTGCAACGCTTCCGCGAGGAGCAGGCAAATGCGGTGCTCGGCATGCGCCTGCCGCCCCGCTCATGATCCTGCCCGGCGCAACCCTCGGCGTGGTGGGAGGCGGTCAGCTCGGCCGCATGTTCTGCGTGGCGGCGCGCACCATGGGCTATCGCGTGGTGGTGCTCGAACCCGATGCGCAGAGCCCGGCGGGTGTCTTTGCCGACGAACACATCCGGGCGCCATACGACGACGCCGCCGCACTGGAACGACTCGGGGCCACGTGCGACGCGGTGACCACCGAATTCGAGAACGTCCCCGCCCAGAGTCTGCGTTACCTCCAGGCCCATTGCCGGGTCTATCCACAGCCCGAGGCGGTCGAGCTCACCCGCGACCGCATCCGCGAAAAGAGCTTCCTGCGCGACCACGGCATTGCCACCGCGCGCTTCGAGCCGGTGCACACGGCCGAGGCGCTGGGGGCGGCCCTGGAGCGCGTGGGAACACCGGCCTTGCTCAAGACCGCGACCTTCGGCTATGACGGCAAGGGCCAGGTCGCCGTGGATTCGCCCGAGTCGGCCCGCAGCGGCTTCGCAGAGCTCGGCAGCGTCCCCTGCGTGCTGGAGCGGCGCATGGATCTGGAGACGGAGGTCTCGGTGGTCCTGGCCCGCTCCAGCGAGGGCGAGAGCGCCTGCTACCCGGTGGCCGAGAACCTGCACTGCAACGGGATCCTGGACACCTCCATCGTCCCCGCGCGCGTGCCTGCCGAGGCCGCCCGCGAGGCGACCCGCATCGCCCTGCGGGTCGCCGAGGGGCTCGGCTACGTCGGCGTGCTGGCGGTGGAGTTCTTTCTGACGCGGCAGGGCGAGCTGCTGGTCAACGAGATGGCGCCGCGCCCGCACAACAGCGGGCACTACACCCTGGACGCCTGCACAACCTCGCAGTTCGAACAGCAGGTGCGCATGCTCTGCGGGCTGCCGGCCGGAGACGTGCGGCTGCTCTCGCCGGTGGTCATGCTCAACCTGCTGGGCGATCTCTGGGGCGAGGGCACGCCCGCCTGGGAGCGGCTGCTGGAGCATCCGGGGATCAAGCTGCACCTGTATGGCAAGCGCGAGGCGCGCCCCGGCCGCAAGATGGGCCACGTCAACTGTCTGGCCGAGAACGCGCAGCGGGCCCTGGCCATCGCCGAGCGCGCGCGGCGCAACCTGCTCAAGGCCCGGGGACCGCGGCCTCAGCCGTCCTGAGGGACGAGCGTCGGCCCCCGGCCCAGCACGTCGGCGGCCTCTTCCACGATGAACCGCTGAAACGCCTGGGCGACGGCCGACAGGCGCTTGCCCTCGCGATGCACCAGGTACCAGTGGCGCATGATCGGAAGCCCTTCCACGTTCAGCACCGCGAGCCGCCGCGTCTCCAACTCCAGCTCCAGCGTGTGGAGTGAGAGCAGCCCCAGCCCCAGCCCCGCCTCCACGGCCTGCTTGATGGCCTCGTTGCTGCTCATTTCCATGGAGGTGGACAAGGCCACGTCCCGCTCCGCAAAGAAGCGTTCCATCGCGATGCGGGTGCCCGATCCCTGCTCGCGAACGATAAAGGATTCCTTCTCCAGGGCGGAGAGCGGCAACTGGCGGCGGCGGGTCAGCGGATGGTCCGGCGGGGCGATCACCACCAGCGGGTTGTCCATGAAGGGGTGGGCGACGAGGTCCATCCCGGCCGGCGGCCGCCCCATGAGCACCAGGTCCTTGGTGTTCTCCGCCAGGTGGCGCAGCAGCACCTCGCGATTGGACACATCCAGGCTGTAGGTGACCGCGGGAAAGCGCCGACTGAAGGTGGCAAGCAGCGTGGGGGCGAAGTAGTTGGCGGTGCTGGCCACGGCGATCACCAGCTTGCCGCGCTTCACGCCCTGCAGCTCGTCCAGCACCATTCGCGCCTCGTCGAGCAGGGCAGCGATCTCGCGGGCATAATGGTAGAGTTCATGCCCGGCCTCGGTGAGGAAATTCTTCTTCCCGAGTTGCTCGAACAAGGGGCCGCCGACCAGCTCCTCGAGCTGTTTGATCTGCATCGAGACCGCCGGCTGCGTGAGGTGCAGTTCCTCCGAAGCGCGGGTGAAGCTCAGGTGGCGGGCGACGGCCTCGAACACGGCGAGCTGACGCAGGGTGACGTTGCGCATACGACCTCGCTCAGGCGCCTTATACCAATTAAACAAACGATAATTATTGCTTATATATTCGGCCCGCGCAAAGGCTGAGGTGAGGAAACATGCTGGATCCCAAGGACCTGCTCGCCAAGAACCGGCGCTGGGCCGAGCACATCAAGTCGCTGGACCCCCACTTCTTCGAGAAGCTCTCGCACCAGCAGCGTCCGGAGTTTCTCTGGATCGGCTGCTCCGACAGCCGCGTGCCGGCCAACGAGATCACCGGGCTGCTGCCCGGCGAGGTCTTCGTGCATCGCAACGTCGCCAACCTGGTCTTCCATACCGACCTCAATGTGCTCTCGGTGATGGAGTACGCCGTGCGCGTGCTTCAGGTCGGCCACATCATCGTCTGCGGCCACTACGGCTGCGGCGGCGTGCGCACCGCCTGCGAAGACGTCGATCACGGCCTGATCGACAACTGGCTGCGGGAGATCCGGGACGTGAGCCGTGACCATTTCGACGCGCTCGAGCGGCTGGAGAGCACGGCGGCCCGCGTCGACCGCCTGTGCGAGATCAATGTCGCCGCCCAGGTGCGCAACGTCTGCAACACCACCGTGGTCCAGCAGGCCTGGCAGGGCGGGCAGCCGCTCAGTGTGCACGGCTGGATCTACAGCATCCAGGACGGGCTCATCCGCAATCTGCACGTCACCACGCGCAGCAACGAGGACGTCGCGGGCATCGCGCAGCGCTGCAGGGAGATCGCCGAGGCCAGCGGCCCCGCCCCCACGGAGATCGACTGAGCGCAGACGCTAGCCGCGGTCGGCACGGCGCAGGCGACATACGCGGCCCGTGCCCAGCGGCGGCGCCATCTGGGCCAGGCGCTCGCCCAGTAGCCTGTGGATGTGGTCCAGGACCGCGTCCATGATGCCCTGGGCGTGAAAATGGTAGAACTGCACCCGGCAAGGCACGGGCTCGTGCAGGGGGCGCTCGGCCCCCGCTTCAAAGTCGAGCCAGGCGATGATCGGCAGGTCGTCGAGGGTGCGGTCTACGCACAGCCAGACGTGGTCCTCGAGCAGCACGTCGAGACCGCGCATGCCGGGCAGTGCGAGCCGCAGTGGGTTTTCCAGACGGCGCAGCGCCAGGCGGACCCGCGTGTATCGTTGCGGGGCAATCGCGGTTCGGGCCCGCGCCATCGCGGGCACATCCTGCAGCCGGTTCGGCATCGAACGCTCCTCCTTTCAACCCGCGGCATGCAATGGCCTCTAGTTAAAAATAACCAAGGCGCATCGGGTTTACAAAGAAGATGGCGCACGCGCCTCGGACAGGATGCGGCGGCCGCGGGCGCAGCCGGCGTGCAGGAGCACGCCGCCGGTGCGCGGGCGGCGTGCGTTGGCCGGCCCTACTGAGTCAGACTGGCAAACAGCGCGGGCAGGCGCTCGGGCAGCTTCTGCACGTGATCCACGATCGTATAGCCGTTCGGCCCGAAGATGCGCGAGACGTAGCTGTCCGCGTTCGGGTCGAGCGTCAGGCAGTAGGTCATCACCCCCCCCGTGGACAGCTCGTCGACGGCCTTTTTGGTGTCGTGGCGCAGGTACTGGGGGTCGCGCACATCGATGTCGGACGGCTCGCCGTCGGTGACCACCAGCAACAGCTTCTTCTGGCGCGGCTGCTGGCGCAGGTAGTGCCCGGCGTGGCGCAGCGCCGCGCCCATGCGCGTGGACAGCCCGCCCCGCATCCCGGCCAGCCGCCCCTTGGCCGTGTCGTCGTAGGGCTGCTCGAAGTCCTTGAAGCGGTAGTACTGCACGTCGTGGCGCCCGTCCGAGGCGAAGCCGTGCACGGCGAAGGGATCGCCGATGCCGTCGATGGCCCAGGAGAGCAGGGTCGCCGCCTCGCGGGTGAGCTGCAGGACGCTGCGATCGGTGCCCGCGACCATCTCGTTGGTGGATTCGGAGAGGTCGAGCAGGACCATCACCGCCAGGTCACGCGTCTTGCGGATGTAGCGGATATTGATGCGCGGATCGGGGGTGTCGCCCATGCGCAGCGCCACCATGGCCCGGATCGCGGCGTCGATGTCGATCTCGTCGCCGTCCTCCTGGTGGCGCTGGCGGATCAGCCCCTGCGGCTGCAGCGCATCGATCAGCGTGCGGATGCGGCTCGCCAGCGGCTTGTGCTCGTAGAGAATGGCGTCGATGTCGCTCGGTTTGCCGCGCGGCTGGCGCTTCTCCAGCACCGTCACCCAGTTCGGGCGGCTGAGTTGCACCTGATAGTCCCACTCCGAATAGTGGTAAGGCGGACTCACCGGCGCCTTGCCCTCGAGCTGGTTCAGACTCACCCCTTCGGGGTCGCCGTCGCGGAAGAACTCCGTTTCCAGTGACCAGATCTCCTGGGCGTCGTCGCCGGCGAACTCCACGTCCAGTTCGTTGGCCATTTCGATGACGCTCACCGTGCGGCGCTCCTGGCGCTGGCTGGCGGGCACGTACTCGGCCTCGAGCCACGCCTGCTCATCGGTGGCCCACAGGTAGCGATTGTCGTCGCGGTAGGGGATGGCCGTGGACTCCAGCACGCTCAAGGTCGGCATCGAGGCCTTTTTACCGAGCCTGTTGAAGAACGTCACGCCCAGGTCCCAGGACAGCTGCACGTCCTGCGGGCGGCGCTCCATCTCCGTCTGGAACGCCTGTACCGCCTCGCCGATGAGCGGCTCCGCGTCCTCGTAGTCCTCGTCGAGCAGCGCGTGAGCAAGGCGTTCGAGCAGGTCCACGACCTCATCGGTCGGACAGCTCACCTCGCGCACCGCCCGGTGGATCTGTGCCCAGAGCTTCTTCAGGCCGGGAAACTCGCGCGCGGCAAGGGCCTCGACACGGGCATCCTCGAACAGACCGATGATCACCCCCTGGGAGGGCGTGATCGCCTCCATGGACAGGGGCTGGAGCGTATAGGACAGGTGCGCCGCCGCGTGCGCCGCCGCGGCCCGATAGAGCTCCTTGCCCGAGACGTCGGCATAGTCGTCAAAGGCGTCGGGCAGATGGATCAACCGCTGCTCGATGTAGGGCTTGTAGCCCTCGCGGCTCTCGTAGTCGCCGGAGGTGGGCCGCATGAAAAAATCGCGGCCCCAGAGCGCGCGCAGATACAGGTTGAGTTTGCGCTGCGTGTCGACGAACAGCGTGCCGCGGCGTTCGCGCTTGAGCACCGCCTGACTGTCCGCCGACTCCAGATTGAAATACTTGATCTGCGCCTCGAAGTCGCGCCCGTGCGCCTGCGCGCCCCAGTTCGCCCAACGGCGCAGGCCCCCGAGGGTGAGCTTGGAGAACAGTTCGTCGAGGTGTGCCAGCATCGGCCGCAGCCCGCGAGGCACTTTCGCCGAGAGCTGGCGGATCAGCTTGATGTAGCCGCGCAGCAGCTCGGGATCGCCCAGGCGCTGGGCGGCGGTGGGCAGGCTGCCGAGCAGCAAGGCGATGACCTGACCACTCACCATGGAAGAGAGCTGCATGGCCTCGGTGATGATGTCCTTGACGACGTCCTCGCCGACCTCCCTGGCCACCGGCGGCATCGCGTTCAGGTACTCTATCACGATGTCCGAGCCCCGCCCGAGCTCGCACAAGGCGCGCGCACCTTCCAGGAAGTTGTGCAGGCCGTTGGGCGACATCACGCGGGTCGCCTCTCGATAGCTCTCCTCGAAGGTGTCGCGCACGCGCGGCTCGGCGGCCTCGATGCACGCCCGGTATTCGTCCAGCTCGCTAGTCATGCCTCACTTCGTCCCCTGTGGCTCTGCTTCGGGTATCTCCTGGGCCCCGTCCTTACAGGTAGGTGCCCACCGAATCGTCCAGGGTGTCACGCATGTCCGGATCGTCGGTGATCGGGCGGATCATGGTCATGGTGCAGGCCGCCTTCGGGTCGATGCCCTTGGCGATCAGCTGCCCGGCGTAGACCAGCAGACGCGTGGAGATCCCCTCGTCGAGCCCATGCCCCTTGAGGTTGCGGGCGCGGTGGGCGATCTGCACCAGCTTCTCGGCCATCTTCGCGTCGACCCCGGTCTCGTGCGCGACGATTTCCGCTTCCACTTCGGCAGGCGGGTAATCGAAGTCCAGCGCCCCGAAGCGCTGCTTGGTGGACTGCTTGAGGTCCTTCATGATGTTCTGATAGCCGGGGTTGTAGGAGATCACCAGCTGAAAATCCGGATGCGCTTCCACCAGCTCGCCCTTTTTCTCCAGCGGCAGCGTGCGGCGATGGTCGGTGAGCGGGTGAATGACCACCGTGGTGTCCTGGCGCGCCTCGACCACCTCGTCCAGGTAGCACATGGCACCGATGCGGGCGGCCACGGTGAGCGGCCCGTCCTGCCAACGGGTGCCGTTGGCGTCGAGCAGGTAGCGCCCCACCAGATCGGAGGCGGTCATGTCCTCGTTACAGGCGACGGTGATGAGCGGCTTGCCCAGTTTCCAGGCCATGTATTCCACGAAGCGGGATTTGCCGCAGCCGGTGGGCCCCTTGAGCATAACCGGCATGCGCACCTCGTAGGCGGCCTGATACAGGTCCAGTTCATCGGCCACGGACCGATAATACGGCTCTTCGTTGATGCGGTATTGTTCGAGCTCTCGTTCGCTCATAGCCCTGTCCCTCCAGGAATCAGCAACACGCCAGGACCGCGCACGACCTTCGCGTCTTGCCGCTCGCGCCAGTGAAAAAAAAGCCCCTGTCCGGCAGCCGGGCAGGGGCTCTGCGATCTGCCCGTATAGGCCGAGGAGATCAGACCTTGATCGGCCCTCGGAAGATCACCATCGAGGTGCCCTGCGACTGCGCATAGTTGTCGTAGCCGATGAGGCGCACGTGGTGGTCCGGATGGGCCTTGTGGCAGGCCTCGGCCTCGCCAAGGATCCGGTCCACGTCGGTCTCGCCGAACATGGGCAGCTTCCACATGTACCAGTAATGGTCGAATGCGTTCTGCGGCTCGGTGTGCTCGACGGCCGGATTCCAGCCGTTCTTGACGATGTACTCGACCTGCTTGCGGATCTGGTCCTGCTCCATCTGCGGCAGGTAGGAGAACGTCTCGAACTTGCGGCTGTTCGGATCCGACAGGCTGGACTCGTAGTCTTGCAACTCGCTCATGATCACTTCCTCAATAGATATGGAAATTCGAGTTTGTCGTATGGGGCGGGCGCACCCACCCCATACATCAGCTCAGGCCCCGAAAGCCCTTACTTGTGCGACACGTCGAGCTTGTCGACGGTATCGAACTCGAACTTGATTTCCTTCCAGGTCTCCATCGCGGCCTTCAGCTCCGGGCTGTTCTTGGACGCGGCGGTGAGGATCTCCTTGCCTTCCTTCTCGACCTGACGGCCCTCGTTGCGTGCCTGCACGCAGGCCTCGAGCGCAACGCGGTTGGCCGCGGCGCCGGCTGCGTTACCCCAGGGGTGCCCCAGGGTGCCGCCGCCGAACTGCAGGACGGAGTCGTCGCCGAAGATGGTGACCAGCGCGGGCATGTGCCACACGTGGATGCCACCGGAGGCCACCGGGAACACGCCCGGCATGGAGCCCCAATCCTGGTCGAAGAAGATACCCCGGCTGCGGTCTTCCTTGATGTAGGAGTCGCGCATCAGGTCGATCCAGCCCAGGGTGGCCTCGCGGTCGCCCTCGAGCTTGCCGACCACGGTGCCGGAGTGCAGGTGGTCACCGCCCGACAGACGCAGCGCCTTGGCCAGCACGCGGAAGTGGATGCCGTGCTTGGGATGACGGTCGAGCACGGCGTGCATGGCACGGTGGATGTGCAGCAGGACGCCGTTGTCGCGGCACCAGTTGGCCAGCCCGGTGTTGGCCGTGAAGCCGCCGGTGAGGTAGTCGTGCATGATGATCGGCGCGCCCAGTTCCTTGGCGTGCTCGGCGCGCTTGTACATCTCTTCGGGAGTCGGCGCGGTCACGTTCAGGTAATGACCCTTGCGCTCGCCGGTTTCGGCCTCGGCCTTGTGGATCGCCTCCATGACGAAGTCGAACCGCTGGCGCCAGCGCATGAAGGGCTGGGAGTTGATGTTCTCGTCGTCCTTGGTGAAGTCCAGACCGCCGCGCAGGCACTCGTACACGGCACGGCCGTAGTTCTTCGCGGACAGGCCGAGCTTGGGCTTGATGGTGCAGCCCAGCAGCGGACGGCCGTACTTGTTCATCAGGTCGCGCTCGACCTGGATACCCTGCGGCGGACCGCCACAAGTCTTCACGTAGGCGATCGGGAAGCGCACGTCTTCCAGACGCAGGTGGCGCAGCGCCTTGAAGCCGAACACGTTGCCCACCAGCGAGGTGAACACGTTGACCACCGAACCCTCTTCGAACAGGTCGATGGGGTAGGCCACGAAGGCATAGAACGACTCGTCGTCGCCGGGCACGTCCTCGATGGCGTAGGCGCGGCCCTTGTAGTAGTCCAGATCGGTCAGCAGGTCGGTCCACACCGTGGTCCAGGTGCCGGTGGAGGACTCGGCGGCCACGGCGGCGGCCACCTCTTCACGCGGCACGCCCGGCTGCGGGGTGATCTTGAAGCAGGCCAGAACGTCGGTGTCGGCCGGGGTGTACTCCGGCATCCAGTAAGTTTCGCGGTAATCTTTCACGCCCGCGCTGTATGTTTTGCCAGCCATCTCTAACTCCTCAGCAGAATAGACGGTAGTGACTCTCGGGTTGCCCGTCGGCGGGCCGACGCGCCCTGGCCTTCAGCGACCACTTGCGGGATAGCCTATCCGCGCCAAACCATAAATGATATTCAGAGTTAATGATGATCACGATAAGGTGCGCTTATCCATGCGCGACGGCGGGTGAGAGAAGCGCCGAGTATAGCGCCATCGCGGCGCCAGAACAGTCTGCGCCCGCAGGTGGGCCCTGCACGGAGCTCAGGCGCCGCGCTCGGCCAGCCGTCTCCGGGCGATGGCGTCGCCTTGCCGGGCCGCCGCCTCATACCAGCGCCGCGCTTGCTCCGGGTCGGCGGCCACGCCCACCCCCTGCTCCAGCAGCGCGGCATAGTCGCGCTGCGCCACCGGCAAGCCTTGCTCGGCGGCCCGGCGCATCCATGCGGCGCCGGCGGCGGCGTCACGCCCGACACCCCGGCCACGCAGATAGCGATTGGCGAGATGCCGCTGGGCACGGGCCACTCCGGCCTGCGCATCGACCTGCAGCAGCCGCAGCTTGGCGGCATCGTCCGCCCCGGTCACGCCCCGCGCCATGCTCAGGCCCCCTGGATGATCCGGTCCAGCCGGGCCAGGGCGGCGTCCCATTCGGGACCGGCGATGCCCCCGCTGGCATAGGCCTCCAGGAGTTCGTAGACGAGCGCGCGGTTTTCGACGCTCAGCTGCGGCAGCCGGTCCAGAGCCAGCAGCGCCCGGTCGCCGGAGGCGACCACACTGCGGACCAGTCCGTACAGGAGCAGCGCCTGTCCGGAGCGCGGCGCGGACTCGATGGGGGCGATGATCCGCTCGATCAGGCTATCGGCCATGGATGACCTCCCGATGACAGCTCGGTGTGTGGTACCGCGGCGCGGCCCACAACAAAAAAGGGCGGGGTAATCCCCGCCCTCAATGCGCAACTCGGTGTTGCCTCGGTCGTTCAGCCGGCCTTGGCTTTGGCGCCCTTGATCTGCGGGTCCAGCTCACCGGAGGCATAACGCTTGACCATCGCCTCCAGGCCCATCGGCTTGATCTTGGAGGCCATGCCGGCGGAACCGAAGGCCTCGTAGCGCGCCATGCAGATCTCCTTCATGGCCGCGGTGGAGGCCTTGAGGAATTTGCGCGGGTCGAAGTTCTTCGGGTTCTCCGCCAGGTGCTTGCGCACGGCACCGGTGGAGGCCATCCGCAGGTCGGTGTCGATGTTGACCTTGCGCACGCCGTGCTTGATGCCTTCCTGGATCTCCTCGACCGGCACGCCATAGGTCTCGCCCATGTCGCCGCCGAACTGGTCGATGATCTTCAGCCAGTCCTGCGGCACGGAGCTGGAGCCGTGCATCACCAGATGGGTGTCGGGGATACGGGCGTGGATCTCCTTGATGCGCTCGATCGCCAGGATGTCGCCGGTGGGCGGACGAGTGAACTTGTAGGCGCCGTGGCTGGTGCCGATGGCGATGGCCAGGGCGTCAACGCCGGTTTTGGCCACGAAATCGGCCGCCTCTTCCGGGTCGGTGAGGAGCTGGGAGTGGTCCAGCTGGCCCTCGGCGCCGGAGCCGTCTTCCTCGCCCGCCATGCCGGTCTCGAGGGAGCCGAGGCACCCCAGCTCGCCCTCGACGGACACGCCGCCGGCGTGTGCCATCTCGACCACGCGGCGGGTGACGTCGACGTTGTACTCGTAGCTGGAGGGCGTCTTCATGTCCTCAAGCAGGGAGCCGTCCATCATCACCGAGGTGAAGCCGGACTGAATGGAGCGCAGGCACACGCCCGGCGCGGCACCGTGGTCCTGATGCATGCACACGGGGACGTTCGGATACATCTCCACCGCGGCCTCGATCAGGTGGCGCAGGAACGGCTCGCCGGCATAGGAACGCGCGCCGGCGGAGCCCTGCATGATCACCGGGCTGTCGACCTCCGAGGCCGCCTGCATGATGGCATGCACCTGCTCCATGTTGTTCACGTTGAATGCCGGCATGCCATAGCCGTTCTCGGCGGCATGGTCCAGCAGCTGTCGAAGGGTAATCAGGGCCATGTGGACCTCCTTGAAGCGTTGACAATCACGTCTGAAGAAAATGCTTTGGATTCATCGGCTTGGCAGAAGACCAAGCGTGAGTATAGTTCATCCGGGGTGGACCAGCTCGCCGACACGGACGATCTTCATGGCATTGGTACCGCCCATGACGCCCATCAGATCGCCCTTGGTGATGATGACCAGGTCGCCGTCGCGGACCGCGCCGCGCCGCAGCAGTTCGTCGATGGCTTCCTTGTTGACCTGAGCGTGGTCCGTGGTCGTGCTGTCGAAACTGACGGGGTACACGCCCCGATAAAGGGTTACTTTTCTACGCGTCTCCACATGGCTCGTCAAGGCGTAGATGGGGATGCCGGAGCTGATGCGCGACATCCACAAGGGCGTGGATCCGGACTCCGTCAGAGCCGCGATCGCCTTGACGCCGAGATGGTTGGCGGTGTACATCGCCGCCATCGCAATCGCCTCGTCCATGCGCGTGAACTCGGTGTCGATGCGGTGGGTCGAGCGCATCGCCTCGCGCTGCGTCTCGGCCGTGCGACAGATGCGATCCATGGCCCCGATGGCGAGGTCCGGATACTTGCCGGTGGCGGTCTCGGCCGAGAGCATCACCGCGTCGGTGCCGTCGAGCACGGCGTTGGCCACGTCGAACACCTCGGCCCGGGTCGGGATCGGGCTCTCGATCATCGACTCCATCATCTGGGTCGCGGTGATCACCACCCGGTTCATCTCCCGCGCCATCCGTGTCAGACGCTTCTGCACCGGCGGCAACGCGGCATCGCCGATCTCCACGCCCAAATCGCCACGCGCGATCATGATCACGTCCGACGCCGAGATGATGCCCTCGATGGCCTCGATGGCCTCGGCCCGCTCTATCTTGGCCACGATGTCGCCGTGTCCGCCGGCGGCACGCAGCAGCTCACGCGCCTCGTGCAGGTCCTCGGCGGTGCGCGGAAAGGACACGGCCAGGAAATCGGCCTTCATTTCCGCAGCGGTCTTGATGTCGGCGCGGTCCTTGTCGGTGAGCGCCGGTGCCGAAAGGCCGCCGCCCTGGCGGTTGATGCCCTTGCGATCGGAGAGCTCGCCGCCGACCACCACCCGAGTGCGCACCTCGGCGCCGCTGACCTCGGTGACCCCGAGCACGATGCGCCCGTCATCGAGCAGCAGGGTGTCGCCGCGTTCGACGTCTTCGGGCAGCTGCTTGTAGGCGAGCCCGACCCGCTCGGCCGTGCCTCCGTCCGGATCGTGGGCCGAATCCAAGATGAAGCTCTCGCCCTCCTTGAGCATCACCTTCCCGTCGCGGAAGCGCTCGACACGGATCTTCGGCCCCTGCAGATCGGCCAGCACGCCGACCTGCCGCCCGTGGGCACGGGCGCGGTTGCGCACCCGCTCCGCGCGTTCGATATGCTCCTGTGGCGAGCCGTGGGAGAAGTTGACGCGGACCACGTCCACACCGGCCTCGATGATCCGGTCCAGCATCTTCGGGTCGTCACAGGCGGGACCGAGCGTCGCGACGATTTTGGTACGTCTTGCCATGTGCGTTTCCAGTCTCGTATGTCGGGTCGGGATACGGGGCAGCGCCAGGCGCACCGACACCGGACCCGTGGATTCAGCCTTTCGCCCGTTCCTCGAGCACGGCGACCGCCGGCAGCTGCTTGCCTTCGAGAAACTCGAGGAAGGCGCCGCCGCCGGTGGAGATATAGGACACCCGATCCCCGATGCCGTACTTGGCCACCGCCGCCAGCGTGTCGCCGCCGCCGGCGATCGAGAACGCGTCGGACGCGGCGATGGCCATCGACAGGGCCTTGGTGCCCTCACCGAACTGGTCGAACTCGAACACGCCGACCGGCCCGTTCCACACGATGGTGCCGGCACTCTTGAGGATCTCGGCGAACTGCTTCGAGGTCTCCGGCCCGACGTCGAAGATCATGTCGTCCTCGGCGACCGCGTCGACCGCCTTCAGTTCGGCGGTGGCGGTCTCGGAGAATTCCTTGCCGCAGACCACATCCACCGGCACGGGAATATCGCCGCCGCGGGCGCGCGCCTGCTCGGTGAGCTTCTGCGCCTCGGGGATGAGGTCGTGCTCGCACAGGGACTTGCCGACCTGGTGCCCGGCAGCGGCGATGAAGGTGTTGGCAATGCCGCCGCCCACGATCAGCCGGTCGACCTTGGTGGAGAGCGATTCGAGCACCGTCAGCTTCGTGGAGACCTTGGAGCCGCCGACGATGGCCACCATCGGGCGCTTGGGGTTCTCCAGCGCCTTGCCGAGGGCCTCGAGTTCGTTGGCGAGCAGCGGGCCGGCGCAGGCGACCGGCGCGTGCTTGGCGACCCCGTGGGTGGAGGCCTGCGCGCGATGGGCGGTGCCGAAGGCGTCCATCACGTACACATCGCAGAGCGCGGCATACTTCTTCGCCAGCGCCTCGTCGTCCTTCTTCTCGCCGGCGTTGAAACGCACGTTCTCCAGCAGGACCACCTCGCCGTCGGCCAGCTCGGATGCGCCGTCGAGATAGTCGCGCACCACGCGCACCTGCTTGCCGAGCAGCGCGCCGAGGTGCTCGGCCACCGGCGCCATGGAGGCGGCCTCGTCGAACCGGCCCTCCTCCGGGCGGCCGAGATGCGACATCAGCATGACGCGCGCGCCGGCCTTCATGGCGTGCTCGATGGTGGGCAGCGAGGCACGGATGCGGGTGTCATCGGAGACCTTGCCGTTCTTCAGCGGGACGTTGAGGTCCTCGCGGATCAGGACGCGTTTGCCGGCCAGGTCCAGATCGGTCATCTTGATGACGGCCATGAATCTACCTCCAACTTGAATGCCAAGAATCGTTTGGCAAGCCGCCGGGCTTGGCGAACGACTCTCGCGATGGCGCGCGGGTCCAGAGGGCGAGGCCGCGGCGTGCCGCGGCCTCCTCTGCTCACAGCGTCGACGGCTTACTTCGCGACGTGCTGCACCATACGCAGCATGTTGCAGGTGTAGCCGTACTCGTTGTCGTACCAGGACACGACCTTGACGAAGGTCGGGTCCAGCGCGATGCCGGCCTCGGCGTCGAAGGTCGACGGCGCGGTGTTGCCGCGGAAGTCGGTCGAGACGACCTTCTCCTCGGTGTAGTCGAGCACGCCCTTGAGCTCGCCCTCGGCCGCCGTCTTCATGGCCTTGCAGATGTCGTCGTAGCTGGCGTCCTTGTTCAGCTCGACCGTCAGGTCGACCACGGAGACGTCGGAGGTCGGCACGCGGAAGGCCATGCCCGTCAGCTTGCCGTTGAGCTCCGGCAGCACCTTGCCCACCGCCTTGGCGGCACCGGTGGAGGACGGGATGATGTTCTCCAGGATGCCGCGGCCGCCGCGCCAGTCCTTCATGGACGGGCCGTCGACGGTCTTCTGCGTGGCCGTGGCGGCGTGCACGGTGGTCATCAGGCCGCGCTTGATGCCGAAGGCGTCATGCAGGACCTTGGCCACAGGGGCCAGGCAGTTGGTGGTGCACGAGGCGGCGGAGACGATCTCCTGACCGCTGTAGGTCTCGTGGTTGACGCCATAGACGAACATCGGGGTGCTGTCCTTGGACGGCGCGGACATCACCACCTTCTTGGCGCCGGCCTCGATGTGCTTCTGCGCGGTCTCTTCGGTCAGGAACAGCCCGGTGCACTCGATGACCAGGTCGGCGCCGACCTCGTCCCACTTCAGGTTGGCCGGGTCGCGCTCGGCGGTCAGGCGGATGGTGTTGCCGTCGACCACCAGGTTGTTGCCCTCGACGCTGACGTCGCCCTGGAAGCGGCCGTGCACGGAGTCGTAGCGCAGCATGTAGGCCAGGTAGTCCGGCTCCAGCAGGTCATTGATGCCGACCACCTGCAGATCCGGGAAATCCTTGGCGATGGCGCGGAAGGCCATGCGGCCGATGCGTCCGAAACCGTTGATACCGACTTTGATCGTCATGACTTGTTCTCCCTCAACAGCATTGCTTCAAATGCGAGGCGGCGGCCTTGCGGGGCCGCCGCCATAATCACTACGCGAGGACGCCTTCGGCCGTCTTCACGACGTTGTCCACGGTGAAGCCGAAGTACTCGAACAGGGCACCGGCCGGCGCGGACTCGCCGAAGCTCTGCATGCCGATGACCTTGCCGTCGAGCCCGACGTACTTGCGCCAGTAATCGGTGACGCCCGCCTCGATGGCGACGCGCGCGCGGCAGGCCGAGGGCAGCACCGACTCGCGGTAGGCCTCGTCCTGGGCGTCGAAGATCTCGGCGCAGGGCATGGACACCACGCGCACCTTGCGGCCCTTGCCTTCGAGTTCCTTCGCGGCCTGCATGGCGAGATCCACCTCCGAACCGGTCGCGATCAGGATGGCCTCGGGGGCGCCGTCGCTGTCCTTGAGCACGTAACCGCCGCGGGCGATGGCGGCCAGCTGCTCGGCATCGCGCGGCTGGTGCGCCAGCCCCTGTCGGGTGAAGGCCATGGCGCTGGGCCCGTCCTGACGTTCGATCGCCGCCTTCCAGGCGACCGCCGACTCCACGGCGTCGCAAGGACGCCAGACGTGCATGTGCGGGATGTAACGCAGCGTGGCCACGTGCTCGATCGGCTGATGGGTGGGGCCGTCCTCGCCCAGGCCGATGGAGTCGTGGGTGAACACGAAGATCGAGCGGATCCTCATCAGCGCCGACATGCGCACGGCGTTGCGCGCGTAGTCGGAGAACACCAGGAAGGTGCCGCCGTAGGGGATGAATCCGCCGTGCAGGGCAATGCCGTTCATGATCGCCGACATGCCGAACTCGCGCACCCCGTAGTGGATGTAATTGCCGTCCCAGACGCTGTTGGTGATGGCCACCGAGCCCTTCCAGTCGGTGTTGTTCGAGCCGGTCAGGTCGGCCGAGCCGCCGAGCAGCTCGGGCAGGTGCGGCGCATAGCCGTTCAGCGCGGCCTGCGAAGCCTTGCGGGTGGCGACCTTCTCGGCCTTGTCGGCCACGTCCTGGATGAAGGCGGCGGCCTTCTCCTGCCAGTCGGCCGGCAGCTCACCCTTGAGCACGCGGCGCTCGAACTCCGCCGCCAGCTCGGGGTGGGCCTGGCGATAGGCGGCGAACTTGTCGTTCCACTCGGCCTCGAGCTTGCCGCCCTTGTCTTTCGCGTCCCAGCCGGCGTAGATGTCCGCGGGGACCTCGAAGGGGGCGTGCGTCCAGCCCAGGTTCTCGCGAGTGGCCTGGATCTCGTCCGCGCCGAGCGCCGCGCCGTGGCAGTCATGGCTGCCGCAGAGGTTGGGCGCACCGTAGCCAATCACGGTGCGGCAGCAGATCAGCGAGGGCCGATCGTTGACCGCGCGGGCCTCCTGGACCGCCTTTTTCACGGCCTCCGCGTCATGGCCGTCCACGTCGCGCACCACGTGCCAGCCATAGGCCTCGAAGCGCTTGGGCGTGTCGTCGGCGAACCAGCCCTCGACGTGGCCGTCGATGGAGATGCCGTTGTCGTCCCAGAAGGCGACCAGCTTGCCCAGCCCCAGGGTGCCGGCCAGGGAGCAGGCCTCGTGGGAGATGCCCTCCATCATGCAGCCGTCGCCCAGGAAGCAGTAGGTGTAGTGGTCGACGATGTGGTGGCCGTCGCGGTTGAACTGCCCGGCGAGCACCTTCTCCGCCAGCGCCATGCCCACGGCATTGGTGATGCCCTGCCCGAGCGGTCCGGTGGTGGTTTCCACGCCCGCGGTGTAGCCGTACTCGGGATGGCCGGGCGTGCGCGAGTGCAGCTGGCGGAAATTCTTCAGCTCCTCCACCGGCAGGTCGTAGCCGGTCAGGTGCAGAAGCGAATAGATGAGCATGGAGCCATGGCCGTTGGACAGCACGAAGCGGTCGCGGTCAGGCCAGTGCGGGTTCTGCGGGTTGTGCTGCATGAAGTCGTTCCACAGCACCTCGGCGATGTCGGCCATGCCCATGGGGGCACCGGGGTGGCCCGAATTGGCCTTTTCCACCGCATCCATGCTCAGGGCGCGGATGGCGTTCGCTAGCTCTTTGCGGGATGGCATAGCTGTCTCCTGAATATCAAAAGTTTTTCACGAAATTTATTCAACGAGATCCCGCTGACGTCATCGTTGGACGCCATCGGTGCAATACGGTACGGGCCGCCAAGTGCGGGCTCCGAGAACGGCTGTTCGCGCAACACCCCCAAGTGCGGTGCGGGCGCAAGACGTCTCGCCGCGTGGGCGCGCCGATGCGGCCGCACTCCCTCGCCGCTGGCCGATTCGAGCGCGGTATTCTCGCCTACTTGCCGGGGCGGGGCAACACAGCGCCGCGCCCGCCCGGCCTTGGCCGCGGCGCTGCCGCGTCGCCGGGCGCGTAGCTTAGCCGCGTCTTTTCAACGGATTAGCGCCGGGCCTGCCCCGCTCCCCCGCGGCCCCGGATTCGGGTAATATCCGGGAGGGCCCACCGCCTTCCTTATAGATACAGAACGCCCCTTGCGGTGCCGATAAGCGGTGGTGAAAAGAACAACGAGCGGGATGCGCCGGGCACGGGCCGCTCCCCGCCCCATCCGGGAGGAATCGCCCATGTGCTTGAAGCCTCGCCTCTGCCTCGCCCCGGCGGCCGTCCTCCGCGGGCTCATCGCCATGCTCTTGTGCGCCGTCTCGGTGGCGAGCACCGCCGCCGAGCTGCATCTGGGCATCCAGCCCATCCTGCCCGCGGCCCAGATGCGTGCCGCCTACCAGCCGTTGGCGGACTACCTGGGGGCGGCCACCGGCAGCCGGGTGGTGATCGATCCGGCGAGCAACTTCCTGACCTATTGGGAGAACATGCGCCGCGGCAAATACGACCTGGTGCTCGACGCGGCCCACTTCACCGACTTTCGGATCAAGCGCTTGGGCTACACCGTGCTCGCCAAGCTGCCCGACACGGTGAGCTATGCTCTAGTCACAGGGGAGGACGTGCTGCTGTTCGACGCCCAGGAAATGATCGGCAAGACGCTGGCGACCGTGCCTTCGCCGAGCCTGGGCGGCGTGCGCCTGTCGCAGCTGTACCCCAACCCGCTGCGCCAACCGGTGATCGTGGAGACGAGCAACTTCGAGGATGCACTGGAGAAGGTGCGGCAAGGCAAGGCGGTCGGCGCGCTGGTGCCGACCCGCCTGGTCAGCGGACGGGTCGATCTGAACACCGTGCTCACCACCGAGCCGGTCCCGCACATGGGCATGTCAGCGGCCAAGGATGTCGCCCCGGCCTTGCGCACCGCGCTTCGCCAGGCGCTCCTCTCCGCGCGGGATACGCCGGCGGGACAGCGCATGCTCCAGGCGGTGCGGCTGGAAGGCTTCGAGCCCGCCACTGCGGCGACGTACAACGGCTACGCAAAGCTGCTCGACGGCGTCTGGGGCTACTAGGCCAGGCGCGTCGCGCGCCGCCGGGCGGGACGCGTTTGGTGTTCAATTTCCCCGCGAACCAGTACACTTACGCTTTTTTGCGCCCTTGAGGTGAGGAAGTCCATGGCAGAACAGCACCTGTTTACCTCGGAGTCGGTCTCCGAGGGCCACCCCGACAAGATCGCCGATCAGATCTCCGATGCCATTCTAGATGCGATCCTCGAGCAGGATCCGCGTGCCCGCGTCGCCTGTGAAGCGCTGGTGAAAACGGGCATGGTTCTGGTGGCCGGCGAGATCACCACGAGCGCCTGGGTGGACCTGGAGCAGGTGGTACGCGAAACCATTCGGGACGTGGGCTACAACAGCTCCGACATGGGCTTCGACTGGGAATCCTGCGCCGTACTCAACGCCATCGGCAAGCAATCGGCCGACATCGCGATGGGCGTGGACGAGAGCGACGAACGCGAGCAGGGCGCCGGCGATCAGGGCCTGATGTTCGGCTACGCCACCGACGAGACCGACGTGCTGATGCCCGCGCCGATCACCTACGCGCACCGACTGGTCCAGCGCCAGGCCGAGGAGCGCCGGAACGGTACCCTGTCCTGGCTGCGCCCCGACGCCAAGAGCCAGGTGACCTTCCGCTACGAAGACGGCCAGCCGGTCGGGATCGACGCGGTGGTGCTCTCCACACAGCACAGCCCGGACATCGATCAGAAGGCCCTGCGCGAAGCGGTGATGGACGGGATCATCCTGCCGGTGCTGCCCGCGGAGTGGATCGATCGGGACACGCGCTTCTACATCAATCCGACCGGGCGCTTCGTCATCGGCGGCCCGATGGGGGACTGCGGCCTGACCGGGCGCAAGATCATCGTCGATACCTATGGCGGCATGGCGCGCCATGGCGGCGGCTGTTTCTCGGGCAAGGACCCGTCCAAGGTGGACCGCTCGGCCGCCTACGCCGGCCGTTATGTGGCGAAGAACATCGTCGCCGCCGGCCTCGCCGCGAAGTGCGAGGTGCAGATCTCCTACGCGATCGGCGTGGCGGAGCCGACCTCGATCGGCGTGGACACCTTCGGTACCGGCCGCATCAGCGATGCCCGCATCGTCGAGCTGATCCGAGAGCACTTCGACCTGCGTCCCAAGGGACTGGTGCAGATGCTCGACCTGCTGCGGCCCATCTACAAGCAGACCGCCAGCTACGGTCACTTCGGCCGCGAGACGACCGGCTTTCCGTGGGAGGAAACCGATCGCGCGGCGGGCCTGCGCGAGGCCGCCGGACTCTGAGCCGCGGCTCGCCCGGCCGCCTCGGCCTACAATTATTCACACGATTTGGGAGCCGCCCGGAGCGGCCCCGCACCGCTGAGGAGCGTTGCAACAGGCGCCGGTGCGCGCCTGCCAGGCTCGGCGGAGCGGGTGATTGGAAGCAACGGCGCTCAGACTTTGTCGGAGTTTGAGAAGCATGAATTCGCCTGTACAGAACCTGACGCCGGACTACAAGGTCGCCGACATCTCCCTGGCCGATTGGGGGCACAAGGAGATCGAGATCGCCGAGAGTGAAATGCCGGGGCTGATGGCCCTGCGCGAGGAGTACCGAGGCAAGAATCCCCTGCAGGGGGCCCGGATCGCCGGCTGCCTGCACATGACCATCCAGACCGCGGTGCTGATCGAGACGCTGGTGGAGCTCGGCGCCGAGGTGCGCTGGTCCTCCTGCAACATCTTCTCCACCCAGGACCATGCGGCGGCGGCCATTGCCGCGCAGGACATCCCGGTGTTCGCCTGGAAGGGCGAGACCGAGGAGGAGTTCTGGTGGTGCATCGAGCAGACGATCTTCGGGCCCGGCGACTGGCGACCGAACCTGCTGCTCGACGACGGCGGCGATCTCACCCAGATCATGCACGAGAAGTACCCGCAGCTGCTCGAGGACGTGCGCGGGCTGTCGGAGGAGACGACCACGGGGGTGCACCGTCTGTACGAGATGATGCGCGAGGGCACGCTCAAGGTGCCGGCGATCAACGTCAACGACTCGGTCACCAAGAGCAAGTTCGACAACCTGTACGGCTGCCGCGAGTCGCTGATCGACGGCATCAAGCGCGCGACCGACGTGATGATTGCCGGCAAGATCTGCGTGGTCGCCGGCTACGGCGACGTCGGCAAGGGCTGTGCCCAGGCCCTGCGTGGCATGGGCGCCACCGTGTGGGTCACCGAGATCGATCCCATCTGCGCCCTGCAGGCGGCGATGGAAGGCTACCGCGTGGTCACCATGGATGAGGCCGCCCCGCTGGGCGACATCTTCGTCACCGCCACCGGCAACGTCGACGTCGTATCGCACGCGCACATGCAGGCGATGAAAAACGAGGCCATCGTCTGCAACATCGGCCACTTCGACAACGAGATCGACGTCGCCGCGCTGCGCCAGTACCAGTGGGACAACATCAAGCCGCAGGTGGATCACGTGGTGTTCCCCGACGGCAAGAAGATCATCCTTCTGGCCGAGGGCCGCCTGGTGAACCTCGGTTGCGCCACCGGCCATCCGAGCTTCGTGATGTCGGCCTCCTTCACCAACCAGGTGACGGCGCAGATCGAGCTGTGGAAGCACCACGGCGAGTACGAGAAGAAGGTCTACGTGCTGCCCAAACATCTGGACGAGAAGGTTGCCCGCCTGCACCTCACCAAGATTGGTGCGCACCTCACGGCGCTCACGGCGACGCAGGCGCAATACCTCGGCATCGAGGCGAGCGGCCCCTACAAGCCCGACCACTATCGCTACTGAGGGCCGGCGAACGCCCGTGGGCGGCGGTGAATCGGGCGGGGCAGTCCCCGCCCGGGCCGCCGCACCCGCGGCACGCGACGCACACCTCACCTGCCCCACGGGGCCGAGCGGGACCACACCTCATGGAATCGCAGAACAAGTTCGAACGGGTCTTCAGCTTCGAGTTCTTCCCGCCCAAGACGCCCGAGGGCGCGGAGAAGTTGCGCGCGACGCGGCGCGAGCTCCAGCGGCTGGGGCCGCGCTACTTCTCGGTGACCTTCGGGGCCGGCGGCAGCACGCAGAAAGGCACCTGGCAGACGGTCATGGAGATCAGCGAGGCCGGACAAACGGCGGCGCCGCATATCTCCTGCATCGGCGCCGAGCGCACCGGCGTGCGCGAGATGCTACTGGACTACCAGGCACGGGGGATCGATCATCTGGTCGCGCTGCGCGGCGACATCCCCTCGGGGATGCGCGGCGGCGGCGAGTTCAATCATGCCAATGAGCTGGTCGCCTTCATCCGCGAGGAAACCGGGGATCACTTCTCCATCGAGGTGGCGGCCTACCCGGAGGTCCATCCCCAGGCGCCCTCCGCTGCCGCGGATCTGGAGAACTTCAAGCGCAAGGTGCAGGCCGGCGCCAACAGCGCCCTGACGCAGTATTTCTACAACGCGGACGCCTACTTTCGCTTCGTCGACGACTGCGAACGCGTCGGCCTGGACGTGCCCATTGTGCCGGGCATCATGCCCATCACGAACTTCGCCCAGCTGGCGCGCTTCTCCGATGCCTGCGGCGCGGAGATCCCGCGCTGGATCCGCAAGCGCCTGGAGGGCTTCGGCGACGATCGCGCCTCCATCCGCGCCTTCGGCGAGGACGTCGTCACGGCGCTGTGCCAACGGCTGCTCGCGGCCGGCGCGCCGGGGCTGCACATCTACACCATGAACCAGAGCGGTCCGACCCTGGCCCTGTGGCACAACCTCGGCCTGCCGGTGGCCCGCTGAGCAACGCGACCGCCTGCCGGCGAGGGGCTCATGCGCGAGGATGCACTGATTATCGGCTGGCGCGAGTGGGTGGCGCTGCCCAGCCTCGGCATTGCGCACGTCAAGGCGAAGATCGACACCGGGGCCCGCACCTCCGCCCTGCACGCATTCTCGGTGCGGTCCTTCCGCAAGGCGGGCAACCGCTGGGTGCGTTTCAAGGTCCACCCGCTGCAGAGGAACGCGGAGCTGGAAGTCACCTGCACCGCCGAGGTGATTGACCGGCGCGTGGTGAGCGACTCGGGCGGCCACCGGGAACAGCGCGACGTCATCGCGACCGAGCTGGAGCTGGGCCCGCAGCGATGGACGATCGAGCTGACGCTGACCGACCGTGAAACCATGCTGTTTCGCATGCTGCTCGGGCGCACCGCTCTGCACCAGCGCTTCCTGGTCGCTCCCGGGGGCTCCTATCGCCTCGGCAAGCAGCCGCACGAGGCGCCCGGGTAGGGCAATAGTGTTATCTTGGGGGCTGCCGCTGCCGTCCCCCCGCTTCTGAAAGAAGGTCCCCATGAAGATTGCCGTCCTCTCGCGCAATTCGAAGCTGTACTCCACCCGCCGCCTGGTGGAGGCCGGCACGCAGGCCGGCCACGAAGTGCGCGTGATCAACCCGCTCAAGTGCTACATGGACATCGCGACCATGCGGCCGGGCATCTACCATCACGGCAGCCGCCAGGAAGGCTTCGATGCCGTCATCCCGCGCATCGGCGCCTCCATCACCTTCTACGGGCTGGCTGTGCTGCGCCAGTTCGAGATGATGGGGGTGTTCCCGCTCAATGAGTCGGTCGCCATCGGACGCGCGCGCGACAAGCTGCGCTCGCTGCAGCTGCTCTCGCGCAAGGGCGTGGGCCTGCCCGTCACCGGCTTCGCACACGACGTGGAGGACACCCAGGCGCTCATCGACCTGGTTGGCGGTGCGCCGCTGGTGGTGAAGCTCCTGGAGGGCACCCAGGGCAAGGGCATCGTGCTGGCGGAAACCAACAAGGCGGCCGAAGGCGTGATCGACGCCTTCCGCGAGCTGCACGCCAACTTCCTCGTGCAGGAGTTCATCAAGGAGGCAGGCGGTGCGGACATCCGCTGTTTCGTCATCGGCGACAAGGTGGTGGCGGCCATGAAACGGCAGGCCAAGGAGGGCGAGTTCCGCTCCAACCTGCACCGCGGGGGGACGGCCACCATCGTCAAGCTGACCCCCGAGGAGCGTGCCACGGCCGTGCGGGCCGCCCGCACCATCGGTCTGAACGTGGCCGGCGTCGACGTGCTGCGCTCCAATCACGGCCCGCTGGTAATGGAGGTCAACTCCTCGCCCGGGCTGGAGGGCATCGAGAGCGCCACGGGTAAGGACGTGGCCACCATGATCGTCAGGTTCATCGAGAAGAATGGCCGGCCGTACAAGACGCGCACCCGCGGACGCGGCTGAAGGCGCCGCCCGCACCATCACCGTCTGCGGGACGCCGGTGGCGCCCGGGCAGCGCGCGACCGTCGACGTGCCGGTGGCCAAACTGTACACGCATACGCCGCTGGCGATGCCCGTGCACATCATCAATGGCAAGCGCCCCGGGGCGCGCCTGTTCGTCAGCGCGGCCATCCACGGCGACGAACTCAACGGCGTGGAGGTGATCCGCCGGCTGATCCGGCTGCCGAGCCTGCGTGCCCTGCGCGGCGCGCTGCTTGCCATCCCCATCGTCAACGTCCACGGCCTGGTCAACCGCTCCCGTTATCTCCCCGACCGGCGCGACCTCAACCGCAGCTTCCCCGGCTCCGAGCGCGGCTCGCTGGCGGCACGCCATGCACACCTGTTCATGAGCGAAATCGTCGAGCAGTGCACGCACGGCATCGACCTGCACACCGGCGCGCTCTACCGCTCCAACCTGCCCCAGGTACGGGCGAATCTGGACCACCCGGAAACCGCCCGCCTGGCGCGCGCCTTCGGGGCCCCGGTGGTGCTGCATTCGGACGTGCGCGACGGTTCGCTGCGCGAGGCCACCGACGGGCTCGGCGTGCCGATGCTGCTCTACGAGGCGGGCGAAGCCCTGCGCTTCGACGAGATCGCCGTGCGCGCCGGGGTACGCGGGGTGGTCAATGTGATGCGCACGCTGGGCATGCTGCCGGCAAGCAAGCGCAAACGTGCGCCGGCCGAGCCGATCGAGGTGCGCGCGACGACCTGGGTGCGGGCGCCCGAGAGCGGGATCCTGCGCACGGTCATCGCCCTGGGCGCGTGGGTGCGCAGGAAGAGCCTGTTGGGGGTGATCGCCGACCCCTTCGGCGAGCGCGAGTGCGAGGTGCTGGCCCCGCACGACGGCATCCTCATCGGCCGCACCAACCTGCCGCTGGTCAACGAGGGCGAGGCGCTGTTCAACATGGCCCGCTTCCGCGGCGACGAAGTGGCCGCCGCGCGGATGGAAGCGTTTCAGGAAAGCCATCAACCGGACGAGACGAGCGAGCCCTCCCCGGAAGGGCCGATCGTCTGAAGCAGCGAGGGGGCATGCCGCGGATCTACCATCCCGAGTCCCTGGCGGGCAGCACCGAGGTGCGCCTCGCCCCGACGGCCGCCCGGCACGTGGCCCGCGTGCTGCGTCTGCGCAGCGGCGCGGCGGTGGTGCTGTTCGACGGCCGCGGCGGCGAATACGCGGCACGGCTCACGAGCGTGGCGGGCGGGGAGGTCCGTGCTGTGATCCACGCCCATACGCCCGTGGAGCGCGAGTCGCCGCTGCGCGTCATCCTGGGCCAGGCGCTGGCGCGCGGCGAGCGGATGGACTTTGCCGTGCAAAAGGCGGTCGAACTCGGTGTCGCGGCCATCCAACCGCTGGCGACGGCGCGCTGCGTGGTCAAGCTCAAGGGCGAACGCGAGGCGCGCCGCCGCGAGCACTGGCAGGCGGTGGCGGCGGGCGCCTGCGAGCAGTGCGGCCGCAACACCATCCCTGCGGTGCACGCCCCCCTGGATCTCGCCGCCTGGCTGGCACAGGACGGCGCCGGGCCGGGTCTGGTGCTGGACCCGGCCGCCGGCGAACCGCTCCATGCGCCGCCTGCGCCCGGCGGTCCGGTGCGCCTGCTGATCGGCCCCGAGGGCGGTCTCACCGACGAAGAGCTCGCCGCGGCGCACCGCGCCGGCTTTCGGGCCGTGCGGCTCGGACCGCGGGTGCTGCGGGCCGAGACCGCGCCGCTGGCGGCGCTGGCGGCCCTGCAAACGCTATGGGGCGACTTCGCGGGCTGAGCGGGGAAGCTGTTTTCGCCGCGAAGCTTAACCGTGGCGCAGCTTGAGCACGCGGCGCTCGAGGTCATCCAGATCGGGGATCAACACCAGGCTCTCGCCAAGGCGCAATGCCGCGGCCACCGAGACGCGCCCGGCCGCCGCCTCGGGCACCGCTTCCACGGTGTCCACGCCCAGCAGGCGCAGCTGCGGGATGCCCTGGGTCAACACCGCCACATAGGGAAGGTCCGGGTTGCCGTTCAAGGTGTTGAGCACCGCCAGGCGGCTGCGCGCAGTGGCCGGGACGGCGGCGGCGCCGGAGGCGGCTTCGAACGAGATCAGAGGGATGCGGCGCTCACGCCACTCGACGGAGCCGAGCAGCCAGTCCGGCGCGTCCGGCAAGGCCTCGGGCTCGCGGTAATCCACCACCTCCGCCACCGCGGTGTTGGGCAGGATGGCGTCGCCTCCCTCCATCGGCAACAACAAGGCGTGCACCAGGTCGCGCGCTCGGCTCGCGGTGGGGAGCACACCGCGGCGCAGCGGCTGGTGCTCGGTGCTGAGTTCGGCTTCGGCCATGACGTAGTCCTCTAACCCGTGCGTTCGCGCAAGTGTCTCATGAGCTGCCCCGCCAGCGCCTCGGGCTCGCCACTATAGACGACCACACCCGCGGCGCGTGCGTGGTCCGGCATGCTGCTGATCACGCAGCTCTCGGCAGCCTGCGCCCATACGATGCCCCCGGCCGCGCGCAAGGCCAGCGCACCGCGGCGACCGTCGTCGCCCATGCCGCTGAACAGGATCAGCCCGGCGGATTCGCCGTAGCGCCCGGCGACGTCCCGGGCGACCAGGTCCACCGACGGCCGGTAGGGGCCCACATCGCCGGGCAGCGGCTCCAGGGTGACCGCGCCGAGGGCGTTGACCAGGAGCCGGCGTTCGACCGGCGCGACCAGCACGTCGCCGTGGCGAAGCACGTGTCCGTCCCGGGCGGGCTGCACTCGCAGGGCGCTGACCCGATCGAGCTGTTCGGCCAGTCGTGCGACAAAATTCGCCCCCAGGTGCTGCACGACGACGAAGGCGGCCGGCACATCGCCCGCCAAGGCGCCGAGAAAACGCTTCAGCGCCTGCGGGCCGCCCAGGGATGCCCCGAGCACCCAGACGCGGCGGGCCAGCGCCGTGGCCGGGGCGGCGCCCAGCGGCGGCGGCGAATCGCCGTGCAGCGCCGGCACGGTACGTCCCGCCAGCGCGGTGATCTTCTCCACCAGGGACGCGAAGGCGCGCTCACGCTGCGGCGAGGTGTTCAGGCTCAGCCCCGTGACCTCGTTGAACACGATCGGCAGCTCGGTCGCTTCCAGCAGCGCGTCGAGCGCATCGACCGCGTCGTCGTCGGCGGAGAGATCGACCACCACCACTTCCGCACCGCTGCCCGCAAGCCGCTCCAGAAACTCGGGGCTCAAGCCGCCGCTGAGTGCCACCCGCAGACCCGCCTGGCTCAAGTCCCGCTCCAGCGCGTCGCGGCGCACCCGGTTGGTCGAGGTCAGCGCGAGGCTGGCCGGCTCCGCCGCCCGCGCGACCATGGGGCCGCTCTCCGCCACCGCTCAGGTGGGCGCGAGTTGGCGGCGGATCTCCTCCAACAGCTCGCTCTCCTGGAAGGGCTTGCCCATGTAGGCGTTGACCCCGATCTGCACCGCCCGCTCCCGATGCTTGTCGGCCACGCGCGAGGTGATCATCACGATGGGGATGTGCCGCAGCCGATCGCTGTTGCGGATATTCGTCGCCAGTTCGAAGCCGTCCATGCGCGGCATCTCGATATCGAGCAGAATCAAGTCCGGCAGCGTGTCCTCGAGCTGGGCGAGGGCATCGACGCCGTCCTTCGCCGTCAACACTCGATAATCGTTGCGCTCGAGCAACCGCGAGGTCACCTTGCGCACGGTAATGGAGTCGTCCACCACCATGACGGTCGGCGCCTGTTCTTCGAGCGCCTCGACCATGTCCTCCGGCCCCTGTACCAGGCCGATGCCCTCGCGCGCCAGGCCGAGCCGGACCAGCACACCCAGGTCGAGGATGAGCTGCACCGAGCCGTCGCCGGTGATGGTGGCACCGGAGATCCCGCGCAGGGTGCTGAGCTGGGGCCCCACCGATTTGACCACGATCTCGCGGCTGCCGTGCAGGCCCTCGACCAGGATGGCGGCCTTTTGATCGCCGGTGCGCGTGATCAGCAGGGGCAGCTTCTTGCCCGGGGGCGGCGGCAGCGGTTCGCCCAGGCCCATGACGCTGGCGAGATGCAGGAAGTGATAATCCTGCCCAACCCATTCGTAGACCGGCTCCTGGACCGCGAGCAGGGGCCCGAGTTCGTCGGCCCCGATGCGCTCCACGCCTTCGATGCTGAACAAGGGAACCGCAAAACTCTCCTCGCCGACGCTCAGGATGAGGGCCTTGCTCACCGACAGCGTCAAAGGCAGGCGCACCACAAATTCGGTGCCCGCATCCGGCTCGGAGTCGATCTGCAAGGTGCCACCGAGCTGCTTGATCTCGCTGGCGACCACGTCCATGCCCACGCCGCGCCCGGCGATCTGCGTGATCTCCTTTGCGGTGCTGAAGCCGGACTCGAGGATGAGGTCCGCCAGGGCCGCCCGCGTGACGTGTGCATCGGGCGCGATCAACCCGCGCTTGATCGCCTTGGCGCGGATGGCCTCGAAGTTGATGCCGCCGCCGTCATCGCGCACGCGAATCACCACTTCGGAGCCTTCGCGGCCGAGTTCAATGGCGATGGTGCCCGCCTCCGGCTTGCCGGCATCGCGCCGGACCTGCGGCATCTCGATGCCGTGGGCCACGGCGTTGCGCAACATGTGCTCGATGGGCGCCATCACCCGCTCGAGCACCTGCCGGTCGAGCTCGTGATCGGCACCGTCGAGCCGCAGCTCCGCCTCCTTGCGTAACTCTCCGCAGGCTTGGCGCACGATACGGCGCAGGCGCGGCGCCTGCGTGCCAAAGGGCACCATGCGCGCCCGCATCAGGCCTTCCTGCAATTCGGTGTTCACGCGCGCCTGCTGCAGCAGAAGGGTCTCCGACTCGCGGGTCAGCCCGCCGAGGATGCCGCGCAGGCTGTCCAGATCGTTCAGGCTCTCCATCATGCTGCGCGAGAGCTGCTGCATGGTGGTAAAACGGTCGAATTCCAGCGGGTCGAAATCCGCGTGCGTGTCGCTGGCCGCATCTTCGTAGCGATACTGGATCTGCGCTTCGGTCTCGATCTCGAAGTTGCGCAGCTGCTCGCGCAGGCGGGCGACCGTCTCGTCGAGCTCGTGCAGGTCGTAACGAAACACGTTCATCTGCTGGTCGAGGCGCGAGCGGTAGATGCTCACCTCGCCGGCGAAGTTGACCAGGTTGTCCAACAGATCGGCGCGCACGCGCACCTGCTCGTGCTGCACACGCCCTTGGCGGCGGCGATCGCCGGCCTCATCGGCGGGTTCCGGAGCCGCGGCCGCGGGCGCCGCCTCATCGGTCGGGGCGGCAGGCAGTGGGACGGGTTCGTCCGACCCCGGGGGGACTGCAGGCGGCGCGGGCGCCAGCGCCGTCGGCGCCTCAAGCGCCGGGCCCTGCCAATCCCCGGCGCTCTCGGCGGGGCCCTCCTCGATGGCGATGGCGCTCTCGATGTCGAACGGGGCGCCGGCATCAGGGGCGCCGGCATCAGGGGCGCCGGCATCGGGGAGGCCGGCATCGGGGAGGCCGGCATCGGGGGGGCCAGTGTCGGCGTCGGGGGTGTCGGCATCCGGCTCGCCATCGTCGCCGAGCAGATAGGCATCGACCGCCGCCGTCAGGTCCGGCGCCGGGGTGACCGGCAGCCAATCCCGCGCCTGTTCGAGCATGCTCACGAGGCGATCGTGTGTGCGCTGCAGCAGCGTGAACATGCGCGCCCCGACCGGCACGTGGCCGTCGGTCACCTTGCTCAGCAGCGATTCGAGACTGTGGCTCAGATCCCCAATCTCCACCACTCCGCACATGCGTGCGCCGCCCTTGAGGGTGTGCAGCTCACGCTGGAGCTGCTCGAGCAGGGTCGCGTTCTCGGGATCCGCACGCCAGCTGTCGAGCGTCTGCTCGCTGGCATCGAGGATCTCGCTGCCCTCCTCCAGGAAGATGTCGAGCAGGTCCTCGTCGTATTCGCGGGCGAGCGGCGGCGGCGCAGGGGCTGCATGGGCCGCCGGGCTGCTGTGCGCCTCGGCGTGCAACCCGGCGATGCGTTCGAGCAGCGCCGCCGGATCGGGGAGCTCGGCCGCGCGGCCGGCGAGCCCGCGCACCGCCCCGTCGGTGAAGGCCGCAGCCTCCTCCAGGACATCGAGCGCAGCCAGCGGAAGCGGCAATCGCTTCTCCTGCAGGAGCTTGGTGTAGCGCTCGAGCGCCGCATTGAGCTCGGCGACCGGCGCAATGCCCGCCGTGCGCGAGCTGCCCCGCAGCGTATGCAGGGCACGCAGCAGATCCTCGCGCACGCTGCAGTCCGCCCCGGCGCGGCGACACTGCGCAAGCGCATCGCGCAGTGTCTGCACATGACCGGCGGCCTCCTTGCTCCAGATCTCCAGGAGCTGGGAGTCGGCCACCGAATCCTCATCCGCCGTGCTGGCCGAGGTATAGGGCTCCTCGGACCCCGCCGCGAGGTCTTCCCCGGCGGGGAGCTCGGGCGCCGCATCGCTCTGCGTCGCGCTCGGCACCTCCGGTGGCGACGCGCCGACCACCTCCTCGGCGGCCTCCCACTCGACCGGCGCCTCCTGGGACATTGCGGCCTGCGTACCGGACTGGGCCTGCGTACCGGATTCGGCACCGGACGCGACATCGGCACCGGCGGCAGGACCCGCATGCGCATCGGGAGCGTCCGACGCCGCTTCGGCGGGGACGCTCGGCGCGGAAGCGGTATCGTCGGTCGCTGAGGCATCGCCGGCGGCCGCGGCCAGGTCCAGCTCCACCGGCTCGCCGCGGCTGACCTTCTCGGCCAGCTCAATCAGCTGGAAGACGTCCTGCCCGGCCTCTTGCCCGGTCTTGAAACGCTCGCACAGCAAGGGAAGTGCCGCACGGCCCCGCTCGAGGACGGCGAACAGCGGCGCGTCGGCCTGGATGTTGCCTTCAATGACGCGGTTGAGCATGTTCTCGAAGGCCCAGGCGAACTCGCCCACATCCATTGCGCCGACCAGACGGCCGCTGCCCTTCAAGGTATGGAAGGAGCGGCGCAGGTCACGCAGGCTCTCCGCATCGGACGGATTGGCCTGCCACTGCGGGAGAAGCGTGCAGATGTTGCCGAACTCCTCGTCCGCTTCCTCGAGGAAGATCTCGATGATCTCGTCGTCGATTTCCGGCGGCGGCCCGGCGCGCCGCACCGGCGCTGCGGAGGCCGGGGTCGGCGCCTGCGCCGCAGACGGCTCGGCAGCGGGGGCAGGCGCCGCCTGGGGCGCCTCCTCGGGGCTGGCGCTCAAGGCCTCGGCAAGGTCGATGGACTCGGACTCGGACTCGGACTCGGACTCGGACTCGGACTCGGACTCGGACTCGGACTCGGACTCGGACTCGGACTCGGACTCGGACTCGGACTCGGACTCGGACTCGGACTCGGACTCGGACTCGGACTCGGACTCGGAATCGGAATCGGAATCGGACTCGGCGCTCGGCAGGTCGGGCGCGTCCGCCGCCGGCGACGCCGACGCATCGACGGGCGCCTCGCCCTGCGCCGCAGCCAGCAGCGCGTCGCGCTTGGCATACAGCGCTTCCACCGCGTGGGCGGGCAAGCTGCCCTCGGCCTCGACCACGTGGTCGGCGATGGTGCGCGACAACTCCTCGGCCAAAGTGCGCACCAGCGTGCGGCCGTGTGCCTCGGCCTCGCTGCGCAGGTCATCGAGAACGCTTTGCACCAACTCCGCGGCAGCGCCATCGGCCGGGTCGAGCAACCAGACGTCGAGCGCCTCGTTGAGGCGCTCGGGCGCGACAGGGGACCCTTCGAGCTTATAGGCCTCCATCACGGGGGCCGCGGCATCGAGGAACAGCTCGCCGAACTCCGTGTCGGGCGCCTCGGCCTCCGGCGCGAACTCCGGCCCCAGGCCGCTGAGCAGGATCTCCTCCTGCGCCGCATCCGCACCGACGTCCTGCCCGCCCACGGCCTCGAGCGCCAGGCCGCCGGCCTCCGGAGTACCGGGCTCGGGCTCGGGCTCGGGCTCAGACCCCTCCGGCGGCGCCGCGGCCGTCTCGGGGTCCGCCGCTTCGGGCACGAGGCCGGGGGCTTCGGCTGCAAACGCCTCCGCGGTCGCGTCGTCGGGGAGCGCGGGGGCGGCCTCCACGCCGAGGGTATCGAGGCTGCGCTCGGCGACCGCCAGGATGGACTTGGGCGATCCCCAGCGCTCACTGATCGATTCGAGGAAGTACTCGATGCTGCTCACCGCATCGGCCAGGGCATCGAGCTGCTCCGCCGTCGGCGTCTCGCCGCTGCCCAGCAGGTCGCGCTCGATGTATTGGCGCGCTGCCTCGACCAGCTCGGCGGCCTTGTCCAGGTTCATGACCGTGAGACTGCTGGCGATCCCATGCAGGATGTTCGGAACCTCGGCCAGTGCAGCCGGCTCTCCCGGCGCGCTGCTGTACGTGTCCAGCGCCTCCTTGACGCGCACGAGGTCGCCGCGCGCCTCGCCGACGGCCTGCGCGAGCACCTGCTGATAGCCCGGGCTGTGCGCGGCGGCGGCATCCTCGTCGTCCTCGGCCGAGTCGCCGGAAACCGGCCCGGCGACCAGCTCGTTCAGCGAGGCTTCCACGCCGAGCAGCCGATGGGCCACTTCCATGAGCCGGTGATCGTCGACCTCGCTGTCGCCCTCGCACATGGCGTGCAGGGTCTGCATCTGTTCCTGCACGGCGCGGCGCTGGGCGCCCAGCCCCAGCATCCCCAGCGTGTCGGCCATTTGACTGAGGTTCTCGCACAGCGGGCCGAGTTGGCCGCGCTCGCGCTGCTCGCTGCGCACGAAGACGTCCAGGTTTTCCTTCACCTGGTTCAGGCTCTCACGCAGCTCCGCCGACACGGTTTCCAGAAGGGCCGCATTGGGGCCGCTGAGCCCCGCACGCGCTTCTTCGAGCGCCTCCTCGTCCGGCAGCTGCTCGCGCAGCCCGAAGGCCTGTTTCACCTGCTCCACCAGCGCGCCGCCGGACGCCGCGCGGCCGACGCAGTACAGCAGATTGGTCAACAGGTCGCGCGGCGGTGCACTGGCGAGCTCGCGCTCACCGTGCTCGATCACCCGCCGCAGCTCGCGATCGAGCTGCCCGAGCAGCGTCTTGACCGATGCCCCCGTCTCCAGGCCTCCGTCGCGCAGGGCCTCGGTGAGCGCCGCGCCGGTCCACAGCAGCTGCGCCGCCGGATTCTCGCGCGCGACCTGCCGCAACTGCTGCAGCACCGAGTGCATCTTCTCCAGGGCGGCGGCCGGGTCGCGTTGGCGCAGCACGCCGAGCAGCCCCACCTGATAGGTGTGGCGCAGGCGGCGGGCACGGCCCGGCAGGTCTTCGCCGATGTCCCCGGTGTTTTTCACCGGCGGCGCCACGATATCCAGATCCGGGGCGAACAGCGCGTTCTCCGAGAGCAGGTTCTCGCCGCGCGCCGCGCGCAGATCGTTGAGCAGCGGGAGCAGGACCATCGGCATGTCGCGCTGCCCGCGCTGCAGACGCTCCAGATAATCGGGCAACTGCAGAACGCCGCGCATGAGCACTTCGAAGGCGGCATCAAGGTCGTGCGCCTCGCCGGCGCTGATCGCCACCGCCAGGGCTTCCATCTCCTCGGCGGCCAGGGCCGCGCCGTACAGCTCGACCATCTGCAGCGTGCCGTGCACCTGATGGAGGTGGTTGATGCAGAAGCGCAGCTGCGCCTGGTCTTCGCTGTTTTCGACGTAGGCCTCGAGGGCCTTGCGCGCCTCATCAAGGGTCGCGTCGATCTCCGATTTGACCCAATTCAACGTGCCGTAGTCGATTTCGTGCGCAGTACTCAATGGGCACCCTCCGCGTGTGCGGGCATGCGCCGGAAGGCCAGCACACCGGGGCAGGCAAGCTGCACCAGTTGCGGGTGCCGCCAGCCGACGACGTCACCGACGCCGAGCACGAGCAGGCCTCCGGGTTTCAGATGCTCGGCCAGGCGGCCGAGGATGGCGACGCGCGTGGCCGGGGCAAAATAGATGAGCACGTTCTGGCAAACGATGGCGTCCATGGCGGCGAGCGGCGCCGGCTCCTGAATGTTCAAGCGAGTGAAACAGACGCGCTCGCGCAGGCGTTCGACGACCTGATAATGCTCCAGATCCGCGGGCTCGAAATACGCCCTCAGAAAGTCGCTCGGCACCTGCTTGAGCTTGAGGCGCTGATAGACCCCGGCGCGGCCGCACGCGAGCGCCTTGAGACTGATGTCCGAGCCGGTCACGCCCAGGTAGTACTCGCCGCCGCGCTCGCGCAGCCAGCGGTCGCAGCACATCGCCAGGGTGTAGGGCTCCTCACCGGTGGCGCAGCCGACGCTCCACAGGTCCAGGCGCGTCGCCTCACCGGGCGTCGCGGCACGCTCCTCGATCAGGTACTGACGAAGCAGCGCCAGTGCGGCCGCATCGCGGAAAAAACGCGTCTCGTGAACCGTGAGCCCGTCGACCAGGAGCTCCCATTCCACGGCGCCGCGGCGGCCGTCCGCGAGATAGGCGTAATAGCTCGCATAGTCGGCGATGCCCAGCGCCTGCATGCGCGCCCCGAGGCGGGTCACCAGGAAGGACTTGCGCTGGGCCGAGAGCGCCACGCCGGTGCGCTGCTCCAGCAGCGTCGCCCAGCGCCGGAACTCGCCCTCATCCATGCTCGGCGGCGGGCGATACTGCCAGGGC
This sequence comes from uncultured Gammaproteobacteria bacterium, assembly GCA_963779865.1. Classification (GTDB taxonomy): domain Bacteria; phylum Pseudomonadota; class Gammaproteobacteria; order CAVZZX01; family CAVZZX01; genus CAVZZX01. Next base: position 2,814,613 of record CAVZZX010000003.1, on the reverse strand, counting down.
GCCTCATCCATCGCCCCGCCCTCTGCGAGTCGCAGGGACATCGCCGTTTCAGACCCGCTCCGGCAGCTTGAAGCCGGCAACCGAGCGACGCAGCTCATTGGCCAGCTCCGCCAGATTGCCGATCGAGGCGGCGGTCTCGTTGGTACCGGCCGAGGTCTGCGTGGTGATCTCCTGGATCACGTTCATGGTATCGGAGATGTTCGCGGCCGCCGACGACTGCTGCGACGCCGACTCCGAGATGTTCTGGATCAGGCGCGCCAGATGGGTGGACACCGTCTCGATCTCTTCGAGCGCCTCACCGGCGTGTTGCGCGAGCTGCGCGCCGTGGACCACCTCGGTGGTGCTCTGCTCCATGGAGGCGACCGCCTCCTGGGTGTCGTTCTGGATGGTCTTCACCAGCGCCTCGATGCGGCGGGTGGCGTCGGCGGAGCGCTCCGCGAGGCGCTGCACTTCGTCCGCGACCACCGCGAAGCCGCGGCCCGCCTCGCCCGCCATGCCCGCCTGAATGGCGGCGTTGAGGGCGAGGATGTTGGTCTGCTCGGCGATGTCGTTGATGAGCTCGACGATGTCGCCGATCTCCTGCGAGCTCTCGCCCAGGCGCTTGATGCGCTTGGCCGTCTCCTGGATCTGCTCGCGGATGGTATCCATACCGTTGATGGTGCGCTGCACCGCATCGGAGCCCTTGTTGGCGATGCCCACCGAACGATGGGCCTCATCGGCCAGCTCCCCGGCGTGCGAGGACACCTGTTCGATGGAGGTCGCCATTTCGTTGATGGCGGTGCTGGCCGCGGTGATCTGCTGGGCCTGGTGATCGCTCGCCTCGGCCAGATGCATGGCCGTCGCCTGCGACTGCTGCGCGGCACCGGACACCTGCTGGGTGGTCTCGTTGATGGCCGTGACCAGGTTGCGCAGCGCATCGATGGCGTAGTTGATGGAGTCGGCGATGGCCCCGGTGATGTCCTCGGTCACCGTGGCATTCACGGTGAGGTCGCCATCGGCAAGGTCGCCGAGCTCGTCGAGCAGACGCAGGATGGCCTGCTGATTGCGCTTGTTCGTGTCCTCGATGCTGCTGCGCTGGGATTCGGTGTAGCGCAGGCGGGCACGCGAGTCGCGCACGAACAGTACGGCCAGGGCGATCAACAGGACCAGGCTGCCGACGCCGAGCAGGTCGCCGAGCTGCGAGGAGATGGGCCGCTTGCCGATGGCGCCGCTGTACGCGTGCGACAGGGCGCCGATCTTGTCGAGCAGTTTGTCACTGATGTCGAGCACCGAGCTGCTCGCCGCGGACACCTGGAACATCTCCGGCGAGCGCTCGAGGATGGCGCCGACCTGCACACTGATCTGGTTGAACTGGCTCGACACCTCCTGCAGCTTGGCGCGCGCCTTGGGGTCGGTCACCTTGTCGATGCGTAGGTTCTTGTTGCCGCTGAGCATGCCCTCGACCACGCGCCCGAACAGCGCCGCGTCGCGGCCGAAGCGGTCGGCCGCCGTAACGGCCCCTTCGCCGCCCTCGAGCATGCGGCTCACGTTGTTGGCGATGCGCTGGGAGAGCATCAGCTGGCGGGCGGCAACGTACACCTGGTAGGGCTGCGCGCCCTTGTCGGTGAGTTCGGTGACCACCTCGTCGGAGGCGGCGAGCAGATTGGGGATCTGCTCGTTGATGCTCTGGATGTATTCACGCAGCGAGGTCACCACCTTCTCGCGCTTGAGGATGGTATCGACGTTGTCGCTGTACTTCGTCCACGCAGTCTGCAGGGTGAGCAGCTCGCGCTCGAGTTCGCTCATGGAGGCGCCCGTGCTGTGCGTCCCCGGCGTGACCTTGCGCTGATACTGCAGGATCTGCGCGAACTCGTCCCGGGTCTGCCGCAGGAGGGGGAAGGCGCGTTGATGACCGGTCGCGGCCTGGGCCGCGTACTTGGCGATTTCCTGCGAGAGCACGCGCTGTTCGCCGAGCCGCGTGATGTAGTCCTTGTCCTGCGCGTCCTGCACCGCGACGTAGCCGTACACGGCGGCCATGGCCACGATCGAGACGACCAGCAGGACAATGAGCGTGAGCATCGTCCAGCCCGGGACCATGCCTTTGGTCATGGTGGTGGTTTTCTTCGCTGCCTTCATTTTACCTTTGCTCCTGTGACGGCTCCGCCCTGCCCCGATCGGCCTGCGCGGCGGGACCCCCGCGCGCTCCCCTCAAGATTGCACCGGCCCCCGCGCGCCCACTTCCATAAAGCGCGGGTCCTCGGCCAGTGCGTGCATACTGAACACGCCCCAATGCGTCGTGCCCTGCTGATAGGCGCCGCGCAGGTAGGCCTGCAATACCTCCTGTGCCTGCGGTGGCGTCTGGGTGTACTCCTCGTCGAAGAAATGGCGCATGCCGAACACCTCGTCGACGAGCAGGCCGGCGGCAAGGTCGCCGAAGCGCAGCACGATCACCCGGCTGCGCCGCCCCAGGTCCGCGCCCGTGCCCGTAACAAAGCCCTTGAGGTCCATGATCGGCAGCAGCATGCCGCGTACATTCGCAATGCCGCGCACCCACTCCCTGGCCCCCGGAACGCGCGTCACGGACGGAAATTCGAAGATTTCGCGGACCTCGTCCAGCGAGGTGACCAAGTGCAGATCGTCGATGCGGAATCCGATCCCCGACCAGGTGCGGCGGACCTCGACCTGCTGCGGCAACCCGAGCGCATGCTGGCGGCTGCGCTCCTCGACCTGGCGCAGCAGACCGATGATATCACTGGCGGTGGAGGCGCCGACGGCCGACATCGTCAGAGCAGCGCGTTGATCTTTTCGATCAGCACGGACTCCTCCACAGGCTTGGTGAGATAATCCTTGGCGCCCTGGCGCAGTCCCCACACCCGATCCGTCTCCTGGTCCTTGGTGCTGACGATAATGATGGGGATATTCTCCGTCGCCATGTCCTTGGTGAGCGAGCGGGTGACCTGAAAGCCGTTCAACCCGGGCATGACCACGTCCATCAGGATGAGATCGGGCTTCTCGGCCTTGGCCTTCTCGATACCCTCCTCCCCGCTCTGAGCGGTGATGGCCTCATGGCCGTTCTTCTCCAGCACACCCTTGAGGACGTGCAGCTCCGTGGGGGAATCGTCGACGACTAGAATGCGTGCCATGGGCTCTCCTCGATCTCTTCTACTTGTGCTGAGTCGGTCAGCGGCTCGGAACCGGTCTTTCTACGTGCTCGGGTCTGTGATCGGCACCCGGGACGAATTCTTAAGCGAGTGTTAGAGCCTTTCTCCCGAGGCCTGGGCCTGCGGCACCGACACGTGCTGGCGGATCGCGCCCAGCAGCTCGTCCTTCGTGAACGGCTTGGTGAGGTACTGCTCCGACCCCACAATGCGGCCGCGGGCACGGTCGAACAGCCCGTCCTTGCTCGAGAGCATCACGACCGGCGTCTTGCGGAAGACCTTGTTGTTCTTGATCAGCGCGGTGGTCTGATAGCCGTCGAGGCGCGGCATCATGATGTCGACGAAGATGATGGCGGGATGGCTGTCGGCGATCTTGGCGAGCGCCTCGAAGCCGTCGGTGGCGGTGATGACCTCGCAGCCCGCCTTGCTCAGGAGGGTTTCCGCCGTTCTGCGGATGGTCTTGCTGTCGTCGACGACCAGGACCTTCAGCCCCGCGAAATCGTTGTCCATCCTCGTTGTTCACCTATTGCTATCGGCCGGGAGCTGCCGTGCGCCGAGCGTCTGTGGCGGCGTTCGGCTTATAATAATGATCGGCCGATTTTTATCACATCTTTAGAAAACAATCTATAAAGGAGCCACGCCCTGTGAAGGCGATCGCAAGCCCAGCGGGGCGCGCGGGCAGGTCGTGCTTGCGGGCGGGGCGCAAACTCTGGAAGATCACCGACTCACCGCCGCCATGCGGACAGCGCGAGACAAGCCGATGAACATTCGTCTGGGCGTGGTCATGGACCCCATCGGGGCCATCCACTTCAAGAAGGACAGCACGCTGGCGATGCTGCTGGAGGCCCGCGCGCGCGGCTGGGCGCTCTCCTACATGGAACCGGGCGACCTGTATGTCGCGGACGGACGGGCCTTCGCCCACATGCGCGAGCTCGACGTGTTTGCCGATCCGGCGCGCTGGCATGCCTTCGGTGCCGAACACGAGGCGCCGCTGGATGAGCTCGACGTGGTGCTGATGCGCAAGGACCCGCCGTTCGACATGCAGTACCTGTATGCGACCTACATGCTCGAGCTGGCGGAGGCGGCCGGCACCCTGGTGGTCAATCGGCCGCAGAGTCTGCGCGACGCCAACGAGAAGCTGTTCACGACCTGGTTCCCGCAATGCATGCCGCCGACCCTGGTGACCGACAACCCGGGACGGTTGCGGGCCTTCCTGGCCGAACACCAGGACATCATCCTCAAACCGCTCGACAGCATGGGCGGCGCCTCGGTCTTCCGGCTGCGCCCGGACGACCCCAACGTGGGCGTCGTGCTGGAGACGCTCACCGGGCACGGCAGCCGGCACATCATGGCCCAGCGCTATATCCCCGAGATCCGCGCCGGCGACAAGCGCATCCTGCTGATCGACGGCGAGCCGGTGCCCTACGCCCTGGCGCGCATTCCGGCCGCCGGCGAGACGCGGGCGAACCTCGCCGCGGGGGGCTCCGGCGTCGGCGCCGAGCTCAGTGAGCGCGACCGCTGGATCTGCGCCCAGGTCGCCCCCACCCTGCGCGCGAAGGGGCTGCTGTTCGTGGGCCTGGATGTCATTGGCGACTACCTCACCGAGATCAACGTGACCAGCCCCACCTGCATCCGGGAGCTGGACGCCCTGTACGACCTCAACATCGCGGCAAGCCTGCACGATCGCATCGAGCGGGCGCTCGCCGAGCGCCGCTGAACACGACCTTGTCCATGCTACGCCCCCCGCTTCGCCTCGCCGCCCCGCTCCTGCTCGGCCTGCTGCTGGCCGCCTGCAGTGACCCGCCCCAGGTACGCACCGAACAGATGCTCGCCTTCGGCACGCTGGTCCAGATCACGGTGGTCGGCGTGCCCGACAAGCTCGCCGATCAGGCCTTCGGCGAGGCGCGCGAGAGCCTCGACTTCATGCACAGCGCCTGGCATCCGTGGAAACCCGGCCCCATGGGGCGCACCAACCAGCTGCTCGCCACCGGCGGCTGGTTCAGCGCCAACCCGTCGGTCCTGCCCCTGATCGCCCCGGCGCGGCGCCTGGAGCGGGCCAGTCACGGCCTGTTCAACCCGACTCTCGGCAAGCTCGAGGCCCTGTGGGGCTTTCACACCGACGAGCGGCCGGCCGATCAGCGGCCGCCCTCGCCGGCCGCCATCGCCGCGCTGCTCAAGCAGGCGCCCAGCATGGAGGACGTGCAGCTCGAGGGCATCCGCATGCGCGGCACCAACCCCGCCGTGCAGCTGGACGTGGGCGGCTTCGCCAAGGGGCTGGCCGTGGATCGCGTGATCGACCGCTTCCGCGAGCTCGGCATTCGCAACGCCATCGTCAATGCCGGGGGCGATCTGCGCGCCATCGGGCGGCACGGGGATCGGCCCTGGCGCATCGGCATCCGCAACCCGCGCGGCGAGGGGGTGATCGCCTCGCTGCAGGTCAGCGGGGACGAGAGCGTGTTCACCTCCGGCGACTACGAGCGCTACTTCATCTACAAAGGCAAGCGCTATCACCATATCCTCGACCCGCGCACCGGTTATCCGGCGCGCGGCGCGGTTTCGGTCACCGTGATCCATCCGGATGCGACCACCGCGGACGCCGCCGCCACCGCCCTGATGGTGGCCGGCCCGGACCAGTGGCAGGCCATCGCCCGCTCCATGGGCGTGAAGGACGTGATGCTGGTGGACGAGGCGGGCAAGGTGCACATGACCCCCTCGATGGCCCGGCGCGTGCAACTTCTCGCCGAGCCCAAGCCGCCCGTGATCATCGGCGCAGGCGCGCAGTGACCCGCGCCGACGCGCTGGTGCTGGTGCTCGCCGTGGTCCTGCTCGGCGGCCTGTATGCCCGCTTCTGGAGCCCGGGGCCACCCGCCCAGGTGGCCGAGATCCGGCGCGGCGGCGAGCTGGTGCGCCGGATCAGCCTCGACCACGAGGCCCGCATCCAGGTGGCGGGCCCGCGCGGCACCAGCGTGCTCGAGACCCGCCCCGGCGCCATTCGCTTCCTGTCCTCGCCCTGCCCCCAGCAGTTCTGCGTCCACAGCGGTTGGCTGCACCGCAGCGGCGAGGCCACGGCCTGTCTGCCCAACCACCTGAGCGTCGAGGTGCTGGGCGGACGTCAGGCCTTCGACGCGATGGTCTTCTGAGGGCATGCCCGCCATCCGCCGCGGCATCCAGCTCGAGCTGCAAACCACCCGCGACGACCACCGGATCGCCTGGCTCGCGGCGCTGGCGGTGGCCATCCACGCCCTGGAGAGCGCCCTGCCGACGCCCCTGCCCGGCGTGAAACCCGGCCTGGCCAACGTGATCACCGTCGCGGTGCTGGTACTCTACGGCTGGCGGGCCGCCGTGTGGGTCGCGCTGTTGCGCGTGTTCGCGGCCAGTCTGTTGCTCGGCACCTTTCTCTCACCCACCTTCATGATGAGCCTGGGCGGCGCGGCGGCGGCCCTGGCGGCCCTGGGGCTGGGCGCGCGGCTGCCGGGCCGGGGGCTCAGCGCCCTGGGCTACAGCGTGCTGGCCGCGATGGCGCACATGGCCGGGCAGTTCATGCTGGCCTACACGCTGTTCGTGCGCCACGAGGCCTTGTTCGTGCTGCTGCCGGTTTTGATGACCGCCGCCGTGCTCACCGGGGTCGCGAACGGTATAATCGCCGCCGCAATGCTACGACGACTGCGCGCCTGACATGCCCCGCTCCCCCGTGACCGTCTCCGCCGCCGACCGCCTGGGGCTGACCCTGTTCTTTGCCCTCGCCGTCCATGCGATCGTGATCCTGGGCCTGACCTTCAACGCCCAGGACGACCTGCGCCAGCACACGGCGCCGCCGATGGAGATCACCCTGGTCCACAGCCGCAGCGACGAGGCGCCCGACAAGGCGGACTATCTCGCCCAGGCCAACCAGCAGGGCGGGGGCAACGTGGACGAGAAGGTGCGCCCCAGCGCCCCCGTATCGAGCCCCACGCCCAGTGAGCACAAGGGCATGGCGCCCACGCCGAAGCGCGCGGCGCCACCGCCGCCCCAGCCCAAGCGGGCCCCCCACAAGGAAGTGCTCACCGCGCCCAAGGCGAAGGAGAAGACCCCGACCGAGAAGCCGCGCAAGCCGCAACCGGCCCGCAAGCTGCCCACCGCCTCACAATTGCTCCAGCGCAGCCAGGAGATCGCACGCCTCACCGCGCAGATCCGCGAATCCGAGCAGACCTATGCCCAGCGACCCCGCCGCACCTACATCTCCGGCGCCAACGCCAAGGAATACCGCTTCGCCACGTACATGGAGTCCTGGCGCAACAAGGTGGAGCGGATCGGCAACCTGAATTATCCCGAGGACGCGCGCCGGCGCGGCCTCTCCGGCAGCCTGCTCCTGGACGTGGCCATCCGCCCCGACGGCAGCGTGGTCTCCGCCAAGGTGCTGCGTTCCTCGGGCAACGCCCTGCTCGACGACGCGGCCGTGCGCATCGTGCATCTGGCCGGCCCCTTCGCGCCCCTGCCGCCGGAAATCCGCCGCGATACGGACGAATTGCACATCATCCGCACCTGGCAGTTCGAAAGTGGCGGCAGCCTGTCCACGCACCAGTAGCCTGCAGCGCCCCGGCCTTGTTACCCGTGCGCCGGTGCCCGATACTTGCCCCCTATGGAAGCCCGCGACAGCCTCGCCAATCATTTTCTGATCGCCATGCCCAGCCTGGCGGATCCCAATTTCACGCGCACCGTCACCTACATCTGCGAACACGGTGAGGAGGGGGCCATGGGGCTGGTGGTCAACCGGCCGCTGGAACTGTCCTTCACCGAGTTGCTCAGCCACGTGGAGATCGAGCCGCCCGCCCGCGCCCGCGCCGGCGGCGAGCAGCCGATCTATCAAGGCGGCCCGGTACAGAACGAACGGGGCTTCGTGCTGCACCGCCCGCCGGGCGACTGGGAGGCGAGCCTCGCCATTTCGGCGGAGATCGGGCTCACCATGTCCCGCGACATCATCGAGGCGATTGCCGAGGGTTCGGGTCCGCGCGACTACCTGATCGCGCTCGGCTATGCGGGCTGGGGGGCCGGCCAGCTCGAAGAGGAGCTGGCCGGCAACGCGTGGCTGAACGGTCCCGCCGATCCGGCCGTGCTGTTCGACACTCCGGTGGAGCGTCGCTGGGAGGCTGCCGCCGCCCATCTGGGGGTGGACCTCGCCCTCCTGTCGACCGACATAGGCCACGCGTGAGTGCGCGCCCCCGAACCCTGCTCGCGTTCGACTACGGCAGCGAATGCATCGGCGTCGCCGTCGGGCAGGAGCTGACCCGCACGGCGGGCCCCCTGGTGACGCTGCGCACCGTGCTCGGCAAGCCCGACTGGGCGACCATCAGCGCCCTGGTGGCGGAATGGCACCCGGACGCCTTCGTCGTCGGCATGCCGCTGAACATGGATTCCACGGACAACGAGATCACCCCGGCCGTGCGCCGCTTTGGTAATCAGCTGCGGGGCCGGTACAATCTCCCCGTATACTGGATGGACGAGCGCCTCACCTCCGTGGAGGCGGAACGCGCCCTGCGCGCTTCCTCCCTGCCCCGGCGCAAGCGGCTCCACAAGGAGACCGTCGACCAGATGGCGGCCCAGATCATCCTCGAGAGCTGGATGGCCCAGAGCTAAACCAGAGCTAATCCGGAGCTGAGCCCGGCGCTGAAACCCGACCCGCAACCAGAGCTCGCACCAAGCTGAGCACGGCACAGACACGCAGCATGTCCCGCGAAATCGATGTGGAATCCCTCCTCGCCGGAATGGCGCAGGAGCTGCGTGAGGCGCTCGAGCGCCGCGGCATCGCCGACCCGTTGCTGGTGGGCATTCACACGGGCGGGGTCTGGGTCGCCGAGTCCTTGCGTGAGCGCCTGCGGCTGGACGCCGCCATCGGCACGCTCAACATCACCTTCTACCGGGACGACTTCACCCGCATCGGCCTGCACCCGCAGGTCGAGCCCTCCACCCTGCCGCCCAGCGTCGACGATCGCCACATCGTGCTGGTGGACGACGTGTTGCACACCGGGCGCACCGTGCGCGCCGCGCTGAACGAGGTGTTCGACTACGGCCGCCCCGCCGCCGTGCTGCTGGCGGTGCTGGTCGACCGCGGCGGCCGGGAGCTGCCCTTCCAGGCGGACGTGGCGGGCACCCGCATCGAGCTGGGCGCCCAGCAGAACATCAAGCTGAGCGGGCCCGATCCCCTGACGCTGCGCGTGCAGGAGGCCCCATGATGCCCCCGCAGCTGCAGCTCGACGAGGACGGCCGGCTGCGCCACTTCCTCTCCATCGAGGGCCTGAAGCGGCCGCTGCTGACCGAAATCCTCGACACCGCCGAGTCGCTCCTGCCGGCGGGGACGGGCGCCGTGAAAAAGGTCCCCCTGCTGCGCGGCAAGACGGTCGTGAACCTCTTCTTCGAGGCCTCCACCCGCACGCGCACTACCTTCGAGCTGGCCGCCAAGCGCCTGTCGGCCGACGTGCTCAACATCAACATCGATGCCTCCTCCGCGGTGAAGGGCGAGAGCCTGCTGGACATGCTGCACAACCTGGAGGCCATGCACTGCGACCTGTTCGTGGTGCGCCACGGCAGCAGCGGGGCGGCGCATTTCGTCGCCCAGCACGTCGCGCCGCACGTGGCGGTGATCAATGCCGGCGACGGGCGCCACGCGCACCCGACCCAGGCCATGCTCGACATGTTCACCATCCGCCGCCACAAGGGCGACTTCACCGGCCTGCGGGTGGCCATCGTCGGCGACATCATGCATTCGCGGGTGGCCCGCTCGCAGATCCACGCCCTGACCACGCTCGGCGTGCCCGAGGTGCGCGTGGTCGCCCCGCGCACGCTGCTGCCCGCGGCGGTGGAGACGCTGGGCGTGCACGTGTATCACGACCTGTGCGAGGGGCTGCGCGACGCGGACGTGGTGATCACCCTGCGCCTGCAGCGCGAGCGCATGACCGGCGCCCTGCTGCCGAGCGAGCAGGAGTATTTCGACTGCTACGGCCTCACCGCGGAGAAGCTGGAGGCTGCCCACCCGGAGGCCATCGTCATGCACCCGGGGCCCATCAACCGTGGCGTGGAGATCGACTCCGCGGTGGCCGACGGGCCGCGCTCGGTCATCCTGGAGCAGGTCTCCAACGGCCTGGCCGTGCGCATGGCGGTGATGTCCATGGTGCTGGGCCGCTCGCCGGCGGCCGAGGGCGGGGAGCCGGCATGATGCGGATCAGCATCGAGAACGGGCGCCTCATCGACCCGGCCAACGGCGTGGATGGCGCCCTCGATCTGCATATCGCCGGCGGCCAGGTGGCCGCGATCGGCACGGCGCCGGACGGCTTCGGGGCCGATCGGCGCATCGACGCCGCGGGCCTGATCGTCTGCCCCGGGCTGGTCGATCTGCGCGCCCGGCTGCGCGAGCCCGGCGAGGAGCACAAGGGGAGCATTGCCTCGGAAACGCGCGCGGCGGCCGCGGCCGGCGTGACCACCTTGTGCATGCCCCCCGACACCGATCCGGTCGTGGACACCGCCGCGGTGGCGGAGCTGATCCACCAGCGCGCCGAGGCGGCGGGCTATGCGCGGGTATTGCCCCTGGCGGCGCTCACCCAGGGCCTGCGCGGGGCGCAGCTCGGCGAGCTGGCCGAAATGCGCCGTGCCGGCTGCGTCGGCGTGAGCAACGGCCTCGCCCCGATCGCCGACACGAACGTCCTGCGCCGCGCCCTGGAGTACGCGGCCAGCCACGGGCTGACCGTGTTCCTGCATCCCGAGGACCACTGGCTGGCTGCGGGGGGGCGTGCGCACGAGGGGGCGATCAGCACCCGACTGGGGCTGCCGCCGGTGCCCGAGGCGGCCGAGACGGTGGCCGTCGCGCAGGATCTGGTGCTGGTGGAGCAGACTGGCGTGCGCGCACACTTCTGCGGCCTCTCCACCGCCCGCGCGCTGCAGATGATCGAACGCGCCCAGGGCGAAGGGCTGCCGGTGAGCGCCGATGTGACCGCCCATCACCTGCACCTCACCGAGATGGACCTGGGCTTCTACAATCCGAACTGCCACGTGCGCCCGCCGCTGCGCACCCAGCGCGATCGGGAGGGGCTGCGCGGGGGGCTACGCCGCGGCACGCTCGCGGCGATCTGCTCCGACCACCAGCCGCACGATGCCGATGCCAAGCTGGCGCCCTACAGCGAGACCGAGCCGGGGATCTCCGCGCTGGAGACCCTGCTCCCGCTGACGCTGCGCCTGGTGGACGATGGCGTGCTCGACCTGGCGCGGGCGCTCGCCTGCCTGACGGCCGCGCCGGCGCGCGTGCTCGGCGTGGCCGCGGGCAGCCTCGCGCCGGGGGAGCGGGCGGACGTGTGCATCTTCGATCCGGCCCGCGAGTGGACCGTCGAGCCGCAACGCCTGGTCAGCCTGGGTCGCAACACCCCCTTCTCCGGCTGGGAGCTGCGCGGGCGCGTCGTGCACACCCTGCTCGCCGGTCGGCCCGTATATGATCTGGACGAGCCCAGCCGATGAAGCGTGCGCACCGCAACACCATTCTTCTGGTGCAGGCCGAGGTCCTCGCCCAGCAGGGCTTTTCCGGCGACCAGTACATCCTGCGCGTGAAGGCCCCCGAAATCGCCGAACGGGCGCAGCCGGGCAGCTTCGCGCACGTGCAGTGCGACCCGCTCCTGCCGATGCGGCGGCCGCTGTCGATCATGCGGGTGGACCCGCGTGGCGGCTGGGTGGAATTCCTGTACAAGGCTTTTGGCGAGGGCACCCGGCTGCTGGCGCGACGCGCGGTGGGCGAGCGCATCAGCCTCATGGGGCCCATCGGCACGCCCTTCGAACCGCACATGGACCGGCCCCGGCCGCTGCTGATCGGCGGTGGCGTGGGTATCCCGCCGATGGTCTTCCTCGCCGACCGCCTGCGGGCGGTGCGCGGCGCCTACCGGCCGTTCGTCGTAATGGGCTCGGAGGTGCCCTTCCCGTTCACCGCCCGCCCGTCCCGCTTCCTGCTGCCCGGGGTGCCCGCGGGCAGCATCGCCGCCATGCCGTTGATGGAGGACTGGGAGATCCCCAGCCGTCTGGCCAGCCTGCAGGGCTATCCGGGCTGCTTCGAGGGCTACGTCACCGACCTGGCGCGCGGCTGGCTCGACGCCCTCGCCGCCGAGGAACGCAGGGAGGTGGAGGTGTTCGCCTGCGGCCCGCATCCGATGCTCGAGGCGGTGGCCCGCCTGGCGCGGGAGTACCGGCTGCCGTGCCAGGTGTCGCTCGAGGAGTTCATGGCCTGCGCGGTGGGCGGCTGCGCCGGCTGCACCGTCGAGGTGCAGACCCCGCAGGGCCCCGCCATGAAGCGGGTGTGCGTGGACGGCCCGGTGTTCGCGGCGGACAGCGTCTTCGCCGACTGACGCGGCACCCCCGCCGCGGGCGGCGCCCGGCCGCCCTATTCGCTTTCCTGAATCGTCACCCCGTCCAGCGAGGACGTCATCGTCGCGGCGTCGCCCCGGGTGGTCCCCAGCTTGATCATCAGCCGCAGCTCGTTCGCCGAGTCGGCGTGATTGATGGCGTCCTCATAGGTGATCTTGCCGCCGGCATACAGGTCGTAGAGGGCCTGATCGAAGGTCTGCATGCCGCTCTGGCGCGACTTGGCCATGGTCTCCTTCAGCGCGTGCACCTCGCCCTTGCGAATCAGGTCCGAGACCAGCGGGGTATTGATCAGGATCTCCGTGGCAAGCGCTCGCCCCTTGCCGTCGGGCAGCGGCAGCAGCTGCTGGGCGATCATCGCCTTGAGGTTGAGCGACATGTCCATCAACAGCTGGTCGCGCCGGTCCTCGGGGAAGAAGTTGACGACGCGATCCAGCGCCTGGTTGGCGTTGTTGGCATGCAGGGTGGCCAGACACAGGTGGCCGGTCTCGGCAAAGGCGATGGCGTGATCCATGGTCTCGCGCGTGCGGATCTCGCCGATGAGGATCACATCGGGCGCCTGGCGCAGCGTATTCTTCAACGCCACCTCGAAGGATTCCGTGTCCAACCCCACCTCGCGCTGCGTGACGATGCAGCCGTCGTGCTGGTGGATGAATTCGATCGGGTCTTCGATGGTGATGATGTGGCCGGTGCTGTTGCGGTTGCGCTGGCCGATCATGGCCGCCAGCGAGGTGGATTTGCCCGAGCCGGTGGCGCCGACGAACAGGATCAGACCGCGCTTGGTCATCGCCAGGTCCTTGAGCACCGGCGGCAGTTCCAGCTCGTCGAAGGTGGGGATCTTGGTCTGGATCTTGCGCAGCACCATGCCCGCGTGATTGCGCTGCTTGAAGGCGCTCACGCGAAAGCGCCCGATCCCGGAGGCGGAGATCGCGAAGTTGCACTCGTGGTGACGGTCGAATTCCGCCCGCTGATCGGCCGACATCACGCCGTAAACGATGTCGCGCGCCTGCGCCGGAGTGAGGGTCGCCTGCGTGACCGGCGCCAGCTTGCCGTTGATCTTCAAGCTCGGCGCCACACCGGCCGTGATGAACAGATCGGAGGCGTTTTTGTGCACCATCAGCTTGAGCAGGGACTCGAACTCCATCGTCGGCTACCTTCTTGTCCGGGGGGTCAGTTGAACGTGTCTTTGTTGGCGGCCTTCTGGCGGGCGTCCTGCTTGCTGACTACGCCGCGGGCGACCATGTCCTGCAGGCACTGATCGAGGGTCTGCATCCCCGCGCCCTGGCCGGTCTGGATCGCCGAGTACATCTGCGCGACCTTGTCCTCGCGGATGAGGTTGCGAATGGCGGGCGTGCCGACCATGATCTCGTGCGCCGCGACACGTCCGCCGCCGATCTTCTTCAGCAGCGTCTGGGCGATGACCGCGCGCAGGGACTCGGACAGCATGGAGCGCACCATCGCCTTCTCGGCCGCGGGAAACACGTCGATGATGCGGTCGATGGTCTTGGCCGCGGAGCTGGTATGCAGCGTGCCGAACACCAGGTGACCGGTCTCGGCCGCGGTCAGCGCCAGGCGGATGGTCTCCAGGTCGCGCAGCTCGCCGACCAGCACCACGTCGGGGTCCTCGCGCAGGGCCGAGCGCAGCGCCTCGGCAAAGCCGTGGGTGTCGCGGTGCACCTCGCGCTGGTTGACCAGACACTTCTTGCTCTCGTGCACGAACTCGATCGGGTCCTCGATGGTGAGGATGTGGCCGTGCTCGGTCTTGTTCTTGTAGTCCACCATCGCGGCCAGGGTGGTCGACTTGCCCGAGCCGGTCGGGCCGGTCACCAGCACGATGCCGCGCGGGTTGTCGGAGATGTCGCGGAAGATCGGCGGACAGTTGAGGTCCTCCAGCGACAGGATCTCCGAAGGGATGGTGCGAAACACCGCGCCCGCGCCCCGGTTCTGATTGAAGGCGTTGACACGAAAGCGCGCCAGGCCCTGGATCTCGAACGAGAAGTCGCACTCGAGGTATTCCTCGAACTCCTTGCGCTGCTTGTCGTTCATGATGTCGTAGATCAGCCCGTGCACCGTCTTGTGATCCATGGGCGGCAGATTGATGCGTTTGACGTCGCCGTCGACGCGGATCATCGGCGGCAGGCCGGCGGAGAGATGCAGGTCCGAGGCACGGTTTTTGGCGCTGAACGCAAGCAGTTCGGTGATGTCCATGGGGTTCTCTTGAAGCTGAGTGGAGCCGGGCGTATGGTTCGCTCTCTGTTCTTATCGGTTGCCGAATCGTGTTCTTGAAGCGCGCTCAAGCATATCCCGGCGGCCCTGGCCGCGCAAAATGAGCCCCCTTCGCCAACGCCTCGCCGCCGTACACGCCCGGATCGAACAGGCCGCCGCCCGCCACGGGCGCGCCGCCGCCGACATCGCCCTGGTGGCGGTGAGCAAGACGCGTCCCGCCGAGGACATCGCCGCCGCCCACGCGGCCGGTCAGCGCGCCTTCGGGGAAAACTATGTGCAGGAGGCGCTCGGGAAAATCCGCGCGCTCGCCGGGCACGAGCTCGAATGGCATTTCATCGGGCCGATACAGTCGAATAAAACAAAAGAACTCGCCGCCCACTTTGACTGGGTTCACAGTATCGACCGGCTCAAGGTCGCGCAGCGCCTGGATCGGCAGCGTCCGCCGGGGTGCGCACCACTGCAGGTCTGCCTGCAGGTGAACATCAGCGGCGAGGCCAGCAAGGCCGGCGTGGTGCCCGAGGAGCTCGAGGAGCTGGCCCGCGCCGTCGCCGGTCTGCCCCGCCTGCGCCTGCGCGGATTGATGGCCATTCCGGCGGCGCAGACCGACCTCGAGCGCCAGCGCGCGCCCTTCGGCCGGCTGCGCCAGGCGCTGGAGAGGCTCAACCGCGCGGGGCTTGCGCTCGACACGCTGTCCATGGGCATGAGCGGCGACCTGGAGGCCGCGGTGGCCGAAGGCGCCACCCTGCTGCGCATCGGCAGCGCCATCTTCGGTGAACGGCCCCGTCAACGCTGAGGGGCCGCCGCCGGCTATCCTTGTCACTCCAAGCAGCGAACCGGTATCGTGTGCACACCATGAACGAGTTCACCATTGCATTCATCGGCGGCGGCAACATGGCCCGCAGCCTGATTGGCGGCCTCATCGCCGACGGCTTCGCCGCCGACTGCGTACGCATCGCCGACCCCGACCGCGAACGCCTGGAGAGGCTCGCTCAGGACTTCGGCGTCTGCGCCACCGGCTCCAACACGGAGGCGGCGCAGCAGGCACAGGTCGTGGTCCTCGCCGTCAAGCCGCAGAGCATGAAAGCCGCCTGCGAGGAGCTGACCGGGTGCGCCGACGGCTCCCGCCTGTTCCTCAGCATCGCGGCCGGTATTCGCGAAACCTCGCTGCGCCAGTGGCTCGGCGAGGGCACCCCCATCGTGCGGGCCATGCCCAACACACCCGCACTGGTGCAGAGCGGGGCCACCGCCCTGTATGCCAACGCCGCGGTGTCGGGACGGCAGCGAGAGGCCGCCGAATCCATTTTGCGCGCCGTGGGGCTCACGCTGTGGGTGGAGGACGAGGCGCAAATGGACGCGGTGACCGCGCTTTCGGGCAGCGGGCCGGCCTACTTCTTCCTGGTCATGGAGGCCCTGGAAGCGGCCGGCCGGGAGCTCGGGCTGCCGGAGGACAGCGCCCGGCTGCTGACCCTGCAGACCGCCTTTGGCGCCGCCAAGATGGCGCTGGAGAGCGAAGAGGACGTCGCGGCGCTGCGCCGGCGGGTGAGCTCGCCCGGCGGCACGACCGAGCGGGCCTTGCAGGTGCTCGAGGAGCGCGGGCTGCGGGCCAGCTTCGCGCAGGCGCTGCAGGCGGCATGCGCGCGCTCCGCCGAGCTGGCCGAGGCACTGGGGCGCTGATCGATGGGAGGACAGTACGTCAGCAACGCCGGGCAGTTTCTCATCAGCACCCTGTTCGGGCTCTACATCGTGGCGGTCATGCTGCGCTTCCTGCTGCAGTGGGTGCGCGCCGACTTCTACAATCCGCTCTCCCAATTTCTGGTGAAGGCGACCAATCCCCCTCTGCGGCCGCTGCGGCGCGTCATCCCCGGCTGGCGCGGTGTGGACTTCGCCTCGGTGGTCCTGCTGCTGGCCCTGCAGGCGCTGGAGCTGGTGCTGCTCACCTGGGTGGACCCGCGGCCGTTGAGCCTGCCCGGCCCGGTCGGGCTGCTGGTGCTGTCCCTGGCCAAGCTGCTGGGCCTGCTGCTGAGCATCTACTTCTTTACCATCCTCATCGAGGTCATCCTCAGCTGGGTCAGCCCCGGCGCCTACCACCCGGCGGCCTATCTGCTGCACCAGCTCAACGAGCCGGTGATGCGCCCGGCGCGCAGCATCCTGCCGCCAATGGGCGGTCTGGATCTCTCGCCGATCATCGTCCTCATCGGCCTGCAGCTGGCGCGTTTCCTGGTCGTGGACCCGCTCCTGGACTTCGGGTTCCGGCTCGCCTACTGATGGGCGAGGCGGCCTGGTACCGCTGGGCGTCGGCAACCGAGCTTTCCCTGCGCATCCGGGTCCAGCCGCGCGCCAGCCGCAACGAGATCGTCGGCCCCTGGGGCGATGCCCTCAAGGTGCGTCTCACCGCACCGCCCGTAGAGGGCAAGGCGAACGCATGCCTGCTCGAGTTCCTGGGCGAGGTGTTCGCCGTGCCGCCCTCCCGGGTCGCCCTCGCCCGCGGCGCGCGCTCCCGTGTGAAGCGGATCACAGTTCGCGCACCGACCCGCCTGCCGCCGGGCATCGAGCCGCCCGCGGCGGGTTAGGATTGGGGCTGCCGTCGGCATCGCCGGGCGCCCGACTGAAGCAGGCAGCGGCGGCGCCCCTGCGCGTGCCCGGAGAGGCCCGATTGTTCGCCGCCGGCGCTGCCGTTATAGTCGGGCGAGAACGACAACGAGAAAGAGACGAACAGGGCGATGGCAAAAGAGCGCTTTACCGATCAGATGCAGGCCTTCGGCCGATGGAAGGGCGACCTCGTGCACGCCATCACCAACTACCAGCAATGGCTGGAAGACAACCAGATGGGCAGCCCCGAGACGGAGCTGCGCATCTTCGAGCTGCTCGAGGCCCTGCGCTCCGACCGGCTCACGGTCGCCTTTGTCGCCGAGTTCGCCCGCGGCAAGACCGAGCTCATCAACGCCATCTTCTTCTCTGAGTACGACCGCCGCCTGCTGCCCTCCGAGGCCGGGCGCACGACCATGTGTCCGACCGAGCTGTTCTACGACAACCAGGCCGATCAGTCCTACATCCGCCTCCTGCCGATCGAGACCCGGCTGGAGGACACCAGCATCGCCGAACACAAGAACAATCCGATCAACTGGACCACGATCGAGCTCGACACCAATTCCTCGGAGCGCATGGCGGAGGCCTTCCGCGAGGTGGTGCGCACCAAGCGCGTCACGCTCGAGGAGGCGCGCCGCCTGGAGCTCCACGAGCCCGATCAGGAGCAGGAGGGGGCGACCCACGTGGAGATTCCCATGTGGCGCCACGCGCTCATCAGCTTTCCACACCCGCTGCTCAAGGAAGGGCTGTCCATCCTCGACACCCCCGGACTCAACGCCCTGGGCACCGAGCCGGAGCTCACCCTCAACATGCTGCCCAACGCGCAGGCGATCCTGTTCGTGCTGGCGGCCGATACCGGGGTGACCAAGTCGGACCTGGAGATGTGGCAGCACCACGTGAAGGCGCTGGGCGGCGAGCAGGGCAAAGGCCACATCGTGGTACTCAACAAGGTGGACACGCTCTGGGACGAGCTCAAGGATCCACAGAGCGTCGAGCAGACCATCCGCACTCAGTGCGAGAACGCCGCCCGCATGCTCGGCACCGGAAGCGGCAATGTGTTCCCGGTCTCCGCGCAGAAGGGACTGCTGGCCAAGATCCGCCACGACGAGGCACTGCTCGAACGCAGCAACATCCTGGCGCTGGAGGCGATCCTCGCCAACGATATCCTGCCGCGAAAGCAAGAAATCGTGCGCGAGAATATCGTCGGCGAGATCGGGGCCCTGGCCGGGTCCTCGCGCGACGTGCTTGCGTCCCGGCTCGCCCATGCGCAGAAGCAGCTCACCGAGCTGAACAGCCTGAGCGGCAAGAACGAGGACGTGATCGCGCATCTGATGAAAAAGACGCGTTCCGAACAGGTGACCTACCACAAGAGCGTCGAGAGCTTTCAGGCCAATCGCAAGATCTTCTCCGAGCAGCATGGCAAGCTGCTGCATCTGCTCAGCCTCACCGAACTCGACCGCCTGGTGAGCAAGACCCGCAAGGACATGACCGACAGCTGGACCACGCACGGCCTGAAGGGCGGCATGAAGGTCTTCTTCGAAGGGGTGGCCGAGACCATGGTGCAGTCCTCCAAGCAGGCCGATCAGCTCAACATGCTGGTGCAGACCATCCACAAGAAGTTCCGCGAGGAGCATGCGCTGGGCGACGTACGGCCCAAGCTGTTCAACATGGGCAAGTACCGGCGCGAACTCGCGCGACTGCAGCAGGAGGCCGAGGCCTACCGCAACAGTCCGAAATCGACCATGAGCGAGCAGAGCTTCGTCATCAAGCGCTTCTTCATCTCCATGGCCAGCCATGCGCGCAACGTGTTCTTCAACGCCAACCAGGACGCCGAGGCCTGGGGCAAGGCGGCGTTGCGCCCACTGGTGGCGCAGATCAAGGAGCACAAGGCACAGATGGAGAAACGGCTGGAGAGCCTGCGCCGCATCAACGAGTCGCGCGACACCCTGCAGGCGCGCATCGCCGAGCTGGAAACCTCCATCTGCGGCCTGCGCACACAGCTCGAGGACGTGGAGCGGCTGATCCAGACCATCAACCAGCCGCTGAGTGCGTTTCTGGACGGCGAGGCCGCCCCCGCGCCCGCACGCGCGGCAGGCTGACGCGCGCCGCGCCGGCACCGTACCCGGGCTCGCCCGCAGGGGGCGGGGGGGCTATAGTGGGGAAAGGGACATGCGGTTGAGAGGAGATGCCCTAATGAGAAGAACCATCCTGCGCGGCTTGATCCTGCTCCTTGCCTTCGGCTTCAGCGGTACGCTGCTGGCGGAGAATCAGCAGGACTTCGGCAATTATGTCGTTTACTACAATGCGTTCACCACGGATTTTCTGTCGCCTGAGATCGCCAAATCCTACGACATCACGCGCAGCAAGAACCGGGGCATGCTCAACATCTCGGTGCAGAAGAAGGTGATGGGCACCACCGGCGAGTCGGTCCAGGCGACCGTTCAGGGCAACTCGCGCAATCTCAACGGGCAGCTGCGCAACCTCAGCGTGCGCACCATCGAGGACGGCAAGGCCACGTATTACATCTCCACCTTCCCGGTGACCAACGGCGAGACGCTGGACTTCGCGCTCCGCATCCAGCCCAAGGGCAGCGACCAGAGTCTGGACGTGCACTTCCGCAACCAGTTCTTCATCCGGTAAGACCACCGGCGTGCAGCCCGCCCGTGAGCCACGGGCGGGCTGCCGTCCACACGCCGAAGGCGATGACCAGCACGCCGGCGAGCGTGCGCACCCAACCCTGGCGCACGAAGCCGCCAAGGGCCCCCGCAAAGGCACCCATGGCGAGCAGGTTGGGCAGCGTGCCCAGCCCGAAGCTCAGCAGCAGCAAGGCCCCGCGCACGGGGCTGCCGGCGCTGATCGCCCACACCAGCACGCTGTAGACGAGCCCGCACGGCAGCCAGCCCCAGAGCAGGCCGAGGACGAAGGCCTGGGCCGGCCGACGCACCGGCAACAGCCCGCGACCGAGGGGTTCGATGCGTGTCCACAGCGCGCCGCCGGCCCGCTCGATGCGACCAAGCCCACGCCACCAGCCGCCCAGGTAGAGCCCCAGCCCCACCATGAACAGCCCCGCCACCAGTTGGAGCGCCAACTGCGCCTGGCGCACCTCCATGGCGTGCGCGGCGATCCAGCCGATCCCCCCCATCAGCGCGCCGGCGCTCGCGTAGCTGGCGATCCGCCCCGCATTGTAGGCGCCCAGGAAGGGCAGCAACGCCGCGGCACGCCCGCGCGCGGACTCCGGCAACCCCAGGGTGAGGGCCCCGACGATGCCCCCGCACATGCCCACACAATGCACACCGCCGAGCAGGCCGACGAGAAAGGCGGACAGGTAGGACACGTCAGTGAGCACGGCAGGGCCGGGGATCGGTGGCGTCGAGGGCGCCCATGTTAACCCCGGCGGTGGCGCCGCTGCACGGGCTTCAGGCGGGCTTTTCGCCGACCGCCTGCGCCTGCTCCCGGCGGTGGCGGTCGGCATTGGCGGCGCGCATCAGATAGAGCACCAGCAGGATGGCGGGGATGCCGATCACCGAGGCGTAGATGAAAAAGGCGAAGTAGCCATGCGCCTCCACGATGAGTCCCGAGAAGCCGCCCAGAAACTTCGCCGGCAGCGTCATCAGCGAGCTGAACAGGGCGTACTGGGTGGCCGTATAGGCGGTATTGGTGAGGCTCGAGAGATAGGCCACGAAAGCCGCCACGGCCAGGCCGCCGCTGAGGTTGTCGGCGCTGATCACCACGGCCAGCATGCCCAGACTGGGGCCCACGTGAGCCAGCCAGGCGAACAGCAGGTTGGTGGCCGCGACCATCACCGCGCCCAGCAGGAGCGGACGCATGATGCCGAAGCGCGCCACCAGCAGCCCTCCCATCCCCGCCCCGGCGATGGTCATGAAGAAGCCGAAGACCTTGCTCACGCCGGCGATCTCCGGCAGCGTGAAGCCCAAGTCCAGGTAAAAGGGATTCGCCATCACGCCCATGGTGATGTCGGAGATCCTGAACATGCCGATGAACAGCAGGATGATGATCGCCAGCCCGCCGTTGCGGGAGAAGAAATCCACGAAGGGCGCCACCACGGCGCCCAGGAACCAGGCGTAGACCATGCGCACCCGGTGGGGCAGGTGCGCCGAACGCTCCATGAAATCGATGACGCGCTGCTCGCGCATCAACGTGCTGCGGTCCACCGCCCGCTCCGGTTCGCGGATCAGCAGCACCGTCAGCATGCCCACGGCCATCAGCCCCGCCATGGCCGCGTAGGTCAGCGGCCAGCTGGTTGAGTTCGCCAGGTACAAGGCCCCGGCCCCGGCCACCAGCAGCGCGAGCCGATAGCCGAGGATATAGCTCGCCGCCATGGCCCCCTGGTACTCCTTTACCGCCGCCTCGATCCGGTAGGCATCGATGGAGATGTCCTGCGTCGCGGAAGAGAAGGCGACCAACACGGCGAAGCCCGCCAGCATGGCGACCTGATGGACCGGGTCCGTCGCGGCCATCCCCAGCAAACCCAGGGCGATGCCGAACTGCGCCAGGAGCATCCAGCTGCGACGCCGACCGAGGACACGGGTCAGCACCGGCAGGGGTACCCGGTCCACCACCGGCGACCACACGAACTTGATCGAGTAGGTGATGCCCACCCAGGAGAAAAAGCCAATCACCCCGAGGCTCAGGTGCTCCTGCTTCAACCACGCCGACAGCGTGGAGAACACCAGCAGGAACGGCATGCCGCCGGAGAACCCCAGGAACAGCATGGCGAGCACCCGCGGGTGCCGGTAGATGCGCAGGGCTTCGCGCCAGTTGCGTGCGGCGGTGACTTCCTGGGAGGGCATGCGCGGGTCCGGGCTCGGCGAAGGGTCCCATGGTAATCCAGCGGGCCGCGCGCGGACCAGCGCCCCGGCGCCCTTTGCGGCCGTTCCGGGAACCGGTTCAAACGCTGTGGTGCCGCGCCGCTCGTCAGACGCCTTGATCGGCGCCTGGGCGCCGACTAGGGTGAACATGCAAAGGATTGCCTGGAGCGCAGCATGGAAAAGCTGAATATCTTCGTGATCGGGCTCGATCCCTTTCATCTCGAGCACATCAAGACCATCCGCCACGCGGATCGCTATGCCTTTCACGGGCTGCTCGACTTCGAAGAGGTCATCAAGCCCGCCAATTATCCCTTCGAACGCATGCTGGAGAAGGCCGAGCGCCAGATCCGCGACTTCCCCGGCGAGGTCGCCGGCATTGTCACCCACTGGGACTTCCCGGCCAGCACCATGCTGCCGATCCTGTGCAATCGCTTCGGCCTGCGCTCGGCTCCCCTGGAGGCGGTGCTCAAGTGCGAGCACAAGTACTGGAGCCGTCTGCAGCAGCAGGAAGTGCTGCCCGAGCTGGTGCCCGAATTCTGCGCCGTCGATCCCTTCGCGGAGGACCCCTTCGCCCAGGTGAGCATCGACTATCCCTTCTGGATCAAGCCGGTGAAGGGCTTCTCCTCGCACCTGGGCTTCCGCATCGACGAGCGGGCGGACCTGGAGCGCGCGCTGCCGATCATCCGCAAGCACATCCGGCGCATCGGCGAGCCGTTCAACGTCGCCCTGAGCCACGCCCAGCTGCCCCCCGAGATCCAGGAGGTGGACGGCAACTGGTGCATCGCCGAGGAGATCATCAAGGGCAAGCAGTGCGGCATCGAAGGCTTCGTGTTCGAAGGCCGCTTCGTCGTGCACGGCGTGGTCGACACGGTGAAGGACAGCCACAAGTGGAGCTTCACGCGCTACGAATACCCCTCGGTGTGGCCGGAGCACATCCAGCGTCAGATGCACGAGGCCGGGGAGAAACTGATGCGTCACATCGGCTTCGACAACTCTCCCTTCGGGATCGAGTTCTTCTGGGACCGGGACAACGACAAGCTCGGCGTCCTGGAGGTGAACACCCGCATCTCGCAGTCGCACAGCGATCAGTTCATCAAGGTCGAAGGGGCGTCTAACCACGAGGTCGCCGTTGACGTGGCCCTGGGGCGTGACCCGGAGTTCTTCCTGGACAAGGGCAAGTACGCCACGGCGGCGAAATTCATGCTGCGCCGCTACAAGGACGCCGTGGTCACCCGCAGCCCGACGGCGGAGCAGATTGCCGAGATCCGGCGCAGCATGCCCGACACCGACATCGAGGTGGTCGCCACCGAAGGCACGCGCCTCGCCGAGCTGCGCGACCAGGACAGCTACAGCTTCGAGCTGGCCAACGTCTGGCTGGGGGCGCAAAACCAGAACGAGCTGCTCGACAAGTACCGGGACGTGGCCGCTCGCCTGCACTTCGAGTTCTCGGACGGGGGCGCGCCGGAGGAATTTCAGTTCGACACCGTGCGCTACTGACGCCATGAGGACGGTCGAGGAACTCCCCTGCCCGGTGCGCTGCGTCGAGCACCTGGAGATCCCCATGCCCGACGGGGCGCGCCTGGCGGCGCGCCTGTGGCTGCCCGAGGGGGCGGAAGGGAATCCGGTACCGGCGCTGCTGGAGTACATCCCCTACCGCAAGCGCGACCTGACGCGGCGCCGCGACGCCCTCGCCCACCCCTATCTGGCGGGCCACGGCTACGCCTGCCTCCGTGTCGACTTGCGCGGCAGCGGCGAATCCGACGGCGTCCTGGTGGACCAGTACCGGCA
Source organism: uncultured Gammaproteobacteria bacterium (assembly GCA_963779865.1). GTDB lineage: Bacteria > Pseudomonadota > Gammaproteobacteria > CAVZZX01 > CAVZZX01 > CAVZZX01. The sequence continues at coordinate 2,790,678 of CAVZZX010000003.1, read as the reverse complement.
GCAGGAGCTCGACGACGGGGCCGCCGCGATCCGCTGGCTGGCCGAACAGCCCTGGTGCGACGGCGCCGTGGGGATGCTGGGCATCTCCTGGGGCGGGTTCAACGCCCTGCAGATCGCGGCCCTGCGGCCCCCCGCGCTCAAGGCGATCATCACCGCCTCCTCCACCGACGACCTCTACGCGGACAACATGCACTACATGGGCGGCTGCCTGCTGACCGACAACCTCTCGGAGGCGACCACCATGTTCTCGGTCAACACCTGCCCGCCCGATCCCGCCCTGGTCGGCGAACGCTGGCGCGAGATGTGGATGGCGCGGCTGCGCGGCAGCGGCCTGTGGCTGGACACCTGGCTGCGCCACCAGCGGCGCGACGATTATTGGCGCCACGGCTCGGTGCGCGAGGACTATGGCTCGATTGCCTGCCCGGTGATGGCCATCGGCGGCTGGGCAGACGGCTACACCAATGCCGTATTCCGGCTGCTCGAGCATCTGCAGGTCCCGCGCCAGGCCCTGGTCGGCCCGTGGGGGCACAAGTATCCGCACCAGGGCATCCCCGGCCCCGCCATCGGCTTCCTGCAGGAGGCGCTGCGCTGGTTCGATCACTGGCTGAAGGGGCGCGACACCGGCATCGAGGAGGAGCCCATGCTGCGCGCCTGGATGCAGGACAGCGTGCCCCCCACCACCTACTATCGCGAACGCCCCGGCCGCTGGGTGGGCGAGCGGCAGTGGCCCGCGCCCGAGATCCACATGCGCCCTTTGGCGCTGGCCCCCGGGCGCATCCTCCTCGAGCCCGCCCGCGAAGGCGCGCCCGCCGACGCGGCCGTGAGCGTGCAGTCGCCGCTCAGCGTGGGGCTGTTCGCCGGCAAGTGGGCCTCCTACGCGGCCGCGCCCGATCTCCCCCACGACCAGCGCGAGGAGGACGGCGGGGCGCTGGTGTTCGAGAGTCCGCCGCTGCCCGAGCGTATGGAGATCCTCGGCGCGCCGGTGCTGGAGGTGGAGGTGGCCAGCGACCGGCCGACGGCGATGATCGCCGTGCGCCTGTCGGTCGTCGCCCCGGACGACAAGGCCTCGCGCGTCACCTACGGGCTGCTCAACCTGACCCATCGCGATGGCGATCACGCACGCGTGGAGCCGCTCGAAGCGGGGCGCCGTTATCGGGTCGCGGTGAAGCTCAACCACATCGCCCAGTCCTTCCCCGCCGGCCACCGCCTGCGGGTGAGCGTATCCACCTCCTATTGGCCGCTCGCCTGGCCGCCGCCCGAGGCGGTGCGCCTCAGCCTGTTCCCGGCCCACAGCACGCTGCGCCTGCCGGTGCGGCCCGCCCGCGGCTCCGATGCGCGGATCGGCTTCGGCCCGGCCGAAGGCGCCGCGCCGATCCCCGTCACGCCGCTGGAACCGGCGCACCACAACTGGCTGGTCCACCGCGACCTGGCGCGCGATGAATCGGTGCTCGAGGTGATCAAGGACGAAGGGGTCTACCGCATCGACGAGCTCGAGCTCGAGGTCGGCGACCGGACCTGGGACTGGTACACCTATCGGGGCGACGACTTCGCCTCACCGCGCGGGGAGACCCGCAGCGAGCGCCTCTTCCGCCGCGGCGACTGGGCGGTGCGCACCACCACGCGCACGGTGCTCACCGCCGATCGGGACAATTTCTACATCCACGCCGAGCTGGACGCCTGGGAGGGCGATCGGCGCGTGTTCTCGGAAAACTGGAACCGCTGCATCCCGCGCGACGGCGTATAGGGGCGCCGCCCGGGCGCGCCCGCGTTCAGACGCGCAGGGCCCACGTGATCAGGAACAGCACACAGCCCACCAGCGCGCCGACCACCGTGCCGTTGATGCGGATGAACTGCAGGTCCCGGCCCACCGCCAGCTCCAGCCGCTCGGTGACGGTGCGCGCGTCCCAGCTGCGCACCACCTCGGCGATGAAGGTCCCGATCTCCGTGCGCCAGGGCACCACCCCGCCCAGGATCATCTTCTCCAGGCGCGCGTTGAGCCGCGCCCGCATGTGGGCGTCCTTCTCCAGGGCCCGCCCCACCGCCTGCAGCCCGCCCGCCAGGCCGGTGCGCAGCTTCGAATCCTGCGACTCGATGTCCGCGACCAGCATGCGCCGCACGGCGTCCCAAACGTCCGCGATGTAGCGCTCGAGGAGCTCGCTCTCGAGCAGCTCGCGCTTGAAGCGATCGACCTGCTCACGGTAGCGCGGCGAGGCCTTGAGCTTGAGGACGAGAGTCTGCACGGAGCGGTCGAATTCCAGGCGCGCGGCGTGATCCGGGCGCGCGAGGTCCTCGAGCAGGTCCGCGACCCCCGCGACGATGGCCGCCGCGATGCGCTTGTCGATGCGCTTGGGCACCCACCAGGCGCTGCGGTCCTCGACCTTCTGGTAGATGAGCTGCTCATTGCGCGCGAGCACGCCGCGCGAGACCCGCAAGGCCCGGGTGAACAGGGCCTGGTGGTGACCGCGCTCGGTCAGGACCTCCAGCAGCCGCCCGATAAGCTTGGCCAGGTCCACCTCGCCGAGCTTCTGCTGCAGGGCGTGGGCGAAGAAGGCGCGCACCTCGCGATCCTCGATGGAGCCGATGAGCAGGGCCAGGGCCGAGGCCAGCCGCTCGGCGAGCGCCTGCGCGTTGTCGCCCTGCGTGAGCCAGCGACTGACCTCCTGCGCCAGATCCAGGCTCTGCAGCTTGCGGGCCACGACGCGCGGCTCGAGGAAATTGCCCGCCACGAAGGCGCCGAGCCCCTCGCCGATGCGGTCCTTGTTGCGGGGGATGATGGCGGTGTGGGGAATGGGGAGCCCCAGCGGGTGGCGGAACAAGGCGCTGACCGCGAACCAGTCGGCCAGTGCGCCCACCATGGCCGCCTCGGCGCCGGCGCGCACCAGCGCCGTCCAGAAAGCAGGAGCCGGCACCCAGTAGGTGGCGACAAACACCCCCGTGACCACAGCGAGCAGGCCCAGCGCCAGCAGCCGATAGCGCCGCAGACTGCGCCGCTGTAACGTCTCGGAGGTGCCGAGGCTCGCATTGGGCACTCGCTCTGCTCCCGTGAGGCGCCCGCTCGCGGGCGACGCCTTCACCTTAGCGCACGCTACGCGGGTCCGTCAGCGGCTCACAGCGGGTAGTCGTAGTCGATGGTCAGGGGGGCGTGGTCGGAGAAGCGCTCGTCCCGGTAGATGGCGGCCGTGCGCACGGCCTCCTTCAGGCCCGGCGTGATGATGTGGTAATCGATCCGCCAGCCCACGTTCTTGGCCCAGGCCTGGCCGCGGTTGGACCACCAGGTGTATTGCTCCGGCCGCGAGTCGACCACACGGAAGGCATCCACCCAGCCGCCGCCGTTGAGCAGGTCTTCCATCCAGGCGCGCTCCTCGTCGGTGCAGCCGGAGTTCTTGCGGTTGGAGGTGAAGTTCTTGATGTCGATGCGGGTGTGCACAGTGTTCCAGTCGCCGCAGATGATGTACTCGCGGCGGCGCCGGCGCATCCGATCGAGCTCGCCCCGCAGCATGTCCATGAACCGCAGCTTGTTCTGGTGCCGCTCGGGGCTGGAGGAGCCCGAGGGCAAATAGAAGGAGGCGACCGAGAGCTTGCCGAAGTCCGCCTGGATGTAGCGCCCTTCGCTGTCGCAATGTTCCCAGCCCAGGCCGGTGAGCACCTGATCGGGCTCCTGGCGCGCGTAGATGGCCACCCCGCTGTAGCCCTTCTTCTGCGCATCGAAGTAGTAACAGTGGTAGCCGTCCGGGTAGTGCTCGTCGCGGTTCAGCTGCGCCTCCTGGGCCTTGGTCTCCTGCACGCAGACCACGTCGGCATCCTGCTTGGCGAGCCAGTCGAACAAGCCCTTGCGGGCGGCGGCACGGATGCCGTTGACGTTGACGGAAATGACCTTCATCGGCACTCGGAGATGGGGGGTTAAAATTGTTATCGGTGCAGCCGCGTGGCTACAATAGTCGCTTTGCCCACGGACAGGCCGCCCATACATGCAGCAGTATCAGAGAGCGTTTCTCGAGCTCGCCCGCGAGCGGGGCGTATTGCGCTTCGGCGAATTCACCCTCAAGTCGGGGCGCAAGAGCCCCTATTTCTTCAACGCCGGCCTGTTCGACAGCGGCGCCGCCCTGGCCCGTCTGGGACGTGCCTACGCCGCGGCGATCGTCGCATCGGGCATCGACTTCGACGTCCTGTTCGGCCCGGCCTACAAGGGGATCCCGCTGGCGGCCTGCACGGCGGTGGCACTGGCCGAAGAGCACGGGCGCGACGTAGCCTACAGTTTCAACCGCAAGGAAGTAAAGGACCACGGCGAGGGCGGCAGCATCGTCGGGGCGCCGCTACGGGGGCGGGTGCTGATCATCGACGACGTGATCACCGCCGGCACCGCCGTACGTGAATCGATGTCCCTCATCGAACAGGCCGGGGCGCGGCCGGTGGGCGTGATGATCGCCCTCGATCGGCAGGAGCGCGGTCGCGGGGAGCGCTCCGCCATCCAGGAGGTGGAAGCCGAGTACGCAATCCCGGTGGTGAGCATCGTCACCCTGGCGCACGTGATCGAATTCCTCGAGGCCCAGGACGAGGCCGCCGCCTCGGTGGAGGCGATCCGGCGCTACCGCGAACGCTATGGCGTCTGAGCGAGCGGCGAGCCGGCGCCCGGCCGACTCAGCCGAGGATGAGCTTGGCGCCGATCAGCACGGCCACCGTCTCGAACACACGCTTGATCCAGCGGTTGCCTTTGGCGATCGAGAGGTGCGCACCCAGATAGCCGCCCAGCAGAGAGCCCAGCACCAGGGCGGGCACCCAATCCCAGCGGATCTCCCCGGCGGCGCCCAGCACGGCCGCGCCGGTGCCGTTCCAGAACAGCCCGACCAGCACCAGCGTGTTGGCGACGGCGCGGCCATAGTCGAGCCCGAACCAGCCCACCAGCCAGAGGGTGACGAACAAGCCGCTGCCGGAGGTGAGCGAGCCGTTCACCACCCCGAGCACGAACAGCACCCCGCCGCCGACCAGCATGCCGGCCCGATCGCGGTGCGCGGGCCGGTGATGTTGGCCCAGCTCGCGCCGGCTGTAGGAGTACAGCCCCAGCGCGATGGTGAGCAGCCCGAGGGCGATTTCCGCCGCCCGATCGGGTACATTCAGGATGAGCGCCGCGCCCAGCGCCACCCCCGGCAGGCCGCAGAGCACGACGAAGGCGGCGAAGCGCAGCTCCAGAGACCGCTCGCGCAGGTGACGCCCGGTGGCGCCGACGCCCAGGGCGACGGTGGCCACCTTGTGGGTCGCCAGCGCGGCGCTGAACGGCAGGCCGAGAAAGATCAGCGCCGGCAGCTGCAGCAGGCCGGCGCCGCCGCCGGCGAAGGCGGAGAAGCCGTTGGCGGTCAGCGCGACACCAAAGAGGAGACCCTGTTCAAGTATCGTCGCCATGCTGCCGCCTACATTCGAATCCCGAACCAATCAATCGAACGACCCAGGGGGATGATATGGACACGAACCGGCGTGCGCAAAAGCGGCGCCTGCTGATCGGCGTGCTGGTCGGCTCGGCGGTCTGCGTGCCAGTGGCCCAAGCCGGCATCAAATGCTGGACCAACGACCAGGGCGTGCGCGAGTGCGGCAGCTTCGTGCCGCCGGAATACTCGCAGGAGCGCGTCGAGGTGCGTAACGAGCAGGGCGTGGTGGTCAAGGTCGAGGAGCGCGCCAAGACCGAGGCGGAGCTCAAGGCCGAGCGTCAGCGTGCCGCGCTCGAGGCCCAGCGCGAGGCCGAACGCAAACGCCGCGAGGCCGAGCGGGCGCGCGAGGACCGCATCCTGCTCAACACCTATCTCAGCGAACGGGACATCATGCGCTCGCGGGACGACAAGCTCGCCGCCATCGAGGCCAGTATCAAGCTGGCCCAGGCGGAGAGCGCCCGTCAGCAGGCGAAGCTGGACGGCCTGGAGAAGCGCGCCGATGCGGTGCGCGCCAGGCAAAAGGCGCTGCCCGAGGACCTGCAGCGCGACATCGAGGACCTGCAGGGCAAACTGGCGCGAAACCGTGAGTTCATCGCCGACAAGCAGGCTGCGCAGGCGCATCTGCGCAAGGACTATGCGGCGCAGCTCGCCCGCTTCCGCGAGCTCAAGGGCGGCACGGCGGCGAATTAGGCGTCCAGATCGGCGGCGGCCTGGCGCCGGCCCAACGCCGGCGCCAGGGCATGCCACTGCCCCTCCCATCCCTCCAGGGGGGAGCGCTTGAAGCCGCTGCGCACGAACTGGTGCATCTTGCCGGCCGCGACCGCCAGCAGCAGGTTGGCCAGGGCCGCTGCATCGGCGGCCTCGGGCAGTTCCCGTTTCATCTGCCCCTCGCGCAGCACCTGCTTGAGCTGCAGCTCGAGCCGATCATAGAGCTGCTCGATGCGGCCGCGCAGGCGATCATTCTCGCCAATCAGCGCATCGCCCACGAGGATACGACTGATCCCCGGGTTCCGATCCGCGAAGCCGAGCAACAGGAGCAGGATTTTCTCGCAACGCCCGGTGGCCGAGCCTTCCTCCCCGAGAATGCGGTTGATCAGCCCGAACACCGAATCCTCGATGAACTCGATCAAACCCTCGAACATCTTCGCCTTGCTCGGGAAGTGCCGGTAGAGCGCCGCCTCGGACACCCCCACGGCGCGTGCCAGCCCGGCGGTGGTGATGCGCTGGCCGGGCCCGGTCTCGAGCTCGCGGGCCAGGGCCTCGAGGATCTGCTGTTTGCGTGAAGTCTTCTGCTGCATCGCGGTGAGCGCTCTTCGTTGTTGTTATCCGCGAATCAGGGTGCCGACACCCTCGTCGGTGAGGAGCTCGAGCAGCACGGCATGCTCCACCCGCCCGTCGATGATGTGCGCGCTGCGCACGCCGCCGTGCACGGCGTCGATGGCGCAGCGGATCTTCGGGAGCATGCCCCCGTGAATGGTGCCGTCGGCGATCAGGTCTTCCACCTGCGCCGCCTTCAGGCCGGTGAGCAGGCCGCCCTGCCGGTCGAGCACGCCGGTGGTGTTGGTCAACAGGATCAGCTTCTCCGCCCCGAGCGCCTCGGCGAGCTTGCCCGCGACCAGGTCGGCATTGATGTTGTAGGACAGCCCGTCGGCGCCGACGCCGATGGGGGCGATCACCGGGATGAAGTCCCCGCGCACGAGCATGTCAACGACCGCGGCATCGATGCTCTCCACCTCGCCGACATGACCGATGTCGACGATCTCCGACTCGTTCACCTCCGGGTCGCTGCGCCGGAACACGTGCTTGCGGGCGCGGATCAGGTCGCCGTCCTTGCCGGTGAGGCCGACGGCGCGGCCACCCTGGCGGTTGATGAGATTGACGATTTCCTTGTTCACCAGGCCGCCGAGCACCATCTGCACCACGTCCATGGTCTCGCTGTCGGTCACCCGCATGCCGCCGACGAAACGGCTCTCCTTGCCGAGCTGCTCGAGCAGGCGGCTGATCTGCGGCCCGCCGCCGTGCACCACCACCGGGTTCATGCCCACCAGCTTCATGAGCACGACATCGCGCGCGAAGCCCTCCTTGAGGGCCTCGTCCACCATGGCGTTGCCGCCGTACTTGATCACCATGGTGCGGTCCTGGAAGCGCCGGATATAGGGCAGCGCCTCGGTCAGCACGCGGGCGATGTTCATGGCGGTGGACGACTCGATGCTCATGGCTGTGGCAGTCGCGGCGGTCGGGGGCGAGGACACCTTATCACACCCGCGCCCCTCAGAACGGCAGCCGCAGGTCCGGCCGGACCCGGTGCAGCAGTTCGCCGAAGCGCGCCTCCACGCGCGCCAGGGCGGCGGCGTCACGGCCTTCGAAACGCAGCACCAGGCAGGGCGTGGTGTTCGAGGCCCGCACCAGGCCCCAGCCGTCGGCGAAATCAACACGCACCCCGTCGATGGTGGTGAGCTGCGCGTCGGCGAAGTCCGCCTCACGCAACAGCGCCTCCATGAAGGCGAAGTGCTCGCCCTCCTCCATGTCGATGCGCAGCTCCGGGGTGTTGATGGCGTCGGGCAGCTCGGCGAACACCTGCGCGCTGGGGCGCGGCTCACGGGCGAGGATCTCGACCAGGCGCGCCGCGGTGTAGATGCCGTCGTCGAAGCCGTACCAGCGCTCCTTGAAAAAGATGTGCCCGCTCATCTCGCCGGCGAGCAGCGCGCCGGTCTCCTTCATCTTCGCCTTCACCAGGGAGTGGCCGGTCTTCCACATCAGCGGGGCGCCGCCGGCCGCCTCGATCACACGGGCCAGGTTGGAGGTGCACTTCACGTCGTAGAGGATCTGCGCCCCGGGATTGCGCGACAACACGTCGCCGGCAAAGAGCATCATCTGGCGGTCCGGCCAGATCACCTGGCCGTCGGAGGCGATTACGCCCAGACGGTCGCCGTCCCCGTCAAAGGCGAGCCCCACATCGGCCCGCGACGCGGCGACGCCGGCGATCAGGTCCTGCAGGTTGGCGGGCTGGCTGGGATCGGGATGGTGGTTGGGGAAATGGCCGTCCACTTCGCAGAACAGCTCGATGACCTCGCAGCCCAGACGGCGCAGCAGCTCCGGGGCCACCGCCCCGGCCACGCCGTTGCCGCAGTCGACCACCACCTTCAGCGGCCGCGCGGGCCGCACATCGGCGACGATCCGCTCCAGGTAGCGCGGTACCACATCGAGGGACTCGCAGCCGCCGGCGCCCTCGAGGAAATCGGCCTCCTCCACCCGGCGGCGCAGGCCCTGGATGGCCGCCCCGGCGAGCGTCTCGCCGGCCAGCATCATCTTGATACCGTTGTAGTCCGGCGGGTTGTGGCTGCCCGTCAGGGCCAGGCCGGAGCCCCCGGCCAGCTCATGCGCGGCGAAGTAGACCACCGGCGTGGGCGCCAGGCCGATATCGACCACGGCGCAACCGCTCGCGCGCACGCCCTCGATGAGCGCCGCCGCCAGCGCCGGCCCGGACAGGCGACCGTCGCGACCGACCACCAGCCGCTCGACCCCGCGGGCGCGGGCCTCGCTGCCGAGGGCGCGTCCGATCCGGTGCACGACCTGCGCGGTGAGGTTGCGCTCCACGATGCCGCGGATGTCGTAGGCCTTGAAGATGGACGGGTCCAGCGCCGCCAAGGGCGTGCTCACCGTGGGCTTGCTGCTCAATGTCGTGCTCCTGCACTGCCGTGTAGAACCAGTCCGCGCACCGCGCGGCACCAGGTGGAGGTCCATGATACCCGCTGGGAGAGGCCAGAGCAGCGGCGGGGCAGCCCCGGTGCGCCGCCAGGGGCGCGGGGCCCCACGCGCAGAGTCAGGCCCGCGGGCGGCATCTTCCGCGCTCAGTGACGGCCGCTGTGGCCGAAGCCGCCGGCCGCCCGCTGGCTGGGCGTGAACTCCTCGACCACCTCGAAGCGCGCCTGCACGACCGGCACGAACACCATTTGCGCGATGCGCTCAGCCACCTCGACCGTGAACGGCACATTGCTGCGGTTCCAGCAGGACACGAACACCTGGCCCTGATAGTCGCTGTCGATGAGTCCCACCAGGTTGCCGAGCACGATGCCGTGCTTGTGCCCCAGCCCCGAACGCGGCAGGAGGACGGCGGCGAGACCGGCATCGGCGATGTGGATGGCGATGCCGGTGGGGATCAGCCGGGATTCGCCGGGCGCGATGCTCACGGGGGCGTCCAGGCAGGCGCGCAGGTCCAGACCGGCGGAGCCGTCGGTGGCATAGCTGGGCAGGGGGATGGATTGACCCAGGCGCGGGTCGAGGATCTTCAGCTCGATGGCTCGGTTCATCGGGGCTCCATGAATGGGCTTCTCGTGTTTCGGCACGGGCGCCGCGCGGCAGGCACGCGGCGGCCGTTCATCCGCCGGAGGGCGCGCGTCCGTTGAATGACAGGACCTTGCCGGCGGGGGCGGCGGCGCTGCGCAGGCGTTCGGCGACGACCGCCACCAACTGCCGGGCAAGCTTCTCCTTGCTCTCCAGCGGCAGCTCCAGCTCGCCGCCGCGCCAGTAGAGGCGCAGCGCGTTCATGTCGCTCGCGAAGGTCCCCGCCGTGGCCTGCGCGGCGGGCCCGACCCAGTTGGCCGCCACCATGTCCACGCCCTTGCGCTCCAGCTTTTGCCGGGCATGGCGCTCGAGGTGCTCGGTCTCGGCCGCGAAGCCGACCGCGAACACGCGCGGATGGCGGGCCTTGGCGTCCGCCAGAATGTCCGGGGTGGCCTCCAGTTCGAGGGTAAGGGTCGCGGCGCCCTTCTTGAGCTTGTCCGCGGCCGGCGCGCGCGGGCGGTAATCCGCCACGGCGGCGGTGGCAATCAGCACGCCGCACTCGGGCAGGCGGGCCATCACGGCCGCGTGCATGTCCGCGGCACTGACCACCTCGACCCGCTCCACCCGCTCGGGGGTCGGCAGGGCGACCGGACCGCTGACGAGGATCACCCGGGCGCCGGCCGCCGCCGCGGCGGCGGCGACCGCAAAGCCCATCTTTCCCGAGCTGTGGTTGCTCAGGAAGCGCACCGGGTCGATGGCCTCGCGCGTCGGCCCCGCGGTGACCAGCACGCTCCGCCCGTCCAGCGTGCCGGGCGCGAAGATCTCGGCCAGGCGCCCGAGCAGCTCCACGGGCTCGAGCATGCGTCCGGGGCCGGTCTCGCCGCAGGCCTGCTCCCCGACCCCCGGGCCGAACACCAGCATGCCGCGGCGCGCGAGGGCCTGCACGTTGCGGGCGGTGGCGGCGTTCTCCCACATCTGACGGTTCATGGCCGGCGCCAACACCAACGGGACGTCGGCGGCGAGGCAGACGGCGCTGAGCAGGTCGTCGGCGCGCCCCTGGGCCAGGCGGGCGACGAAGTCCGCGGTGGCCGGGGCCACCAGCACCACATCGGCCCAGCGCGCCAGGGCGATATGCCCCATGGTCGCCTCGGCAGCCGGGTCGAGCAGGTGCTCGTGGACCGGCTCTCCGGAGAGGGTTTGCAGGGTCAGCGGCGTGACGAACTCGCGTGCGGCACGGCTCATCACCACCCGCACCTGCGCGCCGGCGGCCCGCAGGGCGCGCACCAGTTCGGGGGCCTTGTAGGCGGCGATGCTGCCGGTGACGCCGAGCAGCACCCGTTTGTTCGTCAGACGTGTCATGGGCCGGCCAGTCTAGCAGAGGCGCGCGGCGCGGCGCGCCGCAGGCGCAGTATAGCGCTTGATCGGCCTTGCCGGACGTGATTTCATCTGGACGGAAGTAGTGTTCATACATACAGGGAGACGGCCGATGCGCATCACGGAATGGCCCGCGGAAGAGCGCCCGCGCGAAAAGCTGCTCGCGCGCGGGGCGGCGGCCTTGTCGGACGCCGAGCTGCTGGCGATCTTCCTGCGTACCGGGGTGCGTGGCCGGACCGCCGTGGACCTCGCCCGCGGCCTGCTGGAGCGCTTCGGCGGCCTGCGGCCGCTGCTCGAGGCGCGCCGCGAGGAATTTTGCGCGGAGCTGGGGCTGGGCGCCGCCAAGTACGTGCAGTTGCAGGCCGTTCTGGAGATGGGCCGGCGCCATCTGTTCGAGCGCCTGCGCCGCGGCGAGACGATCACCGACCCGCAGGCGACGCGCCGATTCCTGCTCGCCCAGCTGCGGGACCTCGCTTACGAGGTCTTCGCCTGTCTGTTGCTGGACAACCGCCATCGCATCATCCGTTTCACCGAGCTGTTCCGCGGGACCATCAACGGCGCCAGCGTCTACCCTCGGGAGGTGGTGCGGCTGGCCCTGCACCACAATGCGGCGGCGGTGATTTTCGCCCATAATCACCCCTCCGGGGTGGCCGAGCCGAGCCAGGCGGACCGCGCCCTGACCGAGCGGCTGCGTCAGGCCCTGGGACTCATCGACGTGAACGTGCTCGACCACTTCGTGGTGGGCGACGGCGACTGCGTCTCCTTCGCCGAACGCGGCTGGCTCTGAGGCCGCCGCGCCCTGCTTGCGGGGCAATTGGCGAGCGCGTACAATGTCGCGCTCTTTCCGCTGCGCGCGGAACATAAGGAATTCATTTCGGAGGCAGACCAATGTCCAGGGTATGTCAGGTGACGGGCAAGCGCCCGGTGTCTGGACAGAACGTGTCCCACGCAAACAACAAGACCAAGCGCCGCTTCCTGCCGAACCTGCATACGCATCGGTTCTGGGTGGAGGCAGAGAAGCGCTGGGTCCGGCTGCGTGTCAGTTCCAAGGGCATGCGCATCATCGACAAGAAGGGTATCGACACCGTTCTCGCCGAGATGCGGGCCCGTGGCGAGAAGGTCTGAGGAGAGCGACCATGGCAAAGGGTGCACGCGATAAGATCAGACTGGTGTCCTCGGCCGGCACCGGGCACTTCTATACCACAACCAAGAACAAGCGCAACATGCCGGAGAAGATGGAAATCAAGAAGTACGATCCGGTGGTGCGCAAGCACGTGGCCTACAAGGAAGCGAAGATCAAGTAAGGCCGCGCGCCGTCCCGAGTTCCGGGACCGCAAAAAGAAAAAAGCCCGGCCATGGCCGGGCTTTTTTCGTTCGCGAAGAGGCTCCGCCTCAGGCGTTCTGCAGGGAGTAGCCGCGGATCATCCGGGCGAAGTCCTGCAGCGCCTTGATGCCGGTCGCCTCGGCCTGGCGGCACCATTCCTGCAGCGCATGCAGCAGGTGCTCCTGGGTGGTGGCGGACTGCTTCCAGATGGCCTGCAGGCGCTGCTTGAACTCATACACCGTCTGCAAGCGCTCGCTGCGGCTGAGCACGTCCTGCAGCCGCGCCCGCGCCGCGTCGTCCATCAAGCTCTCTTCGCGCACCAGCAGTGAGCGGGCGCGCTTGAGATAGCGGTGATAGCCACTGTCCAGGGAGCGGCGCAGGGCACGCAGCTCGTCGCGGTGCACGCGCGCGACCACGTCCCGGCCGTAGTGCGAGAGCACCTGGAAACGCGCGTTGATCACCGCCTTGACGGTGTCCATGTCGATGCAGTCCTTGTCCGGCTGCACCACCGGACGCGGCGCGATCTTCTTGACCCGGGCGAGCCCGAGAACCTCCATCAGACGGATGTAGAACCAGCCGATGTCGAACTCCCACCAGCGCGCCGACAACTTGGCCGAACTGGCATGGGCGTGGTGGTTGTTGTGCAGTTCCTCGCCGCCGATGAGCAGGCCCAGCGGCACGATATTGCGCGAGGCGTCCGGCGCCTCGAAGTTGCGGTAGCCCCAGAAGTGGCCGATACCGTTGATGACCCCGGCGGCGCTCACCGGGATCCAGAGCATCTGGATCCCCCACACGCTGAGACCGACCACACCGAACAAGGCCAGGTCGATGAGCAGCATCACCACCACGCCGATGTTCCGGTAGCGCAGGTAGACGTTGCGCTCCATCCAGTCGTCGGGCGTGCCGAAGCCGTATTTGGCGACCAGCGCCGGATCGCGCGCGGCCTCGCGGTAAAGCTCGCTGCCCTCGAAGAACACCTTGCGGATGCCCAGGACCTGCGGGCTGTGGGGGTCGCCCACGTCCTCGCACTTGGCGTGATGCTTGCGGTGCACCGCCACCCACTCGCGCGTGACCATGCCCGTGGTGAGCCACAGCCAGAAGCGGAAGAAGTGGCTGACGAGGGGGTGCAGGTCCAGGGCGCGGTGTGCCTGGTGCCGGTGCAGGAAGATCGTGACCGAAGCGATCGTGATATGCGTCAGAACCAGGGTCGCGACAACCAGTTCCCAGGCAGAGAAATTCAAGAGACCGTCTAGCATGGGCGTCCTTGAGAGGTGAACAACAAAGGGAAAATGCGTGCGCGGCGCGTCCGTGGCCGTGTACGTTTTATAGCGCCTAGCTTAACAGAAGACAAGATACGGCGCCGTTCACTCGTCCTGAGCCAGCGCCCACTCGTGCATGGCGCCGCCCCAGCGGGCGGCTGTGGCCGGATCCAGGTCGAGCGTCTGATAGCGCCCGCCTTCGCGCAGGATCACCCGCAGCAATTTGACGCCGCTCTCATGGACGATCTGGCGCAACTCGATCTCCTGCCCGAAGGGGGCGGTGAATTGGTCCATTCCTGAGCCTTCCGGTGGGTGTTATCCTAGGCGCGATTCTAGCGCGTGCGGCCATATCGAGGCCACTGCGGCTGCTTCTACTCAGCCGCGCCTCGAACATCCGACACACTTCCCAGAGACGAGTTCCCTGCAGCGACGCCGATGCAAGATGCCTTTATCGGGCGGCAACCCATCTACGACCGCCAGCTGGACGTGCATGCCTACGAGCTTCTGTTCCGGCACAGCGCCGCGAACGCCGCGGAGATCCTCAATGGCGACGAGGCCACGTCCCGGGTCATCCTCACGACCCTGACGGAGATCGGGCTGGAGAACATCGTCGGGCGGCAGCCCGCCTTCATCAATCTCACCCGCGGCTTCATCCTCGGCAAATATCCGCTGCCCAACCTCGCCGGACGCCTGGTGCTGGAAGTGCTCGAGGACATCGAGATGGACGAGGCCCTCATCGGCGGGCTGCGCCGCCTGGCGGGCCAGGGGTTCCGGATCGCCCTGGACGACTTCATCTACCGGCCACACCTCGCGCCGCTGGTGGACCTCGCCGACGTGGTGAAGATCGACCTGCGCGCGCTCGAGCGCGCCGACGTCGAGCAGCATGTCCAGCAGCTGCGCCGGGGTCACCGCGTCCAGCTGCTCGCGGAGAAGGTGGAGACGCAGGAGGAGTTCGACTTCTGCCGCGATCTCGGCTTCGACTACTTCCAGGGCTATTTTCTCTGCAAGCCGAACGTCATCCGGGGGCGCGCCACCCCGCCCAATCGTCTGGCGGCCCTGCGGCTTCTGGCCGAGCTGCAGAAGCCGCAGATCGACTTCCCCGAACTCGAACAGCTCATCGTGCAGGACGTGGCGCTCACCTACCGGGTGCTGCGCTACATCAACTCCGCCTTCTTCGGCCTGCGCCAGAAGGTGGAATCGGTGCATCGGGCGATCGTGCTGCTCGGCATCGACGCCCTGCGCACCCTGGCCAGCCTGATCGTCCTCTCGCGCATCGACGACAAACCCCATGAGCTGCTGACGACCGCGCTGCTGCGGGCCAAGATGTGCGAGCTGCTGAGCGAGCGCGACCGCGAGGCGGCCTTCACCGTCGGGCTGTTCTCGATGCTCGATGCCATGATGGATCGGCCGCTGCCCGAGCTGCTGGAACGCGTCCCGCTGGCCGACGCGGTGGTCGCCGCCCTGCTGCACCGCGGCGGGGCCTTGGGGCAGGTGCTGGAGGCCGTCATCGGTTACGAGCGCGGCGCCTGGGCGGCGCTGGAGGCCTCGCCCCTGGAGGCCCCGCGCCTGGCGCAGGCCTACCTGCAGGCGCTGGAGTACGCCGACCGGGTCGCCGGCGACCTGCTGCGCCCGGAGGCCGCGCCCGCCTAATCCGCGCGCCCCAGGTGCAGGTGGCCGGCCGCGTCCACGCGGGCCGTCCAGCCGCGCGCGAGAAAGGTCGTGGATACGGTCTCGGTCACCAGCGCCGGGCCGGCCAGCTGCGCACCGGCGCTCAGGGATTCGCGTGCATACACCGGCACCCGCGCCGCTTCCCCCACGAGGCAGACCTCCCGATCGGCCCGCGGCGTCGCCTGCGGCGCGGCGAAGGGCACGCGGCCGGCCGGGCCGCGCAGCGCCACCCGCAAGTTGACCAGCTCCACGGGCAGCTCGAGCCGGTGCCCGTAGCGCATCTCGTGGGCGGCATGGAAAGCGGCGCGCGCCGCGCCGGGGTCGTCGCGCCACGGCAGGTTGAGCGTGTAGGACTGGCCCTGGTAACGGAGATCGAGGCTGGGCAGCACGTCGATGGCGTCCGGCGCCACGCCTTCGATCTCCAGGGCCTCCCGCCCTTCGGCGATCAGGGGCGCCAGCTCGGCATCCACCCAGGCGGCGGTGGCCCCGTCCAGCAGCACGTGCACGGTGCGCGACAACTGCCGGGCGCGCGGGGCAACCAGCATGCCGAGCGCCGACAGCACGCCGGCATGCACCGGCACGAGGGCGCGCCGCATCCCCAGGCGCTCGGCAAGGGCGCACACGTGCAGCCCCCCGGCACCGCCGAAGGACATCAGGCTCAGGGGGCGGGGGTCCACCCCGCGCTGCACCGAGATCACGCGCAAGGCGCGGGCCATGTGCTCATTGGCGAGCTCCACGATGCCGGCCGCCGCGGCCTCCGCGTCCCGCCCCAGCCGCGCCCCAAGCTCGGCCACGGCCGCCCGCCCGGCCGCGACATCCAGCCGCATCTGCCCACCGAGGAAGGCCTCCGGGCGCAGCCGGCCCAGGACCAGGTTGGCATCGGTGACCGTCGGCAGACGAGCGCCGCGGCCGTAGCAGGCCGGCCCCGGGTCGGCCCCGGCGGACGCGGGCCCCACCTGCAGGAGCCCCCCGGCATCGACCGCCGCGATGGAGCCGCCGCCGGCGCCGATGGTGTGCATGTCCACCATCGGCACGGCGACGGGGTAGCGGCCGATGCGGCCCTCACTGGTGAGCCGCGGCTCGCCCTCCACCAGGGCCACGTCGGTGGAGGTGCCGCCCATGTCGAAGGTGAGCAGGCGCTCCACACCGGCGTGGCGGCCGATCCAGCCCGCGCCGGCGAGCCCGCCGGCGGGGCCGGAGAGCAGCAGGTGCACGGCCCCCTCGCCGGCCTGCTCGGCGGCGATGGTGCCGCCCGAACTCTGCATCACCGCCACCCGCGCCTGCCCGGCGCCGGCGCGCAGGCGCTCGAGATAGCCCCGCATCAGCGGCCCGACATAGGCGTTGAGGAAGGTGGTGAGCCCGCGTTCGTACTCCTTGTATTCCGGCAGCACGGCCGAGGAGCGCGAGACGAACACGCCCGCGGGGACGATCCCCGCCAGCGCGCGTTCGAAGCGATCGTCGAGATAGGCGAACAGCAGATTGATGGCCACGGCCTCGGGCCGCAGCGCAGCCAGGCGCTCGGCCACTGCGGCGAGGTCCTCGTCCGTGAGCGGCTCGACCACGCTGCCATCGGCGCCCAGGCGGCCCCCGGTCTCGATGCACAACTGCGCAGGCACCGGCGGCTCGGGGGCGTCCGGCTGCAGGGCGTAGAGTTCAGGCCGCGTCTGGCGCCCCAGGGTGAGCAGATCCCCCAGACCGCGGTTGGTGATGAAGGCGGTGCGCGCGCCCTTGCCCTCGAGCACGGCATTGGTGGCGACCGTCGAGCCGTGCACGATTTCCAGCGTGGCCAGCACCGCGGGGGCGTCGAGCCCCAGTTCATGCAGCCCGCGCAGGATCGCCCGTTCGGGGGCCGCCGGGGTGGAGAGCACCTTGTGGACCTGCAGGCGATCGCCGTCGAGGAGCACGAAATCGGTAAAGGTGCCGCCCGTATCGACGCCCAGCACCCGCCTCACCGGGACCGCCCCGGCGGGCGGAGGTGCCCGGGTCGGTTTTCACAAACGGTGCTCTGCATAGTATGCTTGCGGCCCGCGGGTTTCCCCATCGCCGTCGTAAAGGGATTATGGACGAGGTTCCACTCCTCGAAGCCGAACACATCAGCCGCGATTACGGCACACTTGCGGCAGTGCGCGACGTGAGCTTTACCTTGGCGCGCGGCGAGGTGCTCGGCTTTCTCGGGCCGAATGGTGCAGGCAAGTCCACGACCATGCAAGTGGTCACCGGCAACCTCGCCCCGAGCGCCGGCCGCATCCGCATCGGCGGCATCGACCTGCTGGAGCACCCCCGCCGCGCCAAGGCGCAACTGGGCTACCTGCCCGAGCAGCCCCCCCTGTACCGGGAGCTGACGGTGGACGAATACCTCGGCTTCTGCGCCCGGCTCAACCGCCTCGCGCGCGGCGCTGCACCCGAGGCGGTGGCGCGGGCGAAGGGGCGCTGCGGACTCGAGGAGGTGGGTCGCCGTCCGATCGGGAATCTCTCCAAGGGCTTTCAGCAGCGGGTCGGCATCGCCCAGGCCATCCTGCACAACCCGGCGGTCGTCATCCTCGATGAGCCCACCGTGGGCCTGGACCCGATCCAGATCCGGGAGATCCGGACCCTGATCCGCGAGCTGGCCCGAGAGCACGGCATCATCCTGTCCACCCATATCCTGCCCGAGGTGCAGGCCACCTGCGATCGCGTGCAGATCATCCACCGCGGCCGCCTCGTCTACAGCGAGCGGCTCGACGCCCTCAACCGCCAGGCCGACAGCGGGCACCTGCTGGTCGCCTTTGCCGCCGCACCGCCGCAGGAGGCACTGCTGGAGTTCGCCTGCGTGCAGGCCGTAGCCCCCCTCGAGGACGGCCGCCTGCGCCTGCAGGTGAGCGATGCCGCCGCGGCCGCCGACGACCTGGCCCGGGCCGCCGTGGAGAACGGCTGGGGTCTGCGCGAGCTGATCCCCGAGCGGCGCACGCTGGAGCAGGTGTTCGTGGCGCTCACCGCGGGCGAGGCGGAGGCGGCCTGATGGCCCGGCCCGGCATCGGGGCGATGGTGTGGACCCTGGCCGGCCGGGAGCTGCGCAGCCTGTTCGTCTCGCCCTTGGCGTGGGCCATCCTGGGGGTGGTGCAGGTGCTGTTGGCCTGGGTGTTCCTGAACCAGCTGGATCAGTTCATGGGGCTGCAGGCGCGCCTCGCCCAGATGCCGGGCGCACCGGGGGCCACCGAACTGATCGTGGTGCCGATCTACGGCAGCGCGGCCGTCGTCTTCATGCTGGTGGTGCCGCTGCTCACCATGCGCCTGATCGCCGAGGAGCGGCGCAGCGGGACCCTGCCCCTGTTGTTCAGCGCCCCGGTGTCGATGACCGAAATCGTCCTGGGCAAGTACGTGGGCGTGCTCGGCTTTCTGCTCCTGCCGACCACCCTCGTCTCCACGATGCCCGCCACGCTGTGGCTCGCCGGCGGCCTCGACGTCGGGCTGTGGCTGTCGACGCTGCTGGGCCTGGTGCTGGTGCTCGCCGCCTTCGCGGCATTGGGCCTGTATCTGTCCACGCTCACCGAGCAACCGGTGGTCGCCGCGGTGGCCACCTTCGGCGTGCTGCTGCTGCTGTGGCTGATCGACTGGGCCGGCCAGCAGGGCACGGCCGGCTCCCTGCTCGCCTACCTGTCGATCCTGCGCCACTTCGAGGCCTTCTCGCGCGGGCTGTTCGACAGCGCCGACCTGGCGTACTACCTGCTGTTCGTCTTCGCCTTCCTGGTGCTCAGCATCCGGCGGCTGGACACCCGGCGGCTGCAGGGCTGAGGGGCGGATGGAGATCAGCGGCAAGACGCGGCGCCGACTCCGGTTGCAGGGCCTGGTGTTCACGGTCCTGTTCCTGGCGGCCATCGGGCTGCTCGCCTGGCTCAGCACCCGCTACACCGTGGAGGCGGACTGGACGGCGACCGGCCGCAACAGCCTCAGCACCGCCAGCCGCCAGGTGCTCGACCGCCTGCAAGGGCAGGTCAACATCACCGCCTTTGCGGCGCACAGCGGCATGTTGCCCACTCGCCGCCGGCTGAGCGAGCTGCTCAACCGCTACCGGCGCTACACCGACAAGCTCAGCTACCACTTCGTGAACCCGGACACCGCGCCCGCCCTGACCCGCCAACTGGGTATCACCGCCGATGGCGAGCTGGTGCTCGAATACCAGGGGCGTACCCAGCACGTGAAGGCGCCCTCCGAGGAACAGCTGACCAACGCCCTGCAGCGCCTGCTGCGCAGCTCCACCGGCAAGCTGGTGTTCCTCGGCGGCCACGGCGAGCGGCGCCCGCACGGCAAGGCCAACCATGATTACGGCAGCTGGATCGCCGCCCTGGAGTCGCGCGGCGTCGCGGCCTCGGCGGTCAATCTGGCCCAGAGCCACGCCGTTGCGCCGGATACCGACGCCCTGGTCATCGCCGGCCCCCAGGTGGACCTGCTGCCCGGCGAGGTGGCGCTGATCCTCAAGTACGTGGCACACGGCGGCAGCCTGCTCTGGCTGCACGACCCGGGCAGCCGCCACGGGCTGGACCCGCTCGCCAAGGCCCTGGGCGTGAGCTTTGAGCCCGGCGTCGTGGTGGATCCGACCACGCGCCTGCTGGGGCTTGCCAATCCCGCGATCGCACTGGTCACCGAGTACCCGAAGCACGCCATCACGCACGGCCTGCAACTGATGAGCGTGTTCCCGCAGGCCTGCGCCCTGAACGCCGAGCGCGGCGGCGACTGGCAGCGCACGCCGATCCTGGAGACCGCCGAGCGCAGCTGGACGGAGACCGGGCCGCTCCAGGGCACGATTCGCTACAACGCCGAGGCCGGCGAGGTGCCCGGTCCGCTCACCATCGGCCTGGCGCTGAGCCGCCGCGTGGGCAAGGCCGAGACGGCGCACCGCCAGCGCGTGGCGGTGGTCTGCGACGGCGACTTTGTCTCCAACACCTATCTCAAAAACCAGGGGAACGAGGAGCTGGGCGACCGGCTGGTGAACTGGCTGGCGCACGACGACAGCTTCATCAACATCCCGGTGCAGAGCGCACCCGACACGCGGCTCGCCCTGAGCCCAACCGCCTGGGCGTGGATCGGATTCCTCTTCCTGCTGGTGATGCCCAGCGCCCTGCTGGGCGGCGGTCTGCTGGTGTGGTGGCGGCGGCGGCGACGCTGACCTCCATGGGCACCCGCACGCTGCTCAACCTCGCCCTGCTCGGCCTGGTCGCCGCCCTGGCCGCCTTCGCGCTGTGGGGGCCGGGCCGCCACGAGCAGGCCGCGGCGCCGCTCCACCCGCTGCTGGGGCTCGACGAGGGGGCCATCGAGCGCCTGCGCATCGAACAGCAGGGACAAGCCGCCATCGAGCTGCAACGCACGGCCGAGGGTTGGCGCATGCGCGCCCCGTACCGGATTGCCGCCAATCCGGTACGCGTGCGGCGGGTGCTGCGCCTGGCGCACACGCCCAGCCAGGCGGAGTATCCGGCGGCCGGGCTCAAGCCGGCCGATTTCGGCCTCGCGGCGCCCAAGCTCCAGGTCGTGATCAACGGCAACCTGGCCGTGCGCTTCGGCGATCGCGAGCCGCTCAGTGAGCGCCGCTATGTGCAGGTCGGCACGCGGCTGCACCTGATCGACGAGGGCCTCTACTACATGCTGCAGGACCGGCCGGCGGGCTATGTCACGCGCCGGCTGTTGCCCGACGGGCTGCGTCCGAGCGGCTTCGATCTGCCCGGGGTGCAGCTGCGCCGCCGCCAGGGGCGCTGGCAGGCCGAACCGGCAGGGACCCTGGGCTCGGCCGATGCCGCCGTCAGCCTGGCCCAGGCCTGGGCCCAGGCCCAGGGCATCGATGTGCGCCCCTATCACAGCGACCGGCTCAAGCCCGAGGTCACCGTCTACTTCGACGCCCACCCGCCCCTGCACTTTGAGCTGCTGCGCCCGAACGCCAAGGAGGTCCGCTTCGGCCGCGCCGATCTGGGCCTGGCCTGGACGCTGCCGGCCGCCGCGGCCGCCCGGCTGCTCAAGCCGCAGCCGCGCCGCCCCGCCGCGGCGGGAGACTGAGGCATGCCGGAACTGCCCGAGGTCGAGACCACCCGCCGCGGCATCGCCCCGCTGGTCGAGGGCCGCCGCATCGCGGCGCTGCGCGTGCGCCAGCGCCAGCTGCGCTGGCCGGTCCCCGCGGGGCTGGAGCGACGCCTGGCCGGGCAGCCGATCGGCGCCGTGCGGCGGCGTGCCAAATACCTGCTGCTGGAGACGCCCGCCGGGACGCTGATCCTGCACCTGGGCATGTCCGGCAGCCTGCGCGTCGTGCCGACCGATGCCCCGCCGGGCAAACACGACCACGTCGACCTGGTGCTCGATGACGGGGCCTGCCTGCGCCTGCGCGACCCCCGCCGCTTCGGCGCGGTGCTGTTCACACGCGAGGCCGCCGCGGCGCACCCGCTGCTGCGCGAGCTGGGCCCCGAACCGCTCGGGCAGGACTTCGACGGCGAGCACCTGTACCGGCGCTCGCGCGGCCGCCGGGTGGCCGTGAAGAGCTTCCTGATGGACAGCCGCATCGTCGTGGGCGTGGGCAACATCTACGCCAACGAGGCGCTGTTTCTGGCCGGGATCTCGCCGCGCCGTGCCGCCGGGCGCATCTCGCGGGTGCGCTACGCACGTCTCGCCGAGGCGGTGCGCACGGTGCTCGAACGGGCCATCGCCGCGGGTGGGACCACGCTGCGCGACTTCACCGCAGTGGACGGCGCCCCCGGCTACTTCCGCATCGCACTGAACGTGTACGACCGCGCCGGGCAGGCCTGCCCGCACTGCGGCGAGCCGATCCGGCTGCTGCGCCTGGGGCAGCGCTCGACCTTCTATTGCGCGCGCTGCCAGGCCGCCTGAGGCCGCCCGGGGCGAGGGCGCCCGCGCCGTTACCGCTTTGTCATACGGCTCGGGTACACTGCGCCCATGAACATCGATTATCTGAAGATATTCAACAAGGTGCTGGGGGTCGTGTTCGGCGTCATGCTGGCCTTCATCATGGCCGGCATCATCATCGGCGTCCTGCACCTGTTCCTCACGCTGGGCGACCTGATCGCCACGGAAGAGTCGGCCGCGGGCTACCAGCGCATCATCTCCGACGTGCTGACGCTGTTCATCCTCATCGAGCTCTCGCGCTCGCTGGTGGAGTACTTCAGCGCGCACCGCCTGCGCATGACCTTCATCGTCGACGCGGGGATCGTCTTCGTCCTGCGGGAGGTGATGATCAAACTCTTCGAGCACAACATCGGCACCGACGAACTCTATGCCCTCAGCGCCCTGCTGTTCGTGCTCGGTGCCCTGCGCATCGGCTCGGTGCTGGTGTTCCAGAGGGAAAAGGTGATGCTCGACAGCCTCGTGGAGCGACGCAGCCGCACCGCGACGCAGGAATAGGCGCGCTCAGGCGCCCGGGCCGGGCGCCTCATAGCGCGCCACCTCGATCAGATTGCCGTCCGGGTCGCGGAAATAGAACGAGCGGATCGGGCCCCGGTCCGCGCCACCGGCCCGTCCAGGATCCGCACCCCGCGGGCGCGCACGTGGGCCATGGCGGCGCTCGGTTCGGTCTGGGATCGGTCTGGATCAGCACACACAGATCGGCGCTGCCGGGAACCGGCTGCCCCGCCTTGGGCTCGAACTCCCGCCCGGCTTGATGCAGGTTGATGTTCTGCTCGCCGAAGCGCAGCGCCACGCGCCCCGGGCCGAAAGCCACGCGTTCCATCCCCAGGACCTCGCGATAAAAACGCACCGTGTCCTCGACGCTGCGCACCGTGAGCACGCGGTGGTCCAGCCCGGTGACCTTCATGCGTTTCGACCCTCCAGCGCGGCGGCGAGCTTCAGCGCACCGCCGCGCGCCCCTCCCCGCGCGGGTCGCTGGCCGCGGCCACCCGGCCGCGTGTCCGGTCCCAGGTGACGATCTGCATGTTTCCCCAGGGGGCGTCGCGCACCTCCAACGTGTGCCCCATGGCACGCAGTCGCTGGCGCGTGTGCGCCGACAGGGCAGCGGGTTCGAGCTGCACCACGTCGGGCCGGTACTGGTGATGAAAGCGCGGCCGCGTCACGATGGCCTCGGCATCCAGCCCCTCCACGACGCCGAGGATGCCCTCCAACACCATGGTGATGATACGACTGCCGCCGGGGGTACCGAGGATGGCGAGCGTGTCGCCATTGTCGATGAAGGTCGGGCTCATGCTCGACAGCGGCCGTTTGCCGGGGGCAATGGCATTCGCCTGCGCACCGATCAGCCCGTACACGTTGGGCACCCCCGGCTTGGCCGAGAAGTCGTCCATCTCGTCGTTGAGCAGCACCCCGGTGCCCGGTGGCATGAAGCCGGAGCCGAAGGGGTAGTTGATGCTCAGCGTGGCGGCCACGCGGTTGCCCTGGCGATCCAAGATGGAGAAATGCGTCGTGTGCCGCCCGCCCGGCGCATCGCCGATCGCCGAGGCCAGCGCGTCGCTCGGGGTGGCGCGAGCGCGCTGGATGCCCACGCGCAGCCCGGCCGCGTACAAGGGGCTGGTGAGGCGCACGAGGGGCATGGCGAGGAAATCGGGGTCGCCCATGTACTCGGCCCGGTCCCGGTAGGCGCGCCGCATCGCCTCGACGATCAGGTGCACGCGCTCGGCTTGCGGCTGGGCTTGGAGATCGTAGCCGGCGAGCACGTTGAGCATCTCCACCAGGGCGATGCCGCCCGAGGACGGCGGGGCGGCGGAGGTGATGTGCCAGCCACGGTATTGGCCCGTGATCGGCGCCCGCTCGACCACCGCATAGTCCTTCAGGTCGGCCCGCGACCAGAGGCCGTGGGCGGCGCGGGTCCCCTGCACCAGCGCCCGCGCCACGGGCCCGGCGTAGAAGCCGGCGGCGCCTTGACGTGCCAGCCGTTCCAGGGTCGCAGCGAGATCGGGCTGGCGGACCACGTAGCCCAGCGGCGGCACCTGCCCGTCTTTCAGGAAGACGGCCGCCGCCGCCGGGGAACGGCGCAGCACCGCCTGCCGAAAGGCGGCCATGCGCCGGTAGTGCGGCGTCACCGCAAAACCCTCGCGGGCGGCGCGGATCGCGGGGGCCAGGGAGCGGGCCAGCGGCAGCCGCCCGTAGCGCTTCGCGATGTGAACGAGCGCTGCCGGTTCGCCCGGGATCCCCGCCGCCAGCGGGCCGTCCACCGAACGGCCGGGCACCACCTCGCCCGCGGCGTTCAGGTACATCGTCGGCGTGGCTGCGCCGGGGGCCTTCTCGCGCCCGTCGACCATGACCGCCCGGCCGTCCGCCCGCTGCAGCAGCCAGAAGCCCCCGCCGCCAATCCCCGAGCTGTACGGCTCGACCACCGCCAGCGTGGCACTGACCGCGACGGCGGCGTCGAAGGCATTGCCGCCGGCCTGCAGGATCTCGAGGCCGGCCTCGGTCGCCAGGGGATGGGCGCTGGCGATCGCCGCCTTCGGCGGCGGCGCGGCGGCCGCCAGGGGCAGCGCAAGGAAGAGGGTGAGGACGAAGATGAACCGGTGCATGGGCGATCCCTGCGGCTGAACTCGAAGGGCAGTGTACCGAAAAAATTCGCCCGGAAAGAAAAAGGCCCCGCTGGGCGGGGCCTTGGGCCTCAGGCGGGCGGTGCTCTCACGCCTGTTCG
Organism: uncultured Gammaproteobacteria bacterium; assembly: GCA_963779865.1. Taxonomy (GTDB): domain Bacteria; phylum Pseudomonadota; class Gammaproteobacteria; order CAVZZX01; family CAVZZX01; genus CAVZZX01. The sequence goes on along the minus strand of CAVZZX010000003.1, from coordinate 2,765,754 downwards.
GTCAGGGCGAGGTATTTTCGCTGGAGCGCCTCACGGCTCTCGCTGTGATCGGGGTCGAGGATGATGCAATCCACCGGGCACACTTCGATGCATTGCGGCTCGTCGTAGTGGCCGACGCATTCGGTGCACAGCTTGGGATCGATCTCGTAGATCTCCTCGCCCTGGGAGATGGCGGTGTTCGGGCACTCCGGCTCGCAGACGTCGCAATTGATGCATTCGTCGGTGATCAGCAGAGCCATGGATGCTTCCCTCGGTTGCGGGCCATTGCGCTGAATATTAGCGCATCCTGTTATACAGTTCAGCCCTGACTTTTTCATGGACAAAGGGCGAGACATCGCCGCCCAGACCGGCGATCTCACGCACCAGCGAGGCGGAGATGTAGGCGTACTGTTCGGCCGGGCTGAGGAACAGCGTCTCCACCTCCGGCACCAGCCGGCGATTCATGCTGGCGAGCTGGAACTCGTGCTCGAAATCGGACACGGCGCGCAGGCCGCGCACGATGACGTTCGCCTGGCGCTGGCGCGCGAAATCGGCGAGCAGGCCGTCGAAGCCGCAGACCTCGACATTGGCCAGCGGACCGAGCACCTCGCGCGCCATCCCCACCCGTTCCTCCAATGAAAACACCGGGGCCTTGGTCGGATTGGCGGCCACGGCGACGATGACGCCCTCAAACAGCCGCGCCGCCCGCTGCACCAGGTCACTGTGACCGTGGGTGATGGGGTCGAAGGTGCCGGGATAGATGGCCGTGATCTTCATGCGGGGCTCGCGCTGCGGGTGTGGGCGCCAGCTTAAGGGCGTGCGCGTCGAAAGGAAAGCCCGCCCGGCCCCGCGGCTACGGACACCGCGCCAGGTGGTAGCCGACGTCGCCCGCCCGTTTGCTGCGCACCAGCGCCCAGCCGTCGGGGAGCGCGGGCGGCCCGCGCCGCGCCGGCGCCTCCAGATAGACACGGGCGCCGGGCGCCAGCCAGTCGCCGCCGGCAAGCTGCGTGCAACAGGTTTCCAGCAGCCCTTCCTCGCCGAAGGGCGGGTCGAGAAACACCAGCTCGAAACGCTGCGGCGCGGGACCGGCCAGCCAGCCGCAGGCATCCCGGCCCACCAGCCGCCCCGCCGCGGCGGCCTCCAGGCGCTCGAGGTTGCCCTGCAGCGCGCGCAGCACGGCGGGGTCGCGCTCCACGAACACGACCTCGCCCGCCCCGCGCGAGAGGGCCTCGATCCCCAGCGCCCCGGTGCCGGCAAACAGGTCCAGGGCGCGGGCACCGGCGATCACCGGCTGCAGCCAGTTGAACAACGTCTCGCGGACCCGATCGGGCGTGGGGCGCAGCCCCGGGGCATCGACCACCGGCAGCCGGCGGCCGCGCCAGCGCCCGCCGATGATGCGCAGCGCCCCCGGGGCGCCGGCGAGCTGCCGGGTGCGGCCCGCGGCGCGCATCAGCCCTGCTGCTTCCCGACCTCGACGGTGAGCAGTCGATCGGGGTGGACGCGCTGCTGAAAGGCCCGCTCGATCTGCTCGAGGGTGACGTCCTCGATGTGCTTGTTGAAGGTCTTCAGATAGTCCAGCGGCAGGTCGTAGAAGCCGATGACCGCGAGATAGCCGATGATGTTGCTGTTGCTGTCGATGCGCAGCGGGAAGCCGCCGGTGATGGCCTCCTTGGCGTCCGTCAACTCCTTGCGCGTGGGCCCCTCCTGCACGAAATCACGCAGGGTCTTCATCAGCACCCGATCGGCGGTCTGCGTCTGCTTGGTGCGCGTCTGCAGCCCCATCAGGAAGGGCCCGGGCACCTCCAGCGGCACGAAGTAGCTGTACGCGCTGTAGGCGAGGCCGCGCTTTTCGCGGATCTCCTCCAGCACCCGCGAACCGAAGCCGCTGCCGCCCAGGATATGGTTGCCCACGTAGAGCGGGAAATAGTCCTCTGCCCCGCGCTGGACGCCGAGCTGCCCGGCCAGCAGATGGGTCTGGGCCGAGGGGTGGGGGATGCGCACCGTCTGGGCCTTCTGCAGCGGCTTCGGCGCGGGCAGCGGCGCGGGCTTCTCGCCCTGCGGGAGGTCGCCAACCAGCCGTTCGGCGATGTGCCGGGCCTGGGCCTTGCCCACGTCGCCGACGATGGCGACCAGGCCGTTGCGCGCCACGTAGTAGCGCTTGTAGAAGGCCTGCGCGTCGGCCGGCGTGAAGCCCTGCACGGCCTCGCGCGTGCCGATTACCGTATGTCCGTAGGGGTGGTCGGCGTACAGATGGCGATAGAAGGCGCGGTGGGCGAGATCGCCGGGGTCCTGCTCGAGGTTCTTCAGCGCCACCAGGACGCGCTGGCGCTCCCGCGCGAAGGCCGGCGGATCGAAGCGCGGCGCCTCGAGCACGGTCTTGAAGGTCTCCAGGGCCGGCTCCAGCAGATCGGACGTGGTGAGGCTGCGCAGACTCAGCGTCGCCATGTCCCGATCCACGCCGGCGCCGAAGGAGGCGCCCACCTGGTCGAAGCGCTGGGCGATCTGGTCGGCACTCAACTTGCCCGCGCCCTGATCGAGCAGGTCGTTGGTGAGATTCGCGATGCCCGGCCGGGACCCGTCGCGCGCGCTGCCCGCATCGAACACGACGCGCACGTCGACCATGGGCAGCTGCGGGGCGTGCACGAACATGACCTTCGCACCGTTCGGCGTCTGCCAGGTCTGGATGTCCAGGCCGGTGAACTCACTGCGCAGCTGCGCGAAGCGCGCGTCGGGGTCCTGGGGCGCGCTCTTGCGGGGAGTGTCGGCGAAGGCGCTGCCCAATGCAGCGCCCAGCGCCAGGACGAGGACGCTCAGCCGGATGCCCAGCCCGCGCATGCGGGAAGTCTTCTGCATATTCATCTCCCTGTTTCTTGTCCGGTGTTCAACGCACATGGCCGTCGACGGCGCCGCCCGGCCCGCCGGGCATCGGGGCAGGATGCTCGCCGGGTTCCAGCGGCAGCGGCTTGAGGCGCGCCACGGTGAGGCTGTCGTTCTTGAGATACTTGCGCGCCACCTTCTGCACCTGCTCGGGGGTGACGGCGCGGATCTTGTCCACGTACTCGTCGGCCTTGCGCCAGCCGACGCCGACCGTCTCGAGCATCCCCAGGCGCATGGCCTGGTAGAACACCGAATCCTTCTCGAACACGTCGCTGGCCACCACCTGCGCCTTCACCCGCTCCAGCTCGTCCTTGCTGACGGGCTTCTCGCGCAGACGCTTCACCTGGGCGCGCAGCGCGTTCTCCAATTCGGCGATCGTGTGCCCCGGCGCGGGCGTGCCATCCAACAGGAACAGATCGCCGAGCCGGGCGTAGAGGTCGTAGCTCGCCCCCGCGTTGGCCGCGATCTGACGGCCGCGCACCAGCTCACTGGCCAGGCGCGCGCTGTCCCCGCCGTCGAGGATACCGGCCAGCACTTCCAGCGCATACGGCTCCCACGGGGCCTGTGCATCGACATTGAGCACCGGCACCTTATAGCCCATCACCAGATAGGGCAATTCGGCCGGCCGCTTCACGATGAGGTCGCGCTCCCCCACCTGCACGGTATCGCGCCGCGCCGCGGCGGGCTTGATGCCCGAGGGCTTGAGCGGCCCGAAGTACTTCTTCGCCAAGGCGTAGACGTCGTCGGGATTGACGTCCCCCGCCACCACCACAGTGGCGTTGTCGGGGGCATACCACTTCTGGTACCAGTGGCGCACCTGGGCGTCGGAGAGATTCTTGAGGTCGTCCATCCAGCCGATCACCGGGTGATGGTAAGGGCTGCTTACGAAGGCGGTGGCCTTGAACTGCTCGAAGGTGAACGAGCGTGGATTGTCCTCGGTGCGCAGGCGCCGTTCCTCCATCACCACCTGCACCTCTTTCTTGAACTCCTTCGCGGGCAGCGTGAGATTACGCATGCGATCGGCCTCCAGCGCGAAGCTCACCGGCAGCCGGCTGCGCTCGAGCTGCTGGAAATAGGCGGTGTAGTCCGCGCCGGTGAAGGCGTTCTCGCGGCCGCCCTGCTGTTTGATGATGCGCGAGAACTCGCCCGCGGGGTGCTTCTTGGTGCCCTTGAACATCATGTGCTCGAGCACGTGGGAAATGCCGGTGATCCCGGTGGGCTCGTAGCTGGAGCCGACCTTGTACCAGACCTGCGAGACGACCACCGGGGCGCGGTGGTCTTCCTTCACCAGCAGCTTCAGGCCGTTGTCGAGCTTGTATTCGTGGACCGCGGTGGACTCGGCGGCAAGGGAGGCGGCGGGCGCGCCACCGACGAGGAGCAGCAATGGCAGGGCGCCACGGAAGAACCTTCCTAGCATTATAGGGCTCCTATTCTTGTGCAGGTTTTCCCGTCCTTACCCCGGCAGGGCGGGAGTGATAGCATTAGCGGCCGGTCGCCTCCGGACGTCCCCGCCTCGGCGGATCCGCAGGGCGGCGCCGCATGCGCTCCAGTAGACAGTAGAAGCATATGTTTAGTTTCGGCAAATCAAAGGATGCCGCCAAGGAACAGGACAAGCCGGCCACGAAGCCGGGCCTGTTCGCACGCCTCAAGCAGGGGCTCACCCGCACCCGCTCGGGACTGACCGACGGGCTGGCCGCCCTGGTGCTCGGCCGCAAGGAGATCGACGACGAGCTGCTCGAGGAGATCGAAACCCAGCTGCTCACCGCCGACGTCGGCGTGGAGGCCACCGGACGCATCGTGCGCGATCTCACCGCGCGCCTGTCGCGCCGCGAGCTGGACAAGCCCGAGGCACTGATTGCCGCCCTGCGCGAGGACATGCGCGCCATCCTCGCCCCGCGCAGCGCCGCACTTCGCATCCCCGCGGAGCCACGCCCGTTCGTCATCCTCGTGGTGGGCGTCAACGGTGCCGGCAAGACCACCACGATCGGCAAGCTGGCGCGGCGCTTCCGCGACCAGGGCCTGTCGGTGATGCTCGCCGCGGGCGACACCTATCGGGCGGCCGCGGTGGAGCAGCTCCAGGCCTGGGGCGAACGCAACCAGGTGCCGGTCGTGGCGCAGCACACCGGCGCCGACAGCGCCTCGGTGGTGTTCGATGCCCTGCAGGCGGCGCGCGCCCGCGGCGCCGACGTGCTCATCGCCGACACGGCGGGGCGGCTGCATACACAGACGAACCTGATGGAGGAGCTGCGCAAGGTCAAACGCGTGCTGGGCAAGCTGGACGCCGATGCCCCTCACGAGGTCATGCTGGTGCTCGACGCGGGCACCGGGCAGAACGCCCTCACCCAGGCGCGCCAGTTCGATGAGGCCGTCGGGGTGACCGGCGTCACCCTGACCAAGCTGGACGGTACCGCCAAAGGCGGTATCATCTTCGCCATCGCCGAGGCGCTGGGCGCCCCCATCCGCTTCATCGGCGTCGGTGAGAGCGCCGAGGACCTGCGCGCCTTCGATGCCGAGGAGTTCGTCGAGGCGCTGTTCTCCCGCTGAAGCCCGACCGGCGTTACCCCGATCACAAAAATGCGCCGTTACCCGCCGCATAATGCGGGACGCGCGCCGCCACAGGGCGGCAGAAGGAAACAGGGGCCCATGATCCGATTCACCCACGTCAGCAAACGCTATCCGGGCGGCCACGAGGCCCTGCAGGACGTGTCGCTGCACCTGGCGCCCGGCGAGATGGCGTTCCTGACCGGCCATTCGGGCGCCGGCAAGAGCACGCTGCTCAAGCTCATCGGGCTGCTCGAACGCGCCACCCGGGGCCAGGTCCTGGTGGACGGGCTCAATCTCGCCAAGGTGAGCCGACGCCGCATCCCCTACCTGCGCCGGCGCGTGGGCATGATCTTCCAGGACCACCGCCTGCTGTTCGACCGCACCGTATTCGACAACGTCGCGCTGCCGCTGGTCATCGAAGGGCTGCGGCACCAGGAGATTGGCCGCCGGGTGCGCGCCGCGCTCGACAAGGTCGGCCTGCTGGGCAAGGAGCGGGCCTATCCGATCACCCTCTCCGGGGGTGAACAGCAGCGGGTGGGCATCGCGCGGGCGGTGGTAAACAAGCCGCCGTTGCTGCTCGCCGACGAGCCCACGGGCAACCTCGACCCCGGCCTCTCGCGCGAGATCATGCACTTGTTCGAACAGTTCAATCAGGTGGGGGTGACCGTGCTCATCGCCAGCCACGACCTGGACCTGATCCGGCGCCTGCCTCACCGCATCGTCGCCCTGAGCGGCGGCCGGGTTGCCGCGGCGCAGGGGGCGGGGGCATGAGCCGCACCCCGCCACCGCTGAAGCGCGAGCGCCCGCGCCGTGCGTCCTCGGGACTTGCTGCGCGGGTGAGCGTTTACTTTGCCCGCCACGCCCAGGTGATGCTGAACAGCCTGGGACGGCTGTGGCGCACCCCCTTCGCGACGCTGATGACCGCGGCGGTGCTGGGCATCGCCCTGGCCCTGCCGTTCGGCCTGCAGTCGCTGCTCACCAATGCCGAACGGCTCAGCAGCGGCTGGGACGGCGCGACCCAGATCTCGCTGTTCCTGCACCAGGGCGTGAGCGAGGCCCAGGCCCTGGACCTGCGTGCGCGCCTGCAGCGCTCCGGCGAGGTGGCGCGCGTGCGCTACATCTCCCCGCAGGCGGCGCTGGACGAGTTCCAGCGCCTGTCGGGCTTCGGCGACGTGCTCACGGCCCTGGACAAGAACCCCCTGCCCGGCGTGCTGGTGGTCCATCCGGTCCTGCAGCAAGGCTCCGCGGCCGCGGTGCAGGCCTTGCTCGCGCGCCTGCGCCAGCACCCCGAGGTCGCGCTCGCGCAGCTCGACATGCAGTGGGTCAAGCGCCTGTATGCGATCATGGACATGCTCAGTCGGGGCATCCAGGCGCTGGCGGTGCTGCTCGCGCTGGCGGTCGTGCTGGTGGTGGGCAACACCATCCGTCTGGCGATCGAGAACCGGCGCGACGAGATCGTCATCATCAAGCTCATCGGCGGCACCGATGCCTTCATCCGCCGCCCCTTCCTGTACACCGGCTTCTGGTACGGCCTGCTGGGCGCCCTGCTCGCCTACGCCATGATTGCCCTGATGCTCATGGCCCTCGACGGCCCGGTGACGGCCCTCTCGGGCCTGTACAACAGCCGTTTCCGGCTTGCCGCGCTGGACGGGGGTACCTTCATGCTGCTGCTGGGCGCGGGCATTCTGCTGGGCCTGTTGGGCTCGGCGCTGGCGGTTCGACGGCACTTGAGGGATATTGAACCCGCCTGACACTAAACTTTTGGGGAGTGGCAGCCGATGACCGGTGTACGGAAAGACATTCTTGCGCTGGTATCGCGTTACCGCATGGCTGCAACCAACACCCGCATCCTGGTCGTCGACGGCTCCGCCGTCAGCCGCGCCATCCTCACCCGTATCCTGCGCGACGAGTTGCAGGAGACCACGGTCATCCCGTGCGCCAGCGGCCGCGAGGCGGTCGAGCTGCTCGGCACCGAGCAGTTCGACCTGGTCACCACCTCCCTGCTGCTGCCCGACATGGACGGGCTGGACCTCAGCCGCGCCGTCCGGCGCATGGAGCCGCATCATTACACCCCCGTCATCGTCGTCTCCGGCGACGCCGACATGCGGCTGCTGCGCGAGGGCTTCGAGGCGGGCGTCACCGATTACTTCGACAAGTCGCAGGGCTACAAGGCCTTCGGCGGCTTCATCAAGGCCTTCGTGCAGCGCAATTCGGGGCTGGTGGGGCGCATCCTCTACGTGGAGGACAGCCGCACCACCGCGGCAGTGGTGATGCGCATGCTGGAGAAGCACGGCTTGCAGGTGGAGCATACCCCCACGGCCGAACAGGCGCTGGAGCTGCTCGGCGACTGCGGCGAGACCCCCGAAACCCGCTTCGACATGGTGGTGACCGATTTCTACCTCAAGGGCTCGCTCACCGGCGGGGACCTGCTGCACGGCATCCGCGCCAAGCACCATTTCTCGCAGCAGGAATTGCCCGTGTTGGTGCTCACCGGCAACGACGATGAACAGCGGCAGGTGGAGGTGTTCCACGCCGGCGCCAACGACTTCGTCAACAAGCCCATCATCGAGGAGGTGCTGCTCGCCCGGGTGCGCTCGCTGCTGCTGGTCAAACACCAGTACGACGCCCTCAAGCAACAGGCGGAGGCGATGCGCTGGCTGGCGGCGACCGACAGCCTGACCGGGGTGCGCAGCAAGCGCTACCTGCTCGACAATGGCGAGGAGTTCCTCCGCCGGCCGGAACATCAACCCGCCTGGGCCATGCTGATCGACATCGATCACTTCAAGCAGATCAACGACAAGCTCGGCCACATCACCGGCGACCACGTGCTGGCGGCGCTGGGCGAGACGCTCAATGCCAGCTTCCCCGACGGGATGGTGGTGCGGTTCGGCGGCGAGGAATTCTGCGTCCTGATCCGCTCGGCGGGCCGCGCCCTGGCGCTGGAGCGGGCCGAGCGCCTGCGCGCCGACATCGCCGCCCTCGAACCCGCCGACGTACCGGTCACCATCAGTCTGGGACTGGCCGGGGTGGCGGATCACCCCGACGTCCCCTTCACCCGGCTGCTCTCCCTCGCCGACAAGGCGCTCTATGATGCCAAGGAAAACGGGCGCAACCGCGTCAGCATCTACGCGCCCGAAGGCCCGCGTGCGGCCCGCGGTGCGGCCTAGCCCAAGCCCCTGATCCCACAAGGTGTTTGGGCGTCGAAAGCCCGTGAAACTTTCCCCGCCTCTGGCACTCTAATATCGCGAGTGCTAAGATTGCGTGACCCTCGTGAGGGAGTGGACGGATGCAGAAAGGCTTCGAATTGCAGCTGGCGGTACCGACCGGGAGCCTGGATTCCTACATTCAGGCGGCGAACGCCATTCCGATGCTCAGCGCCGAAGAAGAGCAGCAACTGGCGCGCGACTGGCACAACCATGGCGATATCGATGCCGCCCGGCAGCTGGTGCTTTCGCACCTGCGCTTCGTCGTGCACGTCGCCCGCGGCTACAACGGCTACGGCCTGCCGCAGGCCGACCTGATCCAGGAGGGCAACATCGGCCTGATGAAGGCGGTCAAACGCTTCGATCCCGATGTCGGCGTGCGGCTGGTGTCCTTCGCCGTGCATTGGGTGCGGGCCGAGATCCACGAGTTCATTCTGCGCAACTGGCGCATCGTCAAGGTGGCGACCACCAAGGCGCAGCGCAAGCTGTTCTTCAACCTGCGCAGCAGCAAGAAGCGACTGGGCTGGTTCAGCGCCGAAGAGGTCGACGCCGTCGCCCGCGACTTGGGCGTACCGCGCGCGACGGTGCTCGAAATGGAATCCCGGATGAGCGGTCAGGATACCGCCTTCGACGCCCAGGGGGACAGCGACGACGATCGGCCTCAGGCCCCTGCCCCGGCGGCCTATCTGCAGGACCTGCGCGACGACCCGGCCGCGCGCGTGGAGGCCGACGACTGGGAGCGGCACAGCCAGCGGCAACTGCATGCAGCGCTGTCCACGCTGGACGCGCGCAGCCGCGATATCGTCGCCACCCGCTGGCTGGCCGAAAAGAAGCAGACCCTCCAGGAGCTCGCCGACCGCTATGGCGTATCGGCCGAACGGATCCGTCAGCTCGAGGCGAATGCCATGAAGCGGCTGCGCACGGCCCTGGAAGCCTGAACCGCATCCCGGCGTCTCAAAAAAAACGGCCCTGCGGGGCCGTTTTTTTTGTTGGGTGCAACCCCCGGCGCAGGATCAGTCGCCGAGCAGGAGCACGGAAATGAACACCAGATACGACCCCGCAACCAAGGCCACGAGAATCGCCATGGGAAAGTTCTGAAAGGAGAACATCTCTTTCATCGGAGGGCTCCTCGCCTGAAGCGAAACGGACACGCTTCGCACTATAAGGCGGCGAGGGCCGGCGCCCGTTGATCTGCATCAAACCCAACGGGCGCTTTTCGCCACGGCACAAAAAAAACGGCTCCGGAGAGCCGTTTTTTTGTGCCGTGCGACAGCCGCCCTCAGCCGGTGAAGATCACCGACAGGAAGCTGACCCAGGACATGACCACCAGGCCGATGATAATGGTCAGCGGCAGATTGTAGAAGTTGAAGTATTCCTTCATTGCAAGGACCCCGAACGATTACGGAAGCTTGAAAAACCTAGAGGCGGGGTAGGGTACGCTATCGCTTGTCCTCGTTCAAGGCGGTCCCCTCCTCCTGGTCCTTGCGGTGCGGAATGCGCGGATCGTCATCGTCCATGAGGATGCGGTGGGCGGGGCCTTCCAGGTCATCGAACTGCCCGCCCTTGATCGCCCACAGGAAGATGGCGATGGCGATCGCCATGAACAAGACACTCAGTGGAACGAGCAGAAACAATATGTTCATGAGCGACCCTGGCCTCCCGACTGCAATTCCTCTGCGCCCGGCCGCCAGGCGGCGGCGGGTGGCGCCTCCTCCGGCGCCCCTGTCCGGCCGAGCCGCAAGGCGTTGAGCACCACCAGCAGCGAGCTGGCCGACATGCCGAGCGCCGCCGCCCAGGGCGGCACCATCCCCACCGCTGCCAGCGGCACCGCCACCAGATTGTACAGGAGCGCCCAACCCAGGTTCTCGCGCACCACGCGCAGGGTGCGGCGGGCCATGTCGACCGCCTCGACCAGGTGCGGCAGACGCTCAGAGAGCAGGATCATGTCCGCACTGGCCTGCGCCAGCTGGGTGCCGCTGCCCATCGCCAGTGAGACCTGCGCCGCGGCGAGCACCGGGGCGTCGTTGACCCCGTCGCCCACCATCGCCACCACCGCGCCCTGTTCCTGCAGCCGCCGCAGCGCCTCGAGCTTGCCCTCGGGGGACAGGCGCGCCTCGTAGTGCGCGATGCCAAGTTCATTGGCGACCCGCCCCACCGCCGCGGGGCTGTCGCCGCTCAGCAGCGCCGTCTGCAGCCCCATCGCCTGCAGGGCCGCCACGGCCTCTGCCGCCTGGGGGCGGAGGCTGTCGCTGAGGCGAAAGCGCGCGAGGGGCCCGTGGGCATCGCCGAGCAGCACCTCGGTCCAGCCCACATCGCTGGCCGGGTCGGCGCCCACATCTGCGGCGGCCGCCGCCGCGCTCCCGACCAGCTCCGCCACGAAGGCGGGTGTGCCGATGCGCAGCACGCGGCCCTCGAGCCGTCCCTCCACGCCACAGCCCGGCACCGCCCGCACATCGCTAGCGACCGGGATCAGACTCACCCCCTCGCGCAGCGCGTGGGCGATCGGATGCTCGGAGTCGCGCTCCAGCGCCGCGGCCAGCCGATGGCAGGTCACCGCCCCCTCGCGGCCGAGCGGCTGGAGCGCCTCCACGCGCAGGCGCCCGCTGGTGAGGGTGCCGGTCTTGTCAAAGACCACGTGCGTGGCACGTGCGAGGGTTTCCAGGGCGTGGCCGCGCGTGGTCAGAACACCGGCCCGGGTGAGCGTCCCGGTGGCGGCGGTCACGGCGGCCGGGGTGGCCAGCGACAGTGCACAGGGGCAGGTCACCACCAGGACGGACAACACGATCCAGAGCGCCTCGGCGGGAGCGGCCTGCCACCAATACAGTGCAACGGCGCACGCAATCACCAACAGCGCCCCCACGAAACGCCCGGCAACGCGGTCCGCGATGCGGGCGATACGCGGCTTCTCGTGCTGGGCACGATCCAGCAGGCGCTGGATGGAGGACAGCACGGTGTCCGTACCGACCTTCTCCACGTTCATCACCAGCGGGCTCTCGACATTGAGCGTGCCCCCGACCAGCTCGGCGCCCGCGCTCTTCGCCACGGGCAAACTCTCGCCGGTCAGCAGGGCCTCGTCGACGCTGCTGCGCCCCTCGAGCACGCGGCCATCCGCCGGCACCGTCTCCCCGGGGCGGATGCGCACCCGGTCCCCGGGTTCGAGTTCGGAGACCGGCACCACCTCCTCGCCCCCCTCGGCGTCCAGCCGGGTGGCCATCGCCGGCAGCAGCTTGACCAGCTCTTCGGCGGCCTGCCCGGCCCGGTGGCGGGCGCCCATCTCCAGGAAGCGTCCCGCGAGCAGGAAGAAGGCGAACATGGACACCGAGTCGAAATAGACCTGGCCGCGGCCGGCGATGGTGGCGAACATACTGGCGCCGTAGGCCAGCCCGATGGCGAGGGCCACCGGCACGTCCATCCCCAGCTGGCGGCTGCGCAGGTCGCGCAGCGCGGCGGTAAAGAAGGGCGCCGCCGAATACAGGACGACCGGGGTGGCGAACAACAGGCTCACCCAGCGCAGCAGCCCGCGGATACCCTGGTCCATGCCGTAGAAATCCCCAGCATATAAGGCGACGGCGAGCATCATCACCTGCATCGCACCGAGGCCGGCCACCGCAAGGCGCCGCAGCGCCGCCTTGCGCTCACGCAGGTACAGCTGTTCCTGACGGCCGGGGTCAAACGGATGGGCCACATAGCCGATGTCGGCGACCGCCCGCAGGACCTCGCTGAGATGAATGCGCGAGTCGTCCCACCGCAGCGTGGCGCGGTGCGTCGAGTAGTTCACACGAAACTCCTCGACACCGGGCAGGGCGTTGACATGGCGCTCATTCAACCAGATGCAGGCCGCGCAGACGATGCCTTCGAGGATCAGCGAGGCCTCGCGCAGGTTGGCACCGGCCTCGCGTACGAAGGTGCGCTGCACTTCCGGCTTGTCGTACAGGGGCAGCTCGCGCAGGGCGTCGGGGATCAGCTCGCGGCCAGTCGGCGAGCGCTCGGTGCGGTAACGATAGAAATCGGTGAGGCCGCCATCCACAATCGCCTGCGCCACGGCCTGACAGCCACGGCAACACATCGCCCGCGGCTGCCCATCGACGTCGACGTGATAGGCGGTCCCGGCCGGAACCGGCAGCTTGCAGTGATAGCAGAGGCGGTCCGTCTCCTCACCCATGAGTCGCAGCGGCGGGCTCCAACTCGGTGCGGGCCTCCACTTCATGGAGGTCGTCGCCGCGACGCACGCGCAGCACCAGGTCCCAGCGGCCCGGATCGGGCAGCGTGATACGGGCGCTGTAGACACCGGGAGCGGTTTCCGCCAGCGCGAAAGGCCGATCATCGCGGCTGTCCGAGGGCCGCATGAAGGTGCCGCGCACCTGTGCACCGCTGACGGGGACACCATCGCGGTCCTGGACGCTGACACGGAACAGGCTCGGCGTCCCCGCGGTCGGGGGGTTCACCCACCCCTGCACCACCTTCCAGCCGCGCTCGCGCTGACGCCGCACCTGGTCCAGGTGCTGATTGTAAAGCGCCTCCTTCTCCTGATAGTCGTGGTGTACGGTCCCGGGGAACATCGAATGCACGCCACCGGAGGCGTAGCGCGGCTTGGGCAGGATCGCGGTGGCGATCGAGCCCTCCAGCCCCGTCTGGGCCACCATCACGAACACGGAGTCCACGGCAACCACCACCACGAAGAACCCGACGATGGCCGCCGGTCCCCAGTGAAACCAGCCTTTTTCCTCACCCGCGGCGCGGCGTGCATCGCGTTGGGAGGCGACGATCCCCAGCAGGTAGGGCACCACCAGAAAGATGGCCACTTCGATGGCGAACACATCGGGGCCCGGCCAGAACAGCATGATGATCGGGACGTAAATGCCGACGGCGGCCAGGGCGGTCACCACCGCCGCCCGCTTTCCCCCGAGCCGGGTGAAGCGATACAGCAGCAGGAAGGCGATGACGATCGCCAGTGTGCCGCCCATCAGGATCTGCAGTACTGTCACCATGGTTTAACCCTCGTGTTCCCCGCGGGCATGCTCGAGCCGCTCCTCGGGCACGTAGAATACCGATTCCCAGCGCATCGCCTCCCCCTTGCCGCTCACCGGTGTCACCACGAAGTGGAACTCCTGCTGGGTTCCCGTGGCGGCCGCGGGATTGGCCTTCACCCGCGCGACGAGCTGCACTACCTGATCCGGACCGACCTCGAATTCGCGCAAGGGGCCGGCATCGAGCTCGCCGCTGGGGAGGTCGGCGATGTCGAGCCGATACTGGATCGGCAGGCCGGTCTTGTTGTGGACCTTGATCTCGTAGCGGTTCTGGATCCAGCCGTCGGAGAGCACCACCGCCAGCGGCTGGCGCACCTGACGCACCGTCATCTCCGCGGCGGAACGATGGGCGATGCTCCAGACGAGCAAGCCGGTGGTGGCGAGCAGCGCCAGCCCGTAGCCCAGCGTCTTGAATTTGAAGATGCGGGTCCTTTTGCCTTCGAGCTCGCTCTCCGAGCTGTAGCGCACCAAGCCGCGGGGGAAGCCTATCGAGTCCATGATCGTATCGCAGGCGTCCACGCACAGCCCGCAGGAGATGCATTGATACTGCAGCCCGTTGCGGATATCGATGCCGGTCGGACACACTTGCACACAGTAGCCGCAGTCGATGCAGTCCCCCACCCCCTGCGCCTGACGCTCATCGCGTTTCATCAGCCCCTTGCGCGGCTTCTGCCGCCCGGCGCTGCGCTCTCCGCGTTCCGGGTCATAGGCGATGATCAGGGTGTCGCGGTCGAACATCACGCTCTGGAAGCGCGCGTAGGGGCACATGTAGGTGCACACCTGCTCGCGGGCCAGCCCGGCCATCACGTACGTGGTCGCGGTAAGGAACGCCGTCGTCGCATACGCCGGGAAGGGCGCCTGTCCGGTGAAGAACTCCACCACCAGGGTGGGGGCGTTCTCCCAGTAGAGGGTGAAGGTCAGGCCGGTGAGGAACGCCACGCTCAACCACAGCAGGTGGGTCCCGCCGATGCGCAGCAGCTTGGCCAGACCCCAGGGGGCCTTCGCCAGACGCATGCGGGCGTTGCGCTCGCCCTGCACCAGGCGCTCGATGAGGATGAAGACGTCGGTCCACAGGGTCTGGAAGCAGAAATAGCCGCAGAACACCCGCCCCGCAATCCCCGTCACCATGAACAGCAGCAGGGCGAAGATCACGAGCACACCGGCCAGCCAGAAGATGTCGGTGGCATGGACGGTCAGCCCAAAGAGGTAGAAGCGGCGTCCCGCGAGGTCGAACAACACGGCCTGATCGGGCTCGTTGGGCCGCACCCAGCGCAACCAGGGGAGCAGAAAATAGATGCCGTAGGCCAGCCCGAGAATGCTGTACTTGAGGTTGCGAAACCTGCCTTTGACAGAGCGCGGGAAAATCGGGATGCGCTTCTGGTACTGGTCAATCTGGGTGCTGGTGTCCATGCAAGACTCTAACGGCTGAAAACGAAAAAGGGAGGCAGGCCCTGCCCTGAGACAGGTTCTACCTCCCGAAGTTCATGCCCCGTCCGGGGGCGAGCGCTGCGCAGACCGGGCCGGGGGGGCACACACCGCGCCCCGCCCGCCGCCGGCCACCTCACTATCAGCTGCCGCCGCCCAGTTGGTGCACGTAGAAGGCGAGGATCTTGATCTCCGTATCGGACAGCCGTCCTTCCCAGGTGGGCATCACCCGCGTCACGCCGTTGCGGATAACCTGCTCCACCGCGGCCTTTTTCGCCTCGAGGGTATTCGCGGAGGGGACCTTGGCGATGGTCCAGATGCTGTCGGTCAGATTGGCCGAACCCTGCGACTTGAGGCCCGTGCCCTTGTGGGTATGGCAGTAGTAGCAGCCGCCGGTCTGGCCGTTGAAGATCTCGCGCCCCTTTGCCGCCGCCTTCGGGTCCACCTGGTGGCCGGAGAGGCTCAGGACGTAGCTGGCCACTTCATCGAGCTGCTCGTCGTTGAAGGTCTCACGGAACGAGGGCATGAAGCCGCGGCGCCCGTGCGTGATGGTCTGCTTGATGTCCTGATAATCACCGCCCCACAGCCAGGAGTCATCGGCAAGGTTCGGGTACATCCCGACCACGCCACCGCCGCCCTGCTGGTGACACGCCGCGCAGTTGTCGGCGAACAGCACCTTCGCCCGTGAGTAGGCGAAGCCGCTCTCCGCCGGATCGCTGGCGATCTGCTGGAAGCTGGCGTTCTTGAGCTGATCAACATATTTCTGCTGCTGCTTCTGCGCCTCCTGCATCTCATGGGCAAGCAGCGCACGGGTGTTCCAGTGCGTGGTGACCTCCTTCCCGTCGGGGCCGACGTAACTGACCGTGCTCAGCCCCTTGGTGTAGTGGTCGCCGACCGGCCATGAGGGGTACAGGAACCAGTACACAACGGCAAACACGACGGTCGCGTAGAAGCCCCACAGCCACCAGCGCGGGAGCGGATTGTTGAACTCCTGCAGGTCACCGTCCCAGGCGTGGCCGGTGGTCTGCACGGCGGTTTGCTTACTCTTCTCGTTGCTCATCTCTCGATTCCTTGCGGCGGTTCGGCTCGTCCGCGTCGTCGTCTTCGAGCGGAATATACTTGTACGACTCCAGACGCTGCGTGCGCCGCTTGCCGGTGTAGACATACACGACGATGATGATAAAGGCGCTGAAGAACCACAGCAGCGCGAAGATCTTGCTGTTCGCGTGGTCGGTGAACCAATGCAGCCAGTCAAACACGGTGGTTCACCTCCGCACCGTCAGCGGTCCTTGGCAAAGGTGCCGAGATCATACCGGTTGAAGTCGACCATCGTGCCCAGCACCTGGAGATAGGCCACCAGGGCATCCATCTCGGTGAGATTGCTCCGGTCACCGTCATAATTACCCGCCTCGGCCTGTGCTACCAGGTTCTCTTCGGCATGATTGATGTCCAGCATCTTGGCGACGTTCGGCCCGAACCGCTTCACGTTCGCCTGATACTCCTTTTCGGTTTCCGAGTACGGCACGCCGGTGGCCTTCAATGCGCGCATGCGGCTGCGGATGTCGGTGTACTGCAGCTCATCCTTCGCCAGCCAGGGGAAGTCCGGCATGATCGACTCGGGGACCACCGAACGCGGGGCGGTCAGGTGCTGCACGTGCCACTGGTTGGAGTACTTGCCGCCGACCCGCGCCAGGTCCGGCCCGGTGCGCTTGGAGCCCCACTGGAAGGGATGGTCGTACTGCGACTCCGCGGCGAGCGAGTAGTGGCCATATCGCATCATCTCGTCACGGAACGGGCGAATCATCTGCGAGTGGCACAGATAGCAGCCCTCGCGGATGTACATGTCGCGGCCGCGCAGTTCAAGCGGGGTGTAGGGGCGCACGGCCTGGACAGTCATCTCCTTGCCGTTGACGTCGATGGTCTTGTTGACCTCTTCGACCGTGTCGTCGATGTAGTACAAGGGGATGATTTCCACCAGCCCACCGATGCTGATCACGATCAGCGTCAGAATGACCAGGAGGCCGACATTGGTTTCGATGCGTTCGTGCTTCATCTCGGTGCTTCTCCTGGATTAGGCGCGCGCCAGCTTGGCGGCAATCTTGGCCTCGACCTCGGCCGCTTCGCGGCGACCCTGACGCACGGTCATGAGGCAGTTGAAGGTCATCAGGAGCATGCCCGTGAGGAAGAAGCCGCCGCCGATGGCGCGAACCAGGTACGGGGTGTGCAGGAACGCCACCGACTCGACGAAGGTGTAGGCCAGGTTGCCGAAGTCATCGAAGGCGCGAAGGATCAGGCCCTGCCCGATGCCCGCGACCCACATGGCGGAGATGTACAGCACGATGCCGATGGTCGCCAGGAAGAAGTGCACGTAGACCAGACGCGTGCTGTACAGCCGGGTATCCCACAGACGCGGGATCAGGTGATACATCGAGCCGAAGGTGATCAGGGCCACCCAGCCAAGGGCGCCGGAGTGCACATGGCCGATGGTCCAGTCGGTGTAGTGCGAAAGCGCGTTGACGCTCTTCAGGGCCATCAGCGGCCCCTCGAAGGTCGACATGCCGTAGAACGACAGCGCCGCGATCATGAACAGCATGATCGGGTCGGTACGCAGCTTCTCCCAGGCACCCGACAGCGTCATGATGCCGTTGATCATGCCACCCCAGGACGGCAGCAGGAGCAGGATGGAGAAGGTGGCGGCGAGCGAGGACGTCCAGTCGGGCAGGGCCGTCCAGTGCAGGTGGTGCGCACCCACCCACATGTAAAGGAAGATCAACGCCCAGAAATGGATGATCGACAGCCGATACGAATACACCGGACGGCCGGCCTGCTTGGGGACGAAGTAGTACATCATGCCGAGAAAGGCGGCGGTGAGAATGAAGCCCACCGCGTTGTGGCCGTACCACCACTGCGTCATCGCGTCCTGGACGCCCGCTTCCAGGCTGTAGGACTGAAGGCTGAACAGCGAGACGGGCACCTGCAGATTATTGAAGATGTGCAGCAGCGCGGTCGCCAGGATGTACGCCATGAAGAACCAGTTCGCCACATAGATATGCGGCTGGGAGCGGCGGCGGATGGTCTGCAGGTAGATCCAGAAGTAGGCGACCCAGATCACGGTGATCAGCACGTCGACCGGCCACACCATTTCCGCGTATTCGCGAGACTGGGTGTAGCCGTTCATGTAGCCGATCACGGAGGCGATCAGCACCAGCTGCCAGCCCCAGAAGGTGAAGTTCGCGAGGGCATCGCTGAACAGGCGCGTCTGGCAGGTGCGCTGGACGACGTAATAGGACGTCGCGAACAGGGCATTGACGCCGAACCCGAAGATCACCGAGGTGGTATGGACCGGCCGGAAGCGACTGAAGGTGATCTGGGGAATATCGAAATTCAGGAGTGGGAAGGCAAGCTCGGAGGCAATGTACACGCCGACGCTCATGCCGATCACGCCCCAGACCAGGGTCATGATGGCGAATTTTCGCACAATGTCGTAGTTGTACTGCTCGGGAGCTGTGGCTGCCGCCGTTGCAGACGGGGCCGTTGCTGTCGCTGCCGCACTTTGCGCCATGGGTCGCCTCACTCTCTGGTTCTGCGGAGACAGAAGATAATCAGCATATTGTAATGTAGCTATATTGCGCCGGACAAGCGGAACGGCCGACACGAAAGGACCCTTTATCGCGGCAAAGGGGGAGTCGGCGCATTGATCCGGATCAAGGCCGCCGCGCATGCGGCGCAAGCCCGGGCCGGGCACCGCGGCATTCCCTCACGATAACAGCGGGTTAGCTCTGCAGGGGCCGGCGCTGCGAGCGCGCCGGGCGGCGCGCTCGCGGGGGAACTAGTGCGGCAGGTAGTGGTCGACGAGCAGGAAGGCGAACAGCGCCATCAGGTAGACGATGGAGTAGGCGAAGGTCCGAATGGCCACCCGGTCATCTCGGGTGCGCATCATCTGCACGGCATAGCCCAGGAACACCGCCCCCAGACCCACCGCGCCGACGAGGTACAACCAGCCGCTCATGCCGGTCGCGAACGGCAGCAGCGTCACCAGGAACAGGATGATCGTGTACAGCAGGACCTGCAGCCGGGTAAACGCCACCCCGTGCGTCACCGGCAGCATGGGGATGCCCACCTTGGCATACTCCTCGCGCTTGTAGATGGCCAGCGCCCAGAAGTGGGGCGGCGTCCAGGCGAAGATGATCAGGAACAGCAACAGGGCGTGCGGGTCGACCTGCCCCGTCACCGCGGTCCAGCCGAGCACGGGCGGGGCGGCGCCGGCGGCGCCGCCGATCACGATGTTCTGGGGGGTCGCGCGCTTGAGGAAGACCGTATAGATCACCGCATAGCCGATCAGGGAGGCGAAGGTCAGCACGGCGGTCAGGGTGTTGACGTAGGCCACCAGCAGGTACATGCCCGTGGCGCCCAGCAGCAGGGCGAAGGCGACGGCCTGGGTCGGCCGCAGATTTCCCGTGGGCAGCGGGCGGCGGCGCGTGCGGCCCATGATCGAGTCCACGGGCCGGTCGACCAGCTGGTTCACGGCCGCGGCCGAGGCGGCGGCCAGGCCGATGCCCAGAGTGCCGTACACCAACGCCGACCACGGAACCATGCCGGGGGCGGCGAGGAACATCCCCACCACCGCTGTAAATACGATCAGGGCCACCACCCGCGGCTTGCATAGCTCGTAGTAATCGCGCCAGTGCCTGAACAGATCCAGGCGCAGAACGTGGGTCCTGACCGAGTCCAGCATGTCACAGCACCTCTCTTCGTATCGGTCTCAACACGTGATTCAAGCTGATCACGGTAAGTAGTAGCAGGGCGGCCACGCCGTTGTGGGCCACCGCCACCGGCAGCGGCAGGCCGAACAGCACGTTGGAAATGCCCAGCGCCACCTGCGTGCCGAGCACCGCCAGCAACACGGCCGCGACGCCCCGCACCAGCGGGTCCCGGGTGGCGCGGATGCTGCGTACGGCCACCCAGGCCAGCACCAGGAAGGTCACCAGCGCGCCGATGCGGTGGGTGACATGGATGGCCATGCGGGCGCTGTTGCCGAGCACGCCGCCCTCGTAATTGATGCCGGTGCCCCGCCACAGGGTGAAGGCATCGCGGAAGTCCATCGCCGGCCACCAGTGGCCCTGGCACGTCGGGAAGTCGGGACATTGCAGCGCGGCGTAGTTGGCGCTGGTCCACCCGCCCAGGGCGATCTGCACCGCCAGCACCACCAGACCCAGGGTCGCCCAGGTGCGCAGGCGCCCGAGTTGCGCGGCGCTGGCGAGTGCCGGACGCAGGGCATCGCTCTCACGCAGGGTCAGCCACCAGAGCAGCCCCAGGGTCGAGAGCCCGCCGAGCAGGTGCCCCATCACCACCACCGGCTTGAGCATCAGGGTCACCGTCCACATGCCCAGCAGCGCCTGGAAGATCACCAGCCCCACGAGCGCCGTGGGCAACACGACGTTCTGGCGGGGATCCCGCCGGCGCCGCCAGGCGCTCACGGCGATGAGGGCGATCAGCATGCCCAGCGTCCCGGCGAAGTAGCGGTGGACCATCTCTTTCCACGCCTTGTGGGCCTCCACGGGGCGGCCCGGGTAGGCCTCGTTGGCCACCTGCACCGCCGTGGCTGCGCTGGGGACCACGGCGCGGCCATAGCAGCCCGGCCAGTCCGGGCAGCCGAGCCCGGCGTCGGACAGCCGCACGAAGGCCCCGAGCACCACCACGGTGAGCGCGAGCACGGTGGCGAACGCCGTCAAGGTCACGAATGTCTTTCTCGCCATCGGATCAGCCTATGTGCGAATACTTCAACAGGCGCTTGAGGTCTTGCTGCAGGCCCTTCATGGTGAAGTCGTCCTCGTAGCGCATCATCAGGTTGCCGAGCGGATCGACGATGAACACCCGGCCGCGGCCCGGGCCGCCGCCGTCGGCCTCGGCGATCTGCCGCAGCAGCCCCCCGCCGGCGCCGCTCGCCACCAGCAGGTCGGGGTGCCGGCTCAGCCAGGCGGGCCGCGCCGCGGGCAGCGCCCCGTCCAAAACGAGCAGGCGCTGCAGCCGCGAGGTGTCCTTGCCGAAGGTGAGGCGTACCTGCCGTAGCTTGTACAGGGTCGCCTGGCATGCGGCCGCACACGGCGCGGCCGCCACGTAGACCAGGCTCCAGTGGCCTTCGAGCGTGTTCGGCTCGATGACGCCGCCGCCCAGCCGCGGGAGCGAATACGACTGCAGCGGACGCGGCGGCTGGATCAGGGTGCCGTTGTTGGCGGTCTGCACCGGTCGCCAGTCCAGGCCGTAATACAGGAGAAAGGCCGCCCCCAGGGAGCCGAAAAAAAGCAGGGCAACGAGCAGGACTTGCAGCCGGGCGCGGCGCGGGCGCCCGGCCCCGCCTGACGCCATCGTGTCGGATTGGTTCATTGGCCCTCTACTGGTCATTGCGCGCATCAGCAGTGCGATGCAGGTTGACGGAGACGTATACGATGCAGACGACCAGGGCCAGCGCGAACCACTGCACTGCGTAGCCATAGTGACGCCCCGGAGTCATGTTGACGATGTGCCATTGCTTGCGCAAGCGGGGGTCGGCCGCCCCCTGTTGCCGCAGCTCCAGCGGCAGCACGGGCCCGCGCAGCACGGGTGCGAGGCGGCTCGGATCGAGCGCCTCGACGATCTGCTCGCCCTGCGCCTGCAGCGGCGCGGGCTGGCCGAGTTGCAGCGGCGGTCGGGTCGGCGCCGCCAGGTAGCCTTGCACGGTGACGGTGCCCGATGGCGTCGCCACGACGGGCAACTGCTCGCGGCTCGCGCCCATGGGGATCCAGCCGCGGTTGACCAGGACCCAGCGCGCGCTGCCCGCCAGGCGCAGGGGCGAGACCACATAGAATCCGGGGCGTCCGTCGAGCACCTGGTTGTCCACCAGCAGGGTCAGCCCGCGCGCGTAGGTCCCGGTCGCGCGCGCGCGGCGGAAGCGCAGCGCGTCGCGATGCGGAAGGCTCCCCTCCAGGCTGAGCGGCGGGGCCTCTCGGCGCGCGTCGAAGCGCGCCTGGATCGCCTCCTTCTCATGGGCCCGGGCGATCTGCCAGAAGCCGAGTGCGGTGAACAGAATCACAGCCGTCAACGCCGCCAAGGTAGGGATGAGTCGGGGTGAAAACCGGTAGCGCGCTGCCATGGAGGCGACTAGGCGCCGGTTGCGGGTACACTATACCGCACCGGCGCGCTGCCGCCGCGATTGCGCGGCGCCGGGCGTACCTCCCGCCCCGTACACATGGAGTCCAGTATGATCTTCAAGCTCATCGTCGTGTTGATGCTGCTCATCATTCTCGCCAGCCTGGGACAGGCCTTGTTCAGCCTGATTCGCGACAACGGCGACTCCGAACGCACCATCAAGGCGCTGACCGTGCGCATCGGCCTCTCGGTGGGGCTGTTCCTGCTGCTGATCATCGGTTACGCGACGGGCTTGATCACGCCGCACTCCCTGTAGGGAGCGGCCGGCGCAGCGGGCCCCGGGCGGTACGACCCCGGGACCCCGCCTGCGCTGGTCACAGCCAGTAGACGAAGATGAACAGCCCCAGCCAGACGACGTCCACGAAGTGCCAGTACCAGGCGGCGGCCTCGAAGGCGAAGTGGTGGTTCGGGGTGAAATGCCCCTTGATGGAACGGCCCAGCATCACCGAGAGCATGATCGCGCCGATGGTCACGTGCAGGCCATGGAAGCCGGTGAGCATGAAGAAGGTCGAACCGTAGATCCCCGAAGAGAGCTTCAGGTTCAGCACGTCGTAGGCTTCGCCGTACTCGTAGGCCTGTAGTGCCACGAACATGAAGCCGAGGCAGACGGTCGCCGCAAGCCCGTAGATGAGCTGCTGGCGGTTGTTCTTCTTCAAGCCCCAGTGCGCCCAGGTCACCGTCACGCCGGAGCTGAGCAGGATGAGGGTGTTGATGGCCGGGATGCCCCAGGCCTCCATCCCGTGCTTGGGCACGTCGAAGATGCTGGCGTCGGGCATGTTCAGCAACGGCCAGGTCGCCTGGAAGCTGTCCCAGAGCACGCGGTGGGTATCGGCCCCGCTGCCCTCGCCCGCCAGCCACGGCAGCGAATAGGTGCGCGCATAGAACAGGGCGCCGAAGAAGGCCGCGAAGAACATCACCTCCGAGAAGATGAACCAGCCCATCCCCCAGCGGAAGGAGCGGTCCACCTGCGCGTTGTAGGTCCCGCCCTCGCTCTCGCGGATGACGGTGCCGAACCAGCCGATCATCATCAAGATCACGATGACAAACCCGGCCAGCATCATGAACTTGCCGAAGTCTGCACTGTTGAGCAGACTCGCGAAGCCAACCAGCAGGGTCGTCAAACCGATCGAGCCCAGGATCGGCCAGCGGCTCCCGTGCGGGACATAATATCCGCCGTGTGCTTCCGACATCTTCGCTCCCCTCTCTTTAGGTGATATCCGTCAGTCTCGTTGTTCGTTCACGGCCGCCCGCATGGCCAGACGCCTCACCCCGTCCCCCACAGGTTCGAGAGAATGAAGCCGACATAGATGGCCGCGGCAATCACGCCGATAATCGCCGCCGTACGCACGGCGGCGCTGCGACGCTGCGAGTTCTGCTCACTCATACCGACCTCGTTGCTCGAGTGGGGCGACCGCGCCGCGGCCGCCCCGACGCTGCGCACTCACTTCACCTCGGGCGCGGTCGTGAAGCTGTGGTAGGGCGGCGGCGAGGAGAGCGTCCACTCCAGGCCGTGTGCGCCTTCCCAGACCCGATCGGTGGCTTTCACGCCGCCGCGCGCCGTCTTCCAGACAATGTAGACAAACAGCAACTGCGAGAGGCCGAAGCCGAAGGCGCCAATGCTCGAGATCTGGTTGAAGTCCGTGAACTGCACGGCGTAGTCCGGGATGCGGCGCGGCATGCCGGCAAGGCCGAGGAAGTGCTGCGGGAAGAACAGCACGTTCACGAAGATCACCGACAACCAGAAGTGCCACTTGCCGAGCGTCTCGTTGTACATGTTGCCGGTCCACTTCGGCAGCCAGTAGTAGACCGCCGCCATGATGGAGAACACCGCACCGGGCACCAGCACGTAGTGGAAGTGGGCCACCACGAAATAGGTGTCGTGGTACTGGAAGTCGGCCGGGGTGATGGCGAGCATCAGCCCCGAGAAGCCGCCGATGGTGAACAGGAACACGAAGGCGATGGCGAACAGCATCGGCGTCTCGAACGTCATCGAGCCGCGGAACATCGTGGTCACCCAGTTGAACACCTTCACGCCCGTGGGCACCGCGATCAGCATGGTGGCGTACATGAAGAACAGCTCACCGGCCAGCGGCATGCCGACCGTGAACATGTGGTGCGCCCACACGATGAACGACAGGAAGGCGATGGAGGCGGTGGCATACACCATCGAGCTGTAGCCGAACAGGGGCTTGCGGGCGAAGGTCGGGATGATCTGCGAAATGATGCCGAAGGCCGGCAGGATCATGATGTAGACCTCGGGGTGCCCGAAGAACCAGAAGATGTGCTGGAAGAGCACCGGGTCGCCACCGCCGGCGGCACTGAAGAAGGACGTCCCGAAGAACTTGTCCGTCAGCAGCATCGTCACTGCACCCGCGAGCACCGGCATCACCGCGATCAGCAGATAGGCGGTGATCAGCCAGGTCCACACGAACAGCGGCATCTTCATGCAGCGTCATGCCCGGCGCGCGCATGTTCAAGATGGTCGCGATGATGTTGATCGCCCCCATGATGGAGGACAGGCCCATCAGATGGATGGAGAAGATCAGAAACGGGAAGGCCTCGCCGGTCTGCAGCACCAGCGGCGGATACATGGTCCAGCCGCCTGCCGGGGCGCCCCCGTCCATGAATAGCGTCGAGAGCAGCATCGCGAAAGCGAACGGCAGGATCCAGAAGCTCCAGTTGTTCATGCGCGGCAACGCCATGTCCGGCGCCCCGACCATCAGCGGGATCTGCCAGTTGGCCAGGCCCACGAACCCCGGCATGACTGCGCCGAAGATCATGATCAGCGCGTGCATGGTGGTCATCTGGTTGAAGAAGGCCGGATCCACGAACTGCAGTCCCGGTTCGAACAACTCGGTGCGAATGACCAGGGCCATGCAGCCGCCGATCAGGAACATGGTCAGCGAGAACACCAGATACAGCGTACCGATGTCCTTGTGGTTGGTGGTGAACAGCCAACGACTGAGCCCCTTGGCGGGCTCGTCGTGGTGCTCGTCGTGCGTCATGACTGTGCTCATCTGGAATCTCCTTCGTGCCGCGCCTTAGCGTGCCGCCTTGATATCGGAAGGCTGTACGACATCGCCCGTATTGTTGCCCCAGCTATTGCGCTCGTAGGTGATGACCGCGGCCAGCTCCACGTCGCTGAGCTGCGGACCGAACGCCTGCATCGCCGTGCCCGGCCGACCATGGAGCACGGTCTTGATGTGCTCCGCCACCGGGCCGGTGGCGGTCTTGCTGCCCGCCAGTGCCGGGAAGGTGCTGCCCAGGCCCTGCCCGTTCGCCTGGTGGCAGGCGCTGCAGTGGGTGGTGTAGACGTCCTTGCCGCGGGCGAGAAGCTCGTCCTTGGAGAAGGTCTTGCCTGCGGCGGCACTGTCGCCCGCGGCGGCCACCTTCTGCGTCTTCACCCAGGCCGCATAGTCTTTCGGGGCAACCGCCTTGACCACGATGGGCATGAAGCCGTGGTCGCGGCCGCACAGCTCGGCACACTGGCCGCGATACACGCCCGGCTTCTCGATACGCGCCCAGATCGCGTTCTCATAGCCGGGGATTGCATCCTTCTTCATGCCGATGGCCGGCACCCACCAGGAGTGGATGACGTCATTGGAGGTGATGAGGAAGCGGATCTTCTTGCCGGTGGGCACGACCAGCGGGTGGTCGACGTTGAGCAGATAGTGGTCCACCGAGGCGGGGTCCACCCCGGAGGCGAGCTGACGGGCCGCGTTGCTCGTCGGGTCGAGGGTGCTGAAAAAGCTGATCCCGTTGTCGTACTTGTACCGCCACTTCCACTGGTAGCCGGTGACCTGCACCGTCATGTCCGAGTGCCCGGTGTTTTCCATGGCGATGAGGGTCTTGGTCGCCGGAATCGCCATGCCGATGAGGATGATGAACGGGATGACCGTCCAGGCGATTTCCAGGGCGGTGCTCTCGTGAAACTGCGCCGCCGCGTGGCCGCGCGATTTGCGGTGCTTGAAGATCGAGTAGAACATCACGCCGAACACGACGATGCCGATGGCGATGCAGATCCAAAGGATCAGCATGTGCAGGTCGTAGACGTCGTTGCTGAGCGGCGTCACCCCGCGCGTCATATTGAGCTTGTAGTCCGCCATTGCCCGGCCGGCCACCAGCATCAGCGCGGCCGGGACCGCAAAGCCCCTCAAGATCTTTTTCGCCGACATATCACCCTCTCTTGGCTTCTTAACGCTTGTAATCGTTGTAATGGTGGTACGCACGGTCCCCTGCCGCACGGTGCAGATTCACGAGCCGGCCGCTGCCGGGCGAGCAAACAGGCGCGTGAGCTCTCGCGCGAGTCCCTGCCGCTCCGATTCGCTGAGAAAAGCGCCCACTTCGACGCCCAGTCCGTGCGAATGGATGTATAGCCGATGCTGGCCTGCATCGTAGCGCCGCCGAATGAGCCGGGTACGGGCCCAATACCGCTGGAAGGAAAACACCTCTTCCCGTCGACCGCGGCGGCGCAGCACCGCCACCGTGTCCGCCTCGATGCTGACGACCTCGCACTGCAACACGTCGCGGCGTATCGCCGCCAGTGCGGCGCCAAGGGCCGCCAGCTCCAGCCCCGCGAAGGGGAACACC
This sequence comes from uncultured Gammaproteobacteria bacterium, assembly GCA_963779865.1. Lineage (GTDB taxonomy): Bacteria > Pseudomonadota > Gammaproteobacteria > CAVZZX01 > CAVZZX01 > CAVZZX01. The sequence goes on along the minus strand of CAVZZX010000003.1, from coordinate 2,738,924 downwards.
AGCCAGGCGCCTTGCGCGGCGAGCACCGACGCGATGGTCAGGGAAACGAATGCGATGCTGCCAAAGAACAGGAGCGCCCCGCGGGAGGACAGCGAACAGTTCGGTCGAATGACGATTCGGCATGTCGACTCTGTGGCGTCGCACTCGGAAACAACCACTTTTGGCCCGGGCATCGCGCTGGGGTGCCAGTCACCTTCCGGATGCTAAGGGAAGGCGCTTGGCACTCGCCAATCAAAAACCGCGATACGGCCATAACCCCTATGTATTACAGGATTTAATTAAATTATTGGATAAGTGAGTACTAATAGAGTAGCGCATCGTCAGAAGAGCGGGGAGAGGTCGAGCGCGGCGGCCAGAGCGGCCGGGCTGGGGCGGGGGTCGTGCTCCAGGATGCCCAGCAGCGGCGCGTCGAGGCAGCGGTGCAAGGTCTCGAGGTTGCGTGCGGCCTCCTCGAAATCGGGATCGATGCGATTGCCGACCCAGCCGGCAAGCCGCACCCCCCGTGCCTGGACCGCCCGCATCGTCAGGATCGCGTGGTTGATGCAGCCCAGACGCAGGCCCACGGTGAGCACGACCGGCAGGCCGAGCATCACGGCCAGGTCGGCGGTGCTCACGCCCTGCCCGAGCGGGACTTCCCAACCGCCCACCCCTTCCACCACCGTGCACTGCGCCCGCGCCGCCAAACGCTGGTAGCCCGCGCGGATGGCCTCGAGCTCGATGCGCACACCGGCATCCTCGGCCGCCAGATGGGGCGCGATCGGCGGGCCGAACGCATAAGGATTGACCGCGGCGTAATCCAGCGCCACGCAGGCGGCCGCCCGCAACTGTTCGGCGTCCTCGTTGCGCAGCCCCTCGCGGGTCGAGCGCGAGCCGCTCGCCACCGGCTTCATCGCCGCCACCGTCAGTCCGCGAGCCCGCAAGGCGTGGACCAGGGCCACCGCCGTGCGCGTCTTGCCCACTTCGGTGTCGGTGCCGGTGACGAACAGCCCGCGCAGCATCAGTCCCCGCCCCGCTTCAGCCCGGCGCGCACCCGCTCGAAGGGGATCGCCGTCACCCCCGCATGGCGCTCCTGCAGCGGCGCCTCCGGGGCCCAGGCGTGACCGTAGATGACCTCGTAGGTGGCCGGCAGCACGCGCTCGCGCCGAAAGGCTTCGTAAGCCTCCACCATGCGGCGCAGGCGCTGCCGCCCGGTGAGGCCGCGCGGGCGCCCGCTGGTGGCGTTGTGGGCGCCGATCTGCTTGAGGTCGCGCATCAGGCCATACACGTCGGGGTAGGTGACCTCCAGATATTCCATGTCCATCACCGGATCGGCGAAGCGGCTGCGCACCAGCGCATCGCCGATGTCGTGCATGTCGATGAAGGCGCTGGTATGCGTGTAGCCATCGGCGGCGGCCCAGGCGCTGCGCAGCTCCTTGAGGGTATCCGGGCCGAAGGTGGTGAACAGCAGGAGCCCGCCCGGCCGCAACACCCGGCGCAGCTCGGAGAAGCTGCGCTCGAGCTCAGTGCACCACTGCAGCGTCAGGTTGGAGAAGGCCAGGTCGACGCTCGCATCGGCGAGCGGCAACCGCTCGGCATCGCCGACCACATAGGCGTAGCGCCCCCGCAGCCGCTCCCAGGTGGAGGCGGCTGCGCGCGCATGGCGCAGCATCGCCGGCGCCATATCGAGCAGGATGACGCGGCTTTTGGGATAGCGCGCCCCCAGCGCGCGGCTGCAGTAGCCGGTGCCGGCGCCGAGGTCCAGGACGCGGCGCGGCGCGATCCGCATCAGTTCCAGGCGCTCCAGGCTGCGGTCGGCCACCTCGCGCTGCAGCACGGCCGCCTCGTCATAGGCGGCGGCGGCGGCATCAAAGGCGGCGCGGGCCCGTGTCTTGTCGATCGCCTCGCTGCGTTCATCCGCCACGCGCAAAATCCTCCAGCTCATCATCGAAGGCCTCCGGGTGCGACAGGAACGGGGCATGGCCGGCACCGGGGATCAGGACCGCCCGGGCCCGGCTCACCGTCCCCGCCGCGGCCCGCAGCGCCCGGCCCGGCACCAGCGTGTCGCGCGCCCCGCCCAGCAGCAACAGGGGCACCCGCAGCTCCGCCAGCGTCGGCCGCAGGTCCGCCTCTCGCAGGATCTGCAGGCCCGCGCCCAGCGCGGCCGGTGTCGGCTCGCCGTGGGCGAACACGCGCTCACGCAGCCAGCGGATCTCCTCACGCGCCGCGGGTGCGCCACGCGCCTGCAGGGCGATGAAGCGCAGCAGGGTACCCCGGTAGTCCGACTCCAGGTCCCGGGCGAACCCGTCCAGCACCTCGCCGGCCACGGCGTGCGGCCAGCCAGGCGCCGTGGTGAAGCGCGGGCTCGCGGCCACCATCGCCAGCGCGCGGGTCTGCGCCGGGAACCGCGCCGCCACCTGCAAGGCCACCATGCCCCCCAGTGACCACCCCACCCACAGCGCCGGCCCGGCGAGCCGCGGGACCAGGGCGTCGTGCACCGCCTGCGCCCAGCCGTCCAGCCCCCCCTCCGCCGCGGCGCCGGCACTGCGGCCGTGGCCGGGCAAATCGGGACGGTGCACGCGAAACCGCGGCGCGAGTCGCTTCGCAAGGGCGTCAAACACGCCGCCGTGCAGCCCCCAGCCGTGCAGGATGACCAGGTCCGGCCCCTCCCCGCCGCTGTCCACATGCAGCGCCATCACCGCGCCCCGCTGTCAGCGACGGCCCGCCAGCCGCGCTCCAGCGCGGTGAGCAGACGATCGACATCGGCTTCGCTGTGCGAGGCCGAGAGGGTGATGCGCAGCCGGGCGGTCCCCTCGGGCACGGTGGGCGGACGAATGGCGGTGACCAGCACGCCCGCCTCGCGCAGCGCCGCAGCGAGGGCCACGGCACGCGCGGCACCGCCCACCATCAGCGGCTGAATGGGCGACGACGACGCGGCGAGCGGCAGCCCCAAGGCCTCCGCGCCCGCGCGAAAGCGCGCCACCAGGCTGCGCAGGCGCGCGCGCCGCCAGTCGTCCTCGCGCACGCGTTGCAGACTGGCGAGGGTGGCGTGGGCGAGCGCCGGGGGCAGTGCCGTCGTATATACATAGGTGCGCGCGAACTGGATCAGCGTCTCGATCAGCGCCTCGCTGCCGGCCACGAAGGCGCCGAAGGTGCCGAAGGCCTTGCCCAGGGTGCCGATCAGGATGGGGACAGCGTCCGCGCCCAGTCCGCACTGATCGAGGCTGCCGCGCCCGCTCGTCCCCAGCACGCCCAGGCCGTGGGCATCGTCCACCGCCAGCCACGCCCCATGGCGGGCCGCCGCGGCGGCGAGCGCCGGGAGCGGCGCCAGGTCGCCGTCCATGCTGAACACGCCGTCGGTCACGACCAGGCGGCGCCCGGGGTGTGCCCCGGCCAGCGCCGCCTCCAGCGCCACCTCCAGCGCCGCCGCATCGGCATGTGCGTAGCGGCGCAGACGGGCACGCGACAGGAGACCGGCGTCGAGCAGCGAGGCATGGTTGAGCCGGTCCTCGAACACCACGTCGCCGGCCCCGACCAGGGCTGCGACCACGCCGAGATTGGCCATGTACCCGGTGGAGAACAACAGCGCCCGCGGGCGCCCGACGAACTCGGCGAGGGCCTCCTCCAGCCGGTGATGCGGGGCGCGGTGGCCGGTCACCAGGTGCGCCGCACCGGCGCCGGCGCCCCACCGCTCCAGGCCCTCGCGCCAGGCGGCGACCACCTGCGGGTCGGCGGCGAGGCCGAGATAGTCGTTGCTGCAAAACGCCAGATACTCGCGCCCCGCGACCCGCACGCACGGCCCAGCGCGGCCGGCGAGCACCTCGCGCGCGCGATACAGGCCCGCCTCGCGGCGCTCCGCCAGGCGTGCCGCGAGCTGGCGATCCATGTCCTGCACCAGGCCCACTGCGCGCCTCACTCCAGGGGACGGATCCCGAGCCGGTCGAACAGCGCGCGGTCGTGGGAGGCGGTCGGGTTGGGGGTGGTCAGCAGCCGTTCCCCATAGAAGATGGAGTTGGCCCCGGCATGGAAGCACAGGGCCTGCAGCTCGTCGCTCATGTCCTCGCGACCGGCCGAGAGCCGCACGAACGACTCGGGCATGAGGCGCCGCGCCACGGCGATGGTGCGCACGAACTCGAAGGGGTCCAGGGCCTCGGCCTGCGCCAAGGGGGTACCTTCCACGCGCACCAACAGGTTGATCGGCACGCTCTCGGGATGCTGCGGCAGATTGCTGAGCTGCTGCAGCAGGCGGGCGCGATCGCGGCGGCCCTCGCCCATGCCCAGGATGCCGCCGCTGCAGACGTGGATCCCGGCCGCCCGCACGTGCGCCAACGTGTCCAGCCGATCACGGTAGGTCCGCGTGCTGATGATTTCGCCGTAGAACTCGGGCGAGGTGTCCAGGTTGTGGTTGTAGTAATCCAGCCCCGCGGCCTTGAGCCGCTCGGCCTGGTCGGCGCGCAGCATCCCCAGCGTGAGGCAGGTTTCCAGGCCCAGGGCCTTGACGTCCTCGAGCATGCCGGCGACCGCCTCCAGGTCGCGGTCCTTGGGGCTGCGCCAGGCGGCGCCCATGCAGAAGCGGCTGGCGCCGGCGGCCTTGGCGCGGCGTGCCGCCTCGCGCACCTCTTCGCGGCTCATCAAATCCTCGGTCTGCAGCTCGGCCTCGTGGTGGACACTCTGCGGACAATAGGCGCAGTCTTCCGGGCAGCGTCCCGTCTTGATGCTCAGCAGGGTGCTGATCTGGACCTCGTTGGGGTCGAAATGGCAGCGATGCAGCTGCTGGGCGCTGAACAACAAGTCATTGAACGGCTCGGCGAAGAGCGCCTCGATCTCTTCGACCGTCCAGTCGTGACGCAGGACGCGAGCGGCCTGTGGGGATTGCTGGAGCGGGGTGCTCATTCTTCTTCCTCCTCCCTCGTGATGGTCACGTCCTGCCAGGGCTCGCGATAGATGCGGAGCAGGTCATAGATGGACCACGGAATGATGATCAGCGCCGCGGCCGCCCAGGTGAGCAGCCACGGCTGGAGTGCGGCGCCGAAGAAGGTCGCCACCGGGACGACCGCCCCGGCCACGCCGTAGAGGCGGTAGGCGGCCTGCTGTGTGTAGTGACCCACGCGTGGGTTGGGGTGGTGGCGGTTCAGGGCATACACCAGCATCGATGCCCCCATCCACAGGATGCCGAGCGGCACCGGCACCAGCATGGCGGCGATGTTCAGGTAGTTGAACAACGCGGCGTTGAAACGCGCACTGCGCGCCGACACCGTCGCGGTCGACCGGGATTGCTGCTCGGGCATGGATGAAGGATGGTTGGCACAGGGGCGAAACCGCGATGATAGGCATACACGCCCGGCTGTCAACCAAAAGAGGCAGGAACAGTCAACATCTGGTCAACAATAGCGCACGCCCTGTGCCCCGACAGCTGCGTGCTCTGCGGTGCGAGCCACGCCGGGGTGGCGCACGGCCTCTGCGCCGGCTGCGCGGCGGGCCTGCCGGCGAACGCCCGCGCCTGTCCGCGCTGCGCACTGCCCAGCCCGGCCTCGCCGGACCAACTCTGCGGCCGCTGCCTGCGCCGCGCACCGCCCTATCACCGGCTGCTCGCCCCGTTCCTCTATGCCCCGCCCGTGGACAGCCTGATCGCCGGGCTGAAGTTTCGACAGCGGCTGCACATCGCACGCATGCTGGGGGAGGCCTTCGCCGAGCGGGTCGCCGCCGGCACGGTCGGGCCGCGGCCCGACCGCCTCGTCCCCGTGCCGCTGCACCCGCACCGGCTGCGGGAACGCGGCTTCAACCAGGCGCTGGAACTCGCCCGGCCGCTGTGCTCGCGGTTGGGCATACCGCTCGCCCTGGGGGCCCTGTCACGACAACGCCCCACCGCGCCGCAATCCGATCTCCCCGCCCGACAGCGACGCCGCAATGTAGAGGGCGCCTTCGCCACACCTGGGCGGCTGCCCTGGCGGCATGTGGCGCTGGTCGACGATGTGGTCACCACCGGGCACACCGTGGAGCAGGCATCTCTGGCGCTGCAGCGCGCGGGGGTGGAAATCGTCGAGGTATGGGCCTGCGCACGGGCGCTGCCCGGCACTCAGAAGTGGAAGTAGAAGTCCAAAAAGGGACCTTCGCGCTCGAGGTCGGTGGCCATGCTGCTGCTGTCGTCGAGCTTCAGGCGCTGGTGACGCCAGCCGCCCTGCAGGCCGAAGGCACTGTTCATCTCGTAGGAGAGCTTGGCCTCGTAATCGAGCACCCGGTTACTGTCGTACTGCAACGTGCTGCCCTCGAAACCGGCTGACAGGCCCGCGAAGGGCAGATCGAACAAGGCCTTCGCATAGACCATGGGCAGGTAGGCACTGAGGCGCTCCTCGCGTGCGGCACTACCCGGGGCGCCGGCCACGTTGGCATCGAGATAACGCAGGTTCAGGCCGACGTCCAGGCTCATGCCCGGCCGATCGGTCAAGGGGTAATAGAGAGTCGCATCGTACTGATCGATGCTGGCCTGTGACTCGAGCGTCTGTCCCGCCAGGTAATCCGCGCGCCCCGTGGCGCTCGACCCGTCGATGGCGCGGCTGCCGTAGAGCTCCGAGCGGCGATACTGCAGCCGCACGTTCGGCACGCCGGTCCCCAGGTTCTGCAACTGGACCCAGTGCCGCGCCCCGGGCCGTTCCCTCTCCTGGGCCCCGCCATCGACCGAAATCGCCTCGCCCCGATAGGTGAAGGCCTCGTGGGGGTCGTAGCCCCAACCGCCCGCTTCCACGGACAGCACATCCGCATGCGCGGCGCCCGTGCACAGGGCCAGGGTTGTGAGGAGCAGTCGGGTCGTTCTCATCTGCCGTTTTCCGCGGGCGACGCTGGATCCGTGTTCATTGTACCTCGCCCAGGCCGGGCCGCGGCAAGTCGCGCGACCCTTTTTGCAGCCTAGCGCACGGCCGCCCCTTGAGCCAGCCGCTGCTGCACGAAACGGCGCAGGTTCTCGCCGAGGCCGGGCAGCTCGGCGGCGTGCCGGTAGGCCGCATGCGCCGGTTCGCGCCGGCCCAGCGCCTCCAGCGAAATCCCCAGCCCCGCCCACCATGCGGCTTGGCGAGGCCGCTCGTCGAGCAGGGCTCGATAACGGCGCACGGCATCGACGTGCCGCCCCGCGCGCTGGTACAGGGCCGCGAGGAAGGCATGATAACCCGGATCCGAGGGCAACGCCGGCGCCCCCTTCTCCAGGACGGCGATGGCCTCGGCCGGCTGCTTGCGCTGCACGAGGACGCGGGCATAGAGCTCGCGCAGCATCGGGTTGTCCGGATGAAGCCGCACCCCCTCCCGCAGCAGTGGACCGGCCTCGACGAAGCGCCCCTGTTTGAGCAGCAGACCGGCGAGGGCCTCGCGTGCCGCGCGGTGGGCAGGTAGCAGTTCGAGGGCGCGCCGCAGGGCGCGTTCGGCGGCAGGGTGATTTCCGCTGCGCAGCGCGGCCGTTCCCTTCTCATACGCAGCCGCGGCCCGTTGAGCCGGGGTGGGGGGGCGGCGGTGCTTCTCCAGCCGTGGTGCCGGCGTGGGGTGCGCCGCCGCGCGGGCGTCGGCCTTCGCGGCCGGCGAGCTCGCGGGCGTCTTCGGCACGGGGGCGTCGGCGGGATGGGCCACCGGGGCGGCTTGGGCGGCCTGCGCCGCCGGGCCGCTGGTGCGCGGCTGTGTGGCGATCGGCGCGGCAACCTGCGGGGAGGCACCGCCCGCCGGGACTCGGGCCGGGCGTGCCGGAGGTTGCGGCATCACCGGTCGCTCCGGAACGGGATCGGGCGCCGCAGCGACGGCCCCCGGGACACGAGCGGGGCCGGCAGGGGGTTGGGGCGCGAGATCGCGCTGCCACAGCAGATAGGCCAGCGCCGCGCTGAGCACCAGGATCAGCGCCAGGGCCGCATAGCCGCGCGGCCCGCGGCCCGGGTTCTCGGGCTCTGCGCCCGACCAGGCGAGGCCGTGCAAGGCGCCGTCCGGCCGCTCCAGCCCCGGTGCGCGCCGCGCCTCGAGGTCCTTGAGCATCTGATTGATAAGGCTCATCGACGTAGTGTCCCCTGCCCCCTCAGTGGCTGACCGCGAGATAGGCCAGCGCGCCCCCGAGCGCGGCCACCCCGACCGCGACCGCCGCCGAGAGCCGGCGCCGGGCGCTGCGCACCCGCAGTTCGCGCGCGACTTCGGTGTCCTCCACGGCCATGCGCACGTGGCCCGGGTCCACCACATGCGCACCGCGTCCGTAGGCGGCGAGCAGCGATTTATGGCACAAGATGTTGATCAGCCGCGGGATCCCGCGGCTCGCGGCGTAGATGGCGCGGCGCGCCGCGGGGCGAAACAGATTCCCCGTGCGGCAGCCGGCCACGCCCAACCGGTAGCCGACATAGGCGTCCATCACCGCCGAAGACATGGGCTGCAGGGTATAGGCGAAGGTGATGCGCTGGCGCAGTTGACGCACGGCCGCCCCATTGAGCCGCTCGTCGAGCTCGGGCTGGCCGAACAGAACCACCTGGAGCAGCTTGTGCTTTTCGGTCTCCAGATTGGTGAGCAGACGCACCGCCTCCAGGGTGTCGAGAGGCATCGCCTGTGCCTCGTCCACGCATAACACGACGCGCCGCCCTTCGGCGACGCGCTCGAGCAGTCGATCCGCGATCGCCTTTTGCACGCGGTGACGGCTCATGTTCCCCGGCAAGGCCAGACCCAGCTCGTCTGCCACGGCCATGTACAACCCGGCGGGCGAGAGCATCGGGTTGGGCACGTAGGCCGTCAGCCACTCACTGTCCAGCGCATTGAGCAGCTTGCGGCAGAGCAGGGTCTTGCCCGTGCCGACCTCCCCCACCACCTTGATGAAGCCCTCCCCGGTGCGCAGTGCCACCAGCAGCGTGTTGAGCGCCTGCGCATAGTGACCGTGGGCGAAGAAAAAACCGGTGTCGGGCGTGATCCCGAAGGGCGCTTCACGCAAGCCGAAGTGCTCGAGATACATGGCCCCGGGACGCCCGCCGCCGCTCAGCGATCCTGCGCCCCGGACGCGGGCGCGAAATCGTCGATGTTGCGCCGCGCCGCCTTGAGCGCGGCCGACCAGTCGCGTTGACCGCTCACCACCTGCGGGCGAAGCAGGATGACCAATTCGCTCTTGCGGGTCACCTGACGGGTGTGGCGGAACAGCCCGCCGACAATGGGGAGGTCGCCGAGCACCGGTACCGAGGCGACGTCGTTCTGGGTGCGGTTCTGCATCAGGCCGCCGATCACCACGACCTGGCCGCTGCGGGCGCGAATCACCGTGTCCGATTCGCGAATGGTACTGAAGGCGAGCGGCACGCTGATATTGTCGGTGCTCGAGACGCTGATGTTCTTGACCTGCTCGCGCACCTCGCTGACCGTGGGATGCACGTGCAGCGTGACCATCCCCTGCGCACTGATCTGCGGCAGCACGTCCAGCGCGACCCCGGAGAAGAACGGCGTGAGTTCCACGTTGCTCTGCGTGGAGAGGGCGCCGGTCGTCACGTTGGTGTTGGAGCGCACGTCGGTGACGAAGAACTCGTCCGAGCCGACCTTGATGACCGCCTTCTGGTTGTTCACCGTGGCGACCCGCGGGCTCGACAGCACGTGAACCTTGCCCTGGGTCTTCAGCAGCTCGATGAAGGCGGTGAAGTCGCTGCCGACCTTCAGGGCGGCCGAGAACACGCCGCCGAAGGCCTGCACGGCGCTGCCCACCGGCGAGCTCGGGTTGGAGGGGATCGAGCACGCCGCTGCTGCCGGCAGTGCCCGCGGCCCCGTCGCGAAATACCGTGCCGCCGCCAATCTGGGAGATCAGCGCCCGCTGGTTGCCCGCCTCATAGAGCGCAGACCAGTTGATGCCGGACTGATAACCGTCGGAGAGCTCGACCTCCAGCACCTTGGCGTCGAGGATCACCTGCCGCTCGATGATCTTCTGTGTGGTGCTCAGGAAGTGGTCCACCGCGCGCAGCTCGTCGGGCATTGCGCGCACCAGCACCACGCCCGCCTCGGGGCTCACCACCACCCGGCGACCGTCGCCGGTGCCCACGATCGAGCGTAGCGCCGCCGCGAGCTCGGGCCACAGGTTCGACTCAGAGCGGGTGTCCACCCGGCTGCCGGACACCGTGCGCGTACCGACGCTGGTGCCCTCGGCGCCTGTCGCGTTGCCGCCGGCCCCGTTGCGGTTTCGCACCACATCGCTGAGCTGGCCGGCGCTCACGCGGATCTTGGACTCGCCGCTGCGCGCGATCTTCAGGTAGTCGAGCTTGAACAGGCGCGAGCGCATGGTGTTGGGGAACACCCGATAACCGCTGGCGGTGCGCTCGAAGTCGTAGCCATAGACGTCGCGCACCGTCTCCATCACCTCGGGAACGGTGACGTTCTTCAGCTCCAGGCTCAGGCGCCCGCGCACATCGGGGTGCACCACCATGTTGTAGGGCGTGCCCTTGACCAGCCCCAGGAAGAATTGGCGCGCCGGCACCCGGTTGACCTTGATGTCGAAGCGCTCCTCGGTATCCGCGGCCGGCTGCTCACCGCCGACGTTGAGCTGGAGCGGGGGCAGCAGCTCGGCACTGGCTGCGGCCGGTGGCGGCTGGTAGCCGGCGGGCGGTTCGGCCGGCGGTTCGCCCTGCACCACCGCCGACTCGATTCGGTCGTAGGTGTCCGTCGGCATGGGGTGCGCGCAGCCCTGCAGCAACGCCACGCAGGCGAGCGGCCACAGCGGGTTCAACAACCTTGTAGTGAAACTCATTATGTCTTGTTCTTTTGTTGCGTTGTTCGGCTCGGTGCTGCCTAAGGGCGGCGGCTCGGTCGTTTGATACTCCGGGGCAGAAGAGCGACCGTGAATTCATGTCGTCCGCGGCGCAGGCGCACACCGTCCGTCAATACCGCCAAGACGCGGGCCCCGCCAACGCGATCCCCCACGCCCACGGTCCGGCCGTTGACCACGGCCAGGCGCCGCCCCGGGGCGATCATCACCGAGCTCACGCTCCAGTGCGGACGCGCCGGCGCCGCGGCCCGTGACGCCTCCCGCGCCTGCGGCGGCCGGGTCGGGTCCGACAGCGCCCAGGCGCTCTGCCCCAGCGACAGGAGACAGACGGCCAGCAGCAGGCCCGGTGCGCCCCTATACACCGATCCAGCCCTTCTGCAGGCTGAGCGTGTGCACCGTGATGGTGATCGTGGCCTGCGGATAGCGCTCGACCTGCAGGGACACGCCATCCCAGTAGAAGTCCCAGGGCAGGGCCTGAAGCGCGCGCAGGTACCGCACGGTATCGAGATAGCTGCCGCGCAACTCCAGCACCACCGTATGGCGCCAGGCCCCGGGCTCGGCGCCCTTGGCGGCGCTCAGCAGGGGCTGGGCGGGCTTGCTGTGTACCTGTACCAGGCGCAGATCGGTCTTGCGGGTGAGCACCTGTTCGAGCACGGCGGCCATTTGCACCGGGTCGATCAGCCCGCGCATGCGCTCGCGCAGCGCCCCGTCGACCTCCGTCAACTGCGTTTGCAGCGCGCGGAGCCGCGCCCGCGGGCCCGCGTCGGGGTCCGCCCCCTGGCGCTGCACCAAGCTCTCCGCCTGCGCATCCAGGGCGGCAATCCGGGCATGGGTGCTGTCCAGCTGACGGCGCAGCTGTGTGCTGCGCGCATCGAGCGGGGCGAAGGCGAACACCCGCCAGGCAGAGATCAGCACCGCCAGCACCCCCAGCGCGACCAGCGCGCGCTCGCGCAGGGTCAGGGCATCGAAGCGCTCGCGCAGGTCGCCGATCTGATCGCGCAGGCTCATCGCTTGCCCTCCTTGGCGGGCTCGGTGCTGAGCAGGAAGGCAATGCTCCGATCATCCGCGGCGCGCTGCATCAGGAAGGTCTGGAACTCGGTGCCCGCGAACACCGGCTCGGCGGAGAGCCGCTGCAGATAGCGGGGCACCAGCTCGGGAGCGAGGGCGTTGCCGCGCAGCCGCAGGCGGGTACCGCCGGCGGCCAGCTCCAGTTCGCTGAGCCACAGCCCCTCGACGCTCTGCCGCGCCAGACCTTGGAGCTGATCCACGAAGCCTGCGGTATTGCCGAAGGCCCGCTCACTCAAGGCGTGCAGGACCCGGCGCTTCTGAGCCAGCTCCTTCTCGGCGGCAGCAACCCGGCCGGCGAGGGCGCGGTCGCGAACCGGTTCGGGATACAAGCGCTGCAGCTGCTGCAGGCGCGCCTCGCTCTGCGCCTGCTGCCCGCGCGCCAGCTGTACCTGCCGGTCCAGCGCGTGCACCTGCCAGGCGCCGTAGCCCCAGATCGCGAGCAAGGCGGCCGCGACCACGGCGAGCGCCTGCACCAGGGTGGCGCTGGAGAACACCTTCTCCTGGCGGCGCAGGATGGGCTGATAGAGATTGACCTGCTGAATGTCGACCACGGCGGCGGCTTTCATAACGCGCGCGTCTCCATGCGCAGGGCGGCGCCCAGAGCCATCCAGCACCCGGCCTGCAGGGACGCGCTGAACGCCTCGCCCGCGTCCACGACTTCATTCAGGTCGAGCTCACGGACCGCGATCCCGAGGCTACTGCGCAGGTATTGCGCCAGCCCCACCGCCTCCTCGGGGAGGGGCGCGATCACCAGGTTGCCGATCGGCGCCTGCGAGAAGTGGCTCTCGTAATAATCGAGCGAGCGTTGCACCTCCAGCACGATGCTGTCGAGCACGCGAGTGTCGCCGGTTGCGCCCTCCTCGAGTTGCAGCTCGACCGCCAGCGCACCGGCCCCCGCCTCCACCACCGCCGCCGCGCCGCGCCGGCTCAGCTGCGCGCTGCCCACGTCCAGCGTGCGCGCCAGATAGAGGCAGCCCTGTCGCGTGAGGGTGATCATGCCGTGACCGGGCGCAAAGGAGAGTACGGCCACCCCGCGCTCGTCCTCGGGAAGCAGCGCGGCGATATTGCGTTGACTCAGCTCGGGGATATCGATGGCCTGAAGGTCCAGACCGGCGCCCTCGAGGCGCTCGATGTGCTTCTGCACGGCGGCGATGCGCGCGGCGACCACGTACATCATGCGCGGGCGGCCTCGCTCGCGCTGACCGGCGATATCGAACACGTCGATCACGGCGTCGTCGATGTGGAAGTCGAGCATGTCCTTGACCCGCCAGCGCACCGCGGCCTTGAGCTCGCTCGCCTCGACCTCCGGTGCCTCGACCAGGAGCAGGTTGAAGTCCTCGGGCGGCATGACACTCACGGCCGTCACACCGCCCAGGTTGTGTCGCCGCACGTGTTCGGCCAGCGCGGCGCCGCCGCTCTCGGCTTCGCAGACGCACATCTCCACCCGCGGGCGGGCGCCCTCGCGACTGACCCGCACCAGGGCGAGCGCGGCCCCGGCCACGCTCACCCCGACGGTCCCCGACTCACGGCTGCGCTTCTTCAGTATCGAAAACAGAACTGCTTCCCCCTCACTGGCGAGCCGCTGCGGGCGGGCGACCAGCACCGACGATCCGCGCCGCCCGGCCGACGCTGCTCACACGGCCACCGAGCCCAAGGCAAGCACGGCCGCCCAAATCAGTGCACCGGCGGCGTTCAGCACCATGCCGCCCGCCACGCCGTCCGCGCTGCCGCGCGCCAGCCAGCCCTGCCCGAGCAGACACACCGCTGCGCCCGCCAGGGCGCTATAGTACGTCGCTGACAGGGTGAATTCGCGGCCGAGTAGCAGCACGCCCGTCAGCAGCATCCCCGACAGCGTCCACAAAGCCCCCGGGAGCGCGCGGTCAAAGAGGATAGCGGTCGAGCCGAAGCCGCTCTTGAGATCCGTCTCGCGGCGCACCGCAGCCGCCGCCGTTGCCTGCAGGGCGACCCACAGGGCGTGCAGCACGAACATCAGCCAGGCGAGACGGCCGAGATGGCCGGTGTATGCCGCGAAGGCAATCAGGCTGGGAACGGCGGCGGCCGGCGCCAGCAACAGCTCACCAAGATGGCTGCGCCGGCGCAGCGGCAGGTAGAGGGCGCCCAGCGCCGCGCCCCCCACCGCCAGCAACACGGTATCCAGGGAAAAGGCCGTGAGGGAGAGCGCGGCCAATCCCACGGCCAGGGCGAACAGCCGCGCCTGCTCGGTGCTCAGCGACACGGCAGCGCGCGGGCCCTCCACGACGAGGATGGCAGCGGCACGCGCCAGGACGACGGCGATCAACAGACGCAGGAGTACCGCGGGCGCGGGGTGGGCGGCCGCGGCGATCCAGCTCGACCAAAGCACCGGCCAGAGCCAGAGCGAAAGAGACAGGGGCTGTTCCAGGCGCAGGGGCCGGAGCAGGGGGGTGAAGCGCGTGCGAAGGCTGTCCGAGATCAGAGTCATATCCGCCGTACCGGGTCCCCATCCGTGGCGAACATGTCCAGCCCGCAGTGTATCAGCCCGCGTTGTGGATATCACGCCCGCGCGGGTCGTTTTGGGCGCTGGTCCTCTCGACGAGCGCGGGCAGGAAGAATTCGCTGACCAGCAGCGGCTTGGCATGGAGGCAGAACAGCGAACGGCGCCCCCACAGCCGGTCGGATGAGGCGGCCGCGGCGGCCGGGTACATGGCCCCGAGGCCGCCGACCGCCGTAAATTCCATCGCCTGGCGGCAGGCACCCGGGTCGGCGAACAACACGGCGCCCAGCGGCCGCGTGCCCAGCCGCGCCAGATGACGTCCGGTCCCGCTCAGGGTGTGGTGCGGGATGATCGTGCGCGCGAACACCCACGGCCGCGTCCCGCAGCTGAGATACACGTGCCGCACCAGGGCGCGCGCGCCGGCACGCAGGCCCAGCCGACGGGCCTCCTCGGCGTAGGGGCGGCGCCAGCCCTGCTCGAGCAGCTCCACGCGGAAGTGGGGACCGCAGGCCTCCTGGACACGTCGCGTGAGCGATGAGCGGTCGAACAACCACTCGCGCAGCCCCCCGGGAACGGCGCTCTGCCGCAGAGCGCGGCGCGGCAGCCAACGCGGGCCGCGCCGGTAGGCCGGCGGTTCGGTCATATCCATGAACTCAGGTCTCGGAATCACACCTGGCCGTAGCGCGCGCGCTCGCCGATCCAGCGCCGCAGCAGCGGGGCCACGCGATCGGCGTGGCGCTCGAGGAGCAGATCGGCGGTGCGCCCCACCGCGGGAAGCAGCTCGGCATCGCGCTGCAGGTCGGCAATGCGCAGCTGCAGCATGCCCGTCTGGCGCGTGCCCAACAACTCGCCCGGCCCGCGCAGCTCCAAGTCGCGGGCCGCGATGACAAAGCCGTCGCTGGTATCGCGCAGGACCGAGAGCCGCGCCCGGGCCTGGGCCGAAAGCCGCCCATGATACATGAGCACGCAGGCACTCGCCGCGCTGCCGCGGCCCACGCGGCCACGCAGCTGGTGGAGCTGGGCCAGGCCCAGTCGCTCGGCGTTCTCGATGACCATCAGGCTGGCGTTGGGCACGTCCACGCCCACCTCAATCACCGTGGTGGCGACCAGCAGGTCGATGGCTCCCTGCTGGAAGGCGGCCATGGTGCGCTCCTTCTCCGCCGGCTTCATGCGGCCGTGCACCAGCGCGACGCGCAAGTCGCCCAGCGCCTCGCGCAGCTGTACCGCGGCCTCCTCGGCGGCCTGGCACTGCAACGCCTCGGACTGCTCGATCAAGGTGCACACCCAGTAGGCCTGGCGTCCCGTTGAGCAGGCCTGGTGGACACGGGCCACCACCGCATCGCGCCGGTTCTCCGGGACCACCACGGTCTCCACCGGGGTGCGGCCCGGCGGCAGCTCGTCGATGACCGAATTGTCCAGGTCGGCATAGGCAGTCATGGCAAGCGTGCGCGGGATCGGGGTGGCCGTCATGATGAGTTGGTGCGGATAGCGCCCGTCGCGGGCCCCCTTCTCGCGCAACGCCAGGCGCTGATGCACGCCGAAGCGGTGCTGCTCGTCCACCACGACCAGGCCCAGCTCCTCGAATTGCACCCCTTCCTGAAACAGGGCGTGCGTGCCCACCGCCACCCTCGCCTCGCCGCCAGCGATACGCCGCAGGGCCTGTGTGCGCGCGCTGGTCCGCGCCGCGCCGGAGAGCCACGCGAGCTCGATGCCCAGCGGCTCCAGCCAGTGGCGAAAATTTCTGAAATGCTGCTCGGCGAGCAGCTCGGTGGGTGCCATCACCGCGGTCTGGAAGCCCGCCTCCACCGCGGTGAGCGCCGCCAGCGCCGCAACCACCGTCTTGCCCGACCCGACGTCGCCCTGCACCAGCCGCTGCATGGGGGTGGCGCGAGCCAGGTCCGCTCCGATCTCGGCGGCCACGCGGGTCTGCGCGGCGGTCAAGGCGAAGGGCAGGCGCCCCAGGAAAGCGGCCCGCAGCTCGCCGTCGCCGGCCAGCGGCGGCGCCGCCTGGCGGCGTGTGCGATGGCGCAGCTGGCGCAGACTCAATTGCTGGGCAAGCAACTCCTCGAAGGCGAGCCGCCGTTGGGCGGGGTGGCGGCCCGCATCGAGGAGCTCGAGCGGGGCATCGGGCGGCGGACGGTGCACGTAGGCCACGGCCTCGGCCAGGGGCGGCAGCGCGAGCCGCCCAAGCACGCTGTCGGGCAGCAACTCAGGCAGGTCGATGTGTCCGCTGCGCAGACGATCGAGCGCCTGGTCGGTGAGCCCGCGCAGGGTGAGCTGATGCACCCCCTCGGTGGCGGGATACACCGGGGTCAGGCTCGTTCCAGGCTCGTGCGCCGGGTCGCTCGCTGCCGTCAAGACCCGGAATTCGGGGTGCACCAGCTCGAGGGTGGCCTGCCCCCGGCGCGCCTCGCCGAAGCAGCGCACGCGGGTCCCGCGCGCGAGCATCTCGCGCTGGGCGGCATTGAAATGGAAGAAGCGCAGCGTCACTGCGCCGGTGCCGTCGCTGATCCGCGACAGCAGGGTACGGCGGCGGCCGAACTTCACCTCGGTAAGATCGACCCGCCCCTCCACCGCCACGCGCATGCCCGCGCGCAGTCCGCCGATGGCGACCACGCGGGTGCGGTCCTCATAGCGCAGCGGCAGGTGGAACAGCAGGTCGGCGAGCGTGTGCACGCCAAGGCGCGCCAGACGCTCCTGCAGTTTGGGCCCCACCCCGCGCAGGACGGTGACGGGCGCCAGCCCCCCGACGGGTGGTCGGACTCGCGGACACCGGGGGCGCAGCCATGCCGGCCTCTCAGTCGCCGAGCACCAGCACCGCGTCCATCTCCACCGCCGCGCCCTTCGGCAGCGCCGCCACGCCAATCGCGGCACGCGCCGGGTACGGCTCGGCAAAGTAGTCGCTCATGATCGCGTTGACGGTCGGAAAATGGCCCAGGTCCACCAGGAAGATGTTGAGCTTGGCCACGTCGGCCAGCGCGCCCCCCGCGGCCTCGGCGACGGCCGCGAGGTTGTCGAACACGCGGCGAATCTGTGCCTCGATGCCGCCCCCCACGAGCTCCATCGTCTCGGGCACCAAGGGGATCTGCCCCGACAGGTATACGGTGTTCCCGACCTTCACCGCCTGGGAGTAGGTCCCGATCGCCTGGGGTGCACGCTCGGTGTGTATCGTCTCTCGGCCCATCGACCCGTTCTCCTTGCTGAATACGCCCCCGGCCGTGAACAGCCGTGCGAGGCGGCCCGGGCATGGTACCCCAGGGCCCCGTCGCCCGCGCAAGCCGTGCAGGCCGTTCAGCCGCGCATCCGGGTGAGGCGCACCACCATTTCCAGGCCGCGCAGCCGACGCATGATGCGGGCCAGATGCGCGCGATTGCTCACCGCCAGGGTGAACGTCAGCGCGGTGTAACGCCCGTCGCGCTCCTCCATGTTCACGTTCTCGATGTTGGATTCCATGCTGGCGATGACCGCCGCGATGGTGGCGAGCACGCCGCGCTGATTCAAGACCACCACGCGGACTTCGACCGGGAAGTCGCCGCCGACGCTCTCCTCCCACTGCACGTCGATCCATTTCTCCGGACGCTTGCGGTACTCGGCTACGTTCTTGCAATTCTGAGTGTGAATGACGATGCCCCGGCCGGCGGTGATGAAACCGAGCACCGGGTCGCCGGGGATAGGCCGGCAACACTTGGCGAAGGTGACCACGGCTCCCTCGGTCCCCTTGATGTAGATGGGACCGGGCGCCGTGCCCTCCTCCCGCTCCCGGGGATGGAGGCCCTCGCCCGGCTCGGCCACCGAGTGCATGAGCAGACGCGCCACCATCAGCGGCATGCGATTGCCCAGCCCGACCTGTTCGAGCAGGGCCTCATCGTCCGGCAGCTCAAACTCCTTCAGCACATGGCGGACCCGGCGCGCCGGCAGGGTCTCGAAGGTCGCGCCCCAGGCTGCGAGGTTCTTGTCCAGAAGCCTGCGGCCTAGTGCCACCGCCTCGTCCTGGTGCAGACGTTTGAGGTAGGCGCGGATGCTCGAGCGCGCCTTTCCGGTGAGCACGAAATCGAGCCAGGCCGGGTTGGGGCGGGCGCCCGGCGCCGTGACGATCTCCACCGTTTGCCCGTTGTGCAGTTCAGTGCGCAGGGGCATCAACCGGCGGTCGATTTTGGCCGCCACGCAGGAGTTGCCGATGTCCGAATGCACGGCGTAGGCGAAATCCACCGCGGTGACGCCGCGCGGCAGTTCCATGATGTCGCCGCCCGGGGTGAAGACGTAGACCTCGTCGGGGAACAGGTCGATCTTTACGTTTTCCAGAAACTCCAGCGAATCGCCGGCGTTCTGTTGCAGCTCGAGCAGCCCGCGCAGCCACTCGCGTGCGCGCACCTGGGCGCTGTTGCTGCCGCCACCGTCGCTCTTGTACAGCCAGTGCGCGGCAATGCCCGCCTCCGCGACGCGATGCATGTCCTCGGTGCGGATCTGCATCTCGATCGGCACCCCGTAGGGGCTGAACAGCACCGAGTGCAGGGACTGGTAACCGTTCGCCTTGGGAATGGCGATGTAGTCCTTGAAGCGCCCGGGCACCGGCTTGTAGAGGTTGTGCACGGCGCCGAGCACGCGGTAGCAGGTGTCCACCGCGTCGACGATGATGCGGCAGGCGTAGACGTCCATGACGTCGGCGAAGGACACGCCCTTGGTGCGCATCTTTTTATAGAGGCTGTAGAGGTGCTTCTCACGGCCGATCACGCGGCCCACGAGGCCCTCCTGGCGCAGCCGCGCTTTGACCGCCTCCTCGATCTTGCCGACGATCTCCTTGCGGTTGCCGCGGGCCTTGCGCACCGCCTCGTCGAGCACCCGGTAGCGCATCGGGTAGCAGGGCCGCGAAACCCAGGTCCTCGAGCTCCAGGCGCACGCTGTTCATGCCCAGCCGGTTGGCGATGGGGGCGTAGATCTCCAGGGTCTCGCGGGCGATGCGGCGGCGCTTGTCGGCGCGCATCACGCCGAGCGTGCGCATGTTGTGCAGGCGATCGGCGAGCTTGACCAGGATGACCCGCAGGTCGCGCACCATGGCCAGCATCATCTTGCGGAAGTTCTCCGCCTGCGCCTCGGCGCGGCTCTCGAACTGGATGTGCGTGAGCTTGCTGACGCCGTCGACCAGCTCGGCGACCTCCTCGCCGAATTCGCCGGCGATCTGCTCCTTGGCGGTGCGCGTGTCCTCGATAACGTCGTGCAGGATGGCGGCGATGATGCTCTTGTAGTCCATGCGCATCTCCGCCAGGATGCGCGCCACCTCGAGCGGGTGGTAGATGTAGGGCTCGCCCGTCAGGCGCTCCTGCCCCTCATGGGCCTCGGCGCCGAACAGGTAGGCACGGTAGATCTCGCTGACCTGCTCGGGTTCGAGATAGCGCTCGAGCAGGTCGCAGAGGTCGCTGATAAGGAAGGACCCACCGGGCTCTCCCCGCAGGGGCTGGACCATGGGTGCGGGCGGCCCTCAGATTTCCCGCCGGACCTCGTCCTCGCTGGTCAGCGACGCCCCGAAGGCCTCCTCCGGCGTCTCGTCGAGGACCTCCGCGCCGGTCAGGCCGTCGGCGATCTCGCGCAGCGCCAGCACCGTGGGCTTGTCGTTCTCGCGGCCCACCTTCGGCTCCTGCCCGTTGTCGATGGCGCGGGCGCGCTTGGTGGCCACCAGCACCAGCTGGAAGCGGTTGTCGACGTTATCGAGACAATCTTCTACGGTGACGCGTGCCATGGATCAGGCCTCCGGCTGCAAATCGGGGGGCCGCGCCGCGGCCCGAGGGAAACGTGCCATTCTACTCAGGCGCCGGCGCCGGCGCCAACAGGTCTGCAAGGCGGTCCTGCAGACGCGGCTGCTGGGCGGCGCGTCGCAGGCGGCGCGCCACCACGATGGACTGCAGTTCGGCCAGGGCGGTGTCGAAGTCGTCGTTGACCACCAGGTAGTCGAACTCGTCGAAGTGGGCCAGCTCCTCGCGCGCCTCGTGCAGGCGCCGACGGATCACCGCCTCGCTGTCCTGGGCGCGGCCGCGCAGGCGCTGCTCCAGCACCGCGCGCGAGGGCGGCAGGATGAAGACCCCGACCGCGTGCGGCAGGGCGGCACGCACCTGGCGCGCACCCTGCCAGTCGATCTCCAGGATGACGTCGCTGCCCCGGCGCACCCGGTCCAGGGTGCTGGAGCGGGAGGTGCCGTAGTAATGCCCGAACACGCTGGCGTGCTCGAGAAAGGCGCCGTCCTTGATCATCGCCTGGAAGGTCGCGGCATCGACGAAGTGGTAGTCCACGCCGTCGCGCTCCCCCGGCCGCGGCGCCCGCGTGGTGTGCGACACCGACACGCGCACGCCCGCGCTACGCTCCACCAGCGCCTTGACCAGACTGGTCTTGCCCGCGCCCGAGGGCGCCGCGATGATGTACAGGGTCCCGCTCGGCGCGGTGTCGACGGACGTCTCGTGCATGCCCGGCACTGGCCTCCGCTCGTCTACTCGATGTTCTGGATCTGTTCGCGCATCTGCTCGATGAGAACCTTCAGGTCCACCGAGATGCGCGTGGTGCGGGCGTCGGCCGACTTGGAGCCGAGGGTATTGGCCTCGCGGTTGAGCTCCTGCATCAGGAAGTCCAGGCGCCGCCCCACGGGACGCTCCTGCCCCAGCACGCGGCGTACCTCCTCGACATGCGCCTCGAGGCGATCGAGCTCCTCGCTGACGTCGCTCTTCTGCGCGAACATGACCATCTCCTGCTCGAGGCGGCCGGCGTCGAGCTCGGCACGCACCTCCTGCAGCCGCGCACGCAGCCGCTCGCCCCACTGGGCCTGAATCTCCGGCATCAGGGCGCGGACCCGGCCTACGGCCTCGAGGATCTCGCTGCAGCGGGCAAGGAGGAAGCTCTCCAGCTTGCCCCCTTCGCGGGCGCGCGTGTCGATCAGCTCCTCGAGGCCACTTTCGAGCAGCCCCAGGGCTTGCGCGGCAAGGCGTTCGGCATCGAGCGGGCGCGCGGCCAGGATCCCGGGCCAGCGCAGCACGTCCATCGAGTTCACCGGCGCCGGATCATAAAGGAGGGCGTCGATCTCGCGACTGGCCTGCGCCACCTTGGCGGCCAGGTCCTTGTCCACGACGAGTTCGGCGGCGCCCGAGGTGGGGCCCTGCAGGCGCAGATTCACGTCCACCTTGCCGCGGCCGAGGCGGGCCGCGATGCGCTCGCGCAGCTGCGGCTCCAGGCTGCGCAGTTCCTCGGGCAGGCGCAGCGCGATCTCCAGATAGCGATGATTGACCGAGCGCAGCTCCAGCGCGAGGCTGCCCCACTCTCCCTGCCCTTCCTGCCGGGCGAATGCAGTCATGCTGCGCAGCATGGGCGTCGTTCCGTGTCGGAAAAATCGAGCGCTCATACTACGTCAGTCCCGGCGTGCAGACCACCGGCGGCGTGACTCAATGCGCAGGGCGGTGCGGCCGATATGGTAAGCTGAGCGAAACGAACGGCACCCCTACCGCCATGGGTAGCAAAGCACAGGCCTTACCCGCCGACACCCGCATCGACAACTACGTCATCGAACGCCCGCTCGGCGGCGGCGGGTTCAGCCTCGTCTATCTGGCCCGCGACCGCGAATCGGGCCGCGCGGTGGTCATCAAGGAATATATGCCCACCCGCCACGCCGTGCGCGGCGAGGGCCTCAAGGTCTGCGCCAGCAGCGACCGCCATGCCGAACGCTTCGCCCACGGACAGCGGCTGTTCTTCCAGGAGGCGAGCACCCTCGCCACGCTCAAGCACCCCACCATCGTCAACGTGATCAACTTCTTCCGGGCCAACGGCACGGTCTATATGGTCATGGAGTACCAGGAGGGGGTGAACCTGCAAAAGTACATCCAGCGCCACCGCGGCAGTCTCAGCGCGGCCTTCCTGCAGGCGGTGTTCCCGCCGCTGCTCGACGGCCTGGAGATCATCCACTCGCACGGCATGCTGCACCTGGACATCAAGCCGGGCAACATCCACCTGCGCCCCGGCGCCCGGCCGCTGCTGCTCGACTTCGGGGCCGTGCACGAGATGATGCACTCGCGCCAGTACCAGGCCACCCAGGTGGTGACCCCGGGCTTCTCGCCGGTGGAGCAGCTCGATCCGGCCGGCTACATGGGCCCGTGGACCGACATCTACGCCTTTGGCGCCACCATGCGCACCTGCATCGAGGGCAAGCCGCCGCCGGGCGCGATGGCGCGTCGGGAACGCGACACCCTGCGTCCGGCGGCAAGCGCCTTCCGGCGCCAGTATCCGGCCGCTCTGCTGGAGGCCATCGACTGGGCGATGGAGGTGGATCCGCTGCTGCGCCCGCAGCGCGTCGCCGAGCTGCGGGAGGCGCTGGTCCGCCCGGCGCCGGCCGACGGCACGGCGAGCACCTCGGGCGGCGCCCTGGCCGGGCTCAACGCACTGCTCTCCTGGGGCAAGGAGTAGGGGCGCATGGAGTACGAGATCGGCCGCGCCAGCCGCACCGGCAACCGCGAGGAAAATCAGGACCGGCTGGCGGCACTGGAGGGCGAACACGGCCTGCTGCTGGTGCTCGCCGACGGCATGGGTGGCCAACGTGGCGGCGCGCTGGCCTCGCAGACGCTGATCGATGCCGTGAGCGCCGAGCTCGCCTACTACGCACTGCCGGTGTCCGAGCCGCAGCGCTTCCTCAGCCAGCTCCTGAACAAGGCCCACGAGGCGGTGCGCCGTGCCGGTGCGCTCCACGAGCCACCGCTCACCCCGGGCACCACCGCCGTGGTCTGCCTCATCCAGGACGACACCGCCTGGTGGGCGCATGCGGGCGACAGCCGCCTGTACCTGTTTCGCGACGGCGTGGCGCTGTACCGCACCCGTGACCACTCCTACGTGGAGCAGCTCTACCAGGCCGGCAAGCTGAGCCTGAGCCGTCGCCAGGAGCACCCTATGCGCAACTACGTCACGCAGTGCATCGGCCTGCAGGCGAACCCCCCGCAGGTCACGGTGAGCGCCGGCGTGCGCCTGTGCCCCGACGACATCCTGCTGCTCTGCTCGGACGGCTTGTGGGAGCCGCTGGACGACGCCACGCTGGGCACGCTGTTGCCGCGCGGCCCGCTCAACCGCAGCCTCGATGCACTCACCGAGCGGGCCGAGCAGACCCGCTATCCGCGCAGTGACAACATCAGCGCACTCGCCCTGCGCGTGCGCGCCCTCACTCCCGCCGCCGACGAGACCGGCCCGGCCACCGACGCTCGCCCGGACCTTGAGGATCGCCTCTCGCACGCCATCGAACAGATCGAGCGCACCATCCGCGAATACGAAGACGAAATGAAGCCTTAGGGCTGCGGCGCCGGGCAGTGCGCCGGGCAGTGCAGTGGGCAGCGCGGTGGGCACCGGGCGGGTCGGCCGCTATAATGCGCGGCTCACCCGAACCGAAGGACCGCCCTCATGCGCCCCAGTGGCCGCGCCCCCGACGAACTCCGCGAAATCCGACTCACCCGCCGTTACACCCGTCACGCCGAAGGCTCGGTGCTGGTGGAGTTCGGCGACACACGGGTGCTCTGCAATGCCACGGTCGAGGACCGTATCCCCGGCTTCCTGCGCGGCAGTGGCCGCGGCTGGGTGACGGCCGAGTACGGCATGCTGCCGCGCTCCACCGGCCAGCGCATGGCGCGCGAGGCCGCCCGTGGCCGCCAAGGCGGCCGAACCATGGAGATCCAGCGCCTGATCGGCCGCTCGCTGCGCGCGGTGCTCGACCTCTCCGCCCTGGGCGAGCGCACCATCACCCTCGACTGCGACGTCATTCAGGCCGACGGCGGCACGCGCACCGCCTCGGTGACCGGCGGCTATGTGGCGCTGGCCGATGCCGTGCGCCACCTGCGCGAAAAGGGCGTGCTGCGGAAGGACCCGCTGCACGGTCAGGTGGGTTCGGTCTCGGTGGGGATCTACGGCGGACAGCCGGTGCTCGACCTCGACTATGCCGAGGATTCGGAGTGTGAAACCGACATGAACGTCGTCATGAACGACGGCGGCGCCTTTGTCGAGGTGCAGGGCACCGCCGAAGGGCACCCCTTCCGCCGCGATGAGCTCGACGCCATGCTCGACCTGGCCCGGCACGGCATCGAACAGCTGCTGGAAAAGCAGCGTGCCGCCCTGGCGCAAGGCTGACCCCCATGCATCGTGTCGTCCTCGCCAGCGGCAATCCGGGCAAGCTCGCCGAGATGCGGGCGCTGCTGGGCGCGCTGCAGATGGAGGTCGTGCCGCAGTCCGCGTTCGACGTCCCCGCGGCCGAGGAGACGGGCCTCAGCTTTGTCGAGAACGCCATCCTCAAGGCGCGCAATGCGGCGCGCCACACCCGGCTGCCGGCGCTGGCCGACGACTCCGGCATCGAGGTCGACGCTCTCGATGGCGCCCCCGGCATCTATTCGGCACGCTTCGCCGGGCCGGACGCGGCGGACGCGGACAACAACGCCCGCCTGCTCGAGGCGCTCACCGGGCTCCCGGAAGCGCGGCGCAGCGCGCGCTACCAATGCATCGTCGTGTACATGCGGCACGCGGCCGACCCGGTGCCTCTGATCTGCCAGGGCAGTTGGGAAGGGCGCATCCTGGCGCAGGCCCAGGGCAGTGGCGGCTTCGGCTACGACCCGCTGTTCTGGGTCCCCGAACTCGGCTGCAGCGCCGCACAGCTGCCCTCTGAGGAGAAAAACCGGCGCAGCCATCGGGGCCAGGCCCTGCGCTGCCTGGCCGAAGCCCTGCGCCGCGGCCCCGCCTGAGTGCGCGGTGCCCGCGGCGTGACGGGCGTCGCAGACGGCCTTCACCTGCGACCGGAAGATGGGAGTCAGCCAGTGAAAGGAGGAATTCTCATGCTGCAGGACATTGCATTTCTGGCCGCCGCCACCATCGTCACCACCTATCTGGCCAGCAGCGGGCTCGTGCGCCTGGTGCTCGGCCGCCCCGACGCGCTCCCCGCCTGGGGGCTGACCGCCCTGGCCTGCTCGGCTGCCGCGCTGTATCTGTCCGGCGCGCTGGAGCACACCGCGGGGCTCTACGCCGGCGACCGCCTGCCGCTGTTCGTGGCCGCGGCGGCGGCCGCACCCGCCGCCATCAGCACCGTGCTGGCGTTTGCGCGCCGCCTGCGGCGCTTGCACCGCAGCGTCCCCCAGAGGGCCAGGCCGCAGACCTGATCTGAAGCACGGGCGCACCCGGCACGCGATCACCAGGGCGCCTAGCTGTGTAAACCCACCAGGTTGTTCACGATAAGCCGTGAGATCGGAGGCCGATAGCCGAGGCTGGCGTGCGGTCGGTGCCAGTTGTACTGATGCAGCCAGGGCAGGAGGTGCTCGGAGCGCTGGTCGGAGGAGACGTAGGCGCGGGCATAGGCCCATTCGCGTAGCGCGGTCTGGATGAAGCGCTCGGCCTTGCCATTGGTGCGCGGGGTGTAGGGCTGCGTGCGCAGATGGCGCAGCCCCAGACGACGGCACAGGCGCGCAAAGCGCCGGGACAGATAGCAGGCGCCGTTGTCGGTCAACACCCGCTGGAAGCGGATGCCCAGTCCCCGGTAGTAGCGCAGCACCTGCAGCAGAAAGGCGCAGGCGCTGCGGCCGGTCTCATCGGGGTGGATGGCGCCGAAGGCGACTCGGGAGTGGTCATCGATGGCCACGTGGACATACTCCCAGCCGGCCCCGCGGGAGCACTGGCGTCGGTCCTCGGTGGCGCGGTGCCCCGGGACGCGAAAGCGCCCGAGTTTCTTGATGTCCAGGTGCAGCAGCCCGCCGGGCTGGGCGTATTCGTAGCGCCGTACCGGCGGGGCGGGCTCGAGCTGGGCCAGGCGATTGAGCCCCATGCGGCGCAGCCAGCGCCCCACCGTGCTGTGACCGATCCCCAGCCGCTGGCTGATCTGGCGGTAGGTCTGACGGGCCCGGCGGCATTCGACCAGCTGGGCCCGGCGCTGCGAGCAGAGTGCGTGCGGGCTGTGATGGGGACGCGAGGGGCGATTCGCCAGGCCCGTCGGCCCCTCCTCGCGGTAGCGCTGGAGCCACTTGTAGGCGGTGCGCACGCTCACGCCGGCCGCCTGGGCCGCCTCGCGGGGGCGCAGGCCCTGCTCGAGGATGCGACGCACCAACAGCTCTCGACCATGGACGGTTAATCGGGCATTTTTATGGTTGTTCATTCGGGGCTCCCGGAGCTTGGTTTTGGTTCGCACCTCCAGTCTTCCGGGTAAGCCCCGAGTGAACAACCTACTGAGAGATCACACCTAGCGCCCTTGCGCGGGGCGCCATCGGCGCCCCGCGAGTGCCCGTCTTCGCGGGCGGTGCCCGGCCGCCGCCGCGCCGTCCCCTTGCGGCGGCCTGCTACAATGGGAATCCCTCCGTTGCGCATGGCCGCCGATGTTCCAATTCAGCACGCTCCCGCCGCTCGCGCTCTACGTGCACGTCCCCTGGTGCGTGCGCAAGTGCCCGTACTGCGACTTCAACTCGCATGCTTTGCGCGAGGAGCTGCCCGAGCGCGCCTATATCGATGCGCTGATCGCCGATCTCGAACAGGAGCTGCCCACAGTGTGGGGACGCAGCCTGAGCAGCGTGTTCATCGGCGGCGGCACGCCCAGCCTGGTCTCCGCCGAGGGGATCGACCGGCTGCTCTCCACCGCCCGCGCCCTGCTGCCGCTGCCGCCCACCGCCGAGGTCACGCTCGAGGCGAACCCGGGCACCCTCGAGCAGGGGCGCTTCGCCGAGTTCCGCGCCGCCGGCATCAACCGGCTGTCCATCGGCGTGCAGAGCTTCGATGATGCGCGGCTCCTCGCGCTGGGGCGGATACACGGACGCGCCGAGGCGCTGCGCGCCGTGGAGGCCGCGCGGGCCGCGGGCTTCGATTCATTCAACCTCGATCTGATGTACGGCCTGCCTGGACAGGACGTGGCGGGCGCCCTGGCGGACCTGGACACGGCCCTCGCGCTCGAGCCGCCGCACCTCTCCCACTATCAGCTCACGCTGGAGCCCAACACCGCCTTCCACCGCGCCCCGCCGCCGCTGCCCGAGGAGGATGCCGTGTGGGACATGCAGGAGCGTTGCCAGGAACGGCTCGCCCGCGCCGGCTACGAGCACTACGAGGTCTCGGCCTATGCGCGCGCCGGGCACCGCAGCCGCCACAACACCAATTACTGGACCTTCGGCGACTACCTGGGCATCGGGGCCGGCGCCCATGGCAAGCTCAGCGACGCGCAGGCGCAGCGCATCCTGCGCACGGCCAAACGGCGCCATCCACGGGACTACCTGGGCCACGCGGCCTCGCCCGGGCGCATCGCCGACAGCCGCGCGCTGAGCCGGGCCGATGCGGGCTTCGAATTCATGCTCAACGCACTGCGCCTCGTCGAGGGCTTCCCCAGCGCCCTGTTCGCCGAGCGCACCGGCTTGCCCATCCGCACGGTCGAGGCCCCCTTGCGCTGCGCCGAGGAACGTGGCTGGATCGAGTGGACGCTCTCGGATATCCGCCCCACAGCGACGGGGCAGCGTTATCTCAACGACCTGCTGGAGCTGTTTCTGCCGGCCGGGGATGCTTGCCGATGATGATCGAAGAGGTGCAGGTCGATTGCCCATATTGCGGGGCGCGCTTCACGACCCTCGTGGACTGCTCGGCCGGGGATCAGGCGTACATCGAGGACTGCCAGGTCTGCTGCCATCCGATCGGCTTCAATGTCTACACTGACCCAGAGGGCGGCCTGGTCCGCCTGGACCTGCGGCGCGATGATGAATAAGGACGAGGGCGAATACCAACCGGTCTCCTGCACCGCCTACAGCGCCTACGAGCTGGCGATCATGCACCGCCAGGCGCTGCGGCTCGCCTGGCAGGAGCCGCCCGGCGAACACCACATCGGGGTTCTCATGCCGCTCGACCTGGAGACCTGCCGCGGCGAGGAGTTCCTCATCGCGCGCAGCGGCGGGCGCGTGCTGCGTCTGCGCCTGGACCGCATCCTCGCCAGCCGCGCGGCGCTGTGAGGCACGCGGGCGACACGCTGCCACACCCCCTGCCTCCCTGCGGCCGGGTCCGATGAGTAAGCGCACCCGCTGGGCCGACATCCCCGCCTACACGACCAAGGACGGCTCGCAGATCCGCGAGCTGATGCACCCGCAGCGGCACGGCAATCGCGCGCAGAGCCTGGCCGAAGCGCGAGTGCCGCCGGGCGAGCGCACGGCGCTCCACAAGCACCTGCGCAGCGAGGAGCTCTACCACGTCACCGCCGGCGAGGGCCTGATGCACCTGGGCGGCGAACGCCTCCGCCTGGCCGCCGGCGACACTGTGCATATCCCTGCGGGCATGCCCCACTGCGTGGAGAACACCGGCCGCAGCCCCTTGTGCCTGCTGTGCTGCTGCAGCCCACCCTACGCCCACGAGGACACGGTGCTGCTCGACACCTGAGCCGCACACCCGCAAGATCCACGCGCCGCCGGCCGCGCCGCTCGGGGGCATCACGACGACGAAAGAGAATGGCCGTGCGCATCGGGATCGACCTGGGGGGCACCAAGATCGAGGCCATCGCCCTCGGGCAGGACGGGCGCGAGCGCCTGCGCCGGCGGGTGCCTACCCCGCGCGGGGATTACGCCGCCTGCATCGCCGCCATCAGCGCGCTCGTCGCCGACTGCGACCGCGCCCTCGAGCGCGCCGCCCCCGTGGGCGTGGGCATCCCCGGCGCCCTCTCGCCGGCGACCGACCGCGTCAAGAACGCCAACTCCACCTGGCTGAACGGCCGGCCCCTGCACCGGGACCTGGCGGCGGCCCTCGGCCGGCCGGTGCGGCTCGCCAACGACGCGAACTGCTTCATCGTCTCGGAGGCCACCGACGGGGCGGCCGCCGGGACGGCCATCGCCTTCGGCGTCATCGTCGGGACCGGCACCGGCGGCGGCATCGCCATCGACGGGCGCCCCCTGCTGGGGGCCAATGCCATTGCCGGGGAGTGGGGGCACAATCCCCTGCCCTGGCCGGCGGCGGCCGAGCTGCCGGGCCCGCTCTGCTACTGCGGACGGCGCGGCTGCATCGAGACCTGGCTGTCCGGCCCCGGCCTGACGCGCGACCATCGTGAGCACGGCGGCGCCCAGGCCGATGCGGCGGCCATCGCGGCCGCCGCAGCGGCCGGCGACGCCCGCGCCGAAGCCAGCCTGCGCCGCTACGAGGCGCGCATGGCCCGCGCCCTGGCTAGCGTGATCAACCTCCTCGACCCCGAGGTGATCGTGCTGGGGGGCGGCATGTCCAAGCTCGATCGCCTGTACCGCAACGTGCCCCGCCTGTGGGACGACTTCGTGTTCTCCGATCGGGTGAGCACGCGCCTGCGTGCGCCGGTGCACGGGGACTCGAGCGGCGTACGCGGCGCCGCCTGGCTGTGGCCGCCCGCCCGGCGGGACGCCCGAGCGCCGCGGCGGGGACCTGGCTGGGGGGAACGACGGCGCCGGCCACAGGACCGGCGCCGAGACATGGTTCGCCTACTTCCCGGCGGACGGGCGGGAGGGGGCGTGGCTGCCCAGCACCTCGCCATGCACCTGGTCGCCGTAGAAACACTGGTGCTTGTGATAGGTCTTGTCGGTCTGCGCCAGCTTGCCGGCGAAGCGCGGGTCCTGCGGCCGCTCGTGGCTGTTGACGAAGGCGGCCACGTCCCAGGCCTCCTGATCGGAGAGGCTGTTGGGCTTGCCCAGCGGCATGTTGGCCTTGATGAAGCTCGCCGCCGTGTTGATGCGATGCATGCCGGCGCCCCAGTTGTAGGAGTCCTTGCCCCACAGCGGCGGGAAGACCGACTTGCCGCCAGCCTTCTGCCCCTGACCGTGCGCGCCATGACAAACGGCGCAGTTCGCCGCGAACACCCGGCGCCCGCGCTCGATGTCGGGCGTCTGCGCCGGCTTGGCCAGCTTCGGATAACCGCGGCCGGCGAGCTTCACGCCCACCGGGGCGCCGGTCGCCAGCCAATGGTCGTAGGTGACCAGCGCGGTGAGCTCCTCGCTGCCGGCGGGCGGCGGCGTCCCGTTCATGCTGTAGCGGAAGCAGCCCTGGATGCGCTCTTCCATGGTGTTGACCTTGTCGTTCTTGCCGCGGTACTTCGGGTACATCCCGAAGGCGGCCCACATGGGCGCGGCGCCTGCCTTGCGCCCGGCAGCCAGATGGCAGTTGACGCAGTTCAAGCCATTGCCCACATACTTGCCGCGCAGCTGCTGGGTGTTGACGAACAGGTCGCGGCCACGCCGCACCATGTCGCCGTACTGGCCCTTGGGGATGGCGTCCTCGCTCGGCGGACTGAACGTGGGGGCGCCGGCGGGCGTCTGCGCCAGTTCATACTGGTGATCCTGCGCCTTGTCCTGCGCCGCGGCGCTGCTCAGCACCAAGGCCAGGGCGAGGGCCGCAACGCTGGTCGAAATCCGGATACGGTACATCGATGACTCCTGTTCTGTGCCGGACTTATTCGGCGGGGGGAAGGCTCGCGAAATAGGCGGCCACCGCGTCCACCTGGTCTTCGCGCAGGCGCCCGGCGACGCTCTTCATCAGGTCGTTGGGATCGTTGTGTCGCGTGCCGTTCTGCCAAGCCGCGATCTGACTGCTGATGTAGCTCGCATGCTGACCGGCGAGTGCGGGGAAGCTTGTGCCCACGCCCTTGCCGCCCGGCCCATGGCAGCTCACGCAGGCCGGGATGTCGTGGTCCCAGTCGCCGCGCAGGGCCAGGTGTTCACCCTCGGCGGGGGGCGCTTCCGCCGCCGCGGCGGCGGCCGCATGCTGCGCCGCATAGTAGGCCGCCACGTCGGCGATTTCGGCCTCGCTCAGGGCCGAGGCGAACGGCTTCATCACCGCGTTCTCGCGGCGCCCGCTCTGGAAGTCGTGCAGTTGCTTGGCGATATATCCCGCCCGGAGGGAGGACAGGCGCGGGAAGCCGGCCGGGCCGTTGCCGGCCCCCTGCGCGCCGTGGCAGCTGACACAGGCGAGGGCGCCATGGCCGTTGCCCTGCATGACGATGGCCTTGCCCGCTGCGAGATCGGCGGCCGCGGCGGCGGGGGCGCTCAGGACCGCCGCAACGGCAGCGGCGGTAATCCAGGATCGCGTCATTCGGTAACCCCTTGGTTTCTTGGTGTCATTGCCGTCGGGACGGGTCGAGGGCGGACCCCGAGCCGCGACGAAGCGTCAGAATATTAGCACGTGCTAATAATCCTTCCAAAAAAGGGGAACCGCGGGGCGCAAAGAAAAGGGCCGCCGGTTGTGCGGCGGCCCTGCGGGGGCGGGCGGCGCTACTTGCCTGCCGCGGCGGTCTTCAGCGGGTTCGGGTAGGCCTTGGCGCCGAGCATCTGCCCGCCGATTTCATGACCGTAATAGCACTGGTGATCGTGGAATTGCTTTTCGGTCTGCTGCAGGTTGCCCTGATAGCGCGGGTCCTGGGGCCGCTCATGACTGTTGACGTAGGCCGCCACGTCCCAGGCCTCCTGATCGCTGAGGGCAGCCTTGAGCTGCGTTGGATTGGCCTTGCCGAAGGGCATGTTGTACTTGATGAAGGAAGCCGCCGTATTGATGCGATGCATGCCGGCGCCCCAGTTGTAGGCGTCCTTGCCCCACAATGGCGGGAACACCGACGTGCCGTTCACCTTCTGCCCCTGGCCGTTCTCGCCGTGACAGACGGCGCAATTCTCGGCATAGACTTTCGCGCCGCGCCGGATGTCCGGCTTTTGAGCCGGCTCCTCGAGCTTCGGATAGCCCTGCCCGGCCATCTTCTTGCCGGTGGGTGCCCCCCCGGCGAGCCAGTACATGTAGCTGATCATCGCGGTCAGCTCCTCGCTGTCGGCCGGCGGCGGCTTGCCGTTCTCGCTGTATTTGAAGCAGCCCTGCACCCGGTCGATCATCGTGTTCACCATCTTGTTCTTGCCTCGATACTTCGGATACAGGACGTAGGCCGCCCACATGGGAGCCGAGTTGGCGAGCCGTCCCGCATCCAGATGGCAGTTGGCGCAGTTCAAGCCGTTGCCCACGTACTTGCCGCGCAGCTGCTGGGTGTTGACGAACAGGTCCCGGCCGCGGCGTACGACCTTGCCGAACTCGTCGTTCGGGATCGCGTCCGGCGCAGGCGGCTCGAAGCGGGCCTCCTTGGCCTGGTGCGCCGGCGGCCCGACGTTCGGCGCCGGCACCGCGCCTTTTTCCTGCGCCAATGCGCCGGTCGCGAACGGCGCGAGGGCGAGAACCAGGCTCAGTCGTGCGATGCGAGATGCGTGCATGTTCATTGCACCTTTCCCCCCTGCTGCTGCGGCTCCAGGCTCGCCAGGTAGGCGGCCACGGCGCTGGTCTGCTGCTGGCTGAGATTGCCGGCGACGCTCTTCATCAGCCCATTGGGATCGTTCGTCCGCTGCCCCTTCTTCCAGGCCTCGATCTGCGCGGTGATGTAGCTGGCGTGCTGCCCGGCGAGCGTCGGAAACTGCTTGCCCACGCCCGCGGCACCGGGTCCGTGGCAGCTGAAGCAGGCCGGGACGCCGTTCTCCCAGTCCCCGCGCTCGGCGAGTGCCTGGCCATGCTTGATCAGCTCCGGGTTGGCCTTGGGCTTGGCGGCGCTCGAGGCGTCCGCCTCCTGTCTCGCGTAGTACTCGGCCACCGCCGTGATCTCGGGGCCGGACAGCGCCTTGGCAATGGGCAGCATGATGGGGTTCTGCCGCGTACCCTCCTGGAACGCCTGCAGCTGGCTCGCGATATAGCCGGCGCTCAGATTGGCCAGCTTGGGAAAGCCCGCCGCCGGTTGGCCTGCGCCGTCCATGCCGTGGCAGGTCATACAGGCGGTCGCGCCCTTGCCGTTGCCCTGCGCCGCGATCTGTTTGCCCGATGACGCGCCGCCGCCCGCCGCCGCTGCGGCGCAGGCATAGCACAGCAGGCCGGCGATCCACACTCCTTGCTTCGCCCGCATAGCTCCTCCCTCCGTGTAGGGGCCGAATGCGCACTGATTGTAGACGACGGGCGGCGGGGCGCGCGCGGGTCAGTCGATGCGCCGGAACAGCAGGTCCCACACGCCGTGGCCGCGCGAGCGGCCGCGCTGCTCGAACTTGGTGAGCGGCCGCTGCGAGGGTCGCGGCACGAACCCGCCGTCCGGCGCCGTATTGGCAAAGCCCTCGGCGGTGCGCATCACCTCGAGCATGTGCAACGCATAGGCCTCCCAATCGGTCGCCATGTGGAACGCGCCGCCGGTGCGCAGCCGGCTATGCACCTGCTGCACGAACGCGGGCTGCACGATGCGCCGCTTGTGGTGGCGCTTCTTGGGCCAGGGATCGGGGAAGAACAGGCGTACTGCATCGAGCGTGCCCGGCGGAATGCGCTGGGCCAGCACCTCGGTGGCGTCGGCGCAGAACACCCGCACGTTGTCCAGGCCCAACTCCTCGAGGCGCCGCAGCAGCCGCCCGACCCCGGGGCGATGGACCTCGATGCCGAGAAAATCGCTGTCCGGCGTCTCGACAGCCGAGCGCAGCAGGGCCTCGCCGTCCCCGAAGCCGATCTCCAGCACGCACGGCGCGTCCCGCCCGAATTCGGCGCCCGGGTCGAGCGGCGCACCGAGCGCCTCCAGCCCGTAGCGCGGCCAGAGGTGCTCCAGCGCGTAGGCCTGCGCCGGGGTGAGGCGCCCCTCGCGGCGCACGAAGCTGCGGATGCGGCGCCGCTGCTGTTCGCCAGCCTCTGTCATGATCATCCCGGAAAAATGAGCGGCGGACACTTTGCGCCCGGCAAGGTGCCCGCCGATTGCAGACCGGTCGGCCGAAGCGCGCCTAGAAGAACGTGCCTTCCAGCGGCGAGGAGGCACTGCCGTAGCGCTTGCGCGGCATGCGCCCGGCCAGGTACGCCTCGCGCCCGGCCTCGATCGCCTTGCGCATCGCCGAGGCCATCAGCACCGGGTCCTGCGCCTGGGCAATGGCGGTGTTCATCAGCACCCCGTCGCAGCCCAGCTCCATGGCCAGGGCCGCATCCGAGGCGGTGCCCACGCCGGCGTCCACCAGCACGGGAACCTTCAGCTCTTCCACGATGAAGCGGATATTGTAGGGATTGCGGATCCCCAGCCCCGAGCCGATCGGCGCGGCCAGCGGCATCACCGCCACGCAGCCCATCTCCTCGAAGCGGCGCGCGAGGATGAGGTCGTCGGTGGTGTAGACCATCACCTTGAAGCCGTCGGCCACCAGCGTCTCGGCCGCCTTGAGCGTCGCCATGACATCGGGAAACAGCGTCTTCTCGTCGCCCAGTACCTCGAGCTTGACCAGGTCGTGCCCGTCGAGCAGTTCGCGGGCAAGCCGACAGGTGCGCACTGCGTCCTCGGCGGTATAGCAGCCGGCGGTGTTGGGCAGCAGCGTGAAGCGATCCGGCGGCAATGCCTCGAGCAGGTTGGGCTCATCGGGGTTCTGGCCGATGTTGGTGCGCCGAATCGCCACCGTGACGATCTCGGCGCCACTCGCCTCGATCGCCTCGCGGGTCTGTGCAAGATCACGGTACTTGCCGGTGCCGACCAGCAGCCGCGAGCGATAGTCCTTGCCGGCCAGCGTAAGCGGCGCGTCGGCGCGCGGGGATTGGTTCTGGGTCATCGTGCGCTCCTGCGACATGACGTAAAACCCGGCAGGCGCTGCCGGAAAACGGACGATTATACCGCAGCCGGGACGGACCCTCAGCCGCCGCCGATGGCGTGGACGATCTCCACGCGGTCCTGCGGCTGCAGGCGGTGGCTCTGATAGGCGCTGCGCGGCAGGATCTCGCGATTGATTTCCATCGCGAGGCGCCGCCCGCCGAGTCCGAGCTCATCGACGAGACGGGCCGCGGTACAGCCCTCGGCCACCTCGCGGGGTTCACCGTTGACGAGGATCTGCATGCTTGTAAGGGGTCTGGGTAGTCGCGGGTGATGATTGCAGATAGTATCGTGCCCGACAGA
This sequence comes from uncultured Gammaproteobacteria bacterium, assembly GCA_963779865.1. Taxonomy (GTDB): domain Bacteria; phylum Pseudomonadota; class Gammaproteobacteria; order CAVZZX01; family CAVZZX01; genus CAVZZX01. The sequence continues at coordinate 2,703,809 of CAVZZX010000003.1, read as the reverse complement.
TCATAATACAATCCTCCCCAGCGGCCTTCGACCCCCCGACCCAGAACAAGACCGTGGCGATCCGATCCAACGTCATCTCCGTGAATGCCGCCGGCACCCTCGACGGCCTGTTCCGCGAACGCGTGCGCCGCACCCCCGAGGCAATCGCCTACCGCCGTTTCGAGCGCGGCGCCGATGCGTGGCAGGAATACACCTGGACCGCCATGGCGGCCGAGGTGTCGCGCTGGCAGCACGCCTTGCGCGCCGAGCACCTCGAGCAGGGCGACCGGGTCGCGCTGCTGCTGCGCAACGGCATCGAATGGGTGACCTTCGAGCAGGCCGCCCTGGGGCTCGGCCTCGTGGTGGTTCCCCTGTACGTGGAGGACCGGCCGGACAATATCGCCTACATCGTGCGCGATGCCGGGGTGAAGCTGCTCCTGCTGCAGGACGCCACCCACTGGCACCGGCTGCGCGACGCGCTCGAGGGCATCGAATCCCTGCGCCGGATCTGGCTGCTGCACACGCGCAGCGCCGCCGGGGAAGAGCACGCGGGGACACGGAGCGTGAACGAGGTGCTGCCCGAACGCGCAGGGGCGCTGCGTGAGCGCGGCGGCGACCCGCATCGCCTCGCCACCATCGTGTATACCTCGGGCACCACCGGCCGCCCCAAGGGGGTGATGCTCAGCCATCGCAACATCCTGGCGGTGGCCCACGGCGCGCTCGAAGTCCTGGACGTGTTCGAGTCCGACGTGCTGCTGTCCTTTCTGCCGCTGTCGCACTCCTTCGAACGCACCTGCGGCTACTACCTGCCGATGATGGCCGGAGCAAGCGTCGCCTTCGCGCGCTCCGTCCAGCAGTTGGCGGAGGACATCCGCACCATCCGCCCCACCGCCCTGATCTCGGTGCCGCGTGTGTTCGAGCGGATCTACGATCGCATCCAGCAACAGGCCCGGGGCTCACTGCCCGCCCGGCTACTGCTGCGCTTGACCGTGCACTGCGGCTGGCGTCGCTTTCTGGTGCGCCAGCGACGTGCCTGGCCCGGCCCCGCCCTGCTGCTGTGGCCGCTGCTCGACCCGCTGGTGGCGCGGCGCGTGCGCGAGCGCCTCGGCGGTCGACTGCGGCTGGCGGTCAGCGGCGGCGCGGCCCTGCCTCCCGCGGTGGCCCGTCTGTTCATCGGCCTGGGTACGGACGTGCTGCAGGGCTACGGCATGACCGAAACCAGCCCCGTGGTGAGCGCCAACACGCTCGAGCAGAACCGGCCCGAGAGCGTGGGCCGCCCCCTGCCCGGGATCGTGGTGCGCATCGCGACAGGCGAGGAATTGCTGGTCAAGGGGCCCTGCGTGATGCTCGGCTACTGGAACAACCACAGCGCCACCGGCGAGACCATCGATGCCGAGGGCTGGCTGCACACCGGCGATCGGGCGCATATCGACGACCACGGCTTTATCACGATCACCGGCCGGATCAAAGACATCCTGGTGATGTCCAATGGCGAGAAGGTGTCGCCGGTCGACATGGAGTCGGCCATTACCCTGGACCCGCTGTTCGACCAGGCGATGCTGGTCGGCGAGGGGCGCGCCTATCTGGCCGCCCTCGTGGTGATCAACTCCGATCACTGGTTCGGCCTGGCCAGGCAACACCGACTCGATCCCTTCGACGCGGCGAGCCTGCGCGATCGGCGCCTGCAGCATGACCTGGTCGCCCGGGTCGGACGGCTGCTGCACGACTTTCCCGGCTACGCCAAGGTGCGTCGGGTGGCCGCGCTGCTGGAACCCTGGACGATCGACAACGGACTCGTCACGCCCACCCTGAAGACCAAGCGCGCGGCCGTCATGCAACGCTATGCGCAGGCGATCGGGCGGCTATACGACTGACTGAAGGAGGACTGGGAGAACGGCCGGACCCGTCGGCCCGCGCCGCTGGCCGCGCAGAGGTGGAGCGGCCGACCGGGATCGAACCGGCATCACAACCTTGGGAGGGTTGGGTTCTACCATTGAACTACGGCCGCACAGGGGGCGCAGTATAACCGATCGGGGCGGGGTTTAGGTATATGCCGCGGCGCTCATGCCGGGCCGTCAAGCAGGCCGGCGCTGACGCACATGGAGACGAGGTTGGCGAGCGAGCTGGTCTGCATCTTTTCCATGACGCGGGCCCGATGCACCTCGACGGTCTTGCCGCTGATGCTCAGCTCCCGGGCGATGACTTTGTTGGGCTTGCCCGCCACCACCCGCTCGAGCACTTCCCGCTCGCGCGGGGTCAACTGCGCCAGACGCTCGCGCAGCGCCGCGCGCTCCGCATACTCGTTGCGGCGCCGCGAGTCCTCGGCAATGCAGTGCTGCACGCGATCCAGCAGTTGCTGGTCGCTGTAGGGCTTCTCGATGAAGTCGAAGGCGCCGGCCTTCAGCGCACTCACGGCCATGGGCACATCGCCGTGGCCCGTCACGAAGATGATCGGGACGCGGATGTTCTGCTCGTGCAATCGCTCCTGCACCTGCAAGCCGCTCAGGCCCGGCATCCGCATGTCCAGGATCAGGCAGCCCGGCCGCAGGGGGTCATAGGCCTCGATGAAATCGGTGGGTGAAGCATAGGTCTCGCAAGCCAGTCCGACCGACTCGATGAGAAAGCGGAGCGATTCCCTTGCTGCTTTGTCATCGTCGACCACGAACACCGTCGACTCGGCGCCCATCCGACATCCTCCAAAGAAAAAACTGATCGCCCCCAAGTCGGGCTCGTAGGCACGTCCGTGGATTCGCGGAGAAGCAACCCTCCATGGTTCGGGGTTCAACGCGTTCTGGCAGCGTGCGAGCTTCCTGCTCGATCGCCTTTTTACCGCGGGGACTGCCCGGGATGCAAGCGCTGCGCCCGTTGTGCGGCGATCGGCTAACATATGGGTCAAAAGTCCGCTATCGGGCCGGCAATTAAACCGACGGGAGCTCGCATGCCGGGAAAAATCGCCAAGTGGCTGCTGATCATCGCCGGCGCCATCGTCCTGTTTCTCGTGGCCGCCGCGGTTATCCTCGCGGTGGTGGTCGACCCCAACGCCTACAAGCAGCGCATCGCGGCGCTGGTGCAACAGCAGACCGGACGCGAGCTGAACATCCCGGGCGACCTGCAGCTTTCCCTGTTTCCCTGGCTGGGCCTGCAGACCGGCAAGGTGGTGCTCGGCAATGCGCCGGGCTTCGGCACTGCGCCCTTCGCGAGCCTGGACGAGGCGGACATCAAGGTCCGCCTGGCGCCGCTGTTCCGCGGTCAGGTGGAGGTCGGCACGGTGGTCCTGCACGGCCTGGACCTGCATCTCACCCGCAACAAGAACGGTCGGGCGAATTGGGACGACCTGATCGCGGGCGGCGGTGCGGCACCGCCCGCCACCGGCGGCGGGCAGGGCGGCGGGAAGGCCCTGGGGGCGCTGGCCATCGGCGGCGTCGACCTGCGTGGCGGGCACATCGACTGGGATGACCGTCAGACGAATCAGCACCTGGTGCTCAGCAATCTGACCGTGGAGAGCGGCGCCTTGCGCCTGGGGGCGCCCTTCGAGGTCGCCGTGCGCACCCGCTTCCAGAGCCAGGCGCCCGCGCTGCAGGGTCAGCTCGGCCTGGACAGCGGCCTCGTGCTCGACCCCGCGGCCAAGGTCTACTCGGTGCGCAATCTGGTGTTCAGCGCGCAGGCGAGCGGCGCCGGGCTGCCGGGCACCGGGGAGTTGGAGGCGAAGCTGAGCGTGCCGGCGGGCACCGCCGACCTGGGCAAGGGCACCCTGGAGATTGCCAAGCTCGATCTGGACGCCGCCGGCGTCACGCTTAGCGGCCAGCTCCACGGGCGTGAGCTGCTCACGTCGCCGAGCGTGCAGGGCAGCCTCGCCAGCGAGGAGTTCGCGCCACGCAAGCTGTTCGCGCGCCTGGGTGCGCAGCCCCCCGCCACTGCCGACGCCGCGGCACTGTCGAAGGCCTCGCTGCAGACCCGCTTCAGCGCCGCGCCCACGCGGCTTGCCCTTGAGAACCTGGTGCTGCGCCTCGATGAGAGCACGCTCAAGGGAACGGCCGCGGTGCGCGACTTCAGCAAACCCGTGGTGCGCTTTGACCTTGCGGTGGACCGACTGGACGCGGACCGCTACCTCCCGCCGCCGGCGGCCGCGCCGGGGGCCGGCAGCACCGCACCGGCGCCGACCGCCCCGTCCGCGGCCGCCACGCCGGGCAGCGCGGCGGCCGCCGGCGCGGCGCAGCTGCCCCTGGAGATGCTCCGCAGCCTGGATGTGCAGGGCACGCTCACCGTGGCCGAGCTGAGCGCCGCCGGCCTGCACTCCAAGGACGCGCACATGGAGCTGCAGGGCCGCGGCGGGCGCCTGCGGCTGCATCCGCTCGGGGCCCAGCTCTACGGAGGCGTCTACCGCGGCGACGTGCGCGCCGACTTCACCAAGGCCCGGCCGCAGCTGGCCATGGACGAGGCCCTCGACAAGGTCCAGATCGGGCCGCTGCTCGCCGACCTGCAGGGCAAGCCCCTGCTCGAGGGCACGGCCAACCTGTCGGCCAAGCTCACCGCACAGGGCATCGATGCGCCCACCCTCACCCGCAGCCTCAACGGCGAGGCACGCTTCTCGATCGACCACGGCGCCCTGCACGGCATCAACATCGCACAGCTCATTCGCGAGGGCATGGCCAAGGTCAAGGGACAGTCGGCGCCCAAGGCGCAGGCGCCGCGCAAGACCGACTTCACCGCGCTGTCCGGCAGTGCGCAGGTGCGCAACGGGGTCGCCCACAACCGCGACCTCTCGGCCAAATCACCCCTGCTCCGCGTCGACGGCCGGGGCACGGTGGACCTGGTGAAGGAAAACATCGACTACGTCGCCGACGTGGCCGTGGTGAAATCGCTCGAGGGCCAGGGCGGAGCGGGCATGGAACAGCTCAAGGGGCTGACCATCCCGCTGCAGATCAAGGGGCCGCTGAGCGGACCGAACATCCAGCTGGACGTGGACCGCGTATTGAAGACAAAGGCGAAGCAGGAGCTCCACAAGAAGGAAGGCGAGCTCAAACAGCGCCTGAACCAGGAGAAGGGCAAGCGCAGCCAGGAACTGGAGCGCAAGCTGCAGGACAAGCTGAAGAATCTGCTGCAATGAAATGCTACGGCGGCTGCCTGTGCGCAGCGGCCCTGTTCGCCGGCACGCTCGCGCACGCGGCCGAATTGATCGACAGCCATGCCGAGGCCGCCGACGGCCGCTATCGCGTGATGGTCGTGATGAAGGTCGCGGTCCCCCCCGCCGCCGCCTATGCGGCGCTGACCGACTATGCGCACCTGGCACGGCTCAACCCGGCCATCCTGCACAGCGAGGTGCTGGGCACGCGCGGGGACAGCAAGCGCGTGCGGCTTGAAACGCGGGCCTGTGTCATGTTCTTCTGCCGCACGCTCAGGCAAGTGGAGGACGTGGAGGAGCTTGCCGGGGCGATCTATGCGCGCCTCGAGCCGGCACACAGCGATTTCCGCAGCGGCCGGCTGCTCTGGGAGATCGCCCCGGCGGGCCCCGGCAGCCGGGTGAGCTTCCGCGCCGAGCTCGAGCCGGACGTCTGGGTGCCGCCCCTGGTCGGCACCTGGGCGGTGAAGAGTGCCCTGCAGCAGCAGGCGCGACAGACCATCGAGAATCTGGAGGCGACAGCCCGACCGTGAGCCCCGAGGATTTCACCCGCCGTGTCCTGCACTGGTACGAGCGGCACGGCCGCCGCGACCTCCCCTGGCAACACCCACGCACGCCCTACCGGGTGTGGGTCTCCGAGATCATGCTGCAGCAGACCCAGGTGGCCACGGTCGTTCCCTACTTCCGCGCCTTCGTGCGCCGCTTCGCCGGCATCAAGGCGCTGGCGGGCGCGGAGCTCGACGAGGTGCTGCACCTGTGGACCGGGCTGGGCTATTACGCCCGGGCGCGCAATCTTCACCGCGCCGCACGCCACATCCGTGACGAGCACGGCGGCCGCTTCCCGCGCCGGATCGAGGCGGTGATGGCGCTGCCGGGGATCGGCCGCTCCACCGCCGGGGCCATCCTCGCCCAGGCCTGCGGCCAGCGGCACGCCATCCTGGACGGCAACGTCAAGCGCGTGCTGAGCCGCTTTCACGCCGTGGCCGGCTGGGCGGGGCAGCGCGAGATCGAGCAGCGGCTGTGGCAGCACGCCGAAGCCGCAACCCCGGGGGCGCGCTGCGCGGACTACACACAGGCGATCATGGACCTGGGGGCAACCGTGTGCCGGCCGCGTGCGCCCGAGTGCGGCGCCTGCCCCGTGCGCGCGGGTTGTGCGGCCCACGCGGCCGGGGCGGTCGAGGCCTACCCCCAGCCCCGGCCGCGCAAGCGCCTGCCGGTGCGGCAGACGACCATGCTCATCCTTGCCGACCCGCAGCAGCGCGTGCTGCTCACCCGCCGTCCACCCGCGGGATTGTGGGGAGGGCTGTGGGGCTTCCCCGAGTGCGCCAGCGACGAGGATCCCGAACAGGTCTGTCGCGAACGGCTCGGGCTGACGGTGCGGGAGGAGGACCGCTGGCCCGTGCTGCGCCACAGCTTCAGCCACTTCCATCTGGACATCCTGCCGGTGCGGGCGGCGGTGCTCGACACCGGGCCCGGGGCGGTCATGGAAGACGCCGGGCGAGTCTGGTATAACACTCGCCGGCCCGATGCCCGCGGCCTGTCGGCCCCGGTCGCACGGCTGCTCGCGCAGCTGCGCCGGGACACGGCCCGCTGGGGCGATCCCGCCGCGGCCGCCGGCTAGGCGGCACGCGCCGATACGCACCAACCAACGGAGAGAGCAAGCCATGGCCCGAACGGTCCATTGCGTCAAACTCGGCCGGGAAGCCGAGGGTCTGGACTTTCCCCCCTATCCGGGCGAGCTCGGCAAACGCGTCTACCAGAACGTCTCCAAGGAGGCCTGGCAGGGCTGGCTGCAGCATCAGACCATGCTGATCAACGAGAACCGTCTCAGCCCGATCGACCCCAAGCACCGCCAGTTCCTCGAGCGCGAGATGGAGAACTACTTCTTCGGCGAGGGCTCCGCCACGCCCGAGGGCTACGTCCCGCCCCAGCAGTGAGCCCGCCAGCGGCGGCGGCTTGACTCGCCGCGGGCCAATCGCTTTAAATAGCACGCTTCCTGCGGCCAGGTAGCTCAGTTGGTAGAGCAGGGGATTGAAAATCCCCGTGTCGGCAGTTCGATTCTGTCCCTGGCCACCACTTTCCCCCGACCCCGCAGCCGCCCTTCCTACCCCGTGCGTGCGTCGCTTGACGACCCCGGCCGGCTTCGCGAACATAGCGCGCTCTTCAATTAAGCCGAGGCGCGTTGCGGGAATCTCCAATGAAGCAGCAAGCGGTTACCAGGGCCTGCATCGAGGCCGCCTGCGCCACCGGGCCGGTAGCGGTGCGTGCCATGGTCGAGACGCTGGAGAAGGGCCTCTCCACCGACTGCCTGCCCGCCCTGTCCGAACGCGAGCGGGCGCTGATCATCGACGAGCTGAAGGCGGCGCTCACCGTCTATGAGCGGCGCTCCGCCTGACGCGACTAGCTGCCGCTCTCCGGCAGGAAGCGGGACCAGTCCACGTCCGTCTCCCCGAACACGAAGAAATGCGGGTTCAGCAGCGACTCCCGCGCGTTGTAGCGCAGCGGGCGCATCTGCGTGTCCGTCACCCGTCCGCCGGCCTCCTCCACCAGGCACTGCGCGGCGGCAGTGTCCCACTCCCCGGTGGGCCCGAAGCGCGCGTACAGGTCCGCCTCCCCCTGGGCGATCAGACACGACTTGAGCGAGCTGCCGACGTTCACCAGCTCGTAATTGCCCAGCCGGGCCAGGTAGCGCTGCAGCGAGGGGCTGCCGTGGGCACGGCTCGCCAGCACGCGCACGCGCCCGCCCCGATAGGGCCGCACGCGCAGGCCGACCGGGCCGGCGCCCGGATCGGCGCGCGCATCCGCGCCGGGCTCGGCAACGACACCGGAACCGACATTGGCATCGGCGCGCCACGCGCCCAGGCCCCGGGCGGCGTAATAGCACACGCCGCTGGCCGGCACGTACACCACCCCGAGCACGGGCGCATGACCGTGCACCAGGGCGATGTTCACGGTGAATTCCTCGTTGCGCTGGATGAACTGGCGGGTGCCGTCGAGGGGATCGACCAGCCACAGGCTCGCCCAGCGGCGACGCGCATCGAAGGGCGGCGCCTCGTCCTCCTCCGAGAGCACCGGCACGCCCGGGGTGATCCGGCGCAGGCCAGCGCCGATCAGCGCATTGGCGGCGAGGTCCGCCTCGGTAAGCGGCGTCGCGTCGTCCTTGCGGGTCACGGAAAACCCGTCCCGGTAGATGGTCATGATGCGCTCGCCGGCCTCCCTCGCCAGCGTGCAGACCTCTGGCAGCAGGGCGGCCAGCGGATGCACGGGAAATCCCTGTTCAATCACGCTCGAGCTGCTCCCTCACCATGTATAGCGCCGCGATCGATCGCGCCTCGCTCATCTCCTCGCGCGCCACCAGGGCGGGGAGATCGTCCAGTGACCAGGGGACGACCTCCAGCGGTTCGGGCTCGTCGCCCTCGCGCCGGGCGGGATAGAGGTCTTCGGCCAGGATGACGTGCGTGATATGGCTGAGGTAGCCCGGCGAGAGTGATACGCTCTTCACCAGGCGCAGCGAGCGAGCGCCGTAGCCCACCTCTTCCATGATCTCGCGGTTGGCCGCCTCCAGCAGGTCCTCGCCGGGCTCGACCCGCCCCTTTGGCAGGGCCAGCTCGTAGCGCTCCGTGCCGGCGCCGTATTCACGGATCAGCAGCACCGTCCGGGCATCGAGCAAGGGCGCGATCAACACGGCACCGGGCGCCGAGCCCTTGATGCGTTCGTACTCGACCTCGGCGCCATTGGCGAAACGCAGCTGCAGTCCCTGCACGTGGAACAACCGCGTGCGCGCCAGGGTCCGGGTCTTCAAGATGCGAGGCTTTTCGGGCACGCGCACTGGCCTTCGTCGCTGAGCCGCCCCATTTTGCCAATCGGCGACAGGCGGCGCCACCGCCGCGGCGGCCTGTTACAGTATACAAGCGCCGCTGAAGCGGCGATGCGACCCCGGAGATGGAGGCCCCATGCTCGACTGGTCCCGAATCGACACCGTGCTGCTCGATATGGACGGCACGCTGCTGGACCTGCACTTCGACAGCTATTTCTGGCTCGAGCACCTGCCGCGACGCTATGCCGAGCGCCACGGGCTGAGCACGCAGCAGGCGAAAGACCGGCTCTACCCCATGCTGCGCGCCAAGGAGGGGACCATCGACTGGTACTGCCTCGATTATTGGAGCGAGCGACTCGAGCTGGACGTGGCCCTGCTCAAGTACGAGGTCCAGCACCTGATCGACGTCCACCCGCAGGTGCTGCCCTTCCTCGAGCGGGTACGCGCCAGCGGGCGGCACCTGGCCCTGGTCACCAACGCCCATCAGCGCAGCCTCTCCCTGAAGATGCAGCGCACCCGCCTGGCCGATCACTTCGATGCGGTGGTCTGCGCCCACGATTTCGGCATGCCCAAGGAGGACGCCGACTTCTGGGAGCGGCTGCATACGCAGGTGCCGTTCGCGCCGCCGCGCACCTTGCTCGTGGACGACAGCGAGCGCGTGCTGCACTCCGCGCGGAACTACGGCATCGGCTGGCTGCTCGGCATCCGCCGCCCGGACAGCCGCGCCGCGCCGCGCGACGCGGGGCCGTTTCCGGTGCTCGACAGCTTCGCCGACATCATGCCCGAGGCGCCGCTTCCGCAAAGCGCTGGTCCCAGCGGCGAAACCGGCGGCGGCAATACTTGAGCAGGGCCTCGTAATCCGGGAAGAATAGCTCGAAGCCCGCCTCGGCCGGCGCGTCGTACTCGCAGAACTCGTTGCTGTAGTCGCGACACAGCTGGGGGCGTTCGGCATAGATGCCGCAGCGGCCGTCCGCCAGCAGGTGCCGACAGGGGGTATAGACCACCAAAAACCAGCCCGCGGTGTCCTTGTAGAATTGGACGCCCGCATGGGCGATCTGCCACAGCATGTGGTCAAAGTCCGCCTTGCTGCGCGGCGTGGGGATCGATTGGGTGATGTACGAACAGCACTTGGGGGGCCGACAGCGGGCGCACTTGCCGATGGCGTTGATCGGAATGCAGGCAGTCTGTTCGCGCATCGGCAATCTCCCGGGACGAGGTCGGCACCGCGGGCGCAGGCACCCGCGTTCCGCGGGGACAGGACCATGAAGACGGCTGCGCCGGTCAGCGCAAGCCTACGCGGTCATCCCGAGCTGATCCAGGCGCTCATCCGCGTGGCCATCGCCGTGTTCACCGCGGGCTACATCTATGTCGGCATGCGGCTGAGCTATTACCCGACCACGCCGGCCGAGTTCGCCGCGCTGCTGTTCGGTTTTCTCGGCGCCGCGCTGCTCATAGCCCTGAGCGTGCCGCTGTGGCCGATGCTGCCCTGGCGCCCCTACGCGTCCATGCTGGTGGACATCGGCTCGGTCAGCGGGGCGATGCTGGTCACCCACGCCGGGCCGTTCAGCCCGTTCTTCCTCTTCTACCTGTGGATTTACGTCGGCTATGGGAGTCGCTATGGCCGAGGGGCACTGCTTGCGGCCACCGGGCTCAGCCTGGCGTGCTATCTCACCGTGCTGCAGCTGGATACGAACTGGCACGCACATGCCCCCGACCTGCTGGTCTATCTCGCGGTGCTGCTGGTGCTGCCGCTGTACCTGAGCGTGCTCACCCGCGCGCTGCAGCATGCGCGCCGGGAATCCGAGCGCGCCAGCCTCGCCAAGGACGATTTTCTCGCCACCATGAGCCATGAGATCCGCACGCCCATGAGCGGCATCATCGGCATGGCGAACCTGCTCAGCAAATCGGGCCTGAGCCGCGCTCAAAACGAATACCTGGACAACCTGCGCAACTCCGCCAACGCCCTGCACGAGCTCATTGACGACGTCCTGGACCTGACCAAGATCGAGGCCGGCAAATATCGCCTGCAGGAGCGCGAGCTCAATCCCGCCTCCATCGTCCAGGGCATCGCCCTGATGTACACGCCCACGGCCAACGGCAAGGGGCTGGAGCTGATCAGCTTCGTCGATCCCGCCCTGCCGCAGAAGGTCCTCGCCGATGGCAACCGCCTGCGCCAGGTGCTGCTCAACCTGGTGAGCAACGCGGTCAAGTTTACCGAGCACGGCGAGGTGCGCATCCAGATGAGCGCCACGCCGGGCGCGGACGCCGGGCAGGTGCGCCTGCGGGTGGACGTGCGCGACACCGGGATCGGCATCCCGCCCGAGGCCCTGCCGCACATCTTCGAACCCTTCTATCAAAGCGACCGCACCGACACGCGCCGGCACGGGGGCACCGGTCTGGGCACCACGATCTCCCGGGAGCTGGTGGAATTGATGGGCGGCCGCATGGAGGTGGAGAGCGCACCCGGTGCCGGCGCGCACTTCTGGTTCGAACTGCCGGTGCGCGTCGTCGAAGCGGCCGCCCAGGTGCATTGCGACCTCCCCGGCGAGGTGGTGATCAGCGAACCGAACCCGAGCAGTCGCGACACGCTATGCCGTTATCTCGCCGCCCTGGGGGTGCGCGCAAGGAGCGTTCCCGCCGACATGCTGCCGGGCGCCCTGGGCCCCGAAACCGCGCTGGTGATCCTGGGCGACGCGGGCCCCGGTCGCGCCCGCACCGAACTGGCACGGCACATCCGGGCGCTGCGGCCGGGGCGGCCGATCTGCCGGCTGACCTATCTCGAGCACCTGGAGTCCGAACGCCACGCAACGGCCTTCGACTGCCACTTGGTCAAGCCCATCACCCTCGACATCCTGCACGAGACCCTGCGCGAGGCGGTCCTCGGCGAGCAGCCGGCCCCGCCGGCCGAGACCGAGGCGCAGGCCGCGGCGGGGGCGCCGCCTCCGCTGGCGGTGCTCGTCGCCGAGGACAGCGACATCAACGCGCGCATCCTGACCGCCTTTCTGGCCCGCGACGGCCATAATGTCGTGCGGGTCACAAACGGCACCCAGGCTGTGGCCTCCCTGGCAGAGAGGGAATACGATCTGGTATTCATGGACGTGCGCATGCCGGGCATGGGCGGGCTCGAGGCCACCCGCCGCTGGCGGGAACGGGAGCCCGCCGGCCGCCGCGTACCGATCGTGGCCTTGACGGCCAACGCCAGCATCGACAACAAGAGCAGCTGCCTGGCGGCGGGGATGGACGAGTTCCTCACCAAGCCGGTCAGCCCGCAGGACCTCACCGGGATCGTGCGCCAGGCGGCCGCACAAAAGAACAACAAGGGCACCGGCAAGCATGGTGAACCCGAGCGAGAATGAGAACCAGCAGCTGCGGCTGCGGCTGAAGGCATACATCGCCCAGGCCCAGCAGAACGAGCTCAAGCTGCGGCGTTTTCAGCACCAGGAGCTCACGCTCATGGGCGCGCGCAGCCTGCGCTCCCTCATCGAGATCCTGCTCTACGAGTACCGCAAGACCTTCGACCTCGAGGCCGTGACGCTCGTGGTGCTCGACCCCGAGCACGAGACGCGCCGCATCCTCGAGGAGCTGGGGACCGCCCTGGACGCCTATCCGGACCTGCTCTTTACCGACTCCGCGGAAGAGTTCCAGGCCTTGTACCCGTATCGCAGGCCGGTGCTCGGTCCCTATCGCGCGCAGGCGCATGCCTGGGCCTTCCCCAACTACCCGCAGCCACCCGCCAGCGTCGCCCTGCTGCCGCTGCTGCGCGGGACGGAGCTCATCGGCAGCTTCCATCTGGGCAGCCGGCTGGAGGAGCGCTTCCTGGCGGGCACGGCGACCGACTTTCTCGAGCGCATCGCGGCGGTGGCCGCCGTCTGCCTGGAGAACGCCGCCAATCACGAACGGCTCAAGCGCGCCGGGCTCACCGATCCGCTCACCGGGGTACACAACCGGCGCTACTTCGATGAGCGGGTGAGCGAGGAGGTCGACCGGGCGCGCCGCGAAGGACGGCCCCTGTCCTGCCTGTTCCTGGATCTGGACCACTTCAAGCGGGTCAACGACAACCACGGCCACCAGAGCGGCGATGCGGTGCTGCAGGAGGTGGCGCGGCGGCTGAAGCGGCACATGCGCATGAGCGATGTGCTGGCGCGCTATGGCGGCGAGGAATTCGCGGCCCTGCTGGTGCAGACCGATGCCGCCACCGCCCAGGGCATCGCCGAGCGCATCCGGCGCGAGGTCTCCGACCTGCCCGTCGCCCTGCCCGGCGGCAGCGCTCTGGACGTGAGCCTGTCGATTGGCTGTGCCGCGCTGGGGCCGGCGCGGGCGCCCGCGCCCGGCGCCGGGCGGGAACCGCTCGACGGTGCCGAGCTGGTGGATGCCGCCGACGCCGCGCTGTACCGGGCCAAGCGCGGCGGCCGCAACCGCGTCGAAATGGGGGCGCCGGTCGGCTAGCGGGCGGGCTGCTGCGCGGGGGCCGTCAGCGGCGCTCGCAACCGGGCGAAATCGCGCGGCGGCACGTACTGCACGACCGCCGTGCCGCCTTTGTTCAGCACCACGTCCACGCCCAGTGACGGATACAGATAGTGACGCGCGTGTTCGGGACCGCTCACCACCTGCGCCGGTGGGCCGAAGCGGTGGCGCACGACGTCGTCGCTGAGGTCTGCCGCCGGCAGGTAGGTCAGGCCGCTGACCCGCGCATTCAGGGCTTCGTGTGCCGCCGCCCGGCTGAGCACATAGCGCTTGAGCCGGGGCTGCGGCTGCTCGGTCTTTACCGCCTGCGCCCGCAGCGCGCGCAGCCGCTTGCGCGGCAGCGCGGTCGAGAACACCAGGCGCGCGCTCAGGCCGCCGCGCGTGACCTCGGCATAGAAGGCCTCCAGCGACAGGCCCTCGGGCCCCTCGAAGACGGACAGCTCCATGCGCGGCCCGAACACCGCCTCAACCTGACGCAGGGTGTCAGCGCCGATCTGAATGCCGAAAACCTCGCTGTTGCCCTCGCGTGTGGGGTGCACCTGCCACGGATAGACGGCCGGGCCCTGTGCCGGCGCCGGCGGGGGCGCCTGGTAGCGGTACAGCATCCAGAGGGCGGCGCTGAGGACCACGACGCCCAGCAGGCTCCAGCGAATCACGCGCATCCGGCGGCCTCCCCCGGGGGCACCCGCAGCCAGAAGGTGACCGGCCCGTCGTTGGTGAGCGAGACCGCCATCTGGGCGCCGAAGCGCCCGGCCGCCACCTCGGCATGGCGAGCGCCGGCGCTCTCGAGCAAGCGGGCGAACAGCCGCTCGCCCTGCTGCGGGGCGGCGGCGGGGGTGAAGCTCGGGCGCATGCCCTGGCGGGTGTCGGCCGCGAGCGTGAACTGCGGCACCAGCAACAGACCGCCGCGGGTGTCCGCCAGGCTGCGGTTCATGCGGCCTTGTGCATCGGGAAACACGCGGTAGCCGAGCAGGCGCTCGAGCAAGCGCTCGACCTCCGCCTCCCCGTCGCCGCGCTCGACCGCCACCAGCACCAGCAGACCGGCGCCGATGCGGCCGATGCTCTGGCCGTCCACCACCACGCTCGCCTGCGTCACGCGCTGCAGGAGCCCGATCACGCGCGCGCGTCCCACAGCCGTGCGGCAAGCGCATCGCTGGCCGCCACCAGCGCGTCCGTGTTGCCCGCCTCGGCCGCCGAATGGCCGGCATCGGGCACGATGCGCAGCTCGGCTTCGGGCCAGACGCGGTGCAGCGCCCAGGCATTGTCCGCGGGGCAGACCACGTCGTAGCGGCCGTGCACGATCACCCCGGGGATGCCCCGCAGGCGGTGCGCATCGCGCAGGATCTGATCGGGCTCCAGAAAACTGTCGTGCACGAAATAGTGGCACTCGATGCGCGCCAGGGACAGGGCGGTATAGGGGTCGGCGAAGTGGTCCACCACGGCCTGGGCCGGCAGCAGGGTCGAGGTGCGCCCCTCCCACAGCGACCAGGCCTTGGCCGCGGACATGCGGCTCACCTCATCCTCGCCGGTGAGCCGGCGATAGTAGGCGCTCACCAGCTCGCCGCGCTCCGCCTCCGGGATCGGCTCGAGGTAGTCTTCCCACAGGTCGGGGAACACGCGGCTGGCGCCCTCTTGATAGAACCATTGGATATCGCGCGGACGGCACAGGAAAATGCCGCGCAGCACCAGGCCCGCCACCCGCGCGGGGTGCGTCTGGGCATAGACCAGGCTCAGGGTCGAGCCCCAGGAGCCGCCGAACAGCACCCAGCGCTCGATGCCGAGGTGCTCGCGGATGCGCTCCATGTCTGCCACCAGCGCCGGGGTCGTGTTGCCTTCCAGCGAGGCGTGCGGCGCAGAGCGCCCACAGCCGCGCTGATCGAACAACACGATCCGATACCGCCGGGGGTCGAAAAAGCGCCGCTGCCAGGGCTCGCAGCCCGAGCCCGGGCCGCCGTGCACGAACAGCACCGGCACACCGTCGGGATTGCCGCATTCCTCCACGTGAAGCACGTGCGGCGGCGCCACCGCCAGGGAGTGGGTGACGTAGGGCTCGATGTGGGGATACAGGCTGCGCACGTTCACCAGCGGCTCGGCTTTGCGAAACACGGGCGCCGCAGGCGGCGCCGTCGGCTCGGGCGGGGCCATCATAGCCCGGCCGGCGGGACACTGTCACAGGCCCCGCCACGCCGGGCAGGCTGTCGAAAACGCCGGTGCCGGGCGTCGTCAATGCGCCCGGCCCCTGTGCGGGTGCTACGCACCAATCGGACGCCTGCGCCTTTGATTGGCGGGCGGGGCGTCGCGCTCCCCGCCCGCCGGGAATAACCCGGCGGCCGGCTCAGGCGGGCTGGACGACGCGCGAGGCGCGCTTGCGCTCGTTCTCGGTGAGCAGCTTCTTGCGGATGCGCACGGCGGCCGGCGTGACCTCGACCAGCTCGTCGTCGTCGATGAACTCCAGCGCCTGCTCCAGCGTCAGCCGCACCGGCGGGGTCAGCAGGATGTTCTCGTCGGTGCCGGCCGCACGGATGTTGGTCAGCTGCTTGGCCTTGAGCGGATTGACCACCAGGTCGTTGTCGCGCGAGTGGATGCCGATGACCATCCCCTCGTAGACCTCCTGCCCCGGGCCGATGAACAGGCGCCCGCGCTCCTGCAGGTTGAACAGCGCATAGCCCAAGGCCTTGCCCTGGCCGTTGGCGATCAGCACGCCGTTCTGACGGCGGCCGAACTCGCCGCGCTTGAGCGGGGCGTAGTGATCGAACACGCTGTACAGCAGGCCGCTGCCCTGGGTGAGGGTCAGGAACTCCGTGCGAAAGCCGATCAGCCCGCGCGAGGGGATCAGGTAATCCAGGCGCACGCGGCCCTTGCCGTCGGGCACCATGTCGCGCAGCTCGCCGCCGCGCACGCCGAGCTGCTCCATGACCGCGCCCTGGTGCTGTTCCTCGACGTCGGCGGTGACCTGCTCAAAGGGCTCCTGGCGCTCGCCGTCGACTTCGCGCACGATCACCTCCGGCCGCGACACCCCCAGCTCGTAGCCCTCGCGGCGCATGTTCTCGATCAGCACCGACAGGTGCAGCTCGCCGCGCCCGGAGACGCGGAACTTGTCCGGGTCGTCGGTCTCGGCCACGCGCAGGGCGACGTTGTGCTGCAGCTCGCGCTCCAGGCGCTCACGCACCTGACGCGAGGTGATGAACTTGCCATCGCGCCCGGCGAACGGCGAGGTGTTGACCTGGAAGGTCATGCTCACCGTGGGCTCGTCCACTGCCAGCGCCGGCAGCGCCTCCACGCAGGCCGGGTCGCACAGCGTGTCGGAGATGTGCAGCGGGTCGATGCCGGTGAAGGCGATGATGTCCCCGGCACGCGCCTCGGGCACCTCCACGCGCTCCAGGCCGTGAAAGCCCAGGATCTGCAGCAGCCGGCCGTTGCGGCGGCGTCCCTCGCGGTCGAGGATGGCCACCGACGTGTTGGTCTTCACCTTGCCGCGCGCGATGCGCCCGATGCCGATCATGCCCACATAGCTGTTGTAGTCGAGCTGACTGACCTGCATCTGGAAGGGGCCGTCCGGGTCGACCGGCGGGGGCGGCACGTGCGCGATCACGGTCTCGAACAGCGGCCCCATGTCCCCCTCGGTGACGCCCGCCTCGAGGCCGGCATAGCCGCGCAGGGCCGAGGTGTAGACGACCGGGAAGTCGAGCTGCTCATCGGTCGCGCCCAGTCGGTCGAACAGATCGAAGGTCTGGTCCAGCACCCAGGCGGGGCGGCTGCCCGGGCGATCGATCTTGTTGATCACCACGATCGGCCGCAGCCCGCGCTCCAGCGCCTTCTGGGTGACGAAGCGGGTCTGCGGCATGGGGCCGTCCACCGCGTCCACCAGCAGCAGCACCGAATCGACCATGGAGAGGACGCGCTCGACTTCGCCGCCGAAATCGGCGTGCCCGGGCGTGTCGACGATGTTGATGCGGTACTCGCCCCAGTCGATCGCCGTGTTCTTGGCCAGGATGGTGATCCCGCGCTCCTTTTCCAGGTCATTGGAATCCATGACCCGTTCGGTGAGCGGCGCCCGAGCGTCCAGGCTGCCCGACTGCTTGAGCAGCTCGTCCACCAGGGTGGTCTTGCCATGGTCGACGTGGGCGACGATGGCGATATTGCGCAACTTCTCGATCAACTCGGCGGTCCTCTCCGCGCGAAACGGGCGCGCATTGTAGCGGAAATCCGCCGCCGAAGCTGCGTCTATTTGCGAAATTCCCGCACGTAAAGGCCCAGTTTGGGAGGGGTTTCACGACATTTCGGCGCAACTTTCCGCGGCCGGGCCTGCCCCTGGACGCCGCCCGCCCCATTACCTATGCCCCGCACCTATGCCAACGCCTATGATCGTTGCCATGCAGCCACCTGACTATCGCGCCGACAACATCGTCAACCTGATGGCCGCGCTGGTCGCCGGACGCGGCGGACGCGCCACGGGCCATGCGCCGCTTGCCGCCCTGCCGCCCGAGCGCCTGGCCGGGTACCGCTGCATCGTGCTGGCGGTGATCGACGGGCTGGGCCACCACCTGCTGACCGAGCGGCACCCCGGCAGCGTGCTGGCGTCCCATCTGCACGCGCGCCTGGAGTCGGTCTTCCCCACCACCACCGCCTCCGCCGTCACGACGTTCCTGTCCGGCTTGACGCCCCAGGAGCACGGCTTGCCGGGCTGGTCGGTCTGGCTGCAGGAGCTCGGCACCGTGACCGAGGTGCTGCCATTTCGGGCGCGCATCGGCGGCCCGCCACTGAGCGCCGCGGGCGTGCAGCCGCGCGCCGTGCTGGACTGGCCGCCGCTGTTCGATCGCCTGCCCTGCCCCAGCGCCCTCATCAGCCCGCAGCACATCGCCCATTCCGACTTCAGTCGGGCGAGTGCGGGGCGCGCGCGGCGTATCCCCTACGCGGACGCTGACCACTTCTTCGCCGCGATCGAACGGGCGGTGCACGGCTCAAACGCCGGCTTTGTCTATGCCTACCGGCCGGACCTGGATGCCGCCGCCCACCGCGAGGGGGTGGAGAGCGAGGCGGTCGCCGAGCAGCTCGCCCTGCTCGACGCGGGCTTCGCCCGGCTCGCCGAGGGACTGCCGGCGGACACCCTGCTCCTGGTCACCGCCGATCACGGCCTGATCGACGCCGGGCAGACGCTGGAGCTGGACGATCACCCGGCGCTCGCCGCCACCCTGCGCCTGCCCCTGTGCGGGGAGCCGCGCGTCGCCTACTGCTATCTGCGTCCGGGCGCGGAGGGCGATTTCCTGGGCTATGTGCGCGCGGTGCTGGGTGAGGCCTGCGAGGCGCGGCGCAGCAGCGAGCTGCTCGAGGCGGGCTGGTTCGGGCGCGGGCCGGTGCACCCGCGCTTTCCCGGGCGCATCGGCGACTATGCCCTGCTGATGCGCGCTGACTGGGTGATCCGGGAGCGCCTGCTCGACCGGCCGCCCGTGCGGCTGATTGGGGTGCACGGCGGCCTCAGCACGGCCGAGCGTTATGTGCCCCTGGTGGTGTTCGGGGGCTGAGGGCGATGCCGGCGCTCAGGCATCGGCGACCTTGGGCAGGCGCTCGAGCGCCGCGCGGATCGCCTCCTCCGGGTATTCATAGTCCTCGAGCTGCCCCTGGAAGTACTTGTCGTAGGCCGACATGTCGAAGTGGCCGTGCCCGGACAGGTTGAAGAACAGGGTCTTGGCCTCGCCGCTTTCCTTGCAGGCCAGCGCCTCGTCGAGACAGGCGCGGATGGCGTGGTTGGATTCGGGCGCCGGGATGATCCCCTCGGCACGGGCGAAGGTCAGGCCGGCCTCGAAGGTGGCCAGCTGCGGCACCGCGCGCGCCTCGACGATGCCGTCGTGGTAGAGCTGGGAGACCAGCACCGAGTCGCCGTGATAACGCAGGCCGCCGGCATGGATACCCGGCGGCATGAAGTCGTGGCCGAGGGTGTACATCAGCATCATCGGGGTGAAGCCCGCGGTGTCGCCGAAGTCGTACGCATAATGGCCGCGCGTCAGCGTCGGGCAGGAGCTCGGCTCCACGGCGACCAGGCGCAGGTCGCGCCCCGCCGCCTTGTCGGCGAGGAAGGGGAAGGCCACCCCGCCGAAGTTGGAGCCGCCGCCGCAGGGGGCGAAGATCATGTCCGGGTACTCGCCCACCTTCTCGAACTGCTTCTTCGCCTCCTGGCCAATCACGGTCTGGTGCAGCAGGACGTGGTTGAGCACCGAGCCGAGCGCGTAGTTGGTGTCCTTGCGCGAGGCGGCCTCTTCGACGGCCTCGGAGATGGCGATGCCCAGCGAGCCCGCGGAGTCGGGGTGCTCGGCCCGGAGGCGGCGTCCGGTCTCGGTGAGTTCGGTGGGGCTGGCCAGCACCTCGGCGCCCCAGGTCTGCATCATGGCGCGGCGGTAGGGCTTTTGGTCGTAGCTCACCCGCACCATGTACACGCGCACCTCGATGCCGAACATGCTGCCCGCCAGCGCCAGCGATGAGCCCCACTGCCCGGCCCCCGTCTCCGTGGTCAGTCGCGTGATGCCCGCCTGCTTGTTGTAGTAGGCCTGCGCCACCGCGCTGTTGGGCTTGTGCGAGCCGGCCGGGCTGACGCCCTCGTACTTGTAGAAGATCTTCGCCGGCGTGCCGAGCGCCGCCTCCAGACGGCGGGCGCGGTACAGCGGTGAGGGCCGCCACTGCCGATAGATCTCACGCACCGGCTCGGGAATGGGGATCCAGCGCTCGGCCGACACCTCCTGCTCGATGATGGCCGGCGGGAAGATCGCCGCCAGCGCCTCGGGCCCGATCGGTCTGCCGTCGGGGCCCAGCGGCGGCGCCGGCGGGCGGGCCATATCGGCCACCACGTTGTACCAGTGGGTGGGGATCTCGGATTCGTCGAGCAGGACCTTGATCTGGGACATGGGCGTCTCCGTGGTGCAGGTATTCAGACCCACGTTCGAGCATAACCGAAGCCGTCGGCGAGCCCAAGGCGCAGGGGCTCGGCTAGCCTTGGGGATAGGCCAAGGCGACGCGGAAAGGAATAGACCATGGACGCATATCGACGGATCCTCGTGGCGGTGGACTTCTCGGCGGCGAGTGGCCCGGCGCTCGCGCGGGCGGCGTGGCTGGCGCGCGAGCATGGCGCGGCACTGCACGTCATCCACGTGGTGGAGCGCTTTCCCGAGGACTACACGAAGGACTGGATCCCCTCCCGAGAACGAGGACCCCCAGAGCTTCCTGGAACGTACCGCGCGCGAGAAGGTGGGCGAGCTGTTGCGCGCGGCCAAGGCGCCCGAGGCCGAGGTGGAGGTGCTGAGCAGCAGCGGCTCGGCAAAGCACGCTTTGGGCGATGCGGTGCAGCGCCTGCAGCCGGACCTGCTGGTGCTCGGACGCCATGGGCACTCGGGGCCGGGACCGTTGCTGGGCGGGACCGCCGAGGGCGTGCTGCACCGTGTCACCTGCGACGTCCTGGTGGTGGGCGGCGGCTGAGGCGGTGCGCGGCAGGGGGCGAGTGGGGTAAAGTCGGGGCGGGACGAACCGAAATAACGAACAAGCAGGCCGCGGCGCCAAGCGAACCTCTCCAGGACGATGCCCGTGAACCATCCCGACCCGGATGTCGGCGCTCTGCGCGCCGGCCCCGAGGCGGCGCCAGCCGCCCCCGCCGAAGCGTCCGACACGCTGCAGGCCGAGCTCGTCTCGCTGCTCTATACCCAGTCCCCGGCGGGGATCCTGGCCACCGTTCCCATCGTGGTGCTCACCGCGCTCGTGCTCTGGAACGACGTCGCCCGCCCACTGCTGCTCGCCTGGGTGGGCGCCGCCGTCCTGGTGACCGGGGGCCGCCTCGCCCTGATCCGCAGCTACCGCCGCCACGCCGGCGCCCACAACGCCGCGCTCTGGGAGCGGCGCTTTCTGATCGCGGCGGCGGCCGGCGGCGGCCTGTGGGGGCTGCTCGGTGCCATGGTGGCCCTGGTGGATCCCCTGATCCAGCGGGTGTTTCTGGTGTTCGTCAGCGGCGGCATGGCGGCGGGCGCCATCGCCACCATGAATGCGGGCCTGAGCGCCTACCGCGTGTTCGCCTTCGCCGCCAGCGCGCCCGCGGTGGTGATGCTGCTGCTCCAGGGCGAACCCATGGCCACCACCATGGCGCTGATGGTGAGCGTGTTCATCCTGCTGCTGATGCGCACGGCCCATCACGTGCACCGCTACGTGGTGCGCGCGGTCAATCTGGGGCACGAGAACGAGCGCCTGGTGCAGAACCTCTCCCAATCCAAGGCCCACGTGGAGCGTGTCAACCGCAGCCTCGCGGACGAGGTGCAGGAACGACGGCGGCGCGAGCAGCGCCTGCGGACCCAGCAGGCCGCACTGGTGCGTCTGACCAGCTTCGAGACCCTCCGCTTGGGCGACACCGACGGGGTGCTGGATTCTGATTGCCCGCACCACGGCCGAGACGGTGGAGGTGGCACGCGCCAGCGTGTGGCTGTACAGCAGTGACGGGGCCGCCATCGAGGTGGTCGCAACACACCCGGCGGGCGTCGGGGCACGGCTCTCGCTGCGCCGCGAGAGCGCCCCCGCCTACTTCCGCGCCCTCGAACAAGACCTGGTGATTGCCGCCGAGGACGCCCTTTCCGACGCCCGCACGCTCGAGCTTTCCCCGACCTACCTGCGCCCGAACGGGGTCGGCGCCCTGCTCGATGCCCCCATCCGGCTCGGCGGCCGCTCGGTCGGTGTGCTCTGCCTGGAGCATCGCGGCGGGCGGCGCAGCTGGACGCTGGAGGAACAGAACTTCGCGGCGGCACTGGCCGAGATGGTGGCCCTGGCGCTGGATCAGCACCAGCGTCGGCGGGTCGAAGAGGCCCTGTTCCGCGAAAAGGAGCGCGCCCAGGTCACCCTGGAGTCCATCGCCGATGGCGTGGTCACCACCGACGTGACCGGCCGCATCAACTACATCAATCCGGTGGCCGCCGAGCTGACCGGGTGGGCGCAGGCACAGGCGCACGGGCACGCCCTGCAGGACGTGGTCCACCTCTTCGATGAAGCCACCGGCGCGCCGCTCGAGGATGTATACGGACAGGTGGTGGGCGGCGACGGCCACGTCTGCCTCCCGCAGGACCTGCGGCTGGTGCATCGCGACGGCCGCCGGGATTTCTCCATCGAGGTGTCCGCCGCCCCGCTGCGCGACCGCGAGCAGCGCCTGATCGGCGCGGTCCTGGTGTTTCACGACGTCACCGAGCTGCGCGGCATGGCGCGCCTGATGTCCTACCAGGCCAGCCACGACGTCTTGACCGGCCTGCCCAACCGGCGCGAGTTCGAGGCGCAGGTGGAACAGGCACTGCGCGCCGCCGCGCAGGAGGGCAGCCGCCACGTGCTCATGTATCTGGACCTGGACCAGTTCAAGGTGGTCAACGACACCTGCGGCCACGTCGCCGGTGACGAACTGCTCAAACAGGTGGGCAGCCTGCTCCAGGGGTCCATCGGCCAGACGGATCTGCTCGCCCGCCTGGGCGGTGACGAGTTCGGCGTGCTGCTCAACAACCGCGAGCTGAGCGCGGCACGGGCGGTCGCCGAAACCATGAAGCAGGTGATCAAGGAGTTTCGCTTCGCCTGGGAGTCGCGGATGTTCGATCTCAGCGTCAGCATCGGGGTGGTCGCCGTCGACCGCCACAGCCGCGACCTGGGCGAGCTGCTCAGTGCCGCCGATGCCGCCTGCTATGTCGCCAAGGACGAGGGACGCAATCGTGTCCACGTCTACCTGCCCGACGATGCCGTCACCGCCCGGCGCCACGGCGAGATGCAATGGGTGCATCGCATCAACCGCGCCTTCGCCGAGAACCGCCTGCACCTGTATTACCAGCCCATCGTGCCGCTCGGCACCGGCGGCGCCGAGAAGGTGTCCT
Source organism: uncultured Gammaproteobacteria bacterium (assembly GCA_963779865.1). GTDB lineage: Bacteria > Pseudomonadota > Gammaproteobacteria > CAVZZX01 > CAVZZX01 > CAVZZX01. Next base: position 2,680,561 of record CAVZZX010000003.1, on the reverse strand, counting down.
GCGAGGTGCTGATCCGCATGGTGGACGAGGCCGGCGAGCTGGTGCCGCCGATGGCCTTCATCCCCGCCGCCGAGCGCTACCAGATGATGACGGGGCTCGACCAGTGGGTCGTGCACGAGGTGCTCGCCGCCCTCGGCCGCGGCGACTCCGCGCTGGAGGCGTTCGAGCTGTGCTCGATCAATCTCTCCGGACAGTCACTGTGTGACGACCAGTTCCTCGGACACGTGCTGGGGGCCATCGTCGACAACGACGTGGACCCGCGGCGGCTGTGCTTTGAGATCACCGAAACCGCCGCCATCGCGAACTTTCCGCGCGCCACGCGGTTAATCGCCGAGCTGCGTGCCCGCGGCTGCCGCTTCGCGCTCGACGACTTCGGCAGCGGCCTGAGCTCGTTCGCCTATCTCAAGACGCTGGCCGTCGACTTCCTGAAGATCGACGGCGAGTTCGTCCGCGACATGGCCCACGACCCGGTGGATTACGCGATGGTCGCCGCCATCAACCACCTTGGGCACGTCATGGGCAAGAAGACGATCGCCGAACACGTGGAAGACCAAGCCGTCGTCGAACACCTGCGCCGCCTGGGCGTGGATTACGCGCAGGGCTACGCCATCGCGCGTCCAGCCCCGCTGCGCCCCGTCCCGCACGGCGCCCTTGTCAACTGAGGGCAACTGCAGGCCGGCGCCCGCTCAACGCCGGCCCGGCGCCGGCAGGGCCGCCGTGGTCGACCGCAGCAGGGCGGTGATCTCCGCGGCCGGCAGCGGCCGGCTGAAGTAGAAGCCCTGCGCATAGAGGCAACCGAGCCGGCGCAACTCCTGCGCCTGCGCCGCACTCTCCACCCCTTCGGCGATCACGCCCAACCCGAGCGACTTCGCCATGGCGAGAATGGCGCGCACCAGCGGCCGCGCGTAGGCCGGCGCTGCGGTGAGATCGGCGACGAAGGAGCGGTCGATCTTCAGGTCATCAAAGGGAAACTGGCGCAGATAGGCGAGGCTGGAGTGGCCGGTCCCGAAGTCGTCGAGCGCCAGTCGCACACCGCGCTCGCGCAAGGCCCGCAGACAGTGCAGGACCGTCTCCGCGCTGCGCATCACCGCACTCTCGGTGAGCTCGAACTCGATGTGCGTGCCCGGCACGGCGGCCTGCCCCAAGGACCGCTCCAGGCGCTCGACCAATGCTGCATCGCCCAACTGGTGTACGGACAGGTTGACCGCCACCGCGCCGGGGTCCAGGCCGCCGCCCAGCCACTCGCCCAGCTGCCGACAGGCCTCGGTCAGCACCCATTCTCCGATGGGGATGATCAGGCCGGTCTCCTCGGCCAGGGGGATGAACTCGCCTGGCAGCACGAGGCCGTGTTCGGGATGCGACCAGCGCACCAGGGCCTCGAGCCCGACCACCGCCCCGCCGGCGAGACGCACGCGCGGCTGGTAGTGCAGCTCGAAATCCTGGCGCTCGACCGCCTCGCGCAGCTGGGCCTCGAGCGTGAAGCGGCGCAGCACGCGCGCGTTGAGTGCATCGGTGTAGTAGTGCAGGCGATCGCGACCGAGCTCCTTGGCGCGATACATGGCCACATCGGCATTCTTCAGCAACTCTTCCGGATGCCGCCCGTCCCGCGGGTACAGGCTGGCGCCGATGCTGACCGTCATCCGCAGACGGCGCCCGTCTACGTCCAGCGGGGTCCGCAGCACGCGACGGATGGCCTCGCCGATGGTCGAGACCTCCTCGAGGTCGGCATCGGGCAGCACGGCGACGAATTCGTCGCCGCCGTAGCGGGCCAGCGTGTCACCCTCACGCAGGCAGGACAGCAGCCGCTGCGCCAGCTGGTGCAGCAAAGCATCGCCTGCACCGTGACCCAGGCTGTCGTTGATGTTCTTGAAACGGTCCACGTCGAGAAACAGCACGGCCGTGTGCAGCGCCTGCCGCTCGGCGTAGATCAGCGCCTGGGCCAGGCGGTCCTGCATGAGATTGCGATTCGGCAGCCCGGTGATCTCGTCGAAGTTGGCCTGCTGCTCGAGTTGCTGCTCGTAGCGCCGGCGATCGGTGATGTCGCTGATCACGCCAACGTAATGGGTCAGCGCCCCACCCTCGTTGCGCACCGGGGCGACGAACAGCTCGTTCCAGAACAATGAACCGTCCCGGCGATAGTTGCGCAACACCGCGTGACCGGGGCGGCGCTGACGCAGGGCCGCACGGATGCGCTCCAGCGCGGGCTGATCGCGGTCGCCGCCCTGAAGCAGACGCGGGTCGCGGCCCAGGACCTCGGCCGCCGTATAGCCGGTGATGGTCTCGAAGGCGGGATTGACGTAGCTCACGCGCGCCTCGCCGCGCTCGGCCGTGGTGACCATTACCCCGTTGCGCACCGCCTCCACGGCGCGCTGCAGGAGCTTCACGGAGGACTCCGCCTCCTGCCGTGCCGTGCGCGTGCGTTGCATGCCCACGCCGTAGCTCAGGGCATCGGCCAGCTCGGCGAGCAGGGCGACTTCTTCATCGTCCAGCGCCGCGGGGTCAGAGGCGTAGATGCTCAGCGTGCCGAACACCTCGCCCTCGCTGCGCAGCGGGAAGGCGACGATGCCGCGATAACCGCGGCGCAGCGATTCGGCGCGCCAGGGCCGACCGTGGCCATCGGGTCCTTCGATGTCGCGCAACACGACCGGGGCCCCGCGCTGAACCGCACGCGCGCTCGGGCCGTCCTCGCTCTCATCCCAGGTGCCGTCAACCACCTCCAGGTAACCGTCTTCGGTACCCGCGCGGGCAACCGGCTGCAGGGTCCTGCGTACGTCGGCGACCTTGTAGCCGACCCAGGCAAAGCAGTAACCGCCGACCTCCACCAGGGTCCGGCAAAAGGCGTCGAGCAATTCCCCTTCGCCGTGCGTACGCACCAGCGCCTGGTTGCCGCGGCTCAGCACCTGATGGGTGCGCAGCAGGCGGCGCAGCCGGTGCTCTGCCTCGATGCGGTCGCTGATGTCACGGGCGACGATGGAGTAGTACTCGGGCTGGCCGTCGGCGCCGCGCTGCGCGAACACGACCTGCGAGACCGGCCGCTCCTCGCCCCCTGCGTTGCGCACGGCGAGCTCCCCGCGCCAGCTCTGGGCATGAGCCACGCCCGGCCACGCCTCACTGCGCAGGCGTTGATGAGCCCAGGGCGGATAGCACTCGGCCAGCGCGGCACCCTCGCCGGTTAGCCCGAACAGCGTGCGTGCCGCCCGGTTCAGATACGTCACCCGCTCCTGCCGATCGGCCATGATCACCAAGTCCGGTGTGGCCTCGAGAATGGCGACCAGGCGCTGACGGGTCTGCTCGGCGGCGACCCGCTCGCGCACGTCGCGCAGCACCAGCGCATAGACCAAGCCGCTGCGCATGCGCATCAGGCTCAGGGTCAGCTCCACCGGCACCGCCCCACCGGCCGCAGGCGCAATCACCGCTTCGGAATGCCCGCCGAGGGGCAGCGTCGGTCCGTGCGCGCCGAAAATGCGCCGGCCCACCAGCTCGTTGAGCGACTGCGCGAGCACGCCGCCCGGGGTGCCGAACAGCTGGCGGGCGCGTGGATTGGCGAGGCGCACGCGACCGCGCTCATCGGTGAGCACGATGGCGTCGGGCGCCGATTCGAGAATGCGCTGGAAGCGCTCCTCGCTGTCCTCGAGAGCGGCCTCGGCGCGCCGGTGCTTGCGCAAGGCACGGCGCAGGCGGGCATTTGCCGCGGTCAGGCGGGCCCTGTGCAGCCCCTGCGCGCGTACGTAGGCCGCGGCCATGGCCGTCATCAGCAGTCCGGCGAACAGGGCCAGCCAGGCGCTGTAGCGCGCCGCGGGCCCGTAGGCGCCCGCGGCAGGGCGCACCAGCACCGACCAGCGGTGAGCGCCGAACCAGAGATCCTCCCGCACCGCCAGCGCCCGCGCGTCGCCCGGCTGCGGGTCGAACGCCAGCCCGCCGGGCTGGTGATAGAGCATCTGCTCCCCGTCCGGGGCCTCATCATCCAGCAGCCACACCTGGACGCCCGCCGGCGGCAGCTCCCGCAGGGCGTGCGCCACCAGATCGCCGACGTGCAGCACGGCCACCGCCACCCCTTCTGCCGCCGGCCGCGGCGTATTGCGGTAGACCGGCGACAAGGCGAGTGTCACCCGGTCCTCCCGCCCCCACCGCATCGGCCCACCCACCGTGAGCTCGCCGGTGTCCAGCGCCCGCCCCAGCGCCGCCGCAGACGTGCGCTCGGCGGCGAGGTCCAGGCCCTCCAGGGAGCTGACCGCGGACGCCGGCGCCACGTCGACAATGGGGTAATGCTCGTCCCGGGCAGCGGCGGGTCCCGGGCGCCCGCCCGGGGTGCGTGGGTGGATGGCGAAGCCGGGCGTGTGGCTGCGGTACCGCCGTTCGAACTCCGCACGCCGCGCTGCCCCCACTCGCGGTGCCCACGCCAGCGCGGCAAAGGCCGGCTGGGCGCGCAGCAGCGGCGTCGCGAAGAGCTGAAACTCATCGGCGGTGACCGCGTCCGAGGCGGAGAAGAAGGCGTCGAGGGCGCGCAGTGCCGCAGCCGCGCGCCCGATTTCGTTGCGGATGGCGCCGGCGCGGATGCTGGCCTGGCGCACGAAGTCTTCGCGCTGATGTGCGAGCGCCGTATGGCGCTCGTAGGTGCCCACCGCATAAAACAGCACAAGGGAAAGCAGCGCTCCCCCCAGCAGGACCACCGCAGCGGCCGTGCCCGGGGAGGAGCGGCGCACGACCGTGTTCCGAGCGTCCTGCCCCGCCAAGTTCTCCGTCCCGGTTGCACGGGGGCCGCTCCCCCCGATCGGCGGCCCGACCCTTCTGGTATAGCCCCGCGGCGGGGGTGCCTCAAGCCGCCGGCAGGCGGGTGCGGTCGTGGGGACGGTCGAGATCCAGCGCCGGCCCCTTGGGCACGATGCGCGTGGGGTTGAGTTCGACGTGGCTGTAATAGTAGTGCTGTTTGATGTGGTCGAGGTTCACCGTCTGCGCGATCCCCGGCTCCTGATAGAGCTCACGCAGGTAGTTCGAAAGGTTGGGGTAGTCGGCGATGCGCCACAGGTTGCATTTGAAGTGCCCGTAGTACACCGGGTCGAAGCGCAGCAGGGTGGTGAACAGACGCCAATCGGCTTCGGTGAGCCGCCCGCCGGCCAGATAGCGCGAGGCGTCGAGCCGCGCCTCGAGCGCGTCGAGCGCCTCGAACAATCCGTCGAATGCCGCCTCGTAGGCGGCCTGACTGTGCGCGAAACCGGCGCGGTACACGCCGTCGTTGACGGCCTCGTAGACGCGCGCATTGACGGCGTCGATGGCCGGCCGCAGCTGCGGCGGGTAGTAATCCACCGGCGTCGCGCCGCAGCCATCGAAGGCGCTGTTCAGCATGCGGATGATCTCGGAGGACTCATTGTTGACGATGGTGTGCCGCCGGGTGTCCCACAACACCGGCACGGTGACGATGCCGGTGTAGTCGGGCGCCGCGGCGGTGTAGAGCTGGTGCACGAAGGCATGGCCGTTGACGCGATCGCCCGTGGCCCCGGGATAGGGCGCAAAGCTCCAGCCTTCCGGGCCCATGTGCGGGTGCACCACGGACACGCCGATCGCGTCCTCCAGGCCCTTGAGCTTGCGCAGGATCAGCGTGCGATGGGCCCACGGGCAGGCATAGGAGACATACAGGTGATAGCGCCCCGGCTCGGCGGCAAAGCCGCCCGTCCCGCTCGGGCCCGCTTCGCCATCGGGCGTGACCCAGTTGCGGAACTGGGACTCCGCGCGCACGAAGCGGCCCTCCTCCAGTTCCGCATCGAGCCAATCGGGGCGCAACACACCGTCCACCAGCAGACTCATGTTCGATCCTCCTTTGCCGGGCAGGGCCGCGGCCCCCTCCGCCCGGCCCCGTACGCCGCGAGCAGCACAAAGCCGCCGACGATGGTCCAATTCTTCATAAAGTTGATCAGCTGCATCTGATCGGCGAAATGAGTATGGAACAGCACGGCCGCACCAGCCCGCCCGACACGCCGGCCGATTCCATGTAATGCTGCGTCCCGGCATAGCCCAGGGACTTCTGAATCCCGGAGATCACGAACATGTGTGCGAGCAGAATACGCGCTACGAGATTGGTACTATCGCGCATGAAGGCGTCCTCCCCCTGGGTTTGCCACGGCTTGTGGCAGGTCCATTATCGACGCGGGGAGTCGACAGAAAGGTCCAATATTTCGGCCGGTGTCATCGGACCCGCCGATAGATGCGCTCAGCGGGCGAGGGCAATGAGCAGGATGACGAACGCGACGAGGGCGACCAGCGGCATCAGCAGAGCGCGCCAGTCCGCGGCCGTGGCCTTGCGGCTGCGTGCGAAGCTGGTCTTGATGCCCGGCACGAACCAGATCAGCACCAGGACCACGAGCACGCCGAGCAGGATCTGTTCCCAAAGGCCGAGTGGGGCCATGCCGTTACTCCCAGGGCTGAGGCGATGATGGACACGGTGGCACTGGGCGCGATCGCCCTGCTCACATGGTACGGCCTGAGCGGGCTGCGAGCCAAGGAACGCGCCCGCGCGGCGGGACTCCATGCCTGCCGGCAGGCGCAGGTCGACTTCCTCGACGACACCGTACAGCAACAACGCCTGCGGCTGCAGCGCAGCCCCGACGGCCGGCTGCAGTTCTGCCGCCGCTACCGCTTCGAGTTCAGCAGCGACGGCAGCCGCCGCTATGCCGGGCGCATCGAGCTGTGCGGGCGCGTGGTGACCGGGGTGGAAATGGAACCGTTCCGCATTGCGCCGCCGCGCGCAGGCGACCTGAGCGGCTAACGCGGACGGCGCACCGGCTCCTGCAGCTCGCCATCGACGTACAGCGCATCGACCCGTTCGTTGTAGAAGCAGACGTACCCGGCGATGGCCGCGACCGCCGGGGTCGGGTAGCGGTAATACCAGGCGATGTCGTCGAAGCGCCGCCCGCCGATCTCCAGCGCGTAGTAGCCCGCCTCCCCCTTGTAGGGACAGCGGGTGCGGTGCGCGCTCGGCCGCAACCACGTCAGCCGGGTGTCGAGCTTGGGGATGTAGTAGCGGGTCGGCAACCCGGTCTCGAACAACAGCACCGGACGGTGCGTTTCGGCGACCGTCTCCCCGCCCAGCACGACCCGCACGTGGCGTGAGCTGGGGGCCGCGTCCACACGCGTGAAGGGATCGCGCGCGTGGACGTAGATCTCCTCGTCCTCCTCGAACCAGGCGTCCATCTGGTCCCAGTCGAAGGCCACATAACCCTCGATCTCGGGCGATTCCTCGCGGGTGTTGGAGTAGCTCCACACGGCATTCTCGTAGCGACGTCCGTCCGCCTCGATGCTCCAGTAGGAGGCGGTGCCCTTGTGTGGGGAATACGTCGTGTGCTCGGTGGGCTCGAGCAACTCCATGCGCACGTCGTGCTGCGGGAAGTAATACACCGGCGGCTGGCCGACCTCGCGCAACAGGATCGCCCGCCGGCTGTCGGCCACAATCTGGCCGCCGGCGACCACACGCACACGCTTGGGGGTGGGGATGAAATCGAGGGCTTGCGCCGCGTCATTGCCGCGCGGAAAACGCGCATAGGGGTCCTGCATGGATTGACTCCGAAATACTCAAAACTCTCAGCGGGAGGCCGCCGTGTCGGGCAAATGAGCATTGAACCAGTCTCGGGCGAGCAATGCCACCTGCTCGAGCGCGCCGTGCTCCTCGAACAGGTGTCCCGCGCCCGGGATGATGTCGAGGTGATACTCGCCGCCCAGGGCACGGCTCGCCTCGTAATTCCTTTCGATGACCGCCTCGTCGGCACCGCCGACGATAAGCAGGGTCGGCGCCGCCACCCTGCCGAGCGCGTCGCCGGCGAGGTCCGGTCGACCGCCGCGCGAGACCACCGCGCGCACGCGCCGCGGCTCGTGTGCGGCACAGATGAGGGCGGCCGCGGCCCCGGTGCTGGCGCCGAACAGGCCGATTGGCAGTCCGGCCGCGGCGGGCTGCGCCGCCAGCCAGTCGAGCGCATCGATGAGCCGATTGGCGAGCAGGCCGATGTCGAAGCGCAGGTGACTGGTGCGCTGATCCACCTCGTGCTCCTCGGCGGTGAGCAGGTCGAAGAGCAGGGTTCCCAGGCCGCCCAGGTTGAGGTCCTCGGCCACCTGGCGGTTGCGCGTGCTGAGTCGGCTGCTGCCGCTGCCGTGCGCGAAGACCACCAGCCCGCGAGCGGCGTCCGGGATCACCAGTTCCCCGGGCAGACGAATGTTGCGCGCCTGGACGACGACTTCGTCCTTGTGCATGGCCGGGCTCTCCAACGTGGCTTCTCCCCTCAGTCCGGCGCTTCGGAGGCGGCCAGACCCTCGAGCGCCTCGGGCAGGGCTGCGCTTCGAAAGCGTAGCCGCAGTTCCTCGCCCTCGCCATTGCGGGCCAGCAGCTCGCGCTGGGCACCCGCGGGGTGGGAATCGTGTGCCCAGACCACGAGCCGTGCCGCTCATGACAGATCCGAGAGGTGCGAGGGTTCGCGTTCCTGCCACGCCAGATCGAGATCTTCGCGCACCCCCGCGTCGGAGACCTGGCCGAAGTCGCGATACCAGCGGCCCACCCCGAAGAAGTCGGGCGGGGCCATCAGCACGACCACGGCATCGGCCTCCTGCTCGAGCATGGCCACCGCCTCCGGCGGCGCCACTGGCGCGGCCACCACGATGCGCTGCGGGTGACGGGCACGCAGGGCCTGCACCGCCACGCGCATGGTCGCCCCCGTCGCGATGCCGTCGTCCACGAGCACCACGGTGCGTGCGCAGACCTCGAGCGTGGCCCGGTCGCGGCGGTAGTGCTGCTCGCGGCGCTCGAGCTCGCGCGTCTCGCGTTCGGTGACGCGAGCGAGCTGCTCATCGCTGACGCCGGCCTGGCGCAGCACGGCCGGGTTGAGCACCCGGCCGCCGCCACTGGCGATTGCCCCCATGGCAAGCTCCTCCTGCCCGGGCAGGCCGAGCTTGCGTACCAGCAGGATGTCCAGCTCCGCGTCGAGCGCGCGCGCCACCTCTACCGCGATCGGCACGCCGCCACGCGGCAATCCGAGCACCAGCGGCGGCGCGCCCTCGCCGGGACACACCTGCTCCCGAAGGGCCTTGCCCAGACGCTGGCCCGCCTGGTAGCGGTCGGTGAATCCCCTCTCCATATGCAACCCCCTGCGCGTCAGCGGTACGCCGGTGGCCCATAGACGTTGAGCGTCTCGAGCGGACGATCCCCCGTGTTGCGGATCTCGTGGGTCTCTCCGGCGCCGATCAGCAACAGCTGGCCGGCCCCCAGCTCGGCCTCGCGGTCGCCGACGCGGGCGTGGCCGCGGCCGGCCAGCACGTACAGCCACTGATCGCTGTGCTCGTGGCGGTTGTCCGGGCCGCCGGTCGCCTCGCCCGGGCCGAGCACCATGGTCGCCGCCTGCGAGTGAGCGGTGGTCCCCAGGAGGCGAAAGCCCTCGCTGCGCCGATTGATGTCGAATTCCTGCATGTCCGCGTCCTAGCCGGTGGCCCGGCGTTGCTCCGCGTGCGCCACATAGCGGCGCAGGTCCGCCGCGTTGTGCAACGCGTGGCCCTGCAGATCGTTGTTGAAGTAGACGTACACGTCCCGTCCCCGCGCCAGCTCGCCGCGAATGCGCGCCGCTTCGGCGGCCAGGAACTGGTGGGAGTAGTTGCCCTCGTAACGGCCGCCGTGAAAGCGCAGGTAGATGAAGTCCGCGGTGATGTGGCGCGGGTGGTCGGGAAGCATGTCGTGCACGCAGAGGGCCACCCCGTGCTCGCCGAGCAGTGCGAAGACCTCCTCGCACAGCCAGCTCGCATCGCGGAATTCCACCGCCCAGCGCAGGTCGCGCGGCAGCAGGCGCACGAAACCCTCGAGGCGCTCGAGATTCACCTTCCAGCGCGGCGGGAGCTGCACCAGGATCGGGCCGAGGTGCGGTCCCAGGCGGCGGGCCCGGCCGGTGAAGCGCTCGATCGGCTCCTGGGGCTCGCGCAGGCGCTTGCGGTGGGTGCCGTAGCTGCTGAACTTGAGGGCGTAGACAAAGCCCGCCGGCGCCTGCTCGCGCCACGCACCGAAGGTGCCCGGCCGGGGGAGCCGATAGAAGGTGTTGTTCACCTCCACCGTGTCGAAGTGCTCCGCAAAATGGCCGAACCAGCGCTTCTTCGGCAGGTCCTCGGGATAGAACCGCCCGCGCCAGTGGGCGTACTCATAGCCCGAGGTGCCGATGCGCCAGCTGCCCTGCTTCGCGCCCATGAGCGGTACCGCACGTCGCCTGTCTATACTTCCGGCTAAGCCTAGCAAGGTCGCCCCCGGTGTCCACCGGCGGGGTCCAGCGGCACGGCAGGGAGGCCGCCATGCCCGAGCTGCCCGACGTGGAGGTCTACAAGCGCTACCTGGATCGCACTGCCCTGCATCACCGCGTGGAAGGGGTGGAGATACGCGATCGGGGCGCGGTGCGTGCCGGCTCGGCGGCCTCGCTCAGCGAGGCGGTGCGCCATCATCGCCTGGAGGCCAGCGAGCGGCGCGGGAAGTACCTGTTCGTGCGCCTGGACAATGCGCGCTGGCTGGCGCTGCATTTCGGAATGACCGGTTTGCTGCGCGACGTCGACCCAGCCCAGGGCGGCGCCGACGCGGGCGACGCCCGCTACGATCGGCTGCTGTTCGCCCTCGACGACGGGCGCTGCCTTGCCTACAACAACCGCCGACGACTCGGGGGCGTGCAGCTGATCGACGACGATCCCCAGGCGTTCAGCCGCAGCAAGCACCTGGGCCCGGACGCGCTCGCCCTGAGCGAGCACGACTTTCGCGAGCGCCTGCACGCCAAGCGCGGCAGCGTGAAGGGCGCCCTGACCGATCAGAGGACGCTGGCCGGTCTTGGCAACGTCTACGGCGACGAGGTGCTGTTCAACAGCGGCATTCATCCCGGCACGCCGCTGAAACGCCTCGACGACAAGGCCCGCCGGCGGCTGTACCGCGAGATGCGCAAGGTGCTCGAACGCAGCATCGCCGCACAAGCCGATCCGCAACGCCTCCCGCGCACCTGGCTCACCCCGCACCGCAAGGAAGGGGCGCCCTGCCCGCGCTGCGGCGGGCGTATCCGGCGGATCCAGCTCGGCGGGCGCTCCACCTATTTCTGCAGCGAGCATCAGCGGCCCGTCTGACGCCGGCGGGGCCGCTCGTGGTATCGTGTCGCCAGAGCACGAGGGTGGCGGCATGCACGAGGAAGACACGACGGCGCTGAAGCTGCGCCTGATGGAATTGCAGATCCAGCACCAGGACCTGGACGACACCATCGCGCGGCTGGCCGGCAACCCCGCCATCGATCAACTGCGTCTGCGCCGGCTCAAGAAGCGCAAGCTGCTGCTCAAGGACGAAATGGCCTACCTGCGCAATCGGCTCATCCCCGACCTCGACGCCTGAACCCCGCATCGCGCTCGGTGCCGAGCGCTTCTATGCTTAGCCGCGGGTCAGCAGGAAGGGGACGGCAATGCCCACCGTGCGCATCTTTCAGCACGAGCCCGCCGAAGGGCCCGGCTATCTCGAAGAGTTTCTCGCCGCGCGCGGCATCGCTCCGGAGGTCGTTCGGGTCGACCGCGGCGAGGCGCTCGACGCCGGTGCGGCCGATGCACTGGTGCTGCTCGGCGCACGCACCGATCCCCATCACGGGCCTTCCTGGCTGGAGCGCGAGCGGGCGCTGCTGCGCGCCGCCGCGGACCGCGGACTGCCCCTGCTTGGACATGGCTTCGGCGCCGAGTTGATCGCCCAGACGCTCGGCGCGCGCGTGGTGCGCAACCCGGTGCGTCAGGTCGGTTGGTTCGAGGCGCAGAGCGTGGCCGATCCCGCCAGCAGCTGGGCGGCGGCCCTGCCCGAGCGCTGCATGCTGTTCAAATGGCATCGCCAATCCTTCGAGGCGCCGCCCGGGGCCGTGCGCCTGCTGCACAGCGAGTGGTGTTCCACCGAGGCGTTCGCCCTGGGCAATGTGCTGGCACTGCAGGCGCACCTGGAGGTCACGGCGCCGATGATCCGCAGCTGGAGCGAAGCCTATGCGGCGGATATCGCGCAGCCCACGGCCGAACCCGACCCCGCCAGCGGGCTGAGCCTCAACTGGGAGGCCATCGTGCAGGGGGCGGACAAGCTGCTGCTGAACGTGGACGCCAAGGTGCAGGCCTTGCACGGCCTCGCCGAGCGCGTCTACGGCCACTGGCTTGCACAATGGTGAGCTCCGGTGCGCACGTGCTGCGGCTGTTTCCCGGCCCCTGCGAGGAACGCGCGCTGGAGGGGCTGTACCTGCGCCACGCCCTGCACCGCCGGGGCAGACCGGGGCGCCCGTTCGTGTACACGAACTTCGTCGCCAGCCTGGACGGTCGCATCTCCGAGCCGGATCGGCACGGCCGGCGCCGCGTGCCGGCGGCGCTCGCCAATCCGCGCGACTGGCGGCTCTACATGGAACTGCTGGCGCAGGCCGACGTCCTGCTCACGGGGGGCCGGCACCTGCGGGCCGTGGCGGCCGGCCGGCACGCCAACCTGCTGCGCCTCGCCGAGACGCAGAGCGCCGACCTCATCGGCTGGCGGCGTGCCGAGGGACTGACCGCCCATCCCGTGTGTGCGGCCCTCTCGGCGGCGGCCGACATCCCCGACGCGGCGCTGCGCGAGCACCATCCCGGGCCGCTGGTGGTGTTCACCTGCGAGGAGGCGGACGACGCCCGCGTGCAGGCACTCGAGCGCGCCGACATCGAGGTGCTGCGCGCCGGGCGGGGCGGGCGCGTGGACGCGACCCTCGCCCTCGATGCGCTGGCGGCGCGCGGCGTGCGCACGGTGTACTCCATCGCCGGCCCACGCCTGCTGCACGCCCTGCTCGCAGCCGGCCGCATGGACCGCTTGTATCTGACCCTGGCCCACCAGCTGCTGGGCGGGGCGCGCTACGACACCCTGCTTCACGGGGCGCCGCTGGAGCCGCCCGCGCGGCTGCAGCTGGGGGAGCTTCACCTGGACCGCGCGGCCGGGCGCGAGCAGCTCTTCGCCTGCTACCGCAGGGCAGCGGAGACCGTCGAGGCGCAGCTCTGAAGGCGCGGGCGCACTGGACACGGCGTCCTGCGCCGGCGCACGCTGGGTAACGGCCCCCTTTCGGGAGGGAGGTGTTCAATGGAAATGGCAGGCACGCTGCGGCGCTATCTCACCCGCGAGGGCGTCGATTACGAGGTGGTGGAGCATCCCTACGCCGGGGACAGCATGCGTGTGGGCGCGGCTGCCCACGTCGCGGGCGCCACGCTGGCCAAGGCGGTGCTGCTGGAGGACGAGGACGGCTACCTGCTGGCGGCCCTGCCGGCCACGCAGCACCTGCAGCTGGGGCGCGTGCATCATCTGCTGGAGCGGCGCATGGGACTTGCCACCGCAGATGAGCTGCGCGACCTGTTCACCGACTGCGAGGACGGGGCGGTGCCGGCGCTCGGACTGGCCTATGGAATCGAGATGCTGGTGGATGACGCCTTGCTGACAAGCAAGGAGGTCTACATCGAGGCAGGTGACCACCGACACCTGATCCACCTCTCCGGGGAGAGCTTTCGCCGGCTGCTGGACACCGTTGCGCACGGCAAGCTCACCGGGCGCGGCGACTGAGGGATCATTCGCCCCAGGCGGCGGCGCGCTCGAGTTCCCGGCACAGCTCCGACTCGCTCATGGCGCCAAGTTCCTGCTCGGCCTCCAGCGCATTGTCGGCCTGCAGCTCGGCGCGGCGGATGTCCTCGCCCGAACGCAGGGCGAAGATCAACACCATGGTGCCGTACGACTCCTTGCCAACCGTAATGTCCCATTCCCGACCCTGCAAATCCGAGATGCTCCGCATGGCAGCTCCCTCGCTGAAATGATTCAGGGCGCATCGGGGTCGCCCGAAGGCGACGGATCGCGCTCGCGGGCCGCCTCGACGCGCCGTTCGCGGCTGCGCACGGCACGCTGATCGCGCACCGCCCGGCGGTGTTCGGCGTCGCCGGCGCGACCGCGCCGCCGCTCGTCGAGCGCCGCCAATCCCGCAGTGCGGCCGTAGAGGAGGACCGTATCGCCGCCGCGCAAGGAAGTCGAGCCGCCCGGCGCGCCGAGAAAACTCCCCTCGGGGGCGGTGACGCCGAGCACCAGCAAGCCCTCCTCCCGCAGCTGCAACTCGGCCAGCGTGCGGCCGGCCAGCCAGTCCTGGTCCTGGACCTGCAACTCGGCCACCCGGTAATCGCCGCCCAGGTGCAACAGGCTCGCATAGTCCTGTACGTCCAGCCGCGTGTAACGGCTCAGCAGCCGATCGACCCAGCGGGAGAGCCGTCGGTCCACCCAGCGACTGCTGGCCACCGCCCACAGCACCACCAGCCCCGAGACGAGCAGGACGATCTTGAGCGCGAGGCCGAAGCCGCCGCCCCCACCCTGCACGAAGGCGAGCAACAACGACGACATGGCCCCGACCACCCCGGCGTTGCCGAGCAGCATCAGCAGCAGCAGCACCCGCCTGCGCACCGGATGGTTGACGACCTTTTCCGATTCGGAGGTCGTAAAGCCCACGCCGGTGAAGGCCGAGCGGGCCTGGAAGCGCGATGCCTCGCGCGAGAGGCCGGTGTGCGTCAGCGCGACCGTGGCAATGCGCGTCACCAGGATCGACAACGTCAACACGCTCAGCAGAGAGAGGATCGCGAACACCGATTCGCCTCCGGTCCGAAGGGCGTGCCCCTGGCGCGAGCCCCGGCTGCCGCGACACGCCTGGAACAAGCGTAGGAAATCCCCGTCCACGCGCGAGCTCGCAAGGCCGGCGCCGCTCGCGCGCGCCACGCATCGCGCGTGCTAGGCTGGGGCGACCTCCAGGAAGGGGAGCTCCCACATGTGGTTCGCCCGCTGGCGGCGCCAGCGCATCCTCTCCAGCATGCCGTCGGCGGCGCAGTTCGCGCATGCCGAGGCGCATCTGGCCCTGTTGGACTGGCTGCCCGACACCGAGCGCACGCCCCTGCGCGAGCTCGCCGTGCTGTTCCTGCACGAGAAGACGCTCGAGCCCGTCGCGCCGCTGCGGCTGGACGGCCCGATGCAGCTGCGCCTGGCGCTGCAGGCCTGCGTGCCCATCCTCAAGCTGGGACTGGAGTGGTACAGCACCTTCAGGAGCGTGGTGATCTACCCCGCCGGCTTCGTTGTGGACCGCCAGCACGTGGACGAGGCCGGGGTGGTGCACAGCGGAGCGGAAAGCCTGAGCGGCGAGGCCTGGGCGCAGGGCCCGGTGGTGCTGTCCTGGGAAGACGTGGAGGCGGGCGCCCGTGCCGACGGCTACAACGTGGTGATCCACGAGTTCGCGCACAAGCTGGACATGCTCAACGGCGCCGCCAACGGCATGCCGCCGCTGCATCGCGACATGCCCGTGGCGGCCTGGACCCGCGCCTTCAGCGCCGCCTATGCCGATCTGCACCGGCGCCTGGCGCAGGGGGAGCGCACGCTCATCGACCCCTACGGGGGCGAATCGCCCGCAGAGTTCTTCGCCGTGGTCAGCGAGCTCTACTTCGAGTGTCCGGCCGAGCTGCGCGCCGCCTACCCCGACGTCTACGAACAGCTCTGCGCCTTCTACCGGCTGCGGCCGCTGCCGCCCCGCTGAGCGCGGCCCGCGCGCCCCGGTGCGGTCGCACCGGGGCGCCTTACCGATTTACTGCGTGGGGTCGGTTCCCAGCGCGTTGGCCGGCTTCTGATCGGTCACATCGCCGTAGGGCTTGTCGCTGCCACCCGAACTGCCCGATGCGCTCTGGTCGCCGGCGGCATTCGGCTGGCCCTGGCCCCCGGAAGCGCCCTGGCCGCCCTGCTGCTGCCCAAACGCAGCAAACTCGGAGCGATCGAGGCGATTGTCGGAATTCTGATCCAGCCGGTCATAACGATCGACCAGCGCCTGAGCCTCGTCACGGCTGATATAGCCGTTGTGGTTGGTATCCAGATACTGGAAGCCGTACTCGTACGCGTCCGCGTTGGCGCCATAGCCGGCGCCCTTCTGCGGCTGCATCCCATGACCGGGCGCGACCTCGGTGCGCTGCTCGGGCTGACCCTTGTTCAGCCCCGGCGCGGACTCCAGGCCGGCATCGGCGGCAAATGCCGCAGAGGACGCGAACAAGGCCGCCAGCGCGATTCCTACCCTCCGTGTATCCATGATGAGCACCTCCATGTCGGGTTACTGCAAGACAGACGGCCCCGCGGCCATGCGGGCTGCCGCTGCCCCCAGGGCGCGCCAAAGCGCGAACCCCGGGAGGCCCCGGGGTTCGCGAATGCCTCACTCTTCCATTTTCGGGGGGCCCAGCGCATCGGCCGGCGTCTGGTTCGTCTCGCTGCCATACGGCTTGTCCGGGGCAGAGGTGTCCTCGCCCATCTTCGGCTGCGAGGAGGACGACTCCTCCTTCCCCTCGAACTGGGCGAACTCGGACTGGTCCAGCTGGCCGTCCGAGTTTTGATCGGCCTGGTTCCAGTTGCTGGCGAGCTCGTCGTCGCTGGCGGCCTCTTCGCGGCTGATCTGGCCATCGCCGTTGGCGTCCAGGGAGCTGAATTCGGCAGCACCGCTCTGCGAGCCGCTATGCTCCGCGGCCGCACCGTTGCCCTCGGCCGCCGCGGTCGCCCCCATCGTGGTCTGATCCGCCCCCATTGCCGTCTGGGCGCCCTGGCCCGCGAGCACCGCTGAGGACGCCGACGCAAACACGGCGGCCAGGCTGAAAGCCATCAGTCTCTTGTCCATGAAAAACCTCCTCTGTCGTGGGTAAATCCTGCGCCCGTCCCGCGGACGTCTGCGTTCCTTCGCTGCCGGGCGGCATCGCTTGTCTGCGCACCACGCATGCGGCACGTCGTGCCAAATCAATCACTACACGAAATCTAGGTGTGTGTCGCGGCAAGTCAAGCGCATCGACGCTGGCCGCCCCCCGACGGCCGCGGGTATGATGGGCGGCCCCACACGAAGCGAACCGCATGCCGCAATCGCCCAGCACAATCGACGGCGCCCCGGCGCCGGAGCAGGCAGCTCAGCCGCTGCGCCGCTTTCAGAGCGGCGATCGGGAGGTGACCCTGCTCGGCACCGCGCACGTCTCGGCGGCGAGCGCCCGCACGGTAGCCGAGCTGCTCGACAGCGGCGAGTTCGATGCGGTCGCCGTGGAGCTGTGCCCCAGCCGCCTGAACAGCCTGATGAACCCGGACGCACTCGCCCGCATGGACCTGTTCCAGGTGCTGCGCGAAGGCAAGGCGCCGGTGGTAATGGCGAGCCTCGCGCTGGGTGCCTACCAGCAGCGGCTGGCCGAGCAGTTCGGCATCGAGCCCGGCGCGGAGATGCGCACCGCGGTGGAGTACGCGCGGCGCCACGCATTGCCGGTGGTGCTCATCGATCGCGAGATCGGCGTCACCATGCGGCGGGTCTACCGCAACGTGCGCTGGTGGCGGCGCATCGAGCTGTTCGCCGGGTTGCTCGCCAGCGTCCTCTCACGCAAAGCGGTCAGCGAGGCGGAGATCGAGCGCCTCAAGGAGGGCGACGTCCTGGAGTCCACCTTCGCGCAGTTCGCGCAGCAGGCCGCCGAACTGTATGTGCCACTCATCGACGAGCGCGACCGCTACATGGCCGCCCGGCTGCAGCGCAGCCTCGCCGCGGGCGAGGGACGCCGCCTGCTCGCGGTGGTCGGTGCCGGCCACCTGCGCGGCATCAGCGCCTATCTGGAAGATCCCCCGGCCGATCCCGAGGCCGAGCTGACGCGCCTGGAGCAGGTGCCGCAAGGCGGCAGCTGGTTCGGCTACCTGCCGTGGGCGGTGGTGGCGCTGGTCCTGGCCGGCTTCGCGCTGGGCTTCGCACGCAGCCCCGGCCTGGGCCTGGAGCTGATTGGCGAATGGGTGCTCATCAACGGCGGACTGGCGGCGCTGGGGGCCCTGCTCGCCGGTGCGCACCCGCTGACGACCGTGGTCGCCTTTCTCGCGGCGCCGCTGACCTCGCTCAACCCGATGATCGGTGCCGGCATGGTGACCGCGGGCGTGGAGCTGATGTTGCGCCGCCCCAAGGTCAGCGACTTCAGTTCGCTGCGCTCGGCCGCCACCACCTTCAAGGGCTGGTGGCACAATCGCGTGACCCGCACGCTGCTGGTGTTCGCCATGAGCACGCTCGGCTCGGCAATCGGCACCTATCTGGCGGGCTTCCGCATCTTCGGGCGGCTTTTCGGCGGCTGATAGCGGGCGAAGCCCGGCGCGTGAGCCATGCTTGTGTCGTGAACCGGTCGTTCACCTGCCTTCGGATCCGGGCGGGCACACGCGTCGGCGCGGCGCGCGGGCACCCCCCGTCGGACCCGCGGGCGAGGCCCACGATGCGCCCCGGTTCGTCCGCACTTCCACCGCAGGACACGTTTTTGCCAGTGCATGGAAATCGTATCTAGCGTGGCGGCTCTATCCCTGTTCCTCATGGGCGGGCTCGCCCTCCACGCCGCCGCCCTGCTGCAGGCGGCGCCCGCACGTACCACGCTGTTTCTCCTGGCGGGTTTCGGGCTGACCGACGGGCTCGGGCTCACCCTGTCGCTGCTGCCCTCGTCCTGGTTCAGCGCCGCGGGCCTGCTGGCGCAGGCCGCCGCCTACGTGCTGTTGATCGGCTTCGGCCTCCGCCTGTGGCGGCACGGCCGTGCCGCCGCGCCGCCGTCGGGCCGCGCGGCGCGGCGCTGGCCGCTGAGCGCGGCCGTGGCGGGGGCCCTGCTCGCGACCGGCGCCGCGTTGGTGCTCAGCGGCGGCAACCCGCTGTCGGCCCTTGCCGCATTGCCGGCTCTGGGCGGACTGCTCGCCGGCGCCGCACTGCTGGCGGCGGGCCTGGGCCGCATCGAGCGTGAGCTGCCGCCGGCGGGTTTCGTGGCCTTCGGCGCGGGGCTGGTGCTGCACGGGCTCTCCGCCCCGCTGCGCGCCGCGCCCCGTTTCGATACGCCGGCGGCAGCGGTCCCCGACCTCGCCCTGCTGTTCGCCGCACTGAGCGGCAGCTGGCTGTTGTGGCGCTATGGGACCGCGATCCGCACCGGCCTGTGGCGGACCCTCACCCGCGGCGGGCTCTCGGCGCGCGCCTATGGGGAATTGCTGGACAGCCTCGACATCGGTCTGCTGCGGGTGGACACCCAGGGCAGGGTGCGCACCGCGACCCCCCAGGCGCAGCGCCTGCTCGGGGGCCATGACGCGGCCGGTCGGCGGCTGGCCGATTTCCTCCCGGAGGCCGGCGGGGCGGCCCAGAGCCACTTTGCGCGCACCGCCCTGGAATGGCGCCAGCACCGCCTGGCCGGCGCCGGCGCGAACGACGACGCCGTCTTGATCGCGCTGCGACCGGAAACGGCGAGTGCCGCGCAAATGGGGGCCGCGCTGGTGGCGGCAATGCCGCAGCCGGCCCTGTTCACCGACGTGCACGGCTGCATCCGCGCCGCCAGCGCGCCCTACCTGCGGCACACTGGCGTCGCACGCGAGACCCTGCTCGGGAGCGTGCCGGAGCTCCTCCATAACGGCACCGGGGAGCCCCAGGGCTGGGGGGACCTGCTGCGCAGCGCCGCGGCCGCCGGCCACTGGGCCGGCGAGGTCTGGCACCGCGACCGCAGCGGCACGCCCGCCCGGCAGTGGCTCGACCTCACCGCGGTGGACGAAGCGGGCGGGGAACGGCAGGGCTGGCTCGCCGTGCTCTCGGAAATCAGCGCCCGGGGCGAAGTGCACGAGCGCCTGCGGTATCTCGCCTACTATGATGGGCTGACCGGACTGCCCAATCGCGAGCTGTTCTCCGACCACCTGCACCTCGCGCTGGGCCAGGCGCGCCGTGAGAGCCAGCTGGTCGGGCTGATGTTCCTCGACCTGGACCGCTTCAAGAACATCAACGACACCCTTGGGCACAACGTCGGAGATCAGGTGCTCGAGGCCATCGCCGGGCGGCTGCGCCACTGCGTGCGCGAGGGCGACACCATCTCCCGCCTGGGCGGCGACGAGTTCACCGTGATCCTGCCCGCCCTGGGTACCGCGGCCGATGCGGCGACCGTGGCCGAGAAGATCCTGCGCGTTTTCGCCGAACCGCTACGCCTGGCGGATCAGGAGTTCCATATCACCGCCAGCGTCGGCATCAGCCTCGCACCGCACGACGGCGACGACATGGAGAGCCTGATCAAGAACGCCGACACGGCCATGTATCGGGCCAAGGAGCTCGGTCGCAACAACTTCCAGTTCTACACCGCCGACATGAGCGCCCGCTTCCACCACTGGGTGGCGCTGGAGAACGACCTGCGCCAGGCGCTCAACAGCGGGCGCGGCCTGTCCGTGGCCTATCAGCCGCAGCTGGACATCCGCAGCGGGAAGGTGGTGGGCGTCGAGGCCCTGGTGCGCTGGCACCACCCCCGTCTGGGCAATCTCGCCCCCGGTGCCTTCATCCCGGTGGCCGAGGAGAGTGGGCTCATCGGACAACTCGGGGAATGGGTGCTGCGTACCGCCTGCCGCGACGGACGCCGCTGGGTCGACGCCGGCCATCGCGGCTTCCGGGTCGCCGTGAACCTCTCCGCGCACCAGCTCGGCCACCGCGACCTGCAGGCCCAGATCCACGGCATTCTCGCGGAGACCGGGCTGGACCCGCGCTACCTGGAGCTCGAGCTCACCGAGACCGTGCTCATGAGCGATGTGGAGCAGACGCACGCCATGCTGCACTCGCTCAACCGCATGGGCATCGAGCTGGCCATCGACGATTTCGGCACCGGCTATTCCTCGCTGGGCTACCTGCGCCAGTTCACCATCGACAAGCTGAAGATCGATCAGTCCTTCGTGCGCGACGTGCCCGACGACCCCAACGACGCCACCATTGCCACCTCGATCATCGCCATGGCCCACAAGCTCAAGCTGAAGGTGATCGCCGAGGGCGTGGAGAAGCAGACGCAGCTCGACTTTCTGCGCCGCTATGACTGCGATCAGATCCAGGGGTTTCTGTGCGGGGCGCCGGGCTCGGCGGAGGAGATCCTCCACCACCTGGAACAGCCCGCCACCATGCACTGACGGTCAGCACCAGTCCCCCTCGCGGATGCGGTTCGCGGCAGCGGCCACCTCGTGCAGGCGCGGCAGGGCGAGGTCGCCCAGCGGCCAGGGGGTGAGGCAGTCCAGCCCCTCCTGCTGCACGTCCTGGAAGACCCGGCGCAGGCCCTCGATCAATGGCAGCGCGGCATAGTGCACGGCGTAGCGGTGCAGCATCCAGCCGGCGGCGTGCAGTTGATCGCGATCGACCAGCTGCTCGACGCCGGAGAGATCGACACGGTGCTCGCCATAGCGCAGCAGGCGCGTGTCGGGGACATCGATGCGCACCCGGCGGTGCCCACGCGAGGCGTCCACCACCGCGGCGCGCGGCCGGCGCGGCCCGCCCTGCGCGGCCGGCCAGCGGGCGCCGGAACGAATCGCGGCACGCACCTCGGCGCCGGCCAGCGCGTGAGCCTGCGCGGTGCGCTCGCGGGCGCGATACGCGTCCATCATGATCACCGTGTCGGCCACCTCGAAATAGTCGCCCGAGCCGCCCGTCACGATCACCGAAGACACCCCGCACCGCTCGTAGAGCTCGCGCACGCGGTGCAGGAACGGGATGATCGGCTCCTGCGCCGGCGGCACCAGCGCCTGCATGCGGGCATCGCGAATCATGAAATTGGTCGCCGAGGTGTCCTCGTCGAGCAGCAGCAGTCGGGTGCCCGCCGCCAGCGCCTCGACGATGTTGGCGGCCTGCGAGGTGCTGCCGCTCGCGTTCGCCGTGGTGAACGCGCGGGTGTCGCGGGCGAAGGGCAGGCGGCCGATGAAGGGGCGGATGTCGACGCAGTTCACCGCGCGCCCGTCCTCGGCGCGCACCTTCACGGCGGTGGGGTCGGCGACCACGCGCTCGCGGCCATCGCCGGGGGCGTGATTGTAGATGCCGTCGGCGAGCGCCCGCAGCAAGGTCGACTTGCCATGAAAGCCGCCGCCCACGATGAGGGTCACGCCGCGCGGGATACCCATCCCGGCGATGCGCCCGGCATGCGGCAGATCGATCTCGCGGCGCAGGCCGGCGGGGGCGGCAAAGGGCCGGACGTCGCTCTCCAGCGGATGGTCGTCCACCCCGCTGCGGCGCGGCAGCACGGCCCCTTCGCCGACGAAGGCGGCCAGGCCGGCGGCGTGCAGCGACTGCCGCAGAACGGCCTGATCCTCGACGCTGGCCAGGTGCGCCTCCAGCGCCGCCGTGGACGCCGGGCCGAGCAGCAGGGACTCCTGCACCAGCGCGGGCAGCTCCTCGAGCAGCATCGCCTGCGCCTGGTCGGCGAGCACGCGGCGCCCCTCCGCCGGCAGCCCGACGCCGAGGCGCGCCTCGACCGCGCCGTTGCGGACCTGTACCGCCGTGCGCTGCAGCACCTGCTGCGCACCGCCGGCGAGGCGGATCTCGCCACTGTGCCCGGTGCCGCGCCGACCGCGCACCCGCCGCCCGATGGCCGCGCGCAGGCGACGTCCCAGGAAGTCCTCACAGGCGGCTCTGCGCAGCGGGGAGCGCCACGCCGATTCGGGCAGGCGGGCCTCGCCGGGCGCGACCTGCACCGCCAGTCGCGAGGGGGTGGCGAAGGGATCGGACTGGATGTGGTCCACGCGCAGCACGAAGACGGCAAAGCGGTACTCGCCCGCCAGCCGGCGGTACGCCTTGTACGGCTGTCCCTCGATCGCGCCCAGCGTCTCTGCGAGGCGGTGCATGAACCAGCTCAGCGCGCGCGTGCGCCTAGGCGTGCGCCGGGATATGCGCGCCGATTTGGTCCGTCTCCATATGGGCGAGATTCTTGTCCAGGGTGAAGCTGACGAGCTTCTGCGTCTCCGCCGAGAGGTGCTGGCGCAGCAGGCCCAGAAAGGCGGGCGCGGCGATCAGCCCCAGCCGCGCATAGCAGTGCTCGGTGCGCGCGTCCTCCAGACGTGCGGCGAGCTGCCGGGCGAACTCTTCGGCCTCCGACACCTTGGGGCGGGTGGGCTCCTCCATGGCGTGGCGCCCCTGGCCGGCGCTGTCGAAGGTGCGGCCCGGCAGATCGGTGTTCAGCTCCCGCTCGTGCTGGCGCGCGGCGGGATGCACGAAGTCCTCGAGCTCGCGCAAGGGACCGTGCGCCCGGTCGGTCTCGAACAGGCGCGCCCGACTGCTTTCCGCGACCAATACCCACATTTTTTCCATGCCAAAAAACCTCCTGGACAGCTGCCGCCGCGCGGTCGCCACATGTTCCGTCCTGCAAGCATAGCGCCGGCGGCCGGGGCGGCAAGCGGTGGCCGTTGAATCATCGACAAGGTGGACTAGGATTCGGATAAGTCTCTGTAGCGCCGGGCTCCTTCAAGGGGCTGCGGTCTGCGCTTGCGATACGTCTGCTCAGAGGACATCCCCCAGGAAATCGACTCAAAGGAGTGAGCCATGAAGCTGCAACGAATCGATCCCTCCCGCAGCGCGAGGCGCCTCGCGCTTGGCGGCGGTCTGTTGAGTCTCGGCCTGTTGTGCGGCGGGGCCGCGCAGGCGGCCGATGCCCCGGTCGGCTACGTGGTCGGCAGCAACGGACAGGTGGTCCGCGATGCCGCGGGCAACTGCGTGCACACCATCCAGTGGAGCAAGGAGAACGCCATTGAGCAGTGCGATCCCGGCCTGGTGGCCAAGGCCGAGCCGCCCCAGCCGGAGGTCGCGCAGGCGCAGCCGACGCCACCGCCCGCACCGCGCACCGTGCGCCGGCGCATCAACCTGCAGACCGACACCTACTTTCACTTCGACAGCGCACAGCTGACCGACGACGGCAAGCAGAAGCTGGGGCAACTCGCACAGCGCATCGCCCGCTCGCAGAACCCCCAGGTCCAGATCACCGGTTACACCGACCCGATCGGCACCGAGCAGTACAACCAGAAACTCTCCGAGGACCGGGCCCAGGCGGTAAAGCAGTACCTGGTGCAGCAGGGGATCGCCAATGACCAGGTGCAGGTCGCCGCGCGCGGCGAGAGCAACCCGGTCGTGCAGTGCCCGGACAAGCAGGGCAACGCGCTGATTCAGTGCCTCGCCCCCAACCGGCGCTCGCAGGTCGAGTTCTCGGCCTTCGAGGAGGTGACCCCCGGCGAGAGCGGCGGACAGGGGCAGCAGTCGCCGCAGGCGGCGCCCGGCGCTGCCTCCGGTACGGGTGGCAGCAGCGCCTTCCCGCAGAACGGCGGCAACTCGCAACCGCAGCAGTAGGGTGATGCACCGCGCCACGGGGCATCGCGACCTCGTGGCGCGGCGCCCAGCGAGGTGATGCCGATGGAAGACACTGTGAGCCGCAGGAGGTGGCGCGGGGCAGGGGCGGCGGCCGCGATGGCGCTGCTCCTGCTGGGGCCGCCGTGCGTGGCGGCGCCCGCCACGCACGGCGAGAACGCCGCGGCAAAGTCGCTGCCGCCGCCGCTGCGTCCGGGGGCCGAGGCCTTGGTCGCCACCGCCCTCCTCCACAAGACGGTGCACAATGCCCAGGACGAGGAACTGGGCACGATCCGCAATCTCCTGCTCGACCGCGACGGGCGGATCAGCTTCGTGATCCTGGCGCAAGGCGGCGTGTTGGGGCTGGGGGAGGACCTCTATGCGATCCCCTGGAAGGCGCTGCAGGTCAGTCCCGACGGGACTACCGTGACGCTGGACGTGGCCCGCGATCGACTCGCCGCCGAGTTCAGTGCCTTCGAGCTCGGCGCCTTCGACCAGACGCCGTCCCCGCAGCGGCCTGCGCAGCCGGGGTCCGCACGGCAGCGCTCGCCGGCACACACGAGCACGGCGCCCGCCCCGCCACCGTCGTCCGTACCCGCCGCCCGCTGACCGTCCCGAACGGGGCCCGCCGCCGCGCGGGCGGCGGCTACATCATGCCCATCTCCAGGTCCGCCTCGATGGCGTCGAGCCCGGCCCGGGCGCACTTCTCATCGGTGACTCCCGAGGGCGCGCCGCTCACGCCGATGCCGCCGAGGATCGTGCCGGCGGCCGTGATTGGCACGCCCCCGGCCGAAGGCATCAACCCGTCGAGCTTGGCGACGGAAAACGGCTGCTTGAAGCGGTCCGCGAGCTGGGACGTCGCGGAGTTGAAGGACATCGCCGTATACGCCTTCTGGCGGCTGATCTCGAGGGTGAGGTCCATGGCGAGCACGTCGCGCAGCACCACCTGCGGATGGCCGCCGCGGTCCATCACCGTCACGGCAATCTGCACCCCTTGCTTGCGGCACTCATTAATCGCCGCCTTCGCCGCGCGCTCGGCCATGTCCAGCGAGAGTCGCTTGATGTTCACCACCGGCGGCTGTGCCTCCTCGGCCGCGGCGAGGCCGGATGTGCCCCACGCGATCCCCCCCATCAGCAGACCCACAGTCAGGCGCATTCCCATGAGCAGTCCTCCTCGTCGCGGATACGGTCGTGTTCCTTGCCCACCGGTATCCTGCCTCTCGATGCAGCCGCTTTCAATCGCCTTCTGCGGTGCGCTCGCCTCTGGCAGCGTCGGCCAGCCGCCGCGCGTGCTTGCGGGCAAGGCGCTGCAGGGCCGGGGTGGGGCCGGCGTCCTCGAATACGGGATCGTCAAATTCGTCGTGGGCGATGATCCGCTCGCCCTGCACATAGGGCAAGGCACCCTCGAGCTCATCGAGCGCCGCGGAGAGCAGCTCGGTGATGAGTTGCTCGGGCGTGCGCATCGGGTAGAGTTCCGCCAACGCCAGCAGCCGCGCCGCGTCGTGGACCGGCAGGCGCACCGCATACTGTTCGGCGGTCAGGGTTTCCGAAGCGTGCTGCTCCCAATGCTTGAGAAGTTCTGCTATCCGCATGGCGACTCCATGTTCGGAAAAAAACGATGGCGGGAATGGCCGGGTCCGGCCCGTCGCTTGAGCCGCGACAAAAAAAGACTAGCAGAGCGTTCCCCACGGGCGCGGGGAACGCGCGGAGTTACAGCGAGAGACCGGCCGGTTCCGCGGTGCGGAGCCGGCCGGGTCCGGTCTATGCGCGCCGGCGCGGCGGACGGGTGTTGTTGCGCGGCTGCGCCTCGTTGATGCGCAAGGCGCGGCCGCCCATCTCCTTGCCGTTCAGTTCGCGAATGGCTGCATCCGCGTCGCTGTCCGCCATCTCCACGAAGCCGAAGCCGCGTGGCCTGCCCGTGTCACGGTCGCTGATCAGCTTGACCGCATCCACCTCACCGTAAGGCTCGAACAGGCCGCGCAGTTCGTCTTCGGAAGCCGTAAACGGCAGGTTGCCGACGTAAATGGACTTCATGATCGGTCTTCACTCTTCGAGTCACGCCCGGCTGCAACAGCGCAAGGCGCGTGCTGTAGTTATCCGGGTCTTCGACAGCGCCCGG
Source organism: uncultured Gammaproteobacteria bacterium (assembly GCA_963779865.1). Classification (GTDB taxonomy): domain Bacteria; phylum Pseudomonadota; class Gammaproteobacteria; order CAVZZX01; family CAVZZX01; genus CAVZZX01. Next base: position 2,654,302 of record CAVZZX010000003.1, on the reverse strand, counting down.
CTGGGCATATTCGTCCCACCCCACGGCCGCGCAAAGGCCCTTCCCGCGCTCGGTCTCCGGTACGTCTCGCGCAGGGGGACGGCAGGCGATGCCCTCCGGCTGTGCGGTACAGGGAAATCCCGAGCTGCAATCGAGGTTAGCCTATGTGTATCGGCCGCGCAATTGGGGGGCCGCGCCGCCGGCGCGGCGGCGCGGTAGGGCCGTTGCCCACGCCCGGCGCCCACTCGGGGCGCCGGCGTTTCAGTCGAGTGGCAGGGGCTCGATGGGGTCGAGCTTCCAGATCTCCGTATTGTAGTCGACCATGGTGCGGTCGGTGGAAAACCGTCCGCTGCAGGCTGCATTGACGATGCTCATGCGGGTCCAGCGTTCCACGTCACGGTAGGCTTGCGCGGCCGCGCGCTGCGCTGCCACATAGCTGGCGAAATCGGCCGCCACCATCCACGGGTCGTGGGGGCTGCGCACGGCCTCGATGATCGGGGCGTGACGTCCGGGTTCGCCTCCGTCGAAGGCCCCTGCCTCGAGCAGGGCCATGGTCCGCGCCAAGGCCGGATCCGCAGCGATGAGGGCGTGGGGGTCGTAGTCCCGACGCCGAGCCACCACCTCCTCGGCGTTCAGCCCGAAGAGGAAGAAATTCTCCGCACCGGCGGCATCGCGAATCTCGATATTGGCCCCGTCCAGGGTGCCGATGGTGACTGCGCCGTTCATCATGAATTTCATGTTGCCCGTCCCTGAGGCCTCCTTGCCCGCGGTGGAGATCTGTTCAGACAGGTCCGTGCCGGGGCAGGTCACCTCCATGCTCGACACCCGGTAGTTGGGCAGAAACACCACCTTCAAGCGCCCGCCCACGTCGGGATCGGCGTTGACCACCGCAGCGATATCATTGATGAGGCGGATGATGCGCTTGGCCATGAAGTAACCGGGCGCGGCCTTGCCCCCGAACAGCACGCAGCGATCGGTCCAGTCCTGCACGTCGCCGCGCTTGATACGATCGTAGAGGTGAATCAGATGCAGCGCATTGAGCAACTGGCGCTTGTACTCGTGGATACGCTTGACCTGCACGTCGAACATCGCATCGGTGTCGAAGTCGACGCCGCACTCGCTCTTCACCAGACGTGCGAGGCGCGCCTTGTTCTGGCGCTTGACCGCGCGCCAGCGGGCGCGAAAGCCGGGGTCGTCGGCGTAGGGGAGCAGGCGGCGCAACTGTTCGAGGTCGGTGGCCCAGTGCGGCCCGAGCGTGTCGGTGAGCAGCTCGCCCAGGCCCGGATTGCACAGGGCGAGCCAGCGGCGCTGGGTGACGCCGTTGGTCTTGTTGTTGAACTTCGCCGGCCACAGCGCGTGGAAGTCCCTGAACAGCCCCTGCTGGAGCAGGCGCGAGTGCAGCTCCGCCACGCCGTTCACCGAGAAGCTGCCGACGATGGCGAGATAGGCCATGCGCACCATCGGCTCGGGGCCTTCCTCGATCAACGACATGCGCCGGAGACGCTCGAGGTCCCCCGGCCAGCGCGTGGCCACCTCGTCCAGGAAGCGGCGGTTGATCTCGTAGATGATGTCCAGCAGACGCGGCAGAAGCTGGCCGAACATGCGCACCGGCCAGCGCTCGAGCGCCTCAGGCAGTAGCGTGTGGTTGGTGTAGGCCATGGTGCGCGTGGTGATCGACCAGGCCTCGTCCCAACCCAGGCCGTGCTCGTCCATCAGCAGGCGCATCAGCTCCGCGACGGCACAGGTGGGGTGCGTGTCGTTGAGCTGAAAACAGTGCTTCTCGGCGAAGCGGCCGAAGTCCGCGTCATGGGTGCGCACCCAGCGGCGCAGCACGTCCTTGAGGCTGGCCGAGGCCAGGAAGTATTGCTGCTTGAGGCGCAGCTCCTTGCCGTTCTCACTGGCGTCGTTGGGATAGAGCACCATGGTGATCTGCTCGGCATCGTTCTTCGCCGACACCGACTCCGGGTAGCTGCCGGCGTTGAACTCGCCCAGGTCGAACTCGTCGGTCGCCGCCGCCTTCCACAGGCGCAAGGTGTTGACCGTGTCGTTGCGGTAGCCGGGGATCGGCACATCGAAGGGCACCGCCAGCACGTCGTGGCTGTCCACCCAGCGCGCCCGCAGCGCGCCATCGGGGTCGCGGTAGAAATCGGTGCGCCCGCCGAACTGCACGCGCTGGGCGTACTCGGGACGTTCCAGTTCCCAGGGATTGCCATTGCGCAGCCAGTGGTCGGGCTCCTCGACCTGCTCGCCCCCGGCGATCTCCTGACGGAACATGCCGTATTCATAACGGATGCCGTAGCCGCGCACCGGCAGCTGCAGGGTGGCACAACTGTCGAGGAAGCACGCGGCCAGGCGCCCCAGGCCGCCGTTGCCGAGCCCGGCATCGTGCTCGGCCTCCGCCACCTCCTCCAGGGCCAGGCCGAAGGCCCGCAGGGCGTGGGCGGCATTGTCCTGTACCCCCAGGTTGAGGGCGGTGTTGCCCAGCGCGCGTCCCATCAGAAACTCCAGGGACAGATAGTAGACGCGGCGGGCGTCCGCCTCCTCGTAGGCGTAGCGGGTGTTCTTCCAGCGCTCCATCAGGCGGTCGCGCAGCGTGAGCGCCAGCGCCTCGAAGGCGTAGTGGGCCGACCGGCAACGCCAGTCGCGGCCCAGCGTATGGGAGAAGTGGCGGCGAAAGTCCTCGCGCAGGCTCACCGTGTCCATCTCCAGGGGCCCGGACTCGGCCAGCCAGGTGCTCGGGACATTCTCAAGCAGGGTGTTCTCAGGCATCAGGCGCGCTTCGCTCGGTTGATGGTTCGTGGCAACGGCCGGTTCAAGGAAATTATGGACGTCGCTCGCTCGCGGACGCGTCTCCACCGCTGAGCGGCGCTCGGCAGCGGAAGATCCGGATGGTGCCGCTGCGCCCTTTCAGGCGCACCGGGCGGGGCACGGCCTCGCACAGGTCGGGGCGGCGCCCGCTCAGGGCGTCGACCGCCGATTCGGCCAGCAGGATCTCGCCGGCCGCGGCCATGCCCTGCAGCCGGGCGGCGACGTTCACGGTGTCGCCTATCACGGTATAGTTCATGTAATGCTCGGAGCCGACATTGCCCACCACCACTTCGCCGCTGTTGATGCCGATCCCCAGCCCGAGCGCCTCGCCATAGCGCGCCTGAAGGGCGCTGGACAGGCGCCGGAACACCCGCTGCATTTCCACGGCCGCGTCCAGCGCCCGATCGGCGGCATCGGCTTGTTCGAACGGCACGCCGAAGGCCACCAGCAGGCTGTCGCCCGACATGTTGAAGATGGTGCCTTCGCGGGCATGCGCCGCGCGCGTCATCTCGGCAAAGTACTCGTTGAGCACCTCGACCATCTCTCCAGCCGGGATGTGTTCGGAGAGCGCCGTGAAGCCGCGCAGGTCGGTAAACAGGACCACCGCGTCGGTGCGGCGTGTGGCGTCGAGCAGCGCGCGCAGCTCGGATTCGGGCGAGGCGAGGATGTCCTCCACCACCTTGGGGCACAGATAGCGGCTGAACACGCGCCGGATCTGCGCCTCGCGCGCCGCATCGAGTTCGCGCCGGGCCTCCTGCCAGCGGATCAGCGAGCGCACGCGGGCCAGCAGCTCCTCGCGGTAGACCGGCTTGGAGAGGAACTCGTCGGCCCCCGACTCGATGGCGCGGATGCGCGCTTCGCGGTCGCTGAGGATAGTGACCATGACGACGGGGATGAACATCGTCCGCGGGTCGCCCTTGAGCTGGCGACAGACCTCGTAGCCATCGAGTCCGCGCATCACCACGTCCAACAGGACCACGTCGACCGGCTCGCTGTGCACACGCTGCAGCGCCTCGGCGCCGTTGCCGGCGAGCAGTACCCGGTAGCCCTGCTCCTCGAGGTGGCGCCGCAGCAGCCGCCGGATGAGATCCTGATCGTCCACGACCAGCACCGTATGCGGCTGCGGGGGCAAGGCTGCGGAGCTCATGGACATGGATTCCCCCGGAAAGGCGGACACGAACCGGTTATTTCACCACAATCTGGTGAGAATTTTCTCGAAACAGTTCCCGTTCCCACCCCGCCCGGCCCCTCGCCCGGCCCCTCGCGTGGACGGCGGCGACATACCTGGCGACGCCGTGCGGTAGAATGAGAGGGCATCCCGGACGCGCCCGCACGCCATGGCAGAGCCGACACCCGCCACGCTCCAGCACCTCGCCGAACTGCGTCTGCTCGAGGGCACCAGCGAGGACGTGCGCCGCTGGCTGGCCGGGCAGTGCGGCGTCGAGCGCCACCCGGCCGGGCGTGTCCTGCTGTCGCCAGGAGCGCACAACGCGACGCTGTACTGCATCCTTACCGGGCGCGTGCGCCTGAAGCTGCAGCCGGGCGACCGGGAGATCCTCGCCAGCCTCGGCCCCGGGGACTGCTTCGGCGAGATGTCCATCATCGAGGGCACCGCGCCTTCGGCCTTCGCCATCGCCCACAGCGAATGCACCCTGGCGACGCTGTCCGGCGAGGTCCTGTGGGCGCTCATCGACCGCTCCCATACGGTGGCCCGCAACCTGCTGCTGGTCCTCTCCTCGCGCCTGCGCGGCGATCACCGGCTCATCCGCACCGGCCGGGAGCGGCAGCGCGCGTTCGCCGCCCATGCGCAGGTCGATCCCCTCACCGGGCTGTACAACCGCCGCTGGCTGGACCCCATGCTCGGCCGCATGGTGGCCCGCCACCGCCGCAGCGGGGTCCCGCTGGCCCTGCTGATGCTCGATGCCGACCACTTCAAGGCCTACAACGATCGCTTCGGCCACTTGGCCGGCGATCGGGCGCTGACCGCCCTGGCGGGGATCGTTCAGGCAAACCTGCGCCCGGGCGACGCCGCGGCGCGCTTCGGCGGGGAGGAATTCGTCGTCCTCCTGCCCGGCAGCAACCGGCAGGGCGCGCGCGGCGCGGCCGAACGCCTGCGCGCCGCCGTGGCAGGCACCTCACTGGGCGGCGGGCTCGCAGCGCTCACGGTGTCCATCGGTGTCGCGGCACTGGGCCCGCGGGGCGGCCCGCGGGCGCTGCTCGCGGCGGCCGACAAGGCCCTCTACCGGGCCAAGCGCGCCGGCCGCAATCGGGTCGAGGAGTGAGCCGCGCGGGCAGCGCTCAGTCGCGGCGGGCGTATACGCGGCTGAGCGGCTCGAGCAGCCGCATCATGGAAAGGTTCACGGCCTGCTGGGTCTGCGCGAGATGCGCCTGCGCGGATTCCTGACAGCGCACGGCCCGGCGGTGGGCCCAGGCCAACAGGCCGATGCCCAGCGCGACCAACGGCACCCCCACGGCGAAGGCGAGCGGACGCGGCACCCACAGCGGCGCGAGCAGCGTGAGCACCGCGAGCAGGGCCACGACCGCTGCCGCCGCGCTCACCACCCCGGTCCAATACCGCTGACGCTCGACAAGTCGGACGAACTGACTTTGGTCGCTACGATCTTCCATGGCTCCACCTTACTCGGGGTGCGATCGCGATGCCAGCTCAGCGCTGGGCAAGATAGGCCGCCAGATACTCGGCGAAGGGCTGCCCATCGGCCGCCTCCAGCGCCGCCTGCTGCGCCAGGGATTCCCGGGCGCGCTCTTCGAAGAACCGGCGCCGCGCCGCGCCAAGCGGTTGGGCGGCAAAGAAGTCGCGGTGCTCCAGGGACTTGTGCTGTGCGTACTTGAAGAAGCCCTCGCCGTGCGCATGCATCTCGGCGAGCATCCTCGCCGAGGGGGTGCGATCGCCGTCGGCCACCGCCTCGCATTGTGCGTCCAGGGCCTCTCGGTAAGGGCCGGCGGGGTCCGCTGCATCCAGGTACGCCGCCACCGGCGCCATGGCCTCGCACAGCTCGGCGGCCCACTCGCGCAAGGGGCGCGCCCGGCCCTGTTGCCGCAGTTCCAGGTGCGGGTCACGGCCGCGATGCGCCGCGGCGCTCTGATTGAAGTCGATCTCGCGACGCTCGCTCTCCTCGAGCGGAGGGCTGTCCTCCAGCAGACAGAACAGCATCAGCACCTCCAGGAAATACAGCTGCTGTTCGCTGATACCCAGCGGATGGAAGGCATTGACGTCGAGCGAGCGCAGCTCGACGTAGGCCACGCCCCTGCGCTTGAGCGCCAGCGTGGGCTTCTCGTTGTCCTGCGGCGGCTGCTTGGGGCGCACCGTGCTGTAGTACTCGTTCTCGATCTGCAGGATGTTGGTGCTGAGCTGGCGCCACTCGCCATCGATTAGGGTGCCGATCTTTTCCCAGGCGGCGCTGGGCGTATCGATGGCGCAGGTGAGGCTGTCGACGTATTTGTCGAGACTGTCGTAATTCGCCTTGATCCCCGCCTCGCCCTCGCGCGTGTTCTGATAGCCGATGTCGCCCATGCGCAGCGAGGTGCCGAACGGCTCGAAATAGGTGTTCGCGTTGAACGCCTCCATGGTCGGCGGACGCGGCTTGCCACACAGGAAGGAGCGGCATACCGCCGGCGAGGCGCCGAACAGGTAGGGCACCAGCCAGCCGAAACGCTGCAGGTTGCGGATCATCGCGAAGTAGCCCGCGGAGATGAGCTCGCCCAGCGGCCGCGGGTCGCCCTCGGGCACAAAGGCGCGCCAGAACGCCTCCGGCAGGGAGTAGTTGAAGTGCACGCCGGCAATCACCTGCATGGTGCGGCCGTAGCGGTAGCCGAGCCCGCGCCGATAGACCGTCTTCATCGTGCCGGCGTTGGAGCTGCCGTAGCGCGCAATCGGGATATCGCCCTCGCCGCTGAGCACGCAGGGCATGCTCGTGGCCCACAGGATCTCGTTGTCCATGACCTCGTAGACGAAGCGATGCGCGTCGCGCAAAAAGGCAAGCGCCTCCGGCACGCTGTGCAGCGGCGGGGTGATGAACTCCAGCAGCGCCTCGGAGTAGTCGGTGGTGAGATAGGGGTGGGTCAGCGCCGAACCCAGGCCCGGCGGATGCGCGCTCTGGGCGATGCCCCCGTCGGGGCTGACCCGCAGGCTTTCCTTTTCGAGGCCAATCAGGCGATCGGCGAGCAGCGCCGGACCGTACGGAAGCAGCCGGGCGAGGTGTTGCTGGACGCTGTCGGACAAGGAGGTCTCTTCCTGCTCAGAAGCGGCGCGCAACGCCGCGGGCGGGCCCGCTCAGGCCCCCGGCCGTACGGCGCGCGCGCTCAGGCCCGCCGAAAATAGGGATTTTCGCCGGTGGAATGGTCGGTGGCATCGGCGACGCCGCGCAGCTCCCCGGCAAAGTGCTCCATGAGGCTGCGCTCCACGCCCTGCTGCAGGGTGACATCCACCTGGGCACAGCCGGTGCACCCGCCGCCGAAGCGCAGCAGCGCGGTACCCTCGTCGGTGATGCGCACCAGGTCGACCATCCCGCCGTGCGCCGCAAGGGCCGGGTTGATCTCCGCATCGAGCAGGTACTGCACGCGGTCGGACAGCGGCGCGTCGTCGGCCACCGGCAGGTCGCGCACCTTGGGCGCGGTCACCACGAGCTCGACCTCGCCGCCGCTCTTGCGCAGGTCGATGCTGGCGTCCTCGAGGTAGGGCGCGCTGCGCCGGTCGAGCACCATCGTGAACCCCTCGAAGCGCTGCTCGACGTCGTCGGGCTGCTGTTCGTGGGGCTCACACAGCGCCAGCTCGGTCTCGGCGTGGCTGGTGCCGGGCCGGTGCACGAACATGCGCACGCGCACCTCCGGCCCTTCGTCCTGGAGCAGTTCGGCGAGGAAGCTTTCCGCTTCCGGGGTAATCTCGATCATTGCGCCTCATGCGGGTTGCGCGACTGGCAGAATCTCACATCATAGCGCCGCTGCTCGCTCCGGTGTAGGGGGGCCGGCCGAACCGAGCCCCTCCGCGGGCGCCCGGCTCAGCTCGTCAGCGCCTCCAGCAGCCCCTCGCAGAAGCGGGGCAGATCGTCGGGCTTGCGGCTGGTGATGAGGTTCGCGTCGACCACCAGGGGCTCGTCGCGCCATTGCCCGCCGGCGTTGTTGATGTCCGTCTCCAGGCTGGGCCAGCTGGCGAGCCGGCGCCCCTTGGCCACACCGGCCTCCACCAGCAGCCACGGGCCGTGGCAGATCACCGCCAGCGGCTTGCCGCTGGCGGCAAAATCCCGCACGAAGTTCACGGCTTCGTCATTGAGCCGCATGAGGTCGGGATTGGCCACGCCGCCGGGGATCACCAGCGCGTCGAAATCCTCCACGCGCGCCTCACGCACGTGCATCCCGGCGCGGAAGGATTCGTCCGGCGTCAGATGCTTGAAGCCCTGGATCGCCTCGCCCTTCTCCTTGTTGGAGAGCACCACCGTGGCGGCGCCGCGCTCCTGGACGAAGTCACGCGGGGCGGTGAACTCGATCTCCTCCACGCCGTCGGTGAACAGAAATGCGATGTTGCGATTGGACAGGGACTGGTCCGCCATCTCGACCTCCGTATCGATCTGCAGGGGACGCGCGGCGACACGCGCCGCGCACGTGGCAAGGGTATAGCACAGCGCGGGCGGCCGCCCCGAACCGATCAGCGGCGGCGATTGAACGCCTTGCGCCCGCCGCTGGGACGGGAGCTTCCATTGAGACGCGCGACACAGGCACTGGCGTACTCGATCACCTCGCGGTGCGTGCCCGTGCGGCAGCCCGTGACCGAGGCGACGCCGTTGGAGATGACATAGCGGAACCGGCCGCCAATTCGCGGGCGGCCGGCGGGCTGCGCCCGTTCAACGGCAATCAGCTTGTATGGGGGCATGGGCACGACAGACTCCGCACGCGGGGGAACACGGGCTCGAAGTGGAAGCGTGCAGGCAGCCTAAGCGGCGGCTGTTTCAGGCGTATGACGCGCACGGCCGTGCCGAGCGCGGCGGGATCGCAGGGGCAGCGAGCGGCGGCTCCGGCGAGGGGCCCCGAAGGGGGGGCGGCGAGACCCAGCGCCGGGACAGGGCGCCGGGACAGGGCGCCGGGGGCGGTACGCCGCGGGTACGCGGGCGGGCGCTGCCCAAGCCCCTGCCGGGGCTCAGGCGAGTTCGCGCAGCAGGCGAAAGCCGAGGTTGATGTCGAGTTCGTCCCAGACGCGCGGGCGCCGCGCGGCGCTGCGGGCGAGCAGCGCGGTGTCGAAATACGAGCCGCCGCGCACGGTGATCCACTTCCCCTTGCGCAGGGTCGGGGCGGCCGCGTCGCGGTCCACCCCCACGTGGGACTTGGTCCAACGGCTCAGGGTGAACTCCCAGACATTGCCGTGCACCTCGTGGAGCCCCCACAGGTTGGGGGCCTTGCTGCCCACCTCCAGGGCGCCGCTCGACGGCAGGCAGCGCGGCAGGAACCACTTGCGGTTCTGGCGCGCCTCCTCGTAGGGGAAACTCGGGTTGAAGTGCACTTCGCGGCAGCTGGCGGTATCGCCGAAATGAAAGGCGCTGGTACTGCCGGCGCGAGCGGCGTACTCCCACTCCGCCTCGGTGGGCAGACGATAGCGCTGCCCGGTCTCGCTGCTCAGCCAGGCGGCGAAGTCCATGGCGTCGGTGAGCCGCACGTTCATCACGGGGTGCTTGCCCCGCGCCCAGATGAGGTCCCGACGCCGGTGCCAGCCGGTGGCCAAGCGGAAGCGCTCGAATTGCTCCGCCGTAACCGTGTAGCGGCCGATGGCAAACGCCCGGCCGACGAACATCAGCTGCTGCGGGCCCTCCTCCGGGCAGCGGCCGAACTCGTCCGGGGGCGAGCCCATGTGGAACAGGCCCGCGGGGATGACGATCAGCGCGGGACCCGGACTGCCATCGCGCAGGCGATCCTCGAAGCGCACCGGCAGGCCGGCGGTGCGCGCGGCCTCATGCTGCAGGCTCAACCGCTGCGCTTCGCCCACGTCCTCGACGCAGGGCAGCCTCGAATCGATACCTTGTTCGACGAACAGAACCATGATGACAGCTGCCGGGATTCAGCGAGTCGCGAACCTTATCACCAAGGATTCACCGCTTCCATATGCCGGCCCTCGATCGCACTGTAGCACCGCCAGCGCGGCCGCCAAGTGCGGGGCATCACTGCGCGCCGGCCAACAGGGGCAGGAGCAGGATGCCCACCAGGTTCTGCAGGAAATGCAGCACCATGGGCGCCACCAGGCTGCCGCGCCAAAGGTAGACCCCGCCCAGCACCAGCCCGAGCACCCCGACGGTGAGCACGCCGGCGGTGCCCTCGTAGGTATGGCCGAAGGCGAAGATGGCGGTGGAGAGGAGCAAGCCTGCCGCGCGGCTGTGGGTGAGCGCACCGAGCCGGTAGAGGAGATAGCCACGGAAGATGCTCTCCTCGGTCAACGCCACCACCGCGACGAACACCACCGCGAGCGCCATCTGAGCGGTGCCGTCCGGCACCAGGTAGGGCGGGGGGCCGGAGAGGCCGCTGAACCCGGCATCGCGCAAGCCCAATTGCAGGAGGCCGGCGCCGAAGAAGATCGGCAGGAACAGCAGCAGGCCGAGCCGCACCTCTCGCCACACGCCGCGGGTCGTCCACCCCAGCCGCGCGACCGACTCGTGGTTGCGGCGCAGGAAGAGCAGGATCACCCCGAGCAGGAACAGGTTGCGGACCATGCTCACAGAGGCGAGGAAGAGGAAGTCGACGTGCTCGGGCTTGACGGCGTAGATCACGACCGCGGTGGCCGGCGAGATCAGCACCAGAAAGGCGAGCGTTTCCCAGAACTGGGTTCTCCACGAGGGGCGCATGGACTGCGCCGTGGTCCGCTCCCGATCGCTCGCCTGGGTGTCCAACATCGGCCCTGCTGTCGCTCCAGCACGCAGTATAACCGAGTTGCCCGACGCGGCGGCAGCGCCCTTTACATCCGCGGGGCGCCTTCTAGACTCCGTAACCGCGAATCGGCCGCGAGCGAAACGAACGACAGGAGGAACCGATCATGGCAGGTGACACGGGAATGCGTGACGAACACTTCGATATCGTCAGCGCACTCTACCATGCGCTGCAGGGGGCTGAGGTGAGCGCGACCTACATGCGTGATGCGCGCCAGGAGACGGACGAGGAGGTCGAGCGCTTCTTCCAGGACGTGCAGGAGATGAACCGGCAGATCGCCCAGCGGGCGAAGAAGCTGCTCACCGCACGCATGAAGTGAGTCGGGCGGCGGGGCGCCGGGCGGCCCTCAGCCCCAGGGCCCGTCCAGCGCCGCGCCCCCCGTGAGGCGGCGCAGCACTTGCGCCACGTCCGCACCCTCGCCGAGTTGCAGCCGCAGCCACGCGCCGAGCAGCGATTCCATGGTGGCGTCGGCAGGCTGTCCGGCACGGCGCCGGGCCACGTAGAGCCGCAGTCCGGACCAGCCGACCAGCAGTCCGCCGAGCAATTCGTCGACGACCGGGTGGATGGGATCGACCATGGGATTGCCCTGCGTTCGCGCGGGCGGCTCGTGTTGCATCGCTCTCGCCTCCGTCGGATTGTGATTCTTTTTCGTCAAGCGTTGAGTCCGACTATAGGGCGGGCACGGGCGCAAAGGTGTGACCCGGTTAGCAGCCCGAGCGCGCTGTGACTGTGCGCGGCTGGGACGGGATTCCACCGGCATCTGTACAGCGGCACGCGCGGCTCGGCGTGCCGCGCCGCGGCCCCGATCCGGGCCGCGCCCATGCGCTGCATCGGGCGCACGGACGTGCGGCGCAGGGGATGGTGCACGCTGCGGTCGGGAGGGTGGGTGGCGCCGGCGGGCGTGCCCCGATGTCTCGGCCCTCGGGCACGGCGGCGCCGGCGCCCCGGATCACACGGGCGCCGTGGCGTGCGTGCTCGTCTTGTCGACGATCTGTACCGTGCTGGCCTGCGGGCCCTCCTCGCCCTCGCTCTCCTCGAAACGTACGGCGGTGCCGACGCTCAACCGCTCGAAGTCGTCGTGCAGCACGCTGTTGCGGTGGAAATAGATCTCGCGCCCTTCGGGCGTGGAGAGAAAGCCATAGCCCTCCTCGGCGAACAGCCGGGTGACCAGGGCCAGTGGCTCTTCGTGCGTCTTCACGTCGTAGCGACGCCGCTCCGCCGTCTTCTTGACCTGCTTCTCCATGGCCTTGAAGGCGTCGCGGATCACCGTCCGCAGCTCCACCTTGGTGGGCACCTCCAACGGCTCCGCGGTGGCCACCAGGTCGTGCTTGGGCGGCAGCGTCGCCTCGACGCGCACGTGGTAGGCCTTGCCGCGGTGCTGGTGCTTGTGCGGCAGCTCGACGGCCACGCGGCAGGAGATCATGTCCGGCGCATAGCGTTCCAGGCGTTCGACCTGCTTCTGGATGAAGGCCTCGCTCCACTCGGAGCGGTCGACGCCGTGGAAGCTGATTTCGAGGGGAATCTGCATGGAATAAAGCTCCTTGCTCGACAGGCACCATGAAGGATAGGAAACCCGGGCGGCGGCGCCACCCGGCCGTGCTGGGCGGCCCGGCACTGCACCGGCTACAGAAAGGGCGAGACGCCGAGTTGTTCGGCCGCGCGCAACAGGTCCCGATACAGCTGCAGCCGGCCCCAGACCTCGGGCGGGCTGTGGTCGTGCGCCCCGAAGGCGATCTCCACGCGCCCGTCGCCGTCGCGCTGCGGCTGGCCGTCGCTGTTGCGGCGGATGCGGTATTCGTAGGTGAGCGGTGGACCGGCATCGATCATGCGATGCGCCAGCGCCGCGGCCTCCTTGGCGAAGGCGGGCGACCAGACGGCGAGGACCACTTCGCTGTTCACCGCCATGCTGATGGGGTCCAGGTTGTAGGTGCCGATCACCGTCAGGCGGCGGTCGAACACCGTCAGCTTGGCATGGACGTTGTGGCGGTCGCCGGCCACGAACAGGCGCAGCCCCGGCACCCGGGCCAGCAACTCGGGCCACTGCTCGAGAAAGAAGGCCTGGCTGAGCGGGTTGTCGCTGGACAGGGGGCTGTTGGTCAGCGCCTCCATGGACACGCCGCGCGCCGCGGTCTGCCCCAGCACCGGGAGCAGGTCGGCCGGGAGCACCAGATACGGGGTCTCCGCGAGGATATGCTCGCGACTGCTGCGGGTGAGGCGCAGCAGGGCCTCCCCGATCGGGCTGCCGGGGCCGGCCATGCGGGTGCGGCTGTCCACCACCCGGACCTCGGCCTGCAGCCACTTGTCGCTGCGCTGGCGGGTGAGCGCGCCGCGCAGGTGCGGGTAGGCCTGCAGCTCCTTGATCCAGGGCAGGTGCTTGGCCGCGATGAGCCGGCGGGTCTCTGCCGCCAGCGGGCGGCCGTGCAGCCAGGCGTCCATGGCCCGGTAGGCGAGCAGCAGGTCGACGGCGCGCGACTTGATGTTCAGCCGCTCGGCATTCACCGCGTCGGAGAAATCGCTGTGGTACTGGGCGTCGAATGCCCCGGTCAGCGCCGCGGCCACCTGCCGCCCCTGCACCACCACGTCGGCGTCGCGAAAGGCGCGGCCGAAATCGCGTGGGTCGGCGAAGTACTCGCGCGAGATGTTGCGCCCGCCCATGACCGAAGTGCGGGCGTCGCACACGAGGATCTTGTCGTGGTCGCTGGCGATCGCCGCGGCCGGGTCCAGGGCGAGGAATGCGTCGACGTAGCGGTTCACCACCGGGCGGTACATCTTCACGCTCACGTGCCGATCATTGACCAGCGCGTCGATGTAGTCGTTGCCGCTCACGCGCCGCGACATCTTCGTCCCCAGGGCGTCGAGCAGCACGCGGATGCGCACCCCCTCCTGCGCCTTGTGCAGCAGGTGCCCGAGGAAGGACATGCCGAAGATGTCCTCCTTGAGGATGAAGTAGCTGACGTCGATGCGATGGCGGGTGTTCGCGAGCATCGCCCAGCGCACCGCCCAGGCCTCGGAATTGTCCTCCAGCACGCGTAGACGCGCGGTGCGGGCGCCGGCATCGGGCAGGGTCTGATAGGCGGCGCGCAGGTCCATCCCCGCCGTGTACGGCGCCAGCACCGCCGGAGCGGGCACCGATTCGCGTTGCCGCTCGAGCATGAGCCGCCCCACGCCCCAGAGCACCGCGACCGCCGCCACCACGATGAGCAGAATCAGCCGTCGCCTCGAGTACCGCATTCCCCTCCCCCGCGCCGCCGGCCCCCCGCCGGCGGCGGGTCAGGGACCAAGCAGCGCGAACACGCTCGCCCGCTGTGCGGCGCTCGCCGCGTCCAGGAAGCCGGTGCCGGCCGCGAGCCAGGCGAGCTTCGCGCGGCGCACCGCAGGGGCGCCGTGCACGTCGCAGGCGAGCACTCGCGCCAGGCGCGCCCGCCGCTCCTCCTGGTGGCGCGTCTGCAACGTGACGAGGACCGCCGGCCGCTCCACCCGCCCCAGGCGCACGTAAAGCCCGCGGTGGTCCGACGCCTCGGTGCCCACCACAGCTACCCGCACCGGCACCAGGTCCAGCGAGGCGAACGCCATGTCCAGCGGCCAACGTGGTGCCGAGGACGGGTAGGTCGCCACGGCGCGCACGGCCCGCCCGCGCCCGGTACGCACATCCGCCAGCGCCCCGCTGCTGAGCACGTCGTGGGTGCGATCGGCCGCGAAATGCGGCCGCGCGGCGGTCAGCGGGACCGGCACGGCATTGCTGTCGCCCAGCAGCAGGGTGCTGTGCCCGGGCACCACGAACTGACGGACCAGTTCCGCCGCCTGGGCCTCTCTGACGCTGACGTTGAAGGCGTCCAGATGGGTGACGAGCACATCGAGCGGGCGCCCGCCCATGTCGAGCCGCAGGGCGATCACCCCGCGCGGCTCGGCGAGCAGGCCGTGCGGCAGCGGCACCGGCATGGGCGAACCCGTGCAATCGGACTTCCCGAGGATGCAGCTCTTCGCCTGCAGGATGCGGTGGCGCACCAGCACTGCGTTGCCGAAGCGCACCTCCAAGCCCGGCACGTCGCGCCGCCAGGTTTCTCCACGCACCGCTCGGTAAGTGTAGCCGGTGCGCCGCGTCAACTCCCCGGCGAGGAAGGCCGCCTCGTCCAACCAGCCGCTGCGGCGGGAATGGAAGTCGACCTCGTTGAGCCCCACCACGTCCACCGGCGTGGCGGTCGGCGCCGCGGCCACGATGTCGGCGGCGATGCGGCGCAGATGGGCCTCCACGGCGACGCGCGAACGTTGCAGCGCGAAATGCGGCCCCAGGCCGCTGTGCAGGTTGTAGGTGACGGCGCGCACGGCCGGGCCCCGCGGCATCACGCCCGCGTAGCGCTCCCGGCCAAGGGCGGCGGCACCGGCACAGGGTGCGGCGGCGGCCTCGCCCAAGGCGCTGTGGCCGATGTCCGGCCACCAGAGCGCAGCGGCGAGGGCCACGCCCCCAAGCACGACGCCGGCCACCAGGGCGCGCCGTGAAAACAGGGAAAAAGGCATATAATCCGTTGGGTTAAATGGGAAAGGAGGGGTCGGTGCCCATAGTGCGGCAGCGTGCCCCACAGCGCAAGGGCTCAGCCGCGAAGGGCCGCGCCGAGCCCGTCCAGGACGTATTGCACCGCCAGCGCGGCGAGCACCAGCCCGAGCACCCGACTGATCACGTTGGCGCCGGTCTCGCCCAGCGCACCGACGATGCGCGGCGCGGCGAGCAGAGCGCCCAGGGTGAGGCCCAGCACCAGGGCCAGGACGGCGAGCATGCCGGCGAGGCGGGCCGGATCGTGCAGTTCGGGGGCCACGAGGAGCATCGTGGTGAGCGCGCCCGGGCCGGCCAGCAGCGGAAAGGCGAGCGGAAACACCGACACGTCCTGGCGGTGCGCGGCCTCCGCCTTCTCGGCCCGCGTGGTGGAGCGCAGCCCCGACTGGCGCGCGAAGATCATGTCGATGGCGAGCAGGAACAGCAGCACCCCGCCCGCAATGCGGAACGCCGGCAAGGTGATGCCCAGGGCATGCAGCAGAGGGGCGCCCAGAAAGAAGAACAGCAACAGGAGCCCCGCAGCGAGCGCCACGCCGCGCAGGGCCATGGCTCGCCGGGCCGCCGCCGGGCTGTCGGCAACGAGCACGCCGAACAGCCAGGCGACCCCGATCGGGTCAATCACCAGCAACAGGACCACGAAGGCGTGAACGAACGCATCCATCGAGCAGGGCCACCGGCGCAGGGCACTCGTGCGGCGAGCCTACCGCCTGCGCCGTTTGCGCGCCAGCGGCCGCGGGCGCCCAGCGGTCTGCCTCGGCGGACGCCGGAGGCCGCTGCGGCGGATGCGCCGGGTCCGGCAGCGCCAGGGCCACAAAGGCGAGGCTCCACAACGAGGCGAAGAACAGCAGGACGGTGGCCCCCTCGCAGAGCAGGTCGATCCAGCCGCGGGTGGCGGGGTGGTGGCCGGGCGTCGTGGCGCTGATCATGGTCGGTCTCCGTGGCATCTCGGTTGAGGCGGGCATTGCAACGTCCCGGGGTGGCGGCGGCGGGTCGCAGGCGGGCATGGGCGGGGCAAAACATGACCAATTCTGACGGGCCGCTCACAGGTGGCTTGCGCCCGCGCGGCAGGCGCTCGCGGTGTGGTAGTGTCCTCAATCGCAGGGGTGGCCGCGGGGGCCGCAGCAGAGAGTCGAGGGCACCATGGCGCGTACCATCGCAATCGTCGAAGACGAATGGGCCATCGCCGCCAACTACGCCGACGCCCTGCGCCGGCAGGGCTACGCCGTTGCGCTGCACGCCCAGCGCCGCGCGGCCCTGGACGCCTTTCACACGCGGCTGCCCGACCTGGTGCTGCTCGACATCGGGCTCGGCGAGGAGGCCGAAGGCGGCTTCGAGCTGTGCCGGGAGTTGCGCACCGCGGCGCCCACGCTGCCGATCATCTTTCTCACGGCGCGCGACAGTGATCTGGACGCCATCTCCGGGCTGCGGCTCGGCGCGGACGACTACCTCACCAAGGACATCAGCCTGCCCCACCTGTGCGCCCGGGTGGCGGCCTGCTTCCGCCGCCTCGATGCCCTGCGGGCGCCGGCGGAGCCGAGCGCGGCCATCGAGCGCGGCGCCCTGCGCATCGACCCGGATCGCTTCACCGTGCACTGGGGCGAGGCGCCCGTAGAGCTGTCGCTGACCGAGTTCTGGATCGTGCATTCGCTGGCGCTGCGCCCCGGGCACGTGAAGAACCGCGAGCAGCTGATGCGCGATGCGAAGATCGTGGTCGATGACGCCACGATCACCTCGCATATCAAGCGCATCCGCGCCAAGTTCACCGCCCTCGATGCGCGGTTCGACCGCATCGATACCGTGTACGGGCTGGGCTACCGCTGGCGCGCCTGAGGCGCCGGCGGACGCCGCGGCGACCATGACGCCCCCTCGCCGGACACTGCGCCTGACCCTGCGCCGCAAGCTCCTGCTGGTGTCGCTGAGCCTGCTGCTGATCCCCTGGTTCGGCTACCGCAACGTGCGCGAGATGGGCGCCTATCTGCGTCACGAGCAGGAACAGAGCCTGCTCAACCGCGCCCGCACGGCCGCCGCCCTGCTGCGCCAGCACCCCGAGCTGTTTCGCGCCACCGCCAACGGCACCGGCGCGGCGAGCGCCGTGCACGTGTACGTGCGCCCGCTGCAGGGGCCGATCCAGCTCGACGGCTACGGGGACGATTGGGCCCAGTACGGGCACCGCATGCAGTACTTCGGCCGGGCCCAGCTGCTGTACAGCCGCCACGCCTACACACCCGCCTCGCTGAGCTTCACCCAGCAGTTCGGCAGCGACGGGCGGCACCTGTACGCCCTGTTCGAGGTGCACGACGACCGGCTGGTGTACCAGGGCGAGGACGGGCGCCTGGGCGACCACCTGCAGCTGTCCCTGGAGGACCCGCAGGGCGGCTTTCACCGCTATGCCCTGACCACCACGGCGCCGGGCTGGGCGGGGGCCTATCCCCTGAGTGAGGACCAGGGCCTGGCCGCCGCGCCGGACCGGCGCATCCGCGCCGAATGGCAGGAGATCGGCGGGGGCTACAGCCTGGAGCTGCGCATTCCGCGCCAGCTGGTGGGCGGGCGGCTGTCCTTCGCCGT
Organism: uncultured Gammaproteobacteria bacterium; assembly: GCA_963779865.1. Lineage (GTDB taxonomy): Bacteria > Pseudomonadota > Gammaproteobacteria > CAVZZX01 > CAVZZX01 > CAVZZX01. The sequence goes on along the minus strand of CAVZZX010000003.1, from coordinate 2,636,481 downwards.
GGTCGACGTGGACGACGCCCAAACGCGCGAGATCGAGAACGTGGTCGGCAGCTCGGGCACGCGCGAGCGCGGCGAACTCGGCAGCATCGTCGTCCCCTCGCCCGCCGCCGAAGCCCTGCTGCGCCCGTTGGAGCGGCCGCTGTCGCGCACCTGGGTGGTGGATCGCGGCCAACGCGTGCTGGCCATGGTCGGCGCGCTGCACGCCGACGCGCTGGAGGCAGGTGCGGCGCAGGACGGCGAGCCCGCCGCCCCCTGGCCGCTGCCGCTTGTCTACCGCCTGCTGCTCACCCCGCCGGCGCAGGATTTCGTCGATGACCTCTCGGGCGTATCGCGGCTGCACGGCGCCGCCATAGAGGCCGCCCTCGGCGGCCATCCCTCGACCCGCTGGCGGCGCTCCCCGGACCATCAGGCGAGCATCCTCACCGCAACGCATCCGGTGCGCATCGGCAACACGGTGGTGGGGGCGGTGGCGATGGAGGAAACCAGCCGCGATGCGGTGCTGCTGGAGAACCGGGCCCTGGCCATCGTGATCAACCTCGGCGCCCTCGCCTTCACCGTCGCCGCGGCCGGGCTGCTGCTGTTCGCCACCGTGCTCTCGCGCCGGGTGCGCCGGCTGCGCGACGATGCCGAAGCGGCCATCGGCCCCGACGGGCGCGTCACGGGCACGGTGCGGGTGGAGCGCGGCGGCGACGAACTCGCGGACCTCGGGCGCGGGGTCGCGGGCATGCTCGAGCGCCTCTCCGAATACCATCGCTACCTGGAGGGACTGGCCGGCAAGCTCTCGCATGAGCTGCGCACCCCGATCGCGGTGGTGCGCTCCTCGCTGGAAAACCTCGAAGGCGAGGGGCTGAGCGAGGCGGGGCGCGCCTACGCCGCGCGGGCCCGCGAGGGGGCCGATCGGCTGGCCGGGCTGCTCACCCGCATGGCGGAGGCCACTCGCCTGGAGCAGACCCTGCAGGGTGAACCGCGCCAGGCCTTCGATCTGGCACAGGTGGTCGGCGGCTGCGTGGAGGGCTACCGGCTCGCCCACCCGGGGCAGCCGATCCGCCTCACCGCCCCGGCGACGCCGGCCACCGTGGCGGGCTCCCCCGACCTCATCGCCCAATTGCTGGACAAGCTAATGGCCAACGCGCGCGAGTTCACCTCGCCCGGCCGGCCGGTAGAGGTGCGGGTGGCCGCCGCGGGCGAGGAGATCCGGCTGGAAGTGTGCAACGAAGGGCCCCCCTTGCCGGACACCGACCCCGAGCGCCTGTTCGAGTCCATGGTGTCCCTGCGCGAGCGCCGCGGCGAGGAACCACACCTGGGCCTGGGCCTCTATGTGGTGCGCCTGATCGCCGAGTTTCACGGTGCACGGCTCGGCGCCGCCACCCGCAGCGATCCGCCCGGCGCGTGCTTCAGCGTGACCTTCGCGCGCGCCCCCCGGGGCTGAGCTGCCGCCCGATTTTGCCCGATTTCGCCCCCGGCATGGCCCGATCGCCCTGCTGCGCTGCCACCGCGCCAGGCTGAAATAGGCCCCGTAGTCCACAGCAACCGACACGGAGCCTCGACCATGAACCACACACACGCCTTCGCCATGGCCGCCCGCAACGCGGCCCTCGCCCTGCCGCTCGCCGCGCTCATCGGCTGCGCCGGCCCGGGGCCCGGCGCCGACCAGCCACTCGACCGTGCCCGTGCCGAGGCGTCCGCCGAGGCCATGCCGGTGGTGGTGCCCCAGCCGCAGAGCGCGCCCGAGCCCATGCGCAGCGCGCAGGAGGAGCCCTCCGCCGCCAAGACCCCGCCCGATGCGGATGCCGCCGCAGCGCCCTCGCCGGCTGCGCCGAACGCGCCAGAGACCACCGCCGCCGCGCAAAGCGAACTGGGGCCGGGCGAGCCGGCGCAAGAGGCCCCGCAGCCGAGCGTCGCGGCAGCCGAGCCCCGGCCCGAGCCGCAGGTGCTGTATTTCGACAGCGATGCAAGCACGGTCCGCGCGGCCGATGAGGCCCTGATCGAAGCCCACGCGGCCTACCTCGCCGCCCATCCCCAGGCCCGCGTTCGGCTCGAGGGGCACAGCGATCCGCGCGGCCCGGCGCAGTACAACCGCCAGCTCAGTGAGCGGCGTGCCCAGGAGGTGGCCCGCCTGCTGATCGCCCACGGCGCCGCTGCGGAGCAGGTGGACGTCGCGGCCCTGGGCGAGGATGCCGCGCGCGGCGAAGCGGGCGCCCTGCAGGCCAATCGGCGCGTGGATCTCGACTATGCGGGCGCTCCGGCAGCGTCGCTGCTCAGCCGCAACTAAGCGCTCCCCGCTCGTCTCCTCCTGCGTTTGGCGGGCCCGGTTCGCACGTCCCGGGCCCGTCCTTTTTTCGCCGCAGCCTCGGCACGCGGCTGACGAGCGTCACGGGTTTGCGTATATTTAGCGCGGTCGAGTCACACGAACCGAGGAATCGCCCCGATGACCAGTTTCCGCCTCGCCCGGCGCGGGTGGCGCGGCGCCCTGATCTGCGCCCTGCTGCTGCTCGCCGCCTGCCAGAGCACACCGCAGCGCGAGAGCACCGGCGAGTACGTCGACAGCTCGGTGGTCACCACCCGCGTGAAGTCGCGGCTGTTCGAGGACCCGGTCACCAGTGGCTTCGCCATCACCGTCGACACCTTCAAGAACGTCGTGCAGCTCAGCGGCTTCGTGGACAGCGAAGCCCAGAAGCGCCGCGCCGCAGAACTGGCCCGCGCCGTGCCGGGCGTCAAGGCGGTGCGCAACAACCTGATCGTCAAATAGGGTCGGTGCGCCGCCTCCGCCGTCTCAGCGCGGCCGCGCTCGCGGCCTGGCTGCTCGCCAGCGGCCTTGCGGCCGAGGCGGCGCCGTCCGCCTCCCCGGTGGGGCGCGACGTGCGGGTCTCGGACAAGGTCGACATCCCCGTGCGCAGCTACCCGGCGCAGGGCGAGGTCCTGCTGCTGTGGATCGCGCCCGGCTTCGGCTTTCGGCCAGTGTACGACGAGGTTGCCGCGAGCCTCGCCGATGCCGGGCTGGAGGTGTGGCTCGCCGACGTCGCCGAAGCCCTGTTCCTGCCGCACGGCAGCGAGGCCATGCGCCAGCTCGACGGCCACTATGTGGCCGACCTGGTGGAACGGGCGCACGCGGCCACCGGCAAGAAGGTGGTGCTGGTCAGCGGCTCCTACGGCGCCATCCCGGTGCTGCGCGGGGCACGCCAATGGCAGTCGCGCCGCCCTGATACGGCCTATCTCGCGGGAGCCATCCTGTTCTCCCCGAACGCCTATGCGCGGATTCCCGAGCTGGGCCTGGAACCCGAATACCTGCCCATCGTGCGCGCCAGCAACATTCCCGTCTTCATCGTTCAGGGGGGCGCGGGCGGCAACCGCTGGCAATTGCCCAAGCTGGTGGAAGCGCTGCGCAGCGGGGGCGCCCCGGTCTACGTGCAGGTGCTGCCCTCGGTGGTGGGGCTGTTCTCCAGCCATCAGGCGAGCGCCGCCGAGCGGCGCCAGCTCGCGGCCCTGCCCCGCACCATCGGCCGTATGCTGCCACTGCTCGCCGCCACGCCCACGCCGTTGAGCGCGTCCCCGCTGCAGGCGACCGCGCCCGCGGCGCCCGGCAAGGGCCTGGATGCGGACCTCCAGCCCTATGCCGGCGCCCCCCGGCCGCACGCCATCGCCCTGCCCGACGCGCAGGGCAAGATGCACCGGCTCGCCCTGCAGGACTACCGCGGCCGTGTGACGGTGGTGAACTTCTGGGCGACCTGGTGCCCGCCCTGCGTGCAGGAGATCCCGTCGCTGAACCGGCTCGCGCAGGCGATGCAGGGCGAGCCCTTCCGGCTGGTCTCGGTCAACTACGCGCAGGGCGGGCAGACCATCCAGGCCTTCATGAAGAAGGTGCAGGTGGACTTCCCGGTGCTGGTGGACGCCGACGGCTCCGAAGCGGCGCAGTGGAACGTGATCGCCTTCCCGTCCACCTTTGTGGTCGGCCCCGACGGCCGCATCCGCTATGGCGTGAATGCCGCCATCCACTGGGACAGCCCGGCGGTGCTGGCGAAGCTCAAGCAACTGGCGGCGCAAGCGCGCCGCTGAGCGCCCGCTTCCTCGGCCGGTTAGTCGAGCGCCTCGGCCAGGGCCCTCAGCTCGGGCACCACGAGGTCGGGCTCCACGCCCCAGGGGTCGAGCAGCCCCGCGGCGCTGCGCTTCACCCAGGCCGCCCGCAGCCCGGCGCGCTTGGCGCCGATCACGTCCCAGCCGTTGCAGGAGACCAGCCAGGTCTCCGCCATCGGCCGCCCCGCGCGCCGCGCGAGCAGCGCATACACGTCCGGGTCCGGCTTGAAGCTGCGCACCTCGTCCACGCTGATCACGTCCTCGAGCAGGGGCAGTACCCCGGCGTGCCCGAGCACGGCGCGCACCCCCTCGGGCGTGCCGTTGGAGAAGGCGAACAGGCGGTGGCCGCGCCGGCGCAGCGCCTCCAGGGCGGCGACCGCCTCGGGGAACTGCTCCAGCCTGCGATACGCCTGCAGGAGGCGCTCGCGCTCCTGCGGCGCGATGCGGATGCCGAGCAGCGCGGCCGCATGCTCGAGGGCCTGCGCGGTACAGACGTCGAAATCGACGTAGTCGCGCATCAGCCCGCGGCGGAAGGAATACTCGACCTGCTTCTCGCGCCACAGGCGCGCCAGCGCTTCGGCGCCGCTGCCCGCCACCGGGTCGAGCGCGTGCTGCACGGCGATCGGATCCACCAGCGTTCCATAGACGTCGAAACCGATGGCCTGCGGCATGGGCTCAGTTCCTCCTCCGTCGATTCAATCCAATCCTCGATCAGCGCAGTAACAGGCGGCGGTGCCCCCCGATCGCGGTGCTCACGGCGGGCGGGCGCCGATTCCAGCTGGCGTGGCAGATGCGGCAACCGCAGCCTTGGGGTTCGCGTGCGGACTCGCGGCCGCCCGCGCTGGCCGCGCCTCAGGCGCCGACCGCATAGAAGCGGCGCAGCATGTACAAGGCGAACACATCGTACACGGCGTGCGCGAGGATGGGCACGAGCAGCGCCCCGCTGGCGTGATAGAGCCCGCCCAGGTACAGGCCCATGGCCGTGGCGAAGAGAAAGAAGCCGAGACTCAGGGCGTGCAGCAGGCCGAAGATCAGGCTGGCCAGGTACAAGCCAATCCACGGCTGCAGCACGCCGCGAAACAGGATCTCCTCGCCGAAGCCCGCCGCCAGCGACAGCAGGCTGATGCCCCACCAGGGCAGGTCGCGCAGGACGGTGCCGAGCACCGGCCGCAGGCGCTCGATGAGGGTCTCGAGCCCGCGCCGCAGCGCCGGCACACGCCGACCCTCGCGCAGGGCCAGGGCGACCAGCAGCGCCGGCGGGCACGCCGCCGCGAAGCCCAGCAGCACGGCGACCGCGCCACCGCCCATGCGGAACGGAAACGGGCGGCCCAGGCCCAGCCACGCCAGCGCCGCGCCCACGGCCCCCAGCGACAGCTCGCCGATCACGCCCACCAACAGAAAGCGCCTGGGCTGTTCCATCGAGTCTCCGATCTCCGTCGTACTACTACGTTAGGCTACAGTTTCCCTCGTGGCGCGGCGACTGCCGGAGGCATGCCCATGACAGCGGAAGAATTTCTGGCCGGGGTCCAGGCCGCGCTCGGCATCGGCGAGCTGCAGTCGGCGCTGGAGGCCAGCCGCGCCACCCTGCAGGCCCTCTCCGAATGTGTACCGCAGGCCGCCGCGCAGGCGCTTGCGCGCCACCTGCCGCCGGAGTTCGCCCACTTCATCGAGGGGGCGCACGGCCACGCGGGGCAGTGTTCCCGCAACGCCTTCATCGCCCGGGTCAGCGAGCGTGAGGGCCTGGACGCGGCCGCCGCCGAAGGCCATGTGCGCGCGGTCCTGGGGGTCCTCACGCAGGCCCTGCCGCCGCAGGCACGCAAGGGCCTGCGCGAGGCCCTGCCCGCGGACTGCCGCGACTGGATTGCGCACGGCCCCTGACACCGCCCGCGACGCCGCGCTCCGGCCCCGGTATAGTCGGATCCCCGAGACAGTCACCCACCCCATGCCGCGACGCCCCCTTCCGCATGAGCGCCCTGCCCTGACCCGCCGCCGCTTTCTGGCCGGGCTCACCGCCGCCGCACTGGCACTGCAGGCGCCGACGGGTTGTGCCCGGCGTGCACCGCGCATCGGCCTCGCCTTGGGCGGCGGGGGGGCTCGCGCGCTCGCCCATGTCCCGCTGCTGGAGGTGTTCGACGAGCTCGGCCTGCGCCCGGTGCGGCTGAGCGGGACCAGCATGGGCGCGGTGATCGCGGCCCTTTATGGCGCGGGCCGCTCCGGCGCCGAGATCCGCCGCTTCACCGAGCTGCTGGTCAGCCGTCACGGCGACTGGCTCGACGCGCTGCTGAGCAGCGGCGTGCAGCGCTGGTGGGAGCTGCTGCAGCTGGGGCTCGGGGGCGGCGGCCTGCTCGACCCCGCCCCCTTTCTCGACCTGATCGAGGCGCAGCTCGGCGGCCGGCGTTTCGCCGATCTGGAAATCCCCCTGTCCGTGGTGGCCACCGATTACTGGAAGCGCGAACCGGTGGTCTTCAGCCGCGGCGCCATCCGCCCGGCCCTGCGCGCCAGCATCGCCCTGCCCGGACTGATCGCGCCGGCCCGGGAGGAGGGGCGCGTACTGGTCGACGGCGGACTCGTCGACCCCGTGCCCTACGAGCTGCTGTTCGCCGACTGCGACCTGGTGGTGGCGGTCAATGTGCTCGAGCAGGCGGACGCGGGCGCGCCGGCCAAGCTGCCGTCCATGCTGGAGAGCACACTCGGCGCGGTGCCCATCGTGGCCGCCGCGCTCATGCGCGAGAAGGTCGCGCGGCGGCCCCCTGACATCTATCTTCGGCCCGCCGTGCACGACATCGGCCTGCTCGATTTCGGCCAGGCCGCGGCGATCTTCCGCCAGGGCGAACCCGCCGCCCGGGAGCTGCGGCAGCGGCTGCGCCACGTGCTGTAGGCCCCCGGCACGCCGCCCCTGACAGGGTCCCCGCGCGGACTATACTGGCGTGGAAGATTTGGCCGCCGCACGCCGGGGGCGCCCCGTTCAAGGAGGATACGAGATGGCTCAGACCCACTCGGGCAGGCAGGACCTGGACAGCCGCGTCATGGACATCGTCAACACGGCCATCGCCGAGGCCGGCGGGGCCGGCCGGCTCCTGCGCGAGGGCGAGCGCGAGCTGCTGCCCGCGCTCATGGAGTCGGCGTACGCACTGGTCCTGCACGATGAACAGCACCAGTCCTACGACGAGATCGCCCAGCGGCTGCATACCACGCGCGGCGCGGTGGAGAGCGTCTTCGCGGCCCCCCGCGAGGAGTTCATGCAGCGCATTCGCTACCGCGCCAGGGAGTTGCCCGAATTTCAGCCCCATCGCGACCCGGACTGGTCCGGGATGCCGACCGAGCTGCGCCTGGACCCCGAGTCGGACGCCGGGGCCCTGGCCAGGTTCGCCTACGAAATCGTGCTCAGAAAGGAGGGCACCGCTCGCTAGACAAACCGAGGTGTTCTACATTTAGAACGAGTCTAATGACAGCGATTCGTGACCACGCAGCAAGGAGGTTGACCATGGCCAAGAATCAGGGCGAGGGTGATCGGGAATCCGCCCGCAAGTACGAGAAAGACACCGAGGAGTACGTCGAATCCGGCAAGGTCGAGGACGCGGCGCGCAAGTCCGAGGAAGATCCGGGAGCCGAGGACAAAGGCCGCGAGCGCGCCAAGGAATTCGATCCGGAGCTTCACCGGGACTATAAAAAGCCCGACTGAGCGCAAGGGCGCCGGGGGTTCGCCCCCGGCGCCCACCGGCCGCGCGGCTCAGATCCCGGCATACCACGCGTAGCCCCGGTCCTCCCAGTAGCCGCCATGCCCGCCGCCGATGCCCCCCAAGTGCGCGACCAGCTCGATACGCATCACATACTTCGCCATCTTGTAGCCGAGCTGGCGCTCCACGCGCAGGCGCACGGGGGCCCCGTAACGCACCGGCAGCATGCGATCGTTCCACTCATAGGCAATGATGGTCTGCGGATGACAGGCGTCCTCGAAGCCCAGGCTCTCGTAGTAGAAGTCGCCACCGGAGCGCATCGGGTCCGCGCAGTGGAAGACCACGTAGCGCGCCTCGGGACGCGGTTGAACGAGCCCGAGCAGCGCCGCCAGCCGGGCGCCCTTCCACTTGGCAATGGCGCTCCAGCCCTCGACGCAGTCGTGGCGGGTGATCTGGCTGCGCGCGGGCAGCACGCGCAGTTCGGCAAGCGACAGCTGCAATGGACGGCGAACCAGCCCGTCCACACGCAGGCGCCAGTCGCGGAAGTCGCGCGCGGCCAGGCGCCGGTAGTCGGGCGTGCCGGGGTCGTGCGTGCCGTTGCTCGGAAACACCGGCGAGAGGTCCGCCTCGGTGAATTCGCGGGCGAGACCGTGCGCAGAGGTGAGCAGGTGATGCAGGCGGGCATTGACGGTCTCGGCCTGCCCCAGCATCGAGACGAAGCGGGCATCGCGCGACAGCCGGTCGCAGCCCCCGGCGCCAAGCAGCCCCAGGCCGCCGAGCAGGCGCAGCAGACGGCGGCGTGATGCGCAGACGGTGCGCCGCCGGCTCATGTCCGCCCCGGGCGCGGCTGCGCCGCACGGACAGGGGCAGCCAGCCGCCCGGTGATCATCGCGCGCAGATGGCGCCACGGGCCCACCAGCAGCACCATGGCGATGTGCACAAACACGAACAGCAGCAGCGAGAAGGCGGCAATGAAGTGCACGCTGCGCGCCGCCTGCCGTCCGCCGAACGCGGCGGGCAACCAGGGCGCCGCGCTGTCCAGCCACGGCGACATGGCCAGTCCCGTGAGCACGACCAGCGGTGCCAGCAGCAGCAGCACCGCCAGGTAACTCAGCTTCTGCAGGGCGTTGTAGCCGGCGACGGCATGTGCCCGCAGGCGCCGCGGGCTCAGGTGGTCGCGCAGGCTCGCCGGCAGGCGGCGCAGCTCCCGGCCGCGCGGGGCAAGGTCCCGGCGCAGATGCCCGCTCGCCAGGGCATGGGCCAGGTAGGCCAGGCCGTTGAGCACGAACAGCCAGGCGAAGAAAAAGTGCCAGCGCCGGCCCATGGCCAGCCAGCGCGGCCCCGGGATGGTGGCCCAGACGGGGAAGGCGCGCACCCGCCACGCACCGTGCTCGCGCGAGGCGCCGAGCACCCCGGTGGTGTCGAAGTCCCGACCAAGCACATGGGTTACGCCGCGCAGGCCGTCCGCGGCAGACCGGCCCTGGATGGCCAGCCAGGCGCTCCCGGGATCGGAGCGCTCGCCCCAGTACAACATAGGATGGGCATTGAATATCTGCAGCCCGCTCATTAGCATGAGCGCCAGCACCAGGGCGTTGACCCAATGCGTAATTCGCACGGTCAGACTGTGTCGGGTCGCAAAGCGAGGTCGGCGCCCGTGCCGGGCATCAGCTAGCCCTTCCTGCGGTCCCGTCCTGCCGGAGGACTTGTCCATCGGTCGCCCTCGTCGATCGAAGGCAGAACACTTTCACTCACCAGAGCCTAGTCCGGCGCTGCAGGATGTACGAGCCGGCAGGGCTCGATTTGCCGTGCCGGGGCGCAGCGCCGTCGAGCGGCACCGTAACTCTGAAGGAAGTCACGCGTGATCAAGAGACTGGTTATCGTCATCATCGCCCTGGTCCTGGTGTTCGGGGGGATCTTCGGCTGGAAGTACTACGCCGGCCAGCAGGCCGCGAAGATGCACAGTCAGCCGCAGCCCCCGGCCACCATCTCCGCCACCCAGGTGCAGGTCGAGGCGTGGCAGCCATATCTGCATTCGGTGGGCAGCCTCACCGCCACGCAGGGCGTGTTCGTCTCCAACGAGGTCGCCGGTCAGGTCCAGAAGATCCGCTTCGAATCGGGCCAGCAGGTGAAACAGGGTGAGGTGCTGCTGCAGCTCGACGACAGCGTCGACCAGGCGGAGTTGCAGGGCCTGATCGCCGAACGCCGCCTCGCCGAGGTGCAGTTCAACCGCACGGCGAAGCTGATCAAGCAGAAATCCATCTCCCGCTCGGACTACGACGCGGCCCAGGCCCAGCTGCAGAGCGCGAAGGCCAATGTCGCCTCCAAGCGTGCGGTGATCGAGAAGAAGTCCATCCAGGCGCCCTTCTCCGGGGTGCTCGGCATCCGCCAGGTGGACGTGGGGCAGTACCTGGCTGCAGGCTCGCAGATCGTCTCGCTGCAGCAGCTCGACCCCATCTACGTGGACTATGCCGTGCCCGAGCGCCAGATGGCACAGGTCTCGACCGGCCAGCCGGTGCGCGTGAACGTGCAGGGCTACAAGGATCAGGTGTTCGAGGGCAAGATCAGCGCCATCAATGCGCGCGTGGACTCGGCCACGCGCATGGTGACGGTGCGCGCCACCCTGGCCAATCCCGACGGCAAGCTGCGCCCCGGCATGTTCGCGGAGGTGCGCAGCGTGCTGCCCCAGCAGACGGGCGTGCTTACCCTGCCGCGCACGGCCATCACCTACGCACCCTACGGTGACTCGGTGTTCGTCATCGAGCACAAGCAAGGCGGCGGGCTGGTGGTGCAGCGCAAACAGGTGCAGACCGGCACCACGCGCGGTGATCGCGTCCAAATCCTCTCCGGCCTGCAGGCGGGCACTCAGGTGGTCAGCGCCGGGCAGGTGAAGCTGCGCAACGGCCAGAGCGTGCGCATCGACAATTCGGTCGCCCTCGACGGCGGGCAGGACAGCGCGCAATGAAATTCACCGACATCTTCATCCATCGGCCGGTGCTCGCCACGGTCGTGAGCCTGCTGATCCTGCTGCTGGGATTGCGCTCGATCACCTCGCTGCAGCTGCGCGAGTATCCCGAGACGAAGAACACGGTGGTGACCATCAGCACCGCCTATCCGGGGGCGAGCAGCGAGCTGATCAAGGGCTTCATCACCACGCCCCTGCAGCAGGCCATCGCCGAGGCCGACGGCATCGATTACCTGTCGGCGACCAGCAGTCAGGGAAGCTCGGTGATCGAGGCCCACATGAAGCTGAACTACGACCCCAATGCCGCGGTGTCGGAGATTCAGGCGAAGGTGGCCAGCCAGCGCAACGCCCTGCCGCAGGAGGCACAGGACCCGGTGATCACCTCCACCACCGGGCAGGCCACGGCGCTGATGTACATGGCCTACTACAGCAAGGACATGTCGCCGCCGCAGATCTCGGACTACCTGCTGCGTGTGGTGCAGCCGCAGCTGCAGGCGGTGCCCGGCGTGGCCAAGGCGGAGATGCTCGGCGGCCGCACCTTTGCCATGCGCATCTGGCTCGACCCCAAGCGCATGGCAGCGCTCGGCGTGACGGCCGACGATGTGGCCCAGGTGCTGCGCGCCAACAACTATCTCGCCGGCATCGGTCAGACCAAGGGCCGCTACGTGTCCATCGACCTGGGCGCGACCACGGACGTCAGCCGCGAGGACGACTTCCGCAAGCTGGTGGTGCGCTCCTCCACGGGGGCCCTGGTCCGGATCGACGACATCGCGCGCACCGAACTGGGGGCCGAGGACTACAACACCACCAGCTGGTACAAGGGCATCCCAGCCATCTTCATCGGCATCGAACCGACCCCGGGCGCCAATCCGCTGGACGTGGCCAACCGGGTGCACAAGACCATGCCCCAGATCGAGAGCCAGCTGCCCACGGGGCTGCACGCGGTCATTCCCTACGATGCCAGCGTCTACATCCAGGACTCGATCAACGAGGTCTTCCAGACCATCGCCGAAGCCGTGGGCATCGTGCTCCTGGTGATCTTCCTCTCGCTCGGCTCCTGGCGTGCCGCGCTGATTCCGGCGCTGGCGGTGCCGCTGTCGCTGATCGGCGCCGCCTTCCTGATGCTGGCGCTCGGCTATTCGATCAACCTGCTGACCCTGCTCGCCATGGTGCTCGCCATCGGACTGGTGGTGGACGACGCCATCATCGTGGTGGAGAACGTGCACCGCCACATCGAGGAAGGGCACACGAAACTGCAGGCGGCGCTGCGCGGCGCACGCGAGCTGGCGCTGCCGATCCTGGCCATGACCACCACCCTGGTGGCGGTGTACGCGCCGATCGGATTCATGGGCGGGCTGGTCGGCACCCTGTTCACCGAGTTCGCCTTCACCCTGGCCGCGGCGGTGCTGATCTCCGGCGTGGTCGCCCTCACCTTCTCGCCCATGGTCTCCTCCAGGGTGCTCAAGTCCAAGGGCGGCGAGGGGCGCTTCGAGCGCGGCGTGGAGCACTTCTTCCAGCGCCTGACGGAGCGCTACCGGCGGCTGCTGCACGGGTCGCTGAACTATCTGCCGGTGACCGTGGTGTTCGCTGTCGCCGTGCTGGTGAGCATCTACTTCATGTTCGTGACCAGCCAGAGCGAGCTGGCCCCGACCGAAGACCAGAGCATCCTGTTCTTCCAGGCCAATGCGCCGCAAACGGCGACCCTCGACTACGACGAGGCCTTCTCCAAGAAGATCATCTCCGCCTTCGAGAGCATTCCCGAGTACAACGAGAGCTTCCTGCTGCTGGGCCGCGGGGGCGATCCCAGCACCGTATTCGGCGGCTTCAAGATGCCCCCGCCCTCGCAGCGCGACCGCTCGCAGATGGCGGTCCAGCCCGAGCTGCAGGGCAAGCTGGCACAGATCGCCGGCTTTCAGACGGCGGTGTTTCCCCGCCCCAGCCTGCCCAGTCCGGGCCGCGGCCTGCCGGTGCAATTCGTGATCACCTCGCCGGCGAGCTATGAGCGACTCACCGACCTGGCCGATCAGCTCGTCGGGCGGGGCATGCAGAGTGGCAAGTTCCTGTTCCTGCGCAAGTCCATCGAGTTCACGCGGCCGAAAATCACCGCCGTCATCGATCGCGACCTGGCGGGCGACCTGGGCATCAGCATGCAGGACATCGGCCGCAACCTGGCCAACATGCTCAGCAACAACTACGTCAACCGCTTCAGCCTGGAGGGGCGCAGCTACAAGGTCATCCCCCAGGTGGAACGCGCCTCGCGGCTCGACGAGCAGATGCTCAACGACTACTACGTGCGCACCGCCTCCGGGCAGCTCGTGCCGCTGGGCACCGTGGTGTCCTTCAAAAAGTCGGTGGAGCCCAGCGCCCGCACCCAGTTCCAGCAGCTGAATTCGGTCACCGTGGAAGGCCTGCCCGCGCCGGGCGCCACGCTTGGCGATGCGCTGGGCTATCTGCAGGCACAGGCCAAGGAGATCTTCCCGAAGGGTTTCGCCTACGACTACGCGGGCGAGTCACGCCAGTTCACGGCGCAGGGCAGCGCACTGATCGTCACCTTCTTCCTGGCCATCCTGGTGATCTACCTGGTGCTGGCGGCGCAATTCGAAAGCTGGCGCGACCCGATCATCATCCTGGTCTCGGTGCCGATGTCGATCGCCGGGGCACTGGCCTTTCTCACCCTCGGCTTTGCCACCATCAACATCTATACCGAGGTGGGCCTGATCACGCTGATCGGATTGATCGCCAAGAACGGCATCCTGATCGTGGAGTTCGCCAATCAGTTGCAACTCCGTGAGGGGCTGGACAAGCGCGCGGCGGTAGAGAAGGCGGCCACCATCCGGCTGCGGCCGATCCTGATGACCACGGTGGCCATGATCGTCGCCATGGTCCCGCTGCTCACGGCCGCGGGTCCGGGCGCCGTGAGCCGCTTCGGCATCGGCCTGGTGATCGCCAGCGGGCTCGGCATCGGCACCGCGTTCACGCTGTTCGTGGTCCCGGCGGTGTACATGCTGCTGGCCCGCCAGCACGAAGCGCAGGACAGCGCGGCGGTCACCCGGCGCGAGCACCGGCGCGACGAGCAGCCGGCCTGAGCCCTGCGGCCGACGCCGTCGCGGCAGCGTCGGCCGCGCAGTTCCTGCAAGAAACTCAAGACCTCCCCGCGCCATGCCGATACAGGGGCATGGACCTGTCCCGGGGCGAATGCCCTCAGGCAGCGGAACGGAGGTTCCCCTGAAGCCGACTGCGCTGCGACCGCTGATCGCGTTGTTGCTGCTCGGCGTGCTCGCCGCCGCGTGCACGCCCGACCGGCATGCGCTCGTGCGGGTGGGCATCGTGCTCTCCGGGGAGGGCCGGCGCCCGCAGGTGGAGGGCTTCACGGCGGGCATGACCGAGCTTGGCTACCGTGCCGGCCGCGATGTGGACTACCTCATCTATGACGCCCACCACGATGCCGGGCGGCTCCCCGAGCTGGTGAGGCGCCTGATCGCGGCAAAGGTCGATCTGCTGGTGGCCGCCGGTGGCCTGGAGGCCGATGCGATGAAGACCCTGGCCGCACCGCGCGGCATCCCGGTGGTGGTGCTCTACGCCAACGCCATCCTCGAGCGGGGGCTGGTGCAACGGCGCGATCGCCCCGGCTGGAACGTGACGGGGGTGGATAACCTCAACGCCGAGCTCTCGGGCAAACGCCTCGCGCTGCTGCACGACCTGCTGCCGAAGGCCCGCCGGATCCTGGTGCTCTATTCGGCCGACATCGCGCCCTCCACCCGCGGGCTGGCCGTGGCACGCGCCGCGGCCGCCTCCAAGGGACTGCACGTGGTCGGCCGCGAGGTGCGCTCGCGGGCCGACCTGCGCGCCGTCATGCAGGCACTGCAGCCCGGCGAATTCGACGCCATGCTCACGGTCCCCAACGCGCGGGTGGCCAACGCCTTTGAAACGGTGGTGCAGCCCGAACTCAAGCGCCTGCATCTGCCGGTGATGGCCCACTCCCGCGCCTTTACCGAAATGGGCGCTCTGGCCAGCTACGGGGCCGATTTCTATCAGCTGGGGCGGCAGGCCGCGCGCCTGGCCGACAAGGTGCTGTCCGGGATGTCGCCGCAGCGCATGCCTTTCGAGACGCCGCAGCGCCTGATGTATACCGTGAACCGCGAGGTGCAGCGGCGCCTGGGGCTGCGGCTCACCGATCTCGCCCGCAACCAGATCAACACGTTCGTTCCCGCCCGGCCATGAAACCGCTCTCCCGGCTCTGGCGCGGCCCCACCCGCGTCGCCAACAAGATTCTCCTGCTCGTGCTGCTGCTCGAGCTGCTCTCCATGGCCGTGTGGGGGACGCTCACCTACCGCGCCTCGCGTACCGAGCTGCTCCACACGATCGCCAGCCGTCTCAACGAGACGGCCGTGCGCACGGTGAGCGAGACGGGCGCCTTCTTCGAGCCGCTGCGCATCGAGGTCGGGGTGCTGGCCACCAACATCGGTTCCGGGCTGGTACCGGCCTCGGCAACGGGGATCCTGCTCAATCGGCTGCTGCGCGCCCGCCCGGAGGTCGCCGAGGCGAGCCTCGTGCAGCCGAACGGCCGCGAATTACAGCGCGTCTCGCGCACGCGCAGCATCGGGCCGAACGAGCTGCGCACCGTAGGCGAACTGCCCACGGTGCGGCGGGCCATCGCCGGCCACCCGGCCCTGGGCCGGATCACCTTCTCGCAGTACTTCGAGCCGCGCATCCGCCTCGCCTGGCCGGTGCCGAACGCGGGCGGCGACGCCCCCCACCAGGTGGTGCTCACCAGTCTCAATCTGAAATGGCTGTGGGGCACGGTGCAGGCCCAGCACGTGGGGCAGACGGGGTACGTGTATGTGGTCGACG
Source organism: uncultured Gammaproteobacteria bacterium (assembly GCA_963779865.1). Taxonomy (GTDB): domain Bacteria; phylum Pseudomonadota; class Gammaproteobacteria; order CAVZZX01; family CAVZZX01; genus CAVZZX01. Next base: position 2,620,920 of record CAVZZX010000003.1, on the reverse strand, counting down.
AGCGCGGAGACCTGGTCGCGCACCGCGACACCAGCCTGGTCCTCTCGCGCCTGCATCTACCCGATACCGGCGTGCCGGCCGCGATGTTGGCCGGCGACGGTCAGCGCGAACTGCTCGTGTACGACAACTTCAGCGGCCGCCCGGTCGTGGGGGTCAGCCGCTTCGACCCGCGGAACCATTGGTGGGTGGTCGTGGAGCAGCCGGTAGAGGAGGCGTTGGCGCCGCTCGACCGCGTCGTGCACCGGTTCGTACTGGCTTTTTCTCTGGCCGCGGCGGTGGCCGTGCTGATCGTGCTGTTCTTCTCCCGCTGGACCATGCAGCCCCTGGAGGCCCTGGAGCGGGGCATCGCCCGCCTGGCCGCGGGCGAGCGCAAGGTGCGCGTGCAGGTGCCGCGCCATACGGAGCTGGCCACGCTCTCGGAAGCCTTCAACACGATGGCGGAGCACCTGGACCGCTACACCGGCGAGCTCCAGTACCAGGCGAGCCACGACGCACTCACCGGCCTTCCCAACCGTCAGCGCCTGCATCAGGCACTCGAGGCGCGCCTTGCCGATCTGCGCGCCGCACACGGCGCACCGTTCGCGCTGCTGCTCATCGACCTCGACGGCTTCAAGGAGGTCAACGATGCCCTGGGGCACAAGGCCGGGGATCACCTGCTGCGCAAGCTCGGCCCACGGCTGCGGGCGCGCCTGAACCGGCAGGACGTCCTGGTGCGGCTCGGCGGGGACGAGTTCGCGGTGTTGCTCGCCGCGGCCGACGGTCCGGAGCCGGCGGAGCGCTGCGCCCTGGAACTGCTCGAAGCGATCCGCGAGCCCTTCGCCCTGGAAGGGATCAACGTGCACGTGGACGCAAGCATCGGCATTGCCCTGGCGCCCGCGCATTGCCGCGACAGCAGCACCCTGCTGCGCTTCGCCGACGTGGCCATGTACCATGCCAAACGCCAGGGGAAGGGCTGTTCCACGTACGCGCGCGACATCGACGGCCACAGCACGCGGCGGCTGGAGCTGCTGAGCTCCTTGCGCGGCGCCATCGCCGGGGATGAGCTGGAGCTCTTCTACCAGCCCAAGCTGCAGGTGCAGACGCAGCGCCCGGTGGCGGCCGAGGCCCTGGTGCGCTGGCGCCACCCGCAGCATGGGCTGATCATGCCCGATCAGTTCGTACCCCTCGCCGAGCTGAGCGATCTCATCAACCCGCTGACGCGCTGGGTGCTCACACGTGCCCTGCGCGATTGCGCCCGCTGGGCGCCGCCCCTGCGCGTGGCCGTCAACGTCTCGGCCCGCAACCTGCAGGACGGCGAACTGCCGCGCGAGATCGCCCAACTGCTCGCCGAGGCCGGGGTGCCCGCCGGACGCCTGCAGCTGGAGATCACCGAAAGCGCGATCATGCTCGACCCGGACCGCGCCCGTGAGACGATCCGGCAACTGGCGGAGGTGGGCGTGTCGCTGGCCATCGACGACTTCGGCACCGGGTACTCGTCGCTGGCCTATCTCAAGGAGCTGGCGGTCGACGAGCTCAAGATCGACAAGTCCTTCGTGGTCGACATGCGGCACGACGAGAACAACGCCATCATCGTGCGTTCCACGGTGGAGCTGGCCCACAATCTGGGCATGCGGGTGACCGCCGAGGGAGTGGAGGACCCCCACACCCTGCGGCTGCTCGCCGAACTGGACTGCGACTTCGCGCAGGGCTACCTGTTCTCACGTCCGCTGCCGGCAGCGACGCTGCCCCGCTGGCTGAGCGCACACGCCGAGGCCACCGTGCAGTGGAGCTGAAGCATCGGGGGGCTTGAGGGCTTGGGGGCAGCCGCGCGATGGCGGTCCATACGGCCGCAGGTGAATGGCGCCGCTCAGTCGTCCCCGCCACGGCGCAGCGCGATCCCCAGCACCAGGCCGAGCGTCATGGCGAACAGCACAAAGGCGATGCCGAACAGCCAGGAATGGCGGTAGGCGACATCGGAGATCCAGCGCTCCATCTGCACTTCACGCACGTCCAGGGCACGGCTCTGGCGGGCCACGACCTTGCCGTCGCGGACCAGATAGATGGTCAACTTGTACTCACCCAGCGGCAGCTTCGCCGGCAGTGACATGCTGGCGGAGAACAGCTTGCCGCCGACCATCTCCACCGCCTTGGCGTCCTGAAGATAGTAGCCCCCCTGCTGCTTGAGCCCGAGGAAGGCATCGCGCCAGTCGGGCATGTCCGCCGGCACGCCCGCGGCCTTCGCCGCCGTCAGGCTGTGCTTCAGGGACAAGCCGTAACGCGCCCGCTGCGCGGCGCCGAGCAGCTCGTCCACGGGCCGGGTGGAGAGCATATAGAACAGCCCGGGCGCCCCTTCGACGGTGAAGTTGCCACTGGTCAGCCAGAAGGGCCCGTACTGGGCCTTGCCCGAGATGGCAACCGTCTCGCTGGGCGAGGCCACCTTGATAATCACGTCGCCGGGATGCGACATCGCGCCGAAGATCAGCACCTTCTCACCGGTGAACCGGGCGGTGATGTCCACGTGAGTCTGCGCCAGCTCGGTGACCAGCTCGTTCTGGGCCGCCGCCGCTGCACCGCTCAGGCCGAGGGCGCAACAGAGGGCGAAAATGAAGCGGCTCAAACGGCTCACCCGACCACCACTGCCATGCTGTAGATTTCCTCGGGCCGCACCAGGATGCCGACGAGCATCTTCACGGTGACGGCCACCACCACCAGGGCCAACACCAGGCGCAGCCGCTCCCCGGGCAGCTTTACGCTCAGCCGCGATCCCCATTGCGTGCCGAACGCCGAGCCCAGGATCAGGGTGAGCGCGAGGAACGGGTCCACCGCGTGATTCACGCCGGCCTGCATCGAGGCGACCACCGCCGTGGTAAACAGGAGCTGGAACAGGGAGGTGCCGACCACCACCTTGGTGGGCATCTTCAGCATGTAGATCATCACCGGCACCATGATGAAGCCGCCGCCGACGCCCATCAGCGAGGTGAGCACACCGACCGACACGCCCAGCAGCAGCGGGATCAGCGCCGAGATGCGCAGGCGCGAGATCGGGAAATCCATCTGCCACGGCAGCCGCGCCACGGCGGCGGCGAGGCGCGCGCCCAGGCCCCCTCCCTGCGCCTTGGGCTTGCCGGGCTTGCCGGCCCCGCGCACGGCGCCCACGGATTCGATGAGCATGGACGTGCCGACGATGCCCAGGAGCACGACATACAGGAAGGTCACGATGTTCCCGAAGTGTCCGCCCTGCTGGAGCAGCTTGGCCACGTACACGCCCAGGCCGCCGCCGGTCCAACTGCCCAGCAACAGAACCAGGCCCATCTTGAAGTCGATGTTGCCCAGGCGCCAGTGCGCATAGCTGCCGGCCGCGGAGGTGCCGACGATCTGCGCCGCGCCGGTGGCCACGGCCACGATCGGCGGCACGCCGATGAAGATGAGCAGCGGGGTGATCAGAAAGCCGCCGCCCACGCCCACCAGCCCGGACAGCAGCCCGACCACACCGCCGAACAGTATGATCGTGACGAGGTTGACGTCCATGTGGGCGATGGGAAGGAATAGTTCCATGAACAGGCTGGTCTCTGGATTGTGTGGCGCCGCGGCGCCTTATTCTTCGGCGTTTTCGTACGGGTCCCGAAACTCGGCCATCGCGCTGCAGATATGGCTCTCGGGCACGTCCGGGGGGACCATCATCAAGGGCACGGGCAACACCTCGGACAGGCGCGTGCCCAGATGGCCGATGGCGCGGCGCAGGCGCAGGTGCGAGCGCTTCTCCGTGGCGATCCCGTGGCTGCCGACCACCAGCATCATGATGCCCGGGTCCTGCCGCACGGTGCGCAGGATCTCCTGCTCGGGGATGCCTTCGACGATGTAGAACTCGGGCACCACGTCACAGACGGCGCGGATGCGATCGGAAATATCGCTCAGGGTCGCCTCGGCCTGGGCGCGGATGTCCTCTTTCATGCGCGTCTCGACCCCCACCCAGAAGCTCAGCGTGGGCTCGTCCAGCACGTGAATCAGGCCCAGGTGCGCATCCAGCAGGCGCGCCATGCGGGCGCCCACACCGGCCGCGAGCATGGAGTTGCGCGATCCGTCGATGGCGACCAGGATCGTACCCTGTTGCGTCGTGGTCATGGCGAGGCTCAACTCCTGCGTCGAATGTGGCCGGTGCGGCGCAACGGCCGGCACTGGCCGATCGCCCGCCCTGGGCGCGCACATCATACAGGATGGTCGGGGCCGGATGAAGGGCAGCCCCCGGGCCGGCGGCTCAGAAGTCGCGTTCGAGCCCGAGCGCCGCCTCGTTGCGCCGATAGGTGAGCTCCGCATAGTTGGAGCGGTTGTCGGCATACGCATAGCGGCCAAACAGCCGCCAAGCCTTCGCCAGCACGCGCTCGATGCGCACGGACAGCTCGATCAGGTCATCTTGGCGGGTCTGGCTCACCGTGAACACGCCCTGCTGGCGCACGTCCGGGTCCTGGTAACGGCTGCGGCGCCACTGCCCGTACACGCTGACCTGCGTCGCCCCGCCCAGGGGCCAGCGCAGCTCGGCGTACAGCGCATTGCGCATCGGCGACTGGCTGTAGAATTCGCCGTTGCGCGCCGAGATCGGCGCGATCGTTCGCCTCCAAACGATAGCCGAGCTGGAGCCGGCCGCTGCCGGCCGGCAGCCGCAACTCGGCGCGCAAGCGGTGCCGCCAGCCGGTCAGATAGGCATAGGCGTCGGCGCCCTCGATGCGGCTCAGGGTGTAGCGCAGGCGCAGCCGCCGCGGGCCGAAGGCGCGGCGCCCCTGCGCGCTCAGACTGCCGACCGACTCCAGCCGTGCGCCGCCCAGATAGACCAGGGCGCCATGCGCGCCTGCCGTGGAGCGCCACGCGCCCACCGTCCCGAGGCGCGCCACGCCGGCGCGCAAGGACACCTGATCGAAGCGATTCACCGTGCGGTAGTCGCGCACATAGACACCGCCCTCCAGACGCAGGCGCGCGGGGCGGGTGAGGGGCTTTCGTGCCGCCGCGAGCAGCTCGACAAAGGGATCGCCCCGGCGGCTCACGCCAACCAGATCGGCTTCGGGCGCGAAACTCGCATTGTCGTCGTAGCCGGCGCCCAGCGAGAACAGACCGTGGGCCGCCTCCGACTTGCGCGGAAGGCGGGCCAATGCGCGGGCCGCCAGGCGCCGCAGCCTGGCGTCCTCGGCGTGTGCGCGCACCGCCGCGAAGTGTTCGCGGGCGGAGCGCTCGCGGCCCTGCTTGAGGGCGATCAGGCCCAGGTTGTAGCGGGCGATGGCGGCGAATGCCGGGGTCTGCCGCAGCGCGCGGAACTGCGTTCGCGCCTCGCTGTAGCGGCCCAGCCGGTACAAGGTCGCGCCGAGGTCGTAGTGCAGCGTGGCGCTGTCCAGTCCCGCTGTTAGCGCCGCGCGAAAGTGGCTCAGCGCGCGCGTGTAATCGCCGGCCGCGAACGCGGCGCGGCCCTGCTCCAGGCGCTGCGAGCCCGGTGCCGCGCCCCAGGCGAGCGGCGCAAGGGCGCCCAGCAACAGCAGCGCTGCAATCGCTCTCATGCTCTCGGTTCGTGTATGCGGAGGTAAAAGAAAAGGGCCAACCGACGGGCCTGCGCCCGGCGGTCGGCCAAAGACCGGTGCGTGTCACCGGTTTGCCGCGTGGTCACCCCACTCCCTTGCGGCGCTGCTTGCAGGAGACGAACCCTGCGCTTTGTGCTCGTCTTTGCTCCCCTATCGTTGCCGTGCGCCGCCGGCCAGATCCGAGGCGAGGGAGCGGCGCACGTCCTGCGCCTGGGCGGTGGCCTCGGCGCGCGTCTGCGCCTGCAGGTCGCTCTGCAGCTCCCGGGCGTCGGCGGCCGCCTGCGCCCTCATCTCCACCGCGGCCTCGCCGCGCATGTCACCCGCGTCGGCCGCCGCACCGGCATCGAGTTCGGTACGAAGCTCGGTGCGGCGCCCACTCTGGGCGTCCTGCGCGACGGCGTCGGCGAGTTCGCGGCCCTGCGCCTGCCCCTGGTGGCGCACCGCGTTGGCGCGGGCCAGGCCGGCCGCGGCGCGTTCCTGCGCCCGTTCGCTGGCTTGCTCGGGCAGCGCGATGATGCCGTCCACGGCGGCGCGCCCGTCACTGCCTTCGGGCAGCACCTGCATCGTCACCTCCAGGTCGTCGTGGGCCACGGCGCCGGCGTCCGCCGCCAGGCTCGCCGCCGAGAACGTAAGCCCGCCCACCAGGGCACTCATTACAAGCATGCGTTTCATCGAACGGGTCTCCCTTGCTGTCTTCTGTATGTGGTTCAAGCGGGCATGGCCGTGTAGGGCAGGCCGGCCCCATTCCGGCCACGCACGTCCATGCGGATGACGAAGCGCTTGTGTGTCCCCGCGTGGCGCAGTTCGGCGACCAAATCGCCGCCGTGTCCACCCGTGGCCACCACCGGCAGGGTCAGCCGATTCGTCCCGGCACGCAGCGGCGTGCGCCAGCTCAGCTCGCGGCGCCCCGGATAACCGGCCAGTTCCACGCCTGCGGGCAGCCGGATCGTGAGCCTCACGTCCTGCATTGCATGCGGCGCATGGAACACCAGGCGCACCGGCCGCGTCTGCGCCAGCGCGAGGGGGACGGCCTCGTTCGGGACGCCGCCGCGCGGCGCGAGGACCAGCCCCAGGATCAAGCCCAGCAACAGGCTCGCAGCGACCGCGGCCTGAGCGCTGCGGCGCCGGGCACGGCGTCGTTCTGCCGTGGCGATGGCGCGGTGCAGCACGCGTTCGTGAAAGCCCGGCGCAACGGGCGGCGCCGGCAGTGCGCGCAAGGCCGTGCGCAGCCCGCGCTCCTCGGCCAGAACACCGCGGCAGGCGGCGCAATGCTCCAGGTGCGCGCGCACCGCGCGGCTCAGCGGTTCGCGCAGCGCGCCGTCGGCCAGTTCCTCGATGTGTGCTCGTGCGCTTTCGCAGTTCATCAGCGTGTCCCTCCCCCACTGACACGCAGACGAGCGCCAGAAGGTTCCCCCTGCAGCGCGCCGCGCAACTGACGGCGGGCCCGGTGCAGGCGCGACTTCAAGGTCCCCAGCGGCACGTCCAGTACCCGTTCGAGCTCGATCAGCGTGTAGCCCTCGATATCGTGGAGGCTCAGCACGGCACGGTGCTCAGGCGACATGCCCTGCAGGGCTGCCTCGACGCGGGCGGCGAACTGACCGGCCTCGAGCGCCTCTTCGGGCGAGCCGGTCGGGGCGGTAAAACGGTCCATGGCATCGGCGGCCGCGCACGCCTGGGGGGCCGGTTCGATCCGTCCCAGGGCGCTGCGCAGGCGTTTGCGCCGGCCATCGACGAACTGGCGATACAGCGCCCGCATCAGCCAGGGGCTGAGTTGATCCACCGCGCGCAACTCCTCGCGGCGCGGGTAGAGCTTCGCCAGCAGATCCTGCACCAGGTCCTCGGCATCGTGCGGGTCGCCGGTGAAGCGGTAGGCCGCGCGATGCAGGCGCTCCAGGTGCGGGCGCAGCAGGGCGACGAACTCGGACGGCTGCTGCCGCCGCCACCAGACAAGCCGTGTCAGTGTTTTCATGCGGTCCATCTCACCCAGTCCACACGCGCCCCGCGGCAAAAGGGTTCCCGGCTGCCGGCGCGGGGGCCGGTGCGAGAACGGTGTCGCGGGGGTTCATGAATAAGCCTAGACACGGCTTCGGCGTGCGCCGCCCGGAGATGGCCGCGTTGTGCGCAGCGTCACATTTGGAAGGAAACAAGCAAGGGCCCCGGGGCTGCGCCCGGGCCGGAACGGCTCAGAAGGTGAGGCCGATGCCTACGATGTGGGCATAGGAGCCATCGCTGAAGTTGTCCGTCAGGGCGTTCCCGCTGTTGAAGTAGTACTGCCACTCGGTCTGCAGATAGGCATAGGTGTCTGGCTTGAGGTAGTACTTCACCCCGGCTTCGGGGCCGGCGATCCCGGTGTTGTTCACCGCACCGCCGTAGATGTAGCCGATGTTCGCGCCCAGAAAGAGTTCCCACCGGCCGAGCGGGAAGTTGTAATCGGCGGCGAGCCGCGTGGAGGCCGAACTCGAGGAGTTGTTGTTCACCTGCGCCCAGTTCAGGGCCTGGCGCACCGAAAGTTCGAGGTGGTCGGTCATGTAACGTCCGAGGCTTGCGGACAGCCCGAAGCTGCCGTTGTCGAAGCCCTTGTCATTGGCCCCCGTGCCGGCGAGCACGAACGAGGTATCGCCCAGGTGGCTCCCCCCAGGCATCCGTTTGGGCATCGGCCGGGGCATCGTTGCGGGTGTAACCCTGGGCGAGCACAAGGCCGGGCAGCAGGCCGGCGGCCAACAGACAGGCTGCATATTTCATCCAATTTCCTCCGTGAAATCATCGCAGTGCACGGCGCACCGGCCGGTGCGCCCCGGCTGAAACTAGTCACGGAGCAAAACAATGCACGCCTCGGCGCCGACGTGCTACTGCGCGGCGGACTGCTGCGGCGGCGCGCCTGGCGCCGCTCCCGCGGCGCCGCGGGTGTTGGGGAAAACGACGTTGCGCGGCATCTGCTCAGGCGGGGCCGCGGCCATCTGGCGGCGCCGATAGGCGTCGAACTCCGCGCGGCCGATCTGCAGATCGTGGTTGCGGTCCGCTTGCGCGAAGTGCGCGTCCAGGGGCGTCCATCCGGCGGCTTCGCTCCGATCGAGGATGGCGTTGTCATTGCTGTCCAGGCGCGCGAACAGGATGCTGGTTCCGTAATCTCGGTGCGGCTGCCCTGCGGCCGCTGCCGCCGCGGGAAGCAGAGCAAGCAGCACGAGGGCGATGACGGGTCCGGGAACTCGCATGACACACCTCCGAGGTCCGGCGAGGCGAACAGGCCTCAGTCCAACCATAGATCATCGGAGGTTTTTGCCGATGCGGCCTGCCCCCGGCGGGGTTCAGTGGGCGAGCCCGGGAAGCAGTTGGCGCAGCCCGCTGGCGATGAACTCCACGCCGATCGCCGCCATGATCAGGCCCATGATGCGCGTGGCAACGTTGATTCCGGTGCGCCCCAGACGCTCGACGATCCTCGGCCCCCACCAGAACACCGCCCAGACGATGGCCGCCACCAGCAGGATCTCGGCGGCCACCACCAGGTAGTGCACCACCGAGGTGCCGCGCTGGGCGTAGAGCACGATCGTGCTGATCGCGCCGGGGCCGGCCATCAACGGAATGCCGATCGGCACCACCGCCACCGACTCCTTCTCCGCCGCCTCGCGCACCTCCTGCCGGGTCTGCTGCGCCGGGCTCACGCGCGCCTGCATCATGGAGAGCGCAATGAGCAGCACGAGGATGCCGCCGCCGACGCGGAAGGAGGCGATGGAGATCCCGAACAGGCGCAGCACCGTCTCGCCCGTCACCAGGGCGAGGAGCAGGACCACGGCCACGGTGAGGGCGGCGACCCGGCTGCTGCGCCGGCGCTCGGGTTCGGACTGATCGCCGGTGAGTCCGACAAAGATCGGCACCGCCCCCATCGGGTTGACGATGGCGAGCAGACCGGCGAAGAACTTGGCGTATTCGGCCATCGCCGGCTCCATGCTCACGCGCGCTGCCTCAGCGCCGCAGCCGCCGGCCGAGCGGATCGGTCGGATCGATGCCGTCCTTGAAGGGACGCCGACGCTCGTGATGCGTGATCTGATACACGGTGCCGATCCAGTTGTTGATGACGGCCTCGGCCGTGTCGTGCCAGGTGTTGTCGAGCCGACCGCCGATCAGGGTCTCGGGAAGTTCGGGAGGGTGGCCGCCGTGCAGCACCGCGGCGGCCACCTGCTCGCCGTGCTCTTCCAGGACCGCCTGGGTGGTGCGATCGAAATAGTGCTCCGGGAAGGGCGGGTACCCCCTGCGCTCACCGCGCGCAAAGCGGAGCACCTCACGCTTGTACTCCTTGAGCAGGCTGATGATGTCGTACTCGGGATGGCCCTGAAAGAAGACCAGGCGAAACAGGTCCTCGCTGACCGCCAGGTGCACGCCGGCCGCCTCGCTCTCGGCCAGCACCTGCAGCCCGGCCGCCTCGAACTGCGCGCGGCTGATGTCGTTGAAGCGCGAATGCGGCACGTCGAAGCGGGTGTTCACCCCCGCCACCAGCGGATGCGTGCGCTCCACCACCCGGTGCGGATACACGCCCCAGCGCTTGAAGCCGAGCGGGCGGCGCTTCTGTCGGTAGCGAAACTCCATGACCGCGTGGGTGGCGAGGCAGGAGCACAGCGTGGAGGTGACATTCTCGGCGGCCCAGTCGATCACCTCGATGAGCGGTTCCCAGAACGGCTGCTCGCTCAGCTCCTCGCCGGTGACGTTGGCGCCGGTGATGATCAGCGCGTCCAGTCCCTCATCCTTGACGCGGCTGAAGGGCTCGTAGTAGCGCTCCACGTGTGCCCGCCCTTCGGGCCCGCGCTCGAGCTCCTGCAGGGTGAAGGGGTGCATGTAGAACTGCGCGATCTGATTGCTCTCGCCCACCAGGCGGAAGAACTGGCGCTCGGTGGCCGCCAGCGCGGCGTCGGGCATCATGTTCAGCAAGCCGACGTGCAGCTCGCGGATGTCCTGATGCACCGCCTTGTCGCCGGGGATGATGGTCTCCCCTTCCTGCGCGAGCCGCGCGAAGGCCGGCAATCCGGTGTTGGCTACCAGGGGCATGGTGGCGTCGTCCTCAACTGGCCTGGGCGATGGCCGTCTCAACGAGTCGGATGAAGTCGCCCTCGTCGCGCACCTGCGCCAGGTCCGCGGCGGTGATGGTGTAGCCGTAATGCTCGGCCATCGCCTCGTAGCGCGGAATGCGCGAATAGAACAGGCGCGGAAACATCCAGCGCACGAACGCGTCGGGGTCGAACAGCGCCACATAGGGCAGCCCGGTTTCGGTCTTGTAGACCTCCAGCTGCTCGTCCAGGAACGCCTCACGATAATAGAGCGGCTTGGGATCGCGTTCGGCGCGCGCGATGAGCTCGTCTTCGTCGTGCCCCGAGGCCTTGATGTACACGAGCAGGGTATGGTCAGCCAGCACCTGCAGCACGTCCGGATCGTCGAGCTCGCAGACACTGCCGCCGGCGTCGTTGACGAAGTGCTTGTAGCCGTAGATCTCGTGCGCCTTGCGCACGAACTCGGGGATGTCCTTGAGCGCCGCGACCTCGGCCTCCTTGTGCAGGCTCTGGCGACGCTTGAACTCCTGCAGCGACAATCCGCCCCGCGCCGGGTCGCCCAGCTTGCCCATGAAGCTGGACACGGGCGTGAGGTTGTCCACCGTGATGTTGTTGCGGATGTAGATCGAGTCCGAGCGCAGCAGGTCGCGCAGGAACGGGACCGTCATCGCCTGCTGCTTGATGTTGTCCAGGATGGCCTCGTCCAGATAGCGGGTGCCGATCCGGTAGTCCACCGAGTAGTGGAACCAGTTGCGCCGGCGCAAGATATTGGCGAGCGTGGTCTTGCCCACCCCGGACATGCCGAGCAGGGTGATGCACTTGTTGTCCCAGGCGCGGAATTGGTCCAGCGTCAGCTTCACCTGCAAGTCCCCACTGTGTGCGCAAGCCCCGTATTGTAAAGGAAAACCGCGCCCGCGCACGCCCGCGCGCCGGCCGGCCGTGCGTGAGCTAATGTTATCGGGAAGGAGCCAAGACGCCTCGACAGACCGACACGGGAGGGGCTCTCATGCAGCGGCACACTTTCCAGGCAGCCCCCTTGCTGGCGCTGTTGACCATGGCCACCTTTCAGGCGGGCAGCCTCGCGGCCGAGGTGAGGCCCCACCACAACGCGCTGCGCGACCGCGGCTCCCTGACCGATGTCCCGGCCCGGCTCAGGGCGCGCGGCACCCTGACCGCCTCGGGCGCGCCGGTGGCGCCGAGCGCGGCCCGGCAGGCCCACTCCCCCCACGGCGCCCTCGCCCCGGAGCAGGAACAGGCCCTGCACCATGCGCTGCGTCAGGACTGGCGGCAGGCCGATACCGACGGCGACGGGCGCCTGAACCGGACGGAGCTCGCCGCCTTCCGTCAGCGCCTCCAGCGCCCGGCCGGCGTGCCGGGGGCCGGCCGCTGATCGCACAGCGAGCCGCGCGCCCCGGTGAGTTCGTCGGCTTCGATCCGGTTGCGCAGATGGTTGGCCATCTGCGCAAAGGCGCCGGAGAGCTCGCGACGCAGGCCGGGCTCGGCGCCCATCTCCTCCATGGCCTGCTCCATGCACAGCAGCCAGGCGTCGCGTTCCGCCGTGCCGATGGAAAACGGCAGGTGGCGCATGCGCAGCCGCGGGTGCCCGTGACGCTGGATATACAGCGGCGGCCCGCCGAGCCAGCCGGAGAGAAACAGATACAGCTTCTCGCGCGAGCCCGCCAGGTCCTGCGGGTGCAGCTTGCGGATGGCGTAAGCCTCCGGCAGCCGGTCCATGATGGCGTAGAACCGCTCCACCAGCTCGCGCACCGCCGCAGCCCCGCCGAGACGCTCGTAGGAAGTGGGTGCTGTCATGGGCTCAGACGTAGCGGGCCTCACGCGTGACCGGCAGCCCGGCCTCGTCCCAGGCGCCGAAGCCGCCGGCAAGGCTGTAGACGTCCTTGAATCCCATCATCTCCAGGACAGCGGCTGCCATCGCAGAGCGCCCGCCGGTCGCGCAATAGGCGACGATCGGCCGGCCGCGGGCGGAGGACAGCGCTTCCTGATGCTTCGGGTAAGCGGGGTCGGCGGCCGCCTCCAGGATCCCCCGCGGCACCAGCAGCGCGTCCTGGATGTGCCCCTGTTCGTGCTCGCTGCCTTCGCGCACGTCCAGCACCAGCAGGTCCGGCTTGTCCTTCATCATCTGCTGCAGTTCGGCCGGCGAGACCTCGGTGATGCGCGCCTTGGCCGCGGCGACGAAATCCATCAGCCCGACCGGCTGCTCGGGTTTGTAACGGTCGTACATGCGTGTCCCTCCCAATCACAGACGAGGCCGCGAATTCTATCGGCTCCGCAGCCGGGCTGCCAGGCGGGGCGCGCGCGCCCCACGGTGCCCCGGCAAAAAGAAGGGGGAGCTGTCGCTCCCCCCGGCTCGTGCTCAGGCGCCAGCTCACTGCGTGGGGGGCGCCCCCCCGCCTGTGGGCCCTTGTCCCTGGGGCCCTTGTCCCTGCTGCTGCTCGAACTGGGCAAACTCGGCGCGATCCACCCGCCCGTCGCCGTTCGCGTCGGCCTGCTGCCACTGGTTCTGCAGGCGCTCGGAGAGCTGACTCCGGGCCTGCAGCTCGTCACGCTCGATGCTGCCGTCGCCGTTGCGGTCCAGGTCCTGGAAGCGCGCCTGGGCCTGCATGCCGCCCGCAGCGCCACCGGGCTCCCGCCCCGCCTGCGTGCGGTCGCGCTCCATGTCCCGGTCCGTCCCGCGCTCTCCGGCCATGTCCCGGTCCATTGTCCGATCCCCGGTCATATCCCGATCCATGGTGCGATCGGGCGCGTCCTGGTGAATGCGGTCCTGACTGCGCTGCATGTCGGCCGCCAGCGCCCCGGAACCGGGGACCACCAGCGATGCGACGACCAGCGCCCCGAGCAGGGTTGCTCGCTTTTCCATGCCTGACACCTCCTTGCGGAAATCGGACAGATTGGCCCGACTGTCTAAACTTAGCCGATTGCGGTGCACTGCGCAGGAGGATCCATGCCCAGCCAGTCGAAGGTCCGGGCCGCCGCGGTGGCCGGCTGTGCGGCGGCGCTGCTCGCGCAGGCCGCCGTTGCAGACGGTTTCCGCGTCGGGCTCGGCGCCGAATACACGAGCGGGGATTACGGCGGCAGCGCGCAGGTGAATCAATGGTACGTCCCGCTGATGCTCGGCTACGACACGCGGCGCTGGGGCTTGCGCCTGAGCATCCCCTACACACGGCTGGACGCGCCCGCGGACACGACGCTGATTTCGCAGGGGCCGGGCGGAAGTGCGGTCATCCCGGGCAGCGGCGCGCGGGAGACGACCAGCGGGCTCGACGACATCCGGGCCAGCGCCACGCTCTACGACGTGTATCGCGCGCCGGCGCGCGGCCTGTTCGTGGACCTGACCGGCCGCGTCAAGCTGGGCACGGCGGACGAGAGCTCGGGGCTGGGCAGCGGGGAAAACGACTACGCCCTGGAGGCGAGCGCGTACCAGCGCCTGGGGCACGCGACCGGCGTGGCCACCCTTGGCTACGAGATCAACGGCGATCCCCCCGGCCTCGAGCTCGAGGACGTGTGGTACGGCACCCTCGGCGCCAGCTTTCCCTGGACGGAGCGCACCCGTGGCGGGGTGTTCCTCGATCTGAGTCAATCCGTAATAGCGGCACAGGAGGGCCCGCGCGAGTTGAGCCTGCATCTGAGCCATCGGCTGGATCGCCAGCGCAGCGCCAATGCCTATGTGCTCACGGGCCTGAGCGACGGCAGCCCTGACTGGGGCCTCGGCGTGTCCTTCGTCAATCGTTTCTGATGGCGGCCGGCGTTGTGATACGGCGCGGCCTCACGGCGCCGTGGGGTCGCCGCGCGCCTCCCGCTCCTCCTGACGCAGGTGTCGACGCAGCGAGTCCATCAATCGCTGCGGGTCGAGATACTCCTGCAGCCGCTCCAGCAGTTCGGGATCCTGCCGCGAGCGCACCCCCTGCGCCTCCTGCAGCTCGCGCAACAGCCGCAGCCCGACGGTGACCTCCCGCTCGAGGTGCAGGGAGACCTGCAGATTCGTTTCCTCGCGCAACTCGGCGATGCGACTCTCACGCTTCTGGTTCATCAGGATCAGCAGCGTGATGAACGGCGCCTCGACCGAGGCCACGGTGGCCAGAAAGGTAAAGGGGTACGGATCCCACGGCCGCCACCAGGGCCATACCGGCAGATTGAGCGCGATCCACGCCACATGCGCCGCGAGCACCGCGAGGAAGAACGCCGGACGCGCGAGCACCCGGCCGATGGCGTCGATGCGGCCTGCGACGCGGCCCTCACGATGCGTGATCTCCGCGCGCACGTTCAGGATTTCCTCAGCGCTCTTTCCGATCCCCTCCCAGTGCCCCGCCACACGTCGCTGGTTCATGGCCGCTCGCTCCTCGGTCGGTCGTTTCAAGCGTGGTCCGCCTGGTGCGCTGCCCCCCGCCGGCGGCGAACCAGGGCCTCCCCTACAAAATCTAGGCGCTGTGCGATGCACTGCGGGCAGCCCAGGGCGAATCGAGACGGAGCGAGGCCGCGCGCGGTGGCTCCGGGCGAATTCGCTCAGTGTCCGCGCGGCGGTGGAGACGCCCGCTCACTGAATCGCCGCGGCGGCGCGTCAGCCCTTCGGCAACGCGCGCGGGCGCGCAGAGAGGAGCGCGCGGGCGAGGCGCCCCCCCTGACGCAGGGCGTTGAGCACCGGCACCAGCGGCCGGTACAAGCCGAACAATGCGCCCGGCAAGGGCACCCGCGCCATGTGCCACGGCTGCGGCTCGGTAAACGTGTGATAGACGTATTTCAACTTGTGGCGATGGCGTTCGAGCATCAGGAGGGCGAGCCACGAGAAGTTCGTGCAGGGGGCCACGGTGCGGGCGAGGACAGGGTGGATCATCGCCGCTTCCACCCGGCGACCGAGCGTCGCGACGCGCGGCTGACGGCGCAGCGCCGGCGCCAGCTCCGCCGGCGCGGGGACCCCGAGCAGCTCGCGTGCGAGCTGCAGTCCGGTGAGCACCATGCGCTCGGCATCGAGTGCGCGGGCCTGGCGCAGACACGCCACCCAGTCGGCACCGCTGAAGCTGCGCGCCGCCGCGGCCACATCGGCGACGAACTGCAGCCGGCTCCACCCGCTCTTGCTGCCATTGATGCACAGGGTCAGCAACAGGTCTTCAGGGGCGAGGGCGTCGATGCGCAGGTCGCCATAAATCACGCACTGGCGGCGCGCCCAAAGGGCGACGTAGTCGATGGGAACGTGGAAGCGGCGCGCGGTCAGGGACCAGTGCGGCTCCACGATCAGAGTCTGGAATTTGGGGTGCTCGGCGGGACGCAGGTCGGGCAGCGTCTGCTCGGTGCCGGGCAGTCGGTCGCGCAGAAAGGAGTAGTCCTTGAACTGCCTGCGATTGTAGTCGCGCCGGCCGCGCGGGCGCACGCCCTCGAAGCGATAGCCGTCGGCCTCGAGCAGTGCGCAGAGGCCATCGATGTCGGCCTCGCGCACGAGAACGTCAAGGTCCTTGAACTGGCGCAGCGCGCCGTCGCCATAGACGCGCTCTGCGGTTTCCGGCCCCTTGTAGGGGATCAGACCGATCCCCGCCGCACGGCAGCGCGCCGCCAGGCGCCGGAGCTCACCGCCCAGGGCGCGGTTGCGCGCGGCGTTGAGCTGCTGACGTTCGCGCAACCATGCGAGTTGCTGTGGGGGGACGCGCTCGGCGTGCTCGTGCAGGGCGTGCAGCAGCGGCGTGACGCAGTGGCGCTCGGACAGCGCCCTCAGACGGGTCCAGTCGATCGCCCCCCGCAGGGCGCCGCCCAAGGCGCGGGCGCCATCGGGGTCAAGACTCGCACGCACGGCGGCCAGGAGCAGATGCCATTCGGCGGCCGGAGCGCTGGAGGGTACTGCCTTCACCATGCTGCCCATCCTCAGGCCCCCGCGTTTGCCGCAGCGGGGCGTGCGGAGGGCGTTCTAACGTTGCAGAATTATTTCAGCCTCCTTAAGACCGATAGCTCACGCGCTGCGTGCGCGCAAGCACGCGGGGATGCCGGACGCACCCTCAGGCGGCGGGCAATTCACAGACCACGGGGGCCGCTTCGGGCTCCGGCAGCGCGCGCTCGAAGCGCCGCAGGCGCAGCGAGTTGGTCAGCACGAAGATGCTCGACAGGCTCATCGCCCCGGCGGCCACCATGGGGTTGAGCAGAAAGCCGGTGAACGGATACAAGATCCCGGCGGCCACGGGGATGAGCGCGACGTTATAGCCGTAGGCCCAGGCGAAATTCCCCAGGATGGTGCGACGGGTGCGGCGCGCCAGCGCGGCCGCGTTGACGATGCCGCGCAGGTCGCCGCGCATCAGCACCACGTCGCCGGCCTCGATGGCGATGTCGGTGCCCGTGCCGATGGCAATGCCCACATCGGCCTGCGCCAGGGCGGGGGCGTCGTTGATGCCGTCGCCCACAAAGGCAACCCTGCGCCCCTCGGCCTGCAGGCGCTTGACCTCGGCCGCCTTCTGGTCCGGCAGCACCTCGGCCACGACGCGCTCGATGCCGACCTGGCGCGCGATGGCCTCGGCGGTCGCCCGGTTGTCGCCGGTGAGCATGGCGACCTCCATCCCCAGCCCCTTGAGGGCGGCGATCGCCTCGCGGCTGCCGTCCTTGAGGGGATCGGCCACGGCGATCACCGCCGCCAGGCGGCCATCGACGGCGGCATACAGGGGGCTCTTCGCCTCGCCCGCGAGGGCCGCGGCGCGGGCCCCCGCCGCGGCGAGGTCCACTCCAAGCCGCGCCATGTGGCGGGCGGCCCCGATCTCCACGCGCCGGCCGTCGACCTGCGCCGCCACCCCGTAGCCGGGGATCGCCTCGAAATCGGCGATCGGCGGCAGCTCGAGCCCGCGCGCCTCGGCGCCGCGCACGATGGCCTCGGCGATCGGATGCTCGCTGCGGCCCTCGACGGCGGCAACGCGGGCGAGCACCTCGGCCTCGACGCCCTCGATCACCTCGAAGTCCGTGAGCTCGGGCCGGCCGCGGGTGAGGGTGCCGGTCTTGTCCAGCACCACGGTGTCCGCCTGGGCCAGCAGCTCCAGCGCGGCCCCCCTGCGAAACAGCACGCCCAGTTCGGCGCCCTTGCCGGTGCCCACCATGATCGCGGTGGGCGTGGCCAGCCCCATGGCGCAGGGACAGGCGATGAGCAGCACCGACACGCCGGTGACGAAGGCGAAAGACAGCGCGGGCGCCGGGCCGAGGGCCAGCCACACGCCGAAGGTGAGCAACGCCGCGCCGATGACGACGGGCACGAACACCCCGGCGATGCGATCGGCGAGCTGCTGGATGGGCGGCTTCTCGGCCTGCGCGGACTCCACCATGCGGATGATCTGGGAGAGCACGGTGTCCGCGCCCACGCGGGTGGCGCGGAAGGTCAACGCGCCGTTGCGGTTGACGGTGCCGCCGACCACCTCGTCGCCGACCTGCTTGGCGGCCGGCACCGGCTCGCCGGTGATCATCGATTCATCGACGTAGGAGCTGCCTTCGACCACCTCGCCGTCCACCGCGAGCCGCTCGCCCGGTCGCACCAGGATCAGATCGCCGGGCACCACCGCATCGACCGGCACCTCTTCGGTCTTGCCCTCGCGCAACACGCGCGCGGTCTTCGCCTGCAGCTGCAGCAGCTTCTTGATGGCCTCGGAGGTGCGCCCCTTGGCGATGTGCTCGAAATAGCGGCCCACCAGGATCAGGGTGATGATGACGCCGGCCGCCTCGAAGTAGGTCACGTCCGTGCCTGCCGGGAACAGCCCCGGTGCGAGCAAGGCCAGCACCGAGTAGAAGTAGGCGGCGCTTGATCCGATCATCACCAGGCTGTTCATGCCCGGATTGAGGTGCTTGAGCTCGGCCCAGCCGCCGCTGTAGAAGCGCCGTCCGGCATAGAACTGCACCGGCGTGGCCAGCAGCCATTCGATCCACATCCAGCCGCGCTCGGGCAGCACGCCCGTCATCAAATGGCCCACACCGGGCAGCATCTTGCCCATGGCGATCACGAACAGGGGGATGGTAAACGCGGCGGCGAATATCAGCGCCCGGCGCAGGCGGCGCCCGGCCTCGTCGTCCACCGCCACCGCGGGGCCTTCATCGAGGTCAATCGGCTCGTAGCCGGCGTCCTTCACGGCCTCGCGCACACGCGCCAGGCTGACCACCTCCGGCAGGTAGCGCACCGCCACCTTCTCGGTGGAGAGATTGACGCTGGCCGAGAGCACCCCGGGCAGCTTGCCGATGGCGCGCTCAACGCGCCGCACGCAGGAGGCGCAGGTCATGCCGCCTACACCGAGCTCGCGCTCCTCCATGACCGGGGCATAGCCGGCATCCTGGATGGCCGCCACCAACGCCGCCGGGTCGGCCTCCGGCGCGATCTCGACATTCGCCTTCTCGGTGGCGAGATTGACCTTGGCGTCGAGCACGCCCGGCTGCTTCTTCAGGGTGCGCTCGACGCGCCCCACGCAGGAGGCGCAGGTCATGCCCTGGATCCCGATGCTCAGCTCTCTTGCCATGACTGCTCCCGCGCTGTGCGCCGCCGCGTGCGCCTCAGCGGTATTTGAGGATTTCCATCAATTCGTCGACGATGCGCGCCTCGTCGCCGCGCTCGTGGGCGGTGACCACGTGGTTGCCCAGATGGCTGCGCAACACCAGGTCGCCGACCCTGTTCAAGGCGCCGTCGACGGCCTTGATCTGCTTGAGCACGTCCACGCAATAGACGCTCTCGCTGTCGAGCATGCGCAGCACGCCCTCCACATGGCCCTTCACCGAGAGCAGGCGCCGGCGGGCGTCCTCGCGCACCGCCGGCTCGAGGCGCAGGCCGCAACAGGACACTTCCTGCGGCCGTGCCATTACGCCACCTCCGCCTCGTAGCCTTCTTCCTCGACGGCTCTGACCAGCGCCTCGGCCTGGGGCTGCCCCTCCACCACGGCCGCTTCCTTGTCGCGGCTGACTTCCACCACGCGCTCGACCCCCTTCACGCCCTGCAGGGCTTGGGTGACGGCGCGTTCGCAGTGCTCACACGTCATGCCTTTGACGCTCAGCTTGATGATGCTCACGATGCTGTCCTCCTCAGGCTCTTCTTCCCACCCCTCCCCAGGAGGGGTGGCGTCTCCCTACAATAAGGCCCGGGGCCACCCGGGTCAACATGCCGCGGCGCGCAACGCCCGTCCCGCGGCTGCCGCAAAAGGCCGCGCCGGCTGCTATAGTCGGATACCCGCGTCGCGGCCGCCGGCCGCTCCGCCGCCACACCGGAGACCGCCATGATCCGAGTCTCGAGCGCCGCGCTCGCCGCTGCCCTGTCGCTGTTTCTCACCCATAGCGGGGTCTGGGCTGCGCAGCAAGCACGCGGCAAGGGCACGACCGCGATCGAGCGCGCGGCCGCGCAGGTGCCGGCCACCATTTCGGTGGAGTCCAAGGCATTCGGCCCTCAGGAGTCGATCCCGCAGCGCTACAGCGCCTACGGGCAGGGGGTGTCGCCACCGCTGTCCTGGTCGAACCTGCCGCGAACGACGCGCTCCCTGGTGCTGGTCGTGGAAGACCCCGACGCGCCGACCGACGCGCCTTTCGTGCACTGGCTGATGGCCAGCATCCCACCGACCGCCTCCGGGGTGGCGGAAAACGCCTCCGCCCAGGCGCAGAGCCTCCCCGGACCGCTCCAGGGCGAGAACTCGACGGGCAGCCTCGGCTATTTCGGCCCGCGCCCGCCCCACGGCGATGGCCCGCACCATTACCATTTCCAGGTGTTTGCGCTAGACCGCGAGCTGGGCCTGCAGCCGGGCTTCACGCGGCGCCAGCTGTTGGCGCGAATGGAGGGGCACGTGCTCGCGACCGGTGAGCTGGTGGGACGCTACCAGGCGCATTGAAGCTCAGGCCGGGCCGATGCGCAGATTCCGGGTGGCCACATAGACCTCGCGCAGGAAGGACAGCAGGGCGGTGAACAGCATCAGCATGGCCGTGACGAACAACAGCCCGAGCGGCGCGGCAAAGTCGAAGTCCAGGTACTCCCCGGCGAACAGGATCGAGATCACGGCACAGATCAGCAGGGCGCAGGCCGTGCACAGGCTGATGGACCAGTTGATCAGGCGGGCGCGCTGCGACAGCAGGCGCAGCTCGCGCTGCATCGCCTCGTGATCCGGGGGCCGCGCGAGCGGCAGGTTGGTCTGCAGCACCCGCGCCCGATCGATGATGCGGCTGAGCCGATTGGCGAGCACGTTGAGCACCGCGCCGATGCCGGTCAGCAGGAACACCGGCGCCACCGCCAGCTGGATGGCATGCGCGATGCTAACGGCCGAGCTGTCGATCACGGCCGCCCTGTGGCCCCGGCGCCCCCGCGCCCGGCCGCCCTCAACGGGTGCCCCCGTGCGAGCGCAGGAGGGCCTGGGTGGCGGGGACGCCGAGGCGCTGCGCGGTGGCCAGCGGCGTCTCGCCGTTGGCGGCCCGCGCATTGACCTGCGCCCCGGCCGCCAGCAGCAGTTCGGCCACCCGCACGCCGCCCCGCACCGCCGCCAGGTGCAGCGGCGTGAGGGCCTCGGCCGCGTGGGCGTTCGCGTCGGCGCCGCGGTGCAGCAGCATGTCGACGATTTTGGCCCGCCCCAGGCCAGCGGCCACGTGCAGGGCGGTATAGCCGCGTCCGTCGGCGACGTTGGGGTCGGCCCCGGAGTCCAGCAAGCGCTGCACCTCGCGGGCATTGTTCGCGCTCACGGCGTCTTCCAGCGGGCTGAACCCGGCCTGCGCCGCGCCGAAGGACAGGGTCGCGCTGATGGCGAGGCTCACCGCGGCCAGCCGACGCCGGGTGGGTGGGGTGAAAAGGCTCATTGCGTCATACCTCCTTGTAGCGGGCGCCCGATCGCGCCCGAAGCCAATGCATCATATCTCAGGTCCACCGCGCGGGGGCACCGCAGCCGGCCGTGCCAGTGCCGCGCCGCGGGCCTTGCACCGCCGCGCCAGATCCGCCGGCGCGAGCTCGAGCTCCAGCCCGCACCGGCCACCGCTGAGGAAGATTGTAGAAAAAGCCGCCGCCGAGCTGTCCAGGCAAGCGGGCAGCCGCTTGCGCTGGCCCAGCGGGCTGATGCCGCCCAGCAAGCACTGCGACGCCCGGACGGCTATCATGGGCGGCCGGAAGGGGCGATCCCCACAGGAGGCAGTCTTGGCCATCAGCGTCTTCGATCTCTTCAACATCGGCATCGGTCCGTCGAGCTCGCACACGGTGGGGCCAATGCGGGCGGCCCGCCGCTTCATGACCGCATTGGCACAGGCCGGCCGGGAGGCCGCGATCGAGCGCCTCGGCGTGGAGCTGTTCGGCTCGCTCGGGGCCACCGGCAGGGGCCACGGCTCCGACGTGGCGGTGCTGCTCGGGCTGGCGGGGGAGGACCCCGAGAGCGTCGCGGTGGAATCCATCCCGGCGCGCATCGCCGCCATTCGCGACGGCGGCCGGCTGCCGCTTGCGGCGGGCCGCGAGATCGCCTTCGACACCGGCACGGACCTGGTCTTCCACCGCCGCGAGAGCCTCCCCGGCCACCCCAACGGCATGCGCTTTCGCGCCTGGGACGCGGCGGGCGAGCTGCTGGCCGAACGCGTCTACTACTCGGTGGGCGGCGGCTTCGTGGTCGACGAGCAGGCCGCCGGCGCCGATCGCATCGTGGAAGATCGCACCCCCGTGCCCTACCCCTTCGCCTCGGCGGCGGAACTGCTCGCGCTGTGCGCCGAGCACCGCCTGCCGATCAGCGCCCTGATGCTCGCCAACGAGCAGGCCTGGCGCCCCGAACGGGAGGTGCGCGAGCGCCTGCTCCACATCTGGTCGGTGATGCAGGACTGCGTGCGCCGCGGCTGCCGCAACGAGGGCGTGCTGCCCGGCGGCATGAAGGTGCGCCGGCGCGCGCCGCAACTGTTTCGACAGCTCAGCGAGGACGTCTCGGGCGACGAGGCCCCGCTCGGCGAGATGGACTGGGTCGACCTGTTCGCCCTGGCCGTGAACGAGGAAAACGCCGCCGGCGGGCGGGTGGTCACCGCCCCCACCAACGGCGCCGCCGGCATCATCCCCGCCGTGCTGCACTACTATTGGATGTTCGTGCCTGGCGCCGATGAGGACGGGGTGATCCGCTTCCTGCTCACCGCCGGGGCGATCGGCATCCTCTATAAGGAGAACGCCTCCATCTCCGGGGCCGAGGTGGGCTGCCAGGGCGAGGTCGGCGCCGCCTGCTCGATGGCGGCCGGGGCGCTGGCCGAGGTGCTGGGCGGCACACCGGCGCAGGTGGAGAACGCCGCGGAGATCGGCATGGAGCACAACCTCGGGCTGACCTGCGACCCGGTGGGCGGACTGGTGCAGGTGCCCTGCATCGAGCGCAACGCCATGGGCGCGGTCAAGGCCATCAACGCCGCGCGCATGGCCCTGCGCGGGGACGGCAGCCATTACGTGTCCCTGGACAAGGTGATCAAGACCATGCGCGAGACCGGCGCCGACATGAAGACCAAATACAAGGAGACCGCGCGCGGCGGCCTGGCCGTCAACGTGATCGAGTGCTGAGCGGGCTCACTGCCCGCGACCGCGGCGTACGGTTATGCTCTCCCCGCCGATGCCCCAGTTGTCCGGGGGCACCTCATCGATGATCACCACCGTGGTCTGCGGATTCTTTCCCAGCACCTCGGCGAGCAGCCGGGTCGCCCCCTCGATCAGCCTGGCCTTCTGCTCGCGGGTGGCCCCCTCCTCGGTGATCCGGATGTTCACGTAGGGCATCTTGCCGGTCTCCGCCTCCACGCGCAGACGCGCCGCCGCGCTGCGCCTCGATGAACACGCGCTTCACGTTCGGGAAGCGCTCCTTGATGCGCCGGTCCAGCCCCTCCGTGGTCTGCGCGATCTGCGCCACCGTGGCGCCCTCGGCGAAGTCCACGCCCACCGTCACCAGGATGAAGTCCGGCCCCATGTGCAGGGTCAGCACGTCGCGCGTGCCCTGCACGCACGGCGTGTTCGCGGTGAGCTCGCGGATGCCCTCGACCACGCCCCGATTCGCACTCTCGCCGATGAGCAGGCCCTTGGTCTCGTAGGCGAGCCAGATGGCGGTGCCGCCGAGGATGGTCGCGATCCCCAGCGAGGCCGCGCCGTCGTACGCGGGGTTGCCGGTGAGCTGCGTGAGCAGCACGCCGGCGAAGGCCACCAGCAGGCCGGTGGTGGCCGCGGAGTCCTCGAACAGCACCATGAACAGGGTCGGGTCCTTGCCGCGGTGCACGGCCTCGACATAGCCCCACTTGCCCTTCGCGTGGCGAAACTCGCGCAGTGCGAACAGCCAGGTGGCGCCCTCGAACAGCATCGCAACGCTGAGCACCGCGTAGTTCCACATGACGTCTTCCATCGGCTGCGGGTGCAGCAGGTGCTGGATGCCCTCGTAGCCGGAGACGCCGGCCCCGACGGCGAAGATCAGGATCGCCACGACAAAGCTCCAGAAATACACCTCCTTGCCGTGGCCGAAGGGGAACTGCGCATCGGGCGGCTGCTTGGCGCGGTGCATCCCGTACAGGAGCAGGCCCTCGTTGCCCGTGTCGACGACGGAGTGGACGCCCTCGGCCAGCATCGCCGAGCTGCCCGTCACGGCCGCCACGCCGAGCTTGCTCAGGGCGATGAGCGTGTTGCCGGCCAGCGCGGCATAGACCACCAGCCGCTTGGATGAGTTCGCCATCTTCCCACCTCGCTTCAGGTGCGCGCCGCGGCGCGCCGTCCCGTTTCGGCCATCACCGGCACGCGCAGCGCCACGCGGCGCGCGCGCGCATCGACCGCCAGGTGCCCTTCGACCTGGTCGAGCCGCTCCCGCAGGCGCTCCACGAGGGCCGCGCCCGGCCCCCTGCTGCCCGGGGCGAGCGCGCCGGGAGCCGGCTCGAGCACGACTTCACACTGCTCGCCGGAGCGCCGCAACGAAACCCGCAAGCGCCCCTGCGGCTGGCGGCGCGCGTGCTCGAGCAGCAGGTCCTCGAGCACCTCGAACAGCAGCTCGCGCGTCCCCGGCGCGGACGGCTCGCAGCCGCGCGCGACGCGCAGTTCGATGTCCGCGGCATAGGCCGAGCGCAGGTGTCGGGCCAGGGCGCGCAGCGCGCGCTGCAGGCCCCCGGGCGCCGCGAGCCGCATCCGCTCGGTGACCTCCGTGTCGCCCGCCCGCGCCGAGCGGTCGATCTCGAGATCGGCCGCCTGCAACTCGGCCCACCATACCGGAACCAGCGCCACGCCGGCGGCCACCAGGGCCCAGCTCCAGGCAACGGAGGCACCGGGCGGGGCGATCATCAGCCGTCCCACCCCCACCAGCAGCAGGAACAGCGACAGCGCCGTGGCGAGCACCGCGCGCAGCCGCCTCCCGAGCGCCTGCAGCGGGGCGCCGGGCCGGTCGCCGGCGCGCCGCGCGGTGGTGGGCCAGACCCCGAAGGGGCGCACCCGCTCGTAGAAGGACAGCAG
Source organism: uncultured Gammaproteobacteria bacterium (assembly GCA_963779865.1). Taxonomy (GTDB): domain Bacteria; phylum Pseudomonadota; class Gammaproteobacteria; order CAVZZX01; family CAVZZX01; genus CAVZZX01. The sequence goes on along the minus strand of CAVZZX010000003.1, from coordinate 2,595,946 downwards.
CACCTGCTCGTCGGTCCGCGGCGTCACGAAGGTGATCCCCACCGCCGCCGCCGTGGTGACCAGCGCCATGATCGCCAGCCGCAGCCATTCCCCGCCGGGGTCGGTCCCGAACACGATCAGCAGCAACGGCGCGCTCACCAGCGAGGCCGCCATCGCGGCCAGCTCGGAGTACAGGTTGATCCGTTCCCACAGCCAGCGCAGCACCAGCACCGAGCCCATGCCCGCGCCGAACAGCAGCGAGACGAACCAGGCGGTCTGGATCGAGCCCAGGTGGGCCATAACCGCAAGCGCGAGCACCAGGATCACCACATTCGACAGCCGGGCGACCAGCACCAGCTCGTGGCTGCGCGGCTCGCGCCGCAGCCAGTGCCGGGCAATCAGACGGTCGTACAGATCGTTGCTCCAGTAGGACGCCCCCCAGTTCAGGTGCGTGTCCACGGTCGAGGCGAGCGCGGCGAGCAGCGCCACCAGCATCAGGCCGCGCAGCCCCGGCGGCAGCAGGTCCTCGATGCCGGTGACGAACAGGATCTCACGCGAGGCGGCGAAGCCGTTCGCGGCCGCCTGGTCCGCGGAAAACGGGTACAGGATCAGCAGGCCCACCGCGATGGCCAGCCAGAACAGGCTACGCAGGAAGATCTGCGCCCAGGTGAACACCACCCCCGCGATACGTGCATCGCGGTCGCTGCGACAGGCCATGGCACGCTGGGCGAGGTAGCCGGTGCCATCGGCATTCATCTGAAACACCCACTGCAGGCCGACGATGGTGACAAAGGGCAGCAGGGCGTCTGGCGCCGAACTCGGCAGGAAGGAGAGCAGGTGCCGCGCCTGCCCCGCCCCGTAGATGTCGCTCACCCGGGCGGCCAGCCCGTGCAGGCCGCCGGCGGCGTCGACCACCATCCAGGCGTAGATAAAGGTGCCCAGCATGGCGAGGGTGAACTGCACCACGTCGGTGGCGATCACCGCACGCAGCCCCCCGGTGATGGAGTACAGCGCGGTGAAGCCCATGATCAGCAGGATAGAGATCAGGTCATTGGTGGTGGCGACCTCCGGCGCCAGGCCGGTCACGCTCTGTCCGAGCTGCAGGCCGCTCGCGCCGACCAGGGCCAGCAGCGGCTGATAGACGCCCGCTGGCAGCCAGCTCTGCCAGGGCAGAAACACCTCGGCGATGCGCACCGCCGCCACCAGCACCATCGCGAGCACAACGCAGTTGACCACCGTGCCGTAGTAGACGGCCTTCAGGGTGCGCAGCAGCAAGACCGCCCGACCGCTGTAGCGGGCCTCGGTGAGCTCGGCGTCGGTGAGCACCCCGCCGCGGCGCCAACCGACCGCAAAGACGAAGGCCATCAGCAGAAAGGCCAGCCCGTAGACCCACAGGCGCCACAGGGAGAAGATGCCCGCCGTGGCCACCAGCCCGGTCACCAGCAGCGGGGTGTCCGCGGCGAACTGCGTCGCCGCCATGGAGAAGCCGGCGCGCCAGCCCGACACGGTGCGCCCGGCGAGGAAATACTCCTGCAGGTTCTGCGACGCCGCGCGCCGCGAGTACAGGCCCGCGGCGAGGGCATAGACCACGAAGGCGACGACAATCAGCAGGTCGATCAACGACAACCGGCCTCCAGCCATCCCGCGCCTGCCGCGCTACAGGCCGGGAGCCGTCTGGTTCATCCGCGCCCGGCGCATTGCGCGCCGGGCGGAACACGCGGACACCTAGTCCGGTTTGTCCTCCGGCAGGGTGAACCAGCTCTCGGCCGGTTTGGCGCCGCCGCTCTCCTGCAGGCGCTTGGCATTGACCTGCTCACCCGGCGGTCCAATGCGCTTCACGCGCATGCGCTGCTGGTCGAAGGCCGCGAATTCGGAGCGATCCAGCTGCTGATCGTGATTCTGGTCGAGCTGCTGAAAGTTCCCGCCGATGACCTTCGACGCGCGCGCCTCCTGCGGGTCGATGGTGCCGTTGGAATTCTTGTCCAGTTTGCTGAAGGACACGCTGGTGTTCGGGTTCGCAGCGGCGCCGGAGGCCGGTTCGCCCTGGCCCTGTTGCGCGGCCTGGACGCCGCCCGCCGCGGTCAGCGCCATGCCGGCCGCAACGGCGGCGGTCTGGAACGCGCGGCCACAGAGTCGACTGTTCATGGTTCCCTCCTTCGCAGCCCAAATGGCGGATTCTCCTGCACAGCCTAGTCCGCCGTGGGCAGCTTGCCAGAGGCGGGCGCCCCCGCGGCGAGCGCCGCACCGTAGTGCACCCGATTGTGATGGCGGGCGAGGGCCTCCGCCGCGCGCAAGTCCAGCAGCCGCGTGCGCGGGTGTCGCGCGGCCCAGCGCCGCCCCGCCGCCAGCGTGGCAAACATATGGATATGGCCGCAAAACGCCCCGCGCAGGTCCGCGTGGAGCGCCGACGCCGCGGGATCGACGAACGAGACGCGCAACGCCTCGGGGGCGCGCCGCACCCCGTCGGGCGCCACCTGCAGGCACACCGGCGCGCCGCTCTCGGGGCAGCGCGAGCGCACGCTCACGGCGCAGCCGATGAGCTGCGGCAGGAACAGCGTGTCCCACGCACACCAGCCGAACAGCGTCGCCTGCCCCGTGTCCAGCCTGTGCGTGGTCTCGTGCAGGGAAAGCCCGCGGAAGCCATAGACGGGACCCGCGGCGTCGCGCTGGACGCCATCGACCCGCGCCAGCCAGCCCTCGCACGCGGCCTGCGTCCAGCCCGCGGCAGCGGCCAGCGCCTGCGGCGCCACGGGCGCCCCCGCCCCGAGCAGCCTGAACAGCGTCAAGGCCAGACGCTGCTCGCGGGGCGAAAGAGGCGCGAACAATGTTTCAACCGTACGTGCGGCGGCGTCTCGGGACATGGCATGCAGGACCCTTTGAAAACCTTGGGGAATTATAACGAAGGCCGCGGGCGCGTGTGGCCCGGCTGCTAGGCTTTGCGGTGCGCCACACACACGAGACAACCCAACCAGGGCGATCCAGGGCATGGTGACGCGCGTGAAACAACTCGCCGCGGCATTGCGCCGCGCGCTGCATGTGGCGGCCCGGCCCGTGCGCCGCAGCCGCGAGGTCGGCGGCCTCGCGCTGCAGGCCTACCGCGGCTATGGCTCACGGCGCGAGGCACTGTTGCGCGGACGGGTGACGCGCCAGGCGCCGGCGCGCGGACTGCGCCCCGGCAGCGGCCTGCGCCGCGATCTGGTCGACATCGGCAAGCGCCTGACGCGGCGCGGCGTGCCGGGCGCGGCGCTGCGCGCTCATTTCCTGGGGAGCGAGGCACGGGTGCGCAGTGACCGCGACGGCTATTTCGAAGTGCGCATCCGCCCTGCGCGGCCGGTCCCCGAGGATCGACCCTGGCAGCGCATCGGGCTCGAGCTGCTCGAGCCCGGCGAGCATCGTGTCCGCGGCTCCGGCGAGGTGTATATCGCGCCGCGCGCGGCACGCCATGTGGTGATCAGCGACATCGATGACACGGTGATGGAAACCGGCGTGGCCCACAAGGCGCTGATGCTGTGGCGTCTGTTCGTGCAGGGCGCCGCCAGCCGCGTCGCCTTCCCCGGCGTGGGCGAGTTCTACCGGGCCTTGCATCAGGGCGAGCGCGAGTTCAACCCGATCCTCTACGTCTCACGCGGGCCGTGGGGTCTCTACGAGGTGCTGGACGAATTCTTTCAGCTTCACGACATCCCGGTGGGGCCGATCCTGTTCCTGCGCGAATGGGGCCTGTCGCTGCGGCGCCCGTTCCCACGCCGCACGCGCGGCCACAAGCTCGCCCTCATCCGGGAGATGCTCGCCCTCTACGCGGACCTGCCCTTCGTGCTGATCGGCGACAGCGGCCAGCGCGACCCGGAGATCTATGCGCAGGTGGTGCGCGAACACCCCGGCCGCGTGCGGGCCATCTACATCCGCAACGTGAGCCGGGATGCGCGCCGCGACACGGCCATTGCCGCACTCGCCGATGAGGTGGTCGCCGCGGGCAGCACCCTGTTACTCGCCGCCGACAGCTTCGCGATGGCAAAGCACGCCGCCGCTCACGGGCTCATCTCCGAGGCTGCGCTCGGCCGCGTGCTCGCGGCGCGCGTTCGCCAGCAAGCAGCACCGGACCTGCATCCGACCGAGCAGGTGCACGGCGAACGCCGCGCAGAAGCCGGCGAGCACGTCGACGCCGGGGCCCTGGAGCAAGCGCTGAACCGCGGCACGGATGGCGAGGCGGCCCCCAACGTCAGGGTCGAGGCGCGCCGCCGCGGATCGAGATCCTGATCGCCGCTCTCACCCGTGCCCCTCAGGCGCGCCCCTCAGCCGGCCTGCACCCAGGCCATGCACCAGCCTTGCGGGTGGATCGGGCCGGGGACCACGCTGCAGCTCCCGCAGCCCTGCCCCGAGGCAGGCGTGAAGTACTGGCAGTTGTGGCAGAACTGATCGGCCTTCTGCGACTGGTCGGTATACTGAAGGCTCTGTCGGGTCTGCTTCTGCTGGTCGGTGAGACCGGCGGTATCGCAGCCCGCCGGGGCGGCGTCCTGCGCCAGCGCCCCCCGGCCCAGCAGCGCCCCGCTGCCGAGCGCGAGCCCCAACCCGCCCAGGCGTCCCAGAAAACGACGTCGTGCCCTCTGATTGGCGTCCATGACAGCCCTCTCCCGTGGGTTTGCAAGGGTGCGAAAAAAGATAGACGATGGGCGCCCGCCCGGCCGCTGGTGCTCCCCACAATGTGGCTCGCCCTCAAGACCGTCCACGTCACCACCGTCGCCATCACGCTGATATTCTTCGTGCTGCGCGGCATTTGGTTGCGGCGCGAACCCGAAGTCCTCACACAGCGCTGGGTGCGCATTGCGCCGCACACCAACGACACCCTGCTGTTGGCGAGCGCCATCGGCCTCGCCGTGGTGACGCACCAATATCCCGGGCCCCAGGCCTGGCTCACCGCCAAGCTCGTGGGCCTGGTGGCGTACATACTGCTGGGGATGGTCGCGTTTCGCTTCGCACGCACCCGCGTCCTGCGGGTCGCCGCCTGGCTCGCCGCGCTGGCCGTGCTCGCCTACATCATTCTCGTGGCCATTACGCGCGACCCGCTGGTGGTCGGCTGAAGGCGGCCGCCCGCACGCGGGTCGTGCCCTGCTCACTGGCTCTCGCCCTTGCCCTGCCCCGTGCCCGATTCGGCCGGGCCGGGCGCGGCGTAGACCGGATTGGGGCGGCCCAGAAACCAGTCCGTCTCGGCGTCGTTGCCGCCGGATTGCGATTGCTGCTGAGCGGCCGCGCCGGCCTCGAGCGGATCGGAGCTGACGGCCCCGCCCCGGGAGCGGGAAGGCGAGTCATAGGACGGCCGGGGCGGCCGGCGGCCCCCGCCCATGGAGTCGCTGCCCGAGTATCCCGGCCCCGCATCCCCGGGGGGCCCCGCGGCGCCCGGCCCGGGATACCCGCCGGCCTCATATCCACCGGCCCCATATCCACCGGCCCCATATCCACCGGCCCCAGAACCACCGGCCCCGCTACCGCCGCTCCTGTAGCCACCGCCACCGTAAGTACCGGCGCCCGCATCCGTGGCGCCGGGCCGCCCCGTGCCATAGCCGCCGCCCGGTGCGCCGGCGGCCCCGTAGCGACCATAGCCCCGTGGCGCCTCCGGGTTCGGCGGCGCGTAGCCAGAGGCGCCATACCCGGGCTGGGCCGGAGCATACTGCCCTGGTTCGGACTGCGCGGGCCCGGCCGGTGCTTGACCTGGCCGGGCGTAGCCACCCTGTCCGTAGTAGCCCGGCGAACGAAAGCCGGGGGCCGCCGGCCCTCCTGGGGGCGCTTCCGACTCGTCGCCTTCGGCAACGCCGCCGGCGGCGCCCGCCTGCTCTTCAGGGGCAGGCGCCGCGGCCGGCGCATTGGCGTGGGCGCCCGGCGGCAGGCCCCCCAGCGCGGAGCCCGCCGGCGGCGTCACCCCGCCGATCGACCCCGCCGGGACGGTCGGCTGCGACGCACCGGCGGGTCGGGTGCCCCCGCGAGAGCCGGCCGGGGTGGTCGCCGAGGAGGAAGAGGACGACGAACCGGCCGGGGCGGTCCGCCCGTTGGAACCCGCCGGAGTCGTGGCCTGCGCCACGCCCGCGCCGAGAAGCAACACGAGGAGCCAGACGGGGTGGTGCCGCAGCCGTGAGGGTCCGCCCCGTTTGCGTGTCCTGCGCTTGCTCATCGTGCCCTCTCCGCAGAAGCATCCATTCTCTGACATCGATCCTAGCAGTCCCCAGCCGCACGGTGGCGCCTGCGGCGAGCGCAACTATCTTTGCTCTGACCGAAAACCCGAGCGAGGAGAGCGCCATGGATATATTCGAAGCCCTGCAACGCGACCACGAGGAGGTGAAGCGGCTGCTCGAACGCCTGGCGGACACGACCGAAGGGGCGGTAAAGACCCGCGAGGATGTGTTCGGCAAGCTGCGCGCGCAATTGACGGCGCACAGCCGCGCCGAGGAGAGCGTGTTCTACAAGCGTCTGGAAGAGGATGAGGCGGCGCGCGATCTGGCGCTGGAGGGCGAGGAGGAACACCACATGGTGGATAAGCTCCTCGACGAGATGGCCGCCATGGACGTCGGCAAGGAGCAGTGGACCGCCAAACTCAATGTCCTTTCCGAACAGGTCGGGCACCACATCCAGGAAGAAGAGAACGAGCTCTTCAAGAAGGCGCGCAAGGTGCTGGGGGGGGAGGCGGCGGAGCTGGCCGAGGCGTTCCAGCAGGAAAAGAAAAGGCACCTCTGATCGGCAGGGCCCGTGTCCCGGCCGCAGAGGCGCCGCGGCCGGGGCTGCGCCCGCAAGCCCCCGCAGCGCAAAGCGCTTCCGCGCTCCCGCCCGCGCCTTGGGGGCGGTTGGCCGCTCCCCCGACATCGGCCACAATGAAGGGACCACCCATTGCAAGGGAAAAGCCCGTGCGCAAGCTGTTGGCCTGGCTCGCCGCCTTCCTGCTCACCGCCGGCTCCGCCGCAGCGGCCGACAACGCCCCCTGGGGCAGGGCGCAGTTGCTCGACATCGACTACGCGCCGCACAAGGTGCTCTACGACGTGACCACCGGTAGTGCGGACCAGCTCTCCAGCATCCTCGACCGGGTCGTGCTCCTCGACAAACTGTACGGCTCGGACCCCTTCGCCGAGCGCATCGTGCTGGTCATCCACGGCAAGGCGATCCCCTTCTTTGCCGTGAAGAATTACGCGAAGTACAAGAAGCTGATGACCCGCGCCGCCGGGCTCACGCAGCTGGGCACCATCGAATTTCGCATGTGCGCGGCCGCAGCCAAGGCCAACTACAACCTGCTGGCCAAGGACATCCACGGCTTCCTCAAGATGGTGCCCATGGCGGATGCGGAGATCGTGCGCCTGCAGCAGGAAGAAGGCTTCGCGTACATGCGTTAGCGCGCCGGACACACCCGCGCCACGAGCGACCCGCAACCAGGTAAGGCCACGGCATGCCCCCGTTCACAACCCTGATCCGCCCCATCGTCGGCCCTGTTGGCGGCTGGATGCGCCGCGCCGCCACCCGCCTCGGCGGGCAGGAGCCGGCGATCCTGTGGGCCCTGGGCCTGGCCTCGCTGGCCGCCTGGGCCTTCGTGGCCCTGGCGAATGAGGTCAGCGAGGGCGACACCCGCGCCATCGACCGCGCCATCCTGCTGGCGCTGCGCACCCCCGGACACCCGGCCGATCCCCTGGGGCCGCCCTGGCTGGAAGAGATGATGCGCGACTTCACCGCGCTGGGCGGCGTCGCTGTGCTCGCGCTCATCGTGCTCGCGGTGGTGGGCTTTCTGCTGCTGCGCCGCAAGCGGCGCACGGCGTTGCTGGTGCTGGTCGCCAGCGGCGGGGGCATCGTGCTCAGCAGCGTGCTGAAATTCGGCTTCGAGCGCCCGCGGCCGGAACTCGTCCCGCACGGCTCGATCGTGTACACCTCCAGCTTTCCGAGCGGCCATTCCATGATGTCGGCCATCGTCTATCTCACCCTCGGTGCCCTGCTGGCGCGCGCCCAGCCGGACCGGCGGCTCAAGGCCTACCTCATCCTGCTGTCCGTGGGGGTCACCCTGCTGGTGGGCTTCAGCCGCATCTATCTGGGCGTGCACTGGCCGACCGACGTGCTCGCCGGCTGGACCGCCGGCGCCGCCTGGGCGCTGACCCTCTGGTGGCTCGCACGCCGGCTGCAGCAGCGCCACACCATCGAGCGGGAAGGCGAATGAGGCGGCCGTCGCGGGGACCGGGCGCGCCGCGCCCGCCTTGCACACCGCTGCGAAGGCAGGCGCAGCGCGCCCCCCGGCTCAGTAGCCGAGCAGACGCAGCCCCTGGTAGAAGGCGAAGCTCACCAGCCAGGCAAGCCCCAGTGCCCAGGCCACGCTGAACACGGTGTAGGCGGTGCTGCGCGACTCGGTACGCAGGGTCGCCACGGTGGACAGACACGGGGTGTACAGCAGGATAAAGAGCATGAAGCTGTAGGCCTGCACCCAGTCCATCTGCTGGCCCAGATACTGAGTCAGCGCCACCCCCTGCAGCCCGGTCATGGCCACCAGCGAGCCGAGCACGATCTCCTTCGCGACAAAGCCGAACAGCAGCACCACCGCCATCTGCGCGCCGATCCCCAGAGGGTTGAGCACCGGCTCGAGCCACTGGCCAAGCATGCCGGCCAGGGTGGCCGGACCGCCCGGATGGGCGCTCTGCGGAAAGTGCGTGAGCACCCAGACCAGCGTCACCCCGACGATGATGAAGCTGCTGGCGCGGCGCAGGAAGTGGTGCACTTCGTGCCAGCCGCGCAGGAATACGTGACGCAGCGTGGGCAACCGATAGGGCGGCAGCTCCATCACGAAGGGCTCGGTGCTGTGCAGACGCCGCCGCATCAGAAAGGCGGTCGCGAAGGCCGCGGCGAAGCTCATCAGATACAGGCTGAACAGCACCAGCGGCGCCTGCCACGGCGCGAACAGGGCCGTGGTCAGGAACAGAAACACCTGCAGGCGCGCCGAGCACAGCGAAAAGGGAATGATCAGCATGGTGAGCAGGCGCAGGGCGCGGCTGCGCATGATGCGCGTGCCCATCAACGCCGGGACGTTGCAGCCGAACCCCATCAGCAGCATCACGAAGCCGCGCCCGTCCAGGCCGAAGCGGGCCATCAGGCTGTCGGTGAGAAAGGCGGCGCGCGACAGGTAACCGGAGTCCTCCACCAGGGCCATCATGAAGAAGAACAACACGATCACCGGCACGAACGACGCCACCGTGCCAATGCCGTCATAGAGCCCGTCCACCAGAAAGCCATACAGCATATGCGGCATCAGGGCCTTCAAGGGCTCGAGCGCGACGCCCCGGACGCTGTCCAACAGCGCGGCCACCGCGTCCTGAATCGGCGCCCCCAGGGTGTAGACGATCTGGAACACCAGAAACATCGCCACCAGGAACAGCGGCAGCCCCAGCACCGGATGCAGCAGCACGCGGTCCAGGCGCTCGGTGGCGCGCCGTTCGAGGATGTGCGGCATCTGCACGGCGGCGGCCACCAGGGCGTCGGACTCGGCGGCCACGGCGTCGTCCTCGGCCATGCGCTCCTGCAGGCGCTCACGTGCGGCCGGCCGCGCCGCCGCGAGCCCCCGGCTCAGCCGCGACTTGGCCTCGGCGAAACCGTCACCGCGCTTGGCGCTGACCAGCTCCACGGGGCAGCCCAGGCCCTTGGCAAGGACAGCGGTGTCGATGCCGATCCCCAGCTGACGGGCCTCGTCGGCCATGTTGAGCATGACGACCGCCTCCAGGTCCAGGCGGCGCATCTGCAACGCCAGCCCCAGCTGGCGGTCGAGCTGGGTGGCGTTGAGAATCAGGCACACCAGGTCGACCTCGTTGTTCTCGAGGAAGCGGCGCACGACCCGCTCGTCGTCGGCGTAGCCGTGCAGGTCGTAGATGCCGGGCAGGTCCACCACCTCCACCATCTCGGCACCGAGCAGGATGCGCGCGGACAACAGGTCCACGGTGACGCCGGGCCAGTTGCCGACCCGGGCACCGGCGCCGGTGAGCCGATTGAAGAAGGTGGACTTGCCCGTGTTGGGCAGCCCGATCAGGGCGATACGGCGCATCAGGGGGCGTGGACGCAGACGCAGTCGGCGTCGCGGCGGCGCATGATGAGGTCGGTACTGCCGATGCGCACCTGCAGCACGCCGCCGAGCCAGGCGCGGCGCACCAGCCGCGTTTCGCGGCCGACGCGCAGGCCCATGGCGGTGAGCCGCTGGCGAAGCGAATCTTCGCCGGTAATGGCCTGGATCCGGGCGGTCTCGCCCACCCGTAAGCCGGAGAGTGTCACGCGGGAAGCCTCAAGGCTGAATGAGAAGCATTGTCGATAGTACTCCGGTTGCGCAGGCGTGCGCAAGGGCGGCCCGGCGTCGGTCACGGCGCCGGCGGGCTGAGACCTTGAGGGTGGGGTAACCGTGGGCGAGCACGCCAGGCGCAGCGAACGCCCGCGCTGATCACAGGGCGGGCGCCCAGGTTCCGGGGCGCTATTCGCCGGGAGAGGCGCGGCGGCGGCGGCGCCCTCAGCGGGGTTGGCCCGCGTCGGTGGCCTCGGCGATCTCCTCCAGGCCGCCGGTCTTCACGTTGAACAGATACCCGTAGATGGGGATCTCGCCGGGGACCAGTGGGTGATTGCGGATGCGGCGCACGTCGTCGACCACGCTGCGCGGGTTATCGGCGATGGTCAGCCAGTCGACGTAGTCCCCCTCGGCCGAGCCGGGCCCCTCGCCGCCGTCGTGCCAGCCGCTGGCGTCCACGGTGGCCGTTTTCAGGCTGCTGCGCAGCAGCCCGCGCATCACCTCGTCGGTAAAGGTCTCCATTCCGCAGTCGCTGTGGTGGATGACGAACCACTCGCGGGTGCCGAGCAGCTTGTGGGAGATCACCAGGGAGCGGATGGCATCGTCGCTGGCGCGACCGCCGGCGTTGCGAACGACGTGGGCGTCGCCTTCGCTGAGCCCCGCGAACTTCGCCGGGTCGAGCCGCGCGTCCATGCAGGTGAGCACGGCGAAATGCCGCCCGGGCGGCATGGGCAGGTTCGCCTTGTCACCGAAAGCGGCGGCATAGGCCCGGTTGGCGTTGATCACCTCGTCGACGGTGTTGCTCATGGCAGCGGCCTCCGGGGCGGCGCTGTCCGGCGCCCGCCGGGACGTTGGGCGCGCCCCACGTTTGCCTTTCCAGTCTAGCCTTGTGTACAGGGGCAAGCCCGGGTCGGGGCGGCGGTCATGCCGTGGCCGGACGATGATAGACTTCGGTGCCGCCTCCAGGCGGATGGCCGAAACGGAGCACCCGATGATGCTGCGTACACAAGTTCAACAGGGCGGCCTCTCGGCAGCGGACGCCCTCGGGCTCACCGAAGCGGTCCTCACCCTGGGCCGCACCCAGAACCTTGCGGATCTCGCCCGCACCGCCTGCGCACGCCTGCGCACGCTGCTTGGCTGTGACGGTGTGAGCTTTGTCCTGCGGGAAGGCGATCAGGTCCACTATGCCGAGGAGGACGCCATCGGGGGGCTGTGGAAAGGACGGCGGTTTCCCGCCTCCGCCTGCATCTCCGGGTGGGCCGTGGAACACGCGCGCCCGGCGGTCATCGAGGACATCTACGCCGACCCGCGCATCCCCGCCGAGGCCTACCGCCCCACCTTCGTGAAGAGCCTCCTGATGACGCCGGCCGGCACGCCGGAGCCGCTCGCGGCGCTGGGCGCCTACTGGGCGACGCCCCATACCGGGAGCGCCCGCGAACAGTTGCTGGCGGCATGTGTCGCCGAGGCCGTGCACAGCGGCCTGCTTCGCTGCCGGTCGGCGGACAATGCGGCCGAGCGAAGCGAGCGCGAGGACAGGGCGCAGGTCGCGTCGCAGCAGCGCCTGCTGGCGGCGGTCGCGCATGACCTGTCGAATCCGCTGAGCGCCATCCTCAACACCAGCGCGGCCCTGCACGGGGTTGCGCACGATGCGACGCGCACAGCTGAGCTGGCGGCGCGCATCCGGCACAGCGCCGAACGCGCCAGCTTCCTCGTCGAGCAACTGCAGGCCGTCTCGCAGCTGGCGGCCAGCCGGCCGGCGCTCAACCTGGGCACGACGCGACTGGATCACCTCTGCCGCGCGGTAGTCGATGAAGTCCGGCGCGCCCATCCCCATCGCCAGCTGCGGATCGCCGCCGCGCCCGTGAGCGGCCTGTGGGACGGCGAGCGTCTGCGCGGCGCGATGCTCAATCTGGTGAACAATGCCGTGGTGCACGGCGATCCGGCCGCATCCGTGGAGGTGCGTGCCTGCGCACGCGGCGACGAGGCCGCCTTCGCGGTGCGCAGTCAGGGCACGCCGATCCCCGCAGCCCGGCTTGCGCACCTCTTCGAACCCTTGAGGCAGGGACCGGGCGCGCGCGACTCCCTGGGCCTGTACCTCGCCCAGCAGATCGCCGCTGCGCACGGCGGGCGCATCGAGGTGCATTCCTCCGCCGAAGAGGGGACCACCTTCACCCTGCGGGTGCCGTTGCAGGCCTCCACGCTGGAGAGCGCGGCCCCCGCTCCCAGGCAGGTGTCCGGCTAGTCGGCGGGCGCCATGCGCAGCCGGGTGGCCACGCCCTCGGCGCGGTCCAGGTGCTGGCGCAACTGCGGCAGCCGGGCGCGGGCGAACTCGCGCAGACCGGTCAGCCGCGCCGCTGCTTCGCTGCTCTTGCACTGCTCGATGGCACGCCGATGCGCCCTCACTTCCGACTCCATGTAGCGGCGATCGAAGGCCGAGCCGCTCAAGCCGGCCAGCTCGCGACGCAGGTCCCGCTGGCCTTCGCTGATGCCTTGCGGAACCGCGACCCCGCCGGCGCGAGCAAGCTCGCCCAGGCGCGCATTGGCCGCCCGGTAGTCCTCGGCGATACGCGCGCCGTACTGGCGCACCGCGTCGCTGCCGCCACGTGCCTGCGCAATGCGCGCGCGATCGACCTCGGCCAGGCCCTGCTGCCCCACCTGCGTCACGAAGCTGCGATCGGCGACGCTCGCTTCGCTTTGCCCGCAGCCGGCACTGAGCAGCGCCGCCGGCAACAGGAACATCGCCACGATGGCGGCATGCATGCGGTTCATTGCCCCGTCCTCGCTCGGCCCTGAGATTCTCAGAGTAGCCGGCGTGCCGGCGCCGGCAAGGGCCCCGCCGGGGCTAGTTGGGGAGCGAGTCGGTATAGAGGTAGTTGCGCGTGAGCGGGACCGCATCGATCGAGCGCGCCAGCTGCACCTGGAACACCGCCAGCCCGCGCCAGTGGAAGGCCGCCTCGCAGCTGGCGAGATAGAACTCCCACGTGCGGTAGAAGCGCTCGCCCATCTGCGCGACGATCTCTTCGCGGTGGGCACGAAAGCGGCGCAGCCATTCGGCCAGCGTACGGGCGTAATGCAGCCGCAGGACCTCGAGGTCGGTCGTGACCAGACCGGCGTTGCCGGTCGCGTGGGTCACCTCGTTCAGCGAGGGGATGGCCCCGCCGGGAAAGATGTAGCGGCGGATCCAGGCGTTGGTGCGGCTGAACGGGGCGAAACAGCCGATGGTGTGCACCAGGGCGATGCCTTCGTCGGTGAGCAGGCGGCGCACCTGGTCGAAATAACGCACATGGTTCGGCGTGCCCACGTGCTCGAACATGCCCACGCTCACGATGCGATCGTAGCGGCCGTGGTGCTCGCGGTAGTCCTGCAGCTCGAAGCGGACCCGGTCGGCCAGACCGCGCTCTTGCGCCCGCTGGCGCGCCACGCGCAGCTGTTCGCGCGAGAGCGTCAAGCCGGTCACCTCCACGTCGGCCGTCTCGGCGAGGTACAGCGCCATGCCGCCCCAACCGCACCCGATGTCGAGCACCCGCTGGCCGGGGCGCAGCAGGAGCTTGTGGGCGATGTGCCGGCACTTGGCGCGCTGCGCCTCGTCCAGGGACATGTCCTCGCGCTCGTAATAGGCGCAGGAGTACTGGAGGTCCTCGTCCAGGAACAGACGGAACAGCCACTCGTCGAGGTCGTAGTGGTGCGCCACGTTGCGGCGGCTGCTGGCGATGCGGTTGAGACTGCGCAGCCAGGCCAGGGGCGCGTAGAGCACGCGCCGCAGCCCGCGCTCGGGCTCGTCCGGGAAATTGCGCATGAGCACGCCCAGCAAGGTACGCAGACCGCCCTCGCCGGCATCCCAGGCGCCTTCCACGTAGGTTTCGCCCAGCGCCAGCTCCGGATCGCGGGCAATGCGCCCCAGTGCCGAGCGCGAATGCAGCCGCCACTCGGCATGCGGGGCGCCCGTGCCGAACCTGCGCTGCGTGCCGTCGGGAAACTTCACCGCCAGGCTGCCGTCACGCAGCTTCTTTTCCAGTAGGGAGAGATACATCTCCGGGCCCCTCAGTTGCCGTTGCCCAGAAAGTAACCATAGCACCCCCAAGGGTCTGTCCAGGCGGGATGGCGGCGCGGCGACACGGCCCCTGCCGCCTCCACCGCGGCTTGCCGACAGCTTGGGGCGTCGCGCCCTACTCTTCCTCGTGCACCGGCCGATACGCCGCCGCAAGGCGCTTCTGCAGGGCCGGCGGAGCCGCTTCATAGCGGCTGAACTCCAGGGTGTAGCTGCCCTGCCCGCCGGTGAGGGCGCGCAGCTGGTCGGCGTACTGGCCGAGCTCCCCGAGCGGCGCCAGGGCATCGATGGCGACCATCGCGCCGGGCAGCGTGCGGCTGCCGAACACCTGTCCGCGGCGCGCGGCCAGATCGCCGGTGACCGTCCCCATGGCCGCGGCCGGCACCTGCAGTTCCACGCTGACGAGGGGTTCGAGCAGGACTGGCGCCGCCCGGGTGACGGCATCCAGAAACGCGCGGCGCCCGGCGATGACGAAGGCCACCTCCTTGGAATCCACGGCATGGTGCTTGCCGTCCAGTACGGTGATGCGCAGGTCCTGCATGGGAAAGCCGGCCAGCGCCCCGGCATCCATCGCCTGGCGCACGCCCTTCTCCACCGCAGGGAGGAACTGGGCCGGAATGGCACCGCCCTTGACCTCGTCCACGAAGGCGAACCCGGCGCCGCGTTCCAGCGGCTCCACGCGCAGCACGACTTCGCCGAACTGGCCGGCGCCGCCGGACTGCTTCTTGTGTCGGTAGCGGCCCTCGGCCGGCGCGGCGACCGTCTCCCGATAGGGAATCTTGGGCAGCCGGGTCTCGGCCTCAACGTTGAAGCGCTGCTTGAGCTTCTCCAGCGCGAAGCGCAGGTGCAGATCGCCGAGCCCGCGCAGCACGGTTTCGTTCAGGGCCGCGTCGTGGTCGACGCGCAGGCACGGGTCTTCCTCCACCACGCGCTGCAGCGCCCCGGACAGACGCTGCTCATCGCCCTGGCGCGGCGCGGCGATCGCCAGTGCGAACACCGGTAGCGGGAAGTCCAACGGCCGCAGGTGCAGGTGGTCTTCCTCGTGCGCATCGTGCAGCACGGCATCGAGATACAGCTCGTCGATCTTGGCCACGGCGCAGATGTCGCCAGGGATCCCTGCGTCCACCTCGCTCTGCTGCTTGCCCTGCAGCTTGAACAGGTGCCCCACCTTGAAGGCCTTGCGGCCCTCGCCGATGAACAGCTGGCTATCGCGGGTGAGCGTCCCCTGGTGCACGCGGAACACGCCGAGCTTGCCCACATACGGGTCGGCGGTCAGCTTGAAGACATGCGCGACGACGTGCCGCTGCGGGTCGGGCGCCACCGCGAAGGGCGCCGCCGCCGCGCCCTCGCCGCGAAGGAACTGCGGGGGATTGCCCTCGGCCGGGCTGGGCATCAGCCGCTCGATGACCTGCAGCAGCTCGGGGATGCCGGCCCCGGTGCGCGCGGAGACGAAACACACCGGGATGAGATGGCCCTCGCGCAGCGCCGCCTCGAAGGGGGCATGGAGCTGGTCGGGCGAGAGGCTCTCGCCCTGCTCCAGGTAGAGATCCATCAACTCGTCGTCGAGCTCCACCACCTGCTCGACGATGCGGGTGTGGGCGTCCTCGACCGAGGAGAAGTCGGCCCCGTCCTGGCCCGGCGCGAAGAAACAGTCCACCACCCGGTCGCCGCCCGCGGCGGGCAGATTGATCGGCAGGCACTGCGCGCCGAACTCCGCCTGCAGCTCGGCGATGAGAGCACCCGGGTCCGCGCCCTCCGCATCGATCCGGTTCACCACGATCATGCGGCACAGGTCCCGCCGCACGGCCCATTGCATGAGCCGCCGGCTGAGCGGCTCCACGCCGGCGGCTGCATTCACCACCAGCGCGGCCGTCTCCACGGCGGCGAAGGCGGCCAGCGCCTGACCGATGAAGTCCGGCAGCCCGGGGGTGTCGATCAGGTTGAGGTGGATGCTCTCGTGGTCGGCGCTGGCGACCGCCGCGGTGAGCGAGTGCCCGTAAGACTGCTCCAGGGGGTCGAAGTCGCACACGGTGTCGCCGCGCTCCACCGTCCCGGGGACCGGCACGGCCCCGGCCTGGGCCAGCAGGGCCTCGGCGAGGGTGGTCTTGCCGCTGCCCGACTGCCCGACCAGAGCCAGATTTCGGATGCGATCGGTGGTATAGCCCGGCATGAGCGCGTCCTCTCCAAGGCCGCAGGCCCTCTACAGCGGCGCCTACCCCTTAGAGTAGATGGCCCACCGGGCACGGACAGGCGCCGCCCCCCGCATCCGCGTGCACGCCGCCCCTAGTAGTGGGGCGGGGGCATCTCCTCCGAGGCGGGCGCCACCTCGGAGGGCGCGAGCGTCTGGAGCTGCTCGTACAGATACCGAACCTGGGCGTGGAGCGCGTCGATCCTCTGCTGCTGTTCGCGCAGCTGCTCGAGCAGCGTCTCGATGGCCAGCTCCTGATGCGCGGAGCGCACTTCCAATTCGTCGATGCGTGATTCCATGGACCGGTCCTGAAAAAGAGGCCTCGTGCGCTCAGGGCGCGCGACGATAGACAAGGGCGTCGGCGGCTTCGCGCGCGGCGCCGAGCAGCTTGCGCGCCAGCGGCCGCTTGATGGCATAGCGCAGTTCGAACAGGTCGGCCTGCTCGCTGGCCGTCAGCAGATAGTCATCACTGGTGGACAGGGCGTCCACCAGCTTGAGCTCCAGCGCCCGGCTCGCCAGCCAGTACTGCCCGGTGCCCACCGCCTCGAGGTCGAGCTGCGGCCGATGCTCGGCGACGAAGCGTTTGAACAGCCCGTGGGTATCCTCGATCTGCTCCTGCATGTGCGCGCGATCGGCCTCGCTGTTCTCGCCGAACATGGTCAGGGTGCGCTTGAGCTCCCCGGCCTTGACCAGCTCGAAGTCGATGCCGTGCCGCTCCATCCAACGATGGAAGTTGGGGATCTGCGCGAGCACCCCGATGGAGCCGATGATGGCGAAGGGCGCCGCCAGGATGCGATCGGCCACGCAGGCCATCATGTAGCCACCGCTGGCGGCGACCTTGTCCACGGCGACGGTGAGCGGGATACCGCGTGCGCGCAGGCGCAGCAGCTGAGAGGCCGCCAGGCCGTGCTCATGCACCAGGCCGCCGGCGTTGTCCAGGCGCACCACGACCTCGTCATCGGTGCGCGCCAGAGTGAGGATGGCAGTGACCTCCTCGCGCAGCGAGGCCACCGCACTGGCGCGGATGTCGCCGTGGAAGTTGAGCACGAAGACACGCCGGCGCTGCGCGGGCGGCTGCTTGCGCTCGGCCTTATCGCGCGCCTTCTGCGCCTTCATGAACTGCGAGAACGGCCTCTTGGGCAGGATATGGCGCTGCAGGCTGCGCTCGAGCTGCCGGTACTTGCGATTGAGGCTCTTCACTTCCAGGTGCTCGGCCCCGGCGCCGCGCTGCGAGCCGCGCCGGGCGATGACGATCACCGCGGCAATGGCCAGCACCACCGTCACCGTTTCGGCCAGAAACAGCCCATACTGGGTCCAGAAACCGTCCATTGCGCTCCTCCCTCCGCTGCGGCCGGAGCCGCGAAAACCTGCGCGCCATACTAGCGCAAAGGACGCGCGCGCAGGGCGCCGCTCCGCCTCACGGCGCCGGCTGCGGCAGGGCACCGTCCACGACAAAGGCCGCAACGGGGAACTCTTGCGCCGCCGCGCCGCGGCCGAGGAAACGCACGCGGTCGCCGGCTGTCTCGCACAGCCAGCGCTCCTGGGAGAGCGGCCGCTCACCGGCGAGTGCACGCGGTGTGAACAGGGCAATATTGAGGCCGGCCTCGGGGTCGCGGGCCGATGTGTACTGGAAAGCCTCGATGCCCGCCGCGCGCAGGGCGCGGCCCAGCGCCTGCGTGGCGCTGTAGTCGGCCGGGTGCGTGAGCCGCTGGCCGAAGGCAGCGAACGGCGGCGCGTGCAGCGCGAGCGCGCGCTCGGCGGCATAGCCCGCCTCGAACACGGTGTGTTGGGTCAGCAACGGCTTCGGCGGCGCGACTTCCATGCCGTACCAGAAGAAGAAGCGGTAATACGCCGCCTCGGCGAGCAGCGTGCCGAGCGCGAGCGAACCGTAGAACAGGCTGGGCTCGTGCCGCGAGCCGAAGCGCGAGCCATGGCGCAGGGGCGGATAGCGGAACGGCGTGTGCAGCAGATAGTGGCGCGGGGCGTCGGCCGGCGGCGGCGGCTTGGTCGCCTCCAGC
Source organism: uncultured Gammaproteobacteria bacterium (assembly GCA_963779865.1). GTDB lineage: Bacteria > Pseudomonadota > Gammaproteobacteria > CAVZZX01 > CAVZZX01 > CAVZZX01. The sequence goes on along the minus strand of CAVZZX010000003.1, from coordinate 2,577,443 downwards.
AGATCTTCGAGGATGCGCTGCTCGTCGAGGTCGTCGACCAGGCGGTTGGTCGCGACCTGCTCCTGGCTCTCCACCAGGCGCAGCAGCGTGCCGGCCAAGCGCGCCGGCGCGACCCGCTCGCGGCAGGCCTCCCAGATCGCCGACACTCAGACCTTGCCCCGCATGGCGTCCAGGTATTCGGTCACCGCGACCAGGCCCTGCACGCTGCGCACCTGCTCCGCGGGAACGCCGCGGGTGTGCCGATTGGGGGTGTGCATCCAGTGGCGCAGCGCCGCCTCGTCGCCGCCGACCAGGACGTACAGGCCGCGATAGGCGCGGATCAACATGAGGGCGAGCTCGCCGGCCTTGCTGTGCGGGTCGATCCGCCCGCGGCTCAGGGTCGAGCGGTCCCGCCCGATCACCTCGCCCAGCGCGGTCCTGTTCAGGCCCAGCGCCTCCCCCGCCCGGAGCAGGGACTTGTTCAGCACGCTGCTCTCATCGATCTGTGGGTGTGCGGCAAGGCTCATCGCAGCCCTCCTGAGTGATTCATACGCACAGTATCGGCGCACAATGCTGCAAACGCAACGCAAAAGGGCGCGCCCGGATCACCGCCCATCTGATAGCTTTTTCCTATCTGAACGTTAACAACAATCAATTTCAAAAATACTCCTCCGGCCCCTACTCTCTATTGCAACTGCCGATGCGGCAGCACTCGAACCGAACCGGAAAGACAGAGGTGCATGACATGTTGCAGAACCGAGAAGGACAGCGCATCCCGGACGTGGTCTTCAAGACCCGCCGCGACGACGACTGGGTGGACGTGAGCAGCGAGGAGCTCTTCGCCGGCCGCACCGTGGCGGTGTTCGCGCTGCCCGGCGCCTTCACCCCCACCTGCTCGTCGGCGCACGTGCCGCGCTTCAACGAGCTCGCCCCGGCATTGAAGGCCAACGGTGTGGACGAGGTCGTCTGCGTCTCCGTGAACGACGCCTTCGTGATGGAGGAATGGGCCAGGGACCAGCACGCGGAGAACATCCGCTTCCTCCCCGACGGCAACGGCGCGTTCACCGAGGCCATGGGCATGCTGGTCGACAAGAGCGAGCTCGGCTTCGGCAAGCGGTCCTGGCGCTACTCGATGCTGGTGCGCGACGGCGTGATCGAGAAGATGTTCATCGAGCCGGAGGTCCCGGGCGACCCCTACGAGGTCTCCGACGCGGACACCCTGCTCGAGTACATCAACCCGCAGGCGGAAAAGCCGGTCGACATCGCCCTGTTCACCAAGCCGGGCTGCCCCTTCTGCGCGCGTGCCAAGCAGCTCCTCTCCGAGCACGGCTACGCCTTCGAGGAGATCTCGCTGAGCGAGGGCCTGAGCATCCGCGGCGTGCGCGCGGTGACCGGGCGCGACACGGTGCCGCAGCTGTTCGTGGACGGCGCATACATCGGCGACTCCGAGGCGGTGGCGCGCTGGGTGGAGCAACGTTCCCGTCAGGCCGCGTGAGGGCCGGGGGCGCCCGCGCCCCCGCCCTTTTCCTGGACAGGGGCTCAACCCCGCAGGCGTTTTGAGCTGATCGCCCTGGGCGGGGGCAGGGATGGCCTTGCCGTAGGCGAGACGGCCGCTGCCTGCGGCGCGTGCCGACAACCACGTCCTCCACCGGCCGGGCAACGGTATGGGAGATGCTGCGGAGCGGCGCGGTAGCCGTGAACATGGGCGCGTACGCCCGCCCGGGCCGGCACCTTCGCCATCGACCAACCAGCGCCCGCCGCAGCAGCCGCGGCCGGCAGGCACGCCGGCGCCGCGGAACGGCGTCGCAATTCCCCTTGCTGTCATCTCCCCTTCAACGGGCTGCAATCTCCCCCCGTTAGCCTCGCTCTCGCCTGCACGAGGCAGGTCCGATTGCGAACTTTCACCCAGGGGGACTTTCCATGAGAACCGACGCTGTTTCGGCGAGCGCACTGGCGCTCGTCCTGATGCTCTCCGGCACCGCACATGCCGACACCTCTCACCACGAGCGCGATGACGATCGCGCCCGCACGGACTTTGGCGTCTACCGCGACCGTCTGCTGCAGGCCCGCTCCATGGAGCTGTTCGGCGTGCGCGCCCCGCTGGAGAGCTCCTCCACGCGCAGCGTGGACGCCGCCACCGCCGAGGCCGACCCGCTGCGCCTGGCCAGCTTCGCCGGCGACCTGCACGCCCGCGTGGTGGCCTCCCATGCCGGGCTCGGCCGCAACATCGACATGATGACCCTGTGGCCGGCGCAGCACCCGACGCACCTCATCGTCTGCAACGAACGCGACCCGAGCCGCCCCGGCCTGCAGCGGGTGCGCCTCTCCGACGGAGAGGTCGAGACCATCCTCACCGGCACCCAGTCCTGCGACCCGGCCCACGCCACGCCCTGGGGCACGGTCGTGATCGGCGAGGAGGCCGGCAACTCGGGCACCGTCCTGGAGATCATCGATCCGCTGCACACCACCGGCGTCGTCTACGACCGCGGCACGCAGAGCCTCAGCGGCGCAGACGCCGACCACGTGGCCGTGCGCCCGGCGGTGGGCCACCTGTCCTTCGAGGGCGTGGCCGTCTACCCCAACGGCGTCCTGTACTACGGCGATGAGAACCGTCCGTCCGAGGGCACGGCCGGCGGCGCCTACTTCAAATTCGTGCCGGCCAGCCCGTGGGCCGGCGGCGCCCCGATCGGCGACCTGAGCGAATCGCCGCTGGTCTCGGGCACGGTCTACGGCCTGCGTCTGGGCAAGCGCCACGGCGGCACCGACTACGGTCAGGGCAGCAACACCGGCCTGGGCAATTGGGTCATGGTGCCCAACGCCTATGACGCGGACCTGCGTGCCGCGGCGGCGAACCTGAAGCTCACCGGCTATTACCGCCCCGAGGACATCGCCATCGACGGCCATGCCCTGGCGCAGGGGCAGGTGCGCTTCTGCGGCAACAACACCGGCAACGAGGGCGACGGCCGGAACTGGGGCGAGACCATCTGCGTGACCGACGGCGCCCTGGCCGAGGCGAGCGCCAACACGGCCACACCGGAGGTGCAGCTGTTCGCCACCGGCACCCGCCAGTTCGCGATGATGGACAACATCGCCTGGCAGCCCGGCCGCGGCAACTGGGTCATCCACGAGGACGGCGACGCCCCCGGCGTCGCGGTCAACCCTCACAACAACGACCTGTGGAGCTGCCTGGAGGACGGCCAGGACGTGGACACGCTGTCCGACGGCTGCGTGCGCATCGCCACCCTCAACGACCTGAACGCCGAGTGGACCGGGGGGCTGTTCGATGCCCGGGGCGAGCGCTTCTACGTCAGCGTGCAGCACAACGTCACCGGCCACGGCACCATCCTGGAGGTCACCGGCTGGCGCTGACCCGCAGCCGTGTCCCCGGCGCATGCCTGCGCCGGTTCCCGACGGGGGCGCTTGCGCCCCCGTTTTCATTCCGGTCCGCGCCCGCGCATCCCCGCATTGACAGACCTGCAACCCTGTAGTTAAATGCGAATCGTTCTCGTTTTAATTAACAAACACGTATGACGATGAAGCCGCGCCACAGCAGCACGGGGGACCGCCGCGAGGGCGATACAGGCACGGCCGCGCCGCCCCGGTACACCAGCCAGACGCTGTTCCAGGGGGCCGCGACACTGGAAATCGAGCACGAGGGCGAACGCTATACCCTGCGCCGCACGCGCCAGGGAAAGCTCATCCTGACCAAGTAACCGCCGCAGCCGGGACGCTCCCGGCACCTTTTCGATGCAGCCAGCCAGCCCGTCTTCGGGTCAGCCAGCCGACGCAGCAGCAAAACAACACTCGGAGGCTAGACATGACGAAGACCGGACGCGGCCTGCTGGCCGGGCTGATCGCCGCGGGGGCCGCGGTGCCCGCACAGGCGGACGAGAACCTTTTCGGCTACGTGACGGGCGTGGAGACGCTCCCCGAAGGCGTCTCCGAGGCCTATCTCTGGGCCACCCACCGCAGCGACAAGGGCATCGGCCACTACTCGGCCTACGACGTCGAAGGCGAATACGAATACGGTTTCACCCCGCGCTTCCAGGGCTCGCTCGCGCTCAAGGGCCAGTCCATCGACACGCACGGGATCCTTATCGACGCCTACGTGCCGGGCGACAAGAAATACGGCCTCAAGCCCTCCGGCATCGAAGGCAAGCTCAAGTACAAGTTTCTCAGCCCGCTCATCGACGGCGTCGGTCTGGCGACCCGCGTCTCCCTCGAGCACAGCTGGCTGGACCCGCACTCGGGCCAGGACAAGGACACCACCAGCCTGGGGCTGGACCTGCTGCTGCAGAAGAACTTCCTCGACGACCAGCTCATCGGCGTGGCCAATTTCGGCATCGAATCGACCTATGCCAAGCGCGACGCCATCGCCAATCTCCCGGCCGGCTTCGAGTGGCCGACCAACCCGGAAATGGAGATCGAGCTGAGCGCCGGCACCGGCTTTACCTACCGCGTCGCGCCGCGCTGGTTCCTCGGCGCCGAGACCTTCTATCAGACCGAGTTCGAGACCGAGGTCGGCCAGGAGCGCTGGTCCTGGCACGCCGGTCCCACGGTGCACTACGCCGCCAAGTCGTGGTGGGCGACGCTGACCTGGATGCCGCAGATCAAGGGCGGCGGCGAGCAGTACCCGGGGCAGAGCGACACCGGTCTGCACCTGATCGAAAAGACCAAGCAGGAGACCCGCCTGAAGTTCGGTTACAACTTCTGAGGAGTGCCCATGGACAACGACTATCTGCACTGGTGGAGCGTGCCGGCCATTGTCGTGCCGGCGGCGGTCTGCGCCCCGGCCTATGCCGTGCAGTACCTCACCGTCGCGCAGGCGCAGCACGCGCTGTTCCCCGAGGCCGAGCGCTTCGTCTCGCAGCCGGTGCGGCTCTCCGGCGAGCAGAAGCAGATCATCGAAAAGTACTCCAAGGTGCGCCTGCGCACCGACGAGCAGCCCGTGTGGCGGGCCGAGCAGGCCGGCGCGCCGATCGGCTGGTTCGTGCTCGATGAGGTCTACGGCAAGCACGAGTTCATCACCTACGCGGTGGCCCTGAGCACCGATGGCGCGGTGCAGGGCCTGGAGATCCTCGATTACCGGGAGACCCACGGCGGCGAGGTGCGCAACGCGAAGTGGCGCGCGCAGTTCGACGGCGCGCACTACGGCGACCACCTCAAGCTCGGCGACGAGGTGAAGAACATCGCCGGGGCCACGCTCTCCTGCAAACACCTCACGGAAGGGGTGCGGCGGGTGCTGGCGCTGTATCACGCCGCCTTGCGATGAGCCCCGTGCGCCGCGCCCGCCCACTGCTGGGCACCATCGTGGAGGTGTGCATCGAGGACGCACCGCCGGGCGTGGACGCCCGCCGGGCCATCGACGCGGCCTTCGCCGCCGTGGCGCGGGTGCAGGCGCTGATGAGCTACCACGACCCGGCCTCGGAGGTCTCGCGCATCAACCGCGAGGCCGCCGCCGCCGCGGTGGAAGTCAGCGCGGACACTTGGCGCGTGCTGCAGGCCGCACTCGTCTTCAGCCGCGCCAGCGAGGGTCTGTTCGACGTGACCGTGGCGCCCACGCTTGCCGCGCTGGGCTTCCTGCCGCGGCACGCCGATCAACCGCGCGCCGATGCCAGGGCGAGCTGGCGCGACATCGAGCTGCGGCCGGACCGGCGTGTGCGCCTGCAGCGTCGCCTGCGCATCGATCTCGGCGGCATCGCCAAGGGCTACGCCGTGGACTGTGCGATCGACGCCCTGCGCGGGCACGGCGTGCAAACGGCCAGCGTGAACGCCGGCGGGGATTTGCGCTTTCTCGGTGCGCTGCCGCGCACGCTGCACCTGCGCCACCCCGCCCAGCCCACCACCCTGCTGCCGCTGGCGCTGCACAAGCCCGCCGCCGCCACCTCGGCGGGCTATTTCCGCCAGCGGCAGCGGGCCGGCCGCGACATCACGCCGCTCATCGACCCGCGCAGCCGGCGGCCGTGCACGGGCCGGCTCAGCGTGACGGTGAGCGCCGCCGACTGCATGAGCGCCGATGCACTCACCAAGGTCGTGCACGCCGATGCGGCCGCCGCCCCCGCGCTGCTGCGCCGCTTCAACGCCGAGGCGCACGTGCTCGATCCGCACATCGTTCCCCGCCGGCCGCCATCCAGGGAGGAAATCGCGCATGCCTGAGTCCCGCCCCCGTCGCGCACCGGCGCCGATGCCGATCCGCTTCAGCCGCCGTCACCGCTTCGCCATCTACGCTGCCTTCGGGGCGCTGTGGGCGAGCGGCGGCCTGTGGCTCGTCTTCCATTACTTCCTGCGCGTGCAGGGCCCGTTCGGCCCCGAGCCCCATGCGCTCGAGCCCTGGTGGCTGCGGGCGCACGGGCTCGCGTTCATGGCGAGCTTGCTGGCCATCGGCTCGGTGCTGGCCCACCACGTGGGCCGCGCCTGGCAGCTGCGCCGCAACCGCGGCATGGGTGCCGCGCTCACCGGCACGGCCGCCTGGATGGCGGGCACCGGCTACGCCCTGTACTACTTCAGCAGCGATGCCAACGCGGCCTGGCTGCCGCTGCTGCACTGGGTCCCCGGGCTGGCCCTGCCGCTCGTGCTGCTCGCCCATGTGCGGCGCGGCCGGCGCCGCATGGCGCCGGCAAGCATGCGTGTGGTGGGGGCGCGGCAGGCGCAGACGGCGCCGGCCGCGCAAGCTGCGCCGGATCGGGTCGCGAACGCACCATCCGCCCCGGCGCAGCGACGCCTCGGCGGTACGCGCGGCTGAGCGCGACCGCTCAGTGCGCCAGGCGCTGCAGGGCATCGACCAGCGCACCCACGCCCGGCACCCCCTCGATGCGGCGCTCGCCGATGATGAAGGTCGGCACCACGCTGACCCGATACGTCTCGCGCGCTTCGCGCAGCCGGGCCTGGTGCGCGGCGCGGTAGCGGCCCTCTGCCAGCGCCGCGCGGTACGCCGCGGCGTCCAGCCCCAGCGCGGCCGCGAGCCCGGTCAGCACGTCGAGGTCGCCGATGTCGCGCTCCTCCTGAAAGAAGGCCCGGAACATGCGCCCGGTGTAGGCATGGCCCAGCCCGCGCTCCGCCGCGAACAGGTGCCCCTCGAAGGCGAGGCGCGTATACGGCTGCGGCGACACGCGCGGCAGCACGATCGGCACGCCCAGGCGTTCGGCCAGGGGATATACGTGCGCGGGCCACACGCTCTGCAGGTAGGCATCCTCCGGGCGCAGCGTGGGCACCGGCTCGGGGCGCAGCTCGAAGGGCCGCCAGTCCACGATGCCGGTGTCGAGGCCCACGGCCTCGAGCGCCTCCGCCAGCGGCCGCTCGGCGAGAAAGCAGTACGGGCAGACATAGTCCGAGAACACGCGGACCGGGGTGCTGCGCTCGGGCACGCGCATGCCTGGTCTCCGGGGCCGGGGGCACTGCCCGCATGATAGGCGGCGGGCGCGGACGATGCGAACCGCTCGCATACCCACGCGCGGGCCACTACAATCTGCGCGCATCGAGGTGAAGGGCGCGCAATCCACAATGTCGGTCAACGTCTCCGCCCACGGACACGCCGCGACCGATGTCGCGGCGCACGGCAAGCGGCGCCGCCTGCCCCTCGCGCTGACCGCGCTGGGCATCGTCTACGGGGACATCGGCACCAGTCCCCTGTACGCCCTGCGCGAATGCTTCTTCGGCAACGGCTCGGTCGCCGTCACCCCGGCCAACGTGCTGGGCGTCCTGTCGCTGATCTTCTGGGCGCTGGTCGTGGTCATCTCGGTGAAGTACCTGATCTTCATCATGCGGGCCGACAACAACGGCGAGGGAGGCATCCTCGCGCTGCTGGCGCTGATCGACCCGTGGGGCCGGCGCAAGCGACGGCGCGCCGCGACGCTGATCGTGATGGGCGTGTTCGGCGCCGCCCTGCTCTACGGCGACGGCATGATCACGCCCGCCATCTCGGTGCTGAGCGCCATCGAGGGGCTGAAGGTGGCCGCGCCCCCGCTGGCGCCCTTCGTCATTCCCCTCACCCTGCTCGTCCTGCTGCTGTTGTTTCTCGGCCAGAAGCACGGCAGCGCGCGCCTGGGCGGGCTGTTCGGGCCGGTGATGGTGCTCTGGTTCGTGGCGCTGGCCGGCATGGGACTGTGGGGCATCTCGCGCGATCCGCACGTGCTCATGGCCGCCAACCCCTGGTACGCCCTGGCCTTCTTTCTGCACAACCCGCCGGTCGCCTACCTGGTGCTGGGCGGTGTATTCCTGGTGGTCACCGGGGGCGAGGCCCTCTACGCCGACATGGGGCACTTCGGGCCCGCACCGATCCGGCTGGCATGGTTTGCGCTCGTGCTCCCGGCGCTGCTGCTGAACTACTTCGGGCAGGGCGCGCTGCTGCTCGACCATCCCGGCGAGGCGCTCCACCCCTTCTACAACCTGGTGCCCGCGTGGGGGGTCTATCCGATGGTGGCGCTCGCCACGCTGGTTACGGTGATCGCCTCGCAGGCGGTGATCTCGGGCACCTTTTCCCTGACCCGCCAGGCGATCCAGCTCGGCCAAAGCCCGCGCATGAACATCGTGCAGACCTCCTCCGAGGAGATCGGGCAGATCTACGTCCCGGTGGTGAACTGGACGCTGATGGCGGCGACCGTCCTGCTGGTGCTCGGATTCCGTTCCTCGAGCAATCTGGCGGCGGCCTACGGGGTGGCGGTCAGCGCCACCATGGTCATCACCACCGTGCTCGCCTACCGGGTCATGCGCGATCGCTGGCGCTGGCACCGGCTCCTCGCCCTCGCACTCTCGGGGCTGTTCCTGGTGGGCGACGTCGCCTTCTTCGGCGCCAACCTGTTCAAGGTCGAGGCCGGCGGTTGGTTCCCGCTGCTGGTGGGCGGCAGCCTGCTGCTGCTCATGAGCACCTGGAAGAAGGGACGCGATCTCCTGCAAGCGAAGAGTCACGACCGCTCGATGGCGATCGACGCCTTCATCCCCAGCATCGAGCACTATCCGCCGACCCGAGTGCCGGGCACCGCGGTGTTTCTCACCAACGAGGGCGACACCGTCCCCAGCGGGCTGCTGCATCATCTCAAGCTCAACCAGGTGCTGCACGAGCAGGTCTTGCTGCTCACCGTACTGACCGAGGACGTGCCGCGGGTGCCCGCCGCCGAGCGCCTGGAGGTGCAGCCGCTGCGCTGCGGCTTCTATCGCGTGTACGTGCATTACGGCTTCATGCAAAGCCCGCACCTGCCGGTGGTCATAAAGTTCTGCCAGGACCAGGCACTGATCCCGGATTTGGACGCGGACACGACCGTGTATTACGCGGACCGCTCCACGCTGGTCTCCACTGCGGACAACGCCGTGCTCAGCCTCTGGCGCAAGCGTTTGTTCGCCTTCATGGCGCGCAACTCCGTACGGTCGGTGGAGTACTACCGCCTGCCGCCGGGGCGCTCGGTGGAGCTTGGGATCCAGATCGAGATCTGAGGCAGCGCCCGCTCTTGACCGCTGCGCAGGGCTGCTATGCTTAGCATCCGACCTACCACGGAGGGTAACGCGATGAACTGGGATCAAGTGCAGGGAAACTGGAAGCAGTTCAAGGGCCAGGCCCAGCAGCAGTGGAGCAAGCTCAGCGGCGAGGATATCGATCGGGTCGACGGCAAGCGTGAAGAGCTCATCGGCCGGCTGCAGGAGCAATACGGTATCCAGCGCGACGAAGCCGAACGGCAGGTCTCCGAGTGGATGGATCGCCTCTGAGCCGAGCCGGACTGCCTCACCGGGGCCGCGGGCGCGCGAGTCGGATCGAGAACACCGAACCCTTGCCCGCCCGCGAACTGACCTCGACCTCGTGCTGAAGGATCTGCGCCGTGCGCGCCACGATCCACAGACCCAGTCCCAGCCCACGGCCCAGCGGATGGTGCGGGTCGTGGGCCTGGTAGAACTCCCTGAAGATCTCGTCGCGCTTCTCCGCCGGGATACCCGAGCCCGTGTCCCAGACCTGCACGAGCACATGGTCGCGGCGCGGGCGGCAGGCGAGCAGCACCGCCCCCTCGGGCGTGTGGCGAATCGCATTCACCACCAGGTTGCGCACCATGCGGCCCAGCAACACCGGGTCGGTGCTCACCATCGTGGGTCGCGGGCAGCGATGCACCAGCAGCCGCAATCCGCGCCGCTCCGCCCACAGGCGTGCCTCGCCGGCGATCGGCGCGAGCGTGCGGTTGATACTGACGGCCTGCAACGCCGGCGTCACCCTGCCGGACTCCAGCGCAGAGAGGTCCATCAGCGTATCCAGCAAGTCACGCACCGCATCCAGGCTGTCCGACATGCGCCGCAGGGTGCGGGCCTTCTGGGCCGGCGGGCGCTCCTGGCCCAGCACGTCCAGGTACAGGCGCAGCGCGTGAATGGGCTGGCGCAGGTCGTGGCTGGCCGCCGCCAGGAATACCGACTTGGCGGCATTCGCCTGATCGGCCGCCGCCCGCGCCTCGCGCTCGGCCGCCTCGGCACGCAGCCGCTCCTCCACCTCCCCCTGCAGCTGTTCGTTCGCGACACGCAGCTCCTGCGTGCGCTCCTCGACGCGCAGCTCGAGATTTTCCAGCAACGTCGCCAGGTCCCGCGCCAGGGCGCCCTTTTCGAGCTGCAGGGCGAGCGCCCGGGTCAGCACCGCGTGCTGGTTGCGGGCGAACATCGTGAGCGCCACGACAAAGATCAGGACCATGGCCCCCATCGCCAGATGCCCGACCGAAGGCTCCACCAGGAAGCGCACGACCAGCGGCAGCACGCTCGGCAGGACGAAGCCGAAGTAGACCGGGAGCAGGTAGGACAGGCCCGCGCCCGCGCCCGCCGCCATGCCGCCGATGACGAAGGCCACGAACACCTGATAGAACGCCTCGTGGGGGAACAGGAGCAGCACGCCCGCGCCCCATAGACTGCCCGAGAGCAGCGCGCCGCCAATGGCGCGTCGCTCCCAGAGCGGGAGGCGTTCACGGGAGGGGGGAAGGCGGCGCGCCTCGCGCCGCCAGTGAAAGATCCAGGCACTGACGGCGACCATCGCAGCGAACCACCACCACGCCGCCTGCTCGGCCACACCCGTCATCGCCAACACGAGGGCCAGCAGCCAGGCATTGGCCACGTTCACCACGAGGGCGACGGGCACCTGGCTGAGCAGCAGCCGCATACTTTGCACGCGGACGTCGAGTGTCTGGACGCTGCGCCGGCGCATGCCCGCTCCTTTTCCGGCCAGCTTGGAGAGCCTTGGAAAGAGCGCCCCCCCTTTCTCTCAGTCTAGATAGGAGAAAGGCCCCCGATATACGTCAAACGGCATAGACCGGCGCCCGGGTCGCCCTAGCGGGACGGGTAGAGACGCATGGCCATGACGAACATCCACTGCAGGTAGGCGATCACCGCCGCCTTCTCCGCCAGGCCCATCCAGCGGCTCTTGAGCAGGTAGATGGCCGCCCCGGCGTTCAGGATGGCGGCGACCAGCACCCAGCCCGAGACAGTGCTGTAGCGGCCCGGGCGCGCGCCGCGGCCGGCGCACGCTCCCCAGCTGCCGAAGGTGAACAAGGCCACTATGGCCGCGATCGAGCTCACGGCGACCATCACCGTGTGCATCCAACCGCCCTGCCCCGGGGGCGCACCGAGGGGGTCCATCGGGAAGAAGCCGACGCGCACCGCGCCGCAGATGCCCACGACCGCGACCCCCGCTGCGGCGAGCAGGCCCCGTGCCCGGCAGTTGGGGCTGCCCGCAACCACCTGCGCCAGCCGAAAGGCGAACATGAACGAGAGAAAGTTGTACGCCGAAAAGGTGGCCGTGAGCACCGGCTGATACGGCGTGCGCGGCTCGGTGAGCTGACTGATGACGTTGGGGACGAAGCTGTAGTCCGGCCGCAGCCAGCCGATGACGACGATGGTGAGGATGTACAGCGGGGGCGCCACGATCCCCGCGAGCGACAGTGCCTTTCCCTGGCCCATACGCATCTCCCGAACTGTTGCGGCTGCGGTGCCGAAAACTTAGCCGCTGGATGCGCACGCCGCCATCGGAAGATCTTGCTGTTCCCAAAGCCGGCCCGACCCCCAGGCAAGCCGGACCGGCGCTCAGACGCGGCTCACTGATGCGCCTTGTAGCGGTAGCCGGAGGACAGGATCAAGGCGTCGTAGAAGCCCTTCGCGCCATGCTGCATGAAGTGATAGTCCTTCAGCCCCGCCCGCTCGAGACGGTACTGAAGCCAGCGCACCTGCTTGCCTGCCTCGTCATAGATCAGCAGCGGGCGCTTCTCGGCCCTGGCCAGCTGGATGTGCTTGTCGAGTTCTTCGGTGCGATCCAGCGGAACGAGCTTCTCCACGCCCGGGAAGAAGCCGATACCGTCACGCTGAAACGGGTCACGCACGTCGAGGACAATGGCCCCCTTGGCCGAAGCGGATTTTGCGAAGTCGCCGGGCGCCAGCATGTGCGCCTTGAGATCCTCGCCGCCGATGAGGTGCGCCGGATCGACCGGGCTGTGCCCGAGCAGCTCGCCAAAGTCCGGGTGCGCCTTCACCCAGTCGAAGATACCGGCGTCGAAGGCCACGCAGTTCTTGACGCCGTTGCTGCGCGCACGCAGCGTCGCCTTGTAGGACTTGTAGCAGGTCTTGCCGTTGCAATAGAAGGCCATCGGCTTCTTCTGCCTGGCGACCAACTCCTGGATGCGCGTGTCGAAGGCAGGGCTCGCCACGGGGACGTTGTAGGCGCCTTTGATGCGCAAGGTGTCGTATTCGTAGGCGGAGCGGGCGTCCACCACCGTGTACTTGTCGAAGTTCTTGTACAGATCGGCGAGCTCGATCACGGGGATCAGTGGAAAGATCTCGCGGCCGGGGAATTCGTCGGCGGCCCGGGCGCCGCTGGCCAGAAACAGAAAACCCAGAAGCAGCAGGGGCCTTGCAGCAGTCTTCATCTCGCACCTCCCAGGGAGCGTCATGCGCCCGACCATGCCACACCATGGTCGAACTATCATGGGTTAATCCGCAGGAGGGGAGGAAGGCGTTAGCAATTTGTGACCGGAGTCACACTAATCGATGGAATATATTGACGGAAAACCGGTAACTCGCTGATTTAAAAGGGATCGTAGGCGTCGACTGCCCAACGCCCGCGCGACGCGCCTTCCCTGGCTCGTCTTCGGAACGCGGCCGGGAGGGCCGCGATGGCACGACGGCCGCGGTGCCGCCCTCAGGTGCGGAAGTGGCCGACCAGCGTTCGCAGCTGTTCGGCCATGGCCGCCACCTCCTCGCTGGCGCCGGCGATTTGCGTGGCGCCGCCGTCGGTCTCATCGGCGACCTGACTGATGGACGTCACGTTGCGGTTGATGTCCTCGGATACGGCCGCCTGCTGCTCCGAGGCGCTGGCGATCTGGGCATTGATGTCGCGGATCCGCCCCACGGCATCGACGATGTGCTGCAGGGCGTCCGTGGTCGCCTGGGCCTCGGTGAGCGCGCCGTCGGTGCGCTCGCGGCCGCTCGCCATCACCTTCGCCGCATCGAGCGCCTCGGACTGCAGGCGGCCGATCATGGCCTGGATCTCCTCGGTGGACTGCTGAGTGCGCTGCGCCAGGGTACGCACCTCATCGGCGACCACCGCGAAGCCGCGGCCCTGCTCGCCGGCGCGCGCGGCCTCGATGGCGGCATTGAGGGCCAGCAGGTTGGTCTGCTCGGCCACGCCGCGGATGACGTCGAGCACCGAACCGATCTCCTTGCTGCTGCCCTCCAGGCGCTGCATGGCCTCGGCAGCCTTGCGCACGTCCTGCGCGAGCAGGTCAATCGCAGCGCTGCTGCGCGTGACCACCTTCTGCCCCTCGAGCGCCGCGCCGTCGGCCTCCTGGGCCGAATCGGCGGCGGTCCCGGCATTGCGCGCCACCTCGTGGACGGTGGCGGACATCTCATTCATGGCAGTGGCGACCTGGTCGATCTCGCTGCGCTGGCGGCGCACGCCCTGCGTGGTCTGCTCGGTCACGGTGGCGAGCTCCTCGGACGCCGAGGCGAGCCGTTCGGTGGCCTCGGCGATCTGCCGCATCATGCCCTGGAGCTTACCCATGAACCGGTTGAAGGCGCGGGCGAGCTGGCCGGTCTCGTCATTGGCGCTCGCATCCAGACGGGCCGTGAGATCGCCCTCGCCGCCGGCGATGTCCTCCACCCGCGCGATCACCCGCCCGATGGGACCGGTGACGAGGCGCGGAAAGCCAAGCGCGATGCCGAGGCCGATCAACAGCGCCACGGCGGCACTGATGCCCAGGTCGCGGCGGCTGGCGCTGACCCTCGCATCGGCGGCCGCGGCGGTCGCCTGATCGCGCGCCAGGGTCAGCTCGGTGAGTTTGTCGATGCTCGCGCGCATGGCTTCGAACGCGTGGGCGGCCGCGCCGAGGCTCAGCGCGGCGGCGGCATGGCCGCCCTGTGCCGCCTCGGCGCGACGGGTCTCCACCACCTGCCGGCTCAGCGGCTCCCACTTCTCGCGCAGGGCCTCATAGCGCTTCACCAGCGCCACTTCCGCCGGCGCATCGGTCAGGGCGGCGAACTTGCCGACCCGCGCCTGCGCCTGCTGCATGTTCTCCGCCTGCTGCGCCAACATCGCCTTGAAGGCGTCCGAACCCGGCTCCAGGATCAGGCTCGAGCGTTCGGCCTCCAGGACCTGATACAGGTCACGGTCGGCCTGCAGCAGAAAGTTGACCGCCGGCAGCTCGCGATGGGCGATCTGGCCCGTCGCCTCGCCCAGCGCGCCGATCATCGTCAGGGCCTCGCCGGCGAGCACCAGCAGCACGATGCCGAGCACGGAAAGCGGTAGCAGCAGCTTGCCGCGGATGGAGAGACTATGGAACCACTTCATCTTCTTGCACTCCCACTCGCGCGCATCCGTGCCCCTCTGTGCACGTTGAGGTCACACCGGATGCCTTCGAATGCGGTCGGCCAAAAAGCGCGTGGCTGTTCGTCTACCCGCCGTTTGCCAAGACCGCGCGTGAGCGGACCGGCTGTCAGCACGGCGTCTGTGCAGGCGGTTCGCGTGATCAAGCTAGCGTCCGCAAACGGCGTTTGCTTTAGGGCGGCGTTCCGACAGCGGCCCGGCGGCGTATCAAGCGAGGGTGTTAGCCGACTGAGCGGGGTCGGCATAGAAGGCCGCCTCGGCCTCGCCCGCCAGCGCTTCGCGGGCGAAGCGCACCAGGTGATGGCTGACCAGGCCGATGTGGATCAATTCCTCGATGCGGCCGCGGCGCATCAGGGGCGCCGCCAGCTGCCAGAAGTCGGAGCGCCAGTCGGCACGCGCCCCCACCTGCCACAGCACGCGCGAGAGGATACGCATCCCGAAAACAACTTCGGCCGCCCGCACCTTGCGCGGCGCCGCAAACCAGTTCGGGAAGGTGTGCTCGGTCTGGTGGGCGAAGCGCTCGAGAAGGTTCTCGGGGGCATAGGCGCCGGCGATGCAGCGGCCCCACATGGAGAGCACCTGTTCGTAGGGCAACGCGAATTCCACGTTGGAGGCCGCGGCCCCGTCTTCCTTCACCCGCCCGGCCGCCTCGAGGCGTCGATACAGGGGCGTGCGCGGCAGCGCATAGAGCAGGTTGATGGTGAGCATCGGGATCTTCGATGCCGCGATGAAATCCAGCACCTTGTCGGCCGTCTGTGGTGTGTCGGTGTCCAGGCCGAGGATGATGCCGGCGACCACCTCCATGCCGTGGGCGTTGAAGGTGCGCACGGCATCGAGCAGCGGCGTCTTCATGTTGTGCCCCTTTTGCATGGCCGCCAGCGCAGCGGGCTCGGGGGTTTCGATGCCGCAGAACACGGTGCGGAAATTCGCCTCGCGCATCATGGCGAGCAGATTCTTCTGCTGCGCCATGTTCACGGTCGCCTCGCAGGCGAACTCCACCGGGTAGCCGCGGCGGCGCTGCCAGTCGATCAGATGCGGAAGCAGCTCACGCGCCGCCTTGCGATTGCCGATGAAGTTGTCGTCCACGAAGTACACCGCGCCGTTCGCCCCGGCCGCCACGATCGCGTCCAGCTCGGCGAGGATCTGCTCGGGCGCCTTCAGCCGCGGTTGGCGCCCGTACAGCTCCGGGATATCGCAGAACTCGCAGCGGTAGGGACAGCCGCTGGAGAACTGGATGCTGGCGAGAAAGTAGCGCGGCATCTCGATGAGCTCATAGGCCGGGATCGGAAACTGCGACAGCGGCAGGCGCTCCGCGGTCTCGAAGCGGCGCTGCACGCGCGGGCGGCAGACGTCCTTGTCGAGGGATTCGATCAGCGCATCGGTGGCATCGCCCAGCTCACCGATGTGCAGGATATCGACGTCCGGATAGTACTCGGGACAACCCGAGACCGAGGGGCCGCCGAGGATCGTCAGCCGCTCGTTGCGGTGCGCGGCCGCATTGATGGCATCGATGCTCGCGCGCTGCACATGCATGCCGCTGATGAATACGGCGTCGGCCCATTGATAATCGCGGTCCGTGGCCGGGCGCATGTTCTCGTCCACGAACCGCACGTTCCACTCGCGCGGCAGATAGGCGGCGATCACCAGCATGCCCTGCGGCGGCATGAAGGCCTGCACCCCGGGCATCAGCGGGTAGGCGTGCTGGAAGGTGCCGAACGAGGGGGCGTAGGACGGAAAGACACAAAGGACATTACGCCGGGAGCGCGGTCGGTACGGCGCGCGGCGCATCGCGTGCTGCACATCCGGGCGGGTCATCCCTCTGGTTCTCCCACGCTCCATGTGGTGTCCTCCACGGCGGGTTGCTGGCGGCGGTCAGTACAGTGGGGTGAGTATAGACAGCGGCAAAAGTGCGGAGAGAAGCGGGTGTTGCACGCCGCGCAGCCGCTCGCCGCGGACGGCAGCGCACCTGATACGGGCTGGACCTGGACGGCGATCTGGGCGGCGCGGAGCGCAGCCGGGTGCGCGCCTGGTGGAACGGCCCGTGCGCGCGGCACGAACACAGCGCCATCGGCGGCCCGGCGCCTTTGCGGGTGCGCTTCGCGCAGGGCCGGCGACGGGCGTTCACGCGCGGCGAGGCCGAGGGCTACTGCGTCCTTCTCCACGTCGGGGGTGCACAGGACGCCCTGCCCCTGCACGCGCTCGATCCGCCCGACCAAACCGACCGGGAACTGTGGAATCCCACCCGGCCGGACTTTGCCGTCGAGGACGAGCACGAGTGCGCGAACGCCGGGCGGAGTGCACGGCGGCACCCGGACAGCCGACTGAACATCCCGCCACATCCCGCCCTACGGCGCCGTGGTGCTGGAGCGCCTCTGAAGGGCTACACGGCCGCCCAGTGGACGTAGGCGCTCGCAACGCCCGCGGCAGCGAGGGCGCCGAGGAACACGCCGGTGGCGATGATCGCGATCCATTGCGCGGCACTGCGCACGCCGGCGTCGAGCTCGGCCTCGGTGTCTGCCTCGATCTCCATCAGGGTGACGGGTCGGTGGTATCGCAGGGCTCTCATTGTCGTTGTTCCCCCAGCTTCAAAAAGCTCCAGTCGCCTCGAAATCTATCACAAACCGTAAGGCGCGCTCACGGGGCAGCGGGGCGGGCGGCCCGCGCGGGCGCCCCGTCGCCAGCCAGCCCCTGGAACACCTCGGCCGCGAGCTCGAAGGAGCGCAGGCGTGCGCCATGGTCATGGATCTGGGCGGTGGCGATGATTTCGTCCGCCGCGGTCTCGGCGCGGATCGCCTCCAGTGCGCCCCGCACCGTCTCGGGGGCGCCCACCGCCGAGTACTGGGTCATACGCCGCACCTGGGCCGCCTCCGCGGGCGACCAGCGCCCGTCCATGCTGTCCACCGGCGGCGGAACCTCGCTTGGACGCCCGCGCACCAGGTTCAGGAACTGCTGCTGCAGGGTGGTGAACAGGCGCTGCGCCGCGGCGTCTTCATCGGCGGCGAAGACATTTACGCCGACCATGACGTGAGGCGCGGCACAGCCTTCGGAAGGCCGGAAGTTGCGCCGATACAGATCGAGCGCCACATGCAGATAGGCCGGGGCAAAGTGCGAGGCGAAGGCATAGGGCAGCCCCAGCTCGGCGGCGAGCCGCGCGCCGAACTCGCTCGAGCCCAGGATATAGACGGGCACGTCGAGACCCTCGCCGGGGATGGCACGCACGGCCCGTCCGGAGGCCGACGGGCGGAAGTAGCCGCGCAGCTCCTGCACGTCCTGCGGGAAGGTGTCGCCGCTGCTGCCCAGATTGCGGCGCAGCGCCCGGGCGGTGACCGTATCCCCGCCCGGCGCGCGGCCGAGCCCCAGGTCGATGCGGCCCGGATACAGCGACTCGAGGGTGCCGAACTGTTCGGCGATGGTCAGGGGCGCGTGGTTGGGAAGCATGATGCCGCCCGCCCCCACCCGGATGCGGCGCGTCGCTCCGGCGACGTGTCCGATCAGCACCGCGGTCGCGGCACTCGCCACGCCGGGGATGTTGTGATGCTCGGCCATCCAGTAGCGGTGATAGCCCCACTCTTCGGCATGGCGCGCCAGATCGGCCGTGTTGCGGAAGGACACCGCCGCCGTGCTGCCGGCGAGGATCGGTGCAAGGTCGAGGACAGAGTAGCGAAACGGCTTGCGGCTCATCGAGCCCCTCCCGGTGAACAGACTGCACATGCATCGAACCGCTCAGATCGTCTCGAGCAGCCCGCCGCGCGCGACCCGATCCAGCGCGAGCACCTTGGTGCCGACCGCGTCGAAGAACACGACGATATGGTCGCCATCGTAGCCCTCCACGAAGCCGGTGCCGAATTTCGCGTGGCGCACGCGCGTCTTGGCGGCAAACGGACGCTGCGTCGCCTGCGGCGCCTTCGGCAGCCCGCGCCGGCAGTTGTCGCAATTCCCGCAGGGCGGGATCTCCTCGCCGAAGTAGCCGAGCAGGTACTGGCGCCGGCAGCTCATCACCTCCGCATAGCCGCGCATGCTCTCGATCTTGCGGACCGCGTTCTCGTGCTGGCGCTGCTGGATGCAATGCACCGCGTCGACGGCCCCCTGCAATGCGCCCTCGCTCGCATCCACCAGGGCGTAGGCGCGGGGGCCCGTCTGGCGCACCAGACCGACGTCCTGCAGCAGATGCAGGGCGCGCGCAAGCTTGTGGGCCGAGAGCTCCACCCGCTCCGACAGGGCGTCGGCATCCGCGGGCGCGTCCGAGCCGCGCAGCGCCTCGCGCAGCTGGGCGAGTTCCTCGGCGCCCAGGGCGCCGCCGCCGGCAAAGAACTTGTGAATGGCCAGGTCCTGATGACGATAGAACAGCGCGGCCTGCGCCGCCGCCCCGTCGCGCCCCGCCCGGCCGATCTCCTGGTAGTAGGCCTCCGGCGAATCGGGAATATCGTAATGGAACACGAAACGGATGTCGGGCTTGTCCACGCCCATGCCGAAGGCGGAGGTCGCCACGATGACCCGGCGCTCCCCCTGCATGAAGCCCAGCTGCGCCGCGCCCCGCTCGTGCGCGGCCATGCCGCCGTGATAGGCCGCCGCGCGCACGCCGCGCTCGGTGAGCGCCTGGGCAATCTCGTCCGCGTGCCGGTGGGTTGCGACATACACGATCCCCGCCCCGCGGGTCTGCTCGACCGCCGCGAGCAGATGCGCCCGCTTGGCCTCCTCGCGCTTGAACGCCTCGACCTCGAGGCGGATGTTCGGGCGGTCGAAGCCGCGCACGAACACCCGGGCGTCGCGCATGTGCAGCCGCTCGCGGATCTCGTCGCGGAGCGCCGGGGAGGCCGTGGCGGTCAGCGCCAGCACCGGCGGATGGCCGAGCGCCTCGATGGCCGGCCCGATGTTCAGATAATCGGGCCGAAAGTCATGCCCCCATTCGCCGATGCAGTGCGCCTCGTCGACCACACAGAGTGAGGGCCGCGCCGTGCGCAGGTGCGCCATCACATCGGCGCGCTGCAGCTGTTCGGGGGCGAGAAAGATGAACTCCAGCTCCCCGTCCGCCAGTTCCGTGAAGGTTTCCTCGCGCTCACCGAGTCGAACCGACGAATTCATCACCGCGGCACCCCCGACGTCGCGCCCCGCGAGGTGGTCGGCCTGGTCGCGCTGCAGGGCGATGAGCGGTGAAATCACCACGGTCGGACCGGGCAGCAGCACGGCCGGGATTTGATAGATCGCAGACTTGCCGTAGCCCGAGGGCATCACGGCCAGCGTGTCGTGGCCCTGCAGGACGGCCTCGATGGCCTCGGCCTGCCCGGGCCGGAAGGTGCGTATCCCGAAGCGCTCGCGCGCGATGGGTCGGTAGTGAGCGTCGGACATCAACGGGCGTTCTTCGGCTGCAGGGTGAGGCGCATCGGGCGCTCAGCGCTGCGCAGGCGCGATTGG
Source organism: uncultured Gammaproteobacteria bacterium (assembly GCA_963779865.1). Lineage (GTDB taxonomy): Bacteria > Pseudomonadota > Gammaproteobacteria > CAVZZX01 > CAVZZX01 > CAVZZX01. Next base: position 2,557,228 of record CAVZZX010000003.1, on the reverse strand, counting down.
TCCGCGCGAGACGGGGCGGGCGAGCACCCGCCGTCCGGAGGCACGGGCACCGGGTGGTGCGAGGGGCGGCGCGCCGCCGGCCGACGAACGGATTGGCCCGACGGCGGCCGCTGCGCGCACACGGTTCAATGGTCGCCACGGGCGATGCGGGCCGCCCACTGCGGAGCGCCCGCGCCGTCCCGGGCGGCACATTGGGCCGTCCCTAGAAGCGCCAGGCCACACCGACGTTGGCACCGAACCCGCTCAGGTCGACGTTGGTGCGGTCCTGGATCAGCGTGCCGCCGGACAGGTCCTTCACCGTACCGGTGACGTCCCGATACGTGACTTCGGCCAGGAGCGACATTCCCTCGGCCATCCCGAACTCGCCGCCGAGCAGGGCATACCAACCCACCTCATCGTCGATATTGCCGATGTTGCTGTCCAGCAGGTGATAGCTCACCCCCGCTCCGACATAGGGGTTGATGGGCATCTGCGGCGCAAAGTTGAAGGCGACCCCCGCATCGACGGGGACGTCCTGGATCTTTATGGCGCGCAAGGCGCCGCCCCTATCGCGCGTCACGTCATCGAAATAGGTGGCGCGCAGCTCGAACATTCCGAACCGTCCCTTCACCCCGCCGCCCCACGTGTCGCCGCCCTGGTCGGTGTTCCAGTAGGAGCCGAAGGCCCCCACGCTGTTGCCGCCCTGGGCGAGGGCGGCGGCCGGCAAGGCCGTCCCGACAGCGAGCAGACACAGCATCAAACGTGAGTTCATGGTTCCCTCGTCCTTGTGGAAAGCGGCCGGTCCGTACACGGCCGAATAATAGAGTAGACCGCCTGTCGGCGCGGCGCACAGCGAAGGGGTTCAGAAGCCCTGGAGCTCGACAGCGGCCGCGGACACGGCGCGGGGCGCCGGCTCCGCGTGCGTCGTGAGCTCCGCGAGAGTGCGGAAAAAGGGGGCGGTTGAGCGGCCCGGTGAGTTCCTCATACCCTGCATTCGGTTTGTGCGCGCTGCCTGTGCCGCGCAAAGACCAGGTCTTTGGCAAGAGAGCCGCACTCCCATCCGCGGCAGGCGGCCGCGGGCTCCGCGTCCGCCCTCGTGCGCCGGGCAGATGCCGTGCGCCTGACCGCCGGCGCAGCTTCCGGCGATTCGCGGGCCTTCTCCGCCCTCGGCGCTGGCGCAAACCGCCGTGCCGACGCCTGCGTCTTGGCGACGCCGCGCAGTCCGGGCGTTCAGCGCCACGCCTGAGCGCCCTTGCCGCCCGGGGGAGCGGCAAGGGGCGGGGGGCTTAGAAATCCAGGCGACCCAGGACGCCGAAGGTGTCGGCATTGTCCATGGTGGTGTAGCGCAGCCCGACGCCGATCTGCGGGGTGACCTCGTAGAGGCCCGCAAGCGAGTAGACCGTGTCGTTGCCACCCTGGTCGTAGTCGATGAAATCGATGCCGCCTTCCAGTTCCAGCGCGGGCGCCACGCGTCCGCGCAGCGCAACGCCGGCGGCGTAGAAGTCGCTGTTGTCCTTGCCGAACGGCGTCTTCACTTCATCGTTCCCCAGCGCCGCGGAGATAATGAAATCGGCGGCCTGGTTCACCGGCAGGTGCACGCCCGCCCCCGCCGACCAGCCGGACTCCTTGAGGCCGTGGTTGTAGTCCGCGCTGGAGTAGCTGGCGTTCACGAACAGGATGTCGGTCACGCCGTAAGAGCCGGCGAGCCCGAAGGCACTCCCGTCAGCCGAACCGGCACCGGTGTCGATGTTGACGTCCTCGTAGAGGGCCTGGACGTAGTTGTAGCTGAGGTCCGCGGCCTGGGCGGCCACGGGAGCGCCGGCAAACGCGGCGGCCAGCGCCAGCGGCGCGAAGGCGAATCTTTTCATTCTGGTTCTCCGGTTTTTTTACTGTCGTTTCGCGCCCCACGGGGGCGGGGCATGGCGATGCCGGCGCGGAGTGTACCCTCGGCGGAGAGGGCAAGACCATGAGCGGTTCACAAAGCGGGCACGCCGAGTGCCGGCATCCGCTCGGGCGCAGCCCTGCAGACTCGCCTCGGCGCGGGCGAGCTCCTCGACCGAGGGCGGGATGGCATCCACGAAGTGCCGGTAGCGGCGGACCCGCGCCCCATCGGCGTGCAGCGCTTCGATGAAGGTCGGACGCACGGCCGGGTACCGCAGTCGCGCCCGGATGCGGAACGGGCCGTGTGCCGCGCCCGGCTCGATGCGGCTGTCGAGGCCGGAGGAATCCGAGCCGCCCCCGCACCCGGCAAGGGGCAGGAACAGGCTCAGCGCGCACAGGAAGGCAAGGCGCGGAGCGCGCGGTTCCAGTCGCGGACAACAAGCATTCTCAGCCAGCGGATGTCAAAACCGGCGCAGTGTATAGGGGCTTGTCTCAGGGCAGGACCGTCGCCTGGGTCACACCCCTCCCGGCGCGGGCTATGACACGCGTCGCGGTTCCCGGCCCGGCCGGGACTCCGTCGCTCTATCGAAAGCGGTAGCGCACCAGCGTGTCGGTGCCGGATTCCGGCGCCCAGACCTCGCCCTTGCGGCCGAGCAGCTGGCGCACCGCGGCGCCGCGGCGCGGCGAGGGAAAGGCACGGAAGGTCTCGCTCTGCGGATCGAAACGCAGCACCGCGTTGGCCCCGAAATCGCTCACCCAGACCTTGTCCTGCCCGTCCACGTAAACCGCATAGGGATGCGGGTCCTCACCCGGCAGCGTCCAGCTTCGCCACTCGCCGCCGCGCGGATCGTAACGGCTGAGCTGCCCCGCGTTCCACTCGCTCAACCAGATCCGGCCGTGCGCGTCGGACCACACGCGGCGCGCGCCCTGATCCGGCGTGGGCGGCTCGAGCACCTTCACCTCGCCGCGCTCGGTGTCCACGCGCCCGAGGTAGCTGCCGGCCAGCGAGGCGTAGTAGATCCCGCCCTCGGGCGTCGCCGTGATGCCGTAGGGGCCGGTCCCCCGCGGCGCATCGAACACCTTGATATCGCCCGTGCCGGGATCGAGGCGGCCGTAGATGCCCGACTGCCCCGTGAACCAGAGCCGCCCCTTGCCGTCGAAGGCCGCCGTGTTCAGGTTCGCGTAGCCGGTATCCTCGGGCAGCGGATAGCGCTTCACCGCGAGGCTCTCGGTGTCCACGCGCACAATGGCGTTCTGGCCGCCGTCGGTCACCCAGGCGTCGCCGTCCGGCCCGATAACGACGCCGTGCGGCCGCGAGCCGGGCCCGAGCGGGACCTGGCGGGTCTCGCCCGTGTTCGGATCGAGGCGTCCCAGGGCGCCCTGGTGCTGCGCGGTGTACCAGACCGGCCCGCCGCCCGGGCGGGGCGCGACGTCGTGCGGGTGCGCGCCCGCGGGGAGCGGGAAGCTGTCCACCTCGATCTCCGCGGCCGCCAGCGGGAGGCAGGCGAACAGGAGCAGTGCGGCCAGCAGCCGCGCCATGATCTTCCCTCCTTTCAGCGTTCTATTCGGCCGCAAGCTCCTGCCAGTCCTGCGCCGTCAGCACCCCCAGCACCTCGAAGCGCCCCTCGCCGCGCGGCCGGACGACGGCCGCGCCGGCTTCCGGCGGACGCATGTCGGCCACCAGCAGGAACACGTTCCCGTGCGCGACGAGCACGGTGTTGCTGCCCGCGGGCGGCGGCGTGGAAAGACGCTCACGCGCCCGCGCCGCCAAAGCCTCGCGCCCGCCCACGTACGCGGCGGCGCGTGCGTTGAGAATGTCGCGCGTGGTCCGGACGGGGCCGACGCCGAGCAAACGGGCAGTCTGCACGCAGCGGCAGTACTCGCTCGCATGGACCGTGTCGACGGGGATCTTCAGTCGGCGCATGGCCTCGCCCACGGCGCGCGCCGTTTGGCGCCCCTCCACCGAGAGCTGGCGCATCCGCGCCGGATCGCAGCTCGCCAGCACCGCCTCCGATGCGAGGTGATCATGCTGCGTCCAGTCGGTCTGTGCGTGCCGGAAGTACAGGACGTGGCCGCCGCCGCGCAGCGCCTCGACCAGGGCCGCGCGGTCCGCTGCGGCCACGGAAAGCGAAGCCAGCACGGCCGCCACGGCGAGCAGCGCGGCCGACCACCGGTGCAGTCTTCGCGGGGCAAGGCGCATCGCCGCCTCAGCTTGCGTCAGGGATACCAGCCGTAGGCATAGCCGCCCGAAGACCGATTGCCAAGGCGCCGCGCTGGAGCGGCGATCGCGCCTTGGGCGCCGCCGCTAGCAACCGGCGGCGCAACGGCCGTTCTCGTCGAATTCCATGGTCCGACCGCTGAGCGGAACGTGGACCGGCACGCGCGTCGCGGCAATGAAGCTTGCGGTCCGGGTTCCCGGCAACACCTTGCCGCCGCGGGTGGCGGCTTCGTTGGCGTGGGAGGGGATGACGGACGCCGGCTGGACCAGTTCGTTGGTCACGTAGGCCGCTTCCTTGGGGCCGGTGGTGTAGACGTCGCCGATGTTCATGACCGCGAGCTTGGCGTGGTAGTGGCGTCGCACGACCGTATCCTGCTCGGCGGTCATGCCGGTGTCGCCCGAGAGATAGGCGACCAGGCCGTTGGAGAAGGTGAGCACGTAGCCGGTGGGCGGCCCGGCATAGGCCGTGAGCCCCGCCGCGTTGAGCATCTCGCCCAGCGGCCCGCCCACGAGATCGCCGGAGATGCCGTTCGAATGGGTGGCGGGCACGGTGGTGATGGTGACGCCGCCGACCCTGCGCGAGCCGCCGAAGCGCACGAGCTGCGAGGCGCGCGGGTCGCCGTCCAGTTCCTCGAGCTTCGCGGCGAAGAACTTGGGCATCTCGCTGCCGGTGACGAGGGTCGCCGCCTTGGCCAGCGCGATGTTCACCGCGTTGGTTCTCGCCGCATCGTCCTCGGTGGCGTCGGGGTTCGCGCAATCCCCGGCATTCACGCGCTTGATGTGGCGGTCGCCCACATGGTCACCGTGCATGTGGCTCACCAGCATCACGTCGATCTTGCCCAGCCGCGGGTCCTTCGCCCCGGCGACGGTGCGCCCGGGGTCGTAGAGGATGCGGGTGCCGTTGGGGTCCTCGAGGATCATCGCCCGATCGAAGCTGCAGAACTCGCCGTCGTGGCTGCCCAGGGGCGTGACCTTGACGGTGCCCTGCGCCCACGCGGACGGCGCTACACAAAGCAGGACCGCGGCAAAGGCGGCGGGCAGGCGAAGGCGGGTCGACGACGGCAGCATGCGCAATTCCTCTTGAGCAGGCCCGAGCGGGATGCGCCACCGAAGGCAAGGGCACGCGACAGGCGGGGCGCCACTATCGGGTGAAATCTTAGCCGATGATCACCGGCCGCCCCATGCCGACGCGGGGGCGCAACGGGAAGACGGGGAACGGCGGCGCTGCCGGCCGTCCCCCGTGCATCGCCCCTAGCGGGACGCCTGCGAATGACGCGGCGCGCCGCGCTCAACGGCAAGGCTGGCGCACGGGAGATGGGCTCGGCTGCGTTCGGCGCCGAGCCCGCCGGTGTACGGGTTGCGCTCACGCGCCAGGCGCACGTGCACCACCGCAGGCGGTGCCACCCGCGAGGCGGCGGACCAGTCGATCAGCGTCGTGCCGGGACGTTCGGACTTCGCCAACAGGTTGGTGCCAAGCCAGTCGGCGAGCGAATACTGCGCCGACTGCAGCGGGTGGAGCACTTGATCATCGGCGCTCAGGATGGAATTGGTCGCGGTCGGGAACCCCGCCAGCGCCGAGTCGTAACGCAGCTTCCCGTCCGCGGAATAGAACCGGATGCGGTCGATCCGGATGTCGCCGGAGAGATTGCGGTTGCGAAGCACATAGACGGAAAAATGCGCCTCCGTGCCGCCCATGCGGTTGAGATAATTTCCGCCGCAGGACACCGTTCCCCCGAAGCCCTGCTCGCTGTCGGCACGCGCGCCCTGCGACATCCCCACCAGGGCCCCGAACATCATTGCCCCCACCACAGCCATTTTTCTGATCACGTTCCCATTCTCCTTGGTTCTTGTAATAGCGGTGCCCTACGCACCGGGCCTTGCGGCCAGGGGGCCCGCACATGCAGGCCCCCGCGCCCGTATTTTATGCGCAGAATCAATGCAATGGGCAGCCCCTTGGGACGGGGACGACGCACGTGCCGTGCCGGGCGGCGCGGGCTCCGCGCCGATCCCGGACGCGTGGCCGCGACGAGGGGTTCGCATTTGTCGTCGCAGGCCCTTATCGTTGCACCGAAAAGGCCGCGGAGCGTCCTCACCGGCGCGCGCGGCGCCACGAGTATCCCGGCCGCGGAGCACACGACCATGACCACGCTGAAACTCTACGACCTGGAGCGCTCGGGCAACTGCTACAAGGTGCGCCTGCTGCTTTCCATGCTTGGGCTGGAGTATGCGCGCGTGCGCGTCGACACCCTCGCCGGGGAGAGCCAGACGCCCGAATTCAAGCGTCTCAACCCGCGCGGGCAGATCCCGGTGCTCGTCGACGGCGATGCAACGATCTGGGATTCGATGGCGATCCTGGTTTATCTCGCCCGCCGCTACGGCGACGAACAGTGGCTGCCCGCCGAGGCGCTGGGCGAGGCGCGGGTGATGCAGTGGCTGGCGGTCGCGGAAAACGAGCTGCTCTACGGGCTGGCCCGGGCCCGCGCCGCCGTCCTTCTCAAGCGCCCCTTCAACCTGGAGCAGTGCCATGCGGACGCCCGGGCGGGACTGGAGGCGATGGAACGGCGGCTCGGCGAGCACCCCTGGCTGGCGGCCGAGCACCCCACCATCGCCGACCTGGCCTGCTACCCGTATGTGTCCCTCGCCGGCGACGGACGCGTCTCGCTGGAGCCGTACCCGGCGGTGCAGGCGTGGCTGCAACGGGTGGAGGGCTTGCCGGGGTGGGTGGCCATGGCGGCTTAGCCGTTGGCGCGAGCGCCCACGCGCCGCGGGAGGGGGTCGCCTGGTGTTCGTGAACGGTCTTGTGCCTGCCTCGCGGTGCGCGGGGCGGTTTCACCTGAACACGCAATCGTCCACCGCGCCGCGCCAGCGGCCGGCGTAGCGGTATCCGCCCGCCGACAACAGGCAAAGGACGCTCGGCAGCCGCGCAATGCGCGGCGCGCGGTGCAGTTTCAGACGCCCCAGCGCAGCATTCCTTCGGGTGCGCAGCGTCTCGCGTTGCGCCGCTTGCCACGCCTCATCGCCCAGAGCGCGCAGCGCGTCCTGGTGCGCGGCAAGGCGGCCCAGGACCAGGTCCGCCCGCTCGACGTAGCGTCGCAGATGCTGCTCCAGCGTTTCCCCGCTGGCGCGCGTCGCCCGGCCCAGCATCCGCTCCAGACGTGAGATCGGGCGCAGCTGGGAGGTCAGCGCATTGGACGCATTTGCACCATGGCGGCGGTGAAATTGAAGTGCGTCCGGGAGGAACACGCGCGGGCCCACCTTGCCGGCAACGGCGTGCAGCCACTCGTCGTGGTTTCCATATGCCGGGGGGATCGGCAGGAGCAACGGGACCAGTTCGCGGCGAAATGCCGTACAGCAGCCCGTCACCATCGCCGAGTCGCTGAGCCCGGCCGCGCGCGTCTGCCCGGCCTTCGTCAGGCCCGTGCGGCGCCCGTCCGCGGCGATCAGTTCGGCATCGTTCACCACGACCACCGGCCGCCCCGGCCGCCCCGGCCGCAGGAAGGCCTGCTGCACCGCTTCGAGCTTGTCGGCAAACCACACGTCGTCCTGGTCGCTCAGGAAGATGATGTCGCCCTCACAGCGGCCGATGGCGCGCGCGAAGTTCGCGACCAGGCCGCGATGCTGCGAATTCGCGTAGATGCGCACCGCAAAGGGGGCCGCGCGGGCAAAGTCTTCGAGCAGCCCCAGCGTGCCGTCGCTTGAACCGTCATCGGAGATGACCAACTCATCGGGCCGCCGACGCTGGCCCAGAAAGCTGTCGAGTTGTGCGGTGAGAAACCGCGCCCCATTGTAGGTGGCCATGGCGATGGAAATTCGCATTTTCATAGCCCCCCGGCCGGCCGGGCTGGCGGCGATCGCTGCGGCCCGATGCAATCCATTGGCGCCCCTGAAGAGGATCTGCTCCACGGCAACTCACGCCCTCGCAAAGGATGGAAGGCAGATCGTCAGAAAGCAAAAAACAAGAAAAAGAAAAAACCGGAGGCACGCGGCGTGGCGGGCACAAGGGCTGGCGGGCGGCGGTGGTGGCGACCTCGGCGCGGGGCCATGCGGCCCCATGGTGCGCCGCGCACCGATCATTTGCGCTCGATGAACGCCCGCAGCAGGTCGAGATCCACAGGCTTGACGAAATGGGCGTCGAACCCGGCGTCGCGAGTACGTTCACGGTCGCGCGGCTGACCATACCCGGTGACCGCGGCCAGCCGGGCGCTGCGCGCACGCGCACTCTGCCGCAGCCGCCGTGCCAGCTCGTAGCCGTCCATGCCCGGCATGCCGAGGTCGAGCAGGATCACCTCCGGGGCGGCCTCCTCCGCCGTGGCAAGCGCCGCCAGCCCCTCGTGCTCCACGATGACCTCGTGACCCAACGCGCGCAGGCGGTGCGCCAGGGCGGCGGCGACGTCCACGCTGTCGTCCACCAGCAGGATGCGCCTGCGCCGCGCCGCGTTCACGCCCGGGCGGGGCCGCGCGGGCGACGCGCCGGCGACCGCCAGGGGCAGCGTAACGGTAAACTCCGCACCTTTTCCCAGGCCCTCGCTGTGCACCTCCACGCGGCCCTGGTGCAGTTCCACCAGGCGCTTCACCACGGTGAGCCCGATGCCCAGGCCGCGCTGAGCACCGCCCGGCGGCGGTTCGGCCTGGGTGAACAAATCGAAGACATGCGCCATCGCCTCCGGCGCCAGACCCACGCCGGTATCGCGCACGCTCAGCTCCGCCTCGCCTTGCCGTTGCTGCAACGCGACCACCACCCGACCGCCGCGCGGGGTATATTTCACCGCATTGGTAAGCAGGTTGACCGCGATCTGCTCCAGGCGCACGGGGTCGCCCTCGATCTGTATGGGGCCATCGGGCAGCCGTACCTGCAGCTCCTGCTGCTGCTCGCTCACCCGCGGTCGAATGCCCTCGGCAACACGACGGACGAGGGTCGCCAGGTCGAGCAGCTGCAGATGCAACTCGATGCGCCCGTGGGTGATGCGGGAGACATCCAGCAAGTCGTCTACGAGCGCGGTGAGCAAGTCCGTCTGCCGTTGGAGCAGTGCCAACCATTCCCGGCTGGCCTGCGCATCGCCCGATGCGAGCTCCAACACGGGGACGACGTTCGCGATCGCCGCCAGGGGGTTGCGCAGCTCGTGCGCGAGCATCGCGAGGAACTCGTCCTTCTGCCGGGCGGTCCGCGTCAGCTCGTCGTTGGCCGCCCGCAGGGCCGCCTCCGCCCGCGCGCGTTCTGCCGCCGCCCACGTCCGCTCGGCCATCTCCTCCATCAGCCCGACATCCTCGGGCGTCCAGTCGCGCGATACGCTCTGATGCATCGACAGGAATGCGGCCAGGCGACCGGCCTTGACCAGCGGCACGGTCACGCAGGCGCCGATCCCCAAGGCGGCAGCCGGCATGCCTCCCGCTGCGGCCAGTGCCTCCGGGCGATCCCCGCCGCAGCGCACCATGGTTCGCCCGGCAGAGAGGTTGCGGGCGAACTCTGCGCCAAACGCCTCCATGCGATGCACGCCGGCCATCGATGCGCTCCCGGCCACGCAGTGTTCGGCGTGCACGTGCACCGTGCTCTCCTCGCCGTCGACCTCGGCATAGAACACGCGGCTGGCCTGGAGGTGTTCGCCCAGGATACGGGCGGCCTCGGCCTGGATACGCACCGGATCGGCGAGGGGGCGCAAGGCATCGCCGAGCCGCACCAGGACCCGCTGGCACGCGACGCTCTCGCGCAGCGCCTGCTCGGCGTGCTGGCGCTCGGTGATGTCGTTGAAGAGGATTGCGACCCGCCGGCTCTGCGCTCCGCCAAGACGGAAGGCATAGACGTCGAACCAGCGGCCGTCCAGGTGGCGGGCCTCGTTGATGAAGCGCGTCGGCTGGCCGGTGGTCGCGACCTCGCCATAGATTGTCATCCAGTGGTCTTCGTGAAGCGGCACCATCTCCCGTATTCGCCGGCCGAGTGCGTTGTGCAAGCCGGTGTGCTTCTCGAAGGCGGGGTTCATCTCCACAAAGCGGTAGTCGATCGGCTCGCCGCGAACGTCGAAGATCATCTCCACCACGCAGAAGCCCTCGTCGATCGACTCGAACAGCGTGCGGTAACGCGCCTCCGATTCGGCGAGGGCCTCCCGCGCCCGAACCCGGTCGGAGGCGTCGCGAAAGTAACAGGCGACCCCGAATGTCCCGTCCGGAAGCGGGATGCGGTGGATACGCCACTCGTAGTGCTCGACGATCCCGCGGTCGGCGCGCAGTTCGGCCCGCTCCGGGGTCTGATAGGATTCGCCGCTCTCGAGGGTGTGCCGGAAGCGCATCACGACCTCGTCGGCATACTCCGGCGTCCACAGGACGTGAATCACCTCGTCGAAGTCGCGCCCGACCAGATCGGGGATCTCGCCGAAGACGGGCAGTGCAGCAGGATTCACATGCACGATTCGCAGGCCCGAATCGACCATGTAGATCCCCACGCGCGCGTGATCGACCACCGCCCGAAAGCTTCCGCCTTGCCGCTGCAAGGCAGACTGCAGATCGCCCTCGACGGGCGCCGTCGCAGTCGCGCCTTCATCGAAGGCGGCTTCCAGCTGCGTCCGCCAGCGGGCCAGCTCACCCGGGTCGACCCCCGCCTTCGCCGCAAGTGCGGGAAGCGATTCGCCCTGGAGAGCGGCCAGGGCGAGTTCGGCCTTGCGAATGGCGGAGTACGCGAGTGCGGTGCTCATCGTTCAGACTGCCCGGCTGGAGCACGAAAGTGCCGACAGTCTACCGCATGCGGCGGCTGGCTGCGGCAGGCGCGCTCCACAGCACCCGAGCGGAGAACATCCGCGGGGTGAGGGTGCCGGGCTCGCCCCGCGGATCGCCGCCTTCACGCTGCCCTCACCGTCAGGTCTGGTCCACCGTGGGCTCACGCGCCCAGTAGCGCACCGCACGGCAGGCCTCGATGAAGCCCTCCGGCGCGTGGCCGTCGCTCAGCTCCATGCAGCCCTCATCCAGCATGCCGGCGATACCGGCGATACCGGCAGCCTCCAGCAGCGGTTTGGCGCCGGCGACGTAGCCGATGTACTTGCAGTGGGCGAAGGCGTCGGTAACGAAGTCCTTGGCCGTGGCATCCTTCGCCAGGGTCTTCGCGCCCTCCTCCGAGGTCAGCAGCACCACGGCGTCGTAGAGCACCGAAGGGCCGCCATCGACCTTCTGCTTCGCCGTAATGTGATTGCCCTTGCTGTCGGTGACGCCGCCCACCTTGGGCGCGACCACTTCCAGCATCGCCCCCTCCCTGGCGGCGGCCTTCTGCACCGCCTCGAACATGCCGGCATCGGCGCCGTCGGTCATCAGCACGCCCAGCTTGCGGCCCTTGAAGCTCTTCGGTCCGTTCTTGACGATGCTCAGCTTGGGCGACTCCTTGAGGTCCTTGCGCGTGGGCATGGCCGCATCGGCCGCGCCGGGCATCTCCCGCAGGCCGAGCCCGTCGGCGACCTTGTCGGCCAGGCCCGCATCGATGTTGAGCAGGTGCGAGACCATGCGCTCGCGGATCGCCTCGCGCTCCACCTTGCTCAGCTCGAACACCAGGGCGTCGCCGAGGTGCTTCTGCTCAATCGGCGTCTGGCTGATGTAGAACTGCCGCGCCTGGCTGTAGTGGTCGGCGAAGGTCTCTGAGCGCACCCGCTGCTTCTCGCCCTGCACCGGCTCGCGGTAGCTGGTGAAGCCCTGCTCGGCGTTCTCCCTCGGCCCGCCCTCGGCGCCCCAGCTGTTGGGCTCGTAGTTGGCCCGCGTGCTGGGGTTGTGCATGGCCATGTGCCCGTCCTGCTGGAAGTGATGCATCGGGCACTTCGGTGCATTGATGGGCAGGTGCGTGAAGTTCGGCCCGCCCAGGCGCTTGAGCTGCGTGTCCAGATAGGAGAAGTTGCGCCCCTGCAGCAGCGGGTCGTCGGAGTGGTCGATGCCCGGCACGATGTTCTGCGTACAGAACGCGACCTGCTCGGTCTCGGCAAAGAAGTTGTCCACCACCCGGTCGAGCACCATCCTGCCGACCGGCCGCACCGGGACCTCCTCCTCGGGGATGATCTTGGTCGGGTCGAGCACGTCGAAGTCGAATTTGTTGGCGAAGTCCTCGTCGAACACCTGCAGGCACAGCTCCCATTCCGGGTAGTCGCCCTTGGTGATCGCGTCCCACAGGTCGCGGCGGTGGAAGTCCGGGTCGGCCCCGTTGATCTTCACCGCCTCGTTCCACATCACCGACTGCAGGCCCTGCCTGGGCTTCCAGTGGAACTTCACGAAGCTCGCCTTGCCCTCGGCGTTGACCATGCGGAAGGTGTGCACGCCGAAGCCTTCCATGAAGCGGAAGGAGCGCGGGATCGCCCGGTCGGACATGATCCACATGATCATGTGCATGCTCTCGGGCGTCAGCGAGACGAAGTCCCAGAAATTGTCGTGGGCGGTCTGCGCCTGCGGGAAGCCGCGGTCCGGCTCCTGCTTGGCCGCGTGGATGAGATCGGGAAACTTGATGGCATCCTGAATGAAGAACACGGGGATGTTGTTGCCGACGATGTCCCAGTTCCCTTCCTTCGTGTAAAGCTTGACGGCGAAGCCGCGCACGTCGCGCGCCAGGTCGCCCGAGCCCTTGTTGCCCGCCACCGTGGAAAAGCGCACGAACAGCGGCGTCTTCTCGCCCTTGCGCTGGAAGAGGTCGGCGCGGGTGATGTCGGCCAGGGAGTCGTAGTTCTCGAAGTAGCCGTGCACGCCGAAGCCGCGCGCGTGCACCACCCGCTCGGGGATGCGCTCGTGGTCGAAGTGGAACAGCTTCTCGCGGAAGACGTGGTCCTCCAGCAGGGTCGGGCCGCGCGCCCCGGCGCGCAGCGAATTCTGGTCGTCGGCGACGGGCGCCCCCTGCTGGGTGGTCATGGTGGGCGCCTCGCCGTCCGCCTGCTGGTGCAGCTCGCCGCCCTTGCCCGCCGGCGCGTCCTTGTAGGTGAAACGTTCGGCCATTGCGATCTCCTTAATACTCCGAGGGGAATTCGGTCTCCCGAACCGGCTCCGGGTTCGGCGCATCACTCATGTTTAGATTCAGTCTAAGACAAGTTCAAGGCGCGGGATCCGCGCTCGGGCGGCAGGGTAGGTGGGCGGGCGTAAAGACGCGTCGAAAACACGGGCCCGGTCGCCGGCCGAGAGCCGCCGCCGCGCCGCGCCCCTCCAAGTGGAGCCATGCGCGCGGCGCGCAAGCCCACATCGATGCTCCGGCCCCCGCACTGAGCGGCGGGCGGTCTCGGGCCTCAGTCGCGCTCAGCGCTGGCGAGATTGCGGGCCTGCCCAGGTTGGTCTTGTCGGCGTCGACGAGGTCCTTGAGCTTGGCGCCGTCCAGGTCGGCCTGAGTGAAGTCGGCGCCGCCGACGCGGGCCCCCGTCAGGTCCGCGCCGGCCAGGCTGGCCCAGGTGAGGTCGGCGCCGGAGAGGTTCGCGCCCGCAGCGAGGCGAAGTTGAGGTCCACCCGGCTGAGATCGGCATCGGACAGGTCGGCGCCTTCGAGGTCCGCATTGCGCAGGACGCCGCGCGTCAGGCCCATGGACTGGTTCTGCATGTCCGCGCCCAGATTGCGCCCCGGTGAGCTTGGCGCCCTTGAGGCTGGCGCGATAGAAATTGCTCGGCATGCGCGCACCCGACAGATCGGCCTGGTCCAGCGTGGCCCCGACCAGCTGCGCCTGGAAGATGCTGGCGCCGGTCAGCTTCGCGCCCGTCAGGTCGGCATCGAGCAGCCAGGCCTGGTCCAGCACGGCACCCGCAGAGATTGGCGCCCTTGAGATCGGCCTTGTTCAGCCGGGCCGCCCGCAGCACCGCGCCCCGGAGGTCGCATCCCGGCCAGATCCAAGGCCCGAGAGCCGCACGCCGGTGAAATCCGCCGGCGACTCCCGGCTGGCGGCATCCAGGCGGCTCGCCACCTCCTCCCGCGTGAGCTCGGCCTCGGTCATGGCCGGCGAGGTGAGGTCCACGCCTTGCGGGAGCTCCTGCGCCCGGGCGGGAACGGCGGCCGTGAAGGCGAGGAGGATGAGGAAAGAACCGGTGCGGAGGACGTTCATGCGGCGGGCCTCCGGAACAATCCTGTCTGAGGATAGCCGCTGTCCGGCGGGCTCTTCCGCTAGCGGGTGGGAAATGGTGCCGGGCCGCGGAAGAGATCTGCCGGATCCGGGGCTTGGCTACGCTTACTGTCCGGGCAGCCGGCCCGGCAGGCGGGGAGGACCAATATTCTTTCGGGAGGGTAAGCGTGCCGCTGAACAGCGATTGGCTGCGAACCGCCGCGTGGGCGTGCCTGTTGGGGCTGCTGGTGACCGTCGTCTGGCGGGCCTTCCAGGGGCACTGGACCGACGTCGCCATCCTCGGGGTCTTCGCCGCCGCCACCCTGGTGTTCATGCTCGCGCGCGAGCGTCTCCCGGCCCTGTTCAGCTTCCTCTTCGCCCTGGCGGCGCTCATCAACGCCGCCGGCTTCGCCTTCGGACTGTATGAGATCCCCGGATACGACCCCCTTTCGCACGGCTACACCACCTTCGCCGCGACCCTCGCCGCCGGCTTCCTCACCTTCTTCGCCGTTCGCGGCTGCTTCATAGAGCACCTGACGCTCTTCGTCGTGACGCTGGCGTGTTTCGGCGCCACGCTCGGGGTGTTCTGGGAGGTGTTCGAATACTCGGTCGGCGTGGGACAGAGCTACTGGGGAATCATCCAGGACCTGATCCTCGACGTCTCCGGCGCCACCCTGGCCAGCCTCCTGACCGTGGGGCTGATCCGGCGCGAACCGGATTGGCGGCTGCCGCGGGCGGAGCGCCGCTAACGCGCCGCAGCTCTCTAATGTGACCTTCTATCGCGAGCGCCGCGTCTCTGAGGCAATAATCGACCTGTCCACGGCTTCGCCTCGGGTCTCCCCACATTAGAAGTGCGAGGGCTCTAGCGCGGTCGGCTGCAGCGCCCGGGGAGCAAGCGGCTAACCAGGCGTGTGCTGATGGATCACCAGCTGCCAACCACCGGGGCGCAGTGCGTACGTGCTGCAAATCATCGCCCGGTATGGCTCCGCGCCCTCTCGCTGCGCGGTCACTTCATAGGTGAGGGATTGCACCGCCTCGGAAACGGACACAAGCCGCACGCCCGACATTTCGAACGTCCGCCACGGCGGGCCACCCATCATCTCCAGCGCCTGAGCCTTCCCCACCAGCTGCAGTCGCCCGGGAAGCAGCATGTGCACATCATCGGCGAGCACGGTGCCGTAAAAGGCCTTCGCCTGTTCGGGAGAGGACGACAGCGCCTCCCATCCCCGACGTTCGAGATCGACGATGTCTCCAGGACTGCTCATTGCCCCTCCATATTGTCCGAGATCGCCGCCGGCCGACACCAGTTGGTCATACGCCGAGACCGCTGAGCTTCGGACTGAATTTACTCTCCCGGCTCTTACCCTCCTAATCTTAGGCACCCCGCGCAGTCGGGGCAGCGCCCGGACGAAGAAGACCAGCGGACATTCTCTGCACCGGCTGGTCAGGCTCTGACTTTGATCCCTCATACAGCTTCGGGGCTGTTGACGCCCTTTAGACTCGAGCCCCCTTGGTCGGGGACCTTCTCTATTACGCTGAACGAACCATCGGTTTCCAATATCACAGCATCGACACTTTCCAACCGCGCTACGCCGGCATGCCGAACCGCTGCGCGGACCTCGCTCTCGGTGACGCGGGCCTTCAGCAAAGCCTGAGCCAGGAAGTCTCCCCGATACAGCAGCATGATCGGTTCGCCAGTAACCGCCTTCTGAACCCATTGGATTCGCACGCTGGTCCAGGTCACAAGGAACTGCAGGCCAATCAACACACCGAACGCCACCAGCCCGTTTGCCAAGGACACGCTCTTGCTCAATATCACGGTCGCCAAAGTGGAACCCAAGGCAACCGTCACCACGAAGTCAAATGCGTTCATCTTGGATAACGTTCGCCTGCCGGAGACTCGCAGAAAGAGAACGAGAGCGGTATATGCCAGCACTCCGACCACTAGCGTACGGAAAAGACTCTCAACCCCGTCGAAAAGCATGTCTCATGCCCCTGTTTTGCCTAACATGCCCGCCGGCAGGCAAGCGGTAATCGTCTGCCTCGACCAGGCTTACCTTGTGGCGGTCCTCCAACATCCTACCCGAGCGACGGTAGCGGCGATTTACGTATGGCACAAACCCGTCGGTGCTGTAAGCCTTGAAAATTGCCTTCGTTCGCCATTCCTCAGGGTGCGTTGAGGGAGCTTAGGCACGCCGGTGCCGGCCCGGCACCACAGACTCACCCGCGCCCGCGCCCTCGCCCTCGCCCTCCTGCTATGCTTCGCCAGGAGCTGCCGATCGCAGCTTTCACCGTGCGATTGCCAGGGATGAGTTCCGCGGACGAAGCCGAACATGGCAGCTGTCCAGACCATAGGAGTGCATCATGGTGACAACCCGCCTCTTGCTGACGTTAATCCTTTCCACCCTCTCCGGTGCATCTGTCGCAGCGACGTTCGACGGGATGGATATCAACGGAGACGGAAACATCTCCAAAGCCGAGTTTGCTCAGAGCGGAACATTCTCCGACTGGGACAACGACAATGACGGGCGACTCGATGCGGGCGAACTCGCCATTCCCTGGGCGAAGATCGCACGCTGGGACCTGAACGGAGATGACTACATCGATGAGGATGAGTTCTACGAAGGCGCCTGGACTGCGTGGAACACGGACCGAAATGGCCATCTGGACGAGGGAGAGTATGCGGAAGCCTCCAAGCGGTGGCCGCTCTGACAACTGTAATAGGGTCGCTGACAAGCGATTCGTAGCGTCGAGCTGCTTGGGTCAGCCCCGCCCGGCCTCGGGTCGCACAAGCACTCTACGCCGATGAGCTGCCTGTGGCTCAGTGCCACAGGCCGCGGCTCATCAACCGATTATATTCACTGCCATTCTTCGCGCCCTCCGCCCTCCAGAACTGACAGGTCTCGTTCGCTTGGCGCAGGGCGTTTCGTGCTGCGGTCGGACGCGATCCGCACCTGGTCCGGCTGCGCGTCGAGCGCCTCGAGAGTCGGACCCGCGTAAGCTTATGATTACGCGAGGCATTGGACTCATACACCGCTTCTGAGAAGCCTTACAGGGGAATTCAAGGCCCAAAAATCGGCTCGTACTGGCCGCACTCGTCTTTGAGGACCCACCCGTCGGAAGCCGGCTCCGGCTGACGGTAACGCGCCGAGACACCGAGTTCCGTCTTGACCCGTTCGACAAACGCGGCGCTCCCTACCGCCAGGCTCGCTGACCACTTCTCGTCACGTTGCCCGGGCTCTGCCCGAAGCGCCTCCTCGGTCCAGCCGGCATACGCTTCACGAAACGAGGCCAGGTCCGAGATCCGGAATAGCGCGAGTAACCGTTCGGTATCGATAATCCGATAGCGACTCCGCCCCCGCGTCAGTTCGACATAGCCGCTGTCCGGCCATTCGGAAGGATGCGACACGGCGCCGGCACGGACCATATTCAAATCGATGTAGGCCATACAGCGGCCGAGATAGCCCACCGTGTCGACGGCCGTCGCATGGTAGCGGTCCTCCCAGAACGAACCCCTTCGGCTCTTGCGCTGGTTGTACTCCTGCGCCGTGCGGCCGGCGATCAGCTGCATGCTCCGCGCGACCTCGCCGTCGCCCCGGTCCTGAACCAGGAGGTGGATGTGGTTCGATGTAACGATGTAGTTGAGTACGCAAAGGCCGTAGCGCGTGCGGGCTTCGTACAACCAGTGCAGCCAGCGCCGCCGGTCTTGGGCAAACCGAAGCAGGAAATCTCGCTGATGGCAGCGATGGGTGATATGCCAGACATGGCCCGGCAGGAAACAGCGATTCGCGCGAGGCATGGGCTCCCCCTTCCCTGGACTTCGCTCTTGTGATTTTTGGCCCGAAATCCGGCTCTAAGGCCGTTTTACGGCCGAATATTCAAGGTTTTCTGCGGAATGTCAATGCGTTGCGTGGGTCCGACCCCCATCCCCCGGCAGAGTACGTCGCATCGCAGCTTTTTCCTCTTATTCTTCTTGGGACAAAAGCCGCGAACTATAGGGCCAGCGCCCTCTCATAGCCATATGGCATTTTGCATATTGACGACCCGCCTCGGGCTGACTGCTCCTGCCACTTGGACGGAGGCGGCTGATGGGCGACTCGCTTTTACAATACGGTTTCAGGGCTGTTGACGCCCTTTAGACTCGAGCCCCCATGGTCGGGGACCTTCTCTATGACGCTGAACGAGCCATCGGTTTCCAATATCACAGCATCGACACTTTCCAACTGCGCCACGCCAGCACTCCGTACCGCTGCACGAACCTCGCTCTCGGTGACGCGGGCCTTCAGCAAGGCCTGAGCCAGGATGTTTCCGCGATACAGCAGCATGATCGGTTCGCCAGTAACCGCCTTCTGAACCCATGGAATTCGAACGCTGGTCCAGGTCACAACGTACTGCAGCCCGATCAATAAACCGAACGCCGCGACCCCGTTTGTCAGGGACACGCCCTTGCTCAATAAGACCGTCGCTAAAGTGGATCCCAAGGCGACGGTCACCACGAAGTCAAACGCGTTCATCTTGGATAACGTTCGCCTGCCGGAGACTCGCAGAAAGAGAACGAGAGCAGTGTATGCCAGCACTCCGACCAGTAGCGTGCGGAAAAGACTCTCAATCCCGTTGAAAAGCATGTCTCAGCACCTGTTTTGCCGAACGTTCTGTCTAGGCGGCCGGCCAGCGCCGAGCATGCACCTGCACGCTGCAGCGGCGGCAGGCGTCGCCCAGACACTCGAGGTAGAACCGGTAGTCTTCGGGGGCAAAGAAGGTCGCTTGGCGGTTGTTGCTGCGCTGGACGACGTGGCAGGGAATCCCCGGCAGGTATGCTCGCGGCTGCGCGGCATGGCCAATCCTTGTGGTAATCGTTCTTCCTTGATGCTCGGTTATATCAAACCACCGCAGCACGATCAAAACGCGAATGATTCGCGGTTGTCACCGATCCCTATTATTTAATTGCGTCCATGATGCCTCCGTGGCCCCTTTCCTTTGGGTTTCGCTCTTTAATGATTTTTGGGCTGAAATTCGGCTCTAAGGGCTTTTTACGGCTCAATATTCGTGCTCTTCTTCGCTATTTCAATGCGTTGCGTGGGTCCGAGCCCGCATGTTCTGCCCGCATGTTCTGGTAGGGTTGACGCGCTTTGTGACGTTGTCGCGAAATCCACCGCCCTCAGGACCGAGGGTCGAACCCGAAGACGCGTAGCTCCTGGTCGCACCGGCAGGCCTTCGCAATGCGCGCGGCCCACGCGACGGCCTCCTCGCGCGAGGGCAACTCGAGCACGGTGAAGCCGCCGTCAAGCGGGGACGCCCATGGGTAGCCGCCCTCGGCGAACGAACCGTCGGCCGAGACGAGCACGGGCGGCACGTCTTCGTCGATGCCGCCGGCGAAGACGTAAACGCCGGCGGCCTTCGCCTCATCGATCACGGCGTGCGCGTCGCGGCCCACCGCCTCCCACTCGCCTTCGGGCACGACCATCGCCGCGCCGGGGAAGGAGATCAGGTACTTGGCCATAGTGCGCCTTCCTTAGAGGTTTATGACGGTGGCGAAGTGTGCGTGTGCGGCCAATTCGCGCACGCCGCCGGGTCAAGGTCCGGGGTGGGGCTCTTAGCCGCAATTCTAGCGGCCTCGAAGGTGGCATTCGCCCCGACTGCTTCGGAGCGCCATTCAACGAAAATAAATCTGTCCCCTTCTCTTGCCCCCGGCTATCAGGGAGAGGACTGCGTATGAATACCCGAGCACCCTGTCGTATGGTCGCGTATCCGATAAAAGAAGTCGGGATATGCAGTTCAAGGTGTTGATTACGCGAGCATCTCGAACATGGGGTCAGTCAGCACTCCTTGCCTTCGTCTCATCTATTGCAGATATATATGCCGAATATAACGTGAATGTTGCGATTAGACGTATTTGTTGATATATAAGTCAAATGAATGAAAAGCGAGGGAACTTTGTACGGCTGGCGGAGGGGCGGGTCAACCGGACTCTCAAGGACATTCGACTGATAGGCAATCTATCGAACAGGTCCGCCTACAGCTACACGGAGGACGACGTAAAAAAGATTTTTCGCGTCCTGCAACGCGAGCTTGAACTCGCACGGTCCCGCTTTGGCGAAGGTGGCAGCAGCGGCTCAGGCGATTTCAAACTCTGAGTCGCGCGCGGACGCAACATGTGATCACGGAGATTTTGCGAAAATGGCTGATCCCGTTCTGAAATTCCTGGCCAATGAGGCGGGCGAGAAAGAAGGCCTCGGCGATGCCGGCATCGAGACTTTCCGCGACGCGCCATACGCCAGCTGCGCCCGGGAGGCGGGGCAGAACAGCCGCGATGCGGCACGTGAGTATCCCGTCAAAATGACCTTCAATGTGCTGCACATCGACCAAGGCAGCTTCCCGTCACACGACCGGCTCCGGGACGCGATTTTCGCGTGCAATGCCGAGGCCGGTCAGGAACGGGATAAGGAGTTCTTCGGCAACGCGTCGGAGGTGATAGGGAAAGGGAGCATTTCAGTTCTCGAGATTGCTGACCGCAACACGAAGGGTCTGAGCGGTCCGCCCGATGAGGAGGGGACCCCGTTTCATTCGCTAGTCAAGGCCTCGGGGGTGACCGCCAAGGACACCGTCGACGCTGGCGGTTCCTTCGGAATCGGCAAGAATGCCTCATTCGCTGTCTCGGACCTACAGACGGTATTCTACGCCACCACTTGGAGAGATCCGGCTACGCACAGCGAAGCCTTCGCCGCACAGGGAAAGGTCAAGCTTGTCTCCCATACCGGCTCCGATGGGAGGAAGTGGCGAGCGACGGGTTACTGGGGAGATCCAGACGGCTTTCGGGCGGTCACAAATCGCGCACTTGTCCCCGCATGGATGAACCGCAGCGAGATTGGCACGTCGATCTTCTGCATCGGCTTCCGGGAGGTAGAGGACTGGGCCGAGCGGATGACTTATGCACTCGTCTCCAACTTCTTCTGTGCGGTCCACCGGGAACAGATGGTGTTCGAGGTTGATGGAGGGAGGATAAACGTAAACCGTAACACACTCGAAAACTTGCTAACCCGTGAAGACATCATTAATGCCGCCGAACGCATGGGCCTTCAGGCCGACATGAAGTTTGCGGAACAGCTCTATCGCTGCCTGGTCTCGGAGAATGCGGAGGAGCAGATTCTCACAATCGCCGGCCTTGGAAAGATGCGCGTGCGCGTCCTTATTGAAGAAGGGATGCCGCGCCGGGTCGGATTTATCCGCAACGGCATGCTCATCACCGACAATCTCAGATATTTCGGGCATCCCTTGGCACGCTTTCCCGGATCGCGAGACTTCGTGGTGCTCGTCGAGCCAGCGGAGACCAGTTCGGGGGTGCTTCTAAAGAAGCTTGAAAACCCGGCCCATGACGGTTTCTCGGCCGAACGCATCGCCGACCCCAGCAAACGCGCCGCAGCTACGATTGCTATTCGGCAACTCGGGAAAGAACTCCGCGAGATTATAAAAAGCACCACCGGCGTGAAGCACGAGGGGGCAGTGGTTCTGGACGAGCTGGGCAGATTCTTCGCCGAGACTGGGAAAGCGGAAACGCCATCGGAGAGTGATTCGGAGCGTGATCCTGAGAGATATACTTACGAATCCCAACGGCGGAGACCCAGCCGTCGTCGGGCTCCAGCTCCAATAGAAGGCCAGCAAGGCGGCAGCACCGGGGCCGGGACCGGCTCCGGCGGAACAGGCGGCGGAACAGGCACGGGAACAGGCAAAGGGGCTGGAGGACGCGGTAGCCGCGGTGACCGTGATTCACTCATCCTCCGGGACGTCCGAAACCGTATCCGTCGTGACGATTCCGGAACGGCTGTCTCCAGAGAGCTTCATTTCAGCCCTGAGGGGGCGGGGGTAATCGAACTCGAGGTGCAGGCTACAGGTGTCAATGCTCCCGAGAACCTATACGTCAGCCGCGCTGATGCGGGAGAAGCAGTCTCTGGAAAGCTGACCCTCGAGGTGCAGCAGGGCGAGCGGTGCTCAGTCACGGTTTCCTTCGATGAGCCATATGACGGACCGATCGAGCTCTTCGCGGTCACCCGCCCCGCAACGACGGAGTCGCCGGCATGAGGGTCTCGGAAGAAACCCGGTTCCCGCATCCCGTGCTTGGCTCCGGTACCGGGGATTTCACCACAGGTTCGTTCGATATGAGCTTCACCTCGAGTGAAGACCTGAAGACTGGCGCCCTGACACTCGAGCACAAAATCACCCTCACGGAGGACGGCGTCAGGGAGCTGATCGAAACCGGGAGGGCATCCATCGGCTGCTTCTTGCGTTGTCCCGATACGTACCATACCGAGTTGCGTACCCTCGCATGGCCATCTGGCCGCTCCGACTTTGCGGCAGGCAGTCTCCTGAATCGAGTGTCACTCAGGCCGCTGGTCTGGCTGAACCATGATCTCCCTCGTTGGGATCCCGGCACCATCCATCCGGAATTCGTGCCTCCGGTCTCGCTTGCGCATGGGGACATCATCGCAATCGGGGACGAACACATCATTTCGGTAGGCCAAGCCAAGCTGGCCCCCATCGAAAGCATTTTCGAACTGGACCGCTCCCCGGAGGTCCCGGAAGCACTCTGCGGGTCGAGCTCGAGCGGGACCGCGTCACGATCCTCGCCGGCGAAAAGACGCACGAAACCATCCTGCTGCTCAGGGAACAGGCCAAAGGAAAACCCGTCGTAATGAATGCCGTCTACCTACCTGCTGTCATGGAGGTTCTCGATGCTCTCAGTGGTGGCGCAGAGCAATATGAGGGCCAGCGGTGGTATGCGCCATTCATGGCGCGCTGTGATGCGAAAGGTATCGACCCGTCAGCCAAGCCGTCCATTCTGGAGAGTGCCCAGACGCTACTCGGCGGGCCGGCCGGCGCGCTTGCACAGCTTGTAGCGGAGGCTGACTGATGGCAACTGAACCAATGAAATTCCTTTCGGAGCGCAAGCTGTCCGAGCTTGCGGGAAACATCGCGGCCAACCGTGACCGCTACGCCGCGGGAGACTTCTCCGATCTTGAACACGACAACGGGTGGGCTATCGAGACGACGAAAGTTACCATTGACCTCGACGTTCTCGCGACCCTCGACGGTTCCGTCCGAACCGCCGCTGCGGACATAGAGAACTCCTTGATCCTTTACAAGGCGCTGAAGGGCATGACCCCGGCCTTGGCACGAGAGGAGCGCATATGGGCGCGCCTCACTCATATCGAGTGTCTTGGCTATTCCCGTGCCAGGTGGCTCCGCGGGAATACTGGTGAACAGCTTGACACCCAAGTCCAACTGCACATGTTCGCCCCGAGCCTAACCGCGATACGAGACGACAACGCGCTGTCCCGCCTGTGGTGGAATTTTCACATCGCCAGCATCGCGGACCCCGAGGACCCGGAAGGCGCACTGAGGTTGATCCTGAAGACAGCCGACATTCGAAGCAGTTTCGTTGAGCGCACTGGAACCGCTGCGCGAAGCCCTCTTGCAAAAGCCGTCATCCGCGCTATGCGACGCGAGCCGTGGATAACGTCAAGCGAGCGAGCGTTCCGGGAGTTTATGATTACCCTCAACAGGGACGGCGGGGGTATTGTTTGAAGCGCTTTCCGATGCCGAAGCCGACGCGCTGATGGACAGTTGCACATCGCGTGCTCAAACCCATCTCAGGAAGAAGCATCAGGCGGCGTCAGTGATCGCGTGACCTTCCATAGGTGCGCGGAACGTTTTAATCCTAGGGGATGTGTCGCACCGGTTCACCAGTTTCGATCCATTGGCTGACGATCTGAATCAACTCGTTGAACTCGATCTTGTTTTTGCCCTTGAGGCTGCATTCCCAGATTACGAGGATGCGCCAGCCACGGTCCGCGAGCTCGTGGAGCACTCGTTCATCCCGTCTACGGTTGCCGGTAAGCTTCGTCTTCCAGAAGTCGGGCCTTGTCGCGGGCCATTTAAAAAGATGGCACTCGTGCATGTGCCAGAAGCAGCCATGCACGAAGATTACCGCCCGGTGACGGGGAAACACGATGTCGGGCTGTCCGGGAAGCTGCGATCATTGAGCTTGTATCGGAAGCCTCGCCGATGGAGTGCTTTTCTGACTGCAATCTCGGGCCGGGTGTCTTTCCCTCGAATCCCCGCCATCATCCGCCGGCGGGTCGCCTTGTCAACGACGTCTGCCATTAACTCGCGAGCTGGACCGTATCCTCGTCGGTACGAACGGTCGCTTCAATGTACGGCTTCATCAGGCGGGCAATTTCCTCGACGACGGGGACGACCACTGCATTGCCGAACTGCTTGTATGCTCGCGTATCGGACACGGGGATACTAAACGTCCGCTCCGCGTTATCGAAGCCCATCAGGCGCGCACACTCGCGCGGCGTGAGACGTCTGGGATTCTTGTTTCGTCCGCGGGACACGAGGATCTCGGAGCCATCCTTGTAGTAGCGCGCAGACAGGGTCCGGGCAGTATCGTTTGGACCGACGAGGCCGAAGCCAAAGCCGTTTCCCTTCGCCTGATGCTTTGCTGCGTAGTCCTGAAGATAGCGCCACAACTTGTCGCTCAGGGTATATTTGCTGTTGACTTTCGCCTTTTTGCCAACAGTGTAGGGGTCCTCGGCAGACTCCGAGCCGTCTTCCGGATGAAGAATATCCCGTAACTTCGGCGACTCCGGCCCAAGCGGCGGCGGAACAAGGTCATCGAAGGAAAAGGAAGTCTTGTCCCTGAAGCCCACAATAAAAATCCGTTCGCGGTGCTGCGGAACGTAGTGCTTTCCGTCGATAATTCGGACTTCGATGTGATACCCGAGTTCCTCTTCGAGAGTCCGGCGGATCACCTCGAAGGTTTTTCCCTTGTCGTGGCTCTTGAGGTTCTTTACGTTCTCAAGCAGAAACGCCTTCGGCCGCTTCGCTGCGATAATGCGCGCGACATCGAAAAAAAGCGTACCTTGGGTGTCGCAGAGAAACCCGTGCTTTCTTCCGAGAGAGTTCTTTTTCGAGACTCCGGCAATGGAGAACGGTTGACATGGGAAACCGGCCAGAAGCACGTCGTGGTCCGGGACATCGCCTTCATGCACCGTTGATATATCCCCGACAACCGGGTGACCGCTGCCAAAATTTTTCAGGTAGGTCTTGACGGCGTAGGAGTCCCACTCGCTCGTAAAGACGCATTCGCCACCCTGGGCCTCGAAACCCAGCCTTAGGCCTCCGATACCGGCGAACAAATCGATAAACGTGAAGCTTCCGGAGACGTTCGGCTGCCCCATGGGCAACAAAAGCTGGTCCAGCGCGGGAACGACATACTCCGGCGGCTCCGTCTCCCGTGCCTCCCAACGCTTGATCGTACGCAGGTCGACGCCGAGATGTTCGGCGAGTTCTTTCTGGGTATAACGTTTTCTGGCTTGCTGGAGGACGTGGCGGACAGCGTTTTTCGGTGGCCGCGGGATAGCCTTCTTTCTGGGACATTTTGGGGGCATGATGCCGCCGCCTGTCCCAGCCGGCAAGCCCCGAATCAGAGAACGTCGGATGGGTAAGGGTTCTTCTACGGGTCGTCGGGCGTGGTTGTTGCTAGACCGTGCGGTCGAGTCGAAAAATTAGCAATCACGTTCGAGTCTATTTGCGTCTTCCTGCGCAGCCACGTAACTAATCCGTTAGGGAGTATCTTTTCCCGATGCCACCTGAATGCATCCGCGTGGACGTGCAGGCACGCGTCGCTAGCCTCTGTATCGGCCGTTGGGCCAATCTGAGGAGAGGTGCGTTCCCGGGAATCACGGCGACTTTCCTAGGGACGATAATCTTCCTGTCATCTCCGATCCCGAACAGCCCTTTGTCGAAGGCCCAATGGTGGGACTTACAAAGAGCAAAGCCGTTTCGAACGTCATCTGCGCCAAACACTGACCGCGGCACAACATGCGCCGCATCCACTTCAACACTTCCGTCTGGGGTTCTGAGCGCTTCTCCACAAACGGCACAGGTCTGCTCGTAAAGCTCAAGTACCCTCCTACGAAAGACAATCGAGCGCGCCAATTTGGTGGTCGTGGAAGACTTACTTTCTGCGCTGGTGTCAAAGAGGACGAATGCGGAATGCTCGTGAGAGTCTTCTTGTTTTCGTCGCTTCCTCAAGGTCACCCTCAGAAACTGGAACGTTTTCGGTCAAGACGCCCCATCTTCGGCCCCCGGCGAGATTGCGACCAGGGAGAAATCCGGCGCCATCTTCCGCACAAGTGTCAACCTATAGCGATCCGAGGCGATCGATGCTCCGTTGGATGACAAGCACATCGCCCCCCTCAGCCTCCTTACGTAGCGGCCCAAGCTGATCGGTCAGCCGGGACTCGGGCGGCCGCGCGCCGCCCCATGTCTGAAACTGGTATCTCGTGCTAACGGTTCCACGATAGCTGTTCTCAACGAAAAGCTCAGCGAGCACCCGATGGTCAACCGTGGGCTTAGCTGCGGAAACACTGGGGTTCAGTCCAGGGAAATAGGGGCGCAAGTCTTTTGGAATCACGATGCCACCCTGATGACCTCGGGCACTCCCCGTATCATTAGTGGCCAAGACTTTGAAAATCGGGGCATCCCACGCGGATGTTCCAGATAGGCAACGAAGAGCCATTTCTACACCTCTCTCTCACAGATACTCAGCTGAACAACTCGCAAATATCACAACGGAGCGCCTTGCAGATCTGCTCAAGCGTCTTGATGGTCGTGTTCTGGTAGCCGCCCTCCAGGCGCGTGAGAGTGGCGCGGCTGATGCCGAGCTTGCGGGCGAACTGCTCTTGGGTCAGTTCGCCACGTCGGGCGCGGAGGTTCTTGGCTAGGGTCTCGGCAAGGCCATGCGTCACATGTGAACACGCGGGATTGTTCACATGTGAACAATTGGGTTATGCTTGGTTCACATATGGACCGGACGATTCACGGAGGGCCATTCAGGATGGCGGATAAGAAAGAGGAATTCCTGAGGCGGGAAGTCGACGAGCTACAGGCGCTGATTGCGAAGGCCGATATCGCGGACCCGGAGACCTGCTGGGCCGTGTATCTGCTGTCCCAGTGCCTCGAGGCGGCGCCAGGAACTGCGGGAGGCCACGGGGGAAGAGACGAGCCTGACCGGCTCGGGCCGCAATCCGCTTATCGGCGAGCAGCCAGCCGACACGCTCTATGCGGTCGTCAGTCTGCTGGACGTTCTCCAGGTGGTTCCGTGGGATGAAGTCACGCCGAGGCAAAAGCTTGGAGTGCAGTTTGCGCTGGAGGCGGCGCAGGGGGCGCTGCTGTTTGAGGCGAATGCTTGTCACGGCATGTCGACCTCGGCGGAAAATAAATCTGTCCCGGTCGCGACGAGATTATCGGGGCCTGTAAATCAGATTGTGTAACTGCTCATAGACCAATACCCTTGATCATAAAGGAAATGGGACATGAGCAAAACAGATCTAAAGAAGAAAGCAGAAGCCTTGGCCAAGGAGTTTGCCAAGGAGATCAAGAGCCAGGCGGACATGGACGAGTTCAGTCGCCTGATCCGCAAGGTGACCTACGAGGCGGCGTTGGGCGCCGAGATGGACGCGCATCTGGGCTATGCCAAGCATGCCGCTGAGGGGCGCAACACCGGCAACAGCCGCAATGGCCATAGCCAGAAGCGGCTAATCGGGGATCACGGCGAGCTGGAGCTGGCCATCCCCGCGGGACCGCAACGGCAGCTTTGAGCCCCAGATGATCGCCAAGGGCCAGACCCGGCTGACGCGATTTCGACGACCAGATCATCGCCCTGTATGCCAAGCGGCATGAGCACGCGCGACATCGTGGCGCTTCTTCGAGGAGATGTACGGCGCCGAGGTCTCGCGCGACCCTGATCTCGCGGGTCACCGAGGCGGTGCATCGAGCGGGTGCATGGCCTGGCAGCCGCGGCCGCTCGATGCCGGTCTACCCGATCGTCTATTTCGACTGCATCGTCGTGAAGGTGCGCCAGGACCGGCGCGTGATCAACAAGTCCATCTATCTGGCGCTGGGCGATCAACCATGGACGGGGAACAAGGAGCTGCTGGGCCTGTGGCTGGCGGAGACGGAGGGGGCCAAGTTCTGGCTGCCGGTGCTGACCGAGCTGCAGAACCGGGGCCTGCAGGACATCTTCATCGCCTGCGTCGATGGCCTGAACGGCTTCCCCGACGCCATCAATGCCGTCTTCCCCAAGACCCGGATCCAGCTGTGCATCGTGCACATGGTGCGCACACTCACTGAACTACGTGTGCTGGAAGGACCGCAAGGCGGTGGCGGCCGATCTCAAGCGGATCTATCACTGCGCCTGACCGTCGAGGAGGCCGAGCGACGGCGCTGGCCGCCTTTGCGACGAAATGGGACGCCGAATACCCGCCATCAGTCAGGCCTGGCGCCGCCACTGGCCCACGTCTCATTCGCTCTTTCGACTACCCGCATGAGATCCGCCGCGTGATCTACACCACCAACGCCATCGAGTCGCTCAACAGCGTGATCCGCAAGGCGATCAAGAACCGCAAGATCTTCCCCAACGAAGCTGGCGCTGAAGGTCATCTACCTGGCCGTGGAGCCGGCCTCGAAAAAATGGACCATGCCGATCCATCACTGGAAGCGCGCACTGAACCGCTTTATCATCGAGTTCGAGGGGCGCTTCCCGGCGCTCTGATGACGTGGGCGGTTACACAAAACCGTTTACAGGCTCGACAATGTGCGCCCAAGCCCTGTCACTGACAGCTGTCGACCTAGTAACAGCGCGCCGACGCTGTCTTTTAGCGCATTCCATCGCGCCTGGTGAACCGCTTGACAGCTTCCCCTAAGGTACGTATCAAGAACATCGGTGGCATGCATCAGTCATCCCCTGTGTTTTCTTCTTTGAGGCGTCGCAACCCAAAGAAGATCACAGAGGCTGGTGCATGTCCACTCTTAACTCATTGATGCGGCGGGAGTCCCGTCACTGATTCGTGGGGATTCCTCAGGATCTGTCCCGGATTACCGTCCCGGATTACCATGCGGTTGTCAGGCTGCTGGACGTTCTCCAGGCGGTCCCGTTGGATGAAGTCACGCCGAGGCAAAAGCTTGGGGTGCAGTTCGCGCCGGCAGAACTAGTTCTTTGGTAGGAGCTTGCTCAGTCGACAAAACAATAACCTGATTTCGTTGTCGTTCTTGTCACCCCATACAGTTGAATGTGCGCGGTTGTTCTTTGACGGAGTATGTTCAACTGATTGGTTCGGTAGCGAACGCACCTTTCCAACCTGCATCTCGACAATTCTACACTTCGAAGGATCCTTGGCACGATCCTGCGTCTCAGCCGGAGTGGAATACTTGTTCCAATCGGTTGACATACCGCCATACCCGGCCGGCGTATTCCGAATAGCGCCAGGAGGAATGTCTCCCTCATAACGCCCCCTGAAAAAGTTTTCGTGCACGCGGTAGTACAGAAAGTCTTCGTCTGGGATGTCTTCTGCTTCCCACCTACTCATAGATTCCGTTTCAAGAGACATATTAAGAAGTCTGGGATCTCCGACGATTGGACGAATGTTCCCTTCAACTTGTTGTCAGCGTAATCGTCCCCATAAAAAACGCCAGGCTTGCCGCTATCGGCCGGGAGCGTCACAAGCAACTCGTATTGTTCACGTTTCCAATGCAGGTCGATCCCGCCTTCTGGTGCAGGTCCGATTGCTGGAATCGGTAATCTGTATCCATATTCTTTCCATGCTTTTTGGGCCCATTCCAAAAGCATTTTCTCTACACGCCCCCAATGCTCTATTGAATAGCATGGCGCGCCCTCATCATCCCAGTCGTTCGGCAAATCCAAAATCCAACGCGCGTCCTGAAGAGCCTGTCGGATATCTTTGAGATCGGCGACTCTTTCTCCAGAGGAGAACAATAGCCAGTGGCTGGCGAGATCTGGACTAAGAAATGATTCAAGTTGCACGCGCGATAGCACAACTCCCCTTTTCATAGCGGGTTTGGACTCGTAGCGCTCCCTTATCGCCGCGCGCACTTTCCGTTTTGCGAAAGACGGCTTAGTCACCCACTCGCTTACGCGGACTCCTTTTCTATTCTCCGTCAGCATTTCTAAGCCTCTTCATCCATGCCGCGCATTTGCCCGCCTGTTTGCGTAACAAAGTCAACGATGGCTTCTTCCTTCGACAATGCCCGAGCCACTTCTCCATTGAGGGCGCGCAGATCCTTGGGCTCCAGAGAAAAGAACATTTCACGGATACGCTCGCCATCATGAAATGTGATTCGTAGCGAATGTGCCATTAGGAACAACTGAGGCGGCTCTGTAACTTCTGTCCCAAAGACTGGGCGAAGGTCAGAAATTAGCTTGGCCTCCGAGTACACATTCGGCCTGTCCCAACTCAAGCCCCGGAGCTTAGCTGTTTCACATACCGAACTTTCGTCGGAGAATAGCTGTTCAAGCTTTTTAGACAATGTATCCCAATCGAGTTGATCAGGATCAATCGCTGCGGAACCAGTCGCCTTCGCGGCGGAACGAATCTCTTCAACAAAACTCTTAGCACTCAGTCGCAGGTCGAAGCGTACTCCGCAAAGGGAAAGCACCATCTGGAGGATGTCGTCAGCATTCGGGATTCCTCGGATCTCTTGAAGCACTTGAGTCGCAAATGCTCCGACATCGGTCTGCGAAGGCTGCTGCTTCAAAGACGCTAGAAGTTCCTCCCACTGCCGTTCCTGCAAGCCAAAAAGAGCTTTGGCAACTTCAATCCGGTTTTCTGGGATGGTTAAGAGTGGCATATGAATGAAGAATATCCCTTCCAAATTTAATAAAGATTAAAAAAGCTCAAGCTTTTGTACAATAGCTGAGAGAAGTAATGTTAGCGGATCGCCGGCCGCGGCGGAGATCGGTGGCGACGCAAGTCTTGGCTTTTCCAGGACTTTCGTCATCAAGGTGCTTTACACCTCCGCGTCTCTCTTTAGGTCGTCGCCCCAGAACTTTCGTTTGTGTGTCAAACAGTTAGCTGAGTTCGTATCTCGGATTTGGGCTCTCCCCCACCGACATCCCCCTGCGCCTGGCCGCTCTCGACCAGACGCTAAGGGGCATAAATCCATGGCCTTTACGGGGCACTATCGTCATCGCGCCTAATGCCTGCGGCTTCCGCCACACTCAAATGGGCGGCAGATGCCGCTAGAGAACCGGGTAGTTCAGGCTATTGCGCGACTAATACGTCCTTGTATGTCGCACTAGTATGTCCCTATACGTCGGCAGCTCCCGCGCTTCCTGCGCCCGCGGTCCTAGTATGTCCCTATACGTCGTATCCAAGATGCGGGGCGAGCCAGCGTTCCGCTTCCTCCACGGAAATTCCTTTTCTTCTGGCGTAATCTTCAACCTGGTCCCGATTGACCTTCCCCACGGCAAAATACCGGCTGTCCGGGTGCGAGAAGTACCAGCCGCTCACGGCGGCGGCGGGGTACATGGCGTAGCTGTCGGTGAGCTGGACCTCGGCGTTCTTCTCGGCGTCGATGAGTTCCCAGAGCAGGCCCTTTTCGGTGTGGTCGGGGCAGGCGGGATAGCCGGGGGCCGGGCGGATGCCGGCGTATTCCTCTTTGATCAGGGCCTCGCTGTCGAGGTCTTCCTTTTCGGCGTAGTGCCAAAATTCCTTGCGCACGCGCTCGTGCAGGCGCTCGGCGAAGGCCTCGGCGAGGCGGTCGGCGAGGGCCTTGAGGAGGATGGATTTGTAATCGTCGTGGTCGCGCTGGAACTCCTCGAGCTTCGCCTCGATGCCGAGGCCGGCGGTGAGGGCGAAGGCGCCGAGCCAGTCGGCCTTGCCGCTCTCGCGCGGGGCGACGTAGTCGGCCAGGCAGTGGTTCGGCTTGCCGGGCGGCTTTTCGGTCTGCTGGCGGAGGTGGTGGACGACGAGTTTTACTTCGCGCCGCGCCGCTTCTGCGGAGCTAGTGCTTCCCTCCCCGTCGGCCGCTCCTGCGCTTCCTGCGCCCGCGGCACTAGTGCTTCCCTGCACGTCGTAGATCGCAATATCGTCGTCGTTCACCTGGTTGGCCGGGAAGATGCCGATGACGGCGCGGGCGCGCAGCCACTTCTCCTCGATGACCTGGTCGAGCATGGCCTGGGCGTCGTCGTAGAGCTTCTTCGCCTCGGTGCCCTTCTCCGGGTCGTCGAAGATCTTCGGGAAGGAGCCGCGCATCTCCCAGGTGTGAAAGAAGGGCGTCCAGTCGATGTAGTCGCGCAGCTCGGCGAGCGGGTAGTCGTCGAACAGCTTGATGCCGGTGAAGGTCGGCTCGGGCGGGGTGTAGTTGTCCCAGTCGATCGGCTGCTTGCTGGCGCGGGCCTGCTCCAGGCTGAGCCAGTGGATCTTGCGGCGTTTGCCGGCGTGCTGGGTGCGGACCTGCTCGTACTCCTTGGCGATCTCGGCGACGTAGTCGGCGCGCCGGGTGCCGGACTCCGAGAGCAGGTTCTGCGCCACTCCGACAGCGCGCGAGGCGTCCTTGACCCAGACGGTGGGCTGCTCGTAGCCGGGGGCGATCTTCACGGCGGTGTGCACGCGCGAGGTGGTGGCGCCGCCGATGAGCAGCGGCAGCTCGAAGCCCTGGCGCTGCATCTCCTTGGCGACGTGGGCCATCTCGTCCAGTGAGGGCGTGATGAGGCCGGACAGGCCGATGATGTCGGCCTTCTCCTCGCGGGCGGTGTCGAGGATCTTCTGCGCGGGCACCATGACGCCGAGATCGACGACGTCGAAGTTGTTGCACTGCAGCACCACGCCGACGATGTTCTTGCCGATGTCGTGCACGTCGCCCTTCACCGTGGCCATGAGGATCTTGCCCTTGGGCTTGGCGTCGACGGCCTTGGTGGCCTCGATGTAGGGCAGCAGGTAGGCGACGGCCTTTTTCATCACGCGCGCGGACTTGACCACCTGCGGCAGGAACATCTTGCCGGCGCCGAACAGGTCGCCGACGACGTTCATGCCGTCCATCAGCGGGCCCTCGATGACCTCGATAGGCTGGTCGACCCGCTGGCGCGCCTCCTCGGTGTCGTCCTCGACGTAGTCGGCGATGCCGTGCACCAGGGCGTGCTCCAGGCGCTTCTCCACCGCCCACTCGCGCCACTCGAGGTTTTCCTTCCTGGCCTCGCCGCCCTCGCCCTTGTACTGCTCGGCGATGTCGAGCAGGCGCTCGGTGGCGTCCTCGCGGCGGTTGAGGACCACGTCCTCGACGCTCTCGCGCAGCGCCTCGGGGATGTCGTCGTAGACGGCGAGCTGGCCGGCGTTGACGATGCCCATGTCCATGCCCGCCTCGATGGCGTGATACAGGAACACGGCGTGGATGGCCTCGCGCACGGCGTTGTTGCCGCGGAAGGAGAAGGACACGTTGGACACGCCGCCGGAGATCAGCGCGTGCGGCAGGGCCTGCTTGATCTCGCCGGTGGCCTCGATGAAGTCGACGGCGTAGTTGTTGTGCTCCTCGATGCCGGTGGCGATGGCGAAGATGTTCGGGTCGAAGATGATATCCTCGGCCGGGAAGCCCACCTGCTCGGTGAGGATCCCGTAGGAGCGCTTGCAGATCTCGACCTTGCGCTCCTTCGTGTCCGCCTGGCCGGTCTCGTCGAAGGCCATGACGATCACCGCCGCGCCGTACTTGCGGACCTTCTTCGCCTCCTCGATGAACTTCTCCTCGCCCTCCTTGAGGGAGATGGAGTTGACCACGCCCTTGCCCTGCACGCACTGCAGGCCGGCCTCGATGATCGTCCACTTGGAGGAGTCGATCATGATCGGCACGCGCGAGATGTCCGGCTCGGAGGCGATGAGATTCAGGAAGGTGCGCATGGCCTCGACCCCGTCGAGCATGGCCTCGTCCATGTTGACGTCGATGACCTGGGCGCCGTTCTCCACCTGCTGGCGGGCGACGTCCAGGGCCTTGTCGTAGTCGCCGTTCAAGATGAGGCGCTTGAACACGGCCGAGCCGGTGACGTTGGTGCGCTCGCCGACGTTGACGAACAGCGATTCGGGGCCGATGTTGACCGGCTCCAGGCCGGCGAGGCGGCACTTCTTCTGCACCTGCGGGATCTTGCGCGGCGGGTACTTGGCCACGGCGTCGGCGATGGCGCGGATGTGCTCGGGGCGGGTGCCGCAGCAGCCGCCGATGATGTTGAGAAAGCCGCTCCTGGCCCACTCCTCGATCTCGGCGGCCATCTCGGCGGCGGATTCGTCGTACTCGCCGAATTCGTTGGGCAGGCCGGCGTTGGGGTGCGCGGAGATGTGCGTGTCGGCGATGCCGGAGAGCTCCTCGATGTACTGGCGCAGCTGCTTGGCGCCCAGCGCGCAGTTCAGCCCGAAGCTGATCGGCCGCGCGTGGCGCAGCGAGTTCCAGAAGGCCTCGGCCGTCTGGCCGGAGAGCGTGCGCCCGGAGGCGTCGGTGATGGTGCCGGAGATCATCACCGGGGTGCGTTCACCGCGCTCGTCGAACAGGTCCTCCAGGGCGTAGACCGCGGCCTTGGCGTTGAGGGTGTCGAAGATGGTCTCGATGAGGATCAGGTCCACGCCGCCGTCGAGCAGGCCCCTGGCCGCCTCGACGTAGGCCGCGCGCAGGGTGTCGAAGTCGATGTTGCGGAAGCCGGGATTGTTCACGTCCGGGGAGATCGAGGCCGTGCGGTTGGTGGGGCCGAGCACGCCGGTGACGAAGCGCGGCTTCGCCGGCGCCGCTCCCGGCTTCCTGCCTCCCGCGGCATTAGCACTTCCCTGTACGTCGTCTTTCCCGGTGTATTCGTCGACCGCCTTGCGCGCGATCTTCGCGGCCTCCAAGTTGAGCTCGTAGACCAGCTCCTCCATGCCGTAGTCGGCCTGGGAGATGGAGGTCGAGTTGAAGGTGTTGGTCTCGAGGATGTCCGCGCCGGCCTCGAGGTTGGCGCAGTGGATGTCGTAGATGATCTTCGGCTGGGTGAGCACGAGCAGGTCGTTGTTGCCCTGCAGGTCCTGCGGCCAGTCCTTGAAGCGCTCGCCGCGGAAGTCGGCCTCGGAGAGCTTGTAGCTCTGGATCATGGTGCCCATGGCACTGTCCAGGACGAGGATACGCTCGGCGAGGGCCTGCTCGATCTTGCTCATGGAAATCCTTGCGAAAGCTGATGACGTATAAAGGAGGCAAGTTTAACACGCGGGTCCGGGGCGGGTCCGTAGGGCGCCCCCACCGGCGCGACGTGGGAAGGCCCCGCCCGGTGCAGGGGCTTTGTGCCGGCGGGGCCGCAACGGCCGGGCACCGCGCTGGAGCGGCGCGGGCCCGGCTTGCGTGCTAACTGTGCTGCTTGGCCGTCACGGCGGCGAGCGGTACGGCGTGCACCCAATCCCAGCCGTTGCCCAGGTACATGGTGCCGCCGACGATGGTGGGGCTCATGATGGGGAAGCGGCCGCCCACGTGGTAGCTGCCGAGCTCGGTGCCGGTCTTCGGGTCAAGGGCGTGGACGCGGTCGTTGCTGGCGATGTAGAGCGTGCCCCGGTACCAGGCCGCGGGGCCACGGCCGTTGCCGGCGGGGCTCGGCTGCGGGACCTTCCAGGTCCACTTGACCTTGCCGCTGTGCAGGTCCAGCGCCTGATAGATGCTGCGCACCGGATCGCCCAGGTAGACCACGCCGTCATGGATCATCGGCACCCCGCCCTTGAAGGACTGCGGCTTGGGGCCCCGGCCCACGTCATCCTGCCAGAGCACCTCGCCGGTGTCGGCGTTGAAGGCGCGCACGCGGGTGTTCATGGTGGCCTTGCCCTTTACCGTGGCCGGGAAGGTGACGCTGTCCATCACCACCACGCCGTCGGCCACGGCCGGGGTCACGTCGCCCATGCCGGTGTTCGTCTCGCCGGGGATGTGGCTGCTCCACAGGGCCTTGCCGCTGCTCGCGTCCAGGCAGTAGAGCTGCGGCTTGACCGCCATACCGAGATAGACCTTGTCCTTGTAGACCACCGGGCTGGACATGTTGCCCATGCCGCCCAGGTCATGGCGCCAGACCTGCTTGCCGGTGTGCGCATCGATGGCGTGCACGATGCCCGCGCCGGTGTTCACGATGAGGGTGCCCTTGTAATACGCCGGCGTGGGCATGACCTCGCCCTTGGTGGAGAAGAACCAGCGCAGCTTGCCGCTGCGCCGGTCCAGCGCGGCGATGCCGTTGTAGCTGGTGCCGGCGCCGCGCGCGGCGGAGCCGGGGTCCCTGGCGTACTTCTTGGTCTGGTGGAAGGTGAAGGCCACGTTGCCGGTGGACACGTACACCGTGTCGCCCACCACCAGCGGCGTGCTCATGTAGGTGTTGCTCACCGGGCTGGTGCGCCAGATGAGCTTGCCGGTGCGGGCGTTGAGGGCGTAGACGAACATGTCGTCGCTGCCGGCGTAGACGATGCCGCCCACCGCCGAGACGTTCACCACGTTGCCCACCCACTGCGCCATGGTGGCCAGGCTGCGGCTGGGGCCGAGCACGTCCTCGCTGAAGGCCTGCCTCTTGTGCAGCGGCCAGGCGCGCGCCTCGGCGTAGTCCCAGCGCACGCCGCGGGTGAGCCACTCGGGCGCGTCCTTGCCGTCCACCGGGAACACCGTGTTGTGGGCCGCGTTGGCGTAGAGCATGGTGAAGCATCGGGGAAGCCGTCTGCGGCGCCCTTCGCGGGGAGGTTCTCGGGGTGGAACACACGCGCGAAGGGGCCGCTGGGGTTCAACGGCACCTGTGTGTAGAGATGCCCCTCAGAGGCCGGGGCGCCGGCGGCCGCGGCCAGCGGGGCGGCAGCGATCGCCGCGAGGGCGAGCAGGGGCGCGGCGAGAAGACGGCGGCGCATCGGACACCTCCTTGTCCTTGCCTGGGGCCGGCGCGAAGGGAGCCGCCGACAGCGACGAGTTTCAGCAAGTGTAGATCGCGCGGCGGCGCGCCCCGGGGCCGCCTCAATCCAGCGGCCAGTCGAACTGCACGCCCACCTCGGCGTCGCGCTGGTCGTAGTTACCGGCCGGTTCGAGCTCGTTTTCATACTTCTGGTAGGTGCCCTGCAGGTGGAGCTTGATGCCGGGGCGGTCGCTACGCGGGGACTGGAACTGATGCTCGATGCGGGCGCTGATCTCGCTGCTGCGGGCGTCCACCGAACCGTCGGAGGCGCCGTGGGCGCTGTAGCGATAGCCCAGTGCACCGGACCACTTGCGCGAGACGTGCAGGGCCAGCCTGGCGCCGAGGTTGAGCTGGGTCTCGGCGACGCTGGTCTGCACGTATTGCTGCTGCCGGTCCTGAAAGCTGGGGCTGAAGGTCAGATACGGTCCCAGCGGCAGGCTCACGGCGAGGCTGCGCGTCTGCGTCAGGGTGTCGCTGCCCCAGCCGGTCTGGTCCTCGTTGCGCGCGACGCTGTAGCCCAGGGACCAGCGCGCATCGCCCGGTGAGAAGGCGGCCGACACGCCCACCTCCTCGTAGCTGTTGAGCGGGTTGCCGACCGCGTCCTGCGAGCCGGCCTGGCGGTAATTGAGCTCCACGTCCGGACGGTCGAACAGGTGGGCGCCGTCGTCCTGAGTCTGGGGCGGCTGATAGCGCAGGCGCGCCGACACCGACTGGCCTCGGGTGCGCAGACGCGTGGGGTCGTTGTCGAGGTTGTTCTCGGTCAGCGCCAGCTCGCCCGCCGCGGACAGCCCGCCCCAGCTCAGCTCCGAGAACACGCTGTTCAGGCGCTGGTCGGTGGTGAGGTTCGGATTGGCCGGGCTGTGGAAGGCGGCGCCCACCTCCCGGTGGCGGGCCCCCAGCGCCCAGCGCAGGTCCTCGCCCGCGAGCGGGACGTCCAGCGCATTGAGACGCGCGAGAAAGGCGGAGGCGTTGCCGTCCTGCGACTCGGAGTTCAGCTGCGGGCCGTCGGCATCGTAGCGCGAGAAGGCGTACTGGCCGCGCAGCTGCAGCCGCCCGCCCAGCAGCTGCGAGTCCAGCGCCAGGTTGGTGGCATCGCCGCTGCTGCCCTCGATCTGGCCGAGGGCGTCCACGCTCGCCTCGGTCTTCACGTAGGTGCCGGTGACCGAGAGGGCCTCGGGGCTGTGCGCGCCGCTGAGCGAGCGGCTCAGCACCATGCCGCGCGGCTGGCCGTCGGACTGTGCGGACGAGCCATCGCCGAACAGGTTCTGTTCGACATCGCCGCCCACGCCGATGCCGGCCATGCGCAGCTCTCCCGGACGCGCCCAGACCTCGTTCGACAGGCCCCGCTGGCGGGGACTGTCGAGCACCAGGCTGGCGTCCTGCATGGGGGCGCTCGCCACGCCCGAGCGGTCCTGGCGCCAGCGCTCGGCGGCGAGCGGCTTGGGCAGGACCGGTCCGTCGGGGATCACGATGGCATGCGGCTGCAGCGGCTTGCCCTCGGGCGAGACGCGGATCGGAATGCTCAGGCCGTCGTCGGCGGCCCGTACAATCAGGGGCGAGGTAACCCCGCCAAGCAGCAGGAGCAAACCGGTGGCGAAAGCTCCGCTGTGTCGTGCGCCGTTGGGACGTCGCATCGTCCGAGAAAATCCTTCCGCTGGAGGTATCCAAACGCGCTGCCCTCGGGGCAGGCGGCGGGACTATATCCAGCGGGAGGGGGGCTCCCGGATCGACGCGGTCACACGGGCCGGAGCGGGCCGGCGGGGAGCTGCCGGTTCTGCGGAGGAGTCCACATTCCCCGGCGGCTTGCGGCGGGGAATGTGAAAGAAGCCCTACGCCAATTAAGCAAACTTTAAGTGACCGGGCCTAGATTGCGGGGAGGAAAGACTCAGGGACGGCCGCCATGCGTCAGCACCCCGCGCCCGCCCGGGAGACGGGATGAACCTCCAGGCGAAGCGCGTGCTGCTCACCGGCGCCAGCGGTGCGATGGGCGCGGCCTTGAGCGCTGCGCTGCTGGCGCGCGGTGCCCGGGTCGGCCTGCTGGCCCGGCAGCGCCCGGCCCTGGAGCGGATCGCCGCCGACGGGCTGCGGGGCGGCGGCGAGGCGGTGGCGATCGCCGCCGACGTGACCCTCGCCGAGGACCGCGCGCGCGCCATCCGGCACATGCGCGAGGCCTTCGGCGGCGTCGATGTGCTGATCAACAACGCCGCGGCGATGGACTGCACCGATTTCGCCCTGCAGGACCCGCACAGCATCGAGCGCATCATGGACCTCAATGCCCTGGCGCCGATGCAGCTCTCCCACGCCGTGCTGCCGGGGATGCTCGCGCATCGCGCCGGCCACATCGTCAACATCGGCTCGCTGCTCGGCGCCATGGGCCTGGCCTATTTCGCCGCCTACTCGGCGAGCAAGGCGGCCCTGCGCGGCTTCTCGGGCGCGCTGCGCCGCGAGCTGGCGGGCACCGGGGTGGGCGTGACCTACATCGCCCCGCGCATGCTGCGCGGTCCAGCACCGACGGCCCTGTACCGCACCGCCGGCGGGAGTAAAATGCACCTGGACGCGCCCGCGCCGGCGGCCCGCCGGATCCTGGCGGCGGCCGAGGCGGAACGGGCCGAGGCCTTTCTGGGCTTTCCCGAGTCGCTGCTCGTGCGCATCAACGACCTGGCCCCGCGGCTGCTGGACCGGGCCCTGCGCAGGCACAGCCGGCTCCTGCGCGAGCATGCCCAGCCGGAGGGAGGAAAGAGCGGTTGAGAATCCTGCTGGCCGAAGACGACGAGATGCTGGGCTCGGGGCTGCGCGTGGGCCTGACCCAGGAGGGCTACGCGGTCGACTGGGTGAGCGATGCAACGCTGGCCACCGGCGCGTTGTGCAACGAGCCCTTCGACCTCATGGTGCTGGACATCGGACTCCCGGATCGCTCCGGGCTGGACGTGCTGCGCGAGCTGCGCGGGCGCGGCAACGACATGCCGGTGCTCATCCTCACCGCGCGCGACACGGTGAGCGACCGTGTGCAGGGCCTGGACAGCGGCGCCGACGACTACCTGGTCAAACCCTTCGACCTGGACGAGCTCGCCGCCCGCATCCGCGCCCTGCTGCGCCGCAGCCAGGGACGCGGCGAGCCGTGCCTGGTGCACGGGGAGCTGGTGCTCGACCCGGCGGCGCGTTCGGTCGAGCTCGAGGGCCGGGCCGTGGACCTGCGCCCCTATGAATTCTCGGTGCTGCGCCTGTTGCTGGAGAACACCGGCCGGGTGGTCACCCGCGCACGGCTGGACCAGTCGCTGTACGGCTGGAACAAAGACGTGGACAGCAACACCATCGAGGTGCACATCCACTACCTGCGCAAGAAGCTCGGCAGCGAGCTGATCCGCACCGTGCGCGGCGTAGGCTACGTGATCGACAAGGCCGAAAGCGCCAAGGCATGAGCTCCATCCGACTGCGGCTGCTGGTGCGGCTGCTCGCGCTGTTCGTCGTTATCTGGCTGCTGATGGCCTTCGCCACCTGGCTGGAGTCGCGCGAGCAGGTCGAGGAGCTGTTCGATGCCCAGCTCTCGCAGGCCGCGGGCGTGCTGGCGCAGATCGGCGGCCGCAGCCTGGACACCGCCGGCCCACGGGTGGGCGCCCTGCCCAAGTCGGTCTACGGACACCGCTACGAGAAGAACATCGCCTTCCAGATCTGGAGCGGCGATCGCCTGCTGCTGCGCTCGGCCAACGCCCCCACCACACCCATGGCCGCCGCCGCGGGCTTCAGCTACCGGCGCATCGGCGGTGGCCGCTGGCGGGTGTTTCGCTACGATCAGGCCCGCCCGGCGCTGACCATCTACACCGGCGAGCGCGAGGCGGTGCGCCGCAAGCTGATCGGCGAGATCACGCGCAATGCGCTGTACCCGATGAGCCTCGCCCTGCCGCTGCTCGGCCTGCTGATCTGGGGCGTGATCGGCCGCGGCCTGGCGCCGGTGCGCCGCATCGCCGAGGCGGTGGCGCATCGCTCGGCGCGCAACCTCGAACCGGTGCTGCCGGGCCAGCCGGTGCCGGCGGAGATCCACCCGCTGATCGAGGCACTGAACCACCTGTTCGGGCGCCTGCATGCCGCCTTCGAGCGCGAGCGGCGCTTCACCGCCGATGCCGCCCACGAGCTGCGCACGCCGCTGGCCAGCCTGCGCACGCATGCGCAGATCGCCATGCGCGCGCGCGACCCCGCCGAGCAGCAGGCGGCGCTGCAGCAGATCACCCGCGGGGTGGACCGCACCACCCATCTGGTCCAGCAGCTGCTCACCCTGGCGCGCCTGGACCCGGAGAGCGCCGCCGGCGACTTTGCGCGCGTGGAGCTGCAGCACACCGCGGCCGAGGTGCTCGCCGAGCTGGACGCTCTGGCGCGCGAACGGCAGGTGGAGCTCAGCCTCGATGCCCCGCAGCCGGTGCCGGTGCTCGGCAACGGCACCGCGCTGGCGGTGCTGATTCGCAACCTGGTCGACAATGCCATCCGCTACACGCCCGCGGGCGGCAGCGTGGAGGTGGCGGTGGGCCGCGGCCCGGGCGGCGCCGAATTGAGCGTGACCGACAGCGGGCCGGGCATCGCCGAGCTGGAGCGCGCCCAGGTGTTCGACCG
The DNA here is from genome assembly GCA_963779865.1 of uncultured Gammaproteobacteria bacterium. Classification (GTDB taxonomy): domain Bacteria; phylum Pseudomonadota; class Gammaproteobacteria; order CAVZZX01; family CAVZZX01; genus CAVZZX01. The sequence goes on along the minus strand of CAVZZX010000003.1, from coordinate 2,515,753 downwards.
CTTCTACCGCGGGCGCGCGGGGGCGGGCTACGGCTCGGGGCTGGGCCTGTCCATTGTGCGGCGCATCGCCGAGCTGCACGAGGCCGCGGTGACTCTGGAGACCGCCCCGGGCGGGGTCGGACTGCGGGTGGCGGTGAGCTTTCCCCGGCCGGGCACGCCGCCGGCCGCGACGGTCTGAGAAGGCGGCCGCTTCAGGCCAGTTCCCGCTCAGGTTGATTCGCCGGTTCAGGTTTGTTCGCCGCTTCAGGTTTGTTCCCAGGGGAGCCCTTCGAAGCGCCAGCCGGCGAGGCTGCTGCGATGATGCTGATCGTCCAGCGGCCCTTCGAAGCCGCCGCTCACGTTGTAGACCTCGTGGAAGCCCGCCTGGATCAGCTTCTCGCCCGCCTCGTGCGAGCGCTTGCCGCTGCGGCAGATCAGGATCACCGGCACGTTGTGGCCCTTGGCGTCGTGCTCCAGGCCGCCGAGCAGCAGGCGGCGCACCTCGGCGGTGAACTGCGGGTTCACCTCCCAGTCCGGCTCGTCGATCCAGGGGATGTTGATCGCCCCCTGCGGATGGCCGATGAACAGGAATTCCATCTGCGAGCGCACGTCGACCAACAAGGCGGCGGGATCGCGCTGCAGCAGGTCCCAGGCGTCGCGGGGGCGGAGGCTCTGAAGCTCGGGCATGGTCTTGCTGATAAAATGGACGGATGAATTCCAATAGTACGCCAAGCGAGGCGCCGGCCGCAGCCGCCGCGGCGCCGGTGCGGCCGCCCAAGTCCCTGCTGCGGCAGATCGGCCGCGCCATCGCCGACTACGACATGATCCGCGAGGGCGACCGCGTGCTGCTGGGGCTCTCCGGCGGCAAGGACTCGCTGTCGCTGCTGCACGTCCTCCTGCACCTGCAGCGCCGCGCCCCGGTGCGCTTCGAGGTGGGGGCGCTCACCGTCGACCCGCAGATCGAGGGCTTCGACCCCTCGCCGCTGAAGGCGTACCTGGCCGCACTCGACGTCCCCCACTTCTATGTGCAGCAGCCGATCGCCGAGGAGGCGCAGGCGCACATGAAGAACGATTCCTTTTGCGCCTATTGCTCGCGCATGAAGCGCGGCATCATGTACGGCACCGCGCGCCGCGAGGGCTACGGCGTGCTCGCCCTCGGCCAACATCTCGACGACCTGGCCGAGAGCTTTCTGATGTCGGCCTTCCGCGGCGGGCAGCTGCGCACCATGAAGGCGCACTACACCAACCGCGAAGGCGATGTGCGCATCATCCGCCCCATGCTCTACGTGCGCGAGCGGCAGACGGCCGACTTCGCGGCCGCCGCCGCGCTGCCGGTGGTGCCGGACAGCTGCCCCGCCTGCTTCGGCATGCCCACCGAGCGCGAGCACATCAAGGCCCTGCTCTCGCGAGAAGAGTCCCACAACAAACGCCTATTCCCCTCGCTGCTGCGGGCGATGCACCCACTTCTGTCAAAAAATGACGCCGAGTAACGCCCGCACCCCCACTTTTTCCATGGATTAGCCAAAGTGGGGGCGCTCACCGCGCTTCTCGCGCATTCCGCTTGAGAAAGTGGGGGAAATCGCTCGGATCCACCCGCAGCCTCCACTGCTATCCTTTCGGGACGGGCGCACCTGCGCCCCCTCCCCTTCATCTCCACGGACACGGAGGTATTCCCCATGAAATGGACGCCCATCCTGGTCTCGGCCGCCTTCGCCGGCGCCGGGCTGCTCGGCGGCACGGCCGCCTTCGCGGGCAATCACGAACCCGGCCTGCAGCCCTCCCCCGGCAACGCCTACCATGAGAAGGTGCCACAGACCTATGTCGAGCCCTCGCCGAAGTACGCGGTCGGCGACGAGGTGCCGGGAGACAAGCCGCAGCAGCAATCGCGCAACGAGGGCGGCCGCTCCGATCAGGCTGCCATGAGCGGCCAGGGCGGCGGCGCGTCGCGCGCCGAGATTGCCGCGCTCGAGGTGCAGACTGCCACCAAGCATGCCGGCTTTGCCGCGCAGGCGAAGGAGGCCGCCGGCGCCCACAAGCACCTGCAGCACACCATCAACTGTCTGGTCGGCAAGGACGACCCGGCCTATGACCCCTCCGCCGAGGACCCCTGCAAGGGCCAGGGCCAGGGCGCGATTGCGGACGCCGAGCAGGCACCGGGCGCAGAGCGCGCGGCGGACATGCTGAAGGAGGCCAAGGGCATCGCCCTCAAGGGCAAGCAGAAAGGCGAGGCCGGCGCGACCACGGCCGCCAACCGGGTGCAGTCGCTCCTGCAGCAGGCCGAACAGGCGCTGCAACGCAGCGCACAGTAGCAAACCGAAGGGCATCCCCCACAAGGAGGTAAGCGTATGAAGACGTGGACGCACATCCTGTTGTCGGCCGCGCTGGCCGGCGCCAGCCTGCTCGGCGGCACGGCCTTTGCGGCCGACCCGCAGCAGGCGGCGACCGGGCAGGACGGCAAGTCGCGCGCCGAGATTGCGGCGCTTGAACTGCAGACCGCGGTCAAGCACGCCGGCCTGGCCGCACGCGCCGACGACGCGGAAGCGACCCACAAGCACCTGCAACACGCCATCAACTGCCTGGTGAGCAAGGACGACCCCGCCTATGACGCGTCCGCCGAGGACCCCTGCAAGCAAGGCCAGGGGGTACTCCAGGACTACGCCGCAGCCAAGGAGCAGGGCGGGAAGACCATCGAGGACGTCCTCAAGCAGGCCAAGGACCTGGCCCAAGTCGGCACGCAGCAGCAGCGCTACATCGGCGCCACAGCGGCCGCGCACGGCGTCAGTGCGCTACTGGAGCAGGCCCAGCAGGAGATGATGGTACAGAAGAGTGCAGGCGCCGCTCCGCAGCAGTGAGCGGCTCGCGCGGGCCTAGTACCTGAGGTCCCGGTAGGGATTCGGGGCGCCGTCCGGGCGCGTCTGGAAGAGCCGCAGGGCCCACAGATACTGCTCGGGGGCCAGGCGAATCAGCTCTTCGCGCACGGCGTTGACCCGGGCGGCGTCCGCCTCCTCGTCACCGGTCGGATAGCCCTCCAGCGGCGGGTACACGCGTGCCTCGTACACGTCGCGCGCGGCATCATAGACGGTGACGAAGGGCAGCACCCGCGCCCGGCAGGTGCGCGCCAGGCGGGCGATCGCGCTCAGGGTCGCGGTGGGCACGCCGAAGAAGGGGGCAAAGACGGTCTCCTGTGTACCGCCCAGGTCTTCGTCGGCGAGATAGTAGATAGGCCGACCGCTGCGGCAGGCCCGGATCACCGGCCGGATGCCCTGGTCGCGCCGGAAGATCTCGCCTTTGAAGCGCGTGCGGCCGCGCCCGAGCAACCAGTCCATGAGGCGGTTGCGCAGCGGTTTGACGAACCCGGTGGCCTGGATGCGCGTGCCGATCGCCTGTGCGCCGAACTCCAGCCCCGCCATGTGCGGAACCAGCAGGATGACGTTCTCGCCCGCGGCCAGCGCCTGCTCGAGGTGTTCGAGGCCGTGCATGGGCACACGCCGCGCGATCGCCTCCTCGCTTCCCCACCACAGCAGGCCCGAGTCCAGCACGGCCTGCGCCATGGCGGCGAAAAAGCCGCGCGCCATCTCATCGCGCTCGGCCGCGCTGCGTTCCGGGAAGCACCACTCCAGGTTCATGCGCACGATGGCGCGGCGCTTGGCATTGGCGCGCCAGGCCAGGGCCGCCGCCGCCCGCGCCAGCGCCTGGCGCACGCGACGCGGCAGCCGCCAGAGGAGGTTCAGCAGCCCGATGCCGAACCAGGTCGGCCACCACTCGGGGCGCAGGAAGGCGCGCTCAAAGGGCGGCGCATGGGGCTGGGCGGCGCCGGCGGCGGGCCGGACCACGCTGTCGCTGCGGCTGCTCACGGGCGGTCTGTCGTCCTCAACCCAGTTCCCCCAGCAGCCGATCCATCATGCGCTCGGCCTGCGAGCGGTAGCCGCCGCCGAACAGGTTGAGGTGGTTGAGCACGTGGTAGAGGTTGTAGAGGACCTTGCGCAACTCGTAGCCGGCGTCGAGCGGCCACTCTTCCCGGTAGGCGGCATAAAACGCCGCCGAGAAGCCGCCGAACAGCTCGGTCATGGCGAGGTCCGCCTCGCGGTCGCCGTAGTACACGGCCGGATCGAAAATGAGCGGCGCCCCGTCGGCGCCCACCGCGCAATTGCCTGACCACAGGTCGCCGTGCAGCAGCGAGGGCGCCGGGCTGTGGCCGCGAAACAGGCCCGGGAAGGAGTCGAGCAGGGCCTCGCCCTTGCGCTGCAGCGAGCCACGGTAGCCGTTGCGGGCGGCCAGCTCGAGCTGAAAGCCCAGCCGCTGCGCGCGCCAGAAGGCACTCCAGTCCGCGCTCGGGGTGTTGACCTGCGGCGTGGAGCCGATGGTGTTGTCCCGGTGCCAGCCGAAGCGCGGCTGGGTGTGGCGGTGCATGCGCGCCAGCTCGCGGCCGAAGCGCTCCATCGCCACCGAGGTTTCGGGCCCGGTGGGCAGGTATTCCATCGCCAGGTACGCCTGTACGCCGCTGGTGCCCCAGGCGATGGGCTCGGGCACGCGCACCGTGCCGGTGTCGGCCATCTCGCGCAGCCCCTGCGCTTCGGCCTCGAACATGTCGAGCTGCTCGGCGGCATTGAGCTTGACGAAGTAGCGCCGGCCGGCGCCCTCCAGGCGCCAGGCCGTGTTGATGCAGCCGCCGCCGACGCCGGCGGCCTGCTCCACGGCGAACGCCTCGCCGGTGGCGTGGCCGATGGCGGCGGCGATCTCCTCCCAGTCACGCGTGGACATGTGTCGGCGTTTGCATCTCGTGGCGGCCGGATGGCAATGGTAGCGAATCGGCGCGGGCCGCGGCCAGCCCACCAATCCTGCTAGGATGATCGCAACGCCCGCGGAGCCCATCGATGTCCAACGCCTCACCACCCGAAGCGCCCCCCAGGGAGCCTTCGCCGCGCAAGCTGCAGCCGCTGTGCGACAAGATCGGCCGCGAACGGGTCGAGCACACCCTGCAGGCCTTTTACCGGCGGCTGCTCGGCGACGCGCAGCTGCGCGGCTGGTTCGCGCCGCTCGACCTGGAGGCGCACGTCGCGCGGATCGTGGAGTTCTGGTGGATCGCCATGGGCGGACGCAGTGCCGCGCCGCCGGTGTTCGACATGGTGGGGCGCCACCGTCCGCTGGGCATCGGCTCCGCCGATCTCGAACACTGGCTGGAGCTGTTCGCGCTGACCGTGCATGAGGAGCTGCCGGCCGAGCTGGCCGACCAGTGGCTGCGCATGGCCGAGGCGATCGCCGCGAAGATGCGCCCGGCGGTGGTGCGGGACTGACCGCCCGCGGGCGATGCTCAGTTGGGCAGCTCGCGGCTCACCGGGCAGGTGCCGCGCGACAGGCACGCCCCGAATTCGGCGGGCGGCACCGGCCGGCTGAAATAGAAGCCCTGGCCGATTTCGCAGCCGCGCTCGCGCAGGAACTGCAACTGCCCCGCCGTCTCCACCCCCTCGGCCACCACCGTCTTCCCGACGGTGCGCCCCAGCGCGATGATCGCCTCCAGGATTGCCGCCGCCTGGCGGTCGGTTTCCACGTCGAACAGGAAGGAGCGGTCGATCTTGATCGTGTCCACCGGCAGCCGGCGCAAATAGCTCATCGAGGAGTGGCCGGTGCCGAAATCGTCCAGGGCGAAGCGCACCCCCAGAGCGCGCAACTCGTCGGCAATCTCAATGGCGCGCTCGACGTCCTGCACGAAAACGTTCTCGGTGATCTCGAGCTCCAGCGCTTGGGGCGGCACGCCCGTCTCGGCGAGCACGGCGCGCACCATTTGCGGAAAACCGGCGAACCAGAACTGCCGCGGGGAGACGTTGACGGCGATCCGTCCCGGGCGCGCGGCGGCGCCGAAACCGCGCCGGTATTGCTCGCAGGCGGCGCGCAGCACCCACTGTCCGGCCCGGCCGATGAGCCCGGAGTCCTCGAGCACACCGATGAACTCCCCCGGGGGCACGATGCCGCGTCGCGGATGCCGCCAGCGCAGCAGCGCCTCGGCGCCCTCCACGACCCCGTCCTCGAGGCGCACCAGCGGCTGATACACGAGCAGGAACTGCTCGCGCTCGAGGGCGATGCGCAGCTCGTGTTCCAGCAGGGTGCGCCGCTGGATCGCCACGTCCATGCTCCGTTCGAAGAAGGCATGGCAGCCACGGCCCGCCTCCTTGGCACGGAACATGGCCACGTCGGCGTTCTTGAGCAACTGTTCCGGGCCGCGGCCGTCGCCGGGGTGCAGGGCAATACCGATGCTGGCCCCCACGTGGTGCTCCTGCTCGTCGATACGGTAGGGCGTGGAGAGCTGCTCGATCAGCTTTTCGGCAAGCGTCGCTGCGGTGGCCGCGCCGGCGGCGGGGGCGAGGACCACGAACTCATCGCCGCCCCAGCGCGCCGCGGTATCGGTGGGACCCACCGCGCTCTGCAGCCGGGCCGCGGCGACCTGCAGGAGCCGGTCGCCGGTGCCGTGCCCCACCGAATCGTTGACGTTCTTGAAGCGGTCAAGATCGATGAACAGCAGCGCAAAGCCGGGGCCCTCGCGCCCCGCGCGCGCAAACTCGCGCTCGATGCGCCGCATGAAGTAATGGCGGTTGGGCAGATCGGTGAGCGGGTCGTAGTTGGCCTGGTGCACCAGCTGGTGTTCGCGGCTGGCCGCGGCCAGGGCCACGGCCAGGCGGTCGGCCACGGCGCGGGCGTGCTCCAGGTCCTCCGCTTCGGCCGCCACCGGCCGGCAGTAGCCCAGCAGCAGGGCCGCGGCGAGGCGTCCGCCGTGCTGCACGGGCAGCGCCACGGCGTGCGCGACCGCTCCCCCTGCCTGCGCGAAGGCGGGCAGCGGCCCCGGTGCAGCAGCGAGGTCGATGGCGCCGGCGGCACCTTCCAGCAGAGCGCGCTCCGCTGCGGCCAGCACGACCGGCTGGAGATGCACCCGGTCCGCGCCGGCACGGCGCCAGATCAGGCGGCCGCGGCTCCCGTCGCCGCCCTCGAGCAGCAGGATCCCGGCCCATTCGCTGTGCACGATGCTGGAGAGCCCGCGCAGCAGGTCCTCACCGACCGTCTCCAGCGCGGCCGAGGCGAGGATGCTGCGATCGGCCTCGGCGAGCAGCTCCACGGCGTGCACCTGCCGGCCGATGCGGGCGGCCATGCGGTTGAAGGCCTGGCCCAGTTCCTCGAACTCGTCCGCGCTGTCGATCCGTACCCGCGCCCCAAAGTCGCCGGCGGCGATCGCCGCCACGCCGCGACGCAGGCGCTGCAGCGGGTCGCTGAGCCAGCGGCTCTGGCGGAAGCCGACCCAGCCGGCGAGGGCCACCGCGAGCAGTGCCGCCAGGGGAAACAGGCGGGCGAAGGCCTGGGCCGGCGCCACGGCCAGGGCGCGCGGCTCGGCCGCCACGATGCGCCAGGAATCGGCGGCGAAGGCGCTCGGCAGAAACAGATCGCGTTGCACGGCCAGCATCGGTTCGCCTGCCAGCTCGAAACGCCATGCGCGCGCGGGGCTCGGCACGGCACGCCGCGCCTGCGCCGCGGCGGCGAAATCCGGCTCGGGGCAGAACAGCGGGCGCCCGCTGGCGGCCGCCAGCACGCAGAAATCGATCCCGTAGGGCCAGACATCGTGCCGCCCCCACAGGTAGTCGGGGCGCAGCACGGCGGCCAGCGCGGTGCCCGCCGCCGGGCCCTCGCGCAGGCGCAAGGCCATCAGCGTACGGGCGCTGCCGTCGCCGGCGACCCGCACCCGGGGCTTGCTGGAGACATCGTCCACGCCCAAGTCGGCGCGGCTGTCGGGCAGGAGGGCGCCGTCGCCATAGATCGGCCGCCGCGCACCGGAGTCCGGGTACAGGACGACGGCGGCGAACGGGTAGTCGGCGGCCCGTTCCGGGGGGAGGCGCACCACGCCGGTCCGCCCGAGCTGCACCAACAGCTCCTGGGCGAGCAGCAGGCGCGAATGGAGTTCGTTGCCGTAGTTGCGCCCGGCACGCAGCAGGCGCTCGTGGGCCTGGTCGGAGAACACGGCGCGGACCTGCAAGACGGCGAGCAGCGCGATGGCCGCCATCGGCAGGGCGGCAGCGAGCAGAAAGCGCACGAACAGGCGCCGGGAGAAGCGCCCGCGCAGGGCTCCGAGACGCGCGTCGCGGGGGGGCACCATCGGTTCAGTAGTCCGCGGCGAGGCCGTGGAAGCCCCCGTCGTTGGCCCGGATCACGTCGTCGCGGCTGGCGCGGGCGGTCAGCGGGGCGGCCGTGGTGCCGTCGCGCCCCACGCTGTAGAGGTCATAATCGGTATTGATCGGCACCAGGTTCTTGTCCTTGCGCACGCTGCCAAGGACGGACGGCGGCGCACCGGCAATGCGGGTGTAGCGGTAGGCGTGGCGCCAGGGGTCGCGCATGCCCTCGAGACCGGCCTCGGCGAGGGACGCCGGGTAGACGCCGTCATTGGTGATGGCGAAGGACTCCAGCCCCTGCTCGATGCGACGCAGCTCGGCCATGGTGCGCACCACCTGGCTCTGATAGATGTACTGGTTGTACGTGGGGATCGCAATCGCCGCGAGCACGCCGACGATGGCGAGCGCGAACAGCAATTCCATCAGCATCAACCCCACCGCGGGGCGGGTGCCGCCGGGGCCGGGCATCGACACTCCCCACGCAACGCAAACGAACCGCGGCGGCGCGCGCCGCCGCTCCCTGCCTGATATCGGCCACGCTCGCGGCGGCTTTAGCGGCGCGGCGACGTACGGGCGCCGCACGCTACTTCACCGGCGCAGGCATGTTCTCAATCAGGTCCATGCGGATCTTCACCGGCGCGCCCTCCCCATCGACGCCGAGCAGGTAGTCCATGCCGTTTTCCTCCAGGATCTCGCGGGGGAAGACCTGGGCGAAGAACGCCTGGCTGCCCTGCTCGGCCTGCCAGTGCAGCGGCACCGCCTCCCCGGTCATGATGGCAATGGTGAAACGCTCGTGATAGAACCGGGGCACCTCGCGGTACGGCTTGGGCATGCTAAACCTTGACGATGGAGAGGAAATGGCCAAAGTATACCCCGGAATCCCCGACGAACTCGCCGCCTGGATCCGCACGCAGCCGGTGTTCTTCATCGCCAGCGCCCCGCTCAGCCCGCAAGGCCACGTCAACGTCTCCCCGCGCGGCTACGACAGCCTGCGCATCGTCGATCCCAACCAGGTCGCCTTTCTCGACCTGACCGGCAGCGGCAACGAAACGGCCGCCCACATCGAGGAGAACCGGCGGGTCACGCTGATGTTCTGTGCCTTCCAGGGGGAGCCGCGCATCCTGCGCCTCTACGGCGAAGGCGAAGTGGTGCTGCCGGACAGCGAGGCATGGGCCGAGCTGAGGCCGCTGTTTCCCCGGGACATGCCCGGCGAGCGCCAGATCATCCGCATCCTCGTCACCCGCGTGCAGACCTCCTGCGGCTACGGCGTGCCGCTCATGGAATACCAGGGCGAGCGGCCGCGGCTGCGCGAGTGGGCGGAAGCGAAGGGGCCGGACGGGCTGTCGAAGTATTGGTCGGACAAGAACGCGCGCAGCATCGACGACCTTCCGGCGCCCGGCCGCGAGTAGTTCCGCAGTTTCCATCCATGCCCCGCTACAGGGCAGCCGCACCACGGTTATGCACAGCGTCGCGGCACGGCGGTGCAAGGGGTGCGGATTTGTCAAGCGGAGCGCATCAGAATATGGCGATATTGTTTATATCGTTGATTGTGCTAGATATTTATAGGCGGCAAAAATTTGCCCAAAATGTGGCGGCCCCACGAAACAGGCGCGATCCGGCCGGTTTTTCTCACTTCGTCCACAGAGTTTTCCACAGGTTTTGTGGATAACCCGTTAAGCCCCGATGAAACAGCGGCTTAAGGGTTTTCCCGCAGAATCTCCCTCAAATCGTATGGGAAAGCCCGCGGAAATTGTGACGATGATCACCCCCCGCAAGCATCGCGGCGGTGGCGCCGAACGCGGCCGGATCTCGGTCCGCGCGCTTATGCACAGCCACGCGGCGACCGCGTCAGCGGCTTGGCGGGCACCGGACGCCGCCCGAGGACATTTTCACAATGTGTTGATTTTAAAGGCGATCGACAGATTGCGCAGTCCGTGACCAATGCGCGGAGAGCCGCCCGGCGACCGCACTTCCGGCGTTTGCTCCCAAAGGGTCCACAAAGTTATCCACAGTTTTTGTGGACAAGCCGCTGCCGTCCCCCGGCCGCCGTGATACGCTCGGCGCCATGCACGCCGACCAGCCGCCGCCAATCCTGCGGGTAGCCGTCCCCACCCCCCTGCGGCGTGCCTTCGACTACCGGCTGCCGGCCGAGGTCCCGGCGACCGGCATCCGCCCCGGCATGCGCGTGCAGGTGCCCTTCGGGCGCGGCCGCGCCGTGGGCGTGGTGATCGCAGGTGCGCAGCGCAGCGAGGTCCCACCGGCCCGTCTGAAGGCCGCGTTCGCCGTGCTCGACGACGCCCCGCTGCTGCCCGAGGAGCTGCTCGCCCTGCTGCGCTGGGCAAGCGCTTACTACCACCATCCGCTCGGCGAGGCGGTCAGCGCGGCCCTGCCTGCCTTGTTGCGCCAGGGGCGGCCGGCCCGGAGCGCCGGCATCCGCCGCTGGCGGCTCACCGGGGCCGGACGCACGGCCGACCCGGCGGCTCTCTCCCGCGCGCCGCGCCAGGCCGCGCTGCTGGCCTTCCTGCAGGGGTGCGCCGCGCCCGCCGAGGCGCCGGCCCTGGACGCGGCCCTGGAGAGCTGGCGGCCCGCCATGGCGCGATTGCTCGAGAAGGGCTGGGCCGCGATCGAGGACGGCCCCTGTCTCCCGGCGGCCACCGGCGGCGCGCCGCCGCCCACGCTCACGCCGGCCCAGGCGGAGGCGGTCGCCGCCGTGGGCGGTGCAATGGGGGCCTACGGTGCCTTCCTGCTCGAGGGCGTCACCGGCAGCGGCAAGACCGAGGTCTACCTGCACATCGTCGAACACGCGCTGCGGGCCGGGCGCCAGGCCCTGGTGCTGGTCCCCGAAATCGGCCTCACGCCGCAGCTGGTGGGCCGCTTCCGGGCGCGCCTTGAGGTGCCGATCGCGGTGCTGCACTCCGGGCTTTCCGACCAGGAACGTCTGTGTGCCTGGCTGGCCGCGCGCAGCGGCGAGGCGGCCGTGGTGATCGGCACGCGGTCGGCGGTCTTCACCCCGCTCGCCCATGCCGGCGTGATCATCGTCGACGAGGAGCACGACGCCTCCCTCAAGCAGCAGGAGGGCTTTCGCTACTCGGCGCGCGACCTCGCCCTGGTGCGGGCGCAGCGGCTCAAGGTGCCGGTGGTGCTCGGCTCGGCGACGCCCTCGCTGGAGACCCTGCACAACGCACACAGCGAACGCTACCGGCGCCTGCACCTGCCCGAACGCACCGGCCGCGCCGCCATGCCGCGGCTGCGCACCCTGGACGTGCGCGCCCAGACCATGGAGGACGCGCTGTCCGCGCCGCTGCTCGCGGCGATGCGCACCCATGTGGCACAGGACAGTCAGGTCCTGCTGTTCCTCAACCGGCGCGGCTACGCCCCCACCCTGCTGTGCCACGACTGCGGCTGGGTGGCCGATTGCCGCCGCTGCGATGCGCACATGACCTTTCACCAGCGCCAGCGCCGTCTGCGCTGTCATCACTGCGGGGCCGAACGGCCGGTGGACCCGCAGTGCCCGGCCTGCGGCAGCACCGACCTGCGCGCCCTGGGCAGCGGCACCGAGCGCATCGAGCAGGCCCTGTGCGAGCACTTTCCCGAGCACCCGGTGGTGCGCATCGACCGCGATACCACCCGGCGCAAGGGCAGCATGGAAGACCTGCTCGGACGGGTGGAACGCGGCGAGGGCCGCATCCTGGTCGGCACCCAGATGCTCGCCAAGGGCCATCACTTCCCGCACGTGACTCTGGTGGGGATTCTCGATGCGGACCACGGCCTGCTACAGCGCGGACTTTCGCGCCGGCGAGCGCATGGCCCAGCTCATCACCCAAGTGGCCGGCCGCGCCGGCCGCGCGGAGCGGCCCGGCGAGGTACTGATCCAGACCCATCATCCGGACCACCCGCTGCTGCGCACCCTCATCGACGCCGATTACGGCGCCTTTGCCGCGGCGGCGCTGACCGAACGCCGCGAAGCGGAGCTGCCGCCCTTCAGCCACATGGCCCTGCTGCGCGCCGAAGCGGTGGCCGCCGCCGCCCCGCTGGCCTTTCTCGAGGAGGCGCGCGAGTGCGCCCGCACCGGCGGCACGCACGGGGTGCTGCTGCTGGGTCCGGTGCCCGCCCCCATGGAACGCCGCCAGGGACGCTTTCGCGCCCAGTTGCTGCTGCAGGCCGCCCGCCGGGCCGATCTGCATCGGCTGCTCGACACGCTGGCCCCGCAGCTGGAGGGCCTCAAGTCGGGGCGCCGGGTGCGCTGGTCGCTGGACGTGGACCCGCTGGACATGTTCTGAGCCTGTCGCTTACCCGCGCGCAGTTGTTAGAATCGCGATCTTTTCCGCCGCCTGAACGCCACCTGTGAAACAACACCTGACCGACCTCGTCGCTGCCGCCATCGCCCGCCTGCAACAGGAGGGGACGCTGCCGCCCGAACTCCCTGCCGGCATCAAGATCGAGCGCACCCGCGACCCGCGTCACGGGGACTTCGCCTGCAATGCGGCGATGGTCTTCGCCAAACCGGCGCGGCGCAAGCCGCGCGAGCTGGCCGAGGCCCTGATCGGGGCACTGGCGGCCTCCGAGCACGTCTCGCGGGTGGAGATCGCGGGCCCGGGCTTCATCAACTTCGCGCTCAGCCCGGCGGCCTTCCGCGCCGTGGTGCCGGCCGTGCTCGAGGCCGGCGAGGCCTACGGGCGCTCCGCGATCGGCGCGGGGGCGCCGGTGCAGGTGGAATTCGTCTCCGCCAACCCGACCGGGCCGCTGCACGTCGGCCACGGGCGCGGCGCGGCCTACGGCGCGGCGGTCGCCGACCTGCTCGCCGCCGCCGGCTACAGCGTGCACCGCGAGTACTACGTCAACGACGCCGGCCGGCAGATGGACATCCTCGCCGCCAGCGTCTGGCTGCGCTATCTGGAGCTGTGCGGCGAGGCGATCCGCTTCCCCGCCAACGGCTACAAGAGCGAGACTACGTCTACGACATCGCGCGCGCGCTGCGCGGGGCGCACGGCGAGCTGCTGCGCCGCCCGTGCGCCGAGGTGTTCGCCGCAGCTGCCGGCCGACGAGCCCGAGGGCGGCGACAAGGAGGCGTACATCGACGCGGTGGTCGCGCGCGCCCGCGCCCTGCTCGGCGAGGACCTGTACCGGGTGGTGTTCGACGCCGGCCTGGAGGCCATCCTCGGCGACATCCGCGAGGACCTGGAGGAGTTCGGCGTCGTCTACGAGCAGTGGTTCTCCGAGCGCTCGCTGACCGAGAGCGGCGCGGTGCAGCGCGCCATCGAGCGGCTGCGCGAGCACGGCCGGCTGTACGAGAAGGACGGCGCGCTGTGGTTCCGCTCCAGCGACTTCGGCGACGAGAAGGACCGCGTGGTGGTGCGCGACAACGGCCAGACCACCTACTTCGCCTCGGACATCGCCTACCACATGGACAAGCTCGAGCGCGGCTTCGAGCGCGTCATCGACGTGTGGGGCGCCGACCACCACGGCTACGTGCCGCGCGTGAAGGCGGCCCTGCAGGCGCTGGGCGACGACGCCTCGAAGCTGGACGTGCTGCTGGTGCAGTTCGCCATCCTCTACCGCGGCGGGCAGAAGGTGCAGATGTCCACCCGCTCGGGCTCCTTCGTCACGCTGCGCGAGCTGCGCGACGGAGGTCGGCAACGACGCCGCGCGCTTCTTCTATGTCACGCGCAAGGCCGAGCAGCACCTGGACTTCGACCTGGACCTGGCCAAGTCGCAGAGCAACGACAACCCGGTCTACTACATCCAGTACGCCCACGCGCGCGTGTGCAGCGTGATGCGCCAGCTCGAGGAGAAGGGCCTGGACTACGACCCGGCGCTCGGCGTGGCCAATCTCGATCGGCTCACCGAGGAGCACGAGCAGGCGCTGTTCAATCGCCTCTCGCGCTTTCCCGAGGTGGTCGAGGGCGCGGCGCTCACCTGTGAGCCGCACCAGGTGGCCCACTACCTGCGCGAGCTGGCCAACGACTTCCACACCTATTACAACGCGCACCAGTTCCTGGTCAGCGATGCCCCCCTGCGGCATGCTCGCCTGGCCCTGATCCTCGGCGTGCGCCAGGTCATTGCCAACGGCCTGGGTCTGCTCGGCGTCTCCGCACCCGAAACCATGTGAGCCATGCCCCGCGACTACGCTAAAAAACCGGCCCGCCGCAAGCCCGCCCGCCCGCCGATCCCCGGCTGGGTGTGGATGGCCTCCGGCCTGACCGTCGGCCTGTTCGTCGCCTTCCTCGTCTACCTGGACAAGCAGCCGGACAGCAACATCGACCTGCCCGCCGCCGTGCAGCAGACCAAGCAGCGGCTGCACCTGCAGGACACCCGCGACGTGCGCAAGGACGCCACGGCCAAGGCGCCGCCCGGACCCGCGGGCAAGTCCGCCGACAAGGGCAGCACGCCGCGGTTCCAGTTCTACAGCATCCTGCCCGAACTGGAGGTGGCGGTCCCCGACGACGAGCTCAAGCGCGAGGAACGCCAGCAGGAGCAGCGCGCGGTCGCCCACCCGGGACCGACCACGCCGCCGCCGGACGGCACGCACTACGTCCTGCAGGCGGGGTCCTTCAAGCAGTTCAAGGAGGCCGACGGCTTCAAGGCGCGCCTGGCGCTGCTCGGTGTGCAGGCGAGCATCGAGACCGTGGACATCAACGGCACCAAGTGGCACCGCGTGCGGGTCGGCCCGTTCACCGACATCAAGTCCCTCAACCAGGCGCGCGCCCGGCTGCACGAGCACGACATCGAACCGATGGTGCTCAAGGTCAAGGGCTGAGCGGCGGCCCGCCCGGGCTGCGACCGATTCCTCCTTTTCGGCCTTCCCTCCCCGGCCGATGCGTGCGGGCGATGCGTCTGTGAAGTCCGGCGTGGACAGCCCAAAGCCGCACCGCTAGCATGCCTTCCGTGACGCCCGGACGCGTCCGCCGCATCCCCCTCTCGGCGCAGGTACAAAGAAAGAGAGAATGAACAAAATCAGCGTCCGGAATCTCAGACCGGGCATGTACGTCGCCGCCCTGGATCGGCCCTGGGCCGGCACCCCGTTCCCGCCCGGCGGCTTCGGCATTCACGACCCCCGGGAGCTGCGGCTGCTCGCCGGCTACTGCCGCCACGTGTTCGTGGACCCGCGCCGCAGCACCGCGCTGCGTCTGGTGCACGAAGGTGTCGCGGACGCCCTGCGGCCCGGCCTCCACGCGCATGCCTGCCGCTACCTACGCGCGGTGTTCGGCGCGGCGCGCCGGGGCCGGGCGCCGCAGGTCACGGCGACGCGGCGCCTGGTCGCCCGCCTGCTCGATGCCGCCCCCGAGCGGGATGCGCTCGCAGCCCCGGCCGCCGATGGCGCTCGCCACGCGGTGGACACCTGCCTGCTGGCCCTGGAGTTCGGCCGTCACCTCGGGCTGGAACGCGGGCTGCTCCTGGAGCTGGGCATGGCCGCACTGCTGCATGACATCGGCGAGACCC
Source organism: uncultured Gammaproteobacteria bacterium (assembly GCA_963779865.1). Classification (GTDB taxonomy): domain Bacteria; phylum Pseudomonadota; class Gammaproteobacteria; order CAVZZX01; family CAVZZX01; genus CAVZZX01. Next base: position 2,500,187 of record CAVZZX010000003.1, on the reverse strand, counting down.
AACTCGACGACGCGGCGGGGGCCAGCGAGGCGGAGCGGCAGCGCCGCGCGCGCCACCACCCGCGTCTGGGCGCCCACCTGCTCGAACGCAGCGGGATGCCGCGCAGCGTCGCCGAGGTGGCGCTGGCCCACCACGAGCGCAGCGCCGGCGGCGGCTATCCGGCGGGGCTGCGCGGGCGGGCCATCCCCTTCTTCGCGCGCATGGTCGCCATCGTCGATTTCTACGCCAACGCCACGCGCCCATGCGCTCACCGCCCGGCGCTGACGCGCAGCCTGGCCCTGAAATACCTGCACGACTGGCGCGGGCGGCTGTTCGACGCCACGCTGGTGGAGCGCTTCATCGAGTGCCGGGGCATCTACCCCGAAGGCGCGGTCGTGGAACTGGAAACGGGCGAGATCGGCCTGGTGGTGACGGCCAACGCGACGGCACAGTGCATGCCCCGCATCATGCTGGTGCGCGGGCGCAACAAGACCCGCCTCGATCCGCCGCGCGTGGTGGAGCCGGGGCGCTACGTCTCCGCCGAACACGGCCGTCCGTATCGGGTGGTTCGGGTGCACGACGCGGCGGACTTCCGCATCGACGTGGGCGCCTACCTCCTCCGCCAACTGGCGCCGGCGCGGGCCGGCTGAGGCCGCGGCGCCTTAACTCGCCTCCTCCACCGCATCGGCATCCCGGCAGCCGGTGCCGTAGACGTGCACCGGCTCGGCCTTGCCGCGCAGGCGGTGCATCTGCAGATCGAGGAAGCGGGCCTGGGCGGAGGGCGAGAGCTGCCGGTAGGCGTCGGCTGAGACGATGATCTTGCAGCCCAGGCGCTTGGTCAGGCCGTCGAGGCGACTGGCCGTGTTCACCACATCGCCGATGAAGGTGTACTCATAGCGGTCCGGCGAGCCGATGGTGCCCGCCACCGCCTTGCCCGAGTGAATGCCCACCCCGCTCTCCAGGCGCGTGTTGCGGCCCGACAGGCGCAGCGACTCGACATGGTCCTGGATGGCCCAGGCCGTATCCACCGCATCCTGCACCGGGTTGGTGTTCGGCTCCAGGCCGAAGATGGCGAGGATGGCGTCGCCCATGAACTTGTTCACGATGCCGTTGTGGTCGGCGACGATGTTCACCATCTCCGAGAAATAGGTGTTGAGGAAGTAGATCACGTCCTCGGGGGGCGAGTACTCCGCAAAGCTGGTGAAATCGCGCAGGTCGCAGAACAGCACCGCCACCTCGTACTCCTGGCCGACCTGCAGCGAGTCGGTGTCCATGGTCAGCAGCTTCTGCATGATGCTGGGGCTGACGATGCGCTCGAGCGTCTTGGCCACCTGCTCCTTCTCGCGCAGGCCCTCGATCATCTTGTTGATCTGCTGGGCGATGACGGCGAACTCGTCGCGCCCCATCACCGGCACGCGCGTGCCGAGCTTGCCGGACTGCACGTCCCGCAGGGCCTCGATCTGGGTCGTGAAATTGAAGTGCAGGTTGCGCGAATAGGAGTAGATGAGCCGCAGCGTAAGCCCCACCACGGTGACGAACACGAAGATGGCGTCCACCGCGAAGCCCTGGCGCAGATCCGCCACCGGCGGCGCGGCGTCCGCGGCCAGCCGCCCCAGGTAGTCGTAGCCGGCCATCGTGATCACCGACAGCGAGATCAGCGTGGTCACGGTCAGGAACACGCCCAGCCGACGCGCCACGGAACCGGGCTTGAAGTGCGCATCCAGGGCCTCGGAGTTGCCCAGGTAGCAGTGCCGCTCACGGGACAGCGCCAGGTCGATGCTGGCGAAGTAGCCGATGATGAGGGTGCCGACCACGAGCTTGCCCGCATGGGTGGGCGCAACCGGGTCCCAGAGCGCCACCCCCGCGACGATGCCGGCGGCGGCCAGCAGGTAGAGCACGAAGTCCAGGGCAAATTGGCGCCGCGCCTGCAGCAGGCCACGCTGGCAGTCCACCACCTGCCGCTCCAGGCGCCCGCGGATCCAGCCCACGGCGGCCAGCGGTGCCGCCAGCATGAGCAGATACAGGCCGAAGCTGCCCAGCTCGGTGAAGGGGTGGGTGCGCAGCCCGTAGGCCGCGAGCACGACGAAGGTCAGTGCATAGTAGGCACGCGGCAGGTACTTCGCTGGTCCAATCATCCTTGTGGGCGGTTCATTCTTGGTCGCTTCCTGTGCACGGGGCGTCAATCGTCGGCCCCGCCCCCCATCAACAGCCGGCGCTTGTCGCGCACCAGGGCGGTAATGTCCTCCGCCCCGTAGCCGCCCTGCATGAGACGCTGGTATTGGTGCGCGGTCATCTCCACCAGCGGCAGCTGAGCGCCGAAGCGCTCCGCCATGTGGCGGACGATCTGCAGGTCCTTCTCGTGCAGGTCCAGACGAAAGCCCGGCACGAAGTCATCGGCCAGCATACGGTGGCCGCGGTTGTGCAGCCACCAGTTGCCGGCCGCCCCCTGATCGAGGACGTCCACCAGGCGGTCCATGGGCAGACCCAGCGCCGCGCCGAAGGCGAGCCCCTCGCTGATCGCCTGATTCAGCCCCGCCACGATGACCTGGTTGACCGCCTTGGCCGCCTGCCCCGAGCCCACCGGGCCCATGGGCTCGATGCGCCCGGCCATGGTCTCGAGCACCGGGCGCGCGCGCTCCAGCACCGCAGGCTCGCCGCCGACGAACATGGCCAGGGTGCCCTTGCGCGCCCCCTCCACACCGCCGGAGACCGGCGCATCGAGGAAGTGGGCGCCCCGCTCGGCGACCTGGGCGGCCAGATCGCGGGCGGTATCGTCGGCCACCGTGGAGCAGTCGACCACGATGCTGTCGGGCTTCAGCCCGGGGAGCATGGCGGCGACCACGTTCCGGATATCGGCATCGCGCGAGACGCAGGTGACGATCAGCTCGCATTCGGCGGCGAGGGCGGCCGGATCGGCGGCCACGCTCACGCCCAGCTCGGCGGCCAGATCGTCAGCTTTTTGACGAGTTCGATTCCAGACATGCGTCAGAAAACCGCCGCTATGTACGTTGGCAGCCATGGGGCCGCCCATGCCGCCCAAGCCGATGAATCCAGTCTTCATGAGTGCCTCCCGGCGTCTCCCCTGACGAATCAGTCTTCCAGGTAGGTGTAGCCGTGCAGCCCGGCCTCGAGCTCCTCGAGCATGGCGGCCCCTTCCGCCTCGCCGAACGGGGCGCCGGCGATCTTCTCCCGAAAGGCCTGCAAGAGCCGTTCCGGGTCGAAGTGCACGTAGCGCAGCACCGTCTCGACCGTGTCGCCGTGCAGCGGCCGCGCCAGGCGGTAGCCGCCCGCCGCGTCCAGCTCGACGTCGATCGAGTCGGTGTCGCCGAACAGGTTGTGCATGTCCCCGAGGATCTCCTGGTAGGCCCCGGCGAGAAAGATCCCGAGCAGGTAGGGCTCCCCCGCGCGCGGCGCGTGCAGCGGCAGGCTGCTCTCCAGGCCCTCGCCGTCGACGTAGTGGTCGATGCGCCCGTCCGAGTCGCAGGTGATGTCCTCGAGCACGCCGCGGCGCTCGGGCCGCTCGTCCAGGCGGTGCAGGGGCACCACCGGAAAGATCTGGTCGATGGCCCACACGTCCGGCAGAGACTGGAACAGCGAAAAGTTGCAGAAGTATTTGTCGGCGAGTTTCTCGTGCAGCTCGTCGAGGATCTCGCGATGCGCCCGCGCGCCTGGGTTGAGCAGCCGCTGCACCTGACGGCAGATGGCGAAGTACAGCTCCTCGGCACGCGCCCGCTCGGCCAGGCCGAGGACGTCGTGAAGGTACATGCCCTGCGCCTCGGCGACGGCGTTGACCGCCTCGTGGTAGGCCTCCACGGCGGAGCGTTCGGAGGGGCGCTCCACCAGATGCTCCAGGCCCTGCCACAGGTCGTGCAGGATCTGCGCCTCCGCGGGCCCGGGCGGCGCCAGTTCCACCGGCGCAGGCACGTGCTCGGTGTCGATGACGTTGGTGATCAGCACCGCGTGGTGGGCGGTCATGGCGCGCCCCGACTCGGTGAAGATGCAGGGGTGCTCCAGGCCCTCGGCCTCGCAGACCTCCCACAGGGCGTGCACCACGTTGTGGGCGTATTCCTGCACGCTGTAGTTCATGGAGCAGAAGCTGCGCGAGCGGCTGCCCTCGTAGTCGATGCCCAGCCCGCCACCGACGTCCACGCACTCCACGTTCACGCCCAGGCGGTGCATCTCGACGAAGTAGCGCGCGCACTCGCGCATGCCGCGGCGGATGTCGCGCAGGTTGGGGATCTGCGAGCCCAGGTGGAAGTGCACCATCTTCAGGCTGGCGAGCCGGCCCGCCTCGCGCAGGCGCGCCACGGCCTGCAGCACCTGGGCGGCGGAGAGGCCGAACTTGGCCTTCTCGCCGCCGGTGTTCTGCCACTTGCCCGCGCCGATCGAGGCCAGGCGCACGCGCACGCCGATGAGCGGCTCCACGCCCAGCGCATCGGCCTCCTCGAGCAGGAGCTCGAGCTCCGAGGGCTTCTCCACCACCACGTACACGCGGTGGCCGAGCTTGCGGCCGAGCAAGGCCAGGCGGATGTACTCGCGGTCCTTGTAACCGTTGCACACCACCACGCCGCCGTTGGCGTCGGCCAGGGCGAGCACGGCGATGAGCTCGGGCTTGCTGCCCGCCTCCAGGCCCACACGCCCGCCGCCGTGGCGGAAGATTTCCTCCACCACGCTGCGCTGCTGGTTGACCTTGATGGGATAGACGGCGGTGTAGCGGCCGCGGTACTCGTCGGCGGCCATCGCCTCGGCAAAGGCGCCGCACAGGGTGTCGACGCGGTCGCGCAGGATGTCGGTGAAGCGCACCAGCACCGGCAGCGTCATGCCAGCGGCGCGCACCTCCTCGCTGAGGCGGGCCAGATCGACGCCCGCGCCCTCACGGGAGCGGTCAGGCCGCATCAGCAAGTGTCCGTCCGAGCTGATGTCGACGTAGCCGCCCCCCCAGTGCGCGAGATTGTAGGTCTTGCGGGCGTGCTCGACAGTCCAGTCGCTCATCGGCCGGGGGACTCGTGTTCGGGGGAACTTGGGCCCGATTATGGAGGATTCGCTCCCCGAGCGAAACCGCGGCGGGCGCTTTTGCCAAGGCGCGGGGGAGGCATTAGACTTTGGCCCTTTCACTGCAATGCGGCATGAGCGACATGGCCCTGGACGACACGTGGTACACCGAAGCCTGCGCCGAATGTGGCACCGCGATCTCCTTCAAGATCAAAGAGAAGCTGCATGAGGAGCAGAGCGCCTACCAGCGCATCGAGGTCTTCCAGACCGAGAAGTTCGGCAAGCTGATGGTCATCGACGGCTACGTCATGCTCACCGATCGGGACAACTTCATCTATCACGAGATGATGTCCCACCCGGCCCTCTACACCCACGGCGCACCGCGTCGCGTGCTGATCATCGGCGGCGGCGATTGTGGCACCCTGCGCGAGGTGCTCAAGCACCCCGAGGTGGAGGCCGCGCACCAGGTGGAGATCGACGAGCGCGTCACGCGCGTTGCCGAGCGCTTCTTCCCGGAGCTGACGGAGTCCAACGGCGACCCGCGCGCCGAGCTGCACTTCACCGACGGGATCAAGTGGGTGAAGGAGGCCCAGGCCGGCAGCTACGATGTCATCATCGTCGACAGTACCGATCCCATCGGTCCGGCCGAGGGGCTGTTCAACGAGCCCTTCTACCGCGACTGCCTGCGTGCCCTGGGCCACGAGGGCATCCTGATCGGCCAGAGCGAATCGCCGCTGATCCACACCCGGCTCATCCGCTCCATGCACGATGCGATGCGCGCGGCGGGCTTCCTGGACGTGCTCACGCTCAACTTCCCGCAGCCGGTGTACCCAAGCGGCTGGTGGAGCGCGACCATGGCGCGCAAGGACACGCCCATCGCCGGCTTTCGCGAAGAGGACGTGGCGAACATGCCGTTCGCGACGCGTTACTACAACCACGGCGTGCACAACGGCAGCATGTGCTCGCCGACCTTCCTCTACGACGCCCTGACGACGCCCTGATCCGATCCGCAGCTGATCGGCATCGGGTCACAGCTGCGGCGGCCATCGCACCGGCTCACTCGCCGCACCAGCGCTGCACCTGCGCCTGCACGCGCGCCTTCGCGGCGGTGCGTTCGGCATCCGAGAGCACCCGCCGCCGGCCCGTGGCGTCGTACTCGTAGAGGTAGGTGGCGCGCCCGTAATCGGCCAGCTGCTGACGCGCCCGGGCACAGTTCTGCCGCCGCAGCTCCTCCCGGTGCGCGGCCGTGGCCTGCGCGTCCTGCTCCACGCGCCGATCCTCGTCCATGGCGCGCAGCAGCTTGCGCTGCTGCTGCAGGTGCTCCTGCACGCGAGCGTCGGGGGGCGGGGCCGCGCGCAGCTGCAGCGCGCGGGCGGCGGCGTCCGGCGGGCGGTCGCCGTAGTGCACATGCCCCGCCCCGTCGACCCACTTGTAGATGCCCGCCGCGTGGCCGACCCCGGCCATCAGGGCCAGCACCGCGACCCACACGTGCGCTCGCATGGCGTGCTCCCTTGTCAGTCGCGCGGGTGTCAGTCGCGCGGGTGTCAGTCGCGCGGGCCGGCCAGCCGGTCCAGCCGCAGCCGCTCACGCGCGTCGAACAGGCGCCGTGCGCCCACCCGCACCGCCGCCACGGTCGCGAAGCCGGTGCCCGCGGCGATCAGGAACATGATCAGCACCTGGTATTTCACCGCCTCCCAGGGCGGCACCCCGGCCAGGATCTGACCGGTCATCATGCCCGGCAGGCTGACCAGCCCGGCCGCGGCCATGGCATTGATGATGGGAATCATACCCACGCGCATGGCCTCGCGGGCAATCTCCGACATTGCGGTATGGCCGTCGTGGCCCAGGAGCAGCCGCGCCTCGATGAGCGCGCGCTGCTCGCGTGCGCCCTGGGTGAGGCGATCCAGGGCGAGCGACAGGCCGTTCATCGTGTTGCCGAGCAGCATGCCCAGCAGCGGGATCGCGTACTGGGGCTCGTACCAGGGCTTGTTGCCGATGAACACCAGCAGGGCGAGCAGCGTGACCGAGAACGAGGACAGGAACATCGACGCGGTGCCGAGGCCATAGCCCCAGACTCCCGCGAACGGCCGCCGCTGGCGCGCCATCACCTCACGCCCGGCCGCCAGCAGCATGACCAGGGCCATGAGCGCCACCCACGACAGGGCCGCGTTCGCGAACAGCACCTTGAGCACCAGCCCCACCAGCAGCAGTTGCACCGCGGTGCGCAGCCCGGCGACGAGGATGCGCGCCCCCAGGCGCAGACGCAGCGCCGTAGTGAGCCCGGCCAGCAGCGCCACCAGCGCCGCGGCGAGCAGCAGGTCGAGGGCGTCCAGGGTGACGAAGCTCATGCGACCGCTGCCGCCCGCACGCGCCCGTGCTCGATCCGGCAATGGCGGCTGGACACGCGTGCGATCTGCTCGGGATCGTGGCTCACCCACAGCACCGGCGCGTCATGCCCCGTCCGGTACTCGGCCACCAGCGCCTCCACCGCGCGCACATTCGCGGGGTCCAGGGCAGCGGTCGGCTCGTCCAGCAACAGCGCCTCGGGCCCGTTCGCGAGCAGGCGCAGCAGGGCCAGGCGCTGGCGCTCACCGGTGGAGGCGCGCGCCACCGCCCAGTCCATCACCCCGTCGGCAAAGCCGAGCCGGCGCAGCCAGTCGCCCGGCGGCGGCGCGGCGAAGTGATCGCCCACCCGCTCGCGCCACCACTGGCTCTCGGCCGGCAACAATCCCACGCGCCGCCGCCACTGCGGCGCCGGCATCCGCTCGCGCACGGCCCCCGCGAGCGCCACCTCGCCCGCGCACGGGTCTAGATCGGCAATCGCCCGCAGCAACAGCGACTTGCCCGCCCCGGACGGACCGGACAGGCACACGCACTCGCCCGCCGCGACCTCCAGGTCGACCGGACCGATGTGCGCGGTCTTGAGATGGGACAAGCGGAGCGCTGGCAGGACTCTGTCCCCAAGCGGCGGCAGGATGAGACTGATTCTACAGGGCGGCGCGATCAGCGACCATTTTCGGGCGCTTCTATGTGCCCGGCGAGAAGAGCGTGAAGAACCCGGCGTTGTAGAACACGTGCAGGGCGATGGAAGGGCCAATCGCCGAATAGCGGTCGCGGAAGAAGCCGAAGGCGAGGGACGGGAAGACGACCAGCAGCGCCCACACCGGCGAATGGGCGAGCAGGTGCACGGTGGCGAAGGCGACGCTGGTGAGCAGGTTCGCCGCGGAGATGCCGATGCGGCGAGCGCGGCCCAGGCGCGTCGCGGCGATCGCCGGCTGGAGACGGCCGCGGAACAGCCACTCCTCGACCAGGGGATAGAGGACGACGCCCAGCAGCACGGCCGCAGGGTCGGACCAGAAGCGGCCGGGCTGAGGCGCGTACGGCAGCAGCCACGCGTCGAGCGCCGCCCAGGACAGCGGCGCCGCGCCGAGGGCGAGCAGAAAGGCCGGATCGCGCGCCGCCCGCCGCATGCGGCCCGCACACTGCACGATGCGCGCCTTTGCGCTCGCGCTCGGCCCCACGATCGCGCCGCCGCCCAGGCGGGCCCTAGTTTCCGAAGCGCCTGGAGACGCCGAGCGAGAGCAGGCGCGAGTCCTGATCGTAGAAGTCCCAGTCGGCGCAGGCCGTCCATCGGCCGGCCAACGGATAGCGCAGGCCGATGCCGGTCATCAGGTGGGCGTTGTTCTCGCGGCGGTAATTGGCCTGGGTGCTGTTGCCCATGAAGCCGACCCCGCCGCGCACGAACCAGGACAGGCCGCTGCGCGCGGTGCTCGCGCCACGGAAGTAGTAGAGCGCGCTGACGCCGGTTTCGTGATACGCCACGGTGTACGCGGGCGTGAGCGTGGCCTCGCCGAGATCCGAGTAATAGCCCTCCAGGGCCAGCGCATCGCTGAGCTCGTAGCCCACGACCAGCTTGGCGCCGGAACTGTCCGGATCGCGGACGGTGAAGGTGGTCCCGCGGGTATCGGGTGCCACGTGGGAGGGGCCGACGCCGGCCCCGATATACCACCCATGCGCGGGCCCCGCCCCCTGCTGCGCGAGGGCGGGTGAGATGACGCATGCGGTGAGGAGCGCGACGGTGGTGAACAGGCGCAGCTGCATCGATTTTACTCCCGATTCTGTGAGGGTTGACGGTGCCGGCGATCGCGCAGGACGACACCGAGCGAGACGAACGCCAGGAGCAGCAGCACCGGGTCGAAGGGTGTATTGCGCCCCACCGTGCAACCGCCCACACCCTTGATGCCGGTTTTGATCGGTTCGTCCGTCCTGGCGCTGGACTGGAAGTCGAGCACCCCGTCGGCATCGCGGTCGAGCACGGCCAGGGGGCTGGCCGCGTAGTAGTCGTCCAGACCGTCGCCGTTGCCGTCGGTGAACCCGTCCACGCGTCCGTCCCCGTTCGTATCGCGGCCGCCGGCCTCGATGAGATCGCTCAGGCCGTCGCCATCGGAGTCGCGGTCACGAAAATCGGCGACCCGATCAACATCGGTATCGAGCAAGCCCGTCCCGGCGGCGGCACGGCGATCGTCGAAGCCATCGCCGTCGGCGTCCGTGAAACCATCCACGTGCGCGTCCGCGTCACGGTCGCGGCCGCCGTCCTCGATCACGTCGGGAATGGCGTCGTTGTCGGCGTCGAGATCGCGCAGGTCCGGCACGCCGTCGCCATCGCTGTCCCGGGTGCTGCCGCTGGTGCCGGCCGCCACACCGTCGACGTTCACCGTCGGCGCCCCGCTTCCGATCACCCCGTCGCCGTCCGCATCGCTACGGCCGCCCTCGAGCGTATCGGGGATGCCGTCGTTGTCGCTGTCGCGGTCCCGGAAATCGCCGATGCTATCGCCGTCGGCGTCGCGCGGCACGCCGCCGTTGTAACCCGGGGTGCCGCTGTCGGGGCTGGTCTCGACGGCATCGGCCAGACCATTGGCGCCGACGCCGTACCGCGCGTCGATGCGGCCGTCGCCGTTGCCGTCGAGGCCCTCGGCCGCGCCGGATTCGGCGAGGTCGAACACGCCGTCGTTGTCGCTGTCGAGATCGACGCTGTCGGGCACGCCGTCCGCGTCGCTGTCGATCAGACCGTCGCCTTCCTCGGCATCGGGGATAGCGTCGTTGTCGTCGTCGGCGTCGAACACGTCGGGAATGCCGTCGCTGTCGGTATCCAGGCTGTCGAGAAAGTCCGGACGCCCGTTCGCGTCGCTGTCGGGGATCGGCAGAGGTGAAGCGGCCACGGTGTCGTCGAAGCCGTCGCCATTGGCATCGGTGAAGCCGTCCACGTGAGCGTCGCCGTCGCTGTCGACGCCGCCGGCCTCCACGATGTCCGAGATGCCGTCTCCGTCGGCGTCCGTATCGCGGAAGTCATAGCTGCCGTTACCGTTGCTGTCGGCCGGGGCGAGCGAGGTGCCGGGCACGCCGCGGCCATCCACGGCAGGCGCACCGCTGCCGATCACCCCGTCGTGGTCGGGGTCGCTCCCGCCCGCCTCGGTGACGTCGGGGATGCCGTCGTTGTCGGCGTCGAGATCGCGGAAGTCGTACACGCCATCGCCGTCGCTGTCGGCCACGGTGTAGTTCTGGGTGCCGCTGTCCGGTGCGCTCTCCAGGGCATCGGCGATGCCGTTGGCGCCGGCCGGCACGGCGGCATCGATCACGCCGTCCCCGTTGCCGTCCAGGGCCGCGGGGTTGGCGATGCCGGACTCCACGAGGTCGAGCAGCCCGTCATTGTCGCTGTCGAGGTCGCGCTGGTCGGGGATGCCATCGCCGTCGGTATCCCCGGTACCCTCCACCGCATTGGGGAGGCCGTCGTTGTCGATGTCGAGGTCGACGGCGTCGGGGACGCCGTCGTTGTCGGCATCGTCGTCGAGGAAGTCCTCGGTCCCGTCGCCGTCGCTGTCACGCAGGGTGTAGCTGATCTGGCCGCTGTCGAGCGGCGACTCCACCGCGTCGGCCAGGCCGTTGCCGCCCACCGCGGTGTCGATGACCCCGTCGCCGTTGCCGTCGAGCGCGGCATAGCCGGGAATCCCGGACTCGCTCAGGTCCGACAGGCCGTCACCATCGCTGTCGAGGTCCAGATAGTTCGGCGTCGTGTCGCCGTCGGCGTCGCCCGTCCCTTCCACGGCATCGGGGATGCCGTCGTTATCGCTGTCGGCATCTGCGAGGTTCGCGATCCCGTCCCCGTCGGCGTCGCCCGCACCTTCCACGGCATCGGGGATGCCGTCGCCATCGGTATCCTTGAAGGAGGCGGGATCGTAGGGATCAGTGCCGTCGGTATTCTCTTGGGCATCGGGCGTGCCGTCGCCGTCGGAATCCGTATCCAGATAGTCGGGCGTGCCGTCGTGATCCGTATCCAGACTGCCCTCGGTCAGGTCCGGGATGCCGTCGCCGTCGCTGTCGGTATCCTGAAAATCGGGTACGTGGTCGCCGTCCGTATCCACGCTGCCCTCGACGGCGTCGGAGATGCCGTCTGCGTCGGCATCGGTGTCGCGGTAGTCGGGCGTGGTGTCGCCGTCAGTGTCTGCCGTTCCTTCGGTGCTGTCGGGAATGCCGTCACCGTCGCTGTCCGTGTCACGATAGTCGGGCAGGCCGTCGTTGTTGGTGTCGGCGGTGCCTTCCACGCTGTCGGGGATCCCGTCTGCATCGCTGTCGGTCTCGCGGAAATCGCGCGTGCCGTCGTTGTCGCTGTCATGCGTGCCCTCCACGCTGTCGGCGAGCCCGTCGTCGTCGCTGTCGGCGTCGAGATAGTCCGGCGTGCCGTCGCCGTCGGTGTCCGGCACTGCAGATTCGATGATGCCGTCGCCGTCGGCGTCGGTCCCCGCGGTCTGGTCCGCATCAAAGGCATCGTCGACGCCGTCGCCGTCGCTGTCGAAGCCGGTCGCATTCACCTCGATGCTGTCGGGGATGCCGTCGCCGTCGGAGTCCGGATCGCGGAAATTCGGAATGCTGTCGCCGTCGGGGTCGGCATTGCCCTCGAGCACGTCCGGGATGCCGTCGTTGTCGGTGTCCGGGTCCTGCGCATCGGGAATGCCGTCATTGTCGGTGTCGGTGGCGGCGCCTTCGTCCACATCGGGGATACAGTCGTTGTCGGCGTCGCTGGGGTCCGGATCCATGGTGATGTTGGAGGTGCTCGTCGCGGTGTCCCCGCTCTGCGTGAGGACCGAGAACTCCAGGTCGCGCGTGGTCAGATTCAGCGGGCAGCCGCTGCTCTCGAAGGAAACCTGCGTCGCCATGGTCTGCACCACGGTGTCGTCGGGCACAGTGCCCGGGATCAGGCGGATGTTGTCGACGTAGAGCTCGGAGCCCACCAGCAGCCCGCCGGTGTAGTCATAGGTGCCGCCGACGAACTGAAAACGGTAATTGCCCGGCTGCAGACCGGACTTGGAGACGCTGATGTAACCGCCGGTGTCGTGGCCGCGCTGCGCAAACAGCAGCACGTTGCTGGCGGAGACGTCCGTGGAGGGTGCGCCGTTGTCAATGAAGTTGCCGGCCCCGTCCACGCGCCGGATGAGGCCGAAGACTTCGTAGTCGTCGCCGCTGCCCACCGCCCGAAAATCCAGACTGAGGGAATCGCCGTCCTCGACGGCAAACACGCTGCTGGTGGCATAGGGCCCGTGGATGGAGCCGTAGCCGTCGGTCTGTCCGCTGCCTTGGGGGTCTTGATCGGTCCGCAGGATATGGCCGTTGCTCTTCAGCTGGAGCGCGGCCGTGCCGCCGACCCCCTGGCCGGCCGTGACCGAGCCGGTGAAGCTCATGCCATTCGGTGGCTGGATGTTCACCGTGCCGGTGCCGCCGGTGTACGTGCCGTCGTTGGCGAGATTGACGGTCAAGCCGTCCAGATTGATCTCGCCGGCGTCGTCGCCGTACCCGCCATCGACCACGGTCCATGATGTCTCGCCGTTCTCGAAGCCCGAGTTCTCCAGCGGCGTCGAGAACAGGAACTTCAACGGCTTGCCGGCCGTGCCGTCCTCGTTGACGTCGATCGATCCGATGCGCTTGTGCGCGCTCCCGTCGCCGAGATACACGCTGGTGCCGACCAGTGAGATGGCGCCGTCCACGTTCGGGTCCGGCGCGCTGTTAAGGGTGAGCCGGTCAGCCGAGGCGGCATTGCTGAGATTGAAGCGGACGCTGCCCTCGGTGTAATTCGAGCCGCCGGTGATCCCGATGTTCCCGTCCAGCAGCACGGGGCCTTGACCGCCCACGAAGGTCGCATCGTCCAGGTTCGAGATGACCGGCACGCCCGCCAGCGCCAGTGTGGGTATTAGAAGAACGCCACAAAGGCCCGCGAAGGCCAGTGAAACGCGCGTGCTCAATACCGGCATGACTCACCTCTGTGATTAACTTGTGTCAGCGTGCCGGCCGCTTTTTCGATCAGGCACAGGACGTCCGCGGCGCTCGCCCGAGGACGGAGCCGCTGAGAAAAACAGTCCGTGTTCGGAGTTGCCTGCGTACGTGTGACGTAGGCGGGATGCTCTGCGGCGGGGCGGGAGATGGAAAATGCCGGCCGAGACCTCCGGTCGCTATCTGCGGACCGAGAGGGTTATCGCTTTGGGCCGCTGAACCTTTAGTGTTTTTCGGCGCTTTTTTTGCGGACCCGTGACACGTGCGTGCTCAATGCCGGCACGACTAATCTGCGGTATTAACTTGTGTCAACGTGTCGGCCGTTTCGATCAGGCACAGGAGGTTCGCGGCGCTCGCCCGAGGACGGAGCCGCTGAGAAAAACAGTCCGTGTTGTGACTTGCCTGCGTGTGTATGACGTAGGCGGGATGGTCTGCGGCGGGGCGGGAGATGAAGAATGCCGGCCGAGACCTCCGCTCGCTTTCGGCGGACCGCGAGGGTTGTCGCTTTGAGCCGCTGCACCTTGAGGTTATTTGGCCGCTCTTCTTGCGGGTCAGCGAAGGGCGCCAGCGGGGAACCGCGGCGCCAAAAGGCGCCGCGGTTCTCAGCGTCACACCTCCAGTGTCACAGGTTGTATCCGCGCTCGTCGTGCAGGGCAAGGTCCAGCCCCTGCGTCTCCTGCTCGGGCGTGGCACGCAGGCCGATGAGCGCGTCGATGATCTTCAGCAGCACGAAGCTCGCCACCCCCGAGTAGAGCAGCGTGACGCCGACGCCGAGGGCCTGTACGGCGAGCTGGCCGCCGATACCGGAGATGCCGTCGCCGAGCCCGGCGCCGCCCAGGCTCGGCGCGGCGAACACGCCGGTGAGAATGGCGCCGATGATGCCGCCCACCGCGTGCACGCCGAACACGTCCAGCGCGTCGTCATAGCCCAGCGCGCGCTTGAGACGGGTGGCGGCGAGGAAGCAGCCGACGCCGGCGGCGGCCCCGATGGCCAGGGCACCGAGCGGCCCGGCCGTGCCCGAGGCGGGGGTGATCGCGACCAGCCCGGCGACCGCGCCGGAGGCGATGCCCAGGGCGCTGGGTTTGCCGTGCGACAGCCACTCGGAGAACATCCAGGCGAGCGCGGCGGCGGCGGTCGCGATCTGGGTGACCGCCATGGCCATGCCGGCGGTGCCGTCGGCGGCCAATTCCGATCCCGCGTTGAAACCGAACCAGCCCACCCACAGCATGGAGGCGCCCATCACCGTGTAGCCCAGGTTATGCGGCGGCATGGGGGTGGTCGGGTAACCCACGCGCTTGCCGATCACCAGCGCCGCGACCAGGCCGGCGATACCGGCGTTGATGTGCACCACCGTGCCGCCGGCGAAGTCGAGGATGCCCCAACCGCCCAGCCAGCCGCCCTCGCCCCACACCCAGTGCGCGATCGGCGCGTACACGAGCAGCAGCCAGATGCCCATGAACCACAGCAGCGCCGAGAACTTCATGCGCTCGGCGAAGGCGCCGACGATCAGCGCCGGGGTGATGATGGCGAAGGTCATCTGAAAGGTCACGAACACCATCTCGGGGATGCTGCCGCTGAGCGTATTGGGGGCAATGCCGAGCAGGAAGACCTTGCCGAGACCGCCCCACCAGGTCCCCGCGCCGCCGAAGGCGATGCTGTAGCCGAGGGCCATCCACAGCACCGTGACCAGCGCGGTGATCGCAAAGCACTGCATGAGCACCGAGAGCATGTTCTTGGCCCGCACCATACCGGCGTAGAACAGGGCCAGCCCGGGGATGGTCATGAACAGCACCAGGGCGGTGGCCGTGATCATCCACGCCGTGTCGCCCGAATTGAGCGCCGGGGTCGCCTCGGCCGCGAGGGCCGGCAGGGGGGACAGGGCACTGGCTGCCGCCACTGCCGCCCCGTAGAAAAACGATTTGTTCGCCATCGTCGAGCCCTCGCTCAGAAGGTGTTGTGGCATGTTTCGGAAACCCAAAAGGGGGCGGGCGCCGTGACGCCCGCCCCCACGTCGGGGATGGAGACGAGAATCAGACCCCCGAACCCTTGGCGCCGGTGAACTCCGGGTAGGCCTCCAGGCCGCACTCGGAGAGGTCCACGCCAGCGTACTCCTCCTCCTCGGAGACGCGGATACCCATCACCGCCTTGATCAGCGCCCAGACGATGAAGCTGGCTGCGAACACCCAGGCGAAGATGACGCCGATGCCGAGGAACTGGGCGGCGAAGCTGCCCTCCGGGTTGCTCAGCGGCACCGCGATCAGGCCCCAGATGCCCACGGCCCCGTGCACCGAGACCGCGCCGACCGGGTCGTCGATGCGCAGCTTGTCGATCGCGACGATGGAGAACACCACCAGCACGCCGCCCACGGCGCCGATGAAGGTGGCCAGCAGCGGCGCCGGGGTCAGCGGCTCGGCGGTGATCGCCACCAGGCCGGCCAGGGCGCCGTTCAGGGCCATGGTCAGGTCCGCCTTGCCGAACAGCATGCGCGCGGCGATCAGGGCGGCGACCACCCCGCCGGCCGCGGCCGTGTTGGTGTTGACGAACACCTTGGCCACGGCATTGGCCTCCACCACGTTGGAGACCATCAGCTCGGAGCCGCCGTTGAAGCCGAACCAGCCCAGCCACAGGATGAAGGTGCCCAGCGTGGCCATCGGCATGTTGGCGCCGGGGATGGCGTTGATCTTCCCGTCGGGCCCGTACTTGCCCTTGCGTGCCCCGAGCAGCAGCACGCCGGCCAGCGCCGCGACCGCCCCGGTGAGGTGCACCACCCCCGAGCCGGCGAAGTCGAGGAAGCCCGCCTTGTCGAGGAAACCACCGCCCCACTTCCAGAAGCCCTCCATGGGGTAGATGAAGCCGGTCATCACCACCGCGAACAGCAAGAAGGCCCACAGCTTCATGCGCTCGGCCACGGCACCGGAGACGATGGACATGGCCGTGGCGACGAACACCACCTGGAAGAAGAAGTCGGACATGCTCGAGTAGTAGGGCGCGTCCTTGCCGCCGGCGAGCACCGCATCGGCGGTGTGGTCCGGGCCGAGCAGGAAGCCGATGCCCGGCCACCAGGAGCTGACCGCGTCGCTCGGATACATGATCTGGTAGCCGATCAACAGGTACATGATGCAGGCCACCGCATACAGGGCGACATTCTTGGTCAGGATCTCCGCGGTGTTCTTCGCGCGCACCAGCCCCGCCTCGAGCATGGCGAAGCCCGCCGCCATCCACATGACCAGCGCACCGGACATGAGGAAGTAGAACGTGTCGAGCGCGTAGCTCAACTCTTTGAGACCATTCAATGCTTCCACTTGGATATCCTCCGATTTGAGCTCCGCACGGGTGTGGCGATCACAGCGCGTCGCCGCCGGTTTCGCCGGTGCGGATACGGATCGCCTGCTCGACGTCCGTGACGAAGATCTTGCCGTCGCCGATCTTGCCGGTGTTCGCCGCCTTGGTGACCGCCTCGATCACGCGGTCGCACAGCTCGTCGGGGACCGCCGCCTCGATCTTCACCTTGGGCAGGAAGTCGACCACGTACTCGGCACCGCGATACAGCTCGGTGTGCCCCTTCTGACGACCGAAGCCCTTCACCTCGGTGACGGTGATGCCCTGCACCCCGATCTCCGAGAGCGCCTCGCGCACGTCATCGAGCTTGAAGGGCTTGATGATTGCCATAACCAGTTTCATGGGATGAACCCTCCGAGAGATGGCCCGCCACAGCGGCGGGCACTGTGTGTACTCGCCGCCGCCTACAGGTCGATGCTCTTGCTCCAGGAGACGAAGAAGGTCGGGTCGCCGTCCACATGGGTGTTGGCATTCAGGTCGGTGTCGCTGAAGCTGAAGCTCCAGTCGCCCTTGCTGATGCTGGCGCCGTAGTGCGTGTAGCTGGGGAAGCCGGCCGCCGCCTCGTCGTCGAACTTGTAGTAACCAGCCACCAGGCCGAGGGTGACGTCGTCCTTCAGCGGGATGTCATAGCCGAGGCTGGTGTAGAGGGCCTTGGTGCTGGTGCCGAACACGTCGTCGGTGTAGCCGAGCGACAGCGAAGCGGCCTTGTAGCTCAAGCCCAGGTCGAGCTCGAGCCAATCGAGGTTGTCGGTCTGCGGATAGGTGTAATCGATCACGCTGATGTCGTAGCCGATCCCCGCGGCCTTGTTGCCATAGCCGAGGTAGTAGTCCATCTCGGGCGAACCGAAGGCCGTGTTCGAGGTCCACACCCCGGCGTAGGCGCCGGAAGAGTGGGTGTAGTCGATGCCGCCCTGGATGGCGGAATCGCCGTTGGTCTGGGTGGTGCCGCGCCACATGTAGTTGGAGGTCACGCCGATGTTCCCGGCCAGCTCGGCGCTCGCCGCACCCGCCGCCAGCAGACCCGCCGCCAGTGCGCTACCCAGGGCAATCGTCTTTACTTTCATTGTGTGTGTATCTCCGCAGTTGCAGTGAGGACAGGGTTGTCTGTACGCCTGTAACTGCAGGAGCCGTGCCAATGAGTTTTGTGCCGAGGAAACCGTGACTTGCGTCGCGGGACTCGGCACGCACCCGGTTTCGCTGCACCACCGAGATGCCGGCCGGGGCACGGGGCACCATGCTGGTGCACGGCGCCGGCGCTGGCCGCCGCTGCCGGGAAGCGGTTACACTTCCACGCAACATCGCGAGGCGCAGTTGGCAATGGAATTCAAGTCGATCGACGACATGGCCCGGCGCATCATGGGCTCGCTGCCGGCAGGGCTCGACACGATGCGCCAGGACATCGAAAAGAACGTGCAGGCGGCCATCCGCAGCGGCCTGGCGCGCATGGACCTGGTGACCCGAGAGGAATTCGAGGTGCAGCAGGCGGTGCTCGAGCGCACCCGTGCCAAGCTCGGCGCGCTGGACGCACAGCTGCGCGAGCTCGAGGCGCGGCTCGCCGACGCACCCGCAGCGGCGGCGAAGGCCGGCGCCAAGAAGAAGGACGAGGACTAGCACCTCGTCGCCATGCCGGGCCCCGCGCCCGGCCTCACGCTCCCCCAGCGTACTTTTGGCCTGTTCCAGCCACTGGAGAGGGGGACGCGTGTCTCTGGCAATCGTGCACACCCGGGCGAGCACCGGCATCGAGGCCCCGCCGATCACGGTGGAGACCCACCTCTCCAACGGCCTGCCCAGCCTGTCGCTAGTCGGCCTGCCCGAGGCCGCGGTAAAGGAGAGCAAGGACCGGGTGCGCAGCGCCCTGCTCAACTCCCGCTTCGACTTCCCCGCCCGGCGCATCACCATCAATCTCGCCCCCGCCGACCTGCCCAAGGAGGGCGGGCGCTTCGACCTGCCGCTGGCGCTGGGCATCCTGGCGGCCTCCGAACAGCTCCCGCGGGACGCGCTGGCGCGCTTCGAGTTCCTCGGCGAGCTCTCCCTGGGCGGCGACCTGCGCCCGGTGGCGGGCGTGCTGCCGGCGGCCATCAAGGCCCGCGAGGCGGGCCGCGCCCTGGTGCTGCCGCGGGCCAATGCGGCCGAGGCGTCCCTGGTGAGCGGGCTGGAGATCCTGCCCGCCGAGCACCTGCTCGAGCTTTGTGCCCATTTCCTCGGCGAGCAGCGCATCGACGCCTATACGGCCGAAGGCCGGCCCCCGGCGGAGACGCTCGCCGAGGACCTGGCCGACGTGCGCGGGCAAGCGCAGGCACGGCGCGCCCTGGAAGTCGCCGCCGCGGGCGGTCACAGCCTCCTGTTCATCGGGCCGCCGGGCACCGGCAAGACCATGCTCGCCAGCCGTTTGCCCGGCATCCTGCCGCCCATGACCGAGGCCGAGGCGCTGGAAAGCGCGGCGGTGCGCTCGGTGAGCGGGCATTTCGACGCCTGCGGCTGGGCGCGGCGCCCGTTTCGCGCCCCCCACCACACCGCCTCCGGCGTCGCCCTGGTGGGCGGCGGCAGCCACCCCCGGCCGGGGGAGATCTCGCTGGCGCATCACGGCGTGCTGTTCCTGGACGAGTTGCCCGAGTTCGAGCGGCGCGTACTGGAGGTGCTGCGCGAGCCGCTGGAATCGGGGCGCATCAGCATCTCGCGCGCTGCCCGGCAGGCCGAGTTCCCGGCGCGCTTTCAGCTGCTGGCCGCCATGAACCCCTGCCCCTGCGGCTATCTCGGCCACCCCAACGGGCGCTGCCGCTGTACCGCCGACCAGGTGCTGCGCTACCGCGCACGCATCTCCGGGCCGCTGCTCGATCGCATCGACATGCATCTGGAGGTGCAGCCGCTGCCGCGCGGGGCGCTGCGCGAGGCGACGCCGGGTGAGACCAGTGCCGTGGTGCGCACGCGGGTGGCGGCCGCCCGTCAGGCGCAACTCGGCCGCCAGGGGGGCGCCAACGCCGCCCTGAGCAACCGCGAGGTGGAACGCCACTGCGCGCTGAGCCACGCCGACGCCGCCCTGCTCGAGCGGGCCGTCGACCGGCTCGGCCTCTCGGCGCGCGCCCATCACCGCATCCTGCGTGTGGCCCGCACCATCGCCGACCTGGCCGGCAGCGATGCCCTGAACACCGCGCACCTCACCGAGGCACTGGGTTACCGGCGCCTGGAGCGGCCGCTGCACGTCTGAGCGCCCGGCCCGCATGGAACGCTTGATTTAAACGAACGTTTGAACTAGCGTTTTTTCAATGACCGCCCGCACCACCAAGGACCTCATCCTGGACACCGCCGAGGCGCTGTTCGCGGAGCAGGGCTTCGCCGCGACCTCGCTGCGCAACATCACCACCGCCGCGGGGGTGAATCTCGCCTCGGTGAACTACCACTTCGGCTCCAAGGAGGCCCTCATCGAGGCGGTGTTCGCCCGCCGCCTGCACGCCATGAGCGAGGAGCGCCTGCGCCGCCTCGATGCCCTCGAGGCGCAGTGCGGCGCGCAGGCGGTGCCGCTGGAGGCGGTCATCGAGGCCTTCATCGCGCCGGCCATGGAGCTGAGCCGCGACACCAAGCGCGGCGGGGATCGCTTCATCAAGCTGCTCGGGCGCAGCTATACCGAACCGGCCGAATGGCTGCAGGGCTGCGTGCGCAGCGTCTACGAGCCGGTCATCGAGCGCTTCAAGGGCGCCTTCGCCCTCGCCCTCCCGGAGCTTCCCCGGGACGAGCTTTACTGGCGGATGCATTTCATGGTGGGGGTGCTCGCCTATTGCATGGCGGGCAGCGACATGATGCGGCTGATCGCCTCGTGCCGACTCTGCGACCCCCTGGACACCCGCACCCTGACCGAGCGTCTGGTGCGGTTTCTCACCGCGGGCCTGACCGCGCCGATGCCCGCCGCCATGGCGGTCCCGGCGGAAGAGCGGGCGGGAGGGTCCGCACCGGGCTGAGGGGGCCCGGCGTGTGCCGTGGCCGAATCCTCGCGGAGGTGCTTATGACTTGGCTCATCTGGGTGGCGCTGGGGCTCGGGGCCCTGTTCTTTCTCGCCCGTGGCTACGGCTCGCTGCTGGAGTGGACGGTGGGGCTGGCCGCCGCCCTGCTCGCCACCGGCGCCACCGGGCTGCTGCATCCCGCGCCGGCGATCGCGCTCTGGCTCACGCTCCTGCTGGTGCTGGTGCCGTTGAACGTCCCGCCGCTGCGCCAGCGGCTGCTCAGCGCACCGATGCTGCGCCGCATCCGCAAGGTGCTGCCGGCGATGTCCGACACCGAGCGTGAAGCCATCGAAGCCGGCAGCGTCTGGTGGGAGGCCGAGCTGTTCAGCGGCGCGCCCGACTGGTCGCGCCTGCAGCGCACGCCGGCGCCGGCGCTGAGCGAGGCCGAGCAGGCCTTCCTCGAGGGTCCCGTCGAGGCCCTGTGCCGTATGCTCGACGACTGGCGCATCACCCACGAGCTCAACGACCTGCCGCCCGAGGTGTGGGCCTTCCTCAAGCAGCACGGCTTCTTCGGCATGATCATCCCCGAGGAATACGGCGGTCTGGGCTTCTCCGCCTACGCCCACTCCCAAGTGGTGATGAAGGTCTCCAGCCGCAGCGTCACCGCCGGGGTCACGGTGATGGTGCCCAACTCCCTCGGCCCCGCCGAGCTGCTGCTGCACTACGGCACCGAGGCGCAAAAGCGCCACTATCTGCCGCGCCTGGCGCGCGGCGAAGAGATCCCCTGCTTCGCGCTGACCGGCCCCTCCGCCGGCTCCGACGCCACCTCCATCCCGGATGTGGGCATCGTCTGCAAGGGCGAGCACGAGGGCCGCGAGGTGCTCGGTCTGCGGGTGAGCTGGGAGAAGCGCTACATCACCCTGGGGCCGGTCGCCACTGTGCTCGGGCTGGCCTTCAAGGCCTTCGACCCGGACCACCTGCTGGGCGAGCAGGAGGAGCTGGGCATCACCTGCGCCCTGATCCCCACCACCACCCCGGGGGTGCAGATCGGCCGGCGCCACTATCCGCTGGGCGCCGCCTTCCAGAACGGACCGAACTCGGGCCAGGACGTGTTCATCCCGCTGGACTGGGTGATCGGCGGTCGGGAGCAGGTCGGCAAGGGCTGGCGCATGCTCATGGAGTGCCTGTCCGCGGGCCGGGGCATCTCCCTGCCGGCCCTGAGCACGGGCGCGGCGAAGCTCTCCAGCCGCATCACCGGCGCCTACGCCCGCGTGCGGCGCCAGTTCCGGCTGCCCATCGGCCGTTTCGAGGGCGTGGAGGAGGCGCTCGCGCGCATCGCCGGGCTCACCTACCTGATGGACGCGGCGCGCCTGCTCACCGTCGCGGCCCTGGACGCCGGCGAAAAGCCCTCGGTGGCCACCGCCATCGTCAAATACCAGCTCACCGAGGGCATGCGCCAGGTGCTCAACGATGCCATGGACGTGCACGGCGGGCGCGGCATCTGCCTGGGCCCGGCCAACTATCTCGCGCGCGGGTACGAGGGGGTGCCGATCAGCATCACGGTCGAGGGGGCCAACATCCTCACCCGCTCGATGATCATCTTCGGCCAGGGCGCCATGCGCTGCCACCCCTACCTGGTGCGGGAGGTCGCGGCGGCCAGCGACCCCGACCGCGCGGCGGGCGTGCAGGCCTTCGATGCGGCCCTGCTCGGGCACCTGGGCTTCAGCGCGCGCAACGCCGCCCGCGCCCTGCTCTACGGCCTGAGCGGTGGCTGGCTCGCCCCGGCACCGCGCGGCGGTGCCCCCGCGGGCCACTACCGGCAGCTGGCGCGCTACAGCGCCGCCTTCGCCTTTCTCGCCGACCTGACCCTGCTGGTCCTGGGCGGCGGCCTCAAGCGCAAGGAGAAGCTCTCCGGGCGCTTCGCCGACGCCTTGAGCCACATGTATCTGTGCTCGGCCGCGCTCAAGCGCTTCGAGGACAGCGGCCGCCCCGAGGCGGACCGGCCGCTGCTCGAATGGGCCTGTGCGCACAGCCTCGCGCGGGTGCAGGACGCCCTGGACGGCGTGCTGCGCAACTTCCCCCTGCGCGGCCTGGGCCCGGTGCTGCGGCTGCTGGTGTTCCCCCTGGGGCGGCGTCAGCGCCGGCCCGACGACGCCCTGGGACAGCGCGCCGCCGCCCTGTTGCTGGCCCCCTCCGCGGCCCGCGACCGCCTCACCACGGGCATCTTCGCACCCGCCGACCCCGCCGATCCCACCGGCCGCGTGGAGCACGCCATGGCCGCCGTGACGGCCGCGGCCGAGGCCGAGCGCAAGCTGCGCCGGACCGGGGCACAGCCCTCCCCCGGCGAGGATCAGCAGGCCTGGCTCAACGGGTTGGCGGCGCGCGGGGTGCTGGATCCCGACGAGGCCCACGCGCTCGCCGCCGCCCACGCGGCGACGCGCGCCGCCATCATGGTGGATGACTTCGCGCCGCGGCGCGCTGCCGGTGGCCCGAAGAAACGCGCCGCGACGAAAAGGCGTGCGGCCAAGAAGACCGGGGCTCCGCGCCGGCCGCGCACGGGGGAGGTGGAAACCACATGAGCCGCAATCCGCCGGTCCTCATCCAGCGCGAGGCCACGCTCTATCCGCCCGACGCGCTGGAGGGGCGCGAGCACGAGGCCATCGATCCGCGCGAGATGCCCACCCTGGCGGCGGTGTTCCGCGAGCGGGTGCGACGCACGCCCTATGCCGTGGCGTACCGGGAGTACGATCGTCGCGCCGAGACCTGGTGCGACTACAGCTGGCTCGACACCGCCCGCGAGGTGGCCCGCTGGCAGGCGGCGCTGGACGCCGAGGGCCTGCAGCCCGGCGATCGGGTCGCGCTGCGGCTGCGCAACGGCCGCGACTGGGTGATCTTCGATCAGGCGGCCCTGGGGCTGGGTCTGGTGGTGGTGCCGCTGTACGTGGACGATCGCCCCGAGAACGTCGCCTACATCCTGGAGCAGACCGGGGCGCGCCTGCTGCTGCTCGCCGAACAGGCGCAGTGGGGCACCATGGGCGGCGAGCGCGCGGCGCTCGAGGGCCTGCGCCGAGCGGTCGTGCTGGGGCCACTCAGCGACAGCGACGCCGATGCGCGCCTGGTGAGCGCCCGCGACTGGCTGCCCGCGCATGGCGGCGAGCTGCGCCACCGGGAGGCCCTGCCGGAGGGGCTCGCCACCATCGTCTACACCTCGGGCACCACCGGCCGTCCCAAGGGCGTGATGCTCTCCCACGCCAACCTGGTCAGCAACGTCTATGCGGGGCTGCGCAGCGTGCCCGTGGGCGCCAGCGACGTGTTGCTCTCCTTCCTGCCGCTGTCGCACACCCTGGAGCGCACCGTCGGCTATTACATGCCGATCATGATCGGGGCCACCGTCGCCTACGCGCGCTCCACCGCGGACCTGCCCGAGGACCTGCTGGCGGTGCGGCCCACGGTCATGATCTGCGTGCCGCGCATCTTCGAGCGCGTCTGCGCACGCATGAAGGACCAGCTCGCCAAGGCCCCGGCGAGCAAGCGCCGCCTGTTCGAACGCGCCGTGGACATCGGCTGGCGGCGTTTCCTGTGGCGGCAGGGCCGCGGCCGCTGGCAGGCGGACTTCGCCTGGTGGCCCCTGCTCGATGCGCTGGTGGCGCGCAAGGTGCGCGCCCGCCTGGGCGGGCGCCTGCAGGTCGCCATCTGCGGCGGCGCCCCGCTGTCGCCGGCGGTCTCGCGCGTGTTCATCGGGCTGGGGCTGCGCCTGCTGCAGGGCTACGGGCTCACCGAGAGCAGCCCGGTGATCTCGGTGAACACCCTCGACTACGACGTGCCCGCAAGCATCGGTCTGCCGCTGCACGGGGTGCGGGTGCGCATCGGCGAGAACGACGAGCTGCTCGCCAAGGGGCCGAACGTGATGCTCGGCTACTGGAACAACCCGCAGGCCAGCCGCCAGGCGGTGGACGACGACGGCTGGCTGCACAGCGGGGATCGCGCCCGCATCGAGAACGGCTTCATCCACATCATCGGACGGCTCAAGGAGATCATCGTGCTCGCCAATGGCGAGAAGGTACCCCCTGCCGACATGGAGGCGGCCATCGCCGAAGACCCGTTGTTCGAGCAGAGCATGGTGATCGGCGAGGGGCGGCCCTATCTGTGCGCGATCGTGGTGCTCCACAGCGAACATTGGGACGCGCTCGCCGCGGAGCTGGGGGTGCGCGCCGGCGACGAGGCCGCGCTGCACGGCGAGGCGCTGGAACGGCGCCTGCTCGAGCGCATCGCCGCCCGCTTGCATGGCTTTCCCGGCTATGCCCAGGTGCGCCGGGTCACCGCCAGCCTGGAGGCGTGGACGCCGGAGAACGGCTTCACCACGCCGACCCTGAAGATCAAGCGTCCCCGGCTCGGCGAGCACTTCCGGGGCGACATCGACCGCATGTACGAGGGCCACTGACATGCTGAACGACCTGCGCTGGGTGCGCCGCGCGGCGGTGCTCGGAGCCGGGGTGATGGGCGCCCAGGTGGCGGCCCACCTCGCGAACGCCGGCATCCCGGTACGGCTCTATGAGCTCGCCGGAGAGGACAAGGCGCGCAACGCCGCCGCCGAACAGGCGCTGGCACGGCTTGCCAGGCTCAAGCCGCCGCCGCTGGGTGACGCGGCGGTGCTCGGGCTCGTCCAGCCGGCCAATTACCAGGACGACCTCGGCGCGCTGGCCGACTGCGACCTGGTCATCGAGGCGATCAGCGAGCGGCTCGACTGGAAGCGCGACCTGTACCGGCGCGTCGCGCCGCACCTCGGCACGACGGCCGTGTTCGCCACCAACACCTCGGGGCTGAGCATCGACCGCCTGGCCGAGGTACTGCCGGCGCCGCTGCGCCCGCGGTTTTGCGGCGTGCATTTCTTCAACCCGCCGCGCTACATGCACCTGGTCGAACTGGTGCCGCACGCCGGCACCGATGCGGCGGTGCTCGATCGCCTGGAGGGGTTTCTCACCACCGCGCTGGGCAAGGGCGTGGTGCGCGCCAGGGACACGCCCAGCTTCATCGGCAACCGCGTCGGGGTGTTCGCCATGCTGGCGGTGATGCACCACGCCGAGCGCCTGGGTCTGCCGCTGGACCTGGTCGACCGGCTCACGGGCGTCGGCATCGGGCGTCCGAAGAGCGCCACCTTCCGCACCGCCGACGTGGTCGGCCTGGATACCTTCGCGCACGTCGTGGACACCCTCGCCGAGACCCTGCCCGAGGACCCGTGGCACCGCTACTACCGGCTCCCCGACTGGGTGCAGACCCTGATCGCGCACGGCGCCCTGGGCCAGAAGACCGGCGCCGGGGTCTACCGCAAGCAGGGCAAGACCATCCAGGTGCTCGATCCGGCCGCCGGCGACTACCGTCCGGTGCACGCGGGGCTGGACGATGCGGCGCGCGCGGCGCTCAACGAGCGCGACCCGGCGCGCAAGCGCCGCCTGCTGACCGAGGGCGACTCGCCGCAGCTGGAATTCCTGCGTGCCATCTTCACCGATCTGTTCCATTACTGCGCCTACCACCTGGAGGACATCGCGCACAGCGCCCGCGACGTCGACCTGGCCCTGCGCTGGGGCTACGGCTGGCAGCTCGGGCCCTTCGAGAGCTGGCAGGCCGCCGGCTGGGAAGAGGTTGCCGACCTGGTGCAGAGCGCCATCGCCGAGGGCCGCAGCATGAGCGAGGCCCCGCTGCCCGCCTGGGTCACGGACGGCCGCAGCGGGGTCCACGAGGCATCCGGCTCCTGGTCGCCGGCGGCCGGGCACCCGCTGCCGCCGCCAAGCCACCCGGTCTATGCCCGCCAGGCCGCACCGCCGCGCGCGCTGGGCGAGCCCGAACCGGGCCCGGGCGAGACCGTCTTCGAGACCGAAGCGGTGCGGTGCTGGCATGAGGGCGACGGCATCGCGGTGCTCGGCTTCAAGACCAAGATGCACACCGTCGATGAGGGCGTGCTCGAGGGCATCCTGCAGGCCGTCGACACCGCGGCCGATGGCTTCTGCGGCCTGGTGCTCTGGCATGCGGCACCCTTCTCCGCCGGCGCCAACCTGAAGATGGTGCTCGATGCCATGGCCGCCGGCGAGACCCAGACGGTGGAACGGGTACTGGAGAAGTTCCAGCGCGCCTCGCTGGCCCTGCGTCACGCCCCGGTGCCCACGGTCCTCGCCGTGCAGGGGCTCGTGCTCGGCGGCGGCTGTGAGTTCCTGCTGCACGCCGATCGGGCGGTGGCCGCCTTCGAGAGCTACATCGGCCTGGTGGAGGCCGGCGTGGGCCTGATCCCCGCCGGCGGCGGCAGCGCCGAGATGGCGCACCGCGCCGCGCTTGCCGCCAGGGGTGGCGACGCGTTCCCCCACCTGGCGCGCTACTTCGAGCAGGTGGCGCTGGCCAAGGTCGCCGGCAGCGCCCTGGAGGCCCGCCGCTTCGACTTCCTGCGCGAGGCCGACCCGGTGCTCATGCATGCCGGTGAGCTGCTGCACGTGGCGCGCAGCGAGGCGCGCGCCCTGTTCGAACGCGGCTACCGGCCGCCTGCCCCGGAGGAGAGGATCCCCGTGGCCGGGGCCCCCGGCATGGCCACGCTGGAGGCGCGGCTGGTGAACCTGCGCGAGGGCGGCTTCATCTCCGCGCACGACCACCGCGTGGCCACCACGCTGGCGCGAGTGATGTGCGGCGGCGAGCTCGACCCGGGCACGCCCGTGGATCGCGACTGGCTGCTGCGCCTGGAGCGGGCGGCCTTCATGGAGCTGCTGGAGACGCCCGCCACCCAGGCGCGCATTGCCCATACCCTGAAGACCGGCAAGCCGCTGCGCAACTGAGCGCGGCCGAGCACTGAGGACGAGCCCATGAGCACACCCGTTCAGGACGCCTACATCGTCGCCGCGCAGCGCACCCCGGTGGGCAAGGCGCCGCGCGGCGCACTGCGCAGCACCCGCCCCGACGACCTGCTCGCCCACGTGCTGCGCGCAGTGCTCGATAGCGCGCCGCAGATCGAGCGCGCGCGCATTGGCGACGTGATCGTCGGCTGCGCCATGCCCGAGGCAGAGCAGGGCATGAACGTCGCGCGCGTGGGATTGCTGCTCGCCGGGCTGCCCGAAACGGTGCCCGGCGTCACGGTCAACCGCTTCTGCGCCTCCGGCCTGCAGGCGGTGGCCATGGCCGCCGACCGCATCCGGCTGGGCGAGGCCGACCTGATGCTGGCGGCCGGCACCGAGAGCATGAGCATGGTGCCGATGATGGGCAACAAGGTGTCCTTCAACCCCAAGGTGTTCGAGCCCGACAACGACGTGGCCATCGCCTACGGCATGGGCCTCACCGCCGAGAAGGTGGCCGAACGCTGGGCGGTCTCGCGCGAGGCCCAGGACGCCTTCGCCCTGGCGAGCCACGAACGCGCAGTGGCGGCGATCGAACGCGGCGAGTTCGCCGCCGAGATCGCCCCCTACGCCATCGCTCACGCGGCGCCCGCCGCCGAGGGTACCGCGGTGAAAATCCGCCACCGGACGATGGACACGGACGAGGGCCCGCGCCGCGACACCTCGGCCGAGGTCCTGGGCAGACTGCGTCCGGTGTTCGCGGCCCAGGGCTCGGTGACTGCCGGCAACAGCTCGCAGATGTCCGACGGCGCGGGGGCCGTGCTGCTCGCCAGCGAGCGGGCCCTGCACGACTACCAGCTGGAGCCCCTGGCCCGCTTCTGCGGCTATGCCGTGGCGGGCGTGCCGCCGGAGGTGATGGGCATCGGGCCGATCGAGGCCATTCCCCGGGTGCTGCGCCAGACCGGCGTGCACCAGGACGAGCTCGACTGGATCGAGCTCAACGAGGCCTTCGCCGCCCAGAGCCTGGCGGTGATCGACACGCTCGGGCTGGACCGCGCCAAGGTCAACCCGCTGGGCGGCGCCATCGCGCTGGGCCACCCGCTGGGGGCGACCGGGGCCATCCGCACCGCGACCCTGGTGCACGGCCTGCAGCGCAAGCGCCTGCGCTATGGCATGGTCACCATGTGCATCGGCACGGGCATGGGCGCCGCGGGCCTGTTCGAGGCGCTGCGGTGAACCTGATCTTTCGCCTCGCGCGGCTGCTGCTGGCCGCGGCCCTGCGGCGCACGCGCATCGACCTGCTCGACGAGGCCGCCCTGCCGCTGCGCGCCTGGCCCACCGACCTCGACCTCAACCTGCACCTGACCAACTCCCGCTATCTGAGCATGATGGACCTGGGGCGCATCGACCTGCTCGCCCGCGCCGGCGTGCTCGGACCGCTATTGCGCCGCCGCTGGCAACCGCTGGTGGGCTCGGTGGCGGTGCGCTACCACCGGCCCATCGATCCCTTCCAGCGCTTCGTGCTCACGACGCGGCTACTGTGCTGGGACGAGAAGTGGTTCTACATCGAGCAGCGCTTTGAGGCGAACGGCCGCCTCGCCACCCTCGCCTACGTGCGCGGTCTGTTCCGCGGACCACGGGGCAATGTCACGCCGCAGGAGGTGCTCGCCGCAGGCGGCCTGGGGGAGCGCCCCTCGCCCACACCGCCGACCGTGGTGACCGAATGGCAGCACATGGAGAGCGACATCGACGCGCAGATCGCCGCCGCCCGCCGCGCCGCCTGAGGGCAAATGTCCGCTATGGGCGCACCGCCCTGCACCGCCGGGTCGCGGATCCAGCGACGTGGCGACCAGCCAGGCACCCGGCGGGCTCGAGCAGGGGAAGCGCCGTCACCCCGCGCGCGGTGCGCGCCCTCCCCGCTCCGGGTCGGCATGCGACCACGTGGCCCCGCCTCACCGCCTGCCGCCGAGCATCCCCTCCTTGAGCGCGCCGTCGGCCGGGTGGGCGCCGACGAAGACCTTCAACAGGGCGCTTTGAAAATCCGCCCCGACCACCGTGCCGCGCAACGCACCGTTCAGCCGCACCTGCGTGCGCCCGTCCGCAAGAAGTGACAGGCGCAGTTCATCGCCCTCGTGCACCGTGGGAAACAGCGCGCTGAAACGCTCCAGGTGTTCGTGCAAGGCGGCAAGTTCACTCGCGGTGGTGTTCTCTTCGAAGCCCTCGTGCCAGGCCGCGACGAGCTTGTCGCGATCCACCTCGTGATACAGAAAATGCATCAGCACCACCTTGGGGCCATCCAGCGCGAGGAGCGCGGCCGCATCCCCGACGCTGTGCGGCACATACAAGGCACCCACATAGATCTTGAAAAAGAATTTGCGCCGCACGCCGGCCCCGTTGAGCACCAGCTCGCCGGCATCGCGAAGCTGCAGGTGGTCGGGCAGCTCCACCCCGGACACCTGCGCGGCGCCGGCCGGGCCGGTGCTGCCAAGCAGCGCGGCCGCCAGCGCCCAGCCCACTACCGTCCCCTTGACCCGCATCTCAGCTCCCCGCGCCCATGCGCCCATGCGCCCATGCGCCCATGCGCCCATGCGCCGCAAGCCCAGTGTGCCCGCAAGGGCGCGGGGAAGTCCATGCACCGGGCGCCCCCGCCAGCGGGGGGCATCGCGTGCACTTGGCCCCGACTTTGCGGTAAGTTGGTGTGCACGTCCGCAGGGAACCAACCGCCCATGGCATCGCTCATTCAGATCGGCAACGGCGTCGCCGCGGCGCGCTTCGCCATCGACAAGACCCACCTGCGCATCGGCCGCGCCCCCGACAACGACATTCGGCTGGACAACCCGCTGGTGAGCAAGCACCACGCGGTGGTGGAACTGGTGCGCGGCGAGGCGCCCGGCAGCGCGAATGCCTATTATCTGGTGGACCTGGACAGCACCAATCGCACCTACGTCGATGAGCGGCCCGTGCATCGCCATCGGCTGGTCCACGACGAGACCGTGCGCATCGGGATCAGCACGTTCAAGTTCTACAATGAGCGGGAGCAGGACCTGCAGGAGACGGCGAAGCTCCACAAGAGCTGGATCCCCGGGGTGTACTACACCAAGTCCAAATAGCTGGCGGCGCCCGCTCCCGCCGGCCAGGGAGGCGGCGCAGCGAGATGGCGATCGCAACCATCCAGGAACTGGAACAGGCGCGCGCAGCGCACCCGGCACTGCTCGTGTACTTCGACACACCCTCGTGTGCGGTCGGCTCTGCGGTGGAACCCAAGCTGTGCGCGCTGCTCCAACAGGACTTCCCGCGCATGGTCTTCGCCCGCGTGGACACCGTCGCCAGCCCGGCGCTGGCCGCCCAGTGCGGCGTCACGGCCACCCCGACCGTGCTCGCCTATTTCGAGGGGCGCGAACACATGCGCAAGTCGCGCAGCTTCAGCGTCGAGGAGCTCCGGGCGGCCCTGGCGCGGCCCTACGGACTGATGTTCGAGTGAGCCACAAAAGAAGAGCCCCGCCGGAGCGGGGCTCGACTGCGTTCCGGTCGCGCTCGGCTCAGGGGCGCACGTAGGCGTAGCCCTGCTCCTCGAGCTCCATGATGCGGCCCACGCCGGCAGGCACGACCTTCACCCCGTCGACCAGCGCCGGCTTGTGGCCGGTCTTGCGCTCGACCTTGGCCATGGTGTTGCCGCAGGCGTTGAAATTGATGCCCTGCACGGCCAGGCTCTTCACGCGTTCGGCGTTCTTGCCCTTCTTCGTCAACAGGCCGAGGCCCGGACCGTAGGCCACGATCTGAACGTCGATGTTGTCGAGGCCGTACTCCTTTTGCAGATTGACCGCGTTGTTGAGCGCAATCGTCTGGGTGCGCGCGTCGTCCGTGCTGACCTGGATGACCACCTTGTGCTTGGGCTCCAAGCCGCCCGCGGCAAGCGCCGCCATCTGCCATCCCGCGAGCAGGGCGAGCAGCGCCACAAGCTGAACCATGCGAACCTTCCAAGTGCTAACGTGCATTCGACTCCTCCAGTTTTACGACTTCTAGAGCGGGTGGCCCCGCTTCCCCTATAGTAAGGCCGCGGCCCGGAAATATTCCACGTCCGTTCAGGCGATGACGGCGGCGCCCTTGATCAGGGCGATGACCTTGCGTCCCGGCCGCAAGTCAAGCTCCACGGCCGACTTGCCCGTGATGCGCGCCAGCAGCCGCGTCTCCCCGGCGGTCAGTCGCACCAGCACCAGCCCGGGAGGCTGCCCCTCGGCCTCCACCGCCGCCACCCGGCTGGGCACCCGGTTGAGGACGCTGCTGCCGGTCGGCGCCGCCAGGCTGAGACTGACGTCCCGCGCATGGATGCGCACCCGGGCGCGGGCGCCCGGCGCCAGCGGCAGCCGCCCGACCCACAGCCGCCCGCCCGCGAAGCTCAGCTCCGTCAGGGCGAAATGCTCATCGTGGGCCTGCACGCAGGTCTCGATGACGGCGCCCGCCTCCTCGCCGCGGGCAAAGGGCAGGTCCGGGCGCGCGCTGAGCTCGGTGAACGGCCCGGCGGCAATCTGCCTGCCGCGGTCGATCAGCAACAGGTGATCGGCCAGCCGCGCGATCTCGTCCGCGGCGTGGCTCACGTACAGGAGCGGGACCGCCAGCTCGCGGTGGAGGCGTTCCAGGTACGGCAGGATCTCCGCCTTGCTGCGCTCGTCCAGGGCGGCGAGCGGCTCGTCCATGAGCAACAGCTGGGGGCTGGTGAGCAGGGCGCGGCCGATCGCCACGCGCTGACGCTCGCCGCCGGAGAGGTGTGCGGGCGAGCGGGGCAGCAGCGCGCCCAGCCCCAGCAGTGCAACGGCCTGATCGAAGACCACGCGACGCTGCGCCGCCGGGATGCGGCGGTACCCGTACTCGAGGTTGCGGCGCACCGAGAGGTGCTCGAACAGCCGTGCCTCCTGGAATACGTAGCCGATCGGGCGCCGATGGGTGGGCCGAAAGACGCCGGCCTCCTCGTCCTGCCACGTCTCGCCCGCGAGGCACAGGAAGCCCTCGGCCGCCCGCTCCAGGCCGGCGACGCACTGCAGCAGGGTGGTCTTGCCCGAACCGGACGGACCGAACACGGCGATGACCCCGCGCGCCGGGGCCTCGAAGGCGACGTCCAGTGCGAAGGCGCCCAGGCGGGTGCGAAAGCGTGCGACCAGCCCCTGCACGTCAGCGCCGCACCGGCGAGCGGTGGAGGGTCTGCATGAGCAGCAGCACCAGGAAGGAGAACACCAGCATGCCGGCCGCCAGGATGTGCGCCTGCGGATACTGCAGCGCCTCCACATGATCGTAGATGGCGATCGACACCACGCGCGTCTCGCCGGGGATGTTGCCGCCGATCATCAGCACCACCCCGAACTCGCCCATGGTGTGGGCGAAGCCGAGCACCCCGGCCACCAGGAAGCCGCGCCGCGCCAGCGGCACGGCGACGGTGAAAAAACGGTCCCAGGGCGCGGCGCGCAGGGTGGCCGCCGCCTGCAGCGGGCGCTCGCCCAGCGCCTCGAAGGCGGCCTGCAGGGGCTGCACGACGAAGGGCAGCGAATACAGGGTCGAGCCGAGCACCAGCCCGGAGAAGGTAAAGGCGAGCGGCCCCCAGCCGAGGGCCCCGCTCAGCGCACCGAGCGGGCCCTGCGGCGCCAGCGCCAGCAGCAGGTAGAAGCCGAGCACCGTCGGCGGCAGCACCAGGGGCAGGGCCACCACCGCCGCGACCGGCGCCTTCCAGCGCGAGCGGGTGCGGGCCAGCCACCAGGCGAGCGGCGTGCCCACGGCAAACAACACCAGGGTGGTCGCGGCGGCCAGCCGCAGGGTCAGCCAGACCGGTCCGAGATCGAGCCCCGCCGGCATGGGCTAGCCGCCGTACCCGAAGCGCGCATTCACCGCCTGCGCCTGGGCGCCCTTCAGAAAGCGCAGGAAGGCACGCGCCGCGGGGTTGTCGCGGCCCCGATTGAGCAGCACTGCCTGTTGCTCGATGGGGGCGTACAGATCCGCCGGCACGGACCAAGCGGAGCCCTTGGGCCGGGCGCCATTGCCGCGCAGCTGCGAGAGGGCGACGAAACCGAGCTCGGCGCCCCCGCTGTCCACGAAGTGATAGGTCTGGGCGATGTTCTCACCGCGCACCAGGCGCCCCTGGAGCGCCTTCCACAGCGCCAGCTTCTGCAGCACCTGCTTGGCCGCCAGGCCATACGGGGCGGTCGCGGGATTGGCGATGGCCAGGTGAGCGAAGCCGCCCCGGCGCAGCGTCTCCGGGCCCGTCACCGGCAGCGCGCCCGCGCTCCACAGGGCGAGGCGGCCCCGGGCGTAGGTGAAGCGGCTCCCCGCCACCGCCCGCTCCTGCGCCTCCAGCAGCCGCGGCCGCCGCCGATCGGCGGCGAGAAACACGTCGAAGGGCGCGCCGTGCTCGATCTGCGCATAGAGCTTGCCGGTAGAGCCGTAGCTCACCCGCAGGCGGTGGCCGCTCTGCGCCTCGAAGCGCTGCGCCAGCACCTGCATCGTGCCGGTGTAGTTGGCCGCCACGGCGAGGCGCACCTCGGCGGCGGCGCTCAGCCCGGCGCTGCATAGCAGCACGAGGCCCAGGGCGAGGCGCAGGCCGGCGGATTCTCGCCCGTTCCGTCCTCCTCACGGGCCGGTCCGCCGCAAGCGGCGGCCAAGGGGCGCCAGCTCCAACTGCGAGGCCTTCACCAGGGCACAGGCGCGGACGCCCTCCCGCAGCCCCAGCCGGCGGACACTCTCGGCGGTGAGGCTCGCATCAAGCGGCGGACCGTCATCGATGGCGAGGCGGAGTTCAGCCTTCACTCGCCCCTGAACGCAGCGGGTGATGTGCCCGCACAGCCGGTTTCGGGCACTGGTGGACAGCGGCGGCTCGCCGGGCGCGAGGATGACGGCAGAGGGCGCCACGCGCACCTCGACCCGAAGCCCGGGCGCCAGCGCCAGGGCGCGCGCGGCCGTGCCGGGCAGCGTGGCCACCACGCGGGCCCCGGCGGCAAGCGTGAGCTCCACCTCGACGAGGTCCTCATCGCCGGTTACCGCCGCCACCGTCGCGGGGAAGCGGTTCGGGGCCGCGCTCCACGGCGTCTCCGGCGCCCGTTCCGTCACGCTGTCCGTGCCGGCGTTCAAGCGCCCCAGCATCGCCTCATGGTCGAGCTGCATGCGCCGGAACTGCTGTACGAGCGCGGCGCCGGCGCCGGTGAGGCGCGTGCCGCCCCCGCGCCGGCCGCCGGTGGTGCGCACCACCAGCGGGTGCTCGGCCAGCGAATTCATGGCGTCCACCGCCTCCCAGGCCGCCTTGTAGCTCATCCCCAGCGCACGGGCGGCCGCGGCAATCGAGCCGTGGCGCGCGACCGCCTCCAGCAGGGCAATACGGCCGGCGCCGGCGAAGCCGCGCTCGGCCTTTTCCAGCCACAGGCGACCGTTGATGCGTGCCCCCTCGAACATGGCACCGTTATATAGCAACGGGTATAACGCTGACAAGGGTCCGGCGGCGACGGCGCGGGGCCGACCGGCTCACAGCGGTTCGGGGACGTGGATGCCGTAGCCCTGCGCGTAGTCCACGCCCAGCTCACGCAGGCAGCGCAGGATGGCGTCGTTCTCCACGAACTCGGCCACGGTCTTGATGCCCAGCACGTGGCCGATCTGGTGGATCGCCTCGACCATGGCGTAATTCACCGGGTCCTCGTGCATCTCGCGCACGAAGGCCCCGTCGATCTTGATGAAATCCACCGGGATGTTCTTGAGATAGCTGAACGAGGACATGCCGCTGCCAAAATCATCGAGGGCGAAGTGACAGCCCAGGCCCTTGAGCACGGAGACCACCCGGATCGCCTTGTGCCAGTTGGCGATCGCCGCCGTCTCGGTGATCTCGAAGCAGATGTGCGCACCGTCCACGCCGGTGGCCTCCAGCTCGCTGATCACGAAGTCGAGGAAGGCGTCATCGCCGATCGACTGGCCGGAGACGTTGATCGCCAGCAGATCGCGGCGGCCGAACCATAGGCGGGCGTTGCGCAGCCAGTGGAAGGCCGTGCGGATCACCCAGCGATCGATCTCGGGCATCATGCCGTAGCGCTCCGCCGCCGGGATGAAGGACATGGGCGCCGCCAGCCCGTCCTCGGCCACCATGCGCACCAGCAGCTCGTAGTGGAAGCCGCCGTGCGCCGGGTCGGCGACCGGGCGGATCGCCTGCCTGTACAACTGAAAACGCCCTTCTTCCAGCGCCGCCGTAAGGCGGTGGACGATCTCCATCTCACCGCGCCGGCGCCGGATCTCGGTGTCCTCGCGCTGGTGCAGCCAGACGCGGTTGCGGCCCTGGTCCTTGGCCACGAAGCAGGCCGCGTCGGCCGCGCTCAGGACCCGATCGAGCGTTCCGCTGCGCGCGTCGAGCATCACCGCCCCGATGCTGGCGCCAATACGAAAGGTCTTGGTCTTCCATACGAAGCGGAAGTCGTGCAGCGACTCGCGCAGATGCTCGGCGATCTCCAGCGCCCGGGCCGGCGCGCAGCCCCGCAGCAGGACCCCGAACTCGTCGCCGCCAAGGCGGGCCAGGGTGTCGCTCTCGCGAATACCCTCGCGCAACACCACGGCCAGGTGTTGGAGCAGCTCGTCGCCGGCGACATGGCCGCAGGTGTCGTTCACCACCTTGAACTGATCCAGGTCGAGATACAGCAGCGCGTGCTGTGTGCCCTCGCGGGACACCTCCGCGAGCGCGGCCTCGAGGTGGGCTTCGAAGCTGCGCCGGTTCGCCAGGCCCGTCAGGTCGTCATGGTTCGCCTGCCAGGCCAGCTGCTGGGCCATGGCGCGCGTCTTGGTGACGTCGCGGAACACCAGCACCGTGCCCATGGGCCGGCCGTCGGCGTTGCGTAGCGGCGCCAGGGAATCCTCCACGGCATGCTCGTCCCCCTCGCGGTCGATCAGCAGAATATGCTGCTCCACGCGCACGGCGCGCCCATCGAGCTCCAGCGGGCTGAGCACCGACCGGCGCGAGCCCTCCTCCACCACTCGATAGATCTCATGCAGCGGACGGCCCCGGGCAGCGTCCAGGCTCCAGCGCGTCAACTGCTCGGCGGCGGGATTGAGATAGCGCACGCAGCCGCCGGGGTCGGTGGTCACCACCGCATCGCCGATGCCGTGCAGCGTCACCTCGGCCTGCTCCTTCTCCTGGAACAGGGCGCGCTCGATGGCCTTCGTGCGGCGCGTGACCGCCACTGCGACGAAGGCACCCAGAAGGATCGTGGCCACATCCAGGACGCTCATGGTGTTGAAGGCGCGCCGGTATTCGCGGCCGGTCGCCTCCAGCGCGTCGCGGGTATTGCGCCGCTCGATCTCCATCAGGCGATCGAAGACGTCGAGGATCTGTTTCTCCAGCGGCACGTCATGTGCGGAGATGAGCCGCCGCGCGCGCTGCCGCTCGCCGTCGTGGATGCCCTCGACGATCGCCTCCTGCAGGGGGGCGCTCACCCGGATGTGGGCGAGCGCCTGCGTGAGGACCGCCTGCTCCTGCGCATCCAGGCCGAGCAGTTCCAAGCGCCGCCGCAGGTCGATGAACTCCCCGCCGAGACGCCGAAAGTGCATGAACTCCTCGTCCGCGGCGAAGGCGTCCTCCTGCACCAACATGGTGTACATGGCGAGCGAGCGCGCGGTGACGATGCGGCGCATGGCGGCAATGACGCCGGTCTTGACCGTGTGCACGTTGGTGATCACGTCGGTACGCGCCTTGAGCGCGGCCATGCGGGAGAGGCCCACCACGGTGATACCCACCATCAGGCAGAGCACCAGGACGAAGCCGGCGACGATGACGCTGGTGGAATTCTTGAACAAGCGGATGACGGCCGGTCGGGAAGGTAGCTGTAGTCTATGTCGGTGCAGAGCCCGGAAACTTGAATCGGGTCACGGCCGGTGCAGGTGCACCGCCACCGCATACGGCGCACGGGAGCGGCCATCGCCGCCCCGGCTCAACCGGCCCGCAGCCGCGTCCGCCCTTCCTTCATGGCCCGATATTCGGCCGCGAAAAAGAATTCGCGCTCGCCAAAGGCGGGCACGAGGTGGTCGAGCCAGGTCGCGGCCGGGTCAAACCGGGCGAAGAACGGCCGCTGCACCCAGTCGGGGTTGCGGCCCTGCAGGAAGCGCAGCACGAACACCTTCTCGCCCGCGATCTCGGCGGTGCCCTGGATCTCCACCTTGCCCGGGCCGGCGCTCATGCTCGGGCCGCGTGCGGTGCGCGCCAGGCCGGAGACCTGCTGCATGGCGTCGCGGTAGATGGCCTGGGCCCGC
This sequence comes from uncultured Gammaproteobacteria bacterium, assembly GCA_963779865.1. Taxonomy (GTDB): domain Bacteria; phylum Pseudomonadota; class Gammaproteobacteria; order CAVZZX01; family CAVZZX01; genus CAVZZX01. The sequence continues at coordinate 2,462,557 of CAVZZX010000003.1, read as the reverse complement.
GCCAGGGGCACTTCAAAGTAGTGCTTGGCGCCGGTGTCGCGCTCGACGAACATGTAGTACGGCACCATGCCCAGGCGCACTTGCTCGCGCCACATGCGCGCCCACACCTGCGGGTCGTCGTTGATGTGGGCGATAAGCGGGGCCTGGGTGCGGATCACCGCGCCGGTGGCGCGGATGCGCCGAATCGCCTCGCGCGCGATCGGCGTGTCGATCTCCCGCCAGTGGTTCACGTGCGCCATGACGGCGACGTGCTTGCCCGCGCGCACCAGCCGTTCCAGGAGCGCGAGCAGCGCGCCGGCGTCCTCGTCGGTCACATAGCGGTAGGGCCAGAAGCTGATCGACTTGGTGCCGATGCGCACGCTCTGCACGTGTGCGAGCTCCGGCTCGAGCAACGGCTCGAGATAGCGCTGCAGGTGTGTGGTCTTCATCACCATCGGGTCGCCGCCGGTCATCAGCAGGTCGCTGATGCCACGATGCGCCTTGAGGTAGGCGTGCAGTTCGTCCGCCTCGCTGGCCGAGAAGCGCAGCGCCTTGTCGCCGACGAATTGCGCCCAGCGGAAGCAGAAGGTGCAATAGCTGTGGCAGACCTGCCCCTGGCTGGGGAAAAACAGAATGGTCTCGCGGTATTTGTGCTGGATCCCCTCCAGCGGCTCGCTGCCGAGCGTCGGCACGTTGAGCAGCTGCTGCCCGGCCGGGTGCGGATTGAGCCCGGCGCGGATCGCATCGGCGACCTGACGGATGCGCGCCTTGTCGCCGCTGCGCAGGGCGTCGGCCATACGGTCGAAGTCCGCCGGGGCGAGCATACCCCGCTGCGGAAAGGTGAGCTGAAAGATCGGATCCTCGGGGATGTTGTTCCAGTCGATCAGTTCCTTGAGCACGTATTCATTGACGCGAAACGGCAGCACGCTCGCCACCACCCGCATCTCGAAGCGCTGCGCCGCGCAAAGCCCCTGCAGCGGTGCGATGCGATCGAGATGGCGTTCGGTGTAGACCTGGAAGCGCGCCGGCTCGAAGTCGGCCGCGTCGACGGCTGCGCCAATCTGGCGGCGGGGCTGGAACGTCATCACCCGGTTCATGGCGTTGCTCTCCGCGTTGATGGTGTTGAGCACCGGCATCCCGGCACCCGGAATCTCACGCGCGCGGCACGTGCACAAGGCGGCGGCGCGCGGGCGCGCCGCCGCATTCTCGGGGAGCAGCCGCTCGCAGCGACTGCAAAGCTGATCAGGTTTTCTCGAGAGGACGCGTTCCGGTGCCGTCCCCCACCGGCAGCACGGCGGCGAGCCCGGCGAGTCCCTGCGCCAGGCGGGCGAGCTGCTCGTCCGAGAGCCGGTCGAGGGCGTGGCTGATGTAACCCTGCGCCGGGCGGGGCGCCCCCTGCAACAAGGCGGCCCCGGCGTCGGTCAGATGCAGACGCACCTCGCGCTGGTCCTCCTGGGCCCGCGTACGCCGTACCAAATTCTTGTTCTCCAGCTTGTCGAGCATGTTACTGGCCGTGGAGCGGTGGATGCTCAGCGCCATCGACAAGGCCGACACCCGCATGCCGGGCGCACGCTGCAGGGTCCACAGCGCCCACAGCTGGGCGGCGCTGACACCGCACTGGCGCTCTACCCAGCGCGAATGGGCGTCCTGCGCGCGGCGCAGGGCGCGCAGGCCTTGCACGATCGCCTGTTCATGCTCGCTGCGGGTGGGAGCGAGATGGGTTGCTGCGTCCACCGGTCTGCGCGGTCCCGGCCAAAAGGTTGGGCACAATACCAAATCCGCGCCGGGCCGCCAAGGCGGCCACACGCCGTGCACCGGTGCCGGGCACGCCGGCCACTCGCGCTGGTACAATACGCCGTCCCCTTATCTCCCCGGCCCCTGGAGCAGACGAGCCCGTGTCGCAGCTGAACCCCCGCCAACGCGCCGCGGTGCGGTACCTCGACGGTCCCCTGCTGGTGCTCGCCGGCGCCGGCAGCGGCAAGACCCGAGTGATCACGCAGAAGATCGCCTATCTGATCAGCGAGTGCGGGCTCACGCCGCGCCACATCGCCGCCGTGACCTTCACCAACAAGGCCGCACGCGAGATGAAACAGCGCGTGGGCGCACTGCTCTCCGGCAAGGAATCACGGGGCTTGCGCGTGTCCACGTTCCACACCCTCGGCCTGGACATCATCCGCCGCGAGCACGCGCGGCTTGGCTACAAGCCGGGGTTTTCCATCTTCGACGCCCAGGACAGCGCCGCCCTGGTCCGCGAGCTGATGCGCAAGGCCTTCGGTGACGCCAACGGCCAGGCCGAGCAGATGCAGTGGCAGATCTCGCGCTGGAAGAACGCGTTCGTGCTGCCCGAGGAGGCCGCCGCCCAGGCGGCGGTCAGCGGCGAGGCCCACCAGGTGGCCGCCGCGGCGCTCTACGCCGAATACAACCGGCACCTGAAGGCCTACAACGCGGTGGATTTCGACGACCTGATCATGCAGCCGGTGCTGCTGTTCCGGGCCCACCCCGAGGCATTGGACCAGTGGCAGAACCGCGTCCGCTACCTGCTGGTGGACGAGTACCAGGACACCAATGCCACCCAGTACCAGCTGGTGAAGCTGTTGGTGGGTGCGCGCCAGGCACTCACGGTGGTCGGCGACGATGACCAGTCCATCTATGCCTGGCGCGGCGCCCAGCCGGAGAATCTGGCCCTGCTCCAGGAGGACTTCCCGACTCTGGAGGTGATCAAGCTGGAGCAGAACTACCGCTCCATGGGACGCATCCTCAAGGCCGCCAACCGGCTCATCGCCAACAACCCGCACGTGTTCGACAAGTCCCTGTGGAGCGAGATGGGCTACGGCGACCCGCTGCGCGTGATCCGCGCGCGCGATGAGGAGCACGAGGCCGAGCGCGTCGTCTCCGAGCTGTTGCACCACAAGTTCACGCACCGCACCGCGTTCCGCGACTACGCCATTCTCTACCGCGGCAATCACCAGTCGCGGCTGTTCGAACGCGTGCTGCGCGAGCACCGCATCCCCTACTTCCTGAGCGGCGGCACATCGTTCTTCGCCTACAGCGAGGTGAAGGATGTCATGGCCTACCTGCGCCTGCTGGCCAACCCGGATGACGACACGGCCTACCTGCGCGTGGTGAACACCCCGCGCCGGGAGATCGGGCCCGGCACCCTGGAGAAGCTCGGCGGCTACGCCAGCGAGCGCGGCATCAGCCTGTTCGCCGCGAGCTTCGAGCTCGGGCTCGAGCAGCACCTCTCCGCACGCGCCGTCGAGCGGCTGCGGCGCTTCGGCGAATGGCTCGTGCACATGGGCGATCGCGCCGAGCGCGGCGACCCGGTCGCGGCGGCACGCGACCTGGTCGGGGAGGTCCGCTACGAGGCCTGGCTCATGGACACCAGCAAGGACGAACGCCAGGCCGACGCGCAAGATGGAGAACGTGTTCGAGCTGCTGCGCTGGCTCGAGCGCATGGCCGAGGCCGAGAGCGAGCCGAAGCTCTCCGAGCTGGTGGCGCGCATCGCCCTGATGGACATCCTCGAACGGCAGAACGAGGAGGAGCGTGGCGACTGCGTCCACCTGATGACCCTCCATGCCGCCAAGGGCCTGGAGTTTCCCCACGTGTTCCTGGTCGGCATGGAAGAGGAGCTGCTGCCGCACCGCGCCAGCATCGAGGAAGACAATATCGAGGAAGAGCGGCGCCTGGCCTATGTGGGCATCACGCGCGCCCAGCGCACGCTCACCTTCAGCCTGGCGAGCCGGCGCAAGCGCTACGGGGAATTGATCGACTGCGAGCCGAGCCGCTTCCTGCTCGAGCTCCCCGAAGACGATCTGCAGTGGGAAGGTGAAGGGGTGAAACTCGACCCGGAGGTCCGCCAGGAGCGCGGACAGGCGCATCTGGCCAATCTGCGCGGGCTGCTCACCGACACTTGAAGCGGGTGCTCTGCGGCCGCCGCTGCGGCGACCGCGCACCAAAAAAAAGGGCTGTCCGCGGACAGCCCTTTGTTCCTTGCCAGACGCTGCGCCGCTTACTTGGCCTGCGAGACCAGGTAGTCGACCGCCGCCTTTACCTGCGACTCGCTCAGGCCGGGATTGCCGCCGTGCGGGGGCATGGCATTGAAGCCGTTGAGCGCGTGCTGGTAGAGAGTCGGCTTGCCCTTGGCGACGCGCGGGGCCCAGGCGCTCTGGTCGCCGATCTTGGGCGCACCCGCGGCGCCGGTCCCGTGACAGGCGAAGCAGGTCTGCGAATAGACCTGCTTGCCCTCGGCGAGGTCCCCGCCGGCAGATGCGCTCTGGCCGCCGGCTGCGGCCGGCTTCTGGCCCTGTTCTCCGGCCGCCGCCTGCTGCGCGCCCTGGCTGCCTGCCGAGGCGCTTTTCGCGCCGCCGCCGAACGGGTCCTTCAAGCCGGACTGGCTCACCATGTAGCCGATGGCGTTCTTCAGCTCCTGCTCGCTGAGCGAGGCATTGCCGCCCTTCGGCGGCATCGACTTGAAGCCGTTGGTGGCGTGCTGCAGCAGCACCTGGGCGCCCTTCTGGACACGCGGGCCCCACTGATCCTTCTTGCCGATCATCGGTGCGCCCAGCGCGCCGGTGCCGTGGCAGGCCGAGCAGGTGCCCTGCACAATCTCCTTGCCGCTGCGCACCGCGCCGCCGCCCTGCGCGGCCGCCTGCTGCGGCTTCGCCTCGCCGACGTTCACCGCAGCGAAGGGCTCAATCCGCTGCTCGACCGCGGCCTGCACGCGCGAATCCTCGGAGGTCGCGGTGCCGCCGGTCCCCGGGACGCCGCTGAGGCTCCTCGCGATGAAGAACAGCACCACTGCGATCACGACCAAAACGCCGAGGACACCGGCGAACGGCTTCACGAAACTTTCTTGATTGCTCAATTTGCAAACCCCCAAGTCTACGCGTGAGTCGAGCCCGCGGGCGGACGCTTGCCCGTGGGCGAATTCGTTCGGCTCCGTTCACCAGTGGTGGCCGGCGCGCGGAGAGATTCTTCGAGCCGGTAAGGGAGCGGGCGCACTGACGCAGGCATGATGCGGCCGCGCAGCAGCCGCCAAGTATAGTCGGGAATGCGGGCCTGGTAAAATTCGCCCTTTTTGGCCCGCGAGGCCGCCGTCGGACGCGCCTGCTGTGCTATGTTGGGGGCCCGCCGGGACGCGGTCACCTGCGTTTACAGCCGGTGCGCGTGGCGGCCATCCGCATAACCGCATCGAGAGAACGAATCATGAGCACCACACGTCACCACTTCATCAATGGCAAGCCGGTCGAAGGGCGCAGCGAGCGCTGGGGCGACGTGTTCAACCCCGCCACCGGGGAGGTCCGGGGCCGGGTCGCGCTGGCCAGCGCGGCCGAGACGCAGGCCGCCGTCGAGGCGGCGCGCCAGGCATTCCCGGGCTGGGCGGGCACCACGCCGCTGCGCCGCGCGCGGGTGCTGTTCCGGTTCCGCGCGCTGCTCGAGCAGCATCTGGACGAGCTGGCGGCGCTGATCACCGCCGAGCACGGCAAGCTGCTCGACGACGCGCGCGGCGAGCTGGTGCGCGGCATGGAGGTGGTGGAGTTCGCCTGCGGCATTCCGCACCTGCTCAAGGGCGAGCACTCCGAGAACGTGGGCACCGGAGTGGACAGCTGGTCGCTGCGCCAGCCTCTGGGGGTGTGCGCGGGCATCACCCCTTTCAACTTCCCGGCGATGGTTCCGATGTGGATGTTCCCCATTGCGCTCGCCTGCGGGAACACCTTCGTGCTCAAGCCCTCCGAGCGCGACCCCTCCTGTCCGCTGCGTCTCGCCGAGCTGCTCAGCGAGGCCGGACTGCCCGACGGGGTGTTCAACGTGGTCAATGGCGACCGGCAGGCGGTGGATTGCCTGTTGAGCGACCCACAGGTCGCGGCCGTGAGCTTCGTGGGCTCCACCCCCGTGGCCGAGCACATCTACCGCACCGCCTCGGCGCAGGGCAAGCGCGTGCAGGCGTTGGGCGGGGCCAAGAACCACATGGTCGTGATGCCCGACGCGGACGTGGACCAGGCGGTCGATGCCGCCATGGGCGCGGCGTTCGGCTCTGCAGGGGAGCGCTGCATGGCGATCTCCGTGGCTGTCGCGGTGGGGGAGATCGGCGACGCGCTGGTGGAGGCACTGGCACCGAAGGTGCACGCGCTCAAGGTGGGCCCGGGCACGGCGCCGGACGCGCAAATGGGCCCGGTGGTCACCCGCGAGCACATGGAACGCATTCGCGACTACATCGGAGTGGGCGTGGAGGAAGGCGCCCGGCTGGTGGTCGACGGGCGCGGGGTCGAGGTGCCCGGGCACGAAGGCGGCTTCTACGTGGGCGGCACGCTGTTCGACCAGGTCACCGCCGACATGCGCATCTACCAGGAGGAGATCTTCGGGCCGGTGCTGGTCGTGGTCCGGGTGCCCGACTTCGAGACCGCGGTGCGTTTCATCAACGAGCACGAGTACGGCAACGGCACCGCCATCTTCACCCGCGACGGCGGCGTCGCCCGCCAGTTCAGCCACGTCGTGCACGCCGGCATGGTCGGCGTGAACGTGCCCATCCCCGTGCCCATGGCCTATCACAGCTTCGGCGGCTGGAAGCGCTCGCTGTTCGGCTCCTTGCACGTTCACGGCCCGGACGGCGTGCGCTTCTACACGCGCCTGAAGACCGTGACCGCCCGCTGGCCCGAGGCCGACCACGGGTTGCTCGAATTCACCATGCCAACCATGAAGTAAGCGCTGCGGGCCGCCGGGGGAAGGCCCGCCTTGCGCGGGCCTTCTTTTCGCGGCCCGCACGAGAGCGCAAAGCTGGCACGCATCCTGCTTATGGCCTTGGAATCGGCCCGAGTGGCCGCGCACCGACAAATTATTGGCGCGCCCCGTCCATCGATTGCGCAGGAGGATGCATGAAGTTCGACCAATACCTCACGCTGCTGGCCAAAAAGGACGGCTCCGACCTCTATCTCTCGGCGGGGGCGCCCCCTTCGGCGAAATTCCACGGGCAACTCAAGGCGCTCGAACAACGCTCCCTCACCCCCGGTGAGATCCGGGAGATCGCCGATGCGGTCATGACCGAGGATCAGCGCGGGGAGTTCGAGCATGCACTCGAGATGAACCTGGCGCACTCCATCCACGGCGTCGGGCGCTTTCGCGTCAACATCTTCAAGCAGCGCAACGCCGTGTCGATGGTCGTTCGCAACATCAAGACGGAGATCCCGGCGGTCGACAATCTCGGCCTCCCGCCCGTGCTCAAGAAGGTCATCATGGCCAAGCGGGGGCTGGTGCTGTTCGTCGGCGCCACCGGCTCGGGCAAGTCCACCTCGCTTGCCTCGCTCATCGATTACCGAAATTCAAACTCGCACGGGCACATCATCACCATCGAGGACCCGATCGAGTTCGTCCATCCCCACAAGGGCTGCATCGTCAACCAGCGCGAGGTCGGCGTGGACACGAAAAGCTACGCGGATGCCCTGAAGAACACCTTGCGCCAGGCGCCGGACGTGATCCTGATCGGCGAGATCCGCGACCGCGAAACCATGGAACACGCCCTGGCCTTCGCCGAGACCGGCCATCTGGCGATCTCCACGCTGCACGCGAACAACGCCAATCAGGCCCTCGACCGGGTCATCAATTTCTTTCCCGAAGAGAAGCGGGAACAGCTGCTGACCGACCTCTCGCTCAATCTCCAGGGCTTCATCTCCCAGCGGCTCGTGCCCACCGCAGACGGCAAACGCTGCGCCGCGGTGGAGATCCTGCTCGGCTCCTCGCGGGTGCGCGACCTGATCGCCCGCGGTGCGGTTGCCGAGCTCAAGACGGCGATGCAGCAGTCTGAGCAGGGCGGCATGCAGACCTTCGACACGGCGCTGTTCAAGCTCTATCAGGAAGGACGCATCAGCCTGGAACACGCCCTGAAGAACGCCGATTCGGAGACCGATTTGAAGCTCAAGATCAAACTGGATAAGAAGGGCGTCGACCTCGGCTCGATGAGCGGCCTGTCGCTGCAGCCCACCGAAGAGGAGAAGGAAGAAGCCGAAGCCGACGGGCCGGCGGTGTTCACCACCTCGCCAACGCCGGGCGGCTGAGGGTCGGGGGCGCCTTTTGAACGTCGAGTAAAGAAGACCCTCCGGGCCCGCCTGCCGGCGGTCCAAAATCGCTCCCGGCGATTTTGTCGAACCGGCCGATCTGATCTCAGAGGTTCGAAGCCCTTTTCAACAAGCCAAACAAAAAGGGCCCGTTTGGGCCCTTTGCGTTTGGCGCGCCCGAGAGGATTGCTGCGGGCAATCCCTGCCCTTCGCCCTCCGGGCCCGCCTGCCGGCGGTCCAAAATCGCTCCCGGCGATTTTGTCGAACCGGCCGATCTGATCTCAGAGGTTCGAAGCCCTTTTCGACAAGCCAAACAAAAAGGGCCCGTTTGGGCCCTTTGCGTTTGGCGCGCCCGAGAGGATTCGAACCTCTGACTTCCACCTCCGGAGGGTGGCGCTCTATCCAGCTGAGCTACGGGCGCTGAGAAAAATCGAATTGTACAGGGGCTGAGGGCGGCTGCCCATGCTCGCGTGCATCGGTCGCCGCAGCAGCGCTCGGCGCTGCCGCCCGAGAGGATTGCTCCGGGCCCGCCTGCCGGCGGTCCAAAATCGCTCCCGGCGATTTTGTCGAACCTCTGACTTCCACCTCCGGAGGGTGGCGCTCTATCCAGCTGAGCTACGGGCGCTGAGAGAAATCGAATTGTACAGGGACCGACGGCGGCTGCCCATGTTGGCGTGGGCGCGGTTACCGCGGCTGCGCCACCCGCGGGCCGGGAAGTATACCACCGGTGGCGGCCGCGCATCCCCGCCGAAAATTTCCACTTCGACCGCACCTGTTGTAAATTTCACATACTATCGACACAAAACGCCGCCCAGCCGCCGCTGGTCGGGGGCGTGGAGGGTCTCGTGCAGGATTTCGGCGCCGCCTTCGGCATGGCCTTTCATCTGATCGCTTCCGGCGATCCGGAACTGGCCGAGATCGTGCTCCTGTCCCTGCGGGTGAGCCTCACGGCCGTGCTGGCCGCCTGCCTCATCGGGCTGCCGCTGGGCGCCGCGCTGGCGGTGCGCCGCTTCGCCGGGCGCGGAGCAGTGGTCGTGCTGCTCAACGCCATGATGGGGCTGCCACCGGTGGTGGTCGGGCTCCTCCTTTATATGTTTCTCTCCAATGCCGGCCCGTTCGGGGTCCTCGGCCTGCTCTATACCCCCACCGCCATGATCATCGCACAGGCAGTGCTGGTGCTGCCCATCGTGGCGGCCCTCAGCCGCCAGACCGTAGAGGACCTGCACGCCGAATACGACGAACAGCTGCGCTCGCTCGGGGTCGGGCCGCTGCGCGCGCTGGCGACCCTGCTCTGGGACGGGCGCTACAGCCTGCTCACGGTTGCGCTGGCGGGGCTGGGCCGCGCCATCGCCGAGGTCGGGGCCATCATCATCGTGGGCGGCAACATCAATCACGTCACCCGGGTGATGACCACCACCATCGCGCTGGAGACCTCCAAGGGGGACCTCGCCCTGGCGCTCGCGCTGGGCATCATCCTCATCAGCCTCGCGGTGGGCGTGAACGCGGCGGTCATGCTGCTGCGCCGCACGGCAGTCAGGGCCGCCTATGCCTGAGGGTCTCGCCACAACGCTCGCCGCGCGCGAGCAGGCCGCCGTCACGCCGCAGCGGATCCTGCCGCTGGAGGCTCGCGGCCTCGTCTTCGAGACGCCGGGCCGGCGCCTCATCGACGGCATCAATCTGGATCTGCGGGCCGGCAGCCGCACCGTCATCCTCGGCCCGAACGGGGCCGGCAAGAGCCTGCTGCTGCGCCTGCTGCACGGGCTGCTGCGGCCCACCGCGGGCGAGATCCGCTGGGCGGGCGCGCCCGCCGGACCGGCGGTGGTCCGACGCCAGTCCATGGTCTTCCAGCGGCCGGTGCTGCTGCGCCGCTCGGCCGAGGCCAACGTCATGTACGCCCTGGCGGTGCATGGGGTGCCGCGGCGCGAACGACGGGCGCGGGCCGCCGCCGCGCTGGCGGTCGCCCGGCTGTCGCACCTCGCCGGCAGCCCGGCGCGGGTGCTCTCCGGCGGCGAACAGCAGCGCCTCGCCATCGCGCGGGCCCTCAGCACGGCGCCCGACGTCCTGTTCCTGGACGAACCCACCGCCAGCCTCGACCCGGCCTCGGTGCTGGCGATCGAGGAGTTGATGCAGGACGCCCACCGCGCCGGCACGAAGCTGGTGCTGGTCACCCACGACCTCGGCCAGGCGCGCCGCGTGGCCGACGAGGTCGTGTTTCTGCATCACGGCAAGGTACAGGAGCACAGCCCTGCCGCGCGCTTCTTCGGCCGGCCGGAATCCGCCGCGGCCCGGACCTTCCTGGAAGGCCGCATTCTCGTGTGAGCACCACCAATCGAAGGAGAGATTCATGTCCAAACGCATACTCACCCTGGGCCCCCTGAGCCTGGCTTTGGCCCTGACGTTTGCGCTGACGAGCGCCGTCCAGGCCGCCGATCGCTTTATCGTCGTGCAGTCGACCACCTCGACCCAGAACTCCGGACTGCTCGACTACATCCTGCCCAAGTTCAAGGCCCAGACGGGCATCGAGGCCCGGGTGGTGGCGGTGGGCACCGGCCAGGCGTTGAAGAACGCCAAAAACGGTGACGGCGACGTGCTGCTCGTGCACGCCAAGCCGGCCGAAGAGCAGTTCATCAAGGAAGGCTGGGGGGTACGCCGCTACGACGTGATGTACAACGATTTCGTCATCGTCGGGCCGAAGAGCGATCCGGCCGGGATCGGCGGCATGAAGAACGCCCCGGCGGCGCTGACGAAGATCGCCCAGGCCAAGGCCAAGTTCGCCTCCCGCGGCGATGACAGCGGCACCAACAAGAAGGAGTTGCGCCTGTGGAAGGACGCCGGCCTCGATGCGGCCGCCAGCAGCGGCGGCTGGTACCGCGAGACCGGCTCGGGCATGGGGGCGACGCTCAACGCCTCCGTCGGCATGCAGGCCTACACCCTGACCGATCGCGCCACCTGGATCGCCTTCAAGAACAAGGGCGACTTCAAGATCCTGGTGGAGGGCGATCCCAAGCTGTTCAACCAGTACGGCGTCATGTTGGTGAACCCGGCCAAGCACCCGAAGGTCAAGGCTCACGACGGCCAGATCTTCGTCGATTGGATGACCGGTCCCGACGGGCAGGCCGCCATCGCGAGCTACCACGTGCAGGGACAGCAGCTCTTCCATCCCAACTCGAAGCGCTGCGAGAAGTAATCCGGAGCGGGCGGGCGCGGGCGCGCCCGCCCATTCTCGAGCAGGCGTCCATGTTGCGACAAAGGAGGGCTCGCCATGCCCATCGACAGGATCAGCGCCCGCAACGTCTTCCAGGGAAGGGTCGTCTCGATCAAACGCGGCACCGTGTCGGCCCAGGTCAGCGTGGATATCGGCGGCGGGCACACGGTCGTCTCCACCATCACCGTGGATTCAGTGGACGCCCTCGGGCTCAAGGAGGGCAGCGAGGCCTCGGTGATCGTCAAGGCCTCCAACGTAATGCTCGGAGTCGACTGAACGGGGCCTCAGGGGCCGTTGAAGTGCACGCGGCCGGCGCCGCTCAGGTCGTAGCCGCCGAGCTCCTCCGCGCGCCGGCGAAAGGCGGGCGTGGCGCAGAACGCGAGCAGGCGCTGCAACGGCGGCTCGAACCAGGCGCGCCGGTACACCACCAGGTCGAAGCGCTCGCGCATCATCGGCACGAAGCCGAGGCGAAACTGCCGGGCCATGCATTCCAGCCCGAGGCCCGCGTCGGCATGGCCGCCCGCCACCGCGGCGGCGATGTCGGTCTGGGTGCGCGCGGGCGGATCGAGCAGATTCAGGTCGCCGGCGCTCAGCCCCTCCTCGGCGAGGAAGCGCTCGAATAGCACCCAGGTGCCGGCCTCGCGCTGGCGGGGGATGAAGCGGCGCCCTTTGAGGTCCGCCAGCCCCTGCAGACCCAGCGGATTGCCCGCCGCGACCACCAGTCCCTGCTGGCGCCAGGCCCATTCGACCAGCACCACCGGCTCGCCGCCGAGCTGCGCCACGACGTGGTCGCGATTCCAGCCGTCGGAGTCGGGCTCGATCACGTGCAGCCCGCCGGCGATGCCCTCACCCGCCGCCAGGCGGCGCAGACCGTCGAGGCTGCCGTCGAGGAAGCCCGCCAGGCCGCTACCGGATTCGCGCAGCGCCCACTCCAGCAACGGATCGTGGCTGCCCACCACCACGTTGGGGCGCGACGACGCGGCGGCGGCGGTCCGCCCGGCCCGGCCGCGCGCCAGCCAGGCCTCGATCTCCGCGCGCGGAAAGAGCAGCTTGCCGGTGACCTTGTTGCAGGGCACCTCGCCGGAGGCGGCCAGCTCGTAGACGCGGCGCTCGCGCACGCGCAGCAGCGCGGCGAGTTCGCGGGTGGTAAGAAATTCGGGATCGGCGGCGGCCATGCCTTGGTCGTTGTCGAATGTGCCGGGAGGAACCGCTTCCGATGCTATCACAGCGCGAGGCGACGCCGGGTCAGCCGTCGGCGGCGGTCGGTTCCGGACAGCATTGCTCATGGGGGACCACGCCGGGGGCGCGCTCATACCAGGTGCGCGTGCGATTGACCACCGCGACCGCCGCCAGCATCACGGGCACCTCGATCAGCACCCCGACCACCGTCGCGAGCGCCGCACCGGACTCGAAGCCGAACAGGACGATGGCGGTGGCCACGGCGAGCTCGAAGAAGTTGCTGGCGCCGATCAGCGCGGAGGGGCCCGCGATGCAGTGCGGCGAGCCCACGGCCCGGTTCAGCAGGTAGGCCAGCCCGGAATTGAAGAACACCTGGATCAGGATCGGCACCGCGAGCAGCGCGATCACCAGCGGCTGGGCGACGATCTGCTCGCCCTGGAACCCGAACAGCAACACCAGCGTCGCCAGCAGCGCGCCGAGCGAGAAGGGGTGCATCCGCGCAAGCACTCGCTGCAGCCGCCGTTCGCCTTCCTTGCCGCGCAGCAGCCAGGCGCGCCAGAGCTGCGCCGCGAGCAGCGGCAGCACGATGTACAGCACCACGGAGAGCAGCAGGGTCGCCCAGGGCACCGCAATGGCGGACAGGCCCAGCAGCAGGCCGACGATGGGCGCGAAGGCGAACACCATGATGAGGTCGTTGAGCGCGACCTGCGTCAGGGTAAAGTGCGGCTCGCCGCGCGAGAGGCTGCTCCACACGAAGACCATGGCGGTGCAGGGCGCCGCCGCCAGCAGGATCAGCCCGGCGAGATAGGCATCGATCTGGGCTTCCGGGAGCCACGGCCGGAACAGGTGGGCGACGAACAGCCAGCCGAGCGCCGCCATGGAGAAAGGCTTGACCGCCCAGTTCACGAACAGGGTGACACCCACGCCGCGCCAGTGGGCGCGCACGCCCTTCAGGGCGTGCAGGTCGATCTTGAGCAGCATGGGCAGGATCATCAGCCAGATCAGCCCGGCCACGGGGAGATTGACCTGCGCCACCTGCACGGCCCCGACGGCGTGAAAGGCCCCGGGCAGCCACTGCCCGAGGCCGATGCCCGCCCCGATGCACAGCAGCACCCACAGCGACAGGTAGCGCTCGAAGGCGCCCAGAGGCGTGCCGCTGCGCTGCCGAGCGGTGGTCTCGCATTGCAGGCTCATGCCGCCGGCACCTCCCCGCTGCGCTCCTGCTGGAGCCGCGCGATCAGCGTCTCGACCCGGACCCGCACCGCCTCGCACGTGGCCCGGAACACGTCCATGATTTCGGTTTCGCTGCCCTCGGCCCGCGCCGGGTCCTCCAGCGGCCAGTGCTCCTTGCGCGTGCCGGGCGGCAGCAGCGGGCAATGTTCGTCGGCGTGGCCACACACGGTGATCACGAGCTGCGCCCACGCCAGCATCTCCGCCGTCAGGCGGGTCGACTCCTGCCCGGCGATGTCCACGCCGGCCTCCGCCATGACGGCGATGGCGCGCGGGTTCTTGCCATGGGCCGCGATGCCGGCCGAGCGCACCGCCAACCAGTCGGGGCCGAGCCCGCGGGCCCAGCCCTCGGCCATCTGCGAGCGGCAGGAATTTCCGGTGCAGACAAACAGCAGGTTCATGGGGCGGCCCTCAGGCGGCGCCGCCGGGCAGGTCGGGCGTGCAGCAGGCCGCCTCCCCACTGCCCGGCTCGCGGGCCGCGCCGAAGATCGCCGCCTCGCCCAATGTGTGGAAGCCCTCCCAAGCGATCCCCTGCGGGTCGACGCTCCAGTACTTGTCCGAGCGCGCGTAGCAGCAGGTGGTGCCGCTCTGCTCGATGCCTTCGACACCGGCCGCCTCGAGCCGCGCGCGCAGGGCGGCGAGCTCGGCCTCGTCGGCGGCCTGTATGCCGACGTGGTCGAGCCCCGGTCGGCGCCCGCGCGCGGAGATGGCGAAGTTCACCGCAGGATCGGCAAGCTCCCACTTGGCGTAGTCGGGCTTTTCGACCGTGGGCGGCACGCCGAACAGGGCGGTGTAGAAACCGATATTGCGGTCGAGGTCCTCGACCGCGAGGTGCATGTGAAAACGGCTCATGGCAACTTCCTCTCTAAGGGACACGGGTTCTCAGGCGCAACAGCGCCTCGCGGGCCGGTTCGGCATGGTGTGCAGCGCGGCGCGGTCGGCGGCGAACGGTGCCTGCTGCACCGTGCCGGCGAGCGTGGCATCGATCACCTCGCGTGCCCACTCCGGCAGCTGCGGGTGCAACCGGTAATAAATCCACTGGCCCTCGCGCCGGTCGCGCACGATCCCGGCCTCGCGCAGCTGAGCCAGGTGGCGCGACACGGTCGGCTGCGCGACGCCGAACACGTGGGTGAGCTCGCAGACGCACAGCTCACCCTGATCCCGAAGCAGGAGCAGGCTGCGCAAACGCAGCGGATGCGCCAGGGCGGCGAAGAAGTCGGCGGCTTCGATATCCATGCCCTGAAGTATACGTTTTTCCGCATATACGAGCAAACGCATATATCGCGCGCCTGAGAGCGCTTCCGGCGCCCCGGGGTGAAGTCCGCACCGGATCGGGGTATAATTGGCGGCCAAAACCCTTCTGAACCAAAAAACGTCCGGGACGTGGACGCTCAGCGACACCAGGATACGTCGCAGCCCAAGCCTCGCGCTTGTACCCCTTGAGCCTAGGGCGGGCGAGAATGCTCCCGCGGCGGCACCGGCAGCACGAACCGCCTCACGTCATAAAACGCGAACGGATTACGGCTACTATCGATTACATGAGCAACGACCAGAACGAAAGCGACATTACCCTGCGTCCGCCGCGCTTGCGCGACGGCAAGGCGGTCCACGACCTCATCGCCCACAGCCCGCCGCTGGACGTGAACTCCACCTACAACTACTTCCTGCTGTGCAGCCATTTCGCCGACACCTGCGTGGTCGGCGAGGTCGACGGCAAGGTGGCCAGCTTCCTGTCCGCCTACCGCATCCCGGGCGCCGCGGAGAACCTGTTCATCTGGCAGGTGGTGGTCGATGCGGTGTTGCGCGGCAAGGGCATGGCCGGACGCATGCTCGACGCGGTGCTCGCCCGGCCGGCCTGCGAGGGGGTGCGCTACATTCAAACGACCGTGTCGCCCTCGAACACCGCCTCACGGCGCGTGTTCGAACGCTTCGCCGAGCGCCGCGCGGTGCAATTCCGCGAGGAGGTCTTCCTGAGCAGCGAGGACTTCGGCGGCGAGAATCACGAGGAGGAGATCCTGTTTCGGATCGGCCCCCTTTCTTGAGCGGGCATTTCCAAAAGGTGCGGCGCCGGCCCCGGATCCGGCGATAGCAATCCGTATCTTTTCGAAGCGCCCAGGGACCAGGAACCTAGCAAGACGGAGACATGCCAGCATGCGCATTTTCGAACAACTGGAATCCGAAGTCCGCGGCTACGTCCGATCGTTTCCCGCGATCTTCGACGTGGCCAAGGGCTCGTACCTGTACGACGAGCACGGCAAGCAGTACATCGACCTGTTCGCCGGTGCGGGCACGCTCAACTACGGCCACAACAACCCGATCATCACCAAGGCGCTGATCGAGTACCTCGAGCACGGCGGGATCGTGCACGGCCTGGACAAGGCCACGGTGGCGAAGAAGGAATTCCTGCAGAAGTTCTACGACACCATCCTTCACCCGCGCAATCTCGAGTACAAGGTGCAGTTCACCGGCCCCACCGGCACCAATGCCGTAGAGACGGCCCTGAAGCTGGCCCGCATGGTCAAGCGCCGCTCCAACATCATCGCCTTCACCAATGGCTACCACGGGCTGACGCTCGGCTCGCTGGCGGTGACCGGCAACAACTTCTATCGCGACGAGTTCTTCGGCATGCGCGTCAATGCCGACCACATGCCCTACGACGGCTACTTCGGGCCGGACGTGGACACCGTCGCCTACCTGCGCAAGTTCCTGTCGGACAACTCCAGCGGCGTGGACCTGCCGGCGGCGGTGATCGTGGAGACCGTGCAGGGCGAGGGCGGCATCAACGTCGCCTCCGACCAGTGGATGCGCGACCTGGCCGATCTGTGCCGCGAGTTCGACATCCTGCTGATCATCGACGACATCCAGGTCGGCAACGGGCGCACCGGAACCTTCTTCAGCTTCGAGCGCTCGGGCATCAAGCCGGACATGGTGACCATCTCCAAGTCCATCGGTGGGGGCATGCCCCTGGCGATGCTGCTGATGCGCCCGGAACTGGACCAGTGGCAGCCCGGCGAGCACACCGGCACCTTCCGCGGCAACAATCTGTCCTTCGTCGCCGCCACCCAGGCGCTCACCTACTGGGAGAACGACGACCTGGCCGAGGCGGTGAAGTACAAGGGCAAGATCATGGAGGAGGAGCTGCAGCGCATCGCGGACAAGTACCCCGAGCTGGAGGCGACGGTGCGCGGCGTCGGCATGGTCTGGGGTCTGGTCATCCAGCGCACCGGCTTCTGCAGCGAGGTGTCGCAGGAGGCCTTCCAGAACGGCGTGGTCATCGAGCTCGCCGGCGGCGAGGACCAGGTGGTCAAATTCCTGCCCGCCCTCACCATCGAGGAAGACATCCTGCGCGAAGGCATGCAGATCATCGACAAGGCGATCGGCGACCTGCTGGCCCGCAAGAAAGAGCTGCTCTCCGGGGACACCCACTACACGGAGGCCACATGATCATCCGGCACCTGAAGGACATCATCGACAGTGAGCGCGACGTCCACGCCGAGAACGGCAACTGGGCCAGCCGCCGCTTTCTGCTCAAGGACGACGGCGTGGGGTTCTCCTTCACCGAGACCACGATCTATGCCGGCACCGAGACCTACATCTGGTACAAGAACCACGTGGAGGCCGTGTACTGCGTCGGCGGGCGGGGCGAGATCGAGGACCTCACCAACGGCCAGACGCATACCATCGAAGACGGCATGATGTACTGCCTCAACGGGCACGAGAAGCACTACCTGCGTGCCTCCGAGGACCTGCGCCTGATCTGCGTGTTCAACCCGCCGCTCACCGGGCGGGAGGTGCATGACAAGGAAGGGACCTATCCGGCCGACCCCGACGCCTAGGCCCTGCCGGCGCACACCATGCGACGCCCCCGAAAGGGGGCGTCGTGCTTTTCGGGCCTCGAAACTTCCCGCGCCAAGCCCACACCCCTGGTGTGCGATTCTCGCCGCGCAAGCTTGTGCTCGGCTGCGCCGGGGTGCAAGGGCGCTCTCCGCGGCGCTAGAATACGCGCCATGAGCGCCCTGACCGAACGCCTCGGACTGTACGTGCAGCTCACGCGCCTGAACCGGCCCATCGGCATCCTGCTGCTGCTGTGGCCGACCCTCTGGGCGGTGTGGATCGCCGGCGCAGGCCACCCCTCCCCGCTGATCGTGGCCGTGTTCGTGGCCGGCGTGGTGCTGATGCGCTCCGCCGGCTGCGTGATCAACGACTACGCCGATCGCGAGTTCGACCCGCACGTGAAACGCACGCGGCTGCGGCCCCTCGCCACGGGCCGGGTGCGCCCGCGCGAGGCGATCGTGCTGTTCATCGTGCTCTCGCTGGTCTCCTTCGCCCTGGTGCTGCTGCTCAATCCGCTCACCATCGCGCTGTCGCTGGTCGGCGTCGCGCTCGCCATCAGCTACCCCTTGATGAAGCGCGTGACGCACCTGCCGCAGGCCTATCTCGGGGCCGCCTTCGGCTGGGCCATCCCCATGGCCTTTACCGCGCAGACGGGCACCGTGCCGCCGGGCGGCTGGTTGCTGTTCATCTCCAGCGTGATCTGGGCCATGGTCTACGACACCATGTACGCCATGGTGGACCGCGACGACGACCTCAGGATCGGCGTGAAATCGGCGGCCGTGCTGTTCGGGCGCTACGATCGCGCGCTGATCGGCGCCTTCCAGGTGGGCCTGCTGGTGATCCTGTTCGCGGTCGGGCGCCTCTACGGGCTGGGCCTCGTCTATGACGCCTCGCTGGCGACGGGCGCGGGGCTGATGGCCTACCACCAGTACCTGATCCGCGACTGCGATCGCGACCGCTGCTTCCGTGCCTTTCTGCACAACCACTGGATCGGTGCCATTGTGTTCGCCGGCATCGTCCTCGACTATCTGCTCGCACACCCATGAACAACCGTGACATCACCGAGCGGGACCTCAAGGTCCTGTGGCACCCCTGCACGCAGATGAAGGATCACGAGCGCCTGCCGCTGATCCCCATCCGCCGCGGCGAGGGCGTCTGGCTGGAGGACTTCGAGGGGCGGCGCTACATCGACGCCGTCAGCTCCTGGTGGGTGAACCTGTTCGGCCACGCCAACCCGCGCATCAACGCGCGCATCAAGGCGCAGCTCGACACGCTGGAGCACGTGATCCTGGCCGGCTTCTCGCACGAGCCGGTGGTCGAGCTCTCCGAGCGCCTGGTGGACATCACCCCGGAGGGCCTGTCGCACTGCTTCTATGCCGACAACGGCTCCTCCGCGGTAGAGGTGGCGCTGAAGATGAGCTTCCACTACTGGCGCAACATCGGCCGGCCGGAGAAGACGCGCTTCATCAATCTCGGCAACAGCTATCACGGCGAGACCCTCGGCGCGCTCGCCGTCGGCGACGTGGGCCTGTACAAGGACACCTATCGGCCGCTGCTGCTCGAGCCGATCACCGTGCCCTCCCCCGACTGCTTCCACCGCGAGGCGGGCGAGAGCTGCCGCGACTATTCGGCGCGCATGTTCGCGCACATGGAGGCGGTGCTCGAGCGCCATGCGCACGAGACCTGTGCGGTCATCGTCGAGCCGCTCATCCAGTGCGCCGGCAACATGCGCATGTACGACCCCGTCTACCTGGCCATGCTGCGCGAGGCCTGCGACCGCCACGGCGTGCACCTGATCGCCGACGAGATCGCCGCCGGTTTCGGCCGCACCGGCACGCTGTTCGCCTGCGAGCAGGCCGGCATCAGCCCGGATTTCATGTGCCTGTCCAAGGGCCTCACCTCCGGCTACCTGCCGCTGTCGGTGACACTCACCACCTCCGAGGTCTACGCGGCCTTCTACGACGACTACGAGACCCTGCGCGCCTTCCTGCACTCGCACTCCTTCACCGGCAATCCGCTGTGCTGCGCGGCGGCCCTGGCGACGCTGGACATCTTCGAGCAGGACGACGTGATCGTCGCCAACCGCAAGCTCGCGGCGAAGATGGCCGAGACCACTGCCCACCTGGCCGACCACCCGCACGTCGCCGAAGTGCGCCAGACCGGCATGGTCCTGGCCATCGAGATGGTCAAGGACAAGGCGAGCCGCACCCCCTACCGATGGCAGGAGCGGCGCGGGCTGCGTGTGTACGAGCACGGGCTCACGCGCGAGTCGCTCCTGCGCCCGCTCGGCAGCGTGGTGTACATGATGCCGCCCTACGTCATCACCGAGGCGCAGATCGAGCACCTCGCGCAGGTGGCGAGCGAGGGCATCGACATCGCCACGCGCGACTGAAGAAGATTCACCACAGAGAGCACAGAGGACACGGAGAAGAGCATTTTCTGAATCGCTGGCCGCGGCGGGCATCGGACGGCTGGTGATCAGCGTCGCTGCCTGTTACTTCGTTCCGTTGCCGAGGCTCTCCCAGCCTTCATACCCGGCCGTCGCACGCGGCAGCGCGCCTATACCTTCACTTCCTTTTTGTCTTTCCTCTGTGCTCTCTGTGTCCTCTGTGGTGAACCGCTTTTCGGAAGACTCACCGCCTTTAGTAGATCCGCCGCCGGAACAGCGCCCCCGCCAGCGTCAGCGTGCCCACCGCGATGAGCAGCATGGGCCAGAGCTGGTGGATGCTCACCGCCAGCGGCAGGTCCTTCATGAACACGCCCCGGGAAATCACCAGGAAATAGCGCATCGGGTTGGCGTAGGTGATGAGCTGGATCCAGTCCGGCATGTTGGCGATGGGCGTGGCAAAGCCCGAAAGAATCACGGTCGGGACAATGAAGAAGAAGCCCCCCAGCAGCGCCTGCTGCTGGGTCCGCGAGAGCGAAGACACCATCAGCCCGATGCCGATGCTCGAGAGCAGGAACAGGAACAGCCCCACATAGAGCACGACGAGACTGCCCACCAGAGGCAGGCCGTACCAGAACACCGCGGTGGCGATGATGATCACGCTCTCCCCGAGGCCGATCAACAGTGCCGGCACGGTCTTCCCCAGCACGATCTCCCAGGGACGCAGCGGCGTGACGAGCAACTGCTGGAAGGTCCCGACCTCCTTCTCCCGCGCCACCGAAAAGGCCGTGATGGAGAGCGTCGCCACCAGGGTGATCACCGCCAGTATGGCCGGGAGGATGGACCAGAGGGTGAGCAGATTCGGGTTGAACCAGGCGCGCTCGACCACGTGAGCGGGGGGCATCCCGACGCGTTCTTCCGTGTAGGCGGAGAGGATGTGGCTGGCGTAGTCGAGGATGATCGAGGCGGTATTGGAGTTGCGTCCGTCCACGATCACCTGCACGGCCGGGGTTGCACCCTGGAGCAGGCCGCGAGAGAAGTCGGGCCCGAGATGCAACACGACATCGGCGCGGCCCGAGTCGATGAGCGGCGCGATCTGCGCCTCGCCCGTGAGGGTGGCGACGACCTCGAAGCCCTGTGCCCCGGTGAAGCGCGCGACCAGTTCCCTCCCCTGGCTTCCCGCATCCTGGTTCAGCACCGCCATTCTCACATGCGTCACATCGAGGGTGGTGGCATAGGGGAAGACCAGCAGCTGAAACACGGGCAGCACCAGAATGACGGCGCGGCTGCGCTTGTCCTTGAGGATGGTCAGGAATTCCTTTCGGATGAGGGCGCGGATGCGTTGCCACATGAGGCTCAGTCCAGATGCTTGCGAGTCAGCAGTCGACTCAGCCCGAGGAAGAACACCGCCATGCCCAGCAGCGCGGCCGCGTTGGGCAGGATCACGCTCCACACGTCCCCTGCGAGAAACAGCGTCTTGAGGATGGCGATGAAATAGCGGGCCGCAATCAGGTGCGAGATGGCCTGCACCCACGCGGGCGTGCTGGAGAGATTGAAGATGAAGTTCGAGAGCAGGAAGGCCGGCAGAAAGGTCACCATGATGGCGATCTGCCCGGCGACGAACTGGTTTTTGGCGAGCGTCGAGATGAGCAGGCCCATGCCCAGCGCCGCGAGCAGGAACAGGGCCGCGGCCAGGGCCAGCACCCAGAACGAGCCGCGCAGCGGGACCTCGAAGATCCACACCGCCATGGCGACCGACATCACCATGCCGCCCATGCCGAGCACGAAGGTCGGCAGCAGCTTGCCGGCCAGGATCTCGCCGACGCTCGCGGGCGTGACGAACAGCGCCTCGATGGTGCCGCGATCGTATTCACGCGCTACCAGCAGCGAGGTCAGTAGCGCCCCGGTCAGGGTCATGATGATGGCGATCAGGCCCGGCACCAGGAAGTCCTGACTGCGCACCTCCGGATTGAACCAGACACGCGGCTGCTGTTCGATCAGCTGATGGGCGACGCGCCCGTGATTGCGGGCATAGAGCTCGAGCCACTGCTGCCAGACGCGGCGCGTGTAGCCGATCACCTGACGCCCGGTATTCGCGTCGGTGCCGTCGACGAGCAGCTGGATGGGTGCGCTGCCCGGCTGCAGCAGCTTCTCGGCGAAGCTCTGGTCCAGTACCAGCACGCCGCGCACTTCCCCGCGCACGAGCGCATCTTCGGCATGCCGGCGGCTGCGGAGAATACGCGGCGCAAAATAAGGGGTGCTGACGAAGGAGGCGGTCAGGCTGGCGGTGGCCTCGGAGGGGTTCTGGACCACGAGGGCGATCGGGATTTGCCTGGCATCCAGGGACACCCCGTAGCCGAACAGGAACAGGAGAACAGCCGGCAGCACGAAGGCGATCGCGAAGCTGCTCGGGTCGCGCACGATCTGCAGCCCCTCCTTGAGGACCAGTCCCCGCAGGCGACGCAGGGCGCGTCCGGCGCCGGTCAGGGGCACGCTCATGGCGCCGGCTGCCCCGCTTGGCCGCCGATCAGATCCACGAAGGCATCCTCGATGCTGGGGTCGGGGCGCTCGGCGCTCGCATGCTCGCGCCGCAACCGATCCGGCTCGCCGAGGGCGATGAGACGACCCTGATAGATGATCGCCAGCCGGTCGCAGTACTCGGCCTCCTCCATGAAGTGGGTGGTCACCAGCACGGTAACGCCCTGCACGGCCATGGCGTTGATGCGCGTCCAGAATTCCCGGCGGGTGAGCGGATCGACACCGGAAGTGGGCTCGTCGAGAAAGAGGATCCGCGGCTCGTGCATGACGGCGCAAGCCAGTGACAGGCGCTGCTTGTAGCCGAGGGGCAGACTCCCCGCAGTCTGCCCGGCGACCGCGTCCAGGCCGAACTCGGCGCTCACCGCCGCCATGCGCGCGCTGCGGCGTGCGCCGCGCAGCCCATACGCGCCGCTGAAGAATTGCAGGTTCTGGCGTACGCTGAGCATTGCGTAGAGGGAGAACTGCTGCGCCATGTAGCCGATACGACCGCGTGCCTCGGCCGCAGCGTGGCGCAGGTCAAAGCCCGCCACGCGCGCCTCACCGGCACTGGGTGGCAGCAGTCCGCAGAGCATCTTGAAGATGGTGGACTTGCCCGCCCCGTTCGGGCCGAGAAGGCCGAACACCTCGCCGCGCCGGACCTCGAAGTCGACGCCATCCACGGCGGTGAAGTCACCGAAGCGGCGCGTCAGCCCGCGCGCAACGATGGGGCGTTCCTCCCCCGCGACACGCGCGGCTTCGACGGTCTCCGCTCCGGCGAGGCGTCCCCCCGCGGGCCGCAGCGCCGCGATGTAGGCATCCTCCAGCCGCGGCGCGGTCGCCTCGATATGGGCCTCTGCGGTGGATTCACCGTGCGTCAGCAGCTCCTCGACCGGCGGCGGGGAAGCGTCCGCTGCAGTCACCAGCCGCAGGCTGCGGCCGCGCAGCACGGCGTCCACCAGGTCCGGATGGGCGATCGCCTCACGGTGAACACGACGCAGGTCCACTCCGGGCGCGGACAGCACGAAGGCACGGCCGGCCATGCGTTCGGTGAAGCGCTCGGGTGGCCCGCTGTAGACCAGGCGACCGCGATCGAGCACCAGTATGGCGTCGCTGCGCTCCGCCTCGTCGAGATAGGCCGTGCTCCAGAGCACGGTGGTGCCGCCCTGCACCAGGCTCGCCACCATGTCCCAAAGCTCGCGCCGGGACACCGGGTCCACCCCGACGCTGGGTTCGTCGAGCAGCAGCAGGCGCGGCGCGCGGATCAGGGTACAGGCCAGTCCGAGTTTCTGCTTCATGCCGCCGGAGAGCTTGCCGGACGGGCGCGCAGCGAAACGCTCCAGCGCGGTGAAGCTCAGCAGCTCGTCGAAGCGGCGCCGGCGCACGTCGGCGGGGAGTCCCTGAAGATCGGCATAGAGGTCGAGGTTCTCCTGCACCGTGAGCTCCTGATAGAGGCCGAAGCTCTGCGGCATATAGCCGATACGGTCGCGCTGCCGTCCCGGGTCGTCGGTACCGAGCACGCGCAGCGCACCGGCATCGGGGCGCAGCAGCCCGACCAGCAACCGCAGCAAGGTGGTCTTGCCGGCCCCATCGGGCCCCAGCAGACAATGAAATCCCGCTTCCGCAAGGCTGGCGTCGAGCCCATCGATGGCGGCCAGCGGACCGGAAGGCGTGGCGAAACGCTTGGTAAGGCCGCGCAGTTCGACGACCGGCTCCGTCACCTCAGCCCCCGTTTGCGTCAGCCTGCCCCTGCTGCGGGATCCGCACGGTCACGGGCATTCCCTGCCGCAGCCCCTGGTCGGGATTGTCGATGATCACCCGGAAACGGTAGACCAGGCTGGTCCGCACGTCGGGCGTCTGCACGGTCTTGGGGGTGAATTCGGCGGTCGGGGAGATGAAGCCGATCTGGCCGCGGTAGGGACGGCCGGGGCGACTGTCGGTGTGGACCTCCACGGGCATGCCGGGGCGGATGCGTCCGAGCTCGGGCTCCGGGACGTAGGCGCGCACCCAGACCGGGTCGCGGATCGAGAGGGTGTACACGGGCGCGCCGGCGCTGACGACGGTCCCCGGCTCGACCACCCGCACCAGCACCGTGCCGTCACTCGGTGCGTGCAACTCGGTGTCGTTCAGGTCGGTGCGCGCGAGGGCCAGCTGCGCCTGGGCGGCATTCAATTGGGCGCGGGCCGCGGCGATGTCTTCCTGGCGTGGCCCCTGCTCGGCCAGGGCAAGGGTCTGGCGCGCGGCGCGCAGGTTCGCGGCGAAGCGGTCGCGGGCCTCGCGCGCCGTGTCCACGGCCTGCTGCGAGGTGAGCTTCTTGCGGTGGAGTTCCTGCTGGCGTTCGAGCTCCAGACGCGCATTGCGCAGTGCGGCCTGCGCGGCCTGCGCCTCGGCCCGTGCGCGCTCGATCTCCTCGGGTCGACTGCCCGCCTTGAGGCGGGCCAGCACCGCGGCCTGCTGGGCGACCTGGGCACGCGCCGCCTCGAGCCGGTCCTGAAAGCGCGCCGGTTCGAGCCGCGCCATGAGCGCACCCGCCTGCACGGCATCGCCTTCGTCGAGGCGCATCGATTCCACGCGCCCGCCGACGTTGAACGCCAGCGTGGCTTCGCGCACGTCCACGTTGCCGAAGAAGGTGAGATCCGCCGCAGCGGAATGGTCCGTCTTCCACCAGTGCCAGGCGCCGGCACCGAGTGCCGCGAGCAGGAGGACCGTGATGAGGGCAAGGGCAATCCGTCGGCGCATGCTCGGCTCGCAAGAGGAGACGCGCACAGCATACCCGCGTGGCCCGGTGCTCGCAAAAGGCAAGGCGCTCGGGGGCAAGCGGGCCGGACAGGACGTGTCCGATTCAGCGATGCAGGCGCTGCGCGAGAATGCGCTGCGCCTCCTCGAGCGCGCGGCCCATCAGCAGGCCGGCATGCGCCTGGTAGAGACGCAGCACGCAGGGGACCGGCTCGTGCAGCGCGCGGCGGCGCGCCTCGAACTCCGACCATTCCAGCAGGGGCAGGCCGTTCTGCAGGTCATCGACGCACAGCCAGCGCGGCTGGCGACGCCCAGTCCTGATTGAAGAAGATGCCGTGCTGCAGGTTCTCCTCGGTGCGGGGCTCGCGCAGCGGGTCGTAGATGCCGGCGATCATGTTCGGACCGCCCTCGAGCTTGCCGACCACCGTGCCCGCGTGGATGTGTTCGACAGCCGCCATGCGCATCCACTTGGCGATGACGCGGAAGTGCACGCCGTGGTTTTTCGGCCGCGTGTAGGTGCCGTGGCCCGCGCGGTGCAGGTGCAGGATCATGTCGTTCCGGCGCGCCCACTTGGACATGGACGGATGGCCGTGTAGCCGATGACGAGATCGATCATGACGATCGGGGAGCCCAGCCCCTTGGCGAGTTCGGCTCGCTCGTACATGTCCTCCATGGTGGCGGCGGTCACGTTCAGGTAGTGGCCCTTGACCTCGCCGGTGGCGGCCGCGGCGCGGTTGACCGCCTCCATGCAGTACAGGAAGCGATCGCGCCAGTGCATGAAGGGCGGCGAGTTGATGTTCTCGACGTCCTTGACGAAGTCCAGCCCGCCCTTGAGAGGCAGTCAGGTTGGCGATTGAACCCGTAGGGCGGCGGATTGCCGAGTTGCCGCTCATCGAGCCCGACCCGGCATCCGGCCGCCCTGCGGCGGGCGGGCTCAGCCCGGGCTGACGCCGCCCATCAGCGGCTCGAAGCCCTGCATGCGTTTGGCAACGCGCGCGACGTGGCGGCCCTGGTAGCGGGCCATGGTGAGTTCGTTGGCGGAGGGCTGACGGCTGCCGTCGCCGGCGGCGATCGTGGAGGCGCCGTAGGGAGAGCCGCCGCTGATCTCGCTAAGGGTCATCTGCTCCTGGGACGAGTACGGCAGCCCCACGACGACCATGCCGAAGTGCAGCAGGTTGACGTGGACGCCCATCAGCGTGGTCTCCTGGCCGCCGTGCTGGGTGGCGGTGCTGGTGAAGGCAGCGCCGACCTTGCCGACCAGTGCGCCGGAGGCCCACAGGCTCCCGGTCTGGTCCAGAAAGCTGCGCATCTGCCCGACCATGTTGCCGTAGCGGGTGGGGGTGCCGAAAATGACCGCGTCGTAGTCGGCCAGCTCCTGGGGCTCGGCCACCGGGGCGCCCTGGTCGAGCTTCACGCCGATCTCCCGGGCCTTCGCCTCGGGAATGGTTTCGGGCACCCGCTTTACGTCCACCTGCACATCGGCTTCGGCCCGCGCGCCCTCGGCCACCGCCTGGGCCATGGTTTCGATGTGGCCGTACATGCTGTAGTACAGAACCAGGACCTTCGCCATCTCGACCTCCTTGTGGGGAATTGCTCGAGCCGCGCCCGCCCGGCAGCGGCGTTTCGAGACGAAAGTCTAGCGCAGCGCAGACGCAAAGCGGCTCAGATGATGTGAACGTTTTCGGGGAGCTCCAACTCCATGACGATGGGGAGGTGGTCCGAGTAGGCGTGGTTGAGGACGCGCACCTCGTTCACCGCCAGGCTGGGGGTGACCAGGATATGGTCGATGTGGCGCTGCGGGGCCCAGCTCGGGAAGGTGAGGATCTCCTCGATGGGTTCGCGCAGCGCGGTCTTCTCGAACAGCACGTCCATCTCCCGGCTGCCCGGATAGCAGTTGAGATCGCCCATCAACACGACGTGGGGGTAGTCGTTCACCACCTCGCTCACCTGGGCGAGCTGACGGATGCGCGCCCGGCGTCCCAGCGCCAGATGCAGCAGGATCACCACCAGTTTCTCGGGACCGGTACCGAACTGCGCCATGATCGCCCCGCGACCGGGGATCAGCCCCGGCAGGCGCAGGTCCTCGATCCAGGTCGGGCGCACACGGCTGATCAGGCCGTTGCTGTGCTGCGCGAGCCGCCCCAGGTTGCGGTTGACCTGGTGGTACCAATACGGCAGGCCGGCCCGCTGGGCGAGGTATTCGGTGAGATTGATGAAGTTGCTGCGCAGACTGCCGGCGTCGACCTCCTGCAGCCCCACCACGTCGAACTCGCGGATGATCTCGGCGATCCGGTCCAGGTTGGTGAGTCGCTGGGCGTGCGGCAGAACGTGCTTCCAGCTGTGCACCAGATAGTGGTGCGGGCGCGAGGTGGTGATGCCCACCTGGATGTTGTAGCTCATCACCCGCAGCCGGGAGCGCCCGGCCGCCCCGGAGCGGTGCTGCTCGCCGGTCCCCGGCCCGGCTCCGGGGGGCACCTGCCGGTCGGTGAGCGGCTGCATCAGATCGGGCAGACCATCTCGCCGAGCTTCGCCGTGAGCTTGAGGTTCTCGCGGTAGTCGACGGGGCAGTCGATAATGCTCACCGTGTTGTCGGCCAGGGCGCGCTGGAGCGTGGGCAGCAGCTCCTCGGCCGCGGTGATTCGATAGCCTTTCGCCCCGAAGGATTCGGCCAGCTTGACGAAGTCGGGATTGTTGAAGTCCACGTACGCCTTGCGGCCGAATTGGTTGAGCTGTTTCCACTCGATCAGGCCGTAGCCATTATCGTTCCAGATCAGGATGACCACGGGCGTGCCCAGGCGCATCGCCGTCTCGATCTCCTGGCAATTCATGAGGAAGCCCGCATCGCCGGTGACCGCGACCACGGCGCGATCAGGGAAGGCGAGCTTCGCGGCGATGGCGCCGGGCACCGCAATGCCCATGGCGGCAAAGCCGTTGGAGATGATGCAGGTGTTCGGGTACTCGGCGCGGAACATGCGGGCCATCCACATCTTGTGCGCACCCACGTCGACGATCGCGATGTCCTCCATGTCCATCGCGGTGCGCAGGTCCCAGATGATCTTCTGGGGCTTGACCGGCATGGCGTCGTCGTCCTTGTGCTGGTCCATCTCCTCGATGAGCGCCTTGCGCAGTGCACGCATCGAATAGCCGGTGTGCGGGGTGGCGAGTTCGGCCACGCGCAGCAGGCCGTGCTTGATGTCGCCGACCACCCCGACCTCGACGGTGTAGCTGGAGTCGACCTCCGCCGGCGCGCTGTCGATGTGAATGATCGTCCGATCCCGTGTCGGGTGCCACAGGTAGGGGTGGTACTCGACCAGATCGTAGCCGACGCAGATCACCACGTCCGCCTGATCGAAGCCGCAGTTGATGTAGTCTTTCGCCTGCAGGCCGGCGCTGCCCAGCGCCATCGGGTGCTTGAAGGGGATGGCCCCTTTGGCCATGAAGGTATTGGCCACCGGGATGTTCAGCTTCTGGGCAAAATCGGCGAGCTGCTGCCAGGCCTTCGCGCGGATGACGCCGTTGCCGGCCAGGATGATCGGATTGCGGGCGTTGGAGATGAGTTCGGCCGCACGCTGCACCCGGTCCGAGGCGGGCTCGGCCCCCACCGGCTGACGCGGCGGCAGCGGCTCGGCCTCCACCGCCATCTCGGCGATGTTCTCCGGGAACTCGATGAAGCAGGCCCCGGTCTTCTCCGATTGCGCGAGCTTGAAGGCCTTGCGCACCACCTCGGTGATGATGTTCGGCGTGAGCAGGCGCGAGGAGTACTTGGTGATGGGCTGGAACATCAGTTCCAGATCCAGCACCTGGTGCGATTCCTTGTGCAGCCGGTGGGTGCTGGCCTGCCCGGCGATGGCCACCACCGGGGCGTGGTCGAGGTTGGCGTCGGCCACCCCCGTCATCAGGTTGGTCGCGCCCGGCCCCAGCGTGGAGAGGCAGACTCCGGCCTTGCCCGTCAGACGCCCATAGACGTCAGCCATGAAGGCGGCACCCTGCTCATGGCGGGTAGTGACGAATTTGACCGAGGAGTCCAGCAGGGCATCCATCAAATCCAGGTTTTCCTCGCCAGGCAGGCCGAAGACATACTCCACGCCTTCGTTCTCGAGGCACCGGACGAACAGTTCTGCAGCCTTCATCTACGCTCCCCTTGTCACACCGCTTTCATCTCCTGGATGTCGGCGCGCCGGCCGCGCGCTTGAGCAGGCCCTCAGCGGTTGGCGGACCCGTTCGCGGAGCTCTCCTTCTCGATCAGGTAATCGAGCACGTTGATCATCCCGGCCTGACTCCCCGCGATGGTCGCATCGGTGCGGAACTTCCCATCCACGATCAGCGCCGGCACCCCGTCGATGCCGTAGCGCTGGGTCAGGTCCGCGGCGCGGCGCACCTTGGCGTCCACCGCAAACGAATGGAATGCGGCCTTGAACTTGTCCCGGGGCACGCCGTGCGCGGCGAAGAAATCGGCCAGGGCCGCCTCCGAGTCGAGGCGCTTGCCCTCCCGATGAATCGCGTTGAACACGGCCTCGTGGAGTTGATCTTCCACCCCGAGGACCTGTTCGGTGTAGAAGGCGCGCGCGAGGGTGGCCCAGCGGCCGTTGAAGACGGCCGGAACGCGCTTGAACTGAACGTTGGCGGGCTTGTTCTTCAACCAGGCGTTCAAGCGCGGCTCGAAATGGAAGCAATGGGGGCAGCCGTACCAGAACATCTCGATGACTTCGATCTTGTCGCCGCTGCTGGTGGGCTGGGGCGGGATGATGCTCTTGTACTCGATGCCCTCGTCAAAGCTGGCCGCCAGCACGGTCGTGCTCAGCAGCAGCGCGAAGAGCGCCCCTGCGATCCGCAGCGCCTTGGAATGCTTCATACCTTTTTCTCCTGAGGATGCCATCAGACTATGCAAAGCCCCGCGAGCGCGCAAGCAGCGCTTTCCAGGCAGGGTGGGGCTGGCTATGCTATGCCCCCTTTGGGGAGAGGATATCAGCATGAGCACCAGCAAGATCGATCTCGCAGAGTTCCTGAACCAACAGCACCTGTGCGAGTCGCTGACCATCAAGGAGGTCAAGACCCTGCTCGACTACACGGAGCTGGCGGTCTTCAAGAAGAACGAGGTGGTCGCCGACATCGGCGACGTCGGCGAGGCCCTGTACTTCATCGTCGGCGGCGAAGCGGCGCTGTTCTATGACGATGCCGGCACGGAAATCGAGATCGGGCGCATGCGCGAGGGGGAGCTGATGGGCGAGATGTCGTTCTTCGACCGCGAGCCCCGTTCGGTGCGCATGCGCTCGGTCAGCCCCAATACCCGGCTGCTGAGACTCAGCCGCGTGATGTACAACCGCCTGCGCGTCGAGCACCCCTTCATCGCGGTGAACCTGCTCGAGCACGCCATCATCAGCCTGGACCACCTGTTCCGGCGGGTCAGCGCCGATGTGGCCACCTTCAATCAATATTTGTGGGGCACCGGCAAGCGCTGAGCGGCTGCCGGCGCCCCGCAAGGCGCCTGCTCAGAGCTCGCCGTAGGAATGGAGCCCGGACAGGAACATGTTCACGCCCAGGAAGGCGAAGGTCGTGACCAGCAATCCGCCCAGAGCCCACCAGGCCAGGGGGGCGCCGCGCCAGCCCTTGGTGAGACGCATGTGCAGCCAGGCGGCATAATTGAGCCACACGATCAGCGCCCACGTCTCCTTCGGGTCCCAGGACCAATAGCCGCCCCAGGCCTCGGCCGCCCACATGGCGCCCAGCACCGTGGCCACGGTGAAGAAGGCGAAGCCCAGCGCGATCGACTTGTACATCAGGTCGTCCATCATCGCCAGCGGCGGCAGGCGACTGGCGATGAAGCCGTTCGGGCTGGCCTGCATGACGCGGTTCTTCAGCAGATACGCCAGCCCCACCATGGCCGCCAGGGCGAAGGACCCGTAGCCGATGAAGTTGGCCGGCACATGGATCTTCATCCAATAGCTCTGCAGGGCCGGCACCAGCGCCTCGATCTCGTTGGCCTGGCGATCGAACTGGTACCACAGCAGGAACGCGATCGCGGCGCTGACGATGAGCAAGACGAAGCCACCCAGCTGCCGTGTGCGATAGCGCGCCTCGTAATAGAGGTAGAGCAGCGAGGTGACCAGCGAGAACAGGATGAACACCTCATAGAGATTGCTCACCGGGATGTGGCCAATGTCGTGACCGAGCAGGTAGGACTCGCGCCAGCGCACCATCAGCCCGGTCAGGCCCATGGCCGTGGCCGACCAGGTGAGCGCGGTGGCCACCTTTCCGGTGAATTCCGAGCGTGCAATGCTGGCGGCGAAATAGGTGAGGGTGGCGGCCACGTAGAGCGCGCTCATCCACATGATCGCCGACTGGCTGGAGATGAGGAACTCGAGGAAGAAGTTGCTGTGTGCCCGGCTCAGATCGTGGCCGTAGATGTTCACCGCCGTCAGACTCAGGGCGGCCACGCTCAGCAACAGCCAGCGCGTGGCGGGCCAGCGCCAGCCGAGCCAGATCAGCCCGGCCGCAACGCCGCCGAGGATGCCCATTTCGAACTGGTTCATCTGGGCGCCGTAGCGCGCATAGGTGAAGCCGGCGGCGGCGGCCACCAGCGCGGCCCAGAGCCAGTCATACAGGCCACGGCCCCGGAAAAAGGAGTGACGTTCGAACTGGTGTTGGAGAACTTCGTTCGGTGTCGACATAGCCTGATAACCTCGTTCGCGTGCCGGACCGCCCGGGCGTTCCAGGGGAGTCCCCGGGGGCTCAGTTGCGGTACCCGTCCTTATACGCCGACTGTAGACGCCCCTCAAGGTTCGCCTCCAGCGCCTGGAACTCGCGGGCAAACTCCTCTTCGTGACGATTGCCCGCCCCCGCGACCAGCAAGCGCGTGCCGCCGGCGTCGGGAATCACCAGCGCCCAGAGCCGGCGGTGATTGATATAGAACATGAAGAAAATGCCGAAAATCAGCATGGCCGAGCCCAGATAGACGATGTTCTTTCCGGGCGAACGTGTGATCTCCAGCCCCGAGGCCTGCACCTGATTGAAGTCGGTCAGCTGCAGAAACAGCGGCGAGCCGTAGACGCTCAAACCGGCCAGTGCGTTGACGGCATCGTCGTAGAAGGCGTCGTCGGCCTTGCTGAACTGCTCCGGCCGCTTGCCCTCATCCTTCTCCAGCAAGTCGATGTACAGGGCCTGCAGCGTGTTCTGCAGGATCTTCATGTAGGCCCCGGCGACCTTCTCCTGCCGGTCTTTGGGGACAGTCTGCTCGATCTGCTGACCGATCGCCGCGAAGCCGCCGCTGGCGAACATCGACACCAGGCGCACCATCGAATCGACGATGTTCTCGCGCAGCTTCGGATCGTTCAGCTTGGCGCCCTCCAGTGCCTGGGTCGCCTCGCGGCGGGCGACCTCGCGCACGCGCGCCGGGTCGTTGACCAGATGTTCGAAGGCGAGGAAGCGGTGCAGGGAGCCCTTCGGGTCGGCCGGGATGTGCAGGTAGCGGAAGTCCTCGGCCGGCGAGCTGCGCATGCCGGTGAGATAGTAGAGCCGTCCGTCCTGCCGTACCGGCGCCATGTAATTCACGTACTCCAGAGCGGCCCCGCTGGGGTCGCGCAGCTTGAAGGTGAAATTCGGCCCGAAGTTGACGAACTTCTTCCCGCTCGGGTCGTCCTCCGGGGCCGGAAAGATGTTGAAGGGCCGAAAGTCGGTGATCTCCAGCCGGCGCGGCCCGGCGGGCGTCTGGATCGTCTGATCGGTCTTGACCCGCCCTTCCAGGGCCGTGGGGCTCGCCGTGCCCGCGCCCAGCGGCCACGCCTTCATCTTCAGGTCGGAGCCGCCGTCGCCGAAGCTCGCCTGGTAGATAGCGTAGCCCTTGTAGATTAGCGGATGATTAACGCTGATGGTGCGTTTGAGCGGCTGCTCCCGCGCCGGATCGCGGATCACCACGTCGCTCTCGAAGGACTTGGGCTTGCCCGAGGGGTAGTGCTCGATGCGAAAGTCCTTCAGGTGCACCGAGAAGGGCAGCTCCTGGACCAGGTAGCCGTCACGCAGATTCAGGAACACGAGATTGGCCGCGCTGCCCTCGGGGACGGTCACCGAGCCGCGGAAGGACAGCGAATCGGAGGGTTTCAGGCGACTGATGGGGGGAACCTGCGAGGCGGGGATATCGCGCGTCTCGATGCGGATCGCCCCGCTCATCTCCTTGAGCTTGAGGGCCAGGTTGCCGTCGATCAGGGCGCCCAGGCAGATCACCACGACGCCGACGTGGGACAGCAGATAGCCGAGCCGGCCCAGTCCGCCCTTCATCCCGGCCAGCAGGTAGCGCCCCTCCCCTCGCTTTTCGCGCGTGCGGTAGCCCCCGGCGGCAAAGGCCGCGCGCGCGCTCTGCTCGGCATGCTCGGGCCCGCCGGGGAGCTGCCATTCGCGCGAGTTGCGCATCACGCGCAGGGATTTCTCCCCCAGGTTGAGGCGGAAGTGCCGCATGTCGCGCAGCATGGTCGGCCCGTTGCGGTAGACGCAGACCGAGGTGGTCACCAGCAGAAAGCCCAGCAGGGCGATGAACCAGAAGGCGGCGTACACGTTGTACAGCCCCAGGGTCCTGAACACATCGTGCCAGAACGGCCCGAACTTGATGATGTAGTCGGTGTAGGGCTGGTTCTGCTTGAGGACGGTGCCGATGATCGAGGCGATGGCGACGGCCACCAGCACCGTGATCGCCAGGTTCATCGAGCCCAGGAACTCCAGCACGATGCTGCGCCGGGAACGGTCTGTGGGTGCGCTGTCGCGTGACATCGAATGTGGCTGCATTGGCCGCACGATTCGTACGGCTATCGGAAGGCGAAGCCGGGCAGGGGTGGTCGTACGAATACCCCTGCCCGGCTCACGAGGCTACCGTAAAGACCACACGCCGACAACAAAGGTTCCGGCGTGCGGCCCTCGCCTCATTGCTGACGCGGATGCAGACCCTCGACATAGGAGGCCACCGCGGCGATCTCCTGGTCGGTCATCTTGCCCGCGATGTTGCGCATCATCTGCCCGGCATCGTTGCTGCGCTCGCCGGCGCGGAAGGCCTTGAGCTGGTTGACGACGTACTTGGCATGCTGGCCCGCCAGACGGGGGAACTTCGCCGCCGGGTTGCCCATGCCGGTCGGCCCGTGACAGCCGATGCACGCGGCCACACCGCTGGAGGCGTTGCCGCCGCGGTAGATCTTCTGCCCCAGGGCGAGCTTGTCCTTGTCGGTGGTGCCGATCTTCATGTTCTGCTGCGAGAAGTAGGCGGCAAGGTTCTGCATGTCCTCGTCGGACAGGCCGGCCACCTGGCCCGCCATGAGGGCATTGCTGCGCTCGGTGCCCTTCTTGAAGTCGTGCAGCTGCTTGACCAGGTAACCGGCGTGCTGTCCGGCCAGCTTCGGCCACTCCGGATTGGTGCTGTTGCCGTCGGCACCGTGGCAGCCGGCACAGGCGGCGGACTTCACCTTGCCCAGGGCCGGGTCGCCCGCCTCGGCATGGACGGCGGTCGCGGCCACGAACAGCAGACCGGCGGCGATTGCGAGCTTATAGTTCATGTTCGGCAGATACCTTCTTGTTGCTGGGGTTCGGAGTGGGAATCTCGGTACCGCTCGAGATTCGGCGGGCGGGCCGGCCACCGCACGACCCGCATCTTTCGGCGGCGCCGCCTACTTGGACTGGGACACCATGTAGGCCACCGCGTCGGCGACCTGCTCATCGCTCAGATCGGTGCGGCCGCCCTTCGGGGGCATCACGCCGGAATTCCCCTGAAAGCCGTGGATGGCATGGCTGACCAGCGTGTCCATGCCCTTGTCGATGCGCGGCGCCCAGGCGGACTGGTTGCCGATCTTGGGGGCCCCGGCCACGCCCGCGCCGTGACACACGAAACAGGCCTGCTTGTAGACGCCCTCACCTGCGGAGAGGTCCGCGGCGATGGCGCTGGAGGCGGTGCCCAGCAGGACGACGGCCAATACGGCGGGAAACGTCTTCATGGTCCCTCTCCTTCGCAAGTCGGGGCGCTGCGCATCCGGCCTCTGCGTGGAGGCGGGCGTGCTACAATCGCCAAGCGGGGCCGGCGCGGAAAAAACCGGCGCATTTGTATACCAACTGCCGCCTGCCCGGTCAAGTTGAGGCCCGAGCCGCACCCATGAATCCAGCCTATCAGCGCGCCCATTTCATGCTCAGCGCCCACCGCCCCGATCAGGCGCCGCCGGACGGCGGGCGCGAGGTGGCGTTCGCCGGACGCTCCAATGCCGGCAAGTCCAGTGCCTTGAACGCACTCACCACCCAGAACCGGCTGGCGCGCACCAGCAAACAGCCCGGGCGCACCCAGCAGCTCAATTTCTTCGCCCTGGACGAGCAGCGCCGGCTGGTGGACCTGCCCGGCTACGGCTATGCCAAGGTCCCGCTGGAGGTCAAACGCCACTGGCACAAGGCCATCGAGGGCTATTTCGCGCGGCGCCAGTCGCTCACCGGGCTGGTCGTCATCATGGACGTGCGCCACCCGCTGACCGAGTTCGATCGGCAGATGATCGCCTGGTGCGTGCATCGCCAACTGCCTGCGCGCCTGGTGCTCACCAAGGCGGACAAGCTCAAGCGCGGCCCGGCCCAGGCGACCCTGCTGCAGGTGCGGCGCGAGACCGAGGCGCTCGGCCCGATCACCGCGCAGCTGTTCTCCGCCACCAAACGCAGCGGCATCGAGGAACTGCAGGCGTGGCTGGACGGGCGGCTGGGGTTTGCCGCGGGGGCCGCGGAGGAAAAAGAAAGCCCCGGATAAGGATGTGGGGTGGGGGAGGATATCCGGGGCCAATATTGCCCGGCTTGGGGAAACCGGGCACCTTCCAATCCCGCCAGGGAGAGAGTGCGGGGCGAGGCGAACTGCGTGCCTCGCACTGTTAATGACTGCGCGGTTCGGAAAAGGTTTCAAATTAATTTTCGATCCGCCGCACGGCCACCGGCGGCCGCGCCGAGGCGCTCAATGCGCCTCGTCCCAGTTGGCCCCGGTGCCGACCTCGACCTCCAGCGGCACCCGCAGCGCCGCGGCCCCGCACATCGTCTCGTGCACGATGGCGCCGACCGCCTCGAGCGCGCCCTCGGCCACCTCGAGCACCAGCTCGTCGTGCACCTGCATCACCATGTGCGCGGGCAGCGCCTCGGCGCGGATGCGCGCGTCCAGGCGCACCATCGCCCGCTTGATGATGTCCGCGGCGGTGCCCTGCATGGGGGCATTGATTGCGGTGCGTTCGGCGTACTGGCGCCGCTGCAGATTGCCGGCACGGATGTCGGGCAGGTACAGACGCCGCCCGAACACCGTCTCCACGTAGCCGCGCTCGCGCGCCGCCGCGCGCGTGGCGTCCATGTAGGCCTTCACGCCGGGGTAGCGGGCGAAGTAGCGGTCCACGTAGTCCTGGGCCTCGCCGCGCCCGATGCCGAGCTGGCGCGCCAGGCCGAAGGCGGACATGCCGTAGATCAGACCGAAGTTGATGGCCTTGGCCGACCGGCGCTGCTCGCCGCTGACCGCCTCGGGCACCACGCCGAACACCTCGGCCGCCGTCGCCCGGTGGATGTCCTCGCCCGCCGCGAAGGCGCGCAGCAAGCCCTCGTCGCCGGAGAGGTGGGCCATGATGCGCAGCTCGATCTGCGAATAATCCGCGGCCAGCAAGCGGCAGCCGGGCGGCGCCACGAAGGCCTGCCGGATGCGGCGTCCCGCCTCGCTGCGCACCGGGATGTTCTGCAGATTCGGGTCGGAGGAGGACAGCCGGCCGGTGGCCGCCACCGCCTGCTGATAGCAGGTGTGGACGCGCCCGCTCACCGGGTCCACCAACCCGGGCAGCTTGTCCGTGTAGGTGGACTTGAGCTTGGCCAGGGCGCGGTGCTCGAGGATCAGGCGCGGCAGGGGGTAGTCGGTCGCCAGCTCCTGGAGCACCGATTCGGCCGTGGATGGCTGGCCCTTGGGGGTCTTGGAGCGCACCGGCAAGCCGAGGCGCTCGAACAGGATGGCCTGCAGCTGCTTGGGCGAGCCCAGATTGAAACGCTCCCCCGCCGCCTCCCAGGCCTGCGCCTCGAGCTCGGCGATGCCGCGGGCCAGCTCCTCGCCCTGGCGGCGCAGCTGCGGCCCGTCGATGAGCACGCCGCGGCACTCCATGCGCGAGAGCACCGGCACCAGGGGCATCTCGATCTCCTCGAACACCTGACGCAGCGCGCCCTCGGCCTGCACGCGCGGCCACAGGGCCGCATGCAGACGCAGGGTCACCTCGGCGTCCTCCGCGGCGTACTCGGCCGCCGTCTCCACCGACACCTCGTTGAAGGTCAGCTGCTTGGCGCCTTTGCCGGCCACGTCCTCGTAGAGGATCGTCTTGTGGCCCAGGTACTTCAGCGCCAGGGAGTCCATGTCATGGCGGGTGGCGGTGCTGTCCAGGACGTAGGATTCGAGCATGGTGTCGAAGCGGATCCCGCGCAGCTCGACGTCATAGCGGCGCAGCACGCTCATGTCGAACTTCAGGTTCTGACCGAGCTTGGCGCGCTCGGGGTCCTCCAGCAGGGGCTTGAGCCGGGCCAGCACGGTGGCGCGCTCCAGCTGCGCCGGGGCACCGGGGTAGTCGTGGGCCAGAGGCACGTAGGCCGCCTCGCCGGCGTCCACCGCAAAGGACAGGCCCACGATCTCGCACTGCATGTAGTTCAACCCGGTGGTCTCCAGATCGAAGGCGAACAGCTGCGCCGCCGCGAGCCGTTCGAGCCAGCGCGCGAACTCCGCCTCCTCGGTGAGGGTCTGGTAGTGCGCGGCGGCGGGGGCCTGCGCCGGGGGGGCCGGGGCCTGCCCGAGGACCTCGCCGAGCCAGGTCTTGAACTCCATGCGCTCGTACAATTCACGCAAACGGGCGAGATCGGGCGCCTCCCGGCGCAGCTCCGCGGGGCCGAGTTCCAGGGGCACGTCCAGCTTGATGGTCACCAGCGTTCGCGACAGGGGCAGCTGCTCGAGGGCCCCGCGCAGGTTCTCGCCGACCTTTCCCTTGATCTCCGCGGCGTGCGCGATCACCCCGTCCAGGCTGCCATAGGCCTGCAGCCATTTCACGGCGGTCTTGGGGCCACACTTGGGCACGCCGGGGACGTTGTCCACAGTGTCCCCGATCAGCGCCAGGTAGTCGACGATATGCTCGGCGGGCACGCCGAACTTGTCCTGCACCCCGGCGATGTCGAGCACCGTGTCGGTCATGGTGTTGACCAGCGTGACGTGCTCGCAGACCAGCTGGGCCATGTCCTTGTCGCCGGTGGAGACCACCGTGTGCATCCCCTGGGCGCTCGCCCGGGCGCACAAGGTGCCGATCACGTCGTCCGCCTCCACCCCCTCGACCATCAGCAGCGGTAGCCCCATCGCCCGCACGATGGCGTGGATCGGCTCGATCTGCGCCGCCAGCTCCGCAGGCATGGGCGGACGGTGCGCCTTGTAGTGCGCATAGAGCGCGTCGCGGAAGGTCTTGCCCTTGGCGTCGAAGACCACTGCCACATGCTCCGGCCCGTAGTCCTTGAGCAGCTTGCGCAGCATGTTGGTGACGCCGTAGACGGCGCCGGTGTGCTCGCCGCGCGAGTTGGTCAGCGCCGGCATGGCGTGAAAGGCGCGGTAGAGATAGGAGGAGCCGTCCACCAGGACGAGCGGTTTGGAGTGCGTATCGGCCATCGACTGTCGTGAGCTTCGGTGTGCAATGGGACTGCTGCCCCCGCCCCCGGCGGCGGGCCCTCGGCGCGGCGGCAGCGCAGCGGGCGGCACCCTCGGACGGATGCGCGGCCATTATGTCTTAAGCGCGGCAATTGTGCTAAAAAGGACGCCCCTTACAAGCGCGGCGGGCACCCGCTGCCGGGCCCCGCCGCAGGGCATCCGGCGCGGGTGCAGCCCCGGGACAGCGGCGAATGGACGACAGACACAAGATGGACCATCCCGGCATGCAGCCGGTGAACGACGCCATGCTCACGCGCGAGTCCTGGAAGATCTTCCAGATCATGGCCGAGTTCGTGGAAGGCTTCGAGCGCCTGGCGCGCATCCGCCCCTCGGTGAGCTTTTTCGGCTCCGCGCGCTTCAAGCCCGACCATCCGATGTATGCCCGCGCCGAGGCGATCGCCCGCGCCCTGTCCGACGCCGGCTTCTCGGTGGTCAGCGGCGGCGGCCCCGGCATCATGGAGGCCGCCAACAAGGGCGCCTTTGTCGGCAAATCGCCCAGCATCGGGCTCAATATTCAGCTTCCGGCCGAACAGGCGGGCAACGGCTACCAGGACATCGCGCTGAGCTTCCGCCACTTCTTCTCGCGCAAGGTGATGTTCGTCAAGTACGCGACCGCCTACGTGGTCCTGCCGGGCGGCTTCGGCACCCTGGACGAGCTGGCCGAGATCCTGACCCTGGTGCAGACGGGCAAGACCCGACGCATCCCCATCATCCTCGTCGACCGGCCGTTCTGGCAGGGGCTGATCGACTGGTTCGCCCAAACGCTCGTCGCCGAAGGCACGATCGCGCAGGAGGACCTCGACCTTTTCATGATCCTCGATCGGCCCGAAGAGGTGGTCGAGGCCATTTTCGACCATTACGAGCACCGCGGTTTCGAGCCTTCCGACGAAGAGCGCGAGATCCTGCTCGACCTGTAAGCCGGAGCCATTGCAGCGATGATCCCGCCGTCCCGCGTCCTCACCCTTCTCGCCGTCGCCCTGCTGGGCGCCGCGCCCGTGCTGCAGGCGGCGCCCCCGGAGTTCAAGGCGCCGCCGCCGCCCGAGCTGGACAAGAGCCAGGCGGCGCCGGGCGCGGCCAAGCCCCCGGCACCCGCCGAGCAGCAGAAACAGGCGGCCGAGCAGGCGCAGGAGCTGCAGCCGCAGGTCACGATCATCAAGCGCAAGCGTGCCACCATCGAGGAATACCGGGTGGCAGGCAAGCTGCGTTACGTGAAGATCACCCCGGCCAAGGGGGCGCCCTATTACCTGTTCGATACCGACGGGGACGGCATTCTCGAGACGCGCAGCAACAGCCTGGACAACCCCAGCGTCAACCAGTGGATCCTGTTCCGCTGGTAGCGCGCCGCCCGCCATGGCCGTCTCCACCCCGCTCCAGCGCGAGCCGCTGCAGGCCTTCGTCAGCGACCATGGGCTGGGCGCGCTGCGCGACTATCGCGGCATCGCCGCGGGCGTGGAGAACACCAACTACGTCGTGACCACGGCGGCGGGGGCCTTCGTGCTCACGCTCTTCGAGCGGGCGGCGCCGCGGGACCTGCCCTATGCTCTGGCGCTGACGCGCTTTCTCGCCGAACGCGGGCTGCCCTGCCCGCAGCCGGTGGCCGGCCCGGGCGGCGAGCTGCTCGGCGCGCTCGCGGGGCGTCCCGCGGCGCTGCTGCGGCGGCTGCCGGGCCGCAGCATCGCGGAGCCGGGCCCCGCCCACTGCCGCGCCGTGGGCACGCTCCTGGGCCGCCTGCACGTCCAGGCGGCCGCCTTTCCGCAACGGCGCGCCAACGGGCGCGGTCCACGCTGGTGGCGGGAGGCCGCCGAATCGGTGCAGCCCCGGCTGGACGCCGAGGCGCGCGCCCTGCTGCGCAAGGAGCTGCACTTCCAGTCCCTGTTCCGCTTCGCCGACCTGCCCGCGGGCGTCATCCACGCCGACCTGTTTCGCCACAACGTGCTGTTCGAGGGCGACACGCTCAGCGGGGTGCTCGACTTCTATTGCGCCTGCGACGACGCGCTGCTGTTCGACCTGGCCATCACCGTGAACGACTGGTGCAGCGACGCCGACGGGGCGCTGGACGGCGCGCGCAGCGACGCCCTCCTGGTGGCGTACCGCGAACAGCGCCCCTTTGCGGCCATCGAGCGCGGCGCCTGGCCGGTGATGCTGCGCGCCGCGGCGCTGCGCTTCTGGCTGTCGCGCCTGCAGGACCCGGGCCGGCCCGGCGCCGCCCCGGGCACGGCGAAGGACCCGACCGCATTCCGGCGTATCCTGGAACGGCGCATCGGCGTGCGCCACGACCTCCCGGTGTAATCGCGCCCCGCCGGCCGGTCACCCGGCAGTGGTCGCGGCCCAGGGATGCCGGCGGCCGCCGGGCGCAGTACACTGTGCCTGCACGCCCGCCGTGCGACGTCCGAACCATGAGGAGCAAGCCGTCATGCAATGCAACGTGGAAATGCTCGACCAGGGCCTGCGCATCGCCGCCGGGCTGATCGCCATTGCGCTGGGCATCTACTTCCAGAGCTTCTGGGGCTTCCTGGGGCTGGTCCCGCTGCTCACCGGGCTCGCGCGCTGGTGCCCCGCCTACACGCTGCTGCGCGTCTCCAGCGAGCGGAACAAGGAAAAGGCCGCCTGAGATGCGCCGCGAGGTGAACAAGACGGATGCCGAATGGCGCGCGCAGCTCACCGAGGAGCAATACCGCGTCTGCCGGGAAAAGGGGACCGAGCGCCCCTTCACCGGCGCCTACCACGACCTCAAGGCCGCGGGGCTGTATCGCTGCGCCTGTTGCGGGGCGGCCTTGTTCGAGTCGGCCACCAAGTACGACTCGGGCACCGGCTGGCCCAGCTTCTACGCGCCGGTGCAGGAGGCGGCGGTGGACACCCAGAGCGACCGCAGCCTGGGCATGGTCCGCAGCGAAGCGCTGTGCCGGCGCTGCGGCGCCCACCTCGGCCATGTCTTCGAGGACGGCCCGGCGCCCACCGGCCTGCGCTATTGCATGAATTCGGTCGCGCTGGCTTTCGAACCGGCCGAGGAGCGCTGAAGCCGGCGCCCCGCTGAGGGGCGGCCGCGCGCCGCTCAGACCGCGGCGAGCTTGGCGTACTCCACCACCAGCCACTTGGTACCGGCGTCCTCGAAGTTGACCTGCACGCGGGCGTGCCGTCCGGCGCCCTCATAGTTCAACACGATGCCCTCGCCGAACTTGGCGTGGGCCACACGCTGCCCGAGCTGGAAGCCCGCCGCCGCCTCTGCGGCGGCCGGGGGCATCGCCCCGCCGTACACCGGGCGCGACACGGTGCCGCGCAGCCGCACCTCTTCGAGGTATTCGGCGGGCACCTCGCTCAAAAAGCGCGAAGGCCGCTGATAGGAATCCTCGCCGTACAGGCGGCGCGCCTCCGCATGCGTGAACACCAGCCGCTGCATGGCGCGGGTCATGCCCACGTAGCAGAGCCGCCGCTCCTCCTCGAGGCGATCGGGGTCCTCCGCGGAAAAACGGTGCGGGAACAGCCCCTCCTCCATGCCACCCAGGAACACCAGCGGAAACTCCAGCCCCTTGGCCGAGTGCAGGGTCATCAGCTGCACGCAGTCCTGCCAGCGGTCGGCCTGGCCCTCGCCCGCTTCCAGCGCCGCATGGGCGAGAAAGGTCGACAGCCAGTCCTGTTTGAGCTCCTCGCGCTCCTCCTCGTCCTGGATGGTGAACTGCCGGGCGGCGGTGACCAGCTCCTCGAGGTTCTCCAGCCGGGCGCGGCCGCGCTCCCCGCTCTCCTTGGCATAGTGGTCGAGCACCCCGCTGGCGTGGATGGCGTGCTCGACCTGCTCGTGCAGCTCCATGCCGCGGGTCTGCGCATCCAGCGCCTCGATCAGCTCCTGGAAGCGGCGCAGCGCCCCGGAGGCACGCGCGGCGAGCTCGCCCGCCTCGACGATGGCGCCGGTCGCCTGCCACAGCGAGACCTGGTTGATGCGCGCATACTCGCGCACCGCCGCCAGCGTGCGATCGCCGATGCCGCGGGTGGGCGTATTGACCACGCGCTCGAAGGCGGGATCATCGCCGCGATTG
Source organism: uncultured Gammaproteobacteria bacterium (assembly GCA_963779865.1). Classification (GTDB taxonomy): domain Bacteria; phylum Pseudomonadota; class Gammaproteobacteria; order CAVZZX01; family CAVZZX01; genus CAVZZX01. The sequence continues at coordinate 2,419,727 of CAVZZX010000003.1, read as the reverse complement.
GCCACCAGGCGCAGGTAGCCGAGCGCGTCCTTGATCTCCGCGCGCTCGAAGAAGCGCAGCCCGCCGTATACCCGGTAGGCGATGCCGGCCCGGATCAGGGCCTCTTCGAACACGCGCGACTGGGCATTGGAGCGGTACAGGATGGCGCACTCCTGGCGGGCGCCGCCCTGCTCCACCCAGCGGGCGATCTGCTCCACCACGAAGTGGGCCTCGTCCAGTTCGTTGAAGGCGGCGTAGACCTGGATGGGCTCGCCCTGCCCGCCCTGCGTCCACAGCTCCTTGCCCAAGCGATCCGTGTTGTGGGCGATGAGGGCGTTGGCCGCGGACAGGATGGTGCCGGTGGAACGGTAATTCTGCTCCAGGCGCAGGGTGAGGGTGCCGGGGAAGTCGCGGGTGAACTGGTGGATGTTCTCCACCCGCGCACCGCGCCAGCCGTAAATGGACTGGTCGTCGTCGCCGACCACGAAGACCTTGTTGCCGGTGCCGCCGCCGGCCAACAGCCTCACCCAGGCGTACTGAATGGCGTTGGTGTCCTGGAATTCGTCGACCAGGATGTGGCGAAAGCGCTCGCGATAATGGGCGAGGATCTCCGGACGGTCGCGCCACAGCTCATGGGCACGCAGCAGCAGCTCGGCGAAGTCCACCAGGCCGCCACGCCGGCACATGGCCTCGTAGGCCTCGTAGATCTCGATCATGTGGCGCAGATAGGGGTCGCCATGATGCTCGAGGTGGCGCGCGCGCAGGCCCTCGTCCTTGCGCCCGTTGATATACCACTGCACCTCCTTGGGCGACCAGCGCGACTCGTCCAGCCCCATCTCGCGGATCACCCGGCGCACGGCGCGGAACTGATCCTCGCTGTCCATGATCTGGAAGCCTTCGGGCAGCTCGGCGTCGCGCCAGTGGGTGCGCAGCAGGCGGTGGGCGAGCCCGTGGAAGGTCCCCACCCACATGCCGGTGGTGGGGATGCCGAGCAGGCGCTCGATGCGCCCGCGCATCTCCCCGGCGGCCTTGTTGGTGAAGGTGACCGCCAGGATGGCGTAGGGCGAGATGCCCTCGACCTCGATCAGCCAGGCGATGCGGTGCACCAGCACGCGGGTCTTGCCCGAGCCGGCGCCGGCGAGCACCAGGACGTTGCCGTCGGGCGCACAGACCGCCTCGCGCTGGGCGTCGTTCAGAGGGTCGATGATGTGGGAGACGTCCATCGGTGCATTTTACCAGATACCGCCCCGCCGCCGGGGCCGCGCACCGGCTCAGGCGACCGGCTCGACGCAGGTCAGCCCGCTGGCGAGCACCGCCCGACGCAGGGCCTCGATCGCCTTCGGCCGCGGGAAGCTGGCGCGCCAGGCAAGGGCCACGCGGCGGCGCGGCACGGGCGGGGCGAAGCGCCGCACCGCGAGCAGGTGACGTGCGTAGCGCTCGGCGCGCACCGCCGAGCACGGCAGGACCGTAATGCCGATCCCCGAGGCCACCATGTGGCGGATCGTCTCCAGCGAGCCCCCTTCGCGCGTCTGGTGCAGCCCCGTCTCGGCCCCGGCGCTGCGCTGACAGCCGGGGCAGGCCTGCAGCACCTGGTCGCGAAAGCAGTGCCCTGCGGCGAGCAGCAGCAGGTCCTCGCCGGCCAGATCGGCGGCCGGGATGCGCTCGCGCTCGCGCCAGGGATGGCTGGCGGGCAGCACCACCACGAAGGGCTCGTCGTAGAGCGACAGGGTAAGCACCCCCGGCTCCTCGAAGGGCAGCGCGATGAGGATCGCGTCCAGCTCCCCGCGCTTGAGCCGCTCGGCCAGGCGCGCGGTGAGGTTCTCCTCGATCACCAGGGGCATGTGGGGGGCACGCTCGTGCAGCTCGGGGATGAGCAGCGGGAACAGATAGGGGCCGACGGTGTTGATGGCCCCCAAGCGCAGCGCACCGCGCAATTGGTCGCGCCCGGACTCCGCGATGGCGGGAATGCCCGCTGCCGCCTCCAGCACCTGCTGGGCCTGTTCGACGATGCGCGCACCGACCGCGGTGGCGGCGACCTCCGGGCGGCCGCGCTCGAACAGCACCACGCCGAGCTCGTCCTCGAGCTTCTTCACCGCTACGCTGAGGGTCGGCTGACTGACATGGCAGGCGGCGGCGGCCCGTCCGAAGTGGCGCTCGCGGGCAACCGCCACGATGTAACGCAACTCGTTCAGCGTCATGGAATAATGATACCAGCTCGGCACGTCCGCCCCGGAGAGAGGATGCCTCGATCGCCCCTGCACTTGCCCCGCCTCGCCCGCTGCGGGTTCGGTGTGGCACTGCTCGGCCTGCTGATCGCCACCGGCGCCGCGGCACAGGAGCAGCGCAGCCTGCGCCTGTCGCCCGAGCTCGAGGTGCCGGTGGCGGCCTTTCCGGCCCGCGGTGAACGGCTGCTGCTGTGGCTACCCTCCGAGCACGGACTGCCCGGCGCGCTGAACGACATCGCCGCCGGGCTGGCGCGGCGCGGGGTCGAGACCTGGCTCGCCGACCTGCTCGCCGCCCGCTTCCTGCCGACGCAGTCGAGCAGCCTGGGCGACATCCCCCCGGACGATGTCGCCGACCTGATCGAGGCGGCGCACGCCGCCACCGGAAAGCGCATTTATCTGCTCGCCTCCAGCCGCGGCGCCGCGCTGGCCCTGGAGGGCGCGCGCGCCTGGCAGCTGCGCCATCCCGGCGCCCCCGCGCTGGCCGGCGCGGTCCTCCTGCACCCCAACCTGTATGTGCAGACGCCCGAGCCCGGCAACACCGCGCAATACCGGCCGATCGCCGCCGCCACCAACCTGCCGCTGTACGTGCTGCAACCGGCACTCTCGCCCTGGCGCTGGCAGATCCCCACGCTGCTCGAGCAGCTGGGCCGGGGCGGGGCGAGCGTCTACCTGCAACGCCTGCCCGAGGTGCGCGACCGCTTCCATTTTCGCCCCGACAGCGGCCCCGCCGAACGCCGGGCCGCCGCGCGGCTCGACGCCCTGCTGGCGCGCCGCCTGCCGCTGCTCGATGCGGTGGACGGGGTGCGCCACGCCGCGCGCCTGCCGGAGGCGGGCTCGGCACCGGAGGCGGCGTCGGCACCGGCGCGCGCGGCGCCCCAGCTGCGCCCCTATCGGGGCGATCCCGCGCCCCCGCCGCTGGCCCTGCCCGTGCTGGGCGGCGGGCGGCGCGCCCTGGCCGCTCTCCATGGCCGGGTGGTGCTGGTGAACTTCTGGGCCAGCTGGTGCCCGCCCTGCGTTCACGAGATGCCCTCCATGCAGCGGCTCGCCGAACGCTTCAAGGACGCCCCGTTCGAGATCCTCGCGGTGAACATGGCCGAGGCGCCCGCCACGGTGCGCACCTTCCTGCGCGAGAAGGTGCGCGTGGACTTCCCGATCCTGCTGGACCGCGACGGCGCCGCGCTCCGGCGCTGGCGGGTGTTCGCCTTCCCGACCAGCTACCTGATCGACGCCCAGGGACGCATCCGCTTTGCGGTGTTCGGCGGCGTCGACTGGACAGCACCCGCGGTGATCGGCCCCGTCCGGACACTGCTTGGCGAGGCGGCCGAACTTGCCAAGCGCCGGGGCGGCGGCTAAAGATCCTGGCCATGGAGATCCGCACCAAGCGCGCCTACGAACACCCCTCGCGCAGCGATGGCACCCGCGTGCTGGTCGACCGCATGTGGCCGCGCGGGGTAAAGAAGGCGGACGCCGCCATCGACGTGTGGCTCAAGGACATCGCCCCCAGCGCGGAGCTGCGGCGCTGGTTCGGCCACGACCCGGACAAATGGGAGGAGTTTCAGCAGCGCTATCGCGCCGAGCTCAAGGAGCACGCCGAGCCGCTCAAGAGGCTGCTCGCCCTCGCGCACGAGAGCCGCGCGCTGACACTGGTCTACGCCGCCCGCGATGCACAGCACAACAATGCGGTGGCCCTGCGCGCCTACCTCGGGGCACGGCTGCGCTGACCCGCGCGGCACCTCGCCCCTTTCGTTCACGCCCCAAAAGCAAAAGGAGAGCTCATGACGAGCGAAACGTATCACGAACCCCTCGACGAGCTGTCCGACGAGGCGCGCGACATGCACCGCGCCATCCAGTCGCTGATGGAGGAGCTCGAGGCGGTGGATTGGTACCACCAGCGGGTGGAGGCCTGCAAGGACGATGAGCTGCGGGCCATCCTCGCCCATAACCGCGACGAGGAGAAGGAGCACGCGGCCATGGTCATCGAGTGGCTACGCCGCCGCGACAAGAAATTCGACGCGCAGCTGCGCGACTATCTGTTCACCGACAAGCCGATCACCAAGCTCGAGGAAGAGAGCGACTGAGGCCGGGCCGGCCGGCGCCGCCGCGGCGGCCCCCGCTCAGCCGCGCAGGGGAAACTCGCGCCGAATGGCGGGGAACAACTGGTGGTGCTCCCCGAGCACGTTGATGGTGGCCGGCGCGACCCCGTCGAGCTCCACGCTGAACAGCTCGGGCGTGACGGTCAGCTCGTACCAGCTGCTGCGGTAGCGCAGGCGCAGATGCAGGCGCTCGATGTCGGGGGGCAGGCGCGGGTGAAAGGCGATCACCTCCTCGGTGGTGTCGATCCCCGCGTAGTGGCGCAGCACGATATCGACCGTCCCGGCCATGGCACCGAGGTGGATGCCCTCGGGGGTGGTGCCGCCCTGCACGTCGGAGACATCACTCTCCAGGGCTTCGCAGAACATGCGGTAGGCGGCGGCGCGATCCAGCCGATCGAGCACCGAGGCGTGCACCACCTTGCTCAAGGTGGACCCGTGTGAGGTCCGCTGCAGGTAGTACTCGATGTTGCGCGAGATGGTCTCGTCGCTCAGTGTGTAGCCGAGCTTCTGAAAGATGCGCCGCAGCTCCTTCGGCGGCAGCAGGTAGAACAGCATGAGCACGTCCGCCTGCTTGGACACCTGATAGCGATCGGCACTGTCGTCCTCGGCCTTGAGGATCCGGTCCAGGCGCTCGATGTTTCCGTACTTGGCCCGATAGGCGCTCCAGTCGAACGGCGCCAGACGCTCGTAGCCTTCAAACTGGCTGATGATTTCGCCCTCGTGGAAGGGCACGAACATCCTGCCGGTGATCTCCTCCCAGCGGCGCAGCTCGGCTTCATCGAGGCGCAGCAGCTCGGTGAGCTCGGCACGCGCGTGCGGGCGCAGCATGTCCAGCACCGCCAGGGCGCGCTCGAGCACCCACACCGCCATGACGTTGGTGTAGGCGTTGTTGCGCAGGCCCGGTTCGTCGCTGCCGGGCAGGGTCTCGTGGTATTCGTCCGGCCCCATGACGCCGCGGATCTCGTAGCGCCCGCGCTCGGAGCGGTACTCGGCGGCGCTCGCCCAGAAGCGGGCGATCTCGAGCAGCATCTCCGCGCCGTACATCTCCATGAATTCGAGATCGGCGCTCATCCAGTAGTACTGCCAGATGTTGTAGGCGATGGCCGCGTTCACGTGGCGCTGGCGGCGGCTGTAGTCCGGCCCCCATTCCCCGGAGCGCGGGTTGAGGTGCATCACCTGGGTCTCCTCGCGGCCGTTGCTGCCGCTCTGCCAGGGGTACATCGCACCGCGGTAGCCCTCCTGCCCGGCGTTGTGGCGCGCCTCGGGCAGTCGCCGGTAGCGGTACAGCAGCAGGGCGCGCGTGATCTCGGGGATGCGATAGGTGAAGAAGGGGAAGATGAACAGCTCGTCCCAGAAGACGTGTCCGCGGTATGCCTCGCCGTGCAGGCCGCGTGCCGGCACGCCCACGTCCAGGTCGATCGAATGGCGCGACACGCTCTGGAACAGGTGAAAGATGTGCAGCCGCACGGTGCGCTGCAGGTCCTCGCCGGAGGTGATGCCCACGTCGATGCGATCCCACAGGTGTTTCCAGGCGCTCGTGTGCTCCTCGAGCAGGTCCGCGAACCGCCCGGCGCGGCGCACCGCCTTCTCGGCTTCCAGACGCGGCTCGCTGATGCCGCGGTCGCGGGAGCTGTACAGTGCGACGATCTTCTCGAGCGTCAAGGTCTCGCCCTCGCGGGCGCGGAGCAGCAGCTCCTGCGCGACGTATTCGGGGCGCTGTACGGGACGGCGCTCTACCTCGTGGAGCGCACCGTCGCGGTAGACACGGGTGCGTGCCACCTGGGCCAGTTCCAGCCCCGACTGGCGCGTGCGCACCGCGAGGTCCAGGCTGTCGGCGCGCACCGCGGCGGCGAGCACCTGCAGGTGTTTGGAGTCCAGCGCCCGGTAGCGGGCCACGCCGGCATTGAGGACGGCGCCGTTGAGGGCGCTGTGCACCGTCAGCGGGCCACTCCAGTTCTGCGGGGTCAGCCGCCAGCGCAGCGCCGCCAGGTGCGGCCGGCGCATGTGCACGATGCGCTCGGATTCGAGCAGGGTCTCGCGGCCGTGACGATCGCGCAGGCGCAGATGCCGGCGCAGGACCCCGGCGCGCATGTCCAGCGTCTGTCGATAGGCGAGCAGCTCCAGGGCCAGGGGATTGAGCCAGTCCCCGCCCGCGGCCTGAAAGCTCAGCACCAGCCAGTTCGGGACGTTGACCAGGTCCTCGTTGGTCAGGACCCGTCCGGCGACGGTGCTCTCGAGCCGGTCGTAGCCGCCGGCCAGATAGGTGCCGGGGTAATGGATCTCGTCGGCGTGCGCCTCCTCGCCCGCGCCACGGGTGGCGAGATAGCCGTTGCCCAGCGTACACAGTGCCTCGCGCAGCGGCTCATGGGCGGGGTCGAAGCCCTCGTACACCAGCGCCCAGTCGCTGCGCGCGGGCGCCGCACTCATCCGGGATGCTCCCCCCTGAGCTCGACAAGCCGCTCCAGGAACCAGTTCACCTCGTCGATGCCGCGCAGCACGTACTCCGCCTCGGTCTCGCGGGGGTCGTCGAGCACGATGATGGGGAGGCCATTGCCGCGCGCATGCAGGGCGTGGAAGGCGTCTTCGTCGGTGATGTCGTCGCCGATGTAGATCGGCACCACGTCCTCGCCGTCCAGGCCGGTGGCCTGGAGCAACCACAGCACGGCACGCCCCTTGTCCCAGTCGATGTCGGGGCGGATCTCGAACACCTTCTTGCCGTCGCGGCGCATCAGGGCCGCATGTTCGGCGAGCGCGGCGTCCACGGCCTGCGCGATGCGCTCGACCTGCCCCGCCGCGACATTGCGATAGTGCACCGACAGCGACAGGGTCTTGTCCTCGATGAGGATGCCCTCGATGTCCGCCAGGCGCTCGGCCAGCGTGCGGTACACCTCGCGCAGGGCCGGCAAGCACGCCTGCGCCGCCTCGTGGGTGAGGCTCTCGATGCCCGGCCCTTCGATCTCGAGGCCGTGGTTGCCCGCGTAATAAAAGCCCTCGAGGTCCACGGCGTGGCGCACGTCCGCGCAGGCCCGTCCGCTGATCACCGCGGTGGGATAGCTGCGGGCCAGATTCGCCAGGCTCTGGCGCATCTCCGCGCCGAGCATGGCCAGGTCCGGGCGCGCGACGATGGGGGTGAGGGTGCCGTCGTAGTCCAGGAACAGGGCGAGGCGCTTGCCGCGCAGGCGCGCGCTGAGGTCCTCCACCTGCTCGAGGGCCGAGGGCAAGGTGCTAGAGAGGTGCTTTAAACCAGGCATCGATGTCCTTCTCCGTGAGTTCTCCAAGATCGGCGACGACGCGGTCCGCGCCGGCGCCCTGCAGGGCCGCGCGGTTGCCGCCACGGTCGATGCCGATCACCAGCGCGAAGTGGCCGCGGCGGCCCGCCTGCACGCCCGAGGCGGCGTCCTCGAACACCGCGCTGGCGGCCGGCGGCAGCGCCAGGTCCGCCGCGGCGCGCAGGAACATGTCCGGATCGGGCTTGCCGCGCAGGCCGTGGCGTTCCACGCTCAGCCCGTCGACGCGCGCATCGAACAGGTCCTCCAGGCCGGTGAGCTGCAGGACCAACCGGCAGTTGCGGCTCGAGGAAACCACCGCGGTGGCCACGCGGCGCGCGCGCAACGTCCGGATGAGCGACACCGTGGTGTCGAACACGGCGACGCGCCCGCCCTCGCGCAGCAACTCGAGATAGCGTTGGTTCTTCCGCAGCCCGAGACCGATGACGGTCTGCGCCTGCGGACCCTCCGCCAGGCGGCCCTCCGGAAGGCCGATGCCGCGGCCCTGCAGGAAGCTGCGCACCCCGGCGAAGCGCGGCTTGCCGTCCACGTACGCGAGGTAGTCGCGCTCGAGGTCGAACGGCTCGAAGCGCGCTTCGCCGCGGCGGCTGCGCTCGCGCAGAAAGCCGTCGAAGGTCTGCTTCCAGGCCTGGGCGTGTACCGAGGCGGTGTCGGTGAGCACGCCGTCCAGGTCGAAGATCGCCGCCCGCAGTCGCGCACCGCCCATCCGTGCCCCCACAGTATAGAAGTCAGCCCGCCGAGTCGGTGTGCGGGATATAGTCCTCGATGACCGGGAAGTGGCTGAGGTCCGCCGCGATCGCCGCCCGCAGGTAGGCGTCGACCCAGTGGAAGATGTCGTGACTGCTGACGATGCGCCGCAGCTGGCGCATGCGTGCGTGGCGCTCCTGGGCCGACATCTGGAAGGCCTCGTAGATCAGGCGGGCCACGCCGGCGATATCGTACGGGTTGCCAAGCAGCGCGGCGCGCTGCAGCTCGGGCGCCGAGCCGGCGAACTCGCTGAGGATCAACACGCCATCGGCGTTGATGTTGGCGGCGCAGTACTCCTTGGCCACCAGGTTCATGCCGTCCTTGAGCGGGGTCACCAGGGCCATGTGCGCCGCCCGATAATAGGCGATCAGCTCGTCCTGCCCCATGCTGCGGAAGATGTAGTGGATCGGCACCCAGCCGGCGCGCGTGAACTCGCCGTTGATCTCGCTCACCAGGCGTTCGATCTCGAGCATCTGGCGCTGGTATTCGGGGATGTCCTTGCGGCTGGGCACCACGTGCTGCACCAGGGTGACGCGGTTGTGCAGTTCGGGATAGGTGCGCAGGGCGTAGCGGAAGGCCTCCAGCTTGTGCGGCAGGCCCTTGGTGTAGTCCAGGCGGTCGACGCCCAGGATCATCTTGCGGCCGACGAGATTGGCGTGCAGGTAGTCGGCGAGCTCCTGCACCCGCGGGCTATGGGCGCGCCGGTTGAAGTAGTCGTAGTCGATGCCGATGGGGAAGGCGCCCACGCGCAGCGAGCGCACGCAACGCCCCTGCGCATCCGGCGGGCACATCGCCTCGTCGCGCACGTTCAGCCCCAGCACCTGACCCTTGCCCTCGGTGGTGGCCTTGTGAAACAGCGTGCGCACGCATTGCATGAAGTTGCGCCGGTCGCGCAGCGTCTGAAAGCCAAGCAGTTCGAAGCCGAGCAGGTTGCCCAGGATCTCGAAGCGCCAGGGCAGCTTCAGGAAGATGTCCAGCGGCGGGAAGGGGATGTGCAGGAAGAAGCCGATGTCCGCGTCGATGCCGCGCTCGCGCAGCAGCGTCGCCAGGCCCATCAGGTGGTAGTCGTGCACCCAGATGTAATCCCCGGGGCGATATATGCTGGCGATGTGATCGGCGAACTTCTCGTTGACCCGCTGGTAGGAGTCCCAATAGACCGGGTCGAAGTTGCAGTGCGCGATCAGGTCATGGAACAGCGGCCAGATGATCTCGTTGGAGAAGCCGTGATAGAAACCGTGCTCCTCCTCGGGGGTCAGGTGGACGGGCTCGAGCGTGTAGCCGAAATCGCGCTCGGCGCCGTGGATGCCGCGAATGAAGTCGACGGCCTCCGGCTCGGTGGTGCCCGGCCAGCCCACCCAGACGCCGCCGCGGTTGCGCAGGATGGGCACCAGGGCACTGATCAGACCACCGGCACCGGGGTTGACCTGAAAGGCGCCGTCCTCGCCCTTGGAGAGGACGACCGGGAGGCGGTTGGAGACGACGATGAGGCGTTTTTCCGCCGCGGGCGCGTTGCTAGTCATAGGGCGTAACTATAGTCAGCGTGCGGCATGCCCGCGGCCGCGGCCCGCGTTCAATCCAGCTCGGCAAGCCAGTCGCGCGGGCGCAGATACTCGCCCAGCGCCGCCTCGGCGCTCTCCGCGGCCGGCTGCCAGTCGTAGCGCCACTTTACCAGCGGCGGCAGCGACATGAGAATGGACTCGGTGCGCCCACCGCTCTGCAGGCCGAACAGCGTGCCGCGGTCATACACCAGATTGAACTCCACGTAGCGGCCGCGCCGGTAGAGCTGAAAATCGCGCTCGCGCTCGCCCCAGGGCGTGGCACGTCGGCGCTGCACGATCGGCAGGTAGGCGTCGAGATAGCCATCGCCCACGCTGCGCAGGAAGCCGAAGCAGTGCTCGAAGCCGCCCGCGTTGAGGTCATCGAAGAACAGGCCGCCGACGCCGCGCGTCTCGCCGCGGTGATGAATGTAGAAGTACTCGTCGCACCAGCGCTTGTAGCGCGCATAGATGTCCTCGCCGAACGGCCGGCAGGCCGCCGCCGCGGTACGATGCCAGTGCAGCACGTCCTCGTCGAACGGGTAGTAGGGCGTGAGGTCGAAGCCGCCGCCGAACCACCAGACCGGGGCTTCGCCCTCCTTCTCGGCGATGAAGAAGCGCACGTTGGCGTGCGAGGTGGGCACATACGGGTTGTTCGGGTGGATCACCAGCGAGACGCCCAGCGCCTCGAAGCTACGCCCGGCGAGCTCCGGCCGGTGCGCGGTCGCCGACGGCGGCAGGCCCGGGCCGAACACGTGGGAGAAGTTGATCCCGGCCTGCTCGAACACCTCCCCTTCGGCGAGCACGCGGCTGCGGCCGCCGCCGCCGGCCTCGCGCGACCAGCTGTCCTCGAGAAACCGCGCGCCGCCGTCCTCGGCTTCGAGCGCGCTACAGATACGGTCCTGGAGATCGAGCAGGTAGTCCTTGACGACCTGCACCTCGGGCTCTGCCATCGTTCCTCCTGTGGGCTGCCGGTCGCAGGAGGGCCGTTCAGCCGCCGGCGCCGCGTACGATGCGGCCGCTGCGGGCGTCGCGGATCTGGGTGGGACCGGCTTCGCCGCCGAGCGCGCCCGGCAGCAGGTAGTCGAGTTGTCCGCCGAAGCGGCGACGCACCGCCAAGGCGCTGCGCGCCGGCGGGCGGCCCGCCAGGTTGGCACTGGTGGAGACCAGCGCCCCGCCGAAGGCCCGGCACAGGGCCGCGGCCACGGGATGTGCGGTGAGCCGCACGGCAAGGGTAGCATGCCGGCCGCGCAACCAGAACGGCACCTCCGGACGGGCCGGCAACAGCCAAGTGACCGGACCGGGCCAGCTGTTGGCGAGTCGCGCCTCGATCGCGCCCGGGATCGGCAGCAGATAGGGGGCGAGCTGATCGCGGGCGGCGGCGATCAGGATCAGCCCCTTGGCGGGTGAACGGCGTTTGAGCTCCAGCAGCCGCAGCACGGCGTCCCCATCGAGAGGGTCGCAGCCCAGGCCGTAGACCGCCTCGGTCGGATAGCCGATCAGGCCCCCGCCGTGCAGGACGCGGGCGGCGAGCCGCAAATGCCAGTCAAGGGGCTGCATCGTGCGACCCCGCTCAGTTGGCGGTCAGTTCCTCGCCCTCCGCGGCCTCTGCATAGTCGCAGTCGGCCTGCGGGCACACCTTTTCGGTGCCGCGCCGCTTGGTGGTCTTCAAGGTGAGGATCGGCCAGTTGCACTTGGGGCACGGCTCGGCCAGCGGCGGGTTCCATACCGCGTACTTGCAGTCGGGGAAACGCGAGCACGAAAAGAAGATCTTGCCGCGCCGCGACTTGCGCTTGAGGATGCTGCCCTGCTGGCACTCGGGGCACTGCACGCCGGTGTCTTCGGGCTTCTCCAGCGGCTCGATGTAGCGGCAGCTGGGATAGCTGCTGCAGCCGATGAACTTGCCGTAGCGGCCGGTGCGCACGATCAGCTCGGAGTCGCATTCGGGGCAGCGCCGCCCCTCCACCACCTCCGGCTCGGCGTCCGGCCTGTCGTCCAGGTTGCGGGTGTAATCGCAGTCCGGATAGCCGGTGCAGCCGATGAAGCGCCCGCGCTTGCCCAGGCGGATCGAGAGCTGCTTGCCGCACTTGGGGCATTCCTCGTCGAGCGCCTCGTGGGTGACGTCGCGCCGGTCCACCGTCTGCTCCTTCTCGTCGACCAGCGACTTGAAGGGGTCCCAGAACTGGCGCATCACGGGCACCCAGTCCTTCTCACCGCGCGAAATCTCGTCGAGCTCATCCTCCAGGTGGGCGGTGAACTCGTAGTCGACGTACTTGGTGAAGTGTTCGGTCAGGAACTTGTTGACGATGCGCCCCACGTCGGTGGGAATGAACCGGCGCTTGTCCATCTCCACGTACTCGCGCTGCTGCAGCGTGGAGATGATGCTGGCATAGGTCGAGGGCCGGCCGATGCCGAACTCCTCGAGCGCCTTGACCAGGCTGGCCTCGGTGTAGCGCGGCGGCGGCTCGGTAAAGTGCTGCTCGCTGCGGATCCCGAGCAGGTCGACCTTCTCGCCCTCGAGCAGCACCGGCAGCAGGCGGTCGCCCTCCTCCTCGCCCTTCTTGTCGTCCACGCTCTCCTGGTACACGGCCATGAAGCCCGGATCCACCAGTGTGGAGCCGTTGGCGCGAAACAGGTTGCCCTCGCCGGCGGCCAGATCGACGGCCACCGTGTCGATGGTGGCGTGAATCATCTGGCAGGCGATGGTGCGCTTCCAGACCAGGTCGTAGAGCCGGTGCTGGTCGCGGGTGAGATATTCGGACAGCGAGTCGGGCACGCGCCGCACCGAGGTGGGCCGGATGGCCTCATGGGCCTCCTGGGCGTTCTTCGCCTTGGTGCGGTAGCTGCGCGGCTGCTCGGGCAGCTTGGCCTGACCGTAGCGCTCGGCGATGAAGCCGCGCAGTTCCTCGATGGCCTCCTGCGCCAGGTTCACCGAGTCGGTACGCATATAGCTGATGAGGCCGACGGTCTCCCCGCCGATGTCGATGCCCTCGTAGAGCTGCTGGGCCACGCGCATGGTGCGGCTGGCGGAGAATCCCAGCTTGCGCGAGGCCTCCTGCTGCAGCGTGGAGGTGGTGAAGGGGGCCGCCGGGTTGCGCCGGCGCTGCTTCTTCTCGACCTTGCGCACCACCAGCTTGCCGTCGGCGGCGCGCAACAGGGCGCCCTCCGTGCGCTGGGCCCGCTCCTCGTCGGTGATGCTGAACTGCCCGAGCTTCTCGTCCTCGAAGTGGGTCAGCCGGGCGACGAAGTTCTGCCCCTTGCTGCTGGTGTCGGCCTCCAGGGTCCAGTACTCGCGGGCAACGAACTTCTCGATGTCCAGCTCGCGCTCGACGATCAACCGCAGTGCCGGGCTCTGCACCCGGCCGGCGGAGAGCCCGCGCCGCACCTTTTTCCACAACAGGGGCGAGAGGTTGAAGCCGACCAGATAGTCCAGGGCGCGGCGTGCCTGCTGCGCATTGACCATGTCCTGCGACAGCTCACGGGGGTGCTGCACGGCGTCCTGCACCGCACGCTTGGTGATCTCGTGGAAGGCAACGCGCGCCACGTCCTTGTCCTTGAGCAGCCCGCGCTGATCGAGCAGATCGTACAGGTGCCAGGAGATCGCCTCGCCCTCGCGATCCGGGTCCGTGGCGAGGAACAGCACGTCGGCCTTCTTCAGCGCCTTGGTGATGGCGTCGACGTGTTTGCGATTGCGGTCGATGACCTGGTACTTCATGGCGAAATCGTGCGCCGGGTCCACCGCCCCCTCCTTGGGGAGCAGATCGCGCACGTGTCCGTAGGAGGCCAGCACCTCGAAGTCCTTGCCCAGGTACTTCTTGAGGGTCTTGGCCTTCGCCGGCGATTCAACGACGACCAGGTTCTTGCTCATGATTCACCTAAAAGAATGCCCGCTTTCGCGGGCATGTGAGACCGGCGTCATGGGACCGGTCAGTGCAGACTGCCCGCGAGTTCCTCGAAGACCAGGTCTTCCATCCAGGTATAGGCGGCTTCCTGGCCGGGCTGATTGAACAGCACCATGAGAATGACCCACTTGAGCTGCTCGAGGTCGATCTCATCGGTCTCCAGGGCCATGACCCGGTCGATGACCAGCTCGCGCGTGCTGTGATCGAGCACACCTACCTGCTCTAGATACAGCAAAAATCCGCGGCAGCCAAGGTCGAGCTTCTCGCATTCCTCGGTGGTATAGACACGCAGGGACGGGGTGCTCATGCCCGCCGCCGGCAAGGCCTTGCCCTGCAGCTCGGCGAGCCCCTCCAGCCAGGCGAAGGCCTTGGAGATCTCCGACTGATGGAAGCCCGCGTCGATCAACTCACTGCGCAACGACTCCTCGTCTGCATCGATCTCGATCTCGTCGTTCATGTAGTTTTCGAACAGATACATAAGGACGTCGAGCACGTTCTCTTTCATGTAGGGGCCCTCTCACCTAGCCCGGCTGTAGCGCCCGCCAGCGGCGGACTGCACGTGTCCATGCAATTCGAGTACCAAGAGCATGGAGCAAACCGCTTCGGCCGTCAATCCGGTGCGGGCGACCACCAGATCGACCGGCGTCGGCTCGTGGCCGACGTTTTCCAGTACCTTCATGTAGTCGGCATCCAGGCAAAAATCCTGCGGTTCCCCGCCCCCCGCGGGTGCCTGCTCGACAGACACCGATGTTGAGACCCGAAACAGCGGCTCCAGTTCCTCGAGGATGTCCTGGGCGGTCTCCACCAGCTTCGCGCCGTCGCGGAGCAGGCGGTGGCAGCCGCGTGCCAGGGGGTTGTGGATGGAGCCCGGGATGGCGAACACCTCCCGCCCCTGGTCGACGGCCAGGCGCGCGGTGATCAGCGAACCGCTGTGCAGCGCCGCCTCCACCACCAGGGTGCCCAGGCTCAGGCCGCTGATCAGGCGATTGCGGCGCGGAAAGTTGGCCGGCAGCGGCGGCACGCCGCTCGGGTATTCGGAGACCAGCGCGCCGCGCCCGGCGATGGCGTGGGCCAGCTCGCGGTGCCGGGCCGGATACACCCGGTCCAGGCCGGTGCCGGCGACCGCTACGGTGAGCCCGGCGGCGAGCGCACCGCCATGGGCGGCGGCGTCGACCCCGAGCGCCAGGCCGCTGGTGATGGCGAGCCCCGCGCCGGCGAGATGGCGGGCGAAATCGGCGGCGGTCTCGCGCCCGCCAGGGCTGGGGTTGCGGCTACCGACGATGGCAAGCTGCGGGTGGCGCAGCACCTGCGGATCGCCACGCACGAACAGCACGGCCGGCGGGTCGGGGATTTGGCGCAGCAGGTCCGGGTAGGCGGGGTCCGCCCAGGTCAGCAGGTGGGCGTCATCGGCCTCCAGCCAGCGCTGGTCGCGCTCGAGGCCGTCGCGGTCCGGGGCGCTCAGCGCCGCAACCGCGGCCTCGGCGAGGCCCGCCTCACGCCAGGCCGCCCGCCCGGCCTCGAGGACGGCCGCGGCGTCGCCGAACCGGTGCAGCAAGGCGTCCAGCGCCGCGGCGGGAAACCGCGGCACGCGGGCGATCGCCAGCCAGGCGGCGCGTTCGGCCGACGCCTCTGCCATCAGCCAGGTCCCTCCAGCCGTGCGGGCGGGTGTGCACCCACCCGCCGTTTCAGGGGTTGCTGACGCGGTCCAACACGTGAATGGAACGCGTCGCCTCCATCACCAGGGCATAGCTCAGCTCGGGGAAGGTGCGGTACACCATCACGATACCGGCGCGCTCCTCGGGCAGCCGGACGCGCTCACCGTCGGCCACCGGGTCGCGGACGATGCCGCCGCTCTGCGACACGGCGAGCACATTGCCGGGCACCAGCCCCTGCTTCTCGCCCACATCGAGGACCACCGTCTGGTACTGGCCGATCTGCGACACGCCGTTGAGCACGTCGAGGATCTGCCCGTCGACCTGCTGGTCGGGCGCGCGCGGGGTGAAGTGGGTTGGCGCCGGGGCCTCCACATGCGGGAACAGGCGATCGCCGACCAGGGCTTCCTGGTGTGACTGCACCAGACGCAAGGTGGCCGGGTCGCCGCCCTTCACCAAGCGCGCCTCGCCGACATAGATGGCCTCATAGCCGAGCACATGGTCCGGGTCCGCGGGGTCGCGATAGGCATCGCCCTTGCGCACGACGGTCCAGGTGCCGATGTCATCACGCTTCAAGCCGCGCACATAGATGCGGTTGCCGGCGCCGGTCATCAGGTGCTCTTCGTAGCTGGAGACGATGTAGGGCGCGGCCTCGAGTTCCTTCTCGCTGCGCACCTGGGTGCCGGAGAGGAAGGGACCGATCGCCGACAGGGGAATGGTGGGCACCGCCTTGTCGATCGCCTGTTCGCGGATCTGCGGCGAGAGCTTGACGGTGGGCAGGCCCTTGGGGGCCTGGCGCTCGAGGCTGAGCACGGGCTTGCCGCCCTCGAAGCGCAGCGTGATCACATCGCCCGGATAGATCAGGTGGGGGTTCTTGATCGCCGGATTGACGTACCAGACCTCCGGCCACAGCCAGGGGTCCTTGAGAAAGCGCGCCGCGATGTCCCACAGGGTGTCGCCGCGCTTCACCACGTAGCGGCGCGGATAGTCGGGCTGCAGCGCGCCGGCGTCCACGGGCGCGGGCCGGGCCGGCTGCGGCGCGGGGGCGAGGTCGGCAGGCGCCTGCGGCGGGGCCGCGGGGGCCGCATCAGGGGTGCCCGCACAGCCCGCGATCCCCAGTGTCAGCACGGCGGCGCACAGGCCAATAGTGACCGATGCGGTATTATTCCTTATCATTATGGGTCCCCTGTGAGGCGATGGCGAAGCCGGCGCGAACCGGCTTCCGCTCGCGGAGAATTCCGCACTCGTTATCTTGTTGAATCATCGCCTTACTAGCGTAAGCTAGATTTATACTACAAAGCTTGACGGAAATCACATGGCCAAGCTGGAAGTTCTGCATTTCCCCGACGAGCGCCTGCGCACCCGGGCCGCGCCCGTGGAGCAGGTGGACGAGGGCGTTCGCCGGCTCGTCGACGACATGTTCGAGACCATGTACGAGGCCCCGGGCATCGGCCTGGCGGCGACCCAGGTCAACGTCCACCAGCGGGTTATCGTCATCGACATCTCCGAACATAAGGATCAGCCGCACGTCTTCATCAATCCGGAGCTCGTCGCTCACGACGGCCTGGAGGAGATGGAGGAAGGCTGCCTGTCGGTGCCCGGCATCTATGAGAAGGTGCGCCGCGCCGAGCACATCCGGGTGCGGGCGCTCAACCGCAGCGGCGAGCCGTTCGAGATGGAGGCCGAGGGCCTGCTGGCCGTCTGCATCCAGCACGAGATGGATCACCTCGAGGGCAAGCTGTTCGTGGACTACCTCTCGGACCTGAAGCGACAGCGCATTCGCAAGAAACTGACCAAGGTGCAGCGCCACCAGCAGCGGGTGGCGCTCTGATCGCCCCCGGGGCCCGTGCCGCCGCGCCCGCGGGGGCGCGGCGCGGCCGCCGCTGGGAGCGCTCCCGCCCATGAGCACGCCCGCCCCGCCACTGCGGCTGGTCTTCGCCGGCACGCCGGAGTTCGCCGCCCGCGCGCTGGCCGCCCTGATCGCGTCCCGGCATCCGGTGGCCGCCGTCTACACCCAGCCCGATCGCCCCGCCGGCCGCGGCCGGCGCCCCCGGCCCAGCCCGGTGAAACAGCTTGCCGAGCGTCACGGCCTGCCGGTGGAGCAACCCCCGACCCTGCGCGAGGCCAGCGTGCAGCAGGGCCTGCGCGACTGGGACGCCGACGTGATGGTGGTCGCCGCCTACGGGCTCATTCTGCCGCCTGCCGTATTGACGATCCCGCGCCTGGGCTGCATCAACATCCACGCCTCGCTGCTGCCGCGCTGGCGCGGGGCCGCGCCCATCCAGCGGGCCATTCTCGCCGGCGATCGGCAGCACCGGGATCAGCATCATGCAGATGGATGCCGGGCTCGATACCGGACCGGTGCTGCAGGAGGTAGCCGTCCCCATCGAGGCCGGCGCGACGGCGGGCAGCCTGCACGACCGGCTGGCCGCGGCGGGCGCCGCGGCGGTGCTCGAGACGCTCGAGGCGCTCGCCGCCGGCACGGCTACCGGCCGTGCGCAGGACGGCGGACGCGCCACCTATGCCGCAAAGCTCGAGCGCCGCGAGGCCCTGCTCGACTGGACGCGTCCGGCGCCGGAGCTCGAGCGCCAGGTACGTGCCTTCGACCCGTGGCCGGTCGCCTACACCGGCGTAGGTGAGCGCACACTGCGAGTCTGGAAGGCGGATGTGCTCGCACCAAGGCCAACGCCGGGGCCAACGCCGGGGCCGGGGCCGGGGCCGGGGCCGGGGCCGGGGCCGGGGCCGGCGGGCACGGTACTCCGCGTGGGCCGCGAGGGGATCGACGTCGCCTGCGGCGCGGGCGCCCTGCGCCTGCATCGGGTGCAGCTCGCCGGGGGCAAGCCGCTCGACGTCGCCAGCTTCATCAACGGGCATCCCGAGCTGATCCGGGCGGGCCTGCGTCTCGCGGCCCCGGCCGGATCCTGAGCCGGTGGCCCGCAAGCGACAGCGGCACGCCGCGCCCGCCCGGCCCCGCGAACGGGCGGCGGTCGCGCTGGCCCGCGTGCTCGGCGAGGGGCGCTCGCTCGGCGGCGTGCTCGAGGAGGCCCTCAGCGGGCTGGAAGGCCCGGACCGGGGGCTCGCGCAGGCCCTGTGCTACGGCACGCTGCGCTGGTATCCGCGTCTGCAGCCGCTGCTGGGCAAGTTGTTGCACCGGCCGCTGAAGGGGCACGACCGCGAGCTGGAGGCCCTTCTGCTCATCGGGCTGTATCAGCTCACGCAGATGGGCACTCCGCCGCACGCCGCGGTGGCCGAGACGGTCGGCGCGGCCGCCGGGCTCGGCAAGGACTGGGCCCGTGGCCTGGTCAACGCCGTGCTGCGCAACGCGCAGCGCCGGGCCGTCCCGCTTGCGCAGGCCCTGGATGCCGAGCCGGAGACGCGCACGGCACATCCGCGCTGGCTGCTGGAGCGGCTGCAACAGGCCTGGCCGCAGGACTGGGAGGCCATCGTCGCGGCCAACAACCGCCAGGCGCCCATGACACTGCGCGTCAACCTGCGCCGGGGCGGGCGCGAGGCCTACCTGGAGCAGCTCGCCGCCGCGGGGCTCGCCGCGCGGCCGGCCCCGCACACACAGGCGGGGGTGATCCTCGAGGAGGCGGTCGCCGTCGAGCGCCTGCCGGGCTTCGCGCAGGGCGCGGTATCGGTGCAGGACGCGGCCGCCCAGCTCGCCGCGCAGCTGCTCGCCCCCGCCGCCGGCGACCACATCCTGGACGCCTGCGCGGCGCCCGGCGGCAAGACGGCCCATCTGCTGGAGACAGCGTCCGGGCCGGCGAGCGTGGATGCGCTGGACCGCGATCCGGGGCGGCTCGGGCAAGTGCGCGACACGCTGGACCGGCTCGGCCTGGAGGCCGCGGTCCGCGCGGGCGACGCTGCCGAGCCCGCGCACTGGTGGGACGGGCGCGCCTACGACCGCATCCTGCTCGATGCGCCGTGCACCGCGACCGGCGTGATCCGCCGGCACCCGGACATCAAACTGCTGCGCCGGGCCACCGATGTGGCGGGGCTCGCCGCGCAGCAGCAGCGGCTGCTGGACGCCGTTTGGCCGCTGCTCAAGCCCGGCGGTATGCTGTTGTACGCGACATGTTCGGTGCTGCCCGAGGAGAATACCCAACAGGTCCTCGGCTTCCTCGACAGGCATGCGGATGCCCGGCTTGCGCCCATCCCGGGCGAGTGGGGCCGGGAGACGGCAGCGGGACGCCAGGTCCTGCCCGGCGAGGATGATATGGATGGCTTTTTCTACGCCGCTCTGCTCAAGCGCTGAGCCCGCGCGCCGCCTGCTGGCCGCGCTGGTGCTCCTGTTCGCGCTGGGCGGGGGCGCGCTGGCCGACGACGCCTTCTCGGTGCGCGACGTGCATACCAGTGTGGAACATCAGGTGTATCGCCTGGATGCGGACATCGACTACGCGCTCACCGTGGACGCACTGGATGCGCTTCAAAACGGCGTGCCCCTGAGCCTGAAGGTGTTCATCGAGGTCTATCGGCGCCGCTCCTGGTGGTGGGACAAGCAGGTGGCCTCGCTGGTGCAGCGCTATCGCCTGCGCTATCACGCGCTGGCGGAGAAGTACCTGGTGCAGAACCTCAACAGCGGCGCCCAGGAGACCTACGGCAGCCTGGCGGCGGCCTTGCGCGCCCTGGGCACCATCCGCGACCTGCCGATCATCGACCAGAACCTGCTCAATCCCCATGATCGCTACTGGGGACGGATGCGGGTGGAGCTCGACATCGAGTCGCTGCCCGCCCCGCTGCGCCCGCTGGCCTATCTCTCCTCGCAATGGCGGTTGGGAAGCGAATGGTACGAATGGCGCTTCGCGCACTGAGGCGGCTGCTGTCCGGCAGCACCCCGGTGGTGCTGTTGTTCGTGCTGCTGCTCGCCAGCCTGTACCTGATGAGCGGGGCCACCCACAACTCGGCCCTGTTCGGCCGCCTGTACTCGCTGCTGCTGGGTGTCAACATCCTCGCCCTGCTGCTGCTGGTCGCCCTGATCGGCAAGAACATCTACCGACTCATCCGCGGCTACCGGGCGGGCGCGCCGGGCTCGCGCCTCACCGCCCGGCTGGTACTCATGTTCACCGTGCTGTCGGTGACGCCGCTGCTGGTCGTGTACTACTTCGCCGTGGATTTCCTGCACCGCGGCATCGACAGCTGGTTCGACGTGCGGGTGGAACAGGCGCTCAACGACGCGCTGGTGCTCAGCCGCACCTCGCTGCACGTGCGCATGCGCGAGCTGCTGCGCGAGACCCGGCAGATGGGCGGCTCGCTGACCGACGTGCCGGAGGGCATGGCGGCGCTGGAGCTCAACGACCTGCGCTCGGACAGCAACGCCAGCGAGCTGGCCCTGTTCACCGCCACCGGACGGATCGTGGCCGCGAGCAGCACGGACACCGGCAGCATCGTGCCGCCGCGGCCCGACGAGTCGACGCTGCTGCAGGTGCGTCAGGGCAATGACTACGTGGGCCTGGACCCGATCTCCGAATCCGGCCTGCACATCCGCGTGGCGGTGAGCATCCCCTCCAACAGCCCGATGCGCGAGCCCTATGTGCTGCAGGCCTTGTACCCGATCACCGAGCGCATGAACTCGCTGGCCGAGAGCGTGCAGGACGCCTTCGCCGAGTACACCGAGCTCACCTATCTGCGCAAACCGCTCAAGTACAGCTTCACCCTGACGCTGTCGCTGGTGCTGCTTCTGAGCATGCTGACGGCCGTTTGGGCTGCGTTCTACCTGGCGCGCCGCCTGCTGGCGCCGATCAGCGACCTCGCCGAGGGCACGCGAGCGGTGGCCGAGGGCGACTACGACAAACGCCTGCCGCTGCCCGGACGCGACGAGCTGGGCTTCCTGGTGCGCTCCTTCAACGAGATGACCCGGCGACTGGCGCTCACGCGCGCCGAGGCGCGCCGCAGCCAGCAGCAGGCCGAAGGGCAGCGGGCCTATCTGGAGGCGGTCCTCGCCCACCTCTCCTCGGGGGTGCTCACGCTCGATACCGAACAGCGGCTGATCACCCACAATCCGGCGGCGCCCCATATCCTGGGGACCGAAGTCACGGCGCTGCAGGGGCGGACCCTGGAGGAGCTCAAGGCGGCCTATCCGCACACCCACCACTTCGTGGACCTGATCGAGCCGCATCTGGCGCGCGGCGAGGCCGAGTGGCGCGAGGAGGTGGTGCTGTTCGGCCGCGGCGGCCGACAGGTACTGATGTGCCGCGGCACCTCGCTGCCGGACAGCGGCGACCTGCCCGGCGGCCACGTCATCGTCTTCGATGATGTCACCACCCTGATCCAGGCGCAGCGCGATGCCGCCTGGAGCGAGGTCGCTCGCCGCATGGCCCACGAGATCAAGAACCCGCTCACGCCCATCCAGCTCTCGGCGGAACGCCTGCGCCACAAGTATCTGGGCAAGATGTCACCGCGCGACGCCGGGGTGCTCGATCGGGCCACGCACACCATCGTGCAGCAGGTGGAGGCGCTCAAGCGGCTGGTGGGCGCCTTTACCCACTACGCACGCATGCCTACCATGCAATTGGAACCGGTGGACCTCAACGGCATCATCAACGAGGTGCTGGAGCTCTACCGCCACGCCGACACCGGCGCCAAGCTGCTGGTGAACCTCGACCCCCACACCCCGACCGTGGAGGCCGACGGCGGACGGCTGCGCCAGCTGCTGCACAACCTCATCAAGAATGCCCTGGAGGCGACCGCCGACTCGGCGCAGCGGCGCATCACCGTGAGCACCCGCTGCATGCAGGAGGCCGCCTGCCGGTACGTGGAGATCCGGGTACGCGATTCCGGGCCGGGCATTCCCGAGGAGTTGCTCGGCCACCTGTTCGAGCCTTACGTCACGACGAAGCCCAAGGGCACCGGCCTGGGGCTGGCGATCGTCAAGAAGATCGTCGAGGAGCATGGCGGCGTATTATGGGCCGAGAACGGTCCCGGCCGCGGCGCGAGCGTCGTCATCCGACTGCCGGTGGTCAAGGCACGCGGTACCGGCACGGACGGTGCCGCGCAGGAGAACAGCAATGGTCACGCAGCCGCATAGCGACACGCTCACCGGCATGGACCCGGTCCCCGCGGGCCAGGGAGCGTTCATCCTGGTCGTCGACGACGAACCCGACATCCGCGGCCTGCTGCGCGAGATCCTCGAGGACGAGGGCTACCAGGTGGCGGTGGCGGAGAACGGCGCCGCCGCACGCGAGGCGCGCCGCGCCCAGCGCCCGGACCTGGTGCTGCTCGACATCTGGATGCCGGACGTCGACGGCATCAGCCTTCTCAAGGAGTGGACCGAGGACGGCAGCCTGCCCATGCCGGTCATCATGATGTCCGGTCACGGCACCGTGGAGACCGCCGTCGAGGCCACCCGGCTGGGGGCCTACGACTACATCGAAAAGCCGCTGTCCCTGGCCAAGCTGCTGCTCACCGTCGAACGCGCCCTGGAGGCCGACCGGCTGCAGCGCGAGAACCGCGGTCTGCGCCGCCAGTCGCATGCCGTGGCCGAGCCGATCGGCAAGAGCGCGGTCATGCAGCGGCTGCGCGAACAGATCAAGCGTGTGGCGCAGCACGACACCTGGGTGTTGATCAGCGGCGAGGCGGGCAGCGGACGCAAGGTGGCGGCGCGCTTCCTGCACGCCTCCGGCGGGCGCCGCGAGGGGCCGCTGATCGATGCCAGTGCGGCGTCGCTGACCGACACCGACGTCGCCGTCGAGCTGTTCGGCAGCGAGCAGGACGGGCGGGTGCGCTACGGCCTGCTCGAGCAGGCCAACGCCGGCACGCTGGTGCTCGACGAGGTCGGCGAAATGGACCTCGCGACCCAGGCCAAGCTGCTCCCGGCGCTCGAGTCGAAGACCTTTTACCGCGTGGGCGGCAGCGAGCCGGTACGCGTCAACGTGCGCGTCATCGCGATCACCCGCTACGACCTGGCGCAACGCGTCGAGGACGGGCTGTTCCGCAAGGACCTGTTCTACCAGCTCAACGTCGTGCCGCTGCACGTGCCCGCCCTGCGCGAGCACGTCGAAGACGTTCCCGACCTGCTGAACTACTACGTCGACCTGTTCGTCACCCGCGATCGCCTCCCCTATCGCAGCTTTACGGTCGCGGCGCAGAACCGCCTGCGCAACTACGACTGGCCGGGCAACATTCGCGAGCTCAAGAACCTGGTGCAGCGGCTGCTCATCATCGGCGCCGGCAGCGAGATTGACGCCGACGAGGTCGAGGTCTCGCTGCAGGGCATGGGGGCGCCGGCCGGTCCGGGGCTGCCCATCTCACTGGAACAGCCCCTGCGCGAGGCTCGCGACGAGTTCGAGCGCACCTATCTGGAGTATCATCTGCGCAAGACCGGCGGCAGCGTGGGCAAGGTCGCCCAGGTCGCGGGCATGGAACGCACGCATCTGTACCGCAAGCTGCGCGCCCTCGGCATCGACATAAAGAGCCAGTCCTTCGAGGGCTGAGCGGGCGCCAACCACCGGAAACCAGGCCCGAGCCGCAGGTGGGGGTTCCGGGTCAGCAACAACAAGCGAGCCGTCCCCAATCCATGAAGATCATCATCCTCGGCGCCGGCCAGGTCGGCTCCTCCCTCGCCAACAACCTCTCCAGCGAGGCGAATGACATCACGGTGGTGGACACCGACGGGGCGCGCCTGCAGGCCCTGCAGGATCGCCTCGACATCCGCGTGGTCTCGGGCGAGGCCTCGCATCCGGACGTGTTGCGCCGCGCCGGGGCCGACGACGGCGACATGATCATCGCGGTCACCAACTCCGACGAGACCAACATGATCGCCTGCCAGGTGGCCTACACCATCTTCCACACGCCGACCAAGATCGCCCGCGTGCGCGCCCCCGAATACCTGACTCATCCGCAGCTGTTCGCGCAAGAGGCGCTGCCGATCGACGTGCTGATCAGCCCCGAGCAGCTGGTCACCGAATACATCCAGAGCCTGATCGACCACCCCGGCGCCCTGCAGGTGCTCGACTTCGCCGACGGGCAGGTGCAGCTGGTGGGCGTGAAGGCCTACCACGGCGGACCGCTGGTGGGCCACGAGCTGCGCACCATCCGCGAGCACCTGCCGGGCATCGACACCCGCGTGGCGGCGATCTACCGGCGCGACCGCGCCATCATCCCCGAGGGCACGACGGTCATCGAGGCCGACGATGAGGTGTTCTTCATCGCCGCGCGCAAGAACATCCGCGCCATGATCAGCGAGCTGCGCAAGCTCGACAAACCCTACAAGCGGGTGATGCTCGCCGGCGGCGGGAACATCGGCCGGCGCCTGGCCAAGGCCCTGGAGAATCGCTACCAGGTCAAGCTCATCGACCACAACGTGCCGCGCACGCGGCTCATTGCGCAGGAGCTCTCGCGCACCCTCGTGCTGTGCGGCGACGCCGCAGACGAGGAGCTGCTCATCGAGGAGAACATCGACGAGACCGACGTGTTCTGCGCCCTCACCAACGACGATGAGGCCAACATCCTCTCGGCCATGCTCGCCAAGCGGCTCGGCGCCCGCAAGGTGATGGCACTGATCAACCGCGCCGCGTACGTGGACCTGGTACAGAGCGGGGAGATCGACATCGCCATCTCGCCGCAGCAGGCGACCATCGGCAGCCTGCTCGCCCACGTGCGACGCGGCGATGTGGTGCGCGTACACTCCCTGCGCCGCGGCGCCGCCGAGGCCATCGAGGCCGTGGCGCACGGGGACCGCAACACCTCCCGCGTAGTCGGCCGCCGCATCGACGAGCTGAAGCTGCCGCCGAGCACCAACATCGGCGCCATCGTGCGCGGGCGCGAGGTGCTCGTGGCCCATCACTACACAGTGATCGAACCGGAGGACCACGTCATTCTGTTTCTCGTCGACAAACGCTACATCCCGGACGTGGAGCGACTGTTCCAGGTCGGTTTCACCTTCATCTAGCCATGCACCGCATTGCCATTCAGCGCATCCTCGGCCGCCTGCTGATGGTGTTTAGCAGCACCATGGTCCCGCCCGTGGTGGTGGCCCTGATCTACGGCGACGGCGCCGTGTACCCGTTCGTGGCCGGCTTCGTCATCGCCCTGCTCACCGGCACCTTGCTGTGGCTGCCGGTCAGCCGCCGCCGCCAGGAGCTGCGCCTGCGCGACGGCTTCCTGGTGGTGGTGTTGTTCTGGGGCGTGCTCGCGACCTTCGGCGCCGTGCCCTTCGCCTTCGCCGAACACCCGCGCATGTCCTTCACCGACGCCATGTTCGAGGCCATGTCGGGGCTGACCACGACCGGCGCGACGGTGCTCACCCGGATCGACGGTCTGCCGCATGCCTTGCTCTACTATCGGCAGCAGCTGCAGTGGCTCGGCGGCATGGGCATCATCGTGCTGGCGGTGGCAATCATGCCCATGCTCGGCATCGGCGGCATGCAGATGTACCGCGCCGAGACGCCCGGCCCGATGAAGGACACCCGCCTCGCGCCGCGCATCACCGAGTCGGCCAAGGCGCTGTGGTACATCTATCTCGGGCTCACGGTGCTCTGCGCCGCGTCCTACTGGCTGGCCGGCATGGACGCCTTCGATGCCATCGCGCACAGCTTCTCGACCGTGTCCATCGGGGGCTTTTCCACCCACGACGCAAGCATCGGGTTTTTCGCGGACAAACCCCTGGTGGAGCTGGTCGCCATCGGCTTCATGCTGATCTCGGGCGTCAACTTCGCCCTGCACTTCCTCGCCTGGCGCCACATGAGCCTGCGCCACTATCTCGCCGATTCGGAATTTCGCACCTATCTGAGCGTGCTGTTTCTGGTGGCGGCCATCACCGCCATTTATCTCTCCTACGAACACACCTTCCATAGCTGGGACGAGACGCTGCTGCAGGCGCTGTTTCAGGTGGTGTCGATCGGCACCACGACCGGCTTCACCACGCACGAGTACTTCACCTGGCCGGGCTTCCTGCCGGTGCTGCTGCTGTTCACCAGTTTCATCGGCGGCTGTGCCGGCTCCACCGGCGGCGGCATGAAGGTGATTCGATTTCTGCTGCTGCTCAAGCAGGGGCGGCGCGAGATCATGCGGGTCATCCACCCCAATGCCGTGTTCACCATCAAGGTGGGCGGCAAGGCCCTGCCCAACCGGGTGGTCGATTCGGTGTGGGGCTTCTTCGCCGCCTACGTCGCCACCTTCAGCATCATCCTTCTCCTGCTGATGATGACGGGGCTCGACCAGATCACGGCGTTCTCGGCGGTGGCGGCGACCCTGAACAATCTCGGCCCGGGCCTGGGCGCCGTGGGTCCGCATTACGCCGATGTGTCCCCGGCCGGGAAATGGCTGCTGGTGTTCGCGATGCTGCTCGGGCGGCTCGAGATCTTCACCGTGCTGGTGATGCTGACCCCGGCCTTCTGGCGGAAATAGACCCGATGGACGATGCACACGAGCGAGCAAAGTGGGAGGCGCGCTATCGCGCAGCGGACCCGGCCGGGGCCCGACCGGCACGGGTGCTCGAGGAGTTCGCATACCTGCTGCCGACGCACGGCCGCGCCCTGGACCTTGCCTGCGGTCTGGGCGGCAACGCCCTGCTGCTCGCGGCACACGGCCTGCACACGTGCGCCTGGGATCGCTCCGCGACGGCCATCGCCAAGCTGGCCGCGCGCGCGCAGGCCCAGGGCCTGCCCCTGACGGCCGAGGTGCGTGACGTGCTTGCCGCGCCGCCGCCCGCCGCCGGCTTTGACGTGGTCGTGGTCAGCCGCTTTCTGGAGCGCAGCCTCTTCCCTGCGCTGGCCGGCGCGCTCCGCCCCGGGGGGCTGCTGTTCTATCAGACCTTCGCCCGGGAACGCGTGGCCGCGCAGGGACCCGCTCGGGCCGAGTACCGGCTGCATCCGAACGAGCTGTTGCGCGCCTTCGCCACGCTGCGGGTGCTGGTCTATCGTGAGGAAGGACGCGTCGGCGATCTTACGCGCGGCCTGCGCGACGAGGCCATGCTGGTCGCGTGCCGCGGCTGAACGCTCGAGGAGGCGCCCGATGGCGATGATCGACAAGCTCGAAGCGCTGCTGGCCGCCGGGCAGGACACGGCGCTGCTGCGCTTCGGCCTGGGCCAGGCCTATCTGAACGACGGACAAGCGGCAGCGGCGATCACTCACCTGCGTGAGGCCGTGCGCCACGACCCGCAGTATTCCGCGGCCTGGAAGCTGCTGGGACGCGCGCTGGTCGAAAACCACGAGCCCGCGGCGGCAGCCGAGGCTTACCGCGCGGGCATCGAGGCCGCCGAGGGGCGCGGCGACAAGCAGGCCGCCAGGGAGATGCGGGTGTTTCTCAAGCGCCTGTCCGCCTAACGCCCCGGCCCGTGCGCGGCGATTGTCTACTATCTAAGTAGGGAATCTGCCGGCCGAAAGAGGGTTCGCAATGGGTGCGGCCGCCCCCACGCCGCCTCACGCGGTCAATCCGGAGCAGGCACTGCTGCATCAGGCGCTGCTCGCGGCGGCGGCGGGCCTGGTGCGTGAACAGGACCCCGTCAAGGTGCTCCAGTCCGCCTGCGACAGCCTGGCCGCGGCCTCTGCACACGTGCGCGTCGCGTGGGTGACGACCGTGGAGGCCCACGGCGGCGCGTTGCGGCTGGTGTACGCCGCCGGCAAGGGCGCTTCGCCGAGCCTGTCCCGCGCCCGCACCCCCGCCGAAATGGCCCGCGCACTGCGCCGCCCGAAGGGGCTTCGCGGCAGCGAACAGATGGTCTGCTTTCCGCTGCCGGGCGAGCCACGCCCCTGCTTCGGCATCTTCGTTGATCACAGCGACTATGTGGATCGCGTCGGACTGGAGCCCTTCCTGGTGTTCGCCGAAGTGGTGGGCGGCCTGCTCGAGCAGGCGCGCCTGCGCGATCACCTGCGCCGGCTGTCCGAATTCGATTCGCTCACGGACGTCTACAATCGGGCGGCCATGCAGAGCGCCCTGGATCATCAGCATCATTTCGCCGCCCGGCGGGGCGGGGCCTATTCGCTGGTGATGTTCGACATCGACCATTTCAAACGGCTCAACGACCAGCACGGCCATGGCGTCGGGGATCAGGTCCTGTGCGACGTGGCCCGCCGCGCCTGCAGCGCGGTGCGCCTGGGCGACTGGTTCGGACGCTGGGGTGGCGAGGAATTCCTCGCCCTGCTGCCCGGCGCCGAGTTCG
Source organism: uncultured Gammaproteobacteria bacterium (assembly GCA_963779865.1). Taxonomy (GTDB): domain Bacteria; phylum Pseudomonadota; class Gammaproteobacteria; order CAVZZX01; family CAVZZX01; genus CAVZZX01. The sequence continues at coordinate 2,391,207 of CAVZZX010000003.1, read as the reverse complement.
ATGAGGCCGAGCGGATTGCCGAGCGCGTGCGCGAGCGGGTGGCCGCCGAACCGGTGCAGGCGGACGGCATGGCCTTTCCGGTCACCATCAGCGCCGGGCTCGCCTGCTATCCCATCGACGGGAGCGACACCCGCTCACTGCTGGTGGCTGCGGACGTGGCGCTCTACGAGGCCAAAGCGGCGGGGCGCAATCGCGTGCACCGGGCCAGCCGCAAGGGCATGCGCCAGACCGCGGTGGCCGGTTTCATCGAGGACGCGATCAGCAACGGGCGCCTGCGTCCGGCCTACCAGCCGATCCTCGACCTGCAGTCCGGGGCGCTCGTGGGTGAGGAGCTGCTCGCGCGCCTGCTCCGCCCCGAGGGCCAGGTGCTGGTGGCCGAGGAGTTCATCGAGGTGGCGACGCTGCGCCATCTCGTCCACCGGGTGGACTTTGCCATGTTCAAGGCCGCCCTCTCGCACTGCCGGCAGATGGCGCGCAGCGCCCCCGAGCGCCTGTTGTTCGTGAACATTTCGGCCGGTCTCCTGCGCCGGGCGGAGCTGCTCGATGCGCTGATCAAGCTCGTGGAGCGCGAACGCGAGCAGTGCCTTGAACACCGCCGCAGGCACCCCCTGGTGCTGGAGATCACCGAGCGGGACTTCCTGGACACGCGTGAGGCACGCAAGATGCTCGCGCCCTTTCTCGACCTGGGTGTGCGGCTCGCCATCGACGACTTCGGCAGCGGCTATTCGTCCTTCGAATATCTCGCCCACCTGCCCATCGACTACCTCAAGATCGAAGGCAGCCTCGTGCGCCGCGCCCAGGCCCACCGCAAGGGGCGCTCGATCCTGCGCGGCATCCAGGACATCGCCGATGAGCTCGGGCTCATCACCCTCGCCGAAGGCGTGGAAGACGCCGCCACCGGCGAGGTCCTGCGCGAGCTCGGCATCAACTGGGTGCAGGGCTATCACTACGGGCGACCGGAGCTGCAACGCTGAGGCGGGGCGCGCCTTGCGCGCGTCGGCGCGTCATCTATGCTTTTTCGGATACGGGCACGCCGTGCTTCGTGCCGAACGAACAAGAAATGCGGCTCCGGCGCCGAGACGTAGCGGCGCGGAGCGCGGGAAGGGAAGCCGGATGCGGCATGCAGGTGAGTTTGCGCGTTATGTCGGCGTCGGCGGCGCGTCCTTCCTGATCGATTTCGCCGTCCTGCTCACGCTCACCGCCGTGGGCATGTACTACCTGCTCGCCAACGCGATCGCCTTCGCCCTGGCCAGCACCTTCAACTTCCTGGCAGGGCAGCGCTACGTGTTCGGTGCGCACTGCCTGGACTCGATCTATCACGCCTACGGGGCGGTGCTTGCGATCAGCACCGCCGGGCTCGCGCTCAACAGCCTGGTGATGTTCGCGGGCGTGGACGGCCTGGGCATGGCGCTCGTGCCGGCCAAGCTGCTCGCGACGGCGCTCGCCCTGTTCTGGAACTTTGGCGCCCGCAAGAAGTGGGTGTACCGCTAGCCGCGGAGAGGCAAATGGAAACGATTGCGGTCCTGATCCCCTGCTACAACGAGGCGCCCACCATCGGCACGGTGGTCGACGAGTTCCGGCGCGTGCTGCCCAAGGCACGACTTGTCGTCTACGACAACAACAGCACCGATGCCACCGCACAGGAGGCCGCGCGCGCCGGCGTGGAGGTGCGCCGCGAATATCGCCAGGGCAAGGGCAGCGTGCTGCGCACCATGTTCCGCGAGGTCGACGCCGACCTGTACGTGCTGGTGGACGGGGACGCGACCTACCCGGCGGAGGACGTGCACCAGCTGATCGCGCCGGTGGCCGCCGGGCGCGCCGACATGAGCGTGGGCATGCGCCTGGAACACTACGGTGAGGGGTCCTTCCGCTTCCTGCATCGGTTCGGCAACCGGCTCATTCGGGGGCTCATCAACGCCTTGTTCGGCACCCACATGGAGGACGTGCTCTCGGGGTACCGATGCTTCAATCGACGCTTCGTCAAGAGCCTGCCGATCCTCAGCGACGGGTTCGAGGTGGAGACCGAACTCACCCTGCAGGCGCTGGACAAGGGCTTTGCGGTGGTGGAGGTCCCGATCCACTATCGTCCGCGCCCGGCGGGCAGCAGTTCCAAGCTGAGCACCTTCCGCGACGGGCTGCTGATCATGCGCACCATCTTCGACATCTATAAGGACTACCGTCCGCTGCGCTTCTTCTCGGGCATCGGTTTGCTGAGCCTGCTGGCGGGCATCGGGCTGGGCAGCATCCCGGTGGGCGAATACCTGCAGACGGGGCTGGTGACCCATCCGTCCACCGCCGTGCTCGCCACCGGCCTGGTGCTGGTCAGCGCCTTGTCCTTTGCGACCGGCCTGGTGCTCGACTCGGTGAACCGCCGCTACCGCGAGCAGTACCAGATGCTGCGCGACTTCGTCATCGATCAGCCGCCGCTCCCGGGCCGCTATCCCGCGCCGGTCAACGGCGCCGGCCATACGCGGCCGCGCGGCCGCAAGGCGGACGTCCGATGAACACCGTCGCCGGCAGGCTCTGGGCCGCGCGCACCGGCAGCCTCAGCGGCGTGCTCGCACTGACGCTGCTCGGCGGGGGCGCCCTGCTGCGCCTGCATCAATACCTGTTCAATCGCTCCTTGTACCTGGACGAGGCGGCGCTGGCGCTCAATGTCCTGCACCGCTCGCCGGGGGCGTTGTTCACGCCGCTGGCCTACGACCAGGCGGCGCCGGCGGGCTTCCTGCTGCTGCAGAAAGCGATGGTGACGATGTTCGGCGACAGCGAGTATGCCCTGCGCCTGCTGCCCTTGCTGGCGGGGCTGCTCGCCCTGCTCGCCTTCTGGCCACTGGCACGACGCAGCCTCGTCAACCGAGCCGGTGCGTTCACCGCGCTGGCGCTGTTCGCGGTCTCCTCGGGGCTGGTCTATTTCGCCGCGGACACGAAGCAATATTCCGTGGAGGCCGCGGTGAGCGTGGGGCTGTATCTCGCCACCGCGCTCGCGCTGCAGCGCAGGTTCGATGGCGTGGCTATCGCCCTGCTCGGCGCGGCCGGCGCCGTCGCCGTCTGGCTGTCCTTCCCGGCGGTGTTCGTGCTCGCGGGCATCGGCCTGCCGCTCGGCGTGGCCGCCCTCGCCTCGGGCGAGCGCCGCCGCACGCTGCACCTGCTGCTGGTCGGCGCCATCTGGCTGGGCAGCTTCCTGGCGATGTACTTCGCCATGGGGCTGGAGCACTCCCAGACGGTGTCGGCGATGCAGTTCTATTGGAGCCGCGACGGCCGCTTCGCACCCCTGCCGCCCACCTCGGCCGCAGACGTGCGCTGGTACTACGAGGCATTGTTCGCCCTGCTGCAACGGCCCACGGGCATCATCCTGCAAGGCCTGGGCGCCTTCCTGGCGCTGCTTGGAGTGGGGTCGCTGTGGCGCCGGGACCGCGTCTGGCTCGCTACGCTCAGCGTCCCCATCGTGCTCACCCTGCTGGCCTCGGGCTTCTACCTGTACCCGTTCCACGGCCGGGTGCTCACCTTCCTGGTGCCGCCGATCCTGCTGCTGGTAGGCGAAGGGGCCGGGGCACTGGTCCGCCTCGCGCTGCCCGTGTCCGCGGCCGCGCCGGCGCTGGCCATCGGCCTGGTGCTGTTCCATCCGACGCTCTACGCGGTGAACAATGTCGCCACACACAAGGCCTACGAGGTGATGCCCCGGCACGACCTGCGCGGGGTGCTGAGCAAGCTCAAGGCCGTCCGCACCCCCGGCGAGGCGGTCTACGTGTACTATGCAGCCCGCCTGCCATTCCAGTACTACGCGCCGCGGCTCGGCCTGGGGGGCGAGATCCTGGAAGGGACCTCGCCCGGCCGCATCGGCACCTATTCGGGCGAGGACCTGCAACCGCTGTTCAGCAAGGACCTGGCGCGGCTGGATGGCCACAAGCGCGTCTGGCTGGTGTTCTCCAACACGCGGGAGACCGACGGGCGGGCGGAGGAGCCCTACCTGCGCAGCCTGCTCGAACGCACCCGAGGGGCGGTGCTGGACGACCAGATCCAGGCCCATGGTGCGAGCGCGTACCTGTACGCGCTGCCGGACGGCGCAGCGCGCGGGCGCTGAGCCGAGCCGAGCGCTCAGGGCAGCGCCCGCTCGCTGACGGCGACGTCCGCGGCGGCCGGGGCGTCGGCATCCCCGCCGAAGGCGTCGAGCAGGTCCGGCACGAGCCGGGCGAACTCGCCGCACATCAGCGCGAACTCCCCGTCCATCGCCGCGGCGCGGTCTTCGGCGTTCTGCTCGGCGAGCTCGTCCGCCAGCAGGTCGAGGAACTTGATGCGGCTCACCCCCAACTCCTCGTCGATGACCAGGCCCAGCCGCTCCCCCCAGGACACCGCCAGCTTGATCACCTCCTTGCCCTGTTCAAGGTGGTTGCGCACCTCCTCGCTGAACAGGTCCTGGTTCTTGCACTTCACAGACCCGCCCTCGTTCAGCGGGTCGCGCAGCTCGCAATCGCCCTGCACCACGAAGGCGCCGGGCACGCTGCCCGAGCGCAGCCATTCGGTCATCGCCAGCGTGGGCAGGACACGGGTCGCGAAGGGCTTGACGGGCAGCGAACCGAGCGTCTGGCGCAGGAAGGAGAGAAACTCCTCGGCCTGCTTGCGCGAACGCGTCTCCACGCCGATCCAGCCATTGTCCGCGTCGACGTAGGCGGCCGTGTCCCTGAGGGTGGTGAACGCCTGCGGGAGCAGTTCCAGGGTGAGCGCCTCCTCGAGCTCGCGCCGCTCCTTGCGGCCCACCGGGCGCGCTTCGCGCGCGGCGATCGCCTCGGCCCGCTCGGCCGCGCGGCGCTTGACCACGCTGGCCGGCAGGTTCTTCTGCTCACGCCGCAGCACCACGCGGCTGCAACGGCCCACGACATGGACGAGGCCGCCCTCCTCGCCCAGCGGCGACACCCAGCCGCGCGAACTCGGCTGGTGATCCCCGCAGGGGTGGAAAGCCTGCGTGGCGAGCGCCTCGGCCAGGGCGTCCGCGGAGAGCGCGAAGGGCTCGGCGAACTTGAACAGCTGCAGATTCTTGAACCAGACCACGGGCGCATCCCTCTGTGATTTGTCGTCGGCGGGTTGATGCCGGGCCGGCATTCTAGCGAAATCGGGCGCGCGGGGGAGAGCGGCCGATCGCACATTCACCCCACCGGGGGGCGCTCAGCGGTAGAAGATATGACGTCCGACCGCGCCGAGCCGCTCACGCCAGCGCGTCCAGCGCGGGTGCACGTAGTCGGCGTGATACCACAGGGCGTCGCCCACGTTGCTCGGCAGGTTGTAGCGGTAGACGAGGCGCGCGACCAATTGGGCGCGCTTCCAGGCGGCGGGGTTCTTGGGCAGGTCCGGGCGGCGGTCCATGGTCCAGCTGAACTGCGGGACCCAGCGGTGATGGCGGCTGCTCCAGCTGCGCTGCCACACCACCTGGCAGACGGTGCCGGGATAGCGCTCGCTGTGCACGCGGTTCATGGTGACAAAGGCCACGGCGAACAGCCCGTCGGCATTCTCGCCGCGGGCCTCGTGGTAGACGTTGAGCGCCAGACATTCGATCTCGCTCGCGTCGTCTTCCGCCCGTGCCGGCGCCGTGCCGCCGCACAGGAGCAGCAGGATGGCCAGGGCGGTCCTTATGGTTGTTCTTGGAACCATCACGGCGCGGGATTTTACCCCAAACTGTGATGGAAATCACATTCGGCCACGCGGCGCCCGGGGCTTCGCAAGGCCCGGCGAGCGGGGGGCGGGCGGCCTAGGGAATTCCCGCACTCGCTCTGGGGTTCACCGCAAAGGACGCCAGCCACCGAGTCGGTTAGCCTTTGCCCGCATCAAGGAGACGCCGGCCGCGCGCGTCGCGGCCGGCGCACAACCCCCCCATATCACGGAAATGGAAGTGGCCCGATGAGCGTGTTGGAAAAGATGAACTTCGACGAGGGCATGCGGCTGCTCTCGCAAGGCAAGGAAGCCGCGTTTCAGGACATGCTTCGCACCGTCGCGCGGGGGCTCGCCCGCGGCAGCCGGGTGCCGGTCATCGACCGGCGGGGGGAGACGCTCGATGTCATCCGCAGCTTGGACGACCTCGACCGCATCGCCATCGTGGTCCGGCAAGCGGCGCGCGTGGAGTAAGCAGCGGGGAAGCGCCGGACCGTGGCGCATTGGCGGCCTGAGGCGGCCTCTCAAGGGTCGAGCAGGCGCAGCCGACGGGCGAGTTCGGCCCCATCCAGGCGATAGAGGGCGTCAATCAGCAAGGGTTTGAGAGTGCCGGGTCCGGCGGCCTGCGCCGCCGCGATCTCCCCGGCCACGGTAAAGTGTGCGACCGCGGCCTGAGCTGCTTCGAACGGGTCCTCGGCCACGGCAAGGAAACAGGCCATGACCGAGGTCAGCATGCAGCCCGCCCCGATCATCGCCGCCATCAGGGGGTGTCCGTTGCCCATCCGCTGTATCCGCTGCCCGTCGGTGATCAGATCCGTTGCTCCGGAGACGACCACCACGCAGCCATGGCGCCGGGCCAGCGTCTGCGCCGCCGCGGCGGCCTCATCGACGCTGTGCACGCTGTCGGCGCCACGTCCTGCCTGTCCCGTCTCGGCCAACGCCAGGATCTCACTGGCGTTGGCCTTCAGCACGGTCGGGCCGCGCCCCAGCAGCTCGCGCACGGCCCCGCTGCGGTAGGCGGTCAGCCCGGCGGCAACCGGGTCCAGCACCCAGGGCTTTCCGGTCGCCGCGGCCACGTCCAGTGCATCGCGGGCACAGCGCAGCCAGGGCGCGTCGAGAGTGCCGGGGTTGACCGCCAGGGCGCTCGACACGGCGGCCGCCTCCCGGGCCTCTTCGACGTTGTGCAGGGTGATCTGGGTGGCGCCGACGGCCGCCACCGCGTCCGCAGTATCGGTCTGCACCACCAAGTTGGTAATATTGTGCACCAGCGGCGCGGAGCGGCGGATCGCTTCGGACAGCCTCCAGAAACGCGGGCCGGGATCTGTGTAGGTCATAGGCTCCTGCCGTTAGGCTCTTTGTTCGACGCAGCGCCCGGGGGAGGGCAGCATGCGGCTGCGATTCTCGACGGATACGCTCTTTGCCGCCCTGATCGGGTGGCGTGGCGCCGCGCCAAGTACGCGCGCCCGCCTGCTGCAGGCCTGCTGCTCCGGCATCCGCCTGCGCAGCCTGCTCAGCAACGGCGCCACCGCCCTCATCATCGGCGTATTCATTATCGCCGATACCCGCAACCCGACGCACCTCAGCTGGTTGATCGCCGCCCTGCTCGGCGGGCTGTTGCCGCGCGCATATGCCGCCCACCTGCGCCGCCAGGGCCGCTTCGAGGATCGACCCGAGCGCAAGGCGCTCGCCTTCATGGCCATCAGCGGCATCTACGGGCTGATCTGGGGGGCGGGTCCGTTCATCCTGCTGCCCGATATCAGCGGCATGGATGTGGGCATCCTGCTGATCATCGTGGTGTTCGGCACGATCATGGGGCCCTACGCGGCGATGCCGGGGATCCTCTATGTGCGCCTGCTCACCACCGGGGTGCCGACGCTGGTCGCCGTGGCGCTGTACACCAGCGCAGAGCTCAGCTTCGTCTGCACGGTGCTGGGCATCTGGCTGACGCTGCGCACCGACGTGTGGCGCGGCTATCACCGCGCCCTGCGCCAGCAGATCGAGCTCGGCGAGACGCTCGAGGCGCGCCAGAACGAGCTGGAACGGGCCCACCGGGCGAAGGAGCAGGCCAATGCGAACCTCCGCGCGATGGCCGATACCGACCCCCTCACGGGCGCGGCCAACCGGCGCCAGTTCATGCGCCGGCTCGAGGCCCTGGAAGCGCCAGCCACCCTGCTCCTGTTCGACGTCGACCGCTTCAAGGACATCAATGACAACTTCGGCCATCAGGTGGGCGACGCCGTGTTGATCGCATTGGCCGGAGGGGTGCAGCAGGCCCTTCGCCAGGGCGATCTCCTGGCGCGCCTGGGTGGCGACGAGTTCGCCGTGATCCTGCCCGGCGTGCGTCCCGATTGTGGGGTGAAGATCGCAGAGCGCATCCGCGCGGGTATCGCGCAACAAACGGTGCCGGCACGCGAACACACCGTGCGCGCCACCGTCAGCGCGGGCATCGCCGGCACCGCGCCGGGTGCGGCCGAGGTGGACGCCGCCGCCTTGCTACAGCAGGCGGACGTGGCCCTTTATGCGGCCAAGCGGCAGGGGCGCAACTGCTGCCGGGCGGCCGTGGAGAGCGTCGTACAGCAGAGCCGGGCCGAGGTTTGAGCCGGCTTATTCGACGGTAACCGATTTCGCCAGGTTGCGCGGCTGGTCGACGTCCGTGCCCTTGATGAGGGCCACGTGATAGGCGAGCAGCTGCAGCGGCACGGTGTAGAGCACGGGCGAGAGGGTGTCGTCCACGGCCGGCAAGGTAAACACGCGCACCCCCTCGCCCGCGGCCAGCCGCGCGTTGGCGTCGGCGAACACGATCAGCTCCCCGCCCCGTGCGCGCACTTCCTGAAGGTTGGACTTCAGCTTCTCGAGCAGGTCGTTCTTGGGGGCCACCGCGATGACCGGCATGCGGCTGTCGACCAGGGCCAAGGGGCCGTGCTTGAGCTCGCCGGCCGGGTAGCCTTCGGCGTGGATGTAGGAGATCTCCTTGAGCTTCAGGGCACCTTCGAGGGCGATCGGAAAGTGCGCGCCGCGGCCCAGGAACAGCGCGTGCTCGCGATCGGCGAAGCTCTCGGCGAGCGCGCTGATATCGCCGTCCATGGACAGCGCCTCTTCGATCAGGCCCGGCAGGCGGCGCAGCTCGGCGACCAGGGCGGCTTCACGCTCGGCGGCCAGCGCGTGGTGCCGACCGAGGGCGAGCACCAGCAGCAGGAGCGCGACCAGCTGGGTGGTGAATGCCTTGGTCGAGGCGACCCCGATCTCCGGTCCGGCGCGTGTCATCAGCGCCAGCTCCGACTCGCGCACCAGCGAACTCTGCGGCACGTTGCAGATGGCCAGCGAGTGGGCGAAGCCGCGCCGCTGCGCCTCCTTGAGGGCGGCGATGGTGTCCGCGGTTTCGCCCGACTGGGAGATGGTCACCAGCAGGGCATTGGGCGGGACCACCGGCCGACGATAGCGGAACTCGCTCGCCACATCGACGCGGCACGGTAGCCCGGCAAGCGCCTCGAACCAGTATTGGGCGATCAGCCCGGCGTGATAGCTGGTGCCGCAGGCGATGATCTGGACACTCTGCACCTGTGCGAACACACTCGCCGCGCGCGGCCCAAAGGCACCGGCCAGGACGTGCGCGTCGCCGATCCGGCCCTCCAGGGTCTCGGCGACGGCGCGCGGCTGCTCGTGGATCTCCTTGAGCATGTAGTGCCGGTATTCGCCGCGCTCCACGGCGTCGGCGCTGAGATCGCTCTCGTGCACCGGCCGTTCGACGCGCGCCCCCGCTTCGTCGTAGACGGTGACGCCTTCACGGGTGAGCTCGGCGACATCGCCGTCCTCGAGGTAGATGAACCGCCGCGTCACCGGCAGCAGCGCCGTGGTGTCGGAGGCGATGAAGTTCTCCCCGATCCCCAGCCCGATCACCAGGGGACTGCCGCGGCGGGCGGCGATCAGCCGACCCGGCTCGCGCCGGCTGATGACCCCCAGCGCATAGGCGCCGTGCAGCTCCGCCACCGTGGCGCGCACCGCCTCGAACAGGGGCTTGTCCTTGCCGACGTGGTGGGCATACACCTGATGAACGATCACCTCAGTGTCGGTTTCGGAGGTGAAGCGATAGCCGCCCTCGAGCTGGGCCCGGTGGAGGGCGTCGTAGTTCTCGATGATGCCGTTGTGCACCAGCCCGACCGTGTCGCGGCAGACGTGGGGATGGGCATTGGCCTCCGAGGGCTGGCCGTGCGTCGCCCAACGGGTGTGGGCGATCCCGGTGTGGCCGGCCAGGGTCGAACCGGCGATGCCGTCCTCCAGGTCGCGCACCTTTCCGGGGACGCGCACCCGTTGCAGGGCAGCCTCTGCGCTGAGCACGGCGACACCCGCGGAGTCGTAGCCGCGGTACTCCAGACGCTTCAAGCCCTCGATGAGGATCGGGACGACATCACGCTCGGCGACGGCGCCGACTATGCCACACATGCTGCTCCTCCCCGTGTACCGTTCGCCTGCGCGATCCGACGCCCACAATGATGCACCTGAAATTGTAGCCGCTAGCGCTTCTTGGGGCGCTGCCAGCCGGGCACGGTCACCTGCTTGCTGCGGCTCAGGCTCAGCTCGGCCCCGGGCGCATCGCGCGTGATCGTCGAGCCGGCGCCGATGGTCGCGCCCGCGCCCACGGTCACCGGGGCGACAAGCTGTGAGTCCGATCCGATGAACGCATCGTCGCCGATCACCGTGCGGTGCTTGTTCACGCCGTCGTAGTTGCACGTGATGGTGCCGGCCCCGATGTTCACGCGGGCGCCCACGCTGCTGTCGCCGACGTAGCTCAGGTGGTTCACCTTGCTCCCGGCGCCGATGCTGCTGTTCTTGATTTCAACGAAGTTGCCCACGTGCGCGCCCGCGGCGAGCGCGGTGCCCGGACGGATGCGGGCAAAGGGCCCGATGCGGCTGTCGGGGCCGCAGCGGGCGGAGTCGATCACGCTCATCGCCTGCACCTGGGTCCCCGCCTCCAGCACGCTGTCGCGGAGCACGCAGTGCGGGCCGATGTAGACGCCGTCGGCCAGCTCCACCTCGCCCTCGAGCACGACGCCCACATCGAGGACCACGTCGCGCCCGGCGCGCACGCGGCCCCGGATGTCGAGCCGGGCGGGGTCCATCACCCGTACCCCGGCGCGCATCAAGGCCTCGGCCTGGCGGCGCTGATGGATCCTCTCCAGGCGAGCGAGCTGCACGGGGTCGTTGACGCCCAGCACCTCGTCCAGGTGGGCGGGATGGGCGGTGTGCACGGCATGCTCGGCCGCCGCCGCCATGGCGATCACGTCGGTGAGGTAGTATTCGCCCTGGGCGTTGTCGTTGCCCAGGGCCGCGAGCCAGCGGCGCAGGGGCGTGGCCGGGGCGGCGAGGATGCCGGTGTTCACCTCGTGGACGTGGCGTTCCAGTTCGCTGGCGTCCTTCTCCTCGACGATGCGCAGCACCCGGCCGCGCTCGTCGCGGATGATGCGCCCATAACCGGTGGGGTCATCCAGGTTCGCCGTGAGCAGGGCAAGCTGTTGCGGACCGGCCGCGGCGAGCAGCCGTTGCAGGGTGTCGGCGCCGATGAGCGGCACATCGCCGTAGAGGATCAGCACCAGACCCCGGTCGGGCAGCGCCGGCAAGGCCTGGGCGACGGCGTGGCCGGTGCCGAGCTGCTCCTGCTGCTCGACCCACTCGATGCCGGCCAGGTGGGCGCAGGCCTCGCGCACCTGCGCGCCGCCGTGGCCGATGACAGCGACGGTACGCTGTGGCGACAGGGCGGCGGCGGTGCTCAGGACGTGTTCGACCAGCGGCCGCCCGGCGAGCGGATGCAGGACCTTGGGCAGGTTCGAGCGCATCCGTGTGCCCTGGCCGGCGGCGAGGACGACCACAGAAAGGGGACTGGCGCTCATTTCACGGGACTCTCACGGCTTCGGCCCGAACCCACCGGGCGCAACGGCTACAGGATATCACGCGCGACCGCGGCCGCAGGGTGGCGCGGTCGGCATAAAAAAAGGGCAGATCGCTGTCTGCCCTTCTTCCGACTGCGGCGAACCGGTCTCAGCGCGTGCGGCTGCGCAGGCGCTGGATGGTCTGCAACTGGGCGATGGCCTCGGCCAGCTCCGCCTGGGCGCGGGCGTAGTCGATGTCGCTCTTGCGGTCCTTGAGCGCCTGCTCGGCGCGCTCCTTGGCCTGAACGGCGGCCGCCTCGTCCAGGTCGCGGGCGCGCACCGCGGTGTCGGCCAGCACCGTCACCGTGTGTGGCTGCACCTCCAGCATGCCGCCGGAGACGTAGAAAAACTGGTCCTCACCGCCTTCGCGCACCACGCGCACCTCCCCCGGCTTGAGCAGGGTCAGCATCGGCGTGTGGCGCGGCAGGACGCCGACCTCCCCCTCCGCCGCCGGGGCGATCAGCATCTCGACGGTGCCGGAGAAGATCTCCGCCTCGGCGCTCACGATGTCGACGTGCATTGTCATAGCCATAGCTTAGCTCCCCACGCGGCGGGCTGCTGCCCGCCGCGGCTGTGCCTTTAGAGCGACTTGGCCTTTTCGACAGCCTCGTCGATGCTGCCAACCATGTAGAAGGCCTGCTCGGGCAGGTCGTCGTAGTCGCCGTCGACGATGCCCTTGAAGCCGCGGATGGTCTCCTTCAGCGGCACGTACTTGCCCGAGGCACCCGTGAACACCTCGGCCACGAAGAACGGCTGCGACAGGTAGCGCTGGATCTTGCGCGCCCGGGACACGGTCAGCTTGTCCTCTTCGGAGAGCTCGTCCATGCCGAGGATGGCGATGATGTCGCGCAGCTCCTTGTAGCGCTGCAGCACGTTCTGCACGGCGCGGGCGGTGTTGTAGTGCTCCTCGCCGATCACCAGCGGGTCGAGCTGGCGGCTGGTCGAGTCCAGCGGGTCCACGGCCGGGTAGATGCCGAGCTCGGCGATCTGACGCGACAGCACCACGGTGGCGTCCAGGTGGGCGAAGGTGGTGGCCGGGGACGGGTCGGTCAGGTCGTCCGCGGGCACGTACACCGCCTGGATGGAGGTGATCGAGCCGGTCTTGGTGGAGGTGATGCGCTCCTGCAGCTGGCCCATCTCCTCGGCCAGGGTCGGCTGGTAGCCCACCGCCGAGGGCATGCGGCCGAGCAGCGCGGACACCTCGGTGCCGGCCAGGGTGTAGCGATAGATGTTGTCGATGAACATCAGCACGTCGCGGCCTTCCTCGCGGAAGTACTCGGCCATGGTCAGGCCGGTCAGCGCCACGCGCAGACGGTTGCCCGGCGGCTCGTTCATCTGGCCGTAGACCAGCGACACCTTGTCGAGCACGTCCGAATCCTTCATCTCGTGGTAGAAGTCGTTGCCCTCGCGGGTACGCTCGCCCACGCCGGCGAACACGGAGTAGCCGCTGTGCTCGATGGCGATGTTGCGGATGAGCTCCATCATGTTCACGGTCTTGCCCACGCCGGCGCCGCCGAACAGGCCGACCTTGCCGCCCTTGGCGAACGGGCAGAGCAGGTCGATGACCTTGATGCCGGTCTCGAGCAGCTCGGCACCGCCGGCCTGGTCCTCGTAGCTGGGCGCCTTGCGGTGGATGGGCCACCGGTCTTCGGTGTTCACCGGACCGGCCTCGTCCACGGGCTCGCCGAGCACGTTCATGATGCGGCCGAGCGTGCCCTTGCCGACCGGCACGGTGATGGCGGCGCCGGTGTTGCTCACGGCCACGCCGCGGCGCACGCCGTCGGTGGTGCCCATGGCGATGCAGCGCACCACGCCGTCGCCGATCTGTTGCTGCACCTCGAGGGTCAGCCCGTCCTCACCGTCCAGGCGCAGGGCGTCATAGACCTTGGGCACCGACTCGCGGGGGAACTCGACGTCCACCACCGCGCCGATGATTTGCACAATCTTTCCAGAACTCATGGTCGGTTCCTCTCGATTTCTTCGAAATCAGTCTCGGGTCCGGGCTCGCCGCGTCCCGAGTCGTCCGGACCCGGGACTCGCGATACGCACGGCCCGCGACTCAAATTCACACCGCCGCGGCGCCCGCCACGATCTCGGACAGCTCCTGGGTAATCGCCGCCTGGCGCGCCTTGTTGTAGGCGAGCTGCAGCTCACCGATGAGCTGGCCGGCGTTGTCCGAAGCGCTCTTCATGGCCACCATGCGCGCCGCCATCTCGCAGGCGACGTTCTCGACCACGCCCTGATAGACCTGCGACTCGATGTAGCGCATCAGCAGCGCATCGAGCACTTCCTTGGCCTCGGGCTCGTACAGATAGTCCCAGTGGTGCTTGAGGCGCTCGTCCTCGGCCGGCTGCACCGGCAGCAACTGCACCAGAGTGGGCTTCTGCGTCATGGTGTTCACGAACTGGTTCTCGAGCATGAACAGCCGATCGATACGCCCCTCGTAATAGGCGTCGAGCATCACCTTCACGGGCCCGATGACGTCCGCCAGGCGCGGTGCGTCGCCCAGATGGGTGGCCTGGCCGACGATGTTCGCCCGCAGGCGCTTCATGAAGCTCATGCCCTTGTTGCCGAACACCGCCAGGTCGATCTCCGCGCCCTTCGCGTCCCACTCGCGCATCGCGCGCACGGCGAGGCGGAAGAGGTTGACGTTCAGACCGCCGGCAAGACCACGATCACTGGAGATCACCAGGAAGCCCACGCGCTTGGCCTCGCGCTCCACCAGGAACGGGTGGCGGTACTCGGGATGCGCGTGCGCCAGATGCCCGATGACGTTGCGCATCCGCGTGGCGTAGGGACGCGAGGACTCCATACGGTCCTGCGCCTTGCGCATCTTGCTCGCCGCCACCATCTCCATGGCTTTGGTGATCTTCTTGGTGTTCTGGATGCTCTTGATCTTAGAGCGGATTTCCTTCGCACCGGCCATGGTCTGTCCCCCGCTTTACCAGGCGTGGTTGGCCTTGAAATCCTCGATGACCTTCTTCAGGCCGCCGGCGATTTCGTCGTTGTAGTCTCCGCTCTCGCTGATCTTCTTGAGGAGATCGGCGTGCTCGGAGCGCGCGTAGCTGTGCAGCGCCGCCTCGAAGTCGACCACCTTCTTGGTGTCGACGTCGTCGAGAAAGCCCTCGTTGGCGGCATACAGCGACAGCGCCATCTCCGCGATGGACAGCGGGCTGTACTGCTTCTGCTTCATCAGCTCGGTGACGCGCTGACCGCGCTCGAGCTGCTTGCGGGTGGACTCGTCCAGGTCGGAGGCGAACTGGGCAAAGGCCGCCAGCTCGCGGTACTGGGCCAGCGCCAGGCGCACACCGCCGCCGAGCTTCTTGACGATCTTGGTCTGCGCGGCGCCGCCCACGCGCGACACCGACAGACCCGCGTTGATGGCGGGCCGGATGCCGGCGTTGAACAGGTCCGACTCCAGGAAGATCTGCCCGTCGGTGATGGAGATGACGTTGGTCGGCACGAACGCGGACACGTCACCGGCCTGGGTCTCGATGATCGGCAGCGCCGTCAGCGAGCCGGTCTGGCCCGTCACCTTGCCGCCGCTCTCACGCTCGACAAACTGGGCGTTGACGCGCGCGGCACGCTCGAGCAGGCGCGAGTGCAGGTAGAACACGTCACCCGGGTAGGCTTCGCGGCCCGGCGGGCGGCGCAGCAGCAGCGACACCTGGCGATAGGCCCAGGCCTGCTTCGTCAGGTCGTCATAGACGATCAGCGCGTCCTGGCCGTTGTCGCGAAAGTACTCGCCCATCGAGCAGCCCGCGTAGGGGGCGATGAACTGCATCGCTGCGGACTCCGAAGCGGTGGCGGCGACGATGATGGTGTGCTCCATCGCGCCGTGCTCTTCGAGCTTGCGCACCACGGCGGCGATGGAGGAGGCCTTCTGCCCCACCGCCACGTAGATGCACTTCACCCCGGTGCCCTTCTGATTGATGATGGCGTCGATGGCCACCGCGGTCTTGCCCGTCTGGCGGTCACCGATGATCAGCTCACGCTGGCCGCGGCCCACCGGCACCATGGCGTCGATGGCCTTCAGACCGGTCTGCACCGGCTGGTCCACCGACTGGCGCCACAGCACGCCCGGGGCGATCTTCTCAATGGGCGAGTGCGCCGCCGCCTCGACCGGGCCCTTGCCGTCGATCGGCTGACCCAGGGAGTTGACCACGCGGCCGAGCAGCCCCTCGCCGACCGGCACCTGCAGGATGCGGCCGGTGGACTGGGCCTTGTCGCCCTCGGAGATGTGCTCGTAGGCACCCAGGATCACCGCGCCGACGGAATCGCGCTCGAGGTTGAGCGCCATGCCGAAGGTGTTGCCCGGGAACTCGATCATCTCGCCGTACATCACGTCGGCGAGACCGTGGATGCGCACGATGCCGTCAGTCAGACTGACGACGGTGCCTTCATTGCGCGCTTCGGTTTCGACGCCGAACTCCTGCACGCGCTTTTTGATCAGGTCGCTGATTTCCGATGGATTCAGTTGCATGTCGGTATCCTCTTTAGCTCAGCCTCAGTGCGCGAGCACGTTGGCAAGCCGATTAAGCTGTTCCGCCGCGGAGCCGTCGATGACCAGGTCGCCGGCGCGGATGACGGCGCCCCCGATGAGCCCCTCGTCGACACGCGTGACCAGTTTCACCTCCCGCCCGAAACGTTTCTTCAGCCCCTGGGCGAGCTGCTGCTTCTGGGCGTCGGAGAGTTCATAGGCAGAGACCACTTCGGCCTCCACCGTGCCTTCAGCCTCGGCGCGCATTTCCTCGAACTGCTCGGCGATCTCGGGCAACAGCGCCAGGCGGTCGTTGCCGGCCAGGACCCTGACGAAGTTCTTGCCCAACTCGTCGAGGTGTTCGCCGGCGATGTCGATGACCAGTCCACCGAGCTGCTCGTCGGAGAGCTCGGGCGTGCCGAACATGGCCTGCATGGTCGGGTCCTGCGCCACGGCGGCCAGGAAGGTCAACATCTCGGACCAGCCGCTGAGGGCGCCCGTGTCGCGGGCCAGCTCGAACGCGGCCTGGGCATAGGGGCGTGCTACGGTGCTCGATTCCGCCATTGGTTCTGACCTTACAGCTGTGCGACCAGATCCTTGAGGAGGGCGTCGTGCGACTTCGCATCGACTTCCTTCTTCAGGATCTTGCCCGCGCCGGCGACGGCGATGGAAACGACCTGGCCGCGCAGCGCTTCGCGGGCCCGATTCATTTCCTGATCGATTTCGGCGTTGGCAGCGGCAACGAGGCGATCGCCCTCGGAACGGGCGTTGTCCTTGGCCTCTTCGACGATCTCGTTGGCGCGCTTCTGCGCCTGCGCGATGATCTCGGCGGCCTTCTCCTTCGCCTCCTGCAGCTCCTTCGCAGCGCGTTCCTGCGCGAGCTCCTGCTCGTGCTTGCCACGCTCGGCGGCGGCGAGGCCGTCGGCGATGCGCTTCTTGCGCTGCTCCATCAAGTTGGTCAGCGGCCCCCACAAAAACCGATTGATGAACCAAATCAGTATCGCAAAGACGATAATCTGACCGATGAGCGTTGCGGTAACGTTCACGGCTTAACTCCTTCCGACGAAGCGGTGACCGGAGGTGACTCGTTCGGTTTCCGAGCGTCCCTTAGGACATGGCTCCGACGAAGGGATTGGCGAAGACGAACCACATGGCCATACCCAGCACGATCATCGGGAAGGCTTCCATCAGACCGCCGGTGAACAGCATCTGACCCATGAGCTGCGGACGCATCTCGGGCTGACGGGCGATACCTTCGATGTACTTGGAGCAGATCATGCCCCATCCCAGCGCGGAGCCCAGGCCGGCCGCGGCGAGAATGATACCGACACCGATGGCGGAGAAGGCATAGACGGTGGCGATCAGTTCAGGATTCATCGATATCTCCTTAAACGAAAGGTTGAAAGGTCAATGTGAAATTACCGGGAAAACCTCAGTGCGATTCGGTATCCGAACTCGCCATACCCAGGTAGACGATGGTCAGCAGCATGAAGATGAAGGCCTGCAGCAGCACCACCAGAATGTGGAAGATGGCCCACAGCGTGCCGAGCGCGATCTGCGGCAGGAAGGCCGCCCCCAGGCCGCTGAGCGAGAGCAGCGCAATCAGCATGAAGATCAGCTCGCCCGCGAACATGTTGCCAAACAGTCGCAAGGCCAGGCTGACCGGCTTGGCGATCTCCTCAATCAAGGTCATCACGACGTTGACCGGGATCAGGTACTTCCCGAACGGATGAAACAGGAACATCTTCAGGTAGCCGATGGGCCCCTTGATGCGGATGTTGTAGATGATGATCAGCGCAAACACGGTCAGCGCCAGCGCGAAGGTGGTGTCGAGCTCCGTGGTGGGCACGACGCGGGCATAATGCAGCCCCACGAGGCTGGCCAGCCACGGGATCAGGTCCACCGGGATCAGGTCCATGGCGTTCATCAGGATGATCCAGGTGAACAGCGTCAGCGCCAGCGGGCCGATCAGCTTGTCCCGGCCGGGAAAGATGTCCTTGATCTGGTTGTCGACGAACTCGACCACCGATTCGAGGAAATTCTGCAGGCCGCTGGGGGCCTCGGCGCTCAGCGAACGGCCGATACGATAGCTGACGTACACCAGCAGGGCGCCGAGCGCGATGCTGAAGAACAGCGTATCGATCTTGAGGGTCCAGAAACCCTCACCGGCCGCAAAATTGGTCAGGTGGTGGTGGATGTACTCGACTGGACTGGGCGTCCCGGTTGGCTCGGCCACGTGTCGCTCCCCAATTCTCTGTGCGGTTCAAATTCAGATGTTCGTGTGCACCTGGTTGAACAGGTAGCCGATCTGCGCCGCGGCAAAGCCCACGATGATGCCGAGGGGGTCGAGCTTCAGCAGCCCCATGCCCACGCCCAGCAGAACCAGCGTCAGCACGAAGCGCGATGCCGCCCCGATGTACAACTCGGCCATCCCGCGACTGGCGTCCTGCCCGGCCGCATTGGTCGCCTTCATGAGGCGCCAGGCGCTGACCAGGGTGCCAAGGATCGCCGTGCCGCCGCCGTAGAGCGCGGAGACCGATCCGAATGCACCCTTCCACGCGAAAAATGCAAGGACGACCAGCACCACCAGTCCCGTCTGCACCAGAACCAGCCTGCGGGCAGTGCTGGCGAGGACTTTCGCAGCGTAGGTCATGAATTCTGTATTACGTTCGCGCCGCAGGCGCCGCGCTCACCCCCCGGGCGGCGGAACGCATTGCGACGACTGGTTCGCGGTCGCGAAGTATAAAGAGAACGTCCCAGCCGGTCAACGCACACGCCGGTCGCGGGCCGCTCACAGGCAGGTGGCGGCGAACGAAACCAGGGCGGCAGGCGGCGCGGGTGAGCACGGCGCCCCGACCGATGCGCACCGAATTTGCCTGCCTGCAGGGGGAGGGCGCCGCACCGCCCGCACCGGCGGGCACGCGGCCTGGGGCGGACCTATTTTATGTGCTCGAGGATCCCGTCGAGCTCGTCGAGACTGTTGTAGTGGATGACCAGCTTGCCGCGCCCGGCCCGCCCGCCCTGGAACTGGACCTTTGCACCCAGGCGTTCGGAGAGGTCGTCCTGCAGGCGGCGCACGTCCGGGTCCTCGCGCGGGGGCTCGGCGGACTTGGGTCCGGCCGCGGCCTCGGCGAGCAGGCTCCGCACGAGACGCTCGGTGTCGCGCACCGACAGTGCCTTGCCGACCACCTGGCGCGCCGCCCGCAGCTGCAGCTCGCCCTCCAGGCCGAGCAGGGCGCGGGCGTGGCCCATCTCCAGTTCGCCCGCCTCCACCAGCTGGCGCACCTCCCCCTTGAGGGTGAGCAGGCGCAGCAGGTTCGACACGGCGGCGCGGGAGCGCCCGACGGCATCGGCCGCCTGCTGGTGGGTCATGCCGAATTCTTCGACCAGGCGCTGCAGGGCACCGGCCTCTTCCATGGGATTGAGCTCTTCGCGCTGGATGTTCTCGATCAGCGCCATCGCCATGGCGGCCTGATCGGGGACGTCGCGCACCACCGCCGGGATCTCGTGCAGTCCCGCCAGCTGGGTCGCGCGCCAGCGTCGCTCGCCGGCGATGATCTCGAAGCGCCCCGCATCGATGGGGCGCACCACGATCGGCTGGACCACACCCTGGGCCCGGATCGAATCGGCGAGCTCCTGCAGGCGGTCGGCGCGCATGTCGATGCGCGGCTGGTAGCGGCCACGCTGAATCAGGTCGACCGGCAGGGTGCGCAGGTCGCCGTCGTGGCGCAGGGAATCCGGCTCGAGACCGGCGCCACCGCCGAGCAGGGCGTCGAGTCCGCGTCCGAGACCGCGTTTCTTAGTCATGGCAATGCTGTGCGTCGCGAAGGTTATTGCGCCTGCGCATCGGCAGGCGCCGTGGCGGCATGGCGGCGCAGGATCTCGCCGGCCAGCGCCAGATAGGAGACCGCGCCGCGCGAGTGCTTGTCGTAGTACATCGCCGGCATGCCGTGGCTGGGCGCTTCGGCGAGGCGGACGTTGCGGGGCACGACCGTGCGATACACCCGGTCGGGGAAATACTCGAGCAGTTGGCGCGAGACGTCGACCGAGAGATTGTTGCGCGGGTCGAACATGGTGCGCAGCACCCCCTCGACGTGCAGGCCCGAGTTCGCCGCGCGCCGGATCTGTTCGATGGTGTTGACCAGCGCCGACAGCCCTTCCAGCGCGTAATACTCGCACTGCATGGGAATGAGGACCGAATCCGCCGCGACCAGCGCATTGACCGTGAGCATGTTCAACGAGGGCGGACAGTCGATCAGAATGTACTGGTAGGCGGCCCGGGCCGCGGCCAGCGCAGTGCGCAGGCGGCTCTGCTTGTCGGCGGCCTCCATCAGCCCCACCTCGGCCGCGGTCAGGTCACCGTTGGCCGGCAGCAGATCGTAGCCGGACTGCTCGCAGCGCACGCTCGCGCCGCTCACCGGCAGCCCGTCCATCAGCACGTCGTAGGTGCTGGCCTCCAGGTCGGCCTTGTCGACGCCGCTGCCCATCGTGGCATTGCCCTGAGGGTCCATGTCGACGAGCAGCACCCGGCGCTTGGTGGCCGCGAGCGACGCCGCCAGATTGATGCAGGTGGTGGTCTTGCCCACCCCGCCCTTCTGGTTGGCGATGGCGATGATCCTGCCCATCAGATCCTCTCAGTCGTTGGCGCCGTTGCGAAGCAGCACGACGTGGCGCGCGGCCGATAACCCGGGCACCGTCAGCGGCGCCACCCGCTCGACCGCGACGCCGGCCGGCAGCGCGGCCAGCTCGGATTCGGGGAAGGCACCCTTCAGTGCGAGAAACAGGCCCCGCGGCGCGCACAGGTGACGCGTGACCGCGAGCATCTCGTCGAGACTGGAGAAGGCGCGGGTCAGCACCGTATCGAAGGGCGCCGAAGGCGCGTAGTCCTGCACGCGCGAATTTACCACATCCAGGTTTGAAAGCCCCAACTCCGCTGCCGCCTGCGTCACGAAACGGGTCTTTTTGGCGCGGCTGTCGAGCAGCACGAAATGCCGCTCGGGACAGGCAAGCGCCAAGGGCAGCCCCGGCAGGCCGGCGCCGGTGCCGACGTCGACGATGCGCGGGCCCTCCACAAACGGCGCCACCGCCAGGCTGTCCAGCAGATGATGGGTGAGCATCGCCGCCGGCTCCCGCACCGCGGTGAGGTTGTAGGCGCGATTCCAGCGGGCGAGGAGCTCGACAAAGCGCAGCAGGCGCTGACGGGCGGCGGCGTCCAGCGGCAGCTCGAGCCGCTCCAGCCCCCGGGCGAGGATCGGGGCCAGGTCCGGCGCCCCGCGCCCGTCCCCCGGCGCCGCGGCCCGCCGCACCGCTCAGGCCCTCCGCCGCTCGGGCGTCGCGCGCTTGAGGTGGACCAGCAACAGCGACACTGCGGCGGGCGTGACGCCGGGCACGCGCGCCGCCTGGCCGAGGGTGGTGGGTCGCACGCGGGCGAGCTTCTCGGTCACCTCCGCGGACAGGCCCCGCACCTGACGGTAATCCAGGTCCTCGGGCAGGGGGGTGTCCTCGTGGCGGCGCTGGCGGGCGATCTCGGCCTGTTGTCGCTCGATGTAGCCGGCGTACTTGGCCTCGATCTCGACCTGCGCGGCGACCTGGGCGTCGTCCACTGCCGGGCCGGCGCCGGCCAGGTCCATCAAGCGCGCATAGCTCACCTGCGGCCGGCGCAGCAACTCGAGCAGGCGCGTCTCGCGGGTGAGCGGCTGCCCCAGTACACGCTCGGCCTCGCCGGGCGGCAGGGCCGGCGGCCGCACCCAGGTCTCGTGCAAGCGCCCGCGTTCGCGCGCGATCGCCTCGCGCTTGGCCTCGAACGCCCGCCAGCGCGCCTCCTCGATGAGGCCCAGCTCCCGGCCGTGCGGCGTCAGACGCAGATCGGCATTGTCCTCGCGCAGCAGCAGGCGGTGCTCGGCGCGGCTGGTGAACATCCGATAGGGCTCCTGGGTGCCGCGGGTGGTGAGGTCGTCGATGAGCACGCCGAGGTAGGCCTGATCGCGTCGCGGCGACCAGGGCTCGCGCTCCTGCACCTGGCGGGCCGCATTCAGCCCGGCGATCAAGCCCTGCGCAGCGGCCTCCTCATAGCCGGTGGTGCCGTTGATCTGACCGGCGAAGAACAGTCCGCCAAGCGGCTTGGTCTCCAGGGAAGGCTTCAGGCCGCGCGGGTCGAAGAAGTCGTACTCGATGGCATAGCCGGGCCGCGTGATGTGGGCCTGCTCGAAGCCGCGGATGGAACGCACCAGCGCGAGCTGCACATCGAAAGGCAGGCTGGTGGAGATGCCGTTGGGGTAGAGCTCGCGTGTGCTCAGGCCCTCGGGCTCGACGAAGATCTGGTGCGAGCCCTTGTCGGCGAAGCGCACCACCTTGTCCTCGATGGACGGGCAGTAGCGCGGGCCCACGCCTTCGATCGCCCCGGCGTAAAGCGGCGAACGATCCAGCCCGGCGCGGATCAGCTCGTGGGTCCGCGCGTTGGTGTGGGTGATGTGGCAGGGCACCTGGCGCGGGTGCTCGGCGGCCGTCCCTAGATAGGAGAACACCGGCACCGGCGCGTCGCCGGGCTGCTCCTGCAGCGCGCCGAAGTCCACGCTCTTGCCGTCGATGCGCGGCGGGGTACCGGTCTTGAGGCGGTCCACGCGAAAGGGCAGCTCGCGCAGGCGCGCCGCCAGGGCATTGGCCGGCGGGTCGCCGGCGCGGCCGCCCTGGTAGTTGCTCAGGCCGATATGGATGCGCCCGCCCAGGAAGGTCCCCACCGTCAACACCACCGCGGCAGCGGCAAACTTCAGGCCCATCTGAGTGACCACGCCGACCACCCGCTCGCCCTCGACCACGAGGTCGTCCACCGCCTGCTGAAAGAGCGTCAGCCCGGGCTGCTGCTCCAGCGCGGCGCGCACGGCCTGCCGGTAGAGCACGCGATCGGCCTGGGCGCGCGTGGCGCGCACCGCCGGGCCCTTGCGGCTGTTGAGGGTGCGGAACTGGATGCCGGCGCCATCGATGGCGTGGGCCATCAGGCCGCCGAGGGCGTCGATCTCCTTGACCAGGTGGCCCTTGCCGATCCCGCCGATGGCGGGGTTGCAGCTCATCTGGCCGAGCGTGTCGATGCTGTGGGTCAGCAGCAGGGTGCGGGCACCCAGCCGCGCGGCGGCGAGCGCCGCTTCGGTACCGGCGTGGCCGCCACCGACCACAATGACGTCGAAGCGATCCTGGTAGAACATGGAAGGGCCCGGGGCTGGCGAACGGGCGCTATTGTACGCCGCGCCCCGCCCGGCACAAAGGCCGAGCGGGGCTCAGAAGCGGTCTTCCTCGTCCCCGGGGCTCTTTTCGGTGGACAGATCGCCGCGGAAGGTGTGAAACCAGATCGGGCGTTCGTGGCGCAGGATGCTGCCGAGGGCGGCGAGCTCCTCCCGGCCGAGATTGCGGATGCTGCCCTGCTCCTTGCCCTCCAGCTTGAGGAAGACGGTCCCGCGCTTCTCGGCCGCGGCCCAGTACAGCGCGTAGTCCTCGACTTTTCGCCACATGTCGTTCGCCTCCCGACGAAGTTGAAAATCAGTGCGGCCGCGAACGTGCGCGGTGCTGTTCGAGCCACCCCTCCGCCAGCGCGTTGGCGCGGGTGATCTGGTGCGGCATCAGTTCACGGGCAACCCGCTGACGGTGCTGCGCCGCCTTCTCGACGCCGAGTTCGGCGGCCACGGCAAACCACATGTAGGCCTTCTCGTCGCTGCGTTCGACCCCCTCGCCCATCGCGTAACACACGCCCAGGGTGTTGGCCGCCTCCGCCTCGCCGCCCTCGATCGCCCGCTGATACCACTCCACCGCCCGGGCATGGTCCTGCTCCACGCCCTCGCCGGTGCGGTACTTGGTGGCGAGGTTGTACTGCGCAACGGGCAGCCCGCGCCGGGCCGCCTCCCGGTACCAGTGCAGCGCCTCCAGGTCGTCCTGGGGCACGCCCTGGCCGTTGTCATACATGACCGCCAGGTTATGCTGCGCCTGTGCATAGCCTTGCTCGGCGGCGCGCCGGTACCAGTACAGCGCCTGGGAATCGTCCTGCTCGATCACCCCGCCGTCGTCGAACAACACCGCCATGTTGTACTGCGAGCGGACGTCGCCGGCTTCGGCGAGGGCCAGCCAGATTTCGATGGCGCGCCGATACTCGCCGCGCTGGAAGGCGTCGAGGCCGTCTTCGAAGATGGAGTCCATGGGGCAGCCTTGCAGGTGCGGGCACTGAAAATAGCATACCTGAGCACGGGCTTGCAGCGCCGCTCTGCTGGACGACGGGGCTGCGGGCGCGTTAGTCGCCGCCGGGCGCAGACACCAGCTTGGCCCGTGCCCGCGGCGGGTCATCGCCTCCCGCCAGGCGAAGGTCGCCCGCGTCGGGGCCCAGCTCGCCGATGCGGCGGGCCTCGCCGTAGAACTTCTTCAGGTCGCCGTGCACGGCCGTGAGCAAGTCCTCCAGGGCCGGCACCCAGGCGTTGTAGGTGGCGATCAGGGCCAGGTGGGCATTGTTGAGATCCTGCGCCATCCACCCGTCAAAACCGCCATAGCCGTCCCAGTCGGCCTTGTAGGCACGGTAGCGGGAACCCTCCAGGTCGTGGAGCAGCGCCCGCTTGCGCCGCCGCTTTTCGGCCGCCGGCAACGGCCGGGCATAGAGGGCGCGCAGACGCTCCCGGGCATCGTTGACCATGGCGAAGAAGGCCTCCTTGCGCGCCTTCGCCTGAATGTACGCCTGGTAAGCGGCCGGGTCGCCCTGCGCCAGGAACCAGCGTCGGACCCCTTCGCGCTCCACCACCGTGGCGAAGGCCTCGTTGAAGGCGGAGTCGCCCTTGATATAGAGCAGCTGATGGGCGAGCTCGTGAAAGATCAGCCCGACGAGGCTCGCCTCCGGGCGGTCGAGCATCGTATTGAGCAGCGGGTCATCGAACCAGCCCAGAGTGGAGTAGGCGAGCGCGCCGGCCACGTAGGTGTCGTAACCGCGACGGCGCAGCTTGGCGGCGAGGGCCTGTGCCTCCTCCCGATTGAAGTATCCGCGGTAGGCGACGCAGCCGGTGAACAGGAAACACCAGTTCTTGGCGTCGACCGAGAACTCCTTGGCAGCGATCACGTTCCAGACGGCGTACGGTCGGCCGATATCCACGTAGCTGCGGTAGCTGCCGTTGTCCGGCAACGACAGCGCGCGCGTGGCAAAATCGCGCGCCTGCTGCGAGAGGACGAGCTTGCGGCGCAGCGTGGGATCCAGATTGTCCTGGGCGAGCAGATCGGCGACGCTTTTGCGCGCGGTGACGATCTGCATGTGGCCGCCGATGCTCTCCGCGTAGTAGCCGAGCGTGGAACACGAGGCCAGCAGGGGCAGCAGGATTAGTGTCGCGAGGCGGGCACTCAGCTTGGGCATGGCGAAAACGGTGCGGCAGCGGCAGGCGTGGACCAACAGTCGGGTCTCAGGTTAGCCCACCCGGGAAGAGGGAGTCTGTGACGAAAGTGGCCGATAAGCATCCGCTTACGCCATCGCTGCGGCGGGTGCTGCATGCCGTGGGCGCGGTGATCCTGGGCAAGGAGACGCCGCTGCGGCTCACCCTGGCCTGCCTGCTGGCGCGCGGGCATGTGCTCATCGAGGACGTGCCCGGCGTGGGCAAGACCACGCTGGCGCACGCCCTCGCCCGGGTCCTGGGCCTGCACTTGCAGCGCATCCAGTTCACCGCCGACCTGCTGCCCGCCGACATCCTCGGCATCTCGACCTGGGATGCGGCCACGGGGGCGTTCAGCTTCCATCCGGGGCCGGTCTTCGCCCAGCTGGTGCTCGCCGACGAGATCAACCGCGCGACGCCCAAGGCGCAAAGCGCGCTGCTCGAAGCCATGGAGGAGCGGCAGGTCACCAGCGAGGGGCAGACCCGCCCGCTGCCCCTGCCCTTCTTCGTCCTCGCGACGCAGAATCCGCTGCATCAGATCGGCACCTACGCCCTGCCCGAGTCGCAGCTCGATCGTTTCCTGATGCGCATCCGCCTCGGCTACCCCGACCCGACGGCCGAACGTGAGCTGCTGCGCGGCCGGGATCGGCGCGAGCTGCTCGATGCCCTGGAGCCGGTCCTGCAGCCGGCCGAGCTGCGCGGGATGCAGGACGCGGTGCAGCGGGTGCATGTCGCCGAGCCCCTGCTCGACTATGTCCAGGCCGTGATCGCGCGCAGCCGCGCGATTGCGACGCACGGCGCCGGGCTCTCTCCGCGCGCGGGCATCGCCTTGCTGCAGGCGGCGCGCGCCTGGGCCCTGCTCGAGGGGCGCAGCCATGTCATCCCGGAGGACGTGCAGGACGTCCTGCCCCATGTGGCCGGCCATCGGCTCGGCAACGAGGAAGACGTGCAGGCCCTCCTCGAGATTCCTATCCCCTGAACATGCGTACGCGCGTTATGGCGTTGGCCTCTCGATCGGCCTGGCGTCGGCCTGCGCTGGCCCGGGAGGGGCGCGCGCCCATCGCCGGCCGGGCCATCTATGTGCTGCCCACCCGCCGCGGACTGCTGTTTGCCACCGTGGCGGTGCTGGTCGGCATTGGGGCAAGCAATTATCAGAACAGTCTGGCCTATGCGCTGGCGTTTCTCATGGCCTCGGTCGGGCTGGTCTCCGCGGTGCATGCCTGGCGAAACCTCACCGGCCTGGAACTGCGGCTGCGCCCGCCCGCGCCGAGCTTCTGCGGGCGCCGCGCGGCCGTGCCACTGACGCTCACCGCCGCCGACGGCCGGGCGCGGGCACCGGTATCGATCCAGTGCCGGACGGCGGCGCTGGTGCTCGAGGTCGGCCGCGCCGGTGCGGCCGCCGTCCTGCAGCTGCCGACCGTGCGCCGCGGCCGGCATCGCATCGGCCCGGTGGTGGTGAGCACTCACTACCCGCTGGGGCTGTTTCGTGCGTGGGCACCGCTGGACTTCGCGACACCGTTCCTGGTCTACCCGCGGCCGGCGGCGGCCTGCGCAGCGGCGCCCTGCGATGCGGCCGCGCGGCACGGATCGGACAGCGGGGACTTCGCCGGGCTGCGCGGCTACCGCCCGGGCGATCCGCTGCGGCGCGTGCACTGGAAACTCGCGGCACGCCAGGGGACGCTGCATACAAAGGAGTTCGCCTCCGCCACGGAGATCATCCGTTTTGACTGGGCGCAGGTGCCCGGCGGCGACGTCGAACGACGGCTGTCGCGCCTCACCCGCGATCTGCTCGACGCCACGGCCGCCGGGCGGACCTGGGCCTTGCAGCTCCCCCAGGCGCGGCTCGGGCCGGGAGCGGGCGCGGCGCATCTGCACCGGGGACTGCGCCTCCTGGCGCTGCACGGGGCGGCCGATGGGGACGGCTGAGCCGCTGCCGCCCCGGGCCCTGCGGCTATGGGTCCTCGGGGCCGGGGCGCTCGCCGTGCTCCCGCAGCTGGCGCGCCTGCCGCCGGCACTGGGGCTCGCCTGCGCCGCCGCACTGCTCTGGCGGCTGGGCGCGGACCTGGGACGCTGGCCGCTGCCGGGCCGGGTGCTGCGGCTGCTCACCACCCTGGGCGCTGTCGGCGGCGTGCTGGGCACCTACCACACCGTCGTCGGGCGCGATGCCGGCGCGGCGCTGCTGGTCGCCCTGCTCTGTCTCAAGGCCCTGGAGGTGCGGCAACGGCGCGACCTGGTGTTGGTCGTCGCGCTGAGCTATTTCCTGGTGGCGATCGGCTTCCTGTTCGATCAGTCGCCGCTGGCCGGTGCCCACGGCCTGCTCGCCACCCTGGTGCTCACCGCCGCGCTGGTCGCCCTCACTCGGCCCCGGCGCCCTCGCGCCGGCGATGCACGCGATGCGCTGCGGCTCGCGGGAGGGCTGCTGCTGCAGGCAGCGCCGCTGGCGGTCGTGCTGTTCCTGGCGTTTCCGCGCCTGCAGGCCCCGCTGTGGGGCATGCCCGAGGCCGGCTTCGCCCGCACCGGCCTGTCGGAGCACATGGCCCCGGGCGACATCGGCCGACTGGCCGAATCCGAGGCGGTCGCCTTTCGCGTGGAGTTCGCTGCCCCGGCGCCGGCGGCGGATCGGCTCTACTGGCGCGGGCCGGTGCTGAGCGAGTTCGACGGCCGCGTGTGGCGGCGCGGCGTGCAGGCGGCCGCGGGGGAGCTGCACTACGTGGCGCAGGACGCGGGCGTGCACTACACGGTGACGCTCGAGCCGCACGGGCGGCGTTGGGCCTTCGCCCTGGATCTGCCGGCGGCGCCGCCGCCCGGGATGCAGGTGGGCCCGCAGTTTGCGCTGCGCACCGCCGAGCCGGTGCGCGAGCCGCTACGCTACCGGCTGGTCTCGCACCTGCGGTATCGCGCGGCAGGCAGCGAGGAGACGGGCCTGACGCGCTACCTGCGTCTGCCGCGCGAGGCGGCCCCGCGCGCCCGCGCGCTGGCGCGGCGCTGGCGGGCGGCGCAGGGCAGCGGGGCAGCCGTGGTGCAGACCGCCTTGCACTGGTTCGCGGCGGAACCCTTCCGCTACACCCTGCATCCTCCCCCGCTCGACAAGGACCCGGTGGATGGCTTCCTGTTCGGGACCCGGCAAGGGTTTTGCGAACACTTTGCGTCTGCGTTCACCGTGTTGATGCGGGCCGCCGGCGTGCCGGCGCGCGTCGTCACCGGGTATCTCGGGGCAGAGCGCAATCCGCTGGGCGGCCATTACATCGTGCGCCAATCGAACGCGCACGCCTGGAGCGAGGTATGGCTCCCCCAGCGCGGCTGGATGCGGGTCGACCCGACGGCGCTCGTCCCGCCCGAGCGGGTGGATCGCTCGGCGCGGCGGCTGGGGGAGACGGCGGGGGCGGGCGCGACCGGCGGCGGACCGCAGTGGGTGCGGCGCCTGGGCGCGGGCCTCGGCTACGGTTGGGACCGGCTCGACTTCCTGTGGCACCGGTGGGTGGCCGGCTACGACACACGGCGCCAGGCGGAACTGTTCAGGGCGCTGCGCCACCGCAGTGCCTGGATGCCGCTGCTGGCCGCCCTGGGGCTGGCGGCGGGGGCGCTGCTCCTGGGCCGTGCGCTGGCACGCCGCCGCGCCGGGGCGCCGCCGGATCCGGCCGCGGCGCAGTACGCGCGGTTGTGCCGCAAACTCGCGCGTACCGGCCTGCGGCGCGGGGCGGCGGAGGCCCCTCGGGCGTTCGCCGCCCGCGTTGCCGCGGCACGCCCGGATCTCGCGGCCGAGGTCCAGCGTCTCACGGAACGGTACCTGGGGCTGCGCTACGGCAGGTGCGCCGACGCCGCCCCCGCGCTTGCGGATTTGAGGAAGTCGGTGAGGCGTCTGCGGACGAAGTCGGCGCTCACTTCCCGATGCAGAAACTGGAGAAGATCCGCCCCAGCAGATCCTCGGAACTGAACGCCCCGGTGATCTCGCCCAGGGCCTGCTGGGCGATCCGCAGCTCCTCGGCGAGCAACTCGCCGGCGAATTGGCCGCGCAACTGCTCGGCACCGCGCTCGAGGGCCTCGGCGGCGCCGGCCAGGGCGTCCAGGTGCCGGCGCCGCGCGCTGAACACGCCCTCGGCCGCGCCGCGGAAGCCCATCACCTCCTGCAGGTGGCTGCGCAGTGCCTCGATCCCGAGACCCTCGGTCGCGGAGATATTCACCTGGGCCGCGCCGCACAGCCCTGGCGCGGCGCCGGTCAGGTCGACCTTGTTCAGCACCAGGGTGACCGGCAGGGCCGCCGGCAGGCGCGCGCGGATCGCCTCTTCCTCGGCACCAAAGCCGTCACGGGCGTCGGCCAACAGCAGGATCCGGTCGGCCTGCTCGATCTCGCGCCAGGCGCGGCGGATCCCCTCCTGCTCGACCGGGTCGCGGCTCTCGCGCAGCCCGGCCGTGTCGATCACATGCAGGGGCATCCCCGCCAGGCTGATCTCCTCGCGCAGCACATCGCGTGTGGTCCCGGGGACGTGCGTGACGATGGCGCTCTCGGCGCCGGCCAGGGCGTTGAGCAGGCTGGACTTGCCCACGTTCGGGCGACCGGCCAGCACCACCCGCATCCCCTCGCGCAACAGCCGCCCCTGCCGGGCGGTGGCAAGGACCTGCGCCAGGCTTCGGCGCAGAGCCTCCAGCTCGTCGGCGACCCGCCCGTCGGAGAGAAAATCGATCTCCTCTTCGGGGAAATCGATGGCCGCCTCGACGAAGGTGCGCAGGGCGATCAGCTGTTCGACGAGGGCATGGACCCGAGCGGAGAATGCCCCGCTGAGCGAGCGCACCGCCGAGCGCGCCGCGGCGGCCGAGCCGCTTTCGATGAGGTCGGCCACCGCCTCGGCCTGGGCCAGGTCGAGCTTGCCGTTGAGAAAGGCGCGCCGGGAGAATTCGCCGGGTTCTGCGAGCCGGGCGCCAAGCGCCAGCACGCGCTGCAAGAGCAGGTCCAGCACCACGGGGCCGCCGTGGCCCTGCAGCTCGAGCACGTCTTCACCGGTGAAGGAGCGCGGCGCCGGGAAGTAAAGCGCCAGGCCCTCGTCGAGCGGCTCCCCGGCCGCGTCCAGGAAGGCACAAAACCGGGCGTAACGGGGGCGTGGAAGCCGCCCGAGCAGGCCCCGGGCGATGTCCGCGGCGGCGGGGCCGGACACCCGCACCACGCCGATGCCGCCGCGCCCGGGAGGCGTGGCGAGCGCGGCAATGGTATGCGGGTCGGGGCTCACGGCGCGGGCGCTGCCCGGGGGGTCAGCGCTCCTTCATCACGACGCGCGTGATGTAGTACTGCTGGGCAATGGACAGGGTGTTGTTCACCACCCAGTACACCACCAGTCCGGCCGGGAAGAAGGCGAAGAAGAAGGTGAACACCACGGGCAGGGCCATCATCACCTTCTGCTGGAGCGGGTCCATCGGCGCGGGGTTGAGGCGCTGCTGCAACAGCATGGTCAGCCCCATCACAATGGGCAACACGAAGTACGGGTCGCGGATCGACAGGTCATGGATCCACAGGATCCACGGTGCCTGGCGCAGCTCCACGCTCTCCAGCAGCATCCAATACAGCGCGATGAATACGGGGATCTGCACGACGATCGGCAAGCACCCGCCGAGCGGATTGATCTTCTCCTTCTTGTAGAGCTCCATCAGCGCCTGGTTCATGCGCTGACGATCCTCGCCGTAGCGCTCCTTGAGCTGCATCATGCGCGGCTGCACCTTGCGCATGTGGGCCATCGATTTGTAGCTCGTCTCCGAGAGCTTGTAGAAGGCCAGCTTGATCAGGAGCGTGAGGATGACGATGGACCAGCCCCAGTTGCCGAGCACGCTGTGGATCTTCTCCAGCAGCCAGAACAGCGGCTTGGAGATCACGGTCAGCCAGCCGTAGTCCACCGTCAGCGCCAGACCCGGCGCCACGTTGTCCAGGCGGTCCTGCAGCTTGGGCCCGGCGAACAACTCGGTGGTCATCTCCTGTTGCGCCCCCGGGGCCACGCGCTGCTGGGGCGAGTACAGGCCCAGGACCACGCGATTGGCGTCCGGATGGCTCGAGTAGTAGTGATAGGGCTTGCCCTGGGGCGGGATCCACGCGCCGAGGAAGTAGTGCTGGACGATGGCGAGCCAGCCATCGCTGATCTGTCGGCTCAGCCGCTTGTTTTCCAGATCGTCGAACGGGATCTTCTGATACTTGTCCTCGGGGCTGTAGATGACACCGCCGGTATAGGTGCGGCTGCCCACCAGGCCATGCCCCTTGGCCTCGGGCGAGCGCTGGAACTGGGCGTAGAGCGCCCCCTCCCACGGCTTAGCGGTGGGGTTGGCCACCCGGTGGATGACGTCCACCTCATAGGTCCCGCGGTGGAAGCGGTAGATCTTGGTGAAACGCACGCCCTCGGGGCTGGTCCACTCGAGGGGCACATCGAGGGTGTCCTGCCCGGGCTGGAGCCGGTAGGAGGTCGCCGCGGCGCGATACACCGTCGTGTGATTGGGGGCGGCAACGTTGACCGTGGCCTCCGGTTTCTTCTCAGCGAAGCCCGATTGCGCGACAAACAGACGCGAGGGACCGGCCTCCATCAACTGGATGGGCTCGTCGGGCTTGTCGGTACTGACCGGGTATTTGAGCAGGTCGAGCTGGCGCAGGTCACCGCCGAAGGTGTCGATCACGCCGTGGTAGACATCGGTCACCACCTCGATGCGCTGCCGCGACTTGAGCGCCTGCGGCTGCGCCGGCGCGGCGTTCGCGCCCTGCTGCGGCACGGCGGCGGGCACCTCCGCCGTTTGCGGCGCGGCCGGCTCGGACGCGGTGGGGGCACCGGTTCCACCGGGCGCGCCGGAGGCCGGAGCCGCCTGCTGATGGGTCGGCGTGGGTGCGGGCTGGCCGTAATCCTGCTGCCATGCTTCCCAGATCAGCAGCAGCACGAAGGAGAGGGCAATGAACAGGAACAGGCGTTGGAAATCCATTAGTGTTCTTTCTTCGGGGGCACCGGGTCGAAGCCACCCGGGTGAAAAGGGTGACAACGCAGGAGGCGGCGAGCGGCAAGCCATGTGCCGTGTCCTGCCCCGTGCTCGTGGATCGCGGTCTGCGCGTACTCGGAACAGCTCGGCGTGTAACGGCAGCGCGGACCGAGCAGCGGGCTGATGAGGTAGCGATAGCCCTGTATCAGGAGGATTAGGAGCTTTTGCATTGCCGGCCTAAGTCCTGCCAAAGTCGGTCGAGGAGAGCAAACACCTGCGCATTGGACAATTGCCCGAGGCCGCTGCGGGCCAGCAGCACGTAGTCGCAGGACCCCAGATCCGCGGCGCGCTGGCGAAAACTCTCGCGGGCCAGCCTCTTGATGCGGTGGCGCGCGGCTGCCGACCGGAGCCGCCGCTTGGGGACCGCGAGGCCGAGCCGAGCATAGCCGAGGCGGTTGCTGCGGGCGAGCAGGACGGCGGGCCGCTCGCTTGCGGTGCGTGGTTTCTCGAATACCCGCTGGAACTCGACCGGGCTATGCAGCCGCTGGTGCGGACGGAACCGAGCGGAAACCACGCGGGGCGAGACGACCTCCTCAGGCGCTGAGGCGGGCACGCCCTTTTGCGCGGCGCCGCTTCAGAACCAGGCGACCGCCGCGCGTCTTCATGCGGGCGCGAAAGCCGTGATCACGCTTGCGCTTGAGAACACTGGGCTGAAACGTTCTTTTCATGGCGGCAACCAGTTCAGTTGTCGGGCCGTGCGCCCGGCGGATTTCGAGTTCGGGAAAAGGCGCGAACGATACTGTGAAGGGCGGCCGGATGTCAACCGAAACCACGCTCCGGTGCGATGTGGATAACTCCCGATAAGGGGTATAGACTGCGGTTTTTTAGGCGCGAGGGGGTCGAAACCAGGGTGGCCGAAGCGATCTGGCAACGCTGTCTCGAACGGCTGGAAAGCGAACTGCCGGCCCAGCAGTTCAACACCTGGATCCGCCCTTTGCACGCGGTGCGCGAGGGTGACGACCTGGTCCTGCTGGCGCCCAACCGCTTCGTCCTGGATTGGGTCAACGAGCGCTTTCTGGAGCAGATCAACAGCGCCGTCAGTCAGATCGCGCCCGAGGGCCCGATGCGGGTGAGCCTGGACGTGGGCAGCCACAGCGCCGCACGGCCGGCCCGCGTTGCGCCTGTGCCCACGCCGGCGCCGGCGCAACGCGCTCCCCGTGCGGCGGACGTCTCGCCGGCATCCGGTGCGCGGAAGTCGTCGCTCAACCCGAACCACAGCTTCGACACCTTCGTCGAGGGCAAGTCCAATCAACTCGCCCGTGCCGCCTCCATGCAGGTGGCCGAAAACCCCGGCCGCGCGTACAACCCGCTGTTGATCTATGGCGGGGTCGGACTCGGCAAGACCCACCTGATGCACTCGGTCGGCAATCTCATGCTGAAGCACAACCCGAATGCCACGGTGGTCTACCTCCATTCCGAACGCTTCGTGGGCGACATGGTCAAGGCGCTGCAGCACAACGCCATCGACGACTTCAAGCGCTACTACCGCTCGGTCGACGGGCTACTCATCGACGACATCCAGTTCTTCGCCGGCAAGGAGCGCTCGCAGGAAGAGTTCTTCCACACCTTCAATGCGCTGCTCGAAGGTCAGCAGCAGGTGATCATGACCTGCGATCGCTACCCCAAGGAAGTCAACGGCCTGGAGGAGCGGCTCAAGTCGCGCTTCGGCTGGGGCCTGACGGTCGCCATCGAGCCGCCGGAGCTGGAGACGCGCGTCGCCATCCTGATGAGCAAGGCCGTGCAGGCGGGCGTCGATCTGCCCAACGAGGTGGCGTTCTTCATCGGCAAACGCATTCGCTCCAACATTCGCGAACTGGAGGGCGCGTTGCGGCGGGTCATCGCCAACGCCCACTTCACGGGCCGCCCCATCACCCTGGACTTCGCCAAGGAGGCGCTGCGCGATCTGCTCGCCCTGCAGGACAAGCTGGTCACCATCGAGAACATCCAGAAGACGGTCGCGGAATACTACAAGATCCGTGTCGCCGATCTGCTCTCCAAGCGACGCAGCCGTTCCGTCGCCCGCCCGCGGCAGATGGCGATGGCGCTGTGCAAGGAACTCACCAACCACAGCCTGCCCGAGATCGGCGATGCCTTCGGCGGGCGGGACCACACCACGGTCCTGCATGGCTGTCGCAAGATTGCGGAGCTCAAGGAGGGTGATCGCCGCATCAGCGAGGATCATGCGAACCTGTTGAGAACCCTGAGTACATGAATGAGGAAAACCTGTGGACAAGTCCGATGGGCGTAATTGTCCAGATCGGGCCAACAGTTTATCCACAGGCTATCCGAAGGCTGACAGGGCTGCCTGCAAACAGGCAAATGTCGCATCAAGGGACTGAGTTATAACGATATTTTACTTGTTATCCACAAAAAAGCGTTTCCGTAACAATAACAACAGTAAAAAAGATCTCAAGAATTACTGATTGGCGACACGGGCGATACACATGAAGTTTTCTGCGCAACGAGAAGAGCTCCTCAAGCCGTTACAGCTGGTCAACGGTGTCGTCGAACGACGACAGACCCTGCCCATCTTGTCCAACGTGTTGCTCTCTTTGGGCGAGAATCGGCTTGCGCTGACCGGCACCGATCTCGAAGTGGAGATCGTCGTCCGGCTCGCACTGCAAGGCGGTGAGTCGGGGCAGATCACCGTGCCGGCACGCAAGTTCAGTGACATTTGCCGCACCCTTCCGGACGGCGCCAGCATCGAGTTTCGGCTCGAAGGCGACAAGGCCCTGATCCGCTCCGGCCGCAGCCGCTTCAGCCTTTCCACGCTCCCTGCGGCGGAATACCCGAGCTTGGAAGAGATCGAGGCCCCGCTGCAGTTCGAGGTGCCGCAATCGGCCCTGCGCAGGCTCATCGAACAGACGCAGTTCTCCATGGCGCAACAGGACGTGCGGTACTACCTCAACGGCCTGCTCCTGGAATTGGGTGATGGACGACTGCGAGCAGTCGCAACGGACGGGCATCGGCTCGCGCTCGCGGACGAAGCAGCAGCACTGGCGGCAACGGAACTGAGTCAGGTCATCGTTCCGCGCAAGGGCGTGCTGGAGCTCGCGCGGCTTCTTGAAGACAGCGATGCCCCGGCACGGGTGCGGCTGGGTAGCAATCACCTGCAGGTCGAGTTGCCCGATGTGAGCTTCACCTCGAAGCTTATCGACGGGCGTTTCCCGGATTACGGCCGGGTGCTTCCCGCCCCGGGAACCCGCATCCTGCAATGTGAACGCGAGGCGCTTCGGCAGGCCCTTGCGCGCGCCTCGGTGCTCTCCAACGAGAAGTACCGTGGCGTGCGCCTGCAGCTGGAGGACACGACGCTCAAGGCGACGGTACACAACCCCGAGCAGGAAGAAGCCGAGGAGGAACTCGAGGTCGCCTACGAGGGTGAGCCCCTGGAGATCGGCTTCAACGTCAGTTATCTCCTCGACGCCCTCGGGGCCATAAAATCCGATCGCGTTGAAATCAGCTTTACGGACGCCAACAGCAGTTGTCTCCTGCAAGGCACGGATGCGCCGGAAAGCCGCTACGTCGTAATGCCGATGCGGCTTTGAGGGCCGTCCGACCCGCATGCCTCTAGACCATCTCGCGATCCGGAACGTCCGCAACCTGCAAGACGTCCGGATCGCCCCCTGCCCCGCCCTCAACCTGCTCTTCGGTCCCAACGCCAGCGGCAAGACCAGCGTACTGGAGGCAATCCACGTGCTGGGGCTGGCACGCTCGTTTCGGTCTCCCCAGGTGCGGCACGTCATCGCCCACGGTCACGACGCCCTGCAGGTGACCGGGCGCGTGTCGCGCGAGGGGCGCAGCATCCCGCTGGGGGTGCAGCGCAGCCGTAGTGAAACCGTCGTACGCGTTGCGGGCGAAACCGTCCGGCAGCTCTCCGAGCTGGCAAGCCATCTTCCACTACAGGTCCTCACGCCCGAGAGCCACCAGCTGGTGCAGGAGGGGCCGCGCTTCCGGCGGCAATTCGTGGACTGGGGGGTGTTCCACGTGGAACCGGGCTTCGCAGACAGCTGGCGTGAATACCACCGCGCCCTGCGGCAACGCAATCACGCCTTGCGCGCGGGACAATCCGAACGTCTGGTACGGGTCTGGGACGAGACGCTCGCCAGCCAGGGAGAGCGGATCGCTGCGGCCCGGCGCCGTTATCTCGCCATGCTCGAGCCTTTGGTCAGTGAATACGCGGCGCGGCTGGCCGATATCGACGTGCAGCTCCCCTACCTGCAGGGGTGGCCCGGGGAGGACGGCCTTGCCGCAGCCCTTGCGCAGTCGTATGCGCGCGATCGGGAGCAGGGCTTCACGCGCCTGGGCCCCCATCGTGCCGAGCTGGTGGTGCGGGCCGACGGCGCTGCGGCGGCACAAACGCTGTCGCGGGGGCAGCAGAAATTGCTGGTGGCGGCCATGCGCATCGCGCAGGTGCACCTGCTGGTGCAGGGTCGGGGTGAGGGGTGTGTCTTGCTCGTCGACGACCTTCCCGCCGAACTCGACGCGGAGCGGCGCGCACGCCTGCTCGACCTGTTGAAGGCCACCGGGGCCCAGCTCTTCGTGACGGCGACCGATCCGGGCCTGGTCCCCGCGGAGCTGTTTCCCACGCGTAAGAAGTTCCACGTGAAACACGGGGAACTCAGCGAAGTGGTATAATCCGCCCTTCACTTCGAGAGAACCCCGCATGAACGCTGAGAGCACGTACAACTCCTCGAACATCAAGGTCCTCAAGGGGCTGGACGCGGTCCGCAAGCGGCCGGGCATGTACATCGGCGACACCGACGACGGCACGGGTCTGCACCACATGGTCTTTGAGGTGGTGGACAACGCCATTGACGAGGCCCTGGCCGGCCACTGCACCAACATCGACGTGACCATCCACG
The DNA here is from genome assembly GCA_963779865.1 of uncultured Gammaproteobacteria bacterium. Classification (GTDB taxonomy): domain Bacteria; phylum Pseudomonadota; class Gammaproteobacteria; order CAVZZX01; family CAVZZX01; genus CAVZZX01. The sequence goes on along the minus strand of CAVZZX010000003.1, from coordinate 2,353,922 downwards.
CCGATGGCGGGGTCACTGTGCGCGACGACGGCCGCGGCATCCCGACCGACCTGCACGAGGAGGAAGGCCGTTCGGCGGCCGAGGTCATCATGACCGTGCTCCATGCGGGCGGGAAGTTCGACGACAACTCGTACAAGGTGTCCGGCGGCCTGCACGGCGTGGGCGTCTCCGTGGTCAATGCCCTGTCCGAATACCTGCGCCTGACCATCCGGCGCGACCACACGCTGTGGCAGCAGGAGTACCGATTGGGTGAGCCGGTTGCCCCGCTCGAAGCAAAGGGCGACACCGAAGAGCGCGGCACCGAACTGCGCTTCAAGCCCAGTGCCGAGATCTTCACCAACCTGGAATTTCATTACGACATCCTGGCCAAGCGCCTGCGCGAGCTCTCTTTCCTGAATTCCGGGGTGCGCATCCGGCTGTTTGACGAACGCGATGCCAAGGAGGATGTGTTCCACTACGAGGGCGGGATCCGCGCCTTCGTCGAGCATCTCAACCGGAACAAGACGCCGCTGCACCCCACCGCGTTCTATTGCCAGGCGGAACGCGACGGTATCGTCGTCGAAGCGGCCATGCAGTGGAACGATTCCTATCAGGAGAACATCTTCTGCTTCACCAACAACATCCCGCAGCGCGACGGCGGCACCCACCTGGCCGGCTTCCGCAGCGCGCTTACCCGCACCCTGAACCAGTACATCGATCAGGAGGGGCTGGCGAAGAAGGCCAAGGTGGGCGTCACCGGTGATGATGCACGCGAAGGCTTGACGGCGGTGCTGTCCGTAAAGGTGCCCGATCCGAAGTTCTCGTCGCAGACCAAGGACAAACTGGTCTCCTCCGAGGTAAAGGGCGTGGTTGAGTCCCTGATGGCCGAAAAACTGCAGGAATACCTCTGGGAAAACCCCTCCGACGCGAAGGCCCTCGCCTCCAAGGTGGTCGACGCCGCGCGCGCTCGTGAGGCGGCCCGCAAGGCGCGCGAAATGACGCGCCGCAAGGGTGCCCTGGACGTCGCCGGCCTGCCCGGCAAGCTGGCCGACTGCCAGGAGAAGGACCCGGGCCGCTCCGAGCTGTTCCTGGTCGAGGGCGATTCCGCCGGCGGCTCGGCAAAGCAGGGGCGTGATCGTCGCGCGCAGGCGATCCTGCCCCTCAAGGGCAAGATCCTGAATGTGGAAAAGGCCCGCTTCGACAAGATGCTGTCCTCCGCGGAAGTGGGCACGCTGATCACCGCGCTCGGTTGCGGCATCGGCCGCGAGGAGTTCGATCCGGACAAGCTGCGCTACCACCGCATCATCGTCATGACCGACGCGGACGTCGATGGCTCGCACATCCGCACCCTGCTGCTCACCTTCTTCTATCGGCAGATGCCGGAGCTCATCGAGCGCGGGCACGTCTACATCGCGCAGCCGCCGCTGTTCAAGGTCAAGAAGGGCAAACAGGAGCGCTACGTCAAGGACGATGCGGAGTTGACCGCCTATCTGCTGGCCACGGCATTGGACGGCGCCTCACTGCATGTCAGCGCGGATGCACCGCCGGTGTCCGGGGCTGCCCTGGAGGCCCTCGCGCGGCAGTACATGGCGGTCATGGAGACCGTCCGGCGCCTGGGCCGGCGCTATCCGGAGATGGCGCTGGAGAAGATGGTCGCCATGCCGAGCTTCGACCCGGAGCAGGGCCTGGAGGGCGCACGCGCCTGGTTCGACGAACTCGGCCAGCGTCTCTCCGGCGACGAGCGGCGGGGGGATGAGCGCTATGCCATGGAGGTGGTCGGCGGCGACGGCGAGGACCCCTGGCAGGCGCGTATCCGCCTGACGCGCCACGGGGTGGGCACCGTGTTCACCATGGGGCCCGACTTCTTTGGCTCGGGCGAGTACCGGGCGATCCGCGCCCTCGGCGAACAGCTCGACGGCCTGCTCGGCGACGGGGCCTTCGTGCAACGCGGCGAGCGACGTCTGGACGTGTCCGCCTTCCGCCAGGCGCTGGACTGGCTGCTCGAGGACGCCAAGCGCGGCCAGCACATCCAGCGCTACAAGGGCTTGGGCGAGATGAATCCGGAGCAGCTGTGGGAGACGACGATGTGTCCCGAAACCCGACGTCTGCTACAGGTCCAGATCGAAGATGCGATCGCCGCCGACGAGATCTTTACCACCTTGATGGGCGATCACGTCGAACCGCGTCGCGACTTCATCGAGAAGAATGCCCTGATGGCCTCGAATCTGGACGTGTAGTAAGCGCTTACAAACTGGCGTGAAAAAAAGCCCGGGATCGCTCCCGGGCTTTTTTCGTAGGGTGCGCCTTCAGCCCTGCGCGTGATAGCCCGTTACCTTTTCCACCTCGTTCCGCGACCCCAGGATCACCGGAACACGCTGGTGCAGCCCCGCGGGTTCGATGTCCATGATGCGCTCACGCCCGGTGGAACTCGCCCCGCCAGCCTGCTCCACGATGAAGCTGATCGGATTGGCCTCGTACATCAGCCGCAGCTTGCCGCCCTTCTCGCGGGTGCGCTCGTCGATGGGGTACAGAAAGATGCCGCCGCGGGTGAGGATGCGGAACACCTCCGCCACCATCGAGGCGACCCAGCGCATGTTGTAGCGCTTGCCCAGCGGCCCGGTCTCGCCGGCGAGGCAATCGTCGATATAGCGCTGCACCGGCGCCTCCCAGAAGCGGCGGTTCGACATGTTGATGGCGAACTCCTGCGTGTCTTCCGGGATGGTCACGCCGTCGCGGGTGAGTAAGAACTCACCAACCTCCGCATCCAGCGCAAACATCGCAACCCCGTGGCCGGTCGTGAGCACCAGCGTGGTGGTGGGCCCATAGACGCAGAATCCGGCCCCGAGCTGCCGGTTCCCGTTCTGATGGAAGTCCGCTTCCGCCGCATCGGCGTGCGCGCCCTTCGGGGCGCTCATGATGGAGAAGATGGTGCCGACGGAGATGTTCACGTCGATATTCGAAGACCCGTCGAGCGGGTCGAAGCACACCAGGTAGCGTCCGCGCGGGCTGCCCTCGGGGACCCTAATCGGCTCCTCCACTTCCTCGGAGCCCATGCCCGCCACCAGCCCGCTGGTTTTCAGGTGACCGGCCATCACGTCATTGGTGATCACGTCGAGCTTCTTCTGCTCTTCCCCCTGCACGTTCTCCGAGCCGGCGACCCCGAGGGCCCCTTCCAGCGGCGCCCTGCGCACCCGGCCGGAAATCGCCTTGCAGGTCACCGCGATCTCGCCGATCAGGTCAATGAGGTCGTCAGGGAGCTCGGCGCCGCCGCGCTGCTGGGCGGTCAGATACTGGCGCAGCGTCAGTCCGTTTTGCATGGCTTTCACCTTCAAGTCGTCAACAGAAAATCGAAACGGCGCGCGTCGGGCGCGCGGCCGTGGAATGCGTATGCGGGGATGTCCACCGGGACAAGGGCTTCGCCGCGCCCGGCGCGGCGCCCTGTCGCAGCCGTCGGCATCGACCCGAAGAGACGGATTATCGCACGCCGCCCGAAGCCGGTGAAGGTGGCGCCTCGTCCATGCGTCGATCCAGCCACCGCGCCAGCCGGCGCCGCTGCGCCGCGGTGGTGAAGGCCTGGATATGGCCGGCACCGGGCACCGCCCACAGCGCCTTGGGTTCGCCGGCCGCCGCGAACACGGCGGCCCCGTGCGCCGGCGCAATCACGCGGTCCGCCGTGCCGACCACGCCCCCTCGGCCGGCAGGAACCAGCCGTGCAGACGCAGCCCGCCGTCGCCCGCGAACCATACATCGTGCGCCTCGATACCGAGTTCCGCGGGCGCATAGAGGTGGCGCTTGAGCGGCTGGAAGATGAGGCCGGTGCAAGCACTGAGCAGCAGCGCCGCGGCGGTCACGCCGCCAAATGCGCGCAGCCGCATCAGAAGTACCAGTGCAGCGAGACCAGCGCTTCGCTGGCGAGCGCACCGACTGCCCCCTTACGCTCGAGGCGTAGCCGCAGGGCGTGGTTGCGGTCCAGTGCGTAGCTCTGCTCGAGCCGGTAATCGGCATAGGTGAGCTGCGCGCGCGCCTCGTAATAACGGCGCGCCCCGCTCAGCCACAGCTTCCAGCGCGGCGCGACGTCCCAGAGCAGGCCGAGCAGCGGCCCGACCCCGAGCGCATAGTTGCGCTCGATCTCGCCGTTGATCAGCACCTGTCCCTGAAGCAGGCCGAAGGTGAGCAAGTCCGGATACGGCCGATAGGCGAGGCCGCCGCCCGCCTCCAGGGTGTAGCTCATCCGCTCCGCGCCCCCGCCGATCGGCACGCGTTCGAGTCCCGTGCGCACCTGCCAGGAAACGGGTTTGAAGAACCGATCGCGGCCTGAGAGCGATACGATGTCGATGAGATCGAAGGCCTCGAGCCGAAGGCGCTCGCGTTGGCGCAGGTAGCGCAGCTCGATGTCGAGAAAGTTGATCTGCGCCCCCGGCGTGTAGCCGCCCGAGGCGTCCAACAGGTCGTGATAGGCCGGACGCAGACGCAGGTCTACCGCATCTTCGCCCCGGAACCGTCCCAGCCCCAGTGCAGCGCGGGCGGTGCCGTGGCCTTCGTCGGGGCGCACCGGCGGGGCGGCAACCCTGGGGACCGCCGCGCCCGCATCCACGCGGCTGCGCGCCGCAAGCAGCTGCATGGCGCGCGGGGCCATCTGTGCCCGGCCGACCTCGCCCTCGTGATACCGGTACTGCAGATAGCGGTAGGCCACGTCGAGAACGCGGGCTCGTGCGCTCGGCGCGAGCGCTGCCAGGGCGCCGTGTTCGGTGGTGCTGCCGCGCACCGCCAGCGCGTGCGCCAAGCCCTGCTCCGGCAAATCGAGATAGGCCAGGCGGTGCACGATCTCGCTGCGGTTGGAAGGGCGGAACACCGCCTTTTTTAGCATGCCTTTCTGCGCGAGCACCGCGCGCACCGTATCGCTCGGTATCGCATCGACGTGAAACCGATCCGCCAGGTGCAGACCCGGCCGCGCGACGTCGAGCAGCTCGAGCAGCATGTAGGAGCAGTTCTCGTCGAAGAAGTAGTAGTCGAAGGAGACCGGCCCGAGTTCCCAGGCGTGCTCCAGAAGGCGGCGGATCTCCGCGGGAGCCAGCCGCAGCTGATACTCCCAGATGTCGCGGTTCTCGAGGTCGCTGTATTCGCGCACCTTGTCGTAGTAGGGCATGATCGAGAACCGCCCCGGGTAGCCACCCGTGAGCCCCCGGATCGCGAACAGAATCCCGTTGCTCTCTCGCGTCTGCGCCGCGTAGTTGATGGCGTAGGACATCAGCCGCGTGTTCTCGTCCTGTCCGGGCGGATCGAAGCGCAGCAGCGTATGCCCAAACATGGACGAGGGATTGTTCAGGTACGCGGCCGGGAACACCAGGGTCACCTGTGCCGGGTTGATGGCGGCGTACCATTGTTCGAAGCGCCGGCACGCCTGCGGCGCGAGGCGCTGAGCATCGAAATGGAGCTGCGCGTCGAGCCAGTGGTAGCGGGCGATGAAGGCGCATTGCGCGTGCTGGGCCGTGTCGGTCTCCGGGACGTGGGCGAAGAACGCGGTCAGCGTCGCCTCGAGCTCGGCCTGCGGGTTGTGCCTGCCCTGCGGCGAGAGAAAGAAGTTCGTGCTGTCGGCGAGGCTCGCATAGCCGCCGCGCAGGCGGGGCTTGTAGTGGACAAGATCGCGCCATGCCTGGCGCTCCCAGAGCCGCTGCGCGCGCGCGTGTTCGAGCAACTGCGACAGGTATGCCTCGGGCGGCTTTGCTGCCGCGTGCGCCGGCGCGCTGAGCCACAGTACGGCGAGGGACAGGAGGGCGAGGAGGCGGAAACTGTTCACCGGCGGGCACCGCGAAAAAAACACCCGGTGGGCTTGCCCACCGGGTGCGTTGCGCTCGCGCGCGGACTCAGGCGCTGTAGGGCGCCAGCTGAGCGTCGTGGGCCAGAACCCCGTTGAGCGCCGCCAGCACCTGTTCGGCCGTCACGTCGGAGGACGGAAAGATGGTGGCGAAGTGCGCGTGGGTGGCCGCATAGAAGGCGGGCTTGTCGGCCTCGGCGATGCCCATCAGGCTGGCCATGGTCGCCAGTGCCTCGCCGCGGCCGGCGGCCATGTTGCTGGCCAGCTTGTCCAGGTTCGCGCCCGTGAACATCGCGACCTTGCGATGGTCGCGCACCACGCCGTCCTTGGTGCAACCCAGGGTGCCCGGAGGTGATGCCGAAGGTCTGGTTGCCGAAGATGCCGTTGGTCGTGACGGCGAGGACCTGGGGGGCGACGCCGGACTGGCCGTCGAAGATCATCGAGCCCACGCCGCACCCGACATTGTCCTTCTGCGCGAAGGCAGTCCCCACCGACATGGCGCCCAACAGGGCGGTCAACACGATCTTGCGCATTTTGTTGTCCTTCTTGGTTCGAAGCGTTGTAGGTCGTCTTGGCTCGGCGCGCCGGTAGCCGGAGCACCGTCCGCATCGATAGCATTTGCTGCCGGCACTGTCCGTCGAAGCCGTCACGGATTTACCGCGACGGTGCGGCAAGCGGGCGCGTCGCCGCGCGCGCGGTGCCGGTGATGCGGTCCATTGTCCCTTCGATCCACGCCTCGGCCTCGGCGCCGATCGCCTCGGCGCTGCGCCCGGCACTGGCGATCGGCGGCCCGATGACCACGCGCACCGTGCCCGACCTCTTGATGAAGACTCCGCGCGGCCACAGCTCGCCCGCGTTGTGCGCCACCGGCAACACCGGATAGCCGCTCTTGGCCGCCAGCATCGCGCCGCCCAGGCGGTAGCGGATCCGCTTGCCCGGCGGGAGCCGGGTGCCCTCGGGGAAGATGATCACCCAGATGCCGGCGCGCAGCCGATCGATGCCCTGCTCCACCACCTGGCGAATGGCGCGCCGCCCGGCATTGCGATCGATGGCGATGGGCTTGAGCAAGGCGAGCCCCCAGCCAAAGAAGGGCAGCCACAACAGCTCGCGTTTGAGCACCCACGTCTGGGGCGGGAAGAGCTTTTGCATCACCAGCGTCTCCCAGGTCGATTGGTGCTTGCTGAACACGATGCACGGCCCTTCCGGGATATGCTCGCGCCCTTCGACCTGATAGCGCACACCGCAGACCCGTTCCAACACCCAAAGATTGAAGCGGGCGTAGTTGCGGATGAAGGCGTAGCGGCGCCGGTAGCGGAAGGGCAGCGTGAACGTGCCCAGCACTGCGAACACGAGGGTGCTCACAAACATGCTTGCGCTGAACAGCGCCGATCGCAGCACCGGCATGCTACGCGCCCTCCTCGGCGCGCAGCAGATGCTCGACGAGTGCGTGGAGATCGGCGAACACGGCCACGTCCGCGAGGCCCTCGCCCGCGGCGAGCGTGCGCGCCCCCTTTCCAGTGCGGACCAGGTAGGGAACAGCGCCCACCGCCCGTGCCGCCTGCAGGTCGCGCAGTGCGTCGCCCACCGCCGGCACCCCTGTGAGGTCCACGCCGAGGCGCTCGGCAATGTCTTCGAGCATCCCGGGTGCGGGCTTGCGGCAGCGGCACCCCTCGTCCGGTGCGTGCGGGCAGAAGAAGATCGCCTCGACATGCCCGCCCTGCTCTGCGAGCAGCCGGTGGAGCTTGGCGTGGATGCGCTCCAGGGCGGCATAGTCGAACAGCCCGCGGCCAATACCCGATTGGTTGCTGGCAATCACCACGCGGTAGCCGGCCTGATTCAGACGCACGATGGCCTCGATGCTGCCGGGCAGCGGCATGAATTCGTCCGCCGACTTGATGTAGGCGTCGGAATCCTCGTTGATGACCCCGTCGCGGTCGAGAATGATCAGGCGCATTGAAGGGATTCCGGGGCGGTGCCGCTCAGTGTTGCAGCCGGGAGATGTCGGCGACCTGGAGGAACAAGTCGCGCAAGCGGTTGAGCAATCCGATGCGATTGCTGCGCACCTGTTCATCCTCGGCCATGACCAGTACGGCGTCGAAGAAGCCATCTACCGTGTCGCGCAGCCCGGCGAGTGTCTCCAGCGCCTCGGCGTAGCGCCCCTGCGCGAACAGCGGCCGCACGCGGGCCTGGGCCTGCATCACGGCCTCGAACAAGGCGCGCTCGGCACGCTCCTCCAGCCGGGACTCGTCCACCGTCTCGGGCAGCGGACCGGACACCTTCTTCAGGATGTTGGCGATGCGCTTGTTGGCCGCGGCGAGGCTCTCCGCCGCCGGGAGAGCGCTAAACCGGGCCACGGCGCGGACCCGCCGGTCGATGTCCAGCGGCCGCGTCGGCGCGGTCGCGAGCACCGCATCCACCGCGTCCTGCGCCAGCTCGCGCTCGGCGTAGTAGGTACGCAGGCGTTCGAGCACGAAGCCGAGTACATCGTCGGCCACGCTCGGGGCGCCCAAATCCGCCGGAAAGTGGGCCGCGCTCTCCCGAATCAGGGCGGCCAGATCAAGTTCGAGCTCCTGCTCGATCAGGATCCGCAACACGCCGATGGCGGCCCGCCGCAGGGCAAAGGGGTCCTTCTCTCCGGAGGGCACCTGGCCGATGGCGAAAATGCCCACCAGGGTGTCGAGACGATCGGCCAGCGCCACGGCCTGTCCGGTCTTGGTGGCCGGGAGCGCATCCCCGGCGAAGCGCGGCAGGTAATGCTCCTGGATCGCCGTTGCGACCTCCGCGGGCTCGCGATCGTGTGCCGCGTAGTAGCGGCCCATGGTGCCCTGCAGCTCGGGAAATTCCCCGACCATCTCGGTCATCAGATCGCACTTGCACAGCTCGGCGGCACGCAGCGCCCACTGCCGATCGCCGGCCAGCGAGGCGGCGATCGACTCGGACAGACGCGCCACGCGTTCGACCTTCTCATGCAGGGTCCCGAGCCGCTTCTGAAACACGACCTTGCGCAGCGCCTCACGCCGCGCCGCCAGCGGGCGCCGGCGGTCCTGGTTCCAGAAGAATTGCGCGTCGGCGAGCCGCGGCCGAATCACCCGCTCGTTGCCGGCGCGCACCGCCTGCGGCTCGCGGCTCTCGATGTTGCTGATGGTAATAAAGTTGGGCAGCAGCCGGCCGCTCTCGTCGACCAGATGAAAGTACTTCTGGTGATTCTTCATTGCGGAGACGAGCGCTTCGGAGGGCACGTCGAGAAAGCGCTCGTCAAAGCTGCCGACCACGGCCTGCGGCCACTCCACCATGCCCGTGACCTCGTCGAGCAGCGCCGGATCGATCACCGCCGAGGCACCCAGCCCGGCGGCGGCCTCCTCCACCTGTCCATGCACCGCGCGGCGCCGGCGCCCGAAGTCGGCGATCACGTGCCCTTCGCTGTAGAGCAGCTCTTCGTAATCGCGGGGGCTGCCCACGTACATCGCGGCGGGGTGGTGAAAGCGATGCCCGCGCGTTTCGCGGCCGCTGCGCATGGCGAGCAGCTCGGCATCGATGATCTCATCGCCGAACAGCAGCACCAGCCAATGGACCGGGCGCACGAACTGGGCCTCCAGCGCGCCCCAGCGCATCCGTTTGGGGATAGGCAGCTGCTCGAGCGCGGCTTCGACGAGCGGCGCGATCAGTGCGGTCGCCGCGGCGCCCTCGCGCATGGCGCGATAGCCGAGCCAGGCTCCCTTGTCGGTGTCGACGGTGTCGAGCTCGGCCACCGCCACGCCGCAGGAGCGGGCGAAGCCCTCGGCCGCCTTGGTGGGCTTGCCCTCGCCGTCGAAGGCGGCGTTCAGCGCCGGGCCGCGCCGCTCGATCTCCTTGTCGGGCTGGCGCTCGGCCAGGTCCTCGATCAACACCGCGAGGCGTCGCGGTGCGGCGAAGCCGCGTAGCGCGCCGTGGCTGAGCTCCGCCTTCTCCAGGCCCTGGCCCAGCGCGGACACAAAGGCGTCGGAGAGACGGGGCAGGGCCTTGGGCGGCAGCTCCTCGGTGCCGAGCTCGATGAGCAGGTCGCGGGTCTGTGTCACTGGCCTGCCTCCCTCTGTCCGCGGCCGCCGAGCATCGGAAAGCCGAGCGCCTCGCGCGCTTCGTAATAGGCCTGCGCCACGGCGCGGGCCAGCTCGCGCACGCGCAGGATAAAGCGCTGCCGCTCGGTCACCGAGATCGCGTGGCGCGCATCGAGCAGGTTGAAGGTGTGGGAAGCCTTGAGCACCATCTCGTACGCGGGCAGGGGCAGGCCCGCCTCGATCAGGCGCCGGCTTTCCGCCTCGCAGGTATCGAACCAGCCGAACAGGCTGTCCACGTCCGCCTGCTCGAAGTTGTAGGCCGACATCTCCACCTCGTTCTGGAGAAAGACGTCCCCGTAGGTGACGACCCCGTTCGGGCCGGCGGTCCACACCAGGTCGTAGACGCTCTCCACGCCCTGCAGGTACATGGCGATCCGCTCCAGCCCATAGGTGATCTCGCCGGTCACCGGCCGGCAGTCCAGCCCACCGACCTGCTGGAAATAAGTGAACTGGCTGACCTCCATGCCGTTGAGCCACACTTCCCAGCCCAGACCCCAGGCGCCGAGGGTCGGCGACTCCCAGTTGTCCTCCACGAAACGGATATCATGGACCAGCGGGTCGATGCCCAGGCGCTGCAGCGAGCCGAGGTACAGATCCTGGATCGCCAGGGGCGAGGGCTTGAGCATGACCTGGAACTGGTAGTAGTGCTGCAGCCGATTGGGGTTCTCTCCGTAGCGGCCGTCGGTGGGCCGCCGCGAGGGCTGCACATAGGCCGCATGCCAGGGCTCGGGGCCGATGGCGCGCAGGAAGGTGGCGGGGTGAAAGGTGCCGGCCCCGACCTCCATGTCCTGCGGCTGCAGAATGGCGCAGCCCTGTTCGGCCCAATAATGTTGCAGGGCAAGGATGAGGCCCTGGAACGTGTCCGTGCGGGCCCCCGGCCCTGCCCTGTGCTCGTGTTTCGCAGCCAAGCCGAAGCCTCTCCCGGGTAGTGTGGCGTCCGCCGCGGCGATAAGCCGCCGATCCGACGGGCCGGTCATTATAGCCGCCGGGCCGCCCACTGATAAGGCGGGTGTCAGGGGGGGGGCCGCCTTTGGTATCCTATAACGTTATCCTTGCAGACCCGCGGCGTGATTGAGGGACCATGACCATACAGCGCAAAGCCGTCGTGCTGATCTCCGGCGGCCTCGACTCGATGCTGGCGGCGAAGGCGATCCTCGAGCAGGGCGTCCACGTGGAGGGGATCAACTTCTTCACCGGCTTCTGCGTGGAGGGGCACACCCACGCCATTCGCGCCAAGGACCGCAAGCGACCCAAGCGCAACAACGCACTCTGGGTCGCCGAGCAGCTCGGGATCAAGCTGCACATCGTCGACGTGTCCGAACCCTACAAGGACGTCGTGCTCAATCCCAAGCACGGCTACGGTCAGAACCTCAATCCCTGCCTGGACTGCAAGGGCTTCATGGTGGGACGCGCCCACGCCTGGATGCAGGAGCACGGCTTCGATTTCATCGTCACCGGCGAGGTGATCGGGCAGCGGCCCAAGTCGCAGCGCCGCGACACCATGCCGGTGATCCAGCGCGAATCGGGCGCCGGCGACCGGCTGGTGCGACCGCTGTGTGCACAGCTGCTGCCGCCCACTTTTCCCGAGCGCGAGGGCTGGATCGATCGCGAGAAGCTGTTCGACTGGAGCGGCCGCTCGCGCAAGCCGCAGATGGCCCAGGCCGAGACCTGGGGCTTCGAGGACTACGCCCAGCCCGCCGGCGGCTGCTGCTTTCTCACCGATCCGCAGTACTCGTCCAAGCTTGCCGACCTGTGGTCGGCCCGCGGCCGGCGCGACTATGAGCTCGATGACATCATGCTGCTCAAGATCGGGCGCCACATCCGCCCGCGCGAGAACTTCAAGCTGATCGTGGGTCGCGAGGAAGGCGAGAACAACTTCCTCGAGGGCTATCGCAAGCAGTTCACGCACCTGCGCACGGTCAGTCACAAGGGACCGCTGGTGCTCATCGACGGCGAGACCGGCGATGCCGATCTGGAACTGGCCGCCCGCATCGCTGCGCGTTACAGCCAGGGCCGCGCGGCCGACGCGGTGAGCGTGGAGGTCCACAGCCGTGACGGCCACGCCCGCACCCTGCACGTGGCACCGCTCGCCCCCGATCAACTCCCCGAGGCGTGGCATCTGTGAGCCGCCAGCAGCTCGATGCGCGGCGCCTGCTCTGCCCCCTGCCGGTGATCCGCGTGCAGGACGCGATCGCCGAACTGCAGCCGGGCGATGTCCTGGAGGTGTGCTGTACCGATCCGGGCACCCGCCAGGACATCCCCGCCTGGTGCCGGATCAACGGCCATCGCCTGCTGACCAGCGATGAGCGGGACGCCGGCGAATTCGTGTTTACCATCGAGGTGGGTTGAGTGGCCGAGGCAATTTCCCAGGCGCGGCAGACTACGGCGGCGATCGGCCAAACGGATGCGCGGCTGCGCACATCGCAGCGGGTGACGCTCGTGGGGGCGGCCATCAACGTGGTGCTGGCGGCGGGCAAGCTCGTGTTCGGCGTGGTGGCCCAGTCACAGGCTCTGGTCGCCGACGGGATCCACTCCTTCTCCGATCTGGTCAGCGACGTGCTCGTCTGGTACGGCGCGCGCCATGGCAGCCAGGAGGCGGACGAGGACCATCCCTACGGCCATGCGCGGATCGAGACCGCGGTGACGGTCGGCCTGGGCCTGCTGCTCATCGCGATCGGCGTGGGCATCATGACGGACGCGGTGCATCGCCTGTTCGACACCCGACGCCTGCTCCACCCCGGCATGCTGGCGCTGGTCGTCGCCGCCCTGTCCGTCCTCGCCAAGGAGTGGCTGTATCACTACACGGTGCGTGCGGCAAAAAAGGTGCGCTCCAATCTCCTGAAGGCGAATGCCTGGCATCACCGCTCCGACGCCATTTCCTCGGTGGTGGTCATCGTCGGGGTAGCCGGCACCATGGCGGGCCTGGACTATCTGGACGCGCTGGCCGCTGCCTTCGTCGCCCTGATGGTGGCCAAGATCGGCTGGGACCTGGGCTGGCAGAGCATCAAGGAATTGGTCGATACGGGTCTGGAGGTCGAACGGGTGGAGGCCATCCGCTCGACCATCATCAATGTGCAGGGAGTGCAGGCCCTGCACATGCTGCGCACCCGCCGCATGGGCGCCGATGCGCTGGTCGACGTGCACATCCTGGTGCACCCCAAGTGCAGCGTCTCCGAGGGGCATCAGATCGCCGAGGCCGTGCGCGCGCGTGTGGTCAGGGACGTCGAGGAGGTCACGGACGTGATGGTCCACATCGACCCGGAGAACGACGAGGTGCGCCCGGTCAATACCAAGCTGCCGCTGCGCGATGAGGTGATCGAGCGCCTGCGCGGGCAGTGGGCCCATATCGAGGAGGCCGCACGCATCGAGAAGATCACGCTGCATTATCTGCGCGGCCGCGTCCAGGTCGAGGTGGTCTTGCCGCTCGCGGTGCTCGGCGACGATGCCGAAGGTACGGATCGCCGCCTCAAAGCCCTCTTCAAGGAGACCGCGTCCAGAAACAAGGAGGTCGAACACGTCGCAGTCTATTACCATTGATGCACCACCATGGTGCGTTTCCGCCTGGACGCGCACCGACGGGGTGCGTTCGCGGCTGGAGGACTGCCGCGGAGGTGGGAAAACATCTTTAATATCCGCCACCTGATGCGTGGCACGCTTCGTGCACTAGAATCGCGCAGCCAGGCACGCCATGCGCGTGCCGCGCCGCATGCAACATGAATCCTGGAGGAAACCGATGTCCGACACTGTGCTGAAGATGATCAAAGAGAAGGGCGTGAAGTTCGTCGACTTCCGCTTCACCGACACCAAGGGCAAGGAGCAGCACGTCTCGGTGCCCTCCCACACCATCGACGAAGACCTGTTCAAAGACGGCAAGATGTTCGACGGTTCCTCCATCGCCGGCTGGAAGGGCATCGAGGCCTCCGACATGATCCTCATGCCCGACGCCGACACCGCCGTGCTCGATCCTTTCTTCGATGAGCCCACGCTGATCCTGCGCTGCGACGTGCTCGAGCCGGCGACCGGCCAGGGCTACGAGCGCGACCCGCGCTCCATCGCCAAGCGCGCCGAGGAGTATCTGAAGTCCACCGGCATCGCCGACACCGCCTTCTTCGGCCCGGAGCCGGAGTTCTTCGTGCTCGACGACGTGCGCTGGGGCGCGGACATGAGCGGCGCGTTCTACAAGGTCGACTCCGAAGAGGCCGGCTGGAACTCCGAGCGGGTCTTCACGGACGGCAACATCGGCCACCGCCCCGGCACCAAGGGCGGCTACTTCCCGGTCCCGCCGGTCGATTCCCTGCACGACCTGCGCTCGGCGATGTGCCTGGCCATGGAGGAGATGGGTGTCGAGGTGGAGGTGCATCACCACGAGGTCGCCACCGCCGGGCAGTGCGAGATCGGCACCAAGTTCGGCACCCTGGTGGGCCGTGCCGACGCGAACCAGATCCTGAAGTATGTCGTGCACAACGTCGCGCACGCCTACGGCAAGACCGCCACCTTCATGCCCAAGCCGTTGGTCGGCGACAACGGCAGCGGCATGCACGTGCACCAGTCGTTGTCGAAGGATGGGCAGAACCTGTTTGCCGGCGACCAGTACGGCGGGCTGTCCGAGACGGCGCTGTACTACATCGGCGGCATCATCAAGCACGCCCGTGCCCTGAATGCCTTCACCAACCCGAGCACCAACAGCTACAAGCGCCTGGTGCCCGGCTTCGAGGCACCGGTGATGCTCGCCTATTCGGCGCGCAACCGCTCGGCGTCGATCCGCATCCCCTACGTCTCCAGCCCGAAGGGACGGCGCATCGAGGTGCGTTTCCCCGACCCGGCGGCCAACCCCTACTTCGCCTTCGCCGCCATGCTGATGGCGGGGCTGGACGGTATCCAGAACAAGATCCACCCGGGCGAGGCCATGGACAAGAACCTCTATGACCTGCCGCCCGAGGAGGCCGCCGAGATCCCGACCGTGTGCCACTCCCTGGACCAGGCGCTCGAGGCGCTGGACAAGGACCGCGAGTTCCTCAAGGGCGGCGGCGTGTTCACGGATGACTCCATCGATGCCTACATCACGCTGAAGATGGAGGACGTCACGCGCCTGCGCATGACCACGCATCCGGTGGAGTTCGATTTGTACTACAGCCTCTGAGCGGCTGCCCGCCAATGGGTACACAGCGCCCCCTCCTGAGGGGGCGTTTTTTTGAGTTCACTCTCGCATCACCGGCGAGGCGGCGCGGATTTTCAGGAATAGGTACTCCTCGTCGCGGTAGCCGTAGGCCATCTGCCCGCGCCGCAGCCGTGTTGTCGCGCGGCCTGTGCTGGCATATGCTTGAGGCCATGCGCATCGCCCCCGCCATCCTGCTGCTGTCACTTGCCGCCACCGCGAACGCGGCGAGCAACCCCGCTCCCGCCAAGGCGGACGCCTACCGCTCAGTCGGGCCGGGCGGGGTGGTGGAGTTCTCGGACACGCCCTCGGTCGGCGCCCAGCCGGTCGAGATTTCCCCGCCGAGCACCTACCACGCCCCCAAGCTGCCGGGACTCGCCCCGGCCGCGCGCCCGTCGCCGGGAGCGACGGCGCCCGCCGCTTACGGACAGGTCGCGATCCTCTCGCCCGCGCCGGACCAGGCGGTGAACGACACCACCGGCGACCTGAACGTGCAGGTCAAGCTCGAGCCCGCCCTGCGCCAGGGCGATCGCCTGCGTGTCCTCGTCGACGGCCAGCCGGCGGCGACCGCAAGCGGGACCTCAGTCGCGCTGCACAACGTGTTCCGGGGCACCCACCAGCTTCAGGTCCAGGTGCTCAACACCGCGGGCGACGTCCTCGCCAGCTCGAGCCCGGTCACCTTCCATATGATTCGCCCGTCGCTGAACCTGCCCCGTCGCTGAACGTGGCGCGCACCAACTTGGTGCAATTCATGCGCTCTCCCGTTATGCTCACCTGCACGCGTGGACCCCGGCGTTTGTGCGCCGGCGCGCGCGTAACCGGCTGATCCTCCTTCCGTAGTCGGCCGCCACCGGCCCCGGGAGCGCGGCCCGCGCGAATTGCGCGCCCGGGTGTCCCGCTGGTTTGGTTCTTGCAACACCCGGGGTGTGAAAACGATGCCTCCGCAACCGCACGACGTGCACCGCCGCGTCCTGGACAACCTGAACACCGTGGTCCTGCTCCTGAATCGGGACCTGCGGCTCGAATACCTCAATCCCGCCGGAGAGATGCTGTTCGCCGTCAGTGCCCGGCGCCTCTGCGGGCGCCACGCGCAGGAGCTGTTCCCCGCCGGTCGCGGCATGGTGCGTGCCCTGCGCGAGGCACTCCGATCCGGGCACCCCTTTACGCGCCGGGAGATGCCGGTGAGGCTGCTTCCCGATCGCGAGATCACGGTCGACCTCACGGTCGTACCCATGAGCAATGGCCGCCGCCGGGAGCTGCTGGTCGAGCTGGTACAGATCGACCGGCAGCTGCGCATCACGCGCGAGGAGCACCTGTTGGCGCAGCAGCGCGTCACCCGCGAGCTGCTGCGCGGTCTCGCCCACGAGGTGAAGAACCCGCTGGGCGGCCTGCGCGGGGCGGCCCAGCTCCTGGAGCGCGAACTCGGCGACGCCGCGCTGAAGGAATACACGCAGGTGATCATCGGCGAGGCCGACCGCCTGCAGAAGCTGGTGGACCGCATCCTGGGTCCGAACAAGCTGCCTGCCAAGCAGCGCACCAACCTCCACGAGCTGCTCGAGTATGTCCGCCAGCTGGTGCTCGCCGAGGGGAACGGCGAGGTGCGTATCGAGCGCGACTACGACCCGAGCATCCCCGAGGTGTGGGCCGACCGCGACATGCTGGTGCAGGCGGTGCTCAATATCGTGCGCAACGCCCGCCAAGCCCTTCGCACCGGGGGCGATACCATCTGTCTGCGCACCCGCGTCATGCGGCAGTTCACCATCGGCCACAGTCGCCACAAGCTCGTCGCGCGCATCGACATCATCGACAACGGCCCGGGGGTGCCCGCCACGCTGGTCGAGCGGATTTTCTATCCGATGGTGAGCGGCCGGCCGGAGGGAACCGGCCTGGGCCTGTCCATCGCGCAGTCGCTCATCCAGCAGCATGACGGCCTGATCGAATGTGAAAGCCGCCCCGGCCGCACTGCGTTTTCGATCCTCCTGCCGATCCCCGAAGAGCCCACAACGAATGGAAGCCACGATGAATAGGCGCAGCAGTATCTGGATCATCGATGACGACCGGGCGATCCGCTGGGTCCTGGAAAAGGCCCTGAAGAACGAGGCAATGGACGTGCGCCTGTTCCAGGACGGGGAAAGCGCCCTGCGCGCCATGGCGCGCTCGACCCCGGACGTCATCGTCACCGACATCCGCATGCCGGGCCTCAGCGGACTGGACCTGCTCGAGCGCATCCGCGCCGAGCAGTCCGGACATCCCGATCATCATCATGACCGCCCACTCCGACCTCGACAGTGCCGTGTCGGCCTATGAGGGCGGCGCCTTCGAATACCTGCCGAAGCCCTTCGACGTCGACGAGGCGGTGGAGCTCGTGCGCCGCGCCGCCGAGCACCGCCAGCGCGCCGGCACCGGCGAGCGGCCCGGAGCGAGGAGCCGCACACCCGAGATCCTCGGCGAGGCGCCCTCCATGCAGGAGGTGTTCCGCGCCATCGGGCGCCTGTCGCGCTCCAACATCACCGTGCTGATCAACGGCGAGTCCGGCACCGGCAAGGAGCTGGTCGCCCACGCCCTGCACCGCCACAGCCCGCGCGCGCCGCACCCGTTTATCGCGCTGAACATGGCGGCCATCCCGCGCGACCTGCTCGAGTCGGAGCTGTTCGGACACGAGCGCGGCGCCTTCACCGGGGCGCAGGCGCTACGCCGCGGGCGCTTCGAGCAGGCCAATGGCGGCACCCTTGTTCCTCGACGAGATCGGCGACATGCCCGCCGAGCTGCAGACCCGCCTGCTGCGTGTGCTCGCCGACGGCGAGTTCTACCGCGTCGGTGGCCACGAGCCGGTGCGGGTGGACGTGCGCATCATCGCGGCCACGCACCAGAATCTCGAGCAGCGGGTGAAGGAAGGCCTGTTCCGCGAGGACCTGTTTCACCGGCTGAACGTGATCCGGATCCACATCCCCGCCCTGCGCGAGCGCCGCGAGGACATCCCCCTGCTCGCCCGTCACTTCCTCGCGCAAGCCGCGCGCGAGCTCAGCGATGGAGCTCAAGACGCTCTCGTCCGAGGTGGAGGCCTATCTCAGCGGCCTCGACTGGCCGGGCAACGTGCGCCAGATCGAGAACACCTGTCGTTGGCTGACGGTGATGTCCCCGGGGCAAGGTGATCACCGTCGAGGACCTGCCGCCCGAGCTGCTGCACGAGGGCCCGGCCCGCAGGACGGCGGCGACTGGCAGCACGCCCTGCAGCGCTGGGCCGACCAGCAACTGGCGGTGGGCGGCACGGCGCTGCTCGAGCGCGCCATGCCGGAGTTCGAGCGCATCATGATCGAGACCGCGCTCAAGCACACCGGCGGCCGGCGCCAGGACGCCGCGCGGCTGCTGGGCTGGGGGCGCAATACCCTGACGCGGAAGATCAGGGAGCTGGGCATGGAAGAGGCGGTATAGTCCCGCTTCCGCCTACAGGTTTTCCTTCCAATAGATGATGCGGTCGTCCCCGCGGTAGCTGCCGAAGCGGGCCTGGGCTGTTGGCGGATCGAGAGTACCGTCTTTGTTGTAGTCAAAATAGAGAAGGTACGACGGCAGCCCGGTAGCCGTTACCTCTGCGGCGCCATACTTTCCCTTTCCACTCCCATCTTCCCCAGGCGCTTGGAGCCAGAGGTTCATGCTTCCTGCATTTGCTGGTTCCGAGAAGCTTTCGCCCGCTGGAGCCACGTTGCGGCATCCGGCTCCGCTCAGGCCCGGAGTGCCGATATCCTGCACGCAGGTGTCTCCAGCCACGACATTGAGGTTGTCATTCGGATCAACATCCGCGAGAGCCACGCCACCCTTTGTGCAGTAATCGTCCGTATTGAGCACCCATCCGCTGCTCCCGTCGTAGTACTGCGCCAGCAGCGGCACGGGAAGCGCCTGGTACTCCGAGCCGAAGGCGTTCTCGACGACGGCGCGGCCGAAGCGAACCTCGGTGCCGGCGAGCTCGCGATGCGTGGCCGTGCCGGTCGCGCCCGGGTCCAGGTTCAGTACGGTATTCGCCAGCCGGACGCCGTCTGCGTCCAGCGGCGCGACGCCCGTACGCAGATCGCGATAGGGCCCGTCGGGGCCGCCGGCGGCGCGCTGCAGGCGCAGGCTGCTGGACACGTTTGCCGTGCCGTCGCTGAAGGCGCCGGTGACCCCCGTCGCGGAGAGACGCAGGATGAGCGGGGTCGCCGTCCCGCTGCCGGGGGAATCGATGGCGCCGAAGTGCAGCCCCCCGCCAGGGCTGAGAACCAGGCGGGCGTAGTCATATTGTCCGGCGACCGTTTCGTAATTGCGGGTGATATTGCCGTCCGCATTGACCGCCTCCAGGGTGAAGTCGAGTTCGAAATCCTCGTCCATGTAGGTGAAGCCTGAGGCGGGACTGCAGCTCAGGTCGCTGCGGTTGGTCAGGGCCGGTGTCCCGGCGACCACGAAGTGGTCGGGATAGAAGCGCCCCACGGGGCCCGAACCGCCGCTCAGCCCCAGCCCCCCGAAGTAGTCGCCGGTGGCGGCGTCGAGCTCGATCACTCCTACCTCCGAGTAGCGCAGGACGGTTCCTGTGCTGGCGCTGCCGCCGCTGGCGGTGACCCCCGGGACCGGTGCGCCGCCGAGGGTGCCGGCGGTGCCGCCGAGTGCGGTGGCGGGGTGCTGGTGCACCGCGCTGAGGCCGATGTGGGCCCGATTGCCGGCCGATTCGTTCCCGAAGCTGGGGGTGTCGCCGTTGTCGCTCAGCACCGCATTGTTGCCCGGGTCGGCGTCCCCGAAGCCGTCCGGCGCGCCGTCCTGATCGGCGTCGTCGCCGGCCTGCCACTGCACGGCCTGGATGTCGGCCTGGAAGGCGTCGCCGCTGCTCTTCCCGGCGCGGATGAAGGCGGGGCCCGTGTCGTCCGCGGCGCCCGGATTACCGGGGACGGACACCCTGAAGGCGAAGGGGCGGACCACGAAGGCGGGGCTGTTGCCTGCCACGGCGGTGCCGGACGCGCTGCCGTCCTGCAGCGGGAGCATGTAGCGGGCGCGCAGCTGGATTCGCCCGGCGTCGGGGTAGGCGAAGCTCAGCGCCGCACGCGAGCCGGCACCGAAGGTGAGCGGCACCGAGCTATAGCTGCTGGCGCCGTTGGGGTTTTGCGGGTTGGCGATGCTCGCCGTCGTCCCTGCATTGCTGACGCTCACCTGGCGACCGACCTGGCAGCTGCCGGGGTCGGTGCAAAGCGACCCGAGCTCGACGTTGGCGGTCTGCCCACTGCCGAACACGCCGACGCAGCTCCCCGTGTCATTGTCCGTGCGGATCGCCTGGAGATAGAGGTTCTGGGCCCCCGGGGCGGTATCCGAGGGCTTGCCGGCGATCTGCGTGCCGATGCTCTCGGCGTCCGAGGCGTCGACGAAGCGGAACCCGGCCGCCGCAAAGGCGAGGTCCGGGTCCTCCGCCGCCTGCGCGGCACCGCTCTGCTCGCTGATGCCGAAGCTGTCCGCAACGTCGATGTTCACCGTCTCTGGGTGCGTGTCCTTGAGCGCAAGCACCACCTGTCCGTTGTCGGCCGGCGCGAAGGTGTAGCTCGCCGACCCGCTGTCCGGCGCGCCGGGACTCAGCGTGCCGGCGCCGCTCTGCAGCGTCCAGTCCCCGTGCCCGGTGCTGCCGTTGGAGGCGAGCACGGAGACGGTCCCCGTATAGCTGCCGTCCACGCCGTGCCCGAGCAGGTGCGCCTGGATCGTCACCGGCTCCGCCTGGCAGTTCACCCCGGTGCCGCTGTGGCTGACGGCAAAGTGGTCGACCGCAACGCAGGGATGGGTTGCGTTCATGTCGGTCTGGATCTGCGCCCCGCTGAGCACCCCCTGGTAGATGCGCAGCTCGTCGAAGGTGCCGTTGCCCGAGTTCGGGCTCGAGGCGCCGACGAAGTAGGTGCTGCGGTTGTCCCCGGCGTAGAGCGTGGCGAGGTCTCCGAGTACGCCGCTGCTGTTGATCGTTGTGCTCGCATCGAGGTTGCCGTTGACGTAGATCTGCATCCGGTCGGCAGCCAAGTCCCAGGTGACGGCGATGTGCACCCACTCCCCGGCGTTGAAGTTGTGGTTGTTGCCCTGCAAGCGGAAGTCGTCGTCGTTGCCGTCCTCGAGCCCGAACTCCAGGCGGCTGTTGTTCTGCAGCACCAGGTAGAAGTACTTGCCGGTCGCTGCGTCCGAGGCGTCAAGCAGCTGCCGGTCGCCGTTGTTGCCGTTCCACCTTGCGTTGCTCTTGTACCAGAAGCTGATGGTGCCGCTGTTGCCGACCTGTGCATCGACGTCGACGCCGGTGTCCACCGCCTGCTGAGTTGCCTGGCTGGTGTTGCGGGCGATGGCACCGCCACGGCAGATGTAGCCGGTGTCGGTCTGCGCGCCGCCGAGCGCCTGTCCGTGATGGCCGTTGCCGCTGGCGTCGCGCACCTCGTTGCTGCTTCCGTTCCAGCTGCTCTCGTCCATGGCGTAGTAGGCCACCGGCTGCGGCCCGCCGGAGCCAGCGCAATGGGAAAGCTGACTGGCGGGGATGACGCTGTAACTCGCGCCGCCGCTCCCGCTGTCCCAGGCGAGCTGGGCGACGGCCTGCCCGCCCCGCTCGTAGTGCTCCATGCGCAGCGTATAGCGCTGCCCCGCCTGGAGGACAATGGGCGCGCTGGTGTGATAGGTGGGGCCGTGGTCGTTCCACTGGTCGATGACCAGGTTGCCGTCGATCCACAGCCGAACGCCGTCGTCCGAGCGCGTGCGGAAGATGTAGCTGCCGCTGCTCGGCACCTCAACGTCGCCGTCCCAGCGGCTGGTGAAATCGTCCGCGCCGATCCCCGGGTCGGGGCTGCTGTTGGACCAGTCGAAGTCGATGGTGGAATCGATGCGCGAGACCGTGTTGCCGGTGAAGTAGGCGCGCTGGGTCCCGTTCTGGTCGTAGTAGGTCGCGTTGACTCCGGCGCAGCTGCCGCCGCCGCCGCTGCCGGTTTCGGTGATCGTCACGTCGTCGACGTGCCAGTAGTCCCAGGCCCAGCCGCTGCCGCCGGTCTGTGCGACACGAAGCTGGAAGCCGGCATGAAACGCGCCAGCGGGCAAATCGACGCTCCCGTTGAACACCTCACCTGCCGTTCCTCCACCCGCGTAGGTCTGCAGGGTCACCCAATTGCTCGCGGCGTCGAGGTACTGTATCTCCAGGTCCTCGCCGTTGTCCGGCAGCTCACTGAAAGCCGGGTCGCCGCGCCGCACCCAGTAGGTGAGGCGCGCGGCGGGGACGGCGGACAGGTCCACCGCCCCGCTGGTGACCGTCACCGCCCCTCCATTCGTATACAGCGAGTGGGTGCCGGATGCCGCAGTCTGAGTACCGACGCCTGCGTTCGCTCCCCAAGATAAGGCATTCACGGTCCAGTTCGGCGTCAGGGTGCCGGACTCGAAATCGTCGCTGAACAGGACGGTGCCGGGGGCGGCCTGCACCGACCCGCGCGCGCCAGGGCGGCGAGGCAAACGAGGCCAGCACCATGCCTCGTACGGGCCCGTGGTGTCGAGCGCCGTGCTGCGAGCGGTCTCCATGTCGGGGTCCTCACCTCCAGGCTCCCCTCCTCTCTATCGGTCGCCTGCGGCCGCTCCTGAACGGCGGCGGCTGGCGCCGGGAAGGCGAACGGTAGCGGCTGCGCAGATGTTCCAGGCGCTCCTCCTCCCCGGCACGCTGGAGCGCCGCGCCAGCCTCTTGCAGGTAGCGCGTCGTGAGCGGCGTTGTGCGGATAGGCCTCGTCGAGGCCCTCCAGCAGCCGTTTCGCGCGCATCCGTCCAAGCGCCCCTCCTCGCGCAGGGCCCGCGCGTCGGCGAGCCGCGCCGGCAGGAAGCGCGGGTCGAGCGCCAGCGCTTCCGCAAATGCCGCATGCGCCCGTTCCCGCCCGTGGGCACCCGCCAGCGGCCGATTTTCCAGCAGCAGCTCGCCGCGGATGAAGGGCACCTGCGGGCGGAGGGGATTCTTGCTGCGCAGCGTCGAGCTTCTCCATGCGCCAGCGCATACAGCGATTCACGCCGCTCACTCGCATCCTGCGGCAGCCGCGCGATGCGCGCGCCGCAGGAAATCCGCGTGCAGGAACAACAGCGGTGTCGATCGCCGGGCGCCAGGCGTTCGGCAAGCTCCAGGCTGCGATGCGCCGCGAGGAAGCCGCCCTGCGGCGCCAGACGTTCGGCGCGCATGCGCAGCAGATCGGCCCGCGAGCAGGCCGCCGAAATAGAGTGCCGGCAGGAGCAGCACGCGAAAAAACGATCAGGCGATAGCCCGCCAGGGTGATTCGGTTCGCCGGCTGCAGCCGCGTGCGTCCACCTGTGGTGATCGCATCGAACCGGGCGAGCAGCGCGCCCATCACGATGAGGATCGGCAGCTGGTAGAAGTTGAAGGTGAGCAGGCTGTGGAAGGCGACCGCCAGCAGCCCGGCGAACAGGCCGCTGCCCTCGTGCACGGCCGCCTCGGCGCCCGAGCGCAGCAGAGCGCGCATAACGGAACGCCACCAGCGCGAGCAGGCACAGCAGGACGATGAACGTCGGCCAGCCGCCTTCGAGCCATAGCTGAAGGTAGTCGTTGTGTACGTAAAAGCCGCCGCTGTTGTCCGCGGCCGCGCGATAGGGCGGGTAGGCCAGCCAGAATAGCCCCGGCCCGATGCCGTGCCAGGGGGCGTCCTGCAGCATCGCCCAGGCGGCCTGCCAGATCAGCCAGCGCGAGTGGCCGGCGCTTTGCGGGTCGGCCAGCGCGGCCGACTTGCTGCCGGCCACGCCGCCCAGAAGTTCCGAGCAGACGAAGGCCGCCGCGAGCAACGCGCCCAGATAGAAGCGCCGCGCGCAGCCCAGCTGCGCCAGAAAACCACCAGCGAGGAGGCACTGCCGAGCAGCAGCCGAGCAACGCGCCGCGGCTGCCCACCAGCATGATGCCAGCAGCAGCACGAAGGCCAGCGCCGTGCCCAGCTTCACCTTGCGGCTGCCCCATCCGCTGCGGACTGCGCGGTCCAGCACCGCGGCCAGCAGCGGCAGCAGGGCGAGATTGAGGAAGGCGGCGAGATTGTTGCGATTGATGAAGGTCGCCCGTGGCGCATCGTGCAGCAGAGCTGCTGCGCCACCGCATAGAGCGCGAGCAGCCCCGCCAGCCCGAACAAGAGTCCCCGAAGCATCCGCCAGGTGCGCCGCGGTTTGCGCCGCCGAGTGTGCACAGGAAAAAGGTCACGCGCGACACTGCCCACCCACCAGGTATTGATGAAGCTGATGCCCGGCGCCGGGGACAGCACGCTCGCCAGCGCCAGACTCAGTACAAAGCCGAGAAGCAGTCCGCCGATGCCCGCGAGGGCAGCTGCAGGCCGGACATAGCCGCGCAGCAGCACGTGCCCGGCCCAGGCCGACGAGCAGCAGCTTGCTGCCGGCGAAGAACACGAGCTGCACGCCGTTGAAGAACAGGGCCGCGACGAGCGCGCGCGAGGAAGAGCAGCGGGCGCCACGGGCGCGGCCGCGGCTGGCGTAGAGGCACAAGCCGCCGTCATGGGCGGAATCTCACGCTGAAAGAGCGGTGGGCGTATTCCGGCGAGCCGGCGCGCATAATCGCCGTCGGCGGAGATGTCGTAGGTGGCGCCCCCGGCGCCGGCGGCCCCGATGTCCACCGTCGTCGTGGCCCCGGCCAGCCCCGCGGCCGTGAAGTCGATCTGCTGGGGCGCGGCGGTGAGCCCGCCGCCCGGCGGGTAGACGGTCTCGTACATCCCCCACTGCAGGCCGGACTGCGCGGCCAGATAGGCGCGCAGGGAGGTGATCTCCTGGCTGACCGACTGCTGGCTGGTGCTCACGCAGCTGCACCATCCCAACCGCGATCAGGCCTACGATGACGATGAGAAATATCATCGCGGGAAGGGCGAACCCGGCCGGCACGCTGCGATCGGTTCAGGGCACATTCTGAATATGGACCTCCTGATTCGAAAGCGACCGCTCTCGCCGTCTCGGCGTCACTTCGATTGCGATGTGCACCAGCCCGGAGCGATGCCCGTCGCCGGGCTGGTAGTGGAATGTACAGCGGCTATTCTCGAGCAGAAGGTGCGCGCTGCCGGCCTTCGGCGTCTCCGGATCGCGAAGCTGCCTTCAGCGCGATACAGCTCGCCCCCTTCGCAGTCGAACAGCGTCACCCGTCGCCGTCAACGATGTCACGCGCCGTGCCGGGAGACGGTGCGTACTGCGCCGGTGCGCGACCAAGTGGATCGCGGCCGATGTCCGTGAGGCGTCACCATCTGTCCTCGCCGCATAATCGAGTTCGATCTGCTGCTTGCGTTCGTGCGGCAGATGTCGACAGCACGCGGGGAAAACCACCGCCCAGTCACCCGGGCTGAGTCTCACGGCCGTTCCGGAGACGATGTCGAACTGTTCTGCTTTCGCCGGCGACGGGCAGCGGGCTTTTGCCCGCCCCGCCCGCATACTGTCCCGGGCTGTCCTGATATCGGCCGGCGTCCTTGATGGGGATGAAGAAAAGCTTCTTCTTGCGGGCGTCCGACGCCGACGCTATTGGGCAGCGCGAGGCGCGCCTCGCGCGTGATGCGCTCCACGGCCAGTCGGCCGGCCGTCTGCAACTCGGTGCGCCGACTCGAGATCGGCGTAGCCGGTCATGACCTTGCCGACGAGCAGTGCGGAGACGCCGGCGACGATGCCCATCAGCACGATGACCACGACCAGTTCGACCAGTGTGAAGCCACGGGCGCGCATGCTCAGTAGTTCAGCCGGTAAGTGGAGAAGGTCAGCTGCGAGCCGACCGGGTCCGTCAGAAGCAGGTCGATGCGCTTGGCGTCGTCCGCCAGCACGGTGCTCGTCCCGGTGCCGGGGCTCACGCCATTGAGCTCGCCGCCGGCGAAGGCGACGCGGAAGCAGACCGAGAAGCCGGGATAGCGACCGGAGATATCGTTGCCCTGCTCGTCCACCAGCGCGGGGCAGCCGCCGGTGCAGGGGCTGCCGGCCGGAAGGCTCGCGCCCGTCGCCGCAGTAGGCGAGATTCTGGAAGTCGTCGACGTCGTCGAAGCGCGGCCGCGCCTCGACGACGGAGGTCGCGTCGGTGTCCGGCCCGAATGCGGCGGCGGCCTGGCGCCGCGGCCGACGGTCCGCTGGCGCAACGGCTGCCGGAAGGAAAGCGCACACAGCCACCCCCGACCGGCGTGGCGTCATCGTAGGCCTTGAGTTGCACCTCGTCGAGCAGCGCCTGCGCCAGCTCCACCGTGCGCACCCGGATCATGGGGTCGGCGCTCTGTTTCACGCTCGTGGCGTAGACCAGCATGACCCCGCCCATGGCGACGGCGACGACCACAATGGTGACGACCAGCTCGACGAGCGTAAAGCCCGCGCGCCCGGACCCGGTGGCAACTATCCCGTAAGCCGCGCATAGCCGGTCTCCGCCTCGACGCTGATCTGATGGCTGCCGACGGCGATGCTCGGCGCCGTGCTCGGCCGGCCGAGGGCATCGAAGTCGATGCTGACGGCACTGGCCGAGACGCCGCCCGGCAGCGCGACGTCGTAGCTGCCGCCCTGCGGGTTGGCACACGACTGTGCCGGCGGTGGTCTCAACCCGGTAGGAGCTGCCGTGG
Organism: uncultured Gammaproteobacteria bacterium; assembly: GCA_963779865.1. Lineage (GTDB taxonomy): Bacteria > Pseudomonadota > Gammaproteobacteria > CAVZZX01 > CAVZZX01 > CAVZZX01. The sequence goes on along the minus strand of CAVZZX010000003.1, from coordinate 2,327,306 downwards.
AGACGAAGCGGATCGCCGCCGCCGCGGGCCATGGCGAGCTGTTGGGCATAGCGGATGGCGGTGAGCATCTCGTCGGCGGCGCGCCGGTCGACGAAGGCCTCGCTGCCGACGAAGCGGGGGACGGCGAAGGCGGCGAGAATCCCGACGAGCAGCATTACGGTGACGAGCTCAACTAATGAAAAGCCCTGCTTGCCGGTGCTGCCACATGACCATGCTTAGAAAAAAGGAAGATGACATGGGCTCCCATTTGGGAACCCATGTCGGTATGGCCCCCTAACAGCCGCCGGGGTTGGAACTGAACGTCGGACCACCGGCACTCGCATCTGTGTACGTGAAGCTGCAGCTGCTATTCGCATTGTCGGTGGCGATAGTGATGCTGCCAGCCGATGCAGCAGCGGCCAAAAAGAAATCGTTTGTCGTGTCGATTCCGGCTGCGGCTGCGATGGAGTCGGCCGCTGGATAGCCGTTCGCCATATTGACTGACGTGCCGTCCTCTGCGGTGATCGGACTACTGTAGCCGGACGACTGATTCTTCGCGATGGCCTTGGCATGGAACAAGGCTACGGCGCCCTTTGCCGCTCCAAGGGCGCCTTGGATCTTTGCGGTGCGGGCCTCGCTGCTCATGTTCACGAAGCGCGGCAGCGCCGTCGCCGCCAGGATACCGAGAATGACGATGACCACCACCAGCTCGATAAGCGTAAAACCGGATTGCTTGTTTCTCATGATTGCCTCTCTAAGGGAACGCTATTGCGGACCTTGCCTGCCCCGATTGTTATGTGAACTGCCGACCCCTCTCTCCTCGAGTCGGCTCATTCGGTCCAGCGGTAGGGTTCCATCTCTGCCAGCCGGAGCCCGTAGACCGTGTCGCGGCCTGCGTCGTACCGTCCGTTGGCATTGTTGTCGTCATAGGCGAGCTCAATCCGGAAACGCGCCCGAGCCGGTCCCGGCAGACTGGTGGAGAAGTGCTCGGCGTGCTCCACCCGGTAGACCAGCGCCCGCTTCTGCGGGTCGAAATACCACAGACCGGCCTGCATCTTCGCAGGATCAGTGCTTTCACCCGCATAATTATGCGGAGTCTGCGCCAGCCAGTCCATGGGATTGCCGCCGCGTTGCGCCACCAGGCCGTCGATATCCTGACGTACGATATGATCAGCAATATCCATGCCGATTGCGCTGCGTAAGGTGCCGAGCACGTTCATCATGGCGGCGCGTTCGGCCGTCGCCTGCAGCGCCAGCAGCTTGTTCGCCGCAATCACGAACAGGATGCCGATGATGATGACCACCACCACCAGCTCCAGCAGCGTGAAGCCGCGGGCGCGGTGAACTGAGAAACCCTTCATACCATACGGTAACTTGCGAGACAAACCTGTTGCCACTTCTTTAATGGACCACCCGCGCGAGATCCCACATGGGCAGGAATACGCCGAGCGCGAGGATCAGGACCATCACGCCGATGGCGACGATGAGCATGGGTTCGATGGCGGCGCTGAGGGTCTTCAGGTCGTGGTCCACCTCGCGTTCGTAGTATTCCGCGACCTGCTCCAGCAACTCGTCCACGGCGCCGGTTTCCTCGCCCACCGCGAGCATCTGCAACACCAGCGGGGTGAACATCCCGGTGGCGGCGGCGGTGCGCGTCAGCGAGTCGCCGCGCTCGATGCCGTTGCGCATCAGCAGCACGCGCTCGCCGATCATCAGGTTGTCCACGGCGCGCGCCACCACGGTGAGCGTCTGGATCAGGGGCACGCCGGCGCGCTGTGCCAGGGCGAAGGCGCGCGCAAAGCGGGCCAGGGTCGCCCGCTGCACGATGCCGCCCACGGCCGGCAGCTTGAGCTTGAGCCGGTCCCAGCGATAGCGGCCCTGCTCGGTGCGCAGGTGCAGCGTGATGGCCGCTGCGCTGACGAGGAGCCCGAGCAGCAACACCGGCCAGTACCGCACCATGAAGTCCGAGGTGTGGATGAGCACCTGCGTCGGCCAGGGCAGCTCAGCGTGGAAGCGCTGGAAGACCTTGGCGAAGGCCGGGATCACCCAGATATTGATGACGGTGATGGCCATGGCGATGGCGGTAAGCACGATCGCCGGATAGCGCAGCGCGCTCTTGATGCGATCGCGGATGTCGCGCTCCTGCTCCAGATACACGGCCAGTTGCTGGAAGGCCTCGTCGAGGCGTCCGGTGCTCTCGCCGACCTGGACGATACTGACCACCAGCGTCCCGAACAGACGCGGATGGGCACCCAGGGCGGCGGTGAGGTCCCGCCCGGACTCGAGCTGTGCGATGACGTCGCGCAGCGTTTCGGCGAACAGCGGGTTGCGCGTGCTCTCGGCCAGGCCGTGCAGGGCACGAATGATGGGCACGCCGGCGCGCATCAGGGTGTGCATCTGGCGGCCGAACAGGGCCAGCTCGTCGATGCTGGGGCGGCGGGAGGTCAGCTGGCGCCGGAGATTGGCCAGGGTCCGGGACTCGGGCTGCGTCTCGGCGATCTCGATGGGCGTGATGCCGGTGTTCATGAGTTGGCTCGCCACCGCATCGGCGGAGCTGCTCTCCAGCGTGCCCTCCAGCGCCTCGCCGCGGCCGTTGCGGGCCCGATAATGAAACTGTGCCATCAGGCCGCGCCGTTCCGGGTAAGCGACTCGGCATCGGCCGCCGCGGGCAGCGCGGTGGCGTCCACGTCCCCGGCCACGCGCAGCACCTCTTCGATCGTGGTGACCCCCGCCCGGGCGTAGTCCAGGGCGTGCATGGCGAACGGCCGGAAGCGCTCCTGCGCGCGCGCGGCCCGGGCAAAGCCCGCGGCGTCCTCGCGCCGCAGGGCATCGGCAAGGGCCTCGTCGATCTCGAGCAGCTCGAAGACCCCGACCCGCCCGTGATAGCCGGTGTTGTTGCAGTGCGGGCAGCCCGCCCCGTGCTGAAACCCGGCGGTCTCCGCCGCGGCGCCGAGCGCCTTGCGCAGCCAGGCGCTCTCGTGCACGTCGGGACGGTAGGGTTCGCGGCAGCTGTCGCAGATGCGCCGCACCAGGCGCTGCGCGAGCACACTGCGCAGAGCGGTGGCGACCATGTAGCCCTCCGCGCCCATGTCGATCAGGCGCGTGGCACTGGCGATGGCGTCGTTGGTGTGCAGTGTGGAGAGCACCAAATGGCCGGTGATCGAGGCGCGCAAGGCGATCTCGGCCGTTTCCTGGTCGCGGATCTCGCCCACCAGCACGATGTCCGGGTCCTGGCGCAGCGCGGCGCGCAGCACGTTGGCGAAGGTCAGCCCGACACGGGGGTGAACCTGGACCTGATTGATGCGCGGCAGCCGGTACTCCACCGGATCCTCGGCCGTGATGATCTTGCGGCCGGGTTCGTTGAGTTCGCCAAGCGCCGAATACAGCGTGGTGGTCTTGCCGCTGCCGGTGGGGCCGGTGACCAGTACCATGCCGTAGGGCCGATGCACCGTGGAGCGGAAGGCGGCCAGCAGCACCTCGGGCATGCCGAGGTGCTCGAGCTCGAGCAGGCCCTGGGAGTGGTCGAGCAGGCGCATGACCACCGACTCGCCGTGCTGAATGGGCATGGTCGAGAGGCGCACGTCGATGCTGCGCTCGCGCACCCGGATGTTGAAGCGTCCGTCCTGCGGCACGCGGCGTTCGGAGATGTTGAGGCCCGCCCATCAGCTTCAGCCGCGACACCAGGGCGCCGGCGATGTGCTTCTCTTTCATCACCTGCTCCTGCAGCACGCCGTCGATACGCTGGCGGATGCGCAGGACACTCTCGTCCGGCTCGATATGGATGTCCGAAGCGCCGATCTGCGCCGCGTCCTCGAAGATGGTCTGCAGCAGCTTCACCACCGGGGCGTTGGCCACGTCCTCGGACTGGACCAGCTCCGCCAGGTCGAAGTCGCTCTCGGAGAGCTCCTCGCCGAGCTCCTCGGCGAGGTTGCTGATTTCGTCGGTGCGGCGGTAGACGAGATCGATGGTGGCGAGCAGGTCCTGCTCGCGCACGACGGCCAGGTGCAGCGGCTGCTTGAGCACCTTGCTCAGCTCGTCGTAGCCGAAGATGTCGGTGGGATCGGCCATGCCCACCAGCATGCTGCAATCCGGCCGCCGGTCGAGGACGATGGCGCGGTAGCGGCGGGCGAAGGTCTCGGGGATGAGCCGGACGGTCTCGGGTGCGAATTTGAAGTGCTTGAGATCGATGAACGGGATGTCGAGCTGCCGGGAGAGGAACTCCAGCAGCTGTTGCTCACTGATGTAGCCGTTCTCGATGAGCACCTTGCCGAGCTTGCGGCCGCTCTTCTTCTGTTCGGCGAGCGCCGCGTGCAGCTGGGCTTCGGAAATGACCTTGTTGTCGACGAGCAGGTCGCCGATGCGAATCTTCTTGCGCGGGATCATCGCGCTCCCCCGGGACGTCGAATTACCGGCTCCATGACAGGACAATGCAAATCACGGGCCAGGCGATAGCCGCTCCGTGGCGCGTTGAGAACTAGGTGGCGCAGCCCTTGTGTGCCGTGTTCAGGGCCAGCGAACCGGTCAATTGTGCCACGTCGGTCAGCCCGTGTCGCTTGAGGTAGGCGGCGATGCCGGCGTTGATCTTCGGACAGATCAGTGGGTCGTAGAACAGCGCTGTGCCCACCCCCACGGCCGTGGCGCCGGCGATCAGGAACTCGATGGCGTCCTCGGCGCTGGCAATGCCCCCCTGGCCGATGATGGGGATGCCGTGGGGACGGCACACCTGATGGACCTGGTGCACCTTCAGCAGGGCGATGGGCTTGATCGCCGGTCCCGAGAGGCCGCCCTGATTGTTGCCGATGATCGGGGCACGCGCCTCGATGTCGATGGCCATGCCCATGAGCGTGTTGATCACCGCGAAGGCGTCGCTGCCGGCCTCGACGCAGCGGCGGGCATTCTCAGCGATGTCCGTCTGGTTGGGCGAGAGCTTGGTGATCAGCGGCTTGTCGGTCACCTTGCGGCAGGCCTCCACCACCCGGGCCGACATGTCGGGATCGTTGCCGAAGGCGACGCCGCCCTCCTTCACGTTCGGGCAGGAGATGTTGATCTCCATGGCGTCGATGGGCGAGTCGTCGAACAGCCGGGCGACCTCGACGTACTCCTCGACCGTGGACCCGGAAAGATTGGCGATGAAGCGGGTCTCCTCGAAGTCGAGGGTGGGCAGAATCCGGTCGATGACGTGACGCGTGCCGGGGTTCTGCAGGCCGATGGCGTTGAGCATGCCGCCCGGGGTCTCGAACACCCGGTGGGGCGGATTGCCCAGCCGCGGCTCGAGGGTCGTGCCCTTGAGACAGACGGCGCCGACCTCGCGATTGGAGAAGCCGCGCACGCGCGTGTATTCCTCGCCGAAGCCCACACACCCGGAGAGCAGCACCAGCGGCGTGGCGAACTCGAGGCCGCAGAAGTTCACCGCCAGCATCCGTTTCTCTTCGCTGTTCACTGCCTGTCCTCGCCTGTGCGGCGCACATTGTACGGGATCCGCGGGCACCGGGTCTTGCCCGGACGCCCGCGCAGGCTGCCATAATGCCGCGCCTCAGCAAGGGAGACCCGCGTGTTCCATGTCGTCCTGTATCAGCCGGAGATCCCGCCCAATACCGGCAACGTCATCCGCCTGTGCGCCAACACCGGCTGCAGCCTGCACCTGGTCCGGCCGCTCGGCTTCGAGCTGGACGACGCGCGCCTGCGCCGCGCCGGCCTCGACTACCACGAATACGCCCGGGTGCGGGTGCACGCGGACTTGCCCGCCTTCCAGGCGGCGGTGCGCCCGAGGCGCATCTACGCCTTCACCACGCGCGCGGCCCGGCGCTTTGACGCGGTCGCGTTCGCCGCCGGCGACGCCCTGCTGTTCGGGCCGGAGACGCGCGGTCTGCCCATCGCGCTGCTCGACGCCCTGCACCCCGAGGCGCGCCTGCGCCTGCCGATGGTCCCGGAGAGCCGCAGCCTCAATCTGTCCAACGCCGTGGCGGTTGCCGTGTACGAAGCCTGGCGCCAGAACGGCTTTCAGGGCAGCCTGTGAGCGGCGCGGGGCCGCCTGCCGGCCGCGCGGTTGGGCGCGTCCCCGGCCTCAGTCCGCCTCGGGCTTGAGCTCGCGCTCGAGCAGGAGCCGCACGGCCTGTGCGGGGGCGAGCCCCTCGTACAGCACCTGATAGACCTGCTCGGTGATGGGCATCTCCACCCCGCGTTCGGCGGCAAGCGCACGGACCTCGCGCGCGGCGCGCACCCCCTCGACCACCTGCCCGATGGCCGCCTGCGTGTCGGCCAGGCTCTGCCCCCGCCCCAGCCCCAGGCCCATGCGCCGGTTGCGCGACTGGTCGTCGGTGCAGGTGAGGACCAGGTCGCCCAGTCCGGCCAGCCCCGTGAAGGTCTCTGCGCGGCCGCCCAGGGCCACCCCCAGTCGGGTCACTTCGGCAAGACCGCGCGTGATCAGCGCCGCCCGGGTGTTGGCGCCGAAGCCCAGCCCGTCGGCGATGCCCGCGGCGATGGCGAGCACGTTCTTCACCGCGCCGCCGATCTCCACGCCGACGATGTCGCCGCTGGTGTAGGCGCGCATTGTCGGCCCGTGCAGACGCGCCGCGACAGCGCGGGCGAAGCGCTCGTCCTGCGAGGCCACGGTCAGCGCGGTGGGCAGCCCCCGCGCCACTTCCCCCGCGAAGCTGGGCCCGGACACCGCCGCCACGGCGACGCCGTCGCCGAGCACCCGTTGGGCAAGCTCGTGCAGCAGCAGGTGCGAGCCCGGCTCCAGGCCCTTGGTGCCCCAACAGATGCGGTGGCGGGCCTCGAGTTGCGGGCGCAGGGCCTCGAGGGTGGGGCGAAAGGCGCCGCTGGGCACCACCAGGAGCAGGTCGTCGGCCCCCGTGAGGACCGTCTCGAGGCGCTCGGTCGGCTGCAGTGCATCAGGAAACGAGTGCTCGGAAAGAAAGCGCGGATTCCGGCGCTCACGGACCATGGCCGCAGTGTGCTCGGTGCGGTGCGCCCAGAGCAGCGTGCGGTGCCCGTTGCGCGCCAGCAGCAGCGCCAGGGCCGTGCCCCAGGACCCCGCCCCGAGCACGGCGATGGGACGCGCCGGCCCCCTCATGCGCCCATCATCTCCCGGGGCATCTGCGCGGTGCCCCGGCCGCTATTGCGCGGTGCCCTGATCGGCGCGCTCCTGCAGGTGCTGCGCGTACAAGGCATCGAAATTGACGGGCGCGAGCAGCAGCGGCGGAAAACCGCCTCGGGTGACCAGGTCGGAGATCGCCTCGCGCGCATAAGGGAACAGCAGGTTGGGGCAATAACTGCCGAGCATCGCGGCGAGGTCGTCCTCGGCGAACCCGGTGATGGTGAAGATGCCGCACTGTTGCACCTCCACCAGGAAGGCGGTCTGCTCGTCGTTCTTGGCGGTCACGGTGAGCGACAGGACCACCTCGTAGACGTCCTCCCCCAGCGCCTGGCCGTTGGTGTTCAGCTCCAGGTTGTGCCGGGGCTGCCAGTCGGCGGTGAACATCTGCGGGGAGTTGGGCGACTCGAAGGAGATGTCCTTGACGTAGATCTTCTGGATGGCGAACTGCTGCTGGGGCCCCTGGCCGCCGTCAGAGCGCGCGTCGCCGGTGTCGGTTTCAGCCATGCCGATGGAGTCCTCGTGCACTGGATACGGGAAGGTCGGCCATGGTAGCAGAAAGGTGCGGCCCGCGGCAGCGGCTACAGGTGGCGTCGGGCGAAGGCCAGCAGATTGTGCAAGTCCACGGCGCCGGCGAGTCGCTCGAGCTCGCGGCCGTGGCGAAACACCGCCAGGGTGGGAATGCTGCGGATGGCAAAGCGCCCCGCCAGGGCCTGCTCCTGTTCGGTGTCCACCTTGGCCAGGCGCATGCGCGGCTCGAGCTGCGCCGCCGCCTGCTCGAACACCGGCGCCATCATCTTGCAGGGGCCGCACCACGAGGCCCAGAAGTCGACCAGCACCGGGAGATCGCCGCGCTGGACGTGGCGATCGAAGCGCTCGGCACTCAGGGCGAGAGGCTGGCCGGTGAACAGCGGCGACTTGCAGCGGCCGCACTTGGGGCCGGCGGCCAGGCGCTCCTGCGGCACCCGGTTGATGCTGTCGCAGTGCGGGCAGACGACGTGCAGGGCGTCTGCCATCAGCTCACCGCCGCGAGCAATGCGTCCAGGCGGCCGCCGCGCTCCAGGGCGTAGAGCTCGTCACAACCGCCCACGTGCATGTCGCCGATGAAGATCTGGGGCACCGAACTCCCGCCGCGGGCACGTTCTTCCATCTCCGGCCGTCGGCTCGGGTCGAGGTCTACCCGCACCTCCTCGAAGGCGATGTCCTTCTGTTTGAGCAGCATGCGTGCGCGAACGCAGAAGGGACAGGCACCGGTCGAATAGATCACCACCTTGGGCATGGCGATTGCCTCGCTGGTCATTTCTTGCGGGTCAGCGGCAGGCTCGCTTCCTGCCAGGCCGTGACGCCCCCTGCAAGATTGTAGACCTGGCTGAAGCCGTGCTTTTTCAGGGTGGTGGCCGCGCGCGCCGACCGCTGCCCGGAGCGGCAGCTGACGATCACCGGCCTTTCCCGGTACTTCTCCAGCTCCTTGAGCCGATCGGAGAGGAAGCGCAATGGCACATGGCGGGCGCCCAGGATGTGGCCCTGCTGGAACTCGTTGTCCTCGCGGACATCGATCAGCAGCGCGTCCTCGCGGTTGAGCAAGTGAGTCGCCTCCATGGGCGTGGCGCTCTTGTAGCCGCGCAGCGTGTGCCCGGAATAGGTGTAGAAGATCATGGCGAGGATGACCGCCAGGGCGGCGAACAGCTGCCAGTGGGCGGCAACGAATGTGAATAGCTGGTCCATGGTGCTTACCGGCGTGGTTTCCGTCTGCTGGGGGCCCGTCGTAGCATGGGGGCGCGCCCGACGCCGCCCGAGGGGCGCCGGACGCCGGCTACGAAGACATGCTGCAGAACACTTCGCGCATCATGCCGATGAGGCGCAGCGTCCGCGAATCGCCCACCCGGTAGTAGACCCGGTTGGCGTCTTTGCGGGACGCAAGGATACCCTTGTCGCGGAGGATGGCAAGGTGCTGGGAGATGTTGCTCTGCGAGGTACCGACGTTTTCGACGATGTCCTGGACACTGATTTCCTGATCCCCGAGCGTGCACAGGATCTTCAGCCGCAACGGGTGGGCCATGGCCTTCAAGGACCGGGACGCGCGGTCGATGTCCTCGTCGCGGGTCATCAGCCCGACTTCATTCGCCAACTCAGTCATGTGTCAGAACCTGTCGTAAGTACTGCACGGCCGCATCACCGCGGCGCCGCCGCGGGATTGCGGCTGTGCCTGTATTACCAAAACATTATACAATAATCTTCCTCAAGAGAAGTGCTTTCGGTGACTTAATCCCTTGTTTTCCGACAGCCCTTGCGCGATAAGCAGGCATGCCTGTCCGGGCGCCGCGTGTGGCTGCCAAGGCCCGTTTTGGTTAGACTTAGTCTAAGCTTCTCCCCCCACGTGCAGACTAACGGACGAACTATCCCGATGCCGCTCAAGTACCGACCCACCCTCCTCGTCGTCCTCGACGGCTGGGGCTATTCCGAGGACCCCGCGGGCAACGCCATCATGAAGGCGCGGACTCCCTTCTGGGACAGCCTCTGGAGCGATGCGCCGCACACCCTCATCCGCGGCTCCGGGGCCGAGGTGGGCCTGCCCTCCGGGCAGATGGGCAATTCGGAGGTCGGCCACCTCAACCTGGGGGCGGGCCGGGTCGTCTACCAGGAATTCACGCGCGTCAGCCGCGCCATCAGCACCGGCTCGTTCTTCTCCAACCAGACCCTGACCGACGCCGTGGATCTTGCCGCGCAGCAGGGCAAGGCGGTGCATATCCTGGGGCTGCTCTCACCGGGCGGTGTCCACAGCCACGAGGAGCACATCCATGCCATGGCCCGGCTGGCCGTGGAGCGCGGCGCCGAGCAGGTGTTCGTGCACGCCTTTCTCGACGGGCGGGACACGGCGCCCAAGAGCGCCGAGGCCTCCCTGCGGCTGATGGACGAGACGTTCGCCGCGCTCGGCCGCGGCCGCATCGCCTCTGTCGTCGGCCGCTTCTATGCCATGGACCGCGACCACCGCTGGCCGCGCATCCAGTGCGCCTACGACCTCATCACCCGCGGCCGGGGTGAATTCGACGCGGACTCGGCCGAGGCCGCGCTGGAGGCCGCCTACGCCCGCGGCGAGAGCGACGAGTTCGTCAAGGCCACCGCCATCGTCCCGCCCGGCGGGGAACGCGTGCACATCGCCGACGGCGACGTCGTGGTGTTCATGAATTACCGCTCGGATCGTGCGCGCCAGCTCACCCGGGCCTTCATCGAGCCGGTGTTCGACGGCTTCGAGCGCGCCGCGACGCCGAAGCTGGGGCGGTTCGTGAGCCTCACCGAGTACAACGCGGAGTTCGACGTGCCGGTCGCCTTTCCGCCCGAGCGGCTGCGCAACAGCCTCGGCGAGTACATCTCCGGCCTGGGCCTGCACCAGCTGCGCATCGCCGAGACGGAGAAATATGCCCACGTCACCTTCTTCTTCAACGGCGGTGTGGAGCAACCCTTCGCCGGCGAGGACCGCGTGCTGGTGCCCTCGCCCAGCGAGGTGACCACCTATGACGAGAAGCCGGAGATGAGCGCCGGCGAGGTGACCGGCAAGCTGGTCGAGGCGATCGAGGGCGGGCGCTACGACCTGATCGTGTGCAACTACGCCAATCCGGACATGGTGGGCCATACGGGCAATATGGATGCGACCGTGGCGGCGGTGGAGACCCTGGACGGTTGCCTCAAAGACGTGGTCACCGCCGCGCGGGCGGCCGGCGGACAGGTGCTCATCACCGCCGACCACGGCAATGCCGAGCAGCTGACGAACAGCGACACCGGCCAAGCCCACACGGCGCATACCACCAATCTCGTGCCGCTCGTCTACGCCGGTCCCCAGCCGCTGACCCTCGCGGCCGGCGGTGCCCTCTCCGACGTGGCGCCCACCCTGCTGCGGCTCATGGGGATCGCGATCCCCGGGGAGATGACCGGCAAGCCGCTGCTGTCCCCGGACGAGGAGCACGTCAAGGCGTGAGCGGCGCGCCGCTTCGGGCCCGCCGCAGGCGGCGCGGGGCCGCCGCGCTGGCGACGGCGCTGCTGCTCGGCGGCCTGATGCCGGGGCCGGCCTTCCCCGACACGGCGCCCGATGCGCGCCGCCGCGAGAAGGTCGAGGAACTGGCGCGGCTGCGTGAGCGCATCAAATCGCTGCAGGAGCACCTCGACAGCGTGCGCTCCAGGCATGATGCGTTGCGCAGCGAGCTGCGCGACACCGAAACCCGGATCGCCGCGCAGGCGCGGGCGCTGGAGCGGCTCGAAGGGGAGATCGGCGAGCACCGGAAAGAACTCGCCCGCCTGCAGAGCGAACGCCGGCACTACCGGCAGCAGCTGGCCGTGCAACGCAAGCTGCTGGCCGAACAGGTCCGCGCCGCCTACGCGATTGGCCGACAGGAGTACCTCAAGATGCTGCTCAACCAGGAAGAGCCGGCCGCAGTGGGCCGCATGCTGCGCTACTACGATTACTTCCATCGGGCCCGCAGCCAACAGATCGACGCCGCCCGCGCCACCCTGCAGCAGCTCGCCGCGGTGCAGACCCGCATCCAGGACGAGACCGCGGCCCTGCAGGAGAAGCGCGCGCGTCAGGCGCGCGACAAGGCAGCCCTCGAGGGGGCCTATGCCGATCGCAGCCGGGTGATGACCCGGCTGGACCGTGACCTGCATGACAAGGGCGCGGAACTGGCCCGGCTGCGCGCCGACGAGAAGCGCCTCGGCGACCTGGTCGAGCGCCTCAAGCAGGTGCTCGCCGATATCCCGCCCGAGGCCGGCAACCAGCGGCCCTTTGCCCAGTTGCGTGGCAAGCTGCCGTGGCCGGTTGCCGGACGCGTCGAACCCCTGTTCGGCAAGCCGCGCGGCGTCGGCGGGGTACGCTGGAAGGGCGTGCGCATCGACGCCCGCGAGGGTCGCGAGGTGCGGGCCGTCTCCCGCGGGCGGGTGGCGTTCGCCGACTGGCTGCGCGGCTATGGCATGCTCATTATCATCGACCATGGTGACGGCTACATGAGCCTGTACGGGCACAACCAGACCCTCTACAAGGAAACCGGAGACTGGGTGGAGGCCGGCGAGCGCATTGCCGCCGTCGGACGCAGCGGCGGCCAGGAGCGTACTGCCCTGTACTTCGAGATTCGCCATAACGGGCGCCCCGCGAATCCGGCGCGCTGGTGCCATGGCTGAGGCCGGTGCAACTCTTCGGCCGCGCCGTGGTCATAGAAGCGACCTGCGGCCCGTGGGGGAACCGCCCGCAGTGAGAACCCCATTGTTTTCGACCCGGGAAAAAGACATTAGACTGCCTGTCTGCTTCTCCCGTCTTTCAATCCATACGCGTGGGCGGAACACGCCCGGGAGCCATTGAATGAAGCCGTTCGGAAGAAACCTCCTCATCCTCATGACCGGGCTGGTGTTCGGCCTGATGCTGGCCGTCGGCCAAGGCGTGCTGGCGGACAAGTCGAATTCTGCCGACGCACTCCCGCTCGACGAGTTGCGTCAGCTGAGCGAGGTGTTCGGCAAGATCAAGGCGAACTACGTCGAGAACGTCGACGACAAGACCCTGATCGAAAGTGCCATCCGCGGAATGCTGAGCGGCCTGGACCCCCACTCCACCTATCTCGATGCGGACGCCTTCAATGAGATGCGCATCGGCACCTCCGGCGAGTTCGGCGGGCTGGGCATCGAAGTGGGCATGGAAGACGGCTTCGTGAAGGTCATCTCCCCGATCGACGGCACGCCGGCCGACCGTGCCGGGATCAAGGCGGGCGACCTCATCATCCGCCTGGACGACACGCCGGTGAAGGGCATGAGCCTCAGCGACGCGGTCAAGCACATGCGTGGCAAGCGCGGCACCGATATCACCCTGACCGTGGTGCGCCAGGGCGTGGACAAGCCGCTGAAGGTCACCGTCACCCGCGACCGCATCACCGTGCAGAGCGTCAAGGACCGGATGCTCGAGCCGGGCTTCGGCTACGTGCGCATCTCGCAGTTCCAGGAGCGCACTGGCCACGACGTGCGCGAGGCGATCAACAAGTTGAAGAAGGAGAATGGCGCGCCGCTGCGCGGGCTGGTGCTCGACCTGCGCAACAACCCGGGCGGTCTGCTCGACTCGGCCGTCAACGTGGCCGACGCCTTTTTGCGCAAGGGCCCCATCGTGTCGGTGGAAGGCCGCCACGACAGCCTCAAGCGCCAGGCCAATCCGGACGACCTGATGAACGGGGCGCCCATGGTGGTGCTGGTCAACGGCGGCTCGGCCTCGGCCTCGGAGATCGTCGCCGGCGCCCTGCAGGACGACAAGCGCGCCATCATCATGGGCAAGCAGACCTTCGGCAAGGGTTCGGTGCAGACCATCCTGCCGCTTGACGGGCGCACCGCGGTGAAGATCACCACCGCCCGTTACTACACGCCTTCGGGGCGCTCCATCCAGGCCGAGGGGATCACCCCGGACATCCAGCTCGACAACGTCAAGGTGGCCGCGGCCGACTCGCCGGCGATCGACACCCTGAAGGAAGCCGACTTGGCCCGGCATCTGGAAAACGACACCCTCAAGAAGGCCCTGTCTGCCGACGGCGAAGCGAGCGACGAGAACGACAAGGACGAGCGCCCGCTCGCCAGCAAGGACTACCCGCTGTACGAGGCCCTCAACCTGCTCAAGGGGCTGACCCTGGTCAGCGCCCGCTGATCGTCCGCTGGCCTCCGCGCCCGGGTCGGCGTTACGCTGACCCGGGCGTTTTTCCCCGAAGAACAACAGCAACCGGGGGTGTTCTTGAGGCTTGTCCTTCCGCTGCTCCTTCTGTGTAGCGTCTCGGCCCTCGCCGCCGAGACGCCCGCGGCCCGCGGCTCGCTGCCGGCGGTGGCGATCGTCATCGATGACCTCGGCAACAGCCATGATCTCGATGTGCGGGCGGTCGACCTGCCGGGGCCGGTCACGTGCGCCTTCCTGCCCCACACCCCCTATGCTGCCCGGCTGGCGCGCCGCGCCCACAGGGCGGGCAAGGAGGTGATGCTGCACCTGCCCATGCAGGCGGTCGACGGCCAGCGGCTGGGCCCCGGCGGGCTGACGCTGCACATGACGCAGACCGAGTTTTTGCACAGCCTGCGCGACTCGCTCGCCGCCATTCCCTACGTGAGCGGTGTGAACAACCACATGGGCAGCCTGCTCACCCGCCATCCGGGGCACATGGACTGGCTGATGCAGGCCCTGCACCAAACCGGCTCGCTATACTTCGTGGACAGTCGCACCACCCGTGCCACGGTGGCGCAGATGGTGGCCCACGAGGACGGCGTGCCCAACACCCGCCGCGACGTCTTCCTGGACAACGTCGCCGAGGACGCCGCGGTCGCCGCGCAGCTGCGTGCGCTGATTGCCAAGGCGCGCCATCGCGGCGCCGCGCTCGCGATCGGCCATCCCCATCCCGCCACCCTGCGCGTGCTGGCCCGCGTGCTGCCCACGCTGCGTCAGGCCGGCGTACGGCTGGTGCCCGTATCGGAACTCATTCGTATCGAACAGGAACGCGGGAGGCCGCAGAGATGGCGTGTGTCCTTGTCCCCCTCGCCCAGGGCTGTGAAGAGCTCGAGGCGGTAACCATCATCGACCTGTTGCGCCGGGCCGAGATCGAGGTCGTCAGCGCCGGGCTCGACGCCGCGCCGGTGCGCGCCAGCCGCGGCACGGTGCTGGTGCCCGATACCACGCTCGAGGAGGCGCTGCAACGTCGCTACGACATGGTCGTGCTGCCCGGCGGCGGCCCGGGGGCGAAGAACCTCGACGCCGACCCGCGCATCCACGACCTGCTGCAGCGCATGGCCGCCGCGGGCGCCTACACGGCGGCCATCTGCGCCGCGCCCAGCGTGCTGGCCAGCGCCGGTCTGCTGGAGGGCAAGCGGGCCACGAGCTTTCCGGGCTGGTTGGATGGGCGGGGCGTGAGCGGGCTGCGCTATGAAGAGGCCCCGGTGGTGACCGACGGCACGGTGATCACCTCGCGCGGGCCCGGCACCGCCATGGATTTCGCCCTCACCCTGGTCGAGACGTTGGCCGGCAAGGCGCGCCGCGACGAGGTCGAGGCCGCCCTGCAGCGCCCCTGAGGGACGGCGGCCGGGACCGGGCGCCAGCCACCGTGCCTGCCGCCGGTTAGCGGAAGGCGAGATCGCGGAGGAACAGCGCGATCGGCGGGAAGGCGATCAGCAATGCCGTCACGCCGATCAGCATCAGCACGAAGGGCGGTGTCCCGCGAATCACGTCCAGGTACGGGCGGCGGAAGATCGCCATGGCCGTGAAGATGTCCACGCCGAAGGGCGGGGTGGCCGAGCCGATGGCCGCCTGCAGGGTCACCAGCGTGCCCACCAGCACCGGGTCGATGCCGGCGCGGTCGACCACCGGGGCGAAGATCGGGGTCAGGATGAGGATGACCACGATCGGGTCGACGAACATGCAGCCGACAAAGAACGAGACCGCGATCACGATCAGCACCAGGGTGGGGTTGCCGCCCGCGCTCGCCAGCAGATCGCCCACCACATGGGTGGGGAGCTGCGCGAAGGAGATGGCCCAGGAGAAGGCGGTGCCCGCCGCCACCAGGATGAACACCACCGCCGTGATCAGCCCCGTGGACAGGGCGATGTCCGGGATTTCCCGCCAGCGTACCGCGCGGAACACCAGCAGCTCCAGGACCAGTGCGTAGAGCACCGACACGGCGGCGGCCTCGGTGGGGCTGAACACGCCGCTGTAGATGCCGCCGATGATGATCACCGGGAAGCCCGAGGGGAGCAGCGCCCCGCGCACCGCCTTCAGACGTTGCGCCCAGCTCGCCCGCGGCAGCCGCGGAATGCGCTGCCAGTTGGAGGCGATGTAGCAGTAGATGGAAAACAGCACCAGGATGAGCAGCCCCGGACCGATGCCGGCGATGAACAGCTCGCCCACCGAGGTGCCCGACACGACGCCGTAGATGATCATGCCGATGCTGGGCGGAATCAGCAGGGCGATGTCGCTCGCGTTGATGATGAGAGCGATGCTGAAGGCGTCGCTGTAGCCGGCCTCCAGCAGCTTCGGCCGCAGGGGCCCGCCCATGGCGACCACCGTCGCCTGGGTGGAGCCGGACACCGCGCCGAACAGCGTGCAGGACAGCGCCGTGGCGATCGGCAGGCCGCCGCGCAGGTGGCCGACGAAGCGCATCACCAGGTCCAGCAGGCGGTCGGCGGTGTGGCCGCGGGTCATGATGTCCGCGGCGAGGATGAACATCGGCACCGCGATCAGCACCGGCGGCTGTACCCCCCCGATCATCTGCTGCACCAGCAGCGCCGGGTCGGTGTAGGGAAAATACCCCAGCAACAGCGCCAGCGCCGCGGCGATCAGCGGCACCATCATGGGGAAGCCCAGCACCAGCAGGACCACCATCACCGTGACCACGAGGATCAGCATGCGCCCGTTCCCCTGCGCTCAGACACCGGGCGGCCCCTCGTCGTATTCGTCCTTGCGGGTGAAGGAGAGGTACACCTCCTCGCTCATCAGGTTGCGAGCGGCCGCCAGGATGTATTGAATCGCGCCGATGAGAAAGCCCAGCGGCGCCCAGGCGTAGATCAGCCAGAGGGGGATCTGCAGCGCCGGGGTGACGCTGCCGAGCGTCTGCATGCGCCCGACGTAGCGCAGGGCGTACCAGCTGAGCGCCAGCAGCAGCGCCGCGGTGCCGATGGAAACGAGCAGCACCAGTGCCTTACGCCCCTTCGGCCCGAGCTGATCGTGCAGCGCAGCCATGCGGATGTGACGCGCGTGGCGCACCCCGTAGCCGATGCCGATGAACGTGATCAGCACGATGAGCAGCTGATTGATCTCGTCGGCGAAGCTGAGGCTGTGCAGGAACAGGTTGCGGGCGATGACGTTGGCGATGGTGATCGCCGCCATCAGCAGGATGCCGCCGGTCAGCACCAGGCGTTCGATCGTCTCCACGACGGCGTCCGCTCGGCGCAGGATGCGGATCAGTCGGCTTGGCTGGTCAGGCGCGCTCATCGGCCCCTTGCATGCGGAGGTGCGGCTAGCTTACCCGCCCGGCGCGCCGATTGCACGGCCGCGGCCTCCGCCCGGTGGTCCCCGGTCGCCCGGCGCTACTCTCCAGCGGCGTGGAGGGATGTGATAGGGTAAGACGCTGTGTCCGCGCCACGAAAACGCCCGACTATGCCTAAGTTGCTCGTTCTGATTCTCGCCACCGTCCTGCTGCTCGCCGGGTGTTCCGAGCCCAGCGGCCCGCGCGAATGGCGCTTTGCCATCGAGGAGATCCCCGGCAGCGTGCAGGATGCCTACGCGCAGAAATTCAAGTCGCTGATCGAGCAGAACAGCGACGGCAAGATCAAGGTCACCGTCTATCCCTACGGCGCGCTCGGCACCTCGGCGCAAATGACCGAGCAGGTGCAGAACGGCGCCCTGCAGTTCGCCTTCGCCTCGCCGGGGCATCTGGGCTCGGTGATCCCGGAGGTGCAGCTGTTGACGCTGCACTTCGTGTTCTCCGACGATGACGCGGTCAACCGCAAGCTGCTCGACGATAGCAAGGCCCTGCACGGTCCCCTGGCGCAGGCCTACCGGGACAAGGGCCTGCAGGTGCTCAGCTATATTCCCGAAGGCTGGATGGTGTGGACCAGCAACCGGCCCCTGCACACGCCCGAGGATTTCCAGGGCTTCAAGATCCGCACCATGGTGTCCCCGTTGTTGCTCGACACGTACAAGGCCTACGGTGCCAATCCCACGCCGATGGCCTACTCCGAGGTCTACGGCGGGCTGCAGCTGCACATGATCGACGGGGAGGTCAATCCGGTGTTCGCCATCGAGGAGATGAGCTTCTACGAGGTGCAGAACTACATGACCTTCGCCAAGCAACTGCCTTTCGTCACCAGCCTGATCACCAACCCGCAGTTCTTCGCCAGCCTGCCGAAGAAGCAGCAGAAGCTGGTGCGCCAGACCGTGGCCGAGCTGCAGGATTACATCTACGCCAAGCAGGAGCGCTACAACTCCGAGCGCCTGAAACGCATCCGCGCCCAGAGCGACATCAAGATCGAGCACCTCAGCGCCGCCCAGCGCGAGCGCTTCCGCAAGCTGAGCCTGCCGGTGCGCGACACCTATGTGCAGCTGGCCGGTACGCGCGGCAAGCAGATCCTCACGCAGTTCCTCGCCGAGCGAAAGGCCCTGGAGAGCGCCCAGCCGCAGGCCGCCCAGGCACAGCGCTAAGCGGCCCTCGGGCGCCGTCGGCCGTGCGCATCATCGAGGTGGTGGCCGACGGTGGGCATGAGTCCACCGTGCGCGGCATCGCCGAGCAGCACAGCGTGGCGGACTACTGGGCCGGCTGGACCAGCGAGGACGGACGTCGCGCGATGTACCTGCTGGTGCGCCCGGAGAAGCAGCAGGCGGTGCTCGACGCCCTGCAGTCGGCGCTGGGCAAGCTCGAGCACACGCGCATCCTGATCCTGCCGGTGGAGGCGACCCTGCCCCGGCCCGCCGAGCTCGAGGAGGACGAGGCCGAGCGCTACGCCCGCACCCGCCGCACCCGCGAAGCCCTCTACGACGAGATCCAGTCCGGCGCCCGCCTGGACAGCTACTTCCTGCTGATGGTCCTGTTCTCCACCATCGTGGCGGCCATCGGGCTGCTGGAGGACAACGTGGCGGTGGTGATCGGGGCCATGGTGATCGCCCCCCTTCTGGGGCCCAATCTCGCCCTCGCCCTGGCCACCGCGCTGGGCGATCGGGAGCTGATGTGGCAGGCGCTGCGCACCAATCTGGCGGGCCTGGCGCTCGCCGCCGGTCTGGCCGCCCTGATCGGGATGATCCTGCCGGTGAACATCGGCAGTGCCGAGCTCGCCGCGCGCACCGACGTGGCCATGGACAGCATCGCCCTGGCGCTCGCCTCGGGCGCCGCCGCGGTGCTGTCGTTGACCACGGGTCTGCCGACGGCGCTGGTCGGGGTAATGGTGGCGGTGGCCCTGCTGCCGCCGACCGCGACCCTGGGGTTGATGCTCGGCGCCGGGCAGACGCACCTGGCGCTGGGGGCGGGATTGCTGCTGGCCGTGAACGTGGTCTGCGTGAACCTCGCCGCCAAGCTCGTGTTTCTGTACCAGGGTGTGAGGCCCCGCACCTGGCTGGAAAAACGCCAGGCCCGCCAATCCATGGTGGCCTACCTCCTGGTCTGGCTCGTCGCCCTCACGGTGCTGGCCGGCGCCATCTACGTACGCCAGCAGCTGCTCGCCGCCGGCTGACGCTCAGTCCGAATCCGCCGGCCAGTTCACCACCAGGCTGATCACCCCGCCCGCCCCCAGGATCCACGCCAGCGCCGGAGCGTTGCCGAGCATCAGCGGTGCGTAACCGTCCAGGGCGGTGAGCACGGCCGCGGCGATCAGCAGGGCACCGCCGCTGATCGCACCGAACAGCCGCCGGTTGCTGCGTCGCAGCTCGCGGCGCAGGCGTTCGAGTTCCTGGCGCGGGGAGCCCTGATCGAAGCGGCCCTCGTGCAGCTCGGTGAGCACCGAGTGCAGCAGGTTGGGCACCTCGGGCAGGTGCTCCAGCCACTGGGGGACGTTGCGGCGCAGCTGCCGGTAGATGGCGCGCGGCCCGAACTGGTCGGCCACCCAGCGCTCCAGGAAGGGCTTGGCCGTCTGCCACAGGTCCAGGTCCGGATACAGCTGACGGCCCAGGCCCTCGATGTTGAGCAGCGTCTTCTGCAGCAGCACCAGCTGCGGCTGCACCTCCATGTTGAAGCGCCGTGCCGTGGAGAACAGCCGTACCAGCAGCTGACCGAAGGAGATGTCCTTGAGCGGGCGCTCGAAGATCGGTTCGCAGACCGTGCGGATGGCCGCCTCGAACTCGTCCACCCGCGTCTCGCGCGGCACCCAGCCGGAGGCCACGTGCAGCTCGGCGACGCGCCGGTAATCGCGGTTGAAGAAGGCCAGGAAGTTCTCCGCCAGGTAGCGCAGATCGGTGGGGCTGAGCGAGCCCATGATGCCGAAGTCCACGGCGATGTAGCTGCCTTTGGGGGAGACGAAGACGTTCCCCGGGTGCATGTCGGCATGGAAGAAGCTGTCGCGAAACACCTGGGTGAAGAAGATCTCCACGCCGGTCTCGGCGAGTTCCTGCAGGTTGATGCCGGCCGCCCGCAGGGCGGCGATGTTGCTGATGGGGATGCCGCTGACCCGCTCCATGACCATGACGTTGCGGCGCGTGTGCGGCCAGTCGATGTCGGGGACGTAGAGGATGTCCGAGTCCAGGAAGTTGCGCCGCAGCTGGCTGGCATTGGCCGCCTCGCGCAACAGGTCCAGTTCGTCCAGGATGGTCTTTTCGAACTCGCCGACCACCTCGCGCGCGCGAAAGCGCCGCCCGTCGGGCCAGTAGCGCTCGATCTTGTCCGCCAGGTTGTACAGCAAGCTCACGTCCCGGCGGATGACGCGTCGAATATTGGGACGCACCACCTTGACCACCACCTCGCGCCCGTCGTGCAGGCGGGCGCCGTGCACCTGGGCGATGGAGGCGGAGGCGAAGGGTTGCGCGTCGAACTCGGCGAAGGTCTCCTCCAGCGTCTGCCCATAGGCCTGCTCGATCAGGGCCCGCGCCTGCTCGTTGGCGAAGGGCGGGACCTTGTCCTGCAGGCGGCTGAGCTCCTCGGCGATATCGTCGGGGATGACGTCGCGCCGCGTGGAGAGGATCTGGCCGAACTTGATGTACACCGGCCCGAGCTCTTCCAGGGCGCGGCGGATGCGCTCGCCGCGGCTGGCGCGCCGCCAGGGAATCCACATCCAGGGGAGCACGTAGCGCAGGAAGCGCAACGGCCGGAACAGGTGACTCGCGAGCAGCAGTTCGTCCAGGCCATGGCGCCACAGCACCCAGCCGATGTGCATCATCCGGAAGAACTGACTGAGCGGATTCACGGCCTATACGGTCTCGGCGGCTGCCCTACGAAGCGGACCCGACCATACCACGGAAGGGGCCGCTCGTGCCGCCGGCGGGCGGGATCACCGGGCAGCGGGGCCAGTGCCGGCGGCGCGGCCGGCGTCCAGTCGCCGCACCCGCGCCTCGAGCCGTTCGGCGTCGTCGCGCAGGGTGTCGACGGCGGCGAGCCATTGGCTGACTTCCTCGCGCGTGGGCAGGGCGCGGCGTTCGTGCTGCAGGTATTCGCTCACGGTGTGGGCGAGCGCATCGCGCGTGCGCTCGCCCCAACCGCGCAGTGCCCGGACCGTGTGCCCGGCCCGATGGGCCGCGGCGTCGCCCAGCACCCGCGAGAGCTGCTCTTCCCAGTCGAGCTCCAGACCCGCGAGCAGCCGCTTGAGCCGTTGGCCGGTCTCCACATCCCCCGCGATACTCACTTCGCCGGCGAACAGACCGCGTGTATCGTCCCCAGGCAGCGCCAGGCGCGCCAGGCCCAGTGGGGTGCCGCGCAGCACCGTGTGAACCTCGCCCGCGTAGCGGCCGAGGACCTGCATGCCGCCGGGGTGGGGCAGCAGGTAGAGGCGCAGGATCGCCTCCTCCCCGCCCGCATCGCGGGCGCCGACCAGCTCCACGGCGATCACTCGCCCGGCCAGGGGGGCCAGCCGCGACGGGGCCTCGGGGTCCAGACGCAGCAGGCGCTCGACGCCTGCCTCGAGCGCGCCGAGCAGCGCCGCCTGCGCCTCCTCCCTCATGCCGCGCGCCTTGCGGTGCGGCGGCTGCCCGTCACAGCTTGTATCCGCGGTGCAGGGCGACGATGCCGCCGCTGAGGTTGAAGTACTCGCAGCGCTCGAAACCCACCTCCTCCATCGTGGACTTGAGCGTCTCCTGGTCCGGGTGCATGCGGATCGACTCCGCCAGATAGCGGTAGCTGTCCGCGTCCCGGGCGATCAGCTTGCCGATGGCCGGCAGGACGTTGAAGGAGTACAGGTCGTAGAGCGGGCCCACGCCCGGCGCCACGGGCTTGGAGAACTCCAGCACCAGCAAGGGATGGCCGGGTTTGAGCACCCGGTACATGGAGGCCAGCGCCCGCGGCTTGTCAGTGACGTTGCGCAGGCCGAAGCCGATGCTGACACAGTCGAAGTGCTCGTCGGGGAAGGGGAGCGCCTCGGCGTTGGCCTGCACGTACTCCACATTGCCTGCCACGCCCGCGTCCGCCAGGCGGCTGCGGCCGACCTCCAGCATGGAGGCGTTGATGTCGGCGAGCACCACCTTGCCCTGCGGGCCCACCAGGGCGGAGAAGCGCGCCGCCAGGTCGCCGGTGCCGCCGGCCAGGTCGAGCACGCTGTCGCC
Source organism: uncultured Gammaproteobacteria bacterium (assembly GCA_963779865.1). Taxonomy (GTDB): domain Bacteria; phylum Pseudomonadota; class Gammaproteobacteria; order CAVZZX01; family CAVZZX01; genus CAVZZX01. The sequence continues at coordinate 2,305,014 of CAVZZX010000003.1, read as the reverse complement.
GCGGCGCACCCCGCTCATCTCCACCGTGATGCGCTTCCACAGCCGATGCACCCCCAACGACATGAGGTCGTTCATCAGGTCATAGCGACCGGCCACCGAATGAAAGACGTCGGCGACGCGGCGCACCTTCTCGCCGACCGGGACCTGCTGATAGCCGAAATCGGTGGTCTTGTGCTCTGTCATGGCCCTTGCCCTCCCCTGCGCCTCAGCGCGGTTCCTTGCGTTCGTAGCCGGCCTGGCGCAGGCGCTCGAGGTAGTCGTCCCAGAGCCGGTCCTGATTCAGGCCCATCCGGTACAGGAGGTTCCAGTCGAAGATGCCCGTGTCGTGGCCGTCGTCAAAGGTGGGCTGGATGGCGTAGTTGCCGACCTGGCGCAGATCGGTGATGTTCACGTTCTCCTTGCCGATCTGCAGCACCTCCTGCCCCGGGCCGTGACCGCGGACCTCCGCCGAGGGGGAATACACGCGCAGCAGCTCGACGGGGAGGCGGAAACGGCTGCCGTCGTCGAAGGCGATCTCGAGCGCCCGCGACTTCTGGTGCAGCTTGATGTCGGTGGGTCGTACCTTCTTTTCGGCCATGCGAAGTTCCTGTCGGGTCGGTAGGGCGGCGCCGCGGCCGCTGGGCGCGACGGCGGGTACGCCGCCGCGCGCGTGTGCCCCGCCGCGCTTAGAGGATGTACCGGCTCAGGTCTTCGTCCTTGACCAGGTTGCCGAGATGCCCGTCCACGTAGGCCGCATCGATGGTGACCTTCTCGCCGGCGTGGTCGGCGGCGGTGAAGGACACCTCTTCGAGCAGGCGCTCCATCACGGTATGCAGACGCCGCGCGCCGATGTTCTCGGTGCGCTCGTTCACCTGCCAGGCCACCTCGGCGATGCGCCGGATCCCCTCGGCCGTGAATGCGAGCTCCACCCCCTCGGTGTGCAGCAGGGCGCGGTATTGCTCGGTGAGCGCGGCGCTGGGCTCGGTGAGGATGCGCACGAAGTCCTCGGTGCTCAGGGCATCGAGCTCAACGCGGATCGGCAGCCGCCCCTGCAGCTCGGGGATGAGGTCCGAGGGCTTGGCGAAGTGGAAGGCACCGGAGGCGATGAACAGGATGTGGTCGGTGCGCACCATGCCGTGTTTGGTGGAGACGGTGCTGCCCTCGACCAGCGGCAGCAGGTCGCGCTGCACGCCCTCGCGCGAGACGTCCGCCCCGGTGGTCTCGCTGCGCTTGGCGATCTTGTCCATCTCGTCGAGAAACACGATGCCGTTCTGCTCGACGTTGCGCAGGGCCTGCTCCTTGACGTCCTCGTCATTGAGCAGCTTGGCCGCTTCCTCTTCGGTGAGCAGCTTCAGCGCCTGGCGCACCGGCAGCTTGCGGCTTTTCTTGCGGCTGCCGGAGAGATTCTGGAACATCGACTGAAGCTGACTGGTCATCTCCTCCATGCCGGGCGGGGCCATGATCTCCACGCCCATCGGCGCCGTGCTGAGCTCGATCTCCACCTCCTTGTCATCGAGCTCGCCTTCGCGCAGCTTCTTGCGGAACTTCTGCCGTGTGGCGGTGTTGCGCTCGCCCTCCTCCGCCGGTTCGGAGTTGAAGCCGAAGCTGCGCGCCGGCGGCAGCAGGATGTCCAGGATGCGCTCCTCGGCGGCATCCTCGGCGCGGTGGCGCACCTTGGCCATCTCCTGCTCGCGGGTCATCTTGATGGACACGTCCACTAGATCGCGCACGATCGACTCCACATCACGCCCGACGTAGCCCACCTCGGTGAATTTGGTGGCCTCCACCTTCATGAACGGCGCGTTCGCCAGCCGTGCGAGGCGCCGCGCGATCTCCGTCTTGCCCACGCCGGTGGGGCCGATCATGAGGATGTTCTTGGGCGTGATCTCGCCCTGCAGGGGCTCGTCGACCTGACCGCGGCGCCAGCGGTTGCGCAGCGCAATGGCCACGGCACGCTTGGCGGCCTGCTGGCCGATGATGTAGCGGTCGAGTTCCTGGACGATTTCGCGAGGGGTCATCTGGGACATGCGTGGGGACCGAGTCAGCCGATTTCCAGCTCTTCGAGCGTGAGGTTCTGGTTAGTATAGATACAGATGTCCGCGGCGATGCGCAGCCCCTTCTCGACGATGCTGCGCGCGTCGAGCTCGGTGTTCTCGAGCAGCGCCCGCGCCGCCGCCTGGGCGAAGGGGCCGCCCGAACCGATGGCGATGAGCCCGCCCTCGGGCTCGATGACGTCGCCGTTGCCGGAGATGATGAGCGAGGCGCTCGCATCGGCCACCGCGAGCAGGGCCTCCAGGCGGCGCAGCATGCGGTCGGTGCGCCAGTCCTTGGCCAGCTCGACGGCGGACCGGGTGAGGTTCCCCTGATGTTTCTCCAGCTTGCCCTCGAAGCGTTCGAACAGGGTGAAGGCATCGGCGGTGCCGCCGGCGAAGCCGGCAATCACCTGATCATTGTGGAGGCGACGCACCTTGCGGGCATTGGACTTCATGACCGTGTTGCCGAGGCTTACCTGACCGTCGCCGCCGATCACGACGCGCTCGCCGCGCCGCACGGAAAGAATGGTCGTCCCTCGATACTGTTCCACGCTCGATTCCCTGCCGTCGTCAAAGATGGCCGATTGTACACCAAGGGCCGGCCCCGGGCAGACAGCGGACCCACACCCGCTCAGCCGCCGCAGTGGCCGGTGCCGAAGTGGGCGGCGAGCCGCTGCGCCTCCTCGGGCGCGAGGCGCTCGGCGTCCAGCTCGAAGCAGGACCGGCCGCTCGCCAGGGCGCGTTCCAGCCACGGGCGGCAGGTCGCGCAGTCGATGCTGGCCCCGGTGGCCAGTGCCACCAGGTCGATGTCGCCGCCCAGCTCCTCGGCGAGCACGAGCAGCTCGCGGAAGGGGCGCTCCTTGCAGACGCAGCGGTCGATGCGGATCGGGGCCGCGGACTCGGCTCGGCTCATTCGTAGAGGATGGGGGCGAGGGGCGCGGGTTTCAACGGGAGGTGGCGTGCTGCGCCGGGGCGCTCCGCGTCCGCGAGGCCTCGGCCGAACTTGGCTCGGCGAGATAGAAGCCCTGGATGTAGTCCACGCCGCAGGCCTTGAGCCGGCGCACGTCTTCGGCGCTTTCCACTGCCTCGGCGATGGTGAGCTTGCCCAGCGAGTGGGCGATGTCGTTGATGGCGGTAACGATGGCCCGATCCATGGGATCGCTGGCCAGCCCCTGCACGAAGGCGCCGTCGATCTTGATGAAATCCACCGGCAGGTGTTTGAGGTGCGGAAAGGAGCTGTAGCCCGTGCCGAAGTCGTCCAGCGCGAACCGGCACCCCACCTCACGCAGTTGCGTCATGATGTCGCGTGCCTTGTCCAAATTGGCGATGGCGTAGGTTTCGGTCACCTCGAAGATGACCTGCTCGGGGTTGAGATCCAGGCGCTGGAGGGTGCTTGCGATGTGCCCCACGAGGTGCTCGTCATCGATGCTCTGCCCGGAGAGATTGATGCTGAAGCTCAGAACCTCGCCGCTGCGCTTTGCCGCCGCGAGCGCCTCCAGGGCGTGGGTCACCACCCAGCGGTCGATGGGCCGCATCAGGTTCAGGCGCTCGGCGGTGGGCAGAAAGGCGTTCGGCGCGATGAACTGGCCGCGGGCGTCGGGCAGGCGCAACAGGACCTCGAACATCGCCCGCGCGCCGAGCCCCTGTTCGAGCAGGTGGGTCCAGAGCGCCCCGCGGGCCTCCGGCAGCCGTGTTGCATCGACCTCGACGAGCGGGATCATGGGCTGGAACTGCAGGGCGAACTGATCGCGCTCGAGCGCCTGATGCAGGCGCGTCGCCCAGCCGCGCTGCATGTCCAGCGCCACCTTCGCATCGCGCTTCGGTTCGTAGACATGGACCCGGTTGCGCCCCTTGCCCCTGGCGAGATGGCGGGCGACGGCGGCGTCGGCCAGCGCTGTGGACGCCGAGCGCGTGTCCTGATCGATCAGCGCCACCCCGATGCTGCCGGCGAGCGTGACGCTGCGGCCCGCGTGCTGGAAGCCCCCGCACTGGAGCACGGCGCTGAATTCCCCGGCCACGTCCTCCAGGTCCGGGCGGCAGACATTGCGCAGCAACAGCCCGAACTCGGCGCCGGCAAGCCGTGCCAGGACGTCGGCCTGGCGCAGCCGGGTGCGCAGCCGCTGTGCCACCTCCACCAGCAGCTCGTCGGCGGCGGCGGCATCACTGATCGCCTCGATGCGCTCCAGGTCCACCACCAGCACGGCGCTGCGCTCGTGGCTGCGCTTCAGGCGCCGGACCTCGTGGTCGAGCGCCTCTTCGAAATACTTTCGATTGAACAGCTTGGTCAGGCTGTCGTGATTGACCTGCCACTTGAGCTCCTCCTCGAGGAGCTTGCGCTCGGAGATGTCGCGGAAGGCGATGACGGAGCCTTCCAGGCAGTCGTCGATGCGCAGCGGGTAGATGGTGCACTCGACCGGCACCATGCTGCCGGTGCGGTGGCGAAAGGCGGTCTCCACGGCGTTGAGGGCCACGCCGTCCTCGTAGGCCGCCTTGAGGAAGCGCAGATCGGCCGCGCCGTTCTCGCCGCCGAACAGGACTTCGGCGGAGACCCCGCCGAGACTGGCGTCCTCGGCCAGCCCCAGCAGGCGCAGCGCGGCCGGGTTGACGAAGGTGATGCGCCCGGCACCGTCGACGCCGAACACGCCGTCGCCGACCGAGCCCAGGATGCCCGCCAGGCGCTGGCGCTCGCGTTCGATCTTGCGGGTGACCCGCACGGTGCGGCTCATGGCCGCCACCCGGGCGAGGAACAGCTCCGAGGCCTCGTTCTTGAACATGCATTCGACGGCCCCGGCGGCGAGCGAATCGCAGATCACCTGATCGCGATAGGTGCCGGTGAGCACGGCGACGGAGATGGCGGCCGTGCGCGGGTCCTCGCGCAGGCGCCGCACCAGCGTGTCGCCCCGGCCGTCGTCCAGGTAGTAGTCCACGATGGCGATGTCGTACGGCTCGCCGATGGCGGCGGCCACCGCCTCCTTGAGCGTCGCGACCGTCTGGGTGAGGTAGCCGTTCTGTTCGAGCAGGCGGCCGTAGGCGTAGCGGATCGTCTCCGAGTCGTCCACGATCAGCACCCGGATCCGATCGTCGCGCTCGCGCAGCGGCGAGGGGATGATGCGCGAGCGCGAATGCGGACGGGCCAGCAGTCGCGCGAGTTCCTCGGGGAGCCGGCCGATCTCGTCCCAGGTCAGGGCGATGGTGTCCGCCCGCGGCTGCGCCCATTCCATGGCCTCGGGCTCGGTATGGTGGGCGACCAGCGCCAGCGGGCACTCGCGCTGCGCGCCCTCGCTCAGCAGGCCCAGCAGGCCGCGGCCGGCCGCATCCGCATAGGCCGGCCAGCCGAGCACGACGGCCTCGGGCGCCTCGCTCTGTGTCTGCAGGGCGGCGCTGCCGTCCTGAAAGTCGGCGACGGCGGTGACGCGGTACCCGGAGTTCTGGAGTTGCTTGGCGAGGACGCGGCGCAAGGTGGCGGAGGGCTCGATGAGCAGCAGGCGTGACATGTCGTGCGAGATTCCCCTGCCGGGCGCCTTATGTTTTTCGTTGCGGACGATGCGGGCGCATCGCCGGGAGGCCCAGGAACGAGGCCATGCTAGCAGCCGCCCCCGGCGCTCACAACTGTGAAATGCTTCAGCTGACGGCCAACTCGGCACGGCTGCGGGCGCGGCGCAGCCAGGTGGTGGCCCCGGCCGAGGTGAGGATGCACCAGACGGCGAACAGGGCGCCGGGGAGCGCCGTCTCGGGCCGGTCGGCAAAGTGCTCCAGGGCGAGCACCACGCCCAGCCCGGCATTTTGCATGCCGATCTCGATGGCCAGGGTCAGCCGGTGGCGGTGGTCGAAGCCGTACAGCCGGGCGAGCAGCCAGCCGCTCGCGTAGCCGGCCGCGTTGAGGGCCACCACGTAGAGGAACAGCCGCGCGCCCACCTCGGCGATGCGGGCCTGGTTGGCCGCCACGGCGTAGCTGCAGATCACCACGATGGCCAGCGTGGCCACGGCGGGGGCCAGGGCCTCGGCGGCCGCGCGTGCGCGCCCGAGGCGGCGCCGCAGCAGCATGCCCCCCAGGAGTGGCAGCACGACAATCAGCACGATGGTCTGCACCATGGGCCAGAAGGGGATGGGCAGGAATACCCCGCCGATCCATTCCACCAGGGTGGGGGTCAGCAGGGGCGCCAACAGCGTGGCCGCCGTGGTGAGCGCCACCGAGTAGGCCACGGCGCCGCCCGCCAGATAGACGATGACGTTGCTCGCCATGGCCCCCGGGGCGCAGGCCACGACCACGAAGCCCAGCGCGAGCGCCGGCGACAAGCCGCCGAAGTAGGCGATCGCAAACCCGAGCAGCGGCATCACGGTGAACTGGGTGGCCACGCCGGCGGCGATGCGCCCGGGACGCGCCAGGGTGGCGTTCAGGTCCTCAGGCTGCAGCACGAGGCCCAGTGCGAGCATGGTGGCGGCGAACAGCCACTTGAACAGCGCGCCGAACACCATGAACCACTCGGGATGCAGGTAGGCGAGCACGGCGCCGAGCAGCGTCAGGGGGGCCAGGCCGCTGGCGATCAGACGGAAAACGGGCATGCGCCGATTGTAAAGACCCGCGGCCGGCCCGGCCAGCGCCTCAGCCGGTACCGGACTTCGCCGCCAGGTCCTGGTTGCGTTTCTGGAGGGTTTGGATCAACCCGTCCAGACCGCCGCGGCGGATCTCGTCGGCGAAGCTGGAGCGGTAGCTCACCACCATGCTGATGCCCTGCACGCTCACGTCATAGACCTTCCAGCCGTCGGCAGTGTGGTACATCTGATACTGCACCGGGATGCTGCTGCCGCCGGGCTGGCGGACCTCCGAGCGCACGGTGACGTCCTTCTCATCGGGGGCCGCGCGCACGGGCAGAAAGCGGATGATGTCGGGGTCGGGGACCTCGTTCTTGGTGATGTATTCCGCCAGCGCGGTGGAGTAGAAGCGGATCAGCAGCTTGCGGAATTCGTCGATGAATCGCCGCTGCTGGTCCGGGGAGGCGCTGCGCCAGTAGCGACCCAGCACCCAGTGCGAGGCGCGTTGGAAATCCACCTGGGGCACCAGGATGCGGCGCACGATCGGGTAGATGAGGTCGGGGTTCTTCTGCAGTTCGGCGCGGTGGTCGCGCAGGGCGCCGATCATCTGGTCGAGCGTGCTCTCGAGGATCTGGCGCGGGCCGTTTGTCGAGCCCTCGGCCCAGGCGCCGGGCAGCAGCGCCAGGGTGAGCACCAGCGTCAGCCAGCGCCAGGCGCGCGCGGACGAATGGAATGCGGCGAGTCGGGTCATTGGCCGGGATCCTGCTCTGGAGTGTGCGCACATCTTAGCCGCTCCACCGCACCGGCGGGTAGTGCCGCGCGGCGCTGGCGGGCGCTAGAGGCGCCGATTGCGCTCGACCAGCTCCCGGATGACGGCATCGAGGCCGCGCCGGTCGACCTGCGAGGACAATACCGAGCGGTAGGCGCTCACTACGCTCACGCCGTTGAGCACGACGTCGTAGACCTGCCAGGCGCCGTCCACCCGATGCAGGCGGTAGTTCACCGGCACGGGCGGCCCCTCGCGGCGCTGCACCGTGGTGCGTACCGTGGCATCGGCGTGCGCGAGGCTCTGCGCGGTCACCCGGGGGCTGGGCTGGAAGGCGATGATGTCTTCGTCGACATCGCCGCTGAGGTTCATGTAGTTGACCAGGGCGTGCGAGTAAAAGCGGATCAGGTGGGTGCGGAACTCCTCGGTGAATCGGCGCCGCTGTTCGGGGCTGGCGCTGCGCCAGTGCGTGCCGAGCACCCAACGGCAGGCATGCCGGAGATCCACGTGCGGCACCAGGATCTGTTCGACGATGCCGTAGATCGCCCGCGGGTCGGCCTGGAGACGGGCCCGGTTCGCGTCCAGGGCGGCGAACATCTCGTGCGCGGTCTGCTGGAGCATGCGGTCGGGCGGCGAAACGGGCGCTTCGCTCGCTGCGTGGACCGGCAGCGCCAGGGCGGCCCACAGCGCGAGGAGTGCGAAGGGGCGAGTCAAGCCAGTGGGCGTCATTGCCTTCTCTCCGTGGCGTCCTTGTCTGCTGATCGTTCCCTGAGGTGAAGTGTAGACACTGCCCATCTTTCACCTCCCCCTGATGTGGGAAAAGCACCGTCCGCCGGGACTGGGACCCAGTTCCGTTTTCGCCGCGCGCGGCGATGCCCCTACAGCCGCTGCGGTGAATCCAGGCGCCCCGACGCGCTATCATTGCCGCCACCTCACCATGGCCGCGACAGGGGATCCCAAATGGCAGCAAAGCTCGACACCGCGCGCGGAGGCTTCCCGCGGGTGCGCATGCGCCGCATGCGCCGCGACGACTTCTCCCGCCGGCTGATGCGCGAGAGCACGCTCACCGCCGCGGACCTCATCTATCCGGTCTTCGTGCTCGAGGGCGCCGGCCAGCGCGAGCCGGTGCTCTCGATGCCGGGGGTCGAGCGCCTGAGCATCGATCTGCTGCTCGCCGAGGCGGAGGAACTGGTTGCCCTGGGGGTGCCCATGATCGCCCTGTTTCCCGTCACGCCGGCGGAGAAGAAGAGCGAGGATGCCGCGGAGGCGTACAATCCCCAGGGCCTGGCGCAGCGCGCGGTGCGTGCCCTGCGCGAGCGTTTCCCCGAGCTCGGCGTGATGACCGATGTGGCGCTGGACCCGTTCACCGTGCACGGGCAGGATGGGCTGCTCGACGCCTCCGGCTATGTGCTGAACGAGGAAACCGTCGACGTGCTGGTGAAGCAGGCCCTGTCCCACGCGCAGGCCGGCGCGCAGGTGGTGGCCCCCTCGGACATGATGGACGGGCGCATCGGCCAGATCCGCGACGCCCTGGAGAAGGACGGCTTGCGCAACACGCGCATCATGGCCTATGCGGCCAAGTACGCCTCGAGCTATTACGGGCCGTTCCGCGACGCGGTGGGCTCGGCCGGCAATCTGCGCGGCGGCAACAAGCATAGCTACCAGATGGACCCCGCCAACAGCGACGAGGCCCTGTGGGAGGTCGCCCTGGACCTCGAGGAGGGCGCCGATATGGTGATGGTCAAGCCCGGCATGCCCTACCTGGATGTGGTGCGCCGGGTGAAGGATCAGTTCGGGGCGCCGACCTTCGTCTATCAGGTCAGCGGCGAATACGCGATGCTGATGGCCGCGGCGCAGAACGGCTGGCTGGACGAGCGTGCGGTGGCCCTGGAGGCGCTGCTCGGTTTCAAGCGCGCCGGCGCGGACGGCATCCTGACCTATTTCGCCAAGCGCGCCGCGCGCTGGCTGCGCGAATAGGCGCCCCGGCCGGCCGGCCGGGGCGGGGCTACATCATCGACTGTTGGTAATTCTCGATGCCCACCCGGCCGATCAGGTCGAGCTGGGTCTCCAGCCAATCGATGTGCTCCTCCTCGCTCGCGAGGATGTCGCTGAACAGCCCGCGCGAGGTGTAGTCCGCGACCGTCTCGCAATGGGCGATTGCCTCGCGCAGCAGCGGCACGCCGTCCCGCTCGAGCTTGAGGTCGCACTCGAGCACCTCGCGGGTGTTCTCGCCGACCAGCAGCTTGCCCAGATTCTGCAGATTGGGCAGCCCCTCCAGAAAGAGGATGCGCTCGATGAGCCGATCGGCGTGCTTCATCTCGTCGATCGACTCCTCGTATTCCTTCTCGTCGAGCTTGTGCAGCCCCCAATTGCGGAACATGCGGGCGTGCAGGAAGTACTGGTTGATGGCGGTGAGCTCGTTGGTGAGCGCCCGGTTGAGATAGTCGATGACTTTCTTGTCCCCTTGCATTCTCGACTCTCCCCTGGAGTAAAAACGCGACCCCGCAAGCATAGCCCACGTGCGGAGCCGGGGGCGTGGGCGGGTGCGCCGTGCGTCAGGCGCTGATCGGCAGGAGGGTTTCGGCGGCGCGCTGCTCGGCCAGTGCCTCCTTGAGCACCGTGCGGGCACAGCTGGCGCAGCGGCCGCATTCGGTGGCCACGCCCAGCTCCCGGCGCAGGTCGCGCAGGTGTGTGGCGCCCTTGTCCACCTCGTTGCGGATTTCCCGGTCGGTGACGCCGCGGCATAGACAGACGTACATGGCTGGTCTCGTCCTCAGGCTGGTTTCCTTGCTCTATGGATGAGACTAATGCGAATGATAATGATTGTCAATCGCGACGGATGCCGTCAGGACGACTCTTGCCGCAGACCGGGGAAATCATGCCGAGAGTTCAAGAGGATCGCCTCGGCCCGCGCGCCCAGGTAGACGTACAGCCCCAGCCCGATGAGCAGGCCGATGGCCGTCCCCATCATCGCCACCGCGCGGAACAGATGGCTGCCGTCGCCGAGCACCGACTTGAACATCAGCAGCAGCGACTCGATCGACACCGCGATGAGAATGGCGGCGATAAAGCGCGTGATAGTGCGCCGGGTGGAGCTGTGCCGGAAGATGTCCTTGTGCATCAGGACCTCCTCCTCGAGGGTGGTCTTGCCCAGGTCAAACACGGCCAGTGCCAGGGTGAGAAAGACGATGACCCCGAAGGGCTTGAGGTGCAGGTCGGCGGTGCCGCCCGGCTGGAAGAGGGACAGGATCTCGCTGAAGCCCGCGTACATCAGCACGCCGACCACCGCGAACAGGCCGGCGGCGATCAGGCTGTAGATCGCCTTGAACAGCGGCTGCACGCGGCGTCGCAGGGTGTCGCCCATGAGAAAGCCGACCGTCTCGGCCAGATCCACGTCGAGCACCACATAGCCCAGGGGGGCGCCTGCCGCGTCGGCGAGCCGCTGGGCGGCCGAGAGGCATAGCTTGTGATTGGCGCTGGACAGGTAGGGGGCGGTCACCACCACCGTCGCGGCCTCCCGCGCCAGGCGGAAGTACGGCCGTTGGCTGCGGTCCTTGCCCTGGGCGGGCGCCAGCTCGCGGCTGCCATCGCGCGCCGCAGCCACGTTGTCGCTGGTCTGCAGGCCGGCGGCATCCAGGGTGAAGAGGATGTCGACAAACGGGTAATGCCGTGACAGCCAGGCCACGGCGCGGCGGAGGTTCGCGGGGTCCTCGATGAGCCGTGCCTCGGCGACCCCGGCCAGCAGCGAGGCGAGGAGCTCGTCGATGGCCTCGCGCAGCTCGTGATAGCGCTCGATGACGCTGATGTGGCTCATGTTCGACACCCGACACCTCCCTGCCGTGGTGGTCCGGTCGAAAAAAGGGGGGCGCCAACGGGGCACCCCCAAGGACCAGAGGAGAGTCGACGATGGCCGGGGCCATCCTCGCAAGGGCTTGAGCAGGGAACGTGCCAGAGGGCGGGCCTTTGTTTTTCAGTGCCTTGGAAGGCCCGCCGCTGCACCGGCCGCCACACCCTGGGGCAGACACGGCAAGCGTTGCCCGCCGATGGTGCAGCGCGGCATTGGGGTCGGCGGGGCGCGTCTCTATAATGCGCGCAGCAAAACCGGCTTCCCGTCCGGCGGGGAGCCTCTGCGGCGGAGGCGCATTCATGGCGGACATCTTCGATTTCGGACCGCGTATCGATCTCTACGCGGTGATGGGCAACCCCATCGCCCATTCCAAGTCCCCGCGCATCCACACGCTGTTCGCCGAGCAGACCGGCCAACGCATGGAGTACCGCGCCATCCAGGTGGATATCGGCGGTTTCCCCCAGGCGGTGGGTAATTTCGAGGTGGCCGGCGGCAAGGGCCTGAACGTCACCGTCCCCTTCAAGCAGGACGCCTTCGACCTGATGGACGCGCGCAGTGCGCGCGCCGCCCGGGCCGGCGCGGTGAACACCATCGCGCTGGAGGACGGGCGCCGCGTCGGCGACAACACCGACGGCGTGGGGCTGGTGGCCGACCTGGCCAACCATGGCGTGGGCCTGAGCGGCCGGCGCGTGCTGCTGCTCGGCGCCGGCGGTGCCGCGCGCGGGGTGCTCGCACCGCTGCTCGAGCGCGCGCCGGCCCGGCTGCTCATCGCCAACCGCACGCCCGAGAAGGCGCGCGAGCTGGCCGCCGCCTTCGGCGACCTCGGCCCGGTGGAGGGTTGCGGCTTCGAGGCGCTGGCCGGGATGCAGTTCGATGTGGTCATCAACGCCACTGCCGCCAGCCTGGACGGCCGCGTGCCGGACGTGCCCGAGCGCGTGCTCGCGCCCGATGCCTTTTGCTACGACATGATGTACGCGGCGGCGCCCACCGCGTTCGTGGCATGGGCCCGGGCGCAGGGCGCCGCGCAGGCGGTGGACGGGCTCGGCATGCTGGTGGAGCAGGCGGCCGAGTCGTTCCACGTCTGGCGTGGGGTGCGGCCGCAGACGGCGCCGGTGATCGCGGCGCTGCGCGCGGAGATGCGCGCCTAGGCCGGGGCGCGCAGGCGGTGCCGGGCGCGCGGGCCGCCGCTCACAGCGACTTCAGGTGGCGGTCCTTCAGCCGCACGTAGTGGTCGGCCGACTCCACCAGGGCCGCGCGCTCCTGCTCGGTGAGCGCGCGCACCCGGCGCACCGGGCTGCCCAGCCAGAGATAGCCGCCCTCGAGCTCACGCCCCGGCGGCACCAGGCTGCCGGCCCCCAGCAGCACGCCCTCGCCCAGCACGGCGCCGTCGAGCACGATGGCGCCCATGCCGATCAGGCAGCGATCCCCTACGGTGCAGCCGTGCAGGATCACGCGATGGCCGACCGTCACCTCCTCGCCGACCAGCAGGGCCGAGCCGCCGGGATGATGCGGGCTGTCGCCAGTGGTGTGGAAGACCGAGCCGTCCTGGACGTTGGTGCGCCGGCCGATGGTGATGGTGTTCACGTCGCCGCGCAGGGTGCAGTGCGGCCACACCGAGCTGTCCTCGCCGATCGTCACCTGCCCCAGCACGACGGCGCTGTCGTCGATGAACACGTTGGCGCCGACCTCCGGCGCATGATCCTCAAAGCGTCTGGTTCGCACCTGCGATATCTCCTCGTGCCTACATCCAGTCTTTGCGCTTGAAGTACACCAGCATACCCAGGGCCAGCGCGACCATCACCAGCCAGATCATCGGATAGCCGTAGGCCCAGTCCAGCTCGGGCATGGCCCAGGGGCTCGGGTGCTCGCTGCGGCTGCCGAAGTTCATGCCGTACACGCCGACGATGAAGGTCAGCGGAATGAAGATGGTGGCGATGATGGTGAGCACCCGCATGACCTCGTTGGTGCGGTTGCTGATGCTGGACAGGTAGACGTCGAGCAGGCCGGTGGTGACCTCGCGGTAGGTCTCGATGAGGTCGATGATCTGCACGGCATGGTCGTAGCAGTCGCGCAGGTACAGGTGCGTCTCGCGCGCGATCATTCCCACGTCGTCGCGCAGCAGCACGTTGACGACCTCGCGCTGCGGCCACAGCACCTTGCGCAGCAGCACCAGCTCGCGGCGCAGCTCGTGAATGCGCGACAGCGTGCCTCGGTCCGGCTGCGTGAGCACCTCTTCCTCGAGGGCCTCGAGCGCGTCGCCGAAGCGCTCCAGCACCGGAAAGCCCTGATCGATGGTCAGGTCGATCAGCGCATAGAGTAGATAGTCGATGGGCCGCCGCCGCACGCGGTTGGCGTTGCCCTGCAGGCGCTGGCGCACCGGGGCGAAGGGATCGCCGAGGCCGCTGTAGAAGCTGATCAGGAAGTTCTGCCCCACGAACAGGCTCACCTGCTCGACATGCAGGGCGCCGTCGCTCCACACCGGGAACGCCATGGCGATGAAGGTCTGCCCCTCGTAGGCATCGACCTTGGGACGCTGGCCGGTATTGACCACGTCCTCCAGCGCCAAACGGTGCAGCCCGAATACCTCGCCCAGGTGATCCAGGGAGTCGGCCGCCACGCTGCCCTGCACGTCGACCCAGGTGATCGTGTCGCGCTGCAGATAGCCCCGCGCATCCTCGGCGCTGGCCAGCTCGTGCACGGTGAACTCCTCGCCCGAATAATCCACCACGCGCAGCTGCAGCGGCAGGCCCGGCGGGGCCCCGCCCGCGACCAGCGTCCCCGGCGGCGTGCCGGGCGGGTGATAGCGCTTGGTGAAATAGGCCATGGCGCGGCGCCTCAGCGAAGCGTCACCAGCTCTTCGGAACTGGTCGGATGGATGGCGACGGTGTTGTCGAAATCCTTCTTGGTCGCGCCCATGCGCACGGCGACAGCGAAGCCCTGCAGCATCTCGTCCGCCCCCTTGCCGATGATGTGGCAGCCGACCACCCGCTCCTCGGCGCCCACGCAGACGAGCTTCATGGCGGTGCGTTGCTGATGCGCGGCGAGCGAGTGGTACATGTCCGTGAAGCGCGTCTGATAGACCTTCACCGCCTCGCCGTGCAGCTCGCGGGCACGGCCCTCGCTGAGGCCCACGGTGCCGATCGGGGGATGGCTGAAGATGACCGTGGGGATGTTCTCGTAGTCGAGGCGCCGCTCCGGGCGATTGTCGAACAGGCGGTCGGCCAGGCGCCGCGCCGCCGCGATGGCCACGGGCGTGAGTGGCGCGCGGCCGGTGACGTCGCCCACGGCATACACGCCGGACACGTTGGTGTTCTGGTACGCGTCGGTGGGGACGAAACCCTGCGCATCGGTGTGCACGCCGGCCGCCGCGAGGTCGAGCCCCGCGCTGAGCGGACTGCGGCCGATGGCCCAGATCAGCGCGTCGTGCTGCTCGAGCACGACGCCGCCCTGGCAGCGTACGGTGAGCTTGCCGTCGCCGCCCCGCTCCACGCGCTCGACGCTGACGCGCGGCACGATGGTCACGCCGTCGATGACCATCTGCTCCATGAGCGTCTCGCGCAGCATGGCGTCGAAGCTCGACAGGAAGTGGTCGCGGCGCAGCAGCATGGTCACCTCGCTGCCCAATCCGTTGAGCAGGCCGGCGAGCTCCACGGCGATGTAGCCGGCGCCCACCACCACGACGCGGCGCGGCTGGTCCTCCAGCTCGAAGAAGCCGTCGGAGGTCAGGCCGTGCTCGGCGCCGGGCACGTCGGGGACGTCGGGCTGCCCGCCGGGCGCGATGACGATGTGGTCGGCGCTGTAGCGCTCGCCGCCCACCTCCAGGGTGTGCGCATCGACGAAGCGCGCGCTGCCGCGGATGAGATCGATCTTCGAGTCGGCGAGATAGTTGCCGTACCAGTCATTGATGCCCTGGATGTAGCGCTCGCGCGCGGCCACCAGGTGTGCCCAGTCGAACTCGCGTTCGCCGAGCGTGAAGCCGTAGCCGGAGGCCGAGTCGAGCGCGTGGGCCACGTCGGCGGCGAACCACATGACCTTCTTGGGGACGCAGCCGCGGTTGACGCAGGTGCCGCCCAGGCGCTCATCGCGCTCGACGATGGCGCAGCGCGCGCCGTATTCGGCGGCGCGTTCGGCGGCCGAGAGCCCGCCGCTGCCGGCGCCGATGGCAATGAGATCGTAGTGCCGCTCCATGGGTCCCCTTGCTCGTGTTGTCCCGGCGGGGCCGCCGACGCGGCCGGCCCCTGTGGTGTACCCTATCGGGAAGGTTACCATAGGCGCCATTGTGCAAAATGGCCCAGAGAGGAGGGAGACGCATCCGTGTCAGATATCAAGCTAACGCCGGACCTGCTCGAAGGCGTGCAGAAGCTCATCGAGGAGCACGAGCCGGAGGCGGTCGGCAACCAGGTGGTGACGGTGCAGTACCTGGCGGCGGTGGTGGGGCTGATGACCGCCCAGTTTCCGACCAGCGCCGAGGAGAAGAACGATATCCTCGATCAGCTCCACGGCCTGGCGCGGCACGTGCTCGGCGAGCAGTCGAAGCAGTCGCAGCAGGGCAGGCAGCCGCGCGCCGCCGCGCCCGAGGGCTGGGAGGAGCGCACCGGCCCCGCGACCGGGGTCTGGCACGCGGGACCGCGCCAGTAGGCGGCAGCAAGGAGTTCGCGGGGCCGGCCGGTCGCCGGCCCCGGAGTCGTCTCACACCACCGTGATGCGCGTGCGCGCGGTGCCGAGCACCGCCCCCGTCACCCAGTGCAGGAAGTCCACCGACACCGTGTACTCGCCCGCCTGCGTGGGCGTGAACAGGCAGTCGTAGCGCTCGGCGGCAGTCGCCTCCAGAGAGGTGGCGGAGAAGGCCTGCGGCAGCGGTCGCCCGTCGGAGGCGATCACCTGGGCGGTCAGGCCGCCGAAGTCGATCGCGCTGCGGGTAATAGCCGGCGCAGATGTAGCGCGCCAGCAGGGTCTGCCCGCGGCTCATCTGCACCGCCACGCCCGGCGCCGTCAGTGCCGACTGCGCGCCGTCCACCCCGGTGATGACGAAGTAGTCGGGATTGAGGTCGTTCAGTCCGACGTCGCCGCCGCAGGTGCCCGCCGCCCAGTTCAGCGTGTGCCAGGACGAGTCGATCTCGTCGCAGGCCCACACCACCTCCACGTCGTAGGCGGGGCCGCCGGCGAAGGCGCGCACCACGCCGTTGGCGTCCGGCGCCGGATCGACGATCAGCGCCCCGTACATGCCCATCTCCGCGTGCAGCACCGTGTTGGTATGGCAATGGTAGAAGTACGTGCCGGCGTGCTGCGGGCGCCACTGGTAGGTATAGGTCCCGTTCACGTCCCAGGAGATGTGCCCGACGCCGTCGTTCTGCCAGGCCGGCTCGATGCCGTGATGGTGGATCGTGTGCAGCCACATGTCGCCGTTGACCGCTGAGCTCGGTGTGGACCACCTGCCCTTCGGTCACGCGGATCGCCGGCGAGGGGAACTGGCCCCCCATGCCGCCGCCGCCCATCATGCCCGCCCCCGGCGTCGAGGTCGGTGAACCCCCATACCGTCACGGCATTGCCGTCATCGAGGTTGAGGATGCCATTCATGTAGATGCCGCGGCGAAACACCACGTCCGGCGTCACCAGACCCGGTGTGGCCGGCGCGCCCGGATAGACGTAACAGGCATTGGTCATGCTCATATCGATCTCCCCCTATTCGAAATGGATGTCGGTCATGGCGCCGAACAGATACGAGCCGCCGCCCGCCGTCTGGCTCATCTCGTCATGCAGGTGCATGGGATACATGCCGGTGGTGACCGGCGGCCACGCGTCGGGCGGCATCTCGTAGGGGTAGATCACGTCTGCGCCGCCGCGGTTGTTGCGCAGCGGCACGATGTCCTTGAGCCAGACGGCGGGGCGCACCTGGCCGTTGGCGGTGAGCCATTCCACGTGGTTCGCGTGCCAGTGGACCGAATGGGTGCACAGGCCGGCGTTGAGAAGCCGGATGAGGGTGCGATCCCCAATGCTGCCGTGCAGCACGGTGTTCGGGTTGGCCATCGCGTCCACCGCCGGATCGCCGGCGCCGGCGGCGCCGGGCGGGCGGCTGCTCTGGCCGTTGAGGGTGAAGTAGCGCGGCACGAAGCCCGAGGGCGGTGTGCGGCCGGTGCGCGCCGCCTCGTGCCAGCGCGGGTCGATGTCGTTGACGACCCAGAAATACTGCTGCACGAAGCTCGGACTGCCCGCATAGAGCTCGTTGGCACTGCCGGCGGGCATCACCGCCAGGCCGCCGTGCAGGCCGGCGAGTCGATTCATCGGCCCGTCCACGCTGTCGTAGAACAGGTAGGAACCGGCGGCCGGGGCGGCGAAGCTGACGGTCTGCGTCGCCCCGCCTGCGATTGCGCCGCTGTCCACCGCGCCGTCGATGACGAAGCTGTGGGCGCTGCCGGGTGTTCACGACGTGATCTCCATCGTGTCGGCCTCCTGGACGATCATCGGGCGGGCGGGGACGCCCAGGCTGCCGCTGGTGCGGCTGTAGCCGCAATAGACCTGCTGGCCGTCAGGCTGGTCGATGAAGCCGTCAGTGATGTACAGCGTCCGCTGCACGGCCTGCGCGCGGGCGCGCCGCGACCAGGTCAGCGCGCCGCCGCCGCCCGCCAGGGCGGCAGCGGCGCCGCCGCCGATCTTCAGGAATTGTCTGCGTTTCATGGGTCCTCCTCGGTGGTGATCCGCACTCTCGATGGAGCGCGGGGATCCGGTCCGAGGAGGCCTGGGCAGGCGTTGTCCGCTGTTTCATTTCTCCTCCTCGACGTCTTGCCGTGCCTGCTTTGGGCGCGGCTGTTGGTGCCGAGAAAGTCGCCGAAGGCGAACGGATTATTTCACTTTCCTTGGGGGAAAATTATTAACGCCCGCTTAACGCAGCTCCAGCGGGCGGGCTCTGCAGGCGTTCGAGCTGCTCGCGCAGGGTGAGCATCTGCTCCTCCCAGTAGCGGGGCGTGCCGAACCAGGGAAAGTGAAAGGGGAAGGCCGGGTCGTCCCAGCGCCGTGCCAGCCAGGCGGCGTAGTTGATGAGGCGCAGGCCGCGCAGCGGCTCGACCAGGTGGAGCTCCAGGGGGTCGAAGTCGCGAAACTGGCGATAGCCGGTGAGCACCGCCTGCAGTTGGCGTTCCATATCGGCGCGCGTCCCCGAGAGCAGCATCCACAGATCCTGCACCGCAGGCCCGCTCACCGCGTCGTCGAGGTCCACGAAGTGCGGTCCCGTGGCGGTCCACAGCACGTTGCCCAGGTGGCAGTCGCCGTGCAGGCGCAGCCGCGGCAGCGGCCCCACCATGTCGAAGGCGGCGCGCACCGCTTCGAGCACCGCCTCGGCGGCAAGCCGGTAGTTGTGCGCCACCTCCGCCTGCACGAGGCCCGAGTCGAGCAGTTCGCGCAAGGGGGTCTCGCCGAAGCGCTCCACCGTCAGCCGCGCGCGGTGCGTGAAGGGACGGATGCCCCCCACGGCGTGAATGCGGCCGATGAAGCGCCCGAGCACCTCGAGCTGCTCGGGGTCGTCGGGCTCGGGGGCGCGGCCGCCCCGGCGCGGAAACAGGGCGAAGCGAAAGCCCGCGTGGCGCAGCATGGTCTGCCCGGCCGCGTCGGCCAGGGGGGCGACCACCGGGATCTCGTGCTCGGCCAGCTCGAGGGCGAAGGCGTGCTCTTCCAGGATGGCCGCGTCCGACCAGCGCCCCGGCCGGTAGAACTTGGCAATGATCGGCGTGGCCTCCTCGATTCCCACCTGGTAGACGCGGTTCTCGTAGCTGTTGAGCGCCAGTACCCGCCCGTCGCAGCGGCGGCCCGTGGCCTCCACCGCGTCCAGGACGGTGTCGGGCGTGAGCGACTCATAGGGGTGTGCGGCGTGTTCCATGTGGTCTCCGGGGGGCGTGTGGGCGGGAGGGGCGCGCCGCTTTTGTTGGCCCTCTGCGGCCCATGATAAATTACGAGGCCGTTTTGCCTAGCCTCGAGAGGAACTCATGGCGAATCCGCTGCTGGACATGCAGGACCTGCCGCCCTTCGCGGCCATCGAGCCCGCCCACGTCGAGCCCGCCGTGGACGCCGTGCTGGCGGACAACCGCGCCGGCCTGGAACGGCTGCTGGCGCAGGAGCCCCCCTTCACCTGGGCCAACCTGGTGCAACCGCTCCAGGAGATGGAAGACCGGCTGGCGCGGATCTGGTCGCCCGTGAGCCATATGAACGCGGTCGTCAACAGCGATGCCCTGCGCGCCGCCTACAATGCCTGCCTGCCCCGGCTGAGCGATTACGCCACCGAGCTCGGCCAGAACGAACGCCTCTACGCGGCCTACCGCAGCATCAAGGACGGGCCGGCGTACGCGGCCCTGGACACCGCCCAGCGCAAGGTGATCGACAACGCCCTGCGCGACTTCCACCTCTCTGGTGTGGACCTCTCGGCCGAGCGCAAGGCGCGCTTCAAGGCCATCGAGCAGCGCCTCTCCCAGCTCGGGACCAAGTACGAGGAGAACCTCCTCGACGCCACCAATGCCTGGAGCAAGCAGGTCAGCGACCGCGCCGCCCTCGCCGGGCTGCCCGAATCGGCGCTTGCCATGGCGGCGCAGGCGGCGCGCGAAAAGGGCGTGGAGGGCTGGCTGCTGACGCTGGATTTTCCCTCGTATTACGCCGTGATCAGCTTCGCTGAGGATCGCGCCCTGCGCCGTGAGCTGCACGAGGCCTACGCCACGCGCGCCTCCGAGCGCGGGCCCCATGGCGGGCAGTGGGACAACGGCGCGCTCATGGAGGAGATCCTCGCCCTGCGCCACGAGGAGGCCGAGCTGCTCGGCTTCGCCAGCTACGCCGAGTACTCGCTGGCCACCAAGATGGCCGACAACCCGGCGCAGGTGCTCAGCTTCCTGCTCGACCTGGCCGACCGCTCCAAACCGCAGGCCGAGCGGGAGTTCGCGGACCTGGAGGCCTTTGCCCGCGAACGCGACGCCCTGGAGCGGCTGGAGGCCTGGGACGTGGCCTACTACGCGGAGAAGCTGCGTGAGCAGCGCTTCGACTTCAGCCAGGAGGACCTCAAGCCCTATTTCCCCGAGAGCCGCGTCGTCCCCGGCATGTTCGAGGTGGTGCGGCGCCTCTATGGGGTGTCCATCGAGCGGGTCGAGGGCGTGCAGAGCTGGCACCCGGACGTGCGCTTCTACGAGATCCGCGACGCCGAAGGCGTGCTGCGCGGGCGCTTCTATCTTGACCTCTACGCGCGCGCCGCGCAAGCGCGGCGGCGCCTGGATGGACGACTGCATGGGCCGCCTGCGCCACGCCGACGGCCAGCTGCAGATCCCGGCCGCCTACCTGGTGTGCAACCTCACCCCGCCGGTGGACGGCAAGCCGGCGCTGTTCACCCACGATGAGGTCACCACCCTGTTCCACGAATTCGGCCACGGTCTGCACCACATGCTGACCCGGGTCGATTACATCGACGTCTCGGGCATCAACGGCGTGGCCTGGGACGCGGTGGAGCTGCCCAGCCAGTTCATGGAGAACTGGTGCTGGGAGCGCGAGGCGCTGGACCTCATCAGCGGCCATTACGAGACCGGCGAGGCCCTGCCCCAGGCGTTGTACGAGAAGATGTACGCGGCGCGCAATTTCGGTGCCGGCATGCAGATGGTGCGCCAGCTGGAGTTCTCGCTGTTCGACTTTCGCCTGCACCTGGAGTACGAGCCGACCCGCGGGGCGCGCATCCAGGCGACGCTCGACGCCGCGCGCGACGAGGTGGCCGTGGTGCCGCAACCGGCGTACAACCGCTTTCAGCACGGCTTCTCGCACATCTTCGCGGGCGGCTATGCGGCGGGCTATTACAGCTACAAGTGGGCCGAGGTGCTCTCGGCCGACGCCTTCTCCAAGTTCGAGGAGAACGGCATCTTCGATGCGGATACCGGCCGCGCCTTCCTGCACGACATCCTCGAACAGGGCGGCTCGCGCGATGCCATGGAGCTGTTCGTGGCCTTCCGCGGCCGCGAGCCGCGCATCGACGCCCTGCTGCGGCACAGCGGCATCGCCGCCTGAGGCGGCCGATCGGCTAGAATGTCACACCCCCGTCGGGACAAAGCCGCCGCCGCTCACTCATGAAGATCGCCTCCTGGAACGTCAATTCGCTCAAGGTCCGCATGCCGCACCTGCTGCAATGGCTGGAGGCGGCGCGCCCCGACCTGTTGGGCCTGCAGGAAACCAAGTGCGGGGACGAGGCCTTTCCGCTCGCGGACATCGAGGCGAGCGGCTATCGCGTGATCTTCAGCGGCCAGAAGACGTACAACGGGGTGGCGATCCTCAGCCGGCTGGACGCGGCGCCGCAGGACGTGGTGACCGAGCTGCCGGGCATGCCCGACCCGCAGAGGCGGGTGCTCGCCGCCACTTATGGCGACATTCGATTCATCAACCTGTACGTGCCCAACGGCGGCTCGGTGGGCAGCGACAAGTACACCTATAAGCTCCAATGGCTGGGCAAGCTGCACGATTACCTCGCGGTGCAACTCGCGCAGCATGCGAAGCTGGTCGTCGTGGGCGACTTCAACATCGCCCCGGCCGCCGGCGATGTCCACGACCCGGAACTATGGGACGGTCAGGTCCTGTTTTCCGAACCCGAGCGCGCCGCGCTGCACGATCTCTTCGGGCTCGGCCTCGTCGACACCTTCCGGCTCTTCGACCAGGAGGAGGCGTCGTTCAGCTGGTGGGACTATCGCCAGGGGGCGTTCCGCCGCAACCGCGGCCTGCGCATCGATCACGTGCTGGCCAGCGCTGCGATGGCCGCGTCCTGCCGCAGCAGCACCATCGACGTGGCGCCGCGCCGCTGGGAGCGGCCCTCCGATCATGCCCCGGTGCTGGCGGAATTCGCCGCCTGAGGGCCGCGGCCGTGTCCCTGCACGTCCCCGGGAAAACCCCTAAGGGATAACCCTGATGCAGCTCCGGACGCGCCCGTATTTCCGGGCAGATCCCTCGTGTTTTCAGTGCATTCGGCTTTTCTTCCGCGCCGGCCTCCCGTAGATTCGCGAGGCCGACCCCATTTAAAAACCTTAGGGAAGCCCGCTATGCACGCCGCCAAAGCCGCCCGTGAACAAGGGGTTCACGCCGAGGACGCCCGGCAGCTCCTCAAGGCCCTGAGACAGTTCCGCCGCGGCAACTTCCGCGCCCGGCTCGAGATGTCCGGCGACGGCATGGCTGCGGAGATCGCCGAGGCCTTCAACGAAGCCATCGAGCTGAACGAACTCATGAGTGCCGAACTGGCGCGGGTCAGTTCGGTGGTCGGCAAGGCCGGCCAGATCTCCGAGCGCGCGCGGATGGGCGCGGTGTCGGGCGCGTGGGCCAAGAACATCGAGTCGGTGAACAGCCTGATCGGCGACATGGTCCAGCCCACCACCGAGGTGGCGCGCGTCATCGGTGCCGTGGCCAAGGGCGACCTGTCGCAGTCCATGCACCTGGAGATCGACGGCCGGCCGCTGCGCGGTGAATTCCGCCGTATCGGGCGCACCGTGAACACCATGGTGGACCAACTCAGCTCCTTCGCCTCGGAGGTCACGCGCGTGGCGCGCGAGGTGGGCACCGAGGGCAAGCTCGGCGGGCAGGCCGAGGTGAAGGGCGTGGCCGGGACCTGGAAGGACCTGACCGACAACGTGAACTCGATGGCGGCCAACCTCACCGGCCAGGTGCGCAACATCGCCGAGGTGACCACGGCGGTGGCCAACGGCGATCTGTCCAAGAAGATCACGGTGGACGTCAAGGGCGAGATCCTGGACCTGAAGAACACCATCAACACCATGGTGGATCAGCTCAACTCCTTCGCCTCGGAGGTCACGCGCGTGGCGCGCGAGGTGGGCACCGAGGGCAAGCTCGGCGGGCAGGCCCGGGTAAAGGGCGTGGCCGGCACCTGGAAGGACCTGACCGACAACGTGAACTCGATGGGCGCCAACCTCACCGGGCAGGTGCGCAACATCGCCGAGGTGACCACGGCGGTGGCCAACGGCGATCTGTCCAAGAAGATCACGGTCGATGCGCAGGGCGAGATCCTGGAGCTGAAGAACACCATCAACACCATGGTGGACCAGCTCAACTCCTTCGCCTCGGAGGTCACGCGCGTGGCGCGCGAGGTGGGCACCGAGGGCAAGCTCGGCGGGCAGGCCGACGTGAAGGGCGTGGCCGGCACCTGGAAGGACCTGACCGACAACGTGAACTCGATGGGCGCCAACCTCACCGGGCAGGTGCGCAACATCGCCGAGGTGACCACGGCGGTGGCCAACGGCGACCTGTCCAAGAAGATCACGGTGGACGTCAAGGGCGAGATCCTGGAGCTGAAGAACACCATCAACACCATGGTGGACCAGCTCAACTCCTTCGCCTCGGAGGTCACGCGCGTGGCGCGCGAGGTGGGCACCGAGGGCAAGCTCGGCGGGCAGGCCGACGTGAAGGGCGTGGCCGGCACCTGGAAGGACCTGACCGACAACGTGAACTCGATGGGCGCCAACCTCACCGGGCAGGTGCGCAACATCGCCGAGGTGACCACGGCGGTGGCCAACGGCGACCTGTCCAAGAAGATCACGGTGGACGTCAAGGGCGAGATCCTGGACCTGAAGAACACCATCAACACCATGGTGGATCAGCTCAACTCCTTCGCCTCGGAGGTCACGCGCGTGGCGCGCGAGGTGGGCACCGAGGGCAAGCTCGGCGGGCAGGCCGACGTGAAGGGCGTGGCCGGCACCTGGAAGGACCTGACCGACAACGTGAACTCGATGGGCGCCAACCTCACCGGGCAGGTGCGCAACATCGCCGAGGTGACCACGGCGGTGGCCAACGGCGACCTGTCCAAGAAGATCACGGTCGATGCGCAGGGCGAGATCCTGGAGCTGAAGAACACCATCAACACCATGGTGGACCAGCTCAACTCCTTCGCCTCGGAGGTCACGCGCGTGGCGCGCGAGGTGGGCACCGAGGGCAAGCTCGGCGGGCAGGCCGACGTGAAGGGCGTGGCCGGGACCTGGAAGGACCTGACCGACAACGTGAACTCGATGGGCGCCAACCTCACCGGGCAGGTGCGCAACATCGCCGAGGTGACCACGGCGGTGGCCAACGGCGACCTGTCCAAGAAGATCACGGTGGACGTCAAGGGCGAGATCCTGGAGCTGAAGAACACCATCAACACCATGGTGGATCAGCTCAACGCCTTCGCCTCGGAGGTCACGCGCGTGGCGCGCGAGGTGGGCACCGAGGGTGAGCTCGGCGGCCAGGCGAAGGTCCCGGGCGCCGCCGGCCTGTGGCGCGACCTCACCGACAACGTCAACCAGCTCGCTGACAACCTGACCACGCAGGTGCGCGCCATCGCCGAGGTCGCCACGGCGGTCACCAAGGGTGACCTGACCCGCTCGATCACCGTTGCCGCTTCGGGCGAGGTCGCCGCGCTCAAGGACAACATCAACGAGATGATCGGCAATCTCAAGGACACCACCCTGAAGAACAAGGAGCAGGACTGGCTCAAGACGAATATCGCCAAGCTCACCAAGATGCTGCAGGGTCAGCGCGATCTGCTCACGGTGTCACGCCTGATCCTCTCGGAGATCGCGCCGCTGGTCGATGCGCAGCTCGGGGTCTTCTACCTCATGCGCCGCGGCACCGACGGCCCGGTGCTCGATCTGCTCGCGAGCTACGCCTATTGCGGCCGCAGCGATTCGCCGCGCCGCTTCGCGCTCGGCGAAGGCCTGGTCGGGCAATGCGCCCACGAGAAAAAGCCCTTCCTGCTCACCAAGATCCCGCCGGACTACCTCTCGGTGGGCTCGGCGTTGGGCGAGGCGCAGCCCCTGAGCATCATCGTGCTGCCGGTCCTGTTCGAGGGCGAGGTCAAGGCGGTGATCGAGCTGGCCTCCTTCGATCGCTTCAGCGAGACGCATCAGTCCTTCCTCGACCAGCTGATGGAGAGTATCGGCATCGTGCTCAACACGATCGAGGCGAACATGCGCACCGAGGACCTGCTCACCCAGTCCCAGACGCTGACCGCCGAGCTGCAGATCCAGCAGGAAGAGCTGCGCAAGACCAATGACCGGCTCGAGCAGCAGGCGGAAAACCTGCGCAAGTCCGAGGAGCTGCTCAAGGCGCAGCAGGAAGAGCTGCAGACCACCAACAGCGAGCTCGAAGAGAAGGCACGGCTGCTCTCCGAGCAGAAGGCGCAGCTCTCGGCGGCCTCGAAGTACAAGTCCCAATTCCTGGCGAACATGTCGCACGAGTTGCGGACCCCGCTCAACAGCCTGCTCATCCTGGCCAAGCTGCTCTCGGAAAACTCCGACGGCACCCTCACCGAGAGGCAGGTCGAATTCGCGCGGACGATCTATGCGTCCGGCTCCGACCTCTTGTCGCTGATCAACGACATCTTCGACCTGTCGAAGATCGAGTCGGGGACCGTTACGCTGGACATCAGCAAGGAGCGCCTGGCGGACATGCGCGAGTATGTGGAGCGCACCTTCCGCCAGCTCGCCGGAGACAAGGGGCTGGACTTCCCCATCGAGGTCGCCCCCGACGTGCCACAGACGATCCACACCGATGCCAAGCGCCTGCAGCAGATCTTCAAGAACCTGCTGTCCAACGCTTTCAAGTTCACCGAGCGCGGACAGGTCGCCTTCCGCATCGAGCGCGTGGAGAAGGGCTGGAATCCGCGGCTCGACACGCTCAATACCGCCGACGCGGTGATCGCCTTCTCGGTGAGCGACACCGGCATCGGCATCCCGCCGGAGAAACAGAAGATCATCTTCGAAGCCTTTCGCCAGGCGGACGGCACCACCAGCCGCAAGTACGGCGGCACGGGGCTGGGGCTGTCCATCAGCCGGGAGATTGCCCGCCGGCTGGGCGGGGAGATCGCGGTGAACAGCGAACCGGGCCGCGGCAGCATCTTCACGCTGTACCTGCCGGTCAGCGACCCGGGCAGCCGCCCGCCGCTTCGGCAGCCGTTGGAGGCGCTCGAGGGCGAACGCGACCGGGACGACGCCGGCCCGCTGGAGGCGCCGCCGACCGCCAGCGAGTCCTATCTCTCCCTGCTGCTGCAGAACGAGGTCGGCGACGATCGGGACCATATCGAGGAAGGGGACCTCGTGCTGCTGGTCGTGGAACCGGACACCCGCGAGGCGGCCAGCCTGTTGGCGCAGGCCCGCGAGGCCGGTTTCAAGGGGCTGATTGCGCTGCGCGGGGATGCCGCTCTCGCGCTGGCGCGCAAGACCAAACCCGATGCCATCGTCCTGAACGTGGCCCTGCCGGACACCGACGGCTGGGGCGTGCTGGACCTGCTCAAACACGATGCGGAGACGCGCCACATCCCGGTGCAGGTGTTGGCGCCGGAGCTGCCGCGGCAGCGTTGCCTGCGCCGCGGCGCGGTGGGCTGCAGCGTCAACTCGGGGGACCCCTCGGCGCGGGCCGCCCTGCTCGCCGACCTGCGCTCGCTGCTGGGGCGCGAAATGCGCCGGGTGCTGTGGGTCGGTGTCGCCGAGGCGGAAGCGGTGGAGATGGAGCACATGCTCGGCAGCGAGGCGATCCAGGGCCGCCGGGTCGGCTCGGCGGCCGAGGCGCTGGCGTGCCTGCGCGCGGAGCGCTTCGACTGCATGGTGCTCGATCTCGCCTTGCTCGAGGTCGGCGGCGAGGCCCTGCTCACGCAGGTGCGGGCGCTGCCGGCCGGCGCCGAGCTGCCGGTGGTGGTCTGTGCCGGGGAGGAGAGCGACGCGGAGCTGCTCGCCACGCTCGGCGAATGGGCCGACACGGTCCTGCTCGGCGATCGCTACCACGTCGAGCGCCTGATCAACGAGGTGTCGCTCGTCCTGCATCTGCCGCTCGAGCGACTGCCCGCGAGCTCTCGGGCCCTGCTGCAGCGCGCGCGTAGCTGCGATTTGGCGCTCGCGGATAAGACGGTGCTGGTCGTGGATGACGACATCCGCAACATCTTCTCACTGGCAAGCGTACTCGAGGAGTACGACATCCGCGTGCGGCACGCCGAGACCGGCCGCGATGGCGTCCAAATCCTCGAAACCGAACCTGACGTCGATCTTGTCATCATGGACGTCATGATGCCCGAGCTCGACGGCTACGACACGATGCGGATGATTCGCGGGCGCGAGCATTTCGCCCGCCTGCCGATCATCGCCCTCACCGCCAAGGCGATGAAGGGGGACCGGGAGAAGTGCATCGAGGCCGGGGCCTCGGACTACATGGCCAAACCGATTGACGTGATGCAATTGCTCTCGATGCTGCGTGTGTGGATCAAGCGCACGCAAGGCGCCGTCGTGAAGCGTCTGCCGAGTGCGGTCGATGTCTGAGCTGCCCCGCGCCCGCATCCTGGTGGTGGAGGACGACCCCGCCAACCTGCGGGCGCTCGCCGAGATCCTGGGCGACGCCCGCTACGACGTGGTGAGTGCGGCCTCGGGGGAGGAAGCCCTGCGCTACCTCCTGCGGCAGGATTTTGCCGTGGTGCTGCTGGACGTGAATCTCCCCGGCATCTCCGGCTTCGAGACCGCCGAGCTGGTCCGCAAACGCCGCCGCTCCCAGCAGACGCCGATCATCTTCCTCACCGGTCGGCATCCCGACCCCAGCCACGTGTTCCGCGGCTATGAGGTCGGGGCCGTGGACTATATGGTCAAGCCCATCGTCCCCGAGGTGCTCAAATCCAAGGTGGTGGTGTTCGTCGAGCTGTACAACAAGGGCGCCCAGATCGAGGCGCAAAAGGACGAGCTGCGGGCCGCGGCGCAGCGCTCCGAGCAGCGCTTCTACGACCTGGTGCAGGGGCTCGATGCCGTGGTCTGGGAGGGGCTGCCCAATCAGGAACTCTCCTTCGTGAGCCGCCGCGCCGAGGACATGCTCGGCTACCCGCTGGAGCGCTGGACGGAACACCGGCGCCTGCGCGCCGAGATCATCGACCCGCAGGATCGCGAGCAAACCCTGGCCGCCTACCGGCGCGCGATGGGCGAGCGTCAGGGGGTGGTGATCGAATACCGCGTGCGGCGCGCGGACGGCGCGCTCGCCTGGATGCGCGATCACGTCCACGTGGTGCGCGACGCGCACGGACGCGCGGTGCACCTGCGCGGGGTGATGGTGGACGTGACGGCGCAAAAGAAGGCCGAGACGCGGTTGCAGCGGCAGACGGAACAGCTGCGCGCGGCCGACCGACACCGGAACGAATTCCTGGCCATGCTCGGCCACGAGCTGCGCAACCCCCTGGCGCCCATCCAGAGTGCCGTCGACTGGCTGCGCATCCAGCAGGACACCCAGCCGGGAAGCCTGGCCACGGGCATCGAGACCATCGGGCGACAGGTTGACCACATGAGCCGGCTGGTGGACGACCTGCTGGACGTGTCGCGCATCACCCGCGGCAAGATCGAACTGCGGCGCTGCCGTGTCGAGCTTCGCGACACGCTGGCCCGCGCGATCGAGACCGTTACCCCCCTGCTCGATGCGAAGGCCCACCACTTGATCACCACGATGCCCGAGCAGCCGCTGCATCTGGACGGCGATCCGGTGCGCCTGGCGCAGGTGATTGGCAACCTGCTGCACAACGCCAGCAAGTACACGCCGCGCGGCGGCCGCATCGAGGTGGCGCTGGAACGCGACGGGAGCGAGGCGCTGATCCGCGTGCGCGACAACGGCGTGGGCATTTCCCAGGAGATGCTGGGGCGCGTGTTCGAACTGTTCACCCAGGCGTCCGTCTCCCCCGACGTCACGCCCGGCGGCCTGGGCGTGGGGCTGAGCCTGGTGCGCACCCTGGTGGAGATGCATGGTGGACGCGTCCGGGCGCACAGCGAAGGCGCTGGGCAGGGCACCGAGGTCACGGTGTGGCTCGCCCTGGAGGAATCGGCCGCAGCGCCCCCGCCGCCGCTGGAAGCGGCTCCCGCGAGCGCCGCATGCCGCATTCTCGTGGTGGACGACAACGAAGACGCCGGGCGCACTTTTGCAATGCTCCTCCGAGCGATGGGGCACGAGGTGCGGGCGGTGGCGGACGGGACGGCCGCATTGCGCACCCTGCGCAGCTTCCGTCCGGCCGTGGTCTTCCTCGATCTCAGCATGCCGGAGATGGACGGCTACGAACTGGCGCGGCGCATCCGCGCCCGTCGCAGCAGTCCCGCGCCACGGCTGGTGGCGCTGACCGGCCACGGCAACTGCGATGCCGCCGCGGGGCTGTTCGACGATCTCGTACTCAAGCCGGGCGAACGGCGCACCATCGAAGGCATTCTTGCCGCCGTGGGCAGCGAACTCGCCGGCGCCGGGTGATCGCCGGCCGCCGGGTCGCACTCTCCCCCGCGGGTTCACTCCAGCGCGCGCGCGGCGCATGATCCAGAAGCGGCCTGCATGACGCGGTGCTATTCCGGTTGCCCGCTACGCCCGCGGGGCGGCGCGCGATGAAGGGTCGCTCGCAAACGGGAATTGCGCCCGCTGCCGCTTACTGCCTAAAGCCGCCTCGACCGGTTCGCCCCATGCCCCCCGCTTCGGTATAAACGCCTCAATGAGGCCGCGGCGAATATGCCGCGGATAACGTATCCAGTTCTGGTGCAGCCCGTCCTGCTCCGGGGTGCTTCAATGAGGCCGCGGCGTTATGCCGCGGATAACGGCCGCATTGCCCGCAAGGTAGCTACGATAGCTGGCGCTTCAATGAGGCCGCGGCGTTATGCCGCGGATAACGCGGATGCCGCCTCCGGCGATGCGCTGGTGCTCATGCTTCAATGAGGCCGCGGCGTTATGCCGCGGATAACGCCGGCCGAAAAGAAAGGCAGAGAAGTGACAACACAAGCTTCAATGAGGCCGCGGCGTTATGCCGCGGATAACACGTACACGGGTGATGTCCCCGCTTACGTGAAATGGGAGCTTCAATGAGGCCGCGGCGTTATGCCGCGGATAACCAAGGGCAGGGTGGCGCTGCTCAAGCGCTCGGCGATGCTTCAATGAGGCCGCGGCGTTATGCCGCGGATAACCTGGTGACGTAGCGACATGCGCCTGATCAATCGCCAAGGGAGTGCTTCAATGAGGCCGCGGCGTTATGCCGCGGATAACCACAGTCGCGCGACGCGCGAGTGCGAGCGGATCCGGAGCTCGCTTCAATGAGGCCGCGGCGTTATGCCGCGGATAACGTCCGCGTCGGGACAGTCGAGGACCGCGTATCTCGTGCGCTTCAATGAGGCCGCGGCGTTATGCCGCGGATAACCCTTGATCGAGCAAAGTCTCGGCGCCGGAGGCGTCGCTTCAATGAGGCCGCGGCGTTATGCCGCGGATAACATGAGCGCTACTAGTTAGGCGACTCGGTCATTGTACCGACGCTTCAATGAGGCCGCGGCGTTATGCCGCGGATAACCGGAACGCTGTTCGACGACTTCCTCGATGCCGCATGCGGCTTCAATGAGGCCGCGGCGTTATGCCGCGGATAACGTCCGCGAGCGTCGTGGTAGTCGAGATAGCTACCGTCGCTTCAATGAGGCCGCGGCGTTATGCCGCGGATAACATCGCCATCGACGCAAAGCCGCTTGACACGCTGCTGGCTTCAATGAGGCCGCGGCGTTATGCCGCGGATAACGCTTGCGTCGGCTGGCACGGATCGTCCCAGTAGCGGAAGCTTCAATGAG
Source organism: uncultured Gammaproteobacteria bacterium (assembly GCA_963779865.1). Classification (GTDB taxonomy): domain Bacteria; phylum Pseudomonadota; class Gammaproteobacteria; order CAVZZX01; family CAVZZX01; genus CAVZZX01. Next base: position 2,274,279 of record CAVZZX010000003.1, on the reverse strand, counting down.
GCCGCGGCGTTATGCCGCGGATAACTGGCGATCTCCGACGACGCGATTACCTGGACGATCATGCTTCAATGAGGCCGCGGCGTTATGCCGCGGATAACCGAGAAGCGGTCCGGGTACCAGCCGATCGCCGGTTCGGCTTCAATGAGGCCGCGGCGTTATGCCGCGGATAACCACAGCCAGGGAATACCTGAGTGCGTACCACGACAAGCTTCAATGAGGCCGCGGCGTTATGCCGCGGATAACGCGTGAGAATATTAGCGTCCGATCGTGACGAACTACATGGCTTCAATGAGGCCGCGGCGTTATGCCGCGGATAACGCGCGCTACATCGGCTTGCGGCGGTCGGCTGAATGTCCGGCTTCAATGAGGCCGCGGCGTTATGCCGCGGATAACACTGACAGGCTCAGTGCAGACAGTCGTGTACCCGTTGGCTTCAATGAGGCCGCGGCGTTATGCCGCGGATAACGCACAGGCTGCGCCAGTCGTCGTGCGTGCAGCCTCGGTGCTTCAATGAGGCCGCGGCGTTATGCCGCGGATAACATGGATGCACATTCCGCGAAGCACACCGAGCAGGATGAGCTTCAATGAGGCCGCGGCGTTATGCCGCGGATAACGCTGGCGCTGCGCACTGTTCGGCGAGCTTCGCGTCGCTTCAATGAGGCCGCGGCGTTATGCCGCGGATAACCGCCGGCGACCTTGGCAATTGCCGCGCCAGTAGCGATGCGCTTCAATGAGGCCGCGGCGTTATGCCGCGGATAACGCAGCTGACCCGGCAGGCCCGCGACAACGAGATCACGCTTCAATGAGGCCGCGGCGTTATGCCGCGGATAACCCAGCGGCAGGGCCTCGGCGTCGAGCTTGCCGGCGGAGCTTCAATGAGGCCGCGGCGTTATGCCGCGGATAACCAAGAGCCTCTACGAGCTGGGCAACGAGATCGTCAAGCTTCAATGAGGCCGCGGCGTTATGCCGCGGATAACCGCTTCCACGGGAGACCAGTGGCGGGGCGCGTTTGAGGCATCCTTTTCGAGCGCTGTGCTTGCGAGGCCATCACATTCCCTCCCTTCGCCAGGTTTTGGGCAACACTTTGAGGATTAATTTCCGCTTCGCCAATCACTTGCGGTGCTGCGAGCGCTCCCCGGGATTGCGGCAGCAGCGGAGCGCTCGCAGGCCGAAGGCGAAAATCACACGATTATCGGCTTGCGGTCCACGGGCTCGAAGCCTGCCTTTCCGAGACTGACGACTCTTGGCCGGACGTTCTCGGCGGCGCCGACGTCCAGCATCAGTATGTGATCCTCGTCGTGATGGATGATCTGGTCAAGCGTGGCGAGCAGTTCGGCATGGCGCTTGCGGCTGAGTCGGCACTGAAACACGGAAAGCTGCAGCCATTCCCCGTAGCCGTGCATCAACTTGAAGACCGCCCTCCAGCGCTTCTGGTCTGCGATGTCGTAGGTGACCACGTACAGGTGCTCGTCCACGATTCACCTCGTCGTAAAGCCCGGGAAGTCCTGTATATCCCCCAGTAGATACCGCCCGAGCAACCGAGCCTGTATCTCGAGAATACGCCGATAGCTGGCCTTGTATCCGAACAGCGGATGCGTGATTTCCTGACTGAGTCTGCGTTCGACAACCGCAATGAACCGCTTGCGGCCGTCCGGGGTCAGAGCCACGCTGCCCGCGGCCGCGATGAAGTCACTAGGGCGGACCTCGCCATTGTTGATGGCGGACAACACCGCCGATTCGGCGATCAAGGGGCGAAACGGCTCCATCATATCCAGCGCCAGTGCCGGTCGCCCATACCGTGGCTGGTGGTAAAAGCCGCGATAGGGATCGAAGCCCACGGCGGAGAGGGCGACGGTCCAGCTCCGCACCAGAATGGTATAGGCGTAGGACAACAGGGCGTTGACTGGATCGGTCGGCGGGCGCCGGTTGCGTCGATTGAAGTCGAAGCTGAAGCTTTCGGTGTCCGCGTTCTTCTTTATTAGTCGGTCGAATCGGCCGAAATAGCGAGCCGCCGCCGCGCCTTCGATGCCAAGCAGCTCGGAGAGGCTCTCCGCACGGGCCGCCTGTCTGGCATCGCGCTGCATGTCCTGAAGCAGCGCCTTCGGATCGTCCTCGCCGCGCCAGTTGCGCCGAAGCAGTGTGCGGCTGTTGAGGATCTTGGTCTGCACCAGCCCCTTGGCCAAATGCAGGCAGGCACGCTGATCGAAGCTCGCCCGATACTGCGCGGTACGCAGCTCGACGTTCTTGTGTCCGGTGCCCACGGTGTGCCCCAGGAACCAGCCGCCGAAGGAATGCCAGCTCACCGGGATATCGCGGCGCATGAGCTCGTGCAGGCAGGGCGTGGTCAGATAGACGTTGCCCATCAGCGCGAGCTGCGAGACCTCCGCTAAACGGGCGGTGGTAACGGGCTTGTCTTCGATGCTGACCTCGAGCAACTCGCCCTTCTTGGTGACCTTGGCGCGATTGGCCTGCACGTAGACCGGCATCGCCTCCTCGCGGCCGACCGCGAGCGGTCGGGGACTGTCCTGACCCTTGCGGAAATAGTTCACCTCGTCCGGCAGGCAGATCCCCACCAGCGAGCAGCGCGGACATTTCGGGCTGTCTTCCAGCGGCGGCGGCATCTGCCCGCCGGCGGCGATGAAGCGCAGGCCGTTGACCGCCGCCAGCGTCTGCTCCCGCAACTCCTCGTCGAAAACCACCCGCACCCGCTCCTTCGAGGCGGCGAAGTAGAGCACACCCTCGGCGCAGGTGTAGCCGTGCTCCTGGAGGATCAGCCCCTGCACGCAGAGTTGCACACGTTCGGGCTCGTAGGCGCCCTTCGGGACGTGCGGGCGTTTGCCCCGCTTGTAGTCCACGGGCGTGACCCGCTCGCCGTCGCCTTCGATAAGGTCCATCTTCGCGATCAGCCCCAGCCGGTTCGAGGACAGTGTGATCGACCGGGCATGGAAGCGCTCCGTGGCGTCCTCCGCAGAAGGCATGCCCTTGGACGGCTGGTCGACCCGGCGGTGCACATGCCGCCCCTCGACCGTGTCCCCTGAATCCGCCCATTCCCCCTGTACCCACTCCAGGTAGGCCAGCCGTGGACAGTAGGCGAACTCGTTGAGCATGCGCGCCGGGAGCAACGGCATATCGCCGGAAAGCTCCGGAAAGGGTAAGGGCAGTTCGCCCTGGTGCTGGTCCTCCATACAGGTCCCCCCGACCGTCCAATGAATCCTCTGGTGCACGGCGCCTGGGGATTTAGCGGCGTGCGTTGCCCGCTTGCCCCTCGGCAAGTAAGACTCTGAATCCGTCATACGTTACGGCTTGTCGCATGGGTGCCACGCGGAAGAGTTCGTCGCAAGTGATCGGTGCACTCTATGCATCGCCGAGCAGGTTGGCGGACCGGAAGAGAAGTGGTGGGATTGACGCGCCGCGGCGAAGCCCGGCTGGTGGCTCAATCGGAATACCGCCGCGGGGATCGGAAAAGTCCACCCGGTGGTGATGCGGCAAGGCGACTACATTACCGCACAGGGCGTACCCACTGTGTGCTGGTGGCACCTCTGATCACGCTACTACAAAAATCCATCGCGCCCCTGCGCGTACGCCCGGCCGCACGAGGCTCGGCTGCGCAAGGACTCCCACGTTATGACCGATCGGATACGCGCGCTGGACCACACCCGCTTCGGCGAGGGGCCGCTGACCTGCCTGGAGCCCGACGAAATGGCCGCCATTGAGCGCTCGGTGCGCGTGCTGTTGGGGATGGACTGAAGCGGTCGCTAGGGCGTGCCGACGGCAATGAGGCCGCGGCTCCGGAGAGCCGCGGAATAGAAGGTTCCAAGTTGTTAAAGAGCCGAGAATGCGTGCCCGATAAACCTGTCTCGGCGTACTGCTGTTAGATCAACACGGCCGAGCTCAGGCGCCAAACGCCTATCTATACGTGCCGCCACATTCGCGTAGCACCTGCAAGCCACCGGCAATGCTAGACCTCGCGAGCTGCACTGAAATTGATCTTGAAGTTCGCACCGCTTCCGACTTTTATGCGGCGTGCACGGAAGACTGCTTCCACGCCTCTTGTGCGCAAGACCTGTCGATCCGGCGCAGGCGAATATAGCTCCGGCAGCAGCAGCAGCGAACGGATGGTGTCCCGATCGGCCGGGTGTATCCAAAGTGGCCAGACAAAGGATTCCCCAGTGGCATCGCGGGCCCAGCCGGTGGTGAGCAGGCGTCTGCGCCCCGGCGCGGAGGGAAACAATGCGAGCGCCCGGTACGCCAGCAGGTTAGCCATCCAGACTGTGCGAGGCTTGTTGTCGCTCGCCGTGGGGTCGCGGTCCATCAAGGCGTAGCGTCTATCTTCGACCGGGTCCCAGCGCATGGACAGCCCTTCTTCATCGTACCGCCATGGCGAAAACAAGGTGGAGCTGACAAGTTCCGGCGTCACCCGCTGAAGAAGCCCTCGTACGGTCTCGAGGAAGTCCTGGTGGCCCGAACCGGATATGAAGGAAAAAGGCGTGGGCGCCAGCTTCCCTTCTTTGCGCTTGGTCGGACTGCGATGCAGACAGCCATCGCTGGCGAAAGCAGCAAGCAAGTCCAGGCACTCGCGATCGTTATAGCGGGCATTGCTGACATGCGGCTCGGTGAGGGCTCGATACTCAGCGGCTGTGGCGTCGATGTTCTTGCCTAGCGCGAGTTCAGGGCGGGGAACGGCTTGGCGCAGTGCCCGCAGAAAATCCTGCTGCAGCAGCTTACGTTCGGCTTCTAGCGGCGAAATCTCCGCGGCGTACGCCTGCTGGCGCTCCTTGCCTCGCAATCTTCGCAGCTTGATATCCTTTTGCGCCTCTTTGACCTTCTTCTCCACCTCGCCCAAGCGCATTTGTGCGTCCTTGCGTGCCGCCTCGGTTTCGGCGGAAACGATCGAACCGCGTAAACCATCAGCGATGGTTTGTGCCAAAGCCGATCTATCCCCGGTGGGCAGGCCCGTCAGCAGGGGGCGCCATGTCAATCCCTCGCGCCGCCATAAGAGTCGCGCATCGCCGTGCCCCGCCTCGTGCAACACCACCATCGTACCGAGCGCGCACAGAAAACCCAACGGGTTCGCGCCATCGACTCCGGTGAGTGGGACCTCTGTCCCCGGTAACGTTGGGCGCTTCGCACGGACGGGACCTTTCGCAGGTGCTGAACCCTCCACGGGTGCTTCCTCCACGATTCGCTGGCTGCCGTACCAGTCTCCCAAACGGAGAATCGCCTCGAGGTAGGCTAGCCCCCACCAACCGTGACGTCGTGTAAGACGCCAAAACCGTTCCGCCATGCCGGCGGCTATCGATGCCGGTACCGGCCATCCCGCGCGGGTTGTAATGTCGATGTCGATCTCCGCGCCGGCATGCCGCCCGCGGACCGGCGGTGGAAGCGGGTCGGGACTCGGCGGTGCAAACGGTCGCGCATAGCCGTGATGGCTGGCGATGGCGTGCAGGACAAGGACGTCCGTCCCCTCACCGTGAGGCGCAGGGCCATATCGTTCGGCCAGTTGCATCGAAAGCATCTCGTGCCGGAAGCGCTCGGGCAGGCCGCTCGCCTCGCGCAGCCGGCGGCGTCGCTCCGGGGAAGTGGCGATGCCCCTCGACTTGGCCAAGGGTTCGCCGGCGAGCACCTCGAGTTCGTTGCCCTCGCGCAGCCACATCTGGAAGCGCTCGTCCAGCTTGCCGACATCATGCCAGTAGGCCGCCGCTCGCAGCGGTGCGAAAAAGGGCTCGGGCAGGCAGCGCTGGGCTAATTGCCCGACCGCCCGTTCCACTGACGCACTGTGAACACCGAGACTGACCTCGCGGCCGGTGGCAGAGAGCAGGTCGTCGTCGTCGGCGAACAGGTCTTGCTCCTCACCGTTCTGATTCCTGTCGGAGGGCGCAAACAATATCAGGCCGTTTGCAGGGTGCTTCTCTACCCTTCCGCTGCGAGCCTGCCGGAGCATATCCGTCAGCCACTGCGGTGGCGGTGGCGGTGGCGGATCCTCATCCGTGCCTGGTACGTAATCGAGTACGGCATCGATGGCAACCTGTAGTGCTTCGCTCTCCCAATCCGGATCCTCGGCCAAAGCGATAAGTTCGGCGAGCGGTGGGCAGTCCCGCCACGGTTGCAACACTTCGCGGTGCAATCGCAGCGTGGCCGGTTTTCCGCTCTGCCTATGACTCGGCTCCCAGATGTCAAGCTGATGCCCGCCTAGGGCCGTCGTGGGGACGCTCTGGCCGAGCCCTTCAATTCCATATCCAGTCGGCAGCACGACCAGATCATCCGGCCGCAACTCGGAAGCTTGCATAACGACCCGCGAGCGCTCGCGTCCCCGCCACGCGAGAACCGGCCGGAATTCTTGCGGCGCCATCGGAGGCGCCTCCCAGCTCCCGCCTTCCACATCCGCCGTTTCTTGACCGGCGCCGTGGTTCGCCAGCCAGCCGCGGAGGCGGGTAAGTGGTACCGACAACGACTCCATGCTGTTGGGTGGGCAGAGGGCGACGATTTCTGCCCAGTCCCCGGCACTCGCGGTACTCAGATCTGCGCGCCAGACAACTCGGACTTCCGGCTGTCCGCGGTCGACGCCATGGAGGTACAGTGAGATGGCGGGTTCTATCGGAGGCGGCGGCGCGGTCTGGCACAGTAGGTCAAGGTGCGCAGGCAAGAGCAGCGGAGCAACCGTGACTGGTGCCAAATAGGGGCTGAAATCGTTGAGCGGTTCCAAGAGGCTGTCCAAGGCGGCGATGCCGAAATCGATGCGCTTGCCTCCCCGCTTGCCGACTCCATCCGCCTCTGCCAATTCGCTCAGTAGCCGCCAGCAGGCAGACATGGCTGTGCCGTATACCGGATCGTCGGAATCGTCTTTAGCATCCGCGGCACGGATCAGGATCGCCGCCAGTGCGGTCTCTTCCATGCCTAGCCGATTCAGCCGGCCAAAGCGCTGGCGCAGCGCATCCAGGCTCGCCGCCTCGCTCACCAACGCGTCGAAGCTGAAGTCCGCTCCAACTTCGATACACTGGGTCGCGACCAACACAATCGGGCGCTCCGGTTCCGCTGGTGCATTAGCCCGCAGCAAAGGCCGCCAGCGCTCCACCAGGGTGTCGCGTTCCAGGGGCCGCAGCCTTCCGGTGAGGAGCACGACGTCCATATCGCCGCCGATTGCCTCGCGAAGGCCGTGAGCGATTGCCTGCGCTGTGCCCACCCGATTGACGACCACGGCGACGCGCCGCCGTCCCTTAATAGTGAACATCCTGGCACGCGCAACGGCTTCCGCGACCAGTGGATCGGAAGGGTCCGATTTTCTCCCCGTGACCTCGACCAGGTCGGCCGGCTTTCGCGCCTGTATGCGCTGCCGCAAGGCCGGGTGATTCAGGGCTTCGGCGCGCCGAATACCAGGAAACACCTCGGTGGGGACACTATCGGACGGAGGTGTCGCCGACAGCAGGGCAAAGGCGAATGGCGTTCGGATCGGCTCTTCAGCCCACTCCGGCCCCCGATAGCGCTCTACCGCCCGCAGCGTCTGCATGAACGGCACTGATAGGTGGGCTTCATCCAACAAAATCAGACTATCGTGCGCCGCCAAGCCTGCAAAGATGGAGGCGGTGTTCGGGCTGTGGCCATAACCGCGGAATAGCAGGCGGGCGCCGAGCTGATCCACCGTGGAGGTGATCACCGCTGGCTGCGAAGGTAGCCGCGCCCACCCGTCGTCGCGCAACACACCGCCGCGCAGTCTTGCCGTGGCCAGCGGTCGGGTCGTTCCGCTCACCCGCAATAGCCGCTCGGCAACAGCCCTGAGAGGACCATCCGTCGCCGTCGCAAGCTTCTGCGCGATCTGCTCCGCGCGCGCAAACGCCTCATCGACTACGATGCGCCGATCCACCACGAACCAGATGCGCCGTGGTGCCGTCCGCTCCCACACTGGCTTCTCCGCCTGGGTCGCCAGCGCATAGACGGCGACATCGATGCAGGCTGTCTTGCCCGCGGCGGTAGGCAGGTCCAGAGCCTTGGGCCACTCGCCCTTGACCAATCGCTCGGCGAGTATGCGCTGCCAGGGAAACGGAGAGTGGCCCCAGAGTGCATGGAACCACAAAGAGAAATCAGGCAATGGAATCATCTCCTGTCCCCATCCTCTGGTTATCTTCTCGAACCCGTCATTGCGGGCAGTCTCCACTCGATCACCCCATTCTTAAGGCTAAGCTCCCGTTCACGCATGCCTGATTCTCCTCAGAGTTGCGGTCGGAACGCTCCGTACCCGCGGAACCGCCCCGCCCCAATCAGCAGCGGCCCGCACACCGGTTCGTCGAATATCAGAATGGCGTGGGTGTGACGCCGTTCGCTGCCGTCCTTGCGCATGAGCTTTGGAAAAGCGTGGGCTGGGGGCGCGCCGAGGTGGGTCGACACGAAGGTGGGTATCACATCGCGCGGTGGGGGGAGACCGATGCGCTCGCAACTTTGGGAAATCATGCGGGCCAGCTCTTGCCGGTAGGCCGCCTCGCCTTTTGCCTTCGGGTGGCGGTCGAGGGCAACAGGGGTCACTGACGTCCAGTGGGTGGCGCCGTCCGTGTAGGCCGTCCAGGTTTCCGGCCGCAGGTTCCAGGGTGGGCGGGATTCGGTGACCGGGACGAGCTTCCATAGCCCGAGGCGCCCAAGCTTGAGGCGCTGGACTTGGCCGAGCACGCGCAGGATGGCGCGCCGCTCGTCCCGCTCGATCGTCGCCGGCAAGACGAGGCCTATGCCGAGCAGATGGCCGTCGGCGTGCTCGTGGTCGACGAAGGGCAGCGGGAGGAAGGCCAGGTGCGGTTCCTTGAGCGGTGCACCCTCGCGATCGTGGCCGCTCAGGATGCTGCGTACCCGGTCTGGTTCCCCATTGCTGTGACTGAGGATCGCCTCGCGCCAGCGCAATACGATGGCATGCGTGGCGGCGAGATCGAGTTCGCGATACGGGCCCTGCTCGGGGACCAGCTTGAGCGCGATGAAATGCGGGCTGTAGATCGTCCCGGGCACGCCTGGGTTTTTCGCCAGGGTCGTGGCCGCCGCGTAACCTTGATAGAGCGACAAGATCGGCCGCTGTTGCCGTGGAGGATTGTTGTCGTAGTCCCGCTTGAGCCGCCGCCTCGCTGCCGTCCTCTCCTTCGGCGTCGGCGCCGTTTCCGCCTCGACCCTGAGGGTGGCGTAATCCTCCATCGCCATCGCGTTGTACTCCTGTTCGAGGTGTTCCAGGGTCCCCGGACCGGCAATGCGCAAGCGGATGGTCCCTCGCGTGTCGTCCGGCACCCAGTTCGGCTCGTAAGTCTCCGCGCTGTCCGCCAGCCACATCTGCACCAGGGAGCTGGAGTGGCCTACGCGGGTGACCTTGGCGCACAAGGCCTCCAAAGCGCGGCGGTGTTCCGGAGGCGGATTCAACTCGGGCCAAATGAGATAAACCGTATCGCTGTCGAGCCAGGCACGGGCGAAGGTACGCTCCTGGCGCTCGCGAGTCAGCGGCAGCGAATGCAGCACGGCCTTGGACGGTCCCGCCTTGTCGTTGACCGGCACATAATGCGTGACTACCGCTCGCAGCGTTCCCTCCGGCGCCGCCAGGTGCGGTGCGTCGACCTCGTCGCCGCGTCCCGAACCTTCCAGCCAGAGGAGGGCCGCCCGTTCGGCGGGCTCGGCCCCGGTCTGAAAGTGCGCGGCAGCCATTGCCATGAACACCCGGCCTGGGTGCGGCGGCCATTCCGCGCAACCTCGGTCGTCGGGCTCGGCGGCTGCGGCGAAGCCGTTCAGGTAGCGAATACCGAAGGCCAACACGGCGCTATGCCCCCCCCTCTGCACCTTCGTGACGCGCCAGGTTCTGGCTGCGGCGCACCAGCTCAAGTAACTGACTGGAGGGCTTGAGCCCAATGGGCTCCTCGCGCCAGTTCAGCCCGGCGCGCCGAGCCATGTCGATCGCATCCTCCAGCAGGGCCACCGCCTGCTCGCCGGTCAGCTCGAACGCTCGCGGTTGCGCGCCTGGGCGTTCGAGCAGTTCCCATGTCATCGGCCCGTCCGGCCACAGCAGGCTGCGGGAACGCAGACCCACGCCCGTCTCGAAGGCTAGAGTGGCGCTGCAGAGGCCCAGCGCGGCGAGGACCGTACGGGCAGCTTCATCCACTTCGCGGTTCGTCACCCCATCGAGCGGGAAGTGCAGCCGGCGCAGCGCGATTAGCGAAAGCGTGGTGACCTGTGCGGCATGCTCGATGGTGACGCCACCCGGAGCGATCTTCCCTTCACGGGCTTGTTCGCCTGTCAATGGGTCTACCCCTTCAGCGCCTTTTGCGTACTTGTGGAAAGCTGGAGTGACATTCCCGAGGTTGGCCTCAGAGGCCTTTCCATCTTTTCCAAGCTTGACCGGTTTCCCATCCTTCTTGAGCGCCTCTCCCTCATTCAGAGTCCATCCACCACCTTTCTTCTCGTACAAAGTAATTCCGGTGGTCTTAGCGATGAGTGGATCGACACGGCTTTGGGTCTTGACCCCGAAATCTACTCCGACACCCGTGATCTCCGAAACCATCGCCCGTTCAAACTTCGGCCCCAGCCCTCCTTTTGGACCGGTGGAATCCCACATGCCGAACAGAAGCGCAGTGGGACAGAGTTCGAAGAGTGGGGTGGCGTTGGCGAGATTGACGGTATTGAGCGCCTTGCCGATCTCGGACTGACGAAAGGGCGTTCCGTCGAGTTCGCTGTCGCGCAGGATGGCGTCGGCCAGGCGATGCGGCACCTGCAGACTTGTAAGCCTGCCCACCGCATCGATGAGGCGGCCCGCTTCGAGATCGGCTTCGACGTCACCGGTCGGGTCGCGCTCAGAGAAGTCCACCTCCACCAGCGGCATCCGGAACCGCCCAGCGTCGAAGGCCTGCTGCAAGGCCAGCTCCATGCGGTTGGCCTGGCTCTGGACACTGTCGAGCAGCACGCAGGTAACCGGCTCTTCGTGCCCGGGGAGCCGTCGCTGTTCTACGGCGTAGACCGCGCCGGCGAACGTAGGCGGAAAGACCTTGTCGCCCTCACCGCCGGCGGGCTGAAGCCTGCGACGACACCGAAATGCGGCAGCGGAGCCGCTGACCGCGGCGGACAGAGTATCGAGATTAAGTGAACCGGCCATGACGACTCCTTGGGTTGCAGATGTGGTTCTTCCTATTCGGGCACGTGGTCCGAATGCTTGCGCTTTTCAATGAGGCCGCGGCACGTGGGCCGCGGAGATTGCTCTTCAGACAACAACTTGCAAGACAGCGGTCCTGCTTCGATGGGGAGGGGAACTTCTGGGGACCCCTGTAGGGAATTATGGACGGCCACTTCGCTCACCACCAAACAACAGTCCTGAAGCCCATGGTCTACCATTTCCAACAAGTCATCCTCACGAGGGAGTCGGCCCACCATGTGGCTCCGGCTATTGATTCTCCTCATTCGAGCAACACGCGCCGTGGAAAATGTATTCACCAATTACTTTCGTGGTTGGGCTCGGTTTTGTTGTGCTGTTAGTAATGCACTGCGCTCCTAACGTCCTGCCCCCGCGCAGGCCCGGCGACGAACGTAATCCATCGTCCGACAGGCACCGCATGCGCTGCGCCCGCACAACCGCCAAGCGCGGCCGCCAATTCCTCCATTTCCTCTAACGCCGCGACAATCCGCTCCAAAGGCAATTCCGCCCAGCGTCGCATCTGTTCCTGGCGGGAGCCTTCCCAGGTGGTAAGGCTCCAGTCGATATCCGCAGACGAATTCTCAATCGGTTCCATTCTTGTCCAGCCTCATGCGGAGATGCTCGATATCGATCCGGTCTTGTTCGCGTCCGGCGGCCTCTTTCATTTGAATCAGGGTGGGTATCGATACAAATCGCACCTCGACGGTCCCATACAGAGGCTTGATTAGCGATCTTTGGTGTTCTTGATCGAAGGGGAACGGCTCCGCGACGAAGATGTCGATGGGTGTCTCCCGATAGTTCGTCGCTCCAAAGCTGGAGGACTTGCATCCCCTTCTCCCGTATCCAGGTTTGGCGCATATCGGCGTCGGCGAACTCGTCCGCGGTGATCGGTACACGCGGACGGTAGCCCAGGCTCGCCAATGCATCGAACGCGCGCCGGACGTTCTCGGGGGCGAGATCCATGACGAGATCCACATCTTTCGTGAAGCGGAGGAATCCATGCGCATTGACCGCCAGACCTCCTGCCACCAGATAGCGGACGCCGGCATTTTGCAAAGCGCGCGCAATCGCCTCGAAGCTCGCCAGTTTCATCGGTCTGTTTGTCCCGAGTGGTGCATCCTTACCCGACTCCCTCCAACTTCTGATTCACCGCCTCGATGTCGAAGGCCTCGGGGTCGAACTCCTCGCCTATCCATTCCAGCATCTCCTTGCGGTCCGGATGCCGCGGATCGGCGATGGTCTCCAGCAGCGCTGGCGTAGCCGGGCGGGCCGCCGCAGTCCTCGGGCGGGGCGGCGCGCTCTCCGCCGACGCAGCGGGGGTGAGGCGTGTCGCCGGGCAGCGTCTGCTCCACACGGATGGCGTGGAGCCAGCCGTCGCCGAAGTCGTACTCGTACCAGAAGGTGTCGCCGACGCTCGCGACCTGCCCCAGCGGATCGTTGCGCTCGGTGCGCATGCCGCCCGGGAACTGTGGGTCCGGTTCGCCGCACTCGGTGCCGCCGTTCCGGAAGGCATGCAAGTGCGCGTCTTCCCAGCCCATGACCACTTGCAAGACCTCGTGCAGCTCGCCCAGGCGGATATCGGCTGGCACGTGAATCCGCCGCCAGATGGTCGGCTGGCGGTGCTGAAGCGTGACCATCAGCTGGAATACGGGTTGTGGCGCCTTGCGGGGCAAGATGGTTTCCTTTGGCCGCATGGACGAATTTGTATCACAGGCACTGGCTCACAGATTGAGCCACCCGGCGTCAATTTCTGCGGACTGTTCGCGCTCGTAGCGTGCCGCGGCCTCCCGAATCCGCCCGGCCACCAGCTCACGGAGCTCGGTGGGGGCGAGGACTTCGACATCGGGGCCGTACTTGAGGATGTCGAGTAACAGTTCGCGCGGATCGGAATACGGGACCTGGAGATCGTAGGCGCCGTCCACCCACTGGCCGATTTGGTCGGGGTGCCACTGCTCGTCGGCGACCCAGCGGGCGCGCTGGGCGGTGAAGCGCAGCACGGCCCAGGCACCGGCCTCGCCGGTGAAAATGCCGAAGCTCGCACCGAGATAGCGGGTCAGGGCGGCTGCGTCGGCGGGCGTGGCGGCGCCCTCGACCAATTCGGCGTGGCGGAGACGATCCAGCGAAAAGGTGCGCAGGTCGCCGGCCCGTTCACACCAGCCGACCACATACCAGTTGTCGCGGTAGTGCAGGAGGCGATAGGGATGGATGCGGCGCCGGGTGAGCGCCCCGCGCTCGCGGCCCTCGTACTCGATATCGAGGACCTGCCGAGCCATCACCGCCTCGGAGACACGGCCGAACAGGCCCTGGTCGACGTGGCGCTGCGCGAAGGGCTGCAGGATGACCCGCGTGCTCACGGTGTCGGCGGCATGCCCACTCTCGGCGAGCAGCCGCCGGATGCGCGCCTTGAGCGGCCCGATATACGGCCCGAGCAGGCCGGGCTGAACCCCCTCGAGAAGCTGTTCGCTGGCGAGCAGGGCATAGAGCTCGCTCTGATTGAACCACAGCCCCGGCAGCTCGAACTCCGGCGCGTCGGGGGCGTAGCGGTAGCCGTTGCGCTCGCGATCGTAATGGATGGGGGCGTCCATGAAGTCGCGCAGGTAGGCGATGTCGCGTTTCACCGTGGCGCGCGAGGCCCCGAGTTGGTCCATTATCCGACTCAGCGGGACCGGACGGCCCGGCCGCAGCAGGGAATGGAGCCGGTAGATGCGTTCTGCGCGGTTCATTTCCTGTTGGGTTTTCCTTGCGCGCAGCGCCGGACTGCGGGCGCTGCGATTCATCCTATCAGTGTCCGTGCACGGGTGCACAGCGCCTGCGGTAGTCCGGGGGCGCAGGTAAACGGCGGCGCGATTTGATAGGCTTTTGCTCCCTGTGGCGGATTGCGAGCACCGATGAAGTACAAGGACCTGCGCGATTTCATTGCCAAGCTGGAGCGCGAGGGCGAGCTCAAACGCATCGGTGTCGAGGTCGATCCCTATCTGGAGATGACCGAGATCTGCGATCGCACCCTGCGTGCGGGCGGCCCGGCCATTCTCTTCGAGAACCCCAAAGGGCACGACATCCCCGTGCTCGGCAACCTGTTCGGCACCCCTGAGCGCGTCGCCCTGGGCATGGGCCAGGACTCGGTCGAGGCACTGCGCGAGGTGGGCCGCCTGCTCGCCTTCCTCAAGGAACCCGACCCCCCCAAGGGCATGCGCGACGCCTGGGACAAGCTGCCCGTGTTCAAGCAGGTGCTGAACATGGCGCCCAAGGTGGTGAAGTCCGCGCCCTGCCAGGAAAACGTGATCGAGGCCGATGCGGTCGACCTCGGGCGCCTGCCGATCCAGACCTGCTGGCCGGAGGATGCCGGCCCGCTCATCACCTGGGCGCTGGTGGTCACGCGCGGCCCCGAGAAGGAACGGCAAAACCTGGGGATCTACCGCCAGCAGGTGATCGGCCGCAACAAGGTGATCATGCGCTGGCTGGCCCACCGCGGGGGGGCGCTGGACTTGCGCGACTGGCAGCGGGCGCATCCGGGCGAGCCCTTCCCGGTGGCGGTGGCGCTGGGGGCCGATCCGGCCACCATCCTGGGTGCGGTGACGCCGGTGCCGGACACCCTGTCCGAATACGGCTTCGCCGGTCTGTTGCGCGGGTCGAAGACCGAGGTGGTCAAATGCCTGGGCTCGGACCTGCAGGTGCCGGCCTCGGCGGAGATCGTCCTGGAGGGCCTCATCCACCCCGGCGAGGAGGCCCCGGAAGGCCCGTTTGGCGACCACACCGGTTACTATAACGAGGTGGAGCGCTTCCCGGTGTTCACCATCGAGCGCATCACCCATCGCACGAAGCCCATCTATCACAGCACCTACACGGGCCGTCCGCCGGACGAGCCGGCCGTGCTGGGCGTGGCGCTGAACGAGGTCTTCGTGCCCATCCTGCAGAAGCAGTTTCCCGAGATCGTCGACTTCTACCTGCCGCCGGAGGGTTGCTCCTACCGCATGGCCGTGGTGAGCATGAAAAAGCAGTACCCCGGCCACGCCAAGCGGGTGATGTTCGGCGTCTGGTCCTTCCTGCGCCAGTTCATGTACACCAAGTTCGTGGTGGTCACCGACGACGACGTGAACGTGCGCGACTGGCAGGACGTGATCTGGGCCATGACCACGCGCATGGACCCGGCGCGCGACATCACCCTGGTCGAGAACACCCCCATCGACTATCTCGACTTCGCCTCGCCGGTCTCCGGCCTCGGCTCCAAGGTCGGCTTCGACGCCACCAACAAGTGGCCGGGCGAGACCACCCGCGAGTGGGGCCGCCCGATCGCCATGAGCGCGGCGGTCAAGGCGCGGGTGGACGCCCTGTGGAACGAACTCGGCCTGGAGTGAAGCCCACCGAACCGGCCTGATGCTGGAGCGGGCCTGTAGGGGACGGGGGGCCCGGGCGGCGCCTCAGCCGCGCACCTCCAGGCCGGTGAGGGCCTCGAGCACCCGGATCACCGCGGCCATGTCCTCATCGCCGTGGCCGCGGGCGCGCGCCGCGCTGTAGGCCTCGCGCACCGCGCCGGTCAGGGCAAGCGGCACGCGCGCGTTGCCTGCCGCCTCGAGCACCAGGTTGAGGTCCTTGAACATCAGGTCGACCGGGAACTGCTTGGCGAAGCGCCCGTCGCGGATGGCCCCGCCCTTCATCTGGAACAGCGGCGCGCCCATGGGGCCGGTGCCGATCGCCTCGAGCACCTGGCCCCCGTCGAGCTCCAGCGAGCGCCCCAGCACCAGGGCCTCGGCCAGGCACTGCATCATGCCGCCGAGCATCAGATTGAGCACCAGCTTCATGGCCGTGCCCTGCCCGACGCCGCCGCAGTGGACCACGCCCTTGCCCATGGCCTCCAGCAGCGGCCGCGCGCGTTCCAGGTCTTCGCCGTCGCCGCCGGCCAGGATCAGCAGCGTGCCGTCCTCGGCGGGCTTGACGGTGCCCGACACCGGGGCGTCGAGAAAGCGCCCGCCGGCCTCGCAGACGGCCGCCTGCGTGGCGAGCACCGCCTCGCGCGAGACGGTACTCATGTTCACCAGCAGGGCGTTGGACTGCAGACCCGAGCTCAGTCCGTTGCGCCCGCTGACCACCTCGTGCAGGGCCGCGGGGTCGGCGACCATGACGATCACGATGTCGCTGTCGCGCGCCAGATCGGCGGGTGCGTCGTACACCGGCACCCCCGCCTCGCGGAAGGGCTCGGCCTTGTCCGGGCTGCGGTTGTACACGCCGAGCTCGTAGCCGGCGCGGTGAATGTTCCAGGCCATGGCCGCGCCCATGTGGCCCAGCCCGACGAAGCCAATCCTCTCCACGGCGGTCTCCTCCGTCTGCTTTGCGCTCCACCGAAAGGCTAGCAGCATCTGCTGGCTGCCGAAGCCGTGCCGAGTGGACAGCGGCGCACGAGTCTGGTAATTAGGAAAGCCCTTGCCTCAACAAAAAAATTCGCGAAAAGAAAAGGATAGGTTCGCCACCGGAAGGCGCATCCGGATGGAGGGGACATCGATGCGCACCATCATGCTGCTCAATGCGAAGGGCGGCTGCGGCAAGAGCACCATCGCCACCAACCTCGCCGCGCACTACGCGGCACAGGGACGCCGCGTCGCCCTGGCCGACTTCGACCCGCAGGGCTCGAGCATGGAGTGGCTGGCGGCACGCCCGCCGGAGCGCGCGGCCATCCACGGCATTGCCGCCTGGGACGAGGCGCTGCGCGTCCCGCACGGGACCGAGGTGCTGATCCTCGACGCCCCGGCACGCTCGCACCAGAAGGAGCTCACGGCCCTGGTCCGCCGCGCGCAGACCGCGCTCATCCCGGTGACGCCCTCGCCCATGGACATCCGTGCCGCGGCGCGCTTCATCGAGGAACTGCTGCTGGTCGGCAAGGTTTCGCGCAAGCAGACCCGTCTGGCCGTGGTCGCCAACCGAGTGCGCGAGTACACGTTGATCTATCGCCGGCTCGAGGCCTTCCTGGGCGCGCTCAGGATCCCCTTCGTCACCTCGCTGCGTGATACGCAGAACTACATCCGCGCCGCCGAACGCGGTCTTGGCCTGCATGAGCTGGCGCCCTCTCTGGTGTGGCAGGATCTGGAGCAGTGGGAGCCGCTGCTGCGCTGGCTGCGCAGCAAGCGCAGCCAGCCGCTTGGGTGAGCCGGGAGCCGGGCCTGCACGTGGGCCCGAAGCGCTATAGTTGTCACACGCGGCGTTGCCCCCGCCGGCGCCACGTGAAGGAGCCCCACGCATGTTCCGCATCTACGCCGATCTCGATGCCCTCAGCCGCGCCGCCGCCGAGCACTGGGTGGCCAGCGCCGAGGCCGCCCAGAGCGCCCGGGGCGCCTTTCACGTTGCGCTGGCCGGCGGTTCAACGCCCCGACGTCTTTACCAACGGCTCGCCGGGCCGGACTTCCGCGAGCGGGTCAACTGGGCCGGCGTGCACATCTGGTTCGGCGACGAGCGCGCCGTCCCCCCGGACGCCCCCGAGAGCAACTACCGGATGGCCCGAGAGGCGCTGCTCGATCACGTGCCCATCCCGCCGAACCAGGTGCACCCCATGCAGACCACCGGGCTGCCGCTGCCCGAGGCGGCGCAGCGTTATGCCCAGGCGCTCGCCCAGGCCGTGCCTGCCGACGCCGGCGGGCAGCCGCTGCTGGACCTCGTGCTGCTCGGCCTGGGCGAGGACGGGCACACCGCCTCCCTCTTTCCCGGGACCGACATCCTGGACGAGCGCCGGCGGCAGGTCGCCGCCGTCCATGTGCCGCGCCTGGACGCCTGGCGCCTGAGCCTGACCTACGCGGCCCTGGACAGCGCCCGCGAGGCGCTGTTCCTGGTGGCCGGCGCGGGCAAGGCCGACATCGTGCAGCGGCTGTTCGCCGCCGCGCCCGCCGAGCCCCTGCCGGCACAGCGCGTGCGCCCCCGGGGCGAAGTCCTCTGGTACCTGGACGAGGCGGCTGCGGCCCGGCTGCCGCAGGAGCTGCGCAATGCGTCTGCTCGGCGGTGACGTCGGCGGCACCCATACCCGACTGCTGCTCGCCGAGACCGATGCGGCAGGGCGCCTGCGGCCGCTCGCCGAGCGTCACTACGACAGCACCCTGTACTCCGATCTGGATGTGATCGTCGAGGATTTTCTCGCCGCGCAGGCGCCGGCGGAGCCGCCGCAGGTCGCCTGCTTTGCGGTCGCGGGGCCGGTCCACGGCCGACGGGCGCGCATCACCAATCTTCCCTGGGGCCTGGACGCCGACCTGCTCCAGCGCCGGCTGGGGATCGCACGCGTGCAGCTGATCAACGACTTCGAGGGCATCGGCCACGGCCTCGAGGCACTGCCCGACGGCGGCTGGGTCGAGCTGCAGGCCGGCGAGCCGGTGCCCGGCGGCACCCGGGCGCTGCTGGGCGCGGGCACGGGCCTGGGTCAGGCGCTGTTGTGCCGCTGTGCCGGGCGCTATGAGGTGGTGCCCACCGAAGGCGGGCACGTGGATTTTGCGCCGCGCGGCCCCGAAGAGAGTGCGCTGCTGGGCTTTCTGCGCGAACGCCTCGGGCGGGTGAGCTACGAGAGCGTGCTCTGCGGCGCGGGACTGGTGCGGATCTTCGAATTCGTGCAGGAAACCGGCCGCGCCCGCGCCGGTCGGCAACTGGCCGCGGCCCTGGCGCAGGGGGGCGACCCGGCACCGCTCATCAGCGAGTCCGGCCTGGGCGGACGCGACCCCGCCGCCACCGCGGCGCTGCAGCGCTTCGTGAGCATCTATGGCGCCCAGGCCGGGAACCTGGCCCTGAACTGCGTGCCGCGCGGCGGCCTGTATCTCGCCGGCGGCATCGCCGTGAAGATCCTCCCCGCGCTGCAGGACGGACGATTCCTGGAGGCCTTCACCGCGAAGCCGCCGATGCGCGAGCTGCTGCACAGCATCCCGGTGCGCGTGATTCTCGAGGAGCGGGTGGGCCTGCTGGGCGCCTGCGAGCTGGCGCACCGCCTGCCCGGGCGCTGAGCCCGGGCAGGGCCTCGCGCTGGCGCACCGCGGGCGCCGCAGCCTGCGCTAGAGCCCGCCGGAGTTGACCTCCAGTTCGTTGCGCCACTCGTGGTCCTCGCGGTCGAACAGGCGATTGTCCTCGCGCGGCCCCCAGCTCCCGGCGGGATAGGTGTGGATGTAGTCGCGCTGCGTGGACCACACCTTGATGATGGGGTCGACCACCTCCCAGGCCCAGCGGATCTCGTCGTAGCGCAGGAACAGCGAGCGGTCGTCCTCGATGACGTCCAGCAGCAGCGCCTCGTAGGCGTCCAGCTGGTAGCGCGGGATGCCGCAATAGCTCGCGTCGAGCTGGGTGGTGTGGGTGCGCAGCTCCAGCCCCGGCTCCTTGGCCTGCATCTCCAGGCGCAGGCACTCCTGCGGCTGGATGCTGAGGAAGATCCAGTTCGGCTTGAGTTGTTCGATCTGGGTCTGGCGAAACAGCTGCTGCGGCGGGTGCTTGAAGCGGATGCTGATCATCGAGCTGTTCTTGGCCATGCGCTTGCCCGTGCGCAGGTAGAAGGGCACGTCGCGCCAGCGCCAATTGTCGATGTACAGCTTCAGCGAGGCATAGGTCTCGGTGGTGCTCTGCTGGGGGATGCCCTCCTCCTCGAGGTAGCCGGGCACCGACTCGCCGCCGACGGTGCCGCCGCGGTACTGGGCGCGGAAGGCGTGTGCGTGTACGGCGCTGCGCGGGATCGGGCGGATCGACTTGAGCACCTTCACCTTCTCATCGCGCAAGGACTCCGCGTCGAGCGTGGGCGGCGGCTCCATGGCCACCAGGGTGAGCATCTGCAGCAGGTGGCTCTGGATCATGTCGCGCATTGCCCCGGCGTCGTCGTAGTAGCCGGCGCGCCCGGCAATGCCCTGGGTCTCCGAATGCGTGATCTGCACGTGGTCGATGTAGTTGCGGTGCCAGAGCGGCTCGGTGATGAGATTGGCGAAGCGAAACACCAGCACGTTCTGCACCATCGCCTTGCCCAGGTAATGGTCGATGCGGAAGATCTGCCGCTCGTCGAAGTTGCGGTGCAGGCGCTCCTCCAGGATGCTGGCGCTCTCGATGTCGTAGCCGAAGGGCTTCTCGATCACCAGCCGGCGGAAGCCGGTGGCCTCGTCGTTGAGCCCGGCGTCGGCCATCAGCTGGCTCACCGGCGCGTACTGCGAGGGCTGGATGGCCATGTAGAAGACCATGCTCTTGGGGAATTCCTCCCCCTCCTCGATGCGCTTGCGCAGCGCGCGGTAGGACTCGCGGTCCTGCAGGTCGCCGTTGAAGAAGTGCAGCCGCTGACGCAGCCGCTCGAAGATCTCGGGGTTGAGCCCGCCGCGGGCGCGGGTGTCGAGCATGCCGGCGACGTTCTCGCGCCACTGCTCGTCGCTCCACTCGCGGCGGCCGATGCCGAGGATCTTCAGGCCCGCGGGCAGGCGCTTGGCCTCCTCGAGGTGGTACAGGGCGGGCAGCAGTTTGGTGCAGGCGAGATTGCCGGTCGCGCCGTAGATGACGAAGGTGCAGGGGCAGGGACGAGGCAGCGCCATTACTGGCGCTCCTTGACGGCATGGCCGCCGAAGGCGTTGCGCATCATGGCGAGCAGGCGGTTGGTGTAGCCCTCGCTGTCCTGGCTGGCGAAGCGCATGTGCAGCGCCAGCGCCAGCACCGGCGCGGCCACGCCCTGGTCGACCGCCTCGTGCACGGTCCAGCGTCCTTCCCCGGAATCCGCCACGAGGGGGGCGATGCCCGCCAGGTCCTGGTCGTGGTCGAGGAAGTCCGCCATCAGGTCCAGCAGCCAGCTGCGCACCACCGAGCCGTGCCGCCACAGCTCGGAGACCTGCGCCAGGTCGAGGTCGAACTCCTCCTTGCCGCGCAGCAGGGCGAAGCCCTCGGCGAAGGCCTGCATCATGCCGTATTCGATGCCGTTGTGGATCATCTTGGTGAAGTGCCCGGCGCCCACCGGCCCGACGTGCGCCCAGCCGCGCTCGGCCCCGGGGGCGAGCACGCGCAGCGCCGGCGCGAGGCTGGAGACGGCGCCGCTCTCGCCGCCGATCATGATGCAGTAGCCTTCCTTGAGCCCCCACACCCCGCCGGAGACGCCGGCGTCGAGAAACTGCAGGTCGCGGTCCGCGAGCAGGCGGCCGCGGCGCTGGGAGTCGTGGTAATTGGCGTTGCCGCCGTCGACGACGATGTCGCCCGGCTCGAGCAGGGGCAGGACCTCCTCGAGCATGGCCTCGGTGGGGGCGCCGCTGGGCAGCATCAGCCACACCACTCGCGGACCGCCCTCCCCGCCGGGCAATTGCTGCAGTGCCTGGGCGACGCTCTGGGCGGGGCGCATGCCCTCTTCCTCGGCAAGCTGTCTGACAATGCCCTGGGAGCGGTTGTAGCCGGCCACTTCGATCCCGCCGCGCAACAGGCGCCGCGCCATGTTGCCGCCCATGCGGCCCAGGCCGATCATTGCCAGTCTCATCGTCTCCTCCACAGGTTTGTCGTTGGGGTAGTGCGTACCTCGGGCTAAAAGCTATAGCGCATGGACGCCCGTTTATGAACGGTGTCCGCTCAACGGGTTGCGGCCGTGCCGTGCGGGCGCGCGGGCGTCTGCAGCAGGCGCGCGTACAGCGCTTCGTACTCGCGGGCGCTGCGTCGCCAGGAGAAATCCTGACGCATGCCCGTCGACTGCAGCTGGCGCCACTGGCGCGGATCCGCCTGCAGCGCGAGCGCCCGTCGCATGCCCTCCATCAGGTCCGGCACCGCGGCCGCGTCGAAGAGCACCCCGTCCGCACGGCCGTTGGCGCGATTCTCGAGGGTGGCGTCCACCACCGCGTCCGCCAGACCGCCGGTGCGGCGCACCACCGGCACCGTGCCGTAGCGCAGGCTGTACATCTGGTTCAGCCCGCAGGGCTCGAAGCGCGAGGGCATCAGGAACAGGTCCGCGCCCGCCTCGATGCGGTGGGCCAGCGCCTCGTCATAGCCGATGCGCACCGCCAGCTTGTCGGGGTGGCGGCTTGCCCAGCGCTCGAGCTCCTCCTCGAAGAAGAACTCGCCGCTGCCGAGCAGCGCGAACTGCACGGGCAGCGTCATCAGTTGCGGCATGGCCTCCAGGACCAGGTCGATGCCCTTTTGCGCGACCAGCCGCCCGACCATGCCGACGAGGGGCTGGGCGGTGCGCGGCAGCCCCAGCTCCTGCTGAAGCGCCTGCTTGTTCTCGGCCTTGCGCCCGAGGCTGCGGCGGTCGTAGGTGCGCGGCAGGTACGGATCCGCGGCAGGGTCCCAGTGTTCGGTATCGATGCCGTTGAGGATGCCGCTCAGAGCCGCGCTGCGGTAGCGGAGCAGGCCGTCGAGCCCGCAGCCGAATTCCTCGCGCTGGATCTCTCGGGCGTAGGTCGGGCTCACCGTAGTGATGTGGTCGGCATACGCGAGCCCACCTTTAATAAAGGCGAGCTGGCCGAAGAATTCCAGCCCTTCGTGACCCCAGAGGGCTTCGGGCAGCCCCAGCGCGACGAAGGTGGAGTAGCTGAACAGGCCCTGGTAGGCGAGGTTGTGCACCGTGAAGACGGTCGCCGGGCGCCGACTCTCGCCCGCCAGCAGGGCGGGGGCGAGGCCGGCCTGCCAGTCGTTGCAGTGCACCACGTCCGGCTGCCAGCTGATCCCGGCGCGGTCCAGCGCGATGGCCACCGCCGCCCGGGCCAGCAGCGCGAAACGATCCGCGTTGTCGTGCCAGGGCACCCCTTCGGGGCCCAGGTAGGGATTGCCCGGGCGATCGAACAGGACCGGGCAGTCCAGCAGCCAGACGCGCGTGCGCCCGTCGGGCATGCGGCCTTCGAGCACCCGCACCGGTCCGTAGGCCGTGTCCAGGCGAAACACGGGCTCGAGCCTGCCCGCCCTGGTCAGCGCCTCGCTGTAGGCGGGCATCAGGATGCGCACGTCGTGGCCCAGGGCGGTCAGCGCGCTGGGCAGGCTGGCCGAGACATCGGCCAGCCCGCCGGTCTTCATGAGGGGATAGGCCTCGCTGGTGACGAACAGAACGCGATGCATGGATGCCTTGCGGTCGGGGGAGTCCTCCCCATTATGCCTGCAGGCGCAACACAATGCCCGCCAGCGGCGGCAAGGTCAGGCACAGCGATTGCGCATGCCCCATCCAGGGCACGGCCTCGGTGATCAGGTCGCCCGCGTTGCCGGTATTGCTCCCGGCATAGTAGCTGGAGTCCGAATTGAGCAGCTCGCGGTAGACGCCGGCGCGCGGCACCCCGAGCCGGTACTCGGTGCGCGGCACCGGCGTGAAGTTGAGCACCACCACCACCTCGTCGGCATCGCCCTTGCGCCGATAGCTGAGCACCGACTGCGTCGCGTCGTGACAGTCGATCCACTCAAAGCCCTCGCCATGGAAGTCGTAGCGGTGCAGGGCGGGCACCTCGCGGTAATGGCGGTTCAGGTCCGCGACCAGCTGCTGCAGGCCGTGGTGCCCGGGATAGTCCAGCACGTACCAGTCCAGCGCCTGATTGAAGTTCCACTCGATGCCCTGCCCGAACTCGCAGCCCATGAACAGCAGCTTCTTGCCGGGATAGGTGAACATGTACGTATAGAGCAGGCGCAGGTTGGCAAAGCGCTGCCAATCGTCGCCCGGCATCTTGCTCAACATCGAGCCCTTGCCGTGCACCACCTCGTCGTGGCTGAACGGCAGGGTGAAGTTCTCGGTGAAGGCGTACAGCAGCCCGAAGGTGAGCTGATCGTGATGGTAGCGGCGGAACACCGGGTCTTCCTGCATGTACTTGAGCGTGTCGTGCATCCAGCCCATGTTCCACTTCATGGAGAAGCCCAGCCCGCCCAGCCAGGAGGGACGGGTGACCTGCGGCCAGGAGGTGGACTCCTCGGCCACGACCACCGTGCCCGGGTGCTCGCCGTGGGTCGCCGCATTGAGCTCGCGCAGGAAATCGATGGCCTCGAGGTTCTCGTGCCCGCCGTGGATGTTGGGCACCCAGTCGCCGGGCTGGCGCGAGTAGTCCAGGTAGAGCATGGAGGCGACGGCATCCACCCGCAGGCCATCGATGTGATACTCCTCCAGCCAGTGGATGGCGCTGGAGAGCAGGAAGTTGCGCACCTCGTTGCGGCCGAAGTTGTAGATGAGGGTGCCCCAGTCGCGGTGCTCGCCGCGGCGCGGGTCCTCGTGCTCGTAGAGGGCGGTGCCGTCGAAGCGCGCCAGGGCGAAGGCGTCCTTGGGGAAGTGCGCCGGCACCCAGTCCAGCAGCACGCCGATGCCGTGCGCGTGACAGTGGTCGACGAAGTAGCGGAAGTCGTCCGGGGCACCGAAGCGGCTGGTGGGGGCGAAGTAGCCGGTGCTCTGGTAGCCCCAGGACCCGTCGAAGGGGTGCTCGGTGATCGGCAGCAGCTCGATGTGCGTGAAGCCGTGTGCCGTGGCATACGCGACCAGGCGTTCGGCGAGTGCGCGATAGTTGAGGAAACCGCCCTGCTCGTCGCGCTGCCAGGAGCCCAGATGCACCTCGTAGACCGACATCGGGGTGTGCTGCCAGTCCCGTTCCCGGCGCGCCTCCAGCCATTGGGCATCGCCCCACGCGTAGCTGCTGCGGGCGACGATGGAGGCGGTGCCGGGGCGCAGCTCATAGCGCTGCGCGTAGGGATCGGATTTGAGCCAGCACCGCCCCGCTGTGCCGGTTGCGGAGCTCGAACTTGTAGAGCGCGCCCTCGCTCAGCCCGGGGATGAACAGCTCCCAGACGCCGGTGCCGCCGCGGGCCCGCATCGGATGCACGCGCCCGTCCCAGCGATTGAAGTCGCCCACCACCGAGACGCGTTCGGCGTTGGGGGCCCAGGTCGCGAACAGCACGCCGGGCACGCCGTCGACCTCGCGCAGGTGGGCGCCCAGGTGGCGGTAGATGTGCAGGTGCCGCCCTTCGCCGAACAGGTGCAGGTCGAACTCGGAGAGTTGCGGGGGGAAGGCGTAGGGGTCGTGCTGGCGGTGCGGCTCACCGCCCTCGTCCACCCAGGAGATGACGTAGGGACGCCGCACCGTGCCGTGCGGACCGCGCCATTCGAACACGTCGGTCCCGGCGCGGCGCGTGAGCCGCGGGCCGTCATCGTTGAGGCGGACCTCGCGTGCATGCGGCAGGAAGCTGCGCACCACCTCCTCCTCGCCGTCGGGGTGATAACCCAGGACGGCGGCCGGGTCGTGATGACGTGCCTCGATGATCCGGCGCAGCTCCGTGTCGAGCGCGCGGTCCGTCGCCGTGCCGTGTGCCTCGTCCATAACACCTCCGTGGCCTGATGCATTTGCGTCTTCGAAGCGCCATACTAAACCCTGTAACGCGCCTGCGTTATCACACAACAACAAGAATACCAAGAAAGCGGCGGTTTCCCATTTCGCATACCGTCCCTGGAAGAATCACAACAAGGAGCCCTGCATGGCCCAAAACCGCTCGCCGCGTTTTGTCAGCCGAATCACCCGCGACACTCTGGCGTTGATTCTGGCGGGCGGACGCGGGTCCCGGCTGAAGCATTTGACCGAGTGGCGCGCCAAACCCGCCGTCCCGTTCGGGGGGAAGTTCCGCATCATCGATTTTCCACTTTCCAACTGCATCAATTCGGGGGTGCGCCGCATCGGCGTGCTCACACAGTACAAGGCGCACTCGTTGATCCGCCACGTGCAGCAGGGCTGGGGGTTCCTGCGCGGCGAGTTCGGCGAATTCGTCGAACTGTTGCCGGCGCAGCAGCGTATCGCCACCTCGTGGTACGCCGGTACGGCGGACGCGGTCTATCAGAACCTGGACATCATCCGCAATCACCACCCCTCCTACGTGCTGATCCTCGCCGGCGACCACATCTACAAGATGGATTACGGCCCGATGATCGCCTATCACGTCGAGAAGCAGGCCGACATCACCGTCGGGTGCATCGAGGTCCCGGTGGAGCGGGCCAGCGGCTTCGGCGTGATGGATATGGATGACGGGTCGCGGGTGCTGAGCTTTCTCGAGAAGCCGACCAATCCGCCGTCGATGCCGGGCAAGCCGGGCGTGGCGCTCGCCTCGATGGGGATCTACGTCTTCAACACGGATTTCCTGATCGAGCAGTGCATCAAGGACGCCGACCAGGCCGGCTCCAGTCACGATTTCGGCAAGGACATCATCCCGGCGGTCATAGACAAGTACCGGGTCTTCGCCTATCCCTTTCGGGATGTGCACAGCGACCGGCAGAGTTACTGGCGCGACGTGGGGACCGTGGACGCCTTCTGGGAGGCGAACCTGGAGCTCATCGGCGTCACCCCAGAGCTCAACCTCTACGATGAAGAGTGGCCGATCTGGACCTACCAGGAGCAGCTGCCGCCGGCCAAATTCGTCTTCGACGACGAGGACCGCCGGGGCACGGCGGTCGATTCGATGGTCTCCGGCGGCTGCATCATCTCCGGGGCCTCGGTGCGGCACTCGCTGCTCTTCTCCAACGTGACGGTGGAGGCGCACGCGCGCGTCGAGGAGTCGGTGCTGCTGCCCAATGTGCGCATCGGCGAGAACTGCCGCGTGCGGCGGGCGGTGATCGACAAGGGCTGCGACCTGCCCCCGGGCACGGTCATCGGCGAGGATCCGCAGGAGGATGCGCGGCGCTTCCATGTGAGCGAAGGCGGGATCGTCCTGGTGATCCCGGAGATGCTCGGCCAGGAGCTGCACCATGTCCGCTGAGCCCGCCCTGAAGGTGGTGCTGTGCTGGCACATGCACCAGCCGGACTACCGCGACCTGCGCAGCGGCGAATACCACCTGCCCTGGACCTACCTGCACGCCGTCAAGGACTACGTCGACATGGCGGCGCACCTGGAGGCGCACCCGCAGGCGCGCGCCGTGGTGAACTTCGCGCCGGTGCTGCTCGACCAGATCGAGGACTACGCCGGGCAGGTGCACGGCTATTTGGCCAATGGTTCGGCGCTCCGCGACCCTATGCTGGCCGCGCTGACCGACCCGGCCCTGCCCACCGAGCACGAGGCGAGACTGCGCCTGATCAAGGCCTGTCTGCGGGTGAACGAATCGCGGGTTATCCGCCGCTTCGCGCCCTATGGCCTGCTGGCCGACGCCGGCCGCTGGCTGGCCGGGCACAGCGACGCCCTGATGTATGTCGACAATCAGCTGCTGGCGGACCTGCTGGTCTGGTACCACCTGGGCTGGATGGCGGAGACGGTGCGGCGCACCGATGTGCGGGTGCGCCGCCTCATCGACAAGGGCGCGGGCTTCAACCTGCACGACCGCCGCGAGCTGCTGGGCCTCATCGGCGAGCTGCTGAACTCGGTGATCGGCCGCTATCGGGCGCTCGCCGGCGGTGGCCGCGTGGAGCTGTCGATGACGCCCTACGGCCATCCCATCGTGCCGCTCCTGCTCGACCTGCACAGCGCCCGCGAGGCGATGCCCGGCGTGGAACTGCCCCTGCTGGACGCCTACCCCGGCGGCGAGGCGCGGGCCCGCTGGCACATCGAGGAGGGCCGCGCCACGTTCGAGCGTCACTTCGGCTTCGCCCCCAACGGGTGCTGGCCCTCGGAGGGCGGCGTCAGCACGGCGGCCTTGCACCTGCTGGGCGACCACGGCTTTCGTTGGGCGGCCAGCGGCGAGAACGTCCTGCGCAACAGCCTGGGGGCGGCCGGCATTGCCGAGCCCGGGCCGCGCGATCTGTACCGCCCCTACCGGGCGGGCGGCAGCGGGCCGGCCTGCTTCTTCCGCGATGACGGGCTCTCGGACCTGATCGGCTTCGCCTATTCGGACTGGCACGCCGACGACGCGGTGGCCAACCTGGTGCATCATCTGGAGAACATCGCCACCGCGCTGGACGGCGCGCCGGGGGTGGTGCCAATCATCATGGACGGGGAGAACGCCTGGGAAGCCTATCCGGAGAACGCCTACTATTTTCTCGACGCCCTCTACGGCGCACTGACCGAGCACCCGAAGCTGGAGCTGACCACCTTCTCCGGGGCGCTGGAGGACGCGCCCGCGCCGGCGGACTTGTCGCCAGTGACGGCCGGCAGCTGGGTGTACGGCACGTTTTCCACCTGGATCGGCGATCCGGACAAGAATCGCGCCTGGGACATGCTCGGCGATGCCAAGCGCCGTTTCGATGCGGTGATGGCCAGCGATCGCCTGGACGAGGCGCACCGCGCGGCGGCGACCCGGCAGCTCGCCGTGTGCGAGGGCTCGGACTGGTTCTGGTGGTTCGGCGACTACAATCCCGCCGAGACGGTGAGCGACTTCGAACGCCTGTTTCGGCGCCATCTCGCCAATCTCTACCAGGTCCTCGGCGAGGAGCCGCCGGCCTACATCTCGCAGGTGTTCACCCACGGCACCGGCGCGCCGGCGCTGGGCGGGGTGATGCGCACGGGCTCCAACCGCGGATGAGCCGCGACCACACCCACAGGGAGGTGATGTGACGCACAGCCAGAGTCCGCTCGGCCACCGGCGCGGCGGGATCCTTTTGCATCCCACCTCCCTGCCCGATGCGCCGGGCAACGGCGACCTCGGCCCCGCGGCCTACCACTTCGTGGATTTCCTGGCGGACGCGGGCCTCTCGGTCTGGCAGACGCTTCCGCTGGGGCCGACCCACGAGGACGGCTCCCCCTACCAGTGCCTGTCGGTCCATGCCGGCAACCCGGACCTCATCAGCCCGCAGTGGCTGGTCGAGCGGGGTTGGCTCGGCGACGCGCCGCGACTCGAAGGCGCCTCGGCCGAGGACTGGCGCGCCCAGAGTGTGCGCCGGGCGCTGGAGCGCCTCGCCGTAAGTGATGCTCAGGCCGTGCAGGCCTTCGATGCCTTCAAGGCGGAGCGCGCCGGATGGCTCGAGGACTATGCGCTCTATCGCGTGCTGCGGGCGCGTTTCGAGGGGCGCGGCTGGACCGGATGGCCCGATGCACTGCGCGATCGGGAGCCCGCGGCGCTGCGGAACGCGCGTGAGGCGCTGACGGACGAGCTCGAGTTGGTGCGCTTTGAGCAGTTTGTCTTCTTCGAGCAGTGGAAGGCGCTGCGCCGCTATGCCGCGCAGCGGCGCGTGCTGCTGTTCGGCGACATGCCCATCTTCGTCGCCCATGACAGCGCCGAGGTGTGGGCGCATCGCGAGTACTTCACCCTCGGCGAGGACGGCCAGCCGCGGGTGGTCGCGGGGGTGCCCCCGGACTACTTCTCGGAGACCGGCCAGCGCTGGGGCAACCCGCACTACGACTGGGCGCGGATGCGTGCCGACGACTTCGACTGGTGGGTGCGGCGCATGCGCACCCAGCTGGAGCTGTTCGACTGGGTGCGCATCGACCACTTCCGCGGCTTCGAGGCCTATTGGTCGATTCCCGCCGATGCGGAGACCGCGGTCGAGGGCCATTGGGTCAAGGCGCCCGGCGCCGAGCTGTTGGACGCCCTGTACCGCGCCTTCGATGCGCTGCCGGTGATCGCCGAAGACCTCGGCACCATCACCCCGGAGGTGAATGCGCTGCTGGAGCGCTTCGGCCTGCCCGGCATGAAGGTCCTGCAATTCGCCTTCGGCGGGGGGCCCGACAACCCCTACCTGCCGCACAATCACGAGGTGAACGGGGTCGTCTACACGGGGACGCACGACAACGACACCACGCTCGGCTGGTACGAGAGTGCCGGGGCGGCGGAACGCGAGCACGTGCAGGCCTATTTCGGCCCCACCGAGGAGCCCGTACCCTGGCTGCTCATCCGCGCTGCGCTCGCCTCCGTGGCACGGGTGGCGATGGTGCCGTTACAGGATGTGCTGGCGCTGAACTCCGCGCACCGCATGAACACGCCCGGAACGCAGGAAGGCAACTGGCGGTGGCGCTTCTCCTGGGAGCAGGTGCCCGCCGATCTGGCCGCGCGCCTGCGCGCGATGATGCACCTCTACGGCCGCCACCCGCAGGACCCCGAGCCCGAGTAGGCCCCGCGGCCGGCGCGGCCGGTCGCCGGGGCCCAGACCCGGCCCGCCGAGGCCCGCTCAGAAGGCACGCTGGAGCAGGGCAAATTCTGCCCGATCGATCCGGCCGTCGTCGTTGCTGTCCAGCCGATCCCAGTCGTTGGCGAGCCGCAGATCGCCCACCGCTTCCTGTTTGCTGAGCACGCCGTCGCCGTTGGTGTCCATCTTCGCGAAGCTGTCCTTGGCGTCAGCGCTCTTGCTCTGCGGGTCGCCGGCCGTGGGGGCCGTCTCCGAATAGCCGGGGTCGGCGGTGCTGAAGTCGCTCCCCACCGCGTAGGCGCTGCCGGCGACCAGGGCGCCGATGAGCACTGCCCAGATCCGTCTGTCCATCATGTCCTCCCGGACGTGCAGCCCGACCAGGTCTGTCATGCGCCAAAGCTAGGCCGGTGCACGGGGAAATCAAGGCGATCCGGCCGCGCGAGCGCATCGCGCTGAGGACCGAATGCGCAGCTGCGACGCCTGGCGCAGGCGAGGCTGCCGAATCAAAAAAGCGGGCGCCGGAGCGCCCGCTCATGGCCCGCTGGCCCCCCGTGCGAGCGCGGTGCCTGAGGGCCTGTGTGGAGAGACCGTTCGGGGAAACCGGTCCCCCCGACGGCCTCACTGACCCGAGGAGGGCGAGGTCGAGCCCGACTCGGGGCTCTCCATGCCGCCGCCCATGGACTCGCCACTGGAGGAGCCGCCGCCCATGGAGCCGCCACTGGCCCATGGAGCCGCCACTGGAGGAGCCGCCACCCATGGAGCCGCCACTGGAGGAGCCGCCACCCATGGAGCCGCCACTGGAGCTGCTGCCCATGGAGCCGCCGCCCTGCTGCTGCTCGAACTGGGCGAACTCCGCGCGGTCGACCTGGCCGTCCGAGTTCTGGTCCGCCTGGTCCCAGTTGTCGGCGATCTGCGGGGCGCCGGCCGCCTCGTCCTTGCTCAGCTGACCGTCGCCGTTGACGTCCAGCGTCGCAAAGTCGTTGCCGGATCCACTGGTGGCGCTGCTGCCCGACGAGCCGCTCATGCCCGCCGAACCGCCGGCGGCGCCCGTGCTGCCCGAAGCACCCTGCTCGGTGTTCGCGCCCGTTCCGGCTGCGCCCGGCGCGGTGTATCCCTGGTCGCTGCCGCTCATGCCTCCGGCCGCATAGGCGCCAGTGGCCAACATCGAGCCGATCAGGAAAGCCAAAGTCCTTTTGTTCATGGTGTTCCTCCTGGAAAGCTGCGGGTGGTCCTTGCAAAGTATTTCCCGGCGTCCGCCCCTCGCGGGCTTGCGGACGTACCGCAAATCTAGGCGGGGCGTGGGGGAAGTCAAGAGCGCCGGGCTAGGGCCCTCGAACCTGGAGCTCCGGACACGCTGCCAGGCCTTGGGCCAGGTGCGGGTAGCGCAGCGGCACGCCCAGCTCGGCGCGCAGACGGCGGTTGTCCAGCCGCCGCGACTCGGCGAGGAAGGACAACAGCACGGGACTGAACAGGCGCCGCGCGGCCGTCCAGTCGACCGTCGGCGGGCGCGGCACGCCCAGGGCATCGGCCACCGCGAAGTGGAGCTCGCTCATGCTGCCCGGATGCCCGTCGCTGACGTTGTAGATGGCGCCGCCGGGTCCGCGCTCGCCGGCCGCGACGCAGATGCGGGCGAGGTCCGCGCTGTGGATCCGGTTGCTGTACGGGGCCAGGTCCGGGCGCAGCACGGGGCTGCCCCGGCGCACCCGCTCCAGGGGCAGGCGTCCGGGGCCGTAGATGCCGGCCACCCGCAGGATCACGATCGCGACGCCGGTCGCCGCGGACCAGCCTTGCAAGGCCCGCTCCGCCCCGAGCCGGCGCCGGGCGCGCGCGCTGCCCGGCGCCGGCGGACGATCCTCGTCCACCCACGCCCCGGCGCAGTCGCCGTACACGCCGCTGGTGCTGATGTAGACGAGGCGTGCCGGCGGCGCGCCGCTGTCCAGGTTGGCGAGGAAGCCGCTCAGGCGTGCATCGCCGCTGCCCTCGGGTGGCGGCGGCGCGAAGTAATAGACCAGCGCGCCGGCCGGAATGCGCCCGTGCAGCTCCTGCGGGCGATCGAGGTCGGCGGCGAGGGCGCGCACGCCTTCCAGGGCGGGCGGGTGGCGGGCGATCGCGTCGACGCGCGCGCCCCGGGCCTGCCAGGCGCCGGCCACCTGCGCCCCGATTGCACCACAGCCGATAATACTCACGTGATTCAAGGGTTTATCCGCCACGGCGATTGGGGGATAATGTGCGGTTTCGTCTTCGCGAAAGGACAAGCATGAGCTTCACGGTCCAGATCGAGCCCAGTGGCCACAGCTTCACCGTCGAGGAGGGCGAGTCGGTGCTGGATGCCGCCCTGCGGCAGGGCTTCGCCTTCCCTTACGGCTGCCGCAACGGGGCGTGCGGTTCCTGCAAGGGCAAGGTGCTCGCCGGCGAGGTCGAGTATCTCACGCCGCCGCCGGCCCTGCATGACGAGGATCCGGAGCGCGGCATCGCGGTCTTCTGCCAGGCGCGGCCGCGCGGCGATCTGCGCATCGAGGTGCGCGAGATCGGCGCCGCCAAGGACATCCCGGTGAAGACGCTTCCCTGCCGGATCGCCGGCCTGGAGCAGCTCAACCACGACGTCATGGGGGTGAAGCTCAAGCTGCCGGTCACCGAGCGCTTGCAGTTCCTGGCCGGGCAGTACATCGACTTGCTGTTGCGCGACGGCCGCCGCCGCAGCTTCTCGCTGGCCAACGCCCCCCACGACGACGCCTTCCTGCAACTGCACGTGCGGCGCATCGAGGGCGGCCGCTTCAGCGAGCACCTGTTCACCAAGGCCAAAGAGAAGGACCTGTTGCGCATCGAGGGGCCGCTGGGCAGCTTCTTCCTGCGCGAGGATTCGCAGCGGCCCATGATCCTGGTGGCCGGGGGCACCGGCTTCGCCCCCATCAAGGGGATGATCGAACACGCCATCGCCGAAGGGATCGAGCGGCCCATCCATCTCTACTGGGGCGCTCGCGCGCGGCGCGACCTGTATCGCGACGAGCTGGCCGCCACCTGGGCCGCCGCGCACGAGAACATCCGCTACACACCGGTGTTGTCGCAGCCGCTGGCTGCCGACGACTGGCGGGGGCGCACCGGCTACGTGCATGAGGCCGTGCTGGAGGACTTCCAGGACCTGTCCGGATTCGACGTCTATGCGAGCGGTCCGCCGCCCATGGTGTATGCCGGGCGCGACGCCTTCGCGACGCGGGGGCTGGACCTGGAGCACTACTACTCCGACGCCTTCGAATACGCCGCCGACTGAGGCGGCGGTCCCCTCAATCGCGGGACGGCAGGGCCGTGGGCGCCGGCTCCGTCGCGGGCAGGGCGTGCCCGGGCTCGGTGCCGAGCACCTCGCACACGTCCGCATCGGCCGCGAGGATCAGGCCCTGGCGGTAATAGCCGGTGGCGCTCTCGTGCTCGTCGAGCTGCTCGAGCAGGGCGCCCATCTCGTTGTAGGCCTCCGGCCGCGGCCCGGCGGCCAGGCTCGCTTCCAGGTAGGAGCGGGCCTTGCCCCACAGCTGATTGCGCAGGCACAGGCGGGCGAGGCTGAGCAGCAGGTCCGCATTGCGTTCGCGGCCCTTCAGCCAGCCCTCTGCGTGCGCCAATTGCTTGGCCGGATCGGGGCCTTGCACCAGCCCGTAGAGGTAGACCAGACGCTCGTTCCATTGCCGCTGCAGGCTGGCGCGCAGCAGGCCCTCGGCGGCGGCGGCGTCGCCGCTGCACATGAGGTGCCGCGCGTAGTCGTAGACCAGGGCGTCGTTCTGGCGCAGCGCGCGCGGCACCCGGTGCCAGGCCTCGTGCAGCGCCTGTCTGCGTCCGCTGCGCCCGGCGATCGCCAGCAACTCCCGGTGCACCGTAAATTCCAGTCGCTGCAGTTCCTTCTCCTCGATCGCCTGGCGTTTGCGCAGCTCGGGAAGCAGATCGAGCAGGTCGCCCCAGCTGCCCATGCGCTCGTAGAGCCGGGCGAGCAGCTGCAGCACATAGCCGTGGCGCGGCGCGATCGAGCGCAGGTGCATCAGGGTGGCGAGCGACTGCTCGAGCTGGCCGCTGACCAGCTGCAGCTCCGCCTGGGTGAGCTCCACGGCGAGATTGGCGTCGGGCATGCTCTTGAGGGCCAGCTGCAGGTAGCGGTCGCGGCGCTCCGGCGCGCCCTGCTTCTGGGCCGCGCGGGCGGCGGAGAGGTAGTTGAGCAGCGGCAGCTCGCTGTGCCCGGCGTGCTTGATGAGGGTGCGCTCGGCCTCGCGCCAGTGTCCCTCGGACAGCTCGACGAGGCCGTGGTGGGTGGCATTGCGCGCCCGCCGCAGCTGCTGGCGATTGCGCCAGCCGCGCACGCCGCCGGGCATGCGCCATAGCTGCGCGAGCAGCCGGATCAGCGCGTAGGCGAGCAGGAACCCGCCGACGAGCACGACGACGACCAGCGCCAGGGTGGTTTCCACGGTCCAGTCGCCGCGGCTGATGAGCACATAGCCGGGGTCCTGGTGGGCGAGCAGCGCCAGCGCGACCGCGCCGATGAGGACGGCCAGTGCGGAGAACAGGAGCCTCATGAGCCGCCCGCCCCCTCGGCGCCCGGCGCCTTCGCATCCGGCCGCGTCGCCGGCGCCGATCCGCCCCCGGGGGGCGCTTGTTCCTGGCCGCCCTGCTCGCGCAGCCGTTGCTCGATCCGCTGCATGGTGCGCAGGGCACCGGAGATGTCGGGCAGCTGCGGGTGGATGTCGGCCTTGGCGAGCTGCTCGAGGGCCTGCAGCATGCTGCGCGTGGGCGCGGCGTCCGGCGCGAAGTATTCGCCCACCCACTGGCGGGCCTCCGCGAGGCTCCGGCGGTACACCTCGGGCTGGCCGCGCAGCAGGGCGATGCGCGCCGCCTCCAGCTGCAGGCGCAGGTTCTGGGTCAGGAAATAGCGCTCCTGCGGGGGCATCAGTGGGCGTGCCTGGGCGTTGTTGCGCCGTACCACCACCAGCCCCTTGAGCTCGCGCCAGAGGTTCGCGCCCAGCGTCTTCCAGCCCTGCACGGTCTCCAAGTCACCCGGTGCGGGGGTTGCCGCCGCACCGGCCGGCGCGCTGCCCGGCGTCTCGTGCACGGGCAGCTCCGCGACCCGATCGGCGAGGCTGGACAGGCGCAGCGCCAGCCCCGCGGTGTCGGGCTGGGGCACGGCGTCGAGCCGCTGCAGCTCCTCGGCGATGGCCTTGCGCACCGGCAGCCAGACCGGATCGCCCGCCTGGCGCAGGCGCTGATCGGCGGCCTGCAGGGCGGCGCGGGCGGTGCTCACGTCGCGGGCGAGCTCGAGCCGGTGGTTGGCGATGCGCAGCAGGTATTCGGCCTCGGCGACCAGCCAGTCGGCCCGGCGGCGGCCGACCCGCTCCAGCGCGTTCTGCACGCCGCTCTGCAACGTCTCCTGTTGGCGTTGCAGGCCCTGCAGGCGCTGCTCCAGGGCGGCGTCGCCCTGCGCCTGTTCCTTCTCCAGGCGCCCGGCCTGTTCTCGGATCTCGCCGTGCAGGCGTGTCTGGAGGGACTCCGCGCCGGCCTGCTCGGTGGCGCGCAGGGCCTGCATGTTGACCCACAGGTAGTAGGCGGCCGCGCCCGCCCCGGCGGCCAGCAGCAGGGCCAACACCGCCAGCACGGTGGCCGCACGGCCGCTGCGTGGCGGGGCGCCGGCGGCCGGCGCCGCGGCCTTCTCCGGGCTCGCGTTCTTGTTGTGGTCGGCGGGGCCGTCTTGCCGGGCGCCCGGGCGCTCTTTTTCGCTCACGCATCATCTCCTTGGGGCCGGGGCGCTGCGCCGGCCCGCCATTCGCGAATGGCCTCCACCACGGCCTCGTCGCTGGCCTCGCGCGCGACCAGCGGCGGCTGTTTGAAGCCGAGCTCGCCGGCGAGGGGCACCAGCCGTTCGCTGATCACGACCAGCTGAGTCCGGCGCAGCCAATGCTGGGCCAGCTTGCCGACCATGTCGAACAGGTTGCGCAGCCCTTCGCCGCTGGTCACCGTGATGACATCGATCCCGCCGCGCGCCCACTCGCGCTGCAGGCGACCGACGTCGGCCTGCGGTCGGCCGCGCCGGTAGGCATTGGCATATTCCACGCTCGCGCCGCGTTCGCGCAAGGTGTCGCCGAGGTATTCGCGCCCGCCGTCGCCGCGGAAGATCACCACGCGCCGGCCGCGCACGTCCTGCATCTGCGGCAGGGCGAGCAGCGCCTCGCTGTCGAACTTTTGGCGCGGAAACACGTCGGGCTCGCGGCCCAGGAAGTTCTTCAGCTCCATGGCGCTGCGCTTGCCCACGGCTGCCAGGCGCAGTCCCGGCGGCAGCTCGCGGCGGGCGCGGATCAGGTTCATCGCCTTGTTCACCGCATTGGGGCTGATGAACACGGCCAGGTCGAACTCCTGCAGGCGGTCGATGAGGGCGAGCAGGGCGCCGCCGTCCTCCGGGTCGAGGATCTCGAGCACCGGAAACAGCAGCGGGGTGGCCCCGGCCGCGCGCAGCAGCCGCTCCAGGTGGTCTGCCTGGTGGGCGGGCCGCGTCACCATCACGGTCAGCCCGGCCAGGTCAGCCGCCATACACGGCCTCCAGGATGCGATCCGCGCCGCGCCCGAGCAGCTCTTCGGCCAGCGCCAGGCCCAGGCCCTCGGCGTCGGCGGTAGCACCCTCGATCTCGCCGCGGATCACCTCGCGGCCGTCCGGGTAGCCGACCAGGGCGCGCAGCCGCAGGCGGTCGCCGCGGAGCTCGGCATAGGCGCCGATCGGCACCTGGCAGCTCCCCTGGAGCTTGCGGTTGAGCGCCCGTTCCGCGCGCAGGCGAATGGCACTGGGTTCGTGGTGCAGGGTGGCGATCAGCGCTTCCACGTCACGGTCGCCGTGCCGGCATTCGATGCCGAGCGCCCCCTGTCCGATGGCGGGGAGGCTGACCTCCGGCGCGAGCGCCTTGCGGATCCGCCCCTCGAAGCCCAGCCGCTTGAGGCCCACCGCGGCCAGAATGATGGCGTCGAACTCCCCCTCGTCGAGCTTGCGCAGGCGCGTATTGACGTTGCCGCGCAGGGTGAGCACCTGCAGATCCGGGCGGCGGGCGCTGAGCTGGCACTGGCGGCGCAGGCTGGAGGTGCCCACCCGGGCGCCCTGCGGCAGCGCATCGACGTCGGCATGGCTGTTGGAGACAAAGGCGTCGCGCGGGTCGTCGCGCTCGCAGATGACCGGCAGGTGCAGCCCCTCGGGGAACTCCACCGGCACATCCTTCATCGAATGCACGGCGATGTCGGCCCGCTGTTCCAGCAGGCCCTGTTCGAGTTCTTTGACGAACAGGGCCTTGCCGCCGATCTTGGCCAGCGGCGTGTCGAGGATGACATCGCCCTGGGTCTTCATCTTCACCAGCTCCACCTCGAGCCCCGGATGCGCCGCCTGCAGGCGGGCGGCGACGTCCTCGGCCTGCCACAGGGCCAGTGCGCTGCGGCGGGTGGCGATGCGCAGGAGTCTCGCGGCCGCCATGTCAGCCCCCGCGACCCGGACGTTGCGGGCGGGTTGCCGGAGAGGCGGAGACAAAGGGAATAATTCCGGGCATAGAACGACCGTAGGAGAAATGATGGGATTGCCGAAGAAAGCCTTTATGATACACCAATCGCCCACGGATTCAGGGATAACGCGCATGAAGCGAGCGTTTTTCGCCGTCCTCGCCGCGTTCGTGCTCGCCTTCGCCGGCGTGGCCCGGGCCGGCTCGCTGCCGCCGGTCACCCTCGCCGGCGCCCACGACATGAAGCAACTCGGGGCCCGGGCGGCCGAGCGCCGGCTGCCCATCCTGCTGATGTTCGCCCAGCACGGCTGCTCGTATTGCTCGGTGGTGGAAGAGGATTTCCTCAAACCCATGCTGCGCAGCGGCGACTACACCGACAAGGTCATCATCCGGCGGGTGATGCTCGACGACTACGCGACCCTCACCGACTTCGACGGACAGCCGGTGGCCGTGGACGCGTTCTCCCGCCGCTATCACGCCGTCGTCACCCCCACGCTGGTGTTCGTCGACCCGCAGGGCCGCGAGCTGGCCAAGCGCCTGGTGGGGATCACCACGCCGGACTTCTACGGCGGGGATCTGGACAAGGCCATCGACACGGCCCTGCAGCGCATGCACTCCCGCTCGCAGGTGAGCGACGCGCGCTGAGCCCGGCTCAGGCGCGCCGCATCAGCCGTCGCAAGGCCGCCAGGTGTCTGCGGCTGACCTCCAGCGCGCAGGCGCTGCCGCGCAGGCGCAGCTGCGCCCGGCCGTCGCGGTCGCGTTCCAGGGCGAGCAGCCGATCCCGGGCGACCAGCGCGTTGCGGTGGATGCGCACGAAGCGCTCGCCGAACTCCTCTTCGAGCGCCTTGAGCGACTCCTCGATCAACACCTCGCCCTCGTCGCCCACCACGGTCACGTATTTCTGATCGGCCTGAAAATAGTGCACCGCCTCGATCGGCACCAGGCGAATGTCGCCATGCACCCGGGCGCTGATGTGGGTGCGCGCCCGCGGCCGTTGCGCGCGCAGGCTGTCGAGCTGCACCCGGTTGAGGCGCTGCGCGCCCTGCAGCGCCTGGGCCAGCCGCTCGCGGCGCACCGGTTTGAGCAGATAGCCGACCGCCTGCGCCTCGAAGGCCTGCAGGGCGTAGTCGTCATAGGCGGTGGTGAAGATCACGGCCGGCGGGGTGTGCAGGCTCGCGAGGTGCCCGGCGGCCTCGAGCCCGTCCATGCCGGGCATGCGGATATCCAGAAGCACCACGTGGGGCGCGGCCCGGCGCGCGGCCTCCAGCGCCTCACGCCCGGTGGCCGCCTCGGCGACCACCTCGCCGAGGGCCTGTTCCTCGACCAGGGCGCGCAGGCGCAACCGGGCGGGCGCCTCGTCATCGACGATCAGGATGCGCATCGGTCGTCCTCGTGTACGGCCAGTGCAGCTCGGCGCGATAACGCCCCGCCTCCGCCACCCCGCGCAACTGCGCCTCGCCGCCAAACCAGCCGCTCAGGCGCTGGCGCACGGTGTCCTGCGCCAGCCGGTGGCCATGTCGCGGCGGGGTGCCGGCCCCCGGCAACGGGTTTTCGATGCTGAGGCTCAGGCGCGTGCCCGCGCGGCTGCCGCGGATTTCCACGGTGCCGCCGTCGGGCAGCCCCTCGATGCCGTGATACACCGCGTTCTCGAGCAGTGGTTGCAGGGTGAGCGGCGGGATCAGCGCATCGGGCGGCAGGGCGTCGACCGCCCAGAGCACCTGCAGGCGCTCGCCCAGGCGCAGCGCCTCGATGCCCAGATAGCGGCGGCACAGCTCGAGCTCCTCGGCCAGCGGAATGCGCCCCTCGCCGCGCCCCAGGCTGACGCGGAACAGGTCGGCGAGGTCCTCGATGGCCGCTTCGGCCCGCGCCGGTGCGCTGCGCGTCAGGCTGGCGATGGTGTTCATGCTATTGAACAGGAAGTGCGGCCGGATGCGCGCCTGCAAGGCCTCCAGCCGCGCGCTGGCCTCGGCGCGCACGTTGTGCGCCCATTGCTGACGCACCAGGAAGTAGCGCAGCACGATGCCGCTGACCACGGCGCCGATGGCCAGGTTGCGGGCCAGGAACCACAGGCGCCCGGCCGGGTCGGCGCCGGGCAGAGGCAGCTGCAGGATGCGGTAAGCGCCCTCGCTGAGCAGGGCGACCACCAGCAGGATCAGCAGCCAGGCGACGGTCGCCGCCGCGGCGTTGGACAGCCGCGCCAGCGGGCCGCGGGCGAGGCACAGCAGGGCGGCGCTGGAGAGCGCCGCCCACTGCACGAACAGCGACACCATGCCCAGGTCGTACCAGCGGTTGCCCGACGGGGACTGCAACGGCGCAAGCACCAGGATGAAGGCGAACAACTGCGCCAGGACCACCACGGCAAAGACCATGCGGATCCCGCAGAAGTCGGGGAGAAATACCTCGGCAGCGCGCTCGGGTTGCGATGACACGCACAAGCCTCTGAAAGAAGGTTGTTTTTCTCAGCCGCACCATAACCCATCCCGCGGCCCGTGGCGAGGGCGCGCGTCGCACCGCGGCGGGCGGATCGTCTATACTGCGGCTCCCCCGATCGCAGCCTGGTACGAATGATCCGATGAGCGAGGACAAGCACGCCGCCAAGCCCTGGGCGGGCCGTTTCACCGCGCCCACCGACGCCTTCGTCGAGGCCTTCTCCGCCTCGGTGGGCTTCGACCGCCGGCTGTATCGGCAGGACATCGCCGGCTCCGTCGCCCACGCCCGCATGCTCGCCCATGTGGGCGTGCTCAGCGACCGCGAGTGCGAGGCGATCCTCAAGGGCCTCAAGCTCATCGAGAGCGACATCGAGCGGGGCGACTTCGCCTGGTCGGTCGAGCTCGAGGACGTGCACATGAATATCGAGGCGCGGCTCACCGATCGCCTCGGGATCACGGGCAAGAAGCTGCACACGGGCCGCTCGCGCAACGACCAGGTCGCCACCGACCTGCGCCTGTACCTGCGCGAGGAGATCGACGCCGTGCGCGCCGAGCTCGCCCGGCTGCAGGGCGCCCTGGTGGATCTCGCCGAGCGCGAGGCCGCGACCGTCATGCCCGGCTTCACCCACCTGCAGAGCGCCCAGCCGGTGACCTTCGGCCACCACATGCTGGCCTGGTTCGAGATGCTGGAGCGCGACCGCGCGCGCCTGGCGGATGCGCGCCGGCGGGTGAACGTGATGCCGCTGGGGGCCGCGGCCCTGGCGGGCACCACGTACCCGATCGATCGCGCCTTCACGGCGCGCGAGCTGGGCTTTGACGCGGTGGCCGAGAACTCCCTCGACGCGGTCTCCGATCGCGACTTCGTCATCGAGTTCACCGCGGCCGCCAGCCTGGTGCTCATGCACCTGTCGCGTTTCTCCGAGGAGTTGATCCTGTGGAGCTCGGCGCAGTTCGACTTCGTCGACCTGGGCGACGCCTTCTGCACCGGCTCGAGCATCATGCCGCAGAAGAAGAATCCGGACGTGCCGGAGCTGGTGCGCGGCAAGAGCGGGCGCGTGTTCGGCCACCTGGTGGGGCTGCTCACCCTGATGAAGGCGCAGCCGCTGGCCTACAACAAGGACAATCAGGAGGACAAGGAGCCGCTGTTTGACACCGTGGACACGGTGCGCGGTTGCCTGAAGGTGTTCGCCGACATGATGGGGCAGATCCAGGTGCGGCGCGAGTCCATGCACGCGGCGGCGCGGCGCGGTTTTGCGACCGCCACCGACCTGGCCGATTACCTGGTGCGCCGCGGGATCGCCTTCCGCGATGCCCATGAGGCCGTGGGCAAGGCGGTGCGGCTGGCGCAGGACAGCGGCCGCGACCTGGACCAGCTCTCGCTGGAGGAGCTGCAGGGCTTCGCTGCGGTGATCGAGGCGGACGTCTACGAGGTGCTGACCCTGGAGGGCTCGGTCGCCGCGCGCGATCACATCGGCGGCACGGCGCCGCAACGGGTGCGCGCCGCCGTGCGGCGGGCACGCGAGCGGCTCGCCGCCGAGTAAGCTCGCACGCCGGCATTCTCCACCACCCCCACTCGGTGGGGCGGCGTGTCAGTCCTGCGTGTTCGTGTTCAGGCGTTCGCGGGCGCGGCGCACCAGCAGGCGCGGGTCGTCGCCCTTGCGCCAGCCGGCCCAGCCGAACTCGGCGCGTGCGGCGCGGTGGCTGCCCGCGGTGCCATCGGTGTACAGGTCGGCGAGCTGCGCCTGCAGCTTGCCGACCAGGGCGGCCGCCGCCGCCTCGGGGGTTTCCGGCAGGATCAGCATGAACTCCGCGGTGTCGTCCAGGCGCCCGATGGTGTCCGCCCAGCGCATCTGGTCGCGCAGCAGTTGCGCCGTGCCCACCAGCAGCTCGCGCCCGTGCGGGTGGCGCGGGTCCACCTGCGGCAGGCGCAGCAGCACCACCGAGAGGGGATTGTGGTAGCGGCGGCTGCGTGAGACCTGCGGCTCCAGGTCCTTGAACAGCCCGCGGCTGTTGAGCAGGCCGGTGAGCGGGTCACGCGGGACGTGGTCGGCCAGCAGCGCCCGCAGGCGCTCCTGCTCGTGCAGCAGCGCCCGTTCGGTGGAGACGTCCCGGTAGAACACGAACTCGCGCCCCTGCAGGGACCCGCGGCACCCGGCCAGGAGGCGTTCGGCGCGCTCTCCGGCCGCCGGCACCCGCAGCTCGGCGGGTCGGTCGAACAGGGCTTGCAGCCAGGCCGGGGCGAGATCGTTGCGAGCCCGGCCGATCAGCGCCTCGGCCGCCGTGTCCAGCAGCCGTGTCAGGGCCGCATTCACCCACCCGATGCGCTCGCCGTCGAAGACGACCGCGCCCACCGGGCACGCCTCGAGCAGTTGCAGCGCCTCGTCGCGCTCTAACATTGACGCCTCTCCCTTCCGTCTCGCGCGCTGCGCACGCGCCGCCACATGCACAGATAACGGCGGGCGCGCGGATTTCTCCAGTCGCCCGCTGGAGATTGCCGTGGCCGGGCCGCTAAAGCAAAGACCATGGACGTCTCCCTCGGCAGCAGCACCGCCGTCTCCCGCCCGGACGGTGCCCCGGACTACAAGGCCATCAAGCAGGGCTTTCTCGCCGTCAATGGGGTGCGGCGCGAACGCATCCGCGCGGGATTGCGGGGCCGCCAGTGCGACGTCTTCGAGCTGCTGCCGCTGCTGTTTCACCTCAACCACCCGCTGCTGCCGGGCTACGTCGGTGCCACCGCGCCCGCGGGGATCCCCGGCTACGAAGCCGGAGCGGCCGCGCTGGAGGCGGTGCGTCGCCTGGTGCGCGGCTTCGCGCCGCGGCGGCGCGCGTACCGCCGCCATGAGGTGCATGCCCTGTACCTGATGGGGAGCACGGGCACCATCGCCTACTCCGAGGCGAGCGACCTGGACCTGTGGGTGTGTCACGATCCGGGGCTGGCCGAGGAGCGCCTGAGCCTGCTCCGGGATAAGGCCCGCGGCATCGAGGCCTGGGCGCACGGCCTCGGGCTGGACCTGCACTGTTTCCTGGTCGACCCGGCGCGGCTGCGCCAGGGCGAGCCCGGCGCGCTGTCGCGCGAGAGCAGCGGGAGCGCCCTGCGGCACCTGCTGCTGGACGAGTTCTACCGCACCGGCGTCTGGTTGGCGGGCCGCTATCCGCTGTGGTGGTTCGTGCCTCCCGAGGAGGAGGCGTGCTATTCGCGCTGTGCCGAGCGCCTGCAGGGCCGGCGTTTCGTGGACGCGCGCGACGCCATCGACTTCGGCGGCCTGGACGGCATGGCGGCCGAGGAATTCTATGGCGCCACCCTGTGGCTGCTGTACAAGGCCATCGACTCGCCCTACAAGTCGCTGCTCAAGGTGCTCCTCATGGAGGCCTATGCCACCGAGTACCCGGCCATCGAGCTGCTCAGCGCCCGGTTCAAGCGGGCCGTATACGCCGGCGAGCGGGACACCGACGCCCTGGACCCCTACCTGATGCTGATGGACAAGGTCGGCGCCCACCTCGCGGCACGCGGGGAAACGCGGCGCCTGGAGCTCGCCCGGCGCTGCCTGTATTTCAAGGTGGACCAGCCGCTGAGCCGCGCGGGCGCCGCCGATTGGCGGCGCGAGCGGCTGCAGGCGCTCACCCACGCCTGGGGATGGCGCTTCGGCGACCTGGTGCTGCTGGATTCGCGGGGCGCGTGGAGCTTCGCGCAGGTCGAGGCCGAGCGGCGCGTGCTGGTGGAGGAGCTCTCGCGCAGCTATCGGGTGCTGTCGCACTTTACGCGGCGCGCGGGCGGCGGGCGTGCCATCGACCCGCGCGATCTGCACGTGCTGGGCCGGCGCCTGCACGTCGCCTTCGAACGCCGCGCCGACAAGCTGGAGATTGTCGGCCGCGGGATCCGCGCGCCCTGCCCCGAGCCGCGGCTCGCGCTGTACCGCGTGGCCGAGCGGCCCGAGGGCTGGGCGGCCTACAGCGGCGCTCCGGCGCCCGCCGGGCGCCATGCCGGGCCCCCGCTCACGCGGCTGCCCGGCGTCGTGGCCCTGCTCGCCTGGTGCCACTTCAACGGGCTGATCGGCCCCGACACCGCCATCGGCATCTTCGCCGGGGAGGCGTCGGTCCTGGATGCGGCGCAGGTACGTGCCCTGCTCGCGGCTCTGCGC
The DNA here is from genome assembly GCA_963779865.1 of uncultured Gammaproteobacteria bacterium. GTDB lineage: Bacteria > Pseudomonadota > Gammaproteobacteria > CAVZZX01 > CAVZZX01 > CAVZZX01. Next base: position 2,230,197 of record CAVZZX010000003.1, on the reverse strand, counting down.
CGCGGGCTCGACCCTGCCTATGCGCGGGCCGGCACCATGGAGGCGCTGCGCAAGCCGCCGCGGGTCACGGCCGTGACCACGTTCATCAACCCGGGGGTCGACCCGTTCGCCCGCCACGCCCGGCGCGGCAAGCATTTTACCAGTGGCCGCTGCGACGCCCTGGCCTACGGCGGCCTGGCGGAGAATCTGGTGCTGCGGATCGAGCAGGTGCTGGTGACCAGCTGGCAGGAGGTGCTCTGCCATCAGTACCGCGGCGCCGAGGGGCTGCTCGAATGCCTGCGCGCCTACCTGCGCTGGTGCAACCCCGCGCAGGGGCTTCGGCCGCCGCCCATCGCCGCGCAGGCGCTGGGCGACTACCGCGGCGCCGGCGTGGCGCGGCGCGTGGAGACCTTCTTCGAAGAGGCCATCGCATGGTTCTGCAGCGCCCCCGCGAACGCCTGCTATGTCGTGGCCGTGGGGTCGGGGTTCTATCTGCTGACCCGGGGCGCCGAGGCCCTGGAGTACGAGCGGCTCGGGTCCTACGAGGCGCTGCTCGAGCGGCTGGGGGCCCCGCGCGAGGGGTGGGCGCCCGTGGCCTTCGACAGCCACAGCCTGCCCGATGACGTCCTGCCGATGCTCTATGCGCGCAACCGGCCGGGAACGGTGCAGGTGTTCCACTGCACGGCGGCGGGGCACACCGAGCTGCTGATCCTCGATGAACGTGGCAGCCTGTTCCGCCAGCGGCGCACGGGTGCCGCGGCCGAGTTGGCGCTGGCCCAGCTCGGCCGCTTCCTGGAGGCGGCCGCGATGCGGCTCGACGCGCTGGACGGGCGTGCGGTGGCGGCGCCGCGCTTCTATCGCATCGGCCGTGGCGAAGACGGCCTGCAAGTGCAGCGCCACAGCGTGCCGCCGCCCCCGTCCGAGGACTTCGGCGTGCAGGCGCTGGGGGACTTCTCCGAGGCGGAGCCGCGCTACACCGTGTATGTCGGGGGTCGCGAGCTCAGCTCGCTGGAATACGGCGGCGCGCTGTTCGAGGTGGCCGCCGCCGAGGTGCTGCGCCAGCGGCGCAGCGGCGCGGCCTACCCCATCCACCTCACCGACATCGACCTGTGTCTGGGCGAAGGCCGGGCGCCGGCCCAGACCGCGCAGCTCCTGCGCTACAAGGGCTGCATCGAGGAGCGTCTCGATGCAGCCCTGCAGCGGCTGCGCCCTGGACGCGCCGCCCCGCGGGCCACTTGACCCGGCGGGGCGCCAGTGCGGGACCTAGTGCGATGCGCGTACCGCGGCGAAGATGGCGCGCAGGTCCGCCGACCAGCGTGCGAACACCGGTGCCAGCGCCGGGTCGTGGAAGAAGCCGCCCCAGCGCTGCGGATCGCCGCTCACCAGCAGCGTGCTGTCCCCCTGGGCGAAGATCGCGACCTTCAGCGGCAGGTAGGGGATGAGTTCCGGATGGGTGTGCGTCAGGCGGCGCACCTCGTCGGCCTTGCCGAAGAACACCACCCGGTACTTGTCGGTCTTGTAGCCCATGTTGCTGAGCCCCACGTCGACGCGCTGCACGCGCGAGACGGTGTAGCCGTGGGCCTTGATGAGCTCCTGCAGCGCGAGCATGGTCTCGGGAAAGGCCTGCTCGGAGCGGGCCATGAACAGCTCCGCGGCCTGCACCGGGATCAGACTCGCGGCCAGGAGCAGCAGCACGCTGCGCAACAGCATCTTCAAAACGTGGCCTCCTCGAGAATCGCGGCGTAGTCGCGATACATCCGATCGCACAGGCGCTCCAGCTCGCTGTTGTTGAACAACTGGCTCAGGCGCTTGGGGTTGATGGACATCACCTGCACCTTCCCGTCGCGCTCCACCACCGTGACCCGGCAGGGTAGGAACAGCCCGACCCGGGGGTCGATGCTGAGCGCCTGATTCAGAAAGCCGAAATTGCAGAAATAGACGATGGTCTCGCCCGGGCTCTCCTGGCCGGCGGGCACCAGCCCCTCCTCGAGGGGCTGCGTGCGGATGATGCGGAAGTTCTTCCCCACGGCCGCCCGCTTGATGTTCGCCACTGTGGTCGCCAGGTCATAGGGAGAGTCGTACACCAGCGTGGGCGCCGCCGCCGTGGCGCCCGCCGCCGGGGCTTGCTCCCGCGAGCGGTCCTGGAAGCTGCGCACGTAGGCGACCAGATCGTCGATGTCGCTCTCCGAGAGGCCCTGCTTGAGGAAGGAGCGCATGGGGGTGCCCTCCCGGCCGTTCATCAGCGCCGCCTTGATCATGCGATCCGAGGCGGCCGCCAGAAAGCCGGGATTGTTCAGCGCCGGCGGCATGATCGGCAGTCCGCGTGGGCGCGAGAAGGTCACGCCCGTGCCCTCGCCGCCGCCGCCCTGCGGACCGTGGCAGGCGGCGCAGTGTTTGGCGTAGAGCTGTTTGCCGTGCTGCGGGTCGCCGTGAATCTCGACCGCACCGTGGGCCACCGGCCGCCCCGGCCCCAGGCTGCGTACGTACTGCACCAACGCCTGCAGCTGCGCAGCGGAGAGGCCATCGAAGGCCGGCATCACCCGCCCCGGCCGACCACGGCGGATGGTCTCCGCCAGGTAGCGGTCCGATACCTGGTACTGGAAGTCCGGCAGGGCCAGGGGCACACCGACCCCGCCGTGCCCGTCGCTGCCGTGGCAGGCGGCGCAGTTGTTCTGGTAGAGCGCATGGCCGTTGGGCGCAGCAGGTGCGGCGAGGCTGAACAAGGCGCCCCCGATCACCAAAAGGGACAGCAGGTATACTCGCATGGTGTGTCTCGTCGGGCGGCTCATGGCGGTGAAGTGTAGCCAGCGCAGCGTCCCCGGCCTTTGACCTGCATCAATCGACCACCGCAACAGGAGCCCAGATGACGGCCCGACCCTTCTCCGAGGCCTGCGAGCAGAACAAGGCGGTGATTCTCGACGTGCTGCGGGCCGAGCTGCCCGCCACCGGCGCCGTGCTGGAGATCGGCAGCGGCACCGGGCAGCACGCCGTGTACTTTGCCGGCGCCTTGCCCGCGCTGCGCTGGATCGCCAGCGACGTGCCGGCGCACCACGCCGGCATCCGCGCCTGGATGGATGCCTGTGCGCGCGAAAACCTGGAGGGGCCGCTCGCCCTGGACGTGCGGCAGCCGCACTGGCCGGTGCGGGAGGTCGCGGCCGTGTTCAGCGCCAACACCGCCCATATCATGGACTGGCCGGCGGTGCAGGCGATGGTTGCCGGCGTCGGCCGCATCCTGCCCGCCGGCGGCGTGTTCTGCCTCTACGGCCCCTTCAACTACGGCGGCGCCTACACCAGCCAGAGCAATGCGCAGTTCGACGCCTGGCTGCGGGCGCGCGATCCCGCCAGCGGGGTCCGCGATTTCGAGGCAGTCGATGCGCTGGCGCGCGAGGCGGGTCTGGGGCTGAGGGCCGACCACGCCATGCCGGCCAACAATCGGACGCTGGTATGGCGGCGCGCCGCCGTGAAGTGAACCCGCTCTACCGCGGCAACACCTGCGCGAGCCAGCTGCGGATGTCCTCGATCTCGCGCGCCACCAGGGTGTGCGCCATCGGGTAGGTCCGCCAGTCCACGCTGTAGCCGTGCTCGCGCAGCAGGTCGCGGCTCAGCTCCCCGAGACGCAGGGGCACGATCGTGTCGGCGCTGCCGTGGCCCATCAGGATCGGCACCTCCCGGCTCTCGGGGCGCGCGTCCTGGTCCAGGCGCCCGCGCAGGGGCAGGTAGGTGGACAGCGCGAGCAGCCCCGCGAGGCGTCCCGCGTGCCGCAGCCCGGCATGCAGCGCAATGGCCCCCCCCTGGGAGAAGCCCGCCAGCACGATGCGCGCCGCCGGCAGGCCGCGTTCCTGCTCCGCCGCGATCAGGCGTTCCACGCTGGCGCGCGAGGCCTCGATCCCGGCCGCATCCTCGCGGGCGTCGAGCTCCACCGAGACGATGTCGTACCAGGCACGCATGTGCAGGCCGTTGTTGACCGTGACCGCCCGCTGCGGCGCATGCGGGAAGATGAAGCGCAGATCGGGGCGCTGCAGTTCGGGCACCAGCGGCTCGAAATCGTGGCCGTCGGCGCCCAGGCCGTGCAGCCAGATGACGCTGCCGCGCGCCTCGGCGGGGCCGTGTTCGACGGTGGCGGGGAGATTGTGTGGCTGCATGGGGGCTCCTCGGGGACGTGGCCCTAGTCTGGGCGAGGATGCCCGCAAAGACAAAGGGCGGAGGCCCTGGAGGCCTCCGCCCTTTCCCGCCATCGCGGCCGAAGGGGGGATATTCCGCCGCGATGAACCCTTTGCTCCGCCGGACTAGCGGATCTTGACCTGTTTCGAGTCTTTCTCGCCCTTGTTGTCGACCCATGCGAGGGTGACGGTGTCTCCGGGCTTGCCGCCCTCGAACTGGAAGGAGACGTAGGGGTTCTTGGAGACGGCGGTGCCCCACAGGGCGGTGACGACGTTGTTGCCGTTATGCTCGGCGGTCAGCTCCTGGATGAAGTGGGCGGGGATCTTCTGGCCCGTCTTCTTGTCCTTGCGCTGGCCGGTCTCCATGGGATGGGTGATCAGGGCCTTGACGGTGGTGACCCCGCCCTGGGCACTGGCACGGATGCGGATGGTGTTGCTAGCCATGTTCGACAATCCTCTCTGACGCGTTCGGGCCGGGGGCTCAGCCGCCGCAGCCGCCGATGGTGACCTTGACTTCCTTGCGGGCGCTGTAGACCTTGCCGTCGGCCTTGACCACAGCGATCACATTGGCGGTCTTACCCATCTTGATGCGGGTGGAGACGAACCCCTTGGCGGGCTTGGCCAGGTCGAAGCTGGCGGCCAGCGGGGTGGGGTTGTTCTCCGCGAGGATGCTGATGCTGTCCACGTTGCCCAGCTCGGTGTTGATGGTGATGGGCACCACGGCGCCGTTTTCGGCGATGTCGGGGGCCTTGATGCTGATCTTGTCGCTGGGGGTGGTGGTGTCGCTGCCCATCAGGCTGGACAGGGCATTCTGCACCGTCTTGGCCTCGAAGGCCTGCTTGGGCCAGGCGGCCAGCACCTGCCGGGGCGTGAGCAGCCCGGCGCTCAGGGCCACGGCCACCGTGCCGCTGGCCAGGCTCCCCTTCAGAAAGCTTCTCCTCTGCATGCCTCATCTCTCCTGGTTATCGAAGTCGCGGTTGTTTCCACGCTGTCCGAGAGGGGAGCAAGGATCGAGCCAGGAAATAAGGTGCTTTGTTTTCAGCGGCTTGGGGAAAAATGCGGCGCGCGCAAGGGCGCCGCCTCGTGCATCTTGCACGAGGCGAATTGCAAACTAGGACGTGCTCCCCGAGCCCCCCTGCTCGTATTGGCGCAGCTTGCGCCACAGGGTCGATTTGTTGATGCCCAGGGTCGCGGCGCTCTTCTCGCGGTTGTCGCCGTGCAAGGCGAGCACCTTGAGGATGTAGCGGCGCTCGAGCTCCTGCAGCTTGGGCAGGTCGCCGTCCAGGCTGTCGCGCGGCCGGACCCCCTCGATCGCCTCCACATGCATGCGCGGCCGATCGGCCAGGGCCACGTGGCGTTCGACCAGGTTGCGCAGCTCCCGGACGTTGCCCGGCCAGTCGTAGGCGGTCAGGCGCTCCAGGGAGCCGGCATCGAAGCCCTCCACGTCGCGGTGGTACTGGCGGGCGAACTCGTCCACGAAGTGCTGCACCAGCTCGGGGATGTCCTCCCGCCGCTCGCGCAGGGCCGGCATGCGCAGGGTGATGACGTTCAGGCGGTGAAACAGGTCGTGGCGGAATTCGCCGCGGGCCACCATCTCCTGCAGGTCGCGGTTGGTGGCGACGATGAAGCGCACGTCGATGTCGGTCGGGCGCACGCCCCCCACGCGGGTCACCTGCTGTTCCTGCACCACGCGCAGCAGCTTGGTCTGCATGCTGTCGGAGATGTTGCCGATCTCGTCCAGCAGCACGGTGCCGCCGGAGGCCATCTCCAGCAGCCCCTGCTTGCTCTGCACGGCGCCGGTGAAGGCGCCCCGCTCGTGCCCGAACAGCTCGCTCTCCAGCAGGGTGTCGGTGAGCGCGCCGCAGTCGATCACCACAAAGGGCTTGGCGGCGAAACGGCTGCCGTAATGGATGGCCCGCGCCGCGAGCTCCTTGCCGGTGCCCGACTCCCCCTCGATGATGACGTTGCAGCGGATGTCGGCGATCTTCTCGATGATGGCGTGCACGTGCTGCACGGCCGGGGAGTGCCCGAGCATGCCGTGGCGCCGTTCGGACTCGCGCAGCTGGCGCCGCAGGAGCCGGTTTTCCTGCACCAGCGCCTCATGCTGCAGGGTGCGCTCGAGCAGGATGCGCAGCTCGTCCATGTCGAAGGGCTTCTTGATGAAGTCCGTGGCGCCCAGGCGCAGGGCCTCGATGGCGCTGTCGACGTCGGCGTAGCCGGTGATGATGAGGAAGGGCACGTCGGGGTCCTGACGCCGCACCTCGGCGAGCAGCTCCATGCCGCTCATCCCCGGCATGCGCAGGTCGCTCACGAGCAGTTCCGCCCCGCCTCGCGCGAAGCGGGCGAGCGCCTCGCGCGGGTCACGGAACACCTCGCAGCGGTAGGCCGCGTCCTCGCTGAAGCGCAGCATCAGCTCCCCGGCGCGCGGGTCGTCGTCCACGAACAGCAGGGTCGGTTTATCCGTCATCGCCGGTCCCCGTGGGTCGTTGTGCCTGTCCGGTCCCCTGCCGCCCCGCCTGGCGCAGGGGCAGGGTCATGCTCGCGATCACCCCGCCGCCCGGGGCGTTGGCGATCTCCAGATGCCCGCCATGGTGCTCCACGATGCCCAGGCTGATCGACAGGCCCAGGCCGTTGCCCTGCCCCACGTCCTTGGTGGTGAAAAAGGGGTCGAAGACCCGGTCGAGCGCCCCGGGGGCGATGCCCCGGCCCGCGTCGCGGACCACGATGCGGGTCTCGTCTGCGTGGCGGCTGGCGTGCACGCGCACGCACTGGCCCGGCGCACTGGCCTGGATGGCGTTCAGCAGGAGGTTGATCAAGGCCTGCTGCAGCTGGCTGCGATCCCCCTCCAGGGCAAGGCCGTCCGGACAGCGGCTGTCCAGGCGCACGGCGTCGCGCACTGCCTGCTGGTGCACCAGCTTGAGGCTGTCCTGGATCCAGGGGCCGACCTCGAAACGGTCGTAGGCGGGCGGGACCTGGCGGGCGAAGTTGAGCACCCCCTTGACGATCTCCGAGGCGCGCAAGGCCTCCTCGCGCAGCGAACCCAAGTCACGACGGGCGCGCGCGTCGGCCATCGGCAGGTCGCGCTGGAGCAGCTTGGTGAGCGAGAGGATGTTGTTGAGGGGATTGTTGATCTCATGGCCGATGCCGGCCGCCATCTGGCCGATGCTGGCGAGCTTTGCGTTCTGCAGCATCATGTGGTGTGCGTGATCGCGCTCCTCGCGTGCGCGTTCGAGCGTCTCCGCCATGTAGTTGAACGATGCCCCGAGCTCCGCGATCTCGTCGATGCCGTGCGCCTCGATGGGCACTGCCGGCCGTTCCCCGTCGGCGAAGGCCTTGAGGCTGTGGGCCAGGCGGCATACCGGCCGGGCGATGGTGCGCGCGGCCACATTGGCCAGCACCAGGCTGACCACCAGGGCGACCGCGGCGAACACCCAGATGGCGAAGCGGATGCGGTTGAACGGCGCATTGATGATACCGTCGTCGACCTGCATCGCCAGCAGCCAGTTCACCAGCAGGCTGGGGTAGGGCTGCACCTCGACATAGAAGGCCGCGGTGTCGGGCCGTGCGCCGTGCGCCGCCCCCTCGGGCAGGGGCCCGAGCCGCTGCCACAGGGCCTCGCCATAGGTCCTCTGCACGGTCGGCATCGCCGAGCGCACCTGGTTGAAATGCAGATCGTGGGCGTCGTCGTAGAGCAGCAACCCGTGGCGCGGTGGCCGGTCGGGGTTCACCTCGGCGATGAACAGCCGGCCCTGATACAGGCGCGTGGCGTGGTTGACGATCCGATCGAGCTGGTCGCCCGAGGGCGTGGCGGCGAGGGCGCCGACCACCTTGCCGTCGACCGCCAGCGGCAAGAGATAGTCGTACAGGGTGAGGCGCGTCGGACGATCGTTGGCCAGGCGCCGGTGAGGGAGCAGCACGAAGCCGACCTCGCCGGGCGTGGCCGATTGCAGCAGGTGCGCGAAGGCGGGATCGTTTAGCTCCTGTTCGGCGTAGCGCACCCCCTCCAGGCTCTCGTAGAGCGTCGCAGTGCGGCGTCCCTCGCGGGTCTTCACGAGGGTGTCCCCCTGGGCGTCGAGCACCCGCAGCGTCTCCAGCCCGCCAAAGCTGGTCTGCACTTCCTCGAAGAAGCGATTCACCCGCTCGATGCGGGCCTGGGCATCCTCGGGCAGCGTGCCGCCGCTCAGGCCGGCGAGCACCGGCAGCAGCTCGCGCACCGCCGGCGCTCGGCCCAGCCCGCGCACCGCCTCGCGCTGCGCCTGCAGGTGGCGTTCCATTTCTGCCGCCAGGCTGGCGAGGCTGGTGTTGACCTCGCGGTACACCTCGCGCTCGTAGTCGTGTTGGCTGAAATAGGTGGCGCCCAGCGCCAGCGCGGTGAGGGGCACCACGGTGGCAAGAAAGACCCAGACAAAGATGTTGCTGCGCAGCTGCAAGGGTGGCGCGGTTCCGGTTAGTGAGCGCCCATTACGCTACCACGAACCCCCGCCGCACGGGCATCACTGGCGACGCGTGGGCGCCTTGCCGGGGGGGCGCCCCGGGCCGCCGCGCGCCGATCGGCGAAGGCGTGCGGCGTGGCGCAGCCGGCGTGTGCCCGCTCCGGGCCGCGGCTCGGGCGCGCCGCCGATGCCGATCGTCCATTGGCGCGTGTAGCCTTCCACTCCGCGCAGTGCCCGGCAATGCGGTCGCCGCTGCCGTGTGCCGGCGCCCGCGTTCGCCGCCGCCGTGGCCGCCGCCGTCCCCGCTGCCGTATAATCGGGGCTTTCGCCGGAGGCAGAATCGCAATGCGCATGTGCTGGGCCCAATGGCTGTTGCTCGCCGCGGTACTGGTACTCGGCACCGGCAGTCTGCTGAGCGCCTGCGGCCAGAAGGGGCCGCTCTATCTCCCCGATCAGACTCATTCCGCCCGCTGAGCCCATGGACTATTTCCTGTACCGCGACGGCGAGCTGTTCGCCGAGGACGTGCCGCTCGCCGCCATCGCGGCCGAGCACGGCACCCCCTGCTACGTCTATTCCCGCGCCACCCTGGAGCGCCACTGGCAGGCCTTCGATGCGGCGCTTGCCGGCCGCCCCCACCGCATCTGCTATGCGGTGAAGGCCAACTCCAACCTGGCGGTGCTCAACGTGCTGGCCCGGCTGGGCTCGGGCTTTGACATCGTCTCGGTGGGCGAGCTCGAACGCGTGCTCGCCGCCGGCGGCAACCCGGCCCGGGTGGTCTTCTCGGGCGTGGGCAAGCGTGCCGACGAGATGCGTCGAGCCCTGGACGTGGGCATCGGCTGCTTCAACGTGGAATCCGAGGCCGAGCTCGAACGCCTCGACGCGGTGGCCGGCGAAGCGGGGCGGGTGGCCCCCGTCGCCCTGCGGGTGAACCCGGACGTCGATGCGCGTACCCATCCGTACATTTCGACCGGGCTGAAGGAGAACAAGTTCGGCATCGACATCGAGGCGGCCCCCGCGGTCTACGCGCGCGCCGCGGCCCTGCCGCACCTGCGGGTGGTCGGCATCGACTGTCATATCGGCTCACAGCTCACCGATACCGCGCCCTTCGTCGCCGCGCTGGATCGGGTGCTCGGGCTCGTCGACCGCCTGGCCGCCGAGGGCATCGCCATCGAGCACCTGGACGTGGGCGGCGGCCTGGGCGTGCGCTACCGCGACGAGCGGCCCCCGCTGCCGGACGTCTATGCGCGCGCCCTCGCCGAGCGCCTTGGCGACCGGTCCGTGGAGCTGTTCATCGAGCCCGGCCGTGCCATCGCCGCCAATGCGGGGGTCCTGCTCACCCGGGTCGAGTACCTCAAGGGCACCCCGCACAAGAGCTTCGCAGTGGTCGACGCGGCCATGAACGACCTGATGCGCCCCGCCCTCTACGAGGCCTGGCAGGAGATCGTGCCGGTGCGGCCGCGCGCCGACGCCGGCCGCCGCTACGACGTGGTCGGCCCGGTCTGCGAGACGGGCGACTTCCTGGGCAAGGAGCGCGAACTGGCCGTGCAGGCCGGCGACCTGCTGGCGGTGCGTTCGGCCGGCGCCTACGGTTTCTCGATGAGTTCGAACTACAACTCGCGGCCGCGGGCCGCCGAGGTGATGGTGGACGGGGCGCGCACGTATCTGGTGCGGGCGCGTGAGCGCATCGCCGACCTGATGGCGGGCGAGCAGCGCCTGCCCGACTGACCCGGATCGATCCGGACTGATCCGGATTGGCTTGGGCGGGTGCCCACCGGGCCCCTCAATGGAGGCAGACAGCGGCCGTGGAACGCATTCCCGAACCGGAGCTGATGGACGACGACGCCCAGGCGCGGGCCTACGCGGAGGCCGATTTCCAGACCCCCCACAGCAGGTTCATCGCCCTGTTCCGCGAACGGTTCCCGGCATACCGCGGCGAGGGCTGGGTGCTGGACCTCGGCTGCGGCCCGGCCGACATCGCGCTGCGCTTCGCCCGCGCCTACCCCGCCTGCCGGGTGCTCGGCCTCGACGCTGCGAGCGCCATGTTGCGCTATGGCGAGCGGGCGGTGCAGGCGGCCGAGCTCGCCGGGCGGGTCACGCTCATGGAGGGCTATCTCCCCGGCGCCACGCTGCCGCGCCCGCGTTACGAGGTGGCGATCAGCAACAGCCTGCTGCACCACCTGGCGCGTCCGGCGGTGTTGTGGGACGCGCTGCGTGCACACGCCGAGGCGGGCGCCCCCGTGTTCGTGATGGACCTGATGCGCCCGGCGAGCCGGGCGCAGGCCCAGGCAATGGTCGATGAATACGCCGCTGGCGAGCCGCCGGTGCTGCGCCACGATTTCTTCCATTCGCTGCTCGCGGCCTACCGGCCGGACGAGGTGCGGGCGCAGCTTGCCGCGGCCGGGCTGGCCGAGGTCCTGCAGGTGGAGGCGGTCAGCGACCGTCACCTGGTGGCGTGGGGGCGGCTGCCCGGTTAGGGCCGCCGGCACGCGCCGATGGCCTTTCGCAATCCCCCGCTCGCGGAGATCCGCACCCGCCTGCAGGCGATCCGCACCATTGCGGTGGTCGGCCTGTCGCCGCGCCCCGCTCGGCCCAGCCACCGGGTCGCCGCCGCGCTGCAGCGCTACGGCTATCGCATCGTCCCCGTGCGGCCCGCCGTGGAGGCCGTGCTCGGCGTGGCCGCCGTGCCCGATCTCTACCGCCTGCCGGGTCCGGTCGACCTGGTCGATGTGTTTCGCGCGCCGCAGCACGTGCCCGCCATCGTCGACGCCTGCATCGATCGGCGGGTGCCCGCCCTGTGGCTTCAGGACGGGGTGGTGCACGAGGAGGCCGCCGCCCGCGCCGCGGCCGCGGGCATCTGGGTGGTGATGGATCGCTGCATCTATCGCGACTATCTCAGCCTCGGCGTACGGCCCTCCGGTTGACTAGGGCCGCGTGCGTTCCAGTGTGCGCACGCGATCGCGTGCATCGAACTCAATGCGGGTGATGCGATCGCGCACGGCGCGGTCCTGGGGTTGCGGCAGGTAGTACCAGATTTTGACGAAGCCGCGCTCATTGCTGACCAGCGTCTCCCGATCCGGCGGGCCGATGCGCAGGTAGACCTCCCCCGAGGACATCCCCTCGTCGAGCAGCGAGAAATCGCGCAGGCTGAGCCCGCCCCCGGCGTCGATGCGCCCGGCACTCACGCGGTGGCGCGCCAGCGCGTCGACGCGGTCGTCGGGGCCGAATTCGATGCGGCTCAGCCAGCCGCCGGTGCTGCGCTCGGGCAGGTAGTACCAGATGCGCCGGAACACGTACTGGGTGTTCACCAGCGTCTCTCGATCCGGGGCGCCGACCCGATACTGCACCTCGGCCGAGGACATGCCGCGCTCGAGCAGACGGTACTGGTGAAACGGGATCTCGTCGGCCCGCGCCGCAGACAGCGCGAGCAGGGACAGCCACAATAGCCAGGCCGTGCGCATGGTGCGTTCTCCCTTTGGCTTCGCCCGCGGCGGCGCGGCTTTTGCTTTGACCGTCCGCGTTCAGCGGGTATCTTTAGCCCATGCAGCTCGCCTTCACCAAAATGCAGGGCCTTGGCAACGACTTCGTGGTCATCGACGCCGTGACCCAGCCGGTCGCGCTCGATGCGGCGCGGGTGCGTTTTTTCGCCGACCGCCACTTCGGCATCGGCTGCGACCAGGTGCTGCTGGTGGAGCGTGCCCAGGACCCCGCAGCCGACTTCCGCTACCGTATCTTCAACGCCGACGGCGGCGAAGTCGAGCAGTGCGGCAACGGCGCGCGCTGTTTCGCCCGCTTCGTGCGCGACCGCGGCCTGACCGACCAGGACTGCATGGTGGTGGAGACGGCAGCCGGTCGCCTCGCGCTGCAGCTGGAAGCCGACGGGCAGGTCACCGTGGACATGGGCGTGCCGACCTTCGTCCCGACGGCGATCCCCTTCGACGCGGCGAAGCGCGCCGAGCGCTACGCCCTGGAGGTCGACGGCGAGCGGTTGGAGATCGGCGCCGTGGGGCTCGGCAATCCGCACGCGGTGCTGCGTGTGCCCGACGTGGCGACGGCGCCGGTGGCGCGCCTGGGCCCGCGCATCGAGGGCCACCCGCGCTTCCCGCGGCGGGTGAACGTGGGCTTCATGGAGGTGCGCGACGCGGCGCATATCCGCCTGCGTGTTTTCGAACGCGGTGCCGGCGAAACCCTGGCCTGCGGCAGCGGCGCCTGCGCGGCCGTGGTCGTCGGTCGCCAGCAGGGCGTGCTCGGTGATAATGTGGCGGTGCAGCTTCCCGGTGGCATGCTGCGCATCCGCTGGGCGGGTGAGGGCACGCCGGTGTGGATGACCGGGCCGGCCACCCGCGTCTTCGAAGGTCAGATCGATTTAGCCCAATGAGCAGGTCCCGATGAGCACACCCAACGAGCAGCCGCTCGACACCGCCATGGAGGCGGCCGTTGCGCGTTATCTGCGCGAGCACCCCGAGTTCTTCGAGCGTCACCTCGGCCTGCTGGCGGAGCTGCGCGTCCCGCACGCGAGCGGCGGCGCCGTGTCCATCGTGGAGCGGCAGGTCGCGCTGCTGCGCCAGCGCCTCGACGAAAAGGAGCAGGTGCTCCACGAGCTGCTCGAGGCCGCCAAGCGCAACGAGCGTCTCAGCGGCCGGTTCAACGACCTGATCCTGGAACTGCTCGGCGCCGACACGCTGGAGGCGGTGCTGGACACGGTGCAGCGGCGGCTGCAGGAGGACTTCGGCGCCGATGCCGTCACCCTGCGGGTGTTCGACAAGGCGGCACGTGCCGGCGACGCCCGCCGGCCCGAGTTCGCCGACTGGAGCGAGCCGGTGCTGGGCGCCTTCGAAAAGGTGGTCCACGAGCGCAAGCCCGTCTGCGGACGGCTCAAGCCCGGCCAGCTCGAGTCCCTGTTCGCCGATCAGGCCGAGCCGGTGCGTTCGGCGGCCCTCATCCCCCTGGCCGAGGGCGTGGCCGAGCGGCCCGTGTACGGCCTGCTGGCGGTGGGGAGTTTCGACCCGGAGCGCTTCAACCCGCGCATGGGAACGCTGTTTCTCGAGCAGATCGCGGGCGTGCTGACGCGGGTGCTGCGCCGTCATCTGCGCTGAGGCGATGAGCGCCGAGCTGCAGGGGCCGATCGACCGTTTCCTCGACAAGCTGCGGCACGAGCGGCGCGCCTCGCCCCATACCGTCGCCAACTACGCCCGCGATCTCGGCGGCTTGTTGCGCTTTTGCACCGCCGGCGGCCTCGCCCGCTGGGAGGCGCTCGACACCCACCAGGTGCGGGCGTGGGTCGCCGCGGGCCATCGCCGCGGTCTCAGCGGCCGCAGCCTGCAGCGCGCCCTCTCTGCGCTGCGCGGGTTCTTCGACTTCCTGCTCGAGGAGGGCGCCGTGCGCCACAATCCGGGCCTGGACGTGCGCGCCCCGAAGATGCCGCGCCGGCTGCCCAAGACACTCGATGTGGACCAGACCGTGCGCCTGGTGGAGATCGCGGGCGACGACCCCTTGGCGCGGCGCGACCGGGCGGTCATGGAGTTGTTCTACTCCTCGGGCCTGCGCCTGGCGGAGCTCACCGGCCTGGACCTGGCGGATCTGGATCTCGCCGAGGGGCTGGTGCAGGTCACCGGCAAGGGCAACAAGGTGCGTCGCGTGCCCGTGGGGCGGCATGCCGGCGCGGCGCTGCGCGCCTGGCTCGACGTGCGCAGCGCCTGGGCGCCGCCCGGGGCCACGGCCCTGTTCCTCTCCCGCCGCGGCCGGCGGCTCTCGGGACGCAGCGTGCAGGAGCGCCTCAAGCTGTGGGCGCGTCGCCAGGGGCTGGATGTGACCGTGCATCCGCACCTGCTGCGGCATTGCTTTGCCAGCCACCTGCTGGAGTCGAGCGGCGACCTGCGCGCGGTGCAGGAGTTGCTCGGCCATGCCGACATTTCCACCACCCAGATATATACTCATCTGGACTTCCAGCACCTGGCGCGCGTCTACGACGCCGCCCACCCGCGCGCCAAGAAGAAGGACTGAGGCCCCGCGCGTGGGGTTCGCTCCGGCGCCCTCCCTCTTCCGCCCCCGGTGAGCCATGAATGAGGATCACGTACACCCCGTGCTGCTGCCGGGGCGCGAGAGCGCCTACGAGCAGGCAGCGCGCGATCTCGCCGAGCGTGGCTGGCACGTCGCCGAGGGCTTCCTGACGGCGGTGGCCGCCGCCGCGTTGGCGGCCGAGGCCCGCGGCGGCTGGGCTGCCGGTGAATTCCGCCCGGCGGGCGTGGGTCGGGGTCAGCGCTTCCAGGTCAGCGGCAAGGTGCGCGGCGACCATATCCACTGGCTCGATGCCCTCATGCCGCCGCAGGCCCGGCGCTTCTACAGCAACGAGCTGGAGGGGCTGCGCCAGGCGATCAACCGCGAGCTGCTGCTCGGGCTGTTCGAATTCGAGGGCCACTTCGCCGTCTATCCACCGGGCAGCTTCTATCGCCGCCACCTCGATCGCTTCGGCGATTGCACGGCGCGCAAGGTGACCATCGTGCTCTACCTGAACGCGCACTGGCGGCCGGAGCACGGCGGCGCGCTGCGGCTGTACACCGAGGGCGAGGCCTTCGTGGACGTCCCGCCGCGCGGCGGCACCCTGGTGTGCTTCCTCAGCGAGCGCTTCGAGCACGAGGTGCGGCCCTGCAGCGCCGAGCGCTACAGCCTCACCGGCTGGTTCCGCACGCGCGAGGGCCCTTTCTGAGGGCGCCGCCCGGCGCGGGCCGTACGCTAGTGATAACGCCCGGGCGGCTCGTGCACGGCGCCCTCGTCGAGCTCCTGGGCCGTGGCGTCGCGCACGTCCACGATCATCACGTCGAAGCGCAGGGTCTCGCCCGCCAGCGGATGGTTGGCGTCGATGGTCACCTCGTCTTCGTCCACCGCCACCACCGTCACCACTTGCGCGCCTTCGCTGCCGGCGGTGCGGAACTGCATGCCGACCTCGATGTCGCGGCCCTGGGTCTCGAAGCGCTCGCGCGGCACCGGCTGGCGCAGGCGCTCGTCACGCCGGCCATACGCCTGTTCCGGCGGGACGGTGGCATGCACGGTTTCCCCGTCGCGATGGCCTTCCAGCGCGGCCTCCAGCCCCGGGATCACCTTCCCCGCCCCGTGTACGTAGGCCAGCGGCGAGCGCTCCTGGGAGCTGTCCACCACGGCGCCGTGGCTGTTGGTGACGGTGTAGTCGATGGTCACGACGCGGTTCTTGCTCACCTCCATGACAGACCCTCCTGCCAATCAAAAGACGAAGGGTAGCAGGCTCTGGCGCCCCGGCGAGTCCGCAGCGGGGCAAAGACCGCGCCAGGGGCGAGTGGCCCGGCGTGTGGTCGCCCCAGGGTACGGCGGGGTCGGGAAGGGACGAGGTGTGAAGAGAAGGGGACAACCCCTTTGCTGATGCCCCCCTGCCGTCCGCCAGAGGGGCCGCAGGGGCCGGTATTCAGCTGCTGTGATAGGCGGGGCTGAGCTCGTGCACGGCGTCGATGAACGCGCCCGCGTGCGCCGGGTCCACCTGCGGATGGATGCCGTGGCCGAGATTGAAGACATGCCCGGGACCGGCGCCATAGCTCTCCAGGATCGTGGCCACCTCGGTGCGGATGCGCTCGGGGCGGGCGTAGAGCACGCCGGGGTCCATGTTGCCCTGCAGCGCCACCCGGTCGCCGACCCGGCGTCGCGCCTCGCCGAGGTCCAGCGTCCAGTCCACCCCCAGGGCATCGCAGCCGGTGTCGGCCATGGCTTCGAGCCAGGCACCGCCGCCCTTGGTGAACAGGATCACCGGCACGCGCCGGCCTTCGTGCTCGCGGGTGAGTCCGGCGACGATGCGCTGCATGTAGGCGAGCGAGAAGGCCCGGTAGTCGCGCGGCGTGAGCACCCCGCCCCAGGTGTCGAAGACCATCAGCGCCTGGGCGCCGGCCGCGACCTGGGCATTCAGATAGGCGATGACCGCATCGGCGAGCACCCCGAGCAGCTGATGCATCAGCGCGGGGCGGTCGAACATCAGCGCCTTGAGGTGTGCATACTCCTTGCTGGCGCCGCCCTCGACCATGTAGGTGGCCAGCGTAAAGGGGCTGCCGGAGAAGCCGATCAGGGGCACGCGGCCGCCGAGCTCACGGCGAATGAGGGCGCACCGCGTCGGTGACGTAGCCCAGATCCTCGCCGACGTCGGGGACCCGCAGTGCGCCGATCGCCGCCTCATCGCGCACCGGGCGCTCGAAGCGCGGCCCCTCGCCTTCGGCGAAGTACAGGCCCAGCCCCATGGCGTCGGGGATGGTGAGGATGTCCGAGAACAGGATGGCCGCGTCCAGTGGATAGCGCGCCAGCGGCTGCAGGGTGACCTCGCAGGCCAGTTCGGGCGTCTTGCACAGCTGCAGGAAGCTGCCGGCGCGGCTGCGCGTCGCGCGGTACTCGGGCAGGTAGCGCCCGGCCTGGCGCATCATCCAGATCGGCGTGCGGTCCACCGGCTCGCGCGCCAGGGCGCGCAGCAGGCGATCGTTTTTCAGTGCGGGGGCGGTGGGCACGGTGTTGGCTGCTCGCGTTTCGGCTTGTCGGGTCCGGGGGCCCGGCGCGGCGGACCGCGCCGGGCGGCCGGGTTCACACGTCCAGATAGTCGAGGATGCCTTCCGCAGCCTGGCGGCCCTCGAAGACGGCCGTGACCACCAGGTCCGAGCCGCGCACCATGTCGCCCCCGGCGAAGACCTTGGGGTTGCTGGTCTGGTGGTGATACTTCTGTCCGAGCGGCGCCCGGACCCGGCCGCGCTCGTCGAGCTCGATGGCGAACTTCTCGAACCACGGCGCCGGGCTGGGGCGGAAGCCGAAGGCGATGATCACCCGGTCGGCGGGGATCACCTCCTCGGAGCCGGGCACCGGCTGCGGGCGGCGGCGGCCGCGCTCGTCGGGCTCGCCGAGCTCGGTGGTGACCACCTTCACGCCCTCCACCCGGTCGTCGCCGACGATCTCCACCGGCTGGCGGTTCCACAGGAAGCTCACCCCCTCCTCCTTGGAATTGGCCACCTCGCGCTTGGAGCCGGGCATGTTGGCCTCGTCGCGCCGATAGGCGCAGGTGACCGCGGCCGCGCCCTGACGGATGGCGGTGCGGTTGCAGTCCATGGCGGTGTCGCCGCCGCCCAGGACCACCACGCGCTGGCCCGCCATGTCGACGAAGTCCTTGGGGTCTTTCTCCAGCCCCAGGCAACGGTTGACGTTGGCGATCAGGAAGGGCAGCGCCTCGTACACGCCCGGCAGGTCCTCGCCGGGAAAGCCGCCCTTCATGTAGGTGTAGGTGCCCATGCCGAGGAACACGGCATCGTAGTCGTCCACGAGCTGCTGGAAGTCGACGTCCTTGCCCACCTCGGTGTCCAGGACGAACTCCACGCCCATCTCCTCGAGCACCTCGCGGCGGCGGCGCACGATGGTCTTCTCCAGCTTGAACTCGGGGATGCCGAAGGTGAGCAGGCCGCCGATCTCCGGGTAGCGGTCGTAGACCACCGGCTTGACGCCGTTACGCACCAGCACGTCGGCGCAGCCGATCCCGGCCGGGTCCGGCGCCGATGATCGCCACCCGCTTGCCGGTGGCCTGCACCTTGGACATGTCCGGGCGCCAGCCCATCTGGAAGGCGGTGTCGGCGATGTAGTGCTCCACGGCGCCGATGGTCACCGCGCCGAAGCCGTCGTTCAGGGTGCAGGCACCTTCGCAGAGGCGGTCCTGCGGGCAGACCCGGCCGCAGACCTCGGGCAGGGAGTTGGTGCGGTGGGCGAGCTCCGCCGCCTCCAGGATGTTGCCCTCGGCGATCAGCTTGAGCCAGTTCGGGATGTAGTTGTGGACCGGGCACTTCCATTCGCAATAGGGATTGCCGCAGGCCAGGCAGCGATCGGACTGCGCCGCGGCCGACTCCTTGTCGAAGTCGCCGTAGATCTCGCGAAACTCCTTGATGCGCGCCTCGGCCGGCTTCTTCTCCGGGTCGATGCGCGGCACCTGCAGGAACTGAAAATTGTTCGCCATAGTCGTTTGTCGTTTCTGGTTCGGGCCCAGGGCCGGGGCGCGGCTTCGCGCCGCCGGCCGTTGCCGCCTACGCCGCCCGGCGGCGCAGGTCGTCGAGCAGGGTTTCCAGCTCGGTGGCCTTGGGCTTCACCAGCCAGAACTTGCGCAGATAATCCTGGAAGTGCTCCAGGATCTGCCGCCCGCGGGCGCTGCCCGTCTCGTTCGCGAACTCCTCGAGCAGCGCGCGCAGGTGGTGGCGATAGGCCTCCATGTGCTCGGGCTGCACGCGCTGGATGTCGATGAGCTCGTGGTTGTAGTGGTCGACGAAGTCGTTGTCCTCGTCGAGCACGTAGGCGAAGCCGCCGGTCATGCCGGCGCCGAAGTTCAGGCCGGTCTTGCCGAGCACCATCACCACGCCGCCGGTCATGTACTCGCAGCCGTGATCGCCGATGCCCTCGACCACGGCGGTGGCGCCGGAGTTGCGCACGCCGAAGCGCTCGCCCGCCGTGCCGGCGGCGAACAGCTTGCCGCCGGTGGCCCCGTACAGGCAGGTGTTGCCGATGATGGCGGTGTCCTCGGTCGCGAACGTGCTGCCCTGGGGCGGGTACAGCACCAGCTTGCCGCCGGCCATGCCCTTGCCGACGTAATCGTTGGCATCGCCTTCCAGGTACATGTGCAGTCCGCCGGCGTTCCACACGCCGAAGCTCTGCCCCGCGGTGCCGGTCAGGCGCAGCACCAGCGGCGCCTCTTCCATCGCCAGGTTGCCATGGCGCACCGCGATCTCGCCCGAGAGCCGGGCACCGATGGAGCGGTTGACGTTGCGCACCGCGTAGCTGAACTCGCCGCCCCCCTTGGCTTCGATGGCGGGCAGGCAGTCGCGCACCATGCGCTCGGCCAGCTCGCCCTTGTCGAAGGGCTCGTTGCGTTCCACCTCGCAGAAGCGCGGCTTGTCCGCGGGCACGCCACCGTCGGAGAGGATCGGTGCGAGATCCAGCCGTTGCTGCTTGCCGGTCTCGCCGGGGAGGACCTCCAGCAGGTCGGTGCGCCCGATGAGGTCGGTGAGCGTGCGGCAGCCGAGCCTGGCCAGCAGCTCGCGCACCTCGCGGGCCACGAACATGAAATAGTTCACCACCATGTCGGCCTTGCCGATGAAGTGGTCCATGCGCAGGACCTTGTCCTGGGTGGCGATGCCGGTCGCACAGTTGTTCAGGTGGCAGATGCGCAGGTACTTGCAGCCCATGGCGATCATGGGCGCGGTGCCGAAGCCGAAGCTCTCTGCGCCGAGGATCGCCGCCTTGATGACGTCCAGGCCGGTCTTCAGACCGCCGTCGGTCTGCAGGCGCACCTTGCCGCGCAGGTCGTTGGCGCGCAGCACCTGGTGGGTCTCGGTGAGCCCGAGTTCCCAGGGGCCGCCGGCGTACTTCACCGAGCTCAGCGGGCTGGCGCCGGTACCGCCATCGTATCCGGCGATGGTGATGAGGTCGGCATAGGCCTTGGCGACGCCGGCGGCGATGGTGCCCACGCCCGCCTCGGCCACCAGCTTGACCGAGACCAGGGCCTGCGGATTGACCTGCTTGAGGTCGAAGATCAGCTGGGCCAGGTCCTCGATGGAATAGATGTCGTGGTGCGGGGGCGGGGAGATCAGTGACACGCCCGGCTTGCAGTAGCGCAGCTCGGCGATCATGTCGTTGACCTTGTGGCCGGGCAGCTGGCCGCCCTCGCCGGGCT
Organism: uncultured Gammaproteobacteria bacterium; assembly: GCA_963779865.1. Classification (GTDB taxonomy): domain Bacteria; phylum Pseudomonadota; class Gammaproteobacteria; order CAVZZX01; family CAVZZX01; genus CAVZZX01. The sequence continues at coordinate 2,209,926 of CAVZZX010000003.1, read as the reverse complement.
TGGCGCCCTGGGCGACCTTGATCTGCATGACTTCGGCCGAGCGCAGGTAGGCCGGGGTCACGCCGAAGCGGCCGGAGGCGACCTGCTTGATCTTGGAGCGCCGCTCACTGCCGTAGCGCGCCGGGTCCTCACCGCCCTCGCCGGAATTGGAGCGCCCGCCCAGCCGGTTCATGGCCTGGGCCAGGGTCTCGTGGGCCTCCGGGGAGAGGGCGCCGAGCGACATCGCCGCCGTGTCGAAACGCCGCACGATGTCCTCCTCCGCCTCGACCTCCTCGATCGGGATGGGGGCCACGTCCTCACGCAGGCGCAGCAGGTCGCGCAGGGCCAGCGTCGGGCGCTGGTTCACCAGCGCGGAGAAGTCCCGATAGCGGGCGAAATCGCCGCCCTTGACCGCGTCCTGCAGGGCGCGCACCACGTCCGGATTGTAGGCGTGGTCCTCGCCGCCATGGATGTACTTGAGCAGCCCGCCCTGCTCGATCGACTTGCGCGCGTTCCAGGCGCGGCGCGCGAGCTGGCGCTGATCGGTCTCCAGGTCCTCGAAGCGGCTGCCCTGCAGGCGGCTGGTGGTGCCGCGAAAGCACAGGTCGACCACCTCCTCGTGCAGGCCGACCGCCTCGAACAGTTGGGCCCCCCGATAGCTGGTGATGGTCGAGATGCCCATCTTGGAGATGATCTTGTACAGGCCCTTGTTCACGCCCTTGCGATAATTGTGATCGAGGGTGCGTGCGTCCATGCCCTGGATCTCGCCGGTGCGCACCATGTCGCGCAGGCACTCGTAGGCCAGATAGGGGAACACCGCGGTCGCCCCGTAGCCGATCAGCACCGCAAAGTGGTGGGAATCGCGCGCGGTGCCGGTCTCCACGACGATGTTGGCGTCGCAGCGCAGGCCTTCCTCGACCAGGCGGTGGTGTACGGCGCCGGTAGCGAGCAGGGCGTGGATCGGCAGTCTGCCGGGCGTGATCTCGCGATCGGAGAGCACCAGCACCACCTTGCCGCCCTGGACGGCGGCCACCGCCCAGTCGCACAGGGCCTCGAGCGCCTGCTGCAGGCTGCCGCCTTCCTCATAGTTGAGGTCGATGCGCTCGACCGCGTAGCCCGGGCCGTCCAGGTCCAGGAGCTGCTGGAACTTGCCGTGCGAGAGCACCGGCGAGTCCACCAGCAGGCGGGCGGCGTGTTCGGGCGTCTCCTCGAACATGTTGCGCTCGCGGCCGAGGCAGGTCTCCAGTGACATGACGATTTGCTCGCGGATCGGATCGATCGGCGGATTCGTCACCTGAGCGAACTGCTGGCGGAAGTAGTCGAAGGGCGAGCGCACGTTGCGTGAGAGCACCGGCAGCGGCGTGTCATCGCCCATCGAGCCGACTGCCTCCTGGCCGGCCTCGGCGAGTACGCGGACCACCTGATCGCGCTCCTCGAAGGTGATCTGGAACATCTTCTGGTAGGTGTCGAAGGTGTCGTCGTCCATGGTCGCCTCGCTGGGCTCTTCTTCCAGACGCGACTCCAGACGGCGCGAGCGTTCCTTGAGCCATTTCTTGTAGGGTTGGCGGCTCTTCAGGCGCTGGTCGATATCGGCGGGCAGCAGCAGCTCGCCGGTCTCGGTATCGGCGGCGATCATCTCGCCGGGCTTGAGGCGGCCCTTGGCGACCACGTCCTCGGCGGCGTAATCGTAGACGCCGATCTCCGAGGCAAGGGTGATGTGACGGTCCTTGGTCAGCACCCAGCGCGCCGGCCGCAGGCCGTTGCGATCCATGGCGCAGCCGGCATAACGGCCGTCGGTGAGCACGATGCCGGCGGGGCCGTCCCACGGCTCCATGTGCATGGAGTTGTACTCGTAGAAGGCGCGCAGGTCGGCGTCCATGGTGTCGATGTTCTGCCAGGCCGGCGGGATCAGCAGACGCATGGCGCGGAACATGTCCATGCCGCCGGCGAGCAGGGCTTCGAGCATGTTGTCCAGGCTGTTGGAGTCCGAACCCGACATGGACACCAGCGGTCGCACGTCCGCCATCGGCAGCAGGGGCGTCTCGAACTTGTGGCCGCGCGCCACCGACCAGTAGCGGTTGCCCTGGATGGTGTTGATCTCGCCGTTGTGGGCCAGGAAGCGGAACGGCTGCGCCAGCCGCCATTGCGGCAGGGTGTTGGTCGAGAAGCGCTGGTGGAACACGCAGATGGAGCTCTCCAGCCGCGCATCGTTCAGGTCCGCATAGAACACCGGCAGGTTGGCCGGCATCACCAGGCCCTTGTAGGCGATCACCCGGGAGGAGAGGCTCGGCACATAGAAGGTGTCGTCGCCCTCCTGCAGGGCCTTCTCGGCGCGCCGCCGGACGATGTAGAGCTGGCGTTCGAACTCGTCGGTGCCCATGTCCGCCGGCGCATCGACGAACACCTGCTCGATGCGCGGGAGGGTTTCCAGCGCCTGCACGCCGCAGGCGTCCGGGTTGGTCGGCACCACGCGCCAGCCGCGTGCCTGCAGTCCCGCGGCGACAAACTCCTGCTCCATGCGCGCCCGCGCGCGCTGGGCCAGCGTGTCGTCCGGGCTGAGGAAGACCATCCCCACCGCATAGCTGGCGCCCAGCGTGATGCCCTGCTCGGCCGCAACGGCGCGCAGGAAGGCGTCGGGCTTGCGCAGCAGCAGCCCGCAGCCGTCGCCGCTCTTGCCATCCGCGGCGACGGCGCCGCGATGGGTGAGGCACGCCAGCGAGCCGATGGCGGTGTCTACCAGCCAGTGGCTCGGCTTGCCGTCCATCTGCGCGATGAGCCCGAAACCGCAGTTGTCGTGCTCGAACCAGGGACGGTACAGGCCTTCGTGGTGCTGAGTCTGCTGTGTCACGGCCATGGCGATCCGTTGTGCTGCTGTGAACGCTGTTCGGGGAACCCGCGCGCAGACGAGTGCGCGAACACCGGGCAAAAGGGCATAGAAGTATACAGATTCGGGACTTCGCCTTCAATCGTGCCCCCCGCGTGCGGCGGGGGAGGCAAGCCCCTCTTTTCGAACGGGAATCCCCCGCGCCAGGGCGGAGCGCGGGGGGGTCAGCGGGAGCCGGGCGGTGCGACCTCGGCGTGCAGGCTGGAGAAGCGCCGCGGCCAGGGTGAGGCGCCGCGCAGCGCCTTGGGCAGGGTCTGGATCGCGGCGCGCGCGGCAGTATGGTCCGGATAGACCCCATACACGACCACGTACCAGTCCTTGCCGGCGCGGCGCGTGTGCAGGTAGGCGGCCTTGCCGAGCAGCTCGTGGCGCTCGATAAAGCGGCGCGCCGCCGACTCCTCGCGCGTGCCGAGCAGTTGCAGGGTGTAGTGGCGCGGGTCGCGGGCCCAGAGCCAGGCGGAGAAGGCTGTCGGGTCCAGGCGCGCCGGCGGCGGCTGTTGACCCACCGGCGCCGGCGGCGGTGTGGCGGCCGGCGGCGCTGTGGCCGGCGCCCGGGCTGCGAGGCGCGGCCTTGGCGCGGCGGGGCGATCCGACGGCGCCGGCATGGCCGGGGGCAGCTGTGTCTGCACCTCGCTGAAGCGGCGCAGCCAGGGCTGCGTTCCACGCAGGCTCTCGGGCAATGCCGCCGCCGCCGTTTGCGCTTGGGTGCGGCTGGGGTAATCGCCCAGCACCAGGGCGTAGAGCGGCGGCCTGCGGCCCGCGTGCTCGAACCAGGCGGCGTCCCCGTGCAGGTGGTGGCGGTCGAGGAAGGCAGGGATGCGTTCGCGCGCGCTGGTGGCCAGCAGCTGCAGGGTGTAGTGGTCGCCCGGTCGCGAGGCGATCCAGCGTCGATCGTGCAGGCGCGCCCGCGGCGCGGGAGCGGCGCGCGGCGTCGGCCCCTGCTCGCCGTTGTCCTGCACGCCCGCGCTCTCGCGCCGCAGGGGATCGGGCGGCGCCTGCGGGGCGGCGCCCTGCTTCGCCCCCGGGCTGCTCGTCGGTGCGGGCGGCTCGGGCGCGGTGTTGACCGGCACGGGAGCGGAGCTTGCCGCCGCCGGCGCGGCGAGCGACGCTGGGGCAGGCTGGTTGCCGGCGAGCGTGGGCGGGGGCTCTGCCTCGGCGGCCGGGGCAGGGGGCTCGTAGCCGACCGGCACGGCCGGCGCCGCGTCCGCTACATCCGCTACGTCCGCCAGCGCGGGCGCTTGGGGGGCCGTGCTTAGCGGCCGGTCGAGATCCAGGGCCGTCGTGGTGCGCGGAGCGCCGCTTGGGGGGCCCTGCAGCGTGGAATTCACAGTGTCCTGGAACACCAGCAGCAGGATGATGAGCAGCGCCGCGAGGCCGCTCCCGGCGTAGGTCAGAAGCCGCCGCCGAGCCCCACCCGCCTGCCCCAGCAGCCCGCCCGTGAGGCGCGGCAGTGTCGGAAGCCGCGGCAGCGCGGGCAGCCGGGGCAGCCGGGGCAGCTTCAGGCGCGCCGCCAGAGGACGCCCGCTGAGCGCGGCGTGGGCGGCCTCGTTGATGCGCGCCGGGATGCCCCCCGAGGTCTTGTAGACGGCGTGCAGGCTGCGCGGCGCCAGCGGCAGCTCGCCGCCGGTGAAGCCCGCCGCCCGCAGCCGGTGGCGGATGTACCCGGCGGTATCCTCCTCGTCCAGCGCGGGCAGGTCGACGGAGTGCGTGATGCGCTCACGCAGGGGCTGCAGACGCGGCGTGCAGAGCAGCTGCTCGATCGCCGGCGCGCAGAACAGCACCGTGCGCAGGAGCTTGCCCTCGCCCGACTCGGCGTCGGCGAGATGCAGCACGGCCTCGAGTGCGTCCGGGGCGAGGGTGTGGGCGTCGTCGATCACCAGCAGCGGCACCAGGGCGCTGCGCTGCAGGGCCGCGAGATGCGCATACAGCCGCTCGTGCAGCGCCTGCACCGTGTCGGCCGCCGCGCTGAGGCCGAAGCCCTCGGCGGTTTGCCGGACCAAGGCCTCGGGGTCGAGCGCCGCGGCGGGATGGATCCGCGCGATGCGCCAATCCTCGCCGGCACCGTGCAGCAGGTGCTCCAGCAGGGCGGTCTTGCCGCTGCCCTGCGGGCCGCGGACGATCAGCAGCAGCTCGCTGTACTGGGCCAGATGCTGGATCAGCTCGAGCAGGCGCGCCCGCTCCGGATCCGCGTAGAAAAAACGCGGGTCACAGGCATCGGTGAATGGCGGGCTGCTCAGACCCAGCCGGCGGAGGTAGTCGGGGGTCAGCAGGTCGAGCTGTCGGGAGTCGTACTCGGTCATGGCCGCTCCTGCCCCTGGGCAAAAACGATGCGGTAGCCGCGCCGGATCTGCTCATCGCGTACCCGTTCGAGCGCCTGGGACGCCTCCTCGAAGCTCTCGAAATGGGCGCGCTTCACGCGGCCGGATGCGCCCTGCGCGCCCCATTCGCGCACCAGCGTCCAGCCGCCCAGCAGATCGGGCTGGAGCATGACCTGATAATACCGCGGCGGGCGCTCATCGAGCGCGGGTGTTTGCATGTAAATGCGCATGGCGACACGTTACTGTCGGGCGATCCTTGCTGGCAAGCGACCCGCGGACGGGCTCACGTCAGCTCGGCGGGATTGAAGATGCGCGCGTACTCGGCGATCGCGTAGCGATCGGTCATCCCCGCCACATAGTCGGCGACGACGCGGGCGCGCCCCGCCTCGCCGTGGTCGGCCTCGGCCGTGCGGCTGCTCTGCTGGTGGTTGGGCGGCAGCAGCTTGGGGTCGTCCATGAGCGCTTCGAACAGGCGCCGCAGAATACGCTGCGATTTGGAGCTCATGCGATAGACGCGGTGGTGTTGATAGACGTTGCGGCGCAGAAAGCGTTTGAGCTGCAGATTGAGCTCGCGCATCTCGTCGCTGAAGCCGATGAGCGGCCGCGCCTGCGCCCGTACCGCCTCGATGTCGTCGGGGGCTGCGGCGGCCAGGCGCGCGCGGCTGGTCTCCACCAGGTCGATGGCCTGGCGGTTGATCATGCGGCGAATGATCTCGTGGATGAGCGGCGGGCGGCGCAGCTTGGGGTAGCGCGCGCTCACTTCGGCGTGCTGCTCGCCGAACAGGCGAACGGTGCACAGCTCCTCGATGCTGACCAGGCCGGCGCGCAGGGCGTCGTCCACGTCGTGGTTGTTGTAGGCGATCTCGTCGGCGACGTTCACCAGCTGCGCCTCGAGCCCGGGCTGGGTGCCCTCCAGGAAGCGGCGGCCGACCTCGCCCAGCTGGCGGGCGTCGCGCTGCGAGCAGTGCTTGAGGATGCCCTCGCGCGCCTCATAGGTCAGGTTCAGTCCCGGGAAGTCCGCATAGCGGTCCTCGAGCTCATCGACCACGCGCAGCGACTGCAGGTTGTGTTCGAAGCCGCCGAAGGGCTTCATGCAGGCGTTGAGCGCGTCCTGGCCCGCGTGGCCAAAGGGGGTATGGCCCAGATCGTGGGCCAGCGCCACGGCCTCGGTGAGGTCTTCGTTCAGCGCCAGGATGCGGGCGATGGAGCGGGCGATCTGCGCCACCTCGATGGAGTGGGTCAGCCGCGTGCGGAACATGTCGCCTTCGTGATTGACGAAGACCTGGGTCTTGTACTCCAGACGGCGGAAGGCCGAGCAGTGCACGATGCGGTCGCGATCGCGCTGGAACTCGCCGCGGTAGGGGGGCGCCGGCTCGGCGTGGCGCCGCCCCCGCGAGCCCCGGTCGTGGGCTGCGTACGGCGCCAATGTCATGGGGCGGTGCTCATCGGTCGGCATCCTGGCGTCGGCATCCTGGCGTCGGCCCCGCGGCTCAGCCGGGGATGGCCCGGTGGGCCTCGACGGTGGCGCGCAGCAGGTCCGGGGCGAAGTCGGCGCTCACCACCGCTTCGCCGATCCCCTTGAGCAGGACCAACCGCACGCGGCCGTCGCGCACCTTCTTGTCCACCGCCATCAGCTCCACGTAGTGCGCGTAATCCATCTGTGCCGGTGCGCGGGTGGGCAGCAGCGCCTTGTCGAGCAGGTTCTCGATGCGCTGCACGGCCGCCGGCGCGAGCCAGCCCAGGCGCATGGACAGGTCGGCGGCCATCAGCATGCCGATGCCGACCGCCTCGCCGTGCAGCCAGGTCCCGTAGCCGGTGCCGGTCTCGATGGCATGCGCGAAGGTGTGACCGAGGTTGAGCAGGGCACGTTGGCCCTGCTCCCGCTCGTCGGCGGCCACCACCGCGGCCTTGTTCCGGCAGGAGCGCTTGATGGCGGCGGCCAGTGCCGCGGGCTCGCGCTCGAGCAGGGCCGGCATGTTCTCCTCCAGCCAGGCGAAGAACTCGGGGTCGCGGATCAGGCCGTATTTGATGATCTCGGCCAGGCCGGCGCTGAGCTGGCGGTCGTCGAGGGTGTCGAGGGTGGCGGTGTCGGCGACCACGCAGCGCGGCTGGTGAAAGGCGCCGATCATGTTCTTGCCCAGCGGGTGGTTGACCCCGGTCTTGCCGCCCACCGAGGAGTCCACCTGCGCCAGCAGGGTGGTGGGGATCTGGATGAAGCGCACGCCACGCTGATAGGTCGCGGCGGCGAAGCCGGCGAGATCGCCGATCACCCCGCCGCCGAGCGCGACCACGGTGCACTGGCGGTCGAAGCGCTTGCTCAGGAGCGCGTCGAAGATCTGGTTCAGCGTGTCCAGGGTCTTGTAGCGCTCCCCGTCAGGCAGCACCAGGGCGTCGGTGTCGAACGCGGCGAAGCCCGCGCGCGCCGCCTCCAGGTAGAGCGGCGCCACCGTCTCGTTGGTGACGATGAATACCTGCCGGCCGCTCACCGCCGGGGCGATGAGCTCCGCCCGGCCGAGCAGGCCGGCGCCGATGTGGATGGGGTAGGCGCGCTCGCCGAGCTCGACGCTCAGGGTGTTCATGCGGGGGACGGCTTGCGATTGCATCGGCAGAAGTATACCCGCTTTATCGCGCGCTTTCTTCCAGCTCCCTGATCCGGCTGATGATTTCGCGGGTCACGCGGCGCACGCCGTGGTGGTCGCTGCTGACCACCAGGTGGGCGGCGTCGCGGTAGAGCGGCTCGCGTTCGGCGAGCAGCCCCTGCAGCCGCGCGCGCGGGTCGGCGGTCTGCAGCAGCGGGCGGTGGCGGTCGCGGCCGGTGCGCTCGAGCAACTGCTCGAGCGAGGCCTGGAGGTAGACCACCGTGCCCCGCTCACGCAGGTGCGCGCGCGTTGCGCTATCGAGCACCGCGCCCCCGCCGGTGGCGAGCACGATGCCCTCGCAGCGGGTCAACTCCTCGATCACCTCGCGTTCGCGCCGGCGAAAGCCGGCCTCGCCCTCCACGTCGAAGATCCAGGGGATGTCGGCCCCGGTGCGCCGCTCGATCTCGTGATCGCTGTCGACGAACTGCAGGTCCAGGCTCAGGGCGAGCTGCCGCCCGATGGTCGTCTTGCCGACGCCCATCGGTCCGATCAGGAAAATGTTGCGCGTCGCGTGCATGGGCGGCAGGTATGCCAGCGGCGGGCGCCGAAATCAAGCGCCGGCGCAAAGACAGACGCGGGCCGGAGCCCGCGTCTGCATCGACCTGCGCGGCTCACGGCCGCGGTCAGAGGACCTTGGCCTTTTCCTTGAGGATCTTCGGCGTCACGAAGATGAGCAGCTCGGACTTGTCGTTGGTCTCCAGCTTGTTGCGGAACAGCACCCCGACCACCGGCAGGTCGCCGAAGAAGGGGATGCGGTTGACCGTGTGGGTCTTGGTCTGCTGGTAGACGCCGCCGAGCACCACGGTCTCGCCGTTGTCGACCAGCACCTGGGTGGTGACCGACTGGGTGTCGATGGGCGGCACGCCGAGCACCGCATTGCCGAAGTTGGGCGCGTCCTTGTTGACCTGCAGGTCCATGATGATGCGATCGTCGGGGGTGATCTGCGGGGTCACCTTCAGGCTCAGCACCGCCTTCTTGAAGGACACCGAGGTCGCCCCGCTGGCGCTCGCCTCCTGATAGGGGATCTCGGTGCCGGTCTCGATGGTGGCCTCACGCTGGTTGGCGGTGATCACCCGCGGGCTGGAGATGGTCTCCGAACGCCCCTCGGCCTGGGCCGCCGAGAGCTCGAGCTCGATCAGGGTGCCCAGCGGCAGCTTGGCCAGGGCGAGGCCGAGCGTGCCGGCGGCGGAGCTGGTCGCCGGCAGGTTGACGTTGAGGCTGTTGTTGAGCTCGAGCTGCTGACCGTTGATGATCTGCGTGGTGCCTTCCAGGTTGCCCGAGCCGATCACGTTGTGGTTGCCATCGGTGGTCGCCCGCGACACGCCGAAGCGTACGCCGAGCTCCTTGCTGAACTGGTTGCTGGCGAGCACCACACGCGACTCGATGAGCACCTGACGCACCGGCACGTCGAGTTCGGCGACCATCCCCTTGATGGCGTCGATGTTCTCCTGGGTGTCCTGCACCAGCAGCTTGTTGGTGCGCGGGTCCACGGTGATCTGGCCGCGCTCCGAGAGCAGCGAGTTGCCCTTCTGCTTGAGCAGGGCGGCGAGGTCCGCCGCCTTGGCGTAGTTCACCTGGATGCTGCGGCTGCGCAGCGGGGCCAGCTCCTCGAGCTGCTTGGCGGCCTCGAGCTGGAGCTTCTCGCGGGCGGCGATCTCCTCGGCCGGGGCGACCATGATGACGTTGCCGTCACGGCGCATGTCCAGCCCCTTGCTCTTGAGGATGATGTCCAGCGCCTGGTCCCAGGGGACGTTCTTCAGGCGCAGCGTGAGATTGCCCTGCACGGTGTCGCTGGTGACCATGTTCAGGCCCGTGAAGTCGGCAATCAGCTGCAGGACCGCACGCACCTCGATGTTCTGGAAGTTCAGCGACAGGCGCTGGCCCGAATACTGCGGCTTGCCCGCCTCGCCGGCGCCGGCGCTGGCGGTGGCGGCCTGTTTCTTCGCCTTGCCCTTGGGACTCACCTCGACGATGAAGCGGTCGTCGGTCTGGTAGCCGATGTGCTCGAAATCACCGGCGGCGGTGATGACGATCTTCGCACCGCCGGCCTGATTGAAGGCGTCGATGGTCTTCACCTGGGTGCCGAAATCGGTCACGTCCAGCCGGCGCTCGAGGTCCTGCGGCAGGTGCCCCTTGGGGAGCTTGATCTCGATCTGCTGGCCGTGGCGCTCCATGTCTACCGCCGCACGGGGATCGGTCAGGGTGAGGATCACGCGGCCGGCGCCGTTCTCGGCCCGGCGGAAATCCACGTCGCGCACGCTGGCGCGCGGCACGGCGCCCGGCGTGGCCACGGAACTGCCCTCGGCGCTGCTGTCCAGGGTCAGGTAGACGTTGTCGCCCTCCACCTTGGTGTCGAAGCCGACCGGCTGGCTGAGGCCGATCACCACGCGGGTGCGTCCGCCGGCCTCCACGGCCACCAGGTCGTGCACCTTGCCCGAATCGATGCTCATGCGCCGCGTGGGCAGCGCATTTCGCGTGTGCGGGAAGTCGAGAGCGATGCGCGCGGGGTTGTCGACAGTGAAGCTGCCGGGGTCCGGGACCGGGGCGCTGAACTTGAGCTGGATACGCACCCGTTCGCCGGGCAGGCTGACGAAGGAGACATCCTGCAGCGCAGGGGTGTCCTGCTGCGCGTTGGCGACGCCGCCGAAGCCAAGGGCGGAAAGGGCGAGCAGGCCCGCCATTGCGCGCAGCCACAGGCCGGCAAGTCCCCTCGCGGCGGGCCGGGCGGCAGTCATTGTTATGTTTCTAGCCATGGTACGTCTCTCTCCCTCGGGGGGCTTATTCTTCGTTCAGGGTCATGGATGCCGGGCGCTTGATCCAGCCGCCCAGCCCATCGGGGACGATTTCGGTGATCTTGACCTGGGTGTCGGTGATGGCGACCACCTTGCCGTAATTGCGCCCCAGGTGATTGCCGTCCTGGATCCGGTGCACGGTGCCGTCGGGCGCCGAAATCAGCGCCCAGCGCTCACCGGCCTTCTCCAGTTGCCCGACCAGGGCCAGGGAATCCAGGGAGAACGCCTCGAGCGCTTCGGGCTTGCGATCGGTATCCGGGCGGATGCCGTTGGCGGACGGCTTCGGCCGCGCGCGCTCGAGCTGGAAGGTCGCGACAAAGGGGTCGCGCATATCGTCCGCGGCGTAGGCGAAGCTTTCGTAGCGACGCACCTCGGGCAGCGGGGCGACGTGGCCCCGCTGCCGCGCCTTGACCTCGTCCACGTAGGCCCGCAGGTCGTCGTGCGAGGCCGTGGTGCAGCCCGCCAGGGCCAGCACGATGCACGCCGCTGGCATCCAGCGGGGCGTGCGGGCCAGGGTGGCGTGCGTACGATGCCCCCCACCGGGGCGTGAATCGGGCAGGGTCATCTCTCAGCGCCTCTTCTTGTGGCTCTTCTTGCGTTGGGCCAGCTCGTTTTCGTCCAGGTAGCGGTAGGTCTTGGCTTCCAGCTTCATGGCCAGCTTGTCGCCCTTGCCCGCCTTGCTCACCGACAGGTTGTGCAGCGTAACGATGCGCGGCAGCGCAGCGACACCGCTGACGAAGTCGCCGAACTGGTGGTAGCTGCCGGTCACCTCGATGTCGATGGGCTGCTCCGCGTAGAATTCGAGCTGCCGCTCGGCGGTCGGCTTGAACAGCTTGAACTGCACCCCGCTCGCCAGGCCGGTCTGGGAGATGTCCACCAGCAGACTGTCCACCTCGGTCTTGCTGGGCAGCTGGCGGAGCATGGCGCCGAAGGACTGCTTCATCTCGGCCATCTGCTGCTTGTAGGCGTCGAGGTTGGCGGCCTTGGCCTGCTTTTGCTCGAAGGTGCGCTTGAGGTCCTGTTCGTGGTGCTGGGCCTGGTCGAGGCTCTCCAACTGGCCCTTGGTGTCCAGGAACCAGCCCAGGGCGAGCACCAGGGCGCAGAGCACCACCACCATGCCGGCCTTCACCGGCATGCGGCCAGCTGCCGATCTTGCTGAGGTCGAGATCGTTCAGGTCGATGTCTTTCATCGCTTCGCCTGCTGCGTTGCCTCACCGCGTCGGGAGACCTGGTCCACGACCAGGGAGAAGCTGCTGCCGGTGTCCACGCCCTTCTTGGCCCCCTGTGCCTGGATCACCTGCAGGCGCGGATTGCCCAGCCAGCTCGAGGCGTCGAGGTTGCGCATGAAGGCGGACACCCGGGCGTTGGACTGGGCCACGCCGCTCAGGGACAGCTTGGTCCCCGACTGCTTGAAGGAGGTGAGATAGACGCCGTCGGGCAGGGTGCGCACCAGTTCGTCGAGCACGTGCACGACCTCGGAGCGGCTGCTCTGCAGCCGCTGGATGATCTCCATGCGCGCCAGCAGGCGGTCCTTCTCCGCCTCCAGGCTGCGGATCTCCTTGATCTGCTTCTCGACCTTCTGGATCTCGTCGTCGAGATACCGGTTGCGCGCCTCCTGGGCGCTGATGCGGCCGCCGATATTGAGGTGGACCAGCAGGATGATGAGTCCCATCAGGACCATCGAGCCCAGGCTGACCACCGCGAATTGCCGCTGGCGCTCGCGGCGCAGCTCCTCGCGCCAGGGAAGCAGGTTGATATGGGCCATCAGGTGAAACTCCGCATGGCGAGCCCGCAGGCGATCATCAGCGCCGGGGCGTCGTTGCTCAGGCTCTGGGCCTTGACGCGGGAGGCGAGACTCATGGCGGCAAACGGGTTGGCCACCGTGGCGGGCACCCCGAGGCGCTCGGCGATCATCTCGTCGATGTTCTGGAGCATGGCGCTGCCGCCGGCGAGCACGATGTGGTCGACGCTGTTGTGCTGGCTCGAGGAGAAGAAGAACTGCAGCGAGCGGCTGACCTGCTGCACCATGGCCTCGCGGAAGGGCTCGAGCACCTCGGGGACATAGTTGTCGGGCAGGCCGCCCTGACGCTTGGCCATGCCCGCCTCTTCGTACGAGAGCCCGTAGCGGCGCTGGATCTCCTCGGTGAGCTGCTTGCCGCCGAAGACCTGCTCGCGGGTGTAGATGGTCTTGCGGTCGTGCAGCACGTTGAGCGTGGTCATGGTGGCACCCACGTCGACCACGGCCACCGTCATGTCCAGCCCCTCGTCCGGCATCTGCGGGGCGATCAGGGCGAAGGCATTCTCCATGGCGTAGGCCTCGACATCGATGATCCGGGCCTTCAGCCCGCCCAGCTCGATGGCGGCCACCCGCTCTTCCACGTGCTCGCTGCGCGAGGCCGCGAGCAGCACGTCCACCCGGTCGGCGTCGTCGGCCGCCGCGCCCATCACTTCGAAATCGAGATTGACTTCCTCGAGCGGATACGGGATGTATTGATCGGCCTCGAGCTGGATCTGGTCCTCCATCTCGCCCTCGGAGAGGGAGGCCGGCATGGAGATGATCTTGGTGATGACCGCCGAGCCCGCCACGGCCGCCGCCGCCAGCTTGGAGCGCGCGCCCGAGCGTTTCACCGCGCGCTTGATGGCCTCGCCGACCGCCTCGACGTCGGCGATCTTCTTCTCGACCACCGAGTTGGGCGGCAGCGGCTCCACGGCGTAGCTCTCGACGCGGTAGCGATCGCCGCTGCGCCCGAGCTCCAGGAGCTTTACCGCCGTGGAGCTGATGTCGAGGCCGAGCACGGGGGGGCGCTTGGGCTTGAATAATTCTGAAATGGCGCTCATGTATAATTTCTTTATTTATGAGGGCTTATGTGAAGGTTATCTATATCTACTTTAAGAAAGGAAGTCAACTTCCCGCGCAGGCCATGTTTAGCGACTGACGTCATGGTTTGCCCTCCGCTGAAGTCTTATACTTTAAAGCTCTACGCGCTATGACCCAGTTCGCACACCGCCCATGAGACCACGCCTGCAGAAGTTCCTCGCCTTCGGCCTCGGATCGCTGTTCACCCTGTTCCTCATCGGTGCACTCGGCGCCATCGGGACCTATGCCTATCTCGCGCCCAAGCTCCCCTCGGTGGACATGCTCAAGGACGTGCAGCTACAGGTTCCGCTGCGTGTCTTCACCCGGGACGGCCGCCTGCTGGCGGAATTCGGCGAGATGAAACGCACGCCGCTGCACTACAAGCAGTTTCCACCGCAGCTGATCCATGCCGTGCTGGCCGCCGAGGACGACCGCTTCTTCGAACACCCCGGCGTGGACTACCAGGGCATCGTGCGCGCGGCCGTGCACCTGGCCGCCACCGGGGTGCGCTCGCAGGGCGGCAGCACCATCACCATGCAGGTGGCGCGCAACTTCTTTCTCACCCGCGAGAAGACCTTCCTGCGCAAGATCAACGAGATCATGCTGGCGCTGAAGATCGACCATGAGCTCACCAAGGAAGAGATCCTGGAGCTCTACCTGAACAAGATCTACCTGGGCAACCGCGCCTACGGCGTGGCGGCCGCCGCACAGGTGTATTACGGCAAGGACCTGGCCGACTTGAGCCTGGCGCAGCTGGCCATGATTGCCGGCCTGCCCAAGGCGCCTTCGCGCTACAACCCGCTGGCGGACGCGCACCGGGCCCTGCTGCGCCGCGACTACGTCCTCGGGCGCATGCGCGAGCTCGGCTTCATCAACGATGCCCAGTACGCCGCGGCCCGCAGCAGCGGGGTGACGGCGAGCTACCACGGTCAGGACCGCGAGGTCGAGGCCCCCTACGTTGCCGAGATGGCCCGCGCCCAGGCGGTCAACCGCTTTGGCGAAGACGCCTACACCGCCGGCTATAACGTCTACACGACGATCACCGCCCCGCTGCAGACGGCGGCCAACCGTTCGCTGCGCGATGCCTTGATCGCCTACGACCAGCGCCACGGCTACCGCGGGCCGGAGGCGCATGCCGACTTCCTGGATCTCGATGCGGACGCCACCGGCCCCGCCGGCCTGGAGAGCTTCCCGACCATCGGCGGGCTGGTGCCGGCCCGTGTGCTGCAGGTCGACGACGATGCCGCGGCCGTGTACGCCTATACCGCCGAGGGGCGCGTGGCCTACATCGCCTTCGACCATATGGATTGGGCGCGCCCGGCGCTGCCCGACGGCGGCTTCGGCCCGCGGCCGTCCAAGCCCTCCGACGTGGTGCAGGCGGGGGACGTGATCCGCGTGCGCGCGGCGAGTGACGGTTGTTCGGAGCTCGTGGAAGTGCCCGAGGTCTCTGGTGCCCTCGTCTCGCTGCGTCCGCAGGACGGGGCGATTCTGGCGCTGGTGGGCGGCTTCGACTTCTATCAGAGCAAGTTCAACCGCGCCGTGCAGGCGCAGCGCCAGCCCGGCTCCAACTTCAAGCCCTTCGTCTACGCCGCGGCGCTCGACAAGGGCTTCACCCCGGCCACCATCATCAACGACGCGCCGGTGGTATTCGATGACCCCGGGCTGGAGGACACCTGGCGGCCGGAGAACTACAGTGGGCGCTTTTTCGGACCGACGCGGCTGCGCCAGGCGCTGATCCATTCCCGCAACCTGGTGTCGATCCGTTTGCTGCGCTCTATCGGCGTCGGTTACGCCATCCATTACGTGAGCCGCTTCGGCTTCCCGACCGACCACCTGCCGCGCAATCTCTCGCTGGCCCTGGGCAGCGGCGCCATCACGCCCTTGCAACTGGTGTCCGGCTACGCGGTGTTCGCCAACGGCGGCTATCGCGTGCAATCGCACTTCATCGACCGCATCGAGAACAGCGATGGCGAAGTGGTGTACCGCCCCAATCCGCCGCAGGCCTGCCCCGACTGCGAAGAAGCGAGCGGCGATGGCGAGGGCAAGCCGGTGAAGGTGGCGGCGCCCGAGCCGACGCCTCCCGCCGTCCCGGATGACGGCTCTGCCGCTGCTGCCCCGCCGCCCATCGTCCCCGCCAAGCGGGTGCTGAGCCCGCAGACCACCTATCTGATGACGAGCATCCTGCGCGACGTCATCCGCCATGGCACCGGTCGCGGCGTGCTGCGGCTGGGCCGCAGCGACTTGGCGGGTAAGACCGGCACCACCAACGACCAGCGCGACGCCTGGTTCTCCGGGTTCAATGCCGACATCGTGACGACCGCCTGGGTGGGCTTTGACACGCCGCGCCCGCTGGGCACTCACGAGACCGGCGCGCGCGCCGCGCTGCCGATGTGGCGCGAGTACATGGGCGCCGCCCTCGAAGGGGTGCCGGAGACGCCGCTCAAGCAGCCGCGCGGCCTAGTGACGGTGCGCATCGATGCAGAGACCGGGCGGCTTGCCAGCGCCGACGACCCGCATGCCATGTTCGAGACCTTCCGCGCGGACCAGGTCCCGAAGCCGGCGCCGGGGGCCGTGACGCACAACTATGAAGGCAGCGGCGGGACGCCGCAGGAGTCCACCGGACTGACCGAGCAGCTCTTCTAGGCACCTGCGCGGTCCGAACCACAGCCTCCACGGTGGAGCCATGCCTCGCAGCAACAGCACGCCCAAGGACCGTCAGATGCGTCAACGCATCGCCCTGGAGGCGGGGCGCATCATGGCCGAGACCGGCAACCAGGACTTCCACCTCGCCAAACGCAAGGCGGCCGCGCGGCTCGGGGCTGCCGACACCCGCAACCTGCCGAGCAACACCGAGGTGCAGGAGGCGCTGAGGGAGTATCAGCGACTGTTCCTGGCCGACAGCCAGCCGCACCACCTGCGGGGCTGCGTGAGGCGGCGCTGCAGGCGATGACCCTGTTGGAGCGTTTCGCGCCGGTCCTGGTCGGCCCCGTCCTGCACGGCACCGCCGATGCGCACAGCGCGGTGACCCTGCACGTGTTCACCGACACGCCCGAGGAGATCGGTCTGTTCCTGTCGGAGCAGCACATCCCCGAGCGAGCTTGGAGAACGCCGCCTGCGTGTGGGGGCGGAGAGTTTCGCCACCTATCCCGTCTACTCCTTCGTGGCTGGCAGCGACCACGTGGAACTGGTGGTGTTTCCATTGCTGGGGCGACGGCAGGCACCGCTCAGCCCCATCGATGGCAAGCCCATGCAACGGGCCAAGCCGGCGGCGGTACGCGCGCTGCTGGAGCCCGCCTGAGAGCGCCGCCGAGCTTAACGCACTAAACGTCGGTGCGGGCGGCGACGGTCTCCCGCGCGGGGTAGTGGCTGGGCCAGCCGGTCCGGGCCACGCCGGTGCGCAGCGCCGCCTCGGCCACGGCCGGCGCCACGAACTCGCGCAGGCGCGGATCGAAGGGGGTGGGGATGATGTATTCGGGCCCGAATTCCATCGTCTCCAGCTCGTATGCCTTCAGCACCTCCGCCGGCACCGGCTGCGCGCCAGGGCCGCCAGCGCCCGCACGGCGGCGAGCTGCATCTCCGACGTTGATGGCACGCGCGCGGCACATCCAGGGCGCCGCGGAAGATGAAGGGGAAACCGAGCACGTTGTTGACCTGGTTGGGGTAGTCGGTGCGCCCGGTGGCCATCACCAGATCGTCGCGCACCTCGCGCGCCACTTCCGGACGGATCTCCGGGTCTGGGTTGGACAGAGCGAACACCACCGGCCGCGCCGGCATGCTGCGCACCATCTCGCGCACTGACCAGGTCTGGCCCGGACACGCCGACGAACACGTCGGCCTCGCGCATGGCGTCGGCCAACGTGCGCAGCGGCGTCTGGTGGGCGAATTCACGCTTGTAGACGTTGAGGTCGTCGCGCCCGCTGTGCACCACCCCCTTGCGGTCGACCAGAAAGACGTTCTCCGCGCGGGCGCCGAGCTTGACGAGCAGCCGCATGGAGGCGAGGCCCGCGGCGCCCGCGCCGAGGCAGACGATGCGCGCCTCGGCGACCGTCTTGCCCTGCAGCTCCAGGGCGTTGAGCAGCCCGGCGGCGATGATGATGGCGGTGCCGTGTTGGTCGTCGTGGAAGACCGGAATGTCCAGGCGCTCGCTCAGCGCCTTCTCGATCTCGAAACAGTGCGGTGCGGCGATGTCCTCGAGATTGATGCCGCCAAAGGTCGGGGCGATGGCCGCGACCGTCTCGATGAAGGCCGCGGTGGAGCCGGCCTCGACCTCGATGTCGAACACATCGATGTCGGCGAAACGCTTGAACAGCACCCCCTTGCCCTCCATCACCGGCTTGCCGGCCAGCGCGCCGACGTTGCCCAGCCCGAGCACCGCGCTGCCGTCGGTCACCACGCCCACCAGATTGCCCTTGCCCGTATAGCGGTAGGCGGCCTCGGGATCGGCGGCGATGGCGCGCACCGGTTCGGCGACGCCCGGCGTATAGGCGAGGCTGAGGTCGGCCGCCGTGGTGCAGGGCTTGGTCACGGCGGTGGCGAGCTTTCCCGCCGGCTCCTGCGCGTGATAGCGCAGCGCCGGGGATTCGTTTTCAGGGGCCTTGCTGTTCATGATGACTCCGTAGTCTCGAGAAGCTCCAGCGCCGCCGGGTGGCGGGCGCGGATCATCAGCCCGCGGTGGGTCGGGTGCAGCCAACCGCGCACCAGGATGTGCCGCCCCGCCAGTTGGCGGACCGCAAGGACGGCATCGAAGTAGCCCAGGTCCTGCTTGGCAATGCGCACTGACACGAGGCCGTCGAGCTGCAGCCAGATGGAGCGACGCGTCTCGTGGACGGCGCGGACCGTGCCGCGCACCAGGTGATAGCCGCGCGCGCTGCGCGGCACCCGCGCTGCCTGCCGCGGCTGAAAATACGGGTCCCCCCACAGGCCGCGCCGCGCCTGCCGGGCCGCGCGCTCGGCCGCCCGGTAGCAGTCCAGGTTGGCCAGGTTGGGCGGCATCACCAGGAGCGTGGCCAGCCCCTGCCGCAACAGCCGTTCCTCCACGCTCTGCCCGTCCGGCAGGTAGAGGTGCGCGAGCAGTCGACCGTAGTGATCGTGGCGCTCGGCATCGAAGCGCAGTTGCAGGTGCGCGTCGCGTGCGAACAGCGCCTGGACGGCCGTGCGGGCGGCCCGCCCGTACGGTTCCCCCGGCTCGTCCCGGTGGGCGACTTCCGGTGCATTGATGCCGATGAAGCGCACATGCCGCCCGTCGGCGAGGCGCACGGTATCCCCATCGTAAACATGGCTGACCTGCACCCGGGCGTCGACCCGATCGGCACGGCAGCCGGAGGCGGCGCCCGCGGCCGCCGGGGCGGCGAGCAACAGGCAAAGCAAAAGGGCGCCCCATGGGGACGCCCTTTCATGACCGGCTCGACACCTCACCATCGGCAGGGGATTATTTCATCCCGTACTTCTGGCGGAACTTGTCCACGCGGCCGGCGGTGTCGATGAGCTTCTGCTTGCCGGTGTAGAACGGATGGCACTCGGCGCAGACTTCCAGCTGCAGGTCGTGACCTGCCGTGGAGCGGGTCTTGAAGGAGCCGCCACAGCTGCAGCTCACCGTGATCTCTTCGTACTTCGGATGGATATCCGCTTTCATCGGAACGTCACCTCGATAGGGGTCTGTCGCGCCGCCACTCGGTCCCTCTCGCCGGGCACGGCGCCCCGGGAACCGCGCATTTTACTCAAGCGCCGCTGTGCGGGCAAGCGCGGGCGCTGCAGTTGCTAGGTGTGATCTCTCAGTAGGTTGTTCACTCGGGGCTTACCCGGAAGACTGGAGGTGCGAACCAAATCCAACCTCCGGGAGCCCCGAATGAACAACCATAAAAATGCCCGATTAACCGTCCATGGTCGAGAGCTGTTGGTGCGCCGCATCCTCGAGCAGGGCCTGCGCCCCCGCGAGGCGGCCCAGGCGGCCGGCGTGAGCGTGCGCACCGCCTACAAGTGGCTCCAGCGCTACCGCGAGGAGGGGCCGGCAGGTCTGAGAAATCGCCCCTCGCGGCCCCATCACAGCCCGCACGCACTCTGCTCGCAGCGCCGGGCCCAGCTGGTCGAATGCCGCCGCGCCCGTCAGACCTACCGCCAGATCAGCCAGCGGCTGGGGATCGGTCACAGCACGGTGGGGCGCTGGCTGCGCCGCATGGGGCTCAATCGCCTGGCCCAGCTCGAGCCCGCCCCGCCGGTACGGCGCTACGAATACGCCCAGCCCGGCGGGCTGCTGCACCTGGACATCAAGAAACTCGGGCGCTTTCGCGTCCCGGGGCACCGCGCCACCGAGGACCGGCGCCAGTGCTCCCGCGGGGCCGGCTGGGAGTATGTCCACGTGGCCATCGATGACCACTCCCGAGTCGCCTTCGGCGCCATCCACCCCGATGAGACCGGCCGCAGCGCCTGCGCCTTTCTGCTGCAGGTGCTGCGCTACTACCGGGGACTGGGCATCCGCTTCCAGCGGGTGTTGACCGACAACGGCGCCTGCTATCTGTCCCGGCGCTTTGCGCGCCTGTGCCGTCGTCTGGGGCTGCGCCATCTGCGCACGCAGCCCTACACCCCGCGCACCAATGGCAAGGCCGAGCGCTTCATCCAGACCGCGCTACGCGAATGGGCCTATGCCCGCGCCTACGTCTCCTCCGACCAGCGCTCCGAGCACCTCCTGCCGTGGCTGCACCAGTACAACTGGCACCGACCGCACGCCAGCCTCGGCTATCGGCCTCCGATCTCACGGCTTATCGTGAACAACCTGGTGGGTTTACACAGCTAGGCGCGCGGCGGGCGCCGGAAGGCCAAAAGCTGCCCCGGCGCCCGCACCTCGGGGGCGGCGGTATCCGGTGCACGCAGCCGCTGGAAGGCGCGGTCGAGCTCGAAGAAGCTCTCCCACATCATATCGGAGATGCGCAGTGTGGCCGCGAGCGGGGTGCGTGAGCGCGCGCGGGCGGCGTCGATGCGCCATTGCAGGCCCCGCAGGCGTTGCCGGCGGGCAGCGGGGGCGCGCTCGATGAGCTGCTCGATGGCGCGGCTGCGCAGGCGCTCGAAGCGCGCGGGATCGCGCCGGGCCAGCTCCCGCCAGCCGTCGAAGTCGAGTTCGCGCTGCAGATCGGCATCGAGCATGGGCCGCTTCCCTCGTGTTTGCGCACGCCTGTGCCGGCGTCGCGGCGGCTTCCAGCCACCAACCCGTTCCCTACCGGCTCCCTGACTCAAATACTCGTGTGCGGATGGGGAAAAGTCAAAGGACGGGCCTCGGGGCGACCCGCCCCGGCCGCCTCAGCGCTTCATGGAATCGAAGAACTCGCCGTTGGTCTTGCTCCCGCGCAGCTTGTCGTGCAGGAATTCCATCGCCGCCAGCTCGTCCATGTCATGCACCACCTTGCGCAGGATCCACATCTTCTGCAGTTCGTCCGGCTTGGTGAGCAGCTCTTCGCGGCGCGTGCCGGACCGGTTGATGTTGATGGAGGGATAGATGCGCTTCTCCGCGATGCGCCGGTCGAGGTGGATTTCCATGTTGCCGGTGCCCTTGAACTCCTCATAGATCACATCGTCCATGCGTGAGCCGGTGTCCACCAGCGCGGTGGCGATGATGGTCAGGGAGCCGCCCTCCTCGATATTGCGAGCCGCGCCGAAAAAGCGCTTGGGGCGGTGCAGGGCATTGGCGTCGACGCCGCCGGTGAGCACCTTGCCCGAGGACGGGATCACGGTGTTGTAGGCGCGCGCCAGCCGGGTGATGGAGTCGAGCAGAATGACCACGTCCTTCTTGTGCTCGACCAGCCGCTTGGCCTTCTCGATGACCATCTCGGCCACCTGGACGTGCCGGCTGGCCGGCTCGTCGAAGGTACTCGAGACCACCTCGCCGCGCACCGAACGCTCCATCTCCGTGACCTCCTCGGGTCGCTCGTCGATGAGCAGCACGATGACGTAGCACTCCGGGTGCTTCCCGGTGATGGACTGCGCGATGTTCTGCAGCAGCATCGTCTTGCCGGCCTTCGGCGGGGAGACGATGAGCCCGCGCTGGCCCTTGCCTACCGGGGCCACCAGGTCGATGACGCGGGCGGTGATGTCCTCGGTGCTGCCGTTGCCGAGCTCCAGACTCATGCGCTGGTTCGGATGCAGCGGGGTGAGGTTTTCGAAGAGGATCTTGTGCTTGGCGTTCTCGGGGGGCTCGAAGTTGATCTCCGCCACCTTGAGCAGGGCGAAGTAGCGTTCGCCCTCCTTGGGGGGCCGGATCTTGCCCGATACCGTGTCGCCCGTGCGCAGGTTGAAGCGCCGTATCTGGCTGGGCGAGACGTAGATGTCGTCCGGGCCGGCCAGGTAGGAGCTGTCCGCCGAGCGCAGGAACCCGAACCCGTCCTGCAGGATTTCGAGCACTCCGTCGCCGTAGATGTCCTCCCCGTTCTTGGCGTGCGCCTTGAGGATGGAGAAGATGATGTCCTGCTTGCGCGAGCGGGAGATGTTCTCGATCCCCATGGACTCGGCCAGCGAGATCAGGTCCGTGACGGGCGTTTCTTTCAGTTCGGTAAGGTTCATGGTCGGTCTGCGATATGCACTCAGGCGTTGGATTGCCGGAACATGGGAGTGACGAACGGGGCGGAAAGGCCGCGCGCGCTTGGAGTCCAGCTAAAGAAAAAAATCACGTACGGGTCGGGGGAGCCGACGCGCGGCTAAGACAAATGATAGTCTTGGAATTCTGCGGTGGCCCTAAGCTACCACCGGAGCGTCCCCGCGTCCAGCCCCGGGGAAACAGAGCCGGACGCGGGAAAGAATAGCCTACAAATTGCTGTCAATAAAGGCGGTGAGCTGCGACTTCGACACCGCACCGACCTTCGTCGCCTCCACGTTGCCGTTCTTGAACAGCATGAGCGTGGGGATGCCCCGGATGCCGTACTTGGGCGGCGTCCCGGGGTTCTCGTCGATGTTGAGCTTGGCGATCTTCAGGCGTCCGGCGTACTCATCCGCGATCTCGTCGAGAATGGGGGCGATCATCTTGCACGGACCGCACCAGTCGGCCCAGTAATCCACGAGGACGGGCTCGGCCGACTTGATGATTTCTTCTTCAAAGCTGTCGTCGGTCACGTAAACGATCTTGTCACTCAATGTAACGTCTCCCGGGTCGAGTGGGGTGAATGCCGGTTCGCCGAACGACGGGAGCCCGCGCGCCGCGCGGGCCGAACCGTCGCGGGAGGCCGAATTTTGGCGGCGCATCCCTGCGGCGGCGGTTCAGGATTCCATAGACTAACGACATTTGAGCCGAAGACGCCGACCATTTCAAGCCCATTTCCGGCGGCACTCTGGTATGCTGTCGGCCCATGAGTGAGACGCACCTCACAGAGACGCGCTTCGCCGAGCTCGGATTGTCGGCGTCTCTGCTCCAAGGCATTGACGAGGCGGGCTTCGACCGTTGCACGCCGATCCAGGCGCAGACCCTGCCGTTGGCCCTGCGCGGCCAGGACGTGGCCGGCCAGGCGCAGACCGGTACCGGCAAGACCGCGGCCTTCCTGATTGCCACCTACCAGCGCCTGCTGACCCGCCCGCCGGCCACCGGGCCGGACCAGGGCGTGCAGCCTCGCGCCGTGATCCTGGCGCCAACCCGCGAACTGGCGGTGCAGATCCACAAGGACGCGGTCCAGCTGGGCCGCTACACCGACCTGCGTCTGGGCCTGGTCTACGGCGGCACGGGCTATGAATCCCAGCGCCAGGAGGTCGAGGCCGGCATCGACATCCTGATCGGCACGCCCGGGCGCCTCATCGACTACTTCAAACAGCACGTCTTCGGGCTCAAGGGGGTCGAGGTCCTGGTGCTCGATGAGGCCGACCGCATGTTCGATCTCGGCTTCATCAAGGACATCCGCTTCCTGATGCGCCGCATGCCCTCGCCCACCGAGCGCCTCAACCTGCTGTTCTCCGCCACCCTCTCCTACCGGGTCACCGAGCTCGCCTACGAGCACATGAACAACCCCGAAGAGGTGCGGGTGGAGCCGGAGCAGGTCACCGCCGAGCGCGTCGAAGAGCGGGTGTATTACCCCGCGATGAACGAGAAAATTCCCCTGCTGCTCGGCCTGCTGGCACGCCTGCCCGAGGCGCGGGTGCTCGTCTTCGTCAACACCAAGGCGGCGGCAGAGCGGGTTGGCGCCTACCTGCTCGGCAACGGCTACAACAGCGGCGTACTCTCCGGCGACGTGCCGCAAACCAAGCGCCTGAGCCTGCTCAAGCGCTTCACCGCCGGCGAGATCCCGATCCTGGTCGCCACCGATGTGGCCGCGCGCGGTCTGCACGTGGAAGACGTCAGCCACGTGATCAACTACGACCTGCCGCAGGACTGCGAGGACTACGTGCACCGCATCGGGCGGACTGCGCGCGCCGGGGCCGCCGGCAATGCCATCAGCTTCGCCTGCGAGACCTACGCCTTCTCGCTCCCCGAGATCGAGGAGTACATCGGGCACTCCATTCCGACGGCCGACATCGAAGAGGGCCTGCTCGCCGAGCCCAAACCGCCGCAGCGCATGCCGCGCCGCAACAAGCCCGGCGGCAAACCCGGCGGCGGCGGTCCGTCCCGGGGACGGCGTCGGCGCGGCCCGGGCGAGGGCCGGGGCAGCAAGCCGGCCGGCGATCGCTCCTGAACCCGTGCGGGTCGGCCAGAGGCTTCCGACTGAGATCGCTTCGTATAGCTCCACCATCCGGCGCCGTTGTGCGGCGTCCGGCAAGCGGCCGCGCGCCGCGCCCATGTTGTCCGCCAGGTGCCGCGGATTGCCGGTGGCCGGAATCACGCAGGTGACCGCCGGTTCACCCAGGATGTACTTGAGGAAGAACTGCGCCCAGCTGTGGCAGTCGAACTCCGCCGCCCACCCGGGCAGCGGTCTGCCGCCGACCTGCCGGAACAGCCCGCCCTTCTCGAACGGCCGATTCACCAGCACCGCCACGCCCAGGTCGGCGGCCAGCGGCAGCAGTTCGCGTTCGGCCGCACGGGTGTCCAGTGAGTAGGGCAGTTGCACGAAGTCGGGGCGTTCCCTCCGCAGGATCCGGGCCATCTCCGGGAAGGCGTCCGGGACGTAGTGGGTGATGCCGGTGTAGCGGATGCGCCCGGCCTCCTGCCAGCGGCGCAGGACGGGGAACTGGGTGCGCCAGTCCACCAGGTTGTGCACCTGCATCAGGTCCATCACCGGCGTACGCATGCGAGCGAAGGACTGCTCCATTTGGCGGATACCCGCCGCGCGGCCGGTGGTCCACACCTTGGTGGCCAGGAACAGCCGGTGCTCGAAGCCCAAGCGGGCGCGCAGGTCACCAAGCACGGTTTCCGAGCGGCCGTACATGGGGGAGGAGTCGACCACCGAGCCGCCGAGTCGGACGAAGCCCGCCAGCACCTCGGCGAGCCGTGCCCGCGACCGCGCGTCGGCGCCCACATCGAAGGTGGCGTATGTCCCGAGCCCGATCACCGGCAGGGTCTCCCCGCTGTGCGCGATGGCACGCCTGCGCGGCGGCGTCGCCGCGGCCCCCGCCGCATCGCCGAGCGCTACCGTGGCTCCGAGCGCGAGCAGCGTGCCCAGGGCGCGCCGCCGTCCGGCACTGAAACCCGTCCCCATCCGCATGTGCATCCCTCCCGGTGCTCCGGCATCATTGCCGTGCCGCCGCCGCACGGAGTCGCTCCTGGCGGCGCCCGATCCATAGCCCCGACGCCAGCCACAGGCCGGTAAGCGGCAGCGCCAGCAGCGCCATCGCCGTGAGCCCGAAGCCGAGTCCCGCCAGTCCCGCGAACAACCAGGCGCTGAGGGCGTCCCCACCGCGATAGACCAGTGTGTCGATGACGCTTTTCGCCTTATAGCGTTCCTCGCGCGAGACCACCGTGAACAGCACCTCGCGCGCCGGCTTCGCGAGGGCGTAGTTGCCGGCGCGGCGCAGCACCTGCACGGCCAGCAGCACCGGGAGCGCCGGGGCGGCCGCGAGCGCGGCGAAGCCGAGCAGCAGGCCGGACGGGATCGCTGCCAGGGTGCCCGGCAGTCCCCACCCCGCGATGACCCGGTGGGTGAGCAGCAGCTGCCCGGCGAGCGCGAGCAGATTGACCCCAAGGTCCACGAGCGCGAACAGGCGCGTCTGGGCCGCCGCCCCGGAGACGGCGGACGCGACGATATGCGCCTGCTCGAAGTACAGGAAGGTGCCCACGGTGGTGTACAGCCAAACGTAGGCGGCGATGCCGAGCAGATAGGGCGAGCGCAGCAGCTCGCCGAGCCCCGCCCAGAGCCCGCCCGCGGTGCCGGTCTCGGGGGCCGCCCGCGGGAGGGGCGGCGGGGCCGCTGCGCGCAGCAGGACACCCATGCAGGCCATGGCCGCCGTCAGCAGTCCCGCCGCGATGAACAGCAGCCAGGCAACGCCCAGGGCGCCGGCGAACAGGGCCGTGAGCCCCGGCCCCAGCAGGGCACCGGCCGTGCCGCCTGCCGCGATGAAGCCGAACAGGCGGCGAGCCTGTGCATTGGAGAACAGGTCCGCCATGAAGCTCCAGAAAACGGAAACGACGAACAGGTTGAACACGCTCAGCCAGATGAAAAAGGCGCGGGCGACCGCCGCCGGGCCAATGCGGGCCTGCAACAGAACGCCGAAGATGAGCAGGTTGGCCACGAAGAAGCCGTATACCGCGGGCAGCAGTCGCCGGCGCGGCAGGCGCGCCACCGCCGCCCCGTAAAGCGGCACGGCCGCGAGCATGGCCAGGAAGGTGCCGGTGAAGGCCCACTGCAGGGATTCGACCCCGGCGCTGATGCCCATCGCGTCCCGAACCGGGCGCAACACGTAATAGCTGCACAGCAGAAAGAAGAAGTAGGCGCCGGCCCACCGCGCCGCGCGCCGCTCGAGGGACGCGGGGATGCGGCCGGCCTGGCGTTCCATGCCTGAGCCCTTGCCTGCGCGCGATCCGCCTGCGCCCCCGCCCGCTCAGCCGGGGGGACGGTGTCCCCGCGTCTCCGGCAGGCGGTGGCAGGGGCGCTGGAAATAGCAGGTCAGCGCGCTGGTCCCGGCGGTGAGCAGCCAGAACAGAAAGAACCCGACGGTATAGCCGCCGAGGCGCGAGGGCTCCGGGTAGCCGCCGGCGGCCATCAGCGCCGGCGGGTCGAAGGCGGTGAAGAAGATCACCGTCGCCGCGCCGGCGGTGAGGAATGAGGGCCACAGCACCGCCACGATTCGCTGCACAGTCGGGATCTCGCTCATCGAGCCTCCTCCTCCTGATGATCAGGCGCCCGGCTGCAGGGCCAGCCGCCCGCCCCCCGGCACGCTGACGCGGCCGAGCAGGCGCCAGCGGCCGTCGGCCGACTCGAGCCGCACGTACCAGTTGCCCGGCTGCAGCCGGCCGACGGCGCCGGTGTAGTGGGCGCCCTCGCCGCCGCCGGAGAGCCCGGCGCGTCGGTCGTGTCCCGCGCGCGTGGGATGCAGAAAGGCGATGCGCAGCGGCGGCGCCGCGCCGTGGACCCCCAGCAGACGCAGAGCGAGGCGGCCGGTGGCGGGATCCACCCGGCCCTCGGCATGCAGGCCCAGGCGAGCGGCCAGCCGGTCGCGGGCCAATGTGCGGTTGATGGCAAGGCCCGCACGGTAATAGTCGTCCACCACCAGCCCGTCCGGTTCGGTGACGGCGAGATAGAGCGTGAACAGGCTGGCGGCGACCGCACTGCCGGGCAGGGCGATCAGGACCCAGGGCCAGAACTGTCGATACCACGGCCGCGTGTCGCAGCCGTTCGCGTCCGCCAGGCCATCGTTGCGCGCGGTCATTCTTCTCCCCCGTCTCAGTGCGGCACCGGGCCGAGGAAGCGGGCCGGCTCGTCCACCGCCAGCCCAGGCGCATCGAGCGCTCGCAGGCCAAAGCGGATGTTGTTGCCGGCCTGCTCGAGGGCCGCAGGGTCGACCCGGACCTGCACCGGCAGCGCCACGACCGTGCCGGCGGGGACTGGCACCGGACCGGAGACGCCGCCCAGCGTCAGCTCGGGCAGCCCGCTCACGGACACCACATAGCGATGGGCCCGCTCGTCCATGTTGATCAGCTTCAGCGTGTAGACGTTCTCGACCAGCCCTTGTGGTGTCTGGCGGTAGAGCACGTTGCGGTCGCGGATGACGTCGAGCTCGAGCGGTGTGCGCTGGCTCAGGCCGTAGGCGAACAGGCCGGTGAGCGCCAGCAGAATGGCCGCATAGACGGCGATGCGCGGACGCAGCACGCGGGGCGGCTGCCCGTCCATTGCTTGCTGGGTGGTATAGCGGATGAGCCCGGGCGGGTAGTGCATCTTCGCCATCACCTGGTCGCAGACGTCCACGCAGGCGGCGCAGCCGATGCACTGGTACTGCAGGCCCTCGCGAATGTCGATGCCCGTCGGGCAAACCTGCACGCACATCGTGCAGTCGATGCAGTCCCCGCGCCCGTTTGCTCCGCGCCCGGCGCTGCGCGGCCGTGCCCCGCGCGGCTCGCCACGCGTCTCGTCGTAGGAGATCACCAGGGTGTCGCGATCGAACATGGCGCTCTGGAAGCGCGCGTAGGGGCACATGTAGATGCACACCTGTTCGCGCATCCAGCCGGCGTTGAGGTAGGTGGCCGCGCCGTAGAACAGGATCCAGAAGCTCTCCCAGGGGCCGGTGCGGCCGTGGACCACCTTGGCGGCCAGCGCCTCGATGGGCGTGAAATAGCCGACGAAGGTGAAACCGGTCCACAGCGCGAAGGCGATCCACAGCAGGTGCTTGCCGCCCTTGAGCAAGGCCTTGCGCCGGCCCCAGCGCGCCCGATCGAGTTTCATCTGCCGCGTCCGATCGCCTTCGACCTTGCGCTCGATCCAGAGAAAGACCTCGGTCCACACGGTCTGCGGGCAGGCGTAGCCGCACCAGAGGCGGCCGGCGAGTGCCGTGAAGAAGAACAGGGAGAAGGCGGCGATGATGAGCAGCGCCGCCAGAAAAATGAAATCCTGCGGCCAGAAGGTCCAGGCAAAGATGTGAAACTTGCGCTGCGGCAGATCGAGCAGCACCGCCTGGCGTCCGCCCCACGGGATCCAGGGCAGAGCGTAATAGATGCCGAGCAGGACCAGCACGCCGAGCACCCGCAGACGCGCGAACAGCCCGTGGACCTCGCGCGGGTAGATCTTGCGCCGTTTGGCGTAGAGTTCCTCGTCCAGTTGTCGATCGGCCCGATCGGGAGCCGAAACCGCCTGCGGGTGGTTCATGGGGGCGGCGTCCGCGGCGCGGCCCCGGTGCAGCGGCGAGGCGGCGGCGCGGCGCGGGACATCAATGATGGTGGGGCCGGCTCAGGCGTGCCACGCGCACGCCGATGAAGGCCAGCATGCCGATCGCGAAGGCGATCGTGAAGATGGTCAGGATGCCGGTCCAGGAGGCGAACAGGATGTGCATGATGTCCATGGGTGTCTCTCCTCTGGGGTCTGCGGTTCAATCGGCGCCCGGGCGCGCGCCGCCCAGGCTGTAGACGTAGGCGGCCAGCAGGTGCGCCTTCTCCGCACCGAGCACGTCTTTGTGCGCGGGCATCTTGCCGCTGCGCCCGTGGGTGATGGTTTGGCGGACCACGCCCGGCGCGCCGCCATACAGCCAGATATCGTTGGTCAGGTTGGGGGCGCCGATGGCCGGATTGCCCTTGGCGTCCGGCCCGTGGCAGGCGATGCAGAATTGCTGAAACTTCTGTCGTCCGGCCGCGACCTGTTGCGGGTCGGCTTGGCGGCCGCTCAGCGAGAGCACGTAGGCGGCCACCTGCTCGACGCCCTGCGTGCCGAGGACCGGACCGAAGGGCGGCATGACGCCCTGGCGCCCCTGCAGGATGCTGGTCTGAATGGCCTCGGGCTTGCCGCCATAGAGCCACTCGTCGTCGCGCAGGCTGGGGAAGCCGAC
The DNA here is from genome assembly GCA_963779865.1 of uncultured Gammaproteobacteria bacterium. Lineage (GTDB taxonomy): Bacteria > Pseudomonadota > Gammaproteobacteria > CAVZZX01 > CAVZZX01 > CAVZZX01. The sequence continues at coordinate 2,180,590 of CAVZZX010000003.1, read as the reverse complement.
GCCGCCCCCGCCGTCGGAGCCGTGGCAGGCGGCACAGTTGTTCAGGAACAGGCGCTGGCCGATCTGCAATGCCTCCGGGTCCTGGCTGAGCTGTGTGATCGGCACCTTGGCGTAGCGCTCGAAGATCGGGCCGTACTGCGCCTGCGCCTGCGCCATTTCCTGCTGGTATTGCCCACGCTGCGTCCAGCCGAGCAGCCCCTGGAAGGCGCCGAGGCCGGGAAACAACACCAGGTAGAGCAGCGCGAAGCCGATGGTGATGTAGAACAGCCACAGCCACCAGCGCGGCAGCGGGTTGTTGTACTCCTGCAGGTCGCCGTCCCAGGTATGGCCGGTGGTCGCCTCCCGTGCGCGCTCCCCGGGGCGGCGCTGCGCGGTCCAGCGGATGAGCCAGAGACAGGCGACGATGTTCGCCAGCGTCAGTACGATGACGTACCAACTCCAGCCGCTAGTCATGGCGGCCCTCCTCCTTCGCGCCGGGGCGCTCTTCGTGCTGTTCGTCCTCGAAGGGAAGGCGCGCCGCCTCCTCGAAACCCTTCTTGCGGCGCCGGCTGAAGGCCCACCAGACGATGCCGATGAACACCACCAGCAGGACCACCGTGTACGAGGCATGAAAGCTCGTCGTGTCCATCGGACTATCTGCGCTCCTTGATGCTGGTACCGAGGACCTGGAGGTAGGCGATGAGCGCGTCCATCTCGGTCTTGCCCGCCAGGTCTCTGGGGGACTGCGTGATCTGCTCCTCGGTGTAGGTCTCGCAGCCGCTGCACGTCATGCCGATGAGCGTGTTCATGGCGCGCATCTTCCTCGGCGTGCGCGCGGCGTCGACGGCGTTCTCCGCGAGCCAGGGGAAGGCGGGCATGTTCGACTCGGGGACCACGTCGCGCGGGTTCGTCAGGTGCACCCGGTGCCAGGCGTCCGAATAGCGGCCGCCGACCCGGGCGAGGTCCGGGCCGGTGCGCTTGGAGCCCCACTGGAACGGGTGGTCGTAGACGAACTCCCCGGCCACCGAGTAGTGCCCGTAGCGCTCGGTCTCGGCGCGGAACGGGCGGATCATCTGCGAGTGGCAGACATAGCAGCCCTCGCGGACGTAGACGTCCCGTCCCTCGAGTTGCAGGGCGGTATACGGTTTGAGCCCGGCCACCGGTTCGGTGGTGTCTTTGATGAAGAACAGCGGGACGATCTCGACCAGGCCGCCGATGCTGATCACGATCAGGATCAGGATGGCGAGCAGCCCGGCGTTTTTTTCGACGACGTCGTGGCGCATTTGCGGACCCTCCTCAAGCGGTCTGGGGGATGCTGACCACGGCCGGGCGCCGGCCGGCGACCGTCTTCCAGACGTTCCAGGCCATTACCAGCATGCCGAGCAGGTACAGAGCACCGCCGAGCAGGCGCACCTCGAAGAAGGGGTACATGCGCTCGAGGCTCTCGACGAAGCTGTAGGTGAGGGTGCCGTCCGCGTTGACCGCGCGCCACATCAGCCCCTGCATGACGCCGGCGATCCACATCGAGGCGATGTAGAGCACGATGCCGATGGTGGCCACCCAGAAGTGCACCTCGATGAGGCGCGTGGAGTACATCTCCCGTCCCCCGAACAGACGCGGGATCAGAAAGTACAGCGAGCCGATGGTGATCAGACCCACCCAGCCGAGCGCCCCCGAGTGCACGTGACCGATGGTCCAGTCCGTATAGTGCGACAGCGAATTGACCGTCTTGATGGACATCATCGGCCCCTCGAACGTGGACATGCCGTAGAAGGACAACGAGACGATCAGGAAGCGGATGATGGGGTCGGTGCGCAGCTTGTGCCAGGCTCCCGAGAGGGTCATGACGCCGTTGATCATTCCGCCCCAGCTCGGCGCGAGGAGCATCAGCGAGAACACCATGCCCAGCGACTGGGCCCAGTCCGGCAGCGCCGTGTAGTGCAGGTGGTGCGGGCCGGCCCACATGTACAGCGAAATCAGCGCCCAGAAGTGCACCACCGAGAGGCGGTAGGAGTAGATGGGGCGTCCCGCCTGCTTGGGAATGAAGTAGTACATCATCCCCAGGAACCCGGCGGTGAGGAAAAAGCCCACCGCATTGTGTCCGTACCACCACTGCACCATGGCGTCGATCGCGCCCGGATACAGGGAGTAGGACTTGGTCCACGACACCGGCAGCTCCAGGCTGTTGATGACGTGCAGCACGGCGATGGTGAGGATGAACGAGCCGTAGAACCAGTTCGCGACGTAGATGTGCTTGACGCGCCGCCGCACGATGGTGCCGAAGAACACCACCGCATAGGCCACCCACACCAGCGTGATCAGCACGTCCACCGGCCACTCGAGCTCGGCATACTCCTTGGAGGTGGTCATGCCGAGCGGCAGGCTGATCGCCGCGGCCAGGATCACCGCCTGCCAGCCCCAGAAAGTGAAGGCGGCGAGCCGGTCCGAGAACAGCCGCGCCTGGCAGGTACGCTGCACGACGTAGTACGAGGTGGCGAACAGGGCGGAGCCGCCGAACGCGAAGATGACGGCGTTGGTGTGCAGGGGGCGCAGGCGGCTGTAGGTGAGCCAGGGCGTGTCGAAGTTGAGGGCGGGCCAGACCAGCTGCGCCGCGATCAGGACGCCGACGCTCATGCCCACGACTCCCCACACCACGGTCATGACGGCGAACTGGCGCACGACCGTATCGTTGTAGAGCGCCTCTCTCTCCACGAGCCCCTCCTCCCCGCTGTACGGCGCGGCACCGTGCGTAGCGCTAGGCTCGCCGAACGGCCGCGGGGCGGCATTGACGTGGATCAGGGTTTACGCGGGGGCGCGCGCAAGCCGCGCGCGGGGGTCAGGCGCCTCCGCTGGCGCGATCGGGGCCGGCGCCGTGCCGACCGGCCAGCTCGTGGAGGCGTTCGATCCGGTGGATCAGAACGTGCTTGCGGTCCACGCTCAGGATGCCTTCCTCCTGAAAGCGGGTGAACAGACGGCTGACTGTCTCCACCGCCAGGCCGAGATAGTTGCCGATGTCGTTGCGCGACATGCTCAGCATGAACTCGGTGGGCGAGAAGCCGCGGCTGCGAAAGCGCGAGGAGATGCTGAGCAGGAAAGAGGCGAGCCGCGCCTCGGCGTGCATCTTGCCCAGGGTCAGCAGCATCTCGTGGTCCTGGGTGATCTCCTGGCTCATGAGCCGGAACAGGTGGTGCTGCAGGCTCGGGATGCGGTTGGCCAGGTCCTCGAGACGCTCGAAGGGGATCTCGCAGACGCTGGTGGTTTCCAGCGCCTTGGCGGCCGAGGGGTGGGAACCGGTGCCGATGCCGTCCATCGCGACCAGCTCGCCGGGCAGGTGAAAGCCCGTGACCTGCTCCTGGCCTCCCTCGGTGCCCGTGTAGCTCTTCACCGAGCCGGAGCGCACGGTATAGAGGGCATGGAAGCGGTCCCCGGAGTGGAACAGGTGCTCGCCGCGCCGGATCGGCCGGCGCCGCTGGATGATCCGCTCGAGCAGGCTCATGTCCTGCGGGGCGATGTGCATCGGCAAACAGAGTCGCTGGAGGCTGCACCGCTTGCAGGCCGTGCGCACGTCCACCAGTTTGACTATCCGATCCGTGCTGTCCATGCCGCTCGCCATCGTTGTTGGGCCACCCGCATCAGTCCGCTCCCAAATCCCACTATATCTCTGCGACTGCGTCAATAATACTCCGGATTGGCGAGCGGACGGTCCCCGGGGCGGCGGTACCAACCGGCGTCGGATATGGGTATGCTATACGGTCTGCCGGCCGCCCGCGGCCGGCCGCCTTTTTCCTGGAGACACCGATGAGCACGCGCGAGGCCCGCGTAGAGCGCCAGACCCTCGAGACCCGGGTGGAGATCGCCCTGAGCCTGGACGGCAGCGGGGCGGCCCGCATCGACACCGGAGTGCCGTTTCTCGACCACATGCTCGACCAGGTCGCGCGCCACGGGCTGGTCGACCTCGACGTGCGCGCCGAGGGCGACCTGCACATCGACGCGCACCACACCGTCGAGGACGTCGGCATCACCCTCGGTCAGGCGCTGTCCCGCGCCCTGGGCGAGAAGAAGGGCATCCGCCGCTACGGACATGCCTACGTGCCGCTCGACGAGGCGCTCTCGCGCGTGGTGGTGGACTTCTCCGGGCGCCCGGGGCTCGAGTACCACCTGGAGTTCCCGCGCGAGCGGATCGGCGACTTCGACGTCGACCTGCTGCGCGAGTTCTTCCAGGGCTTCGTGAATCACGCCCTGGCCACGCTGCACGTTGACGGCCTGCGCGGGCGCAACGCCCACCACGTGGCGGAGACCGCCTTCAAGGCCTTCGGCCGGGCGCTGCGCATGGCGGCCGAGCTCGACCCGCGCATGGCCGGACAGACGCCCTCGACCAAGGGGAGCCTCTGAGCGCCGCCCGCGGCGGCTCATTCGGCCTTCGGCCCTCGTCATGGAACCCAGTGAAATGAACACCGTGGCCGTGGTTGACTATGGGATGGGCAACCTGCATTCCGTCGCCAAGGCCCTCGAGCACGTCGCCCCCGAGGGCACCCGGGTCCTGGTCACCGAGGACCCAGACCAGGTGGTCGCCGCCGACCGCGTGGTGCTCCCCGGCGTCGGTGCCATCCGCGACTGTATGGGCGAGCTGGTGCGCCGCGGCCTGGATCAGGCCGTGCGCGAGGTGGCCGGCGCCAAGCCCCTGCTGGGGGTGTGCGTCGGCATGCAGGTCCTGATGGACTGGAGCGAGGAGAACGGTGGCACCCAATGCCTGGGGGTGTTGCCGGGGCGGGTGCTTTCGTTCGCCCACATGCCGCGCCCGGAGGATGGCAGCGCGCTGAAGGTGCCGCACATGGGCTGGAACCAGGTGCATCAGGCGCTTGCTCACCCGCTGTGGGAGGGCATTGCCCAGGATGCGCGGTTCTACTTCGTGCACAGTTATTATGTGGAGCCCGAGGGCCCGGACCTGATCGCCGGCTTCTCGATCTATCCGGTGCCGTTCACCGCCGCGCTGGCTTGCGGCAAGCTGTTCGCCACCCAGTTTCACCCCGAAAAGAGCCAGCAGGACGGGTTGCGCCTGTATGCCAACTTCCTGAAGTGGTCGGGGGAGACGCCCTGACGCCGAGCGCGTTCGGGCCGTCCGCCGCACGATATCCAGAATCCGAAGCCTCAAGAGGAAGCCGAGACCATGCTCATCATCCCCGCCATTGACCTCAAGGACGGGAAGTGCGTGCGCTTGCGCCAGGGACGCATGGACGAGCAGACGGTGTTTTCGGACGATCCGGTCGCGGTCGCGGAGCAGTGGGTGGAGCAGGGCGCACGGCGACTGCACCTCGTCGACCTCGACGGGGCGCTGGCCGGGCGGCCGGTCAACGCCGAGATCATCCGCCGCATCGCGCAGCGCTGTCCGCAGGTGCCCATCCAGGTCGGTGGGGGGATCCGCGACGCCGAAACCGTGGAGGCCTACCTGGAGGCGGGCGTTGAGTTCGCCATCGTCGGCACCAAGGCCGTCAGTGCGCCGCACTTCGTCAATGACCTGTGCCTGGAGTTTCCCGGCCACATCATCGTCGGCCTGGACGCGCGCGAGGGCAAGGTGGCCATCGACGGCTGGTCCAAGCTCTCCCATCACGACGTCATCGACATCGCCCGGCACTTCGAGGAAGACGGCGTGGCGGCCATCGTGTATACCGATATCAGCCGCGACGGCATGCTCAGCGGCCTGAACGTCGAGGCGACGGTGGCGTTGGCGCGCGCGGTGCACGTGCCGGTCATCGCCTCGGGCGGGGTGAGCAGCCTCGAGGACATTCGCGCCCTGTGCGCCGTGGCCGAGGAGGGTATCGCCGGGGCCATCACCGGCCGCGCCGTGTACGAGGGGACGCTCGAGCTCGCTCCCGCGCAGGCCCTGGCGGACGAGCTGTGCCGCAAATGAGCATCAGCGCCCGCCGGCCCGCCGCCGGGCCGAACGCAAACGGGATCTAGCTTAGGAACATGGGTCTGGCCAAACGCATCATTCCCTGTCTGGACGTCGATGCCGGTCGCGTGGTCAAGGGCGTGCAGTTCGTCGACATCCGGGACGCCGGCGACCCTGTGGAGATCGCGCGCCGCTACGATCAACAGGGCGCCGATGAGATCACCTTCCTCGACATCACCGCCTCGCATGAGGACCGCGAAACCATGGTCCATGTGGTGGAGCAGGTCGCCGGCGAGGTGTTCATCCCACTCACCGTGGGCGGCGGCATCCGCACGCTGGCGGACATCCGGCGCATGCTCAACGCGGGCGCCGACAAGGTGGCCATCAACACCGCGGCGGTGACCCGGCCGGAGTTCGTGCGCGAGGCGGCCGAGCGCTTCGGCTCCCAATGCATCGTCGTGGCGATCGACGCCAAGCGGGTCAGCGCGCCGGGCGAGCCGCCGCGCTGGGAGATTTTCACCCACGGCGGGCGCACGGCCACCGGGCTGGATGCCGTGGAATGGGCGCGGCGCATGGTCGCGTACGGCGCGGGGGAGATCCTGCTCACCAGCATGGACCGGGACGGCACCAAGGCCGGCTTCGACCTCGAACTCACGCGGGTCATCTGCGAGGCGGTCACTGTCCCGGTCATCGCCTCCGGCGGCGTGGGTACGCTCGAGCACCTGGTCGCGGGCATTCGCGAGGGCCATGCCGATGCGGTGCTCGCCGCGAGCATTTTCCACTTCGGCGAGTTTACCGTCGGCGAGGCCAAGCGCCACATGCAGGCCGGCGGCGTCGAGGTGCGGCTCTGAGCCGCGGAGGACGCATGTCGAGCGATGTCGAGCCGGCCTGGATGGAGGCCATCGATTGGGGCCCGGACGGGCTGATCCCCGCCGTCGCGCAGGACGCCCGCAGCGGCCGCGTGCTGATGCTCGCCTGGATGAGCCGCGAGTCGCTGGCGCTGACGGTGAGCGAGGGCCGCGCCGTGTACTGGTCGCGTTCGCGCCAGTCGCTGTGGCGCAAGGGTGAGGCCTCGGGGCATGTGCAGACGCTGCGCGAGCTGCGCCTGGACTGCGACGGGGACGTCGTCCTGCTGAGCGTGGAACAGGCCGGTGGCGTCGCCTGCCATACCGGCCGCGAGCGCTGCTTTTACCGGCGCCTGGAGGGGGGGCGCTGGGTCAGCGATGAACCGGTGCTGAAGGCCCCCGAAGACATCTACCGCCGCTGAGGAGCGATGCCGTGTCGGACCGGATTTTGAGTGACCTGGCGCGCGTGCTCGAGGAGCGCAAGCAGGCCGAGCCGGAAAGCTCCTACGTGGCCGGACTGTATGCCAAGGGGCTGGACGCCATCCTCAAGAAGGTGGGCGAAGAGGCGACCGAGACGGTCATGGCGGCGAAGGACGGCGACCCCGAGAAGCTGGTTTATGAGACGGCGGATCTGTGGTTTCATACCCTGGTGCTGCTGGCGCACGAAGGGCTGGGACCGGAGGCGGTGCTGGCGGAACTCGCCCGCCGTTTCGGTGTCTCTGGGGTGACGGAGAAGGCGAACCGGCCACAATCATGAAGGATTGCATCTTCTGCAGGATCGCCGCCGGTGAGATCCCCTCCGACCTCGTTTATGAGGACGATCAGGTGCGGGTCTTCCGGGACATTCATCCCAAGGCGGAGGTGCACCTGCTGATGATTCCCCGGAAGCACATCGACAGCTTGGCCGACGCCGCCCCCGAGGACGAAGGGCTGCTCGGCCACATGCTGCGCGTGGCCCCCGCGGTGGCGCGCAGCGCCGGGCTGCAGGCGGGCTTTCGCACGGTGATCAACACCGGCGCGGACGCGGGACAGGAGGTCTTCCACCTCCATTTGCACTTGCTCGGCGGCGGTGACCTGCCGGGCTTTTGACCACACGAGTCGGAGTTCAACCATGGGTCCAAGTATCTGGCAACTGCTCATCGTCCTCGCCATCGTGCTGCTGCTGTTCGGCGCCAAGCGGCTGCGCAACATCGGCGGCGATCTCGGCGAGTCGATCAAGAGCTTCCGCAAGGCCATGCGTGACGGTGAGTCCAGCTCCTCGGCGGCGGACAAGGAGCGCCTCGAGGACAAGGAGGCCGATGACGCCCATGTCATCGATGCCGAGGCCACCCACGAGGCCCCGAAACACAAGCCCTGAGTTTCGCCGGCCCGGCGCCCCGTCCAGCGCGGTCGGGGTGCGCGCACCTGTGGACGAGCCTCCATGTTCGATATCGGATTCTGGGAACTGGCGGTCATTGGCGTGGTGGCCCTCCTGGTCATCGGCCCGGACCGCCTCCCGGCCCTGGCGCGCACCGCCGGCCTGTGGGTGGGGCGGGCCAGGCATTTCATCGGCTCGGTGAAGACCGATATCGACCGTGAGCTGCGCGCCGAGGAGCTGCGCCGCGCCCTGGAGCGCGATGCCGGCGTCGACGAGCTCAAGGAGATCATGAACTCCACACGCGACTCCCTCGAGAAGGACGCCAAGCAGGACTACCTGGTCAAGGCGGTGGAGGACGAGGCGCGCGCGACCCCAGAGCCGGCCGAGGACGCGGTGGATCGCGAGCTGGCCCGACTGGCCGACGCGGCGCCTGAGAGCAACAACGACGAGTCCGCGCCGGCCTCTGCCGCAGCGTCCGACAGCGAAGCGCATGGCAGAAAACACTAAGCCCAAGCAGCCCGATATCGACGATCAGGAGCAGCCTTTCCTCTCCCATCTGGTGGAGCTCAGGGATCGGCTGCTGCGCATCGTCGCGGTGGTGCTCGTCCTGTTTCTGGGGTTGTTCTATTTCGCCAACGGCCTCTACGAGCTGCTCGCCAAGCCCTTGCTGGCCCACATGCCGAGCGGCGGCACCATGATCGCCACCGAGGTCGCGGCACCATTCTTCACGCCGATGAAGCTGACGCTGATCGTGGCGATCTTCGCCGCAGTCCCCTACATCCTCTACGAGGTCTGGGGTTTCGTCGCGCCGGGGCTGTACCGTCACGAGCGGCGGCTCGCCGTGCCCTTGCTGGTGTCCAGCACCCTCCTGTTCTATCTGGGCATGGCCTTCGCATACTACGTGGTCTTCCCGCTGGCCTTTGGTTTCTTGACCGCCTCTGCCCCGGCCGGCGTGCAGGTGATGACCGACATCACCAAGTACCTGGATTTCGTCATCAAGCTGTTCTTCGCCTTCGGCGTCGCCTTCGAGGTGCCGGTCGCCACCATCATCCTGGTCCTGATGGGGATCACCACCCCCGACGCGCTGACCTCCAAACGGCCCTACATCATCGTCGGTGCGTTCGTCGTCGGGGCGCTGCTCACCCCCCCGGACGCCATCTCTCAGCTGCTGCTCGCGGTCCCCATGTGGCTGCTCTTCGAGGCCGGCGTGCTGATGTCGCGCATCATGCTGCGCCGCAAGGAAGAGCGCGAGGCGGCGGAGCAGCAGGCCGAGGGGGAGCATGATCTCAGCGAGGAAGAGCTCGACGAGGAGTTCGACCGCGCCGTTGCCGAGGAAGAGCGGCTCTCCGCCGAGGAGCGCGAGGCGCGTCGCGACCGCGACCGGGACGACTAGGCGCCGTCCGCGGCGGCGCTGACGGAGGGCACGGCCCGATGCTGCGCTTGGCCCTTATACTGCTGCTCTGGCTGGGCGGCGCAGCCTCGCCCGCCCTTGCGGCCAATGCGCTTGCCGGCAGCCCCTCCCCCTATCTCGCCATGCACGCCGCGGACCCCGTGCAGTGGCAGCGCTGGGGCCCGCAGGTGTTCGAGCGGGCGCGCGCCGAGAACCGGCTTGTCTACGTCTCCAGCGGCTATTTCGCCTGCCACTGGTGCCATGTCATGCAGCGGGAGAGCTATCGCGATCCCGCCATCGCGGGCCTGTTCAACCGCGACTTCATTCCCGTGAAGGTGGATCGCGAGCTCGACCCGGCCCTCGATGCACGCCTCATCGACTTCGTTGAACGCACCCGCGGTGTCGCCGGCTGGCCGCTGAACGTGTTCATCACCCCGCAGGGCTATCCCCTGGTCGGTTTCGTCTACCTGCCGCCGAGCGAGCTCAAGGCGCTGCTGGCGGACCTCGCCGGGCGCTGGGCGCAGCACCGCGGCGATCTGGAGCACCTTGCGCAGGCCGCCACCCTCGCGCTGCGGACCCCGTCCGCGGCGGCCGGCACTGCGCCGGTCGACTACGCCGTACGTGCCCGCCAGGGCCTGCTCGCGCAGAGCTTCGAGCTCGCCGACGAGCTGCAGGGCGGCTTCGGGGACCAGAGCAAGTTCCCCTCCGTGCCTCAGCTCGGCGCCTTGCTCCAGATCCAGGCGCGCACGCCCTCACCGCGGCTCGCGCAATTTCTGCGGCTGAGCCTTGACCAGATGGCCACGCAGGGGCTGTGGGATCAGCTTGGCGGCGGGTTCTTTCGTTACACCGTGGACCCCGGCTGGCAGGTGCCCCATTTCGAGAAAATGCTCTACGACAACGCCCAACTGGCACGGCTCTATCTGCGTGCGGCCGCCGTGCTGGGCAGCGCGCGGTACGCACGGCATGCCCGGGCCACGCTTGATTTCATGCTGCGGGCGCTGCGTGCCCCCGACGGCGGGTTCATCGCCAGCCTCTCCGCGGTCGACGCGGCGGGCGTCGAGGGCGGCTATTACCTGTGGGGCGAGGCACAGGTGCGGCGCCTGCTGAGCGCCCCCCAATGGGCGGTGGCCCGCCGCGTGTGGGGGCTGGGCGGGCCGCCCGACGTGGAGGGCGGTGATCACCTGGTGCAGGCCATGTCGATCGACGCGGCCGCGCACGCCACCGGCCGTACGCCTGCCGAGGCCGCCGCCCTGCTGGCTCAGGCCCGGGAGCGGTTATTGCACGCGCGGGCCGCCCGCGATCTGCCGCGCGACGACAAGCGCCTGGCCGCATGGAACGGGCTCGCACTGTCGGCCCTGGCGGCGGCGGTGGCGGCCGACGGCGGCGAGGGCCCCTACCTCGCCCCGGCCCGCGCGCTCGCCCGGTTCCTGCTGCGGCGCATCTGGGACGGCGAGCGGCTGGTGCGCGCCGCCGGCGGGTTCGGGCGGGCCTCGCTCGAGGACTATGCCTATGTGGCGGCCGGGTTGAGTGACTGGGCGCAGGCCAGCGGCGACGCCGGGGCAGGCGCGGCGGCCCGTTCGATTCTGACGGCGGCATGGGTGCGCTTCCACGGGCCCGGGGGCTGGCGGATGGAGCAGGTCAGTCTGCTGAAGTACGCCGATGCCGCGCCGGTGCTGGCCGATGGCCCCATGCCCTCGCCCGCGGCCGAGATCCTGCGCCGCAGCGATGCGGCCGGCGGCGCCTTGCGCAGGCGGGCCCGGGCGGTGCTGTTCGCCGGACATGCCGAGGTGCTCGCCGAGCCGTTCTGGCACGCCAGCCACATCGCTGCGTTGCTTGCGGCACAGCCCTGAGGGGCGGGAGGAAGAGCGGCTTTCCCGATCCACGCCCGCCGGGAAGGTGCTAGGCCGGGTGCCGTTCGGCGACCGTGAACTGGGCGAAGCAGGCGGTGGTCAGCAGCAGGCGCGTGAGCCGGAGGCGCTGCAGGGCGCGGCGGGTGGTGACCTCCACGGCCGTGCCCACGTCAAAGCCCTCGCCGGGCACGACCAGGCAGTGCTCGCGGGTGCCGCGCTGGGCCGGGACCATGAAGCCGCGCACGTAGTCCGCGTCCGGGGCGGCAGTGCCTGCCCGCACCGCGACCGGAATGGCACCGGCGGCGAGCGCCTTGACGCCGATATCGACGAATTCATCCCCGCAGCGCAGCCAGCGCACGAGGCCGAGCTGCCAGCCGCGGTGGCGGCCTTCGGGAAAGCGGAAGGCGGTCAGCTCCCCGACCTGGAGCCGTGGCGCCTGCTGCACGCGCGTGCGCAGGCACAAACCCGCCCGGCTTTCGTTCTCTTCGCGCCAGGCGTGTCCCGGGCGGCTGTGGCTGCGCCCGTAGCGGCGGTCGTGGGCGAGTGCCTCGCGATAGGCCTCGGTGAACGCATCGCCCGGACCGGCCGCGGGACGCCGCTGCAGGGTGCAGGCGCGCAGCCGGTCCATCGCCGGGGTGAAGGCGGTGCCGGCGAGCGCGTGGTGGGCGGCCACCACGCCGAGCGCCACCTCCACCGGTCGGCGCGACACCACGCGTGGGGAGCGCCGCTCCCGGGCCGGTGCGCTGCGCCACAACTCGGCAAGACGCAGCAGCATGTTGCGTTCACGTCGCTCGTCGGCGGGCATGGCCCCGTCGCGCCCGGCGCGCAACAGCTGCGTCAGGCGCGCCTCGAGCTGCGCCGCCACCCCGTCGATGTCGACCAGGCGACTGTCGTCGCGCGGGGCGTCGCCATCGGCACAGACGAAATAGGGGGCGGCGTCGCCCTGGAGATCGACCACGAAGCCGCCCGTGGCGTCCAGCGCGCCCCGCTGCAGCATGTGGCAGGCCCCGGCCCAGCGCTCCGCCAGATCGAACACGCTGGCCGCCTCGCCCGCCATCAGGTGATAGGGGCCGGCGATCGCGACCAGCAGGATGCGCTTATAGGCGTGCTCCACGGTACGCGCGGCGACCTGCGGTCCCTGCACTTCCGTGTCGACGGGCTCCGTCTGCACATGGGCGCTTTCGGCGCGCTCGAACAGCGCATGCAGCTCCGCCCACACCCCGGGGGGCTCCGGCGCGTAATGCGCATAGCTCGTGAGCAGGCGGCGGGCGAAGGCGTCGATGGCGTGGAAGCAGGCTTCGGCCAGCAGCAGGCGTGTCCACGGGCGCGGCGGCTGCAGCGGCAGCTCGCGCGCACTGCGCGCGTAGCCTGCCGCGCAGGCGGACCAGAGCTGCTGCACGAGCCGCGCGGCCTCCTGCTGCTGCAGGTTCAGGGGCGGTTCGGCGTGGGCCAGGGGCGCGCCGAGGGTCGCGGCGATGGCGGCGATGCTCGGCCGCAGGGCGTGCAGCAGCTGCAGGCGCCGCTCCGGGGCGTCATTGGCGCGCTCGAGCGCGAGCAGCCGGTCGGCCAGGCCCCGCGCGGCATCCGGGGCGTCCCCCTGCGCCAACTGCTCGGCCCACTCGCGAAGCTGGGCCGCGGCCCCCGCTTTGCGGACGCGCAGGCGCTCGGTGGGGAGCTTCAGGCCGGCGAAATTCATCGCTGCTTCTCGTTCTTGTTCTGGCCATCAAATCCAGACGATGGGACCACATGTGTATCGGCCGCGCAAGCATCCGCTTGCCGGTGCCCCCGCAGCGTGCCCCGCGCGGCGTCCTGAGTTCCGGCCGCGCGCACAAGGTGTACGTCCAGCCGCGGCCCTGTGGCAAATAAGAATGAGCTCGGGCTCGCGCGCGGGCCGGGCGCCCCGAGAAACAACAGCGGACGAAAACAGCGAGCCGCGTTCGCCGACCGCAATCTGCTGCTCGAAGGCGTGGTGTTCGGCGGGTAGGCGGTCCGGGCCGCTGAACAGGGCCGCCGAACGTCGGTGCCCGCCATCCGGGACGGTCCGAGTTGATCGTCTTCGATCATGCACTAGCGTTAGGTAATAGGGAGAGATGCCGCCGCCCGTCCGGGCGCGCGGCGTGCCCAGGGGACGGCACGAGGTGGGGCCATGGACATAGCGGCGGCGGGAGAGCGCAGGCGGCGCAGCGATCAGCGCCGGCCGCGGCTGCGCGGACTGGCCGGCACCGTAATCCATCGCCGCCGGCGGCACCTGCGCCGGGAGGCGGACCGCACGGAATTCCAGTACGTGGACCACTACCCGCCGCACCTGGGCCTCGCGGTGGTGGCGCTGATGTGCCTGTGCGCGGCCGATGCCCTGTGCACGCTGCATATCGTCGGCAACGGCGGCAGCGAACTCAATCCCGTGATGCAGGTCCTGCTCGATCGCGGGCCGCGGGTGTTCTTCCTGGTCAAGTACGTCGGGACCGCGATCTGCGCCGCGGTGCTGGTCGCCCATTCCCACCTGCGGCTGGTGCGGCGTCTGCCGGTGGGTGCGGTGTTGGGTCTGCTGTTGCTCGGCTATTTCGCCCTGGTCAACTACGAGTTGCTGCTGCTCGCCGGTATGGGCGTGCCCGCCAGCTAGGCGCCGGAGCCTATCCATCGGGCCCCATGCGGCCCAGCGGGAACCAGCGGGGCAGGCGCACGTAGGCGGCGCCGCGCCGTTCGTAGTACTCCGCGCAGACGAATTCGATCACCCGCCCGTCGCGCATCTCCATGGTGTACGTGTCGCCCTCCCGATACGGCCTGCCGTCGTGCAGACAGCGGATTTCCCCGGCCGGCGGTGCGCTGAGGGCGTCCTCGTGCGGCGAGGTGAATACGAGCGCTAGCGCAAGCGAAAGGGGCGCAGGCATGAGGGAGCGATTCCTGAAACGGTTGCGCATATTCTCCCCCGGGCTGCGGGTGCGCCGCTGCGACCCAGGCCACGGCGCGCTTTCGCGGGCGGGGCAGGGATCTCCCTGATGGGGGCTCGGGGATGGACCCGATTGGGCGCCGCTGCAGGGGAGGCCAGAATACGCCCTCCGTTGCTTACCCGGCCACGACATGGACGAGGAGGTCATCACGATGCACTGCAAACCCTTTGCGCTCTTTCCCACCACGGCTGTGCTCACCAGCGAGGGCGCCATGCCGCGGCCGGTCCCGGTGCTGGCGTGCACCGCCAGCGAAGTCCATCTCGCCCTGGCACGCCCCCTGCCGCGTGCGGCCGAGGTCCACGTGTCGCTCATCCACGAGGGCGAGATGATCGCCGGCCCGGCGCGGGTCGCTTCCAGCGAGGGCGGCCGCACCGTGCTGCGCCTGCGCTGTGATCCCCGCAGCGGCCCCTTCACCGCGGCATCGCTGCTGACAGCCATGTCCTCCGATGTGCGGCTGCACGAGTGCTGAGGCGCCTGCCCCTCGTTTCCATGCGGGTTGTGCTTGATTGTCCATAGCCTTGCGCTAGCCTTATATGTAGAGGCGAAAAGACGAACAACGCGGCGATAGCCGCGGCCGGCCTCCACCGCTCGGCTCGCGAAGGCCGAACTCGGGGACCGTCAGGGAGGGGGAGCACCGCGATGGATCGCAACCGGACGCGTGCCTGTGCATGACCCGCGTCCTCCCGTCGTACACCCACCCATCCATGCGGCCCGGCAAGGACGCGCAGTGCCTTCGGCTGCGAGCCTGCCGCGGCCGGCGAAACCCGAGCACCTCCTGCCCTGTGGACGCGCCTGTACGCGTGGCGCGCACAGGCGCCCGCCGGGGGCCCGGTTTCATCGCCGAGTGCAAGTCATGAGAACGAGATCCAACAAGCGTGACACCGGGAGAGGAGCGCTCACATGGAGGTTATCGGCGGGGGGGCACGCCGCCTGGCGAAGGCGTGCCTATGGGGGATCGTTGCCCTTGCACTACTGACGCCCGGCCTTGGCAACGCGGCCGATCTGCTGTTCAGCGCCCGCGCTGATTGTTCGGCGCCCGGGGCCCTCGACGGCGCGAGCCTGAGCGGCACCACTTATATTTTCGTGAGCCCGGCGAGCGGCATCCGCCGGGTGCGCTTCTATCTGGACGACCCGGCCCACAGCAGCGCCAGGCAGACGGAGTGGTCCGCGCCCTGGGACTTCGCCGGCACGGCAGCGGACGGTTCGGCTCTGCCCTTGGCGGCCGAGACGCTCACCGACGGGGCGCATACGATCAGCGCCGTGGTGGACCTCAGCGGCGGCGGCACCGAAACCCTCAATGCCACCGTGAGCGTTGCCAATCAGGCCCCGGCCCTGCAGTTCTCCACGGCCAGCGTGAGCCTGAGCGCCGCGCAGGGCGGCAGCCCGGCGAGCACCAGCGTCTCGCTCAGCGCCAGCGACGGCGCCGGCCCCGGCTACAGCCTCTCCAGCAGCGCCGCCTGGCTCTCGGGCTCCCCCGCCTCGGGCACCGCCCCGCAGGGCCTCACCGTGAGCGCCGATCCGGCGGGCCTCGCCGCGGGCACCTACACCGCCACCCTCACCGCCTCCGCCTCGGGCTACACCGACGCCAGCCTGCAGGTGAGCTTCACCGTCTCCAGCAGCGGCGGCTATGCCCTGCTGCTGAGCCACTCGCCCGATCGCTCCAGCCCCGTGGCCCTCGACGGGCAGAGCCTCAGCGGCGAGGTGTATGTCTTCACCAGCCCCTCCTCGGGCGTCCGCCAGGTGCGCTTCTACATCGACGGCAGCCTGGCCAAGACCGAGAACATCGCCCCCTACGACCTGGGCGGCACCAACTCCGACGACAGCGCCGCGCCCTTCGACACCACCGTCCTGGCCGACGGCAGCCACAGCCTCTCCGCCCAGATCGACCTCAGCGGCGGCGGCACCGAAACCCTCGACGCAAGCGTGAGCGTGGCGAATAACGTCGCCGTCCCCGCCTTGAGCTTCAGCCCGGGCGCCATGACCTTTCTGATCGGCGAAGGAGGCGATTCCGCGACCCAGCCGGCCCAACTGGGGACCAGCGACGGAACGTCGGCGGCGTTCACGCTGAGCAGCACCGCCGCCTGGCTGAGTGCGTCATCGGTCAGCGGCAGCGCGCCCGCGGCGCTCGCCGTGACCGCCGATCCCGCCGGGCTTGCCGGCGGCACCTATACCGGCACTCTGACCGCGACGGCCGCGGGCTACAGTCCCGCACAGCTGGGGGTGACCCTGTCGGTGGCCGGCAGCGGTGATGGCAGCGGCGGCGGCTACGGCCTGCAGTTCAGCACGGCGGCCGATCGCAGTGCGCCGGCGCCGCTCGGCGGCGCCACCGTGGCCGGTGCAATCCATGTCTTCGTCGCGCCGCAGAGCGGGATCGCCCGCGTCCGCTTCTATCTCGACGACCCGAGCGCCAGCGGCGCACCGCGCCAGACGGAGAACCTTGCGCCGTACGATTTCGCCGGGACCAACCCCGACGACACGGCCGCGCCGTTCGACACCACCGGCATCGCCGACGGCGCGCACCGCATCACCGCGTTGATCGACCTCACTGGCGGCAGTCGGCAGACGGTCGATGCGCCGTTCAGCGTCGCCAACCAGGCGCCCGCCCTGCGCTGGACGCCCGAGGGGCTCAGCCTGCAGTCGGCGCTGGACGGTGCGCCCAGCCAGCGCAGCCTCACCCTCGTGGCGAGCGACGGCAGCCGCGCGGACTTCGCCCTCAGCAGCAGCGCCTCCTGGGCGAGCGTCAGCCCGAGCGCTGGCGGCACCCCGGCCGGGATATCGCTCACCGTCGACCCGGGCGGGCTCGCCGCCGGCACCCATAGCGCGACCCTGACGGCCTCCGCTGCGGGCTACGCCTCGGCGAGCCTCCCCATTACGCTCACCGTCGGCGGCGCGGCGGGAAGCTGCGCGGGCCCGCCCTGTCCGCCGGTGCTGGTGGATTTGCCCTACCAGCTCGACTTCGAAGCGGACGCGGGCGGCGTACCCGATGCCGCCGGCGTGGGTACCGGACTGCGCCAGCTCGACCCGCCGAGCTTCGGGGCCGGCTACATCCCCGCCAATCTGGCGGTGGACACCGGGGCCGGTCTGCTGCGGATCACCACCACGCCGGGGATCGCCTATCTGGACGTGAACAGCCAGGACAATGCCCTGGGTGTCGGCATCCCCGCGCCGGATCAGGTGACGCTGCTGTCCACGACCCTGGTCGATCCCCCGGCCGGCAGCGGCCGCTACGAGCAGGCGGGCCTGTGGTTCGGGAACGATGAGGACAACTTCGACAAGCTGGTCGTCATCTCCACTCCCGACGGCACCCGCATCCAGCACCTGCAGGAGGTGGGCGGCCGGGCCGCGGCCCAGAACGACTCGCCGGTGTTGAATCTGCAGGGTGCGCAGGTGACGCTCACGCTGCGCATCGACCCGTACACGCAGACCATCGCCTCCGAGTACCGCATCAACAATGGGGCGGCGACCTCCATCGGCAGCTTCGCTGCCCCGCCGGAGTTCTTCAGCTTCGATGCGGCCGGCATCGATCCGTCCATCGGTACGCGCAGCTTCGGCGGCATCTTCGCCACCCACCGCAATGCCGCGGGGGCGTTGACCTATGCCTTCGACAGCCTGCACGTGACGGCCGAGCCCACCGGGCCCGACACCGGCGGGGGCATCGACTTTACGCGCCGCTCCTATGCGCTGCCGATGCCCACCTCGATGGTCTGGGGGCCGGACGGGCGCCTCTACGTGACCGAGCTGATGGGGCGCATCCATGCGCTGACCTACGATGCACAGCAGCGGGTCGTGGACGACCAGGTCATCTCCGCCCTGACCGACGCACTTGGTCAGCGCCTGACGCTCGGCATCGAGGTCGACCCCGCTTCCACACCGAGCAATGTCATCCTGTGGGTGTCGAGCTCGAGTCCTTCGGTAAACGACGGGGTGCCCGACTCGGGCATGGTCACCCGCCTGTCGGGACCGAACTTCACGACGGTGCAGAACGTGATCACCGGGCTGCCGCGGGCCAAGGCGAATCATGCCACCAATGCCATCCACTTCGGGCCCGACGGGCGCTTGTACATCGCCCAGGCCGGAAACACCGGGGCGGGCGCGCCCAATAGCTCGAACTCCGAGTTCGGCGACCGCGCAGAGCAGCCACTGTCGGCCGCTCTCCTGGTGGCGGACGTCTACGCCGCCGGCTTTGACGGCAGCTGTGCCAACACCAGCGACCCCTTCGGGCCACCGCCCTGCGACGTGACGCCCTATGCCACCGGGCTGCGCAACGCCTACGACTTCGTTTGGCACAGCAACGGCCAGCTGTACGCGCCCGACAACGGCCTCGGGGTCACCGGCACCTTCCCGCCCGCGTCCACCCCGCCATGCACCGGTTTCGGCGACACGCGGTTGTGGAGCAACGGCGGCGACAATCCCGGCCCGCAGCCCGATCTGCTGCACCGTGTCGAGCCGGGCATGTACTACGGCCACCCCAATCCGTCGCGTCAGGAATGTGTATTCAAGGATGGCCATTACCAGTACGCCGCCCCCCTGCCCAACTATGTCCCGCCGTTCCTGGACCTCGGCGAACACACCTCCTCCGACGGCATGATCGAGTACACCAGTAACGCGGCGTGCGGGGCGCTGAAGGGAGAACTGCTGATCGCCAACTACTCGGTGGGCGACGAGATCATCCGCGTGCGGCTGTCCCCGGACGGCCGCTCGGTCGTCTCCCACAGCCGTCTGGCCGGCGGCTTCAACGATCCGCTGCCCCTGGCCATGGGCCCGGACGGGGTGATCTTCGTCGGCGAGTTCGGCGCCAACCTGGTGACCGCGCTCACCCCGGTAAGCCTCGGCTGCTGGGGGACGGTCGCCCCGGCGCCCGAGGCGGTGCTCGATGCCGGCAGTGCCGTGCTCGGGGGACGCCTGTACATGGTCGGCGGCAAGACCGCGGCGGCCGGCCACGTGTCTTCGCTGTATATCTACGACCCGGCTGCCGATCTCTGGACGCGCGGCCCCGATCTGCCCGGCGCCGGCGTGGAGAACCCGGCGGTGGCGTCCTTCGGTGGCAAGCTCTACGTGTTCGGCGGGGCCACCGCGCCGTTCTCGGGGGCGGTGCGCACTGCCGCGGTGTACGACCCGCTCAGCGGCGGCTGGCGCACGCTCGCATCCATGCCGACCGCGCGCGGCGGGGCGGCGGCGGGGGCGCTCGACGGGCGCATCTACGTGGCCGGCGGGATGGATGCGGGCGGTGCCTCGCTGGCGAGCGTCGACGTCTACGACCCGGCCAGCGACAGTTGGCGCAGTGCGCCCGCGATGGGCACGCCGCGCGACAACCCCGGGGCGGCGGTGCTCGACGGCGAGCTGTACGTGTTCGGCGGGCGCACCCGGCGTGCCGACGGCACCGTGGTGGAAGGCACCCTCGCCTCGGTGGAGGCCTTCGACCCGACAACCGGCAGCTGGCGCGCCCGCGCCGCGATGCCGACCGGCCGCCGTACCATGGTCGTCGGGCTGCTCAACGGCCGTGCCCAGCTTATCGGCGGGGAGGTCACCGCGAGCGGCGGCGCCTTCGCGCAGAACGAGGAGTACGAGCCGTTGACCGACACTTGGCGTACCCTGGCGCCCCTCCCCACCGCGCGTCACGGTGCGGCGGGAGGCACTATCGGCGATGCCACCTACGTCGCGGGCGGGGGCCCCAGCGGCGGCACTGCCTATACCAGCGTGACGGAGCGCTTCGGATTCTGAGCCGTGCCCGGGCGGCCGCAACGCGGTTTTGTAGCCGGACTCCTTGATCGTGCCTCGGCTTGGGCTAGCGTTACTGTACAGGCGAACAGGTAACGAAGAATGAGGCCAGCTGCCTGCAGGCCGGGCAGCGCCCACCCATGGCACGGACCGAAGCTCAAGCGTGTCCGCAGGAGTGCCGCCGCCGCGGCGCGGCCCCCATGCGATCGCAAGCCGCGCCGACGCTCCAGAACAGCGTCGCGGGCTGGCCGGTGCCCGCGCCACCCTCCATCTTTCGACTCTTCCGTTCCCCATCCGGGCGTACGCGCACTCGGCCGCCCGAGCCGCCGGACGGCGCTGCCGGCAGGGGCTTTTCACATCCCGAAACATCGGGTGCTTTGACCGGCGCGGCAAGTGTGGTTTGCTCCACCTCGCGAGGGTGCGAGAGCAGCACTGTCGCCGGACGGAGCCACCACGGCGAAGCGGTACGCGCCCGGCATGCCGAGGCCCGGCGCCGGGCCGGACCGGAACTGCAAGGTTTCTCCCCCTCGCTTATCGCCCGAGCGGCGTCCCGTGGCGGGTGGGTGATGCGCAGGCGGATGAGCCGGTGTTGACTCGCTGATCATCGAGGGGGCATAGTTGGTTTCCTCGAATGAGAACAACACTTTACATCCGCATTACTCTAGCAACGGAGCGGAGCCATGACTGATACCAAAGACGATACAAAGAATGGTTGGAGTCGCCGACGCGTCCTGAAGGCCGGTATGGGCGGAGTCATCGCCGCGGGCGCAGGTCCCCTGATCTTCACGCGTAATGCCTGGGCGGAGAAGGCGATCGGCAACTTCCCGGTCAAGGGGGCCAATGTCGTGTTCGGCTTCAACGTCCCGCAGACCGGGGCCTATGCCGATGAGGGCGCCGACGAGTTGCGCGCCTACAAGCTGGCCGTCAATCACCTGAACAACGGTGGCGGCATGCTCGCGACCCTGAAGCCGAGCGCCCTCAAGGGCAACGGCGTGCTGGGCAAAAAGGTCACCTATGTGGCCGGTGACACCCAGACCAATCCGGACGCCGCGCGCACCAGTGCGCGCCGTATGATCGAGCGCGACAAGGTGATCATGTTCGGCGGCGGTTCCTCCAGCGCCGTGGCCATCGCGCAGCAGTACCTGGCGCAGGACCTGGGCGTGGTCTTCATGTGCGGCCTCACGCACTCGAACGACACGACGGGCAAGGATCGGCGCCGCTACGGCTTCCGCCATTTCTTCAACGCCTACATGTCCGGCAAGGCGCTGGGCCCGGTGCTCGCGAAGGCCTACGGCAAGGACCGCCGCGCCTTCCATCTCACGGCCGACTACACCTGGGGCCACACCCAGTACCAGTCCATCAAGGAGTTCACCGAAAAGCAGGGCTGGAACACCGTCGACAACATCATGACGCCGCTGGGCACGACGGACTATTCGCAGTTCCTCACCGCCGTGCTCAACTCCGATGCCGATGTCCTGGTGCTCAACCACTATGGCAAGGACATGGTCAATTCGCTGACCCAGGCGGTGCGCTTCGGCATGCGCGACATGCAGAAGAACGGCAAGCAGATGGAGATCGTCGTGCCGCTGTACAGCCGCCTGATGGCCAAGGGCGCAGGTGCGGAGAACATCGACGGCGTGTACGGCACCACCAACTGGAACTGGACGCTGGACGATCCGGGCTCGCAGGCCTTCGTGAAGGCCTTCGAGAAGGAGTACGGCTTTCCCCCCTCCCAGGCCGCGCAGACCTGTTATGTACAGACCCTGCTGTACGCCAACGCCTGCGAGAAGGCCGGCACCTTCTATCCGCCGGAGGTGATCAAGGCGCTCGAGGATTCTCGCTACACGGGCATCGGCCCGGGCGAGGCCTTCTACCGCAAGGAAGACCATCAGGTGTTCAAGGACATTCTGGTGGTGCAGGGGAAGGGACCGAAGCAGAAGAAGGGCGAATACGATCTGCTCAAGATCGTGGAGAAGGTGCCGCGCGACGAGGTCATCTATCCCGTCGACACCTTCCCCGGCGAGCTTGGCCCGTACGAGCCCACCTGAGGTGCATACGGCGGCGCGGTCGCGATCGTGCGGCCGCGCCGCAATTTCCATCTAAGCTCATGAAACCGGGGCGCGCCCTCCGACGGGTCGGAGGGCGCGCCCCGCTGGGATATCGGCATGTCCGGCAGCGCTATAAACGCGATTTTCCTGCAGCTTCTCACCGGCCTGCAGCTGGGGGCGATCTATGCACTCATCGCTCTGGGGCTGACCCTGATCTTCGGTACGCTGGGCGTGGTGAATTTCGCCCACGGGGCCTTGTATGTCATTGCCGCCTACGCCGCGGTGATCGTCGCCGGCAAGCTGGGCTTCGTTGCCGCCATCTTCATCGTTCCGGTGTTCCTGTTCTTCGTCGGCTTGGCGATGGAGCGCGGTCTGATCCAGTACTTCTACAGTCGGCCGCATACCGATCAGATCCTGGTGACCTTCGGCCTGGCCATCGTGGTCGAGGAGGCGTTGAAGTGGATCTTCGGCTCCAACAACCTGCCGTTTCCGACCCCCTCCTGGGGCGGCGGGATCGTGCTGCTGCACGAGTACGTGCCCTTCCTGCAGGGCTTCGTGGCCTTTCCGAAGTGGCGGCTCATCCTGGTGGGCGTCTCCTTCGCGGTGATTCTCGCCCTGTTCATGCTGCTGCAGTTCACGCGCTTCGGCCTGGTGGTGCGCGCCGGCATGCGCGATGCGGAAATGCTCCGCTTCCTGGGCATCAACATCAACCGACGCTTCGCCATGGTGTTCGGCATCGGTGCGATGATCGCCGGGGTGGCGGGGGTGTTCGGCGGCCCCATCACCCAGGTCTCGCCGGGCGTGGGCATGCAGCTGCTGGTCCCCTCCTTCCTGGTGGTGGTGATCGGCGGCATGGGATCCCTGGCGGGGGCGCTAATCGCCTCCGTGATGCTGGGCATGGCCTTGTCCTTCTCGGCGCAGTATTCGGCCATTCAGCAGATCATCATCTATCTCGTCGCCGTCGTGGTGCTGCTGGCGCGCCCACGCGGACTGCTCGGTAAGAAAGGGGTATTCGAATGAGCGCGCCTGCCGCTCCCCAGTCGTTTGCCCGCGAGGCCGTGAGCGTCGGCATCTTCTCGGCCATCGTCCTGACCATGCCCTACTGGCTGCCACTCATCGGCGGCTACGAGGCGCTCGCCACCAAAATCGCCATCTGGGCGCTGTTTGCCCTGGGCTTTGACATCCTGCTCGGCTTCACCGGCTATCTGTCCTTCGGCCATGCGGCGTTCTTCGGCACCGCGGCCTACACGACCGGCCTGATGTTCCGCCACGTTTCCGCCGACGTGCTCCCCGCTGCCGGTGCCAGCCTGCTGGTCACGCTGATCCTGGCGCTTGCCCTGGGTTTTCTCACCTTGCGCCGCAGCGGCATCTATTTTTCCATCCTGACGCTCGCCTTTGCGGAGATGCTCCACGCCGCCGGGCTGTCCATCTTCGCCAAATGGACCGGGGGCGACAACGGCCTGACCATGCAGACCAAGCCCGTGCTCATGGGCCTCCCCATGGAGGGCCTGAACGTCTTCTATCTGTGCGCCGCGCTGTTGATCATCGGTTACATTATTGCCCGCCAGATCAAACGCTCGCCCCTGGGGCTGACGCTCCAGGCGATCAAGGAAAATCCGATGCGCCTGGAGTACACGGGCGTGAACGTGATGGCCTACAAGGTCACCGCCTATCTGATCAGCGCCATGTACGCAGGTCTGGCCGGCACGCTGATGGTGGTCTACGAGCCCTATGTGGCGACCAAGTTCCTGCACTGGTCGACCTCCGGCGAGGTGGTCATCATGTCGGTGATCGGCGGGGTCAATACCCTGCTCGGCCCGATGATCGGCGCCACCTTCATGCTGTACTTCGAGAACGTTGTACAGGGGGCCATCGGCGAGCAGTGGAAGCTGGTGCTCGGTCTCATCTTCGTGCTCGTCGTCATCTTCCTTCCGGGTGGCTTCGTCGATCTGTGGCGGCGGACGCGCAAGGCCTTCGGGCAGATGGTGCCCAGCCGCCGCGACAACGTGCCCGACGCGCCCGGCTCCATCCGCGAAGGCCGCTCACCCAAGCGCGATCAGGCCGAAGCGCGTTCCACCCAGGACTACTAGCCGAGAAGCACTAGGTCGATGAGCAGTCAACCATTGTTGAACGTATCCGGCGTCAGCAAGCGCTTTGGCGGTTTGCAGGCGCTCAAGGACGTGGGCCTGCAGGTGCAGCAGGGCTCCATCCACGCCATCATCGGTCCCAACGGCGCCGGCAAATCGACCCTGCTGAACGTGCTGATCGGCCTGATCGAGGCCGACGCGGGAACGGTGGAGTTCGACGGCCGGCCCTTGCGCGGCCTGCAGCCGCACACGATCATCCAGCGCGGTATCGCGCGCGTATTCCAGACGCCGCAGATCTTCCCGGGCATGACCCTGCTGCAGAACGTGGCGATCGCGGCCCTGGCCAAGCGCGACGGGCAGTTCGCGCTGCGCGCTGCCGAGACGCTGCGAAGGCGCCATCCGGTGATGGAAGAGGCGGTCGAGACGCTGTCGCAGGTGGGGTTGGCCGAGCATCTCGAGCGGGAGGCGCAACACCTCTCGCGCGGCGACAAGCGCCGTCTGGAACTGGCGGTCTGCCTGGCCTCCAAGCCGCGCCTGCTGCTGCTCGACGAGCCCACGGCCGGGATGTCGCGGCATGACACCAACCGCACCATCGATCTCCTGAAGAAGATCCAGGAGACGGGCATGACCAAGGTGGTCATCGAGCACGACATGCACGTGGTGTTCAGCCTCGCCGAGCGCATCTCGGTGCTCGCCCAGGGCCAGATCATCGCCAGTGGCCGGGCCGAGGAAGTGCGCGGCAATCCCAAGGTCAAAGAGGCCTATCTCGGAGGTGCGCACGAATGAGTACGCCAGCGGCTGCGCCGCAGGGCGCGAACGACGCCTATTTCTCCTGCAAGGACGTCCATTCCTATTATGGGGAGAGCTACATCGTCCAGGGGGTGTCCTTCGACGTTCGGCAGAGCGAGGTCGTGGCCCTGCTCGGCCGCAATGGCGCCGGCAAGACCTCCACGCTGCGGACCATCGCCCGCGCCGAGGAGCCGCACATCACCCGTGGGGAGATCTGGCTCGACGGCGACCCGCTGCACAAGATGGCGGCGCACCAGGCCGCCTGCGCGGGGGTGCAGCTGGTGCCCGAGGATCGGCGCATCATCCCGGGCATCACCGTGGAAGAGAACCTGATCGTTGCCCAGGTCGCCGAGCCGCGCGGCTGGGAACTGGAGCGTATCTATGAGCACTTCCCGCGCCTGGCCGAGCGCCGCCGTCAGGAGGCGGTGACGCTCTCCGGCGGGGAGCAGCAGATGCTGGCCATCGCCCGAGCGGTGGCGCGCGATCTCAAGCTGCTCCTGCTCGACGAGCCCTACGAGGGCCTGGCACCGCAGATCGTGCGCGAAATAGAAGGCATCGTCGCCGAAATAAAGCAACTCGGCATCACCACCATTATCGTCGAGCAGAACGCCATCGCCGCCCTCGAGCTGGCGGACAGCGCCATCATCCTGGACATGGGCGAGGTGGTCTTTCACGGCACGGCGCGCGACGTGCTCGATAACCGCGACTTGCGCGACGAATACCTCGCCATCTGAGCCGCCGGTGCGCGCTCGGGCCGGCGCCCGAGGGCGCGGGCATTCCGGTGCAGGGCCGGCCTAGGGAATTACCTGATGTTCCCTGGGAGCCACCCCGACTGCGGTCCCGGACCGATCCGGCATATCCTGGGCGTCCTGAGAGATTTCGGCCGAGGTTCGCCCCGCATGCGCATTTGGCTTCTCCCCGTGCTCGCCGTTTCGGTTCTGCTCGCCGGTTCGGGTTTCGCCTGTACGGAGCTGACCTGCACCTCGCTGTGGGCCTCGACACTCGCACCGACCCTCGCCTTGGCGGGCGTCAGCCTGTTCATGGGCGGGCTCGGGGTGGTGGCCCTCTCCTCGAGCCTTGGCCCCGCGCGCTCCGCGTTTCGCCGCTAGCGCCGTTCGGCTTTGCTTTTCCTGCCCTTCCCCGGGCGGGCGCCTACACTTCCCAGTAAGGGAGGAACAACCCCATTCTGGTCCCCGTTGCCTGGCGGCGTCCCCGCTCGGTCGCGCGGCGACCGCTTGCGCTCTGAAGATTTGACGAAAAAAGAGGTCCAGGGCCGTGCCTGATTTGCGTTGCACACCTCCGGCGAGGCGTCGCCCCCGTCGTCGCTCCGTGCTCCTCGCCATCCTGCTGCTGCTGCCCCTGGGGCGTGCGGCGGCCTTCGGTTTCGATGACGTGATCGCGCAGGCCCAGCAGCGCGCCGGCAAGGCCTATCAACCGCCCACCCCGATCCCGCAGTTCATGCGCGACCTGAGCTATGACGACTTCCGCAGCATCCGCTTCGACCCGACCCAGAGTCTGTGGCGCCAGGACAAGTCTCGATTTCAGGTCATGCTGGTCGCTCCCGGGCGCATGTTCGACCACGCGGTGAAGCTCCACGTGGTGGAGAAGGGGGCGGTGCAGCCGATCCCCTTTCGCAAGGATTACTTCAGCTTCGGCAGTCAGGGCCTCCACGACCGGGTGCCGTCGGACCTGGGCTACGCGGGCTTCAAGCTGACGTATCCGATCAACGATCCGGGCGTGCAGGATCAGTTCCTGGTGTTTGCCGGCGCCAGCTATTTCCGGGGCGTGGCCAAGGGCGAGGCCTTCGGTCTGTCGGCGCGCGGCGCGGCCATCGACACCGGGCTGATGACCGGGGAGGAGTTCCCGTCCTTCGTCGAGTACTGGCTGGTGCGGCCCGCGGCGGACGCCGAGGCGATGACGGTCTATGCTTTGCTCGACAGCCCGCGCCTGACGGGCGCGTACCGCTTTACCATCTACCCCGGGGCACCCACGCGTCTGGATACGCGGGCGGTGCTGTTCAGCCGCGCAAAGATGGATTTGATGGGAGTGGCGCCGCTGACCAGCATGTTTTTCTATGGCGAGAACACCGGGCGACCACAGGGAAACTGGCGGCCCGAAGTGCACGATTCGGACGGACTGCTTGTCCACAACGGAAGCGGCGAATGGCTGTGGCGGCCGATCCTCAATCCGAAGACGCTGCAGGTGGACTCGTTCCTCGTCGACGACGTCCAGGGCTTCGGCGTGTTGCAGCGCGACCGTCGCTTCGGCGCCTACGAAGACCCGGAAGCGGACTACCAGAGACGCCCCAGCGCATGGGTGCGTTTCAACAACAACCGGGGACCCGGCCGGATCGTTCTGGTGCAGATCCCGACCAAGGACGAGACCAACGACAACATCGTCGCGTTCTGGGCGCCGCGCGATGCGGCGCCCGGCGGCCGGCGCATGGAGTTTGAATACCAGCTGAGCTTCGGCAATGCCGCGCGTGTGGTGAACGAGCCGCTGGCCCACGCGGTCAACACCTTCGTCGGCCGCGGAGACGTCATGGGCGGGGGCGCCGCCGACGGCGCCTACCGGCTGGTGGTCGACTTCCAGGGGCCGACTCTCGAGGGCCTCGCCGCCGACGCCCCGGTCACGGCGGTGGCGACCGCCCAGGAGGGCGGCAAGGTTCTGGAACAGACGGTGCACTACGTGGCGGCGACCCACAGTTGGAGGATGTCCCTGCTGGCCCGGCCGGCGAAGGAGCACCCGTTGGCACTGCGCGCCTTCCTCAAGCAAGGCGACGCGGCGCTCACCGAGACCTGGAACTACCAACTGCCCGCACAGAATTCCATACGCGGAGACACGCAATGAGCCTCGCGAAGGAACCCACCATCCGCGCCCTCAACCGCATCTATTGCTACCTGCGCCTGAGTGGCGTCGGCGAAGCCGCCGCCCGGCTTCACCTGCAGGAGGCGGCCACCGCCCTGAGCGCCGGGCAGGCCCCGCGCGATGTGTGGCCCGAGCTCGAGCGCCGCATCGCCGCGGCGGAGGCGCGTGACGAACTCGTGCGGCCGCGGCTCGAGGCCCCGCCGGCGGTGCAGCGAGGTCAGGTCCGATATCCCGACACCTAGGCAGGACACCGCATGATGAGCAACGGAGTGCAGTTCCTCGGCCGCAAGGCGCACCCGCTGTCGCGGGCCGAACGCAACTGGGAAGCAAGCGCGCTGTGGCGCCGCGCGCTGATGGTCACGCTGGTTCTTGGGCAAAGCCTCCTGGCCGCCTATGCCATGCTGGACGTGCTTCCCTATCACGGCACCACGGTGCTGGAGATGGCCCTGCTGGGTCTGTTCGGCGTCCTGTTCGCCTGGATCTCCGCAGGCTTCTGGATGGCCGTGTACGGTTTCGTCGTGCGCCGCGCCGGCGGCGATCCGCAGGGGCTGTTGGGCCGCTACGGCGGTGCCGCGCTCGAGCGGGTGCCGCTGGCGCCCACCGCGGTGGTGTTCCCCATCTACCATGAAGACGTCGAGCGCACGATGGCCGGGCTGCGCGCCACCTACCATGACCTGGCGCGCGCCGGCACGCTCGATGCCTTCGAGTTCTTCATCCTCTCCGACAGCCGCGACCCCGAGGTCTGGTTGGCCGAGCAAGAGGCGTGGTACCGCCTGCGCCAGGAGCTGTCTGCGCACGGCCGGATCCATTATCGCCGCCGCATCCTCAACCTGAACCGCAAGACGGGCAACATCGCCGACTTCCTGCGCCGCTGGGGAAAGCGCTTTCGCTACATGGTGGTGATGGACGCCGACAGCCTGATGAGCGGTGCGGCCCTGGCGAAGATGGTCCGGCTGATGGAGTGTGAACCGCGCGTGGGCATCCTGCAGACCAGCCCGGGATTGGTCAATGCCGCCTCGACCTACGCCCGCATCCAGCAGTTCGCCAACCGGGTGTACGGCCCGTTGTTCACCGAAGGACTCGCCGCCGTGCAGCTCGGCGACGCGGTCTTCTGGGGCCACAACGCCATCCTCCGCGTGGATGCCTTCATGCGCCACTGCGGTCTGCGGCGCCTGCGCGGCCCGGGCTTCCTGGGCGGCTCGATCCTCAGTCACGATTTCGTCGAGGCGGCGCAGATCCGCCGCGCGGGCTACGAGGTGTGGCTCGAACCCGGCCTGGGCGGAAGCTACGAAGAGTCGCCGCCGACGCTGGTCGACGAACTCACCCGCGACCGCCGCTGGGCCTACGGCAATCTGCAGCACCTGCATTTTCTGGTGCGCCGCCGGATCAGGCTGGCGCACCGCTTCGCCTTCGCCAACGGCATCATGGCTTATCTCGCCTCGCCGCTGTGGTTTTTGTTCCTGGTCCTCTCCACGGTCGAGGTGGCACGCTTTACCCTCATCCCCGTGGACTATTTCCCGCAGGCGCACAGCCTGTTTCCCGCCTGGCCCGAGTGGCGGCCGCAGTGGGCGGTGAGCCTGGCGGTGAGCACCGCCTTTTTGCTGTTCACCCCGAAGCTGCTCGCCTTCCTCGACGTGGCGCTCGACCGCGAGCGGCGCCAGGCGATGGGCGGGGCCCTGCGTGTCTTTCTGGGGGTGCTGTTCGAGCTGATCGTCTCCGTCCTGCTCGCCCCGGTGCGAATGCTGGCGCACACCCGTTTCGTGCTCGAGACGCTGTTCAACCTCTCGGTGAGTTGGGCCGGACAGAATCGCACCCGCGAAGTGGGCTGGCGCGCGGCGCTGGTCAAGCACGCACCGGGCAGCGTGCTCGCGATCACCTGGGCCGCCTACGCCTACTCGCTCAAGCCATTGTTTTTCTACTGGTCGCTGCCGGTGGCGGTGCCGCTCCTGGTGGCCGCCCCGGTCACGGTGTGGCTGAGCCGCTTTCGCGTCGGCACGGCGCTGCAGCGGCGCGGCATCCTCGTGACGCCAGAGGAGACGCGCCCGCCCCCCGTTCTCAGGGCGCTGCACGCCGGCGCCATGCTGCGGCGCAGTCCCCTCGGCCCGTTCGAGGCGGCGGTGCTCGACCCCTGGCGGCACCGTCTGCACCTGGCCTTCACGCGCCCCCGCCGCGACACCCCGGGCCGGCGCGATCGGCGAATGCGTCTGCTTTCGCGCTGTCTCATGGGCGGCCCGGAGGCCCTCGCTCCGGGGGAGAAGACCTGGCTGCTGCTCGACCCCGACGCGCTGCACGCGCTGCACCGCCACGCGTGGGAGGCCGCCCCCGATTCCCCGTGGGGGCGCCGCCTCGAACGCCTGTGCAGCGAGCCCGAAGGGGGGGCGCAAACCGTGCGCTGGGACGCGGCATATCCGAAAGTCGCGAGTCTATAGTTGTACCAGGGACGGGCGCCATCGGCGCGAAGAAAGGGATTTTTCATCATGAAACGTGTGGCAATCCTCATCGCCATTCTCACGGCGGGCGGCGGCGCGGCGCACGCCGCGGACACCGATGTGGCGCAGAACAACCTGGCGCATGATTACGCCAACTGCGCCGCCTTCTATCATGTCGCCTCCCACCTGCGCGCGCTCGACGGTAAACTCCGCCGCGAGTACCAACAGGCCGAGGCCGCGGCCCTGCAGCACTCGAGTGCCCTCACCAGCCAGCCGGTCGCCATGAGCCGCTACAAGATCGCGCTGCAGACGGTGCGCAGCCGCGGCAACGAGGATGAGATGCTGACCACCGCCTTCGCCGACTACGGCTACATCTGCGACGAACTGATGCAACAGCCCACCAAGCGCATGCAGTACTGGCGCGAGAAGCTGGCCGACAGGCGGGGCGGATAAGGGCTGCGGCGGCGCCCGGCGGCTCGGCCGCCGGGCGCGCTGCGATCTGCCGCCCGCCCTTTGGGCGAAGCGTTTCTCTCCTCACGCAGTGCCCCCGAATCCCCGCTTGCGCGGCCAGCCGTCGCGCGCACCAGCTGTGGCCGCTACAGCACCGCGGGCGCTTCTGCACACGTGCGCAGGCGCGTGCTCCCACTCCCCTGAAAAGGGCCCGCCTGCGGCTCGCACACGGGATATCCCTGCAGGGATACGTCATCTTGTACAATCGGGAACACCCGACCTCCAGAGAGAGAAGTGCGCCGGATGACAGACCGATTTCATGAGGGGAAAGAGCGGCTGAGCGCGCTGGATGCGCAGTACAACGCACAACGCATCGCCTTCGCCCCCATCGTCTTCCAGGCCGCGCGTGCGATGCGCGATCTCGGGGTGTTGCAGGCCCTGGACGAGCATCGCGACGGCCTGGATGTCGCCGGCCTGCGTTCGGCGACCGGGCTCTCCGAGTACGGGCTCGAGCTCCTCCTGGAGACCGGCATGAGCGCCGACCTCGTCTATCGGGAGGAGGACAGGTGGCATCTGACGAAGACCGGTTGGTTCATCCTCAAAGACGAGATGACCAACATCAATATGGATTACAACCATTACGTCAATTACAAGGCGCTCTACCACCTGGACGAATCCATCACCCAGGGCCGACCGGTCGGGTTGAAAGAGTTCGGGGACTGGCCGGTGATCTATCCGGGCCTGTCCAGCCTGCCCGAGAAGGTCAGGGCGAGCTGGTTTCGGTTCGATCATTACTATTCGGACTCGGCCTTGGTCGAGGCCCGCAGCCGCGTGCTTGCCCAGGCGCCGCCGCGTTTCCTCGAACTGGGGGGCAATACCGGCCGCTTCTCCATCTCGCTGGCCGAGGCCGATGCGGCGATCGCCATCACGCTCGTGGACCTTCCCGAGCAGGTCGCGCTCGTGCAGGAGAACCTGCGTGAGCGGGGACTGCAGGATCGGATCGCGACGATCGCGGCAGACGTGCTCGACGACGCGCCGCTGGCCGGGGAGTACGACCTCATCTGGATGAGCCAGTTTCTCGACTGCTTCAGCAAGCCGGACGTGATCAGGGTGCTCGCCAAGGCGGCCGGGGCGCTCAGCGCGCAGGGGCAAATCATGATCATGGAGCCGCTGTGGGACCGTCAGCGGTTCGAAGCCTCCGCCTATTGCATCATCAACACCTCGCCCTATTTCGCTGCCACGGCCAACGGCTGCAGCAAGATGTACAGTCTCGCGGACTTTCAGCAATGTATCGGCGCAGCCGGGTTGGCGCTGACCGACGTCGCCGATGGCCTGGGGATTTGCCAGAGCATCATCACCTGCCGCCGTGCGCCGGACTAGCCCCCAAACGGCTCGCGAGCCCATCGAGCGCTGCGCTCGACGTTCAACGCGGCCGCGGCGCGGTCTGGTGCCGGGCCTCCACTTTGCCGTAGGTGCGGGCCGATGCGCCCGGTGAAGGAAATCGGGGGCGACGGGCTTCGCATGCTCGCACTCTCGTCATTGCTCATCCTCGCCACCGGCGGCATCTCCTGGTTCTGGCACGCGTATCGAGTCCTGTCGGTGGCGCGCCGCGCGAGGGCGGACGTCGGCGGCCCCCTGCTTGTAGTGCTGGGGCGCAAGCTGCGCGCGGACGCGCCGAGCGCGGACTTCAAGCGCCGCCTGGAGCGGGCGGCCACGCTGTATTCGCGCCACGGGCACGCGCATATCCTCATCCTGGGAGGACGCACCGCACGGGCGCGGCTGTCGGAAGCCGAAGCCGGCCGCACGTACCTGATGGAGCAGGGCATTCCCCCCGATGCCATCCACGTGGAGCACCGCTCGCGGCACACGCTGGAGAACCTGCGCGAGGCGCGCGAACTGCTGCCGACCCTCGGCGGGCATCGCCCCGTGCTCATCACCTGCCGCTCTCACCTGGCCCGCGCGGCGGCATTGGCCCACGGGCTCGGGCTCGAGCACCGGCTCTGCGCCGCGGAGGACGCCTTCAGCTATCGGCCGGGCCAGTTGGCCGCGGTGCTGCGCGAAGGCTACTTCCTGCACTGGTATTGGGTGGGCCGCCGGTGGTCGGAATGGACCGGCAATCACGCGAGCCTCGGCCGCATCAACTGACCGGCGCGGTCTGCCTCGTCGCTAAAGAGGACGGTCGCGCGCGATC
The DNA here is from genome assembly GCA_963779865.1 of uncultured Gammaproteobacteria bacterium. Lineage (GTDB taxonomy): Bacteria > Pseudomonadota > Gammaproteobacteria > CAVZZX01 > CAVZZX01 > CAVZZX01. The sequence continues at coordinate 2,147,751 of CAVZZX010000003.1, read as the reverse complement.
ACGCGCTGACCGTGGATGGTCCCGGACCCGTGCGGGCTGCGGACGTGGCTCACGGAAAACACCGCGACGGCCTCCCGCGTCGCTTCGGCGGCCGCGGTGTCGCCGCGCAGTTCGGTGTGTGCGATATCGAGCCGACTCCCGGAGAGGTGCATCGCCACCGCGCCCTGGATCCGGCTGTTGGTCACCATCACCTCGCTGCCTTCGGCGCGCAGGCCAACGCCCGTGCTGACGATAGCGCTGTCCCACAGTTGTATGCGGCTGCTCTTGGCGTGGAGCGAACCGATCCATGCGTCCCGGATCTCCACGTCGTCGCAGTTGACGATGTCCAGCCTCCGGAACTCGCCGCTGAAGCGCACGCCCGACTGGTTCTCGCAGCGCCCGACCCGCTGCGAGGAGGGGGGCCTCGCGGGGAAAGACAATTTGGCGGTAAACGCCAGGGCCGCACGCGGGGCCGTCAGGTGGTGCCACAGCAGCATGTTGTAGGCGACCGGGGCCTGACTCATGGGCACATGCTGGACGCCGGGGATGACCTCCAGCCTCGCCTTGGGCAGGGCCTGTTCGAGCACCCGCCCGGTGCGCACCGGCACCACCGGATCCTCGCCGCCCCAGACGATCAGCGTGGGCGCCTGGACCTGCGGCAGGATCCGGCTGAAGTCGGCCTCCCCCAGGGCGGCGCTTGCGATCGCCGCCGGATCGCCCAGCAGGAAAAGCTGCCGTTTGCGCTTGTTCTGGATGATGCGCTCGGGGTCCAGGGGCAGCTGGTCGATCTCTTCGAGCACCTTCCCGACGAGGCGGCCGATCGGGTTGGGCGCCGCCGGTGCGTGTCCGGTGAGTTTGTTGGCCCACGCCCCGGCCATGTACTTTGCGATCACCTGACCATAGAGGATGCCCGCCGAATCGGTCAGCACGAGCCGCCGGACGTCCGCCGGGTAGCGCGCGGCGTATTCCAGGGACACGGCCGCACCCAGCGAGTGGCCGACGAGGTGGAAGGGGCCGTGGAGGAAGCGCCGGGCGATGTAATGGAGGAAGCGCACGTAGTTCGCCGGCGTGTAGGCGCGGTTTTGCTTCTCCGACCTGCCAAAGCCCGGCAGGTCCAGCGTGAGCACGTGGTAGCGGCGGGCGAGGAGCGGGATTTGTTTGCGCCAGTCGCGCAAGCCTTCCCCGTTCAGTCCCGGCACGAGCACCACCGCCTCGTGCGCATCCAGGTTGGCCTGATAGACGCAGGCCTGCCCGCCGAACACCGGCTCCTCCACGCAATGCTTGACGACGGGCACGCCGCCCACCGTCGTCGTCGCCCTCGCCACGGCGCTTGCCGTGAGCAGCAGCAAAGCGGCAAGCAGTGGCCACAGCGAGCGCGTTCGCACTGTCATTGAGAGAGGGGTGTCCTTCTTCGGTCAGGCTTGAAACCTGCTGTTTTACCGGCATTCTAGTTGGAAAGCGCGGCGCGTGCGATTGGCGATGCGCGGCCGCCGGGCGAGCATGATCGGCATCACGTTTCCGTCCTCGGCCCCGCCCCCCTTTATTGACACCCTGAGGCGCCCAACGGAAAATACCCACAGGGTTCGGTGGTGCCCGACGTGCATTCTGCGGCCACGCTGTCCCGCAATCCGAGAACTATAGTGCGCTCATTTTTTCCGGGGGTGGGGAATGGTGTCCGAAGGGCTTGAACAAGAAGTCGCGGAATTTATCGTCGAGACGCTCAACATGGACGTGAATCCCGCGGACATCAAACCCGAGGAGCCGTTGTTCGGCGAGGGGCTCGGCCTCGATTCCATCGATGCACTCGAGCTGGCGATGGCCATCTCCAAGAAGTACGGCTTTCAACTGCGCTCCGACGATAGCAACAATGTCGAGATCTTCGCCTCTTTGCGGTCGCTGAGTGCCCACATCGCGGAACACGCACGCTAGGGCGACAGCCGCTGGCCGGCTGCGGCGCCCGCTGGGTCGGCTCTCTACCGCGCTGACCCTTGCCGCACCGCTTGCTCTCCACCTGTTGATTGCCTTCGGTCATCCGCGCCTGGGACTCGTTCTCGTGGCGGGCGTGGCCCAACTCTACGCGGTCAATGGCCTGCTCGCTCGCCGGTTCACCCCTGCCGCCGTGGCGACTTGCGCAGCCCTGCTCTGCGTCTATAGCCTGGCGCGTGATAGCTACGATGCCTTCTATGTGCCGCCGATTCTGCTCAGCACAAGCCTTCTGATCCTGTTCGCACGCAGTCTGTCCGCGGGGCGGGAGCCGATGGTCACCCGCTTCGCACGCGTGTTGATGCGCGAGACGGGCCCGGCCATCGAAAGCTACACGCGGACGGTGACCTGGGTATGGACCGTGTTTTTCGCGCTCATGTTGATCGAGTCCATCCTGCTGGCCCTGTTTGCGCCGCTCCCGCTTTGGTCCCTGTTCACGAACGTGCTCAATTACCTGTTCATCGCCGGCGTGTTTGCCGTTGAGCTGACGGTGCGCTTGATCCGCTTCCCCCAGCACTCGGCGGCCCGCTTTGTGCGTCGCCTGTGGCGCGCCGATTTTCGCCGGCTGGTCGAGAGCGGGAAGCCCTCGTGAGAGCGGTGCCGTTGCTGGAATCGACCGCGCGTCCCGTGGGCTGGACCCCCGCGGGGCCGATCGCTGCGTCGACCTTCCTGGGTGACGTCGAGCACCTGGTGAAGCGCTTGCCGCGCCTCGGCGACGCGATCCTGAACGTCTGTGAGGACCGCCACCGTTTCCTGGTGACGCTCGCCGCGGGACTGGTGAGTGGGCGGCCCAATCTCTTGCCGCCGAGCACGGCCCCCGAGGTGTTGAAGCAGATCGCCGCGGAGCGCAGCCGACCGGTGTGCGTCACCGACGGGGTCGCCTGTCCGCCGGGTTATCCCCGCGTCGACTACCGTGAAGCGCCGGGGAGTGGGACGCCCTCGGACCGCATCCCGGTGTTCCCCGACGACCGACTCATGCTGGAGGTGTTCACCTCCGGGAGCACCGGCCAACCGCAGGCGCATCCGAAGCGATGGCGCGAGCTGTACGCCGGCGCCACGCTGACCGGGCGCCGCTTCGGGCTCGATGTCGGTGAGCCGGGCGCGCTGGTGGCCACCGTGCCCCCGCAACACATGTTCGGTCTGGAGAGTTCGGTGATGCTGGCACTGCGCTGGGGATGGGCCGCGCACACCTGGCGGCCGTTCTTCCCGACGGACGTCGCCAAGGCGCTCGCTGACGTGCCGGGCCCGCGGATCCTGATTACCACCCCCCTGCATATCCGCGCCTGCCTGAGCGAACAGGTGGAGCTACCGGAGCTGGCCTTTATCCTGTCGGCGACCGCCCCCCTGTCCACCGAGATCGCCCGCGCCGCCGAGGCGCGGTTCGCCTGCCCGGTGCGCGAGATCTACGGCAGTACGGAGACCGGCGCAATGGCCACCCGGCGGCCGGCGCAGGGCGCCGCCTGGCGGCCGATTGAGGGTTTTCGCCTTCGGCGCGGCGAACGGGGTTGGCTGGCGCAGGCGAGCCACCTGCCGGCGCCGGTCGTCCTGGGCGATCGACTCGAGGATCACGGCGATGGTACCTTCGGCCTGCTGGGGCGCACCGCCGACCTCGTGAAGATCGCGGGCAAGCGCGCGTCCCTTGGCGATCTCAACCAGAAGCTGCTGTCCATCGACGGCGTCGAGGACGGCAGCTTTGTGGTGCCGGCCGAAGGCCGCGACGCGCCCGCGCGCCTTGCGGCCGTTGTCGTCGCGCCGACGCTGACCAAGGGCGCGCTGCTGCAGGAGTTGAGAAAGCGGGTGGACCCGGCCTTCCTGCCGCGACGCTTGCAGCTGGTCGCCGCCCTGCCGCGCAATGCCTCCGGCAAATTGCCGCGTGGGGAGTTGCTCAAGTTGCTGGCCAAAGATTGAACGACATGGCGGTGTACAGCGCGCGAATTTCGGCCGACCATCCGGCGCTGGCCGGTCATTTCCCCGGCAATCCGCTCGTCCCCGGGGCGGTGATCCTGCAGCACGTGCTGCGGGCGGGCGCGGCGCAATGCCCGGGGGCCGATATCCTGCGCGGCGCCAAATTCATCAGCCCGCTTCGACCCGAGGAGACTTTCACGATTGAATTTGCCGCGGCCCGCGCCGGGCGAGTTCCGTTCACCGTGCGGGCGCAGGAGCGCACGGTCGCCAGCGGCCAGCTGCAGTCCAGCGAAGCCGGGCACCGATGAGCCGGTATTGGATGCGCCAGCCGGAGCGCGGGAGCCGGGTCCTGATCCGGCTCATCGTCTGGATCGCCCGCCGCCTCGGTCGTCGCGTCACGCGCGTCCTGCTCTATCCGATATCGTTCTATTTTCTCGCCTTTTCCAGGACCTCGCGGATGGCCTCGCGCGGCTTCCTCGCCGTCGCCCTGGGCCGCAAGGCGCGCCTCGGCGATCTGTTCCGGCACTACCACACCTTCGCCTCGGTCATCCTCGACCGTGTCTTTCTGCTCGCCCCAAACGGGGGGCGCTTCGATGTGCGCGTGCACGGCGAAGCGGTGGTGATGGACCGCTACCAGCGCGGCAAGGGCCTCATCCTGCTCGGCTCGCATCTGGGCAGCTTTGAGGTCCTGCGGGCGCAAGGGGTGCTCGGCAAACAGCTGCCGGTGAAGGTGCTGATGTACGACCGCAACGCGGCCAAGGTCAACACCGTGCTCAATGCGATCAATCCGGCGATCACCCGGACGGTGATCCCGGTGGGGCGGGCGGACACCCTGCTGCGCGCCAAACAGGCGGTCGACGAGGGCGCGCTCCTGGGCATCCTCGGGGATCGCCTCACCAGCGACGATCGGGCGGTCGCCTGCCGCTTCTTCGGTGCGCAGGCATCCTTCCCCGGCGGACCGCTGCTGCTGGCGGCCTTGCTCCGGGTGCCCGTCGTGCTGGCGTTCGGAATCTATCGGGGCGGGGCCCGCTACGATATCCACTTCGAACTGCTCACCGACCGCGTGGCGGTGGAGGGTGCGGATCGCATGGAGGACGTGCGCCGGTGGACGCAGGCGTATGCCACGCGCCTGGAACACCACTGCCGTCAGGCCCCTTACAACTGGTTCAACTTCTATGATTTCTGGTCGCGTCCTTAGTCGAAGTTGGGCGGTGCTGCTGCTCCTGGCGAGCGCCTCGGCCGGGGCGCTCGCCGCCGAGCGATGGTCGCTCGACCAGGCGCTCTCTGCGATCGCGGCCGAAGAGCACCCGCAGGTCGCGTTCACCGAGCTTCGTTACAGCGACCTGCTCGATCGTCCCGTGGCGAGCAGCGGCACGCTGCGCTTCGAGCCGCCCGACCGCTTGATCAAGGCCGTGGAGCGGCCCGCGCCGGAACGGCTCGAGGTCGCTGGCGATACGCTGCGCATCGCGCGCGCGGGCCAGGCCACCAGGGAACTGCGCTTGAGCGCCGCACCCGCGGTGTGGGGCTTCGTGGAGAGCTTCCGCGCGACGCTCGCCGGCGACCGGGCGACGCTCGAGAAATTCTACAAGGTCGCGTTCGACGGCACGCGGGAGAACTGGCGGATTGACCTCGAGCCGCGCGGGGGCAGGCTGGCCGGCGCCCTCCACGATATCCTCATCGAAGGCAGCGGCGGGCGGGTGCGCTCGTTCACCGTCGATGAGGCGGGCGGGGACCGCACGGTGATGACCATCGGTCAGGAGGGCTCGTGAGGGCCGGACGGCGCCTGGTGGTCGGCGCATGGGCCGCGCTGCTGCTGCTCGCCGGCGTGGTCCTGCTGCGCGGGCCGGGCTTACAGACGGACCTGCGCCAATTCCTGCCCCGGGGGAGCGATGCACAGCAGCAGCTGCTGTTGGACGAGTTGCAGCAGGGGCCGGCGTCGCGCGTCGTGATCGCCGCCATTGGCGGTGCCGACAGCCAGGCGCTGGCGGCGAGCAGCGAGCGCCTGGTCGCATGCCTGCGCAAGGAGGGGCGCTTCGCGCGCGTACTCAACGCGCCCGTCATCAGCGCGCGCCCCGCCGAACCGCTGTTCCGCTATCGCTACCTGCTCACGGACAGCGCGCTCGGGCTCGGCCCGGGGCGCCTGCGTGACGCCCTGCAGGCGCGCCTTGCGGATCTCGCTTCATCGACCTCGGCGCTGCTCGTGGACAAGCACGTGCTGGCCGCCGATCCGCTGGGCGCCTATCGCCGGCTCGCGCGTGCGCTGCGCGGCCAAGGCGCGAGCCCCCGGCTGCTGCACGGCGTGTGGTTTACGCCCAGCGGCGATCGGGCCTTGATCCTCGTCGCCAGCGGCGAGCAGCACTTCGACCTCGCCGCGCAGCAGTCGGCAGTAGAGCAGATCCGCGCGGCATTTTCGGCCAGCGCCGGGCCCGGCCAGCGGCTCGAACTCACCGGCCCCGCGGCCTTTGCGGTGCAGTCCAAGGCGATGATCTCCGGCGAGGCCCTGCGCCTGTCGCTGCTCGCCACCGCCGGGGTGATGCTGTTGCTCGTGGCGGTGTTCCGGTCCCTTGCCGTGGTGCTCCTCAGCGCCCTGCCCCTGGCCACCGGCGTGGTCGCCGGCGCCGCGGCGGTGACGCTCGCGTTCGGGGGCCTCCACGGCATCACGCTCGCCTTCGGCTTCAGCCTCATCGGTGTGGCCGTCGACTACCCGATTCACCTGTTCAGCTACGCGCGCACGACGGGCGATACCCGCTCGGCCGCCCGGCGGCTCTGGCCGACGCTGCAGTTGGGCGTGCTCACCACCGCCCTGGGCTACTGTGCGCTGCTGTTCTCGGGCTTCGCCGGGCTCTCCCAACTCGGTCTGTTCGCGGTGGTCGGCCTGCTGGCCGCGGTGGCCGCCACCCGCTGGCTGCTGCCGGCGCTGTATCCGAGCACGCCGCGATTTGCCGGGCGTGCGGGGGCGCGGGTGCTCGCGCTGTTTGACGCGCGGGCGCGCTGGCTGCCGCCGCTGCTGCTGGCGGCGGCCGCTGTGCTGCTGGCGAGCACCCCGCATCTGTGGGAGCAGGACCTCGGCTCGATGAACCCGATCCCCGCGCAGAGCAGGGCGCTGGACCATCGCCTGCGCGCCGCGCTCGGTGCGGCCGACGTACGCCAATTGCTGGTCCTGGAGGGGCCTTCGATACAGGCGGTGCTGGAACGGGCCGAACGTCTGGAACCGGCGCTGCGCAAGCTGAGCGCCCAGGGTGCCCTCGCCGGGTTCGACTTGCCGTCGCACTATCTCCCGAGCGTGAAGACGCAGCAGGCGCGCCAGGCGCACCTGCCCGGCAGCGGTGAGTTGACCCAGTGGCTCAGTGCAGCGCGCCGCGGCTTGCCGTTTCGGGACGGCGCCTTTGCGCCCTTCGTGCAGGCCATGGCTGCGAGCCGCGCCCTGCCGCCGCTGCTGCCTGCGATGCTGCGCGACACGGCGGCCGGCGCGCGTCTCGGCGCCTTGCTGCCCACCCACCGCGGCCGGGCGTTCGGCATCGTCAGCCTCACCGGGGTGAGCGATGCCGGCGCCATCCAGGCGCTCGCCGCGGGGGCCCCGGGCGTCCGCTACGTGGACCTCTCGGCGGAGGCGGCACAGCTGATCGGCGGCTACCGCGACGAGGCGCTGGAGCTGTTCGCCACCGGTGCGCTGATCATCCTCCTCATGCTGTTCGCCGCACTGCGGAAAGCCGGCGCCGTGCTCAGGGTGGTGACCCCCACCGCGGCGGCGATCGCCTGTGCCGCCGCCCTGCTGGTCCTCACCGGCACCCCGCTGTCGCTGTTTCACCTCTCCTCGCTGCTCCTGGTGCTGGGGATCGGGCTGGATTACGGCCTGTTTTACGAGCGGCTGCGTGCCGATGTCGTGGAACAGCGGGCCACCGCAACCGCCCTGGTGGTGTGCAATCTCACCACGGTGGTGGTGTTCGGTGCGCTGGCCACCTCCCAAGTGCCGGTGCTGCAGGCGATTGGGGCAACGGTGGCCATCGGGGCTCCCCTGAGCCTGATCTTTACCGCTATGATGGCAACCGATGCGCCTTCCCGGGACGCTGCGGCCGCCGCGGTGTTTCCCTGACCTGAGCAAGGGCCCCCGGCGCCGCTGCCGCGGGGTCGAACGATGGCCGACTGCGACGACGATGCAACCACTTCTGCTCTCAGCATACACAAGCCTCAGCGCTGCCGGAGAAGGCCGCGAGGGCCTCTACCGGGCCTTGGCGCAAGGGCGCAGCGGGCTGCGCCCCAACGACTTCACCCGCAGCGACCTGCGCACCTGGATTGGCCGCATCGACGGCCTGGAGGAGAGCCCGGTCGAGGGCAGCCTGGCGGCCTTCGACTGCCGCAACAATCGGCTGGCGCAGCGCGCGCTGGTGCTGGACGGGTTTTCCGACGCCGTTGCCGCTGCACGCGCCCGCTACGGCAGCCACCGCATCGGCGTGTTCATCGGCACCAGCACTTCCGGGATCTTGGAAACCGAGCGGGCCTACCGGCAGCGCGACGCGGCCGGCGCCTTGCCGGTGCACTACAGCTACCGCCACACCCACGATCTGTTCTCGATCAGCGATTTCGTGCAGCGTGCCTTGCAGCTGGACGGGCCGGTGTTTTCCGTCTCCACCGCCTGCTCCTCGAGCGCCAAGGTGTTTGCCGAGGCGGCCCGCTTCATCTCCGTCGGGCTCTGCGATGCGGCCGTGGTCGGCGGCGTCGACAGCCTGTGTCTGACCACCTTGTTCGGTTTCAACTCGCTGGAGCTGGTGTCCGCGGAGGCGTGCCGGCCGTACGCGCCGGATCGCAGCGGGATCTCCATCGGCGAGGCGGCCGGTTTCGCCCTGCTGGAGCGCCCCGAGCGCGACGGCATCGCCTTGCTGGGCTACGGGGAGAGCAGCGATGCCCACCACATTTCCACGCCGCACCCGGAAGGGGCCGGCGCGGCGCTTGCGATGGCGGCCGCGCTCACCCGTGCCGGCATCGACGCGGCCGAGGTGGATTACGTGAACCTCCACGGCACCGCGACGAAGACCAATGATGCGGCCGAGGACGCCGCGGTGTCCTCGCTCATGGGCGCGGTCCCCTGCAGCTCGACCAAAGGCTGGACCGGGCACACCCTGGGCGCCGCCGGCATCACCGAGGCGGTCATCGCCGCCCTGGCGATCGAACACGGCTTTCTGCCGGGCACGCTCAACACCGGCGTCAAAGACCCCGCGCTCAACAGCCGCCTCCTGATCGACAACGCATCCCGTCCCGTGGAGCGCGTGATGAGCAATTCCTTCGGCTTCGGCGGCAGCAACTGCAGCCTCGTGTTGGGGCGCCTCTCATGTTGAGGGTGCATGTGGCGTCGGCGGCAGTCGCCGGACCGGGACTCGCGGGTTGGGAAAAGGCGTGTGCGGTGCTGAGCGGCACCGTGCCGTACCAACCGGCGGAAATGACGCATGCAGCCCCCGGGGCGCTGCCGGCCACCGAGCGGCGGCGCAGCAGCAAGAGCACGCGCCTGGCCGTGCAGGTTGCCCGCGAGGCGAGCGCCGGCGTGCTGTCCGCAGACACGATGGCGGTGGTGTTCGCCTCGGCCAACGGCGACGGGGAGATCGCCGATCAGATCTGTGCCTCCTTGGCTGCGCAACCGCCGATGGTCTCGCCGATCCGATTCCACAACTCCGTGCACAATGCGCCCGCAGGTTATTGGTCGATCGCCACCGGCGCGCGCACCCCCTCGACCAGCCTGGCCGGCTTCGATGCGACCTTTGCGGCCGCGCTCCTGTCCGCCTCCGCACAGGTGATCGCCGAGCGCACCCCGGTCCTGCTGGTCGTCTACGATTTGCCGTTTCCCGAGCCGCTCAACGCGAAGCGCCCCATGAGCTCGGCGTTTGCCACCGCGCTGCTGCTGACGGGGACGCCGACGGCTGCGGGGCTCGGCAGCCTGGAGATCCGCTTCGAGGCGGGCGACGCCCGCGCCACGCCGATGTCCGACCCGGCGCTGGAAGCGCTTCGTGGTGACAACCCCGCGGCGCGCGCCTTGCCGCTGCTCGCGGCGCTGGTGCAGGGGACCCCTGCCCGGATCGTGCTCGAGCATGGGGCGCGACGGCGTGTCATCGTGGGGGTGCAGCCGTGACGCGCGACGAGCTGTGCGCCGTCATCCCGCACGCGGGCGACATGTGCCTGCTCGAGGAACTCGTGCGCTGGGACGCGCAGGGGATCGTCTGCCGGAGCAGGACGCATCTCGCGCCAGCCAATCCCCTGCGGGACGCCGACGGACTCCCGGCGATCAGTGCCGTCGAATACGCGGCCCAGGCAATGGCCGTGCATGGGGCATTGAAGAGCGCCGCGAGCGCGCCGCCCAAGGCCGGCTACCTTGCGGCGCTGCGCGAAGTGCGGCTGTACACCGCGAGGCTCGATGCCACGGACCAGCCCCTGCTCGTCGAGGCACAGTACGAAGCCGGCGACGAGGCGGCCTTCCTGTACGCATTCAGCGTGCGGGCCGGGGATCGCTTGCTGGCCGCCGGCAAGGCGTTGGTGGTGCACGAACGAGGAGGCGCGCAATGAAACGGGCCTTGGTGACCGGCGGTAGCGGGGGCATCGGCGCGGCCATCTGCCGCCGCTTTGCCGAACAGGGGCTGCATGTCCTGGTGCATGCAAACTCCCGTCTGGCCGCCGCCGAAGCGCTGGTGAGGGAGATCCGCGACGCCGGCGGATCGGCCGAGACGATATGTTTCGATGTCTGCGACGGCGAAACCACGCGCGTCCGCCTCGAGGCCGCCGCCGAAACCGCGCCCATCCAGGTGGTCGTTCACAACGCGGGCATGCATGATGACGCCCCGCTCGCGGGCATGCACCCCGAGCAGTGGGCACGCGTGGTGGGTGTCTCGCTCAACGGTTTCTATAACGTGGTCCAACCGCTGCTCATGCCGATGCTCCCGATGCGCTGGGGACGGGTCATCAGCATCTCCTCGATCGCGGCGCTACGGGGAAACCGGGGCCAGGCCAACTACGCTGCGGCGAAGGCCGGTCTGCATGGTGCCAGCAAGTCCTTGGCCCTGGAGCTCGCCTCGCGGGGCATCACCGCCAATGTGGTGGCCCCCGGCGTGATCGCCTCACCGATGACGGACCGGCTGTTTCCCCCGGAGCAGCTGAAGCGCCTCGTGCCCATGCAGCGGGCCGGGAGGGCGGAGGAAGTCGCCGACCTCGTGGCGTTTCTCGCCTCCGAGCGGGCAGCTTATATCTCCGGGCAGGTCATCTCGATCGATGGGGCGATGGGCTAAGGTGGAATCGGCATTGAAGACCGCAATTGTCATTCCGGCGTGCAACGAAGCGGGCTCGATCCGCGGGATCGCCGAGCGTGCCCTGGCGCAGCTCCCCTGGGTGATTGTCGTGGACGACGGCTCCACCGACGGGACGGCGCAGGAACTGGCCGGGCTTGCGCTGGTGGTGCTGCGCAACGAGCACAACAGCGGCAAGGCCGCCGCCTTGTGGCGCGGCATGATGCATGCGCTGTCGGCGGGGGCCGATGCGGTCATTACCCTGGACGGCGACGGACAGCATCGCCCGGAAGACATCCCGGGGCTGGTGGCGAGCGCACAGGCGCATCCGAACGCGCTGATTATCGCCGCGCGCCTCCTTCACCTGGAAGACGCGCCCAAGGCCCGGCTGTTCGCCAATCGCTTCGCCGATTTCTGGATCTCCTGGGCGGGCGGTCGCTGGGTGCAGGATTCGCAATCGGGTTTTCGGCTTTATCCGGCCCGCCTGCTCCGCGCCGTGAACGTCGCCCACGGCCGCAGCCACGGCTTTGTCTTCGAAAGTGAGATCGTCATCGAGGCGCTGCGCAACGGCTTTGGGTGTGAAGCCACGCCGATCGCCTCGCTGTATCCCGGCGGCCGCAAGAGTCATTTTCGCCCGGTGCTCGACATTACGCGCATCGTGCTGATGGTGGCGGGCAAGCTGCTCCGCTGGGGGATCTATCCGGTGGGGTTGTGGCGGGCGCTGCGCTCGCGCCCCAAGCGGCCCGGGGCCGCGGCCTGAGGTGCGAGAAGGCCGGGCGGGCGCCCGGCCTTCTCGCTGGGCGCCCGCTTACAGCATGCCGATCTGGGTCTGGATCTGCCGCTGCAGATTCTGGATCCAGCCGTTGTAGTTGCTGTGGATGTTGGTGCCGTCGTAGTTGAGGTTCTCGCTGCTCTCGTACTGGATGGAGTACGAGGTCGGTGAGTAGGTGATGCCCACCTTCGCCACGTGAGTGCGCAGGTGCAACGTCCCCTCGAGCTGATTGTCGCCGGCGTCCTTCATCACCCAGCCCAGTCCCCCGCCGGCGCGGATGATCGCCTTTTTCACCTGCTCGGCCGACACCGTCTTCCCTGCCGCCGGAACGATGGCGGCGTTGTGGACGTTGTAGACGGGCGCCGTGCGACAACCGGCAAAAAGTCCCACCAAAAGCGCGATTGCGACCACCTTGAAGAGCGTTCTCATCAGATTTTCCCTCTCTTTTTCCTGTTTGTAATGGAAGGTGGCCCAATGTTGCCATAACGGGTGCGTGCTCTGCCATTGGCATTTCGGCGGGGCGCGGCGGCGACGTTGCTGTGGCGCCCGCGCGCAGTCCTGCGAATACGCCTGTGTGCCATGCGTCGGCGCACACGGCATGCACGTGGGCGTTGAGCGTTGCCCTGCGACGGAGGGCGAGGGGGGTATGGTGGGCCCGCCAGGACTCGAACCTGGGACCAAGGGATTATGAGTCCCCTGCTCTAACCAACTGAGCTACAGGCCCTTTTGAGAAAGGGTACGACCCGCCGTACCTCGAGGGCCGCGGGTCCGCCCGACGGACGCCGAGCGTAGCCGAGTATATCGACCGCCAAAAAAAGACGCCATCGCCGTTGCCGGCGATGGCGTCGCTGGGTTTGACGCGCCGAGCGCTTACTCCATGTCGAGGAAGCTGCGCAGCCGCTCCGAGCGGCTCGGGTGACGCAGCTTGCGCAGGGCCTTGGCCTCAATCTGGCGGATGCGCTCGCGGGTGACGTCGAACTGCTTGCCGACCTCCTCGAGGGTGTGATCGGTGTTCATGTCGATGCCAAAGCGCATGCGCAGCACCTTGGCCTCGCGGGCCGTGAGGCCCTCGAGCACGCCCTGGGTGGCCTCGTGCAGGCCCGCCGAGGTGGCCGAGTCCACCGGGGAGAGGATGTTCTGGTCCTCGATGAAATCGCCCAGGTGCGAGTCCTCGTCGTCGCCGATGGGCGTCTCCATGGAGATCGGCTCCTTGGCGATCTTGAGCACCTTGCGCACCTTCTCCTCGGGCATCTCCATGCGCTCGGCCAGCTCTTCGGGCGTGGCCTCGCGGCCCATCTCCTGCAGCATCTGGCGGGAGATGCGGTTGAGCTTGTTGATCGTTTCGATCATGTGCACCGGGATGCGGATGGTGCGCGCCTGGTCGGCGATCGAGCGGGTGATGGCCTGCCGGATCCACCAGGTCGCATAGGTCGAGAACTTGTAGCCGCGCCGGTATTCGAACTTGTCCACCGCCTTCATCAGGCCGATGTTGCCCTCCTGGATCAGGTCCAGGAACTGCAGGCCGCGGTTGGTGTACTTCTTGGCGATCGAGATCACCAGACGCAGGTTCGCCTCGACCATCTCCTTCTTGGCCCGGCGTGCCTTGGCCTCGCCGATGGACATCTTGCGGTTGATGTCCTTGATGTCGGCGATGCCCAGCCCACAGTCCGCCTCGAGGCCGGCGAGCCGGTTCTGGGCGCGCACGATCTCCTCACGGTGCTCATTGAGCACCTTGGAGTAGCCCTTCTTGGCCCGGATATGCTTCTCGATCCACTTGGTATCGGTCTCGTGGTCCGGGAAGGAGGTGATGAACTCCTTGCGGGGCATATGCGCCGCGTTGACGCAGATCTCCATGATCACGCGCTCGTGGGTGCGGATCTGGTCCACCAGCTCGCGCAGCTGTCCGACCAGCCGGTCCATCAGCTTGGGCGCGAGCTTCAGCTCCATGAAGGCGTCGGTCAGCTGCTGACGCAGCTTGTCCACGCGCGCATGCTTCACGCCGTTGCGCTTGATGGCGGTGACGGTCTTGTCGTGCAGGCTCTGCAACTGTGCAAAGCGGGCGCGCGCCTCTTCCGGATCCGGGCCGGTGTCGGCTACGCTGTTGTTGTCATCGTCGTCGTCGTCATCGGAGTCCGAGGCATCCGCCGCGTTCTGGCTGTTGTCGGCAGTCGACGCTACGGTGGCGTCATCCGCGTTGGGATCGATGAAGCCGGCAATCACCTCGTTGAGACGCAACTCGCCGGCCTCGACCTGCGCGAAGTGCGCGAGCAGGGCGGCGATGGTGCCCGGGTGCGAGGCGAGCGCCGACAGCATCTGGTTGGTGCCGTCCTCGATGCGCTTGGCGATCTCGATCTCGCCCTCGCGGGTGAGCAGTTCCACGGCGCCCATTTCGCGCATGTACATGCGCACCGGGTCCGTGGTGCGGCCGAACTCGGCATCCACCGTGGCGAGGGCGGCGACCGCCTCTTCGGCGGCATCGTCGTCCACCGCCGTGTCGTTCAGCATCATGGTGTCGCTGTCCGGCGCGGCCTCATGGACAGCGATGCCCATATCGTTGATCATGCTGATGATGTCTTCGATCTGCTCGGGATCGACGATGTCATCGGGCAGGTGGTCGTTCACCTCGGCATAGGTGAGATAACCCTGCTCCTTGCCCCTGGCAATCAGTAACTTGAGTTGTGATTGCTGCTGTTCCTGGTTCATCATAGGTTCAAAACACCCGGACGCTGTGGTGAAACCGCCGCGCGACGGTAAAACTTAACGATTGTAGACTAAAAACCGTTACCTAGCCACTTCGACCCTTGGAAGCGCGGTTGATTCCAATGGGTCCTGCGCCTTTTTGAAGCAGCCGGTTGTACTCCTCGCGTTCCGCCGCGTCGAGTCGCTCACCGCCCTCCAGGCGCTGCTGCAACGCCTCCCAGCGCTTGCCTGCAGCCTGGCGCTCGAGTTGCGCCACCAAATCCGCGAATTCCCCTTCCAAATCAAGGGCATCCAGGTCCATGTCGGCCTGGGCGGCGAGTCGCTCGAGGTGCCGGCCGTGCTCGGTCTCCCGCCAACGCGTCAGGAGGGCGCCACTACCCAGATGGGGTTTGTCCTGCAGAAGTTCAAGGAGTTCCGCGAGCAGGGGCATCCCCGGCAGTTCCAGCTCCGCCAGGCGGCGGGGATCGCCCGCCAGCGCGGCCAGGCTCGGCCGGTGGAGCAGCAGCGTGATGGCCTGTCGCACCAGGGAGGGCGGCGCGCGGCGGTTGCGCGGGCTGCGTCGCGGCGCCCGCCGCGGCGTCTGCACGGCGTCCCCGGCCGCCGGCCCCACTGCTTGCGCGGCCCGGGACGGGTCGATGCGTGCGAGCTCGGCCAGACGGTCCAGCATCATCTGTCTGAACACCCCCTCGGGCATCCGGTTCAGCAGCGGACGTGCCAACTCCACGAAGCGTGCTCGCCCGTCAATGGTAGAAGTATCGGCCTCGCGTCCCAATTTTTGATAGAAAAACTCCGAAAATGGGAGCGCGGTCTCGAGATCGGCCTCAAAACGCTCGCGCCCGACGGCCCGGATGCGGGTATCGGGGTCGTCTCCGTCGGGCAGAAACATGAAGCGCAGCTGGCGCCCCTCACGCATCACCGGCAGCGCGTTCTCCAGTGCCCGCCAGCCGGCCTCGCGGCCGGCCCGATCGCCGTCGAAGCAGAACACGACCTCCGGGCTCACCCGGAACAGGCGCTCGAGGTGCTCGCGGGTGGTGGAGGTACCCAGCGTGGCGACCGCATAGCGCACCCCGAACTGTGCCAGGGCGACCACGTCCATATAGCCCTCGACCACCAGCAGGCGCGGAATGTCGCGCAGCGCCTTGCGCGCCTCGAACAGGCCGTACAGCTCCTGCCCCTTGTGGAACACCGGGGTCTCGGGGGAGTTGAGGTATTTGGGTTTCTCGTCGCCGAGCACCCGCCCGCCGAAGGCGATGGTACGGCCGCGCCGGTCGCGGATCGGGAACATGATCCGCTCGCGGAAGCGGTCGTAGCACTTGCCGTCGTCCTTGCGGATGAGCAGTCCCGCGGCGACCAGCCGCTCCTGGGCCTGGTTCCCCCCGCCCTGCGCCCGCAGCAGGCTGTCCCAGCCGGGCGGGGCATAGCCGATGCCGAAGCTGGCGGCGATCTCCCCGCTCAGCCCGCGCGCCTTGAGGTAGGCCACTGCCGTGGGCGCCTGCGGGTGCTTGCGCAACTGCTGGCGGAAGAAGCGGTCGGCGGCGGCGAGCGTGTCGTAGAGCGCCGCGCTGCGGTCGCGCTCCGCCGGGCGGGCCCCCGCCGCCGCCTCGTGCGGCACCTCCATGCCCACCGAGCGCGCCAGCTCCTCCACCGCCTCGGGAAAGGCCAGGTGCTCGTACTCCATCATGAAGCTCAGGGCGGTGCCGTGCGCGCCGCAGCCGAAACAGTGGTAGAACTGTTTGCTGGGGCTGACGGTGAACGAGGGCGTCTTCTCCTCGTGGAAGGGGCAGCGGGCGCTGAACTCCCGGCCGCTCTTGCGCAGGGGCACCCGCGCGTCGATGACCTCGACGATGTCCACGCGGGTCATCAGGTCATCGATGAAGCTCTGGGGGATGAGGCCGGACATGGCGGGATTGTCGCGCGTCCCGGTACGCGGGTCACGCGTTCCGGGGCATCACGGACGTTCAGTCGGGGGGAATTCAGCCGGCCAGGCGCGCCTTCACGCGGGCGCTGACGGCGCCCATGTCGGCGCGGCCCTGGACCTGCGGCCGGAGCACGCCCATCACCTGGCCCATGTCCTTCATGCCGGCGGCGCCGGTTTCGGTGACCGCCTTGTCGATCAGGGCATCGAGTTCCTGGTCGCTCAGCGGCTGCGGCAGGTAGGCCTGGATGATGCCGATCTCGAACTCTTCCTTGTCCGCGAGGTCGTCGCGGCCTGCCTGGCGGTACTGTTCCACCGAATCGCGACGCTGCTTGAGCATCTTGTCGAGGACCGCCAGCACCTGGCCGTCATCGAGCGTGATGCGCTCGTCCACCTCGCGCTGCTTGATCGCCGCGGAGATGAGGCGCAGCACGCCGAGCCGCCCCTTGTCCTTGGCGCGCATCGCGGCGCGGGTGTCTTCCTGGATATGCTGGCTGATCTGGCTCATGGCCGTGCGGGAGGACGGAATCAGATTCAGTACAGACGGCGGCGACGCTGCTGTTCGCGGCTGAGCTTCTTCTGGTGGCGCTTGACGGCGGCGGCGAGCTTGCGCTTGCGCACGGCGGTCGGCTTCTCGTAATGTTCGCGGCGACGCACTTCCGACAGAATGCCGGCCTTCTCGCAGGCGCGCTTGAAACGACGCAGGGCGACGTCGAAGGGCTCGTTTTCTTTGACCCGAACTGTCGGCATGAAACCTCCTCAGAAAAAATGGTGTCCAGATGACCCAACGCCGGATGGCGGAGAAACGGCCGATTCTAATGATCTGCGGCCGTGAATGCAAAGCCTTCCGCCGCCTCGAGGGGGGCCGCTGAGGTGCGCGTGCTCGGCGTGGAGACCTCGTGTGACGAGACCGGCGTGGCGCTTTACGACAGCGTCGCCGGCCTGCTCGGCCATGCCCTGTTCAGCCAGACGGAGCTGCACGCCCGCTATGGCGGCGTGGTGCCGGAGCTGGCCTCGCGCGACCACGTACGCAAGCTGCTGCCGCTGGTCCGGGAGGTGTTCCTGGGGGCGGGCCTCAGGCCGGGCGCGCTCGACGGGGTGGCCTACACGGCCGGGCCCGGGCTGATCGGCGCCCTGCTGGTGGGCGCCTCGGTGGCGCGGGCCATGGCCTTCGCCTGGGAGGTGCCCGCCGTCGGGGTGCACCACATGGAAGGGCACCTGCTCGCCCCCATGCTGGAGGACGCGCCGCCGGAGTTTCCCTTCGTGGCCCTGCTGGTGTCCGGCGGTCACACGATGCTGGTGCGGGTGAGGGGACTGGGCCGCTACGAGGTGCTCGGCGAGTCGGTGGACGATGCCGCCGGGGAGGCCTTCGACAAGACCGCGAAGCTGCTCGGCCTCGGCTATCCGGGCGGGCCGGCCCTGGCCGCCGCCGCCGAGGCCGGCGACCCGGCCCGCTACCGCTTTCCGCGGCCGATGACCGGCCGGCCGGGACTGGATTTCAGCTTCAGCGGCCTGAAGACCTTTGCCCTGAACACCTGGCGCGCGTCCGATGGCGGCGAGCAGGCACGCGCCGACGTGGCCCGCGCCTTCGAGGACGCCGTGGTGGATACCCTCGCGATCAAGTGCGGGCGGGCCCTGCGCGAGACCGGGCTGCGCCGTCTGGTGGTCGCCGGCGGTGTGGGGGCCAACCGCCGCCTGCGCGCGCGCCTGGCCGAGGTGGCGGCCAAACAGGGCGCCGGGGTGCACTATCCGCGCCCGGAGTTCTGCACCGACAACGGTGCCATGATCGCCTTCGCCGGTTGCCAGCGGCTGCTCGCGGGCGAGCGCGAGCCGGCGGGCTTCAACGCCCGGGCGCGCTGGCCGCTGGACAGCCTGCGCCCGCCCGGGGACGCGCTCAGTCCCGGTCGGTGATGCGGTCCTCGGTGCCGTTGAGCAGCTTCATGATGTTGCTGCGGTGGCGCCAGTAGAGCACCGCGGTCATCAGCGCGGCGGCGCCGATCAGCATCGGCTCGGGCCGCAGCCACCAGATGTAGAACGGCGCCAGCAGCATGGCGGTGAGCGCCGAGAGCGAGGAGATGCGCAGCAGGACGGTCATGGCCAGCCAGGTGGCGATGGTCGCCAGGCCCACCCACCAGGAGAAGCCCAGCAGGACGCCCAGCCCGGTGGCCACGCCCTTGCCGCCGCGGAAGCCGAAGAACACCGGGTAGAGATGGCCGAAGAAGGCGCCCAGCCCCACCAGTGCCAGCGCGGTGTCGGAGACCCCTGGCAGGCTGCGCGCCAGCAACACCGGCAACAGTCCCTTGAGCAGGTCCCCGGCAAGGGTGATCGCCGCCGCCTTCTTGCCGCCGACCCGCAGCACGTTGGTGGCGCCGGGATTGCCCGAGCCCTGGGTGCGCGGATCCGGCAGGCGCATCAGGCGGCAGACGACAACGGCGCTGGAGATCGACCCCACCAGATAGCCGAGGAGGATCAGTACGATTCCGAGAATGCTCATGGGTGGCCCGTGTAATGGTGCAGGCGGCATTATAGGGTCTGGTGCGCGGCGGGTCAGGCCCCGGCATGGCTGGCGTGGCGCCCGGCCGGTTGGGTATAGTCGCCTTCCATGAGCAAGCCTGCCGACACCGACATCATCTATCTGAGCGATCTGCGCATCGACACCGTCATTGGCGTCTACGACTGGGAGCGGCGCATCCGCCAGACGGTGAGCGTCGACCTGGAAATGGCCGCCGATATCCGCCGCGCCGCGGCCTCGGACGCGATCGAGGAGACGCTCGACTACAAGGCGGTCGCCAAGCGCCTGCTCGAGTTCGTCGGCGCGGCTGAATTTCAGCTGGTAGAGACCCTGGCCGAGCGGGTGGCCGGGATCGTGCTCGATGAATTCGCCGTGCCCTGGGTGAGGGTGCGTATCAACAAGCAGGGCGCGGTGCGCTATGCACGCGACGTGGGCGTGATCATCGAGCGTACCCGGGCGTGAGCCGATGCCGCGCATCTACCTGAGCCTGGGCAGCAATCTGGATCGCGAGCGCCACCTGCGCGAGGCGGTCGCCGCCCTGCGCACGCACTTCGGCGAACTCGCGCTGTCGCCCGTTTACGAAAATGCGCCGGTCGGCTTTGAGGGGCCGGACTTCTACAACCTGGTGGTCGCCTTCGACAGTGCGCTGGACGTGCACGAGGTGGCCGCGGTGCTGCGCCGCATCGAGGCCGCGGCAGGGCGCGACCGCTCGCAGCCGCGTTTCTCGTCGCGCAGCCTGGACGTGGACCTGTTGCTCTACGGGGACGCGGTGCGCGACGAACCGGGGCTGGTGCTGCCGCGGCCGGAAATCCTGAGCTACGCCTTCGTGCTGCGGCCGCTGGCCGACCTGGCGCCGCAGCTCGTTCATCCGGTCCGCCAGCAGACCATGGCGACGCTGTGGAAGGCGCTGGCACCGGCCGCGCCGCCGCTGCGCGCCCTCGAACTCGTGCTCTAGGGCGCCAGCGCGGGCGCCGCGCTCAGTTGTTCAGCAGCCGGCCGCCATCGACGGCGATCACCTGCCCCGTGGTGTAGTGCGCGTCCTGGATCAGAAAACGCACGGCCTTGGCGACGTCATCGGGGCCGCCCTGGCGTTTGAGGAAGGTGCGCGAGACGATGCGCTGCTTGGTGACCTCGTCCATGCCCCGCGCCGGCCACAGAATGGCCCCCGGCGACACGGCGTTCACGCGGATCTCCGGGCCCAGGTCGCTGGCCAGGGCGTGGGTCATCATCACCAGGCCGGCCTTGGCCATGCTGTAGATGGCGAAGTGCTTGAGCGGGCGTTCGCCGTGGATGTCCGCGATGTTGACGATGCAGCCGCGCTGACGCCGCAGGTGCGGGGCGGCGGCCT
Source organism: uncultured Gammaproteobacteria bacterium (assembly GCA_963779865.1). Lineage (GTDB taxonomy): Bacteria > Pseudomonadota > Gammaproteobacteria > CAVZZX01 > CAVZZX01 > CAVZZX01. The sequence continues at coordinate 2,127,375 of CAVZZX010000003.1, read as the reverse complement.
GGGACAGAAAGAACGGCGCCTTCAGGTTGGTGCCGAACAGATCCTCCCACTCCGCCTCGGTCGCCTTGCCCATGGGCGTGGCGTAGAACGAGGAGGCGTTGTTCACCAGGGCGTCCAGGCGTCCCCAGGGCTCGAGCGCCTGCTTCACCAGCGCCGGCAGGGCGCCGATGGCGAGCAGGTCGCTCTGCACCAGCACCACCGAGTCGGGCCGCTCGGCGGTGAGCTCGGCCTGCAGGGCCTGTGCCTCCTGCCGTGAGCTGCGGTAGTGCAGCACCAGGTTCATGCCGGTGGCGTGCAGCATGCGCGCGATGGTGGCGCCGATGCGTTGTGCGCCGCCCGTGATGAGGGCGACCGGGTTCTCCGTCAACTGTGTTATCCTCGCGGCCGGCGCGGGCCTTCGACAGTGGGATACCCGGCGCCCGCCCCGCTTCTCCAGGGTGCGTCCACTCTACCCGAAGTTGCAGAACGAGAGAACGACCGCTGCGGCGAGGCCGACCCGAGCAGCCATGCCATCCGCCATCTCCCAGCCGCTGCACGCCCGCCTGGCCGCCCTGTCGGAGCAGGCGCGTCGCGAGTTGCCGGCGCCGCCGCCCGAGGCGCAGGCGCTCAGCGCGCGGCTGCGCGGCGTCATCGAGGCCGAGATCCGCGCGGCCGGCGGCGCGATCCCCTTCCACCGCTTCATGGAGCTGGCGCTCTACGCCCCGGGCCTGGGCTACTACAGCGCGGGCAGCCGCAAGCTCGGCGCGGAGGGCGATTTCATCACCGCGCCCGAGGTGGCGCCGCTGTTCGCCCGCACCCTGGCGCGCAGCGCGACCGAGGCGCTGGGCATCCTGGGCGGCGGCGACCTGCTGGAGGTGGGCGCGGGCAGCGGCGCCATGGCCGCCGAGCTGCTGGCGAGCCTGGGCGAGGCCTTCGGCGGCACCTATTACATCCTCGAGCTGAGCGCGGAGCTCAAGGCGCGCCAGGCGCAGAGCCTGCGCGCGCGCGGCGCCGCTGTTTTCGAGCGCGTGGTGTGGCTCGACGCGCCGCCCGTGGCGTTCGAGGGCGTGGTGCTCGCCAACGAGCTGCTCGATGCGATGCCCGTGTGCCGCTTCGCCGTGGGCGGCGCGGGGCCGGTGGAACTCCACGTGGGGCTCGAGGACGAGCGCCTGGTCTGGTGCGAGGGGCCCTGGAGCGACGCGCGCCTGGCCGCCCGCATCGCGGACCTCGAGGCCGGGCGCGGCCCCTTCGCGGCCGGCTACGTTTCGGAGGTGAACCTCGCCGCCGAGGACTGGGTGCGCAGCGCCGCCGATTGGCTGGCACGCGGAATCGTGCTCCTGATCGACTACGGCTATCCGCGCAGCGAGTACTATCATCAACAACGGGAGATGGGCACCTTGATGTGCCACTATCGGCACCGCGCCCACCCGGACCCGTTCGCCTTCCCCGGACTGCAGGACATCACCGCGCACGTGGACTTCACCTCGCTCGCGGCGGCGGCGCACGGCGCCGGTCTGGAGGTGTGCGGTTTCACCACCCAGGCGCAGTTCCTGCTCGGCAGCGGCCTCACCGCGCTGCTCGCCGAGACGCCGGACGCCGCGGCGCAGCTGGCGCTGGCCACCCAGGTCAAACGCCTGACCCTGCCCCAGGAGATGGGCGAGACCTTCAAGGTGCTCGGCCTGTGCCGTGGCATGGACGCGCCGCTGTCCGGGTTCGCGTTGCGCGACCTGCGGCCGTATCTCTGAAGCAGAACCGAACAACAATCACCATGCGGAGGGATGCGCCGCGCGCGCACTAATCGTCGATGGACTTTCTGGAAGTGTTCGTCCTGGCCGTCGTCCAGGGGCTCACCGAGTTCCTGCCCATCTCCAGCTCGGCCCACCTCATCCTGGTTCCGGTGTTCACCGGCTGGCAGGACCAGGGGCTGGCCTTCGACGTGGCGGTCCACGTCGGCACGCTGTTCGCCGTGGTGACCTACTTTCGCGGCGAGCTGCATGCCATGGCCCGCGACTGGGGGCGCTCGCTGCTCGCGCGGCGCCGGGTGGGCGAGAGCGCCCTCGCCTGGGCGGTGCTGTTCGGCACCATCCCGGTGGGGCTCGCCGGCCTGCTGTTCAGCCACGCGGTCGAGGACCTCGGGCGCTCGGCCGTGGTGATCGCCTGGGCGACCATCGGCTTCGGTCTGCTGCTCGGCTGGGCCGACCTCAAGGGCGCGCGGCGTCGTGACGAGCACAGCGTGGGCTGGCGCGACGTGGTGGTGATCGGCCTCGCCCAGGCAGTGGCCCTGATCCCCGGCACCTCGCGCTCGGGTATCACCATGACCGCGGGCCTGGGCATGGGGCTGACGCGCGAGGCGGCCGCGCGCTTTTCCTTCCTGCTGTCCATCCCGGTGATCATCCTGGCCGGGGGCTTCGAGGGGCTCGGGCTGCTCGAATCCACCGCGCCGGTGGACTGGAGCGACCTGGGTCTGGGCGTGGTGCTCTCCGCGGTGACGGCCTACCTGTGCATCCACTACTTCCTGCGCTTTCTCGGCCGCATGGGGATGTGGCCGTTCGTGGCCTACCGACTGCTGCTCGGCGCCGTCCTGCTGTGGGGCGCCGCATGAGAGGGGCGGTGCCGTTGCCGCGCCGAGCGCTGTGGCTGGCCCTGGGCTGGTGCTTCATCGCCGCGGTCTGGTACCTGGAGCTGACCGGTTCGCCGCCGCAGCCCGCCATCCACCTCAGCGACAAGTTCTGGCATGCGCTCACCTATTTCCTGCTCACGGCCTGGTTCGTGCAGCTCTACCGGGGGGCCGCGCCACAGGCGCGCGTTGCGGTGGCCTTGGCCGCGATGGGGATGTTGCTGGAGGTGCTGCAGTGGGTCGGCGGCACGCGCCACTTCGAACTGCTCGACGAACTGGCCAATTCCTCCGGGGTGCTGCTCGCCTGGCTGCTCGCCCGGACCGGGTTTGCCGGCTGGCTGGAGGCGCTCGACCGGCGCCTGCCCGGCGCCTGAGGCGCGCGGCGAACGGGTCGGCGGGCGGCTAGGGACGAGCGAGCGCCGTGCGCAGCGCGGCGAGCCGGCGCCGATGCAAGGCCTCCCCCACCGCCGGGCCGCTGACCCCCTCCTCGACGATGGCGCGGGCCTGCACCGCGGCCGCCGCCGCGAAGGCCGTGCGCATCAGCCCCGGCTGGGCGAAGTCGCGCGTCTCGTAGCCCGGCCGCCCCCGCGAATCCGCCTCGCAGGCGAGCAGAAAGCGCTCGTAGCGATCGGGCCGCCGGAAGGCGTCCAGCCGCTCGAGCGTGCGCAGCAGGGTGGCGGCGCGCAACTCACCGGCGCGGTGGTAGTGCAGGTGGTAGTGGGCCACCAGCACGCCCAGCTCGCGGTATTCGGTGGGGATGCGGTAGCGTTCGCACAGCGCCTTGACCAGCGGCACGCCGCGCGCCTCGTGGCCGATGTGCTTGGGCCACTCCTCGGGCGGGGTGGTGCCCTTGCCCAGGTCGTGGACCAGGGCGGCGAAGCGTACGCGCGGGTCGCTCGACAGGCGGGCGGCCTGCTCGAGCACCATCATCACATGCACGCCGGTGTCGATTTCGGGGTGGTGTTCCTCGGGCTGGGGCACGCCGAACAGGCGGTCCAGCTCGGGAAACAGCCGCGCCAGCGCGCCGCAGTCGCGCAACACCTCGAAGAAGCGCGCCGGGTGCGGTTCCTCCAGTGCCCGCACCAGCTCCGCCCACACCCGTTCGGGCACCAGGGCGTCGACCTCGCCGTTGTCCACCATCTCGCGCATCAAGGCCCGGGTGGGCTCCGCGACGCGAAAGCCGAAGCCCGCCAGCCGGGCCGCGAAGCGCGCCACCCGCAGGATGCGCACCGGGTCTTCCACGAAGGCCGGTGAGACGTGGCGCAGCAGGCGCGCCTCCAGATCGGCCTGCCCGCCATAGGGGTCGACCAGCGCCCCCGCGGGGGTCTCGGCCATGGCGTTGATGGTCAGGTCGCGGCGGCGCAGGTCCTCTTCGAGCGTGACATCCGGGGCGGCGTGGAAGGCAAACCCGGTGTAGCCGGGCGCGGTCTTGCGCTCGGTGCGCGCCAGCGCATACTCCTCCTGCGTCTGCGGGTGCAGGAACACCGGGAAGTCCTTGCCCACCTGCCGGAAGCCGGCGGCGAGCAGCTCCTCGGGCGTGGCTCCCACCACCACCCAGTCGCGGTCCTTGACCGGCAGTCCCAGGTGCTTGTCGCGGACCGAGCCGCCGACCAGATAGCTCTTCATGGCTCCCATCTTAGCCCCGCCGGCGGCCCGGGGGCGACGCGGACGGTCGCCGGCGCTCAGCCGCCGTTGCCGCGCCGGTAGTCGTAGAAGCGCGCCCGGTAGTTGCCCTGCCCCAGATACTGGGGCACCACGGCCGCGACGGTGGCGGGCCGAATGCCGAATACCGCGGGGAAGGCGCCTTCGCACACGCTGTCGACCTGCAGCGAGCGGTAGTTGTCGAGCGAGAAGGGCTTGCCGGGCACGCGCTCGAGCAGGCGCGCCTGCAGGTGCGAGGCACGCTCCCCCAGGGCGATGATGCGGCGGCGCAGATGCAGCACCTCGGCCGTATAGGCGACCAGTTCGCCCAGCGTGTAGGCCTCCGGCCCGCACAGGTCGTAGCGCTGCCCGTAGGTGCGCGGATCGGCCAGGGCGCGTGCGAAGGCCTCCGCCACATCGCCGACGTAGACGGGCGCGAAGCGGGTGCCGGCGCAGGCCAGCGGAAAGAAGTAGGGCGCCATGCGCAGCAGGCCGGCGAAGCGCGAGAACAGGCTGTCGCCGGCCCCGAACATGACCGCCGGGCGGAAGCTGGTGACATGGAAATCGAACTCATCGGCGGCCGCGTGTACCAGCTCCTCCGCCGCGCCCTTGCTGCGCAGGTAGTGGCTAGGGCCGCGCTCGGCATCGGCGTTCAGGGCCGACATGTGCAGCAGCCGCTTCACGCCGGCGCCGCGGCAGGCCTCCACGACCTGGCGCGCGAGCTCCACATGCACCTTGTGAAACACGCTGCCGTTGTCGCCGGGCTCGTTGAGGATCCCCACCAGGTTGATGACCGCGTCCTGGCCGCGGAGCTGCTCGGCGAGCACGCGCGGGTCGTGCACGTCGGCCTCCACCAGTTGCAGCGTGGGCAGCACCAGCAGGTCGCGGTGGCGCTCGCGCCGGCGCGTGAGCACGCGCACCCGGTGACCGCGCTCGACCAGTCGGCTGACCAGCTGGGCGCCGACAAAGCCGGTGCCGCCCAGGACGCAGAATCGCCTGTTGTCTCATGTTCGAAGGCCCTTGTTCTGTGCTCGTTGTGGCTTCCCCGGGCGCAGCACGGCCGTCGGAACGCGCGGCGGCGTGCAGCGGATCGGCCGGGGGGAGCGTACGGGAGCGCTTATGGTACCCGCGAAGCGCTGGCACTTCTATGGGCCTTGGGCGGGGCGCGGGTGCCCGTCAGGTGAGCAGCAGCCGCACGCCCAGCACGGCCAGGAAGGCCGCGAACACCCGCCGCAGCACGTGCTCGGGAATGCTGTGCGCGAGGCGCGCGCCCAGGGGGGCGAACACGGTGCTGGCCACCACGATGCCGAGGAAGGCGGGCCCGTTGACATAGCCCAGGCTGTAGGGCGGCCGCCCCGGCGCGTCCCAGCCGGTCGCGATGAAGCTCGCCGCGCCGCTCAAAGCGATGGGCAGCCCGATCGCCGCCGAGGTGGCCACGGCGCGGCGCACCGGCATGTTGCACCAGGTCAGGAAGGGGACGCTCATCGAGCCGCCGCCCACCCCCATGAGGCTGGCGACGCTGCCGATGAGCGCCCCGCTGCCGAGCATGCCGGCGGTGCCGGGCAGCCGGCGATGCGGCTTGCTCGAGGTGCCGACCGCGAACTGCACCGCCACGGCGAGCATGAAGATGGAGAAGATCAGGCGCAGGGTGTCCCCGGAGAGGGCATCGGCGATCACCGCGCCGATCACGCCGCCCGCCAGGATGCCCGGCGTGAGCTGCCGGAACGCCGGCCAGTCCACCGCCCCGCGCCGGTGGTGAGAGCGAATGGACGACAGCGAGGTCGCCACGATGGTTGCCAGCGAGGTGCCGATGGCCACGTGCATCACGGCGCCGGCCCCCACGCCCTGGCCGCTGAACACCAGCGCTAGCACCGGCACGATGATGATGCCGCCGCCGATGCCGAGCAGGCCGGCCAGGGTGCCGGCCAGCGCGCCCATGGCGACGAGAAGCAGAAGGTCCACAGTGCGTCCTTGTTGTCGGGCGGCTCAGGCGGCGGTGAGCTGCGCGCCGATGCGTTTGTGCAGCTTGGCCAGCGGCTTGGACAGGGCGATGCTGCCGGCGGTGACGAAGCGCTCGTGGTTGGCCTCCACCTGCTCCGGCTCGTAGAGGTAGTTCACCATGGTGCCGAAGGCCTGCTTTCTGCCCCGCTCGGAGGGGTCGGCGAACAGGTCGATGCATTCCAGGCGCGCGCCGTTGGCCAGGTGGAAGGAGGCGACCGGGTCGAGCACCCGCCCGCGGCCCAGGTGCCGGGTGAGATAGGCGAGCGCCACGCGCTCCAGCGGTGCGGCGAGCTGCTCGCGGTGGATCTCCCAGTCGCCATCGAGCAGGGTGACCAGGGCCTGCAGCGGGTCGCTGATGCCCGCGGCCTCGGACAGCGGATCGGCGTCTTCGCCGAGCAGCCCCCGCAGCCACTCCCGATCCAGGCCGGAGGCGTCGCCGGCCGCCGCGCTGCGCAGCGTCTGGGCAAAGCGCGGCATCGGCGAGATGGTCGCGAAGCGCGTGATGCGCGGCAGCTCCGCGCGCAGCTCGGTGAGCACCTGCTTGATCAGGAAGTTGCCGAAGGAGATCCCGCGCAGCCCGGTCTGGGTGTTGTTGATGGAGTAGAACATCGCCGTGTTCGCCGCCGCCGGGTCGAGCACGGGCGCGTGCGGGTCCAGCAGGGGCTGCACGTGCTCGGCGATCCCCTCCACCAGCGCCACCTCGACGAAGATCAGCGGCTCATCGGGCATCGCCGGATGGAAGAAGGCAAAGCAGCGCCGGTCCTCGTCCAGCCGTCGGCGCAGATCCTCCCAGCCGCGAATGGCGTGCACCGACTCGTAGGTGATGAGCTTTTCGAGGATGTGCGCCGGGCTCTGCCAGTCGATGCGCCGCAGCTGCAGGAAGCCGCGGTTGAACCACGAGGCGAGCAGGTGCTTGAGGTCGGCATCCACCGCCTTGAGCTCGGGGTGGTGCTTGAGTGCCGCCAGCAGATCGGCGCGCATGGCGACCAGGTCGGCGGTGCCGTGCGGCGCCATGTTCAGGCGCCGGAACAGCTCCTGGCGCGGGGGTTCGACCAGCTCCGCGAGGGTCAGGAAGCTCTCCACGTCGCCCGAGTCGAGCCAGTGTTCGGTGGCGCTGCGGATCGCCTCGCGGTCGGGGCCGAATTCGCGCGCCAGCATCTGGAAGAAGGCGAGGCGCTGTTCGGCGTCCATCTTGCGGTAGGCCCGCAGCAGCTCGCGCGAGAGGGCGATGCCCAGGGCCTCGCCGCCGTCCCCCAGCAGGGTCTGGCACAGGCTCTGCGGGTCTTGATCCAGGGCGTCGCCGGGGCCGCGCTTGAGCAGCTCGCGTCCTCGGTCGGCGACCGTATCGAGCAGTCGTTCCAGCCAGTTCTGAGGCATTACTCCGCACCCATCATCGCATTCGGCAGCCAGGTGGCAATCCCGGGGAAGACGGTCAGCAAGACGATGCCCAGCACCATCAACAGCATGAAGGGTAGCGCACCCCAGAGGATGGTCGGCAGCTTGACCTCGGGGGCAATGCCGTTGATCACGTACAGGTTCAGGCCCACCGGCGGGGTGATCAGCCCGATTTCCATGTTGATGGTGAGCACCACGCCGAACCAGATCGGGTCGAAGCCGGCCGCCTGCACGATGGGCACCAGCGTGGGGGCGGCCATGATGATCACCGCCACCGGGGGCAGGAACAGCCCGGCGACCAGCAGGAACAGGTTGGTATAGAGGAGCAGGACGTAGGGGCTGACCTGCATGGTCGCGATCGCCTCGGCGACCGACTGGGTGATGTACAGACTCGACATCATGTAGCTGAACAGCGCCGCGGTGCCGATGATCATCATGATCATCACCGACTCGCGGGTGGCGCTGCGCAGCACCGCCCACAGCTCGCGCGGCCGCCACATGCGGTAGATCCCGATCACCAGCAGGATGGTGAACATCGCGCCCACGCCGGCCGCCTCCGAAGGCGTGGCCACACCGCCGTACAGCACCCAGAGGATGCCCGCGATGAGGATCAGGAAGGGCAGGATCTTCGGCAGGATGGCGAACTTCTCCCGCCAAGAGTAGACGGTGTCGCCGATGCGAAAGCGGTAGCCCTTCACGTAGGCGTAGTAGAGGGACCAGGCCATGAACAGGCCGGTGAGCATCAGTCCCGGCAGGATGCCGGCGACGAACAGGCGCCCGATGGAGGTCTCGGTGGAGATGCCGTAGACGATCATGGTGATCGAGGGCGGAATCAGGATGCCCAGGGTGCCGCCCGCACCGATGGCGCCGCAGGCGAGCCCGGCCGGGTAGCCGCGCCGCTTCATCTCGGGGATGCCCATCTTGCCGATGGCCGCGCAGGTGGCGGGCGATGACCCCGACAGCGCGGCGAACACCGAGCACGCGGCCAGGTTGGAGATGAGCAGCCCGCCGGGGACGCGGTAGAGCCAGCGCTCGAGCCCCTCGTAGAGGTCGCTGCCGGCCCGCGAGGAGGCGACGGCGGCGCCCATCAGGATGAACATGGGAATCGACAGCAGGGCGAATTCGTTGAGGCCGCCGAACAGCGTCTCGGCGAGCACGCTCAAGGTGCCGGTGCCCTCCACCGCGAGCAGAAAGCCGATGGCCACCGCGCCCAGGGCGAAGGCCACGGGGGTGCCGATCAGCAGCAGGCCGATGAGGGCAGCGGCGACCAGGAGGCCATAGGTAAGCGGGGACATCTCAGACCTCCGTGCTCAGGCCGAAGGGCGCCTCGCGCCCGGTGACGAGGCTCAACAGGTCGGCCACGTACTGCAGCGACAGCACGCCGAAGCCGACGGGAATGGCGGCATAGGGGATCCACATGCGCACCGCCCAGATGGTGTAGGACTCCCAGCCCTTGTTCCAGGCCTCGAGCCACAGCTCGGCCCCGGTCCAGGTCATGACCAGGCAGAAGCCGAGCGAGACGGCGGCGGCGACCAGCGCCAGCACGAAGCGCCCGCGTGCGCCCAGGTACATCGGCAGCAGGTCCACGTTCACGTGGCCGCGGTGCAGCAGGACGTAGGGCGCCCCGACCAGTGTCGAGGCGATCAGTGCGTAGGTGACGAACTCGGTTTGCCAGATGGTCGGCACGCTCAGCACGTAGCGCATGAACACCATCTGGCAGACGATGGTCACCGCCAGCATGATCATCACGGCGGCGAAGATGCCGCACAGCTGAGACAGGCGGCTGACGGCATTGATGAAGCGATCCATGGGTGAATTATTCCGCAGCGGATAAAAGACCGCCAGGGCCGAAGCCCTGGCGGTCGTCTCTACACGAGCGTGGGGGAAGGCTTACTTGACGGACAGCGCCATGTCGAGCAGCTCGCGGCCGCCCTTCACGTTCTTGGCGAAGGTCTCGTAGGAGGACTTCTGGGCGATGTCCTGCCAGGCCTTGAACTGCGCGTCGTCCATGGTCACCACCTTGACGCCGTGCTTCTTGTAGGCGTCGATCAGCTTCTGATCGGCTTCCTTGCCGGCCTTGTAGGCGAACTCCTCAGCCTTCTTGCCGGCCTCGAGAATGGCCTGCTGCTGCTTCTTGTTCAGCCGCTCGAAGCTCTGCTTGGACATCAGGATCGGCTCGTACATGAACCACAGCGCGTTCTTGCCGGGCGCAGTCAGGCACTTGGACTGCTCGTAGATGCGATAGGACACCAGGCTCGCGGAACTGGTGTTGGCGCCGTCGAGCACGCCGGTCTGCAGGGCCGAGTAAATCTCGGAGCTGGGCATGCTCGAGATGGAGGCGCCGGCGGCGGCCAGCATCTGGTTGAAGGCCTTGCCCGCGGCACGGAAGGTCTGGCCCTTCACGTCGTCCGGGTTGAGCACGCACTTGTCCTTGGAGACGAAGCCGCCCGCCAGCCAGGTGTCGGAGAGCACCATCGCGCCGGAGTCGTTGATGATCTGCTTGATGCGCTTCATCACCGGGGAGTCGTTGAAGCGGCGGGCGCGCTCATGGTTCTTCACCAGCCCCGGCATCAGGGTGATGTTGAACTCCGGATGGCGGCCGCCCGCGTAGTCCAGCGGGAAGGCGGTGATGTCGAGCTGGCCGCGGGTGATGGCGCCCCACTGCTCCTTGGGCTTGTACAGGGACTTGCCCGGATAGATCTGGATCTTGAGGCCCACATCGGCCTTCTCGACGTCCTTGGCGATCATGCGCACCATTTGATCGCGCATGTCGCCCTTGGGCCACTGGTGGGAGGCCTTGAGCACCGTCTCGGCGCTGGCCAGCCCGGCCCCGCCCAGGGCCACCGCCCCGACCAGGGCGACGGATACGAACTTGCGTGCCTTTGTGAACATGGATCTTCTCCTCTCGAATGGGATCTTTTCGCGTTATTTCAGGCGCTGCGCGCCTGGGGAGTGCCCGCTTCGACTTCGCGGGAAGCCTGCCACTGACGCAGGAGGTGATCCTGCATGCAGCGGTCCGCCCGCGCGGCGTCGCGCCGGCGTAAAGCTTCCATGATGTGCCGGTGTTCGTCCAGCGAGTGCTCGAGGCGTCCCGGCAGGGTGAGCTGGTGATGGCGCGCCAGGCGCAGGATCTTGCGCAGGTCGGCGACGGTGCGCAACAGGTAGCGGTTGCCGGAGAGTTCCAGCAGCGCATGGTGAAAACGGATGTTCTCGTCGTAGTAGCCGTCGACGTCGCCCTCGGCGGCGAATTGTTCCAGGCGCGCATGCATGGCGTCGAGCTGCTTCAGCTGCGCCGCGCTCATGCGCGTGGCCGCCTCGCGGGCGCACAGACCTTCGAGCACGGCGACCACCGGGAACAGCTCGTCGATCTCCTCCTGCACCAGGCGCTTGACGAAGCAGCCGCGCCGCGGCACGAGCTCGATGAGGCCCTCGGCGCTGAGCACCTTCAGGGCCTCGCGCAGCGGGGTGCGACTGATCCCGAAGGCCTCGCACAGCGCCTTCTCGTCAATCCAGTCCCCGGGCTTGAGATCGTCATGATAGATGCGCCGCCGCAGCCGGTCGGCCACTTGCTCGTAGAGGGCGCGGTGTGCAATACGCTCGGACATGCTCGCTCGCAGCGCTTGAAGCTTGGTTGCTAAGGGCGTAATTTATAATTATGAATTTTTTGAGTCTAATCATGCACTCACCTCGCGTCAACTAAATACATAGCCGTGACCGACCACAACGTCTACTCCCTGTTCGAATCCCGGTTCCCTGCGGATCGCGGCGCGCCGCTGTTGCAGACCGGCGACGGCACCGTCTTCAGCTACGCCGACATGGAGCGCGAGAGCGCCCGGCTGGCCAGCCACCTCAGCGACCTGGGCGTGCGCCCCGGCGACCGCGTCGCGGTGCAGGTGGACAAGTCGCCGCAGGCGCTGTTCCTGTATCTGGGCTGTCTGCGCGCCGGTTTCATCTATCTGCCCCTCAACACGGCCTACAAGGCCGAAGAGCTGGCCTATTTCATGGAGAACGCCGAGCCGACGGCCTTCGTCTGCCGGCCGCAGGCACGGGCGACGGTGGCGGCACTGGCCCGCGAGCGCGGCGTGGCGCAGGTGCTCACCCTCGACGCGGAGGGCGGCGGCGAGCTGCTCGAGGGGGCGGCGCGCGCGGCCGCCGAGTTCGCCACGGTCGCCCGCGCGGCGGATGAGGTGGCGGTGATCCTCTACACCTCCGGCACCACCGGCCGGCCCAAGGGGGCGATGATCACGCACGCCAACCTGGCAGCCAATGCCCAGGCGCTGCACCAGGCCTGGGGCTGGCGGCGCGAGGACGTGCTGTTGCACGCGCTGCCGATCTTCCACATCCACGGCCTGTTCGTGGCCTGCCACAACGTGCTGCTGGGCGGCGGCAGCATGCTGTTCCTGCCGCGCTTTGCGCCCGACACGGTGACGCGCCTGCTGCCGCAGGCGACGGTGATGATGGGGGTGCCGACCTTCTACACGCGCCTGCTCGCCCATCCGGGCTTCGACCGCGCGGCCTGCCGCAACATGCGCCTGTTCATCTCCGGCTCGGCGCCGCTGCTGGAGCAGACGTTCGAGGAATTCCGCGCCCGTAGCGGCCACACCATCCTCGAGCGCTACGGGATGACCGAAACCGGCATGAACTGCTCCAACCCACTGGAGGGCCCGCGCGTGCCGGGCACCGTGGGTCCGCCGCTGCCCGGCGTGAGCGTGCGGGTGGTCGACGAGCAGGAGCGGCCTCTGCCCAGCGGCGAGACCGGCCAGCTGGAGGTGCAGGGGCCGAACGTGTTCAAGGGCTACTGGCGCATGCCCGAGAAGACTGCGGCGGAGTTCGCGGCCGACGGCTGGTTCCGCACCGGGGATATCGCCCGCATCGACGGCAACGGCTACGTCGCCATCGTGGGGCGCGCCAAGGACATGGTGATCACGGGCGGTTACAACGTGTACCCGAAGGAGATCGAGGCCCTGCTCGACGAGCTGCCGGGCGTGGCCGAGTCCGCCGTGTTCGGCGTCAACCATCCGGACTATGGGGAGGCGGTCACCGCGGTGGTCGTGGCCCGCCCCGGGGCGCAACCGCCCGCCGAGGAGGGGATGGTCGCCGCCCTCAAGGCGCGCATCGCCGGCTACAAGGTCCCCAAGCGCGTGTTGGTGGTCGAGGAACTGCCCCGCAACGCCATGGGCAAGGTGCAGAAGAACCTGCTGCGGGATCGTTTCACCGCTCTCTACGAGGGCTGAACCCCCGCTTTGGGGGCGGCGCCCGCCGCCCCCGCGTCGCCCCCGCGTCGCCCCCGAAAGTGTCGACCCGCTCACCCTTTGCGGTATGCTGGGCCGACGCGCGCCTCCCGGCTGCGTGCCGACAACGATAACAACGATGCGCGCCCGTCTGACCTCGCAGCCCGTCAACCGGATCCTGATCGCCTGCTTCGTGCTGGTGGCGCTGGTGCCCCTCACCTTCATGTCGGGCTGGCTGTACCGCACCGCCTGGGACGATGCGTGGCGCGAGATCGGTGAGAAACACCAGCTGCTCGCCCAGAACCTGGCGGCGCCGGTTCAGATCTACGTCAACGACCACCGCCGGATGTTGGCGGTGGTGGCCAGCGCGATTGGGCGCACTCCATCCGAACAGCGCCCGCAGCATATCCTGGAGGAGGCCCTGGCCCGCCTGCCCGGCTTTCGCGCCCTGCTGCTGCTGGACGCGCGGGGGCAGGTGCGCGCCGTCGCCGGTCCGGACGGCGGGCAGCGGCACCCCGCCAGCCTGGCGCAGGAGCCCTGCTTTGTCGACACGCGCGCGAGTGGCCGGTGGAGTCTGTCGGGCATCAAGCCCAGTCCGCTGGACGGGCGCCCCACCATCGTCCTGGGCCAGCCGGTGCACGGTGCGCAGGGGCAGACCGGCGTGGTGCTCGGCGAGCTGCAGATCAGCGTCATCGACGCGCTGCGCCGGCGGATCCATTTCGGCAAGAACGGCCATTCGGCGATCGTGGACCGCCGCGGTCACGTCATCGCCCACCCCAACGCGGCGTGGATGGCGCGCATGCGCGATCTCTCGAGCTGGCCGATCGTGCAGCGGATGATGCGCGGCCAGACGGGCGTCACCGAATTCTATTCGCCGTTTACGGGCGAGCAGATGGTGGCCGGGTATGCCGCCGTGCCCGGGATTGGCTGGGGGATCATGGTGCCCCAGCCCAAATCCGAGATCGCCGCGCAGGTGCACCGGCTGCTGTTCTCGCACCTCGTGTGGAGCCTGGTCGGCCTGTTGCTCGCCATTGGGCTGGCCCTGGCCCTCTCGCGCTGGATCGCGCGGCCCATCAATCGGCTCGCCCAGGCCACGGCGGGCCTGGTGGCCCGCGACCTCCACGGCAGCATCCCCGCGCCCGCAGCGACGGCGCCGCGCGAGGTGCGCCAGCTGGGCGCCGCGCTGCAGGACCTGGTGGCCGGACTGCAGCGCTCACGCAGCGCCTATGCCGAGCTCAACGCCTCATTGCAGGAGCGGGTCGCGGAGGCCACCCACCGCCTGCGCGACGCGAACGCGCGCCTCACCGAGGCGGCGCGCAGCGATCACCTCACCGCGCTCGCCAACCGTCGGCACTTCGAGTCCGCGCTGGGGGAGATGCTCAGCCGCCGGCGCGGCGACGTGGACAGCCTGTGCCTGATGCTGATCGACCTCGACAACTTCAAGGCGGTCAACGATGAGCACGGCCATGCCGCGGGCGATGCCGTGCTGTGCGCGGTCGCCCGGGTCCTGGAGTCGGCGATGCGTGCCGGCGACCTGGTGGCGCGCTACGGCGGCGACGAGTTCATCGCGCAGCTGCGCTGTCCCCCGGCGGCGGCACGCGAGCGTGCCGAGGAGGTCCATCGGCTGATCGAGGCGAGCCGGGTGTCCTGGCAGGGTCTGGAGCTGCGTGTCACGGCCAGCATCGGCCTGCTCTGCACGGCCGTGGACGAGGCGGGCGATCCGGCGCGGCTGCTGGCGCTGGTCGATCGGGCCATGTACCAGGCCAAGCGCGACGGCCGCAATCGCGTGGTCCTGCTCGGCAGCGATCTCGACCCTACTGCAGCGTGACCTCGGCGGCGCCTTCGGCCCGCGGCGAGAGCAGCAGCGGCCACAGCCGCAGGGCGAACAACAGCAGCGCCAGCCACAGCAGCAGCCCGCCGGTGCCGGCCAGGTGCCGCAGCCCGAATACAAACCCCGCGAACAGCGTCACCAGCCCCGCATGGCCCAGCCCGAACTGCGTCCAGGTCCATGCGCCCAAACGCACCGGCAGGCCGGTAAAGCGCGGGATCATGTGCTCGCCGAGCCCGAACGCCAGGAAGGTGGCGAAGCCGAAGGTGAACAGGTGCAACGGCGCGGGGCGCGCGAAGCCGACGCCGAACAGCCCGCCGTTGATCACCAGCGAGGCGCCGGCGAACAACAGGTAGACCATCGAGGAGAGCACGTACCAGCGGCTGCTGGGCGCCAGGCCGATGCCGATGCGGCGCGTGCCGCTCGGCGCCTTGGGCGGTGCGTCGGCCACCAGGGCCTCGGCCTCGGGGCGGCTCTGCACGCCGATCGCCTTGAGCTGGTCGTCGATGACCAGCGCCGGGATGGTCTTGATGCGCAGCCGGCTGACCAGGGCCTTGCCCTCCGGCTGGCCCATGTCCACGACCTGGTAGTCGATGTCGCGCGCCTCTGCGACGGCGCCCCACACCTTCTCGGCCTGGTGGCAGGAGGCGCACCATTCGGACACCAGCAGTTGCACCTTCATCGCCGTCCCTCCTGCGGTCCGGCCGGCGCCTGGCGCCGGATCTGGTAGCTGCCGTGGCAGGCGACGCAGCTCGCCAGCATCTGCCCGAGCTGCGCCTGGGTGTGGGCCGGGTCACCCAGGCTCTCGGCGTCCAGGGCGATCTGATCGAAATCGCGATGCACGCCCAGCCCGAGCTGCTTGAAGCCCAGCGGCAGCTTGCCCATGAGGGTGGGCGGCACGCCGGCCGCGGCCGCGCCGCCGAGGCCGCGGGCGGTACGCGCGACCAGCGCCATGTCGTCCTCGCTGAGCGCCGTGGAGATCGTCTGCATGCCGGCCAGGAACTGGCGCATCTCCGAGAGGATCAGGTGGCGCTCGGCCGGGGCCAGGCGCAGGACCGTGCGCGCGTCGACCTCGCCGCGGGCCGCCTCGGTGCGTCCCCCGACCAGAAAGACGTAGAGCGTGGCGGCGAGCGCCAGCGCCAGGATGGCGGTGCTCAGCACCCAGGGCCAGCGGCGGCAGGCACGCGTGGTGATCGCGGGGGCGTTCATTCGCTGCAGCGCATGCATTGCACGTCGTACTTGTCGATCCAGGCGCGCAGGCGCTCGTCGACATCGCCGCCGGTGTGCAGCCGGTCGAGGGCATGCTCGGGGTCGTCGGGCCGTATCACCACCAGCCAGGCGTCGGTGTAGGGCGCGACGTTGACGAAGCCGGGGTCCTTCTCCACCGCCAGATTGATGCGCTCGATGGTGCCGTCGAAGGGGGCCGGGATGCCGCCGGCCCACTTGCCGGACTCCAGCCGCGCCACCGACTTGCCGGCCTTGCGGTGCGTACCGGGCTTCTTGAAAAAGATGTACTGGACCCGCCCGGCCATGGTCTGCGCCGGGTCGGTGATGCCCAGGGTGTAGGTGCCGTCCTCCTCTGGGCGCGCCCACACGTAGTCCAGGTCGTAGAGCAGGTCTTCGGGCAGCTCGCAGCCGCGGTATTCCGACATGATTATCCCTTCGGTCCGTAGTGGCGCACGGTCAGCATGATGTTGCCGCTGAACATGGCGATCGCCGCCCAGCTCACCGCCCCACCGGCCATCACCACCGGGTTGTTGAACGCCAGCCAGCCCGCTGCCATGATCCAGAGGCCGAGGTTGGCGACGTAGAACTGCCAGTTCGCCAGCCGTTCGGACCACAGCGGCCGCCCGGAGAAGCGCGGCAGCACGTGCAGTCCGACACCGTAGATCATCATGGCCACGAAGCCGAGCAGCATGATGTGCCCGTGCAGACGGGCGACATTCCCCGGGACGGCACCCGGGTCGAACAGCCAGACGATACCGATTGCCCCGCCGAGCAGTGCATAGGCCAGACTTGCGGCGACGAACCAGCGATTGCGTTTATGCATAAGTTCTCCTCTTACCTCCAAGTCTGCGCGGGTGCGTGCCCGGGCGGCCTTGATCGAGGTCAATGCCCCGGCGCCGCGCCGGGGTTCCAGCCCAGCGAGCAGCGATGAACGAACCGACCCCGATTTCCGCCGACGAGCTACGCCGTGCCTATCTGTTCGCCGAGCTCAGCGACGCGCAGCTGCAGGAGGTCACGCGCGACATGCGGGTGCTGCAGCTCGACAAGGGCGAGCGCCTCTTCGCCCAGGGCGATACGGCGACGCGCTTCTTCCTCACGCGGCGCGGACAGGTGAAGCTCTACCGCCTGTCCCCGGACGGCAACGAGAAGATCCTCGAGCTGATCCAGGCCGGCCAGAGTTTTGCCGAGGCGCTGTTGTTCAATGAGCGCCCGGTCGGCTATCCGGTGCACGCCGAGGCCGTCGAGGCGAGCGAGGTGCTCAGCTTCGACAACGCTGCGTTCCGTGCCCTGCTGCGCGAGTCGGTGGACACCTGCTTCCGGCTGATGTCGGGGATGGCGATGCGCCTGCACCGGCAGATCAACGAGATCGACCGGCTGACGCTGCACAATGCCAGCTATCGCCTGGTGAACTACCTGCTGCAGCAGCTCCCGGACGAGGTGGTGGCCTCGCCGAACATCCGTCTGACCACTGCCAAGAGCGTGATCGCCTCGCGGCTGTCCATCAAGCCGGAGACCTTCTCGCGCATCCTCGCACGGCTCGGGCGCAAGGGCTACCTGGAGGTCAACGGCAACAACATCGTGCTGCGCGACGTGCCGGCGCTGCGCGCCATCGTGGAGGCCGAGGACGACCTGGGGCTGTAAGTGGGCCGGACGGGGCGCGCCGGCGGATCAGGGCACCAGCGAATCGCCGAAGATGACCTCGTCCTCGCCGCCGTTACGGACGGTGGCGGCGCGGGCATGCACGACGTGCAGGTCGCCGAGCAAAGGATAGACCAGCCGCTCCTCGAAGCGGTTGTGCTCGGCGAGCGTGCGGCGCAGACGCTCCACTGCGATGCCCATCTGCTCGCGCGAGGCCTGGCGCGCTGCGCGGTGCCGCAGCCCGAGAAGCTGGGACTGGATCCGCTCGTGTTCCTGCAGGACCAGGATGACCGCCTCGGATTCGACGCTTTCGGTGACCAGCTCGAGCTCGGGGACGAGCACCTCGTTCTCGGCATAGAGATGGCGGGAGAGAATCACGTCGAGCTCCTCGACGGCGGACGCGAGCTCCCCCCGCTGCCCGGCGGCATTGAGGTCGTCGATGCGCGCGAGCAGGGTCTCGATGCGCCTGTGGTCCGCCTCGAGGCTTTGGATCAGTGATGAGTTGTCCGGCGTGCTGCTTCGCATCGAGACGTCCTGCGGGCTGCCGCATCGGGCGACCGCCGGCTGCGGTCGCGACTCCCTTTATGCCTGAGCCGCGCTGTGGCCTCATTGACGTACATCAAGCCCCTGTCGTGCGCTTACGGCCAGGCTTCGGGGCGTGACGGCGCCGGCACGGGGCGCAAGAAGGCCGCGTCGGCGAGTGCCGATGCGGCCCGCGCGGCGGCTGGCGGCGCCGCGCAACAGGCGCTCCAGAGCACCTGCCGCCGCGGGTTCGCTCAGGGCGCGCCGCCCTCGAATTCCACGCCGGGCTGATTCTCGGGCAGTTCCTCCACCAGGATGCGGCGGCGGGCGAGCTCGACCTCCTGCGCGAGCCGCTCGTTGAGATAGCCGTGGGCGTCGCGGATGGCCGCCCCGAGCAGGGTCGCGGCGACCTCCTCCGGCGGCACCCCGAGCGCCACCCCCAGCGCGCGCAGCGCATGGCACTGTTCACGGCCGAGGGGCACCTCCAGGCTGGCGGGCCGCTCGGGGCGTGTCCGCAGGCGGGCGACGCCCTCCACGTGCGCGGCCTGCATGTCGACCACGGCGGTGGCGACCTGGTTGCCGATGCCGCCTCTGCCGTGCAGCTTGATGCGGTTGATGAAGTAGTTCTCGAAATCCACCTTCGCCTCGTGGACCCAGCGCCCCTGCTTCAGCCAGTTGATGTTGCGCAGCGGGATCTGCGGCTCGGACAGGAAGGCGGCGCCGCGTTCGCCCATGTCGCTGAGCCACTTGGCCCGCCGCGGGGCGATGCTGGTCAGCGGGCCGGCCTCGATGCTCGCCGCCAGGTTGTGCGCGAGGGTCTCCACCTCGTTCTGGATGGAGTACACCGAAGCGGGTGCGCCGAGCGGGACCGGGGTCTCTTCCAGCGGGGCGCGGGCGGCGCACAGGCCGGCGGCGAACACGTTGGACCACCGCGGGTGCCGCATGTACTCGTCCACCGGCACCAGTCCGCGCTCGTCGCTCAGCGCCGCGCTGGCGCGCAGCGCGGCAACCCCGCGGAAGGCCGGCCAGAACATGCAGAAGGCGAAGGGCAGGCGGTGGCGGCCCGCCTCAGCGCGGTGGGTGTCCACCTGTACGGCATGCAACTCGCCGGCGCTGAGCGACTCGGTGCGGGCGTTGACGATCACCTCGATGCCGCGCTCGGCGAGCGCGGCGGTCAGCAGCTCGTGCCCCTCACTCGCGGCGCCCAGGCCCAGGTGGCCGGCATGCGGCTCGGGCGTGAGCACCGTGATGGGGACGCGGTTGCGGACCCCGCGTCGACGCAGGTCCTCGTCCACCAGGAAGGCGAACTCGTAGGCCGGACCGAGCACCGCCGCCCCCGGCGCGGCGGCCACGAGCACCGGCCCGGGCCGGCGGACGAACTCGCGATAGGCGGCCTGCGCCTTCACCGCCTGCTCGATGTGAACCACCGACCAGGCGTGGCGCGCCGCCCCCTGCACGGCGCCCACGTCGGGTTCGGGTCCCGTGGCGAGCACGAGATAGTCGTACTCCAGCACGCTGCCGTTCTCCAACTCCACCCGGTTGGCTTCCGGGTCGATGCGGCGGGCGCCGCTGCCGATGAAGCCGATGCCCTTTTCCTTCAGGTAAGGCCCGATGGGAAAGGCGACCTCGTGGTAGTCGCGCCAGCCCATGGCCACCCAGGGGTTGGACGGCACGAAATGGAAGTAGTCCCGGTCGGAGACGACCGTCACGTCGTCGCTCAGGCCCAGCCGGCGTTTGAGCGCATAGGCGGCCGGCACGCCGGCAATGCCGGCGCCGATGACAACAATGCGATGCATCATGATGACCCTCCTCCTCGCGCAGCCAGCGCGCTGCGCAGCGTGGCCCGGTGGACCGATCTATTGAACCAGCGGCGTCGCGCTGCCCGGGAGGCTGACCCCCTCCATCCGGGCACGACCCGCTAACACCTGCACGTACTGCAGCAGGGCCTTTTGGCGCACGCGCCGGCGCAAGGCCTCGGCGATGCGCGGGTGGGCGGCCTCGAAGGGCAGCTCTCGCCCCGGCGCGCGGCGCAGCACCTGCACCACGTGCAGGCCGAAACGTGTCTCCACCAGGCGCGGGGCGAGCTCGCCCTCGTGCAGGGCGAACAGCCAACGCTCGAATTCGGGTACCGTCTGCCCGCGCAGCAGCTGCCCGAGACTGCCGCCCCGGGCGCCCGAGGGGCAGTTGGACCAGCGCTCGGCCAGGGCGGGGAAGCGCTCCGGCGCCTCGCGCACCTCCGCCAGCACCGCCTCGGCCCGGGCGCGCAGGGCCTCGGTCGGCACCGCCGGCGTCTGTTGAAAGAGGATGTGGCGCGCCTCCACCAGCTCGCCACTGCGGAACCGGGCGCGGTTGTTCTCGTAGTAGCGCCGGCATTCCTCCTCGGTGGGCTCGGGCGTGCGCACCTCGCGCGCGATCAGGCGCTCGATGCGTTCCTCCTCGTCGCCGTCTTCCATTTGGTTGCCGACGCCCGCCCCGATCCCGAGCCGAAGTGCTTCCTGCAGCAGCAGCTCGCGAACGGCCAGTGCGCGGCGGGCCGCGGCCTCCGGATCGGGCAGGTCGGCGTGATGCATGCGCTCGCGCGCGATGCGGGCATCGTCGATGAGCCGCTCATTTACCGAGATGGGCATGGACGCCTCCCACCGGCGCAGCCGGCTCGGGTTGTGTGCGGGGGCGTGCGGCGGCAACGGACGCCACGGGCGCCGGTTCGCCCTGCGGGCGGCGCCGCGGACTGCCGCGACGGCGCACGAGCTGGTAGCTGCGCCCCAGGTAGGTCACGGAGGCGAAGCCGCTCCACACATGCACCAGGCGCGAGAAGGGAAACAGCAGGAACAGGGTCATGCCGAAGAACAGGTGCAGCTTGTAGATCAGCGGCACGCCGGCCAGCAGCTCTGCGGCACCCCCACGCAGGGTGACGATGTGCTGGGCCCAGCCCGCGAGCTGCAGCATGACATGCCCGTCCCGATGGCCGAGCGAGACGAAGATGCTGACCAGTCCGAGCAACAGGGTGAGACCGATCCAGCCCAGGATGAGGATGTCCATGGGCTTGCTGGTGGCGCGCACGCGCGGGTCGAACAGGCGCCGGTGCAGCAGCAGCGAGATGCCGGCCAGGCACAGGCTGCCGGCCACGCCGCCGATAACGACGGCCAGCATCTGCTTGGCCGGCGTGGGCAGGCCCAGCGCCTCGTACAGGTGGTGCGGCGTGAGCAGGCCCACCGCGTGGCCGAAGAACAGCGCCAGGATGCCGATGTGAAACAGATTGCTGCCCCAGCGCAGCTCGCGCCGGCGCAGCAGCTGGCTGGAATCGCTCTTCCAGGTGTACTGCTCGCGATCGAAGCGGATCAGGCTGCCGAGCAGGAACACCGACAGGGCGATATAGGGATAGACCCCGAACAGCAGGTGGTTGACGTAGGACATGGTCGTGTCTCCTGGTTTGCTGATCAGCCGCCCTTGCGGCGACTCGGCAGCTCGGGCACCGCGGCATAGGCGACCTGCGGACGCGGAACCAGCAGCGGCTCCGTGCCGTCCGCCGTGGGGGCGGCGGTCTCGAGCATCTGTTCCATGTCGCGCACCGGCGCCTCCGGTACCGGTTCGGCCACCACGGGGGAGAGCGCCTGCAGCGCAGCGAACACGTCCGCATAGGGGCTGGCGTTCGTGCTCAGCTTCTCGCCGATGTGCGCCAGCACGTGCACGGCCTCGCCCAGCAGCGCGCGGGCGGCGTCCTCGGGCAGCAGCGAGAGGTACTCGAGGAACAGCGGTACGTAGTCCGGCAGCTCGGCCGCACCGATACGCAGGCCGTGGCTCTCGTATTCCTGCAGCAGGTTCACCATGGCGGCGCCGCGTTCGCGCGACTCGCCGTGCACGTGCTCGAACAGGTGCAGCGAGTGCGAGGGGTTGCGGTCGAAAGTGGCGACGTAGTTCTCCTGCAGGGGGATGAGCGCCTCGCCGCGCAGCATCGCGAGCAGGGGCGCCAGCCGGGCGGGGGCGTCTGCGTTGGCGGCCGCCTCCTCACGCAGCACCTGCTCGACCTCGTCGAGCGCCGCCAGCCAGTCGGCCTCGGGGTAGCTCAGCAGCAGGGCGAATGCCTTGTAGCTCTTCATGATGGTCTCCTTCGTTGCGGCCCTAGTTGCGACTCAGCGCAGAGATGTCGACGTTGTACACGCCGCGCGCCTTGCGCCGGCCGAACAGGCTCGGCTCGCTGGCGCCATCGGAGCAGCCGTTGCCGAAGGAAAAGCCGCAGGCGCCCTTCTCGTCGAAGCTGTTCTGCGCCATCTCCTGGTGGTTGGTGGGGATGACGAAGCGGTCCTCGTAATTGGCGATGGCCATGATGCGGTACATGTCCTCCACCTGTGCCTCGCTCAGGCCCACCTGATCGAGCACCCGCGTATCGCCCACACCCTCCACCGACTTGCCGCGCATGTAGGCGCGCATGGCGAGCATGCGATCCAGCGCATGCACCACCGGCGCCTCCTTGCCCGCGGTGAGCAGGTTGGCGAGATACTTCACCGGGATGCGCAGCGAGCGGGTGTCGGGGATGATGCCGTTGAGGCCCACCTGGCCCTTTTCCGCCGCGCTCTGGATGGGGGAGAGCGGCGGCACGTACCAGACCATGGGCAGGGTGCGGTACTCGGGATGCAGCGGGAAGGCGATGCGCCAGTCGATGGCCATCTTGTAGACCGGCGACTGGCGGGCCGACTCCAGCCAGGCCTCGGGGATGCCGTCGCGGCGCGCCTGGGCGATCACCTCCGGGTCGTGCGGGTCGAGGAACAGATCGAGCTGCGCCTCGTAGAGGTCCTGCTCGTCCGCCGTGCTCGCCGCGGCCTCGATGCGATCGGCATCGTAGAGCAGCACGCCCAGGTAGCGGATGCGCCCGACGCAGGTCTCCGAGCACACGGTCGGCTGTCCCGCCTCGATGCGCGGGTAGCAGAACAGGCACTTCTCCGCCTTGCCGGACTTCCAGTTGTAGTAGATCTTCTTGTACGGGCAGCCGCTGATGCACATGCGCCAGCCGCGGCACTTGTCCTGATCGACCAGCACGATGCCGTCCTCCTCGCGCTTGTAGATCGAGCCCGAGGGGCAGGAGGCGACGCAGGTCGGGTTCAGGCAGTGCTCGCACAGGCGCGGCAGGTAGATCATGAAGGTGTTCTCGAAGGTCGAGTACATCTCCTTCTGCACGTCCTCGAAGCACTGGTCGCGGCTGCGCGAGGCGAACTCCCCGCCGAGGTCGTCCTCCCAGTTGGGCCCCCACTCGATCTTGTCCATCTTCTGCCCGGTGAGCACCGACACGGGGCGCGCGGTGGGCGGGGTCTGCGACAAGGGCGCCTTCTGCAGGTGCTCGTAGTCGAAGGTGAAGGGCTCGTAGTAGTCGTCGATCTCCGGCAGGTTGGGGTTGGCGAAGATGTTGCCGAGGATGCGCCACTTGGCGCCCTGGCGCGGCTCGATGCCGCCCTCGGGCTTGCGGCGCCAGCCGCCGTTCCACTTCGCCTGGTTCTCCCATTCCTTGGGATAGCCGACGCCCGGCTTGGTCTCGACGTTGTTGAACCAGGCGTACTCCACGCCCTCCCGCGAGGTCCACACGTTCTTGCAGGTCACCGAGCAGGTGTGGCAGCCGATGCACTTGTCCAGGTTCAGCACCATGGCAACTTGGGCTCGAATCTTCATTCTCATGTCTCCGCTGAATCAGGGTGGCCCCGGGACTCCCCGGGGCCGGAATACTCACGCTTCGGCCTCGGCCTCCAGCGGCCGCTCCATCCAGTCCACCTTGCGCATCTTGCGCACCACCACGTACTCGTCGCGGTTGGAGCCGACGGTGCCGTAGTAGTTGAAGCCGTAGGAGAGCTGGGCGTAGCCGCCGATCATGTGCGTCGGCTTGGTCACGGTGCGGGTCACGCTGTTGTGGATGCCCCCGCGCATGCCGCTGACCTCCGCGCCCGGGACGTTCACGATCTTCTCCTGGGCGTGGTACATCATGGCCATGCCGCGCGGCACGCGCTGGCTCACCACCGCGCGGGCGGTGAGCGTGCCGTTGACGTTGTAGACCTCGATCCAGTCGTTGTCGGCGATGCCGGCCTCGCGCGCCTCCTCCTCGGAGAGCCACACGTGCGGACCGCCGCGCGAGAGGGTGAGCATGCGCAGGTTGTCGCTGTAGGTGCTGTGGATGCCCCACTTCTGGTGCGGGGTGATCCAGTTCAGCACCAGCTGCTTCTCGCCGTTGCCGTGCTTGTCGAGGACCGGCGCCACCGATTTGGTGTCGATGGCCGCCTTGTACACGCACAGGCCCTCGCCGAAGTCGAGCATCCAGGGGTGGTCCTGGTAGAACTGCTGGCGGCCGGTGAGGGTGCGCCAGGGGATGAGCTCGTGCACGTTGGTGTAGCCGGCGGTGTAGCTCACCTTCTCCGACTCCAGGCCGCTCCAGGTCGGCGAGGAGATGATCTTGCGCGGCTGCGCCTGGATGTCGCGGAAGCGGATCTTGTCGTCCTCGCGCGGCAGCGCCAGGTGGGTGTGATCGCGGCCGGTGATCTTCGACATGGCCTCCCAGGCCTTCACCGCCACCTGGCCGTTGGTCTCCGGCGCCAGCGAGAGGATCACCTCGGCGGCGTCGATGGCCGACTCGATGCGCGGCCGGTCCTTGCCCACGCCCTCCGCGTGCACGCGGCCGTTGAGCTCGCCGAGCAGGCGCACCTCGTCCTCGGTGTTCCAGGTGATGCCCTTGCCGCCGTTGCCGACCTGCTCCATCAGCGGGCCCAGCGAGGTGAACTTGCGGTAGACCGCCCCGTAATCGCGTTCGACCACTTTCATCGCGGGCATGGTCTTGCCGGGGATGGGGTCGCACTCGCCCCGCTTCCAGTCGCGCACGCCGATGGGCTGGCCGAGCTCGCTGGGGGTGTCGTGCAGCAGCGGGGTGAGCACCAGATCCTTGCGGGTGCCCAGCTCGTCGGCGGCCAGCTCGGAGAATTTGCGGGCGATGCCCTTGTAGATCTCCCAGTCGCTCTTGCTCTCCCACAGCGGCTGCACCGCCTCGGACAGCGGATGGATGAAGGGGTGCATGTCGGAGGTGTTGAGATCGTCCTTCTCGTACCAGGTGGCCGTGGGCAGCACGATGTCCGAGTACAGGCAGGTGGTGGACATGCGAAAGTCCAGCGTCACCAGCAGGTCGAGCTTGCCTTCGGCGCCCCGGTCGACCCACTCGACTTCGCGCGGCTTCTCCTCGCCGAGCTGGCCGAGGTCCTCGCCGAGCACCGCGTGCTGGGTGCCGAGCAGGTACTTGAGCATGTACTCGTGGCCCTTGCCGCTCGAGCCGAGCAGGTTGGAGCGCCACACGAACATGTTGCGCGGGAAGTTCGCCGGCTCGTCCGGCGCCTCGCAGGACATCTTCAGCGCCCCGGCCTGCAGCTGCTTGACGGCGTAGGCGGCCGGGTCCATGCCGGCACGCTCGGCCTCGTCGACCACGTCCAGCGGATTGGTCTGCAGCTGCGGGGCGGAGGGCAGCCAGCCCATGCGCTCGGCGCGCACGTTGTAGTCGATCAGCCGGTCGCTGCCCGCCGCCGGGTCGGCGAAGGGGCCGAGGATCTCGGAGGTGTGCATCTTCTCGTAGCGCCACTGGCTGCTGTGACTGTAGAAGAAGGAGGTGCCGTTCATGTGCCGCGGCGGGCGGCTCCAGTCCAGCGCGAAGGCCAGCGCCGTCCAGCCGGTCTGCGGGCGCAGCTTCTCCTGGCCGACGTAGTGCGCCCAGCCGCCGCCGGACTGGCCGATGCAGCCGCACATCGCGAGCATGTTGATGATGCCGCGGTAGATCATGTCGTTGTGGTACCAGTGGTTGAGCGCCGCGCCGACGATGACCATGGACTTGCCGTGGGTGCGATCGGCGTTGTCGGCGAACTCGCGCGCCACGGTGACGATGTCCGCGCGCCGGACGGTGGTGTGCTTCTCGGCCCAGGCGGGGGTGTAGGGCTTGTCCTCGTCGTAGTCACGGGCGGCATTGGCATCGCCCAGGCCGCGCTCGAGGCCGTAGTTCGCCAGCGTCAGGTCGTAGACCGTGGCCACGCGCACCGTGCCGCTCTCCAGGCTGAGCGTCTTGATCGGCACCTTGTGCTCGATGGTGGACGGGTGGTCGTCACCGCCGAAGTAGGGGAAGGCGACCTCGGCCACCTCGTCGGCAACGTCGAGCAGGCTCAGCCGCGGGCGGATGTCCTCCCCGGTCTTGGCATCGCGCTGCTCGAGGTTCCAGCGGCCGTTCTCGCCCCAGCGGAAGCCGATGCTGCCGTTGGGCGCGACCAGGTAGCCGCTCTTCTCGTCGTAGACGACGCTCTTCCACTCCGGGTTGTTGTCCTGCCCGAGGCTGCCTTCGAGGTCCGAGGCGCGCAGGTAGCGATCGGGCACCAGCGTGCCGTTGCGCTCGCGCAGCGTGACCAGTACCGGCAGGTCGGTGTACTGGCGGCAGTAGCCGTTGAAGTATTCGCTGCGGTTCTCGAGATGGAACTCCTTGAGGATGACGTGCCCCATGGCCATGGCCAGCGCCGCATCGGTGCCCTGCTTGGGCGCCAGCCAGATGTCGCCGAACTTGACCATCTCGCCGTAGTCGGAGGAGACCGCCACGGTCTTGGTGCCCTTGTAGCGCACCTCGGTGTAGAAGTGTGCGTCAGGGGTGCGGGTCTGCGGGATGTTCGAGCCCCACACCATCAGGTAGGTCGAGTTGTACCAGTCGGCGGACTCGGGCACGTCGGTCTGCTCGCCCCAGACCTGCGGCGAGGACGGGGGCAGGTCGCAGTACCAGTCGTAGAAGGACAGGCACACGCCGCCGATCAGCGACAGATAGCGCGAGCCGGCCGCATAGCTGACCATGGACATCGCCGGGATGGGGGAGAAGCCGACCACGCGGTCCGGGCCGTAGTGCCTGATAGTGTGCACGTTGGCCGCGGCGATCATCTCGTTGACCTCCTCCCAGTTGGCGCGCACGAAACCGCCCTGGCCGCGCACCGACTTGTAGCGCTTCGCCTGCTCCGGGTCCTGGCTGATGGCGTGCCAGGCCTCGACCGGGCCCAGGGTGCGGCGCGCCTCGCGCCACAGCTCCATGAGTCGGCCGCGCACCATCGGGTGCTTCACCCGCTGGGCGCTGTACACGTACCAGGAGTAGCTCGCCCCGCGCGGGCAGCCGCGCGGCTCATGGTTGGGCAGGTCGGGGCGCGTGCGCGGGTAGTCGGTCTGCTGCGTCTCCCAGGTGATCAGGCCGTTCTTGACGTAGATCTTCCAGCTGCAGGAGCCGGTGCAGTTCACGCCGTGCGTGGAGCGCACGACCTTGTCGTGCTGCCAGCGCTGGCGGTAGCCGTCCTCCCAGGTGCGGTCCTCGTTGGTGACGGTGCCGTGCCCCTCGGCGAACTGCTCCTGATTTTTCTCGAAGAACTTCAGTCGATCCAGAAAGTGACTCATCGTCGTTGCTCCAGTGATTCGTCCGACAGCCTCAGCACGGTATCTCGGCGTGCTTGCGCGAATACCACCACCAGGTCACCGCCAGGCAGCTCAGGTAGTAGGCGATGAACAGGTGCAGGGCCGCCTCGGGGCCGCCGGTGAAGGCGATGGACGTGCCGTAGGCCGTGGGAATGAAGAACGCGCCGTAGGCGGCCACCGCCGAGCTGAAGCCCAGCGTCGCGGCCGACTCGCGGCCGGCATCGCGCAGCGCGGCGATCCGCCCGACCTCGCCGCGGCCGTCGGCCCAGCGCGAGTGCAGGGTGCGGAAGATGACCGGGATCATTCGGAAGGTGGACCCATTGCCGATGCCGGTGGTGATGAACAGCAGCATGAACATGGCCAGAAAGCCGTAAAAGTTGCCGCCGCTGCCGCCGGAGGGCAGGAAGTAGAGGACCCCGAAGACCATCGCGATCATCGCCACGAAGTTCCAGAAGGTGACCGCCGCGCCGCCCAGCTTGTCTGCCAGCCAGCCGCCGAGGGGCCGCACCAGGGCCCCAACCAGCGGCCCGAGGAAGGCGAATTTCAGCGCGTCCACTTCGGGGAATTGGGTGGTGATCAGCATGGGGAAGCCGGCGGAGAAGCCGATGAAGGAGCCGAAGGTGGCGGTATAGAGCCAGCTCATCAGCCACTGGTGCTTGCGCCGGAAGATCACCGCCTGATCGCGGAAGGAGGCGCGCGCGTGAGCGACGTCGTTCATGCCGAACCAGGCCGCCAGGGTCGTGATGAGGATGAACGGCACCCAGATGAAGCCGGCGTTCTGCAGCCAGAGCAGCCGTTCGCCGCCGCCGGCGGAGTAGGTCTGCGGGTCGCCGCCGAAGCTGCCGAACACGCTGGTGGTGATCACGATCGGCACCACGAACTGCATGACGCTCACCCCCAGGTTGCCGAGCCCGGCGTTGAGGCCCAGCGCGGTGCCCTGCTGCTTCTTGGGAAAGAAGAAGCTGACGTTGGCCATCGAGGAGGCGAAATTGCCGCCGCCCAGCCCGCACAGCAACGCCAGCAGGACGAACAGGCTGTAGGGTGTGTCCGGGTTCTGCACCGCGATGCCCATCCACACCGCCGGGACGAGCAGTGAGGCGGTGCTGAGGGTGGTCCACTTGCGGCCGCCGAAGATTGGCACCATAAAGGAGTAGAAAATACGCAGCGTGGCACCGGAGATCCCCGGCAGGGCCGCCAGCCAGAACAGCTGGTTGGTGCTGAAGCTGAAGCCGACGCCATTGAGGCGCACCGTGACCGCGCTCCACACCAGCCATACGGAGAAGGCCAGCAACAGGGCGGGGATGGAGATCCACAGGTTGCGGTTGGCGATGTGCTTGCCCGTCCGCTTCCAGAAGGCCTCGTCTTCGGGACGCCAGTCGGTAAGGACATGGCCCTCCCCGGTCTTGCCGTGCAGGACTTCGCTGACCATGATCGTCTCCCTCAGTTCCGCTCGAAACTCAATGGGCAAAGGTGTGCGGATGGACGGCGGCTTCGGTCTCCTCGCGGTCCTCGCGGCGCAGGCTCT
Organism: uncultured Gammaproteobacteria bacterium; assembly: GCA_963779865.1. Taxonomy (GTDB): domain Bacteria; phylum Pseudomonadota; class Gammaproteobacteria; order CAVZZX01; family CAVZZX01; genus CAVZZX01. The sequence goes on along the minus strand of CAVZZX010000003.1, from coordinate 2,098,330 downwards.
CGCGCATCTGCGCCTTGCGGGCACGGACCGCGCGCTGCTCGGCGCGGATGTCGAACCAGGTCCAGATCATCACTGCCGCCAGCACGCCGTAGAGCAGCATGAAGCAGCTCGAACGCACCCCGATGACGTCGGCGGCAATTCCGAACAGCACCGGCAGGGTGAAGCCGCCCAGGCCACCGAGCACGCCGACCAGGCCGCCGACCGAGCCCATGTTCGCGTGGTAGTAGTCGGCGACGCAGCGATAGACGCTGGCCGTGCCGATGCCCATGGCAATGGCCATGACGAACGCCAGCACGGTGAACGCCGCAACGTTGAGACCCACCGCGACGCTGACATCGCCCTCGATGCCGTGGATGGTCATGGTGGTCTGCGGATAGGAGAGGAAGAACAGCGCGACCAGCGTCGTCCAGAACACGATCCAGCTCACGCGGCGGCCGCCGAAACGATCGGAGAGCACCCCGCCGAAGGCGCGGACCAGTCCGGCCGGCAGCGTGAACAGCATGGTGATGAAGGCCGCGGTCTGCAGGTCCAGGCCGTATTCGGCCACGTAGTATTTGGGCAGCCACAGCGCCAGGGCGACGAAGCCGCCGAAGACGAAGAAGTAGGCAAAGCCGAAGCGCCACACGCGCGCGTTCTTGAGCGGTTCGAACTGCTGCGCCAGCGACAGGTGCTTGCCCTCGCGGCGGCGCTGCTCGTGCAGCGGATCGTTGTAGGTGAACGCCCAGAACAGCACCGCCATGACCAGCATGGCCAGCGAATAGATGGTCGGCACCATGCGCCAGCCGAGCGCGACGACGATCATCGGTGCCGCGAGGTTGGTCAGTGCGGCGCCGGCGTTGCCCGCGCCGAAGATGCCCATGGCCGTGCCCTGGCGTTCGCGGCTGAACCAGGCGGATGTGTAGGCGATGCCGATGGCGAAGGAGCCGCCCGCCAGCCCCAGGAACAAGCCGACCAGCAGGTATTGCCAATACGCGTGGGCGAAGGCCATGCCGTAGGTCGCCGCCGCGACCAACACCATCTGCACGAAGAACACCACGCGGCCGCCGAAGCGGTCGGTGAGCAGCCCGAGCGGCAGGCGCGAGAGCGAGCCCGTCAGGATGGGCGTGGCGACCAGCAGGCCGAATTCGGTTTCGTTCAGCCCCAGCTCGTCCTTGATCTTGATGCCGATGATGGAAAACATCGTCCACACGGCGAAATTGAACGCGAAGGCGAGGGTGCTCATCGTGAGCACGGAAACCTGTTTCTGTGTTTGGGTGGCCATCGTGAATGCCCCTGCAGTGCCTGACCGGCTTCGATGGCGTGTTTATCGCTTATTGCGTGGCGGAGATCGAGAGGGGTGAAAGGCGGCAAAATCCCGCGGAATACCACCAATGGGGTATGGGGGTAGCACGCTAAGCTGTTGGTATACTTGGCTGACGCAAGAGGCGCGCGAACCGGCTGGCGGGGCCGCGTCTCTTTGGGGGTACTTCCAATTACCCTCCCCTCTTACCCTCGGGGGACAGGACGGCGCCCCATGGACAGACTGCGCAGGCTCTTCGGGCGTTCGCTGCTGCTGCGCCTCGGGATCGCGATGTCGGTGATCACCCTGCTGGCGCTCGCGGCGATGGCGAGTTCCGCCCTCGTCGCGGAAACGACGCAGGGCAGCGCGGCGGCGATCAATCTCTCCGGGACGCTGCGCATGCAGAGCTACCGGCTCGCCACCCTGGCGATGGCCCCGGCGGCGCCGGACCGCGCGCCGCGCCTGCAGGCGGCCCTGGCCCACTTCCAGCGGGATCTGCGCAGCCCGGTGATTCGCAGCGCGCTGCCGGCACGCGAGAGCGCCCCCGCCGCCGCGCACTACCGCCGTGTCGTGGATCGCTGGGAGCACGAGCTGCGGCCTCGGCTGCTGGCGGTGGCGCGCGGCGAAACCAGCGCCGAGCAGAGCGGGCTGCTGCGCCATACCGAGGCCTTCGTGCGCGACGCCGACGCGCTGGTCGGCGATCTGGAGGTGGCCGCGGAGCGCAACATCACGGTGCTGCGCACCATCCTGGGCGTCGCCATGTTCGTCACGCTGGCCGTGGTGTTCATCACCATGTATCTGGCCAACAGCGACGTGGTGCTGCCGCTGCGCGAGCTGCTGGAGACGGCGGCGCGCATCGGCCGCGGCGACCTCAAGGCGCGCACGGCGCAGACCGGCGAGGACGAGCTCGGCATGCTGGGGCTGACGCTCAACGGCATGGCCGACGAGCTGGAGCGCTCGCATGCGCAGCTCGAGCAGCGCGTACGCGAGAAGACCGCCGACCTGAAGCGCAGCAACCGCTCGCTGGAGCTGCTCTATCATTCCATCGCCCGGCTCTACAGCGGCCCGGTCGAGCCGGCGACCTACCGCATCCTGCTCAAGGACATCGAGAGCGTGCTCGGACTCGGCCACGGTTCGGCCTGCCTGGTGGAGCAGGAGGGCGACGCGCAGGCGCGAATGCTCGCCAACACCTTGCAGCCGGGGCGCGGCGAGCTGGACCTGTGTGCGGTGTCCACCTGCGCCGAGTGCATGGCCTGCGGAGACCTGGTCCAGCGGCCGGTGCCGGGCAGCGACAAGACGGTGCTCGCATTGCCGCTGCGCGACATGGAGCACCAGTACGGCGTGATGCAGCTGGAAATGCCGCCGGGCCAGGTGGTGGAGGCGTGGCAGCGCCAATTGCTGGACGCCTTGTGCCGTCACATCGGCATCGCCATTGGCACTGCGCGCCGGGTCGAGCAGCGACGGCTGCTCACCGTGATGCAGGAGCGCGCCACCATGGCGCGCGAGCTGCACGACTCGCTGGCGCAGTCGCTCTCCTACATGAAGATCCAGGTCAGCCGCCTGCACGGCGCGCTGGACAAGGGTGAGGTGGGGCACCGCGAGGCCGAACAGGTGCTCGGCGAGTTGCGCGACGGTCTCAACGGCGCCTATCGGCAGCTGCGCGAGCTGCTCACGACCTTCCGCCTGAAGGTGGCGGCCGGCGGCTTGGCCGCGGCCCTGCAGGGGACGGTGGAGGAGTTCAGTGGGCGCGGCGCGATCCCGATCGCCCTGGAGACCCACCTGGGCGACGCGCAGCTCTCACCGCACCAGGAGATCCACGTCCTGCAGATCGTGCGCGAGGCCCTGGCGAACGTGCTGCACCACGCCGGGGCCAGCGAGGCGAAGGTCTGTGTGGAGTCGCTTCCCGAGGGCATGTTGCAGGTGCGCATCGAGGACGACGGGGTGGGGATCGCCACCCGATCGCGCGCGGTGCACCACTACGGCATGGCGATCATGGAGGAGCGGGCGCGCACTCTGGGGGGGCGTCTGGACGTACGCAGCCGCCCCACCGGCGGCACACGCGTAGAGGTGCGCTTCCCGGCGGCCCGGGAGGGGCGGGTTCCGCGCGGCATCAGGGTGGGCGAATGAGCGCGATCGCGAGTGATGACGCACGAGAGCGGCTGTTGGTCGTCGACGATCACCCCCTGTTCCGGCGCGGTGTCCGGCAGCTCATCGACATGGTGGAGGGTTTCGAGGTCGTGGGCGAGGCCGCGTCCGGGCGCGAGGGGCTCGAGTTCGCCCGGCACCTGAAACCGGACATGATCCTGCTCGATCTCAACATGGCAGACATGACCGGTCTGCAGGTTCTCGAGGTGCTCAAGCGCGAAGGACTCGATGCGCGCGTGGTGATGCTCACCGTCTCGGATCAGGAGGACGACGTGGTCGCGGCGCTGCGCGCCGGGGCCGACGGCTACCTCCTCAAGGACATGGAGCCCGAAGACCTGGTCGAGAGTCTGCGCCGTGCGCGCCGGGGGCACATGGTCCTCAGCGAACGCCTGACCGGTCTGCTCGCCCACGCGCTGCGCCAGGAGCCGCGTCCGCGCAGCACTGACGAGGCCGGCCTCACGCCCCAGGAACGCAAGATCCTCGACCTGCTCGCCGCCGGCAAGAGCAACAAGCTGATCGCCCGCGAGCTCGCCATCGCCGACGGCACCGTCAAGGTGCACGTCAAGCACATCCTCAAGAAGCTCAACCTGCGCTCGCGGGTCGAGGCTGCCGTCTGGGCCGTGGAGCAGGGCCGGCGCAGCTAGCTTTTCTCCGCCCCCTCGTTATTTCGCGTTCGCTCCCCGCGGGCGGCGTGCGTTCGCACCTTCCGTCGCTTTTCCGTTCCTCTGCGCAGGCCCCCTTGACCAATATCAAGGATGGCTAATACAGGTTTCCGATAAAAAGGCTCAGGAATTCACAAGTCCATCGCGATCCTGGGGGAGGCGTCATGTCCGAGAGATTCACCAAGTCGATGGCGCGGAACATTTTCTATGGCGGGAGTGTGTTCTTCATCCTGCTGTTCCTCGTCCTCACCTTCGAGACCCACCGCGAGCTGCCGGCGCGGGACCATCGGGAGAACCTCACCGCGCAGGTCGCCTTCGGCAAGCGCGTGTGGGAAGACAACGACTGTGTCGGCTGCCACACCATCCTCGGCGAGGGCGCCTACTTCGCGCCCGAGCTCGGCAACGTGTACCAGCGCCGTGGCCCGGCCTTCATCAAGGCCTGGATCAAGGCCATGCCCACGCACGCCCCCGGCCGGCGCCAGATGCCGCAGTTCAATCTGAGCGACGAGGAGCTCGACGCGCTGGTGGCGTTCCTCAAGTGGACGTCGGAAGTGAACACCGGCGGCTGGCCGCCGAACATCGAAGGCTGAGGAGAGACTCGCGATGGAATATCTATCATACCGTTCGCAGGCGGTCGCCAAGCCCTACTTCATCGCCGCGATGGCGCTGTTCCTGGGCCAGATCGTGTTCGGCCTGATCATGGGCCTGCAATACGTCGTGGGGGACTTCCTGTTCCCGGCCATTCCCTTCAACGTCGCCCGCATGGTGCACACCAACCTGCTCATCATCTGGTTGCTGTTCGGCTTCATGGGCGCGGCCTATTACCTGGTGCCCGAGGAAGCGCAGACCGAGCTGCACAGCCCGCGGCTCGCCCGCGTGCTGTTCTGGGTCTTCCTGGGCGCCGGGGTGCTGACGGTGCTCGGCTACCTGATGGTCCCCTACGCCAAGCTGGCCGAGATGACCGGCAACAAGTGGCTGCCCACCATGGGGCGCGAGTTCCTCGAACAGCCCACGGTGACCAAGATCGGCATCGTGGTGGTCGCCCTGGGCTTTCTCTACAACATCGGCATGACGGTACTCAAGGGCCGCAAGACGGTGGTCACCAGCGTGCTGCTGATCGGGCTGCTCGGCCTGGCCGGCCTGTTCCTGTTCTCCTTCTACAACCCGGCCAACCTGGTCCTCGACAAGTATTACTGGTGGTGGGTGGTGCACCTGTGGGTGGAGGGCGTGTGGGAGCTGATCCTCGCCTCGATTCTCGCCTTCGTGCTGATCAAGATCACCGGCATCGACCGCGAGGTCATCGAGAAGTGGATGTACGTCATCATCGCCATGACGCTCATCACCGGCCTCATCGGCACCGGCCATCACTACTTCTGGATCGGTGCGCCCGACTTCTGGAAGTGGTGGGGCTCGATCTTCTCGGCCCTGGAGCCGGTGCCGTTCTTCATCATGGTGCTGTTCGCCTTCAACGTGGTGAACCGGCGCCGGCGCAACCACCCCAACCAGGCGGCCACGCTGTGGGCCCTGGGCACGGCGGTGATGGCCTTCCTGGGCGCCGGCGTGTGGGGCTTTCTGCACACCCTCGCCCCGGTGAACTACTACACCCATGGCACGCAGCTCACCGCGGCGCACGGCCACCTGGCCTTCTTCGGGGCCTATGCGCTGATCGTCATGACCATCATGTCCTATGCCATGCCCATGCTGCGCGGACAGGGGCTCGCCGCCAGTCGGCGCGCCCAGCGCCTGGAGAAGACCGCCTTCTGGACCATGTCGGTGTCGATGTTCCTGATGGTGGTCTTCCTCACCGGCGCCGGCATCCTGCAGGTGTGGCTGCAGCGCTACGGCAGCGATCCGCAGCCCTTCATGCTGGTGCAGGAGCGCATCGCGCCCTTCTACTGGCTGCGGCTGACGGCCGGCGTGAGCTTCGCCATCGGCGCCCTGAGCTGGGTCGCCAGCTTCGTGGTCGGCGGCGAGCCCGTGCGTGAGCTGGCCGGCGAGTCAACGCGCGGCGGCGCGGTGCGCCCGGTCCCGGCCGGGGAGCAGCCGGGCATCTGAGTCACCCCCCGGCCGCCGGCGGACACGGAGGTCCGTCGGCGGCCCCTTTACCGATTCGCCGAACGAGAGGCCCGCTCATGTCGCGCAACGTCTTCGCCCATCCCGTCCATGGCGTCTCCGGCGACGCCCCGTTCTACCTCGCGCACCACCGGGAGGTCGAGGTTTTCGAACATGCCTTCCGCAACCGCCTGCCGCTGCTCATCAAGGGGCCGACGGGCTGCGGCAAGACGCGTTTCATCCAGCACATGGCCGCGCGCCTCGAGCGCCCGCTGCACACGGTCGCCTGTCACGACGACCTGAGTGCAGCCGACCTGGTGGGACGCCACCTGATCGGCGACGGGCAGACCTACTGGCAGGACGGGCCGCTCACCCGCGCCGTGCGCGAGGGCGGCATCTGCTATCTGGACGAGATCCTGGAGGCCCGCAAGGACACCACGGTGGTGCTGCATCCGCTCACCGACGATCGCCGCATGCTGCCCATCGAGCGCACCGGGGAGGTGCTCGCGGCGCCGCCCGAGTTCATGCTCGTGGTCTCCTACAACCCCGGCTACCAGAACCTGCTCAAGGGCATGAAGCCGAGCACGCGCCAGCGCTTCGTGTCGCTGCGCTTCGACTATCCGCTCCCGGCGCACGAGCGCCGCATCCTGATGCAGGAGGCGGGCATCGACGCCGAGCTCGCCGAGCGCCTGGTCGGGCTCGGCACCGCACTGCGCCGCCTCGGCGAACACGACCTGGAGGAGGGCGCCTCCACCCGCCTGCTCGTGTATTGCGCCGGGCTCATCCGCAGCGGCTTCGCGCCCCTCGAGGCGGCGCGCTGCGCGGTGGTGGAACCGCTGACCGACGACGAGGAGACCGCGGCCGCCCTGATGGAGGTGGTCGGCGCGGTGCTTGGCGGCTGAGCGTGCAGCCCCTGCAGCGCAGCCGCCTGCTCACGCGCAGCGCGTTCTTCGCCCTGTTCGTGCTGGCCCCGCCGCTGGACCTGTTCCGCCTCGACCTGTCGCTCGGCCACTTCGTGCTGTTCGGCCACGCCTGGACGCTCGGGCTCGACCCCTTCGTGCGCGGCGAGACCGGGGCCGGCAACGCGATGTGGAACCTGCTGTGGCGCGGCGCGCTGCCGCTGTTCGGGCTGGTCGGCATCGGCCTGGGAGTCGCCTGGCGCTACGGGCGGCTGTACTGCGGCTGGCTGTGCCCGCACTTCTCGGTGGTCGAGACGGTGAACGCGCTCATGCTGCGCAGCTTCGGCCGGCTTACCCTGTGGGAGCGCACGCCGCACCCGGGCCGGCATCCGGACGGCCGACCGCTGCGCCGCGATGCGCGGCTTTGGCCGCTCACGGGCGTGGTCGTCCTTGGCTTCGCGCTGCTGTGGTCCGTGGTCCTGCTCACCTACCTGCTGCCGCCGAGCGTCGTCTACGGCAATCTCTGGGCCCTGGCCCCGACCCGCAACCAGGCCCTGTTCATCGCCGTGGCGGCCGTGCTGTTCATCATCGACTTCACGCTGGCGCGGCACCTGTTCTGCCGCTACGGCTGCGCGGTGGGGCTGTTCCAGAGCCTGGCCTGGATGGCCAATCCGCGCGCCATGAGGGTCGGTTTCGACCGGCGCCGCGCCCGGGGCTGCCTGGACTGCGACAACGCCTGCGACCACGCCTGCCCGATGCGCCTGAAGCCGCGCACGCTCAAGCGGCACATGTTCACCTGCACGCAATGCGGGCAGTGTCTGAGCGCCTGCGCGCAGGTGCAGGCGCCGTACCGGCGGGCCCCGCTGCTGCAGTGGGTGGCGCACGAGTGCGCCGCGGCTGACGGGCGGGCTGCGCCCGCGAGCTGCTTTGCCGCCGCCCGGGAGACCCCTTGATGGAAGAACACGTCGGCCGCCTCTGGCACCGGCTGGCCACCCGCGCCAGCGTGCCCACGCATCCGGGGGCCGCGGTCGCCCTCGAGGACCTGCGCGCGCCGGCGGCAATGCTGTTCCACGCGCTGGGCGGCCCCCGGGGCCTTCGCGTGGAGCCCGCCGAGGCGACGGCCCACGGCGCCCGCCGCGGGCTCCTGCAGCGCCTCGCCGGCACCGGCGCGCGGGCGACACTGGCCTGGCAGGATACGGTGGCCTTGCGCCTGCCGCCGGTGGTGGACCTGTTTGCCGACCCGGCGCTCAACCGCGACCTCCTGCTGTGGCTCGCCGCGCTGGCCGCCCTGGAATCGCTTGCGCGGCCCGCCCCCGAGCCTGACTGGTTCGTTCGCTCGCAATGGCTGACCCGCGAGACCGTGCGCTGCTTCCCGGGGCTGGGCGCCCGCTATGCGCGGCTGCTCGAGGCCTATCTGCCGCTACGGCCGGACACGCGGCACTTGGCGGCCGATGCCGCCGCGCGGGAAGCGGCGGTACGGCGCGCCCTGGCCGTTCCCGGGAGCGTGCCCGCGCTGCCCGCCGCGCGCCAGGCGGCCGCGCCCGTCCACCTGTGGCTGCATCCACATCCGCCCGGCGCCGCCCCGGGGGCGGAGCGCGACGGCGAGGGTGGCGACGGACGGCCCGCCGGCGGCGCCCGTACACGCGAAGAGACGCTCCGGCGCCCGGGCGAGCGCGTGGCGGCACCGCGCCAGCGCGGCGGACTGCTGTTGTACCGCTTCGAAAGCATCTTCAGCTGGGCCGAGCACGTCGACGTGGACCGCGGCACGGAGGAAAACGAGGACCTCGACGCCGCCGCCGAGGCGGCCGCAGACCTGGAGCGCATCAGCATCGCCCCGGACGGGGGGCGGCTGGCCAGCCGGCTCAAGTTCGACCTGGATCTGCCCGCCGCGCGCTACGACGACACCCCGCTGGGGCCCGGCCTGCTGCTGCCCGAATGGGATTACCGCCAGCAACGGCTGGTGGCCGATCACTGCCGAGTGCAGACCCTTGTCGCCGCCCATGCCCCTGCGGCCGGGCTGCCGGCGCACCTGGTGCCGGCGGCCCGGCGCGTGCGCCGCCAATTCCAGGCCCTGCGCACGCAGCGCGCCTGGCGGGGCGCACAGGCCGAGGGCAGCGAAGTGGACCTGGAGGCCTTCGGCCGCTACCGGGCCGAGCGCCTGGCCGGCCGCGCGGCCACCGACCCGCGCGTGCATCGTGCGCTGCGCCGCCGGCATCGCGACATGGCGGCGCTGCTGCTGGCCGACCTGTCGCTTTCCACCGACGCCTGGGTCGACGACCGGGCCCGCGTCGTCGACGTGATCCGCGACAGCCTGTTCCTGTTCGCCGAGGCGCTGAGCAGCGTCGGCGACCGCTTCGCCCTGTATGGCTTTTCCTCGCGCAAGCGCGACCATGTGCGCTTCCACGTGCTGAAGGGATTCGAGGAGGGCTACGGAGAGCGCGTGCGCGGGCGCTTGGCCGCGATCGAGCCGGGCTTCTATACGCGCATGGGGGCGGGCATCCGCCGGGCCACGCAATTGCTGCAGCGCGAGGGCGCGGCGCAGCGCCTGCTGCTCCTGCTCACCGACGGCAAGCCCAACGACCTGGATTACTACGAGGGCCGCTACGGGGTGGAGGACACGCGCGAGGCGGTGCGCGAGGCGCGGCGGGCGGGGCTGCGGCCCTTCTGCGTCACCATCGACGCGAGCGCGCCGCAGTACCTGCCGCACCTGTTCGGGGCCAACGGCTATGCCGTCATCCGCAGCCCCGCCGAGCTGCCGCGCCGGCTGACCGCCCTGTACGCCCAGCTGACCCGCTAGTGCGAGGCGGGATCAGTCGCTGAAGCGCTGCAGCACCAGGGTGGCGTTGGTGCCGCCGAAGCCGAAGCTGTTGGACATGACGCGCTCGAGCTGCACGCCGTCGCGGCGCTCGCGCACGACGGGCATGCCCTCGGCGGCCGGGTCCAGGTTCTCGATGTTGGCCGAGGCGGCAATGAAGCCGTGCTCGAGCATCAGCAGGGAATAGATGAGCTCGTTGACCCCGGCGGCGCCCAGCGCATGGCCGGTCAGCGGCTTGGTGGAGGACAGCGGCGGCACCTCGTCGCCGAACACCTCGCGCAGGGCCTCGAGCTCGCGGGTGTCGCCCACCGGCGTGCTGGTGCCGTGGGTATTGATGTAGTCGATCGGGCCGGCCACAGTGTCCAGGGCCAGCCGCATGCAGCGCACCGCGCCCTCGCCGGAGGGCGCGACCATGTCGGCGCCGTCGGAGTTGGCGCCGTAGCCGACCACCTCGCCGTAGATGCGCGCGCCGCGCGCCAGGGCGTGCTCCAGCTCCTCGAGCACCACCATGCCGCCGCCGCCGGAGATCACGAAGCCGTCGCGGTCCGCATCATAGGTGCGCGAGGCGCGCTCGGGCGTGTCGTTGAACTTTGAGGACAGGGCGCCCATGGCGTCGAAGAGCATGCTCATGCTCCAGTGCACCTCCTCGCCGCCGCCGGCGAACACCATGTCCTGTTTGCCGAGCTGGATCTGCTCGCAGGCGGCGCCGATGCAGTGGGCGCTGGTCGCGCAGGCCGAGCTGATGGAGTAGTTGATGCCCTTGATGGCAAAGGCGGTGGCCAGGTTCGAGGAGGTCGTGCTGCCCATGGTGCGCGGCACCATGTAGGGGCCCACGCGGCGGATGCCGCGCTCGCGCAGCGTGTCCACGGCGCGCACCACGTTCTCGGTCGAGGCGCCGCCGCTGCCCGCGATCAGGCCGATGCGCGGGTCCGATATCTCCCCCTTTTCCAGGCGGGCATCGGTGATCGCCTGCTGCATGGCGAGATAGGAGTAGGCGGCGGCATCGCCCATGAAGCGCAGCACGCGGCGGTCGATGTGCTCGGCCGGATCGAGGCCGATCGCGCCGTGCACCTGGGAGCGCAGGCCGCGCTCGGCATAGTCCTCGGCGAAGCGGATGCCCGAGCGGCCCTCGCGCAGGGACTGGAGGACCTCGGCGGCGTTGTTGCCGATGCTGGAGACGATGCCAATGCCGGTGACGACGACGCGACGCATGCTTGCTCTTCCGTAATCCGGGGATGGGGGTGCACCTTGCGCGGGCCGGTGGGCGCAGGTCAAGAGATTGTGCCTGAGAGCCCCGCCAGCGCGTTTGACACAAGTCAAAGATCATAAACCGAAACGGGCCCAAGATGCGCGTCGACCCAGCAACGGCGACGAGGGCGAGAGGCCATGGGCGAGACCACCATCTGCATCGACCTGCGCGAGCGCGGCGCCGCCAGCGCCCACAGCTATGCCTTCTACCGGCTGCGCGAGTTGCGGCCCGGTCAGGTCGCCGAGCTGCTCAGTGCCGAGGAACCGAGGCTGCTGATGGAGGGGGTGTCCCTGGGGCTGCGCCACCGCATCCGCTGGACGGTGAGCGAAGGCGGGCCGCCGCTGTGGCGCGTATCGGTGGTGCCGCGCGAGGACGTCGAGGCGGACACCCTGACCGACCTGCTGCAGCGCGACCACGAGCGGGTGGACCGGGCCTTCGCCGAGGCGCTGGCGAAGATCAACGCCGGCGACGTGGCGGGGGCGGGGGCGCAGCTGAGCGTGTTCGCGCGCGGCCTGCGCCGCCACATCCATGCCGAGAACGAGGTGCTCGCCCCCGCGTTCGTCGCCCCGCGCAGTGCCCTGGAGGATGACCCGCTCTCGATCATGCTGCGCGAGCACGAGGAGATCCTGCAGCAGGTCGCCCTCCTGGAGGCCTGCTTCGCGCAGGGCCTGCCGGCGGCCGCCGAGGTGGCCCCCTTCTTCGCCATGCTCTCCGGGCAGCTCGCCAAGCACGAAGGGCGCGAGGAGCAGAACCTGTTCCCGCGCTGGGCACGGGCCCTGGCCCATGCCGCCGAGGCGCACCCTGCGGCCGAGCGCCAGCTCGTCGCCCGCGTGAAGGCCGTGCTGGAGGGGGCCGAGGACGTGCGCATCGGGGGCGGCGCCCAGGCCGCGCCGGCAGCCGGGGCGCTGGACGCCGCCGCGGCGCGCGCATAAGCTTGCCCGGGCGGCCCCTGCAGGCCGCCTGCCCCCCTGCCGCCGGGTACCCGCGATGTACGACGCCACCGTTGCCTATTTCTCCATGGAGATCGGCCTGCGCTCGGACATCCCGACGTACGCCGGCGGACTCGGCGTGCTCGCCGGGGACACCGTGCGCTCCGCGGCAGACATGCGCATCCCCATGGTCGGCGTCTCCCTGCTCTCCCGCCAGGGCTACTTCCACCAGCTCATCGACCCGGCCGGGCACCAGATCGAGGAGCCCGAACAGTGGGCGGTGGACGAGCACCTCGCCGAGATGGCGGTGCGCGCCAGCGTCGAGATCGAGGGCCGCCAGGTGGCGCTGCGCTGCTGGCGCTACGAGGTGCTCGGGGTGGGCGGGTTCCTGGTGCCGGTGTACTTCCTCGATGCCGACGTGGAGGGCAACACGCCCGCGGACCGGCGCCTGACCGACCGCCTGTACGGCGGCGACGAGCGCTACCGGCTCTGCCAGGAGGTGATCCTGGGTATCGGCGGCGTGCGCATCCTGCGCGCCCTCGGCTACAAGAGCCTGCGCCGCTATCACATGAACGAGGGCCATGCGAGTCTGCTCATCCTCGAGCTGGTCGCCGAGCAGGCCCGCAGCGCAGGGGCCGAGGCCATCACCCCCGCGCACATCGAGGCGGTACGGCCGCAGTGTGTGTTCACCACCCACACCCCGGTGGCGGCGGGCCACGACCGTTTTTCCCTGGACCTGGTGGAGCGGGTGCTGGGCCGCTCGGCCGCCTTCTGGGACCACCAGCCCGAGTTCTGCCACGAGGGGCGCCTGAACCTGACCTACCTGGCCCTGTTCGGCAGCCACTACGTCAACGGGGTGGCGAAGCGGCATCGGGAGATCTCCCGGCAGATGTTCACCGGCTATCAGGTGGATTCGATCACCAACGGCGTGCACGTGGCGACCTGGGCCGCGGAGTCGATGCGGGCCCTGTTCGATCGCGCGATCCCCGGCTGGCGGGAGGACAGCGCCAGCCTGCGCTACGCGATCAGCATCCCCAAGCCGGACGTCTGGCGGGCGCATCAGGAGGCCAAGGGCGCCCTGATCACGGCCGTCGCCGCCCGCACCGGTGTCGCCCTCGCGCCGGAGGCCTGCACCATCGGCTTCGCGCGCCGGGCCACGGCCTACAAGCGCATGGACCTGTTGTTCGCCGATCTGGAGCGCCTGCAGCACGTGGTCGAGACGCTCGGCCCGTTGCAGCTGGTCTTCGCCGGCAAGGCGCACCCGCAGGACAGCGGCGGCAAGGCCTTGATCAAGAAGGTGTTCGACACCGCGGCGCGGCTCGGTCCGGAGCGCATCCGCATCGCCTACCTGCCCGAGTACGACATGGACATGGGCCGCCTGATGACCGCCGGCAGCGACCTGTGGCTGAACACCCCGCTGCCGCCCCTGGAGGCGTCGGGCACCAGCGGCATGAAGGCCGCCGTCAACGGCGTGCCGTCCTTCAGCGTGCTGGACGGCTGGTGGCTGGAGGGCTGCATCGAGGGGGTCACCGGCTGGGCCATCGGCAACCACAGTCAGGCCCTGGTGGTCCACGAGAACCGCCGCGAGGACGCCGACTCGCTGTACAGCAAGCTCGAGTATGTCATCCTGCCGCTGTTCTACCGGCGCCCGGACGCCTGGCAGGACGTGATGCGCCATGCCATTGCCCTCAACGGCTCCTTCTTCAACTCCGAGCGGATGCTCTCGCAGTACGTCACCAAGGCCTACTTCGTGTAGGCCATAAGCTCCGATGATAGCGTGTTATAAAATGCGCTTATGCCGCGCATAAAAGACTGATTTGTAATCTCCTGCGTGCGATAGGACACTATCGGCCCAAATCTTCCCCGGAAGCGGGCGTTCGCCTACTCCACTGAGGTGAAATCATGGCAGGATTCCAGACGATCCCCGATTTTGCGCGCAAGCTCCCCGAGTTTGAGCCGCACGCCAAGCAGGAAAAGAAGTACACCACCTGCTACATGTGCGCCTGCCGCTGCGGAATCGAGGTCACGGTCGAAAACAACCAGATCCGGTTCATCAAGGGTAATCGCAACCACCCGGTGAACAAGGGTGTGCTCTGCGCCAAGGGCAACGCCGGGATCATGAAGCAGCAGTCCCCGGCCAAGCTGCGCAAGCCGCTGATGCGCAAGCCCGGCACCGAGCGCGGCGCCGGCGAGTTCGTCGAGGTCTCCTGGGACGAGGCGCTGGACACGCTGACCACGCGCCTGCAGAAGATCCGCGAGACCGACCCCAAGCAGCTGGCCTACTTCACCGGCCGCGACCAGATGCAGGCCCTCACCGGCCTGTGGGCCACCCAGTTCGGCACCATCAACTGGGCGGCGCACGGCGGCTTCTGCTCGGTGAACATGGCCGCCGCCGGCCTGTACACCATGGGCTTCGCCTTCTGGGAGTTCGGCGACCCGGACTGGGACCGCACCAAGTACTTCATGCTCTGGGGCGTGGCCGAGGACCATGCCTCCAACCCGATCAAGATCGGGCTGGAGAAGCTCAAGCGCCGCGGTGCCAAGTTCGTGGCCGTCAACCCGGCGCGCACCGGCTATCAGGCGATCGCCGACGAATGGGTGGCCATCCGCCCCGGCACCGACGCCATGTTTGCCCTGTCCATGGTGCACGTGCTGCTCAAGAACGAGCAGTTCGACTACGACTTCCTGGTGCGCTACACGAACACCCCCTGGCTGGTGGTCAACACCCCCGGCAAGCAGGGCGACGGGCTGTTCCTGCGCGACGAGAAGGGCCAGCCGCTGGCCTGGGACCTCGAGAAGGAGGCCTTCGTCGACGCCACCGCCGCCGACATCAAGCCGGCCATGTTCGGCGAGTTCACCGCGCCCGACGGGCGCCCGGTGCGCACCGTCATGAGCCTGCTGGCCGAGAAGTACCTGGCCGAGGAGTATGCCCCGGAGAACGCCGCCAAGGTCTGCGGCGTGCCGGCCGAGCAGATCGAGCGCCTGGCGCTGGAGATGGCCCACGTCGCCTTCAAGGAGAGCATCGAGATCGACGTGGAGTGGACCGATTGGGCCGGGCGCAAGCACGACAAGTTCATCGGCCGTCCGGTATCCATGCACGCCATGCGCGGCATCTCGGCGCACTCCAACGGCTTCCAGAGCTGCCGCGCCCTGCACATGATGCAGGTGCTGCTGGGCAGCATCGACTGCCCCGGCGGCTTCCGCAGCAAGGCGCCCTACCCGAAGCACATCCCGCCCGGCATCAAGCCGGCCAAGGACACCGCCCCGAACACCCCGCTGGCCTCGCCGCCGCTCGGCTTCCCGACCGGCCCCGAGGACCTGGTGATCGACGAGGCGGGCAACCCCAAGCGCATCGACAAGGCCTACTCCTGGGATGCGCCGATCGCCAACCACGGCCTGATGCACATGGTCATCACCAATGCCGTGAAGGGCGACCCCTACCCGATCGACACGCTGATCTTCTTCATGGCCAACATGTCGTGGAACTCCACGATGAACACCGCCCAGGTCATGGAGATGCTGCGCGAGAAGCGCGAGGACGGCGAGCACAAGATCCCCTTCCTGGTGGTGGTCGACGCCTTCCACTCGGAGATGGTCAACTTCGCCGACCTGGTGCTGCCGGACACCACCTACCTGGAGCGCCACGACTGCATCTCGCTGCTGGACCGGCCCATCTCCGAGCCGGACGCGGTGTGCGACTCCATCCGCGCCCCGGTGCTCACGCCCGATCGCGACGTGCGCCCCTGGCAGGAGGTCATGGTCGACCTGGCCGGCCGGCTCAAGCTGCCCGCCTTCACCAAGGAGGACGGCACGCCCAAGTACAAGGACTACAAGGACTTCGTCATCAACTTCGAGAAGTCCCCGGGCATCGGCTTTCTCGGCGGCTGGCGCGGCAAGGACGGCAGCAAGGCCCTGCGCGGCGAGCCCAACCCGCAGCAGTGGGAGAAGTACATCGAAAACGGCGCGTTCTTCGAGCACCACCTGCCCGAGCACATGCGCTTCTACAAGTTCGCCAACAAGGACTACCTGGAGTTCGCCAAGGAGGTGGGCTTCAACGGTTCGGCCGAGCCGATCATCATCCAGCTCTACTCGGAGGTGCTGCAGAAATTCCGCCTCGCCGGGCAGGGCCTGTACGATGGCCCGCAGCCGACCGACGCGCAGCACAAGGAGCGCCTGTCGAAGTACTTCGACCCGCTGCCGGTGTTCTACCAGCCGCTCGAGGAGCAGCGCGTGGACACCCGCGAGTTCCCGCTGCACGCGGTCAATCAGCGGCCGATGATGATGTATCACTCCTGGGACAGCCAAAACAACTGGCTGCGCCAGATCATCGCCCAGAACTTCCTGTACATGAACCGCGCCACCGGCGAGAAGCTGGGCGTGCAGGATCGCGGCTGGGCCTGGGTCGAGTCCCACAACGGCAAGATCCGCGTGCAGGTGCGCCTGGTCGAGGGCTGCGAGGAGAACACGGTGTGGACCTGGAACGCCATCGGCAAGCAGCCGGGCGCCTGGGGCCTGAAGAAGGACGCGCCGGAGGCGACGCGCGGCTTCCTCATGAATCACCTGATCTCCGAGCTGCTGCCGCATCAGGACGGCGCCGCCGACATCACCAACTCCGACCCGATCACCGGCCAGGCCGCGTGGTACGACCTGATGGTGAAGGTCACCCCCGCCGCGCCGGGCGAGGAGGGCGTGTGGCCGACCTTCGAGGCGGTCAAGCCGCTGCCGGGCGAGGCGCCCAGCCCCGACGAGGTGCGCTACCACTCGCACCGGGCGGTCAACCTGGTGCGGCCCTTCCTCGACGTGATCACACGCGGGCGCAAGTGACCCGGCGCACGTAACCGGCGCTGACGGACAGAATTACGGGAGCAAACGATTATGCGACTCGGACTGGTCATCGATCTGGACACCTGCGTGGGCTGTCATGCCTGCGCGGTGGCCTGCAAGCAGTGGAACACCTCCGGCACCACGGGGCCGCTCACCGACTACGAGCCCTACGGGGCGGCGCCCTCGGGCGTGTGGTTCAACCGCATCCGCCACTACGAGCTGGGCGACTACCCGCACAACAAGACCATCAACTTTCCCATGTCCTGCATGCACTGCGAGGACGCGGACTGCGTGACGGTGTGCCCCACCGGCGCCTCCTACAAGCGCGCCGAGGACGGCATCGTGCTGGTCGACCAGAGCAAGTGCATGGGCTGCAACTACTGCTCCTGGGCCTGCCCCTACGGCGCCCGCGAGCTGGACGCCGAGTCCGGCACCATGAAGAAGTGCACCCTGTGCGTGGACCGCATCTATGATGAGACCCTGCAGGTCGAGGATCGTCAGCCGGCCTGCGTGCTCACCTGCCCGGCGCACGCGCGCTTCTTCGGCGACTTCGACGACCCGGACTCGGAGGTCAGCACGCTGGTGCGCGAGCGCAGCGGCTACAAGCTGATGCCCGAGCTCGGCTACAACCCGGTCAACACCTACCTGCCGCCGCGGCAGACCCGCCCCATCGACACCGGCGATGTCACCAAGCCCGGCGTGGCCGGCAAGGTGAAGGAGTGGGTCAACCGCGTGGTCTCGCGCTAAGCGTTACGGAGCACTGCCATGCATCCAGCTCTCTCGGTCATTTTCTTCACCGTCACCTCCGGCGCCGGCTTCGGGCTGTTCACGCTGCTGGTGCTGATGGACGTGTTCGGCTTCGGTGCGCCGATCGGCTCGCGCGAGTTCTACGCCGCCGGCGTCGGCTCGCTGGTGCTGATCACCGCCGGCCTGCTGTCCTCCACCCTCCACCTGGCCAACCCCAAGAACGCCTGGCGGTCCTTCTTCCGCTTCAAGACCTCCTGGCTGTCGCGGGAAGGCGTGTTCTCGGTGGCCTTCTATCCGGTCGCCCTGCTCTACGTGGGCGGCTACTGGTGGCTGGGCGGCACGGGCAACGCCTTCACCCACGCCATGGGCGTGATCGCCGCCCTGCTGGCGCTGATCACGGTCTTCTCCACGGGCATGATCTACGCCTGCCTGAAGACCATGCGCCAGTGGAACACCTCGCTCACGCCGACCAACTACCTGCTGATCGGCGGCGCCCTGGGCAGTCTGCTGCTGACGCTGATCCGCATCAGCTACGGCACGCAGCC
The DNA here is from genome assembly GCA_963779865.1 of uncultured Gammaproteobacteria bacterium. Classification (GTDB taxonomy): domain Bacteria; phylum Pseudomonadota; class Gammaproteobacteria; order CAVZZX01; family CAVZZX01; genus CAVZZX01. The sequence continues at coordinate 2,080,184 of CAVZZX010000003.1, read as the reverse complement.
AGCCTTCATCGCCAGCCTGTCCCTGGTGCTGGTGGTGGCCGCCGCCGCGGCCAAGGCGATCTACTACTTCTGGATCGGCAAGCCCAAGGGCGCCACCATCAACACCGCGACCGGCTTCACCCGCGCCGCGGTGAAGCTGCTCGACGTGGGCCACACCGCCGGCACCTTCCTCACCGACGAGTTCGGCTACGAGCTGCGCGCCGGCACCATCGCCCTGCTGCGCTCGGCGGTATTCGTGTTCGGCTTCCTGCTGCCGGCCGCCTACCTGGCGAGCATCATCAGCGGCGGCGCCAGCCTCGCCTGGGCCTCGGCGGCGGTGGTCTCCGCATTCCTGGGCATCGGCATCGAACGCTGGCTGTTCTTCGCCGAGGCGCGCCACGTGGTGATGCTCTACCACGGCAAGCAGCGCACCTGATCCGTCGCCGCACGTCACGAGAAGCCCCCGCCCGCCGGGGGCTTTTCGTATGCGGCGCCTGTGGCCGCTGCATACGGGCGGTCGCGACGAGCTCGGCACAAGCGCCCCGGCCCTGCACCGCGGTGGGCCGCAGCGACGATTCGCTCGCGGAGCGGAGGACCCTTGAAGCGCCGGGCGGGCGCGCTCAGCCCCTGCCGAGCAGCTCGCGCACAGCGGCCAGCGTCGCGTCCGGATCGGTGGGCTTGGTGAGGAAGACGTCCGCCCCTTCCCGGACCGCGGGCGGCTGGGTGACGGCGCTGATCAGGATCACCGGCACCTCGCGCGTGTCGGGCCGCTGACGCAGCGCCTCGATCAGCTCGCGGCCGTTCATCTGCGGCATCATGTAGTCGGTGAGCAGCAGGTCGGGGCGGTCCCGGTCCACGACCTGCAGGGCCGCACTCCCGTCGCAGGCCTCGCTGACCCGGTAGCCTTCCCCTTCCAGGAGCATGGCGAACGACAGGCGCAGCGCCGCCTCGTCCTCGACGATGAGGATATGAGCCGGACGGTCGGGCTTGCGCGTGCGGGCCATGGGTATGCTGCCGTTCACAGTATGGTGGGCGGGAGCCCCATCTGCACGGGATCCCCGATCTCCACGCCCCCATGCTTGATCGCGAAGCGGCGAATGCGGTGGTCTACCCCGCTCTCGCGGCACTTGGCGATGGCCAGGGTGCGCTGCAGCTCGCCCAGCGTCTCCCGATAGCGCATCAGGATGATGGTCTCGGACGCCGCGGTGACATCACCGAGGTCGATGTCCGCATCCCCGCCGATGAGCTGCGGGATGCGCGCCGTGAACAGGGTGGTGACGCCTTCCTCGCGGAGCGCCGTCGCAAGCGCGGCCAGGAATCCGGGCAGCCGCTGCGGATACACATTGGCCTGGCGCAGGGCGTCGATCCCGTCGACCACCAGGCGGCGCGCGCCGCAGCGGCGCACGCCTGCCATCAGCCGCAAGGCGATCTCGTCGAGCGTCTGCCTCTGGATGTCGCCCCACTCGAACCCCACCGCGCCGCCTGCGGCCGCCCTCGCGAGGCCCATGCCGAGTTGCTCGGACTTGGCAAGCAGGTGCGCCGTCGTCTCGTTGAAGCCATAGAAGAGCCCCGGCGCCTCGGCGCTGCAGCCCTGCATGAAATGCAGTCCCAGCGTCGTCTTGCCCACGCCGCTCGGGCCGAGCACCAGGGTGCTGGACGCCGCCGGCAGGCCGCGGCACTCCAGCATGGCATCGAGCCCCCTCACGCCGGTGGGGAGTGCCTCCTCGCGCGGGCGGGTGGCGCTCGCACGGGCGGTGACGCTCTCGAAGCGGGGAAACACGCGGATGCCGTCGCCGCCGATGGAGAAGGCGTGCCGCCCGTCCTTGAAGTCGCTGCCGCGGAACTTGTGCACGAGCAACTCGCGATAGGCGCGGTACTCGCTGAGCTGCACGTCGAGCTCCATCCAGACGTCGACCATGGTGTGCTCGGGCCGTGTACGCGGCTCGTGGCGCGTGTTGGTCAGCAGGATGATGGTGCAGCCGGTAAGGTTGGCCAGCGTCGCCAGGTCGTTGACGAATTTGCGGAACTCCGCCTGCGAAGAGGCGGCGTCCTCGATCACGAACAGGCCGTCGAGCACGATGAATTTGGCCGCGTGCGAGGCGCTCTCGGTGTGCAGGAGCTCCAGGATGCCGGTCAGACCCTGGGCAATCAGCCGGTCGAACGCGCTGATGTAGTAGATGTGCTCGGGGATGTGCGCCTCGTTGAAGAAGCTCAGCGTCGCCATGTGGCGGATGAGGCGGTCGTGCGACTCGGCGAGCAAGGTGATGTACAGGCTGCGCTCGTTGGCCGCGGCCCGGTTGAAGCAGATCTGATTCGCCAGGATCGTCTTGCCGGCGCCCGGCGCCCCCTGGATGATCATCGTGCTGCCGGCGGTCAGCCCGCCGCACAGGATTGTGTCCAGTCCCTCGATTTCGGTCGGGATGCGCGCCAGCGGCGTTGTGTCCACCTGGGTATTCCTCCTGCGGCTGTGCGCGCATCCTATAGGGCGCGCGCACGCGGGGGCAAGTGGCCCGCCGCCCGCTCACTCGTTCGCGCGGCGGGCGGCGGGCGTGCTCAGCGCCCCGAGGAAGGATTCGGCGAAGCGATCGACGTTCTCCCAGTTGGTGAACTCGTAGTCGCGGGAGGGGTCGGTCGGCCCCCCGGAAAACCACATCAGCAGCTGGAGCAGACGCCGTTTGAAGGGGCCGTAGCGCGAATACACCAAGGCACCGGCGACGTTCGTCTCCAGCCCCGGGCGCCAGCCCGTGTCCCGATGGAAGTCATCGAGGTGCCGGCGCAGTTCCTGGCGGTAGCGTTCCATGTCCGGTCGGCGCGCGCTGAGGCTCACCGAGATGAACGCGGAGGGGACCGCGTCCAGGAAGCTGCGGTAGCGGCGCACGAAGTCGCGGATCGCACGCTGGTGACGGCCGTAGTGGATCGAGGCGCACACCAGGGCGCCGTGATAGCCGTCGGCGAGAAAGCCCGGCGGCAGCGCGGCGGCGTCGATCACGTCCACGCGTTGGCCGCCCGCGCGCACCCGCTCGGCGAGGTGATCGGCCACCAGGCGCGCGCGCCCCTCCGTGGTCGCATAGACGATCAATACTCTCGCCATGGGGTCCTCCGCCGCGTGTCTGCCCTCAGTCTAGCGGAGCGCCAAGCGGCGGCGGCGTGCTGCTCGGATAAAAAAAACGGCACTTCCCCGCAGGGTCGTGCCGTACAAGGCCCTAGCACAAGGAAAGGGGGTTACAGGCCGGCCTTCACCGCGTGCCGGTACTGCTCGAGCTGTTTCATCACCAGCGCCATGGCCTCAATGTAGGGCACGGTGCCGGCGCCTTTGATCACCTCCTGGCCCTCCTTGCTGAGCGCGAACTTCACGAAGTCGTCGACTTCGGGCTCGCTGTGCAGGCGCGGGATGACCAGATAGAGCGGACGGTAGAGGACGTAGTCGCCGTGCTTGATGTTGGCGTAGCTGGGCTCGCGGCCGTTGAGCTGCAGGATCTTCACCCCCTGGCGCCGCTTGGCGCTGCTGATCCCGGTCACGCCCACCCCGTTGGGATCGGCGGCAATGCCCTTCTCCAGCGGGCCCGAGGACTTCATCACATGGCGGGCGGCGAACTCCTGGTCGTAGTCGGCGAAGACCAGCTCGCGCAGCGTGCGCCCCACGCCGGAGATCTTGCCGCGGCGCGCGTAAAGCTCCACGGGCGCATCATTGCCGCCGAGCTGCTTCCAGTTCTTGATCTTGCCCAGGTACAGGTCACGCAGCTGGTCGAAGGTGATGTTCGTCACCGGGTTGTCCGGGTTGACGATGACCACCAGCGCGTCCCAGGCGACCGGGATTTCCTTCACGGCCTTCTCGGCGGCGTTGCCGGCGATGGTGGTGCGGCAGGCACCGCCGAAGTGCACCGCACCGGTGGCGGTGTCGCGGATGCCGCGGGTGGCGCCGCCGCCCTGGACGTCGATCTTCACCCCGGTCCTGGCCGTGTAGGCCTTGGCGAGATCGTTCATGAAGGCCTTCTTGCTGATGCCGCAGCCGGCCCAGACGAGGGTCGTGGTCTCCTTTGCCTGGGCGCCGCCCGCGAGCAGCAGCGCGAGGAGGGCGAATCCTGTCGAGAGCATGCGGTGCTTCATCTCAGTTCCTCTTTTGGGCCATGCGTGGTGTAGCGACCCTAAGGAATGTCGACAGGGAGGTCCAAATATTCCATCCCCAAACGTCAGAATATTGTCGGCTTGTGAACGGCTTCACAAAAAAAGAGGCGGACCCTGCGGATCCGCCTCGGGGGCAGGTGGTGCGCGGCGGCCTCAGGCCGCGGCATGGTCGTGCTTGGCGCGGCGCGCGGCCTCGGCCTCTTCGGCGCTGTAGGCGGCGCCGGACCAAAGCATGTCGTAGGCGAGCTCCTCGTTGCCGTTCTCGCACAGCTCCAGCACGCGCCGGAACAGCGGCTGGAAACTGTCGCTGCGGTGCGAGGCCTCGTGCTCCGCGAAGGAGCGCCAGAAGGTGACGATCAGTGCCTCACGGTCCTTCATGGGGCTCTCCACCGGCTGGCCGACGGTCGAGCCCTCGTTGGAGATGTCGCCGCGGTTCAGGGCGACGAAGCCGCCCACGAAGCCCGTCTCGGAGTGATAGGTCTTCACGTTCTCACACAGCTCGGCGACCCGCTCCTGCAGGTCATCGATGGTGTGTTCGGGCTTGAGGATGACGCGGTTCACGGTGACCACGCCGTCGTAGGGGAAATTCGGAATCAGACCCGTCATGCGCTGTACCTCCCGTGGGTTGAGATTCGGAATATCGTTACTTTCTAATATAGTATTCATACTAAATTAGTCAAGTATTCGGCGGGGCGGATACCGGGGGGCTGGATCTCCGCCCGTTGCTCGGGCAAAAAAAAGGCGGCCGGGGGCGGCCGCCAATCGGGGGCGAGAGACAAGCAAGCTAACTACTGGATGAACAGGAACAATGCGGCGCGCCCGCGCTGGATATTCAGCAGCAGGGAGTTGCTGCCGGCGACCGCCTCGCGCAGCTCGTCCACGCTGCGACCGGCTGGCGGTTGGCGGAGACGATGACGTCTCCCTTGCGCAGACCGGCATGGGCCGCGGCCGTGCCCGGCTCCACCCCAAGCACCATCACGCCCTCGACCTCGCCGTGCAGCGGCGAGTTCTCCGGGATGTTGCCCAGCTGGCACCGGCCAGCTTGGGATGGATGCGCTCGCCGTCGGCGCGTACGTGCTTGGCCGCCTCGATGCGCGCGGTCACCCTGCGCTTCTTGCCGTTGCGCAGCACGGTGAGGTCGACCTTCTCGCCGACCCGCAGCAGGCCGATGCGGTTGCGCACGATCGGAGGCGTCGCGCACCGGCTGGCCGTTGACGGCGATGATGACGTCGCCGGCCTTGAGGCCGGCCTTCTCGCCGGCGGACTTGGGCGACACCTGGGTGACGACCGCACCCCGGCGACTCGATGCCGAAGGCCTGGGCGAGTTGCGGGGTGAGGTCCTGGACCTGCACGCCGAGCCGGCCGCGGTGCACCTAGCCGTAGTCGATCAGCTGCTTCATGACCTCGCGCGCCATGTCGATCGGGATGGCGAAGCCGATGCCGATGTTGCCGCCGCTGCGCGCGAGGATGGCGGTGTTGATGCCGACCAGCTCGCCGCTGCAGGTTGACCAGCGCGCCGCCGGAGTTGCCGGGGTTGATGGAGGCGTCGGTCTGGATGAAGTCCTCGTAGCCCTCGATGCCGAGGCCGCTGCGGCCCAGCGCGCTGACGATGCCGGAGGTCACGGTCTGGCCCAGGCCGAAGGGGTTGCCGATGGCGACGACGAAGTCGCCGACCTGCAGCTGGCTCGGAATCGCCGAGCGGCAGCGGCGGTGCAGGTCCTTGGCGTGACCTGCAGCACGGCGATGTCGGTCTCCGGATCGGTGCCGACCAGCTTGGCCTGAAGCTGCCGGCCGTCGTGCAGCGTCACCTTGATCTCGTCGGCGTTCTCGATGACGTGGTTGTTGGTCAGGATGTAGCCGTTCTCGGCGTCGACGATCACGCCCGAGCCCAGGCTCTGGGTCTGGCGCTCCGGCGGCTGTGCTCGGGGACGTTGAAGAAGCGGCGGAAGAAGGGATCCTGAACAGCGGGTTCTGCTGCACCTGGATGTGGCCGGTGGTGGAGATGTTGACCACGCCGGGCTGATGCGCTTGAGCATCGGCGCCAGGCTCGGCAGCGGTTGCCCCTGGCTGTCCAGCGCGGGCAGGGCCGCCTGGGCGGAGAGAGCAAAGAAGGAGAGCAGCAGCGCCAGCAACAGGCGCTGCACGGCGGGGATTTTCTGCATGATCAGCCGGCCTCTACATCGATGCGGCGGCGACGGCCACCGGCCGTCTTGGGCAGGCGCACGGTGAGCACGCCCTTGCGATAGCGCGCCTGCGCCTTGCCTTCCTCTACGGGGACGGGCAGCGGCACGGCGCGCTCGAACTCGCCATAGGCGCATTCCATCACGTGGAATTCGCCGCGGCGTTCTTCGCGGGTGGCGCGCTTCTCGCCGCGCACCACCAGGAAGTCGTCGATCACCGCGAGGTCGAAGTCGCCGGCCTCCATGCCGGGCGCCTCCAGGCGCACCACCACGTCGTCGGCCTGTTCCTCGACCTCCGCCGCGAGCAGGCCCCAGCGCGAGGCCCGGCGCACGATCTGGTCCTCCACGCTGTCCACGTCGCCGCTGCGTGGGTCGGCCGGAACCAGGTCAGGGCGTGGCCGGCGCGCTCCACCAGGTGCTGCCAGCCCTCGGCGACGGTATCCAGGGCCCGACTGACCCCGCGCCGCATTGTTCGAATGTCGCCATGGCTCCTCCCTTGCTGTTGTTGTACGAGTTGTTGTGGGCCCGCAGGGGCGGGCGCCGCGGCAATGCATACACACTGACTGGAATATGCCGCAAAAGTTCAGCGCCGCTGCCGGCCCGAGCCCCTCAGTCCTGCTCCCGAAACGGCGCTCCAGCGCCCGCACGCGCGCGCGCAGCACCCGCACCTCCTCGAGCAGGTCCAGCGCCAGCCCCGCGCCGGCGAGATTGACGCCGAGGTCGCGCTCCAGGCGCACCGCGACCTGGACGCGCCGCAGCTGCGTGGCCGGCAGCGCCCAGCGTTCGGGCGCCGACCGCGCGGCTCCAACAGCCCCTCCTCGATCATGGCCAGCAGCCGATCGGCGCTCACGTCGCAGGCGCGGCAGACCTCGGCCAGGCTGAGGGTCTGGTCCTCCTCCAGGAGGACGGCGGTGATGCTGACGATGTCCTTGGACGTCACGACTCGGGCTCCTCAGCTGTGCATCCGCGCGCGCGGGTCGAAGGGCATGGCCTCGGCGAGCTCGCGATACAGCGCGCGCTGCTGCTCGGTGGTCGCCGCGGGCGTGCGGATCTGCAGCACCACGTACTGGTCGCCCGGCGTGGGCCCGGGCAGGCCGCGGCCCTTCAGGCGCAGCTTCTGGCCCGACTGCGACCCGGCGGGGATGCTCATGTCCACCTCCCGCCCAGGGTGGGCACCGGCACCTTGGCGCCCAGGGCCGCCTCCCAGGGCGCGATCGGCAGGGTGGCGAAGACGTCGCGGCCCTCGGCGTGGAACACCGGGTGCGGCTCGAAGCTCACCTCCAGATACAGGTCCCCGGCCGGACCGCCGCCGAGCCCGGGGGCGCCCTGGCCGCTCAGGCGGATCTGCTGGCCCTCGGTCACGCCCGCGGGGATCTTCACGTTCAGCGAGTGGTTGCGGGTGATCACCCGGCCCTGCGGATCGACCTCGGGGACCTGCAGCGACAGGGTGCGGGTGGCGCCGTGGTAGGCGTCCGCCAGGCCGATCCGGATGCGCGCGTGGCGGTCCTCGCCGCGCATGCGCACCCCGCCGCGGCGGCCGGCGCCGTGCCCGAAGGGGCTGCCGCCGCCGAACAGGCTCTCGAAGAAGTCGCTGAAGTGGGCGGCGTCGCCATCGGTGAAGCCGCCGCCGCGAAACTCGAAGCCCGCGTCCCAGCCCGGCGGCGGGCGAAACTCCTCGCCACCCTGGTAGCCGCCGGCCGCCAGCCGGTCGTAGGCGGCGCGCTTCTCCGGGTCCTTGAGCACCTCGTAGGCCTCGCCCACTTCCTTGAAGCGGGCCTCGGCATCGGGCTCCTTGCTGACGTCGGGGTGATATTTGCGGGCAAGTTTGCGGTAGGCGCGCTTGATCTCGTCCTGGGTGGCCTCGCGCGCCACTCCCATGATCTTGTAGTAATCCTTGAATTCCATAGGCGCTCGTGTTCGACCCCGTGTCAAAGGCCCGGGTGAGAGGCGCGGGCAAGAGAGGCGCTGGGCGCGGCCCGGGCGGCCGCGCCCGCGTCTGCCGTGGGCATCGGGCCGTGGCGCTTACTCCTCCACGGTGATGCGGCGCGGCTGCACCTTCTCCTGCTTGGGGATCACCAGCTCCAGGACGCCGTTGCGGCACTTGGCGCTGATCTTCTCGGCGTCGGCGGTGTCCGGGAGGTTGAAGCGGCGGAAGAAGCTGCCACGCACGCGCTCCACGCGTTTGTAGCCCTCGCGCTCTTCCTTCTTCTCGCTCTCGCGCTGGCCCTTGATGGTCAGCACCCCGTTCTCCATGTTGACGTCGATGTCCTGCGGGTCGACCCCGGGCAGGTCGGCGTGGATCACGAAGCAATCCTGCTCCTCCTTCACGTCCACCGCCGGGACCCAGTCCGTGGCGGCCACCCCCTGGCCTTCCTCGGCGTAGGGGCGCACGTTGCTGTCGAAGAGCCGGTCGATTTCCTTGTGGAGCTGGTTGAGCATGCCCCACGGTTCGTAGCGTACCAATGCCATGGTTAACACCTCCTTAGCGAACGCATCAGGCTTTGATGAGCGTCGGCGCCGGGGCGGCGCCTCGGTCTACATCTCATATGGGAGCCGCCGCGGCCCGGTTCAAGACCCCCGGGTGAGGAAGGGCGCCCGGCGTGCCTCGGGGCATGGGGGGGCGGCCGGCGGACGCGGTTCGCAAAACACAATATCTAGTGTCGGCCGGCCGAGCGCATGGAAATCAGGGACTTGCCGGGGCGCGCCCGGGCTGGCATATAAGAACCTACTTAAGTACCTGATTATTCATAGCTTGTGCACAGCTTATCCCCCGACTTATCCACCGCTTCCGCGTGTTGACAGGACGCGCGGGGCAAGCGTAACTTACGGGCTTCGACACAACATCTTGTGTCCCGCCGTCCAGCCGAATTTCCCCGCCCGCGCGGGGGTGCCCACGGAACGCCTTGTGTCGTGGGGATAACCAATTAATAAGTTAGGGAGTACGTTCACCGATGAAGCGCGCCCACCTGAGCGAAGTCGTGACCCAGTCCGCCGCCGACATCCCGTACCAGGAGGCCTCCCTCGACATCTGGGACAAGAAGTACCGCCTCAAGGCGAAGGACGGCACCCTCCTGGACACGAGCATGGACGACACGTACAAGCGTGTCGCGCGCGCGCTCGCCGAAGTGGAACAGGGCAAGGAGCGTCGCGAGCAGTCCTACCGCGATTTCCTCTGGGCGCTGCGCCACGGGGCCATCCCCGCCGGACGCATCACCTCCAACGCCGGCGCCTGGGAGCACAAGCCGGCCACCTCCACCATCAACTGCACGGTGTCGGGCACCATCCACGACTCGATGGACGACATCCTGGAGAAGGTGCACGAGGCGGGCCTGACCCTCAAGGCAGGCTGCGGCATCGGCTACGAGTTCTCGACGCTGCGCCCCCGCGGCGCCTACGTCTCCGGCGCCGGGGCCTACACCTCCGGGCCGCTGTCCTTCATGGATATCTACGACAAGATGTGTTTCACCGTCTCCTCCGCCGGCGGGCGCCGCGGCGCGCAGATGGCCACCTTCGACGTCGGCCACCCGGACGTGATGGACTTCATCCGCGCCAAGCGCGAGTCCGGCCGCCTGCGCCAGTTCAACCTGTCGCTGCTGGTCACCCGCGAGTTCATGGAGGCGGTGCAGAACGACACCGAATGGCAGCTCGCCTTCCCGGTGACCGAGAAGGAGGCCGCCGCCGACCAGCTCGCCCTGGACGACGCCGAGCAGGTCACCTGGCGCGAGTGGCCCGAGAAGGACAAGTACGTGACCCGCGAGGACGGCCTGGTCGCCTGCAAGGTCTACAAGACCGTCAAGGCGCGCCGCCTGTGGGACATGATCATGGCCTCCACCTACGACTTCGCGGAGCCGGGCTTCATCCTGATCGACAAGGTCAACGAGATGAACAACAACTGGTTCTGCGAGAACATCCGCGCGACCAACCCGTGCGTCACCGCGGACACCCGCCTGCACACGCAGTATGGACAGGTGCGCATCGGCGACCTCTACGCCAGCGGCGCGCCCATCGAAGCGACCGTGGACACGCGTGCCCTGGACGGCGATCGCGGCGCCACCGTGCGATCGGCCAAGCCCGCCTTCATGACCGCCAGCGAGGCGGATGTCTACCGTGTGGTCACCGAAGACGGCTACGAGATCAAGGCGACCGAGTGGCACGATTTCTACACCACACGCGGAAAGATCAAGCTGCGCGAAATGGCGCCCGGCGATGAGCTGCTCGTGCAGTCGGCCAAGGGCCAGTTCGGCCACGAGGGCAGCACGGAGCTGGGCCAGCTCCTGGGCTTTATCACCGGCGACGGCCATTTCACCAATCGCGGCAAGGGCCAGGAGGCGGCCATCGTCAACTTCTGGGGCCAGGAGCGCGAGCTCGTCCCGCTGATGGCGCAGTACATCAACACGCTGATCGCCGGCGTCTCCGAGACGACGCGCACGTACGAGGTCAGCCCCGTTGCGGTGCCGGATCGCAACCACGTCTTCATCCGTTCGGTGCTGCTCGCACGCGCGCTGGAGCATTACGGCTTCACCCGGAAGAGCAAGCTCGCGGTTCCCGAGGTCGTCTGGCGTGGTTCGGAGAACTGCGTGAAGGGCTACCTGCGAGCACTTTTCCAGAGCGACGGCACAGTCAACATCTCCGGCAGGAGCCAGAGTTGCTCGGTGCGGCTCGCCTCCAGTGCGCCGAGCCTGCTGAAGGACGTGCAGGCGCTGCTCTCCAACTTCGGTGTCTTCTGCCGCATTCACAAGCGGCGCGAGGCTGGCAAGCGTTGGCTGCCGGACGGCAAGGGCGGGAAGCGGCAGTACGAGTGCAAGGCCGATTATGAGCTCATCATCGACGGCGAGTCGCGAGACCGCTTCATGGAGGAGATCGGCTTTCTCCTCGACTACAAGAACGAGCGGTATCGCGCGTGGGCCGCAGGCCGGCCGCTGTACAAGACGCAGTCGTTTACCAGCAGAATCGCGGAAATCCGTTACGAGGGCCGGGAGCCGGTCTTCGACACTACGCAGGCCGACCATAACACCGTCATCTTCAATGGCCTCGTGACAGGGCAGTGCGGAGAGCAGCCATTACCGCCCTACGGCTCCTGCCTGCTCGGCTCGGTGAACCTCACCAAGTTCGTGCGCGACCCCTTCACCGACAAGGCGCGCTTCGACTGGGAGGAGTACCGCAAGGTCGTCAAAGTCTTCACCCGCATGCTCGACAACGTGGTCGAGATCAACGGCCTGCCGCTCGAGGAGCAGCGCAGGGAGATCTACAGCAAGCGCCGCCACGGCATGGGCTTCCTGGGCCTGGGCTCCACGCTGACCATGCTGCGCATGAAGTACGGCGCCGGCGATTCGCTCGAGTTCACCGAGCGCGTCGCCCGCGAGATGGCCGTCGCCGGCTGGGAAGAGGGCCTGGAGCTGGCCGAGGAGAAGGGCCCCGCCCCGATCATGGCCCAGGAGTTCGAGGTCACCGCGGACATGCTGCGCAAGCGCCCGGAGATGAAGCGCGACGGCTACAAGGTCGGCGACAAGGTCCCGGGCCGCGTGCTGCACGCCAAGTACAGCCGCTACATGCAGCAGGTGGCCGAGGTCGCGCCGGACCTGGTGGCGGCGATCGCCGAGAAGGGCGCGCGCTTCACCCACCACAGCTCCATCGCCCCGACCGGCACCATCAGCCTGTCGCTGGCCAACAACGCCTCCAACGGCATCGAGCCGAGCTTCGCGCATCACTACAACCGCAACGTGATCCGCGAGGGCCGCAAGACCAAGGAGAAGGTGAGCGTGTTCTCCTTCGAGCTGCTCGCCTACCGGCACCTGATCAACGCCGAGGCCATGCCCTACAGCGAGGCCGCGAACGAGAAGCTGCCCGAGTACTTCGTCACCGCCGAGGGCATCTCGCCCAAGGAGCACGTCGACATCCAGGCCGCCGCGCAGAAGTGGGTGGACTCCTCGATCTCCAAGACGGCCAACGTGCCGACGGACTACCCCTACGAGGACTTCAAGGACATCTACCTCTACGCCTATCGGAACAACCTCAAGGGCTGCACCACCTTCCGCTTCAACCCCGAGGCCTTCCAGGGCGTGCTGGTCACCGACAAGGACCTGGAGAACACCGTCTACAAGTTCAAGCTCGAGGACGGCACCGTCATCGAGGCCAAGGGCAACGAGGAGATCGAGTACGACGGCGAGACCCACACCGCCGCGAATCTTTTCGACGCCCTCAAAGAGGGGTACTACGGCAAGTGGTAGTATTTCAGCTAGTTAGGCTCGCTTCTGGGGGTGGGGAATGGACCGCGACAAAAAGATCCGCGAGGCGCGGCGGTTGCGCCGCGAGGGGCTGCGGCTTAAAGACATTGCGGCGAAAATCGGTATCTCGAGACCAACCGCGTCGCTCTACTGTCGGGGCGTTCTTCCGAAAGGCATTCCGGGAGACGCAGGCACGGCAAGGCGGCGGCTGCGCAGTCGGGTTACCGAGCTGTATGCGGCCGGGACCCCTATCCCCGAAATCGCTCGCCTGCTCGGCGTCCCGGCAAGTACCGTTTTCGACTGGCGTCGGCAATGGGGACTTGAGCGGAATTCACGTACCGTCTACGTGACGGATGAACTGCGTGAGCGCCTGCGCCAAAACTGACATGATCCGGACGGGAAGTTAGCCTCGGAAGCGGTTCGGCTGTACAAGGCGGGTTTCTCTAGCATTGAAATCGCCACCCGCCTGGATGTCACGCCGACGACGGTGGGAGTTTGGCTGAAAGCGGCCGGCTTGGAGATGCGAAGGTCTCCGAATGCGCGAACGCGAGAGCGTCTGCGCGAGGCCAACTTGGGTCCAAGTCGCTACAACTGGAAAGGCGGGATTTCGCGCGAACAGATGCGTCGCCGTGCCTCGATGTACATGCGCGAAGCGCGCCTTGCCTGTTTCGAGCGCGACGAGTACACGTGTCGATCCTGCGGCCAAAGAGGCGGCAAACTCAACGCGCACCACGTATGGCCTTTCCACCGTTTTCCCGAGCTGATGTACGAAGTCTCAAACCTGGTGACACTCTGTAAGAGCTGCCACGACGAATTCCACAAGGCGGCCGGTGGGCACGTGAAAGTCGCCATCGGCCCTTCTTCGACCCAGATGACGGCTCCTCCGTGAAGGAGGTGCCCGCACGGTACTACGTGGCTGCCTACTCGGCTGCCGTCCGGTAATTGGAGAGGACAAATGACAATCAAGATCGAAAAGAAGATCGTCGATTACTCGGTGGTCAAGCCCGAGGACGAGAAGAAGCCGGCGGCCGCGGCCAAGGCCGAGGCCGAGCAGAAGATCGCCGAGATCGTGCAGATGCACGAGAAGGTGGAGCGCCCGGAGTCGCTGCACGGCAGCACCTACAAGATCAAGACGCCGCTCTCCGAGCACTCGCTCTACGTCACCATCAACGACATCATCCTCAATCCGGGCACCGAGCACGAGCTGCGCCGCCCCTTCGAGATCTTCATCAACTCGAAGAACATGGACCACTTCCAGTGGATCGTGGCGCTGACGCGCATCGTCTCCGCCGTGTTCCGCAAGGGCGGTGACGTCACCTTCCTGGTCGAAGAGCTGCGCTCCGTGTTCGACCCGCGCGGCGGCTACTTCAAGAAGGGCGGCAAGTACATGCCCTCCCTGGTTGCGGAGATCGGCGACGTCATCGAATGCCACCTGCGCATGATCGGCCTCATCAAGGACGACGGCCTCGACGAACACCAGAAGAAGCTGGTCGAGCAGAAGCGCGCCGAATACGAGCAGGCCAACAAGCCCAAGGAAGAGAGCGCCGAGGCCGAGAGCAGCTTCCCCGCCGGCGCCGAGCTGTGCATCAAGTGCAACACCAAGGCCATGGTGAAGATGGATGGGTGTATGACGTGTTTGAACTGCGGCGAATCAAAGTGCGGTTAAGAGCCGCGCGAGTGAATCCGCATGCTGCGTTGTACCACCGTCCGCGTGTCCTCACGTACTAACTGTACGCTGCGGGACGCGGACGGCACTACGCCTTGCCTGCGAATCCATCGCTTGCTCTTAAATCGGGGGAGGGCTGAGCCGCGATGACTGCGTTGCGGAGCGTTCTGCGCGTGCTCACGTACTACCTGTACGCTGCGCTACTCGAACGCTCCGCGCCTTGTCCTCACGGCTCAGACTGTGCGACTGGATGTCGCTGCGTATGAATCAACGGAATATTCTGCCGTTACAAAGGGGGGGCGATGGCGGACAAATCTGAAAGAGGTAGGAGCCAAAGCAGTAGCAATAGGCGGGGGAGCAATAACTCAAAACAAAATGTGCCAAACAACATCGGTGATAAAGTCCAGGGCACTATAACCACGACTAGCACAGGGCCAAGAACACCCTGCACTAACAAGAAATCCTGACTAAGTGAAGCTGTCCAATTATCGCGAGGCCTACTATGCGCATACCGGGAGCGCGAGTTCCGTTGGGCGGCAGGTCGCGTTCGCCGGAATTGCTCTTATCTGGGTTTTCAACGCTGGGAACGCGGGTGAAATCGCCCTCCCGACCGACTTGTTATGGCCAGCTCTTCTCCTAATACTTGGGCTGGCTCTGGATCTGACGCAATACGTGTTCGCATCTGCCATTTGGGGAGTGTTCCATCGGCTAAAGGAAAAGCAACTGGGGGCTGACCCGGACCCACCCGTAAGCGCGCCTCCATGGCTAAATTGGCCGACGCTATTTTGCTTCTGGGGAAAATTGGTCACCATCATTGTTGGCTACCTTTTCCTCCTGAGGTATGTCGGACACGCGATAGTCCTGGGTTAGATAGTCAATGAGCACATATGCTGTCACGGATGTATTCACCCCGACATCACCCGCGCGTCTTGCGTTTGTCGAGCGCAAAGCCGTTCAAGATCGCTTGGTGGATGCCCTTCTGACCCCAGGCAAACAAATAGTCGTTTATGGCCATTCAGGCTCGGGGAAGACGACTCTCCTTGATAATAAGCTACGCCAGTTATATGCAAACCACATAACCACCAGGTGCATGGTTGGCATGACATTCGACCAACTTCTGTTGGATGCATTTGACCAACTGGCTTCATTTTTTGAAACCAGCCGCACTGTGAAGTCGGAATCTAATATCTCAGCTTCTGTCGCCAACGAATACCTTGGCATACGGGCAGCCATATCCGCCGCGAGGACCGAGACCGACGCGCACCACTATGAGAGGGAATAATAGGGGACAGACCACCGTTTTCGGCTAGGCTGGTTTCCCTCTCGGCCGGCCGGGCTTGCCTGGAGCTACCCGCCGCCCAAGCATTTGGGCGATCTCTTCCCTGAAACGGTCATTTCCGAGGACGTAGTTCCCATTCGTTGCCGCACGGATTTCCTCGATCAGCCCAGGCTCCATGTGGGCTCGAAACAACTCCCGGTACGCGCTTTCCCTCGTCTCCCTAGAGCGGCCCAGTCGGCAGTAATCGTCGTGCGGTGAGATGACGGGATCAGGTTCACCCTGTCCGTTTGCGCGATAACTGGACCACGGATAATCGGCTGGGTGCTCCACAATGCCCGCCCGGACGGGATTCAATTCTATATAGCGGTAACAGGTGAGAACGTACTCTTCGCGTTGCGCCAGGCAGGAGCGAAAGCGGCCTTCCCATAGCGTTCCGCTGCGGCGGTAGGTGCGATTAATGTACTGGACGTAGCGCTGGCCAAGATGCTTCATCACCTGTGCAGGACCCTGTGGCCGCTCAGGTGTCAGCAAGAGATGGACATGGTTGGTCATGAGAACGTAGGCGTGGACTCGGCAATCGTGCTTCTGCGCCTGCTCTCTGAGGATATCCAGATACAGCCGATAGTCGGGATCGGCGTAGAAGCAGGGAGCGCGATTATTCCCGCGTTGAATGATGTGCCAGGGAATCCCGGGTAGTGCAAGGCGAGCGCGTCTGGGCATGGGATATCCGTATCCTCTTGTTGTTGTTAGACTCCTCCGCAATCGTAACAGAAATCGGTCTCACCTGGTTCGGTTGGAAAGAAACGTGGTCTGTCCCCGGTTTGTACCGGTTTGTACGGGAGACTCCAACCCGAGCGGGTTGCCTCGAGCCACGTCCCCTGCCCGGGAGAGTAGATCGCCTATGAGTCACGATACCACTCTGTACTACGTCTATGACCCCATGTGCAGTTGGTGCTGGGGATTCCGGCCGGTCTGGGACCGGGTCGAGGCCGAACTGTCGGGGCGCGTGGAGGTTGTCTATGTTCTCGGCGGGCTGGCCCCCGAGAACCATGAGCCGATGTCGGAGCAGATGCGCGAGTCGCTGCAGCAGACCTGGCGGCGTGTCAGCGAGGTGTGCGGGGTAGAGTTCAACCATGATTTCTGGACCCGCAACACCCCCATGCGCTCCACCTATCCCGCCTGCAAAGCCGCCCTGGTAGCTCGCGGTTACGGCAAGGAGCGGGAGATGTATGAGCGCATCCAAGTGTTCTACTACCAGGAGGCGGGGAACCCCTCGGAGTACGCCCGGCTTTACGATTTAGCCGGGCAGCTGGGGATCCCGCGCGATGAGTTTATCGAGCGAATACATTCGGCGGAGCTCGAGAACCTGTTCCTGAGCGAGCGGATGCAGGTGGGACGCTTGGGTGCACGGGGCTTTCCCAGCCTGATACTGGAGTGGGGCGGCGAGGCCCACCTGATTCACCACAGCTACACCGATAGGGCAGAGACCCTCCGGGCCATCGATGCGCATTTGATGAAGTGAGCTCTCCGGTAATGGAGAGTGAGTACGCCCTCCCGTCAAGCCACTTCCGCTTGGTAAGAAAACGGCCCAGACTTATTTCCCATCCGGTGGCGTCTCTCCGAGACCGCCGTTTTCCCGCGCCCTTTCCCGCATGATCACCAACTTGGCCCATGGGGATCGCATCCGGATAATACTGGCAGTCAAGGAACGAATTCTGCCCCGCCCATCCAAAGGCGAGTGTCACGACTCGCCCGTGCTCAGCTGGCTAAGCTTATCCCTGCCTCGGTCTGCGGTTCGGCGGTACAGCGTTGTGGTTCGACGGTGACGTGTACCAACGATGGGCATCGAGCCTGGATACGCTGCTTGTAGACCGCCGGCGATTCCGGGGCATGCGACACGACCGAGACGATGGCGGCGTGAATATTCGGGCCAATCTCCCAAAGGTGCAGGTCGCTGATTCGTGCGTCGTCATTCTCGATGGATTCTCTGACCTGTTGCTCCAAGTCGCTGCGTTGCTGGTCGAGCAATACGCGGGACGTGTCCTTCAGCAGATGCCATGACCAGCGGGTGATGAGTACCGCGCCGACGATACCCATGAGCGGGTCCATCCAGTTCCAACCCGCATACTTTCCCGCCAACAAGGCGGCGATCGCCAGCAGTGAGGTCAGGGCATCGGCGAGAACGTGGAAGTAGGCGGCGCGACGGTTGTGATCATGATGCCCATGATGGTGGTCATGACCATGACCATGGCCGTGACTGTGGGCGTGGCCGTGGCCGTGGTCGTCTCCGCCGAGTATCCAGGCGGATATGCCGTTGACGAACAGGCCGATGGCGGCGACGAAAATGGCGCCATTGAACGAAATCGCGACCGGGTGGATGAAGCGCCCGATGCTTTCGATCGCCATATAGAGTGCAAACCCGGCCAGCAGTACGGCGCCGGTGAACCCGCCTAGCGCGTTGACCTTGCCGGTGCCGAACGAGAACTGAGTATTGCCTGCGTGCCGGCGAGCGTATGCATAGGCGAAGGCAGCTATGCCCAGCGCGACCGCATGCGAGCCCATGTGCAGGCCATCGGCAAGGAGCGCCATCGAGCCGTAAAGGACGCCGGCGGAAATCTCCCAGACCATCATGGCAAGCGTCAAGCCGACGACGATCAGAGAGCGTGTTTCGCCGGATTGCTTCCGGTCTTGGCCGAAAACGTGATTGTGTTGCCATTCCTCAAGGTGTTGGTGATGCATTCGGCAGGGCTCCGGATTAGGTCGTAGCGTTGAGTTGGTCGTGGGGGCGGCGACGAGATCGGTGCCCATTATACTATTGCTGTTGGCGGTATCTCACCCGGCGGAGAGGGTCGGAGCGGCATTTCCCCGAGCTCGCCGTTTTCGATCTGCACGTAGGTGCGGTTGATGTTGGCGCGGCGCAAGGGGTCGAAGTGCTGCAGGTAGGCCCATCGCTGATCGCTGCCGAGGCGTTCGGCCGTCGCTTCGAGGTCGTCCCAGCGTTCGGCGGCCGCCTGGACATTGGTGACCAGCCAGTCGAGATAGTCGCCGGTGCCGCGCTCGGCCTTGGCTGCGTCGCAAACCGCGCCGTGGCCGGGGGGCTGCCGGGGTCGGACCTGCGCAAGCGGCTGAAACAAAATGAAAATGCCGGGAACGCGGGCTCTGGCCCGGCCTTGGAAGCCCCATCGGGGGCACATTTCACCTTGTTTGCTCCGGCCTGAAGTCCCCTGTCGTCCCGAGCCTACAAGCGGGCTCTGGTATGATCGGCACCTTATCCACTGAGGCCCGCCTTCCGGAGCGCACACCACCATGAAAGACATCGATGGGAACGAAGTCTCTGTCGGGGACAGCATCTTGATCCTCTCGCTGGACGAGGCATTTCTCGCGGAGCTGCCTGAAGATGAGCGGGGCCTGTATCTGTCCATGGTGGGCACGTCCGAGCAGGTCGACGAGATCACCGAAGATGGATACGCAAGCGTGGGCAAATGGGTGGAGGAGGACAGCGGCGAAGTCACGTTCGTAGGGCTTGCCCTTGGCCCCGAAGAGTTCAGGCTGGCCGCCAAAAGGAAAGCCGGCGGTAAGCCTTAGTCGTTTTTCTCTTCGATCTGTCAGCGCAGCGGCGGTAGCCCGACCACCTGAGCAGACCACACATGAGCGACCAAGGCCCCGGCACGGGCATTCATCCCGCACTTGCCCGCAGCTACGACGAGGAGTGGACGCACGGCGATGCCGTGCTGCCGCGGATGATCGACTATCACCTCGCGCATCAGGTGGCGGCGAGCGAGGCCGGGATCGTGCCGCCCGCCATTGCATGCGCCTTGTGCACCCATCTGCAGGCGCTGCGCGGGCTGTCCGCGGCGGCGCTGCCGTACCGCTCCGAGCTGGACGGGCTGCATCCCTGCCTGGAGGCGCGCATCGCGGCGGACCTGGGCGCGGACACGGCCGGCTGGCTGAACGCCGGGCGGGCGCGGCAGGAGATCGAGATGGTCTCGCGTCTGCTGCTGGTGCGCGACACGCTGCTGGAGACCCTCGAGTCGCAGCTCGCGGTGCGGGAGGCCTTGCTGGAGGTCGCCGCGCGCGAGGCGCACACGGTGATGCCGTGGCAGACCTGGGCACAGCCGGGGGAGGTGGCGACCGCCGGTTACGTGCTGGAGGCGAGTGCCCTGGCGGTTGCGGACGACACCCGGCGGCTGCAGCGCGACCTCGATGATCTGAGCCGCTCGCGCGCGGACATCGGGCAGGTCGTGCCGCCGCCCTTCGCCTGGGACCGCGAGCGGGTTGCGCGCCTGCTCGGGCTGACGGCCCCGCTGCCCTCCTCGCTGCGCGCCTACGCCGCCGCGGACACCGAATGCGCCCTGCTCTCGCATCTGGCGATCGCCGGGGCCAACCTCGCCCGCGTGGCCGAGACCCTGTTCATCTGGTGCAGCGCGGAGTTCGGGCTGGCGCGCTTTGGCGACGCCTTCACGGGCACCAGCCACATCATGCCGCAGAAGCGCAATCCCTATGCGCTGCGCGAGGTGCGGCCGCTGTTCACGCGCATCGCCGGCCGCGCCCATGACGCGCTGCACCTGTTCGGCGGCGGGGCGCCGATGATCGGCAACGGCGTGGTGCACATCCCCAACCGCGCCTGGGAGAGCCTCGTTGACCTCGATCTGTTGCACCGCGCCCTGGCGGCCGCGCTGCCGACCCTGGAGATCGACCGCGAGCGTGCCCGCGCCGCATTGCAGGGCAGCTGGTGCCAGGCGCCGCAGCTGGTGTTCTCGCTGGTTGCCGATCGCGGCCTGCCCTTCAAGCAGGCGCATCATGTGGTCGCTGCGCTGGTCCGCGCCCTGGAGGCGGACGGCCGCGCTCCGGAGACCATCACGGCCGAGGACGTCGCGCGCGCCGCCGAGGACGCCATCGGCCGGCGGGTCGAGGTGCCGCCCGCGACCCTGCGGGGCGTGTTCGACCCGGCGGCACTGGTCGCGAGCCGCGGCAACGGCGGCCCGGCCCCGAGCGCGCTCGGCGCCCGCCTCGAGCAGGCGCGCGCGGTCCTGGCGCAGGATCGCGCCGAGCTGGAGACATGGCGCCGCCGCGTCCATGATGGACGCAGGGCGCTACAGGCGGCGGTCCGCTCGCTCGCCACCGGCCGCTGAGCGCGCGCCGGAATCACTCACGCTACCGAAAGGGGGAAGCTCTCATGATCGAAGCAGGACAGAAGGCCCCGGACTTCGCCGTCGCCGACACCGACGGCAACACGGTGCGGCTCTCGGACTTCCAGGGCGCGAAGAACGTCGTGCTGTACTTCTATCCGAAGGACGACACGCCCGGCTGCACCATCGAGGCCAATGACTTCACCGCATTGCGCGAGCGCTTCGATGCCGCGGCCACCGTGGTGCTCGGCGTCAGCCGCGACGACGCCGCCAGCCACGCCGCCTTCCGCGACAAGTTCGGGCTCACGGTGCAGCTGCTCGCGGACACCGAGGGTGAGGTCTGCGAGAAGTACGGCGTCTGGCAGGAAAAGGAGAAGAACGGCGAAAAGCGCATGGGCATCGTGCGCTCGACTTTCGTCGTCGACAAGACCGGCACCGTGCGCCACGCGCTGTACGGGGTGAAGGCCGACGGCCATGCCGAGGAGGTGCTGGGCCTCGTCCGCAGCCTGGGCGGTTAGCCGGGCGCGGCCGATGGCGGCCATGGCCGATGTTCCTCCCTTGCCAACGCACGGCGAAGGCGCCGCAACGCCGACGCGCCTCCGCCGTGCCGATGCGGAGCGAGCGGGTCCGTTGATTTTCCCCTTCCTTATCGTCTGTTTCTGTTCGCGTGCGCCGTCCGACACAACCTGCTATGCGCGGGGGCCAGGGCCCTGCCTCGTGCCGCAGGCAGGGTCGCAATCGGCTCCCAAGGCTGGCTGATGACGTAGAGGCCCGGAACGGCCACCGGCCGGCCGCACGATACGGACTTGAATCCAGCGGCGCAGGCCGCGCGTAAACTGAAGGAGGAGCGCGGGACGCCTGCTTGCTGCCGCATCCGTCGAAATGCGCGCTGCGAATGGAGGAATTGCCCTGACGAGTGCGGCCGCGGCAGGGCTGCCGCGTCAGCGACCCGCCGTCGCCAGACACTTGCGTGGTGCTTGCCCATGAACGACGCTCTGATCAACCGACGCGCACGCCTCCTGTTCGTGGCTGCTCTCATGGCGGTCGGGCTCGGCGCCGGCGCCTGGTACCTGCTCTGGTCGAGTGGCTATACCCGATACCAGATCCGGACTGATGACGGGGTTTTCGGACTGACGCATGATGCCCCGGTGGTCTTTCACGGTGTGGAAGTCGGGATGGTGGATCGCATCGAGCTGCTCGATCCGCATGCGGTTCGCATCCTGATCCGCGTGAAGAAGGACGCTCCAGTCACCACGGCGACCGCCGCGAGCATCGTCTCGCGCGGGCTGTCGCCGAAGGGGTTGATGGGCTACGCGTATGTGGCCCTGGAGGATCGTGGCCCGCCGTCCGGGCGGCCCCGGGCTGAGGCGGATGGCGAATATCCGGAGATCCCGACGGCCCCCTCCCGGGACCTGAGCTTGGACGCAAAGGCAGCGCAGATCAATCAGTTGGCCCAGGCGGTGCTGGACAGGAAGACCATCGATTCCCTCAAGCAGGCGGTCGCAGGCATGCAGACGATCACCGCGACGCTCTCGGAGAACAACGCAAAGCTCGCCTCGCTCATCTCCAATGCCGAGCGGGCGAGCGAGAGACTGCGCCCGTTGCTGGACTCGAGCGGAGACAGCCTCAAGGCGATGCAGACGCAGATCCTGCCTCAGGCGTACCGGGCGCTCAGCGAACTGGAAACCCTTTCGGACTCGCTGGGCGGAGTCGCCGACGAGATCCGCCGCGACCCCTCCGTGCTGATTCGCGGCAGGGCGCGCTCCGGGCCCCTGCCGGAGGAACTGCGTTGAAGCGCCGCCCGGCATTGGCTCTGGCGGTGGTTACCATGCTGTGTCTCGTTCCTGGCTGCTCGATCATGCCTGCGCCGCCGGCCGAGCCCACGAAAGAGGTGCTGGAGAAGCTCCCGCAGCTGCCCGACGAGGACCCGACCGGCAAGGTTCTGCTGGTGACCATGCCGGAAGCCGAGCCGGCCTACGACACCGTCCGGATGGCCTACACCGCGAGAGCGTATGAGCTCGGCTACTTCGGCGATTACGAGTGGGCGGAAAAGCCGGCCGCCATGGTGCACTCGCTGCTCCTGTCGACCTTTCGGCGCACCCGGTTCTTTCGCCAGACCCTCTCGCCGCCGGATTTTTCCGCCTACGACTTCGTGCTGAATTCCCGGCTCCTTGCACTGACGCAGGACTACACCGTCAAGCCGCCCGAGCTCCACGCCGCCCTGCGAATCCAGCTGGTGGACACCGACCGGTCCCGGGTGGTGGCGGCCGGGGACTTCACTGCGAAGGTGCCGATCACCGGTGAGGGTACCTACGGAGGCGTGGTGGCGGCGAACGAGGCCGTGGCGGAGATCATGCACGACGTCGCGACGTTCGTCCTCCGCTCCGTCCAGCGGCGTTCTCGCAGCTAGCGTTTCGCCTCGACGACCTCCCGGTCGCTCCCCGATGAGTCGGCCGGGCCCTGCTCAGGGCGCAAGCTGGGGAGCATCCGCTTCAGGGTATCGTCCCGCAGGGCGAAGTGATGCCGCAGCGCGGCGCCGGCGTGCACGACGATCAACCCGCCCAGGGCGAAGCCCAGCGCGTGGTGCACATCCACCAGGATGTCGAAAAGAAACTCATCGCGGGCAATCAGATCCGGGAGCTGAAACAGGCCGAAGGCGGAAACCGGGATGCCCGCGGCCGAAGACATCAGCCAGCCCGTGACCGGCAGCGCGAGGATAACCGCGTAGAAGGCAAGGTGAACGAATCGGGCCAGCACTTTCTGCCAATCGGGAAACGCGTCCACCAGTTCGGGAAGGATGTTCGTCACGCGCCAGGCCAGACGCAGCATGACGAACAGAAAGGCGGCGAGCCCCAGCTGTTTGTGATAGAGAATCAGCTCGACCTTCCGGGTGTCGAACCCGCTGTCGGGCAGCCGGACCATGTAGACGCCGAGTGCCACGAGGGCGATGAGCAGCGCCGCCATCGCCCAGTGGATGAGAATGGCGATGCAGCCGTAGTGGTCGCGTGTGTTGGACAAGCCGTTCAACGCTCTTCCTGCAAAGCCGTTCTCTGGCGCGGGGCGGTGCGCTCCCGCCGCGAGTTCCCCTCAGAGGCGCACCGTGCGTCCTCTCGAGGGCAGGCGCTCGCCTCTCCATTCAGGTACGGTGCCGGCGTCGCGTCGGATTCGTGGACGGACGGCCGGGGGCAGGGAGGTCGCCTTCGGTCGCCCACACGGCAGTATTCGCTCAACACGGCTCGGAGAACACTGGCATGTCGGAACACGATCTCACCGGATCCTGTTTGTGCGGGGAAGTCACCTATTCCATCAGCGGCCATCTGGGCATCTTCCAGTACTGCCATTGCTCCCGCTGCCGCAAGTTCACCGGCAGCGCCTTCGCAGCCAACCTGTTGGTGCCGCCCGCGGCCTTTCGCTGGCGGCGCGGCGAGGAGCTGGTGGGGCGCTACGAGGTGGCGGAGGCGAAGCACTTCGCCACCTCCTTCTGCCGCCACTGCGGCTCATCCCTGCCGTGGCTGGGCAAGCGCGGTAAGGCGGTGGTCGTGCCGGCCGGCAGCCTTGATGTGGACCCCGGCATCCGCCCGTTTCAGAACATCTTCTTCGCCTCGCGCGCGCCTTGGTATGTCGAGCCGGGCAGCCTGCCCGAGCACGACGAGCTGCCGCCGCGAAGGGACGACGCGCCCGGCGAGTGACCGAAGGCCTGGGCGCATCTGCCCGCCGGCGTGGCCGGTGACGGGCGGCCGCAGGTGAACGGCAATCCCAATCCGCTGCATGCGACGAGGCGCACGCCCGAGAGCGCCCCGCGCGGGCGGCGCAAACGCGTACAATAGCCCGCTTTGCGCGAAGCGGTGCAGGCGATGGAAGAGGCGGACGTGGTGATCATCGGCGCCGGGGCGGCGGGGCTGATGTGCGCCATCGAGGCGGGCAAGCGCGGGCGGCGCGTCACCGTGCTGGAGCACGCCCGCAAGCCGGGCAACAAGATCCGCATGTCCGGCGGCGGGCGCTGCAACTTCACCAACTACCACGTGGCGCCCGAGCACTTCCTGTGCCGCAACCCGCACTTTGTGAAGTCGGCGCTGAGCCGCTACACGCAGTGGGATTTCATCGCCCTGGTCGATCGCCATCGCATCGCCTGGCACGAGCGCGAGCACGGGCAGCTGTTCTGCGATAACAGCTCCAAGGACATCCTCGACATGCTGCGCGCCGAGGCCGCGCAGGCCGGCGTCGGCCTCCACGTGAAGACCGAGGTCACCGGCATCGTGCGCGACGCGGCCGGCTTTCGCGTGGCGAGCGACGGCGGCAGCTTCGCCTGCGCCGCCCTGGTCGTCGCCAGCGGCGGGCTGTCGATCCCCTCGATGGGCGCGAGCCCCTTCGGCTACCGGCTCGCCGAGCAGTTCGGCATCCCCGTGCACCCGCCGCACGCCGGGCTGGTGCCGTTCACGCTGCAGCCGCAGGACAAGGAACGCCTCGCGCCGCTCGCCGGCGTCTCGGCCGAGGCGGCGGTGCGCTGCGGCGGGCAGAGCTTTCGCGAGCACGTCCTCTTTACGCACCGGGGCCTGAGCGGCCCGGCCATCCTGCAGATCTCGAGCTACTGGACGCCCGGCGAGCCGATCGAGATCGACTGGCTGCCCGACCTGCACCTGCCCGAGACCCTGCAGGCCCTGCGCCGGGAGCGCCCCGACCTGCAGGTGAAGACCGCCCTGGCGCGGCACCTGCCGGCGCGCCTGGTGGAGACGCTGCTCGATCCCGCCCTCCAGGGGCGCACACTGCGCAGCCTGCAGGCCCCGCAGCTCGAACGGCTCGCCGCGACGGTGCACCGCTGGCAGATCCGCCCTGGCGGCACCGAAGGCTACCGCACGGCGGAGGTCACCCTCGGCGGCGTAGACTGCGATGCGGTCTCCTCCAAGACTTTCGAGGCCAGGGGCGTCCCGGGCCTGTATTTCGTCGGCGAGGTGCTCGACGTCGCCGGCTGGCTCGGCGGCTACAACTTCCAATGGGCCTGGTCCTCGGGCTGGTGCGCCGGGCAGTACGCGTAGCGCGCGTCGCTGCCGCACGGCCGAGCCACCACAGAGAACACAGAGAAAAAGCCAACGACGATTTACCGCAGAGGGCGCAGAGAAGAAGCCCGCAATGCTCCGGCGCGCGAGGGTGCGGGGAGGTGCCTCGATCTCACTTGTCTGCAAGCGCTCCCCGCGGCCATGGGCTAGATTCACTGCGAGTCACCGCGCAGAGGAAACCGTGCCATGCCGAGCATTCTCGTGACCGGCAGCAGCCGCGGGCTGGGGCTGGAGGTCGTGCGCCAGTACGCGCAGGAGGGCTGGCGGGTGTTCGCCACCTGCCGGCGGCCGGCGGAGGCCGATGCGCTGCGCCGGCTCGCCGCCGAGCATGACAAGCTCTCCATTCATCACCTCGACGTCACCCGCCCCGAAGACGTGCGCGCCATTCACTGGGAGCTGGAAGACGCGCCGCTCGATGTGCTCTACAGCAATGCGGGGATCTACCTGGAGAAGGGCACACCGCGCCTGGGCGGGATCCGCTTCGAGGACTGGCGGCACTCCTTCGAGGTGAATACCTTCGGGCACGTGCGCATGGTCGAGGCGCTGGCGGAAAACGTGGAGGCCAGCGACAAGCGGCTCATCGCCGTGATGAGCAGCCACATGGGCAGCATCGCCGACATCCAGGCGCCCGGCAGTTATTACTACCGCTCCAGCAAGGCGGCCCTGAACGCCGCCATGCGCGGGCTGGCGGCCGAGCTGCGCCCGCGCGGCGTCGCTCTGGTGCTGCTGCACCCGGGAGCGGTGAACACGCGCATGGGCCCGCGCCGGGGGCTCAGCACCGAGCAGAGCATTCGCGGCATCCGGCGCATCCTCGCGGATTTCACGCTCGAGGACAGCGGCCGCTTCTTCCGCTACGACGGCGAGGAACTGCCCTGGTGACACGCGGGCGAACGGCCGGGCGCCATCGGGTGGCGGCGCGCGCCGGCGCCCGGCGTCCCGCCCGGGCGTTCAGTGGCGCGCCTTCTGCGCCAGACGATCCGACCCCTTCAGCAGGGCCTCGGTGACCGTGCCGAGCACCAGGTGGCCGACCACGCCGCGCGCGTGGCTCTGCCAGGGATAGGCGCGCGGTCCCGAGGCGAGGCCGAGCGCCCGCGAGGCGACCTCGTCCCAGAGCGTGAAGATGGACATGCCGTACAGGGCGCCGCCCTTGTCACCGAGCACCGGCACGCGCTTGCGCAGCATTGCGTACAGCATGCCGGGCACGATGCCCAGCGCGTAGTGCGTCCCCAGGCCGGCCGGGTGCGGCTGCACCGCGGGGATGTCCTCGCCGGCCGCATGCGCGCCCTCGCGCGCCAGGTTGTGGGAGACGTCCAGGTAGTCCGGCCGCGTCTCGAGCTCGCGCCGCAGCGCCGCGCGGTCCTGGCGGTGATACATAAACCATGTCACCCGGTCCATGGCCCAGACCGCCAGGGCGCCGGCGAGTGCGCCCTTGGCTGCGTCCAGTGCAAGACTGCTCGGTTCGTGCTGCATGGCTTCCTCCGTGAAGTCGCTTGGGGATCCGTCCCGTTCGGAAACTAAACCGTAGCACCGTCCCTGCCGGCGTAAACCGGCGACCGCCGCGTGTGTCGAAGGCCCCGCCGCGGGCCGGCGAACCCATGATAGGATTAAGCCTTCTACCGCACGGAGAATCGCTGCGACAGGGCCGTCCGGGTGTCCTGCGGGTCTTGCATTCCTTCAGCGACGGCGAGGTGACGGTGACGCGCGCACGCATCCTCACGGCTCTCGTGGTGAGCTGCACGCTGCTGCTCGCCACCGGTGTGGCCGCGGCGCCCGCCTCGGCGTACTACCGCTTCGGCGTGCTGCCCCTGCAGAGCCCCACCAAGCTCGCGGCGATGTTCATGCCGCTCTCCGATGCGCTCCAGGAGGCGCTGCAGCGGCCGGTACAGTTCCTCACCGCGCCGAGCTTCAGCACCTACATGAAGCGGGTGCGCCGTCGCGAATACGACATCATCTACCTCAACCCGCTCCTCTACGCCGAGGCACGCAAGGCCGGCTACCGCGCGATTGTGAAGGTGGCGCAGGAGCCCTTCACGGGGATCCTCGTCGTGCGCCGCGACGGCCCCATCAAGGGCCTCGACCCCGATCGTCTGCCGGCCCGCGTGCGCATCGGGTTTCCGGATCCCAACGCCTATGCCGCCACGGTGATGACGCGCCAGTTTCTCGAGGACCAGGGGCTCTCGGTCGAGAAGCGCTTCGAGGTGCACTATTTCGGCTCGCAGGACTCGGCCCTGATGGCGCTGTATTCCGGGCTGGTCGACATCATCGGCACCTGGCGCCCCTCGCTGCGCTCGATGCCGAAGCAGGTGCGCGCGGCGCTGCGCATCGTCGCGGAGACCCCCCCGCAGCCGCAGATGCCGATCGCGGTGCGCGACGACATGGCGCCGGCGGACGTGCAGGCGCTGACGCAGCGGCTGCTCTCGCTCGAGGCGACGGCCGCGGGCCGCGCGGCCCTGCATGCCCTGGGTTTTGACAAAGGCTTCGTGCGCGCGAGCGATGCCGAATACCGCGGAGTACGTCCATGAGCACGGCCATCGAGGAAGTCTCCAACCAGGTGCTGGCGCAGGAGGCCGGGCGGGCGCGGCGCCTGCCCTGGTTCGCATCGCTGCGTTTTCGGCTGATGCTGTCGGTGGCCATCGTCCACGCCGTGCTGATGGGCGCCTTCATCGCCGATGCGGTGCGCGAGCAGTCCGACAGCATCCGTGCCGAGCTGCAGAGCCGCGGCAAGGCGCTGTCGAGCCTGATGGCGGTGGCCACCACCAACGCCCTGCTGGCCGAGGACCTGGCCTCCCTCGCGGAGGTGATCGAGCGCATCCGCAGCCAGCCCGACGTGAGCTATGGCGAGGTCATCGACGCGCAGGGCAAGGTGCTCGCCAGCACCGATTCGCGGCGCATCGGCCGCCGGGTCGCCCCGCACATCCTGCACAGCGAGGCGATGCCGCTGGCCCCGGACGACCGTGTGCTCGACCTGCGCGAGGAGATCCGCGTGGCCGGGCGCGACGTCGGGGCCGTGTACGTGGGCATGTCCACGCAGAACCTGCGCCAGGCCCTGGCCGCCAGCCGCGACGAGGGCCTGCTGTTCATCCTGGCGGCCCTGCTGGTGGGCAGCCTCGCCGCCTGGGTGCTGTCCTTCGCCATCACGCGCAACCTGCACGCGCTGACCACCGCCGTGCGCCGCATCACCAGCGGCGACCTGGACGTGCGGGTGCGGGCCGAGAGCCGCGACGAGGTGGGCCTGCTGGCGCGCACCTTCAACGCCATGGTCGCGTCGCTGCAGCGCACCTCGCGCCAGGTGAAGCTCGAGCACGAGAAGCGCACCGAGGCCGAGCGCCTGGCCTGCGTCGGCGAGCTCTCGGCCAGTATCGCCCACGAGATCCGCAACCCGCTGGTGGCGATCATCAACTCGGTGAACCTCATGGCCCGCGGCGATCTGGAGGGAGAGGATCGCACGCAGCTGGTCGAGATCATGAATCTGGAATCCGAGCGCCTGCAGCGCATCCTGAACGACTTCCTGGTGTTCTCGCGCATCCCCGAGTCCCGCCTCCGCGAGGCGGACCTCTGCCGGCTGGCGCGCGATACCGTCATGCTGCTGTCGCAGGACCCGGCCCTGCCGCAGAATCTGGCGCTGACCACGGCGTTTCACCCCGAGCGCTGCGTGGGCCGCTTCGACGAAGACCAGCTCCGGCAGGTGCTGATGAACCTGGTGCTCAATGCGGTGCAGGCGATGCCCGGCGGCGGGCGCGTCACTGTGGACGTCGCGCGCGAGGACGATCGCCTTCGCGTGCGGGTCATCGATGACGGCCCGGGCATCCCCGACGCGCTGATGGACAAGATCCTGCGGCCCTTCGTCACCGGCCGCAAGGACGGCACGGGACTGGGGTTGTCGATCGTGCAGCGCATTCTGATGCAGCACGGCAGCACCCTGCACGTGGTCAGCCACAAGGGCGTGGGGACCGAGATGAGCTTCGTCCTGGAGAGTGCATAACATGGCGACCATCCTCGTTGTCGACGACGAATTCTCGATCCGGCGGACCCTCGGTCTGATGCTCAAGGCCGCCGGCCACCGCACGCTGGAGGCGGGCGATCTGACGCAGGCGCGCCACCTGCTGCAGAGCGAGTCGGTGGATCTCGTGATCACCGATCTGCGGCTGGGCGGCGAAAACGGCATGGAGCTGCTTTCCTGGCTGCGCTCGATCGGCAGCGAGGTGGAGAGTGTGATCATGACCGCCTACGGCTCCATCGAGAACGCCGTTAAGGCGATGAAGCTGGGCGCCTACGATTATCTCACCAAGCCGATCAATCCCGACGAGCTGTTGATGCGCCTGAACAAGGTCCTGGAGAAGAAGTCGCTGCGCGAGGAGGTGTACCGCCTGCGCGAGCAGCTCCACGGGCGCGAGCGCCTGCAGGGTATGGTCGCGCAGAGCGAGCCGATGCAGCGCCTGTTGCAGGTGATCGAGCGCATCCGCGAGCAGGACATCCCGGTGCTGATCACCGGCGAGACGGGCGTGGGCAAGGAGGTGGTCGCGCGCGCGGTGCACACCACCAGCGTGCGCGCGAAGGGCCCGTTCGTGCCCATCAATTGCTGCACGCTGCCCGAAGACCTGCTCGACTCCGAACTGTTCGGCCACGCCAAGGGGGCCTTTACCGGGGCCACGGCGAACAAGGCCGGACTGTTCCGCGAGGCCGACGGCGGCACCCTGTTCCTGGACGAGATCGGCGACATCAGCCCACGTCTGCAGGCGAAGCTGCTGCGCGTGTTGCAGGAGGGCGAAGTCCGACCGGTCGGCGGTTCGGCCTCGATTCAGGTGGACGTGCGCGTGGTGGCGGCCACCAATCGCGAGCTCGAAGCGATGGTGGCGGAAGGCAGCTTCCGCAGCGATCTCCTGTTCCGGCTGAACGTGCTGCCATTACCGATCCCGCCCCTGCGCGAGCGGCGCGAGGACATCGTGCCGATGATCGAGCTGTTCCTGAAGCGCTTGCGGGAACGCACGCAGCGACCGGAGCTGGACATCACCCCGACGGCGCGCCGCAAGCTGGTGATGTACGACTGGCCCGGTAACGTGCGGCAATTGGAGAACGTCATCGAGCGCAGCTTCGCTCTCTATCCCGGGCCGCTCCTGGATGCGCCGGAGATCGCGATCAACGCCGCGCTTTCCGCTGGCCAGCCGCCGGACGAGGACGGCGCGCGGCTCACCCTGGAAGAGGTCGAGGCGCGCCACATCCGCCGCGTGCTCGCCAGCTGCGACAACAACCAGGTCGCCGCGGCGCGCGTGCTCGGCATCAGCCGTTCCACCCTGCGGCGCAAATTGGAACAGTTCGCCTGATCGGATTTGGGCCAGGCCTGTAGCAGAATCGTACAGCAAGCGCAGGGTCATTCCCCGAGGAGGATCGCTAACACATTGATATGAATGTGCAAGTGCGACTTGGCACCGCGCTTGCTCCAGTCCCGTCCAGAACCCCGAGACAAAGGCCTGCGCGGAGGTACTGGATGGAGTTGTTCAAGAAGACGCTGGACCCCGTCGTCGCCCTGTCGGTCATCGCCCTGCTGGACATCTTCATGTTCCTGGTGGTGGGCGCATGGACGGTGGGCGGCGGTGAGACCATGATGACCGGGCTCATCGCCAAGCTGTTCATCGGCGACGAGCTCAACCGCATCCCGTTCTGGGATGTCGCCTTCAAGCCCGACCCCACCTACTGGAAGATCTACATCAGCCTCGGCATGCTGTTCGGCTCCATCGTCGGCGCCGTGCTGAGCAAGGAATTCTACTGGCGCATCCCGCGCCACCTCTCCGAGTGGGTGATGATCACCGTGGGCGGTCTGCTCATGGGGATCGGCATCCGCCTCGCCTTCGTCTGCAACGTGAGCACCTTCTTCGGCCTCACCCCCGAGATGAACCTCGGCGGCTACCTGTCGATCAGCGGCATCATCGCCGGCGCCTGGGTCGGCTCGCTCATCTACAAGAAAGCTCTGGGAGGCTGACATGTCGGCAATCGGTCAATGCCTGGCGGCGTTCATCTTCGGTTCGGTGGTCGGTCTGCTGGTGCAGCGCTCGCGCTTCTGCAACACCGCCGCCCTGCGCGACGCCATGCTGTTCCGCACCTATCGCAACACCAAGGCGCTGCTGGTGTGCATGATGATCCTGACCATCGGCTTCACCGCCTTCATCACCGTCGGCGCGGGCCACACCATGCACTTCGACGTCGGCGTGAACCAGATCCTCGGGCTGTTCCTGTTCGGCATCGGCATGGTGCTGGCCGGGGCCTGCACCGTGTCCACCTGGGTGAAGGCGGGCGAGGGCAACGTCGGCGCCATCTGGGCGCTGCTGTTCACCTTCGTGGGCATGTTCCTGTTCTCGCTGCTGTGGTCGTTCATGTACTGGCCGCCCGCGCCGGGCACCATGGACCACCAGCCGCACCTCGCGGCCCTGCAGTTCGGCTATGCCAACGCCGCGACGCTGCAGGCGAAGACCGGCATCCCCGCCATCGTCTTCGGCCTCGTGCAGTTCCTCGTCCTGTTCGGCATCTATCGGGCCATCCTGCGCAAGGAGGCGCGCATGGCCGCCGACCGCGAGCAGCCACCCGTCGCAGCCGGCGCCACCGCCGCCGGCGCGGCGCCTTCCACCGCGGGGGCCGTGGGCGCCGTCGACTGACGGCCGGCCATCCGCAGCACGGGGCTCGCGAGGGCCCCGCAATCACCGAGCGAAAACGCGACAGCGAAGGAGACAAGGCATGGGTCTGTTCAGCCGCAACAAAGACACGGCCGCCGCCCCGGCGGCGACCGGCACCGTCACTCTCGACAGCGGAGAGACGATCACTGTCAACCACGTCGTCGACTGCCTGGGCGACTCCTGCCCGCGTCCGCAGCTGATGACCAAAAAGGCCATGTCCAAGGCGGCCTCCGGCGAGGTGGTGGAGTCGATGATCGACAACCCGACCTCCATGGAGGCCATCCCGCCGATGATGGGCGAGCTCAACGGCACGCATCTCGGCACGGTGAAGACCGACCGCTACTGGCGCGTCATCCTGCGCAAGAACTGAGGAGGCGCCGTGAGCAAGGGTCAGATCCAGATGACGCTGTACTCGATCGCGGTGGCGGCCGTGGCCTTCGCCGGCCTGGCCTACGTCGCGGTGAACCAACCGGGCTACCTGCGCGCAACGCGCAACGGCGTGCCCTACTTCACGCCCAAGGTGGTCAATCCACTCGGCGGCCAGCCGCTCGACCTGAACATGCTGGTGCGCCACTACAAGGGGGAGACGCCATGAGCGCGTTCGACTTCGCCACCATCCTGCAGATGGTGATGTTCGTGGTGGCCTTCTACGTCATGTACGTGAGCTTCACCCGGGACCCCTTGTGAGGAGGACGCCATGAGCAGATTGCAGATCCTCTCCTTCTGCGGCGCCTGTCTGGCCGTCGCCCTGGGCACGGCCATGGTGCTGTTTCCGTACGCGACCCTGCCGCAGGACACGCTCGCGCAGGCACACACGCCGCAACCCATGGAGGCCTTGCCCGACATCGACCTGGGACCGAACTTCGGCCCCGTGCCGGTGACCGAGCTGGTCGGCTATTGGATGGACAACCCGCCGCAGCCGCAGACCGGCGGCGTGGCCCGCCACGTGGAGCAGTTCGGGGGGTGCTGAGGATGCGGCGCGGCCTCGCGGTGTGCATGGCGGTGGCGGTGCTCCCGGGCGTTGCCCATGGCGCGGCGCTGGAGTATGCGGCGCCGCGGGAGCTTGCTCCCGACGCCGTGCTGATCGACACCCGGCCCGCGCCGGCGTGCAGTGAGCGCTCGCTGCCCGGCGCCCGGTGTCTGCCGGCCGCGGACCTGGTCGGCCCGCAGGGAGCGCTGCCGAGCTTCGCCGACCTGTTGTGGGCCTTCGGCACGGCGGGTTTGTCGGGCCACGAGACCGTCGCGGTGTTCGGCGACCGAGCGCGGGAGCGGGACTATGTGGCCGGATTGCTCTACCTGGCCGGACAGGCGCGCGTGCGCATCGTCGACGCCCCGCTGCGGCGGATGCTCGGGGACGGCGCCGGCGCGCCCGGTCGGCCGCGCGGGGTGCTGCGCGACCCGATCTACACCGCGACCATGCGCGACGAGGCAATCGTGCTGCGCAGCGAGGCGCGCGCCGGCCTTGCCCGGGGGCAGTTGCGCGCCGTCGACGGGCGTCCGGCCGAGGTCTTCGCGCGCGGCCACCTGCCGGGCGCGGTCAACCTGCCGTATGTGCCGGGTGAGAGCCGCGCCGAGCCGGCCGTCGGGTCGACCCCCTGGCTCGCCTATGGCCAGGGACCGATGGATTCCATCGCTCTGTTCGCCCGCCTGCGGGCGGCGACCGGGGCCGAGGTCCGTGTGCTGCTGTCCGGCTGGCGTGGCTGGGTCGCCGGCGCGCCCGCAGCGCCGGGTACCACCCTGCATGACGCGCCGAAACCCGCTTCGGCGGCCGCGACGGCGCGCGGCGCCGCAGCGCTCGCCGCGGTGTTCGGCCTGTTGTTCCTGACGACCATGATCCTGAAGCGAAAGGGGGACCGATGGACGTGATGTACGTGGTGTCGAGCCGTGAGGCGGCACCGGTGCTGTTGCCGCTGCTGCGCGCGAGCAAGCGCCGCGGCGCGACCTGGGGCTGCTTCTTCACCGAGCACGGTGTGGAGGTGCTCGACGACGAGGAACTGCGCTCGCTGGTGTCCTGCGCGGCGCAGGCGGTGGCCTGCGAGTTTTCCTGGGAGCGCTATCGGCATGGCGCCGAGTGCGGCGTGGAGCTGGGCAGCCAGACCACGCACAGCGCCATGGTGGCCGAGGCGCGGCACGTGGTCAGCCTGTAGGAGGAAGCGCATGAGCACGACGAAACAACTGCTGGTCCTCGGCCGGCGCAACCATGCCGAAGCGATGCGCGTCGCCGCGGGGCTGACCATCTTCGGGCACCGCGTCCGGCTCGTGTTCATGACCGGGCCGGTGGCGGACACCGCAGAGAACGCCGAACAGGCGGAGCTGCTCGAGCTGTCGGACATCGTCCCGGAAAGCACCGTGGCCGAGGACACCGAACTGGATCGGGTGAGCCCGTCCGAGCTGGCGGTGGCCATGGCCGACGCCGACGCCGTCATCAACGTGTGAAGGGGGAAACGTGAATATCGCGATTCTGGATACGGGGCTGTTTCCGGACCGGGAGACGACCGAAGAGGCGATCACGCACCTGGTGCCCGTGCACAACGTCTACCGCTACGACCTGCGCGAGCAAAAGCGCAGCGAGGCGGATTGGGACCAGTTGCTCGACGAGGTGCTGGCGGCCGATCGGGTGTTCTCCGTCTGAGGCCGCCGCGGGGCGCGGCGAGGGCCGGAGCGCCCCATCGAATTGCCCCTTTTGCGCCGTGCGCACCGCGGCGGCGCGGGGGAGCGGAGGCACGCTGCGGCGTGCTCCATGCAGCGGTGCGACCAACGAGAGAGGGGTCAGTATGAAGAAGACGATAGCGACAGCCACCTTGCTGACGGCGCTGGTGGGCAGCGCCCACGCAGCGGCATCCGCCCAACCGCTCGTGGATGTGAACTGGGTCAAGGCCAACTCCTGCAAGCCGGGGGTGGTGGTCCTGGACATCCGCAACAAGCTGGACGGGCATTCGCGGACCGATTACCTGCGCGGGCACATCCCCTGCGCCGTGTATTCGGACTACCTGAAGGGCGGCTGGCGCAGCAAGGTCGACGGCGTCGTCGGGCAGCTCTCGCCGGTGCCCAAACTGGAGAAGCTGATCGGGGGGCTGGGCATCGGCAACGACAGCCATGTGGTGATCTACTCCGCCGGCACCAACGCCCTGGACATGGGCAGCGCAACCCGCGTGTACTGGACCCTGAAGGTGCTTGGGCACGACCAGGTGTCCATCCTCAACGGTGGCTACGCGGCCTATACCACCGACAAGGCGGACCGCATCGAGCGCGGCAACAACCAGCCCAAACCCGCCGCCTTCACCGCCCAGCTGCGCAAGGACATGCTGGCCAGCAAGGCGGACGTGCAGCAGGCGATCAAGGACGGCGTGACGCTGATCGACAACCGGCCGAACAACCAATACCTCGGCGTCAATCGGCACCCCAAGGCGAGCCGCAACGGCACCATCCCCACGGCGGTCAACCTTCCCGAGAGCTGGCTGACCGAGAACAACGGCGGCAGGTTCCGCGCCCCGGCGGAGCTGAAGAAGCTCTACGCGGCGGCTCACGTGCCGACCTCGGGCCAGGAAGTCACCTTCTGCAACACCGGCCACTGGGCCTCGCTCGGCTGGTTCGCCAGCTCCGAGCTGCTGGGCGACAAGCACGTCAAGCTCTACGACGGCTCCATGGTGGAGTGGTCGGCAGACAAGTCACTGCCCATGGATGACAAGATCGCGAAGCGGTGAACCTTGCAGTTGCGTAGACACGCTCGTGTCTCCTCGTTGGCCGCGGCGGTGCTCGCCGCCGCGGCCGTTTTCAATTGTCAGGCGGGGCAGTCCGAGCGCCGTTTCCCGGTCGAGCTGGCGGTGCTCGCGGGCGATGCGCGCCTGTACCTCGCGCCCGGCCTGAGCGCCCCACGCCGGCGCGGCCTCGCTGCGCGCATGCAGAGCAATCTGGGCAGTCTGCGGCTGCTGGCGCGCGAGTATGCGCAGGCACGCGGTGGCGACCCGCACTCCCTCGCCCGGGCGGTCGATGCGCTGCGGCGCGCCTTCGCCGCCGGACGCATGCCGGCCTTCGCCGCCACGGCGGCGGCGCTGGCCGCACGCCACCCGCTCCCCCTGTCGGGGCTGCGCCCGGAGCAGGCCTCGCCCCGCGACATCGCCGCCGGCCGGCGCATCTATGCCACCGCCTGCCGCGCCTGCCATGCCTATCCCGATCGCCGCCGCGACAACCCGGCCGGCAATCTCTTTCGTCTCGCCCGCGCCGTCCCCGAACGCGAGCTCATGGCGCGCCTCATCGGCGGCGTGCACGGCACCCCCGCCGTGGCGCTGCACAATCCCTTCAGCGATGCCGAGCTTGCCGGCCTGGCCGCGTATCTGAAAGGCTCCGCGGCGCCCGGCCACTGACATCTCGGCCCCGGCCAGCGTGCCCTTGGCGGCACCCCGGGCGCGACGGCGTCCATGCATCGTGCATGGCGTGCCCCTGAAGCTTTTCGATTGCCGCAATTCCCGCCCCGGCGCGATACTGGGCCTCCAGAGCGGGAACGCAACAAGCGGCCGCCAGAAACCGGCCCGCAACGGCCGCAGGCGGAGGAGGAGGGACCATGAGTCTTGTTACGGAGTTTCGCGAGTTCGCCCTCAAGGGCAACGTGGTCGACATGGCGGTGGGCATCATTATCGGTGTCGCGTTCAACAACGTCGTCAATTCCATGGTCAACGACATCCTGATGCCGCCGATCGGATGGGCGATCGGCGGCGTCGAGTTCAAGGATCTGGAACTGGTGCTGCGCAGCGCGTCGGTGGGCCCGGCGGGCGAGCAGATCGCGGCGGTGGCGATCCGCTACGGCGCCTTCATCAACGCGGTGATCCAGTTCCTGATCATCGCCTTCAGCGCCTTCGTCGTGGTCAAGCTGATGAACCGGCTCATCCGCCGCCGGGAAGGCTGAGCAGCACCCGCCCGCGCGCCGTCGCGGCGGCTTCCCATCCGCGCTCGGCGGGCGCAATATAAACGCGCGGCTGGCACGACGGGCCCGCCCGGCGGCCGGACGGGCCGCAGGCGCCGCAAGGAGGAGAAGCCATGCTGATGTTGGAATTTCGTCAGGCGAGCTGGTGGTATTGGCTGGCGACCGTGCTGCTGCTGAGCGCCGGACTGGCCGGATGGCCGGAGGCCTTCGTGTGGGCGATCGGGCTCACCATGCTGCAGCTGCTGCACTTCGGGATGCAGGAGGGCAGTCCCGCCGCCTTTCCCGTGCAGGTGCGGATCGGCTACCTGCTCCTGCTCCTGTTCGCCTTCCCCGAGCCCTTGCACGCGGTGTACTGGCTGCCGATGCTCGGCACCTGGGCACAGGTGCTGTTCGGCTACTGCCTGATGGCGCGCATGGTCTCGCTGCTGCCCTGGAACCGTGCGGAGCCGATGTCGGGCGCGCTGCTGCGGCGCACCTTCCTCTCGCGGCCGGTGCGCGGGAACATTCTGCAGGGACAGCCGCCGCTGCCGGAGGCCGAGAACTGAGCCGCCGCGGCGCTCAGTCCTCGCGCCGCAACATCCGGCCGAGGTCGGCGAAGGGGTTGTAGGTCGCCGGACCGTCGCCGCGCGTGCCGGACGCCGCATCGCCGGCGCCCTCGAGCCGGCGCTGGTGCTCGTTGTCGTGGCAGTACAGGCACAGCAGCTCCCAGTTGGAGCCGTCCGGCGGGTTGTTGTCGTGGTCGTGGTCGCGATGGTGGACGGTCAGCTCGCGGACGTTTGCCCGCGTGAACTCGCGCCCGCAGCGACCGCAGACCCAGGGATACATCCGCAGGGCCTGTTCGCGGTAGTCGCATTCGCGCCGCTCGCGTTCGCGGCGGCTGTCGGCAACGGCGCGATCGAGGCGCGCGTCGCTGTGCGGTTTTTTCGCTGGCATGGCGACATCCCTCCCGAGGCGTCGGCCGATGCCGCGCCTTCGGCACTTATGGCAGCCCCGGCCCCTCAGCGCAAGAGGACAAGATCGATGCGAAGCTGGATCGGAGCGGCCTTGCTGCTCGTGCTGCTCGGGGGCTGCGGCGCCGGCTCCCTCGAGCGCACCGGCTACGAGACGCTGGAGAGCATGCGCCGCCAGCAGTGCCTCGACCAGCCGGGCGCCGAGTGCCCGCCGCGCGAGTCCTGGGAGGAGTGGCAGCGGAAGCGCGGCGAAGTGGTTCGCTGAGGCACGGGGTTATTCCCCGTCCTGCCGTTTGCCGAGTGTGTCCGCGGCATAGGCGTCGCGCTCGCCCATGGGCTGTGGCTCGCCCGCGGTCGTGTCGCGCCGCGTCTGGTGCTCCATCTCCGCGTTGAGCTCGGCGCCGAGCAGGATGACGTAGGCCGAGATCCAGAACCAGAGCATGAGGATGACCACGGCGGCCAGCGAGCCGTAGGTCTGGTTGTAGCTGCCGAAGTTGGAGACGTACCAGGAGAACAGCACGGAGGCGATGATCCAGAGCGCGGTGGCGCCCACGCTGCCCCAGCTCACCCAGCGCCACTCCGGCTGGTCGCGGTCGGGCGCGACCCGGTAGAGGATGCCGAGGGCGGCGATCATCCCGGCCGCGAGCAGGAGCCAGCGCACCCAGGAGACGGCCGTCTGCGCCACCCCGCCGAGGCCGAGATTGCCGAGCACCGCGGGCAGCACGACGATCAGCGCCAGGGCGACGATGACCGTCACGACCGTGCCCAGCGTGAGCAGCAGGGCGAGGCCGTTGAAGCGCACGAAGCTGCGCTCCTCGCGTTCGTCGTAGGCGATGTCGAGCGCCGTCATCAGCGCCTTGACGCCCGCGGCGGCGCTCCACAGCGCCACCACGATACCGACGATGGCGCCGATCCCGAGCGCCCCGCCCGAACCGGAGACGAGCCGCGTGAGCTGGCTCTGCAGGAGGTCCTGCACCTGCCCCGGGAGCATGCCGGACATCGCCTGGATCTGGCCCTGGATCTGTCCCGGATCGGCGAACATGCCATAGATGGAAATGGTCGCGGCGAGCGCCGGGAAGACCGCCAGCAGCCCGTAGAAAGCGACGCCCGCCGCGACCATGGAGATGTTGTCGGCGCTCTGCTCGCGCGAGACCCGTTTGAGGATGTCGCGCCAGCCCGCCTTCGGGATCTCCGATGGCGACCCGGCGCGCCGCCCGCGTTCGCCTGCCTGTGCCTGCTCGCTCATGTGCCTGCCCTCCCTGGTGGCGGCCGGTTCGTGCTCCGTGATCTCTTAGTGCATGTGCCGGCGGGTGCAAGTGCCCGCCGACTCGTCAGGCGGGTTCGTCAGGCGGGTTCGTCAGGCGGGTTCGTCAGGCGGAGGTCCGCTCTTCGGCCTCCAGGCGTTCGGTGAGCTCCAGCCAGTCCTGTTCGATGGCCTCCAGCTCCCCCGCGAGCCGCCCCTGGCGGGCGAGCAGCGCCTGCAGGCGTTGCTTGTGCGTGGCCTCGTAGATCGAAGGTTCGGCGAGCTCGGCCTCGATCCCGGCCTTTTCCTCTTCCAGCGCGGCGTGGCGGCGCTCCAGGTCGCGGGCGGCGTCGCGCAGCGGCTTGAGGCGCCGGCGCTGCTCGGCCTCCTCACGCCGCCGCGCCTTGCGGTCGGTCGCCGGCGGGGTGTCGCTCGAGGCGGGTTTCGCATCCGCGGCGCGGGTGCGCTCGGCGA
This sequence comes from uncultured Gammaproteobacteria bacterium, assembly GCA_963779865.1. Classification (GTDB taxonomy): domain Bacteria; phylum Pseudomonadota; class Gammaproteobacteria; order CAVZZX01; family CAVZZX01; genus CAVZZX01. The sequence goes on along the minus strand of CAVZZX010000003.1, from coordinate 2,040,295 downwards.
ACCAGGCGCGGTAATCGTCCAGATCGCCATCGAACTCGCGCGCCTGCCCGTCGGCCACGAGCATCAGCCGATCGCAGGTGCTCTTGAGCAGGTAGCGATCGTGGGAGACCACCACCAGCGCGCCGGCGAAGCCCTGCAGCGCGACGGCCAGCGCGTGGCGCATCTCCAGGTCGAGATGGTTGGTGGGCTCGTCGAGCAGCAGCAGGTTGGGGCGCTGATACACCAGCTGCGCCAGCACCAGGCGCGCCTTCTCGCCGCCGGAGAACGGCGCCACCGGCGCCAGCGCCTGGTCGCCGTGAAAGCCGAAGCCGCCCAGGAAATCGCGCAGCGACTGCTCGCTCGCGCTCGGGTCCAGGCGCCGCAGATGGCTCGCCGGGCTGGCCTGCGGATCGAGCTGCTCGAGCTGGTGCTGGGCGAAGTAGCCGAGCCGGAGATCGGCCGCGCTCTCGCGCCGGCCCGCCAGCGGCGCGAGCTCGCCGGCGAGCAGCCGAATCAGGGTGGACTTGCCGGCGCCGTTGGGGCCGAGCAGCCCGAGCTGGTCGCCCGGGCGGAGGGTCAGCTCCACGCCGGTGATCACCGGCGCCTCGCCGTAGCCGGCGCTCGCCGCCTGCAGGCGGAGCAGGGGGGTGGGCAGGCGCTCGGGCGCGAGGAAGTCGAAATGGAACGGCGACTCGGCGTGGGCCGGGGTGATGCGCACCATGCGCTCGAGCGTCTTGAGCCGACTCTGCGCCTGGCGCGCCTTGGTCGCCTTGTAGCGGAAGCGGTCAACGAAGCTCTGCATGTGCGCGCTCTCGCGCTGCTGGCGCTCGTAACGGCTCTGCTGCTGGGCCAGCGCCTCCGCCCGTGCCTGCTCGAAAGCGGAGTAGTTGCCCGTGTACAGCGTGAGGCGGCGCTGTTCGATGTGCGCGACGTGGGTGACGATCCGGTCGAGGAACTCGCGGTCGTGCGAGATCAGCAACAGGGTGCCGCGATAGGCGGCCAGCCATTGTTCCAGCCATATGACCGCGTCGAGGTCGAGGTGGTTGGTCGGCTCGTCGAGCAGCAGCAGGTCGGAGCGGCACATCAGTGCCTGGGCGAGGTTCAGACGCATGCGCCAGCCGCCGGAGAAGCTGCGCAGCGCGCGCCCTTCCTCGCCGGGGCGAAAGCCCAGGCCGTGCAGCAGGCGCGCCGCGCGGCTCTCGGCCGTATAGGCATCGATGCCATCGAGCCGCGCGTGGAGCTCCCCGATGTGCCGGCCCGCATGCGCCTGCTCGGCCTCCGCCAGCGCCGCCTGCAGACGCCGCAGCTCGCCGTCGCCGTCGAGCACGTAGTCCAGCGCGGAGCGTTCGCCGGCGGGCGTCTCCTGCGCGACGTGGGCGATCGTCCAGCCGGCCGGCAGGTGGAAGTCGCCGCGATCGGGACCGAGCTCTCCTAGAATCATGGCGAACAGGCTGGACTTGCCGGCGCCGTTGGCGCCGGTCAGGGCGACCCGCCACCCCGCGTGAACAGCCAGCGTCGCGTCCTCGAACAGAGGCTCGGGGCCGCGGCGGAGCGTCAGATGGTCGATGCTGAGCATGGCCCGGGATTCTAGCAGGGTGCGCGGGCAGGGTGCGCGGGCAGGGTGGGCGGCCGGCGCTTGCTGGCCCGCTGGAGAGGGGGGCGGCCGCGTGTGCGGCCCTCCAACGGCGTGGTAGTGTGGTGCACCGGCCGTGCATGGGCCTGGTTCTGCAGTCCAGCCTCGACCAGGGGGTGCTGGTGATGGACCTGCGACGCGAATGGCTCGGCTATGCCGCCGGGCTCCTGTTGTTGGCTGCGGCCATTGCCGCACGCGCGCTGTTCGGTCAGGGACTCGGCGATGACGACCCCTTCCTCACCTTCTTTTTCGCCGTCGGCCTGGCGGCGCTGGTGGGCCCGGGCGCCGCGCTGCTGGTCGGGCTCGGTGGCCTGCTCGCCGCGGACCTGCTGATCCTCGCCCCGCTTGGCTCGCTGTGGATCGCGCGGCCCGCGGATACCGCGGCCGCCGCCGCCTACCTGTTCGTCTCCGGCCTGCTGGTCATGCTCGCAGTGGCAGTGCGGCGGCATCGGCAAGGCCGGGAGCGGGCCGAGATCCGCATGGAGGAGCTGTTCGCGGTCAGCCCGGTCGGACTCGCCTTGGTCGACGACGCCGGGCGCGTCTACGCCGCCAATCCGGCCGCCCTGGCGATGGCCGGCTACACGCGCGCCGAGCTCGAGGCCGACGCGGTGCGCTGGGACCGCCTCACCCCGCCCGCGTACGCCGCCCTCGATGCGGAGGCGGTGCGCCAGGTGCGCGAGACCGGCCGCTGTGAGCCCTACGAGAAGGAGCTGTGCAGCAAGAGTGGGGAGTGCATTCCGGTTCTGGTGGGCGCGCGGCGGGTGGAGGCTCGCGGGCGCGGCTTCGTGGCCGCCACCTTCGTCACTGACCTGCGCCCGCTCAAGAGCGCCCGCCTGGCGCTGCAGCAGAGCGAGTCGCGCCATCGACACCTGTTCGAGACCATGGAGCAGGGCGTTGTCTATCAGGATGCCCAAGGCCGGATCATCGACGTGAATCCCGCGGCCGAGCGGATCCTCGGGCTCAGTGCGGCGCAGATGACCGGCCGCGACTCGGTCGATCCACGCTGGAAGGCGCTGCGCGCCGATGGCAGCGAATTCCCGGGCGAGGAGCATCCCAGCCTCGTCGCGCTGCGCACTGGCAAGCGCCTCACCGGGACGGTCATGGGGGTGTTCAATCCGGTGCGCCGGGCCTACCGCTGGATCAGCATCGATGCCAATCCGCTGGTTCCCTGCGGCGATGCGCACCCCGAATGCGTCTATACGCTGTTCGCCGACATCACCGCACAGAGGGAGACCGAGACGGCGTTGCGTCGGCAGACCGAGCTGCTCGTCGAGGCGGCGGCCAAGAAGAACCGCTTCCTCGCCCTGCTCGCGCACGAGCTGCGCAATCCCATCGCCGCCATCCAGAACGCGGTCAACATCGTCCGGCTCGCGCCGACCACGGACGCTGGCGATGCGCGGCGCGGCGACACGGGCGCGGCCATGCGCATGGCCGCGCGCCAGCTGACGCATCTGCGGCGGCTGGTCGACGACCTGCTGGACATCTCGCGTATCGACCGGGGCAGGTTCTCGCTCGAGAAATCGCCCACCAGCGTGCAGGAAGTGGTGCGCAACGCCCTGGAGGCCGCATCGCCGCGCATCGAGCAGCGCCGGCATGAGCTGGCGGTGGACATGCCCGACGAGCCCCTGCCGCTGTATGGCGACCCGGTGCGCCTCAGCCAGGCCCTTTCCAATCTGCTGGTGAACGCGGCGAAATACACCGAGGCGCGCGGAGCCATCGGGCTGGCGGTGCGCCGGGAAGGCGAGACGGTGTCGATCGCCGTCAGCGATACCGGCCGCGGCATTTCCCGAGAGCTGCTGCCGACCCTCTTCGAGCCCTTCGAGGGTCAGGGCGAGTCCCCCGGCGCTGACGGGCTCGGGCTGGGTCTCTCGCTCGCGCGTTCCATCGCACAGCTGCACGGCGGGACCATCGCCGCCGACAGCCCGGGGGTGGGCATGGGCGCGACGTTCACCCTGCGCCTGCCGCTGGCGGATGCCGACCCCGGGCGTGGCGACGCCGCGGAGCCTGCGCCCCTTCCCGGGCGGCTGGCGGGGATGCGCTTTCTGGTTGTCGACGATAACCGTGACGCGGCGGATTCCACCACCATGCTGTTGTCCGGACTGGGCGCGCTGGCGACTGCGGTCTACGACGGCGAGGCGGCCCTGCGCGCGGCGGAAGCCGCCAGGCCCGACGTGGTCCTGCTGGACATCGGCATGCCGGGCATGGACGGCTACCAGGTCGCCGCGCGGCTGCGTGAGCGGGTGCCGCCCGGGGCCATGTTGCTGATCGCGCTGAGCGGCTGGGCGGACCGGGAGTCGCGGCGGCGCTCACGGGCGGCGGGCTTCGACTACCATCTTGCGAAGCCGCTCGAGCTGGCGCAGCTGGCGCGGGTGCTGCCCCGCGTTGCCGGTTAGACATCACCCGGGACGCGCGGGGGGCACGCACCGGTCGCGTTCGCACAGGTTAATGCGGGCCGCCGCAAGGGCGTGATACACCTGCGTCTCCTCCAAGCCACGGGGCGGCGGCGGAAGCCGCTCCCCGGCTGTTGCGACACGCGGTTGCGTGTGCACGCAGCATCGGCGCCATTTCCCGGCTGCATACCCGCCGCATCCGTCGCGCGGCGGATGCCTGAGGTTCGCGCGGGTGTCGGCGCGGCAATCGAAGGAGCGTATGTGACTGAACCGACACCGGACTCGCCGGAACTCCTGCATCTGAAGGATACGGCCGCGGCCGTGGCCCAGGCGCATCTGGGGCCGCGCGCCGCGGAGATCGATCGCGACGGACGATGGCCGGCCGAGGGTTTCGAGGCGCTGGGGCAGGCGGGCCTGCTCGGGCTGATGGTGCCCCGCGAAATGGGCGGGCTGGAGCAGGGCTTTGTCGGCCTGGTCGCGGTGGTCGACGAGCTGGCCCAAGGCTGCAGCGCCACGGCACTGTGCTTCGGCATGCATTGCGTGGCCAGCAAGGTGTTGTCCGTGCGCGCCACGGCGGAGCAGGGCGGCCGCTATCTCGCACCGATCGCCCGCGGCGAGCACGTGACCACGCTTGCCCTGAGCGAGCCCGGCACCGGGGTTCACTTCTATCTGCCGCGCGCCAGTTTCTGCGCGGACGCGGACGATTTCGTCGTGAACGGCACCAAGAGCTTCGTGACCAATGGTGGCCACGCCGACTCCTATGTGGTCTCCGTGGTTGCCGAAGGCGAGACCTACGATCCGGGCACCTTCTCCACCCTGGTCGTCGACGAGGGCACTCCGGGCCTGCGGTGGCAAGGCGCATGGGAAGGGCTGGGCATGCGCGGCAATGCCTCGCGCAGCGTGCGTTTCGAGGACGTGCGGGTGCCGCAGACCCAGCTCCTGGGCGAGCGGGGCGACGAGACCTGGTATCTGTTCGAGGTGGTGGCGCCGTACTTTCTGGCCGCCATGGCCGCCACCTATGCCGGCGTGGCCCGCGCCGCCGTGCGCCTGGTCAGCGCGCATCTGCGCGAACGTGAGTACGCGCACACCGGCCGTGCACTGGGCGAGAACGAGCTGCTGAGCCACCGCCTGGGTGAGTTGTGGATCGCCGCCGACAGCGCCTGCGCCTACGTGCAGCATGCCGCGCGCCTGGCCGATCTGCAGGCGCCACAGGCGCGCACCGCTCTGATGGCGTGCAAGAGCCGCGCCGTGGAAGTCGCCGTGCAGGTCACCAACGAGGCGATGACGCTGGCCGGCGGTCGGGCCTATGCGGCCGACGCACCGCTCGGCCGGCTGCTGCGCGATGCGCGCGCCGGGCATGTGATGGCGCCCTCCACGGACCTGCTGAAGAACTGGATCGGCCGCGGGCTCCTCGACCTTCCGCTCCTGTAGAGAGGCGCCGCTATGAACCCGACATCGCCTCGCGTGGCGCCCAGGCACTCGTCGATCCTCGCCCTGGCGGGAAGCTGCAACCCGGCCTGGCTGCGGCGCCTGCGTGCCGCGTTGCCCGAGGAGTGGCCGCTGCGGGTGCACGGCGAAGAGGTCGACGCGCCCGCGTGGCTGCCGCCCGAGAGTGTCGACGTGGTGGTGATCGGCGCCGACTGCGCGCGCCCCCTGTGGCTGGCGCAGCGGATCGACGAGCGCGAGTCGCGCCCGCACCTGATCTTCATCGCGGCCGGCGAGGCCGCGCAGCGCATGCGCCAGACGCTGGCCTTCACCGCCTTGCGCGCCGGCTTCACCGTGTTGGACCTGCAGGCCGAGGCCGCCGCCTGGCGCGAGACCCTGGTGCGCGTCGCCGGTGAGGCGCGCCAGGCCCGCAGTACGCGGGGCGCGCTGGATCGCGTCAACGCGCTGATCGACACCCATTGGGCCGCGGGTGAGGCACGCTCGGAGCGGGCAGCCATCTCCGAAGCCTACCTCGCGAGTCTGCTCACGCACCTGCCCAAGGCAGTCTGCTCCACCGACCTCGGGGGCGCCGTGGTGTCGTGGAACCCGGCGGCGGAGGGGCTGTTCGGGCGCCGCGGTGTGCCGGCCGACGGGCTCCGCCTCGAGGCGCTGTTCCGCGCGCAGGACCGCCCCCGCGTCGAGCGCTTGTGGCAGGCGGCGCGCGAGGCCCGGGTCACCGCGCAGCAGGAGCTGGTCGTGGAGCGGCCCGACGGTTCGCAGGCGGAGGTGAGCCTGTTGCTGGCCCCCATCCGCCACGATGCCCGGATCGGCGGTGTGCTCGCGGTGGCGGAGGATATCGGCGACCGCCTGCAGGCACAGCGCGAACGGCGCCTGGCCCGGCGCCGCGAGCGGCGGGCGCACGGGAAGCTGCGAAAGACCCTGGCGGCGCTCGCCGAGCGCGAGCGCATCGCGCGCGTTCTCTCCGACGCGAGCGCGCTGCTCGCCTCCTCGCTCGATTACGAGTCCACCCTCACGCGGGTGGCCGAACTGGCGGTGCCCGAGTTCGCCGACTGGTGCGCGGTCGACATGGTGAACGAGGAAGGCGTGCTGCAGCGCCTGGCGATCGCCCGCTCCGCGCGCGCCGCGGCCGCGCCGCACGGGTTGTCCACGCTCGGGGCTCCGACGCCCGAGGGCGGCTACGGGGCGACCGCGGTGGTCCGCACGGGCGACCCGCAACTGGTTGCCCACATCCCCGAGCGAATGCTGCGCGAGTACGCCGCCGACGCGCGGGAGCTGGAGGCGCTGCGCAGCTGCGGCCTGCAATCCTACATGTGCCTGCCGCTGAGCGCGCGCGGGCAGACGCTCGGCGCCGTGACGCTGGTCTCGGCCCGCCCGGGCCATCGCTACGGCGCGAACGACCTCGCCGTGGCGCGCGAGATCGCCGCGCGTGCCGCCATGGCGGTGGACAATGCACGCCTCTACCGCAGCGCGCAGCATGAGCTCGCCGAACGCGAGCAGGCGCAGCAGCAGGTGGCGGTTCGGGTGCGCCAGCAGGAGGCCGTGGCGCGGCTCGGGCACACGGCATTGGCGCGCGCGGACCTGGGCGGTCTGCTGCAGGCGGCGGCCCGGCAGGTGGCGCAGACCTTGGAGGTGGAGCTCAGCGACGTGCAGGAGCTGCTGCCCGATCGCACCCGCCTGCAATTGCGCGCCGCCTACGGTTGGCCGAGCAACTGCCTGGGCACGATCACCCCGGCGTCCACGGAGACCTTTGGCGGGCGGGCGCTGGCCCGCAATCGCCCCGTGATCATGGCGGACCTTCATCACATGCCGCGCTCCCCGGCGGTGGCGACCCTGCGCGAGCAGGGGGCGGCCGCCGGCGTGAGCGTGGTCATCCCCGGCGACAACGGCCCCTACGGCGTGCTGGGCGCCTTCAGCCGTCGGCTGCGCGGCTTCACCCGCGAGGATGTCAATTTTCTCGAGGCGGTGGCAAGCGTGATCGCGGCGGCCGTGCGGCGCTTCGATCTGGAGGCCACGCTGCGCCGCCAGGCCGAAGAACTGGCCCTGGCCGACCGCCGCAAGAACGAGTTCCTGGCGATGCTCGCTCACGAGCTGCGCAATCCCCTGGGCGCTGCGCACAGCGCGGTCGAACTGCTGGCGCTGCGCGGGGACGATGCCGCCACGCTGAAGATGGGCGTCGACGTGCTCGGCCGGCAGACGCGCCAGCTCAGCCGCATGGTCGACGACCTGCTGGACGTGGCACGCATCACCACCGGCCGCGTTCGCCTGCGGCACAGCCGCACCGCGCTTGCCGAGGTGATCGAGCAGGCGGTGCAGATCGCCGAGCCGCTCGTGCAGGAACGCCGCCAGCGGTTGTTCACCGCGCTGCCGCCCGCGCCCGTCGAGTTGGACGGCGACCCGGTGCGCCTTGCCCAGATCCTCTCGAACTTGCTGGGCAACGCCGCCAAGTACACGCAACCGGAGGGGCGGATCGAGCTGAGCGCCTGGCGCGATGCGGCCGACGCCGTGATCAGTGTGCGCGATGACGGCTGCGGCATTGCGCCCGAGCTGCTGCCCAGCGTGTTCGACCTGTTCGTCCAGAGCGACCATTCCCTGGACCGGGCCGAGGGCGGGCTGGGGCTGGGGCTGACCCTCGTGCGCCAGCTCACGGAGTTGCACGGCGGCAGTGTCGAGGCGCACAGCGCCGGCCTGGGCCTGGGCAGCGAGTTCATCGTGCGCCTGCCGCTGCCGGCCGAACTGCGGCAAAGCGTGTCCAACCGCAGCGTCACCTCCGAGCTGCCGCAGCGCCGCGTGCTCGTCGTCGAGGACAACCCGGACGTCGGCCACATGCTGGTCGCACTGCTGCGCAGCCTGGGGCATGAGGTGCGTCTGGCGCCGGACGGCGAATCGGCCCTGGAGCGGGCGCGGGTGTTTCGCCCGGAGGTGGTCTTCCTGGACGTGGGGCTGCCCAAGATGGACGGCTACGAGGTGGCGCGCCGGCTGCGCAGCGAACATGCGGGGCGCGCCATGGTCCTCGCCACCCTCAGCGGCTATGGCCCGCCCGAGGGCGAAGACCTCACGGCGGTGGACTGCCATCTGCTCAAGCCGGCGCGCGTCGAGGAGCTCAACGCGGTGCTGGCGCGCGCCTGAGGGAATCGGCCGCGCCCCGGGGCGCCCCGCCGGGAGAAGGGCTGAGCGGCGGGTGCTCGCCTAGTCGTTGGCCTTTTCCACCATGTAGGCGACGGCGGCGGCCACCTGCTCGGCGCTGAGGTCGGGATAGCCGCCCTTGGGCGGCATCACGCCCGTCTGGCCCTGGAAACCGTTGATCGCGTTGTCCACCAGCCGCCGCATGCCCTTGGCGATGCGCGGTGCCCAGGCCGCCCGGTCGCCAATCTCCGGCGCCCCGGCCACACCGCTGCCATGGCAGGCGATGCAGCTCTGCTGGAACACGTGCTTGCCCTGTTCCAGATCGGCTGCGCCGGACGCGGCGGAGAACAGCGCCAGGGTCAGCGCCGCCGTTGCACTCGTCAGTTTTCGCATGGCGCCCTCGTGTCCGGCTGCTTCTCACCGCCAAGTTAAGCATCTGCACTGCGCGAGCATGCCCCGGGCGGGCGGCTCGGTCCGCCCCGAGTGGCCGAGCTTGCCCCTTCGTGTGCCCTGCGTGCTGGTCGATGGGGAAGCGCCAGGCCTTGGCATCGGCACGCGCCGTGTCGCATTCGGGGCAACCGCCGCGATCCCGGATCCACCGTCACGCCTGTGGCCGCCGGTTGGCAGGCCCCGGTGCTGGGGAAATCCCTATCTTGTCCCGTGCGACACAGAGCCTATTACTTGTGCAACCGCGTCGGGCCGTTTAGGCCCACACGCGGCAGGGAAAGCAAGCTCGCATGCCGAGGGAGAAGGGCGGCAGACACATGGCAGAGACCGGGGCAACAGTGTGAACGCGCGGACGAGCGGGCGGACCCAGGGTGGCGCGGCAGCGCGCGATCGACGCAGATTTCTGCTGGGGCTGGGAGGCACGCTTGCTGCCGGCATGGCGACGCCGGGCATCACCGCGCCCACCATGGCCGCGCCGGGCGCAAACACGGCCTGTCCGGTGACCACCGAACTCATGCACGAGCACGGGCTGATCCTTCGCGTGCTGCTGGTTTACGGGCAGTTCCGCAAGCAGCTTGCGGATGGAAAGAAGCTCGACCCGCAGCTGCTCGGCCCGGTGGCCAATCTGGTGGCGACAGTCGTCCACGGCCACCACGAGCAGGTGGAGGAGGACTACGTCTTCAGCCGCCTGCGGGGCGTGGGCGACTACAAGCAGTTGGTCGGCAGACTGACAGCCCAGCACCGCATCGGGCGCGAGATCACAGCGAACATTGCCCAGGCGGCGACGCCCGCGCACGGCCAGACCCTGGGCGGCTCGAAGCTGAACGATGCGCTGGGCGATTTCATCGCCTTGTATGAGCCGCACGAGGCGCGCGAGGATTCGGTGGTGTTTCCGGCCTTCGAAAAGCGTATCGGGGCCGACGCCATGGCGGCCATGCGCACGGAGCTGAGCGAGCGCGAGCGGCGTGTGCTCGGCCCCGACTGGTTCGCAAAGGCGCAGCAGCAGATCGCGCAGGTGGAACTGGCGCTCGGCATCCATGCGCTGAATGTGAAGGAACCGACCTAGAGGGTCGGCCGGAGACCGCCGTCTCGAGCGGGACGACGACCAACACGGAGGTGAGACACATGACGACGACCATTGGCAGGGAAACCGAAGTACAGGCCCTGCTGAACGACCTGGTGGCGCTGGACTTCGATGCCGTGGCCGCCTACAACGCCGCAGTGGAGCGTCTGGAGGACCCGGAGGCGCGCAAGCAACTAACGGCCTTTCGGGCCGACCACGAGCGTCACATCCGTGACCTGCAGGCGCTGATGCACTCGATCGGCCAGGAGCCGCCGACCGAGGCGGACACGAAGGGGGTCCTGACCAAGGGCAAGGTGGTGATCGCCGGGCTGGCCGGCGACCGGGCGATTCTGCAGGCCATGCTGTCGAACGAGCAGGACACCAATACCGCCTACGAGCGTGCGGCGAAACGCGAGGACATGGACGCCGAAACGCGCGAACTGATGCACGGCAATCTCGAGGACGAACGCCGTCATCGAGCGTGGATCGAGGAATACCTCGGCGACTAGGGCGCGTCCCGGCGCGCCTTGCACCGGGCAGACGGCTGGTCTATCACCGGAGAGCTGCCCCGACAACGCTCGCAAGACACCCCTTTTTGCATATGGAAAATGGCAAGAGGAGAACGCACGCATGGATATTCGACACTCGGGAAAAACGACGCTGCGCGCGGTGCTGATTGGCCTGATGCTCATCGGCGGCGCCGCGGTCCTGGCGGGCTGCGATCAGAATGCCGGCCAGGGCGGCAACAATGCCGGCGGCGCCGACTCGTCCATGGGCAACGGCGCCGGGGTCGGCGGCGCCGGCAATACGACCGGCGGCGGTGAGCTGGGCGGCGGTGCCGGTGGTGGTGCCGGCGACGCCGCGGGGCAGCAGTAGCCCCCCACGTACGCCTGCGCGCCGGGGACCGCCCCGGCGCGCAGTCCTGAGGCTTATCGACCGGCCCACCGCCGCTGCGGCGTCGTTCCGCGATGCGCCGGAGATGCACCAGAGCAGGGCGCGGGCACATCGCGCCTCTCACCTCTCGGCGCTGGCCCGCAATGGAGGCGCGAGCCGCGGCTTGCGCACGAGGATCGGCACGCGCCACGATCGGCATGCGCATGGACGCGCGGCGAAGGAGAACGCATGGACGCGATCACCAAGGAAACGAACGTTTGCACCGTCTACGTGGATGGCCAGCCGGTGCCGGGCCCACGCGGGGCACCCCTGATCGAGGTGCTCAATCGCCACGAAGTGAGACTGCCCTACATCTGCTGGCATCCCTCGCTGGGATCGCCCGAGACCTGCGACGTGTGCTGGGTCGAGGTGGACGGAAAGCTGGTGCGCGGCTGCACACTGAAGATGGAGGACGGGCTCCGGGTCGGGCTTGCCAAGGAAAAGCCGCGCGCTGCCCGGGAAGAAGGCTACCAGCGCATCATCGCCAAGCATGAGCTGTATTGCTCGGTGTGCGACAACAACAACCACGATTGCGAGGTGCACAACCGGCTGCTGGACATGGGCATCCCGCGCCAGCGTTATCCGTTTCGGGAGAAGCCCTATCCCAAGGACGAGAGCAATCCCTTCTACGTCTACGACCCGGATCAGTGCATCCTCTGCGGCCGCTGCGTGGAAGCGTGCCAGAACGTCGAGGTCAACGAGACCCTGAGCATCGACTGGAGCATGGAGCACCCGCGGGTGCTGTGGGACGAGGGCTGCGACGCAGGCGAGTCGAGTTGCGTGAGCTGCGGGCACTGCGTGACCGTCTGTCCCTGCAACGCGCTGATGGAAAAGACCATGCTCGGCCACGCCGGCCCGCTCACCGCGATGAGCGATGCCATAAAGCGCCCGTCCATCGAGCTCATCAAGGAGATGGAGCACACCACCGGGTTTGCCGGCATCAACCGTTTCTCCACCATGGACTCGGCGGCCCGCGAGACGGAGATCAAGCGCACCAAGACGGTGTGCACCTATTGCGGCGTGGGCTGCGCCTTCGACGTGTGGACGCGTCACCGCCATGTGCTGAAGGTCCAGCCCGAGCCCGATGCGCCGGTCAACGGCATCTCCACCTGCATCAAGGGCAAGTTCGGTTGGGACTTTGTCAACAGCCCGGAGCGGCTCACCTCGCCGCTGATTCGCACCGAGAACGGCTTTCGTGAGGCGAGCTGGGAGGAGGCCTACCGGCTGATTGCCGAGCGGCTCATCGCCATTCGCGACGAGCACGGCGGCGATGCGGTGGGCTTTGTGGGATCGAGCAAGCTCAGCAACGAGGAGAATTACCTGCTGCAGAAGATCTCGCGCGTGATCTTCCGTACCAACAACGTCGACAACTGCACCCGCTACTGCCAGAACCCGGCGACCAAGGGGCTGCAGCGCACCGTGGGCTACGGCGCCGATTCGGGATCGATCGCGGACCTGGAGAAGGCCGAGCTGCTGGTGATCATCGGCTCCAACACGGCCGACAGCCACCCGGTCATCGCCTCCAAGGTGAAGGCGGCGAAGAAGCTGCGCGGCCAGAAATGGATCGTCTCCGACCTGCGCCGCAACGAGATGGCCGCGCGCGCCGATCTGCACCTGCACCCGCGCAGCAGCACGGACCTGGTCTGGCTCAATGCCATGTCGCGCTACATGTTCGATCACGGCTTCGCCGACATGGCCTTCATCGAGCAGCACGTGCACGGCGTAGATGAGTTCCGCGAGTCGCTCGAGCCCTACACCCTCGACTACGCGGAAGAAGTCACCCGAATCCCGCGCGAGCGCCTGATCGAGGCCGCGGAGATGATCGGCCGTGCCAAGACCGTCTGCGCGGTGTGGGCCATGGGGGTGACGCAGCACCAGGCGGGTTCGGACACGAGCACGGCAATCGCAAATCTGCTGCTCACGACCGGCAACTTCGGCCGGCCGGGGACCGGCGGCTACCCGATGCGCGGCCACAATAACGTGCAGGGGGCCGACGACTTCGGCGCCATGGCCAACATCTTCCCGGGCTATGACAAGGTCAAGGAGGCCGAGGCGCGCGAGCGCTGGGCCAAGGGCTGGCGCGTCGACAGCCTGCCCGACCAGCCCGGTCTCAACAACCACGAGATGCCCAAGGCGGCCAAGGACGGGCGCCTCAAGGCCATGTACATCATGGGCGAGGAGATGGCCCTGGTGGATGCCCACAGCGACGAGGTGCAGCAGGGCCTGCGCAATCTGGATTTCCTGGTGGTGCAGGAGATCTTCATGTCGGTGACGGCCCGCTTCGCGGACGTCGTGCTGCCCGGCGCCCCCAACCTGGAAAAGGACGGCACCTTCGTCAATACCGAGCGCCGCCTGCAGCGTTTCTACAAGGCCATGGAGCCGCTGCCCGGTTGCCGGCCCGACTGGCAGATCCTCACCGACGTCGCCCGCCACCTGGGGCATGATTGGGGGTATGGTCATCCCTCGCAGGTCATGGACGAGGTGGCGAGCATCTCGCCGCTGCTGGCGGGGGCGAGCTACGAGCGCCTGGAGGGCTGGCGCTCGCTGCAGTGGCCGATCGCCGCCGACGGCACGGACACCCCGCTGCTGTATACGGATCATTTCCACTTCCCCGATGGCAAGGCGCGTTTCCATCCCGTGCAGTGGCAGGAACCGGATGAGAAGACCGACGCAGACTACGACCTGCTGCTCAACAACGGCCGCCTGCTGGAGCAGTTCCACGAAGGCAACCTGACCCGCAAGAGCTACGGCCTGAACTTCGAGGTGCCGGAGAACTTCGTCGAGGTCAGCCCGGAGCTGGCGGCCGAGCGCGGGATCCGCGACGGCGCCACGGTGCGGCTCACCTCCCGGCGCGGCTTCCTGGAGCTGCCGGTGGTGGTGACCGACCGCGTGAAGGGCAAGGAGCTGTACATGCCCGAGCACAGCAGCCGTATCGCGATCAATGTGCTGACCAGCGACCATGCCGACCGCGTGGTCGACACTCCCGCGTACAAGGAGCTGGCCGTGCGTATGGAGGTGGTGGAGCCTGACGGCCCGCCGGGCCTGCCGCGGCACAACTTCCGTTACGGCACCCGCGTGCCGCGGCCCGGCGTGGGCACGCGGGAGAAATGGAAGCGCGAGGACTACAGCGTGCCGCCCGCGCGCGGCGTCAAACCGGAGAGAGTGTGATGGCCGATCCCCTCTACTACGAACCGCCGAAACCGAGCTGGAGCCAGTATCCGAGCGCGGACGAGGAACTGCGCACGCTGCTCGCCCTGCTCCATGAACGCGGCGTGCTGCGCCTGACCAACGACGTGCTCGGCGCGCTGCCGGAAATCGGCGAGCGCCTGATGGGTGGGATCCATACCCAGCCGGGAGGGCACGCCGTACAGAACATCACGGCGCTGATCCAGCTCATCGGGCACATGCCGCCGGAAGACTTCCGGCGCGTGTGCAAGGGCATCGAGCGCGCCCTGCATGCGATCACCGCGTCCATCGAGGACGAGGACACGCGGGCGCCCGGCGTCTCCGGCTCGCTCAAGATGCTTCACGACGACGAGCTCTGGGCCGCCGTCATCCCCGTATTGCGCGCGGCGCAGGCCTTCACCGCCGGCTTTCAGCAGAGCACCGACCAGGCGCCGCACCCGGCGCGGCCGGAGGGCAGCGGCGTATGAGCGCGGCCCCGCCGCTCGGGCAGGGCCAGGCCGCGGTGCAGGTGCGGGCGCTGCGCGCCGGGCGGTTGTGGGACGCCGACGATGCCCTGGCGGTCGAGGAACCTTTGGAGATCCGCGTGCGCGGCAGCCTGCCGCTGGTCACCATGCGTACGCCGGGCCACGACCTCGAGCTCGCCGCCGGGCTGATGCTGGGCGAGGGCCTGGCCCGCGGGCGGGATGACTTCCTGCGCCTGGAGCCGCGCGGCAGCGACAGCGTGCGTGTGCACCTGCGCGGCGGGGCGAATGCGGGGCGCGCTCTGGCCCGCAGCGGACTGATCAGCAGCGCCTGTGGCGTATGCGGCAAGACGAGCCTGGATCGCACCACGCTGTCCGGCAAACGGGTTACCGGCCGCGGGCCACTGGTGCAGCCGGCGGACCTGCTCGAGCTTCCCGAGCGGCTGCGTCGCGCCCAGGGTCTGTTCCAACGTACCGGCGGGCTGCACGCGGCGGCCCTGTTCTCGCCCGGCGGGGCGCTCATCGCCATCCGCGAGGACGTGGGGCGCCACAACGCGCTCGACAAGCTCAACGGCTATGCCTTGCTCGCGGACCTGCTGCCCCTGCACCGCCACATCGTGGTGTTGAGCGGTCGGGCCAGCTACGAGCTGGTCCAGAAATCCATCATGGCCGGCGCCGCGATCGTCTGCTCGATCTCGGCGCCGAGCAGCTATGCCGTGAAGCTGGCGCGCGAGTTCGGCCTCACGCTGGTGGGATTCTTGCGCGAGGAACGCTTCAACGTGTACGCCGGGGCGGAGCGGATCGGCTGAGGGCGTGATTTGGCGATGGGCGCTGGTGTAGCGCACGACGCGCCACCGCCTGGTTGCGGCGTATCGCGCCCGGCGAATTCCGCCCGGGAGGGCTCGTCGCCGCCGCCGGGATTGCCATGCGAGCGTGCCTCCCCGGGACAAGCGGGGCGTCGATGCGAAGGCACGCCGCCGTGAATTCACGCATTCAGGGAATGCCCGCAGACGGGCGCGCTGCAGCGCCCTGCGCCGTGCGCGACTAACGCGTGTAAACCGCGCGGTGTACGCCGGGACGTCCCGCGCCGCACCTGCGGAAACCTTGGCTTGTCCGCTTTGCGGTGCACTGCTAGGAATGTAAGGGCTCGAACGGATACGAGTTTTCTTCGCGACAGGGAGGTAGAGCATATGAACTTTCGCAAGATGCATCTCGCATATGCCCTCGCCGGTGCGGTGCTCAGCGTCCCCGCCGGCGTCGGTTCCGGCGGCGCCCAGGGCAACGGCCAGCAGCAGGATACCAACGGCGGCGGTATCTTCGGCCTCGGCAAATAAGCCCAAATACGCCAGGGTGAAGCCGCGGCGGCCCGCACAGCGGGTCCGCCGCTCCCGCCCTGCATTCTGCCGCAAGCCGTCCTTCCGTCCCCCGGACCACCCCGTGTCCAGGGGGCGCCCGACGCGGACGGCTCGCCTGGCGAACCGGAGCCGCTGATGAGCCGCTCGGCCGACACCGTCAACTTCGTGCAGCATCCCGTGCAGCGCTCGTGGGTCTTTCTGGAGGAGCGGGTGGGCGGCCCCGCGCGCCTCAAGGTCATCGTGATTCTCGCCGCGGTGCTCGGCCTCGACGTCGCCGACAAGGCGGCCGTCTCCGCCGTCGCCGGCGGGCTGAAGCAGGCCTTCGACATCGGCAATACGCAGATCGGGCTGCTCGTCTCCATGGTGTCGCTGATCGGCGCCGCCGCGACGCTGCCGGTCGGTGTGCTGGTCGATCGCGTGCGCCGCACCCGCGTGCTGGCGATCGCCATCGCCTTGTGGGCGGTGGCCATGCTGGTGAGCGGCACGGCCACTTCCTTTGAATACCTGCTGATCGCGCGCCTGTTCCTGGGGGCGGTGACGGCGACCGCGACGCCGGCGGTGGCCTCGCTGGTCGGCGACTTCTTTCCGGCCAGCGAACGCGCGAGCCTGTACGGCTACATCCTCGCCGGGGAGCTGCTCGGCACAGGCGCGGGCTTCCTGCTCGCGGGCGAGATCTCGTCCTGGTTGAGCTGGCGCTGGGCCTTCTATGCGCTGTCGGTGCCGAGCGCGGCGCTCGCGTGGCTGGTGTGGCGGCGCCTGCCCGAGCCGGCGCGCGCCGGGCAGAGCTGGTTGCAGCCGGGCCAGCGAGAGGTGCCGTCCGTCGAAGACGTGGAACAGGATCCGGCCGATTCCGATGGGGGCGCGAGCGGCGAGGAAGCGGCAAAGGCCCAGCAGGGCGAACTGGCCCACAAGCAGGTGCGTCGCTCGGACATCGAGCCGGACCGCGACCTGGTCCTTCAGGACGACCCGCTGCGTCGCAATCTCTGGTGGGCGGTGCGCTACGTCCTGAGGATTCGCACGAACCTGTTGCTGATCATCGCCTCGGCCCTGGGCTACTACTTCTTCGCCGGCGTGCGCACCTTCGCCATGATCTATCTCACCGCACACTACGGGCTGTCGCGGAGCACGACCAGCGCCCTGTTGATCATCGTCGGCGTGGGGGCGGTCGGCGGCGTGCTCGGCGGCGGGAGGCTGGCCGACTGGCTGTTGCGCCGCGGTCGGATCAGCGCGCGTATCACGGTGCCCGGCATCGGGCTGGTGCTCACCGTGCTGTTCTTCGCCCCGGCCATCTGGACCAGCAACCCGGTCCTCGGCATTGGTCTGCTCACCCTGGGCGCGGCGGCGCTGGGCTCCGTGAACCCGCCGCTGGACTCGGCGCGTCTGGATATCATGCATCCGCGGCTCTGGGGGCGCGCCGAATCGGTGCGCATTGCCCTGCGCATGGCGCTGGAGGCGGCCGCGCCCACTGTCTTCGGTCTGGCGTCGGCGCACTTGTTCGGCGGCGGCGACACGGGGCTCAAGTGGGCCTTCCTGATCATGCTGCTGCCGCTGTTGATCGCCGCGGCCCTGAGCGTTCCGGCGCGGCGCACCTATCCGCGTGACGTCGCCACGGCGAACGCCTCGGTGGAGGCGACCGTCGGCAAACGGGAAGCCTAGCCGGCGCGATGCGCAGGGGGGTAGCCTAAACTGCATGCACGGCAGCCGCGCAGGCAAGGAGGATACGCCATGCAGGACAGCCTCTGGGAAGATTGGGTGAACGCGGCGCTGGGCGTGTGGCTGTTCTTCTCGCCCATGTTCGGGATCGGCACGCCGGACGGAGCGATGGCGTGGAACGCCTATATCTGCGGCGTCGCCATCACCGTGGTGGCGGTGGCGGGGATCGCCAGTCCGCAGCGCTATGCGCAGGCCGTGAACCTGGTGCTCGGTCTGTGGGTGCTCAGCTACGGGGTTGTGGTGGGCGACACGATTACCGCGCAGGCGGTCTACGCGAAAGGCAATCAGATCGCCGTGGGCGGGATCGTGGCCGTGCTCTCGCTGATCGCGATGCGCGCGCCGCTGCCCCGGCGCATCCGCTGAGGCGGCGAGATCGTCGCGGGGCTGAAGCGGCGCGACATGTGCGCCGAAGCCCTGGCGCCGTTGCCGCCGGAGAAGCTTGCCCTTCGTGGTGAACCGCGTTTTCCGCGCCACCAAGGCCGTTCGTCCTGAGCCTGTCATGAGCGCAGACAAAGGGCTCGGGATGAGCGCCTTGCGGACGGTTCAACACCCCGGCGCCGAGCCACCGCCCCGTTCGCCCTGAGCCGGTCGAAGGGCGAACAGAACGAAGCCTCCCGACGGCGTGCTTACCGGCCCCGTCCGTACGTCGACCGGCTCAGCAGCGAACGGCGCCTGCTCCCGTGCCTCCGAACTTGACCGATCAGCCGAGCGGCCGGCGCGCGTCCGGTCGGGCGCGGGTGACCTCGTCATAGACCTCGAGCAGCTGCATGCTCAAGTCTGCCGCCTGCCGGTCGCTGAGCTCGCTCGCCGACATCTCGATGCGATCGCGCTCGCCGCTCGCCTCGGCCTTGGTGAGCTCGTCCTGGATGGTCTCGAGCTCCACGCGCAAAGGCTCGGGCAGCTCGCTCGGGTTCAGGTACTGGACCTCGCTGCGGAACGCATCGCCGAGCCGCTCCTGGATGCTGCCCGGGCCGGTGAGGATCAGGGCGGCCTTGTACAGCCGCGCGTAATTGCTGGCCATGGGGGGGCTCCCTGCAGTCGTGGCGCTCGTGGCCGAACTCTAATTCGCGCAAGGGCAATGTCAAGTGCCCTTGCGCGCTACGCGGGGCCTTCCTAGCATCATTGGGAATGCCCCTTGGAGGCGCACCGTGCAACGGCTTTATTTCCTCACGCCCGACGTCGAGGCCACCCGGCGCATCGTCGAGGAGCTGCACGCGGCGGGGGTCGGGGACCGTCATATCCATGTGCTCGCGCGTGAAGGCACGCCCCTGGAGGAGTTGCATGAGGCCACGCTGGTGCAGACGAGCGATCTCGTCCCCGCACTGGAGCGCGGGGCCGCGGCCGGCGGGATCACCGGCGCTCTGGCCGGGCTGGCGGCGGTAGCGATTCCCGGCGGCCTGGTTTTCGCCGGGGGGGCCGTGCTCGGCTTCGCGGTTGCCGGCGCCGGGTTCGGCTCCTGGGCGGCGAGCATGATCGGCATCAGCAAGCCGCGTGCGGAGCTGCAGCGCTACGCAGAGGCCATCGACGCCGGGGAGCTCCTGGTGCTGGTCGATGTCCCCAAGGCACAGCAAGCGGCGATTGTCGGCGCCGTGCACCGGCACCATCCCGAGGCGCACGTCGCGGGGATCGAGCCGCCGAGCCCCTGACGGGCGCGTCGCGCGGTCCTCTGGGCGCGCCATTCACAACCACGGGCAGGATGCGCATGAACGCAGCATCGTCGCGCGTCGCCGCGGCCGTCAGTCAAACGCTACGCCACACCCTCTGGGCGCCGATCGCGCTCGTGCTGCTGCACTTCGTGCTGCGTGCCACCGGCATCTATCACGAGGTCGCCGATCTCGACCTGGTCATGCATTTCACCGGTGGTCTCCTGATCTCCTATGTCGCTGCCCGGTTCGTCGGCCGCGCCCGCCGCGCCGCGCTGTTCGTCTCGCGCCATCCGGCCTTTGATGTGTTGCTGATCTTCTCCGTGACCGTCACCGCTGCGGTCTGTTGGGAGTTTTTCGAGTTGCTGTTGGACCGGTTCGGGGATGCCAACGTGGACAACGGGCGGGTCAATACGCTCGAGGATCTCGCCTCCGGCATGGCGGGCGCATGCACCTTCATCGCGCTGTGGTGGAGCCAGCGGCGTGTGGCCTCCGATGCGGCCTCGCAGGCGCCCTCCAGGGATCGCGTCGACGACTGACCTTCCGCCGCGCACCCCCGCGTTCGGCCACCGGCGTGTTCAGGCGCCGGTGCCGAACGGCCGCGGCGCCGGGGCGGCGTCATTGCGGGCCCGCTTCTGGCGATACATGGCCGCATCGGCGGCGCTCGACAGCGCGGCGTAGCTGTCACCGTCGTCGGGATACAAGGCGACGCCCACGCTGGCATCGATGCGCAACACGCGTTGCTCGTGCTCGATGGGCGCGCGCAGGGCACGCACGATGTGCTGCGTGGCGTCCGCGGTCGCGCGGCGCCCGCTCAGTCCTTCGAGCAAGACCAGGAACTCGTCACCGCCGATGCGGGCGACGGTGTCGCCCTTGCGCAGCGCGCGCGCGACCCGCTGGGCAGTGCTGCGCAACACCGCGTCCCCGGCGGCATGGCCGTAGTGATCGTTGAGCTGTTTGAAGTTGTCCAGATCGATGAACACCAGCGCAAACCGTTCGCCGCCGCGCCGGGCGAGTTCGCGGGCATGTTCGAAGCGGTCCAGGAACAGGGTGCGGTTCGGCAGGCCGGTGAGGGGATCGTGGGTGGCGCGGAACGTGAGATCGCGCTGGTATTCGGCCAATGCCCGATCCCAGTTATGGCGCTGGCGCGCCATGCCCAGCGCCGCGGGCAGGCCCAGCAGCGACAGCGCCAGCATCGGCACCAACGGGGCGGGGGAGAGGTCGCGCCAGGCGATGGCCTGTTCGATGAGCAGTGTGAAGGGACTGCGCGGGGTACCGATCCAGCGTTGCTCGGTGTAGCGTGGCAGCAGCAGGCGCGCGAGCCGCCCCGGCGGCTCGGCGGTGGCGAGCGCTACCTCCGCGCCGTCGGTGCCGAGGTAGCGCAGGGCGACGTTGAGCGACGCCGGTTGAAGTTGATTGCTTGCGAGCAGGCGATCGGTGCGAAGGGTCAGGCCCACGGCCGCGTCGCCGTCCTCGGAGGCAGCCTGGAAGAGCATGAAGCCGGTGGCCCCGTCGAGCAGCTGGAAGGGCGGCGAGGCGGTGGCCTCGTCGGTGGCGAGGGCGAGCTTCAGCGGCGCGCGCAGAAAGGCGATCGAGCCCACATCCAGACCGAGCATCGAGTCGTGGGGCGAGCCGTCCGGGACGAGGAAGGTGATCGGATAGTATTCGTCGCTGGCCGGCGCGGGGAACCAGCGCCGCGCGGCGCGGAACGCGAAACTGCGCAAGGCATAGGCGCCGTTGTAGCGCTGGCGCATGCGCGTGAGAAAGGCCTCGCGCCCGGCGACGGGCACCCGGCGCAGCGTCTGGATGCGCGCGATCTGCCGGTGGTTGACCAGCACGTGACGCGCATAGCGCTCGAACGCCAGGTCGGGGCGGCCGCGGGTGGCGAGCGCGAAGCTCAGACCGTCGAGCAGCGCGCTGCTGACTCCCAGCCGCTCGCGGACCGTGTGCTCGACAGCGGCGGCGGTGCGCAGGAACTCCTTCTCGAGACGGCGCATCTCGTAGGACAGTGCCAGGGCGGTGAGCAGCGCGAACACCAGGACCCACAACAGTACGGCGACGCCGTAATACCGCCAGGGGGACCATTGACCGCTGGTTCCGGGCACGTCGGGCGACCCCGCCAGTGTTCGTCCTACCATTGAGGTTAGGTAACAAATGTTGGGTGCGCTCGGGCCCGCGCTGCGGCCGGGGCTGGCCGCCGACGCCTGCCTGCGGTAAAACGGCGGGCAGCCAGTCCGGCGTTTCGGTGAGGAGTCTGCAATGAAAACGCATGCCATCCGCTTCCACGAGTACGGCGATCCCGCGGTGCTGCGCTGGGAAGAGGTCGAGGTGCCGGCGCCGGCCGCCGGGGAGGCGCGGGTACGCCAGACCTTCGCCGGCCTCAATTACATCGACACCTATCACCGCACCGGGCTGTACCCGGTCGGCGAGCTGCCCAGCGGCATCGGCCTGGAGGGGGCCGGCGTGGTGGAGGCCGTCGGCGACGGCGTGCAGGAGGTCGCCCCCGGCGATCGGGTCGCCTATGCGGGCGGCCCGCTGGGCGCCTATGCGCAGCTGCGTAATGTGCCCGCCTGGCGGCTGGTCAAGCTGCCCGAGTCGATCCCGGACCGCCAGGCCGCCGGCATGATGCTGCGCGGCATGACGGCCGAATACCTGTTGCACCGCGCCTACCCGGTCAAGCGCGGCGAGACCATCCTGATTCATGCGGCCGCGGGCGGCCTTGGCCTCATCGCCTGCCAGTGGGCGCATCACCTCGGCGCCACGGTGATCGGTACCGTGGGCAGCGAGTCCAAGGCCGAGCTGGCGCGGGCCCACGGCTGCGATCACCCCATCCTCTATCGCAGCGAAAGCTTCGTCGAACGGGTGAGGGAGCTCACCGGCGGGGAGGGTGTGCCGGTGGTGTACGACTCGGTCGGGCAGGACACCTTCATGGGCTCGCTGGATTGCCTGCGTCCGCGCGGCCTGCTGGTCAGCTTCGGCCAGTCCTCGGGCAAGGTGCCGCCCGTGGACATCGGCATCCTCAGCAAGAAGGGCTCGCTGTTTCTCACCCGCCCGACCCTGGCCTCCTACACGATGACCCGCCAGGAGGTGCGCGACACCGCCAAGGCGCTGTTCGAGGTGGTCGGCTCGGGCGCGGTGCGCATCGAGGTCAATCAGAGCTTCCCGCTCGAGCAGGCGGCCGAGGCGCACCGGACGGTGGAGAGTCGTGCCACCACCGGCTCGACCGTGCTGGAGGTCTGAGCCGCAGCGCACTCAGCGGGAGGCGAGCGCCACGCCGTCTGTCGCGCCGCCGCCCCTTCTGCCCTTGGCCTTGCCGGGACGCTTCCCGCCGGGCGCGTTCTTCGCCTGCCTGCGCGGCCGATCTGGACGCTTGCGCGAGGCTTTGTCGACGCGCCCCGGGCCCTTGTCCTGCTTCGCTTTGCCGGGCCCGTCCCGCGGGCCCTTGTCCTTTGGCGGCTCCTTCGGCGCCGGCGCATCCGCGCCGCCGCCGGCCGGCTGCACCGGCGACGTGCCGCCCTGCTCCGGGGCGAGCGCGGGCGCCTGCACGGTCAAGCTGAAGGCGCTCTCGGCGCTGGCCTGCCCATCGCTGGCGGTGAGCGTCACGGTGGCCGTGCCGGCCTGCTCGGGCACGCCGCTGACCACGCCCGAGCCCGGGTCGATGGCGAGCCCGGCAGGCAGTGCGCCGGCGCTGAAGCGCAGCGGGTCGCCGTCCGGGTCAGAGAAATAGCCCCCGCCGTCGAGACGGAAGGCGCTGCCCACCGTCGCCTGTTGGGCGGCAATGGGTTGTGCCCGGGGCGGCTGGTCGGCCGCGACGGCAACGCTGACCGTGCCCGCTTGCGAGGTCGCGCCGTCGTCGTCCACCACGGTGTAGTCGAACCGGTCCTCGCCGCTGAAGCCCGCCGCGGGCGTGTACCGGACGCGGCCGTTCGCCGGTTTTGCCGAGCCATGCGCGGGCGCGCTGACCACGGCCAGCCCGTCCGCTTGCAGCGTCCCGTCGGGATCGTGGTCGTTGGCGAGCACGTCGATGTCCACCGAGGCGCCGCTGCGCGTGTCGGCGGCGTCGTCCTCGGCCACCGGACGGATGCGGATGGTCACGGTCACCGGTTCGGAGGCCGCCGTGCCGTTGCCCGCGCGATAGCTGAAGGTGTCGCGCCCGGGCAGCGTTTCACGGTAGCTGAAGGACCCGTCGCCCGCGAGCGCGACGCTGCCGATCGCCGCTGGCGTCTCCAGGCTGGCCGTGAGTCTCGCGCCGGCGGGGTCGCTGTCATTGGCCAGCACGCCGTTGCCGGGCGCCACCTCCAGCGAGACGCCCGCCGCGGGTGTGTAGTCCGCGTCGTAGGTATCCGGGCGGGCCTGCGGCGGCTGGACGATGCCGATGCTCACCGCCACCGGCGCCGAGTCGTCGATGCCGTCGTTGGCGACGAACGTGAAGCTGTCGGCGGTGCTCGGCGACCCGTCGTGAGTGTATTGGAAGCTGCCGTCGCCGTGCAGCGCGAAGGCGGCGGCGTGGGTCGGTCCCTTGCCGCCCACGAGCCGCGCGGTGGGCGGCTTGTTGCCGCCGTCATAGACCTTTTGCAGGACGCCGTTTGCGGCGGACACCGAAAGCGTGCCGCCGGCGACCACCTGGTAATCGGCCTGCACCGCGCTGACGTCGGGCGGGGCGTTGCCGCCCACGCCCGAGTCGACCCAGCCGCATGCGCTGAGCAGCAGTGAGAGTGCCAGCGGGAGCGGGCGGGCGAGCAGCCGGTGCGCGAGAGTGCATCGTTTGGAGGTCATGCCGCGTCCTTGCAGCGCCGGGCGCCCCCTCCTCGAGCCACGGTGCCGGTCGAGGATGGCGCGCCAGTTCTGTGTCTTTCCTGACCCTAGTATGAACACGGAACCGGCCCCCGCAAGGGCCCGGGCGGATCGGGCGGCGGGGCATCCGTCCGGCCGTGCACGCCGCGCCTGCGCAGACTTCGACGTCCTCTCCCGGCACGTGCGCGCCTGTGCTTGAATGCAAAGCGGGTGCGCAGATGAGGAGGGGCCGATGGCCTGGCAGTGGGCGGTCTCCGCGGCGAGACACATTCCCTGGCGCAAGCTGATGGCGCAGGCACCGCAGATTGCGGCGGCCGCCCAGCAGCTCTACGAGGCGAACCAGCGCCGTGCCGAACGCGGCGCCGGGCCCGCCGGCGCGCAAGGCGCGGAGGCGGAGCTCGAGCGGCTGCGCGCCGAGCGCGCCGAGCAGCTGCGCCTGATCGAGGCACTGGCCCGCGAGGTGGAGGGCCTCGCCGCCACCGCGGCGGCGCTGCGGGCCCGCCTGTGGGCGCTCGCCGTCGTGGCGGTCCTGGCCCTGCTCGGTGCCGGAGCCGCCTTCTGGGCCGCGCTGACGTGAAGCGGTGCGCGCGCGGCGCCTGAGGTAGACTGGCGGGCCCTGTTCTCGTCCGGTCGCGATCCATATGCCCAGCCTCGCCCAGCGCATCTATGTCGACGTCTCGCCGATCCATGGCAAGGGGGTGTTCGCGCGACGGGATCTCGCGGCCGGGGAGTTCATCGGCACCTATACCGGGAAGCCGGCGAGTGTCGCGGACACCTATGTGCTCTGGGTGTGCGAGGAGGACGGCGTGTGGTACGGCCGCGATGGCCGCGGGCGCCTGCGCTACCTCAACCACGCGGCCGCGCCCAATGCCGAGTTCTGGGGCTGGGACCTGTACGCCGCGCGCCCCATTGCGGCGGGGGAGGAGATCACCTTCGATTACGGCGAGCCGCTCTGAGCCGCGTCCGCCCGCGGGGCGCTTTCGTGCGCTGTGTCACAGGACTGCGCATCGCTCGGGCGAACCGTGGGCGCCAGGTCTAGGATTGGGGCATGGAACCCCTTCTGTTCTTGGCTCTGCTCTCACCCCTCCCCCACGGGAGCAGTGTCTCGCTGCGTTCGGCGGCGGAGATGAACACCGAGTGCGCCTATCAGGCCGGTGCCTGCCTGCGCAGCGGCGAGTGGACGAACGGCATGGCCCGCGACGCCGCCTTCGAGTTTCTCGGCCAGGCCCTGTTCCCCGAGGGCGGCCTGTCGGTCTCCGTGGACGGCCGCGGGGCGGCGCGCGTGTTCTATCGTCGCGATTTTTGAGCCCGCCGGGCGCCGGCAGCGCCCATCGCAATCGCCTGCAGGCTTGACGCGCCCCCGCACCGGCATACCAGCGGATATTCGGCGCGCGGCGCAATCTCGGCTACACGGCGCAGGAACTGCAGCGCCTCACGTCGCTGGATATCAACTCGGCGTTCGACGCCCGCAGCTTCGCGGCGCAGCTGCAGCCGCTGCGTGACGGCTCGATGGACGTGTGTGTGCGTGCGGCGCTCGAGCCAGTGCGCCCGCTCACTCAAGAGCGCCGGCAACAGGTCCTCACGCGTCTGCCGCCCGAACCGGTGGCGGTCGTCGGCGACGACCACCGCATCGTCCAGGTGTTCGCCAAGCTGTTGCAGAACGCCGCCCGCTCCAGCCGTTACGGAGCGTGCTCACCCGCGGCGACGCGCTCTGCGCTCGCCGAAGAAGCGCATCAGTCCTGCCACCGACACTCCGTGCACCAGCACCGACGCGGCGACCGCCAGGAGCACGATGCGCGCGAGCTCGTCGCCGATTTCCAGCGGTACACCGCTTTGTACCGCGTGCGAGAGGTAGTACACCGAGCCCAGGCCCCGGATCCCGAACCACCCCAGCAGCGCACGCTGCGAGCCGCGCAGGGGTGTGCCCATCGTGCCCAGCCATACGGCCGCCGGGCGCAGCACCACGAGCAGGGCGATGATGAACCCCAGCACCGGCAGGGTGACGTTGACGCCGTTGAGCATGGCGCCAACGAAGAGCACCACGACGAATTCGCCGATGTGCTCCGTCTGCTGGTTGAAGCTGGACACGGCGCTGGTCATATAGGCGGAGGCGGTCTCCGGGCGCGTGGAGATCGGTTCGCCCTCGGGCAGGCCCTCCAGCTGCAGCGCCGGATGCAGGGCGCGGGTATCGCTGCCCGCCCTGCGTTCCACGCCGCGCAGGGCGACGCCTGCGGCGAAGACGGCCAGGAAGCCATAGGCGTCGAGCAGCACGGCGAGTCCGTAGGCACTCGCAATCAGGCCGAGCGAGAAGAATTCGTCGAAACCGGTCGCCTCCTTGCGCTGGGCGCGCAGGTGTACGATCAGCCGCCCCAGCAGGTGGCCCAGCGCGGCGCCGATGGCCAGGCCCGCCAGCGAGGCCCACACCAGGTCCAGCCCCCACCACTTCCAGCCCCAGCGGCCGAGATCATGCAGCCCGAGCAGGCCCAGGCCGAGCATCACAAAGGGAAAGGCGGTCCCGTCGTTGAGGCCGGCCTCGCCGGTCAGCGCGATCCGGACACGATTGCGATCGCGCGGGTCGGTCACCTGGACATCGCCGGCCAGCACCGGGTCGGTGGGGGCGAGGATGGCCCCCAGCAGCACGGCCGCCTCCCAGGGCAGGTCCAGCAGCAGGCCGCCGAGCACGGTGATGCCGGCAATGGTGATCAGCATCGATGCGGTCGCGAGCCGCAGCGGTGCGCGCCAACGGCCGTCGCGCAGCCCGAGGTCGAGTTTGAGTCCGGCGGAGAACAGCGAGAGGATCACGGCGATCTCGGTGAGGCGCTCGATGATCCAGGAGTGCTCCATCGGGTCGATGCGGATCCAGCCGAGCAGCGCGGGCCCCATCAGATAGCCGGCGCCCAGATAAAACATCGCGCTGTTCAGCCACAGCCGCTGGGCATAGGTGCGGGTGAACATGGCGACGATCAGCAGGACGCCGAACACCAGATACCAGCGGGTGAATTCCATGCCTTCGTGGTCGCTTGTCGTATAGAGGCGGGGCGGCGGTGCCGAGTGGCCGCCGCCGGGAGGGCGGCCGCGCGGGCCGCGGCCGATGCACCGAGTCTAGTCCATCGCCGCGGCGGGCCGGGTGGGGCCCTGGCTCAGAGGTAGAGCAGCGTCTGGTAGCCGATAAAGCAGAGCAGAAGCAGGCTGGCCTCGACGCGGTTGATGCGCCCCTCGCCGCGGAAGCCGTAGGCCATGACCAGCAGCGCGAGCGTGAGCCCGATCATCACGGGAAAGTCGCGCGAGAGCAGCGCCGGATCGAAGCTGCCCGGGCGGATCAGCCCCGGCAGCCCCAGCACGGCGAGGATATTGAACGTGTTGGAGCCCACCACGTTGCCCAGGGCGATGTCGTCCTCGCCCTTGCGGGCCGCCGCCAGCGAGGCGGCCAGCTCCGGCAGGCTGGTGCCGATGGCCACCACGGTGAGGCCGATGACGAGGTCGCTGACACCCAGCCCCTGGGCGATTACCACGGCGCCCCAGACCAGCCAGCGTGCACTCACCAGCAGCAGGACCAGTCCCGCCGCGCTCCAGAACACGGCCCGCCCGTTGGACATCACTGCCTCGGGCATCGCGCGGGTGAATTCCTCGTCCAGCGCATCGGGGCCGTCGGCGCCTTTTCGCGCGAGCCGCAGCGTCCAGTACACCTGTATCGCGAAGCCGGTGAGCAGCAGGACGCCATCGATGCGATCGAGTTCGCCGTCGAGCAGCATCACCAGCGCGATGAGCATGGTCGCCAGCAGGATGGGCAATTCCCTGCGTACCAGGCGCGAATGCACGGCGAGGGGACGCACCAGGGCGGTGACGCCGAGAATCAGCGCGATGTTGGTGATGTTCGAGCCCACCGCGTTGCCCACCGCGATCCCGGGGTTGCCCTGCCAGGCGGCAATTGCGGAGACGAGCATCTCCGGTGCCGAGGTCCCGAAGCCCACCAGCACCAGACCGATCACCAGGGGCGAGATGCCGAGGTTGCGGGCCAGCGCCGACGCGCCGTCCACGAAGCGGTCGGCGCCCCATACGAGGACCGCCAGGCTGATGACGACCACTGCCACCGCAGCGCCCATTGCGTGCTCCTTGTTCCCGAGGGGCGCCTATCCTAGCAGACTGCCGGGCGCTTGCGCCCGGCGGCGCGAGGCCTGTGAACAGTGCCTGCGGGGGATGGGACGATCGGCGACGGGATGAAGGCGAGGGGTGGCAAAAGGGGGGGCGGCGGGGCCGATGCGGAGCACAGCGCCGGGTGTCCCGGCGCTGTGCTCACACCGCGCGGCGGCTCAGCCGCGGTTGCGTGCGCGAACGGCGCCGTTTTCGCGCGGCCCCCACGGGCTTCGGCGGGTGCGGCGGGCGAGATAGCTGGGGTCGATTTCGTCCGAGCGGCGCGGGTCGGCCTCTCCGTCCCGCAGATAGCGTCGTGCTTTCTTCATCGTGACCTCCTTGTGGTGGGGTTCGCCCCAAGAGCATACCCGCAGCCGGGAGGAATGCCCTAGCTGGGAAATGATCCAGCTTTTGCCGGCCTCGCGGGGGCGCGCGCACCATACCTTCGAGCGCGCCGGGGGACGCGAGTCCTGAGGCTGCCGGAAGGCCCCCCCCCGGAGGCCCCCGTTTGCCCGATCGCGGGTGCTGGAACGCCCGGGGTGCGCCCGATACAATCGCCCTGCATCGGTGTGTCGCTTCGGCGTCCGCCCGCCTTGGGGCCGGGTCGTCCTCCACCCTTTGGGGGCTATATTGACCTTGTGCGTCGCACGGGCAGCGGCAGTGGCTATGAGGGCGAGGTCGTCGTCCCCGCCCTGGCCGCGGTTGAGGGCACGGGCGGTCGTATCGCCACCGCTTGCGCGAACACCCGCGTGGCACTCGTGCGGCCCAAGCGAGGGAAAGATGGATGAATCCGGCGCGAAGGCGCTCAAGCTCCTGATCGTGGAAGACTCCGAAGACCTGGTGGCGATCTGGAAGATTCTGTTCCGGCAGGCGGGCTACAGTGCCCGCTTCTGCACCAGCGGCGAACGGGCCGTGTCGACGGTGGAGGAGGGCTATGCCCTCGATGTGCTGATCACCGACTACTACCTCCCGGACCTGACCGGCCTGCAGGTGATCGAACAGGTCCGCGCCCGCCGCCCGCAGGTGCACTTCCTGATGATCACGGGCAACACGGATGCCGCCTTCGTCCGCAGCATGGATGAGCAGGGCATCGCCTTGTTGTTCAAACCGGCGAAGTTCGACGATCTTGAAGCCCGGCTGCACGCCATGACGCTCTGAGGCATGCGCCTCAGGGCGTGGACTGCACTTCCTTGTTGCGTCGCGCGGCGCGGTCGGTTGTCGCC
Organism: uncultured Gammaproteobacteria bacterium; assembly: GCA_963779865.1. Classification (GTDB taxonomy): domain Bacteria; phylum Pseudomonadota; class Gammaproteobacteria; order CAVZZX01; family CAVZZX01; genus CAVZZX01. The sequence goes on along the minus strand of CAVZZX010000003.1, from coordinate 2,010,775 downwards.
GTGGCCCAGCGCGGCATGGCGGCCGGGCGCGCCTGGCGCCCCGAGCGCACGCCGCGGCCGAGCCCGCCCGGCCGTGGCAGGAAGCGGTTGGCGAGGCCGAGTACGTCGCCGACCAGGCCCGGTGCGATGCCGTGCGCCAGCGCGCCGAGGCGCGCGGGGACGCCGAGCACCACCTGGGCGCGGCCCGTGCGGCAGGCCCGGAGGATCTGCGCCGCTGCGCGTTCGGCCTGCATCGAAAGCCCCGGCAGCGAGGCGCTCAACGCGAACCAGGTGTACTCCTGTGCGGCGCGGCCCTTGAACTGCGCGTTGGGCACACTGCCGGTGCGCATCAGGCCCGGTGCCACCGTGGTCACGTAGATGCCGTTCTTGAGCAGCTCGGCCCGCAGCCCCTCGGAGAAGCCGACCAGCGCGAACTTGCTCGCGCTGTAGGGGAGCAGGTGCGGCACTGCCAGCTTGCCGCCGATCGAGGCGATGTTCACGATGCGCCCCTCGCCGCGGCGGTACATCTCCGGCAGCACGGCCAGGCTGGCATGCACGGGCCCCCAGAAGTGCGTGCGCATCGCCTGCTCATAGTCCTCCAGGGTCATGTCCTCCGCCGGGCCGGCCTGCACCACGCCGGCGTTGTTGACCAGCACCTCCACTGGGCCCCAATGCGCCTGGATGCGCTGCACCATGGCATCGACCTGCTCGCGCTCGCCGACGTCGCAGGCCAGCGCCAGCACCGGCGCGCCGCCTGCGGCGAGCTCGGCCTCGGCGCGCTGCAGCTCCTGCGGATCGCGCGCGCAGATCGCCACACGCGCGCCCTCGCGAGCGAACTGACGGGCCAGAACCAGGCCGAGCCCGCGCGCGCCGCCGGTGATCAGCACGGTCCGGCCGCGCAAGTCGTAGTGACGCCGGCGCCGCTGCAGGGCACGCGCGGCGAGCAGCGCGGCACCTCCGAGCAGCACGGCCTGCGTGATTGTCATGCGCACGGTGAGGTCCTCCTCGCTCTTTAGGGCTCCAGCACCACCTTGATGCACTCGTCCTGCTTGTCGCGGAAGGTGCGATAGGCCTGCGGTGCATCCTCCAGGTGGAGCCGATGGGTGATCACGAAGCTCGGTTCGATGTCGCCCTTCTCGATGTGTTCGAGCAGCTTTGGCATGTAGCGGTGCATGTGGGTCTGGCCCATGCGCAAGGTCAGCCCCTTGCCGAAGGCGCTGCCGAGCGGAAACTTGTCCAGCAGGCCGCCGTAGACGCCCGGGATGGATACCACGCCGCCCTTGCCGCAGGCCTGGATCGCCTCGCGCAGCGCGCCGCTGCGATCGGTCTGCAGCTGCAGGTTCTGCTTGGTCTTGTCGTACCAGCCCGTGAAGCCCAGCCCGTGGGCTTCCATGCCGACCGCATCGATGCAGGCGTCCGGGCCGCGGCCGCCGGTCAGGTCGCGCAGCTGCTCCAGGACGTTGCCCTCGGTGTAATCGAGCGTCTCGGTGCGCCCGCGCCCGTTCTGCTTCGCCATGGCGAGACGCTCGGGGACACGGTCGATCGCGAACACGCGCTGCGCACCGAGCAGCAGCGCGCTCTGGATCGCGAACTGACCGACCGGGCCGCAGCCCCACACCGCCACGCAGTCGCCGTCCTGGATGTCGCAGTACTCGGCGGCCTGGTAGCCGGTGGGCAGGATGTCGGAGAGGAACAGGAACTCCTCGTCGGGCGATTCCCCGGGCAGCTTCAGCGGCCCGGTGTCGGCGAACGGCACGCGCACGTATTCCGCCTGTCCCCCCGCGTAGCCGCCGAGCATGTGCGAGTAGCCGAACAGCCCCGCCGGCGAATAGCCGTAGAACTCCTCGGCCAGCCAGGCGTTGGGGTTGGTGTTGTCGCAGGCCGCCGTCTCGCCGCGGGCGCAGTATTCGCACGCGCCGCAGGAGATGGTGAACGGGACGACGACCCGATCGCCGACCGCGAGTTTTTTCACCTCGGCGCCGGTTTCCACCACCTCGCCCATGAATTCGTGGCCGAGGATATCGCCCTCGCGCATGGTCGGGATGTAGCCGTCGTAGAGATGCAGGTCCGAGCCGCAGATGGCGGTGCGGGTGATCGTCACGATGGCGTCGTGCGGGTTGAGGATGCTCGGATCGGGGACGCGCTCCACGCGCACGTCCCCGGCCCCATGCCAGCATAGTGCCTTCATGCCACGCTCCTTGTGCGGTGCCAGGTGCCAGGTGCCAGGTGCCAGGTGCCAGGTGCCAGGTGCCAGGTGCCAGGTGCCAGGTGCCAGGTGCCAGGTGCCAGGTGCCCTCTCAGCGCCGGCAGCTTGGTTGTCCTTCGATCGTGGGGACCTCACCGGTCTCCAGCCATTGCTTGAAGTGGCTGATCTCGTCGGCCACGGTGTCGGCGGTGAGCGGGTTGGCCAGCTCCGCCAGGACCAGGCCCGCCTGTCCGGCGGGCGGGCGGTACTCGATATGCACCCGCAGCTCCGTGCCACGCTCGCCCGGCGCCGGCTTGAACTCGACGGCGCCGCGGTTCTGCACGGGGCTGTGTTCGGTGGCGGCCCAGCGGATGGCCTCGCCCGGTCGGTCTTCCTCCAGCCGCGCCTGCCACTCGATGTGGCGTCCGGTGCCCGGTATGGCGACGCGCCAGCGGCTGAGGCCGTCTTCCAGCTCGCTCACCGATTGCAGGTGGCGCATGAAACGGGGCAGGTCTTCGAGCCGCCGCCAGGCGGCATACACCTCCTGGGGCGGACGGCGGACGGTGAGGGTTTTGTGCACGTCGATGTGCCCGCGGCGCACGCCGCGGGCGGTGTTCACGCCCAGCCGCCGATACACGGCGGAGCGGCCCGAGGCGCCATGCCAGAGCAGGGCTGCGCCGGCCAGCGCCAGCGCGCCGCCACTGACGTTGCGCCGCTGCAGTCCATACCAGGTGAGCAGCCCGCCACCGGCAAGCGAAGCGGCGCGCTCCACACTGCTCACGTTCACGGGGGGGCGATCGGGTGCGATCCGGTGCGAGACGGGACGGTCCATGTCGGTCGAGCCTCCGGGGCCTGAAAAGGTGTGCGAAGTCTAGGATCGTTTGCGCCGTTGTCCATGCGCGGCCGGTGCCGGCGCCGGCCGCCGAAAAGCCCGCTATGATTGGAGAAAACGCGTGATCGAAGAACATCAACAAGCGCAGGAATTCGCGCATCGGAGGCAGCATGGACGAGCATGAAAACAAGCAGGACGGCAAGGGCGGCGAGGAGCCGGTGCGCCTGCCCGAGGAAAAGGCCCAGAACACCACCCGCCGCATTCGCCGCACCCCCTGGGGTCGGCCGCGGTCCTCGGAGCGCAAGGCTGGGCGCGACCGGGAATGAAATGCACGGCCGGTGCGCTGCGGATGGCGCAGTCTGCGCGGCTCTCCTAGAGTGGTCGCACCCGGACTGTTCGCATCGCGACGATCCGCATCAGGCCGGCAGGATCAGGCCGTCATGTTCAAGGAGGTGCCCTCGTGTCCAGTCCCACCCAATCAACGGCCGGCGGCTTCTGGCAGACGCCCGCCATCGCCGGCTACGGTGCCGTGCATCCGCTGCCGGACGCCGAGCTTCAACCCAGCGCAGCGCGCCGCTACCGAGTGGTGTTCGACCTCAGGAAAGGGGCTGACGGCCCGGACGCGGTGAACCCCGGCCTGGATCATGTGGCGCGGGCGGTGAACATGTTCGCGGCCGCCGAGGTGCCCACGGAGCACCTGGACTTCGCGGTGGTGATTCACGGTCCCGCGACCTCGCTGGTCATGGACGAGGACGCCCACCGCACCAAGACGGGGACGGGCAATCCCAACGGCGAGCTCATCGCCGCCCTGCACGCGGCCGGGGTGAAACTCTACGTGTGCGCCCAGGCGCTGGCGGAGTCGGACATCGATTTCCAGGCGCTGCAGGCGGGCATCCGTTTGACGCCCTCGGCGCTGTCGGACCTGATCCTCCTGCAGGACGAGGGCTACGTCCTGGTCGAGCAGTGAGCCGCGCATGGGGCCGGAGACGCTGAGCGGGCTCGCGGCGGACCTGTTTCCGCCGTGGGATGCGCCTTGCGCGGAGGGCACCCCCGTGTTCGCCGTGCCGGAGGTCGAGCTCGCGGCGGACCTGCACGGGGACGTCGTCGACCCGGATCTCGTGGTCTTTTTCGCCGGCAACCAGTACATGCTGGTGCCCGAGCTGCTGGAGGCCTTCCGCCGGGCTCATCCCGAGTACCCCCGCATCTATGCGCAGACGCTGCCGCCGGGGCTGCTGGTCGAGCAGATCCAAAGCGGTGCACTGCGCGTGGGCCATCTGCGCCTGAGCCTGCGTGCGGACGTGTTCACCGCCGGGCGCGCCCGCGTCGAACAGCTGGGCGAGGAGAAAGGCTGGTTCGGCGCGCGGGTGGACTATGCGCGCAATCGCCTGGCGCTGATGGTGCGTGCCGGCAACCCCTGCGGCGTGCGCGGCCTCGCTGATTTGGGTGTGCCGGCGCTGCGCGTGGCGATGCCCGACCCCGCGCGCGAGGGCATCGGCAAGCGCATTGAGACGGCCTTGCGGCAGGCGGGCGGGGAGGAGCTGCGTGAGCGCGTCATGGCGCACAAGCGCGCGCAGGGGAGTACCTATCTCACCCGCATTCACCACCGCGAGACGCCGCTGCGGCTGATGGCGGACCGGGCCGATGTCGGGCCGGTGTGGTACACCGAGGCACGCTACCACGCCAGTGTGCCGCGCCACGGCCTCGGCCTGGTCGAGCTCCCCGCGGCGCAGAACGTGGAGGCGACCTACACGGCGGCGCTGCTGCAGCATGCGCCGCACGCGCGCGCCGGGGAGGCGTTCCTGGCCTTTCTGGCCGGGGCACAAGGCCAGGCGGTATATCGCCGCTACGGCTTCCTGCCGCCCTCCTGAGACGGCCTCAGGCCGGTGTCGTCGCGGCTGAAGATCTCCAGTCGTGCGGCCTCGCGGATCGCCAGCACGGCGGGATGGCGCAGGCGGCGCTCGGCCGAGATCGCATAGAAGTTCTCCCTGACCCGATCGGTGCGGCCGATCGGCTCCACGTCGTACTGACGGGTGAGCTCGGCCTCGATGGCGCTGGGCGCCAGGAATACCCCCACGCCGGCCTGCCCGAAGGCGTTCATGAGGGCGCTGTCGTCGAACTCGCCGGCCACGCGCGGGGCGATGGCGAGTTCGTCCAGCCACTGCATCAGCGCGCCACGCAGGGCGCTATTGGTGGCGGGGAGCAGCATCGGCGCCCGGGCCAGCGACCCGGGGAAGCCGTCGCGATAACCCGCCGCCAGCTCGCGCGCCGCGAAGAAGGTGATGCCGCATTCGCCCAGCAGGTGGTTGAAGGCGCGTACGTTGGCGCTGGGCGGCATGGTGGTGTCGGCGAGGATCATGTCGATCTTGTGCACGGCGATGTCCGCCAGCAGGGCCTCGAGCTTGCCCTCGCGGCAGACGATGCGCACCGGCTCCTCCAGGTGCAGGGCCGGCTCGAGCAGCCGGTAGGCAATGAGCTTGGGCACCACGTCGACGATGCCGACCGTGAACTGCAGCGCGCCGGCCGCGCGCCCTTCCAGCACCTCCTGCATCTCGTTGCCCAGGCGAAAGATGTCGTCGGCATAGTTCAGGGCCAGGCGGCCGGTGTCGGTCAATACCAGGTTGCGGCCCACCCGCTTGAACAGTTCGGCGCCCAGCGCGTCCTCCAGCACCCGCAACTGGCTGCTGATGGTCTGCGGCGTCAGGTGCAGGGACTGGCTGGCCCGGGCGATGCTGCCCTCGTTGGCGACCACCCAGAAGTAATGCAGGTGGTTGTAATTCATGGCCTTCTCGTTGTTCGTAAAAATCGAATGGAACGTAAAATATAATCGACTTTTTCTTATCTTGAAAGGGGCGTAGCGTCTTCGGCCAAGGTGGGCATCCGCCCGCATCGAGCACCCCCGAGGCCCAGGGGCGGCAGGCTGTCGCAGGGCGCGGGGGCGTCAACCGGAGGTACATCATGAAACGCATCGTCCTGTTCCTGCTGACCAACCTGGCCATCATGCTGGTGCTCGGCGTCGTGGTGAGCGTGCTGGGCGTGAACCGCTTCATCTCCCAGGGAGGGATCGACCTGGGGGCCCTGCTCGCCTTCGCGGCCATTTTCGGCATGGGCGGCTCCTTCCTGTCGCTGGCCATCTCCAAGTGGGTGGCCAAGCGCTCCACGGGTGCCGAGGTGATCGGGGAGCCGCGCAATCGGGCCGAGGCCTGGCTGCTGGAGACGGTCCGCGCCCAGGCGCAGAACGCAGGCATCGCCATGCCCGAGGTTGCCATCTACGACTCGCCGGAGCCCAACGCCTTCGCCACCGGGCCGAGCCGCAACAACTCGCTGGTCGCAGTCAGCACCGGACTGCTGCACGGCATGCGCGAGGACGAGGTGGAGGCCGTACTGGCCCACGAGGTCAGCCATGTCGCCAACGGCGACATGGTGACCCTGGCCTTGATCCAGGGCATCGTGAACACCTTCGTGATCGCCATTGCCAAGGTGGTCGGCTTCGTGGTCGACCGGGCCCTGTCCGGCAACAGCGAGGACGAGTACCAGGGGCCGGGCGTGGCCTACTGGGTGACCAGCATCGCGGCGGAGATCTTCCTCGGTTTCCTGGCCACGATGATCGTGATGTGGTTCAGCCGCCAGCGCGAGTTCCGCGCCGACGCGGGCGGGGCGAGCCTGGCGGGCCGCGGCAAGATGATCGCCGCGCTGGAGCGCCTGCGCGCCATGCAGGAGCCCTCGCACCTGCCCTCGCAGATGGCCGCCTTCGGCATCCGCGGCGGCGGTCAGGGCCTGATGCGGCTGTTCCTCTCGCACCCGCCGCTGGAGGAGCGCATCGCCGCGCTGCAGGCGCCGGCCGCGAGCCGCAGCGTCGCCGGCAGCGCCTCCTTCTGAGGCACGCGGTGCCCGCCCCGGGGGCGGGCGGGCATCTCATTCCCCGTCCAGCCGAAGCCCCGCCGTGCGCGGGGCTTCGCGTCTCTCATGCCGTACGGGGGCGGCGCATAGCTTGGTGCGCCGCCGCCGGGAAAACGCGCAGAACGGGCGGGCGCGGCGGGCGAGCGCCGCCTGCCCGCGCCTTAGCCGAAGGCAGGCTCTTCGTCTTCGTACGCCACGTCTTCCCAGCGCTCGCGGCGGATGCGCACCAGGTCGAGGATCGACCAGGGAATGATGATCGCCGCGGCCACGGCCCAGGTCACCAGCCAATAGCTGAGCTGGGGGCCGAAATAGGCCGCCACGGGCACGATCGCCCCGCCCACCCCGTAGAGCCGATAGGCCGCCTGCTGGGTGTAGTGTCCCACGCGGGGATTCGGGCTGTGCCGGTTCATGGCGTAGACGAACATCGAGCCGCCCATCCAGAACACCGCGAGCGGGAACGGGACGAGCACGGCGAGGATGTTCATGTAGTTGAACAGGGAGGCCGCGAAACGGGCGCTGCGTGCGCCGACGGTGCGGCGGGTTTTGTGCTCGATGTGCAGATCCGACATCCGGGAACACCTCCTTGCGGACAGGAAAGGGCGGGACGGGTGCAGCGGCCGCATTCCGTTGCGGCGGGACCGACCCCCGGCAGGAAAGGCATGCCTTCCGAGGGGATTAAAGATGTATATATATTACATCTTCAAATGCAAATGTCCAGCACCCCGGCGGCGCGGGCACGCCGCGTTCAGGCGGCGTCCCCGTGCAGGACGTGGAGCGGGGCGGCGGCGAGCGGGACCCCGCAGCGCAGACAGCGCCCCGGCTGCGGCTGGTGCATGACATTGGCGTCGCCATCGTAGGCACTGGGCAGACGGGCGCTCAGCACCCGCAGTTCCCAGCCGCCGCGGGTTTCCCGGTCCGGCACGCAGCGCGCACAAAAACCGAATGCCTCCTCGGTCTCCTCGAACACGTGCGGCATCGTCATCTGCCCTCCTCAGTCTGGTTCGGATACGGGCGCGATTATTCGCCCGGCAGATGACAGCTGCGCGACGCACGGGGGCGGATCCGCGTGAGGCCGCTCACGCTTCGGCCGCGCCGGGTGTTTCATCTCTCTCAGGCCGCGTGATCATCCGCCAGCCGCGCGCCAGCCGTCTCCAGGGGACCGCCGCAACGCACACAGCGCAGTGCCTGCGATTGCGGGCGGCAACGGCCGCTGAGCTCGACCACCGGCTGCCAGAGCTCGAAGGCGGTCTGGACGTACTGGATGCCGGGAACGCAGTTGCTGCAAAAGGCGAAGACCTCGCCGTCGCTGGTGATGACGCGAAGCATGGGTCACCTCCGTGGGGCCGTGCAGGGCAGGGACTGACGATGGTGCGCCGGGTGTATGACAGGGGCGTGACCGGTGGGGGCGAAGACGCCGGTTCTCTAGAATGAAGCCAGCGCGGATCACGCCGCGGACCACGGCGTTGCGGAAGGGGGCACGGATGAGAGGGGGACGGACGAGGACATGCGCAGCCGGGACCATGCGGCCGGGCGGCCGGGCGGCGGCCCGCGCCCGGCTGCGGCGGGCGGTGCCCCTGCTGCTGTGGCTGGGCCTGCAGGCCGCCCCGGCCCAGGGCAGCGGCAGCGCGGTGGTGGTGCTCGACGAGGCGCATTTCGCGGTCGAGGTCGCCCGTACGCCGGCCGAGCACCGCCGCGGGCTGGCGGGGCGCGCGAGCCTGGCGCCGGGTCGGGGCATGTTGTTCGTCTATGATCCCGCCCGGCCGGTGCGCTTCTGGATGCGGGGGATGCGCTTTGCCCTGGACATTCTCTACTTCGACGCGGCGCACCGGTTGGTCGCCGTATACGCTGCGGTGCCGGCGTGTACGATAAGCCCGTGCCGACACTATCCCAGCCCCGGCGCCGTGCGCTACGTGCTCGAGCTCACGGCCGGTACCGCGGCCCGCCTCGGCGCCCTCCCCGGCCAGCGCCTGCGCGTCCTTGCCGAGTGAGCCGGCCGCGGCCGCACCGCTGGAGCGGGCGTGTGCGATACCACGCCCCGCGTCCCGCCAAGCCCAACACACGAGAGGAGCTGAATATGAGTGACAAGCTGCTGATCATGATCGCCACCGGGGAGAAGAAGAAGGCCCTCGCGGGCCTGCTCTATGCGGTGAACGCCATTAAGCACAAGTGGATCCCCGAGGTGCGGGTGATCTTCTTCGGCCCCAGCGAGGCCTTGCTGGTGGAAGACGACGATGTGCAGGTCTGGGCGGAGAAGCTGAAGGAGTATCAGGTGCCGCTCGCGTGCAAGTTCATCTCCGACCGCGACGGGGTGTCCGATGCCCTGGAGGGGCTGGGCATCGACGTCGAGTTCGTCGGCACCATGGTGTCGGACCTGATCAAGGAGGGCTACACGCCGATGGTGTTCTGAGCAGGGGGATGCTTGCCGCCGACCCGGCGCGGGCGTAGATTGGGCCTTTGCAGCCTCATCATTCCCAATAAAAATAAGGAGGAGGGCTGATGAACGACCCCCGCCGCGGCGAGCGCGAGCCGCACCCCTTTCGCAGTGGCCGCATCTTCAGCATTGGCGCCTCGTGGTATTTCGCCACCCGCGAGGGCGGCGATCAGGGGCCCTTCGACAGTCGTGAAGAGGCAGAGGCGGAGCTGCTTCTGTACGTGCGCAGCAAGGTGACCGAGGACCAGCGGATCAGCGAGGGCTGAGCACGTCGGGGCCGCCGTCGCCCCCTGGCGACGGCGGCCGGCGCACGCGGGGTCTCCTAGACTTGCAGGGACCGGCCCATGCCACGGACAGCGAATAAGCAAATGAACGCTCGAATCATCGCCGCGGTCGTCGTCCTGGTGCTGCTCCTGGTGTTCATCATCCAGAACACCGAGGTGGCACAGGTGAGTTTCCTGTTCTGGTCGATCTCGATGTCCCGCGCCCTGCTGATCCTCTTCCTGCTGGTGATCGGGGCGGCGCTGGGCTGGTTCCTGCACGGCTACCGTGCGCGCCGCCGGCACCGCTGAGATCGACCCGCGCGGCCGCGTGCTTGAACGCTCTGCGCGCGACCGATAATCTCCCGGCCATGACAACAAAAACGAACAATTGGGGGAGTCATGGCCACCATCGCCTGCAAGTACCATCCGGAGGCACCCGCCCGCTGGCGTTGCCGACACTGCGCCATTAACTTTTGCCCCGGCTGCGTGCCGGCACCGGCCTCTGGCCCCGCACAGGGGCGTCCTCCGTCCTGCCCGGTGTGCAGCAAGGCACTGGATTCGCTGGGCACCGGCAATGCCGTTGCGCCATTCTGGCGGCGCCTGGGGCACTGCTTCGCCTATCCGCTGTATCCCGCCCCGTTCATCGTCATCCTGGTCCTGACGCTGCTCGGCATGGCCGTGCACGGGGTGTTCATGGGGCCGCTGTTGGAGTTGGCCCTGTGGGCGGTGACGATGAAATATGCCTATGTGGTGCTCGAGGACGTCGCGCACGGCCACCTGCGGCCGCGCCCGATCACCGGCGAGGCGATCGCGACCGGGCTGGAGTTGCCCTTCAAGCAGATCCTGCTGCTCATGGCCATCGGTGCGGCCGACACCGCCGTGCTGCGCCTGTTGGGCCCCTCGGCGTTTGCGCTGGCGTTCTTCTTCAGCACGCTCGCCTTGCCGGCCAACATCATGGTGCTGGTGCTCGAGCGCAGCTTCTTCAAGGCTTTCGATCCGGCCACCGTGTTGACGGTCATCAAGCGCATCGGTCTGCCCTACCTGCTGCTGTGGTTCGTGCTCATGTCCGTGGGCGGCGGCAGTGCCGCCGCGGTCCATTTCGCAATGCAGTGGCTGCCGGGGACGGTGGGACTGGCCGTGGGCGACCTGCTGGCCATGTACTTCTTGCTGGTGATGTTCGCCACCATGGGCTATGTCCTCTACCAGTATCACGAGGAGCTCGGCTATGAAGTCGAGGAGCCGCAGGCGCCGGGCGCGGCCCCCGCTGCGGCGCCGGTCAGTCCGGAACTGCGGCAGGCCGAGATCCTGATCCAGGAAGGCAAGACCGAGGAGGCCCTGGCTCGGCTCGCGCAACTGGTGCGCGGCTCTCCGGCGGACGACGCGGCGCGCGAACGCCACCTGCGCCTGCTGCGCGCCGTGGACGATAAGGATGGCCATTGCCGCGCCTGTCAGGATTACATCAGCTATCTGTTCTGCCAGGAGCGCCATGCGCAGGCGCTCAAGGCGCTCGCCGGCTGCCGCCGCTATGACCCGACCGTGAAGCCGGCCGGCGCAAAGGAGCGCCTGGAGCTTGCCAAGCTGCTCAAGGCCGAAGGTCAGGGGCGTGCGGCAATGGCCCTGCTCAGCAACCTGCACCAGGACCATCCCGGCTTCAGCGGGACCCCCGAGGCCTATCTCCTCGTCGCCCAGCTCATGTGCGAGCAGTTCGGCGAGGACGCCAAGGCGCTGCAGGTGTTGCGCTTCCTCGTGAAGCAGTTCCCCGAACACCCCCTGCAGGAGGAGGTGGGCAAGTATCTGCAGTTGGTGGAGGGCATGGCGGCGGGCTAGGAAGTCGCCGCGCGCCGGGCGTGCTCGGCCTCCGCGCTGTGCGGATAGAGCGTCTCCAGCAGCTTGAGGTACTGCGCTGCCTTCTCGGCGTTTTTCTGCCGGTAGCCTTTGGCGAGCGCGGACAGGCCCTCGGCATTGCGCAGGAAGTCGCGCCGCCGGCGTACCAACTGCACCACGATGCGCTCGGCATCGCTCAGGTAGCCGTGGGCGGCGAAGCGCAGCGCCAGCGACAACAGCAGCTCCACGCCGAGGCGCGGCTTGGGTTGGGCCTTGCTGGCATAGTCGCGGAAGGTCTCGTAAAGCAGGCCCACCGTCTGCGCGTCGCTGCCCGGCAGCGCGAGCAATCGCAGCGCCTGTCGATGAAAGGCTTCCGAGGCGGGCTGGAACTTGGCGATGGTGAACAGCTGACGCTGCACGTCGATGTCGTTCGGGTCGCGTTCGCTCAGCGACGTGAACAGGCGTTGCGCCGGTGCCAGTTCCATGGCGGCGAGGTGGCGCTGGGCCCGCGCATAGGTCTCGCGGTACTGCGCCTTGCGTGCCTCCTCCTCGATGTAGTCCTCGTCGATGCGCTTGCGGCCGAGCCAGCGCGTGCCCGCGGCGAGCAGCGCGCCGCCGAGCATGCCGCCGGCATGGGCGAGGTTGTTGATGTGGCTGGGGGTGAAATAGTGCAGGTACAGCTCGTGGCCGACCCACAGCGGCAGCACGAGGAGCGCCGGGGCGCGCACGCTGCCCATGTAGAACAGCAGCGAATACAGAAAGCGCACGCGGCGCAGGCCGAACAGTACCGTGTACATGCCGGTGAGTCCGGCGATGGCACCCGAGGCCCCGACGCCGTAGCCGGTCACGTTCGGCTCCAGCGCGATCCAGAATAGCCCCGAGGCGAGCCCGGCCAGAAGATAGCCGGCCAGATACAGGCGCCAGCCGAGCACCGTCTCCACCACGAAGCCGAAGATGAACAGGAAGACCATGTTGCCGATCAGGTGTGCGTAGCCGACGTGGAGGAACATGTGGGCGAACAGCGCCGCGGCCGTGGGGGCGTACGGATGGAGTCCGAGCCGCCAGCTCGTGGATTCATTCTGCAGGGCCTCGAAACGCGTGCGTGCGGCCCGCCACTCCCGGTAGTGCGGATCCTCGGGGCGAACCACCCGGTCCGCCTGCAGGCGCTGCATGAAGCGGCCGTCCGCGCGCAGCGTCCACACGCCGACCAGTTCGCGGTAGGCCTCGGGCGCCTCCTTCTGGTGGGCGCGCAATGCCGCGAGGTCCTCGCTGCGACCGGTGTTCTTGAGATAGTCCACATAGCGCGGCAACTCGAGTGCGGGCAGTGGCGATTCCATGTAGTAATCGTCTGCGCGCACCAGACTCCGATCGTCGTGGTACTGCAGCAGCACGAAGCACAGGCAGTTGACGACGATCAGGCCGATGGTGGCGAACGGCGGGCGGCGCCAGTCGGGCTTGCGATCGATCGGAAGGAAGAACATCTTCTTCGGTCCGGCCCGCGGCGCCACGATGCGTGGACCGGCAGACCGAATGCCCCTTGTTTTTTCGAACGATTATGCGCGCGTCCCGGCGCGCTGTCACCCGCGCGGCGGGCGCGGTAATCTCCTCGTTATTCATCGTCGGCTCACCCGAGGGGGGCTGGGTGCCTGAGACCCGCTTCGAGGACCACTTTTCGTCCGTCGCCGAGGGGTATGCGCGTTTCCGGCCGCGGTATCCGCCGGCGCTGTTCGCCTACCTGGCGCGCCTGACGCCCGAGCACGCGCTCGCCTGGGACTGCGCGACCGGCAACGGCCAGGCGGCCGCCGGCCTGGCGGAGCACTTCGAGCGGGTGATCGCGAGCGATGCGAGTGCCGAGCAGGTCGCCCGCGCGATGCCGCGCGCCAGGGTGGAATACCGCGTGGCGCCGGCCGAGGCGAGCGGGCTGGACGAGGCCTCGGTGGACCTGGTCATGGTGGCACAGGCCGTGCACTGGTTTGACCTGCCCGCCTTCTATGCGGAGGTGCGCCGGGTGCTCAAGCCCGGCGGGGTGCTGGCGCTGAGCTGCTATGGGCTGGCACGGTTTGGCGATGCCGCGCTGGACGCGGCGATCAATCGCTTCTACGAGGAGACGCTCGGCCGGTACTGGCCGCCGCAGCGCCGCCTGATCGAGTCCGGCTACCGGGCGCTGGCGTTTCCCTTCGAGGAGATGGCGGCGCCGGCCTTCTCGATCGACGCCGATTTCAGCCTGGAGGATCTGGGCGGCTACCTGCGCACCTGGTCGGGGACGCAGCGCTACCGCGCGGCGCGCGGCGACGATCCGGTCCCGGCCGTGCTCGACGCCCTGGCGCCGTCCTGGGGTGGCGCCGCGCGCCGTCCGGTGTCCTGGCCACTGGCGCTGCGCCTGGGGCGGCTGCCGCGCCTGGGCCAGCGTGGTGACAGGCCCTAGCCTGCGGGCGCGGATTGCTCGTAGCGTTCGCGCAGGGTGTTGCCGATCACGACGCTGACGGCGAGCCAGGCGAGGGCGGCCGCGTAGCCGGCGAGCACGTCGGTCATCCAGTGCGCCTGCAGGTAGACCTGGCTGAAGCCGATCAGCAGGGTCGCGAAGACCGCCAGGGAATAGACCACGAAGCGCAGGATCTCTCCCGCCACGAGCGTCCAGCCCAGATAGGCGAGAAAGCCGTAGACCAGCATCGCACCGAAGGCGTTGGCCGAGGGAAAGCCGGGGCCGATGCCGGTCAGCGTGTCCAGCAGCACGCGGAGCACCGCGAAGAACGCCGCCCCCAGGCCGAGCGCCACCGCCAGACTGAATAACTTCCAGGCGTGGCGGCTGTAGATCAGGTACAGGATCTCGGCGGCGGCGATGGCCGCGGTCGCATACGGGCCGGCGCCATTGGCGACGCCCACCATCACTTGGGTGACCTGCGGGCTGACGATGCCCTCGATGAAGCCGCGCGCCTGCGTGTCGAGATAATAGAGCGTGTCCTTGTCCACCAGGTCCTCCACGATGCCGGCGAAGGAGAGCACGGCCAGCAGCAGCAGGATCAGCCAGACCGTCAGGTTGAGCCCGTACCAGCTCCGTGCCCGGAACCGGTCCTTGGTGAAGCCCCAGATGCCGGGCAGCCGATTGCCGATCGTGCGATCCAGCCGTCCCAGGTGTCGGCGCACCAGGCGCCGGCGGCGTCGAAAATAGGCGACGCCCAACACCGCGAGCAGGGCGAGGATGCCGGCGGTCACGGCGACCTCGCCCAGGTAGTGCTGGATCAGCTCCCAGCTGTTGCCGGCCAGGTAGCCGAGCAGGGAGTAGGTCGCGGCCCACAGGAAGGTGCCGTAGACGTCGAAGAACAGGAAGCGCCCGTACGGCATCTTCGCGGTGCCGGCGACCACCGGCGCGAAGGCGCGCAGCCAACCGATGAAGCGCCCGAAGAACATGGCCTTCCCGCCGAAACGATCGATGAACCGGCGCGTATCCTCGAGGTGTTGCTTCTTGATGAAGACGTGCCGGCCGTAGCGCAGCACGAAGCCTTCCCCGAAACGGCGGCCGATGACATACCCGGTGGAGTCGCCGGCCATGGCGCCCAGCATGGCGATCGCGATGACCGGCCCGATGCCGAGCACGCCGCGCGCGGCGAGCAGCCCGGCGATCACCACCACGCTTTCGCCGGGCGCGATGAGCCCGAGAAAGGCGGAGGTCTCCAGAAAGGTCATGGCAAACAGGGCCAGATAGCCCCAGTCGTGGACCTGTGCGGACAGCCACTCGAGCATGCCGTTCCTTCGATGGCGGCGCGGGTAGTCGACGGCTGCGGCGGCACGGCTTTGCGGCAAGCGCGGGCCGTCGCGTAGATTGTCCGGATAAGATTAGCCGTTCGGCGCCCGCGCGCCGCAGTCCGTTGCTGGGGGAAGCATGCGGCCGACCTATACAGCGCTGTGCCTCGGTCCGCGCCCGGCTGCGCCGGGGCGGGCTGCATGAGCGCGCTGGGCACCGCCCTGTTCTATGGCGCCGTCGGCGGCGTTGCGATCCCCGGCGGCGCACTTCTCGCCCTTTGCGATCCGCTGCCGCGTGGACCGCTGCGGCGCGAGGCGGTGCATGCGGCCACGGCCTTCGGCGGCGGGGTCCTGTTGGCCGCGGTGGCGCTGGTGCTCGTGCCGCACGGCATGGCGGCGCTCAGCGTGGCGCCGATGTCCGCGGCCTTCGGCCTGGGCGCGCTGGGCTTCCTGCTCCTCGACCGGGCCGTTGCCGCGGCGGGCGGGCGTGCCGGGCTGCTGATGTCGATGGTCATGGACTTCGTGCCGGAGGCGCTCGCGCTCGGTGCGGCATACGGCAGCGGCGCCAAGTCCGGTCCGCTGCTCGCCTTGCTCATCGCCCTGCAGAACCTGCCCGAGGGCTTCAGCGCCTATGGCGAGCTGCGCAGCTCGCGGCTGCGCCCCGGCCGCGCGCTCGGCCTCCTGGCCGCCCTGGCCCTGCTCGGTCCGCTGGCCGCCTGGCTGGGGTTTCTCTACCTGCGGGATTGGCACGCTGCGGTGGCCGCCATCATGCTGTTCGGTGCCGGCGGCATCGTCTATCTCACCTTTCAGGACATCGCCCCGGAGGCACACCTGCCGCGGCGCTGGGCGCCCGCCCTCGGTGCCGCCGCCGGCTTCTGGGTCGGCATGCTCGGCGACCACTGGCTCGGCGCCTGAGCCCCGCGCGGCCGCGTCTCACACGTCGGCTACCCTTGTTGATGAAGGGGGCGGACTGTGTTGCGAGACCTGCGAAGGAGCGTGGGGCGCCAGCTGGCGATCCTGGTCGTGCTGGGAGGTCTGAGCGTGTGGGGCGCCGACGCGGCTCTGCGCGTGCTGCTGGTGCTGGGTGGCAGCGAGGCGGCGGGCGCGCCGGTGGCGCTCGACGCCGCGCGCCTGCACCTGTCCGCCGGGCGGCTGGAGCTGGATGCGCTGCGGCTGGGCAGTCCCGCCGGCTTCGGGAGCGCCGCTTTCCTGCGGGTGGGCGACGTGCGGATCGCGCTGGATCGCACCTCGCTGGCGCAGGACGCGCTGGAGATCCCGGTCATCTCCATGCGCGGCGTGTCCCTGCACATCGAGCGGCGAGGCGAACGCACGAATGCCGGCGAGATCCTGCGGCACCTGCGCCGCCTGGGCGCCATGCCCGGCGGCTGGGCGCAGCGGCGCGTCCTCGTGCGACGCCTCGAACTGCGCGACTGCATCGCCCACGTGGTGTTCGCGCCCGGCTTGGGCGCGCGCGGCGAGACTTACGTCGAGCTGCCGCCGCTGGTTGTCAACGACATTGGTTCGGTGGCCGGCGGGCTCAGCCTGGCCGAGCTGTCTCACCGGCTGGTCGAGCAACTGGTGAGCCTCGCGCTGTTGGAAGTGGCGCGCAGCGGGCAAGCACCGGTTCCGGCAGGTCTGCAGCAACAGCTGCAGTCCCGGCTCGCGCGCGTCGAGCCGCTGCGGCCCCCGGTTGACGGCGTCGATCTCGCGGATGGCCGCGTGCCGCGCTCGCGGTGAGAAAGGAGGCAGCGTGATGCACAGACTCATGCCGAGGTGGCCGATTTTTCTGGCGCCGTTGGTGCTGCCGGCGCTGCTCCTCGCGGCGGACAAGCCGGTGGCGCCGGCGCTGTCGCCGGAGCTGCGCGGCCTGCTGGTGCAGGAGATGCAGCAGGTCCTGCGGGCGGCTCAGGACATCTACCGCGCCGTGGCGACCGGCGAGCACGAAACCGTCGCCCGGCACGCCCAGGCCATCCACGACAGTTTCATCCTGAACCGGGCGCTGACGCCGGCGCAGCGCGAGGAGCTGCACGCCGCCGCGCCCGAGGACTTCGTTGCGCTCGACCGGGCCTTTCACCGCACGGCGGCGCAGCTGGCCGAAGCGGCCCGCGCCCGCGACTCCGCGCGCGAGCTGTTCTTCTACTCGCATCTCACCGCGGCCTGCGTCGACTGTCACCGGCGCTTCGCCGGAAGCCGGTTTCCGGGCCTGCGGGCCCGACCCGCCGAAGGCACGCGCTGAATGGCGAGGCAACACGCGCGGCGGGGCCGCAGGCCCGTCCTCATCCTCGCCCTGGCCGCTCTGGCCATCGGGGCGGGCCGGGCGGGCGGGGCCGAGCCCCCACAGGACGATGCCGCCGCCGAGGCCTTGCAGGTCGTGCTCGGCCCGCATCCCGGCCCCGCCGCTCTGGAGGGGCTGTGCGTGCTCCCCGAGACCCACGCCGCCTTCGTGCGCGCCGTGCCCACGGCCGGCCAACCGCCCGCCTGCAGCGCTCTGGCGCAGCTCACCGCCGGGCAGCGGGAAGCGGCCGTGCAGAGCGCCGTGCAGTCCGTGCAGCGTTTCGATGCGCCCGCCCAGCGGCGCTTTCTGGCGCGGCTCGGCGGCTGGATCACCGCCGTGCAGCAGTTCGCCATCGCCGAGCGCCTGAGCAGCGCCGAGGAGGTGATGGCGGCCGCCTTCGCGGTGCCGCGCACGCGGCCCTTGTTCGACGCCATCCTCGCCAACCGCGGCCGGTCCGCGGCGGCCGTGTCGCCGCTGGAGCTGGGCGCCACACTCGCCGCCGAGGAACACACGCAGCTGCGCCGCCGCATTGCCACCGTCCTCTCCCGGCTCAGTCCGCCGCGTCAGCTGGCGTATTACCGGGACCTGCTGGGGGCCCTGGTGAGCCTGCAGCATAAGGAGAGAGCCGGCTAAGCGAACCGCCGCCGGGCGTGGCGTGAAGCCGCAAGTGTGCGGCGCGTCGCAGTCCCGGACTTGCGGGTGGCATGTACCCCATTTGGCCTATTTGCAACGCAGGGGCTTTACCTCTACAAAGGGGGCAGACACTGTTTTGGGGCAAGCCCGTCGAAAGGCGGGTACGCAAAGCCACCGGCCTACGGGTAGAGCAGCCTATGGCGGCGGGGTTGCCAGCGTCCGGCGGGCCGGTGCATGCACGCGCCATTCTCCCGCGGGTACCGATAGCGGCCTCCCCCCCGGCTTGGCCGGCATTACACAAGAACGATCAGGGCGGACCAGTTATGACGCAAACGCCGGGGCGGGGGGTGGTCTACATCGTCGACGACGATGACGCCGTGCGGGGCTCATTGACCTATCTGGTGGAATCCGTCGGGCTGCACGCCCGTGCCTTCGAGACCATCGCCCAATTCAGCGCAAGCTATGACCCCAGCGAGGCGGGCTGCCTCGTGCTCGATATCCGCCTGCCCGGGGAGAGCGGCATGAACTGGCTGCTGCGCAAGGAGGCGGCCCTGCCGGTGGTGATGCTCACCGGCTACGCCGATACGCAGACGGCGGTTCGCGCCATGAAAGCAGGGGCGGTCGATTTCATCGAGAAGCCGTTCAACGACCAGGTGCTGATCGACCAGTTGCACAGCTGGCTCGAGCAGGATGCCGCGCGCCTGGCCCGCGAGTGCGGGCAGCGCGAGATCCGCAGCCGCATGGCCAGTCTCACCCCGCGCGAACGTGACGTCCTGGCGCTGGTGGTCGCCGGCAAGCCGAACAAGCTGATCGCCCGCGAGCTGGACATCAGCGCCAAGACCGTGGAAGTGCATCGGGCGCGGGTGATGGAGAAGCTCGGCGCGCGGTCCGTCGCGGAGCTGGTGCGCATCAGTCTGACCTGCGATTGAGCGCATGCGCGGCCACGCCTTTCTTCAGCGTCCCAGCGGATGCAGCAGGGACGCCGCGGTGGCCCGGATGTAGTTCCCGCGACGCGGCCGGGCGAAGGCCATCCACCGCGTGTGCACGTCCTGAATGGCATGCGCGTGGCGTTGCGCGCGCTCGGCGTGCGCCCCGCCGAGGGCCTCGCGCCCGCCCGTCGCGTAGCGGTCCAGCGCAAAGGCACTCATGACCAGCGCGAGGTGGGTGAGCGCCTGCGGGAAGTTGCCCAGAAAGCTGCCGTGCCGGGGGTCGACCTCTTCCGCATACAGGCCGAGCGGATTCGCGCGCGCGAGCAGTTCCTCGAACAGGTGGACCGCCTCGGCGTGGCGGTCGCCGATCAGGGTATGCGCCGCAATCGAGGCATAGCCGGAGCATGCGGCCGCTCCCGCGCGCTGCGGCCCCGCGCGGGCTTCCCGGGTCGCTCACCAGCCGAGCGGGTGCCAGTTCTGCTCGCTCCCGTCGCTCAGTTCGCCGATCCGGACGGTCCCGGGCTGCGCGTAGTAGTGTGGCGGCACCGGCAGATTCAGGGGGGCGGGCGAGCCGTTGAACACCCGGCCGGCGAGGTCGTAGCGCGAGCCGTGGCAGGCGCAGAGAAACCCGCCCGGCCAGGTCGGGCCGAGGTCCGGCGGGGCGACCTGCGGGCGAAAGGTGGGGACGCAGCCCAGGTGCGTGCAGATCCCGACGGCGATCCAGTACTCGGGCTTGAGGGAGCGGTGTACGTTGCGGCAGCTCGGGATCTGCTGCGCCTGTTCGGACTGCGGGTCCTTGAGCCGCGGCGCCAGCTCGGGGAGCCGTTTCAGCTGCGCCGGCGTGCGGTGCAGTATCCACACCGGCCGGCTGCGCCATTTGATGGTGATCAGCGCGCCGGGCTCGACCTTCGAGACGTCCACCTCCACCGGGGCGCCGGCGGCCTGTGCCGCGGCGCTCGGTTCCATGGACGAGATGAAGGGGACCGCCAGCGCGCCGATGCCGACGCTGCCCACCACGGTCGTGGCCGCGGTCAGGAAGCGGCGGCGGCGCAGATCCACGTGCTCCGTGTGGAGGGTGTCGTGTTCGCTTGGGTGTGCATCCGTACCAGCCATATCAGAAAAGCAGCCATGCGTTGAGGAACAGGGTGTTGTTGTCCGAGGCGCTGCGCCCCGAACCGTCGTAGTTCGAGCTCGCCCCGTTGAACTTGTCATAGGCGGTGTACTGCAGCGAGAACTTGGTGTTCAGCCAGGGCACATAGTCGACCTCGCCGATCCACCCCCGGCTGTCCGGCTTGCCGGTGCGGCTGCCCTCCACCGGCGCCGGGGCGTACAGGCCGGTGTCGCGATCGCCGCTGATGTCGAACACGCCGAGCGAGCCCCCGACGCGACGTTGGTAGTAGTAGGTCGCGTCCATGCGCAGCGTGTCGAGGCTGTCGCTCGCGTTGGCCGCCAGCGCGGCTGGCAGGCTGGCGTCCCAGTTCTGTTTCTCGTGGACCCAGTCGGCGTGGGCGGTCCAGCTGTGGTCGCCGTGCAGGTACTGGTACTGGGCGTCGAGCCCGAGGTCGCGGAAACCGTCCGTGGGGCCGGACAAGGGGGTGCCGGCCGCGGCACCGGGATAGGTGTGCACGGCCATGCCGTAGGTGCCCACTTCCATGGAGTGCGGACCCCAGTCGTGTTGCAGGGCCAGGCGCCAGTAGGGGGCCGTGTCGCGGATGACGTTCGCGCTGCTGGGATCGGGCGGCTGCGGCCCGCCGAGCTGCGCCGAGCGGTACACGCCCAGCTCGCCGTACACCCAGTTGTTCCATAGCGCATAGGCGCCCAGCCCGGCCACCTGCTGGCCGAGCGTGCCGTCGATCTGGGCGGCCGCCGCCGGGCTCGGCGCGACCCCCGAGGACACGTAGGGAAAGCCCCAGACCGGAGTGCCGTTCCACAGGTCCTGCACGGTGGGGTTATTGTTCAGGGTCAGGCCGTACACGATGTCCTGGCCGCCGAGCGTGCCCTCGTCGGCGATCCGGATGTCGGCATTGTCCATGCTCAGGTGATCCTCCGCGCCGTCGTAGGTCGCCTGAATGAAGGCACCGAGCTTGTCGGAGATGCGCCCCGCATAGAACAGGCTGAACTCGGCCGGGAACTGCGCGTTGCCGTTCTGGGTATCGGGCTGGGCCGTGCCCAGCTGCGTGTAGGCGACGGTCAGCATGGCCGAGATCGGCGGCACGCTGCCTTCCTTCAAGTGGGTCTCGGCGCTCTGATCCTTGCTGAAGGTGTAGCCGTGCAGCTTGAAGTTGCGGCCGAAGGGGGTGAGTTGCGGAAATACCGTATGGCAGGTGGCGCAGGTCAGTCCCGTTTGGCGGGCGAAGCTGGGAACTGCATCGGCCTCGCCCGGGGCGAGGCTCATCAGCAGCAAGGGTGCAGTGCCCAGGAGCAGGCGGGTAGAGAGGCGTCCTTCGAACATGGCTGTTTTGCTTCCCGATTGTGTGCGCGTGTGCCCTGACCTCCAGCAAGACGCGTGCCCAGGCCCAGACACGCCAGCGCCCGCCCCCGCGCGGCTTGCGCGGGGGGATCGGTTCATATGCGCCGTTGTGTCCGGTGCATTTGCACCACTGCCGCCGCCGTCGCGCCCGGGGGCGGGCATCGGCTGCGCCGCCGGTCTCGGGAAGCGGCGTCCCCGCCCGTGGCGCCGCGCGGGCGGACGGGCAAAAAAAAACGGGCGGCCGAAGCCGCCCCAACCAGAGGAGAACACCTCTTCACGCGCCGAAAACCTCGACTTCCTCCCCGCAGACCGGTTCCATGGTCTCGCGGGCCCGGCGGACCGGGTGGGCCCGCGGTTCCCTCGCGCGCGGGGCCGACGCCGTCCCCGGGGGATGCCGAGGCTGACCGGTGGGGCGCCGATGGGGGGAGGCCGCCGACCGCGGCGGCCGCCTCCCGGGCGCCGACGAACACGTGCAGCAACGGCCGGGCATGGATGCCGACACCGCCACCGCCGCACTCTCCTTGTCCATCGCTCGCAGGCTCCTTCTGCCGAGGGCCGCATACTGCGGACCTGCCCTGTGGGGAGCATCAAGCGTGCCAGCATGTAAGCGTTTGATTGCTCGGGCGCGAAGGCCGGGGGCTCGCGAATGGCGGGGCATTTGCCCCGGGGGCGGCGGTGAAAATGCCCCAGCGCGGGGTCCGCACCGGGGGCGGTGCCGCCTTCAGTGGGAGGTATCCAGCCGGTATTTGTGGATACGGTAGCGCAAGGTCTCGCGGGTGGTGCCCAGGGCACGGGCGGTGGCGGTGACGTTGCGCCCGTGGCGATCGAGCGCCGTCGCGATGATGTGTCGGTCCATGTCGTCCAGGGCCATGCTGCCGTCCAACGGGATGCACAGGCGGTCGCCCTCCAGCTCGGGCCCGGCGCCGGCCCTGGCGCCGTGCGAGGTGAGCTGCAGCCATTCGGGAGGGAAGCGCTCTCCCTCGGAGAACAGCACACAGCGCTCCACCACATTGCGCAGCTCGCGCACGTTGCCGGGCCAGTCGTGGGCGCGCAGGCGCTGCCATACGCCCTCCGGCACGCTGCGCACGCACTTGCCGGCGCTGGCGTTGAATTCGGCGATGAAGTGCGGCAGCAGGTCGTCCAGATCCTCGCGGCGCGTGCGCAGCGCAGGCAGGTCCAGCTCGAAGGCGCTGAGGCGGTGATAGAGGTCGCTGCGAAAGCCGCCGTTGCGCGTCTGTTCGCCGAGCCGGCGGTTGGTGGCGGCGATGATCTGGACATCGACCTGCACTTCGCGGTCGCCGCCCAGGCGCCGCAGGCTGCGATCCTCGATGGCCTTGAGCAGCTTGGCCTGCAAGGGCGAATCGAGCTCGGCGATCTCGTCGAGGAACAGCGTGCCGCCCTGCGCCTGTTCGAGCAGGCCGCGCCGGCGTCCCTTGGCACCCGTGAACGCCCCCGGTTCGTGGCCGAACAGCTCGGACTCGAGCAGTTCCCGGGGCAGCGCGGCGCAGTTGACCTCCACCAGCGGCCCCTCGCCGCGGCGCCCCGAGTGGTGCAGCACACGCGCCGCCAGGCCCTTGCCGGTGCCGGTCTCGCCGGTGATGAGCAGCGCGCTGAACGGCACCTCCACCAGCTTGGCGAGCATGCGCTGCACCTGCCGCGCCGCCGGGCTGTGGCCGATGAACGATTGCGGCGTGTAGCGCCGTGTCTGGGCCGCGGCCTGGTCGCGCAGCCGGCGCTGCGCCCGCGCGCTGCGCGCCGCGCCGTTGACCACCAGGTCCAGCCGCTCCAGGTCGCAGGGCTTTTCCAGAAATTCGTAGGCGCCCAGGCGCAGCGCGCGCACCGAATCGGGCACGCTGCCGTAGGCGGTCAGCAACACCCATTCGCACGCGGCGGGGCCGGTACGCACCTGCTCGAGCAGGTCCAGCGCGTTGCCGTCGGGCAGGCTCATGTCGGAGAGCACCACCGGCGGGTCGAGGTGCTCCTCGAGCAGGGCCGCGCGCGCGGCCGCCAGGGTGTCCACCAGCCGCACCTCCCAGCCGTCGCGTTGGTAATGGCGTGAGAGCTCGGCGCCGAGCAGGCGCTCGTCTTCGATGATCAGCAGGCTGTCAGACATGGGGCTCCCTTTGCGGCAGGCGCAGCGCCGCACAGGCGCCGCGCGGCTTGCGATTGGACAGATGCAGCTCGCCGCCGAGATCGTGGGCGAAGCGGCGGACCATGGCCAGGCCCAGCCCGGTGCCGTCCTTGCGCCAGCTGCCGAAGGCGCGCACGCCGCTGTCGAGCAGTTCGCGGGCGAAGCCGGGCCCCTCGTCGCACACCTCCAGGACAATGTCGGCGTGCTGCTTCATGGCGCGCACGCTGATGCAGCCC
The DNA here is from genome assembly GCA_963779865.1 of uncultured Gammaproteobacteria bacterium. Classification (GTDB taxonomy): domain Bacteria; phylum Pseudomonadota; class Gammaproteobacteria; order CAVZZX01; family CAVZZX01; genus CAVZZX01. Next base: position 1,986,949 of record CAVZZX010000003.1, on the reverse strand, counting down.
GGCTGCCCGTCCATGGCCTGGGCGGCGTTGAGGACCAGGTTGAGCACCGCCTGGCGCAGCTGGCCGGCAGGGGCGTGCAGGCGCAGCGGGTCGGGCACCTCGCTGCGCAGCTCGATGCGCGGCGGGATCTGGTAGCGGGTGAGCGACAGCAGCTCCGCCACCAGCACCGGCAGCACGATGTCGGTCGCCGGCTCGGGCTGCTGCCGGGCCTGGCCCAGCGCCGTGTTGAGCAGGTGAACGATGCGTTGCAGTTCGCTGATCACCAGATCGAGGCGTTCGCGCTGCGCCTCGCCCACGTCCTGGCGCAGATTCACCAGCGCCATCTGCATCCCGGCAAGGGGGTTGCGCAGCTCGTGCGCGAGCCCGGCGGCCACTTCGCCGACGGCCGCCAGACGCTCGGCGCGGCCGAGGTTGCGCTGCTGCTCGAGCAGGGCCTCGGTGGCGGTGCGCACCTCCCGCTCCAGCGAGTCGCGCCGCGCCTGGTCCTCGCGTTCCAGCCGCGCAAGACGCTCGACCATGCGGTTGTAGTTCGAGAACAGCGGCTGCAGCGGCGGCGCCACGTCGTCGGTGGGCACCGATCGGTAATCGCGCTCGGCCAGCAGCCCCATGAGCGAGGCCAGGTTGCCCAGCGGACGCTGGATGCGGCGGCGCAGGAAGCCGAAGGCGAGGGCGGCCAGCAGCACGAAGGCGACCACCCCGGTGACGGCGATGTGGAACTCGTCCCGGGTGTCCGCGTCCACGGCGCGAAGCAGGGCCTGGTGCGCCCCGATTTCCCTTGAGAGCACGCCGCGCAGCTGCTTGATGGTGGCCGTGATGAGCGCCCGGTCGGGCTGCTGCTGCAGTCGCTCGAGCAGATGGTCGACCGCCGCGAGGCGGGCGCGTGTGGCGGGCACCAGCGCGGTGTTCTCCGCGACCAGGGCGTGCAGCTGCGTGCGCAGCGCCGCCACGCGCGCCGCGGGTGCGCTGCCGCCGTGCTCCAGGATGTCGATCAACGTGTCCTGGATGCGCAGCCCGGTCTCCTGGACGCGGCTGAGGTCCGCCAGATGCGCGTTGAGCGGCTGCAGGCGCTGCATGCCCCGCCAGCTGGTCGCCACCAGCAGCACCGCCGCGCCCAGCAGCAGGACGCCGAGCACGATCGCCGAGAGCCAGAACCAGCGGTAGATGCGAGTGCGATTCATGCGCAGCTGCAGGGGGGCTTCTCCGGAGGACGAAACGGACTTTCCCTCTCCGATTCTAAGCGATTCTGGCCGGCTCGGCCGATTGACCTCGTTGCGCCGGCTCATCGCCCGGCGCCGGCCAGCTCAGGGCGGGACGGTCCGCGCTGGGCGCCGGGCCCTTCCGCGGCAGGGGGGTTGGCTGGCACGCGCATGTCTCCGGATACGGCGGTGGGATGAACGTGGGCACGGATCGTGCCATCGGGCGCGCACGCCGTGCCGGCCGGGAGCGGCGCCCAGCTGGGGGATATCCCCCACCGACGCGGGGCAAAAGCCCCACCGCCACCTCAGTTGCAGTCGGGGCGGGTGAGGTGCAGAAAGACGCCGAGCGCCATCAACAGCAGGGCCGCGGCGGCGACAATGGCCACCGGGTAGTAGAGATTGCCGGCGAGCTCGAGCTGGCTGTACTTGATCACCATGATCAGACTCTCGAGTACCAGCGCCGTGCAGCCCACGCTCACGAAGCGCGCGATGCTGCGGCGGATGCCGTGATAAATATGTTCCCCCGCGTCGTCCTTGGTGTACTCCTTGGCGATACCCAGCCACAGCTCGAAGGTGGCCAGCGCGATCACGGCGGTGTTGATCGCGTGGAGTACGTTGCCCACCAGCGGTTCGTCGCGGAAGGGGATGCTCAGGAACTCGAATACCGAGAAGCCGGCCAGGGCGATGGACAGGGCGAGGAAAATGGCCGAGAAGGCGTGGGCGAGCAGGACTTTGACGCGCAGGGTGCCGCCCCTGCGGCGTTCCACGGGTCCAAGCAGCGGTGAGTCCACCATCGGCAGCGTCCATGAGTGCATGGCGAAATGCTGATGATGGTAGACGAGCCTCGGGCGCCGTCCAGCCGCGGCAGGCGAATGCCTGATGGGCGTTTGATTTGTGCCGTCTGAGGGCTATTGTCAGACGAGGCGTTCCGCAGCGAACGGGGCGCAGAGAGGGCGGCCACGGACGGAAAGGCCCCGAAGGAGACACGCACATGGGACAGCGCACGCCGCTGCAGGTGCTTGCGCAGCTGATACGCCGCACGCCGGAGCCGGACCTCTCGGCGTTCGAAACCGCGGAGTTGCTGACGCTCGTCCGTGCCGCGGCCCAGGTGCACGGCCACGAGAGCGATCCGAAGGTGCGGCGGCTGGAGTTCATGGTGAACAATGGCAGCCGCCGGGCGCACCGACTCCTGGAGCGCGGGATGCGCGGCGCCCTGGACTTCGAGCAGGTCCTCGACCGTGTCTAGGCCCTGCCCCCGGCTGCCCTGCCGCGGGCGTACTTCCCGATCCGGAGGACGGACATGAGCGAGGTCACAGCAAACCTCTTCAAATCCCTGCACCGCGCCGTCGAGGCCCACGACGTGGAACTGCTCCTGAGCCTCTATCACGAGGACGCGCAGCTGCGCATCGTCGACCGCAACCACCCGCCCAGCGAGCCCCTGGACATCCGCGGTCGCGAAGCGATTGCCGCCCACCTGCGCGATGTGTTCACTCGTGACATGGTGCATCGCATCGAGGACGAGGTGCTCGGCGAGGATCGGCTCGCCTTCACCGAGTTTTGTGAATACCCCGACGGCATCCGCGTCATTACCTCTGCGATGCTCCTGTTGCGCGAGGACAAGATCGCCCGCGCCCTGGAGCTGCAGGAGTGGGACGAGGCCGTGCCGCTGCCCGCAGCACCGGAGGCGCATCACACGGCGGGCGATCCGGGCGCACCTGCGCTGTAGCGGGCCGGCGATCTGTGGCGCCGGTCGCGACGCCGCGCACTTGCAGGCCTATCCTAGGCGCACTTCGCATGCGCAGCAGGACGGACCACTCATGATCACGCTATTTGAAACGGGCGCGACCGCGCTCCCGGCGCTGGGCTTCAATCTGGCCGCCGCCGGACGCAGCGGGCTGCTGGTCCTGCGCCCGCAGGGCGCGCACCTGTTCCGCGAGGTCCCGCTGTGGCTGCGGCGCCAGTTCCTGTACGCGGGACCCGGGCAGCACGAGGGCTTCTACCGGCGCCATTTCCTGCCGCAGGCGCGGCGGCTCGAACTGGCCAGCTGGCCGCTCGCCCCGGCGGCCGCGGAGGCTCTGGTGTCGCGTACCCTGACCATCTGCTACTTGGAGCCGGCCTACCTGGATCTGCTCCTGGAACTGGGTGGGCCCACCGAGGAATTTCTCGCCCTGCCGGGCGTGGCGGGTACCATCCAGCGGCACTAGCGGCCCGCTGCGGGGCCGGCCCCAATCGGGCGCGGCGCGCGCCCGGCATTCGGCCGCGGGCGGCGGCTCCGGTATCATGCCCGCATGAGACCTTCCGTTCCCGTGCACCGCCCCACCCCGGCCGAGCTTCGCGCCGCCGCCGACAAGAGGGTGCCGGACGTGATTGCCCCGGCGCTGCGCGTGCTGTTCTGCGGGATCAATCCGAGCCTCTACACCGCCGTGGTCGGCCACCATTTCGCCCGCCCCGGCAATCGCTTCTGGCCGGCGTTGCACGCCGGCGGGTTCACGCCCCGCCAGCTCGCGCCCGCCGAAGAACGCCGCCTGCTCGAGTACGGCTGCGGGATCACCAACGTGGTGGCACGGGCGAGCGCCTCGGCCGGCGAGTTGGAGCGCGCGGACTATATCGAAGGCGGGCGCGCCCTGCGCCGCCGGGTGCAGCGCTACCGGCCGCGCTGTCTGGCGGTGCTCGGCATCGGCGCCTACCGCGTCGCCTTCGAGCGGCCGCACGCGGCGCTGGGACGGCAGCCGGAGACGCTCGGCGACACGCTGCTGTGGGTGTTGCCCAACCCGAGCGGGGCCAACGCGCACCACCGTCCGGCGGACTTCGCCCGTCTGTTTCGCGAGCTGCGCGAGGCGCTGGAGGGCTGAGGCCGCCTTGATCGGCGCCGGTGCGGGCCGCCATGATTAGGGCACTGCCCGATGTCCGGGCGTCGCAGGATGGAACCCCGACCATGTCCGCCGGCTCCCGCAAGGTCGTCTACGCCGCCCTCATCGGCAACACCCTGATCGCCGTCACCAAGTTCTTTGCGGCCCTGTTCACCGGCAGCTCGGCCATGCTCGCCGAGGGCATCCACTCGCTGGTGGACACCGGCAACCAGGGGCTGCTGCTGTACGGCATGCGGCGCGCGCGCCGGCCCGCCGATGCGCAGTTCCCGTTCGGCCACGGCAAGGAGATCTACTTCTGGAGCTTCGTGGTCGCCATCCTCATCTTCGCGCTGGGCGCCGGCATCTCGATCTACGAAGGCATCCTGCACCTGTTGCATCCGGCGCCGGTGACCGACGCCTTCATCAACTACATCGTGCTCGCTCTGGCGCTGCTGTTCGAGGGCGGGGCCTGGTACTTCGCGCTGCGCGAGTTCTCGCGCAGCAAGGGCGAGCGAGGCTATGTGGAGGCGGTGCATCGCGGCAAGGACCCGACGCTCTTCATGGTCCTGTTCGAGGACTCCGCCGCCATCCTCGGCCTGGCGGTCGCCTTTGTGGGCATCCTGCTGGGCGAGCTCACCGGGTGGCCCTATTTCGACGGCATCGCCTCGCTGCTCATCGGTCTGATCCTCGGCGGGACCGCCTGGTGGCTGGCCTACGAGACCAAGGGCCTGCTCATCGGGGAGAGTGCGAGGCCGGGGGTGGTGATGGGGATCCGCGAGATCGCCGCGGCCAGTCCCATCGTCGAGCACATCAACGAGGTGCTGACCCTGCACATGGGGCCGGACTTCATCCTGGTGAACCTGAGCGTGGACTTCGCCGATGCGGCCACGGCCACCGACATCGAGCGGGCCATCGCCGCGCTCGATCACGGCATCAAACAGCGCTTTCCCCGCGTCCAGCGCGTGTTCGTGGAGGCCGAGCGCCATCGCGCCGCCGCGCCCGCCGTGGCGCCCGGCTGAGCCACCCTAGGCGGCAGGGGACGGGTCCTCGCCGGCCCCGCCGCGACGCAGCGTAAACTCGAAGCGGGTCCCGCCGTCGTGGCGCGGCTGCACCCGGATGCGGCCGCCGTGCGCCTCCACGTAGCGGCGCACCATGTACAGCCCCAGGCCGGTGCCGCGCGCCGGATTGCCGGTCGCGTAGGGCTCGAAGAGCTGCCCCAGCCCGTCTGCGGGGATGCCGCTGCCGTCGTCGGCGACCCAGCAGCGCAGCATGTCCCCGCTCGTCTCGGCGCCGACCTCGATACGGGCCGCCGCGGCATGCTCAATGGCGTTGTGCACGAGATTCGAGAACACCGTGTCGAGCAGGTTCGGGTCCGCGTCGACGACGACATCCTCCGGAACGTGATTGAGCAGCTGCGCCCCTCGGGCGTCGGCCGGGCCGTGCATGGCGGAGAACACCGCATCGACGACCGCCTTCAGCGGCAGGTGTTCGGGGCGCAGCGTGTTTTCGACGTCCTGCGACATGCTGCGCGACTCCTCCAGGAGGCGCTGCACGAGGGCGTTGAGCTGCTCCAGGCTTTGTCCCATGCTGCGGTCCACCGTCGCGAGATCGGCATCCTCCCCCGCCCGGGTGTGGAGCAGGTCCCGGCTGGCAGTCAGGGCCGCAAGCGGCGACTTCATGTCGTGCATCACGAAGGCGAGATACTCGGTGATACGCTCGTGTTCGCTGATGGACTTCTGCCGCACGTAGCTGCTGAGCGATTCGCCGATGGCCAGGTCGAGCAAGCGGTTGATGAAGTTGGCGCTCGCGCCGTTGAGCTTCTGTCCCTGCTGGGCGAGCTCGTCGAAGATGCTGCGGCGCAGCAGGTTGTATTCGGCGACGACCTCCTCGACGTCGAAGCCGGCGCGCATGCGCTCGATGCCGTGGGCGGCGGCAAGCTGTACCGGCGTGGGATTGCCGCTCTTCTCCCGGAACTCGCCCACGGCGACGTTGCGGGCGATCTCCCGGAGCAGGTCGGGCACCTGATCGCGCAGCGCCGGTCCCTCCAGCCCACGCGCCGCGGGCAGCTCCCGCACGGCCTTGCGCCAGCGCGCAAGGATGCGTTGGTGCCGCTCGCCGAGCAGGGCAGCGATGGTGCGGTGTGATTCCATGGTATCCCGCAGTGTTGCGCCGGTCGCGACTCGTCCCCTAAGCGTAGCCCCCCGTGGGGCTGGCGGGCCGGCGGCGGGCGGGGCCAGCGCTTGTTCCCGCGCCCGCCCGGCCGCTGCCGATCGACTAGACTCTCAACACTCTGCGGCGGCGCAAGCGGCCCCGCCGCCGCCCCTGGATTCGGCGGACCGACAAGGAGGTGGAGCGATGAACAAGGCGGTTTCGCTGCTGGTGAGCGCCGGCCTCGGTGCCGGTCTCATGTACCTGCTCGACCCGGATCGCGGGCGCCGCCGACGCAGCGTGCTGCGCGACCGCAGCCTGCATGCGGCGCGCCGCACCGGCGCCGCGATCGACCTGACGCGGCGCGACCTCGTGAACCGCTCGCGCGGCCTGGGTGCGGATTTGCGCCGGCGGCTGCGGGAGGATCACGCCGACGAGCGCGTCCTCACCGAGCGGGTGCGCGCGGGGCTCGGGCGGCTGGTCAGCCATCCGCACTCGATCCGGGTGCACAGCGAGCAGGGGACGATCGTGCTCGGCGGCCCCGTGATCGCCGGCGAGGTGGGGCCCTTGCTGCGCGGGGTGCGCGCCATTCGCGGGGTGCGCGAGGTCCGCGACGAGCTGGAGGTCCACGACTCGCCCGCGCATGTCCCCGGGCTGCAGGGCGCGCTCACGCGGGCCGGGCGCGGCCGCTTCGAGCTGATGCAGGCGAACTGGTCCCCCACGGCACGCCTGCTCGTCGGCACGGCGGGGGCGGCGGCCGCGCTGTACGGGACCTCGCGGCGCTCGCCGGCCGCGGCAACCGCCGGTCTCGCGGGTGCGCTGGCGCTGCTGCGTGCCGTCACCAACCTGGAGCTGCGGCGGCTGTTCGGCATTGGCGCCGGGCGCCGCGCGGTGGACATCCAGAAGAGCATCCACATCGAGGCGCCGGTGGAGCGCGTCTATCAGATGTTCACGCACTATGAGAACTTTCCGCGGCTGATGTCGCAGGTGCGGGAGGTCGAGCGCCTGGACGCCCGACGCTCGCGCTGGAAGCTGGCCGCCCCCGGCGGCGTGCGCCTGGAATGGATTGCCGAGCTGGTCTCCGAGGTCCCCAACGAGCTGCTGGCCTGGCGCACGGACGACGGCGCGAGCGTGGAGCACGCCGGAATCGTGCGCTTCATGCGCCTGGACGACGGCTCCACCAACCTGGATGTCAAGCTCACCTACAACCCGGTCGCGGGCGCGGCCGGTCATGCACTGCTGGCGCTGTTGGGGAGCGATCCCAAACATCGGCTGGACGCTGACCTGCTGCGGCTGAAGTCCTTCATCGAGACCGGCACGCCCGCACGCGACGCGGCCCGCCAGCCGGGCGGGACCGAGCCGGCGGTCCACTGAGGCGCGCCCGGCCGGGTCATGGAGCTGCGGGCGCGACTCTGGCTGGGTGCCGGCCTCGGCACCGGCGTGGCGCTGCTGGCCGGACGCCGGTCGGGGCACGGCATCGGCGCCGCGCTGGCCGGCGCCGCCGCCGGCCTGCTGCTCGCCGCCTCTGCCGGACGCCCGCAACCGCGGCGGCGGCGCATACAGCTCGCGGCACCGCTCGACCGGGTGTTCGAGACCCTGACGGATTATGCGCGCCTGCCGCACTTCATGGCGCACGTGCGGCGCGTCGAGGCGCTGGACGAGGGCCGCTGGCGCTGGGTGGTCCAGCCGCCGGGCTCGGCGCCGCTGGAATGGGTGGCGGTGGTCACACGCCATGAGCCCAATGCGCTGGTTGCCTGGGAGGGTGCGGTGGGCGCCGCCTTGCCGCAGCGCGGCGTGCTGCGCTTTCGGCCGGTGAACGGCGGCACCCTGCTGGAAATGGAGTGGGAGGGGGCGGATCCCGCGCTCGCCTGCCTCATGCAGGACGTTGCGGCCGCACGCCGTTATCTGGAGGCGGGCCGGCTGTTACCGCGTGAGCCCGGCGCCTGAATCGGCCTGCCGATCTGGCGCCGTTTCTGGCAGGGGCGCGTCCGCTTCGCGTTGAGCTACTGGCTGTGGGGGGGTGGGCGGCAACATGTCGCTGCTGGGCTTGCTGATTGCCGTTTATCTGAGCGGCGGGCCCCGGGCCCTGCCTGCGCTTTGGGGGATCTACGCGGCATCGCTCGCCTGGTTCGTGTTCATCGACGTGGGGATCCGGCGCGCCGCCCGCCGCTACCGGGGGCCGCCGCGCTGGCCGCGGCTCGCCCGGGCAGGCTTGAACGTCGGCGTGCTGCGCATGGCCGCGGAAGCCGTCTTGCTGGCGCTGCTGGCCAGCGGCCGTCTGCCCTGAGCGGCCCGCCGGCCGGCCAGCCGAACCCTCCCGCGGCGGCCTCGCGCGGCCGGGCGACGCCCCGGCGCTGCGCCGCATGCGTCCGGCCTTGCGGTACGGAACCCGCGCTGCGGTTTTCAGCGTCCTGCTAGACTCGGGAGGACGAGCGAGCCGAGGAGGGCGCAGGCGTGGGCCGGATGTTGGCATGGATCGCGGTGGTCGTGGTGGCCATCATTCTCCTGGTGCTTACCTTCGGCCCGCGGGTGGTGCACGAAGCCCCGGGCCCGGCGACGCAGCAGAGCGCGCCCGCGCGGTAGGCCGCGGGCGGGAAACGCGGAGGACACGAGCGATGACGGACAATCGAAGTGTGGTCCTGAAGGGCGAGGAGGCGCTGGAGTATGCACGCCGGCACGGCGTGCGCCTCAACCAGAAGCTGCTCCCGGACGGGGCCGCCGAGGGCGAAGGTCTCTCGGTGGAGCAGGCGGCGCAACTGCTGGCCCGGGACCCGGCCCAGGTCTGGCTGGAGGTCCCCTCCGGGGTGACTTCCGCCGACTAGTCGCGCGAACGACAGGGAACTGCGGCTCATGAAGCGTCGACTCGGCTACATCGCGCTCGCCTTGTTCATCCTCATTCTGGTCTTCGCCGCCTTCGCGCCGCTCTGGTACAAGAAGGCGGAGGGACCGCCCGTCGAAGCGCCCGCCGCGGGCGAGCAGCGCTGAGCCTGGTTTGTGGCGCAATGCGGGCTTGCCGTAGACTGCCTCGGCCCCAGTCTGCGGAGGCTTTCCCGTGCCGTACCTCGCAAAGCTGTTCCTGTTCCTCGGCGCCCTCAATGCGTTTCTCGCGGTCGCCATTGGCGCCTTCGGTGCCCACGCGCTGCGCGGGCGCGTCTCGCCCGAACTGCTCGCCGTGTACCACACCGGCAATCAGTACCACTTTTATCACGCGCTCGGCCTGTTCGCGGTTGGCCTGCTCGCCGCGCACCTGCCGGCCGGCGGCCTGCTGAAATGGTCGGGCTGGCTGATGCTGGCCGGCATCGTGCTGTTTTCCGGCAGTCTGTATCTGCTCGCCCTCAGCGGGGTGCGCTGGCTGGGTGCGGTGACCCCGTTCGGGGGAACGGCCTTCCTGGCCGCCTGGGTCCTGCTGTGCATCGCCGCGCTGCGCGCCTGAGCGGGCCGCCGCCGGCGTGGCACCGCGGCGCTGCGCTAGACTTGCGGGGTTGGATGCTTTACCGCACACGGAGGAGGCCCTGCCATGCCCGGACCCGAGCGCCCGTATCAGGACGAGCACGTCAGCTGCGAGGTCTGTCTCAAGGAGATCCCGCGCTCGGAGGCGAAGACGCGCGAGGGCGAGGACTACGCGCTGTATTTTTGCGGGACGGACTGCTTCGATCGCTGGGAGCGCGAACGTCCCGACCGTGAGCGCGAAGGCGGCCGCGGGCGCTGAGGGCGGTGCGGCACGGCGCGACCGGGCCTGATGCCGCCCCACCGCGTGGGCGCGACTCCGAAATCGGGCGCCACTCCGGGCGGGCATGTTGGGGGCGGGCACTACTGCGGGAGGCGGCCCCTCACGCGGTGCTCGCCGATGAACCCGAGCAGCGTCGCGGGGCTGAAGTACTCGGGGTCGTAGCGCACGGTCAGGAGGTGCCCGGGCGGCTCGTCCGGAAACCAGGCGGCGAGGATGCCGCGCTGGTGCTCGAGCTTCTCCACCAATTCCTGGCGGGCGTCCACGTCCAAGTCCTGGACGATCTCCACCACCTGTTCGATCGGCTGCGCCATGAATCCCCCGTTGCGTGTCGCTGCCGCAAAGTGTAGCCCTATTGCCGCGCCGCCAGGCCGGCCGCGCTGCCCGTGCGCCGGCGGTGCCGGTCGGCCACGGCGATGGCGATGAGCACCAGCGCCAGCACCGGCAGCACGCCCAGATTCACCGCGGTCCAGCCGAAGTGATAGTGCAGGCTGCCCGCGGACAGGGACGCGGCCGCCACGGTGGTGAAGACCAGGAAGTCGTTGCCCGCCTGCGCCTTGGCCCGCTCGGCAGGGCGATAGGTCTCCGTGAGCAGTGTGGTTGCGCCGATGAACAGGAAGTTCCAGCCCACGCCGAGCAGCAGCAGCGCCAGCCAGAACTGCCAGGGCGCCGTCCCCGACAGGTTGATGGCGACACAAGCGCCCATCAGCAGCGCCCCGGCGCGCATGATGCGCAGTACCCCGAAGGCTTCGATCAGCCGCCCGGTGAAGAATGACGGCGCGAACATGCCGAACACGTGCCACTGGATCACGAAGGCCGCGGTCGAGAACGGGTAGGCAAGCCCGCGCATGGCCAGCGGCGTGGCCGTCATCAGGAAGGTCATGATGCCGTAGCCGAACATGGCCCCGAGTACCGCCACCACGAACAGCGGGTTGGCGGCAATGCGGCGCAGCGGGCGCCCGGCGGTGCGGCGCTCGTCCGCTGTGGGCCGCGGGATGTGGATCAGGGCGAGCACCCCCAGCGCGATGCCGTAGAGGCTGCTCAGCACCAGGTAGCTGCCGGCGAACTGGGCGCCCGGCAGCCAGTCCTGGGTCCAGTTGGCGAGGTTGGGACCGACGAAGGCCGCCACCACCCCGCCGGCCAGCACGTAGGAGATGGCCCGGCTGCGCGCCGCCTCTGCGGCCGCCTCCGCGGCGGCGAAGCGGAAGTAGATGCCGAAGCCGTTGAAGGTCCCCACCAGCACCGTGCCCATGCAGAAACGCACGAAGTCGCCGTCGACGATGGCGCTGGCGGCCAGCAGTGCCCCGGCCGCGCCGATGGCCGCCCCCAGCACGAAGCCCGCCCGGCGCCCGATACGCTGCATGAGCAGCGAGGCCGGGATGCTGGCGCTCATGGTGGCGAGAAATTGCAGCGCCAGGGGCAGGGTGGCCAGGGCGGCATCGGGCGCCAGGGCGATGCCGACCAGTGCCGAGGTCGCGACCAGCAGCGAGTTGCCGCTCATCATCAGCGCCTGGGCCGCGGACAACAGGAGGACGTTGCGATTCATGGGGGCGCCGGAACGCTTGTCTGCAGGAGCGGCACATCCTAGCATAGGCGCGCCATGGCACCGACATCGCCCCGTCTGGCCCGCCGCCACCCGCGCCTGGGGCCGCTGCTGAACCTCGAGTTGATCGCGGCCTTCGCGCTGTACGCGGTGGGCATCATGGCGCCGCTGTTCACCTTCGAGAAGCTGTTCGTGTTCAGCAACACGGTCAGCGTGCTGACCGCGCTGGCCGATCTCTGGCGCGAGCGCCAGCTGTTCGTGTTCGTGCTGCTGGCCCTGTTCACGCTGCTGGTGCCGCTGCTCAAGCTGGCGCTGCTGGCGCGGGTGTGGAACGGGGTGCTGCATCGCCGCCACGCGCGTTCGCTGGAATGGCTGGCGCAGTACGGCAAGTGGTCGATGCTGGACGTCTTCGTGGTCGCCGTGCTGCTGGTGAGTGTCAAGCTCGGCGCCCTGGGGCATGTCGAGCTGCATTACGGGCTCTACGCCTATGCCGCCTCGGTGCTGCTCGCCATGCTCGCCACCGCCCAGGTGGCCGGCCGCGCCCGGCGCGCCCTGGTGGCGTAGCGGCCGCCCCGCGCGCTTCCCGGTTTTTATCGAGGCCCTCGCGCCGAAAGGAGCTGTTCGTGATCACGAAAAAAGTGCTGGGGCTGCTCTGCGCAGCCGTATTCCTGTCGGCCTGCGCCTCGGTGAAGGGGCCGGTGCGCAGCTACTCCGGTGCCCCGCGGCCGGCCGGCGAGATCGCCTGCGTCATGGTGCCCGTGGACCTGGAGGTGCGCCGCATCGACGGCAAGAAGGTCGAGATCCCCTACCGCCCGGAGGGCCGCTACGAGGTGCAGCTGCTGCCGGGCGAGCACCGCCTGCAGCTCGTGTACAAACACCTGTGGGGCGATTCCATCTCGAGCATGCTGGTGGTGTCCGATGTGATGGCCCTGCAGTTTCAGGCGCGTGCGGGCGCCACCTACCGCATCGACTATCCGCAGCTCGCCGACGAGTCCGCCGCCACCGCCTACGCCGACGAGCCGCGCGCCTGGCTTACCGATCCGGCGACCGGAACGCGGGTGGAGGCCGTCGCCGTGGCCGCGGGCGGCAGCCAGATCAACCGCGCGATCCGCGGCGCGTTCGCGGGCGGCGGGGCGGCGAGCGCGGCTGCTGCGCCGGGGGCGGATGGCACGGCGGCGGCGGAGCGCCGCGTGCTCGAGGCCGACCGGCTGGAGCGGCTCAAGTTCTGGTGGAAGCTGGCCGATCCGGACCAGCGCCAGCAGTTCTTGGACTGGACCCAGCAGCAGTGAGGGCGCGCACGGCCGCCGCCACTGCGGCGGCCTCCCGCTCGAAGCGGTTGCGCCGGTAGCCCACGCGATACAGCTCCCAGAGGTAGCGGGGCGCGAAGCTCAGCGGCTGTCGGTAGAACTGGCGCACGTGACACAGTTCGTGGCAGACCAGAGCCGCGTCGCGCGGGTCGGCCACCAGCACCAGCGGTCCGAGCGCCAGGCCCCGAAAGGCGCCCCACCACCAGCGCCAACGCAGCACCAGGGCCGGCGGGACCGGCTCGCCGCAGGCGGCCGCGTACAGCCGGCGTGCCTGCGGCGGGACGCGCAGCGGCATGGGAGGCCCTAGCGGCCCGCGCGTGCGCCCGGCGCGCCCCGGGCGGGCCGGTCCACGGGAGGGCGGCACGCTCCGGGGCGCTCGTGCCCTGCGCTGTCGAGGCTGATACCCATGGCGATGTCTCTGGAGTGTAGCGCGGTTGCGTGAAGCGCGAGAAACGCTGCCCGCTTGCCCCCGTCCTAGGAGCGACTCAGGACGCGGTAACGGAGCACCGTCTCGCCATGCGCCGGAACCTGCAGCTGCCATTGGGCCGTGCCGGCCGAGGTGCGCTGATGCGGATGGCTCTCCTGCTCGATGTGCCAGTCGCCGGGGATGGGCTCGCGCACGGTGACGCTCACCGCGCGGGCGCCGGCGTTGTGCAGGGAGATGGCATAGGCACTGAGGACGGCGTGCTCGTAGGGCGCCACGGTGGCGCGGCGTTCATACACCGTCTGCACGCGCTCGGCGCGCAGGTCGAAGGCCTGCCCGAGAGGGACGTCGATGGGGGCGCCGGCCGGTGCGGGGCCGATGCGCGCCTCGCCCAGGAACTCGCGCCCGCCGTCCGCGGCGCGGCGGTAGACGCGCAGCACCCCGGCGGGCACGGGGGCGGCGCTGCGCCAGTGCAGCCGCGTCTGCACCGCAAGTGCCTCCCGCTCGGGGCGCCGGATGCGAAACGGCGCCGGGTCCCCCTCCAGCAGGTAGCCGTGCTCGACGCGGACGTGCGCTTGCTCGAAGAGCGACGTCTGCAACGTCGTGCCGGCCGGCAGGGTCAAGGTCCCGGGCAGCGCGTAGCGGTGGTATTCGAAGCTCCTGGTGCGCGCGCCCGCCGATGCGCCGGCACGCTGTGCGGCGTAGAGCTGTGGCGCGGGGGCGGCCACCCGGTGCGGGCTGCCCGCGATGAGACGCACGCGGGCGGCCTGGAAGTCCACGCCGGTGTCGTTGCGGATGCGGGCGCGGGCGTGCAGCTGCATCCGGTCGCCCTCGAGCTCGGCCGCGTAATCGGCGTCCCAGCCGAGCCCGCCCGTGAGATAGCTCAGCTCGATAGCGGCCCGGCCGCCATGCGCCGCCGCGATCCGCGCCTGCAGCTGCGGGCCTCGGTGCAGCGTCGGCGGAACGCCGGGAAAGGACAGCCGGCCGCTGACGCCGGTCTCGACCCGGTCCCCGAGCTGCAGGACCAGCCCGCCCTGGGTACTCAACACGCGGGCGGGTTCGCGCTGCTCCTTGCCGGTGACCGGGTTGGTGCGCACCAGCTCGATGCGCCTGCCCATATAGGCCTGCAGCAGGCGTTCCGGGGTGAGACCGCCCGCCTCGAAGCGCTGCTGCACGACGTGCACGCCCGGCGCACCGGGCTCGAGCAACACGGTGTCGGCCTGCAGTTGCCGGCTCAGGTCGCCGAAGGCGACCTCGTTCTCTCCCTTCTGCAGGGCGGTGTGGCGCTGCTCCTGCACCAGGGCGAGCCCGTCGCGATAGAGGCTCAGGCGGGTGGCGGCCGCGGCCGCGTGCGCGCGCAGCGGCATCGCGGCGGTGACCAGCAGCGCGGCGCCGGCGAGAAACGCCAGCGAGGAGGGGACGGCTCGGGACATCATGATGCGCTATGTTGGGGCAGCGGGGGCGCGGCGGCAACCCGGCCGCCTGGACCCGCGCGGCCCGAGCCCGCAGAATCGAGGCGCGCTCCGAAGGTACAGCAATGATTCCGCTCCACGATGACAACCCCACGCGCCGCCCGCCGGTGGTCACGGTGGCCCTGATCGCGACCTGCGTGCTGGTGTTTCTGTGGCAGAACGCCCATCCACAACAGGCCCAGCAGGCCATCGCCTACAGCTTTGGTCTGGTGCCGGCCCTCCTGTTCGGCGACGCGCGGCTGCCGCCGCAGCTGGCGGTGCTGCCGCCCGCGGCCACCGTGTTCACGGCGATGTTCCTGCACGGCGGCTGGCTGCACCTGCTCGGCAACATGCTCTACCTGTGGATCTTCGGCAACAATGTCGAGGACGCCATGGGCCATGCGCGGTTCCTGGGCTTCTATCTGCTGTGCGGCGTCGCCGCCGCACTCGCCCAATCCCTGCCCGCGCCGGACTCCACCCTGCCCATGATTGGGGCGAGCGGCGCCATCGCCGGGGTCCTCGGCGCCTACCTGCTGCTGCACCCGCATGCCCGCGTAACGGTGCTGATCCCGCTCGGCTTCATCCCCCTGTTCATCAAGCTGCCGGCGGCCCTGGTGCTGGCGCTGTGGTTTGCGCTGCAGCTGTTCAGCTCGGTGGCAGGGGCCCAGGAGGAAGGCGGGGTGGCCTGGTTCGCGCACATCGGCGGCTTCGTGGCCGGGCTGCTGCTCGTGCCTGTGTTCAAGCGCAGCGGGGTGCGCCTGTGGGCCCCACCGCAGTCGTACTGACCATGCCCGCCGCGGAACGGTTCTCGCCCGATTATGCGCTGGCCCGCGAGCGCTTCCGACGCGCTGCGGCTGCCGCCGGTGCCGGCTTCGACAGCCTGCTGCTCTCCGGCCGCGGCCCCCGCGGCGAGGCGTTGGGGATCGACATCGCCTGGCTGGGGCCGGCGCGGGCGGGGCGCGTGTTGCTGCACTCCTGCGGCCTGCACGGCGTCGAGGGTTTCGCGGGCGCCGCGGTGCAGCTGGCGCTGCTCGCCGAGCCGCCGCCGCTCGCCGCCGACCAGGCACTGGTGCTGGTGCACGCCCTCAACCCCTTCGGCATGGCCTGGCTGCGGCGCGTCAACGAGCACAACGTGGACCTGAACCGAAACTGCCCCGGCCCGGGCGAGGCCTGGTGCGGCGCCCCCCCGTTCTATCGGGCGCTGGACCCGCTGCTCAACCCCGCCTCGCCGCCGGCGTCCGACGGTTTTTATCGCCAGGCCGTGGGGGCCGTGCTGCGCCACGGCTTCCGCGCGCTGCAGGCGGCGGTGGCGGGCGGCCAGTACGAGTACCCGAAGGGCCTGTTCTACGGCGGCCGCGAGCTGGAGGAGGGACCGCGCCGCTATCGCCAGTGGTTGCAGCGGCGCCTGCGCGGCGTGGAGCAGGTGTGGGCCGTGGACGTGCACACCGGACTGGGGCGAGGTGGCCGGCAGACCCTGTTCGTCGAGGCCGCCGGCGGCGAGCGGGCCGCACTGCAGGCGCGGCTCGGGCCCGATGTACGGTGGGTGCAGTGGGTCGAGCCGGGGATGCGCAGCGGCTACCTCAACCGCGGCGGCCTGGCGCCGGCCCTCGTGCACTGGCTGCCGGGGGTGCGCGTCACCGCGCTCACCCAGGAATTCGGCACGCGCGGCGCACTGCGCGTGCTGCACGCGATGCGCGAGGAGAACCGCTGGCATCACTACGGCGCCGGCACCCTGGACCATCCGAGCAAGCGGCGGCTGCGCACGGCGTTCTGTCCGTCCTCGCGCCGTTGGCGCGAGGGGGTGCTCGCCAGGGGCACGGCGCTGGTGCGGCGACTGCTCAGCGCGCCCTCCTCATGAGCCGCGCCGCCCCTGCCCGGGCTGCTACACTGGACCCGACATGGAGGGTTTATGCGCATACCCCCTGAGGCCCTCGCGGCGGAGACCCTGGCGGCGGTGATCGAGGAATTCGTCACCCGCGAGGGCACGGAGTACGGCGCACAAGAGGTGCCGCTCGCCCGGAAGGTGGACCAGGTGCGGCGCCAGCTCGAGCGCGGCGAGGCCTGGCTGCTCTACGACCCGGAGACCGGCAGCTGCAACATCCTGCCGGCGGCACACGCAGGGCGCGGCAATGGCGCCTGAGCAGCACGCGCGCGCGGCCGACCTGGTGCTGCGCATCGAGCTCGAACTGCGCCGGCTCGAGCGCTGGGAGGCAACGCCCCCCTCCGACGAGGCACTGCAGAGCGATGCGCCGTTCTGCTGCGACCGTCTCTCGCTGGAGCAGTGGCTGCAATGGATCTTCCTGCCGCGCATGTACCGGATCATCGAGGCCGGCGCACCGCTGCCGGCCCGCAGCGGCATTCATGCCTATGCCGAGGAATCGCCGCTGGCGGGGGACGGCGCGGCGGCGGCGCTGCTGGAGCTGATCCGCCGCTTCGATCGCCTGATCGAGGGGCCGCGCGGCGGTGCTCGATGAGCGCCTGCTTGCGGCGCTGCGCCGCCGTCCCGAGGTTGCGCACTACTTCCGCTATCCGCTGCGTCCGGCGGACTTCGCCCCGCTGGCCTGCGCTGGCCGTTTCCTCGGCCACTATTGTGCCAAGCCGCTCTACGCACGCCTGACCCCCGCCGGGCGGGTGGATCGCAGCGCCGCCTACGACGGTCGTCTCGCGGTGCTGTTCCTGCCCGACAGCGCGCAGGAGGCCGCGCACGCACGGCTGCTGTTCACGTCGATGCCGCCCGAGCGGATCGCCGATGCGCGCGGCCACCGCCGTTGGCCGGCGATCCGCGCGGCGGCCGAGCACACGCTGTGCGAGTTCCTGCCGCGGGGCTGATCGGGGGGCCGGCGCGCCGGGATTCCGGCGTCGGCTGCTAGGCTTACCACCGAGTCGGCGCCCGCGTCGCGGCGCGCAACATGCGGTCAGGGAGGACCGATGCTCGAGTGGTTGCGCCAGAACAGCCAGCTGATCTCCAGCCTCACCTACGTGCTCCTGCTGCTGGTCTGGATCTTCTACGCCAATCTCCTGTACCGCTCGTACCAGCGCCAGCGCACGCCGCTGGTCTACATCCATGCACAGGGCGCGGGGCCCGAGTCCACCTGTTTCGTCAGCAACCTCAGCGCCGAACCGGTGCACGTTGAATGCGTGATGCTGGTGCTCGAGCTCGACGGGAAGCAGGTCGTGCAGAAAATCACCGACTACGCGGGCTTCAGTCCGGAGCGTGACGACCACATCGCCATCGAGGACGTGCTCAAGCAGGGGCCGGTGCTGCCGGGCTATTTCATCACCCTGGGCACCTTCGACGCCTTGCTGCGGCGGGTGATCCATGCGCCGGTGGGACACACCGGTGCCGAGCGCGCGGCGAGCGATGCGCGCTTCCGGGAATTCGTCGCCAATCTCGGTACGGTGGAGATCAGGGCGGTGTTCCTCCACGGCCACTTCACGCAGCCGCTCGGGGCGGCACGGCGTTTCGCGGTGAAGATGGGCGAGGAGGGGCTGACGGTGCGGCCACTCGCGGCGGAGACCCGCCAGCTCAGCCGCTGGCGGCAACGGCGCGGTGCGGTGCGGCGCTGGCTGCAGGACTGTGGGTGACCCAAACAAGGGAGGGCGGCCGTGGACCGGCCAAGCGTGACCGTCTGGAACGAGCACGTTCACGAGCGCGAGGACCCGCACGTGGCCGGCCTGTATCCCGAGGGGCTGCACGGCGCCCTTGCGGCACCGCTGCGCGCGGCCGGTCTGACCGTGGGCACGGCGACGCTGGAGCAGCCCGGACAGGGGCTGCCCGCCGCGACGCTCGCCGTGACCGACGTGCTGCTGTGGTGGGGGCATCGCGCCCACGAGGCGGTCGAGGACGGCCTGGTGGACCGCCTCCAGCAGGCGGTGCTCGCCGGGATGGGCCTGCTGGTGCTGCACTCGGGGCACTACTCGAAGATCTTCCGCCGCCTGATGGGCACCTCCGGGAGCCTGCACTGGCGCGACGCGGGCGAGAGCGAGCACCTCTGGTGCGTGGCGCCGGGGCATCCGATCGCAGCGGGGCTCGGCCGTGGATTCCGCATCCCGGCCGAGGAGACCTATGGCGAGCCCTTCGACATCCCCGCGCCCGATGAGCTGGTGCTGGTGAGCGGCTTCGCCGGCGGCGACGTCTTCCGCAGTGGCTGTTGCTATTATCGGGGCAAGGGACGGGTATTTTATTTCCGGCCGGGCGACCAGACCTATCCCACATACCACCAGCCCGAGGTGCAGCGCGTGCTCCTCAACGCGGTCCGCTGGGCGGCCCCGCGCCACGGCCGCGCGCAGGAATCCGCATGAACAAGGACGTTCGAACCCTCACCCCGCACGGTGACTTCACGCGGCGGGTGCTGATCGCGGTCAGCATCGTGGCCCTGGTCACCGCCATCCTCGTGCTCGCCTGGCGGGTCTTTCAGGTGTTGCTGCTGTTCTTTGCCGGCACGTTGCTCGCCGTGGGCCTGCGCGGGCTGGCCGACGTGATCCACGCGCACACGCGTCTGCGCGAGGGCTGGGCCCTGCTGCTGGTGGATGTGGCCTTCTTTCTCCTGCTCGGTGCGGCGATTTGGCTGATGGGGCCCCACCTCATGCAGGGGCTGGACCGCCTCGCCCAGGATATCCCGCAATCGGTGCAGCAGTTCACGCAGCAACTCAGTCAGGTCGAATGGCTGCAGCGTCTCCTCAATCACGCCTACAGCTCGGTCAAGGAAGGGCTCAGCGACAAGGTGTTCTCGCATCTGGCGGGGATCTTCGCCACCGCACTCGGCGGGCTGACCAGCCTGCTCGTGATCATCGTCATCGGGCTTTACCTGAGCGTCGACCCACGCGTCTATACGCACAGCTTCATCCTGCTGATCCCGCACCACCGCCGGGAGCGCACGCGCGAGGTGCTCGCCGCCCAGGGCCACAGCCTGCGCTGGTGGCTGCTGGGGCGGATCAGCTCGATGACCGTGGTCGGGGTGCTCACCTGGACGGGCCTGATGGCGCTGGGCATGCCGCTCGCCTTCACCCTGGCGGTGCTCGCCGGGCTGCTGTCCTTCGTCCCGAACATCGGGCCCATCGTCTCCGCCCTGCCGGCCGTGCTCACCGCGCTCTCGCTCGGCCCGATGATGGCCGCCTATGTCGTGCTGCTCTATATCGGCGTGCAGACCGTGGAGAGCTACTTCATCACGCCCTTCATCCAGCAGCGCGCCGTCTCCATCCCCCCCGCGCTGCTGCTCACCATGCAGCTCATCATGGGCGTCTGGGCCGGCGTGCTCGGGGTGCTGCTCGCCACACCCCTGGCCGTTGCCATCATGGTGGCGGTGCGCCTGCTCTACATCGAGGACGTGATCGGCGATCCAGTCGGCCCACCGTAGCGGGCCTATACTTCCCTGAGTGGTATTTCCCCGGCAGCGGCATGGAGCGAGCGAATGGAACGCAACGAGCTGATCGAGGACCTGGAGCAGCGGCTGGCGCGCTGGGACCGCGAGCTGGTCAGCCTGGAGCGGCGCCTGGCCCAGGCCGAGCCCGCGCAGCGCGAGGCCTACCGCCAGGAGATCCACACCTTGCGCAAGGAGCGTCTGCAGGCGGAGGACCGCCTCGTCGAGCTGCGCACGCGCGACGCCGAGGCCTGGGTGCAGGACGACGCGGGCGAGGGCCTGCTGAAGATCTTCGACGACATCGGTGCCCGCATCGAGCACCTCTCCTCGCGCGCGCCCTGAGGGGGGCGAAGCGGCCGCCAAAGGTGGTAGAATCCGGCCAATCGCCGGCCACCGGACCGATCCACGCATGCAGCAGCGCCGCCGCTCCGAACCGCAGGACCGTCTCGCCGCATTGACGCGGGATTTCCTCTTCGGAGTGCAGAACTGCTGGAAGTTCGCGCAACGCTCGCGCGAGGCGGCCTCGAACTCCCTCACCCTGCGCCAGCTCGACGACGTCGTGCAGTGCGCGCTGGCCATCTTTCGGTTGGCCGGCGAGGGCCTGCACACGCCCGTGCAGCGCGAGATCCGGCACCTGCTGCGCCTGCTGGTGCAGACCGTCTATGTCGACCAGCAGTGGCGTAGCCAGCCCATGGGGCAGCGTCTGCACCGGTTGCAGGGCGAGGTCGCGCACAGTGGTTTGGACAAGCTGGTGGCGCTGCGCCTGGACGCCTTCCGCGACGATGTGCGGCGTGCCTTCCAGGCCGACGTACGACGCCTCTACGACGATTGCCGCCGTGCCGACCCGCTGTCGCGCGAGGAGCTCGGTCGGCGCCTGGCGCGGCTCGAGGAGGGCGCCTATCCCGGCTTCTGCTCGGAGTTGGGCGCGGCGGGATTGAACCAGCAGCTGTTTCGGCTCTACGAGACGGCCCTGGTGCTGCTGCTCCATGCGCTGGGCCTGCGCTTGGCCGGCGAGGTGTTCGTCAAGGTGCTCGACGAGGAGCCCGGCTGGGTCTTTCACCGCAGCCGCTATCTTGACGAGTTCTCGGCCTACTTCGACTTCAAGCCGCAGCGCCGCGCCGCGGACTGAGCGCCGCGGCATCGCCCGTGCGCGCCCATTTGTAGTAGCATGCTCCCCCCGCGGCGGCGCTGCCGCCGCCCCCTCGATCACAACCGGAGCGGTGCGATGGCAGAGAACATCGAGGACATCACCATCGACTACGAAGAGGGCGGCATCCAGCTGGTCAAGGAGCTGGACAAGGTCGTTCTCACCCGCGGCGCCTGGACGACCATCCTGTTCCGCTATCAGGAATGGGACGCGAAGGCGAACGACTACGGGTCCGAGAAGTATTCCATCCGGCGCTATCAGAAGCGCTACGGTGAATTTCGGCAGAAGTCGAAATTCAACATTTCCAGCCGCGAGCAGGCCCAGAAGATCATCGACGCGCTGCAGGGCTGGGTAGGGGCGGCCGAGAACGAGGCCTGATGGCGGCATTCAACCGCAGCGGCGTCGGCGTCTACGTCGACTCGGCCAACCTGCAGAGCAACGGCGGCTACGGGATGCAGTACGACGTGCTGCGCGAGTACGCCTGTCACGACGGCGGCGAGCCGGTGCGGCTCAACGCCTACGTCACCTATGACGAGGAGCGCGGCCGCCGCGACCGCCCGTACAAGACCCGGACGCACCGCTACTTCTCCGCCCTGCGCGACGTCGGCTACAAGGTCATCGTCAAGAACTACAAGTGGTACCGCGACGACGAAGGCAACGCCTATGCCAAGGCGAATGCCGACCTCGACATGGCCGTCGACGCGCTGTTGCAGTCGGAGAACCTTGGGCGCGTGCTGCTGGGGACCGGCGACGGCGACTTCGTGCAGGTGGTGCGCGCGTTGCAGAACAAGGGCTGCCGCGTCGAGGTGGTCGCCTTCGACAACGTGTCTGCCGAATTGCGCCGGGAGGCGGACGTTTTCGTCTCCGGCTATCTGATTCCCAACCTGGTCGCGCCCAAGGGGCAGGAGCGCACGGCCTGGGGCGAGCTCGATTCGCGCGTGCGCGGCACCTGTTATTTTCACAGCCGCGAGGGCTACGGCTTCCTGCGTTATCTCAAGCACGTGGGTGGCAATCTGTGGATCACCGACAGCCGCCGCGAGGACTCGCCCTACGGGTCCATCTTCTTCAGCGATTCGGACCTCCCCGAACACGTGCGCGCGGCGTCCCTGCCCAGCCATGACGTGATCTTCGAGTTCGACATCGGGCGCTCGGCCGTGAAGGAGGGCGCGCTGCAGGCCTACAACATTCAGGCCGTGAGCCCCGCCGCCGCACTGCCGCCCCCGCCCGCGGCGGAGGCCGAGGAGGCGGTGCGCGGCTGAGAACGACGGCCGCCCTCCTGCTATTCTGAACGCAGTGGAGGAATCCCCATGATAGACGCCATAAAACGCTTCTTTGCGCAGCACCTCGAGACGGACGGTGCGGCCGAGGCCGATCTGGAGCGGCGCGTGCGGCTGGCGGCGGCCGCGCTGCTGATCGAAACCGCACGGGCCGACCACAGCGAGGAGGCCGCGGAGGTGGAGGCGCTACGCCGTGCGGTGCAGCGCACCTTCGACCTGGATGAGGAGGCCACCAGTGAGCTCATCGACGTGGCGGGGCGGCGGGCGAACAATTCGACCTCGCACTACCAGTTCACCTCGCTCATCAAGGATCACTTCTCCCCCGAGCAGAAGACACACCTCATCGAGCTGATGTGGCAGGTCGCCTTTGCCGACCGCGAGCTGGACAAGTACGAGGAGCATCTGGTGCGCAAGATCGCCGATCTGCTGTACGTCCCGCATCGCGATTTCATCGCCGCCAAGCACCGCGCCATGCACAAGGCCGGTCTCGTCTGACCGGGACCGCGCCGTGCCCGCCGCCAAGGCGCGCCGAGGGAACCCCCGCCCCCCCGAACCCGTCGAACCCAGTAGGTTTCGGCCCGTTCACACCCAAGGGAGGTCTCGGTGTGCGCCATCTGTTCGGCTCCGTGAGCCAGCTGTTCACCCGCGTGCCCTCGCCGGATGCGGCGCTGCCGCATCACGCCGCGCACGGCTTTCGCAACGTGCACCCCGGCTATCGGCCACCGGGCTTCGCCGACTTTCTGCGCTGGAAGCTCGAGCAGCGGGGCCGCGGTGCGCCGCCCACCCCGCGGTTTGAACTCGCCGCCAATGATCCTGCGGCGCTGCGGGCAAACACGGCACGTACCACGCTGACCTGGATAGGCCATGCCACCCTGCTGCTGCAGATGGCAGGGCGCAACGTGCTCACCGACCCGCAGTTCTCGCGCCGCGCCTCGCCCGTGCAGTGGGCCGGACCCCGGCGCGTGGTGCCCCCGGGGATCGCCCTGGAGGACCTGCCCGCCATTGACGCGGTGCTCATCTCCCATGACCACTACGACTCGCTCGATGCGGCGACGATCCGCAAGCTGCATCGTCGCGGCGGCGGCCGCACGGTGTTCTTCGTGCCCCTCGGGCTCAAGCGCTGGTTTGCGCGGCGCGGCATCGATGAAGTGATCGAGCTCGACTGGTGGCAGGGCACGACTCATCGCGGCCTGCGCATCATGCCGGTGCCGGTGCAGCATTGGAGCAAGCGGACACCTTTTTCGAGCAACGGCAGCCTGTGGAGTGGCTGGGCGGCCAGCGTCGATGGCTTGCGTTTCCTGTTCGCGGGCGACTCGGGGTATTCTCCGGATTTTGCCGATATCGGACGCCGCCTGGGGCCCTTCGACCTGGCCGCCATTCCCATCGGCGCCTATGCACCGCGTTGGTTCATGCGTGCCCATCACATGGACCCCGAGGAGGCGGTTCAGGTGCATTGTGATCTGCGCAGCCGTCGCTCGGTCGGCATTCACTGGGGGACCTTTCCCCTGACCGACGAGCCGCTGGATGAACCTCCGAAGCGGCTGCGCGCCGCGGCGCAAGCCGCCGGTCTCGCGCCCGAGGAGTTTCAGGTTTTGCGGCACGGCGAG
Source organism: uncultured Gammaproteobacteria bacterium (assembly GCA_963779865.1). GTDB lineage: Bacteria > Pseudomonadota > Gammaproteobacteria > CAVZZX01 > CAVZZX01 > CAVZZX01. The sequence continues at coordinate 1,962,913 of CAVZZX010000003.1, read as the reverse complement.
ACACGTGTTCTGGAGGAGGACGAATGGGTCGCACGTTGAACTACTTCGCCTATGGCTCGAACCTGCTGCCCCCGCGACTGCGCGCGCGCACCCCCTCGTGCCGCGTGGCGGTGCGCGCCACCCTGCCCGGCTATCGTCTGGCCTTCCACAAGCGCGGGGCGGACGGCTCGGGCAAGGGCGACGCCTGCTTTACCGGCGCTGCGCAGCACCGCGTGCATGGCGTGGTGTACGAGATCGCCCTTGAGGAGAAGGCCGCCCTGGACCGCGCGGAAGGGGCGGGCTATGCCGTTCGCGAGTTGACCGTGGCGGACGCGCAAGGCCGATCGTTGCAGGCCTTCGCCTACATCGCCGAGCCCAGCCATATCGAGCCGCACTTGCAGCCCTTCTCATGGTACCGGGCACTGGTGCTGCACGGCGCGCGGGTGCATGGCTTTCCGGCCGACTATCTGGCGGCGATCGAGGCGGTCACGACACGGGTGGACCCCGACGTGCGCCGCGCGCGGCGCGCATTCGCGCTGCTCGAGCACGAGCCGGGCGTGAGCGAACCGGCGATGGGGGAATCGGAAACCTTCTGGCGGCACAAATCGCTCGAGGAGATGAGCCCCACGGAGTGGGAGTCGCTTTGTGACGGCTGCGGCCGCTGCTGCGTGCATACCTTCGAAGACGAGAGCGACGGCCGCATCCTGCGCACCGATGTCGCCTGCCGTCTGCTCGATGGCGACAGCGCTCGCTGCGGCGATTACGTGGCGCGCACCCGCAGGGTTTCCGATTGCATGGTGTTGAAGCCGCAGCGCACGGATCTGCTGGCGCGTCTGCCGCCCTCGTGCGCCTATCGGCGGATCAGCGAAGGGCGCGACCTCAGCGGTTGGCACCCACTGCTCACGCGCGACCCGAACAGCGTCCACGAAGCGGGCATCTCGGTGCGCGGGCGCGTGTTCTCCGAGGAACACATTCACCCGCGCGAGATCCCTCTGCGCGTGGTGCGTTGGGCTGACGACGACGGCGACCCGTGATCGCGTGTCGCGCAGCGAGGGTGGAATATCGGGCTCGATGTATTAAAGTAGGCGCTGCAACGTTGCGGCGCAGCAGTGCTGCGGCGGCAAGGGACGGCAGCTCGGGAGAGGGAACACGCACTCATTGAGAAAACACAACGACGGGGAACACCGCATGGCAGTGCGAAAGAAAAAGACCGCAGCGCGAAAGGCCAAACCCGCACCGACCCGCACCGACATCGACGCGATGGAAAAAGACCTGGCCCGTCTGCGCCAGGACGTGGAGCGCGCCTACAAGCGGGCGACCACCACGGCGAAGCGTGAGCTCAACGTGCAGAAGCGCAACGTCGATGCGCTCAATAAGAAGCGACAGCAGCTTGCCGAGCGTTTCAAGAAGGCCAAGGCCCGGGTGGAGAACAAGGCGACGGCCGCAGCCACCAAGGCGCTGCGCAGCATCGAGCGCGACTACAAGAAGATTGCCGAGCAGTTGAAGCAGGAGCGCCCCAAGCTCGCCGAGGTGCGTGAAAACGAGCGTGCCCTGCGCGACGGCGCCAAGCGCTTCACCACGCTGGAGAAGGCGGCAGCGAAGGCCGAATCCGCGCTCAATCGACCCAAGGCGAAGCGGCGTCGGACCAAGACCAAGCAAAAGGCGGCGTAGAGCACACGGGGCCGGCGGCGCTGCCCCGGCCCCGCTTCAGTCGCGCCGTAGACGCGCGTCCACCGCCATCGGGCTGGGATAGCGCAGCACGATGAAGTAGGACGAGGCCACGAAGGTGAGCAGCGTCGCGGCCTGGATCAGCGTCGAGGCGCGTTCGCCGATCACGTGCAGGTCCAGCGCGAGCACGGCGATCAGCAGCGAGAACTCGCTGATTTGCCCCAGGCGCACCCCCACCTCCATTGCCCGATGGCGTGCCTCCCCCGAGCGCTGCAGCAGCAGCCGGAAGACCAGTGGCTTGAGCACCAGCGCCGCGGCGGCCAGCACCAGCGCCGGGACGAGTACGGCGGGCAGGGTCTGCATGTCAAAGCCTGCACCGAGCGAGAAGAAGAACAGCACCAGAAAGAAGTCGCGCAGCGGTTTGAGGCTTTCGGCAATGAAGGTGGAGATGGGGCTGGTCGCCAGCGCCACGCCGGCGATGAAGGCGCCGATCTCGTGCGACAGGCCCAGCTGCACGGCCAGCTCCGCGACCCCCAGGCACCAGCCGATCGCCAGCAGAAACAGATACTCCTGAATGGTGTCGAAGCGCGCCATGAGGGGATCGAGCACGAAGCGGTCCACCGCGATGGCCACCCCGATCAACAGCGGCAATGAAAGCAGCAGCCGCCCGGCGTCCCATAGCGGCACACCGCCGTGGCCGAGTGCCTGGAGCAGCAACAGGATCACGATGGCGATGAGATCCTGGAGCAGCAGCACACTGATGATGATCTCCCCGGTGTGGCGGTGGTGAAGCACGCTGGTGGGCAGCAGCTTGAGTCCGATGATGGTGCTGGAGAACATGGTGGCCGCGCCGACCACCAACCGCTCGGTCCAGCTCAGGCCCAGCACGCTGCCCACGGCGATCCCCAGGGCCGCGAACAGGAGCGAACTCACGCCGGTGACCACCAGCGTCTCGCGCAGCAGCTGCAGCAGCTTTTGCGGGTGCAGGTTCAGCCCCAGCAGGAACAGCAGGAACATGATGCCGATATTGGAAACGTCGGCGATCAGTTCCGGGCGGGGCACCAGGTCCAGCACGGAGGGCCCCAGGAGCACGCCCAGCACGATGTAGGCGACCAGCATCGCCTGGCGCGCATAGAGGGCGAAGGTGGCGAGGCCCGCCGCGCCGGTGAAGACCAGGAAGATGGTGAATACGAGTGCGTCGTGTTCCATGCGCCGGCCGCTTGCCGCCTCAGAGTGTGCTGCGGCACCTTAGCACAGCAGACGCGCCGACACGCGGCGGCCGCCGTGCACGCTGCCGGGCGCATGCCTGGAATGGGCACGAGAGGGGAGAATGCCTAGCGCGAATCCTCGCCCAGCAGGCGGGCCAGCAACTCGCGACCCTCGTCCTCGAGGCCCCGCTCGCCGGCCGGCGTCCAGGACAGATCGGCCTCCAGGCGGTAGGCCCCGGCATATCCATGCGGCGGATCGCCGCCCCATTCCGCCGGCGCCAACATGGAGAAGTAGCAGGACGCGTCCGCGCGCCGGTACAGATGGTAGACGCGCCCGGGGACCCGTTTGAAGCGACAGTCGGCGCGGTGCAGATCGCGGTCGCGGGCCGCCTGCTCGAGCACCTCGCGCGCCTGGCGCTGCAGGGTGCGGATCTGCTCGGCGATCACCTCGAGCTTGGCCGACACCCGGGTGTTCACCATCGCGTCCGCCTGGGCGATCTCGCGCGCCATATCCACCAGGTCGACCGCGGGAGCCATGCGGCTGACCGGGTAGGGGGCCTGATGCTGCGGACCCCGGTGCGGTGCACCGCGATAGCGTGTGGGTTTGTCGTGCTCGGAGTCGGCCATGGGCGTCGCAGTGCCGTGGATGTGCGCCCACAGGATAGGCAAAAGCGCCGCCGGTCGCCAGGGCGCCTGAATCCGGGCCGGCATGTGCGCTAGAATGGCGCTTTGGCCGCGGACCGCGGAGCTGTTCGCCGCGGCGCCCATGCGCATTGCCCGAGTGGAATTTGTGAGAATACCCGCACGCATCGCCGAGATCCGGCAGGAGACCCCCACCATCAAGAGCTTCGTCATCGACTATGGCGAGGCGCCCTTCGAGTTCCTGGCCGGCCAATGGATCGACCTGTATGCCGAAATCGGGGGCGAGCTGCGGGTCGGCGGCTACTCGATGACCTCCAGCCCCTTGCGGCGCGGCAGTATTGAACTGGCGATCAAGTATTCGGATTCCCATGCGCTGACCCATTTTCTGCATGCGCGCGCCCGGGTCGGCGACCGCGTATGGATCTCGCAAGGCAGCGGCGAGTTCTATTTCCGGGAGGGGATGGCCGAGCGCCTGGTGCTGATCGGGGCGGGGATTGGCGTGACGCCGATGCTGAGCATCCTGCGCTACGTGGCCGAGGCGGCGCCCGAGGTGGATGCCACGCTGCTCTATGGGGTCGCCGTTGCGGAGGAGATTCTGTTCCGCGAGGAGCTCGAGCGCCTGGCGTCCGAACGCGAGCGTATCCGGCTGTTGATCACCGTCAGCCAGCCCTCGCCGGGCTGGCCCGGCCGCCGCGGCCGCATCGACGCCGCCGCCGTGCAGGAAGCCGGGCTCGACGTCGCGTCTTTGTACTACCTGTGCGGGCCGCCGGGCATGGTCGAGGAGACCGCGCTCATGCTCGAGTCGCTGGGGATCCCCAGCGAGCGCATCCGCTACGAGAAGTGGTGGTAGGCGCTCATTCGGGGACCTTGACCTTCGGCTGCAGCGCGCGGCCCTCGGCCGGGTCGTACTTGTCCGCGCCGATCTCCGCGAACGCGCCGTGGCGTTCGCGCAGGGCGCGGTATTCGGCCGGGCGCAGGGCCCAGAACACCAGCCGCAACAGCTCCTCCTTGCTCAGCACCAGCGCCAGCTCGCCGCGCCGATAGATGTAACCCGGGGCGCCGGCGAGCTCGCTCGGCGGCCCCGCCGCGCCGAGCTTGAGTTCCTTGTGGCCGCTGTAGTCGCTCGCGGCGGCGACCATCAGGGCCATTTCGTCGAAGCGTTTGCGCTCGCCGGCGGCGTTCTCGATGTAGATGTCTTCGCTCCCATCCTGCGGCATGCAGTTTCTCCTCGTGGTTGCCTGCCGGCAGGATGGCCACTCTGCGCGGCCCTGACAAGCTCCGGTCCAACGGCGGCCGGCGCTGCGCGGGCCGCCCTACAGATGCGCGGGCACGGTGAGCTCGGCCGTGACCCCCTGGCCCTGCACGTACTCGAGCACGGCGCGGTCGCTCGTTTGCCGCGGGTTGAGCTCCACCATCATCATGCGCGGGTTGTCCTTCGACACGTGGGTGCTGACCACGCCCTGAAGGCGATGCACTCCGTCCTCCAGCGCCTGCAGGCGCTCGCGCTCCAGCGGGTCCGCAAAATGCAGCGTGACGTCCACCATTTCGATGTCCATGTCGGCCTCCACAGCTCGGTGCGATGATCGGCGCAAGTATAGTCGCGACGTGCCGTTGCGCTTGCGCAGCACCGGTGCCGGATCTACGGTCAAGATCGTCACCGAACGGGAGGGACGAGCCATGTGCTTTTGTGAAAGCGACGCAGTGAAGATTCTCATCCACGTGAAGGCGCGCAAGCGTTACCCCGGCATCCGCTTCCATGAACCCTCGCTGGCGAGCGTGGCCGCCGCTCACGATCTGCGCAGCACGCTCGAGCTGCAGGCGATGGACGCCGCGGCGCTCGATCGGCTCAGCGCAGAGCTCCTGGCGCGGCTGCCCGACAGCCACTGTCCGCCTCGCCACGCCGTGAGCGTGGCGTAACCCTCGGCCGCACAGCTTCCCCCCGCCGCGCGGAGCGGGCCCGCCCGTCAGCGCGGCGGGGGCCCGGCTCGGCGCCAGTTCCTCCCACCCTGTTCCCCGTGCACCCCGGTTGCGCAGCGTTTATAGTAGGGCGCTGCCACTGCGGGCAGTCAGCGCGGCACTGTCGTGGCCTGGGCGCTGCACGGCCTCACGAGGCGGCGCGCTGCCGCAAGGGGCCGCCGGCGCTGACACGTCATATCAACCTGCTCCGCGCCGCGCCGCTCCAGGCGGCCTGCGGCCGCAGGGTGCGGGAGCCTGCTTCGATCCGATGTCGACCGTCACGTGCAAGTATCACCCCGACGCCCCCGCGCGCTGGGTGTGCCGCGCCTGTCACATTAATTACTGCCCGCGTTGCATTCACCAGGCGCCGCATGAGCAGGCGCCCGCCTGCCCGGTGTGCGCCCGGGCGCTCGAGCCGCTGGGCGCGGGCAACGCGATCGAGCCGTTCTGGCATCGGCTGCCCACGTTCTTCGCCTATCCCCTGCATCCGGCGAGCCTCGGGATGCTGCTGTTGTTCGCCGCCCTGACCCTGCTCTCGCAGGTGGACGTGCTCGGTTTCGTGGTGATGCTTGTCGTGGGTTTCGGCTTTATGAAGTACGCCTATGCGGCCCTGGAGCGGGTCGCCGCGGGCCACGCGGACCCGCCGGGGCTTGCCGGGGCCTCGCTGGCCGGGGAGTTGGAACTGCCGTTCAAGCAGGTGCTGGTGTTCTTCGTGCTGGCGTTTGCGAACTTTGCGATATTCGACCTGTTCGGCCGCATCGCCTACGGGGTCGGCCTGGGCCTGACGGTCCTCGCGCTGCCGGCCAGTGTCATGGTGCTCGCGGTGGAGCGCAGCTTCTTCCGCGCCTTCAATCCGCTCACCCTGGGCACCTTCATCGCCCGCATCGGCGCGCCGTACTTCATCCTGTGCCTGTTCATCGCGCTGTTGCTGCTCGGTTCGTCGGCGGCCGCCGAGCTGTTCGCCGGCATGCGGCCCGCGTGGGCGCTGCCGCCCGCGTACAGCCTCATCGCGATGTACTTCTGCCTCGTCATGTTCGCGATGATGGGCTATGTGGTGTACCAGTATCACGAGCAGCTCGGCCATGCGGTGGAGGTCGACCCCGGCGCAGTCGAGGCGGCGGACGAGGCCCCGCAGGGCAGCCCCGTGCTGAGGCAGGCGGAGGTGCTGGTCAAGGAGGGACGTTACGCGGAGGCGCTGCACGTGCTCGAGCAGGGCGCGCGTGCGGCGCCCACCGACTTCGTACTGCGCGATCGCTTGCACAAGCTGTTGTGCGTGCGGGCCGAGCCGCAGCGGCTGGTGGCGCACGGGCGCGATTACGTCACGCGGCTGCTGCTGGAACGGCGCACGCGGCGGGCCATGGCGGTCTACCGGGACTGCGCCGCGGCGGACGCCGCCTGCAAGCCGCTCGGCGCGCGCGCTGCGGTGCGCCTGGCCGAGGCCTTCGTGGCGAGCGGCGATCCGCGCTCGGCACTGGGCCTGCTCAGCAATTTCCACCAGGCGTACCCGGACAGCCCGGAGACCCCCGGCGCCTATCTGCTGGCGGCGCACCTGATGTGCGACAAGTACGGGCAGGATCAGCAGGCGCGCCGGGTGCTCGACTTCGTGCTCGTACGCTATGCGCACCATCCCCTGGCGGCCGAGGTCCGTGCCTATCGCGACCTCATCGATTCGGTGTCACGCAGCGCCTGAGCCGGCCGGCTCACGCGTGCCGGTACGCACCAGCAATGCCTGCGGGCTTTCCGGGTAGAGCCGCATCAGCAGCTCGAGCGCCCGGGTGTGCTTGTCCTCGTCACCCTCGCGGCGAAAGCCGCCAGCGAGCGCGAGCAGGGCTTCGGCATTGCGCGGATGCTCGCGTCGGTGCTGCAGGAACCAGGCGACGATGCGTTCGGCACTCGCGGCATAGCCGCCGCCGGCGAAGCGGATGGCGAGCCCGAGCAGGTCGCCGCCGGTGAAGCGGAACGCGGGCCGGGCATCGCGGATGTATTCCTCGTAGATGTCGTGCGCCAGGCGCAGAGTCGAGGGGTCGCTGCCCGGCAGGGCCAGCAGCCGGTGCGTATAGTCGTGATAGGCGGCCGAGCTCGGGTCAAAGCGGGCAATGTGATAGAGCTGGAGCAGCACGTCACGGTCGGCGGGGTCGCGCGCATGGAGCTCTTCGAGCAGGCGGCGCGCCGCGTCCAGCTCCATGTCGGCGATCAGATCGAGCGCTTCGGTATATTGCCGGTTGCGGGCGTCGCGTTTCGCCTCGGCCTCCAGCGTGTCGTGGCCGCGCTCGGAGAGCAGGTGGCGGGCACCCAGGCCAATGGCGGCGCCGGCGAGCAGGCCGCCGATGTGGACCATGCGATTGCTCGCCCCCGGCGCCAGAACCTGCAGCAGTCCCTCGTAGGCAAGCCACACCGGCAGCAGCACCACCGCGGGCGCACGGACGTAATCGAAATACACCCCCAGCGCCACGAAGAAGTGGATGCGGCGGCGCCCGAACAGGGCCGTATAGACGCCGGCCAGCCCGGCGATGGCGCCCGAGGCGCCTATCCCGGGGGCGAGGCTGTCGGGCCGCACCAGGATGTCGACGCCGGCCGAGGCGAGCCCGGCGAGCAGGTAGACGCCGAGCAGCAGGCGCCAGCCGAGCACCCCCTCGAGCACGAATCCGAACAGGAACAGGAACAGCATGTTGCCGAGCAGATGGGGCAGATCGGCGTGCAGGAACATGTGCAGGCCCAGTGCCGCGGGCGAGAGCGCCGCCGGCTTGAGGCCGTAGCGCCAGGCGGTGGATTGCTGCAGCAGCGCCTCGAACTGCGCGCGCTGGCGCTGCCACTGTGCATAGCCGGGGGCCCGGGGCGTGACTAGCGCACCGTCGCGCAGCGCGGCCATGAACGGGGCGTCGGCGAGCATCCGCTGCAGGAGCAGCGCAGACTGTCCTGCGGCCGGGCCCTGCTCGGCATGGTGCCGGAGGTAGTCGCGGTAGCGCGGCAGCTCCTGCGCCGGCAGATCCGAATGCAGGTAGTAGTCGACCGCGGCCTGCTCCAGGGCGGCATCGTTGTGCTGCCAGAACAGGAATACCGCAAGGTTGGCCAAAATCAGGGCGACGGTGGCCAGTGGCGGGTTGCGCAGGTCCAGCTTGCGGTGGAGCGGAATGAACATCCCGGGCGCTCTTCACGGCGACGCGCACGATAGTACCCGGCCTGGGGTGCGCCATAAAGCGCCACGCTCTGGTTTCCGGCGGGTGGGGCGGCGCCCGCTGCGATTTGTGACCGGTTTCCTGTCCTGCGGCCGAAGGGCCGTGGACCATAGACGATCAATACGTGCAGGTGTGGGAACATGGCGCACAAACTCGACGATCGTGCGGCTCCCGGTGCGGCGCAGTTGCTGCAGCTCGTACAGCGGGTGCTGAGCCGGCCGTCCGCCTTCGGCGCCCTGTTGAGCGACGCCGATCGCGAGCTGTTGGTGGAGCACGGCGTGCTGCGCCGGGTGGCCGCAGACGCGGTGCTTTGCCGCCAGCACGAGCGCGACGAGCGTGCCTTCCTCCTGCTCTCCGGAGAGGTGGCCGTGTCCGAAGTGGTCGACGGCGAGCCGGTGCGTCTGGCGCGCCTGGGCTGTGGCGAGCTGTGCGGGGAAATCGGGGCATTGTTTGGCGCGGCGCGCCTGTCCACGGCCACCGCCAGCCGCGAAACCCTGCTGCTGGAAATCCCCGGCGCTGTGCTCGCCACGCTGATTGCCCGCAACCCGCGCGTGCGCGAGGGGGTGCTCGAACGCTATCGAAGCCGGGTCCTGCATACCGGCCTGCGTGCGGTGCCGCTGCTGCGTTATCTGCCCGAAGAGGCGCGCGACCAACTGCTGGAGCAGGCCGCGCTGCTGTGTTTCGGCGCCGGCACGCCGATCGTCGTGGAGGGCGAGCCCGGCGATGCGCTGTTCGTCATCGTCTACGGCGCGGCGCGCGTCTCGCACCGGGCCGGCGGGCCTGCACTCAACCTCGCCCTGCTCGGGCCCGGCGACTACTTCGGCGAGTGGTCGCTGCTCACGGGCGCGCCGCGCGCCGCCACGGTGACCGCAAGCAGCGACCTGGAGGTCCTGCGTATCGATTGTGCACCGTTTCTCGCCTTCATCCAGGAGAACCCCGACGTACGTGACCGCATCGATCAGGTCGCCCACAACCGCCGCCATGAGCTGCACCAGGCGGGCCGCTTTCCCGACTCGCGGGCGCAGCTCGAACGCATGCTCGGCGAGATGGGGCGGATGGCGGGCGCCCCGGCCTGCCCTCCGCCCGACGAGCACAATGCCTAGCTGTGATCTCTCAGTAGGTTGTTCACTCGGGGCTTACCCGGAAGACTGGAGGTGCAAACCAAATCCAACCTCCGGGAGCCCCGAATGAACAACCATAAAAATGCCCGATTAACCGTCCATGGTCGAGAGCTGTTGGTGCGTCGCATCCTCGAGCAGGGCCTGCGCCCCCGCGAGGCGGCCCAGGCGGCCGGCGTGAGCGTGCGCACCGCCTACAAGTGGCTCCAGCGCTACCGCGAGGAGGGGCCGACGGGCCTGGCGAATCGCCCCTCGCGTCCCCATCACAGCCCGCACGCACTCTGCTCGCAGCGCCGGGCCCAGCTGGTCGAATGCCGCCGGGCCCGTCAGACCTACCGCCAGATCAGCCAGCGGCTGGGGATCGGTCACAGCACGGTGGGGCGCTGGCTGCGCCGCATGGGGCTCAATCGCCTGGCCCAGCTCGAGCCCGCCCCGCCGGTACGGCGCTACGAATACGCCCAGCCCGGCGGGCTGCTGCACCTGGACATCAAGAAACTCGGGCGCTTTCGCGTCCCGGGGCACCGCGCCACCGAGGACCGACGCCAGTGCTCCCGCGGGGCCGGCTGGGAGTATGTCCACGTGGCCATCGATGACCACTCCCGAGTCGCCTTCGGCGCCATCCACCCCGATGAGACCGGCCGCAGCGCCTGCGCCTTTCTGCTGCAGGTGCTGCGCTACTACCGGGGACTGGGCATCCGCTTCCAGCGGGTGTTGACCGACAACGGCGCCTGCTATCTGTCCCGGCGCTTTGCGCGCCTGTGCCGTCGTCTGGGGCTGCGCCATCTGCGCACGCAGCCCTACACCCCGCGCACCAATGGCAAGGCCGAGCGCTTCATCCAGACCGCGCTACGCGAATGGGCCTATGCCCGCGCCTACGTCTCCTCCGACCAGCGCTCCGAGCACCTCCTGCCCTGGCTGCATCAGTACAACTGGCACCGACCGCACGCCAGCCTCGGCTATCGGCCTCCGATCTCACGGCTTATCGTGAACAACCTGGTGGGTTTACACACCTAGCGCGCGCTGCGCCCGTGGTGCACACTTCCGTTTTCGACCCTGGCTCTTCTCAAATCCACAGCAAGCAACCGACTAGGGAGGCCCTTATGGAATTGTGTCGACGTCGTGCCCGCCTCTGGGTGCATCTGTCCGCGGCGGCCCTGGTGCTCGCCTCCATGGCCTCGCCCGCCGCCGCGTCGGTCGTGGGCACCAGTGAGCTGCTGGCCCAGGCGCCGGCGGCGCAGCAAAGCCGTGCCCAGCTCAACGCCTTTCTCGCCCGCGATGCCGTGCAGAAGCAGCTCGTCCAATGGGGCGTGGACCCGCAACAGGCCCAGGCGCGTATCGCCCGGCTCAGCGACCGGGAGGCGCAGTCGCTGGCGCAGCGCATGCAGGACATGCCCGCCGGCGGTGATCTGCTCGGGGCAGCGGTATTCGTGTTTCTGGTGCTGTTGGCGACGGACATCCTCGGCTACACCGACGTGTTTCCGTTCGTGAAGAAGACCGTGCAGTGAGGCTGCGATAAGGGTGTTCGCCTCGCCCCCGACCGCCCGGCTGCGTCCGGGCGGTCTGCTGTGGATACTCTTGCTGTTGCTCCTGGGCGGCTGCGCCAGCGCGCCGCAGAGCGCGCACCTGCGGAGCGCGCCGCCTCCGGGCCTGGCGCCGCGCGCGGAGCTCACCGACGTGCCCTTCTTCCCGCAGACCTTGCATCAGTGCGGCCCGGCCGCCCTGGCCACGGTGCTCGACTGGAGCGGGCTGCACGTGCAGCCCGAGCAGCTCACGCCGGCGGTCTACGTGCCCGCCCGCAAGGGGAGCCTGCAGCTCGAGCTGGTGGCGGCGGCGCGTGCCCAGGGCCGCGTCGCCTACGTGCTGCCGCCGCACCTCAAAGACCTGCTCGCGGAAGTCGCCGCGGGACATCCGGTGCTGGTGCTGCAGAACCTGGGGTTGAGCTGGCTGCCGCGCTGGCACTATGCGGTGGTGGTTGGCTACGACCTGCAGGACGGTGTGCTGGTGCTGCGTTCGGGCACCGAGCGTCGACACCGCGAGACGCTGGCGCTGTTCGAGCGCACCTGGGCGCGCGGGGGGCATTGGGCCCTGCTTGCCCTGTCGCCGGGCACGCTGCCGGTGAGCGCGTCGCCGAGCCCGTATCTGGCTGCTGTGGCGGCCCTGGAAGAGGGTGGGGACGCCACCGCCGCGATCCCCGCCTATGCGGGGGCCCTGGCGCGCTGGCCGGAGAGCCGCATCGCCGCCATGGGGCTGGGCAACGCCTATTACCGCGCCGGCGATCTGGAGCGTGCCGAACAGGCCTATCGACGCCTGATCGAGCGTGCGCCGGACTATGCCCCGGCGTTGAACAATCTGGCCAGCGTGCTGGCCGACCGCGGCCGTTGGACGGCGGCCGAAGTCTACGCCCGCCGTGCCCTGGCCGCCGGCGACGCCCACCTCGATCGCTACCGCGATACTCTGCAACGCATCCTCAAACGGTGAACGCGGCGAGGTGCCAAGGCGGCGCGGAGTCGATATGATACGCCGGGCGCCGCAGCCGGTGCCGTCACTGCAGCAATACGGGAGCCTCACATGCGTTTTCATCCGTTATTCGCCGGACTGGCCCTGTTGGCCGCCGGCGCCGCCCATGCCCAGTCGCTGGAGCTTTCGCTCAACGACGAGACCGCGCGCGTGCGCTACGCCACCCCGATGTGGGGGCAGCAGTACGGGCGAGTGGAGGTCGAAGGCGGGCTGTTGTACGACACGGACGATGACGTGCTTCTGGATGCAGGGATGCTCGTATACAACGATTCCTGGCAGAGTCCGCTCGAGTTGGGCATCGGCGGCCGCTTCTACTACGTGGACACCGGACCGAACGAACTCGGCGGACTGGCCCTGGGCGGCCGCTTCATGTATGCGCCCCAGAACTGGCACGGTCTGGGTGTCGGGGGACATGCCTATTACGCACCGCGCATCGTTTCCTTCGGCGATGCGGACGGGCTGACCGAACTCGCCGCGCGCGTGAGCTACCAGTTGATGCCGCAGGCGAACGTGTACGTCGAACGCCACGATATCTCGGCGGACCTCAAGAACGGCCCGGAGGTGAACATCGACGTGGCCACCACGGTCGGCGTTCATCTGCGCTGGTAGTTCGCGCCGGCAGGGCGGCGCCCGGCGCGTGGCCCGGCGTATAGGGATGGGCAGGGCCCCGGCGGCGCCGACGCGCCGCCGGGGCGGCTCAGATCTGGGCCTCTCGCTCGCCCGCCATCAGCTCCGCCTCGCGCTCGGCAAAGGTGCGCGCCACCGCCGTGGTGGCGACCGGGGCGCCCAACTGCCGGCCGATCTGGCTGGTGGAGAACAGCCCGACCACCTCGTCGTGACCGTTGCCGTCACGCTCGACCACCAGCGCGTGCTGGCGCCCCACCTGCTGTAGATGAGCCACGATGTGGCCGGCGTGGGCGCGTTGGACCTGGTGCAGGTCCATCACTTCCAGTTCCTGCTCCGCCGTCATGATGTCGCGGACCAGGATCTCGCTGCGGCGGCCCCTCGTGCGCTGCAGGTGGCGCACCGGCTTCTCGCCGAGGATGTCGGTGGCGGTGATCACGCCGAGGATGCGGTCGCCCTCATCCACCACCAGCAGCAGCCGGATGCGATTGACCAGCATCTTGCTGTTGGCCTCTTCGATACCTTCGTCGGCGTCAATGGTTACGGCGGGGACCTTGCGCAGGTCGGTCATCACATCGGTGGCGGGGCTGGAGAGCTTCGCCGGCGGCGCGACCACGGCCCGGAACAGGCGGTGGTAACGGGTGCCCGGCGCCATGCGGCGCGAGGGCAGAGGCTGGTAGGCGACTCCCATCGGCATGCCTCCTCTAGATAGGGGTCCTACTGAAATCGATAGTCCATCTGCGGCGCCTTTGCAATCGGCGCGCTGCACACGGCCTGGAGAACCGGGATGATTCGCGGCATCTGTTTCGACCTTTTCCACACCCTCGTCGACGTCTGGCAGGTGCCGGGCGAGATCGGCGCCCTGACGGCGGACATCCTCGGGGTGGATCGCGCGCAGTGGAGTGCGGCCTGCTTCGGTCCGCTGCACGAGATCTGCACGCCGACGGAGGCCGTCGCGACCTTGCGGCGGCTCGCCCACAGCATCGATCCCGCCATTCCCGAGGCGCGCATCCACGCCGCCGCTGCGGATCGGCAGCGGCGCTTCGACCATTGTCTGCGCAACCCGCCGGCACAAAGCGTGGCCGCCGTGCGGGCACTGCGGGACGCGGGGCTGCGCCTGGCGCTGGTGTCCAACGCCTCCTCGGCCGAAGTCGCCGCCTGGGAGGACTCCCCCTTGGCCGACCTGTTCGATGCGGCGGTGTTCAGCTGTTACTGCGGCAGTCGCAAACCCGAGCCGGGCATCTATTCAGCGGCACTCGCCGCGCTCGAGCTCGATGCCGCGGAGTGTCTGTTCGTCGGCGACGGGGGCAGCGATGAGCACCGGGGTGCCCGTGCGCTGGGTTTCACCACCGTGCTGACCACGCACTTCATTCGCGAGCGCCTGGACGCCGAAGCCATGATCCGGCGGCGTGCCGCCGCCATGCACGAGGTGCCCGGCGTGAGCGAACTGCCGGCATTGTTAGAGATGTTGAACGGGAACGAGCAGGGGTAGGCGGGGGTGAAGAGGGCCGGAGGAAGCCTCCGGCCCGGGCGCGCGCAGTGCTACTTCGCCATTTCCTTCAGATTCTTCAGCGGCTGGATCTTCACCACGTTGCGGGCCGGCTTGGCCTTGAACGTGGTGGGCTCGCCGGTGAAGGGGTTGGTGCCCTTGCGGGCGCGGGTCGCGGGCTTGCGCACCACCTTCATCTTCAGCATGCCCGGCAGCGTGAACACGCCGGCGCCGTTCTTCTTCACGTGAGCCTGGACGATATTGCCCAGCTCTCCGAAGACCGAATCGACCTGCTTTTTCGTCAGGCCGGTCCGCTCGGCGAGATCGCTGTACAGGGTGGACTTGGTGTACGGGTCCTTGATGGCCGTCACCCGTGTTGCGGTGGTGGTCTTCTTCGCCGCCGTCTTCTTTGCCGCGGTCTTCTTCTTCGCCGCCGTCTTCTTCTTGCTTACCGTACGCTTGCTGGTCTTCTTTTTGGTCGCCATGGCTGCTCCCGATTTCTCGTTATAAGAGGGTGAAACGAGGCGTTATTACGATAGCATAATATATCTGTACGGGAAGCGTTTTATGTGCGTTTTCGACCTGAAAAACACGGTACTTCCGCGCCGCGTGGCGCTGGTCTCCGACACCCACGGACAGCTCGATGAGCGCATTGGCGCAGTGGTGGCCGGGTGCGATTACGTCGTGCATGCCGGCGATGTCGGAGCCGCCGCCGCCCTGCATGCCATGCGCCCGCGCGGTGGAACGGTCCTCGCCGTGCGCGGAAACAACGACGTTCCGGAGAAATGGGCCCTGGCCGAGCGTACCGTATTGGCCGATTTGCCCGAACAGATCCGCCTGCAGCTTCCCGGAGGGGACCTGGTGGTCGTACACGGCCACCGGCATGGTGCGGCGCGCGAGCGGCATCGGCGCCTGCGGCGCAGCTTCGCCGATGCGCGCGCGGTCGTGTATGGTCACAGCCACCGCCAGCTGTGCGACACCCAGATCGAGCCGTGGATTCTCAACCCGGGCGCGGCCGGGCTGACGCGTACCTTCGGCGGCCCGGGCTGCCTTGTTCTGCACGTGGAGCGCGGCGGTTGGCGGATCGACAAAATACGCTTTGCGCCCCCCGCCAAAGGGGGCGCGCGGCGCGGAGGATGAGCCCATGGTAGAGCGATTCGCAGTAGAGGTGCGCGGGCAGGGGCTGCACCGAATCACCGACGAGGTGGCCGCGCTCGCGGCACGCGCGGGGGTGCGCGAGGGCCTGTGCACGGTGTTCGTACAGCACACTTCGGCAAGCCTGCTGATCCAGGAAAACGCCGACCCGAGTGCGCGGCGCGACCTCGAGGCCTGGCTGAACCGGCTGGTGCCCGAGGGGGATCCCCTCTATACGCACACGCTCGAAGGACCTGACGACATGCCCGCGCACATCAAGGCGGCCCTCACGGCCAGCTCGCTCGCGGTGCCGATCCTCGAGGGCCGGCTCGCCCTGGGGACCTGGCAGGGGATCTATCTGTGGGAGCATCGCCGCCAGCGCGCTAGACGGCAGCTGCTGGTGCACGTGGGCACGTAGAGCGGGCGGCGGCTTGCCGCGCGCGCCGGTTCGCGCTGCGTGGCGGGGTTCCCCGCAGCGCTTACGAACACGCTCGGAGCGGGCGGTGGATTGAGTGTGCCGAGACTGTCGATGCCATGCGCCAGGGCGCGTGCGCGGTTCAGTGCACGGCGCGTGCGGGTGCCTCGGCGTGACGCGGCGCGGGCGATGCGTGGTGCAGCACCATGCGCCAGCCGTCGGCCTCCAGCCGGTAGACGTTGGTGGCAATCATCTGCGATGGCGGGGTCGCGCGGCCCGGGACGTCGATGTTCTCGAAGACGATATGGACGGCAACCCGCTCGTCGGCGATGCGGCTGCGGTGACTCAGTGCAATGCGCAGCGGCGGCGAGTGTTCGAACATGCGCCGCCAGCTGTCGAGCACTGCGCTGCGCCCGTGCAGACGCTCGCCCATCGGGTGCACGCATTCCACCGACTCGCCCGGACTCCACACGGCCTGCATCGCTTCGATGTCGATGCGTTCGAAGGCGGCATAGAAGGCGTCTTCGGCGGCTTCGGGCGTGGCGAAGTGGGGGGGGCTCATCGGGGCGCTGGTTTCCGTCTGTGGCAGGGACTCGGCATAATGGTAGCGGTCCGAGAGCCGTCGCGCACCCATGCCAACTGCTTCGTCCGCCAAATCCGCGCCGCGCCGCATTCGCCTGTGCCGCTTCGAGGCACTCGAGGATCCCGGTGCGCGCGGCGTTGAACTCGTCCTCGAGCGGGGCGTGCTCGAGTTGTTCGTCCTGCGCCGGGGCGACGCGGTGCGTGCCTATCGCAACAGTTGTCCGCATACCGGTGCGAATCTGAACTGGCTTGCCGATCGCTTCTTCGATGCGGAGGGTCGCTGGGTGCAGTGCGCGCTGCACGGGGCCCTGTTCGATCCGCTGAGCGGCGAGTGCATCCACGGGCCGTGCCTCGGCCGCTTTCTGCACCGCGTGCCGGTGAGCGTGGAGGACGGCGTGGTCTGGCTCGCCGCCGCCGCGGGGGACAGCGCGTGCTGCTGATGCTCACGCGGTTGTTTCCGCTCTGGGCCCTGCTCGCCAGTGCCATCGCCTTCGTGCTGCCTGCGCCCTTCGCCGCCCTGAAGCCGTCGATCGCCTATCTGCTCGGCGCCGTGATGTTCGGCATGGGCATGAGTCTGCGGCTCGATCACTTTCGCGCCGTGCTGCGCGCACCGCAGCTGATCGGCTTCGGCGTGCTGTTGCAGTACGCGCTGATGCCCGCGCTGGCGTGGCTGATCGCCGCGGCGCTGGATCTGCCGCCGCAGCTCGCCGCGGGGCTGATCCTGGTGGGGGCGGCGCCCGGTGGCACGGCCTCCAACGTCATCTGCTATCTGGCCGGCGGCAACGTGGCCTTGTCGATCCTGGTGACCGGCGCCTCGACGCTGTTGGCGGTGGTTGCAACGCCCCTGCTGACCTGGTTCTACGTCGGCGAGCGTGTGCCGGTGCCCGCCGGCGCGATGCTGGTGAGCGTGGCCCAGATCGTGCTGGTGCCGGTGCTGCTTGGGGTGCTGATCAACACCTACGCGCACCGCTACACGCGTCGCCTGCGTGCTCTCTTTCCGCTGCTGTCGGTGCTGATCATCGTGCTGATCATCGCCATCATCGTGGCCCTCAACGGCGAGCGACTCGCCTCGCTGGCGGGCGTGCTCGTCCTCGCGGTGGCGCTGCACAACGGCGCGGGGCTCGCCGCCGGCTATGGGCTGACACGTGCCATGGGGGCCGGGCGGCGCACGGCGCGCACCCTGGCCATCGAGGTGGGGATGCAGAATTCCGGCCTGGCGGTGGCCCTGGCGATGCAGTTCTTCGGGCCGACGGCGGCGCTCCCCGGCGCGCTGTTCAGCATCTGGCACAATCTCTCCGGCGCCCTGCTGGCCGCCTGGTGGCGGCGGGCGGGGCGGGCCGCGGGCATGCACGCGCTGGGCGAGGAGACCCGCTGAGGCGGCTCGGGCGGCCTCAGGCGCGGGCGAACTGGCCGGCGGCGTACGCGCCGTGGTCGCGGATGTAGGCGCGGAAGCGCTCGGCGAAGTCATCGAGCACCGAGGCCGCCGTGGAGGGGCGACGCACGAGGGCCTCCTGCCACGCCGCGATGCGCGGGAACTCCTCGGTGAGGTGCAGGGGCTGCCAGGCCTCCAGCAGCGCGAAGCGCTGAAACAAGGGGGCGTAGGCGAAATCGACGAGCGCGGCCGTCTCGCCGTTGAAGAAGGGGCCGGCGCCCAGCTGTTCCTCCAGGCGCGAGAACTTGCTTTCGATGGCGGCCAGTGCCTGTTCGAAGGTCTCCTGGGTTGCGGCCGTGTACAACCGGAACTGATCCCCGATCAACTCCGAGCCCACCTCGATCCAGGCGCGGTTGTGGGCGCGCCGCAGCGGCGCCGGCGGATGCAGGCTCGGGGGATGGATCTCGTCCAGGTATTCGTTGATCACCGCCGACTCGAACAGGGCCGTGTCGCCCACCCGAAGCGCCGGCACCTTGCGCAGCGGGGAGATGCGCAGGAACCACTCGGGGGGCGCATCCAGCTCGATATAGTCGATGTCGTAGGCGACGTCCTTCTCGAGCAGCGTGATGACCGAGCGCTGCACGTAGGGACACAGTGAAAAGCTGATCAGCCGAGGGCGAAGCGGGGCAGGGTTGGCATTCATGGGGACGAACTCTAGCGGCCGCCCGGCGGACCTGCAAGGCGATCAGGCGGTGCCGGCGGCGACCATCGCCTCGATATTGAGCCGGTCCGCCAGCACCTCGCTGAAGCGTTCGAGCACCTGTTCCTCCTCCAGACCCAGCGCCGAGAGCAGCGCCTCGGGCAGCTCGTCGGGCCCGCTGGCGCCCAGCCCCTGACTCGCGAGCAGACGCTCGGCGACCTGCACCAGCCGCACGGCGTCGGCCTGTTCGCCGGCGTAGTCGGGATCGTGGTGGTGATGGGCGACCGCGATCACCGCAGCGGGCAGCGACCAGGCCGCGCACAGGCGGCCTCCGAGGTCGGCATGATCGGTGCCGAGCAGGCGGCACTCGATGTCCAGCGGTGCCGCCTCGCGATGGGCCTGCAGCAGCTTGTTGAGCCAGAAATACTCGCTGCGGAACAGCTGCGCCATGGCCAGATAGCCGATGTCGTGCAGCAGGCCGGCCAGGTAGGCGCTGCCCGGCACCGGGCGTCGCCGGCGCGGCAGCGCGGCGGCGAGGTGTTCGGCCACGGCCGCCGTGTAGATGGCGTCCCGGGTGAGGCGCTGCGCACCGAGGGGGCCGTCCTGGGGCAGCTCCAGCCCGCTGCGCACCGCCATGCCCATGGCGATGTGCAGCACCGCTTCGAAGCCGAGTACGCGCAGCACTGCCGCTTCCAGGGTCGCCACCGCGCCCGCCCCGTAGTGCGCGGAGTTGGCCACGCGCATGACTTGCGCGGCGATCGCGGCGTCCTCCTCGACCACGGTGCACAGCCCGGCCACGGTCGCGTGCGGGTTGCCCCTGAGTAGCAACAGGCGGCGGGCGAGTTGCGGAGGGCCGGGCAGCTGCTCCAGCCGCTGCAGGCGCGCGTCCAGCCCGGCTGCGGGGCCCGGCGCGCGGGCGTGCGTAAAGTGCCCGCGCCGCGCGGCAGGGGTGCCGAGCAGGGCCGCGGCGGGAAGGTACAGGCGGTGCTCCGCCTCGACGAGCTCGACGGTCTCGTCGGCACGCACGTCGAGGTCCACCGCGAGCAGAAGTGCGCCGGCGCCGGGCCGGTGCATGAACATCGCCTCGGCGCATTCCTCGGGCCGGGCCGGGCGCAGCCCTTCGCCGAGCTCCCGCTCGAGCGCGGCGAGGTCCAGGCGGCGCCGGGTATCGTGCAGGGCAAGCAGCACCTGTTCGCCTCGGCGCAACAGCACCGCACAGCCGCGGCGCGGCATCGCTCCGGGCGTGCACCGCGTTGCGGTCTTGACCTGAGCGGCCTCCAGGAGGCTCTGAATGATCGCCGTGCGTGAGATTTCCGGTGAGCCCATGCCGCGATTCTGCGCTGTGCGCGAGTTCCCTTCGTTCACCGTATAACGGCCGCGGGACCGGGCACCTTAAACTACGTCGCCGCCGTGCCGGTAGAAACCCGCCGGCTCACTCTGCGCCGCGGCCGCGAAGGCGGCGCGTCGGCTGCGGCATTGCGGGCAGCCGCCGCAATGGCGTGCATGGCCGAGCAGGCAGCTGTAGGTATGGGCGAAATCCACGCCGGCGCTCAGGCCCTGAAGGATGATCGCCGCCTTGCTATCGGCGGCCAGCGGCGTGTGCACGGCGATCGGCTCCAGCGCCTGCACCATGGCGTTGAAACGTTCGAGGAACCCCGGCGCCGCGCTCGGGTGGCGTTCACTGTCCTCCCGGTTGATGGACAGGTAGATGCGGCGTGCCCCCTGCTGGGCGGCGAAGGCGACGGACAGGCTGAGGATGAACAGGTTCCGGTGCGGGATGGGGACGTGCAGCTTGTGCGTCTGATGCGCCCGGAACGCCTCCCCCGCCTGGGGCATCTGCAGACGGGTCAATGGCACCTGCAGGCGTTCGCAGTGCCACCGTGCGGCGGCGTATTCGCGTGCGGCGGCGCGTTGCCCATAGTCGATGCTTACGGCGTGCAGCGGCTGCCCGCGCAGGCGATAGAGCAGGGTCGTGCTCTCCACGCCACCGCTGAGCAGGAGCAGGTCCGCGCCCCCGGTGCTCACGGTGGATCGCTCCGCCCTGGCGGCCCCGCAGGGCTTCGGCTAAGGTAGGGGCCCCATTCTTCCACGGGTGTTCTCATGCAGGAGCTGCTTTCCATCGTCGGTCGCAGGATTTATCTCGTGCCTGTCCCGCCGGGACATCCTGCGGTGTATTACATCGTCGACCGGGAAGTCAACGGCGTGCTGGTCAATACGCCCCCCTTTTCCGCCGAAACCCTGCAGGCGCTGCAGGCGCTGGCACCGCTGAAATTCATCTTCCTGCCCAGCCGTTTCGGGGCGCACGAGCTCGACGCCTGGCGCGCGGCCTCGGGCGCCGAGGCGCTGGCCTTCGAGGCCGAGGTCGCCGCCATCGAGGGCACCGTCGACCTGAGCCTGAATACACAGACCAAGCTCACCCGTACCATCGACTTTCTGCCCATGTCGGGGCGCACGCAAGGCAGCTGCGCACTGCGCCTGAAGAACAAGCCCGGCGTGGTGTTCTTCGGCCCGATCCTGGAGCCGGGGGCGGACGGTTGGCCGACGCTGATCGAGCACGCCGACGATCAGTCTTTCGAGACGCGCCTGTTCGGCGCCCTGGGCCTGCAGGACGTGAAGTACGAATACGCCTTCACCGACCGCTTCGAGCCGGGCACCACGCAGTTCGGCCCGGGGGCCGACAAGGGGATCGCCGCCGCGCTCGACTGCGCCTTGGGAGTCTAGCCGGCGACCGGTTGCGCCCCTGGCGCGGCGGGAAGCCAGCGATGTCCGCGGCCCGGGCCGGCGGGCGCACGATGCCGCAGCCCGGGGGGGAGCGGGCGAAATGCGAACGCTGTCACGTCGGGTGTGTCACCGATGCGTTACCAATGGTGCGTTACACGGCTCGTGTCGCCCACAAGAACGCAAAGGAACGCGGCCATGGACGCTCTCCCGGGGATCGGCCCCAGTCAGTTGCGCGGCTTCCAGCCGCTCGCGTCGCTCAGTGACGCGCGCCTGGAGGAACTCCTCGGCCTCTCCTGCGTCGAGCGCCTCGGCATGGGCACGACCATCTTCCGCAAGGGTGACGTCGACGGGCAGTCGGTGTTCGTGTTGCAGGGCAATGTGCAGCTGAGCGGCGCCGGCCGCACCCTCGAGCGTGTGGTGAGCGGCGGCAGCGATGCGGCGTGCGCCGCCCTCGACCCCAGCCAACCGCATCAGGTGGATGCCGTGAGCCTCAGCGCGGTCACGCTGCTGCGCATCGACAACAGCATTCTCGACTACATGCTGAGCTGGGAGCAGCTCAGCGCCGCGCCGCTGCAGGCAGATCCGCAGCCCGGCGAGCGCCTCGCCGAGCCCGCCCCTCCTGCCCCCCGCGACTGGGTGGGGCGCATGCGCCACATCATGGCCTTCAAGAACCTCCCGTCCGCCCATGTGCGGCCGCTGCTCGAACGCATGCGCCCGGTGCAGGCCAGGGCCGGGGAGGTGGTGGTGCGTCAGGGCGAAGCCGGGGACTACTACTACGTACTCACCGAGGGGACGGCGCGCGTGACGCGCACCGTTGCGCTCGCCGACATCGGGCCGGGTGCGGTGTTCGGCGAGGAAGCCTTGATCTGCGGCGGTGAGCGCAACGCCACCGTCACCATGACCTCGGCGGGGACGTTGATGCGGCTGGCCAAGAGCGATTTCGATGCGCTGCTGCACGAGCCGCTGGTGCAGCGCCTGGAGGTCGATCAGGCGCGCCGCAGGATCGTCGAAGGGGCACGCTGGCTCGACGTGCGGCATCCCCGCGAGTACCGGCACCAGCGCCTGCCGCGCGCCCTGAACATTCCGCTGCACGAGCTGCGCGAGCGCCAGGACGAGCTGGACCGCCAGACACACTATGTGTGCTATTGCGGCACCGGGCGGCGCAGCGC
Organism: uncultured Gammaproteobacteria bacterium; assembly: GCA_963779865.1. Taxonomy (GTDB): domain Bacteria; phylum Pseudomonadota; class Gammaproteobacteria; order CAVZZX01; family CAVZZX01; genus CAVZZX01. The sequence continues at coordinate 1,940,443 of CAVZZX010000003.1, read as the reverse complement.
CGCGGCGAGCTTCCTGCTCGCCCAGAGCGGCTTCGCGGCAAGTGTGCTCGAGGGCGGTCTGCAGGGGGTGCCGACCCGCATGCGGGTCGGCTGAGCCTCAACCCGGCGGCCAGCCCATATCGCGCCCCGCGAGCAGATGCAGGTGGATGTGGTACACGCTCTGCCCGGCGCGTGGGTTGCAGTTCATCACCAGCCGGTAACCGTCCTGCGCCACCCCCAGGCGGGCGGCGACCTCTCGAGCGCCGAGGTAGAGCGTGCCGACCAGGGGCGCATCCGCCGCCGTGAGATCGTTGACCGTCGCGATGTGCTTGCGCGGGATCAGCAGCACATGCTCGGGCGCCTGCGGATTCAGGTCGCGGAAGGCGACGACATCGTCGTCCTCGTAGACGATGTCGCTGTCGATCTCGCCGTGGGCGATCTTGCAGAAGATACAGTCCACCTCGTTCTCCTGGTTGTGCGAGCGGCAGGGCCGAACCGCGTGGCGGCCGCTCACGGACTCGGGTAGGGATGCTCGGTGTGGATGGCCTCGATGCCCTCGAGCACCGTGTCGGGCAATTCCAGCTCGATGCTGTCGATATCGCTGCGCAGCTGCTCCACGCTGGTCGCGCCCACGATGTTGGCCGTCACGAAGGGGCGGCTGTTCACATAGGCGAGCGCCATCTGTGCCGGGTCGAGCCCGTGCTCGCGCGCCAGGGCGACGTACCGGTCGGTTGCCGCACGCGCCTGCGGGTTGCTGTAGCGGTCGTAGTGCGGCCAGCGCGTCAGGCGCGCATCGGCGGGCTGGGCGCCGCCGCTGTACTTGCCGCTGAGCATGCCGAAGGCGAGCGGCGAATAGGCCAGCAAGCCGGCGCTCTCGCGCATGGCGACCTCCGCCAGCCCCACCTCGAAGCTGCGATTGAGCAGGCTGTAGGGGTTCTGCACACTGACCACACGCGGCAGCCCGCGCGACTCGGCGATCTGCAGGAACTTCATGGTCCCCCAGGCGGTTTCGTTGGACAGACCGATGTGGCGCACCTTGCCCGCCTTCACGAGTCCGTCCAGCGCGGCGAGGGTCTCCTCGATCGGCACCGGATCGTCGTCGGGCGCGTGCACGTAGCCGAGCTTGCCGAAGAAGTTGGTCTTGCGGTCCGGCCAGTGCAGCTGATACAGGTCCAGGTAATCGGTCCGCAGCCGCTTGAGGCTGGCATCGATGGCCGTCTCGATGTTGGGGCGGTCCAGCCGCGCCGCGCCGCCGCGGAAGTGCTTGAGCGCCTCCCACGGCGGGCCGATCACCTTGCTGGCGAGCACGACGTCCTCGCGCCGGCCGCGCTTGTGCAGCCAGTTGCCGATGTAGGTCTCGGTGCGCCCCTGGGTCTCGGCGGCGGGCGGGATGGGATACATCTCCGCGGTGTCGATGAAATTGATGCCCTGCTCGAGGGCGTAGTCGAGCTGCGTGTGGGCCTCGTCCTCGGTGTTCTGCTCACCCCAGGTCATGGTCCCCAGGCAGATCGCGCTGACCTCGACGTCGGTATTGCCCAGACGGCGGTAGTGCATGCTCGCGGTTCTCCTTGATTTGTCGAGGCGCGCTCAGACGAACAGGCTGAGCACGCCGGTGTAGCCGTACAGACGATCGCCGGAGATCTCGCCGTTGGCATAGAAGCCGACCAGGGGCACGGGCCCCAGCGCCTCGGCGATGATTCTGAGTTCTTCGGAGGCCTCGCCGAACAGAGTGTGTCCGCGGCCGAGACAGGAGTGATAGACGCCGCCGCGCGGCGGGCCCGGCAGGCGGCTCTTCAGGTCGGCGAGCATGCGCTCCAGGTCCTGCACCGCCGTCTGCGCGTCGCGCCGGCAGAACAGCAGCCCCTGGCCGATCTCCAGGCGGTCGCCGACGGCCAGCAGCCCGCGGGCGCTGTCCATGCCCAGCAGGTTGCGCACCAGGTAGTCGCCGGTGTCGGACCCGCGCACCGGGAAGCCCGCGAAGATGTAGCCCGCCGCACGATTCAGATCGCGTGCGAGCAGCTCGCCCATGTCCTCTTTGAGCACGTCCAGGGCCGGCCGCTCGTCGATGCGCACGGCGACGTTGCCCTGACACTCGTTCACGGTATGCACCGGGCCGATGGGGCTGCATCCCTGGGTGAGTGCGCTGACCACCCGGACCTCGGGTTCGAACACCACGCCTGAGAGTTGTCCCTCGGTGAGGCCGTCGGCCACCTGCTGGAAGCTGGCCTGCGAGGCGGTCAACCCGCCGACGAGAAAGCCATCGCCAATCAGGGCGGGCAGGCGGGCGATGTGCTCGGGCAGCTTGCCGTTGCGCGGATCGCCATGCACCACGGCGAAACGGGCGTTGCCGTGGCTGCCGGCCGGTGAGGCGGCCGCGGGCAGGCCCTGGAAGACGCGGAAGCTGCCCGGCGGGAAGTCACCCACCAGCACCGCCAGCGCGGGCTCGTCGTAGTACTCCGTGCCGGTGGCACAGATGCCCAGCCCGAGGGTGCCCACCCAGTGCTCCACGCCGGTGCCGGCACGTAGCGCCTCGAGCAGCATCGGCAGTTCGTCCGCCAAGGTGTCGGTGGCATAAATGAAGCCGAGATTGGCCTCGCGCGGGACCGGCCCGAGCCCGGTCAGGCAGCGGTCGAGCAGGGCGGCCGCGGAGGCGCCGCCGGCGTGTGCGTAGAGAAATTTGTCCATGTGCCGATTCGCCGAAGCGGTGCCGATGGCGGCCGTGAGGCCCGAACACGCCCGGGGCGCCGCCGCGCGCCGCGGCCCGACGCAGGTGGCTGAAACACCCGGGCGGCACTCGCGAACAGTGTAACACCCGCGGAAGCGGCGTCGATCGGCTATAATGCCGCGCCCGGGAGACGGCAGAGGCACAGCGATGTTCGGCCTTTTTCGCAGCCGGCGCGGCGCGCCGCTGGCGCAATTTTTCGAACGCTTCGCCGGGCGCAGCATCATCGTCCATCGCGGCTTTCAGGGCGACTGGTTGGCGCGCCTGCTCAAGCTGCCCGGCGGGGGCGCTTATTTCCGGCTCGACCTGCGGCAGGCACACGGTCGGCCCTCGCCCCTGGAGCAGGTGGTGCAGGAGCACGTGCTGCCCCTGCAATTGCCGCTGCCGCTGGTGCTGCGCGTGGAGGCCGACCAGGTGCTGGTACGCCACCTGACCCGCGCCGACGGGCGGGTGCTGGACCCCAGCGAGGTGGGCTGGATCCTGGACGAGATTCCGACCCGCCACCATGCGCGGCTGCGCCGCCAGGACGCGGGGCTGCGCGTGGAGTCCGGGCTGGATGTCGCGGACAACCGCATCGACTACGACTTCTCCGATTTCACCCTCGAGTAGATTCCGAATATGCAGGCACCGGCCCGAATCGGCTTCGTGAGTCTCGGCTGCCCCAAGGCGACCGTGGACTCCGAGCGCATCCTCACCCAGCTGCGCGCGGAGGGCTATCTCCTCGCCCCCGACTATGCGCAGGCCGACCTGGTGATCGTGAACACCTGCGGCTTCATCGATGCCGCCGTCGAGGAATCGCTGGACGCCATCGGCGAGGCCCTGGCCGAGAACGGCCGGGTGGTCGTGACCGGCTGTCTTGGCGCGAAAGGTGACGTGGTCCGCGAGGCCCACCCGCAGGTGCTCGCGGTCACCGGCCCGCACGCCACCGCGGAGGTGATGAGCGCCATCCACGCCCACCTGCCCCCGCAGCACGACCCGTACACCTCGCTGGTGCCGCCCGGCGGCATCAAGCTCACCCCGCGGCACTACGCCTACCTGAAGATTTCCGAGGGCTGCAACCATCGCTGCAGCTTCTGCATCATCCCCTCCATGCGCGGCGACCTGGACAGCCGCCCGGTCGGGGACGTGCTGGGCGAGGCCGAGGCCCTGGTCTCCGCCGGGGTGCGCGAGCTGCTGGTCGTCTCGCAGGACACCAGCGCCTACGGCGTGGATGTGCGCTACCGGACCGGGTTCTGGGGCGGGCGCCCGGTGAAGACGCGCCTCACCGAACTGGCGGGCGCGCTGGGCGATCTGGGCGCCTGGGTGCGCCTGCACTACGTCTACCCCTACCCGCACGTCAACGAGCTGATCCCGCTGATGGCCGAGGGGCGGGTGCTGCCCTATCTCGACGTGCCCCTGCAGCACGCCAGCCCGCGCGTACTCAAGGCCATGCGCCGCCCGGCCAATGCGGAGAACGCGCTGCGCCGCATCGAGGGCTGGCGCGCGGACTGCCCCGAGCTTACCCTGCGCAGCACCTTCATCGTCGGTTTCCCCGGCGAGACGGAGGCCGAGTTCGAGGAGCTGCTCGATTTTCTGCGGGCGGCGCGCCTGGACCGCGTGGGGGCCTTCGCCTATTCGCCGGTGGAGGGTGCCGCGGCCAATGCCCTGCCGGGCGCCGTGCCCGAGGAGCTCAAGGAGGAGCGGCTGGAGCGCTTCATGGAGGTGCAGGCGCAGATCAGCGCCGACCGCCTGCAGGACAAGGTCGGCCGCCGCCTGCGCGTGCTGGTCGACGAGGTGACCGGGGACGGGCTGGCCCTGGCGCGCAGCGCCGGCGAGGCGCCGGAGATCGACGGGGTCGTGGTGGTGGAGGACGGGGCCGCTTTGCCGGTGGGCGAGTTCGCCGAGGTGCGGGTGAGCGCCGCGGATGCGCACGACCTGTACGCGCGCACCGACGGATGAAAAAGGGGCCGTCCTTGCGGACGGCCCCTCTGGAACTGCCTTGGCGGGCCCGCGCCTCAGCCCTTGCGGCGGTTCTCCAGCATCTCCTCGATGAGCGGTGTGAAGATCACCTCCATCGCGAAGCCCATCTTGCCCCCGGGCACGACGATGCTGTTGGGCCGCGACATGAACGAGTCGTGGACCATGTTCAGCAGGTAGGGGAAGTCCACGCCCTTCGGGTTGCGGAAGCGGATCACCACGAAGCTCTCGTCCGGCGTGGGGATGTCGCGGGCGATGAACGGGTTGGAGGTGTCCACCGTCGGCACACGCTGGAAGTTGATGTGCGTGCGCGAGAACTGCGGGGTGATGCAGGTGACGTATTCGGGCATGCGCCGCAGGATGGTGTCCACGATCGCCTCGGGCGAGTAGCCGCGCTCGGCGGCGTCGCGGTGGATCTTCTGGATCCACTCGAGGTTGACGATCGGGACCACGCCCACCAGCAGGTCCACGTACTTGGCGACGTCGACCTCATCGGTCTGCACGCCCCCGTGCAGGCCTTCGTAGAACAGCAGATCGGTGTCGGCCGGGATGTCCTTCCAGGGTGTGAACTCGCCGGGGTTCAGAGCGAGGTCCTTCCAGGCCTCGGCCTCCTCCTCGCTGTGGATGTAGTAGCGGCGCTGGCACATGCCCGTGTCGCCGTATTGTTTGAAGGTCTCGGCCAGTTTGTCGAACAGGTTCGCCTCGGGGCCGAAATGGCTCATGTCCCGCCCTTCCGCAGCGGCCTTGGCGATCGCCGCCTTCATCTCCGTGCGGTTGTAGCGGTGAAAGCTGTCGCCCTCGACCACCGCCGGGTTGACCTCGAGCCGCCGGAAGGTGTGCTCGAACGCACTCTTGACGGTGCTGGTGCCGGCGCCCGACGAGCCGGTCACCGCAATGACTGGATGCTTCTTCGACATCGATTTCTCCTTACAAGCTTTTGGCACAACGAATTCGGCGCGGCGCCCTGTTCCGGTCGCTCGCGAAAGGCGCACATTGTAGTGAAATCAAGCGGCTGAGTCTCGATAGCCGCGCCTGCGCGCGGCGCCCTCGGCTAAGTCCCTGCCCCGTCGGAGGAATTTGTTCGTGCCGGTGCGCTCGCCGGCCCGCCGTCGCCGGTGGCCGGGGGCCCACAGATGGCCTGGAGCGCTTCCCATTGGCGCGGACTGAGGGGCGCCGCCCCGGATCGGCCGCTGCGACGCAGCTGGGCGATCCGCTCGGCGGTGAGCGGATGCGTGGAGAGCAGGGCGGGCAGGGCGGTGCCGGGGGCCTCCTTGTCCGCGGCGAGGCGCTCGAAGAAGCGCGCCAGGCCGCGGCTGTCATAGCCGGCCTCCTGCAGGATGTTCACGGCGCCGGCATCGGCCTCGCGCTCGGCATCGCGTCCATAGGAGAGATCGAGGAGGCTGGCGCCCAGGCCGCCCGCGGTGGCGCCGATGCTGCCCAGGTCGCCGAACAGCGCGCTGGCGGCCAGCCGCAGGCCGAGCGCGCGGATCAGCCCCGCGGTGGGATGGCGATGGCGCACGTGCGCCATTTCGTGGCCGAGCACCCCCGCCAGTTCGTCCGGGCTGTGGGTGAAATCGAGCAACCCGCGGTAGATCAGGATCTGGCCTCCGGGCGCGGCGAAGGCGTTGAGCACCGGCCGGTCGGGGTCCTGCAGCACGCGCACCGTGAAGGCCAGGGGGCTGTGGGCGTGTGCCGCCAGCCGCTGCACCAGCACGGCGAGCGCGGCCTCGCCGGCAGGCTGGTGACAGGTCTGCGCCTCCATACCGGCAGCCACCTGCGCCCCCAGGGCGCGTTCCCATGCGAGTGGCAGCGCGCGGGCGAGCGGCCCGGCCAGGCGCGGTACGCCCAGTACCAGGCCTCCCGCGAGCAGCCCCAGCACGCCGAGTGCGGCTCCGATGCGCAGGCCCAGCGGCCGGGCGACGCGCCGGCGGCGCAGCTGCGGCGCCCGCTCAATCAGGGCCGCGAAGCACGCTGCCTCCACCACCAGCCGGGCATCGCCCGCCTCGGCGTGGCGCAGCCGGGCGGGGCCGCCGGCGTGGACCTCCTCGCAGAGGCGCAGGCCGGCATAGCTCCAGTGCGCGCGTTCCTCCGCGCGGGCCGCGTCCTCGATGCACAGCGAGGCTCCCCGCAGCCAGACGGTCACCGCATGGCGGGCCGCGGTGCGGCCGTCGTAGTACTGCCCGTCGAGGTACGACCCGGGGTGGTGCGGCCCGGCGTCCTGGGCGGCGCGTTCGGACAAGCTCAGAGCGCACCGAGGTCAAAGGCCTCGAACAGCCCCTCGCCGGTGTGCGGCACCTGCTGCGTGTTCTGTGCGATGGCGGCGAAGTCCAGCGGCCCCTCGAGCGTCAGATGCGCGGCGAAGAAGCGCATGGAGCGCGTGAGCACCCAGGGGAAGGCGAGCCCCACGGTGAGGATCAGCAGCGCCAGGTTGCCGAGCATCAGCCGCAGAAAGCCCCGTGCCTGGATGTCGCTGGCGAAGCGGGCCTGCTGCAGGTGGGTGTGCGCCGCAAAGTAACGCAGCTCGCGGGCGCGATACCAAAGCCAGGCGAGGCCGGCCGGGAGCCAGAAGAGCAGCAACAGCAGCGGCAGGGCCGCCATGGCGCCGGGCTCGGCCGGGGCGCCGGCCTGTTGGGCCTGCAGCGCCACCGAGAACGCCACCGCGGCGTAGCCGGCGAAGCCGGCCAGTCCGAGCACCCACACCAGCATGAACGGGCGCAGCAACCGGCCGCCGCGCCCGTCGTAGTGCAGCGCGGCCGAACCGAAGCTGGCATGGCCGGCGATCTGGCCGTACAGGCGGCTGCGCATCCAGGGCATTGCCAGGCCCAGGGTGAGGGCACTGAGCAGCCCGTAGCCGATCATCAGCCCGGCGTACCTCAGTGAGGAGCCCTCCAGCCCCAGGCGGATCCCGCGCCAGCGGGTGCGGCTGAGCCGGTAGCGCACCGCGCGATGGATGGCGACGCCGATCAGCACGAAAAACGCCGCATAGCCGAGCAGCATCGGCACGAACACCAGGGACGGGTTCACCTGCGCCAGCAGCGCGCCGACCAGCACCAGAGCGAGGACGCCGAGCAGCAGCAGGCCCATGGCGAGCAGATAGCCGACGAACAACTCACGGCCGGTGCCGGTGTATTCCAGCGGCTCGTCGTCGAAGCGGCTCTGACTCCACAGATAGCGGCGTACCCGGCTCTTGGCCCAGAAGCTGTAGACGCCCAGGGTGAGGATGGTGAGCAGCAGGTTGACGATGAAGATGAGGAACAGCTCGCCGCCCGTGCCGAGATGGGCGAAGCGGTGGGTGCTCTGCGCGTTCATGGCGCCCCCCTTTATTGTCGTTATGTGTTGTCGTTATGGGTTCAGGCAGGGGAGCCCATGCCGCGCTTCTCCCCCGGGATCGCCGGCATGTGTTTTCCCCCCCGTGGGCATCATTGCACCGGCCCGGGGGGCGGTCAATCGGGCGAGTGGCGGGTCAGCCGGCGCCTGCCTCGCGGGCGATGGCGCGGTGGCCGATGTCGCGGCGGTAGTAGACGCCGTCCCAATGGATGGCATCGGCCAGGGCGTAGGCGCGGCGCTGCGCGGTGCCGACGCTTTCCCCCAGCCCCACGGCGCACAGGACGCGGCCGCCGCTGGTGACTACGCCGCCGTCCGCCGCGGCCGTGCCGGCGTGGAAGACCTTGGCGTCGGGGGCATCCTTCTCGGGAAGGCCCTGGATGCGCTCGCCCTTGCGGTAGGTGTCCGGGTAGCCGCCGGCGGCCAGCACCACGCCGAGCGCGGCGCGCGGGTCCCACTCGGCGCGCACGGTATCGAGCCGGCCGTCCAGCGCCGCCTCGCACAGGGCGACCAGGTCCGAGCGCAGGCGCATCATGATGGGCTGGGTTTCGGGGTCGCCGAAGCGGCAGTTGTATTCGAGTACGCGCGGACGGCCGTCCGCGTCGACCATCACCCCGGCATACAGAAAGCCGGTGTAGGGGTGGCCTTCGGCGGCCATGCCGCGCACGGTCGGCAGGATCACCTCCTCGAGGATGCGGCGCTCCACATCGGGGGTGACCACCGGCGCGGGGGAATAGGCGCCCATGCCGCCGGTGTTGGGCCCGCGATCGCCGTCGTCGCGCGCCTTGTGGTCCTGTGAGCTGGCCATCGGCAGGACGTGCTCGCCGTCGACCATGACGATGAAGCTGGCCTCCTCGCCGCTGAGAAAGTCCTCGACCACCACCCGGTGGCCGGCCTCGCCGAAGCGGTTGCCCGCCAGCATCTCCTGCACCGCGGCCAGCGCCTCGTCGACGCTTGGCGCGACCACCACGCCCTTGCCGGCGGCCAGGCCGTCGGCCTTGACCACCAGCGGCGCGCCGCGCTCGCGCACGTAGGCGGCCGCGGGCTCGATTTCCGTGAACACCCGGTAGCCGGCCGTCGGAATGCCATGCCTGGCGAGGAAGTCCTTGCTGAAGGCCTTGGAGCCCTCCAGCCGTGCGGCCGCGGCGCTCGGGCCGAAGCAGCGCAGCCCGGCCGCGGTGAAGCGGTCGACCACGCCGGCCACCAGCGGGGCCTCGGGCCCGACGATGGTGAGCCCGACCTGCGCCCCGCGGGCGAAGGCGAGCAGGGCGTCGATGTCCTCCGCGGCGATCGCCACATTCTCGAGCTTCGGCTCGCGTGCGGTACCGGCGTTGCCGGGGGCGACGTAGACCGTTTCAATGCCGGGGGACTGCGCTGCCTTCCAGGCGAGGGCGTGCTCGCGTCCGCCGCCGCCGATGATCAGTACCTTCATATCCGCGTCCCCGTAATCGCCGCGCGCGGCGCGAAGTCAATGCCGGAAGTGGCGCATGCCGGTGAACACCATGGCCATGCCGTGCTCGTCGGCGGCGGCGATGACCTCCTCGTCGCGCATCGAGCCGCCCGGCTGGATAACGGCGGTGATCCCGGCCTGCGCCGCGGCGTCGATGCCGTCGCGGAACGGGAAGAAGGCATCGGAGGCCATCACCGAGCCGGCCACGGTGAGACCCTCGTCGGCGGCCTTGATGCCGGCGATGCGCGCGCTGTAGACGCGGCTCATCTGCCCCGCGCCGACGCCGATGGTGGTGCCCTCGCGGGCATAGACGATGGCATTGGACTTGACGAATTTCGCCACCCGCCAGGCGAACAGCAGGTCCTCGAGCTCGCGCCGCTCCGGGGCGCGACGGGTGACCACCTTCAGTGCGTCCTCCGCCACCATGGCGCTGTCGCGCTCCTGCACCAGGAGGCCGCCGGAGACGCGCTTGAAATCCAGCACCGGCAACGGCTGCGCAGGCCAGTCGCCGCAGGCCAGCAGGCGCACGTTCTTCTTGGCCGCGACGGCGTCGGCGGCCTCCGGCTCGACGGCGGGGGCGATGATGACCTCGACGAACTGGCGCTCGACGATGGTGCGCGCGGTCTGCGCATCCAGCGGCTGGTTGAAGGCGATGATGCCGCCGAAGGCGGAGGTCGGGTCGGTGCGAAAGGCGCGTTCGTAGGCCTCCAGCAGGCTGTGCCCGAGCGCTACGCCGCAGGGATTGGCGTGTTTGACGATGACACAGGCGGGGCTCTCGGCGAACTGCTTCACGCACTCCAGCGCCGCGTCGGTATCGGCGATGTTGTTGTAGGACAGCGCCTTGCCCTGTGACTGCTGGGCGGTGGCGACGCTGCCGGGCTCGGGCGCGTCCTCCACGTAGAAGGCCGCCGCCTGGTGCGGGTTCTCCCCGTAGCGCATCTCCTGCGCCTTGCGCAGCTGCAGGTTGAAGGTGCGCGCGAAGGCGCTGCGCTCCCCGCTCGCGGAGACCGCGCCGAGGTAGTTGGCGATGGCCCCGTCATAGCGCGCCGTGTGCTCGAAGGTCTTCACCGCGAGGTCGTAGCGGCGTGCGTCGCTCAACGCACCGCCGCGCTCGGCCATCTCGCCCAGCACCGGCGCGTAGTCGGCGGCGTCCACCACCACCGCGACCGCCGCGTGGTTCTTGGCCGCGGCGCGCAGCATGGTCGGGCCGCCGATGTCGATGTTCTCGATCGCCTGCGCCAGGGTGCAGTCGGGCTTGGACACGGTCTGCTCGAAGGGATAGAGGTTGACCACCACCATGTCGATGGGCGGGATGCCATGCTCCGCCATCACCGCGTCGTCGATGCCGCGGCGGCCGAGCAGCCCGCCATGGACTTTGGGGTGCAGGGTCTTCACCCGCCCGTCCATCATCTCGGGAAAGCCGGTGTAGTCGGAGACCTCCACCACCGGGACCCCCTGTTCGGCGAGCAGGCGGGCCGTGCCGCCGGTGGAGAGGATCTCCACGCCGAACTCGCGGTGCAGGCGGGCGGCAAACTCGGCGATGCCGCTCTTGTCCGAGACGCTGATGAGCGCGCGCTTGATCTTGTGCATGGCTATGGTCTGGTTTCGCTGGTGGTTCTGGCTAGGCTTACGTCACCGCCCGGGCGCGCGTCTGCCGACGGCGTCCGCGGCCCGGCTGGGGGGCTCACTTGTCCAGCCCGTAGAGCTTGAGTTTCTTGCGCAGGGTGCCGCGGCTGATGCCGAGGATCTCGGCTGCATGGCTCTGGTTGCCGCCGGTGTGCTGCAGGGCCGCCTCCAGCAGCGGCGCCTCCATTTCCTGGAGGACCATCTGGTAGAGATTGCCGGGCGGGTGGCCGTCGAGGTGCTTGAGGTATTCGCGGAGCGCCAAGGCGACGCACTCGCGCAGGGTTTTGCCGTCGCTGTCGGCGTCCACCTGCAGGTTGTCGCGGCGCGAGGCGTTCATGCCGCGAGGGCCCGGCCCGCCGCCAGGGCGTCGAAGAAGTCACGGGTCATGGCCAGCTGCTCGGCCGCGCTCTCCACCCGGTTGACCTGCTGGCGGAAGGCGGCGCCGTGGCGCTGGCCCTTGCTGTACCAGGAGATGTGCTTGCGGGCGATGCGCACCCCGGTGTGCTCGCCGTAGAAGGCGTAGAGGTTCTCGAGGTGGCCCATGAGGATGTCGCACACTTCGCCGGGTCCGGGCTCGGGCAGCTCCTCGCCGGTGGCCAGATAGTGCTCGATCTCGCGGAAGATCCACGGCCGGCCCTGGGCGGCGCGCCCGATCATCACCGCATCGGCGCCGGTGAGGGCGAGCACCTGCTCGGCCTTCTGCGGCGTGGTGATGTCGCCGTTGGCGATCACCGGGATGCCGACGGCGTCCTTCACCGCGGCGATGGTCTCGTATTCGGCCTCGCCCGTGTAGCCGCAGGCGCGCGTGCGCCCGTGGATGGCCAGGGCCTGGATGCCGCTGTGCTCGGCGATGCGCGCCACGCGCAGGGCATTGCGATGGTCGCGGTCCCAGCCGGTGCGGATCTTCAGGGTGACGGGCACCTGCACTGCGCCGACCACCGCTTCGAGGATGCGGCCCACCAGCGGTTCGTCCTTCAACAGCGCCGAGCCGGCCATGACGTTGCAGACCTTCTTGGCCGGGCAGCCCATGTTGATGTCGATGAGCTGGGCGCCCCGGTCGGCGTTGAAGCGGGCCGCCTCGCCCATCATCTGCGGGTCGGCACCGGCGATCTGCACCGATTTGGGCTCGGTCTCGCCCTCGTGGTTGGCGCGGCGCTGGGTCTTCGTGCTGCCCCACAGCAGCGAATTGGAGGACACCATCTCCGACACGGCCATGCCGGCGCCCAGGTCCTTGCACAGCTGGCGGAAGGGCCGATCGGTGACGCCGGCCATGGGCGCCAGGATCAGGTTGTTGCCAAGTTTGTAGGGACCGATCTGCATGGCTGCCGGGGGCACGGGGTGCTCAGGGGACTGGCAATCATACCCGCTAAACCGCGGCCGTAAAAGGCTGCCGCCCGGCGGCGCTCAGAGGAAGTCGAATTGGTAGTTGATGGCGTCGCGGCCGGGGTCGATCACTTCCAGATCGATGTACACCGGCTGATGCGGCCGAAGCAGGGGCAGGGCGCCCGAGTGGGCGTTCACTTGCATCCCTTTCGGCAGGTACTCGCGGGGGTGGAAGCGGCGCTGCGCGACCACCGTCCCGGTCAGATCGGAGAGGGTCACCAGGATGTCCGGGAAGGGCTGAGCGAAATCGGCCTGGTTCTCGATGGTGGCCTTGATCAGCAGCGCGCCGGCGACCTTGGGGTGGCTGCGCACGTCGTGGTCGAGCAGGGCGATGCGCTGCGGGGCGCGGGGCGGGGTGACATCGCAGCCCAGCTCGGCGCAGAGGTGCTCCAGCCATGGGCGCAGCGTCGGCTGCCAGGCCGCCAGCTCACCGGCGCGGTACCAGCTCAGCTGCGCCGCGGCGAGCGCGAGCAGCAGCAGGGCGGCGAACAGGCCCAGCAGCAGGCGGCCGATGCGCACCCGTGGCCGTGGCGCCGGCCCCTCGCGCAGCTCCGCCGGCAGGGGCTCGATGCCGCGCACTCGGGCGCGGCGCACGCGCCGCTCCTCCTCGTCCGCGCGGGCCAGCGGCGGCGTCTGGATATGCGGCAGGTCTTCGTCTTCTTCGTCGCGCGCGCGCTCCGCGGCCGTCCCTTCGGAGGGGGCGGGCGCCTCGGCCGCCTCCTGCGGGGGGGGCGGTTCGGGGCGCTCCGGCTCGACCTCGGGCGCCGCCGCATCGGCGGGGCCGATGGCAGGGCGCGCGGCCGTTTGCGCAGCGCCATCCTCCTCGGGACCCGGCGGCTCGCGCAGCTGCTCCACCGCATTGAACAGGCGGGCACAGCGTCCGCAACGCGCCAGGCCGCGCGCGGCGCGCAGCTCCTCGGCGCCGATGCGGAACAGGGTGTGGCAGTGCGGACACTCGGTGTACATGGCTGCGTGGCTCGCTCAGCGGCGCCGCCCGCTGAGGCAGACCCAGTCCTCTTCCTGTTGCCAGACGCGCAGGTCGATCCAGGGGGCATAGGCGGCGATCACCGTCCCTGCCTGCTCTGCAAGGATACCTGATAGCAGCGCCCATCCGCCCGACCGCACGCGGCCGGCAAGCGCCGGGGCCAGGTCGATCAAGGGGCGCGCGAGGATGTTGGCGAGCAGCACGTCGACCTGCAGCGGCGCGGGCAGGATGTCGGGCGCCGCGGTGCGCACGCAGGCCTCGACGCCGTTCTTGGCCGCGTTGGCGCGCGTGGCCTGCAGCGCCTGCGGATCGATGTCGGTGGCCCAGGCGTCGGCCGCGCCGAGCCGGCACGCGGCCACCGCGAGCACGCCCGAGCCGCAGCCGAAATCGAGCACCTCCCGCCCTTGCGGCGGATGGGCATCGAGCCAGCGCAGGCACATGGCCGTGGTCGGGTGGGTGCCGGTGCCGAAGGCCAGCCCGGGATCGAGCAGGATGTTGACCGCCTCCGGGGCGGGCGGCGTGTGCCAGCTGGGGCAGATCCAGAGGCGCTCGCCGAAGCGGATGGGATGGAAGTCGTCCATCCAACTGCGCTCCCAATCCTGATCGGCCAGCGGCTCCACCCGCCAGCCCCCCAGGGCAAAGCCCAGGGCCTCCTCGGCACGGCCGAGCGCCGCGTTGACGTCGGCATCGGCGGCGAACAGGGCAGTCACGCGGGTGTGCCGCCACAGGGGCGTGCTGCCCGGCGGCGGTTCGAACAGGGGGTCGTCCGCGGCATCGCCCAGGGTGACCGCCAGGGCGCCCTGGGCTTCGAGCGCCGCCGACACCGCCTCCGCACGCGCGGCGTCGGTTTCCAGTATGAGCTGCAGCCACGCCACCGGCGGTTATCGACAGCGGCTCGCGAGGCACCGGCCGAGGCGGGCGCCGCCTACGCCTCGGCGGTACGCCTTCACAAGCCCAGCTTCTTCTCGAGATAGTGGATGTTGACCCCGCCGGCGAGGAAGGCCGCGTCGCGGAACAGCTCCTGGTGCAGCGGGATGTTGGTCTTGATGCCGTCCACGATGATCTCCATCAGCGCAGTGCGCATGCGGGCCATGGCCGCCTCGCGGCTGTCGCCGTAGGTGATGAGCTTGCCGATCATCGAATCGTAGTACGGGGGGACGGTGTAGCTGGTGTAGATGTGCGAGTCGACCCGCACGCCCGGACCGCCGGGCGCATGGTAGGCGGTGATCGTGCCGGGCGAGGGCATGAAGCTGGCGGGGTCCTCGGCGTTGATGCGGCACTCCATGGCATGGCCGCGCAGGACGATGTCCTCCTGCTTGTAGGCCAGCGGCTCGCCGGCGGCCACGCGGATCTGTTCGCGGACCAGGTCCACGCCCGTGATCATCTCGGTGACGGGGTGCTCCACCTGGATGCGGGTGTTCATCTCGATGAAGTAGAACTCCCCGTCCTGGTACAGGAACTCGAAGGTGCCGGCGCCGCGGTAGCCGATCTCGCGGCAGGCCGCCGCGCAGCGTTCGCCGATGCGCTGGCGTTGCTCCTCGCTGATGCCGGGCGCGGGGGCCTCCTCGACCACCTTCTGGTGGCGGCGCTGCAGGGAGCAGTCGCGCTCGCCCAGGTGGATGGCGTTGCCGTGTTCGTCGGCGAGCACCTGGAACTCGACGTGGCGCGGATTCTCGAGAAACTTCTCCATGTACACCATGTCGTTGCCGAAGGCCGAGGCCGCCTCGGTCTTGGTCAGCGAGATGGCGTTGAGCAGGGCCGGTTCGGAGTGCACCACGCGCATGCCGCGGCCACCGCCCCCGCCGGCCGCCTTGATGATGACCGGGTAGCCGATCTGGCGGGCCATGCGCAGGTTCTCGTCGCTGTCCTCGCCCAGCGGTCCGCCCGAGCCCGGCACGCAGGGCACGCCCGCCTGCTTCATGGCGTCGATGGCGGACACCTTGTCGCCCATCAGGCGGATGGTGTCGGGGCGCGGACCGATGAACACGAAGCCGCTCTGCTCCACCCGGTCGGCGAAGTCGGCATTCTCCGCCAGGAAGCCGTAGCCGGGATGAATGGCGACGGCGTCGGTCACCTCGGCGGCGCTGAT
Organism: uncultured Gammaproteobacteria bacterium; assembly: GCA_963779865.1. GTDB lineage: Bacteria > Pseudomonadota > Gammaproteobacteria > CAVZZX01 > CAVZZX01 > CAVZZX01. The sequence goes on along the minus strand of CAVZZX010000003.1, from coordinate 1,924,929 downwards.
CACGGCGGGGATGTTCAGGTAGCTCGCCGCCGACGGGGAGGGCCCGATGCACACCGATTCGTCGGCGAGGCGCACGTGCTTGAGATCGCGGTCGGCCTCGGAGTGGACGGCCACCGTCTTGATGCCGAGCTCACGGCAGGCACGCAGGATGCGCAGGGCAATTTCGCCGCGATTGGCGATCAGTATCTTTTCGAACATTGCTGCGGGATCGTCGCTGTCTGGGGGCGGGGCCCGGCGCACGCGCGCGGACCGCACGTTGCCATTAGCCGATGATGAACAGCGGCTGGCCGTATTCCACGGGCTGGCCGTTGTCGACCAGCACGGCCTTGATGCTCCCGGCCTGGTCGGCCTCGATCTGGTTGAGCAGCTTCATCGCCTCGATGATGCAGAGCGTGTCGCCAACCCCGACCTGCTGGCCGACGGTGACGAACGGCTTTGCGCCGGGGGCGGAGGCTTCATAGAAGGTGCCCACCATCGGGGACTTGACCACGTGCCCTTCCATCTGTTCGGCGGCCGCGGGCTCGGCGGCGGCCGGTGCCAGGGGGGCGCTGGCTTCGGCCACCGGCAGCGGCGCGGGGGCCGGCGCCACCGGCGCGGCGCTTTGGCTGTAGCGGCTGATGCGCACCGACTCCTCGCCTTCGTGGATCTCGATTTCGGCGACGCCGGACTCTTCCAGCAGTTCGATGAGTTTCTTGACCTTGCGAATGTCCATATCAGATGCCTGCGAAGTGCAATGTCGTCAGTGTGCGAGCCGCTGCAAGGCGGCGGCGAGGGCCAGCTCATAGCCCTGGGCGCCCAGACCAGTAATCACCCCGACCGCCCGGTCGGAGAAGTAGGACTGCTGCCGGAACGGTTCGCGCGCGTGGACGTTGGAGAGATGAATCTCGATGAACGGGATCGCCACCCCGGTGAGCGCATCGCGCAGTGCGATGCTGCTGTGGGTGAAGCCAGCCGGGTTGATGAGGATGAAGTTCACGCCCTCGCGGGCGGCCGCGTGCACGCGTTCGATCAGCGCGTGCTCGGCGTTGCTCTGGAAGCTCTCAAGGGTGTGGCCGGCCTGCTCCGCCTGACTCTTGAGGCGGGCATCGATCGCCTTCAGCGTCTCGCTGCCGTAGTGCTCCGGCTCGCGCGTGCCGAGCAGGTTCAGATTGGGGCCGTGTAAGACGAGCAGCCTTGCCATCGCTTCTTTCCGCATGCCGCCGAGCGCCGCTGCGCTCCATAGCCGAAGTCGCGGCATTGTGCCGCAACCGGCGGGCACTGTCCAGATTCGCTGAAGATGGCGTGGCTTTCGCTGCAGATCGAGGCAAGTTCTGCGCGGCAGCTTGTGACGCAGTTCGCATTTAGCCGTGTGAGAGGAGCGGCTTGATGGCTTCTTCGGCCTTCTCGTAGGTCAGCTCACCGCGCTGGATGAAGACGATCTGACCCTGCGGGTTGAGCAGTACCGAATAGGGCAGCACGCCGAGGCGATTGCCGTACTCCTTGGCGATGTCGATGCCCTTGTCCTCGCCGACCAGCACAGGATAGTTCACGCCCATGGGATCGACGAAGTCGCGCACGTTCTGCGCGGTATCGAGCGCCACGCCGACCACGGTGAAGCCCTGCTTGCCGTACTTTTCCTGCAGGCGCACGAAGGCCGGGATCTCGCGGCGGCAGGGAGGGCACCAGGTGGCCCAGAAGTTTACCAGCACGACCTTGCCGTCCCATTCGCCGATGCGATGCGCCTTGCCGTCCACGTCGGGGAGGCTGAAGGCCGGCCGCGGCGCACTCCCTCGGGCATCGGCCGATTGCGGGACGACCTCGCCGCCGCCCTGCTGCACGCGGCCGCTGAAGAAGTAACCTGCGGCGATGCCGAACAGGGCGATGAGGACGATGAGACTGACTCGCAGAGAGGGTTTCATGCGCATTCCAGCGGGGGGTCGGGGGCGCTCGCGGCCATGCAATAATCCATATATATTAATCCACATCGAGCCGTCGCCTCCAGCGCGATCGCCCACTGCCTGAGGAGCCCGCCGCCCATGTCCCACTCCCCGCGTCCGTTCCTGACCCTGCTTGCGCTGCTCACCCTGCTGCTCGCGCCGCTGGCCGCCGCCCTGGCCGATCCCCCCCAGGGCTATCCCTTCGTGCGCTATGACGTGGGCCTGCGCGAGGCGCAGAAGCAGGGCAAGAAGATCTTCCTGTATTTCGGTCGCTACGGCTGCGGCTGGTGCGCGAAGACGAACAAGGAAACCTTCTCCGATCCCGCACTGCGCAAGCGCTATATCGATCATTATGTGCTGGTCTACATTGACGCCGAGAGCGGCCGGCGCCTGACCCTGCCCAGCGGCGAGCGGGTGACGGAGATGGAGCTCGGCGCACGCCTGAACGCCTTCGCCACGCCGCTGTTCGCCTACCTCGAGCCCACGGGTGAGCTCATCTTCAAGGCGCCCGGCTACAAGACGGTGAAGGACTTCGAGGACTTCGACCGGTATGTCTATGGCGGCCATTACCACGATATGGGCTTGATGCAGTTCCTCTCCAGCCGCTCATGAGCGGCCCGATCGTGCGGGCGCTGCTCGCGAGCCTCGCCCTGCTGACGGCGGCGCCGGGCCACGCCGCGGACTGGGCCTTCGGCCCGACCCTCTCGGTGAGCGGTCCGGCGCGTCCGGGGGTGTTTCCGCACCTGGAGGCGGCCGGCCGCGCCAGCATCGCCGTGAGCGGCGGCACGGTGGCGGTGGTGTGGGAGGACAACCGCAGTGGCCGGCCGGCGGCCTACGTCGCCTTCAAGGGCCTGCAGGCCCTTGCCTTCAGCGAGCCCCGGCGGCTGAGTGGCAGGGCGCAGGCCTACGAGCCCGCCGTGGCGGCATTGGGGGGCGGTTTTGTCTTTGCCTGGGAGGAGGACGGTCGTGTGCGCCTGCGCACCGGTGCGCCCGACCAGCTGGGGCCGACGCGGGCACCGGGCTGGGGCGAGGGGGCCCAGGCGACCCTGGCCGCCGCGCCTGACGGGACGGCCTGGCTCGCGTTCGGCGCGACCGCCGGGGGCAGGCCGCACATCCTGGTGGCGCGACTGGAGAACCGCGGGGGGGCGTTGCGGCTGTCCGACCCACGGCCGGTGGAGGCCGAGCCGCCCCCGGCTGGCGAGCTATACCCGGCGCTGGCCGCGACGCCGGCGGGCCTGAACGTCGCCTGGGAGGATCGCCGCGAGGGGCATTCGCGGATCTATCACGCCTTCGCTCCAGCGGGCGGGCATTTCGGCGCCGCCGGACCGATCAACGAACTGCTGCCCTCGCGCAGCGGCGGCAAGTTCGGACGCGGCACCGGCGTGACTCGGGTGAGCCTCGCGGCGGACCGCAAGCAGCGGCTGGCGGCGCTGTGGATGGACAAGCGCTACTTCCGTGGCGGTTACAAGGTCTATGCCGCGCTCAGCCAGGACGGGGGCGAGCACTTCGGCGGAAACGAGGCGGTGCAGGACGAATTCGGGGACAACGTGCCCCAGTGGCACCCGGACGTGGCCGTCTCTCCGAGCGGACAGGTGGTCGCCGCCTGGGACGACCGCCGCGACGACACCTCGGACGTGTGGTTCTCCTGGCGGCTCGCCGCGGGGGAATGGAGTGACGATCGCGGTTTCGCCCCGGCCTACGGGCCGGGCGATCAGACCCATCCGGTCATCGCCTTCGGCCCGCAGGGTGTGCTGCACGCGGCCTGGGTGGAGCGCGGCGCGGACGGGCGCAGTGCCGTGCGCTACGCCGCCGCGCGGCCACCGGGCCGGTAGCCGTCCGCCGCGGACGCCCTCAGAGCGCCTTCTCCACGTGGCTGCGGAAGCGGCCTGCGTCGAGGAAGCCCACCAGGCGGTAATTCTGCCGTTCCTGACCGTTGGGCCCGAAAAACAGGATGGACGGCGGCCCGATCAGGCCGAAGCGGTGCAACAAGGCCTTGTCCTGGGCGTTGTTCGCCGTAACGTCCGCCTGCAGCAGCACCACCCCCTGCAGCGCCTGTTTCACCTGCGGGTTCGAGAAGGTGTACTTCTCGTATTCCTTGCAGGAGACGCACCAGTCCGCATAGAAGTCCAGCATCACCGGCTGGTTCCGGGCCGCCGCGGCGGCGATCTCGCGGTCCAGGTCGTCGACGGATTTGACCTTCCTGAACTGCAGCTCCGCCGTCTGGGCCGCCGCGCCGCCGGTGCCGCCCGCCTGGGCGAAGATGCCCTGCAAGGGCTGCAGGTAATCGCGCGAGCCGGCCGCCGCGCCGACCAGCAGCAGGGTGCCGTAGACCAGGAAAATCAGCCCCATGCCCTTCCACAGCCGGTACCACCCGGAGATGCCCTCGCGCATGGGCTCGAGCGCGCCCATGTAGACGGCCGAGATCATCAGCAGCACGGCCCACAGCACCATGATCGCGGTTTCGGGCAGGATGCGTTCGAGCATCCAGATGGCCAGGGCGAGCAGCATGACGCCGAACACCGCCTTGACCGCGTCCATCCAACCGCCGGCGCGCGGCAGCAGCTTGCCCGCGGAGGTGCCGATGACGATCAGGGGGGCACCCATGCCCAGGCTCAGGGCGAACAGGGCGGTGCCGCCCAGCACCACGTCGCCGGTCTGGCTGATCACCAGCAGGGCGGCGATCAGGGGCGCGGCCACGCAGGGGCCGACGATCAGCGCCGAGAGCACACCCATGATGGCGACGCCAATCATCGTGCCGCCGTGCTGGCGGTTGCTGAACTCCGAGAGCCGGCTCTGGATGCCGCTGGGCATCTGCAGGTCGTAGAAGCCGAACATGGCCAGGGACAGCAGCACGAAGATCCCCGCAAACACGGAGAGCACCCAGGGGTCCTGGAAGGCAGCCTGCAGGTTCGCGCCGAGCAGGGCGACGACCACGCCGGCAATGGTGTAGGTCACCGCCATGGCCATCACATAGACCAGCGACATGGAGAAGGCGTGGCGGGTGGTGAGCTTCTCCCCCTGCCCGGCGATGATGCTTGAGAGGATCGGGATCATCGGGAACACGCAGGGCGTGAAGGCGAGCGCCAGCCCGGCCAGGAAGAAGATCCCCACGCTGATCCACAGCGGCTTGTTCTCCAGGAAGCGGGCCAGACGGTCCTGTTCGGAGACGAAGGCCTCGCCCCCGCCGGACGCCGGACCGGCCTGGGCGCTCGCCGCCGGGGTGCGCTGCGCCGAGCCCGGTGCCGGCGTCACCTCCGCCGTCGCCGACGGGCTGCCGAACCGGCCGCCGCCGCCCGCCGGGCCGACGCCGCCCGCCGTCGACCCGGCGCCGCCTGCAGCCGATCCGGCGCCGCCTGCAGTGGATCCGGCGCCGCCTGCAGTGGATCCGGCGCCGGCGGGCAGCTTCAGGCTGGCGGTACGCGTGATCGGCGGGTAGCAGATGCCCGATTCGGCACAGCCCTGGTAGGTCGCCTGCAGCGTGACCGACCGGGCCGCCGCGCCGCTGCGCTGGAGCGGGATCTCCGCGCGGGCGCTGTTATGGAACACCTCGATCTTGCCGAAGAACTCGTCCTGCTTGGTCTGGCCCCGGGGCAGCTTGACCTCGCCGATCTGCACGCCCTGGGCGTCCTTCAGCTGGAACTTGAACTTGTTGCGGTACAGATAGTGGCCCTGGGCAATGTCCCAATGCGCTTCGATGCGATCGGGACCGACCGCCTGGGCGGAGAAGGCGAAGGCCTGGTCGGGGTCCAGCACCTGCTGGTCGCCGCCGCCCAGCCCGAGGTTGTCGCCGAGTTGGGCCAATTGATCCACGGCCTCGCCGCCGGACGCCTGCGGCTGCGCGGGCGCCGCGGCGGGCAGCGACAGCTGCGCCACCTGCCGCTGTGGCGGATAGCACACGCCGAGGTCGGCACAGCCCTGGGAGTGCGCGATCAGATGGACCGAGCTGCCCGCCCCGTCCTTGCGGATGACCGGAACATCGACCGCCAGGGTGTTGCGGTAGGTCTCGACCTGGCCGAAGAACTCGTCGTGCTCGATCTTGCCCTGCGGGAATTGCGGCGCACCGAGCTCCACGCCGGGCGTGTCCGTTTCGAAGTGGATCCTGTTCCGATACAAGTGATAGCCCGGGGCGATCTGCCACTGGGCGCGCACCGTGTCCGGCCCCTGCGCCTCGGCCGAGAAGGCGAAGGCACGGCTTGGCTCCAGCAGCTCGTCGTCCTGCGCGGACGCGGCGGCGGTGAACAGAAGCAGGAGGACGGCGAGCAGGACGGATAAGGGCTTAGTCATTGTTTCTCATGCACGCTTTGCTGAATCCAGGACAGGTAGTCCGCCATTCCCCCCACGACAGTGACCGCTATGATCTCCGGAAGTTCGTAGGGGTGCAATTCCCGGATGGCGGCCTCCACCCGTGGATAGCCGCTTTCCGTGGTCTTGATGAGGAGCAGGCGTTCGGCATCGGACTCGACCTGCCCCTGCCACAAATATACGGAGCGCAGCCCCGAGAGGATGTTGACGCAGGCGGCGAGTCGCCGCTCCACCAGCTGCGCGGCGATGTGCTCGGCCGTGTCGTCATCGGGGCAGGTGCTCAATACCAGCAGCGCCGCGGTTTTGCTCATCGCAAGTGCCCTCCTTGTGGCGGTCGGTCGGCGCGGTCCCCGCGCCCGTGTATACTGCTTGTTTGGGCGGCCCCGTCGGGCGCCGCCGCCTAACCGTAACCCACTCCTTGCTGTTGATGCGCATATTCCAGCTCTTATTCCTTGTCTTTCTGCTCGTGCCGATCGCCGAGATCTACGTGCTGATCAAGGTCGGCGGCGTCATCGGGGCCCTGCCTACGGTGTTTCTGGTGGTGTTCACCGCGGTGCTTGGCGCCGTGCTCCTGCGCCAGCAGGGGTTCTACACGCTGCGCCGGGTGCGGCGCACGCTGGAAGACGGGGGCCTGCCCGCCGTGCCCATGGTCGAGGGCGTGTTCCTCATTGTCGCCGGGGCGCTGCTGCTCACCCCGGGCTTCGTGACCGACACGATCGGCTTCGCCCTGCTCATTCCACCCGTGCGTCGCTCGCTGGCCAAGGCGCTGATCGAGCGCGGCCTCACCGAGGCCATGCACGGGCCGCGACGCCGCAGGGGCCCCGCGGGTGAGCGCAGGCAGGGGCCGCGCACCATCGAGGGCGAATTCCGGCGCCACGACGACTGATCTCCGCCCGCCCCCTCTTGACACTCCTCTCCCGATGGCTATGATTAGCACTCACTCGACATGAGTGCTAACAACACTTTCGTGGTGGAGTCGGCGCGATTCCGGCTCCTCCCGTTCTGCAGTTCCGAAATATCGGGAGAGGAGATCAATGAAAATCCGTCCACTGCATGATCGTGTGGTCATCCGCCGCATGGAAGAGGAGCGCAAGACCGCTGCCGGCATCGTGATCCCGGACAGCGCCCAGGAGAAGCCCGCCGAAGGCGAGATCGTCGCCGTGGGCAAGGGCAAGATCCTGGACAACGGTGACGCCCGCGCTCTGGACGTGAAGGTCGGCGACAAGGTGCTGTTCAGCAAGTACGCCGGCACCGAGGTCAAGGTCGATGGCGAGGAACTCCTCGTCATGCGCGAAGAGGACATCATGGGCGTGATCGAGGGCTGAAGGCCCCCGCGCCCCGTCGACTTGAAGAATATCCCGTCGGCTTGAACATATAAGGATTGAGGTTACAAGGCTATGGCAGCTAAAGAAGTTCGCTTCAACGAAGACGCCCGTCGCCGCATGATGAAGGGCGTGAACACCCTGGCCAATGCGGTCAAGGTGACCCTCGGCCCGCGTGGCCGCAACGTCGTGCTCGAGAAGAGCTTCGGCGCCCCCACGATCACCAAGGACGGCGTGTCCGTCGCCAAGGAGATCGAGCTCGAGGACAAGTTCGAGAACATGGGTGCGCAGATGGTGAAGGAGGTCTCCTCGCAGACTTCCGACGTCGCCGGCGACGGCACCACCACCGCCACCGTGCTGGCGCAGTCGATTCTCACCGAGGGCATGAAGGCGGTCGCCGCCGGCATGAACCCGATGGATCTGAAGCGCGGCGTCGACAAGGCCGTCACGGCTGCGGTCGAGGAGCTCAAGAAGCTCTCCAAGCCCTGCACCGACGACAAGTCCATCGCCCAGGTCGGCACCATTTCCGCCAACTCCGACGAGTCCATCGGCCGCATCATCGCCGATGCGATGACCAAGGTCGGCAAGGAAGGGGTGATCACGGTCGAGGAAGGCCAGGGCCTGCAGAACGAGCTGGACGTGGTCGAGGGCATGCAGTTCGACCGTGGCTACCTGTCGCCGTACTTCATCAACAACCAGCAGTCCATGGCGGCCGAGCTGGAGGACCCCTACATCCTCCTGTGCGACAAGAAGATCTCCAACATCCGTGAGATGCTGCCGGTCCTCGAGGGCGTCGCCAAGGCCGGCAAGCCGCTGCTGATCGTGGCCGAGGACGTCGAGGGCGAGGCCCTGGCGACCCTGGTGGTCAACAGCATGCGCGGCATCGTCAAGGTGGCTGCGGTGAAGGCCCCCGGCTTCGGCGACCGCCGCAAGCAGATGCTGCAGGACATCGCCATCCTCACCGGCGGCACGGTGATCTCCGAGGAGGTCGGCCTGACCCTGGAGAAGGCGACCATCGACGATCTCGGCCAGGCCAAGAAGGTCAACGTCAGCAAGGAAGAGACCACCATCATCGATGGGGCCGGCAAGAAGGCCGACATCGAGGATCGCGTCGGCCAGATCCGCAAGCAGATCGAAGAGGCCTCCTCCGATTACGACAAGGAGAAGATGCAGGAGCGCGTCGCCAAGCTGGCCGGCGGCGTGGCCGTCATCAAGGTCGGAGCCGCGACCGAGATGGAGATGAAGGAGAAGAAGGCCCGCGTCGAGGACGCCCTGCATGCGACCCGTGCGGCCGTCGAGGAGGGCATTGTCCCGGGCGGCGGCGTGGCGCTGGTGCGTGCGCTGGACGGCCTGGCCAAGCTCAAGGGCGACAACCACGACCAGGACGTCGGCGTGAATATCGCCCGTCGCGCCATGGAAGAGCCGCTGCGCCAGATCGTGGCCAACGCCGGTGCCGAGCCCTCCGTGGTCGTCAACAAGGTCAAGGAAGGCAAGGGTAACTTCGGTTACAACGCCTCCACCGACGAGTTCGGCGACATGGTCGACATGGGCATCCTGGACCCGACCAAGGTGACCCGCTCGGCGCTGCAGAACGCCGCCTCGGTGGCCGGTCTGATGATCACGACCGAGGCCATGGTGGCGGAGCTGCCCAAGGAAGAGCCGGCCGGCGGCGGCGCCGGCGGCATGGGCGACATGGGCGGCATGGGGATGATGTAATCCCCGGCACCCGTTGCCCGTGAAAGAAGGCCCCGCCGGGAGACCGGCGGGGCTTTTTTTGTATGCGCAAGGGGCGACGACCCGCGGCTGCGGGCGCGCGGTGCTGGGGGGCTCAGCCCTCGGAGCGGCGGTAGGAGGCGTAGGATTTTTCTTCGACCAGCGCCGAGCCGAGCTCCAGGTTGATGCGTCGCTTGATCGCCGCGCGCTCGTCGTTGTTGAAGTAGACGCTGCGCGCCAGTTCGACGAATTCCGCGTCGAAGGCGGCGGCGCGTTCCTTGTCGCGAATGGCGTCCTCAATCTCCCACAGGCCCTCGTTGACGCGCTTGAGCTCCGCCCTCAACGGGCCGATGGGCTGCGCTGCATACGAGGAGTCGTCCCAGGTGGCCTGCAGCAGCGCCAGCTCCTGGCGGATGTTCGCCCGCTTGTCCGGGTCGGGGATGCGCTCGCTCTTGATCTCGAGGATGGTGATCTTGTCGATCAGCTCGCCAAGGGAGACGGGGATGCGGATGTCGCTCATCGGTGCCGGGTCTGCTCGTGGGGCCTGGGGGCCGCGATTATGACTGATCGCGGCGCAGGCTGGCCACCAGGGCGTCGAGTTTTGCGACCACGTCCTCGACCGTGATCAGCTCCATGACGCCGGGCCGCTCGATCTTGGTTCCCCAGCGCAGCTCGGCGGCGGGCTTGCCCAACTCGCGGCGCGCGGCCGCATCGTAGCGGTCCACGCACCATTGTCGGCTCAGATAGGGGCCGCTGCGCTGCGGGTTGCTCGCCGCGTGCAGGCCGATCACCGGCGTGCCCACGGCGGTGGCCATGTGCATGGGCCCCGAGTCGGGGGAAATCACCACCTCCGCGCGGGCCAGGGTGGCGAGCAGCTGCTTGAGCGTGTCCTGACCGATGAGGTTCACGGCGCGCTGGCGCATGTGCGCCTCGATTGCCGCGCCCATCTCCCGTTCCGGCGCGGAGGGGCCGCCCATCAGCAGCACGCGGTAGCCGTGCCGGGCGATAGCGTGGTCGGCCACCGCGGCGTAGCGCTCGGGCAACCAGTTGCGCAGTCGATGGCTCGAGCAGGGGCTGATGACCAGGGTCGGTGCGCCGTCGGGGACGTGCCGGTGGGCAAAGGCCTGCGCCGCCTCGGGGATGGGGATGTCCCAGCGCAGCGCGCGCCGCTGCACGCCGAGCAGCTCGGCGAAGCTGAAGAAGCTGTCCAGCACATGCTGCTGCGGCTGGGCGGGGATGCGCCGGTTGATGAACAGCCCGTGCAGGTCCTTCGAACGGGCCCGGTCGTAGCCCACCCGCAGGCGCGCACGCACGGCCAGGCTGGCCAGATTGGCGCGCATGGCGACCTGCGCGTGGAGCAGCGCATCGAAGCGCCGTGCCGCGAGGGTGCGGCGCAGGTCCGTATAGGCCCGCAGCCCTGCAGCCTTGCGGAACACCGCGAACTCCACGCCCTCGAGGTCGCCCAGCAGCTTGTGCTCGAAGGCGCCGATGCACCAGAGCAGACGCGTGTGCGGCCACTGGTCCTGGATGCTGCGCACCACCGGCACCATGTGCGTCACGTCCCCCAGCGCGGACAGGCGCAGGATGCACAGCGCGGCGGGCGGCTCGGTGAACGGGGGAGGGTGTGGGGCCATGGGCGTCGAGGTTCTGCAGGACGGAGGGTATTCTAACATCCATGTCGGGGCGGGGCGGCTGCGCTGCGCGCCCGAACGCCGCGTCGCGTTCCCCCCTCCGGAGCTTCTCCCGGGAACCGGCCCGCAGTGTCGCCCGCAGTGTCGCCGCGGAGGCCCAGAGAGGCGTAGCATTCGTCGACAGACCCCGAACAGAACCCGAGACGCCATGGACGCCCACAGCCCCACCCCTGCCTTCGCCGAGGGCCTGCCCGAGGCCCTGCGTGCCCGCGTGCAGGGCGCCTGGGCCCGTTTTCTCGACGCCGCCCCGCGCGCGTTCGTGGCCGCCCTCGACCCCGCGGCCCTGGAACTCGGGCGCGTGTGGGCGAGCAGTGAGTTCGTGACCCACGCCTGCGTGCGGGCGCCGGCCCTGCTGCAGGACCTGGTCGAGGGCGGTGAGTTGCAGGGGCGGTACGAGGACGGCGTGCTGGCCGAGAAGGTGGCGCGCGCGGTCGCCGAGGCCGCCGACGAGCCCGCGCTCGGGACGCAGCTGCGCCGCCTGCGCGAGCGTGAGATGGTCCGTATCGCCTGGCGCGACCTGGCCGGTTGGGCGGATCTGGCCGAGGTCATGCGCGACCTCTCCGACCTGGCGGAAGCCGCGATCGACTGCAGCCTCGCGCGGCTCGACGCCTGGCAGCGCGAGGAGTTCGGGGCGCCGCTGGACGCCGACGGTCAGCACCAGCAGCTGGTGGTGCTCGGCATGGGCAAGCTCGGCGCCGGTGAGCTGAACTTTTCCTCGGACGTGGACCTGATCTTCGCCTTTCCCGACCACGGCGAGACGGCCGGCGGCAGCCGCGCCGGGATCACCAATACCGAGTACTTCACCCGCCTCGGCCAACGGCTCATCGCCGCCCTGAGCCAGCGCACCGCCGACGGCTTCGTGTTCCGCGTGGACATGCGGCTACGCCCCTTCGGCGACAGCGGACCGCTGGTCGCCAGCTTCAACGCCATGGAGCACTACTACGAAACCCACGGACGCGGCTGGGAGCGCTACGCGATGATCAAGGCGCGGGTGGTGGGCGGCGACCGGGTTGCCGGCAAGGCCCTGATGGAGATGCTGCGGCCCTTCGTCTATCGCCGCTATCTGGACTACGGCGCCTTCGAATCGCTGCGCGACATGAAGCGGCGCATCGTCCGCGAGGTGGCCCGCCGCGGCATGGACCAGAACGTCAAGCTCGGGTCGGGCGGGATCCGCGAGATCGAGTTCATCGGTCAGGCGTTTCAGCTCATCCGCGGCGGACGGGTACCGGCGCTGCAGCAGCGGCGCATCCTGCGCGTGCTGCAGCAGCTCGCCGAGGACGGCCTGTTTCCGCAGTACGCGGTGGACGAGCTGCAGGGTGCCTATGCCTTCCTGCGCCGGGTCGAGCATCGCCTGCAGGAGGCCGCCGACCAGCAGACCCACGACCTGCCCGAAGCGGCCGAGCCCCGGCTGCGGCTCGCCTTCACCATGGGCTATGCCGATTGGGACGGCTTCGCCGCGGACCTCGAGCAGCACCGCCGGCGCGTGGAGCGGCATTTCGAGCAGGTGTTCGAGGCACCGCAGACCGAACACGCCCGCGACGATGCCTTGGACCTGGAGGGGGTCTGGCTCGGCAGTGTGGACGCCGGGCAGGCCGCCGAGGCGATGCAGGGGCTCGGCTTCAAGGCGCCCGAGGAGCCGCTGCGGCGGCTGCGGCTGCTGCGCGAGGGGCACGGCTATCGCGCCCTGAGCGCCGAGGGTCGACGTCGCATGGACAAGCTGATGCCGCTGCTGATCGGCGCGGCGGCACAGGCCGAGCGGCCGGGCACCGCCCTGGAGCGACTCATTGCCCTGATCGAGTGCATCATGCGGCGCACCGCCTACATCGCCTTGCTGGTGGAAAACCCCATGGCGCTCTCGCAGTTGGTGAAGCTCTGCGACGCGAGCCCCTGGGTGGCCGGCTACCTGACGCGCCATCCGCTGCTGCTCGACGAGCTGCTCGACCCGCGCACCCTCTATCACGCCCCCGAGAAGGCCGAGCTGGTGCAGGAGCTGCGCGCGCGTCTGGCCGCCCTGCCGCTTGAGGACCTGGAGCAGGCCATGGACGCCCTGCGCCATTTCAAGCAGAGCAGCACGCTGCGCGTCGCCGCCGCCGACATCTCCGGCGCCATGCGCCTGATGGTGGTCTCCGATCATCTCACCTGGATCGCCGAGGCCGTGGTGGACGAGGTGCTGGAGCTGGCCTGGACGCACTTGGTGCGGCGCCACGGCCGCCCGCTGTGCACCGCCGACGGCCAGGTCTGCGACAAGGGCTTCGCGGTGGTGGCCTACGGCAAGCTGGGCGGCATCGAGCTCAGTTACGGCTCGGACCTCGACCTCGTCTTCCTGCACGGTGCCGAGAGCGAGCTGCTCGAGACCGAGGGGGAGAAGCCGCTGTCGGTGCCGGTGTTCTTCGGCCGGCTGGGACAGCGCATCATTCATATCCTCACCGCCCGCACCCCGGCCGGCGTGCTCTACGAGGTGGATACGCGGCTGCGGCCCAACGGTGCCGCCGGCCTGCTGGTCAGCAGTGTGCGCGCCTTCGGCCGCTATCAGGACGACTCCGCCTGGACCTGGGAGCACCAGGCCCTGGTGCGGGCGCGTGTGGTCGCCGGCGACCCGGCCATCGCAGAGCAGTTCGAGCAGGTGCGCCGGCGTGCGCTCGCACGGCGCCGCGACCCCGCCCGACTGCGCGCCGAGGTGCGCGAGATGCGCCGCAAGATGCAGGAGGCGAACAGCCGCAGCCGGAAAGGCGAATTCGACCTCAAGCAGGACAGCGGAGGTATCGCGGATATCGAATTTGTGGTGCAATATGGCGTTTTATCGTGGGCGGTGGACCACCCGGAGCTGCTCGCCTACACCGACAATATCCGTCTCCTGGAAGGCTTCGCACGGGCCGAGCTGCTCGGCGCCGAGGACGTTCGCGTCCTGGCGGACGCCTACCGCGCCTACCGCGCTCGGGTCCATCGCCTGACCCTGCAGGAGCAGCCCGCCATCGTCGGCGCCGATGAATTCGCCGCCGAGCGGGCCGCGGTGCAGCGCCTCTGGCGCGCGCTGCTGGACGACTGACCGGGGCGGCCCGATTGCCCCTCCTTCCACAGAACTGGAGGAATGCTGAACATGTCGATGGATGACCGTGACGGCGTCATCTGGCTGGACGGTGAGTTGGTGCCCTGGCGCGAGGCCAAGGTGCACGTGCTTACCCACACGCTGCACTACGGCATGGGCGTCTTCGAGGGCGTGCGCGCCTATCGCACGGAGGCGGGCCCGGCCATCTTCCGGCTCGACGCCCACACGGACCGGCTGTTCGACTCCGCCCACATCCTTGGCATGCAGATGCCGTTCGACAGGGCCACCCTGAACGAGGCGCAGCGCGCCGCCGTGCGCGAGAACGGGCTCGACGCCGCCTACATCCGGCCGATGTGCTTCTACGGCTCCGAGGGCATGGGCCTGCGCGCGGACAACCTCAAGGTCCATGTGATGGTCGCCGCCTGGGAATGGGGCAGCTATCTCGGTGCCGAGGGGATGGAGCGCGGGATCCGCATCCGCACCTCCTCGTACACGCGTCACCACGTCAACATCGCCATGTGCAAGGCCAAGGCCAACGGCAACTACATGAACTCCATGCTCGCCGTGCAGGAGGCCGCGCGCGATGGCTACGACGAGGCCCTGCTGCTGGATGTGGACGGCTATGTGGCCGAGGGCAGCGGGGAGAACTTCTTCCTGGTGCACGACGGCATCGTCTATACGCCCGAGCTGACCTCCGCGCTCAACGGTATCACCCGCGACACCGTCCTGTGCCTCGCGCGCGACCTCGGCATCGAGGTGCGCGAGAAGCGCATCACCCGCGACGAGGTCTATATCGCCGACGAGGCCTTCTTCACCGGCACTGCGGCGGAGGTCACGCCGATCCGCGAACTGGACGGGCGCCGGATCGGCGCCGGCAAGCGCGGCCCGATCACCGAACAACTCCAGTCGATGTATTTCGACGTCGTGCACGGGCGCGAGGACCGCCACCTCAAGTGGCTGACCCCGGTTGCCTGAGGGGCATTGAACAATGAGAAACGAGGTGTCCCGGTGACGGAAGCGAAGAAACTCATCGAACCCAACGCGTCGAATCGGTACGAGGTCACGCGGGCGGATCTGCCCCTGCACTGCCCGATGGATGGCATGAGCCTGTGGAATTCCCACCCGCGCGTGTACCTGCCCATCGAAAAGACGGGGCAGGCCAAATGCCCGTACTGCGGCGCGGACTACTTTCTGAAGGATTGAGCCGGCCCCCGGGGGCCATGCCCGGGCCCTGTGCCCGCGGCGGGCCTCGCGAAACCGCTGGCAGCCTGGCACGACAATGAAGCACGCTCTCCCCGACTTTGCTGCCGCCCGCGTGCTCGTGGTCGGCGATCTCATGCTCGATCGCTACTGGCACGGGCCGACCTCGCGCATCTCGCCCGAGGCGCCGGTGCCGGTGGTGCGGGTCGAGGGCATCGAGGACCGCCCGGGCGGGGCCGGCAACGTGGCGCTCAATGTCGCCGCCCTGGCCGGCGGTGCCCGGCTGCTGGGGCTCACCGGCGACGACAACGACGCCGACAAGCTGGTCGATTGCCTGGCGCCGCGCGGGGTGGCCTGCGATCTGGTGCGCCTGCCGGGCAGTCGCACCGTCACCAAGCACCGCATCGTCAGTCGTCACCAGCAGCTCATCCGTCTGGACTTCGAGGACGGCTTCTCGGGATTCGATGCCGGTGCGCTCGCCCGCCGCTTCGAGGACGCGCTCGAGGGCTGTGGCGCGGTCATCCTCTCGGACTACGGCAAGGGCACCTTGCGCGAGGTGGAGCACCTCATCGCCCGGGCGCGGGCCGCGGGCAAGTGCGTGCTGGTCGACCCCAAGGGCAGCGACTTCGCCCGCTACCGCGGGGCCTCGGTCATCACCCCCAACCTGAGCGAGTTCGAGGCGGTGGTCGGGGCGGCGCGCACCGAGCAGGACATCGAGCGCAAGGGCGAGGCGCTGCGCCGGGAGCTGGAGCTGGAGGCGCTGCTCGTCACGCGCAGCGAGCAGGGCATGAGCCTGCTGCGCGCGGGCCACGCGCCGCTGCACCTGCCGACACACAGCCGCGAAGTCTATGACGTCACCGGCGCCGGGGACACCGTGATCGCGGTGCTCGCCGCGGCCCTGGCCGCGGGGGAGGACTGGCCGGACGCCACGGCGCTGGCGAACCTTGCCGCCGGCATCGTGGTCGCCAAGCTGGGCACCGCCACCGCGAGCGCCGAGGAGCTGCAGGCCGCGATGTTCGCCCACGAGCCGCTGCGCCGGGGCATGGTCCAGGAGAGCGAACTGGATGCCCTGCGCGAGCGGGCACGGGCCAGCGGCGAGCGGGTGGTGATGACCAACGGCTGCTTCGACATCCTGCACGCGGGCCATGTGGCCTACCTCGCCCAGGCCCGCGCGCTGGGCGACCGGCTGATCGTGGCGGTCAACGACGACGCCTCGGTGCGCCGCCTCAAGGGGCCGGATCGACCGGTCAATGCGCTGCAGCAGCGCATGGCCGTGCTCGCCGCTCTGGAGAGCGTCGACTGGGTCGTCTCCTTTTCCGAGGACACGCCCGAGCGGCTCATTTGTGCGATGGGTCCGGACGTGCTGGTCAAGGGCGGCGATTATCGTCCCGAGGACATCGCCGGCGGCGACTGCGTGCAGCAGGCCGGCGGCGAGGTGATCGTCCTCGACTACGTCGACGGCTGCTCGACCAGCGGCCTGATCCAATCCATCCGCAAGAACATCTGAACCCGGAAGGGAGAGTGCGATGCTCGTAGTCACCGGCGGCGCCGGCTTCATCGGCAGCAACATCGTCAAGGCGCTCAACGACCGCGGCCGCACGGACATCCTGGTGGTCGATGATCTGCGCGACGGCACCAAGTTCGTCAATCTGGCCGACTGCGAGATCGCCGATTACCTGGACCAGGAGAGCTTCCTGCGGCGCGTGCAGGCGCGGCGCCTGGACGACATCGACGCCATCTTCCACGAGGGCGCCTGCTCCAGCACCACAGAGTGGGACGGGCGCTTCATGATGGAGAACAACTACGAGTACTCCAAGGAGCTGCTGCACTTCTGCCTGGAGGAGGGCGCACAGTTTCTCTATGCCTCCTCGGCCTCGGTCTATGGGGCGGGGCCGGTGTTCCGCGA
Organism: uncultured Gammaproteobacteria bacterium; assembly: GCA_963779865.1. Taxonomy (GTDB): domain Bacteria; phylum Pseudomonadota; class Gammaproteobacteria; order CAVZZX01; family CAVZZX01; genus CAVZZX01. The sequence continues at coordinate 1,907,833 of CAVZZX010000003.1, read as the reverse complement.
GGAGCGGCCCTACGAGCATCCGCTGAACGTCTACGGCTATTCGAAATTCCTCTTCGACCAGTACGTACGGCGCGTACTGCCCGAGGCGGACACGCAGATTGCCGGCTTCCGTTACTTCAACGTGTACGGGCCGCGCGAGCAGCACAAGGGCTCGATGGCGAGCGTCGCCTACCACTTCAACAACCAGATCCGCGAGACCGGCAAGGCGCGCCTGTTCGAGGGCAGCGACGGCTACGGCAACGGCGAGCAGCGCCGTGACTTCGTCTACGTGGGCGATGCGGTCGAGGTGAACCTGTGGTTTCTCGAAAACCCGGAGCAGTCCGGCATCTTCAATCTGGGCACCGGGCGCAGCCAGAGCTTCAATGACGTGGCGCGCGCGGTGATCGCCCACCACGGGCGCGGCGAGCTCGAGTACATTCGCTTTCCCGACCACCTCAAGGGCCGCTACCAGAGCTTCACCGAGGCCGACATCGCCGCCCTGCGCGCCGCCGGCTACGAGCGGCCGTTCAAGTCGGTCGAAGAGGGCGTCGGCGACTACCTGCGCTGGCTCGACCGAGCCTGAGGCCAAACGCGTTGGCCTCCAGGCGACAAGGGCCGGCGCACGACGGCCGCGTCCTCGTGGTCGGGCCCGCCTGGATCGGCGACATGGTCATGGCGCAGAGCCTCTACAAGGCGCTGCGCCGCGCGCGCCCGGGCGTGCAGATCGACGTCGTCGCCCCCGCCTGGTCCGAACCGCTGCTGGCGCGCATGCCCGAGGTGCGGCGGGCCATCGTGCTGCCCCTGGGCCACGGCGAACTCGGCCTGGGCACCCGCTGGCGCAGCGGCCGGGCGCTGCGCGAGGCGGGCTACGAGCAGGCCATCGTCCTGCCCCGCTCGCTCAAGGCGGCGCTGCTGCCGTGGTTCGCGCGCATCCCGCGGCGCACCGGTTATCGCGGCGAGTGGCGCTACGGTCTCCTGAACGACATCCGGCCCCTGGACAAGGCCGCCATGCCGCAGATGGTGCAGCGCTACGTCGCGCTCGGGGGCGCGCCCGATGCCGCGCTGCCCCGGCCCGCCGTCTCCGAGGACGTGCCCGCACCGCGCCTTGAGGTCGACCCCGACAACCGGGCGCAGGTGCTGGCGCGCCTGGGGCTGGATGCCGGGCGTCCCGTGCTCGGCCTCATGCCCGGCGCCGAATATGGACCGGCCAAGCGCTGGTCGGCCGAGCGCTTCGCCGAGCTGGCCCGGGGGCTGCTCGCGGAGGGCTGGGCCGTGTGGGTGTTCGGCTCCGCCAAGGAGGCGCCGCTGGGCAGCCGCATCGCCGCGGCGGCGCCCGGCGTGGCGAACCTGTGCGGCAAGACGCGCCTGGTGGATGCACTGGACCTCATTTCGCTGGCGCGCGCGGTGGTGACCAACGACTCGGGGCTGATGCACGTCTCGGCGGCGCTGGATCGACCGCTCGTCGCGCTCTACGGCTCCTCGACGCCGATCTACACGCCGCCGCTGTCGGGGCGGGCGATGATCGAATACCTCGGCCTCGAGTGCAGTCCCTGCTTCGAGCGCACCTGCCCGCGGGGCGATTATGCCTGCCTCGTCGGGATCCATGCCGATGCCGTGATCGGCTCGATACGAAAGTTGCTGGAGCAATCAGAAATACAATGAAGCTGCTGTCCGCCCTGCGTGTTCGGTCCTGGACCGAGAGTGCGTTCCTCGCCCTGCTGTTCCTGTTTCCCCTGGCCGGCATGAGCGTGCGGCATTGGTGGAGCACGCTGTTCACCCTGCTGGCGCTGGCCTCGCTGGTGCTGCTCTTCCAGCAGAGGGCGCGGGTCTCGCGCGAGGAGCGCATCGTGCTCTGGCTGTTCGCGGCCCTGTTCGGGGCCTTCATGCTGTCGAACCTGGTCAACGGCTGGGGCTATCCGCAGACCAAGGCGCTGGGGGTGGAGATCCGTTTCCTGTTTTTCGTGCCGCTCTACCTGGCCATGCGGCGCACGCCCGGCAGCGGGCGCGTCATGTTGATGGCCACGGTCCTCTCCGGTTTCGTCCTCGCCGGCCAGGCCTGGCACGACGAGCATGTGGCCGGCATCGTCCGTGCGCAGGGGATCTACAGTCCGCTCATCTTCGGCGGCTATGGCGCCCTGGTGATCGTCTTCTCGGTGATCGGCTGGACGCGGCTGCGCACGCCGCTGTGGCGGGGGCTGATCGTGGGCTCGGTGCTGTGCAGTCTGTACGCCGTCTCGGTGAGCGGTTCGCGCGGGGATTACCTCGCGCTGGTGGGGCTGGTCGTGCTGCTGCCGCTGCTGTTCCTGCCCTGGCGGGCGGCGATCGTCAGCGTCGTTGTCGGGATCGTGCTGGCCGGGGTCGTCTACCAGACGTCCTCCATCGTGTCGGGCCGCACCGATGCCGCCGTCAACGAGGTCAGACACTATCTCGCCCTGAAGGACCCGGCCGCCTACCAGGGCCGGCTGACCAGCAGCGGCACCCGCCTGGAAATGCTGCGGATCGGCTGGATTATCTTCAAGGGCCATCCCCTGCTGGGTGTCGGTAGCGACAATTATGCCGCACATGCCGCGCGCCTCGCCAAGGAGGGCAAGGTCCACCACGACGCGGGCAAGTATGACCATGTCCACAACGTCTTCGGTCACTTTCTTGCCACCAAGGGCCTGCTGGGGACGCTCCTGTTCATCGCCATCCTGGTCTATCCGGGTTATCTCCTGATGCGGGACCGGCGCCGCAGCCCGGCGACGGCGGCCCTTGGGATGTCGCTGCTCATCGGCTTCGTCCTGCTCTCCATGACCGAGGCGGCGACCTTCATCAAGGGCAACTACCTGGCGCTGTTCCTCGTCTATCTGACCGGCTTTTTGGGCTGGCACATGCGCGAGACGAGCGCGGCGCACGAGGCCCGGGCACAGAGCCGGAGTGGGGTCGCGGCGAGCCCGTCCCGCTGCAACGCCATGTGAGCTGACGTGGCCACGCTCTCCGCCGTTCTCATCGTCCGGAACGAGGCCGCCAACCTGGCGGCCTGCCTGGACAGCGTCGCCTGGGCCGACGAGATCGTCGTGGTCGACAGCGGCAGCACCGATGACACCCTGGACATTGCCCGCCGCTACACCGACCAGGTCCATGTCGAGGCGCACTGGCAGGGCTATGGCGTGCAGCGGCAGCGGGCGCAGGCCCGGGCCTCGGGCGACTGGATCCTGATGATCGATGCCGACGAACGGGTCAGTCCCGCCCTTGCGGCCGCGATCCGCGGCGCGCTCGCCGCCGACGACCGGCAGGCGGTGTATGCGTTGCCGCGTCTGAGCTACTGCTTTGGCCGCTTCATCCGCCACGGGGGCTGGTATCCGGACCGGGTCGTTCGTCTCTACCCGCGGGAGAAGTGCGCTTACGGCCCGGCGACGGTGCACGAGAAGCTGGTGCCGGCGCCGGGCATGCGGGTGCTGCGCCTCTCCGGCGATCTGCTGCATTACACCTATCGCGATCTGCAGCACTATCTGGTGAAATCGGCCGGCTATGCGGCCGCCTGGGCCGCACAGCGTCACGCAGCGGGGCGGCGCAGCAGCCTGCTGCAGGGCTTCACGCACGGGCTGGCCTGCTTCCTGCGCATGTATGTGTTCCGGCTGGGCTTCCTGGACGGCCGGCAGGGCCTGTTGCTGGCCGTGCTCTCGGGACACTCGACCTTCGTCAAATATGCCGATCTGTGGACGCGCTGGCACCCGGGGCCGGAAGACTCATAAGAAGCGTGCGTTGATCGCCGCGGCGGCCGCCTGCACGTCGATGCGTTGCATCTCTTCCTCTTCTGCGTCCGGGGGCGGCGCGAAGGCGAGTCGGCGCGCGGGGGCGTTCAGGGTCCGCCAGCGCAGGGCCGTGGCCGAGCGGCGCCGGGGGTAGAACGCCGCGGTGGGGACGTCGAGGGCGCCGGCAATGTGCAGCGGCCCGGTGGAGCCGCTGATGAACAGGTCGGCGAACTGGATGTGTCGGGCGAAGTGGGCCAACCCGTCCGAGGAAAGGTACACACGGTTGTCCACGCCGCGCGCCGTCAGGATCGCGGACAGCGCGTCGGCGCGCGCCTTTTCGCCGGGGCCCGCGGTCAGTACGATGGCGTGGCCCTCGCGCGAGCGCAGCGCCGCGGCCAATGCGCCGAACTGCTCCAGCGAGAGGTTGCGGGCCGAGCCGCCGCTGCCGGCATGGAGAAACACGAGTCGACTCGTGCGCGGCAGGCCATGGCGTTCGACGAAGGCGGTGCGCAGCGCGGCGACCGCGGCACGGTCGAAGGACAGCAGCGGTGGCGCCGGAGGGGCGGCGGGCGTGATGCCGTGCCGGGCGAGAAAGAAGCGCACGAGATCGGCGTTGTATTCGGATTCGGGCTTCTCCGAGCGCGAGCGGCGCTGCCTCAGGCGTGCGTTGTAGAAGACCTGGGCGAGCTTGGTGGCCGGTGCGACCCGCTCCGGAATGCGCGCCGCGAAGGCGGCTGCCCCGATCCGCGCCGTGGAGAACAGGCTGATGATTGCCCCCGCGCCGGCGCCACGAAGCAGGGCGCGGGTCTCGCTCAGGCCCCCGCTGCCGCCCTCTGCCGGGTCGCTGAGGACGCCGTCGATCCACGGGCAGACCTCGGCCATCTCCCGGGTGTAGGGGGCGACCACGGCCAGCACCTGCGCCTGCGGCAGGCTGCGCTTGAGGAGCGCGAAGGCCGGGTAGGAAAGCATGAAGTCGCCGAGCTTGTCGTTGCGGACGACGAGGATCCGATCGGGCGCGGAAGAGGTCATGGCGAAGCAGTCGAACCCCAGGGAAACCGGGCCATTATAACCGCGCACTGAAGGAGATGCCGCCGATGACCGAGTCCCCCCTCCCGGCCGCGCCCGGCGCCGCTTCCCCGCGCCTGCTCGAACTGTGCCTCTCGCCCGGTCTCGGCGGTCTCGAGCTCTACGCGGGCAAGACCACCGCCTGGCTGCGCCGCCACGGCGTCGCGTGTGACTCTCTGGTACGACAGGGCGGTCGCCTGAGCCGGTGGCTGGGCGCCCGGGGCATCGAGCATGCGACGCTGCCGCGCCACGGCGGGCCGCTGCGGGTGCTCGATGCCCTGCGCCTCGCCCGCTTCGTGGAGCGGAACGCGATCGACCTGGTGCACATGCACTGGGGCAAGGACCTGCCCACCCTGGCGCTCGCGCGCAAGCTGTGCCGGCGGCGCTTCGGCATCGTGTACTCGCGCCACATGCGCATTACCCGCGCCAAACACGACCGGTATCACCGCTGGCTGTACGCGCAGGTGGACCGTTTCGTCGCGGGGACGCAGGGGATGCGCACGGACGCCGCGCAGCGGCTGCCACTGCCGCCGGCGCACCTGGCGCAGCTCTACCTGGGGGTTGAAGCGCCGCGTGAGGATGTCGACTGCGCCGCTCTGCGTGCGCAACTCGGCCTGCCGCAAGCCGCGTTCGTGGTCGCCTGCGTCGGCCGCATCGAGCCGGGAAAGGGCCAGCACGTCCTGCTCGAGGCCCTGGGCATGCTGCGCGAACGCGGGCTGAGCCTCCATGGGGTATTCGCAGGGGCGGTGTTCGACGAGGGCTATCGCCGGCAGCTGGAGGCGCGGACGCGGGCCTTGGCGCTGACCGACCGCGTGCGGTTTTCAGGCTTCCTGGACGAGCCGCAGCGGCTCATGGCCTGCAGCGATGTGGTGGTGCTGACGACCTTTGAGGAGACCTTCGGGCTGGTGCTGGTCGAGGCCATGCAGGCGGGGACGCCGGTGGTGGGCACCGCGGCGGGCGGCGTGCCCGAGATCATCTGCGACGGCGACACCGGGCTGCTGGTGCCGCCTGGCGATCCCGGGGCGCTGGCTGACGCCCTGCAGCGGTTGTTCGAGGACGTAAATCTGCGCACGAGGATGGCGGCGCAGGCACGCCGTGATGCGCGCGCCCGCTTTGCGGTCGACGGGCACTACGAGGCGCTGCTTCGGTTGTTCGCGGCGGTGGGCCGCGGCTTCAGCCCAGAAACAGCAGATCGTTGACCTGGCCGGCGTGCTGCAGGCTGACCTGACGCAGCGGCTGCCAGTCCGAGAGCCGGTAGAGGACCAGCTTGCCGCTCAGCTTCTGGCTGTGGCGCTTGCGCCGCGAGGCCTTCTGGCTGGCGCCCACCCACAGCCCCTGAGGACTGACCGCCAGGCCGCGTGTCCAGTCGCCGACCTTCGCCTTGCGGTCTCCGGTGCGCAGGCTGAACACACAGCCCTCATGGGAGGCGCAGGCGTACAGGTCGTCGCCGGCCGGTTCGATGTCGTGGGTGTGCAGCACGTCACCCGCGGGCTTGCAGGTGCCGAGCCGGTCGGCGTCGAGCTTTGCACCGGGCGCCATGGCCAGCGTCTGCGTGGGGATCTCCAGCACCTGAGCGCCCCGATACCCACGGTTATTGAGCCCCACGAGCAGCTTCCCGTCCAGAACGCGCACCGCATTGATGTGGTTCACGTCGTCGCGCTCTGTGCCGACGTTGAGTTCCACGCGGGCTCCGGAGTCGAGCTCGATCATGACCAGGCGGTTCTTCCCGGTGTCGGTCAAGACCGCGGTATTGCCGTGGATGGCAATCTGGTGAACGTCGTGGACGTCGGGCACCTCGGCAATGACCGTCGCGCACCCGCTGCCGGGCTTGATGCCGTGGAGTATCACGTCGGTGGTGGGCTTGTTGTGGCGCCTCGTGCCCAGCCGCTCCCGCGAGGCGACCACGATCAGATCGCTCTCCGGGTGCCGGCAGATGCCGAAATAGCCACGGGCCCTGCGGCGGAACCAGCCGCGCGTATGCCGGTTTCCCAGGATCAGCTCGGTGCGATCCGTATCGGGATCGTAGGCGTAGACGCCCGTGCTCGTGGTCACGTACAACATTGAGAATGCATGTCGCTTGGGGAGTGCCGGCTTTCGCATCGGCGCAGGGATTGTCGTTTTCGCTGGCGGTTGCAGCTGATTATATCTCGTATGGTTTGATCGTGGGCGCGGGTCTGGGCCTCACTCCCGCGCCGCCGGCCGCGCACCCGGCGTGTCTTTCGGCGTGGCTTCCGGCGCGACGCGAGCGTCCGCGGCGGCGCCGCTCGTCTGCGCCCCCACGGTGCGCAGTACCGCCGCGGCGACCTTGTCCACCGGTGGATCGCCCCCATCGGGCTCGAACACGACCTCGTGGCGGCCGAAGCGCGGCCAGTACCCGTACGGCGAGGTGCGCGTGAACACGCAGACCGTCGCGGTGCCGGCGGCGATGCCCAGGTGACGGATTCCGGTGTCGTTTGAGACGAGCGTCGCGGCGCCCCTGATCAGGTTCGGGTCCTGCTTGCCCGCGGTCGCGACGCTGACGTTGCCGCGGCCCTCGTGCTCGTGGCCGAGCCGGCGCGCCACGTCCTGTTCCCAGTCGGCCAGGCCGGAGAGCACGACATGTTCATGGTCCGGCAGCGCCGCACTGCATTCCCCGATGAGGCGCGCGAAATTCTCCACCGGCCACGCCTTGCGCGGTTCGGAGGCGGTGGGGAAGTAGACGATGTAGGGACGCTCGCGGTGCAGCGGCTCGATCTCCATCCCAAAGCGCGGCGGCCAATCGAACTGCACGCCGACCACGTTCAGCTGTTCGAGGAAGGTCTCCGCCTCGAAGCGGAAGTCGGCGCGCGGAATCGCGGCGTCATAGACCCAGCGGTGCACGCCCCGGTGCTGATAGCCGATCTTGAAGCCGGCCGGATTGGCCCGGGTGATCTGAAAGGAGCGCGTACTGGCGGTGAGATCGAACAGCAGGTCGTGATAGCCGAGCGCGCGGAAGCTCGCGATGCGCGCGCGCAGGCCCGGCCGCTCCTTCTTGCCGGGCGTGACGTGCACCCGGTCGACGAGGTCTTCGGGCAGCCCGCGCAGGTAGTGGCTGACCGCCGAGAAGGTGAGCGAGGCGTCGGGGAAGTGCTCGCGCAGGGTGAGCAGAAAGGGCCGGGTGAGCAGCAGGTCGCCGAAGGCGGCGTGCTTGATGATGGCGATGCTGCGCACGGCGGCGCGATCGATGCGCGCGAGCTTCTGCTCTGCGCCCTTCGCATGCCAGGTGTTTCGCTCGCGCCAGAGTTTCATCGGGTTCGCCGGTAGCGGGACAGCGCCACCGTCCCCGGGCCGCTGTGGAAAATTGGCCGCAATTCTACCCGCGGGCCGCGGGGGACCGCCAGTTGGGCCGCCCGGAACATGCACTGGGTCCCGGTCAATCCGGCACAAGTGGTACACTCCGGCGGTCGTCCGGGGGGCGGGGCAGGGAGTCGAAGGCCAGCATGCATCTTCGCGAGATCCGGGGCGCCGGCGCGTACGTCCTCTACGACGCCGACGGGGTGCGTGACCCCGAGTCTTTCAGCTTCGACCCCGCTGCACTCGCGCGCCGCGGCGCCGTTCTCGGCCACGCGCGCGGCCGCGGCAACGCCATCTTTCTCGCTTGGGAAGGCCGTGAATACCTGTTGCGCCACTACCGCCGCGGCGGCGCGGTGGCCCGGCTGCTGGGCGATCGTTACCTGTGGGCCGGGCTGGGGCGCACCCGTGCCTGGCGCGAGTTGCGGCTGACCGCGCGCCTGTACGCCGGCGGCCTGCCCGTGCCGCGCCCGGCACTGGCGCGGGTGCTGCGCCGCGGCTGCTGCCTGTATCGGGCGGACCTGGTCACCGAGCGCATCGCGGGGGCCCGTACGCTGGCCCAGGTGCTCCAGCAGCGGGCGCTGCCCGCCAAGGAGTGGATGGCGATCGGCGCGCTGATCCGACGCTTCCACGCCAAGGGCGTCTACCACGCCGATCTGAACGCGCACAACATCGTCTTCGACGCGCGCGGCCGCCTGTACCTCATCGACTTCGACCGCGCCCGCCTGCGGCGGCCCGCCGGCCGCTGGCGGCTCGCCAACCTCGCCCGCCTGCAGCGCTCGTTGCGCAAGCTCAGTCGTCTGGCACCGGGCTTTCGCTACGCGGACGCGGACTGGCCGGCACTGCTGCACGGCTACGGTCCGCCGGCCGGCTAGCCTCGCACCACGGCGCCAGCGCCTCCAGATAGGTCTCCAGCACCCGGCCGCGCTCGGCGAGCAGGTCGCGGGCGCGTGCGCCCAGACGCTGCGCTTGCTCGGGTGCGTGCAGCAGCCGCTCGAGGGTGGCCTGCAGTGCCTTTTCGTCCGCCACCTGCAGGGCCGCGCCGGCGTCCAGGAACAGGCGCGCCTCCTCGCGGAAGTTGTGCATGTGCGGCCCGAACAGCACCGCCTTGCCGGCCCGCGCCACCTCGAGGATGTTGTGCCCGCCGCGCGGCACCAGTGAGCCGCCCATGAAGACGAACTCGGCGCCGGCGATGAAGCCGCCCAGCTCACCGACGGTGTCGGCGATGTAGATCGCCGTCTGCGGTCCCACCTTGGCGCCGCGCGAGCGCACCGCGATGTGGGGCGTGAAGGGGCGCAGCTGCTGCAGGATGGTGGTGAGCCGCTGCGGATGGCGCGGCACGATCACCAGCAGCCGCGCCCGGTTTGCACAGCGCTGCCAGGCCCGGGTGAGCTGCAGCTCTTCGTCGTCATGGGTCGAGGCGGCCAGCACGTAGCGGCGGCCGAGTTCGATGGGCGCGGCCGCCGTGCCCGGCTCGGGGGCGTACTTGATGTTGCCCACCGTGCGCACCCGTTCGGCCGGGGCGCCCAGCTTGCGGAAGCGCTCCGCGTCGGGCGCGGACTTCGCCAGCACCGCCTGCACCTGTTCGAGGGCGTGGCAGTAGGTGGCGCACAGCCAGTGGGGCGCCTGCAGCGTGCGCGAGGACAGGCGTGCATTGATCATCAGCACAGGGATGCCGCGTGCGGCGCAGGCGCGGAACAGCTGTGGCCACAGTTCGGTCTCCATGATCAGCGCGCAGCGCGGCTGCACGGCCGCCAGGAAGCGGCGCACGGCCCCGGGCCAGTCCAGGGGCAGGTAGCGGTGCTCGATGGCCGCGGGCAGGCGGCGCGCCGCGACCCGCGCGCCGGTCGGGGTCACCGTGCTGAGGGTCAGCGGCAGCTGCGGATAACGCGTGTGCAGGGCATGCAGCAGGGGCACGGCGGCGTTGACCTCACCGACCGAGGCGGCATGCATCCAGATGCCGTCGGCGCGCCCGGCGCGCCGGGGAAAGCCGAGGCGTTCGCGCAGGTAGCGCGCATCGCGCAGACGCACCGCCTGCCAGAGCGTATACACAATCAGGGGGAGGGCGAGCAGCCGAAGGACGAGCGAATACAGGCGCATAGATGCGCCTCAATATACGGGCTTTTCGCCGGGCGGACGAGTCTTGAAGCGGCGGTGCAGCCACAGGTACTGGGCCGGCGTACGCCGTACCTGGGCCTCGATGGCGGCGTTCACGCGGGCGGCGTCCGCCTCGTCGTTGCCGCTCGGGAATCCCTCCAGGGCCGCCCCGAAGCGGATCAGATAGCCGGCGCCGCCGGGCAGGCGCTCGGAGTAGAAGGGCAGCACCGGCGCGCCGCTCGCCCGCGCCAGGCGCGCGGTCATGGTCAGGGTGGCGGTGGGCACGCCCATGAAGGGCGCGAACACCGAGGCGTGCATGCCGAAGTCCTGATCGGGCGCGTACCAGACGACCTCGTTCCGGCGCAGCGCCCGGATCAGGGTGCGCATCTCCTTGTGGGGCAGCAGCCGGTGGTAGTTCCGTCGGCGGGCGCGCGACATCACGGCTTCGAACAGCGGATTGTGGGCGCGCTTGTAGACCGGGCACACGTCCGGGATGTGGAAGGCGGCGAGGCGTCCGCTGATCTCCAGGGTCGTGTAGTGCCCGCCGAGCAGGATCACGCCCTTGCCGAGCCGGCGGGCGGCCTCCAGGTTCTCCAGGCCCTCGACGCGGTAGAGCGGCCGCAGGCGCTCGTCGTCCGCCCACCAGGAGACGCCGGTCTCGAGCAGGGCCATGGCGGCGTTCTGGAAGTTCTCCCGCACCAGCTGGGCGCGCCGTGCGCCGTCGAGCTCCGGGAAGCACAGGGCGATGTTGGTCTCCGCGATGTGCCGGCGGCGGCCGGCCAGCCGATAAAACAGCGCGCCCGCGATGCGGGCCAGGCCGAGTTGCAGGCGATAGGGCAGGGCACCGGCGGCGCGCAGCAGCCCCAGGCCCAGCCAGGTCGGCCAGTGCCGGGGATGCAGGAAGCGCGCGACCGGCAGGCGCTCGGCCTCTCCCGGCCCGGTGTGCTCGCGAGGGGGCGCCAATTCAGTCTCGGGCGTCGCGGTTGCGCCGGCGCGCCATGGCGGCGCCGAGCCGCTGCAGGCGCGTCGGCGTCGAGCAGGCGGGCCGCCCGCGGCAGCACCTCGGCATTCTCGATCTGCAGGTGCGCGGCGTACAAGGCGGCGAAGGTCTCCACCCGGGCGGTGAACTGGGGATCCCCGACCTGCGCATCGAGTTCGGTGAGCCGCGGCCGCAGGGCGGCCCAGGCTGCATCCATGCGCGCGTGCTGCGCCTCCAGTTCGGCGAGCACGCCCGCCAGCCCGGCGTCGCCGGCCTCGCGCAGCACGGGGAACAGATCCTGCTCCTCGTCCTCGTGGTGGTCGCGCCCGGCGCGATCGAAGTAGCGCATCACCCGCTCGGCGGCGGCGCGGGCGTCGGCATCGGCGCCATGCGCGCGCAGGTGCTCGTGCATGCGTTGGAGCAGCTCGCAGTGGCGCTCGATGCGCTCGTGGCAGGCGGCGAGCACGCCCAGCGGGTCGTCGAACCCCGGGGCGGGTTTGGGAAAGGCGTCGCTCACTTGATCAGCCGCGAGAGGGCCTTGAAGTGCTCGTGGTCGGCGTCGTGCAGCCACTCGAAGAGCGTGGACTCGGTGGTGCTGACCACGATGCCGGCCTGGGTCAGGCGCCGCAGCGCGCTCTTGTGATTGGCCTTGCGGCGCGAGCAGACCGCGTCGTCCACCACGAACACCTGCTGGCCCAGGGCGTGCAGCTCGAGCGCCGTCTGCAGCACGCAGACGTGGGTCTCCATCCCGACCAGCACGGTCTGCTGGCGGCTCGTGTCGCTGAGGCGTTCGCGAAAACCCGGTGCGGCGCAGGCGGAGAAGCAGGTCTTCTCCAGCGGCGCAGCCGAGTCCGGCAGGTGCACCTCGAGCTCGCGCGCGGTCGGCCCGAGGCCCTGCGGGTACTGCTCGGTGCGCAGCACCGGCAACTCCAGCAGGTTGGCCGCCTGCACCAGGGTGCCGGTGTTGCGCAGCACCTGCTCGCGCACCGCCTCGTCCATGGCGCCCGCCAGTCGCTCCTGCACGTCGATGACGACGAGGCGGCTGCGGGCGGCGTCGCACAGCGCGGCGGTGTAGGCGGGATTGCTCATGGGGTCCTCCTCGCTGGCGCGGCGCGGGCGCCTACTTCAGCCAGCGGTTCACCAGCACCACGTCCTGCTCGTCGAGGGTACCGGCGGCCTCTTTCAGGCGCAGCGTATCCAGGATGTAATCGTAGCGCGAACGGGCCAGATCGCGTTCGGCGCCGAACACCGCCTGCTGCGAGTTGAGCACCTCCACCGCGGTGCGCGTGCCCACCTCGAAGCCCGCCTGGGTGGCCTCCAGGGCGGTGCGCGCCGAGGACAGGGCCTGCTCCAGGGCCTTCACGGCGCTGATGTCGGCGATCACATTGAGGTAGGCGCTGCGCGCCTGGCGCTCGGTGCTGCGGCTCTGCTGGTCGAGCAGCTCGCGGGCGCGGTTGTACTGGTAGCCGGACTGGCGGATCTGCGAGGAGAGGATGCCGCCCTGATAGAAGGGCATCTGCAGCTGCACGCCGACCGAGTCTTCGGTCGACTCGCGGCTGAGCAGGCCGCCGGTGTCTGTGTAGCCGTGGCTCGCCTGCAGGTCGATGGTGGGGTAGCGCTGGGCGCGCGCCACATCCACCTGCGCCTGGGCGGCGTCCGCGGCATGGCGCGCCGCGATGAGCTGCAGGTTCTGGTCCAGGGCGGTGTCCACCCACTTCGTTACGTCGGACGGCGCCGGCCGCACCAGCGGCAAGTCCTTCTCGAGCTCGGAGAGCTTCGGATAGCTCTGCCCGGTGATCTCGCGCAGCTGCTCGCGGGTGACGTCGAGCTGGTTCTCGGCGGCGATCTCCTGGGCCACCGCCTGGTCATAGCGGGCCTGCGCCTCGTGCACGTCGGTGATCGCCGTGAGGCCGACCTGGAAGCGCTGCTTGGTCTGCTCCAGCTGCTGGGAGATGGCCTTCTTCTCTGCCCGGGCGAAGCGCAGGCTGTCCTGCGCGGCGAGCACGTTGAAGTAGGCGTCGGCCACGCTGAGGATGAGCTGCTGGTGCGAGAACAGGAAGTCGGCCTTGGCCTGCGCGACCTGGGCCTGCGCCTGGTCGACCTGCGCGTAGGCGGCCTTGTTGTAGATCGTCTGGCGCAGCACCACGCTCCAATCCTTGGTGTTGAACTCCCGCGTGCCGGTGCTCCCGAAGCTGCTGGCGGTGATGTTCTGGCGGTTGCGCGAGTAGTCGGCATTGCCCGACACGGAGGGCAGCAGCCGGCCCTTGGCCTGCGGCGTGGCCTCCTGGGCGGCGAAGTACTGCGACTGCGACGCCTGGAACTGCGGGTTCGACTGCAAGGCCTCCCGATAGATGCCGAGCAGGTCTGCGGCCTGCACGCTGGAGGCGGTGCCCAGCAGGACGGCGGCGACGAGCCAATAGCGGCGTTTGAGCTTCATGGGTTCAGTATCTTTTCATTTGGGGGTCGATGTCCCGGGCCCAGGCGTCGATGCCGCCGGCCAGGTTGATGACCTTGCTGAAGCCGGCCTGCTCCAGGAAGCGGGCCACTTGGAAACTGCGCACGCCGTGATGGCACACGACCACGGTTTCGCGCTCGCGGTCGAGTTCCGCCTGCGCCAGCGGCACGTGGGCCATCGGCATGAGCACACTGCCCTCCAGGTGGCAATACTCGTATTCCCAAGGCTCGCGCACGTCGAGCAGCAGCGGCGGCTCCTCGGCGTCCTGCAGGTGCTGGCACAGCTGTGCAGGCGTGAACTGGCGCATGCCTCGCCTCGCCGGGGGCGCGTCCGCAGACGCGGGCATCAGAGGGTGAAGCGCTCGGGCTGCTGCACGTTCATCAGCGGCGGGAGGTCGGTCTCGAACAGGTACTCCTGCGCCCACTCGTCCTCGCCCACGCGCGTGATGAGCAGGGCCTCCATCACCGGCGAGTCCCCCACGACCGCGAACAGCCGGCCCCCGATCCGGAGCGAATTCCGGAAGCTGTCCGGCAGCAGCGGCAGCGAGCCGGTGATGGCGATGGCATCGTAGGGCCCGTGGCGCTCGTAGCCGCGCGCGGCATCGCCCACTTCGACGCTCGCATTGTCGATGCCGTGCGCCGCGAGCTTGCGGCCGGCTTCCAGCTTGAACTCGGGGATAATATCCACACTGTAGACGTGGCGACCGAGCGTGGCCAGCAGCGCGGTGACATAGCCGCTGCCGGTGCCCACCTCGAGCACGGTTTCGTCGGGCTGCACGTCCAGGGCCTGGAGCATGCGCGCCTCGACCTTGGGCTGCATCATCACCTCGCCGCGCCCCAGGGGCAGGCTCATGTCCGTGAAGGCCAGCTTGCGGTGCGCCTCGGGCACGAACTCCTCGCGGTGCACGGCCGCGATGACCTCCAGCACCCGCTGATCAAGCACTTCCCAGGGGCGGATCTGCTGCTCGATCATGTTGTGGCGCGCCTGGTCGAAATTCATGCCATTCATGGGCTTAGCTCTCGGGCAAAACGCGGAACCGTAAAGGGTAAGCGCTTTCCCGCGTGGTGGCAAGACAGCGCCTTGCAAACCCCGGGCCCCTCATATAACTTGAGTGAATCGCTAGGGGTGCCGCGCGCGCAGGGCGTCGACGGCTGAGAAACACCCTCCGAACCTGAACCGGCTAGCACCGGCGTAGGGAAGCGGTCCCCGCCTCGCCTCCGTCCGTGTGCTGCATTTCCCATCCAGCCCAAGGGACGAACACATGAGCGCCATCCCCGAGGAATTCGTCAAGAAGACGGCCCGGCTCTCCGAAGAGGTCACCCGGCCCTTCCCCAAATCCACGAAGATATATATTGGTGGCAGCCGCCCCGACCTGCGCGTGCCCATGCGCGAGGTCGAGCAGGCGCCCACCATGACCTCCGGCGAGCCGGAGGCCAACCCGCCCATCACCGTCTACGACACCTCCGGCCCGTACACCGACCCCGAGGCCCGGATCGATCTGCTCAAGGGCCTGCCCGCCCTGCGCGGCGCCTGGATCGCCGAGCGCGGCGACACCGAGGAGCTCGACGGCCCCAGCTCCGAGTTCGGCCGCCGGCGCCAGGACGACCCGGCGCTCGCGCAGCTGCGCTTCGAGCACATCCGCAAGCCGCGCCGGGCCCGGATCGTGAACGGGGCCGGGGCCAACGTGACCCAGATGCACTACGCCCGCCAGGGCATCGTCACCCCGGAGATGGAGTTCATCGCCATCCGCGAGAACCAGCGCCTGAACGAGCTGCGCGAGGACCCGCGCTACGCCAAGCTCCTGCGCCAGCACAAGGGCCAGGACTTCGGCGCCTCCATCCCCGAGGAGATCACCCCCGAGTTCGTGCGCGAGGAGGTGGCCCGCGGCCGCGCCATCATCCCCGCCAACATCAACCACCCCGAGCTCGAGCCGATGATCATCGGCCGCAACTTCCGGGTGAAGATCAACACCAACATCGGCAACTCGGCCGTCACCTCTTCCATCGAAGAGGAAGTCGAGAAGATGGTCTGGTCCGCGCGCTGGGGCGGGGACACCCTCATGGACCTCTCCACCGGCAAGAACATCCACGAGACCCGCGAGTGGATCCTGCGCAACGCGCCCATGCCCATCGGCACCGTGCCCATCTACCAGGCGCTGGAGAAGGTCGACGGCAAGCCCGAGGAGCTGACCTGGGAGATCTTCCGCGACACCCTCATCGAGCAGGCCGAGCAGGGCGTGGACTACTTCACCATCCATGCCGGCGTGCGCCTGCAGTACGTGCCGCTCACCGCCGAGCGCGTCACCGGCATCGTCTCGCGCGGCGGCTCCATCATGGCCAAGTGGTGCCTCGCCCATCACAAGGAGAGCTTCCTCTACGAGCACTTCGAGGACATCTGCGAGATCATGAAGGCCTACGACGTCTCCTTCAGCCTCGGCGACGGCCTGCGCCCCGGCTGCCTGGCCGACGCCAACGACCGCGCCCAGTTCGCCGAGCTGGAGACCCTGGGCGAGCTGACCAAAAAGGCCTGGGAGCACGACTGCCAGGTCATGATCGAAGGCCCCGGCCACGTGCCCCTGCACATGGTCAAGGAGAACGTCGAGAAGGAGCTGGCCGACTGCTACGAGGCCCCCTTCTATACCCTCGGCCCCCTGGTCACCGACATCGCCCCCGGCTACGACCACATCACCTCCGGCATCGGCGCCGCCAACATCGGCTGGTACGGCACCGCCATGCTCTGCTACGTCACGCCCAAGGAACACCTCGGCCTGCCCAACAAGCAGGACGTGCGCGACGGCATCATCACCTACAAGATCGCCGCCCACGCCTCCGACGTCGCCAAGGGCTTCCCCGCCGCCCAGCTCCGCGACAACGCCCTCTCCAAGGCGCGCTTCGAGTTCCGCTGGGAAGACCAGTTCAACCTCGGCCTCGATCCCGAAAAGGCCAAGGAATTCCACGACGAGACCCTCCCCAAGGAGGCCCACAAGGTGGCGCACTTCTGCTCCATGTGCGGGCCGAACTTCTGTTCCATGAAGATTACTCAAGATGTCAGGGACTACGCAGCCAAGCAGGGAATGGAAGTCTCCGTGGCGCTCGAAGAAGGCTTAAAGGCCAAGGCAAAAGAGTTCAGGGACTCTGGGGCTGAGATATATAAGAAGGCGTGAGGTCCGTTCCCTCAGGCTAGACTTAGGCAAGAAGGCCCGCAGTCGCGGGCCTTTTTGTTTTTGGGCTGATAAGAGCGAAGCGCCGGTGCTGTGTATGGCATTTGCCATATGCTGCGCCTGTTTGCGTGCGTTGTTATTGGGTTAGGTTTACGAATGGTGTATTTTCTTACGCATTTATCACACCTGATTCTAGTTAGCTGAAACAAGCAATGTTCGCATTTCCAAAAACTGAAAAGGGACTCCGTTCGAGGATAGCTTCATACAAGGCGTCGCTGCAAAAGGAGCGTCGTGCGCACGGATTCATAAGTGACGGCTATGGAAAGCGATATCTCATATTTTGGTTGTATTTCGTGCTAGGGGATGTAAAAGGTGCGAGCACGTATTTGCGCTGGTACGAAAAAACATTTTCGGACGATATAGGTGAGCCATTTCAGAAGCTGTGTACGGCAATCCTATTGCATCGCTCTGGGGAGCAACAAAAAGCGAAATACTATCTAGCTGATCTAATGTTGTCGAATCTTTACATTATTCCCACAGTACTTGGCTGTCGCCTCCCCCAAAATCCGGTCCAGTGATTCTTTGAGGTCTCCGGCATAATAGCGCCAAGCAGGAGACCCTGAAATGAGAAAGAGCAGATTCACGGAAAGCCAGATCGTGCGCACCTTGAAGGAGGTCGAGGGTGGTCGTCAGGTGAAGGACGTCTGCCGGGAGCTGGGGATCTCGGAGGCGACCTATTACAACTGGAAGGCCAAGTACGGCGGCATGGAGGCCGCCGACATCCGGCGGCTGAAGGACCTCGAGGAGGAGAATGCGCGGCTCAAGCGCATGTACGCGGACCTGGCGCTGGAGAACACGGCGCTGAAGGACGTGATCGCAAAAAAGCTCTAGGCCCGGCGGACAAACGCCAGCTCATGGCCGTGCTGCAGGAGGCGCACGGCCTGAGTGAGCGTCGGGCCTGTGCGGCGATGGGGCTGTCGCGGTCGGTGGCGCGCTACGCGCCCCGTCCCAATCGCGACGAGCGGTTGATTGGCGTGCTGCTGGAGTTGGCCGAGCGCTTCCCGGAGCGCGGCTTTGGGAAGCTGTTTGCGCTCATTCGGCGGCGGGGCCACGGCTGGAACCACAAGCGGGTCTGGCGAGTGTACTGCCAGCTGCGGCTCAATCGCCGGCGCAAGGGCAAGAAGCGGCTGCCGGCGCGCCATCCCAGCCCGTTGGCCGGCGGCGAGCAGGTCAACGCCTGCTGGTCGGCCGACTTCATGTCCGACGCGCTGTGGGACGGGCGCCGATTTCGCACCTTCAACGTGGTGGACGATTTCAACCGGGAGTGCCTGGCGGTGGAAGTGGATATGAATATCCCGGCGCAGCGGGTCATCCGGGTGCTCGATCGGATCGCCGCCTGGCGCGGCTATCCGGCCAAGCTGCGTCTGGACAACGGGCCGGAGTTCATCGCCACGGCAACCGCCGACTGGGCCGAGCACCACGGCGTGGCGCTCGAATTCATCCAGCCCGGCCGCCCGATGCAGAACGGGTTTATCGAACGGTTCAACGGCAGCCTGCGCAAGGGCGTGCTCGACATGTACGTGTTTCGCACCCTATCCGAAGTGCGCGAGCACATCGAGCGCTGGCAGCGTGACTACAACGAGGAGATCCCCCACGACTCGCTCGGCAAGCTAACGCCGGTCGAATACCGATTGAAACACGAGCCGGAAACCTCTAGTTTCGACTGGCACTGATCTGGGGGAGGCGACATGGCGACGACTATGAAAAATACGAAGTTCGGTGCTCGTCCAATTTCGAAGAGCCCGAGTATGCAGAGGAGATTCAGAATGAAATCCGATCGGCAATAACTGATGAAGATAAAGCGTGGATACGAGAGCGCCACGAGTCGTTGGAGTTTCGGCGGTATAAGAAGCAATATAT
The DNA here is from genome assembly GCA_963779865.1 of uncultured Gammaproteobacteria bacterium. Taxonomy (GTDB): domain Bacteria; phylum Pseudomonadota; class Gammaproteobacteria; order CAVZZX01; family CAVZZX01; genus CAVZZX01. The sequence continues at coordinate 1,889,135 of CAVZZX010000003.1, read as the reverse complement.
CGAAATAAAAGAAAAGCTAGAGAAGGCGCAAGGGTACGAACGCCGAGCGCCATTGGTTAACCAATTCGAATCGATCCTGGACGGTCTAAAACATGAATGCAGCTAACAACGCCATCAACTCGGACAGTGAGAAGCGGCGCTCCTTCGTCGCACCGCTTCTCACTGCCGGTTATGGCGAACGTTATACGTTTCAGGAGGCTCACTGATGAGTGGCATTGGGATTCTCGCCTACGGATCTCTGATCGAAGAGCCAGGCAAAAAACTTGAGCCGCTCATTCGTGAACGGCGAGAAAGGATCGAAACGCCATTCTCCATAGAGTTCGCCCGATCGAGCTCCACACGCAATGGCGCACCGACAGTCGTGCCTGTCGAAAGCGGCGGCTGTCGAGTCTATGCCACAATTCTTGTCCTAGATGCTGGCGTTAGCCTGGAAAAGGCGGAAGACTTGTTGTGCGGAGAGAGACAAGGAACGAATGTTCCGACAAGCACTACGTTCCGCCATCCGAGCCAAATCCAAACAGAATGGTGGTGGAGAGGCTGAGCAATTTCACAAAAAATCGATGTTGTGATTTATACGAAGCTTGGAGCCAATATCACAGACCTAAGCGCCGCGAAGCTGGCGGATCTCGCTATCAAAAGCGCCAAGGCTGAAGCCGGGCGAACCGGAAGGGATGGTATAAGCTATCTTATTTCGGTAAAAAGACAAGGTATCTCAACGCCTCTGATGCCGGGCTATGAAAATGAAATTCTGCGGAAAACTGGTGCGTCAAGTCTGGAAGATGCGTTGTCACGGTGTCGTAATGGAAACGTATAACCAGTCGCTCCAGCCGACCGTCCAACTGCTGCGCAGTCGGCCGGCGGCTGAGCTTGGGCGTTAGACTTGAGAAGCATCGCGCTTCACAACCATTCAGGGGACCACAAATGAAAGTTCTTCACATCTTCGCGTTCGCGTGTACGAGCCTATTTCTTGCTGGGTGCGCAAACCAGGCACTCAACGTCAAGGCTCAGCCGACCGACCTCAATGGGTATTGGTCTGCCAACGGTGGCGGGCACACGATCAATTGGTTCATTCGCCCCGACGGCACCGGTGTACATTGCGAGGTTGCATCAATGAGCTTGGGTTCTGCACCTCTGGTCGTGGACTTGTCCATTGTTGGAAATAAAGCTTACCTAAACAATACGTACGAGCTCACGAGAACCGGAGCGGATAGCTTCAAGGCAAAGACTTGGGGTGGGGTCTTCACCCTCGACTTCACGCGTGTCGCGCACGCTCCTGCCGCGTGTAAGCAGTATTTCGAGTAATTCGATCGCGTCGCAAACGTCTAACTTCTCATTCAAGCGGACGGCTGCGCCGCCGCTTAACTCCAGCGTTAGGCTTCACACCTCTACCTAGTTTCTACAGTAAACGGGGGCTTGCCCATGAAAGCATTCGCAATCGTACTTTGCACGACTCTGCTGCTCGCCGGGTGTGCATCTTCTGGAGTTGTCCCGGCAGATCGCGGAACGTACTTAATATCGAAGCAAAGTGCCGCAGGTATCTTCGGCACGCCGGAGGGCGTAAAACTTGACATATACAAGGAAGCAAACGAGTTTTGCGCTCGTAAAGGTCAAGCGGTCGAGACCGTTAACGTTGAGACGCAACACGCGGTACCGTTCGTACATGAAGGTAGCGCAACCTTGCACTTCAAATGCGTTTCGAAATAGTCACCAGGCCAAGTGCGCCTAACAGTTCGCTGCAGCCGACCGTCATCCCGCTGCGCGGGCTGCCGGCGGCTGAACTCAGGCGTTAGCGAAGGAAGACGATGGAGAGCTTCGCCAAAGACTTAGTGTCGGTGCTGCAGTACCTGCTGCCGGGTTTCGTGGCGGCTTGGATCTTTTACGGCCTGACGTCTTACCCCAAGCCATCCCAGTTCGAACGAGTGGTACAAGCGTTGATATTTACGCTGATTATCCAGGCGTTCGTAGGATTGGTAGAGCGCATTGCGAAGTGGGCCGGGCAATACTGGTCGGCGGGGACGTGGGATACAACCACCGAGGTAACTTGGTCGTCTCTGGTGGCAGTGGTCATTGGCATCGGCTTTTCCTGGCTCGCAAACACGGATAAAGCGCATAAGTGGTTTAGGGGAAAGGGAATAACAAGGGAAACGTCATTCCCTTCAGAGTGGTTCGGGACTTTTCTCAAAGAGGTTACCTTTGTCGTGCTGCATTTCAAGGATGAGAGAAGGCTTTATGGATGGCCAATTGAATGGCCATCGGAACCCACAAAGGGGCACTTCTTAATAGCTGATCCGTCGTGGATTGGAGAGTCTGGGGAAGAAATCCGAATAGCGGGTGTCAAGAACATCCTTGTGGATGTCAATGACGTTAAATGGGTAGAGTTCTTGGAAAAGACTTGGGAGAAGGAAAATGTCGAAGAAAGGGTCAAATCCGCCGCCACCGAGACCGCCGGCTGATTCAGGGCGTGGAATAAATGAGGGCGCAAACGTTAATCCACCTCCTCCGACAAATGTGCGTCCAGCACCGCCGCCGCCTCCTCCACGGCCGAACAATCGCTAGGGGGGGCAGGGTCGGACCTGCGCAGGTCACTGAATTAATGCAGAAAGCCTTCGGAAGTCGCCCCCGAATTAGGCCTTAGAAGCTGATTCTGAGCGCAAAATCGGGGTGGTTTGAACCGCCGGCTCTCGGGCGGTGTGAGTTGCCTCAGACCGCGGTTTTCAGGCCGCGGACGTCTCGCTGCACTAATCTCTTTGGTCCGGCGTCGGGCCCGTTTTTCACCGCTCCGTTTCAACCATCGCTCATCGACATGTGTTGAAACTGCGCTATGCGTTAAGGGGCGCCGGTAGCACGAAACCCACGCATGCGAACCGTGACGCCCGCGTTTACGTGATTCGGCCTGAGTGTTCCGGAACAATCTGCACGCACTCAACCACGACCCCGGAGGGCAAGATGCGATGGAAGAAATGATTAAAGGCACCCGCCCCGATGGAAAGGCGTTCGACGGCTATCTCGTCGAACCGGACTCGGGAAAGAAAGGTCCGGGAATCGTGATCATCCAGGAATGGTGGGGCCTGAACAACCAGATCAAGGGTGTCGCCCACCGCCTCGCGGCCTCCGGTTACCGCGCCCTGGTGCCGGACCTGTACCGCGGCGATTTGGCACTGGAAGTAAACGAGGCCGAGCACAAGATGAACGACCTCGACTTCGCCGACGCCGCGGGCCAGGACATCCGGGGGGCGGTCCAATACCTGAAGGCCACCGGCAGCAAGCAGGTCGGTGTCACCGGCTTCTGCATGGGCGGCGCCCTTACGGTGCTGTCCTCGGTGTTTGTCCCCGAAATCGATGCCGCGGTCATCTGGTACGGCTATCCGCCCCTGGAATTCGTCGATGCGGGCAAGATCAAGGCGCCGATCATGGGGCACTGGGGAACCGAAGATGGCGTCTTCCCCATTGACGGCGTCGACCAGCTCGAGAAGAAACTCAGCGAAGCTGGAGTGGACTACACCTTCCACCGCTATGACGCAAAGCACGCCTTCGCCAACGAACACTCAAGCGAGCGGAGCCTGGACTTTCTGCAGTACAACCCGGAAGCCGCCAACCTCGCTTGGGATCGGACGATGAAGTTTCTTCGCGATCACCTGGGTTGATGCCGCCTTCATCTGTGTGTGCATGGGCGCGTCCTCAAACTGGCTGCTGAGCATGGCGCCCAGTGGTCGTGGGCGGTAAATAGGGGGCGGGAGGGTTGCTTCATTCCTCCGCCCCCCCCTTTTGAAGTACCTTACCAGCTCTTGTAGGGGAGAAACTTCCCATTCATGGTCACCACGACGCGATCGCCCGCCGGGTTCTCTTCCTTGTCGATATCCAGAGAAAAATCGATGGCGCTCATGATGCCGTCGCCGAATTTTTCGTGAATGATCTCCTTGATGGTCTCGCCGTAGACGCCGATGACTTCATAAACGCGGTAAATGACGGGGTCGGTCGGAACAAGCTTGTCCCAGGTCTTGTGTGGGAACTGCTGCAATACCGCCGAGACCTCGCCCGGCAACGCCAGTACATCACACAATTTGTCGGCGTGTTCCGCCTTGAGGCTGTTCATGCCGAGGCAGGCGGAGGTGAGGAACACCGGCGACAGGCCCACCTTCTCCGCAATGGCTTCCCAACCGAGGCCAGACTGCATCTTGGCTGCCATAATGGTTTCGGTCATTTCGATCTTGTTCATGCTTGCGCTCCGCTGTGGTGAGGCATTGGGGCTATTGGTGACGGCTGCCTGTTGCCGTCCGAGAGGGCGCCTTGCGCCCTTATTCGTCATTGCTGTATCGCATTAGCAATGGGTCTCCGGGCCGACGCTCAGGAGATAAACGAGCGCCAGGAAGAGAAGCAGTGACACGCCTTGCCAGAACCGCGCCGGATGGCGTTCCAGCAATGGCGCGCGCTCCCGGTTCAGATACGCCGGGTCGGGATGGCGAAGGCCGTGCAGAAATTCGGATATTTCCTCGTACCGCCGGGCGGGGTCGGGCTGCACCGCCTTGCGTATAGCGCTATCGACCCATGAAGGGATCGTGTGGTCGTCGTCGAGTACCGACCGGTACACGAGCTTGTGCTGCGCACTCCGGGTGGTTGCTTTTGCCACATTGGTGCCGTAGGGCAGCCGTCCCGACAGCAGCTGATAGGCGATGACACCGAGCGAGAACATGTCGGACCGGGTAGTGCCGGGCTCACCCAGGAAGTATTCCGGTGCCGTGTACTGCGCGGTGCCCAGAATCTTCCGATCCCGTTCAATGCCGTCGGTTTCCGCGATTCCGGCTACTCGCACCGACCCGAAGTCGATGATCTTTACCGTGCCATGTCGGTCGATCATGACGTTGTTCGGCCGCAGGTCCTGGTGCAGCATCTCCCGGCGGTGCAGCGCCTGCACGCCCCGGGCGATCTGTTCCACGATGTTGCGCACGGTTTCGAGATCGGGGCGCGGATGATCCAGCATCCACTGGGCAAGGGTCTGCCCCTCGATATACTCAGTGACGATATAGAGAAAGTTGCGTATGCGCGCCGGTTTGCAGGGCTTCAGGGTATGCGTGCTGTCGATGCGGCGGGCGACCCATTCTTCCGTGAGAAAGCGTCCGATGTAGGCCGGGTCGCGGCGAAGGTCGGTGGACGGTGTTTTGATGACGACCTTTTCCCCGGTTTCGCCGTCCACCGCCAGGTACACATGGCTGCGGCTGCTGCCATGCAGCTCGCGCGCGATTTCGTAGCCGTCGAACCGCATCCTTGGACCGAGTTCCGGCGGGAATGGCAGCGCCGATGCCTGTTGATGGAGTTCGTCCAGCCCGGGAGCGGGCAGGTGCTCGATGCGCACGATCTGAACGGTCAAATTGTCAGAGCTGCCCTGTCGAAACGCCTCCTCGGCGATGCGACGGGCGCCCCGGGTCGAGCTTGGCGCGGTGTTCGTGTAAGGCCTCCAGTATGAACGTTTCGGGTACGAATTCATGGACGCCGTCCGTCGCCAAAACAAAGGCGTCGCCCACCTCGATGCTGTGTGCCTGGTAATCGATTGCCAGCCCATCCCGCATGCCCAGTGCGCGGCTGAGATAACTCTGCGAGCGCGATACCCACAGACGGTGGTCTTCGGTCAGCGGTGCAAGATGATTGTCGCTGGCACGGTAGACGCGTGCGTCTCCGACATGGAAGAGGTGCGCGGTCCTTGATTTGAATACCAGCGCAGTGAAGGTGCAGACATAGCCTCGATTGATGTCGTAGCGATGGGGCCCGTTGCGTGTCTGTGCATACAGCCAGGAATTGGTCGCCAGCAATACGCGCTGTACCGACGTCTTTACCGACCACGACGCCGGCGTGCTGTAATAATCCTCGAAAAATCCTTTGACTGCGGTCTGGCTGGCGAACTGGCTCACTTCGCTGCTGCTGATGCCATCAGCCAGTACGACGCCGATGCCTTTGGAGCTCAACAGCGGTTCCATCGGGATCCTCGCGCCGTGAAAGTCCTGGTTGACCGGCTTGCGGCCCCTGTCAGAGTACTGACCGATGGTGATTTGCAGTGGCATCGACGTAATCACGCAGGCCCCGGCCCCGGAGCGGGGCCGGGAAGGTGCATTGTGGTGATCAGGCGGCGTTTTTCAGTTCCACCTTCCTCAGAACACGCTCGGCACTGGTGCGCACGTGGGTGTAGTACAGGGGCAGGCCGACCAGCAGGAACCCGCCTGCGAGGTTGCCCAGCGCGGTCGGGAGCTCGTTCCAGATGAGATAATCGGAAACGGTGAAACCGCCGCCCATGATCATGGAGAACGGAAACAGGAACATGTTCACGATGGAGTGTTCGAAGCCCATGAAGAAAAAGAGCATCACCGGCATCCACATGGCCATCATCTTGCCGCTGGCAGAGGTGGAGATCAGCGCGCCGACCACACCCATGGATACCATCCAGTTGCAGAGCATGCCGCGGATGAAAATGGTGAACCAGCCTTCCAGGCCATGCTCTTTGTAGCCCAGTGTGCGGGCCTCACCGATATGCCCGACCTTCTGGGCAATGACGCCGCCGTCCGTAGTGTAGCCGTAGGTCAGGATGTACGACATCATGAATGCCACGGCCAGCGCACCGGCAAGATTGCCGATGAACACCAGCCCCCAGTTGCGCATGACCTGACCCACGGTTACACCCGGGCGCTTGTCGATCAGTGCCAGCGGCACCAGGGTAAATACACCGGTCAACAGGTCGAACTTCATCAGGTACAGCATCATGAAGCCGACCGGGAACAGTACCGCGCCCACCAATGGCGAACCGGTCTTGGTCGCGACCGTGATCGCGAACACCGCGGCCAGCGCCAGGATCGCACCGGCCATGAATGCGCGGATCAGGGTGTCCTTCGTCGACATGTAGACCTTCGATTCTCCCGAATCGACCATTTTCGTTACGAACTCGGATGGCTCCAGGTATGACATGGATGTTTCCTCTTCAGTATGTGACTCAATTCCCAGCAGGTGGATGGCCGGGAAAACGACCTCGTGCGCACGCCGCCAGGGCGCCCCGTTGCCCGAAAAAAAGCCCCTTGTGTCATGGCCGCGCAGGCCGGAGACACTCGGGGCGCCGCTGCCCTCATTCAGTCGGTGCCGGGCTTGGCGTGCGAACGCTGCGCACGGCAACACCGGAAAACACTTTGGCGAACCCGCAGCGCCGTTGCTGATCAGGGATCGCGTGCAAACTCGGAGTGCAATCGGTATGCCAGAGCCGTAAGGGCATGTCTTTACAATTGCTTAACGGCAGAGCAAGGGCTACGGAGCAGGGCTTTGATGCTCCGGTCGGGTGCATGCGCGCACCACGGTGATGCGCCGATGGCGGCGATTGCAGATTCGTCAGACGGCTCGGCAGCAGATGGCGCTTACAAAAAGCGAGATGACCACTACCGGACCGAGACCGAAGGCGCGCGGGAATGGGGCGTTAGCCATATGCGGTTGCGACAAGCCCAGTGAGAAGGGGGACTGAAAGAAGGGGAGAGATTTGTGTTTTTGTCCTGTGCCGATGGCCGCCAGCGGAACGCCAAAGCGCTCGCTTCCCGATCCACAGGCCGCGACAGGAGTTGCGCCGTACGGCAGGTCTTCGGGGCTTTGGACACTGCTGAAGGCCGGCTCCCTGTCGCCCTCGGGCTCTCCTATGCACCCCGTTGTCCGTGGTAACATGGCCGCCATGGGAGAAGCCTTACAAACCGCCGTCGCCAGCCAGCGTATGTTGCTACGCAGCCGCCTGTCCGGGCGGCTGGCGCGCTTGGCGGAAGCCTGTCGGGCGGTGTGGCCGGAACGTCGCGCCCTGGAGGATTGCCTGATACAGGGACTCGATGCTCTACCGTACTGCAAGTACCTCTACATCCTCGATGACCAGGCGCACCAGATCACGTCCAACGTGTCGCGCGGCGGGCCGCTGCCGCAGAACTTCGGTCGCAATCGCAGCGAACGGCCGTACATGGCCGAGGCGATAAGCGGTGAGCCGTTCTCGCTGTCCCATGCCTATATCAGCCGCAATGCCCGGCGCCCGTCGCTTACCGCCGTGCAACGCATCGCCGACGCCGAGGGCCGTTTGTTGGGGTACCTGGGCGCGGATTTCGATTTGCGCGAACTGCCGGTGACGCGGGAGGTTTACCGCGAGCCGGAGAAGTGGAGGCAGATCAAGGGCGACCCGGCGATCCGCGGCGGCCTGTTCATGCAGCAGCGGGCCGAAAGCGCCATGGATCGGCGCATCGATGAAGTTCTTGCCCTGGTGGTGGAACTGGTGGAGGTCCACGGCGTGTTCCATGCCAAGCTGCATTTCTCCAGTTCCCGGGCCACGCTCTGGTTGAGCGACGACCCCTTCCGCTACCGCATCCTCGATATCGAGGACCTCACCGATCCGGCGATCTGCCTGGCCTGGGCGCAGCACCGCTACCCGGAGGAGGCGGTCATTCCGGCGGAGCGGGTGAAGGACGTCTTTCACACGTTCCGCGAGCTGCGCTTCATGGACGAAAACATCTACCTGCGCGCGGGGTCGCTCAACATCTTCAACGGGATGGTGGGACTGAATTTCTCCTGCGACGGCTCCCATTACATGCCGTGGTCGGAGTTCCTGGACAAGAATCTCGGCTTCTGGTTCGGCTCTGGCGACTCCCTGGGGTGAAATCGGTAACGTGGAGCGGAGTCGGATCCGGCAAGTCCTTGAGTTGATCGCAAAAGTGTCTTTGTATTGACCGGTAACCACCCTTGATCGCCGGTTAGGGCCGCAGCGTTTCACGCTCGGAAATGCGGATCTACCCTATCGCCGGTCTTGGCGCACCGCGGCGATATTCTTCCGCCAGGCCGAAACCGTATCGAAACCATCCACCAGACTCTCCGGAATCCCATCGAGGATACCGCTGGCCAGCCAGTCGATGATCCAGTAGAGCTTGAGATCGGCCACGGTCAGGCCTTTGCCCACGATAAATCCCGTGCTGCCGTTCGCCACCAGCAGCCGCTCGAGGCAAGCAAGCCAGAACGGCAGGGTCTCCTCGGCGAGTTCCTTGCGCATTGCCGTCTTCTTTTGCGCATCCTGCTCGTGAATACTCGGCCCGATAAGGCAATTGATGTCCTCGCCCATATCCAGTGCCTCATCCACCTTCAAAGCCTGCAGCGGATCGTCCACCGGATACAAACCGGCCAGCCGCCCGGCAAAACGCAGGATCGCGTTGCTTTGTGCCGCACACACCGCGCCTCCCTCCGTCTCGACGTCCAGTACCGGTAGGCCCCCAAAGGGAAACTCGCCCGCCGCGCGGCGATCGTGGAACTGTTCCGGCGGCACGTGTTCATCGGTGAAGGGGATTCGGCCGATCTCCAATGCATCGCGAATCGGCCCGGCACGGCCGGGAAATGGGAAGTAGCGCAGTCGAAGGGCAGTAATCGTGTCCACTTGTGTCTCCTCAACGATATGGGCGACCGATGCAGCTTGGCATATCCCCGCTCCAGTTCACCTGCCTCATTACCGGGCGGGTGCGCCAGTGGTCTGTTTATAACTCACTTGCCCCCCGCTCATTCCAATCAGGCGTCATTTGGACATCGCCATGTCGATTTCGCGGAGGCTCGTTCGACTGTTCATTAGGGAACGAAGCGAGATTGCCGCAGTGATTGTGGGCATTCCCGGTACGCGAACACGAGGACGCCGCAGGAGAAGAGTATGGGCAAGCTTATCGTGGCTGAACAAACAAAGCCTGAAGACATGCGAGCACATCGCTGAGCCCGGCCTCGGGTGTCTCATCTCAATGGAGAAGCGACATGCAAAAACCCGCAAAGAACACGATCTGTCTTTGGTATAACGACGATGCTGAGGACGCGGCGCGATTTTACGCCCGGACCTTCCCCGACTCGTCCGTCGATGCGGTGCACACTGCCCCGGGCGACTCCCCATCCGGGAAGCAAGAGGACGTGCTGACCGTCGAGTTTACCGTGCTGGGGATCCCGTGCCTCGGCCTCAACGGCGGCCCCGCGTTCACGCACAGCGAAGCGTTCTCGTTTCAGGTCGCAACCGCTGACCAGACCGAAACCGACCGCTACTGGGGTGCGCTCGTCGGCAACGGCGGGCAGGAGAGTGCATGTGGCTGGTGCAAGGACAAATGGGGCGTGTCCTGGCAGATTATGCCGATCGCCTTGACGAGGGCGGTCACCGATCCCGATACAGCCGCCGCCAAGCGCGCGTTCGATGCGATGATGCAGATGGGAAAGATCGACATCGCTGCGATCGAGGCGGCGCATCGCGGTTGAGGCTTTATTGTAAAAGCGCGTATCTCGGAAGCTCGAAGAGCAGGTGATGGGCGGATCCGAACCCGCTAGGGAATAAAGGGGCCGACCTGAGCGTTCCCAGCGCCTGTTCCCCGGCTTGGTGGGCCACAGTGGCGAGCACCGAGGCCAATATGAAGCTCGCGGTTACCAGCACGTACAGATAGACGAAGCGGGACAGTTCGCTCGGGGAGGAGGAGAAAAGCGCTTCCACAGCCAGCTTCAACCTGTCTTTTGCCGACGGCATCCGCTGCCGCGGCGCCGGGCGATCCTATAGCGGCGAGGACCAAGCGGCCCTTCGCCGGAGCACGTGCCCGCGTCGGGAAACTCGGGCCCAGGCGGCAGGCTCAAGGACGAGGGGAGGCTAGAATTATAAGGCGCGCCTTGCCGGCTGGCAAAGGGCGGCGGATGCCCGTCCCGAGGTGGTCCGGGCGTGGTCCGGCGGTCAGCGAGAGCACGGCGGTGTACACTGCTTGCGTACGCGTTGTGCTCCTCGTCACGAAGGGGGAGACCGGAGGCACTCGGCCTCTTCTGATCTGTATTAGCGAAAACACCTAAAGAATTTCCATGCGCTGCCGACGTGGCGAGTAAAGACCGGGTGATGGCGGCCCCGCTGCGTGCGAGCCCAGGTCGTTGCAGGAAGAGCACCTCTCGCTGCACTCCGGGGCAAGCCGCGGCTCAAGCGGACGTGAGGCCGCACCTGCAGTGCCGAGGTGGTGCGCTTGCGCCCCGTAACATATGCTCCCTACCGGTATTATCTGCGGCGCAGTTCACGCCAGGGACCGGTGGTCAGGGGCTTGTCTGGCGGTTCGAAGCTCACCGCCGCGCGTCGTCTTGAGTTCGTCATGATGAAGCGGGATCGAATGGTGGGCGCGAGTACAGCTTTCGTGGTGCTGGCGGCCCTTTGCTGGGGGTTGTCGGGCGGGATCGGCGGCCTCCTTATGGGCGGCGGCTGGGATCCGTTCGTGGTGTCGTTCTACCGCGGGGCGATTGGGCTTTTGTTCGTCCTTGTCTGGCTGGCGTTGCGCCCGCGCGCTAGCGGACTGGCAAGCCGCCGGTTGTGGTTCTGGTCAGCGATTGCCGGCTTTGGCGTAGCAGGCAACTTCGCGTTCTATTTCGTGAGCATCGCGCAGGGAAACGTCGCGGTGGCGGCCACGTTGATGTACTGTGCCCCCGTGTTCGTGTACCTCGTGTCATTCGCACTGAGGCTTGAAAGTCCCACCGCGCTGAAGTGGGTTGCGATCGCGGTGGTGATGCTTGGTATCGTGTTGCTTACAAAGATTTATGACGTCGGCGGGAGCGCCGCCACGCCTCTCGGTATAGGCGCCGGGGTGCTTGCCGGGTTGTCTTACGCGATATTCATCTTCGGCTTCAAGTATGCTGCGCCACACGGCAGTCCGCAGGCGATTCTTTCAATCGCGTTTGCGGTACTTGTCGTCATCCTGATTTGGCCGGGGGATTTCGACCAGACCGTTGGCGCCTTGCGCACGCCCGATTGGCCGCTGCTCGCAGGACTCGGCGTGCTTGGCGCAGGATTGTCGTTCGTTCTTTATGTCATCGGCCTGAATAAAACTACGCCGGCCGTGGCCTCGATCGTGGCAATGGTTGAGCCGGTCACCGCCTCGCTGTTCGGTGTCGTGGTTTTGGATGAAAACCTGGTCGGTCTGCAAATCGTGGGTATGGGGCTGATATTGGTCACGGTGACCGCGCTGAGTGTGAATTCAAGCTCCGGACGTGCGCCTGCCCATCCAAGCGGTCGCTGATTAGCCTCGGATATGCCGCGGTGCCTGCCACTGGTAAGGACGGGCCTGCGTCGGGCAAGCGCCGCGCGCCGCCACCGTCCCGGGGAAATTCCCCGGCTCTCGCGCAACCTGCCCCAGTGCGGCTCGGCTTCACAGGAGCAGGGCAGGTCACTCCACTCCGGAACTTCCTGAGGAATCCCCCCGCGCCGGGAGCGTGCCGGCCAGGGGCGGGGGATATTCGCAGATTCGTAATGGGGTAATGCGCGCGGCGCGATACCCCGCTGCCGGCAACGACTGGTCCGCAGAGCACGCCCTGCTAAACTTTTGCCAGTTTTCCGGACACGAGCAGGAGTCGCGGCCGATGCGGACCACGTTGAGCATCAACGGAGAGGTGCACCTACTCGAAGCCGAACCGCGCACCACACTGCTCGATGCGCTGAGAAATCACCTCCATCTGTACGGCACCAAAAAGGGCTGCGATCACGGCCAGTGCGGGGCGTGCACGGTGCTCGTCGACGGCCGGCGCATCAACAGCTGCCTGACCCTTGCGTGCATGCACGACGGTCACGAAATCACGACAATCGAGGGCTTGGGCACGCCCGGCGCGCTCTCGCCGTTGCAGGCGGCATTCGTTCGCCATGACGGTTTCCAGTGCGGGTATTGCACGCCGGGGCAGATCTGCTCGGCCACGGCGATGTTGGCCGAAGCCAAAGCCGGCTGGCCGAGTCATGTGTCTGCCAATCTTTCGGCCGTGCCGAGCCTGACTGCCGAGGAAGTGTCGGAGCGCATGTCGGGCAACCTGTGTCGCTGCGCTGCGTATTCCAACATCGTCGACGCCATTCTCGAGGTGGTCGAATGAGGCCATTCGATTACGCGCGTGCCGCTACCATCGAGGAAGCCGCGCAGGCCGCGGCCGCCGGTGCGACCATCATCGCCGGCGGGACGAATCTCCTGGACCTGATGAAGTTGGAGGTGATGGCGCCGGACAGGCTCGTTGACGTGAACCGACTCGGCCTGGACGCGATCGAGCCGATGGACAACGGCGGCCTCGGGTCCGCAACAGCGATCTGGCCGCCGATGCGCGGGTGCGCAAGCACTACCCGCTGCTCTCCCGTGCGTTGCTCGCCGGCGCATCGGGGCAATTGAGGAACAAGGCGACCACCGGCGGCAACCTGTGCCAGCGTACCCGCTGTTATTACTTTTACGATACGGCGATGCCGTGCAACAAGCGCGACCCCGGCTCCGGGTGTCAGGCGATGGGCGGCTTCAACCGTATTCATGCCATTCTCGGGGCATCGGAGCACTGCATCGCGACCCATCCCAGCGACATGGCGGTGGCCATGCGGGCGCTCAATGCCGAGGTCGAGATCGTCGGGCCGGACGGCGCGCGCCGCACGGTGCCGGTCTGCGACTTCTACCGCCTGCCGGGGAACACGCCGCACATCGAAACCGCACTTCAGGACGGCGATCTCATTACCGCGGTGACGCTGCCGCCGCCGCCCCGGGGAGAGCAGCGCTATCGCAAGGTGCGCGACCGTGCCTCCTATGCCTTTGCACTGGTGAGCGTTGCCGCCGTCGTGGCGGTGGACGACGGCACGATTACGAAAGCCTCGTTGGCGTGCGGCGGGCTCGCGCCACTGCCTTGGGGCGATGGGCGCGTCGAGGCGGCACTGGTCGGCAAGCCGCCGTCCATGGACCTGTTCGATGAAGCGGCCGACGCATTGTTGTCCGAGGCCAAGGGGCAGGGCCACAACGATTTCAAGATCCCCCTCGCGCGGCGTACGTTGAAGGCGGTGCTGGCCGACGCGACCGGCCTGGGAGAGCGCGCATGAGCAAGGCGTTCACGATGGACACGCCGGACGCGCGCCACGTGCTCGATCAGATGTCACAGGGCATTGTCGGACGTCCCGTCGACCGTCCCGACGGTCCACTGAAGGTGACGGGCACCGCGCCCTATGCACACGAACACGCGCTGGACGGCATGGCCTACGGTGTGCTGGTGCGCGCCACCGCCGCCAAGGGCAAGCTCGCGCCGATCAACAGGAACGCCCTGCAGGGAATGGACGGCGTGCTCGGCGTGTGGTCCGACCCGCGCTTTCTGCGCAATGCGGCGCAGGGCACCGCCAACCAAGCGCCGGTGCAGGGGCTTTCGGAGATCGCCTATTTCGGGCAGCCGGTGGCGCTGGTGGTGGGGGATACCTTGGAGGCGGCACGCCACGGCGCGCTGGCTCTCGAGTTGCGGATCGAGGCCGACGACGCAGTGGTCGACCCCGAGGCGGGCGGGGCGGAATGGGAGGCCAAGGGCGGTGCGGTCGAGCAGGGCGACCTCGAGGCCGCGATGAAGGACGCCGACGTCCGGGTCGATCGGACCTACCGCACGCCCGGGCACGCGGCGGCGGCGATGGAGCCCCACTGCTCGGTGGCCAGTTGGGAGGGCGACGCGCTGACGCTGTATGGCTCGTACCAGATGCTCAACTACAACGTGAACGAGCTGGCCGATGCCCTCGGGATCGACGCGCACCACGTCCGTATGCTGTCGCCGTACGTTGGCGGCGGCTTCGGTTCAAAGTTGGGCATCGCACCCGAAGCGGTCGCCGCAGCGATCGGCGCTAAAGACCTCGAGCGCCCGGTTTGTGTCGAAATGAGTCGGCAACAAGTCTTCGAGGGCATTCTACGCCGCAGCGAAACGCGGCAGCGCGTTCGCCTCGCGGCGACCAGACAGGGCAAGATCACCGGCATCGGGCACGAAAGCCTGGTGTCGAATCTGCCGCAGGAGTCGTTCGCCGAGCCCGTGCCGCAGTCCACCCATTTTCTGTACGGCGGCGAAAACCGAAAGATTTCGCTGACCGTGGCGCGCATCCATCGGCCGCCCACCGGCTCGGTGCGCGCGCCGGGGGAGGCTGTGGGCATGCCGGTGCTCGAGAACGCCATGGACGAACTCGCCGAGGCGCTCGGCATGGATCCGATCGCCCTGCGCAAAAACAACCTGCCCGAGCGCCATCCCGAGCAGGACATCCCCTTTTCCAGCCGCAAATATGCCGAGTGTATGGATGCAGGGGCCGAACGCTTCGGCTGGGCTTCGCGCAATACGACGCCGGGCGGCCGCCGCGAGGGCGAGTGGCTGATCGGCCACGGGATGGCGGGGGCCAGCCGGGTCAACAGCACCAGCACGGCGAGTGCGCGTGTCACCCTGCGCGCGGATGCGAGCGCGCTCGTCGAATGCGACATGACCGATCTCGGCACCGGCACCTACACCGTGCTTGGCCAGGTCGCCGGAGAGATGCTTGGTCTCACGCCCGAGAAGGTGAGGGTTACGCTGGGCGACAGCGAGCTGCCCAAGGGGCCCGGCTCGGGCGGTTCCTGGGGCGCGTCGTCCACGGGCTCGGCGGTATTGGTAGCCTGTGAGGCGGTGCGCGCGAGGCTCTGCGAAAAACTGGGTTGCAGCGGCGCGCAGCTGACGCTCAAGGACGGCGAAGCGATTGTCGGTGATCAGCGAACGGCGTTGGCCGACCTGCTCGAGGGCGCGGACCTCGTGGAGGACGGCAAGTTCGAGCCCGGCAAAACCAGCGGCGACTACGCGCAGGCGGGCTATGGCGCCTATTTCTGCGAGGTCGCGGTGAACCGGGTGACGGGCGAAACCCGCGTTCGGCGCATGTTGGGCGTATACGCCGCCGGCCGCATCCTCAACGAGAAAACCGCGCGCTCCCAGTGTATCGGCGGCATGACCTGGGGGATCGGCATGGCACTCACCGAGGAGCTGATGCACGACCCCCGCGACGGCCATGTCGTCAACCGCGACCTTGCCGAATACCACGTCCCCGTCAATGCCGATGTGCCGCAGCTCGAGGTGATGTTTGTCGATGAGCGTGATGACGCCGGCTGTCCGCTGCAGTCCAAGGGGCTCGGCGAGCTCGGCTTCTGCGGCGCCGCGGGCGCGGTCGTGAATGCCATTTACAACGCGACCGGCGTCCGCGTGCGCGAGTATCCTGCGACGCTTGACAGGATCCTGGCGGGGCTCGGCTCCTAGACGAACAGCCCCGAGCCCTCCCCGACCGGGGGCGCCGCGCCCTTCCTTACGAAGGTTCGCCATCGGTCTCGCGTTGGTGGGGCGCCGGCCTGTCCTGGAACGTCGCGCCCCCCATGCCTTGGTCGGAGTCCCTGGACAAGAACCCCGGCTTCCGGTTCGGCGTCCGGCGACGCCCTGGGCTGAGCCGGCGTGCTCGGTCCGCGACTTACTGACCCTGACTAATCCACGTTGCGGAACGCCGCGCCTCCGGCATTGGGGGGGACGCTGCGCGAGGTAGAGGGGGACCGCTTCACGTCTGCGCCAAGCGTGTCGCTTGAGCACATGGTGGCGTTCTTGAGCTATCTTCATGGGTGAGGGCGGAACACTTCGAGCGTGGATGCACGAACAGGGGGCCCCAGTGCGGCGGTTCGAAGTCTGAAGGCGCGTCCGCCCCGGGGCACGTGCAGACTGCGCCATGGGGACGACCATGAGTCAGTCAGCTCCGCGGAGGCCCGCATCGGCCTTCGCGGCCAGGTATCCGGTGACGCGGTTCCCGACGGGAGCGGGCGTTGCGGCCGTCTGTGCCGTACTGGTGCTGCCGTGTCTGCCCTCCACCGCGTCTGCCCGGACGCCGTGCCCTGGAGTTCACGCGACGATTCTGGACATCCGAAACAGTACCGGGACGGTAGCTTGTGCGCTTTTCGGTGACCCCGAGGGCTTCCCCGAAGAGTTCTTGCGCTACGCGACCAATATCATGGCAATAAAAGTGCAGGATACGAAGGCGCGCTGCGACTTTCTGGACATCCCGCCGGGGAGGTATGCGTTGGCCGTCATTCATGATGAGAATGTCAACGGCAAGCTTGATACGAACTGGCTGGGGATCCCCAAGGAGGGCTACGGCTTTTCAAACGGCGCGAGGGCCTCGATGGGGGCACCGTCGTTCGATGCGGCCAGCTTTCGCTACGATGGGAAGGACCTGGATATGGCGATTAGCTTGACTTACTGACGCCCGTCGGGTGAATGTCGACACCGGATCTCAATCCGGCACGCCCCAGTCAGAGTTTGCAGCGTCTAAGGAGTCGCAGGTAAGCCTCGGCCTCGCCGCCGCAGGATGGCTTGCCGATTAGACGATACATTGGCGGCAACGCTCAAAACCGATCTCCCTGCGGATCGTTCTGTTCGACCCCCGCACGGCCCCTCGACAGGCGGGGCCTGGCCTGGTTCGTCAGTGCCCATGATACGAGCGAGTGCATTGGCCGCCATGCGCCTCCCTGGCGCGGCGCAGTCGCTCGCATGCTCCTTTTCATCGTGTGCGGGCTGGGACCGAACGAACCCCCTGCGATCGGAAGGCCTTCTCATGAATTCGGAACAGCGAGTCAATTCGCAAGCCATCCGACTGCCGAACGAACTTGTCAATCGGTTGGCGAACCCGTTCGTGCGTTTCTTGCGCATCGAGTCGGCCGGCGGAGCCATCCTTCTGTTGTTCACTGTAGCCACACTCGTGGTTTCCAATTCGCCGTGGGCCGATGCGTTCGAACACGTTTGGGAGACGCGCGTTGGCCTTCACTTTGGAACGTTCGATTTTGCCCGTTCGCTGCGAGACTGGATTAACGATGCCCTGATGACGCTGTTCTTCTTTCTTGTCGCATTGGAGCTCAAGCGGGAGTTGGTTCTCGGGGAGTTGAATAGCCCCCGCATGGCTGCGTTATCCATCGCTGCCGCCCTGGGAGGCATGATCGCCCCCGCTGCGATATATCTCGCGTTGCAATCAGGACAGCCCGGGCAGCATGGTTGGGGTACGGTCATGGCAACCGATACGGCGTTCGTGATCGGATGCCTGGCGCTGCTTGGTTCGCGCATTCCTCAGAGCTTGCGCGTGTTCATGTTGTCGCTGGCGATCGTTGACGATATCGGTGCCATCCTTGTCGTCGCTCTCGGCTACAGCAGCGGTATTGTGTGGGGGGCGCTGGCGCTCGCTGCGCTTGGCGTCGTGGTCGTGCGGGTATTGGCCATGCTCGGCTTGCGCGGTTTTCCCCTTTACTTCCTCGTCGGAGGGGGTGTCTGGTTGGCCGTTGATGCGTCCGGGATCCACGCCACGATCACGGGCGTGATACTTGGGCTGATGACGCCGGCGCGCCGATGGGTGAGCGACGAACGTTTGTACGCCATCCTGGCGCAAGTCATTGCTCACCCCTCGGGAGACGAGAGCAGTGCGGACACGAAGGATAGAGAGACATTGAAAATGGCCGAAACCGCGGCGCGTGAAACGCTGTCGCCAGCGGAGCGCCTGGAAATTGCACTACACCCTTGGGTGGGTTTTGTCATCATGCCGCTGTTCGCATTCGCCAACGCAGGCTTGCCACTGACCTTCCATCACCTGGGTGGATCGGTCACTCTGGCGATTTTTGCCGGGTTCGTGCTCGGGAAGCCGGCGGGTATTCTGTTGTTCAGTTGGCTGGCCATGCGTCTGCGCATCGCAATTCGCCCGCCGGAACTCACCTGGCGCTTGTTGATTGGGGGGAGCCTGCTCGCCGGCATCGGGTTCACCATGGCGCTGTTCATCGCGAATATGGCTTTCGGCAAGAGCCTGATCGATAGCGCCAAGCTCGGCATCTTCCTCGCATCGGTTGTTTCGGCCGGGGCGGGGCTTGCATTTCTGACGTGGTCGTCTGCGCGTGGAGCGCCTGAAACGGGTCACGACTGACCGTCCGCTCGCGCTCCGCTACCCGTTGTCCGCCGTCCGCCGTCCGCCCAGACCAGGGTTTCGGCTTTATCGGCTGTGGTCTGTTAGACTCGACGAGAACGAATTGCTTGCCATCAGAGGAGAGGGGGTTATCAGCGGTTCGGACGAACAGGAAGGGGCCAGGCGTTCAGAGCGTCCGGCACCCAGCCTGCTGGTCGGCGTGGGCGCTTCCGCGGGCGGGCTGGACGCGTGCAAGAGGCTGCTCGAGAACGCGCCCACCGACAGGAACATTGCGTTCGTTATCGTGCTGCACCTGGCACCCTCGCAGAAAAGCCACGTCGCCGAGCTCCTGACGACGGTCACCTGCATGGCAGTCACGCAGGTGGCAGGAAAGGAGCTCATCGAGCCCAACCACGTCTACGTCATCGCGCCGGCGACCTCGCTCGGCATCCGCGACGGCGTCCTGGAGGCCGGCGAACCGGCAAAGCCGCACTTCAAGGCACGGCCCATCGATGCCTTCTTCTCCGCACTCGCCACGGATCAGAGAGCGCGTGCGGTCGGCATCGTTCTCTCCGGAACCGGCGATGACGGCACTGCCGGCATCCGGGACATCCGCTCGGCGGGCGGGCTGTGCCTCGTCCAGGCTCCCGAGACGGCCGAGTACGAAGGCATGCCGCGGAGCGCCATCGATACCGGCGCGGCCGACGCCATCGTGCCGCCGAGCGAGATGGGGCGGATCATTGTCGAGTACGCCGGCGCCCCGGGCGTTCGTCGGCCCCTGCGAGGACCATTCGAACCCCAGGCTGCCGAGCAACACGCCGAGGGGCTCGACGCCGTCCTGGCACTGCTCGGCGACCGATACAGGGTGGACTTTCGCGACTACAAGAAGAAGACTCTCGAACGGCGCAGCCGGCGACGCATGGGGCTCAAAGAGGTCCCCGATTGGCGAGAGTATCTCGCGTACCTGCGTGCGCATCCCGAAGAGGTTGAGGCGCTGTACAGCGATGTCCTCATCGGGGTGACGCGGTTCTTCCGCGATCCCGAGGCGTGGACGTTTCTCGAGCAACACGTCGTGCCCCAACTGCTGGCGAGCCATGACGCAGACATGCCTGTCCGGGTCTGGTCAGCAGGCTGCGCCACGGGCGAGGAGGCATACAGCCTCGCGATGCTGTTCATCGAGCAGCTTGAGCGCGCAGGTGTTCGCTGCAAGCTGCAGGTGTTCGCCTCCGACGTGAGCCATGAGGCCCTCGCATTCGCGCGGCACGGACTCTATCCGGCCGCTATCGAACAAGACATACCGCCAGAGCGCCTGCGCCGGTTTTTCCATCGAGTCGGCGAGCATCTCCAGGTGAGCCGCAATTTGCGTGAGTGCGTGACCTTTGCGGCACACGATCTGCTTTCCGATCCACCGTTCGGCGGCCTCGATTTGGTGAGTTGTCGGAACGCGCTCATCTACCTGGAACCCCACGCCCAGAAACGGCTGCTCGATCTGTTCCACTTTTCGCTGCGGGCCAACGGCGTGTTGTGGCTCGGAAGCGCCGAGACGGCAGGCGGGCGCAACGCCAGCTTCAACGAGATCAGCGGTAAACACCGGATGTACCGAACGGCCGGCCGCGCGCGACCAGATCGCTACCGTGTCCCGCACTGGGTGGCCCAGCGGGTGCCGGTCCATGGCCTGCCCGCGGAAGCGGCGGGACCGCCGGCAGCGCCGCAGGTCTCGCGTCGCCTCGAACAATGGGTGCTTCAGCGTTACACGCCGGCCAGCGTGGTGATCGACCGCAATTTCAGGATCCTCTACTTCTACGGGGCGACAAGCGACTACCTGGCGCAGCCCGTGGGCGAGGCTCGGATGGACCTGCTCTCTTGGGCGCGGCCCGGCTTGTACGCGAAACTTCGCACCGGTCTCGGTGACGCGGTCGAGCACGGGCGCAAGGTAAGCGTCACCGGCATGCGACGCGACCACAACGGCGCGACCGCGCGCGTGGATGCGACCATCGAACCGATCACCACCGTCCCCGGCGCGGACGGCTTGTTCGCCGTTACGTTTCGCGACGTGCCCAAGCCGCCGCGACGTCGTGCCACGCCGGCCGGGAGCGGAGCGCCCGCGGACGCGCTCGTGCATCAGCTCGAGCAGGAGCTCCAGGAGGCGCACCAGGAACTGCAGAGCACGGTCGCGCAGCTCGTGAACGTGAACGAGGAGCATTACGCGAGCCACGAGGAGCTCCTCTCGCTGAACGAGGAGCTGCAATCGAGCAACGAGGAGCTCGAGACGTCAAAGGAGGAGTTGCAGTCCCTGAACGAGGAGCTGACGACCACTAACCGGCAGCTCGAGGAAACGAACGCGGATCTGCGCACCACCACCTCGGATCTGAACAACTTTCTGGCGAGCGCGAACGTTCCCACGCTGTTCTTGGATTGCCAGCTACGCGTCAGGCGCTTCACGCCGGCTTGCACGCAGGTCATGCGCATCGTCCCAACGGATATCGGCCGTTCGTTCGAGCACATCAAGATGCAGGTCCATGACGATAACCTGCTCAGGGATATCGATCGCGTGCTGGATGATCTCGCGCCCGCCGAGGCGGAGGTATGGGCCGACGAGGAACGATGGTTTTTCAGAAGAGTGCTTCCCTATCACTCGGAGGAGGGGCGCGTCGACGGTATCTGCATCACCTATCACGATGTCACGGCGCAAAAGCGGGCGGCGGCCGAGATCGAGGACGCGCGGCTTTTTGCCGAGGCCATTATCCGCACTTCGCGTACGCCGCTGCTCGTGCTCGATGCAGATCTGCGGGTTGTCTCGGCGAACGAGGCTTTCTACGGTGCCTTCCAGGTGGACGCGAAGGACACGGAGGGGAGCAGGATCTACGAGCTGGGCAATCACCAGTGGAATATTCCGGGGCTGCGGCGCCTGTTGGAGGCCCTGCCCGCGGAGCGGGCGGTGCGCAACTACGATGTAGAGCACGTATTTGAGACCATCGGCTGGCGAACCATGCGCATCAACGCCGACCTCATGGCTCGAACGAGCCAGCCGGACCTCATCCTGGTATCGATAGAGGACGTCACTGACTTGCGCAAGGCCGAGCTGGTGGCCGAGAGGCGGGCTGAGGAGCTGGCGCAGGAACACCGTCGGAAAGACGAGTTTCTTGCGATGCTGGGCCACGAGCTGCGGAATCCGTTGGCTGCGCTCACAAACGGCATGAATCTCATGCGGGCGTCCGGTGGTGGGGCGGATGCGCTCGAACCTGTAGGCGGGATGATGGCCCGGCAGATTCGACGCATGACCACCATGCTCGATCAGCTCCTCGACGTCGCGCGGGTCAGTTCGGGGAAGTTCGAGCTCGCTCAGGAAGCGGTAGACCTCGTGGACGCCGCCAAAGCGGGATTGGAAGCCGTGCAGCCGATATTCGAGTCCGCCCGGCACGAGCTGACGGTTTCCTTTCCGCCGCAGGGGACTGCGCTCGTCCTGGGCGACGCGGTCCGACTGTCGCAGGTGGTGGAAAACCTTCTGGGCAATGCCGCGAAGTATACCGAGGCGGGGGGCCGCATCTGGCTCACGGTCTCCACGACCGAGGACGCGGTGAATCTCCGGGTGCGGGATACGGGCGTCGGACTGGACCGTGACATGCTTGAATATGTGTTTGACCTGTTCAGCCAAGCCGCGGGGACTCTGCACCGCGCCAGCGGTGGCCTCGGCCTCGGCCTGCCGCTCGTACGCAGCCTGGTGGAGATGCATCAGGGGCGCGTCGAGGCGTTCAGCGCCGGATTGGGCGAGGGCAGCGAGTTCCTTGTGACATTGCCGCGGTTGCGCAGGGGACAGGTCGCGCGGTTCCTGGGCGGTGACGGCCGTCTGCCCACGGTCCGTTCCCGCCGGATTCTTGTGGTCGAGGACGAGGACGACGCTGCGCAGTCGCTCTTGGACATCCTGACCGTCCATGGGCACGAAGTCCGCCGCGCGCCGGATGGCCTCGCGGCACTGGATGCCGCGCGCGCGTTCAAGCCCGAGGTGGTGCTCCTGGACCTGGGGCTGCCGAACATGGACGGCTATGAGGTTGCCCGGAAGCTTCGCGAGGAGCACGGCAGAGAGATGCTCGTCGTCGCCACCACCGGGTATTCGAAGGACGAAGTACGCCTGCACGAGGCCGGATTCGACGCGCACCTGCTCAAGCCGGTCGATCTGGAGAAGCTGTTCGCCGAGATCGACGCCATCGACAGTACCCCTCGCGGTGATCTCTAGCCGGTAGCAAACGACATGCAGATGTTCATGGGGACACGCGTCAGTTGCTCCGGCCCGCCGGGCGCGATCGAGCGGGCTAACGATCGCAGCTGCCAAGCGCCGCCGCTGCTGACAGGCGGCAGTAGGCCGGGTGATCGAGGGCGAGCAACCGCGGCAGCTCAGGCTCGATAAACTTCGTATATCAAATGAGAATCATGGCGGGCTATTTGCCGCCAGGCCGAATGGCCTTTGGAACCACGCGCCGAAAAGGAGGCGCGAAATCAGGACGCCCCTTGCTTCAAGATTGCCGCCGGGCGGTGGACACTATGGAAGCGCTCGGCGGGCCTGCGCCGCACACCCGCAACTCGCGGCCCTCCTCGCCGGCCCGCCTGCCGGTGATGGTTTCGAAAGGCTTTCCGCCTATTGCTCGACGTCTATTACCAGCCGTCCACGGATCTCTCCATTGAGCATGGATTGCGCCTTTGGGATGACTTCGATCAGGCCGATCTCGTGCGAGAGCGCATCGAGCTTGGCGATGTCGAGGTCGCTGACCAGTCGCCGCCAGGCTTCCCGGCGGGTCGGGCGCGGACACATGACGCTGTCCACGCCGGCGAGCGTCACGCCGCGCAGGATGAACGGCGCCACCGTCGCCGGGAAGTCCATCCCTCCGGCCAGGCCGCAGGCCGCGACGACCCCGCCGTACTGCATGGTGGCGCAGACGTTCGCCAGCACGTGGCTGCCGACCACGTCGACGGCACCGGCCCAGCGCTCCTTGCCGAGCGGCTTGCCGGGGCCCGAGAATTCCTCGCGGCCGATGATCTCGGCGGCACCCAGTCCTTTCAGGTAGTCGGCCTCCGCCGCCCGCCCGCTGAGGGCGACCACGCGGTAGCCCAGTTTGGAGAGGACCGAGATCGCGACGCTGCCCACGCCGCCGGAGGCGCCGGTCACCAGGATGTCGCCCTTGTCCGGCGTGACGCCGTGCCGCTCGAGGGCCAGGATGCACAGCATGGCGGTGTAGCCGGCCGTGCCGATAGCCATGGCCTGCTGGAGGGAGAACGCCGAGGGGAGGGGGATCAGCCATTCGCCTTTCACCCGCGCCTTCTGCGCGAAGCCGCCCCAATGAAGCTCGCCCACACCCCAGCCATTCAGCAGCACCGGCTCGCCCGCCTTGTAGTCCGGATGGCTCGATGCCTCGACCGTGCCCGCCAGGTCGATCCCCGGAACCATGGGGAATTTGCGGACCACCGGCGCCTTGCCCGTGATCGCCAGCGCGTCTTTGTAGTTCAGCGTCGAGTACGCCACCTTCACCGTGACATCGCCCTCGGGAAGTTGCGCGTCCTCGATGTCCTGCAGCGCGGCGCTGTAGTTGTCTGCGTCCTTTTCAATCAAGATGCCCTTGAACATGCCCCTCTCCTCTTAGACCCTGGGCGGCACAGGCAGCTCAGGTGGTCCCGCTTCTCCTCTTGCCTGTTCCTTTACGATAACACCGATCCGGACAACGGGAAGACCAGGGCGGGCGACCCGCTGGCGGCCATGTGTCGCCGATCTTCTTGCATCGTTCGGGAATCAGGCTGCATCATCGGCATTGCGTCCGGTGCCGCGCCGCCGTACCCGCGCAGGAGCCGAGATGGACACAAGACCGTTCGAGAGACGCATTGCCATTGCCGCCCGGTTTGTGACGCTGCTGGCCGCCGTTCTGGCCTCCACCGTGGGCGCGGTCATCATGATTGTCATCGGTCTGGAGGATACCCTCGCGGCGGTTCGGATCCAGTTGGGCGGCGACGCCGGCGGACTTCCGGCGGGTGACGCGACCGCGATCAGCATCATCGGGGCGCTGGACCGGTTTCTCATGGCGATCGTGCTGGTCTATTTCGCCTACGGCATCTATGTCCTGTTCATCCGCCCGGAGCAGTTGCCCGAGGAACTGGGCATTCCGAAGTGGTTGCACATCGAGGGCATCGGCCAGCTCAAGCAGACGCTGGCGGAAGTCATTATCGTGATCCTGTTCGTGCTGTTCCTGCGCGTGGCGGTGGAAACCTTCGTCGCCCACGGTCCGGAGCTGTCGTGGCTGGAGCTCTTCAAGCTCCTGATCTTGCCACTCTCGATCGTGCTGCTGGCGGCGGCGCTCAAGCTCGCCGAGCTGCATCCCAAGTCCAGGGAAGAGTAGCGGGAAAAGGCGCGGCTCCAGGTGTTCATTTCCCGCCCCCACGCTCGTTTACGGCTCAAGCGGCGTTTCCGCTTTCGTATTTGCGCCCTCCCACTTTCACTCGCGGCCGACTCCCTCTACGATCGAAGTCATGCGCACACCTGAACCGAAAGCCGATACCCCCTCGCCGCTGGCGCTCGAGAACAGCTATCTGGGCCTCCCGGACGCCTGCTACATACGCTTCGCGCCTGCCCCGGTCGCGCAGCCGAAGCTGCTGCGCCTGAATTCGGCCCTTGCCGAGCAACTCGGGCTCGACCCGGAGGCGTTGGGCGGCGCGGAGGGCGTGGCGGTCCTCGCGGGCAACCGGGTGCCGTCCGGCGCCGAGCCGCTCGCCCTGGCCTATGCCGGGCACCAGTTCGGCGGCTGGGTGCCCCGGCTGGGGGACGGCCGCGCGGTGCTGCTGGGCGAGCTCGTCGACGCACAGGGCGTACGCCGCGACCTGCAGCTCAAGGGCGCGGGGCGCACGCCCTTCTCGCGCGGGGGCGACGGCCGCGCCGCACTCGGTCCGGTGATCCGGGAGTACCTGGTCAGCGAGGGCATGGCCGGGCTCGGCATCCCGACCACCCGCGCCCTGGCGATGGTGGCCAGCGGCGAGCCGGTGATGCGCCAGCGCGCGGAGCCGGGCGGTGTGCTGGCGCGGGTGGCGGCCAGCCACGTGCGGATCGGCACCTTCGAGTACCTGTTCGGGCAGGAGGATTTCGACGCGCTGCGCGCGCTGGCCGATTACGTCATCGCGCGCCATTACCCGGAGCTCGCCGGCTCCGCGCAGCCCTACCGGGACCTGCTCGAGGCGGTGGCCGTGCGCACCGCCGACCTGGTGGCGGAGTGGATGCGCGTGGGGTTCATTCACGGGGTGATGAACACGGACAACATGTCCATTGCCGGGGAGACCCTCGACTACGGTCCCTGCGCCTTCATGGACACCTACCATCCGAACACGGTGTTCAGCTCCATCGACCTGCAGGGGCGCTACGCCTACTCGCGGCAGGCCCCCATCGCGCACTGGAACCTGGCGCGCCTTGCCGAGACCCTGCTGCCGCTGCTGGCCGAGGAGCCGGACGACGCCCTGCCGATCGCCCTGGACGCCCTCAAGGCCTTCGAACCGCGCTTTACCGAGCGTTACCGTGCGGCCTTCCGCCGCAAGCTGGGGCTGAGCGAGGCGCGCGAGGGCGACGATGCGCTCTCCCTGGACCTGCTGAAGCGCATGGCCGAGCAGCACGCCGACTTCACGCTCACCTTCCGGCGCCTGGCGGAGCTGAAGCACACGCCCGGCGAAGCGGATGGGAGCGTGCGTGAGCTGTTCGACGATCCGGCCGAATTCGACGCCTGGGCCTCGGCCTGGCGCGAGCGCCTCGCCGCCGAGGACAGCGACGACGCCGCACGCCGCGTGACCATGCGCGCGGCCAGCCCCGCCTACATCCCCCGCAACCACCGCGTGGAGCAGGCCATCGAGGCCATCGTGGAGCGCGGCGACCTCGGCCCGGCGGAGGAACTGCTTGCGGTGCTCACCCGTCCCTATGACGATCACCCTGAGCGGGCGCACCTGGCGCAGCCGCCGAAGCCCGAAGAGGTGGTCCACCAGACGTTCTGCGGGACGTAGCAAGGGGTCCGCGGACGCGGAATTAAGATATGATAAGCGGTGCTTCCCTCGCTGCTGTTTTTCGGGCGGGCTCGGAGCACTGCATGTCGTCTTTCACGATACGGTCCGTACGGTACGATGCCTGAAAAGATATCCACGTCACGAAATCCATATGGTGCGGGACGCGCGAGCAGTGACGTATCCGGTGGTGCAGACGGCGTGGTACATCACAGCGCGCGACACAAGGACGTGGCCAGGGTTCGCGAGACAGCGCGAGCCGGTAACTGCCGGTTCGATGTCGCCGTCGTCGTCATTAACTATAACTCGAGCGCCCACACCATCGACTGCATCGACTCCATCTACGAGAAAACACGTAGTGGGGTGACCTACCAGGTGATCGTGGTCGATAACGCATCGGAGCCATGCGATTATCGGCAGCTTCGGCTGGGCATCGACGCAAGTGAAAATCGAGAGAACATAACTCTGGTCAGGAGTCGCATCAACCTGGGTTTTTCCGCAGGAAATATGCTCGGGGTGCAGGTTGCCAGTGCTGATTACTACTTCTTCCTGAATAACGACTGCGTCCTGCAAAACGACTGCATTGGAATTCTTTACGAGTTCTGTTTGTCGCATCCTCACGCTGCGCTGTGCTCGCCCCAGCTTGTTGGTTCCAACGGTGAGCACCAGCCTTGCGTCGGATATTTTCCTACCTTGTTGACAAAGGTTCTCGGAAACGGGGTGAGGAGGTTCTCTCGAAAGATCCCGTATTTCGAAAAGAGGACCGTCTTTACGTCTGCGGTTCAGGTGGACGTGGTCAGTGGTAGTCAGATGTTTGTCCGGGCCAGCATGTTTGATGAGCTCGGGGGCTTCGATACCACCTTCTTTCTCTATTTGGAAGAAGAAGACCTCGCGCTGCGCGTGCATAATCATGGCTACGGTGCCTACCTCGTCCCGGATGCGCTCAACTTGCACGTCGGAGGTGGTAGCACGGTGAGGACGTACGATATTGAAAAGGAGTTCTATATCTCCTTCCTGCATTTTTATCGCAAGCACTACGGTGCGCCCAGGACGGTGGTCTTTACGTTGATCCTCTTCCTGCGTCTGCTTCGAAAGGGCTTGGCCAACCCGGCGAAATTACGCCTCGCGATGTTTGTGCTTTCGGGCGCCGGGCTGAAGCATAGTTTGCGGCACAAACAGACGATTCAACCCGCTTTATGTGATGAGTAAGTAGATATGGCCAAGTTTCGAGAGATCAGCAGGAAACTGCGTGCGCCCTTCAACCGGCGACATGCGCTGTCGGTTCTGCGCGAGTTTCACCGCAGAGGACGCCGCGTCGACGAAGTCATCGATCTGGCAATGGACTTCAAGACCCGCGGGGCGTACCGCGTGGACTCTGTGCAGATCCGAGAAGAGATTCTCGCCCTCGCGAACGCTGTGGATGCACTCGAGCCAAAGACAATTCTCGAGATCGGCACCTGCAACGGCGGGTCGCTCTTTATTTGGGCCAATTTGGCAAGTGAGCTTGTGGTCACCTGTGATCTCAACAAGGCGAAGATCAGAGATGGCCTCTACCAGCAGTTTCCACCGCCGTCCTCGGGCTGCAAGATCGTGAGTCTCGCTGGAGATTCACACGAGCGGTCTTTTCGGAAAGAAGTCGAGGCGGCGTTGGATGGCCGTGCGGTCGACTTCCTCTTTATCGACGGAGATCACACGGAGGAGGGCGTCGAAGCGGACTTCAAGATGTACAAGGATTTGGTTCGACCCGGGGGGATTATCGCCTTTCACGATATCGTGCTCAATCAGCCGACACCGAATAACCAGGTGTATTATCTCTGGCAGCGAATAAAGTCCTCCCATCGTACCGAAGAGTTTGTGCAGGACTACGACCAGGTTGGCTTCGGCATTGGCATAGTCCATGTCGCGTGAGGTCGCCGCCCGAGTCGCTGACGGGCGTGTCTGCTGGCTGTCCTTGGCCGGGTGCGCCCCATAACGGGGCGCACGCCTGTTGTGACGTGAGTGGGCTCCCCTCAGGGAGCATGCCAGAGCGTTGCGCGGGCGGTGCATTCTTGCCGGTGGGGATAGATGCGCGGCATCGCGCTAAAGTGGACTGTCGCCGGCGTCCGGCGTCCGGCGTCCGGCGTCCGGCGTCGGCAAGCGCATGCAAGTCATGAACGGGGACAGACGAGCCGCTTTTGGCTGTGCGGCCCCGAAAGCCGCGCGAGTTTGCGAAACAGGTCCGTTGCGTGAATGGGTCCCGCCGCTGACATTGAGGCGGACGTTCAGCGCCGCGCTGCTTCGCCGATTGGCTGGGCTGTTCCGCCGTGCCGAAACACGGGGCATCAGCAAGGTCCGCCTCCACTAACGTCTCGACGCCTGCCATGACCCGATCGCACATCAATCCCGGCCTCGCGGTGGCGATGATCGTCGTCGCCGAGCTGTTCGGCACCTCGCTCTGGTTCAGCACGAACGCGGTCGCCGATGCGCTGCACGCCGCCTGGGGGCTGAACACGGCGGAGCTTGGGCACCTCACCAGTGCCGTGCAGCTCGGATTTATCATCGGCACTTTTCTGTTCGCGTTCTCCGGCTTGGCCGATCGCTACTCGGCGAGCCGCATATTCGCAGTTTGCGCGGTGCTCGGCGCCGGCGCCAACGCGCTGGTCGTGGGGGCGGGTGGGCTGGCGGCGGGGCTCGTGTTGCGCTTCGCTACCGGCATTGCGCTGGCGGGCATCTATCCCGTGGGCATGAAGCTGGTGGTGAGCTGGGAGCCGCAGCGGGCGGGGCGCGCACTGGGGTGGCTGGTGGGCATGCTGGTGCTCGGCTCGGGGCTGCCCCATTTCATTCGGGGGATGGCGTTCACGCCGGCCTGGCAGGGCGTGGTGCTCACGGCCTCGGCGCTCGCGGCCGCGGCGGCCCTGCTGGTGTGGTGGCTGGGTGACGGCCCGCACCACTCGCGCGGCAATCGCTTGAAATGGGGCGGCGTGCTGGACATGTTCGGTGTTCCGCGGTTCCGAGCGGCCGCCCTGGGGTACTTCGGTCACATGTGGGAGCTGTACGCCTTCTATGCGGTGCTGCCCTTGTTGATTGCGCGCTGGGGCGCGGCCCTGCCGGCGTCCGAGATCTATCTCGTCGCGTCGGCGGTGTTCCTGGCCGGGGGCATCGGCTGCGTGCTCGGCGGCGCGATCAGTCACCGCTGGGGCAGTGCGCGGGTCGCCATCCTCGCGCTGGCCGGCTCGGCCTTGATGTGTCTGATTTATCCCTTCGCCCAGGGCATGTCGCCGCCCTTGCTGTTGGCGCTGTTGCTCGCCTGGGGGTTCTTCGTGGTGACCGACTCGCCCCAGTTTTCCGCCCTGGCCGCGAACGCCGGGCCGCCGGAGCGGGTCGGCAGTGCGCTGGCCATGATGAACAGCATTGGCTTCGCTATCAGCGTCGTCTCCATCGAGCTGGCCACGGGCCTGTGGGCGGACATCGGGCCGCATCTCGGCTGGCTCCTGCTGCCGGGGCCGCTCTTCGGTCTCGCGGCCATGCGCCGCTTGTGGTAACGGCCCTCAGGGCGCTTGGGGACAGTTGACGTTTTAAAGCGCGGCTATTCGCCGGGCGCCCTCAGGTCTTCAGACGGTAGCCGGTGCGCAGGATCCACCATACCAGTACAAAGCTCGCGCCGATCATTCCCATCACTACGGCCAGGCTCACCGCCAGAGGCACGTCGCTGGCGCCGTAGAAGGTCCAGCGGAAACCGCTGATCAGGTAGACCACCGGGTTGAACAGGCTCACCGTGCGCCAGGGCTCGGGCAGCATGTCGATGGAGTAGAAGACCCCGCCCAGGAAGGTGAGCGGTGTGATGATAAGCAAGGGCACGAACTGCAGCTCCTCGAAGCCGCGCGCCACGATCCCGATGATGAAGCCGGTGAGGCTGAAGGCGACCGCGACCAGGGTCACGTACAGAAACATCCAGCCCGGGTGCAGCAGTTCGATAGGCACGAACAGGTTCGCCGTCAGCAGGATCAGCATGGCCAGCAGCACCGACTTGGTGGTGGCGGCGCCCACGTAGGCCAATACGATCTCGAGCGCCGAGACCGGCGCCGAGAGCAGCTCATAGATGGTGCCGGTGAACTTGGGCATGTGGATGCCGAAGGCGGCGTTGCTCAGGCTTTCGGTAAAGACGGTCAGCATGATCAGTCCGGGCACGATGTAGGCCCCATAGCTGACCCCGCCCACGTCGCCGACCCGCCCGCCGATGGCGGCGCCGAATACCACGAAGTACAGCACGGTGGTGAGTACGGGCGCGGCGATGCTCTGCCAGAGGGTGCGCTTGAAGCGGACCATCTCCGCGAAGTAGATGGCGCGCACGCCGTAGAGATTGAAGCGGGCGGCGTTCATCGGCGTTCACTCACGAGATTGACGAAGATCTCCTCGAGAGAGCTCTGCCGGGTGTTCAGATCCTGAAACTCGATGCCCAGTTCACTGATGCGCCGCAGCAGGGCGGGGATGCATTCCTGCCCCTCGCCGGCCCTGAAGGTCAGCTCCAGCTCATGCCCCTGGTTCTTCAGGACCAGGTCCCAGCCGCTCAGCGAGGGGGGCACGGCGCCCAGGGCCGTGCCCAGGTGCAGGGTGAGCTGCTTCTTGCCAAGCTGGCTCATCAGCGCGTTTTTCTCCTCCACCAGAACCAGTTCGCCCTTGTTGATGACGCCCACCCGGTCGGCCATCTCCTCGGCCTCCTCGATGTAGTGGGTGGTGAGGATGATGGTGACACCGGTCTCGCGCAGCTTGCGCACCAGGGCCCACATGTCGCGGCGCAGCTCCACGTCCACGCCGGCCGTGGGCTCATCCAGGAACAGCACGCTGGGCTGGTGGGCCAGCGCCTTGGCAATCAGCACCCGTCGCTTCATGCCGCCCGAGAGCGTCAGGATCTCCGCGCCGCGCTTGTCCCAGAGGGATAGATCGCGCAACACGCGCTCCAGGTACGCCGTGTCCGGCGGGAGCCCGAACAGGCCCCGGCTGAAGCGGACCGTGTCCCACACCGTCTCGAACATCCCCGTGTGCAGCTCCTGGGGCACCAGGCCGACCATCGCGCGCGTGATCCGATAGTCCTGAACCACGTCGTAGCCGCCCACGCCCACTGTCCCTGCGCTCGGTTTTACGGTCCCGCAGACGATGCCGATCAGCGTTGTCTTGCCGGCGCCGTTGGGGCCGAGCAGGGCAAAGATCTCGCCTTTTCGAATCTCCAGGTCGATCCCGTTGAGCGCTCGCAGGCCCGAGCGAAAGGTCTTGTCCAGCCCGCGTATCGACACGATGGGCTGCGCAGGCCGTGTGGGTATCGCCGTAGCCCGGACGGCGGGCACGTCGAGTTGAGTTGCCATGGGGTCCTCCTTCTCGTGCGCAAGCATACTAGACTGCGGGGCAGAGTTTTTCCCGAACCATTGAAGCTCCATCGAGGGCGCGCGGGACACCCAGGCTGTATGGTTCTTCACCGACAGCGGGCTCCGCCTCGTGGACATCCAGGAACCCTCGATCGGCAAGCAGGCCGGGCCGCCGGTGTGCGTCGCCTCCGTCGCCGCGCAGCGGATGAAGCGAGCGCCCGGTGCGCGGGCACACCGCGGCGGCACACCGTTGATTAGGGAGCGCGTTTCGCCGGGGCCGCGAGACCGGCGCGTGAGAGCGCACTGGCTCGGCCGCGCCGATTGTCCCTTGCGCAATCTCACGATGAACTGGGCAGGCCGGGGAGCGGACCGCGGCTGCCCGGTCCGAGCTACGGGCGTCTCAGCGAAGCTGGCTGTCTTTGCTGCCCCGCCGGTTGTAGAGGCTGAAGGCCTTGCCGTCCTCGTCGCGCGCCCTCTGGCAGGCGACGCACAGGCGCACGCCCTTGAGGGCCTCGCGCCGGGCCGGGGGGATCGCCTCGCCGCATTCCTCGCAGTGCGTCAGGCCCTCGCCCTGCGGCAGCCGGCTGCGGACCCGCTGCAGCGCATCTTCGACGGTGTCGTCCAGTTGTTCCTGGGCGGCGCCGTCCTTTGCCCATCCGTTTGCCATGGCGACCTCCTTATGTGTGCGCCAGCCGCATGTGTGCGCCAGCCGCGTTGCCCCCCGTGCGGGCCGCGGTGGAAGCTCTGATTGTACAAGAGAGTGGGGCGGGAAGCCGACCTCGCCCCCACCCCCTTGTCGTGTCCCACCGCCACGGGTCCCCTGCGCCGCGCCGTTGGCCGTGCCGCCGGGCGGACGCTCACTCCCTGTAATGCATCCCGCTTCGGGGGGGAATGCCGCTCCGGTGGTGCGCGTTCTGCGGCTGGCTTTCTTCCCGCAAAGCCGGTATAGTTCGCGCCTCCTCCTGAAAAGGAGGAACACTTCGTTTCTGACCTTCCTCCGTGATCCGTCACTGGTCTCCTGGTTAGCGACGAGTGGCCAGGGCCTTGGCCCCGTCCAATCCCTGGCGCTACAGGAACCAGTCGATTACCCGCCATGTAATCCTGCGCTCGGGCGCGGTTCTTTTGCTCTCACATATCCACGAATCTGCCTGTGGCGGGCGGATGAGGTCCTTTATTGTGTCTTTTGAGTCCCTGAACCTGAATTCCAATCTGCTGCGTGCCGTGCAGGCCTGCGGTTTTTCCGAGCCCTCCGAGATCCAGCGCGAGGCGGTGCCCGTCGCCCTGGAAGGCCGCGACCTGATGGCCTCGGCCCAGACCGGGACCGGCAAGACCGCGGCTTTCGTGCTGCCGGTCCTGCAGCGCCTGGCCACGCCCGCCGTCGTGCACGGCGCCGGCCCGCGGGTACTGGTGCTCACGCCCACCCGCGAGCTGGCCGCGCAGGTGGAAGAGAACATCCGCTCCTTGGGCAAGTTCAGCCGTATCGTCTCCGGCAGCGTGGTCGGCGGGACGCCCTACCCGCCGCAGATTCGCATGCTGCAGAAACCGCTGGACCTGCTGGTGGCCACGCCCGGCCGCCTGATGGACCACATGCAGAGCGGCCGGGTGAATTTCTCGCGCCTGGAGGTCCTGATCCTCGATGAGGCGGACCGCATGCTGGACATGGGCTTCGTCGACGCGGTCAAGGAAATCGCGGCGGCCACGCCGGCGCAGCGCCAGACGCTGCTGTTCTCCGCCACGCTGGAGGGCCGGGTGCTGGAGATCGCGCGGCGTCTGCTCCGCGATCCGGTGCGCATTCAGCTCGCAGCGAACACCGAGCGCCATGCCTCCATCGAGCAGCAGGCGCACCATGCCGACGACATCCGCCACAAGCACCGTCTGCTCGACCACCTGCTCGGTGACCCGTCGCTGTCGCAGGCGGTGATCTTCACCGCCACCAAGCGCGGCGCGGAGACGCTGGCCGGTCAGTTGCACGAGCGCGGCCATCGCTGCGCGCCGCTGCACGGCGACATGAACCAGGGCCAGCGCCGGCGCACGGTGGAGCGCATGCGGCGCGGGAACGTGCGCCTGCTGGTCGCCACCGATGTTGCGGCCCGTGGCTTGGACATCAGGGGCATCAGCCACGTCATCAACTTCGATCTGCCGATGGTGGCCGAGGACTACATCCACCGCATCGGCCGTACCGGCCGCGGCGGCGCGTCAGGCACGGCGATCTCGCTGATCGGGCCAGAGGACTGGCGCAAGCTTGCGGGCATCGAGCGTCTGCTCAACGCCCGGGTGGAGCGGGAAGTCATTCCCGGGCTGGAGCCGCGCACGCCCGAGCCGCGCGGCGGTGCCAAGCGGCCGGCCGGCAAGCGCAACTTCAAGCGCGGCGCCGGGCGGCCCGCCCCGCGCGGGCGTCCCGGTGCCCGCACGGCCGAGGGCAAGCGTCCGAGCGTGCGTTACAAGGGGCGCGCCGCGACCGCGAGCTGATTCGACGGCGCCGCTGGGCGGCGCCCGCGGCTGACTATACTCTCCCCATCCGTCCGGATGGGGAGAGTCAAACGTCTTGCACCGTCTCCGGCCAGCGCGCTGCCGCCCGTGCCCGGCGAGCGCATCCCCGGAGCGATGAATCCGTCTGCGGGAACAGGCCTGTGTTTGACTCTATCTCACCAAAGCCGCTGCCGCTGAGCCGGTACGAGCGCAAGCTCTCCGGCCCCGACGGCGTTGTGGAGGAAGGTCTGATGGAGCACATCGTCTCCCTCGTGCCTCCACAGCAGCGCTTACTGCATCGAGTTCGGCGCCTACAACGCCCATACCGGGCGCCTGATTGAACTCGACGGCTTTTCCGCCCTGTTGCTGGAAGGCGATCCGGACATGGTCGCGGCGCTGCAACGGCGCTTTGCGGGCAACGAGCGGGTGCGCGCGCAGCAGGCCTTCATCACGCGGGGCAACATCGAAGCGCTGTTCGCCGCGAACGGCGTGCCCGAAGCACCGTACTTCATGCTCATCGATATCGACGGCAACGATTACCACGTGTGGAAGGCGATCGAGCACTATCGGCCGAGCGTCGTGTGCATCGAGTTCAACGCCTCGTACGGCCCCGATGAGGATTTCGTCGTCGAGTACCGGGACGACTTTGTGTGGCGGCATGATGATTACTTCGGCGCTTCCATCAAGCCGATGGTCGAGCTGGGCAGAGCCAAGGGCTATGAACTGATTCATTGCACCTCCGGCGGTGACAACCTCTTCTTTGTTCGCCGCGAGCACTACGCCGCCTTCGGCATCGCCGACAACCGGATCGAGACGATGTACCAACTGCCGCAGTACGGCCGCAATGGGCGTGCGCGCAACGGCAAGGGCCATCCGATGTCGACGCTGACCAGCAGCGCAAGCCAGCGCAAGCCAGCGCTGGGCGGCGCGGCTGCGGTATTACGCCTTCGCGCTGCCGCGCAAGCTGGTCAAAGGCCGCCTCAAGCGCCAGCAGCGGTGTAATCGCCAGGCGCTCGCGTAAGCCGTCCCCGGCGGACCGCCCGCACCGCCGCGGTGCTCCCGCCCGCGGGAGCTGGCCGGTCGAGCGCCGGAATGCAGCATCGACCAATCTTCCGGGGAGGCGCCGTGCCGTTTATCAAGATCTATCCTATGCAGGAAATCGAGGGCGTGTCGGAGGCGAGCTTCGGCAACGGCAACCCTGCGCGGTGCCTGGCGCAAGGCCGTTTCGGGGCCAAGGAGCTTTACCTGAACATCGACGAGATTTCGGCCTTCGAGGAATGTCCGCTGTATCTGATCTCCCCGGTCGAGACCGACGCCCTGGTCAACGGCATCCGCATTCGCCTGCGCGGAGGGAGCATGCTCGTCGTCGCCGACGATCCGGAGAACGACAAGGAGAGATTCCTGGACCTCCTCGGCAAAGCGACACGAGGGGAGATCGCGGAAATGGAGTATTCGCGCTACCTGCTCGAGCTCGAGCTCGAGCTCGAGCGCCAACAGCGCGGCTGAGACTCAACGTCCGGCGAGTGCAAATGCGGTGGCGCGCTCCATTGGATGGTTGCGCGCCCCGCGGCGCGGCGCTGACAGGGGGCGGCTGTTTCAAGCACTAACGAACTTCGAACCCCGCAATGGTGAGCCGCAGCGTCCCCGAAAGCCTGCTCGCGGCAGCACCGGGCCGCCTTCACGATGAGAATTATCGGGTGAGC
Source organism: uncultured Gammaproteobacteria bacterium (assembly GCA_963779865.1). Classification (GTDB taxonomy): domain Bacteria; phylum Pseudomonadota; class Gammaproteobacteria; order CAVZZX01; family CAVZZX01; genus CAVZZX01. The sequence continues at coordinate 1,852,899 of CAVZZX010000003.1, read as the reverse complement.
ACGGCCGGCTGGCGGAGCAGCTCGGCCGGGATGGCCACCGCGTTGAACTGAAGATCATGCGCAGCTGCGGCGGCACGACGCCTCAGGAGTGCTGCAGCACGAACGCCTGTTCGACCGTGAAGTTGCCCACGCCCTTGTAGTTGGTCATCGTCCAGCCGCGCTCCTTGAGGTAGTCGCTCATCTCGCGGTTCATGTGCGGATTGCCGCAAAGCATGACGCGGTCATGCTCGGGTTCGGCGGGCGGCAGAGCGAGCCGTTCGAACAGCTCGCCGGAGCGAAACAGGTCGGCGCCGCGCTCGGGCGTGTCGAAGGGTTCGCGGGTGACCGTCGGCACATAGCGCAGCGCGTCGCCAGCGCGGGCCTCGAGTTCGTCGCGATAGGCGAGGCCCTGCGCGCTGCGCACGGTATGGACCAGGATCACGCGCTCGAAGGTCTCGTAGGCCTCCCCGGCGCGCACCAGTGACATGAACGGCGCCAGCCCCGTGCCGGTGGCGAGCAGGTAGAGGTGACGGCCCGGCTGTACATGGCCCAGCGTCAGCGAGCCGGTGCTCTTGGTGTTCACCCACACCGAGTCGCCCTCGCCGATGTGCGCCAGACGGCTGGTCAGCGGTCCGTCGGGGACATGGATGCTGAGAAACTCGAGGTGGTCGTCCTGGTTCGTGGACACGATGGAGTAGGCGCGCGCGATCAGCTTCCCCTCCGGACGCAGCCCGAGCGTGACGAACTCACCGTTCTGGAAGTCGAAACCTTCGGGGCGGGTGGTGGTGAAGGTGAAGGTCCGCTCCGACCAGCGGCGGACAGACGTGACCTGTTCTTGGGCGTAGGGCATAGGCGGCCTCGTGCTCCTTGGCTGAATCTATCAAAGACGATGCGGCGCCGGAAGCGGGCCAATCCCCCGACGCTATGGGGAGTATAGAAAACCGGCCGGGGCGGGCACGCGGTACGGCTCAGCGCCTGCAAACCCATTTTGGGGCGAGAGGCGTCATTTTCAAGGCGCCACGCCCTTGCCCCGTCTGCGACGGCCCGCTAGCCTCGTGCCATGCCGACGCGGGCCGGCGCCGGAATTTCTCAGGTGAGTGAAGAACGATGAGCGAAGAAAACAGCAGCGACAGCCTGCCGCGGCAGGACATGCATATCGCGGAAATACGCGAACTGGCGCGCCGCTTCAGCCCGGCGGAACTCGAGACCTGCATTCAGCAGCAACTCTCCGGGGGCAGCAATCCCTGTGAGGAGGAAGGCTCGCCGGAGGACACGATCAGCGTGCTGGCAAAGGCCGAGTACGTGCGGCACCTGGTCGAGAACGGCATGCCGCTGGGCGCGGCGATCCGCGAACTGGGCCGGCGCATTCGCGCCCTCCAGCAGGACGGCGCCTGAGCGCCCGGCCGTCCTCGGCGAGGAGGGCGGCCGGGTGCACTGCCGGAGGCGGGCCTCAGGCGGCCACGTTGTCCGCGTCGTCCAGGCCCTCGACGAAGGCGCCGTCGTAGTCGTCCGCCTCGGCACCCGCGAAGGCGGGTTCCAGCGGCTCGGGTGCGGCGGCCTTGCGCGGTTTGTCGGCGACGGTGGCCACACGGGGCGTGCGCGGCGTGAATGCCTTGCGGACCTGCCGGTAGGTGCGGCGCAATTCCGTGCGCAGTGCCTTTTCCTCTTCCGTGAGCTCGCGCAGTTTCGGTTCGGCGATGGCGCGCTTGTACTCGAGAATGACGCCGCGCGCGTGATTGTAAACGTACACCGTCTCGGGCAGACCGGTATTGAGCCGGCTGTCGATGACCACGGGCGTGCTCTTCTCGCCTGCTTCCAGATAGCCGTACCAGAGAGTGTCTTCGCTCATCGGTATGTGCCCCTCCACGGGCCGCCTTGAAGACCGATTTCCCGCGTATTTAATTCACGCTTCGCGGGCTGTCAAGCGGCCGATGGCGAGCCGCCAGCGGGCGCGTCCACGGGGCGCGTCGGGCCGCGGCCCGCGCGGCGAAGTGCGACCGCGTCCGCAGCGCACGGCCCTCGCTTTGCTACCCTCGGCGGGTCATCGGCGGGGAGACTCACCATGCGCTTCCATCTGCGGCGCGGCTACCGCCGCTCGGCACCGCGGCGTGCGCTCCGCAGGGGGCTGCTCGCGGCATTGGCCGCGGTATTGGTGGCCACCGCAGCGCCCCTGCTCGTGCTGCGCTGGGCGCCGCCGCCCACCACCGCCTTCATGCTGCAGGCGCGCAGCGGCCTGGGCGATGCGCGCGCGTGCCCGGGCGTAACTTACCGGTGGACACCCTGGGCGCGGATCCCGGCGGATGCCAAACGCGCGGTGATCGCCTCCGAAGACCAGCGCTTTGCCGAACACTGGGGCCTGGATTGGGTGGCCATCCGCACGGCCCTGGGCGAGGACGGGCGCCTGCGCGGGGCGAGCACCATTACCCAGCAGGTGGCCAAGAACCTGTTCCTGTGGCCCGCGCACAGCTGGCTGCGCAAGGGCATCGAGGCCTATCTCGCCGTGATGCTGGAGTTGCTCTGGTCCAAGCGGCGGATCCTGGAGGTCTATCTCAATGTCGCCCAATTCGGTCGCTGCACCTTCGGCATTGGAGCGGCCGCGCGCAGCATGTTCGGGGCGGCACCCGTGGCCCTGGGGCCGGTGCGTGCCGCGCGGCTCGCCGCGGTGCTGCCCGATCCGCTGCGCTTGAGCGCCGTGCGCCCCTCGCCCTACGTGGAGGAGCGCAGTCGTTGGATCGGGGTGCAGATGCAGCGGCTGCGGCGCGAGCGCTACCTCGATCGGCTCTGAGGCGCGGCGGGCCCGCGTCGCGCGTCTGCATGCCTCCGCCTGCATGCCCGGCCTGCGTGCCCGGCCTGCGTGCCCGGGCGCGAGTCTGGTATTCTGCGCTGCTTCGTACGGCCGGGGTGGTCCATGCTGCTGCGCATCTTCTCCATCATCTTTCCCGTGTTCGCGATTGCCGCCATCGGTTACCTGTACGGGCGCTACAAGCGGCCGGACATGGCGCTGGCCAATCAGCTCAACATGGACCTGTTCGTGCCGGTGCTGGTTTTCGGGGCGCTGTCCAGCAAGTCGTTCGACCTGGCGCAGTACAAGTGGTTGGCGCTGGGCGGGGCGGTGGTCATCCTTGGCTCGGGCCTGATTGCGCTGCCCTTCTCGCGCCTGCTGAAGGCGGACTATCGCACCTTCGTGCCGCCGATGATGTTCAACAACTCGGGCAACATGGGCTTGCCGCTGGCCCTGCTCGCCTTCGGCGAGTCGGCCTTGCCGGCGGCCATCGTCCTGTTCATCGTGGAGATGGCCCTGCACTTCTCGCTGGGGGCCTACATCCTCGATCACCGCACCCGCCTGACGCGGATGCTGCGCATCCCCGTGATCGTCGCCACCCTGCTGGGCATCGTCTTCAGCGCCAGCGGCCTCACCCTGCCGCAGCCGGTGAACACGGTGATCGGCATGCTCGGGGACATCGCCGTGCCGTTGCTGCTGTTCTCGCTGGGCGTGCGCCTGACGGAGGTGTCCTTCAAGGACTGGCACCTCGGGCTCGCCGGCGCGGTGCTGTGTCCCGCCAGCGGGTTGCTCGTCGTGTGGCTGATCTCGCCCCTGCTGGCCCTGCCCCCCGAGCAGCAGAGCCTGTTGATCATCTTCGGCGCGCTGCCGCCGGCCGTCCTCAACTACATCGTGGCGGAGCAGTACCGCCAGGAACCGGAGAAGGTGGCCTCGATCGTCATGCTCGCCAACCTGGGCAGCATTCTGGTCATGCCTCTGGCGCTGGCCCTGGCGCTGCGTTGAGGATGGCTTGAGTCGCCGGCCGGCGCGGGCATAGACTGACCCCGCGCAACAACCACAAAGGAGGCGCCGCATGCCGGAAAACGCCAGGCCCGATGCACGCTACGAATACGTGGGCTTCTGGGTTCGCGTGGCAGCAACCCTGCTGGATACCGCGCTCCTGCTGGCCATTATCCTGCCCCTGCTCGGCATCATCTACGGCGAGGACTACTGGCTCTCCGGCGGGCTCGTGTACGGACTCTGGGACGTGGTGCTGAACTGGGTGCTGCCGGTGGTTGCGGTGCTCCTGTTCTGGCGCCTCAAGCAGGCCACCCCTGGCAAGATGGTCTTCCACGCCACCATCGTCGACGCCCGCAGCGGCAAGGCGCCGAGCCTCGGCCAATGGATCGTCCGCTACCTGGGCTACATCGTGTCCTTTCTTCCCTTCGGTCTGGGTTATCTCTGGGTCGGTTGGGACCCGCGCAAGCAGGCCTGGCACGACAAGCTGGCCGGGACCGTGGTGGTGCGCCCCAAGAGCCGGGGGGTGGAGCCGGTGCATTTCGAGGGCGGCGCGGCCTGACTCGCCTGGCCGCAGCCGCACACGCGGATGGTCGGGTCGCCGGCCGCTGCATTCCAGCGTCATATCAGCGCCCGTAGCCCGGGATGGACACGGCGTGCTCGCTGAAACCGCGCCGCTCGACACCCTGGTGGCAGGCGATGCAGTTGCTGAACGAGCGCACCTGGTCGTTGCGCAGCACCATGCGCGTGGGGATTTCGCCGTGCTCACGGCGGAACCAACGCTGCTCGGTGATGCGCGGCAGCGGGGCGTCACTGGCGGCAGGCGCCGGGGATGGCGCGGCCCGCCCCGCCCGCGGGGCCGCGGCCCCGAGCAGGTACGTGCTCACCTCCTTGCGAACGGCCGGGCTGAGCTCGGCGTTGTCGCCGAAGTGATTATCCAGCCGGTCGAGGATCCGCTTCCAATCCGCAGGTGCCAGCAAGCCCGCCGGGTAGGCCATGTGGCAGCTCCCGCACTCGGCCTGGTAGCGGGCCCGTCCCGGTCCCGCCGGCGTGCCGGCAGGGGCCGGTGCGCTCCGCACCCCTTCGTGTTCCTCTTCGCGCTCGCCGTCGGCGAAGGCCAGGGTCAGGACCAGGGTCGGCAGGCAGAGCGTGAGCAGGCCGGCCAGGATCGTGCGCTTTTTCATGGAAGACTCCGGTGCGTGTTTACTGGTTTCTGAGGAAGCTCAGGACGTCGCCCTTTTCCTGCGCGGTGCAGGTGCGGCCGAGCGTCCATTTGCAGTTGCGGTAGAACCACTTCTCCACCTTCTTCGCGTCGCTCAGACGCTTGGGGTTGGCCGAGGGCGCCATGGGCGCGATCGGCTTCCCGGTGCGCACGTGCTTGCCGGACTGGCGCAGGTCGGCGGTGTGGCAGGCGGTGCAGCTGCGCGCGTCACCGCCGCTGTTGAATTTGCGATGCCACAGCTGCTTTCCGGCCTGCGCATCGAAGGGGCCGGCGCCTTCCGCGCGATAGCGGGACTGCAGGGTGTCGACCACGTCCGCGGCCTGCGCGGCGGGGCCGAGCAGCAGCCCGGCAACAAGTACGGCATGGGTGGGTTTCATGCGTAGTCTCCTCAACGGTTGGGGACAAGGGGCGGCGCGGCGGCCGCGCTGACAGGTTCGAGCCGTGGCAGGCGCATGGCGCCGTCGCGGAAGGTGCCGGCGGTCGCATCCAGGTGGCAGGCGGCGCAGTCGGCCTTGCCCGCCACGGCCTTCGATGTCCAGTAGCGCGGGTCGATATCCGCGTGCTTGCGGCGCCAGTAGGCCGTCTTCGTGATGCGCAGCGGCGCCGCGGCGCGGGACGTTTCCGCGCTCATGTACCAGGCGGCCTCGGTGGCGAGGGCATCCGCGGCGTTGCCCACCAGGAAGGCGCGCACGATGGCCACGGTGTCAGCGTCGAGATAGAGGTCTTCGCCGAAGTGCGCGTGCTGCTGCGCCATGAGCTTCGCCCAGGAGCGCGCCGGCAGGAGGTTCGGGTGATAGGCGAGATGGCAGCTGCCGCACTCGTTGCGCCACGTGGCGTTTCGGGCGAGGCGCGGGCCCGTATAGGGACGAAACGGCTCCCCGGCCGGCGCCGCCAAGGGCGCGAGGAGATACACGCCGCTGCCGGCCGCGAGGGCCAGCAGCATTGCCGCGGCCACCCCGGCGCGCAGGCGCGTGGGGCCCACGGCGGAGCCGGCCCGCTTGCGTCCGCTGAGCATGGCCAGCGGCAGGTTCTCGCGATGGGCAAGGCTCTCGAACGCGACGCCGAGCAGGTGGAGCACGACCATGGCGAGCAGGGCCCAGGCGAGGACCTCATGGGCGTCCCGCGCAAAGGCCCCGGCGGCGAAGCCCAGCCGGCCGGCGAGCGGGCCTGCCTGCTCCTGCCCGCCCAGTGTGAGCAGGCCCGAGAGCGCGAGCAGGCCCGAGAGCAGCACAAGCCCGAACACCGCCCAGCCCCCGGCCGGGTTGTGGCCGAGGTGCCGCTGCGCCCGGCCCCGCCCCAGCGCGCGCACATAGCGCAAGGCGGTGCGCGGGCGGCAGGCGAAACTCTGCCAGCGGGCGTGCTCTTCGCCGGCGAAGCCCCAGACGATGCGAAACAGCCACAGGCTCGCGAAGGCGTAGCCGGCGAACACGTGGTAGAACAGCCAGCGGTCGCCGATGCTCAGCCAGGCGCCGGCGAAGGCCAGCACGAACAGCCAGTGAAAGAGCCGCACCGGCGCGTCCCATACCCGTACCCGAGGCTCGGCGGCGGGGCGGTCGGCGTGGGAACGGGTGTGATTCATTGGGGCTGGGTCTCTCCGGGACGCGCGGCATGCACAATGGGGCTCACCCTAACCGGCCAAGCTGAACCATCTCTGAACGCTCGTGCGCGGCACCTGGCGCCGTGTGCAGCGTGGGCTATACTCGGGGTCGCTGGAGGCGTTCGCACCGCTGCCGCAGGCAGCGGGCGCAGCCCCCGCTGGAGCCGGCGCGTGACCGCTCGTGTCCCGTCAGAGCCTTTCCGTCCTGCCGGCGCCCTGGGCGGGCGCCAGGTCTTCGTGCTGCTCGGCAGCGTCCTGCTCCTCACCGTTCTCGCCTGGGCCTACCTGCTCTACCTCGCCCGCGACATGGCGGCGATGGATACGCTGTCCGGCATGGCCGCGATGCCCCATCCCTGGGGCTGGGCCGATGCCACCTTCGCGTTCCTGATGTGGACGGTGATGATGGTCGGCATGATGCTGCCGAGCGTCGCGCCGGTGATTCTGCTGATTGCCCGGATGCCCGGCGCCTCGCCGCTCAGGACGGCGCTGTTCGTGCTCGGCTACATCACCGCGTGGACGCTTTTCTCCGCCGCGGCGACGGCCCTCCAGGGCGGGCTGCAGGCGGCGCAGCTCCTTGCGGACAGCGGGCTGACGGCGCCCGCGCTCGGGGCCGCGGTGCTGATTGCGATCGGCCTGTATCAGTGGAGCGCGCTCAAGGAGCGCTGTCTCGAGCACTGCCAGTCGCCGCTGGGTTTCCTGCTCGCGCACTGGCGGCCCGGGAGGGCGGGGGCCCTGCGCGCGGGGCTCACGCACGGCGTCTATTGCCTTGGTTGCTGCTGGATGCTGATGCTGGCGTTGTTCGTGGGCGGCGCGATGAATCTGTTATGGGCGGCGGCGCTGGCGGTGCTGGTGTTGCTGGAGAAGGTGTCGCGCCGCGGCACCTGGCTGGCGCGCGGTACCGGCGCGGCATTCATCCTCTGGGGGCTGGCGATGCTGGGCGGTGCGGCTGTGACTCTAGTGGATGATGGGACCAAGGCACCTGCAGCCGCTGCGGGTGCAATCAGGGAGGAAACGGAGATGGTGGAAACGGAGTGGAATCTTCAGGGGCCATGCGTGGTCACCTGCAACTGTGACTGGGGCTGCCCCTGCCAGTTCAACAGTCGACCGAGCCACGGCAACTGTACGGCCGCGCTGGCGATGCAGGTCGAAACGGGCAACTTCGGCGACATCAGCCTCGACGGTGTACGCTGGGCCGCCCTGGTGGCTTGGCCGGGGGCCATCCACGAGGGGCACGGCCAATGCCTCCCGGTGGTCGATGTCGAGGCCAGCGAGGCGCAGCGGAACGCGATCCTGACCATTCTCTCCGGTCAGGAGACCGAGCCGGGCGCCACCGTGTTCAATGTGTTCGCCCAGACCTACGAGCACGTGTTCGAGCCGCGCATCGCGCCCATCGAGTTCGAGGCGGATGTGGATGGGCGCACGGCGCATTTTCGCGTGCCGGACCTGGTCGAGGCCAGCGGCGAGCCCATCCGCAATCCGGTCACCGGACAGGCCCACCGGGTGCGCGTCTCGCTGCCCGAGGGCTTCGAGTACCACGAGGCCGAATACGGCAGCAGCAGCGCGAATGCCGGGGAGCCGATGCCCATGGCCTGGGCGCAGGGCCACGGGCACTTCTTCCGCATGCACATGACCCCGCACGGGCCCGTGCACTGAGTGCAGAACCCCTCGCGCCTCGCGCGGCGGGTCTTCTCCGGCCGTCCGGCAGCATCGCCGGCCTGGGTTATACTCGTCCCCAGGATTTCCGCCGCGCGTGACGAGGACCATGCAGCAGGCCAGCGAGCAAGCCGATCCGGCCACCTTCAACGCCGATCTTGAATGCCGTGCCGTGGTGTACACGCAGGGGAGCCCCTGGCTCGCCTCGCCGATGCCCGGCGTGTGGCGCAAGCGCCTGGAGCGCGATGCCGGCGAGCCGGAGCGAGTGACCACGGTGGTCCGCTACGAGGCCGGCAGTCGCTTCCGCCCGCACCCGCACCCGGGGGGCGAGGAATTCCTGGTCCTCGAGGGGACCTTCTCGGACGAGCGCGGCGACTATCCCGCGGGCACCTATGTCCGCAATCCGCCCGGCTCGGTGCATGCGCCCTTCAGCGAGCCGGGCTGCACCATCCTGGTCAAGCTGGAGCAGTTCGAGCCCGGCGATGGCGAGCGCGTGGTCGTCGATACATGTGCGCGCGCCTGGCAGCCCGGCCTGGTGGAGGGCCTGAGCGTGCAGCCCCTGCACGCCTTCGGCCCCGAACAGGTGGCGCTCGTGCGGTGGGCGCCCGGGACCGTCTTTCACCGTCACGTGCACCCCGGCGGCGAGGAGATCTACGTGCTGGAGGGCGTGTTCTCCGACGAGGAGGGCGATTATCCGGCCGGGACCTGGCTGCGCAATCCGGCCTGGAGCGCCCACGCGCCGTTCAGCCGGGAGGGATGCCTGATCTACGTGAAGGTGGGGCATCTGCCGCGCGCCGACCCGAGCGGCGCGCCCGATTCTGCAGACCGGCTGCACGGGTCCTAAGCTTTGCGGCGGTCCGGTCCGGTCCGTCCGGTCGGGTAGCGTGTCTGGCGTTTGCCTCCGGGCTTTTTCCCTAACCGAAACGACGAGGAAACCCCATCCATGTCCGACCAAGGCGCCATCCTGATGGTGGTCACCAGCCACGATCGCATCGATGCCGAGCACGCCACCGGCCTGTGGTTCGAGGAGTTCGCGGTCCCCTATACGCGTTTCCGCGAGGCGGGCTACCGTGTGAGTGTCGCGAGCCCGCGCGGCGGCGATACGCCGCTGGATGCGAACAGCCTGGAAAGCTACGAGGCCACGGAGGTCAACGAGGCGGCCATGGCCGCGCTCAAGGGCACGCGCAAGCTCGACGAGAGCGTGTCGGCCGCAGACTATGACGCCATCTTCCTGCCGGGTGGCCACGGGACGATGTTCGATTTGCCCGACAATCCGCAGGTGCAGCGCCTGATCCGGGATTTCGCAGAGGCGGACAAGGTGATCGCCTCGGTGTGCCATGGGCCGGCCTGCCTGGTGGGCGTCATGCTTGCGAACAACGTCCCGTTCGTGAACGGACGGCGGATCACCGCCTTCACCGACAGCGAAGAGCGCGCCGTGGCACTCGACCGGGCGATGCCCTTTCTGCTCGAGAGCCGGCTGCGCGAGCAGGGCGCGCAATTCGCCCCCGCCGAGGATTGGGCCGACAACGTGGTCGTGGACGGGAAGCTGGTCACGGGCCAAAACCCCCAGTCCAGCGGGTCCGCGGCCGATGCGGTGCTTGCCCTGCTGGCCGCCTGAGCCGGCGGCTCGGGCAGCGGGCACGCGCGCCCTGACGCCGCGCATCCCCGGGCGCCTCGCGATGGCGGCCCCGAGCGGCCGCGCGGAGGAGACCGTGTGGTCCGCTCGGGGGGAAACCGGCCCTGCCGTCCGACATATTGCCGTGTTCTTGGGGACTGCGTACTGTAGGGTTGACTCCTTCGGGTGATATAGTGCCCACAAGCAGCATCGAGCGCGCCCTCGTGACGGCACACCGGTTCGCGGGCGACGCGCGGCGCTTCTCGGCGTGGGTGTGGTTCGCCGGTGGGACGTCGTGCAACACGACTGCTATCACAGTTTTGTATGGTGCCAGGGAGGGTCTGGCGACCGGGTGGTGCGGGCACCGCCCGGCACGAACGAACTGAAGAACCAAGACCCATGAGAGAGGCTGGCTCCGAAAGACCCCTGGCCGGCGCCCACGAGCGCCGCGCCTTCGAGCGTCATCCGACCGAGCTGCTTGCCGAGATCGTCCGCGGGGCCGACACGCCGCTGGCGTGCGCCATCCGCGACTGGTGTCGTGGCGGATTGCTGGTGACGGTTTCAGCCGGTCCGTCGGAACTCCCGCGCCAAGGCGCCGAGGTGGCGATTCGCTCTCCGGCGGGGGGCGGCCGCGCCGTCGAGTTCCGGGCGCGGGTGGCGCATGTCGACGGCAGCCATTTCGGTCTCGCCTTTATCGCGCCGGCGCCGGCCGCGCTGCGCGGGCTGGAGACGCTCGCCGACCAGGCCGCGCGCGCCGCGGCTCCCATCCCCCCTCCGACCGCCGCGGCGGAGTCATCCACGCGTGCGGGCGTGCTCGAGGACTGCAGTGCGCTGGCGCGCGCCAGCCTGGCTCCGATGATCACCCGCTTCCTCGATCTTGCCGACGAGGACCTGATGGCGGTGGCGGAGAAGGAGCACGATCTGCGTCAGATGAACGCGTTTTTCGAGGCCCCCCGGGTCCTGAAGAACGCGCGCGAGCACCTGCAGAGCGCCTTCGCTGAGGCGGTCGAGGAGCGCCTGCAGCGGGTCGGGCGCGGCAGCGCGGCCGCCCACTCGGCGGCGCGCGAGGTCTTCTCGGGGGACCTGTCGCTGGTCGAGGAGCAGGAGCTGAACACCTGGCTGGCGATCGGCGACATCTGCACCGGCGTCAACAGTGACAACAAAGAGGTGCTCGGCCGGCTCGAACCGCGCCTGAGCCTGCTCCTCCAGGAGCAGGTGGACGACGCCAGCAATCCATACGGACCGCTGTTGTTCGCCGAGTGCTTCGTCGAGGCGCTGGGGCGGGTGGGGCTGGAGCACTCCGCCACCCTGGTCTGCTACAAGACCTTCAAGAAGGCGCTCCTGCCGCTTGCCCGCGAGTTCTATCAGAAGCTCGAGAAATTGCTCATCGACGCCGGCGTTCTTCCGGACCTCAAATACGGGCTGGGCCGCGGTGCCGGGGAACCGACGCCGGAGCCGGACGAGGCGGCCGCCGAGATGCCGGATGCCGAGTCGCAGGCCGTTGCCAGCGCGCGCGCCGGGCGCCGGGGTGAGGGCGGTGGAGGGGCCGGCTCGCCCCGCCGCCCGGGCGGCGGGGCGGCACCTGCTGCGGGGGGCGTCCCGGACGGTGCGACGGCCGACGGGGCAGGCCACGCATCCGGCGCGCGCGGCGTGGCGCCGGGTGGCGGCGCCGACGGGATCGCGTCTGCGCCGGTCCCCGGTGCGGCCCTCGATGGCGGCTCTCACGCTGAGTTGGGCGGCGCCGCGGGCGGCACCACCCCGCGGGCGGCGCCGAACCTGTACCAGGTGACCGCCGACCTGCATACCTTGCAGTCGACGTTCAGCCAAGGGTGGCGCGCGTCCGGCGCGGCATCCGCGCCACAGAGCTCGGGCGGTGGTGCCGCTGGCGGCGCAACGGCCGCCGGGCCCCAGGCCGCCGTCGCGGGCGGAGCCGCGCGACCGGCGCCGGTGGGTGTGCCCGCGGCCGGAACCGGGCCGACCGGGGCTGCGCCTGCGCAGGGCGGCGCGACTGGGCAGGCGCAGCAGGCGGCGGGCAATGCTGCCGCGGCGCCGGCGGGCGGCTCGGCCACCACGGGCGAACTGGTGGAGGTCCTCGCCAACCAGCCCATGCACGCGTATTCGGCCGAGGCCGGCAGCCTGCGCGAGTACGTCCAGTCGGTCCTCGCCGCGCGCAGCCCCGAGGGCGCGTCAAAGCGCATCGGACCCCGCGAAGGACGGGTCATCGATGTCACCGGCGACGTGTTCGCCTCCCTGCTCGACGACCCGCAGCTCGCCCCGGACATGCGGCCCTGGCTGCAGCGCCTGGAGGTCCCGGTGCTTCGGGCCGCCCTGCTCGACGAAGGGGTGTTCGCCGAGGGTGACCACATCGTCCGCGGCCTGCTGAACAAGGTTGCCGAGCTCGAACTCCTGGCCGCAGAGGATGTGCGGCAGCGCGGCAGCATCCGCCGCGCGCTCGAGTGGCTGCTCACCACCCTCAACAAGGAGTTCGACGGCACCGTCGATGTGTTCCGCCGCGTGGCGGCGCAGCTCGATATCCTGCTGCGCGTGCAGCGCGATACCTTCGAGCAGAACGTGCGCCAGACCGTCGCGGAGGTCGCGCGCGAAGAGGAGACGCTGCCCGCCCCGGCGCAGGAAGAGGCCGCGTCGCCGGCCAGCGACGACCCCTGGCTGCGCCGGGTGCGTCGGCTCCAGGAGGGGCATTGGGTGCTCTTCGATATGGAGGGCGACGAACCGCAGCGCCTGAAGGTCGCCTGGGTGGCGCCGCGCACCGGCCGTTACGTGTTCGTGAACGCCCTCGGCAAGCAGGCCCGTATCGAATCGGCCGAGCCGCTCGCCGAGCTGTTGCGCGCGGGCCAGGCTCTGCTGCTCGACGACGCGGAGGCGCCGGCCATGGACCGCGCGCAGTTCGGCATGCTGCAGAAACTGCATCGCCAGCTCCTGCACCAGGCCGCGCACGACCAGGTCACCGGCCTCATCAATCGGCGCGAGTTCGAGCAGCGGCTCGACGAGGCGCTCACCGATGCGAAGGTCTCCGATGTGAAGCACGTGCTCTGCTTCATCGGCGTCGACCAGTTCAAGATGGTCACCGGCAGCGGCGGCTACGATGCCGGCGACGAGCTGATGCGTCAGCTCGCCGAGCGTCTGGAGGCCAATGTTGCCGAGCACGGCGTGCTGGCGCGCCTCGAAAGCGATGCCTTCGGTATGCTCCTGTGCCGCCACTCGATCGATGATGCGCTGGCGGTGATCGAGGAGCAGATGGATGAGTTGCAGGACTATCGGTTCGGCTGGGAGGAGGAACGCATCTCGGTGTCGCTGAGCGTCGGTCTGGCAACCCTGACCCCGCGCAGCGAGGATCGCACCACCCTGCTGCAGGCGGCCGCGTCGAGCTGCGCCCAGGCCGGTGAAATGGGCGGTGGCCGGGTGCAGGTGTACTACTCGCAGAGCGGACGGGTGTCGCGCCGCAGACAGGAAATGCACTGGGCGGCGCGCATCGACAAGGCCCTGGATGAGGACGGGCTCTATCTGCGCTGCCAGAAGATCCTGCCGCTCGATCAGCATCGCAACCTGCAGCCGCATTACGAGGTGCTGCTCGGCCTGTCCGAGGAACTCGGCGGCGAAGGCGAACTGGGCACGTTCGTGCGCGCCGCCGAAAGCAACGGGCGGATGGCCGACGTCGACCGGTGGGTGATCCGCAACGCCTTCGAGTGGCTTGGCGCCCACCAGGACTATCTGCTGGGGATCGAGTCCTTCTCGATCAATCTCTCTGGCGTGTCGTTGAACGGCGAGGGGGTGGTCGACTTCATCTCCGAGGAACTGCAGCGTACGGGCGCGCCGGTGGAGAAGATCTGCTTCGAGATCACCGAAACCGCCGGCATCAGTAACCTCTCGGATGCGGCCGACTTCATCCGCGCGGTGAAAGCCTTCGGCTGCCGTTTCTCACTCGACGATTTCGGCAGCGGAATGTCCTCCTACGCCTACCTGAAGAACCTGCCGGTGGATTATCTGAAGATCGACGGGGTGTTCATTCGCGACATCGCCAACGACAGTGACGACTACGCCATGGCCAAGTCCATCTGCGAGATCGGCCACTTCCTCGGCAAGGCCGTGGTCGCCGAGTACGTGCACGACGCGGCGACCTACGACGTGGTCAGCGAACTCGGCGCCGATTTCGCCCAGGGCTTCGGTGTCGAGCGCCCGCACCGCCTCGCCGACCTGCTGGAACTCTGAGCGGCGCCCCTGCGGGCGGCACTACGCGGCCGCCCGGAAGCCCATGATCTGTGCGCGGGTGAGAATATGGCCGACCCGTTCGGGGTCGTTCTGCAGCGCGCGGATGTCCTCATCGGGCCCGAACCTGGGCCGTACCTCGTATTCCGCGCACCAGCGCCAGTAGCGCTGCAGCGCGGCTTTCATCTGGTCTTCGGCGAGATGGAGGTTGTGGTAGGCGGAGTAGTATTCGCTGGACGGGCTGGCGGGCGTGTCGCTCATGCAGGGTCTCCGGGCCGGGCAACGCGGCCCAATATACCGTTTTTCGCGCGTCGAATCAGCGCCCGCGGGCGTGCCCCGGTTCGCAGTTCTGCACGCACCGCGCGCCGTGCCACGGCGGCGGCGCGGGCCTCGGCTATAGTCCCTGGGCAGAGGGACCCGCAGGCGTTCAGGGAGGCAGTCGATGATCGAAGTGATGCAGGATTTGCCCGAGCACGTTCTCGGCTTCACCGCGCACGGCAAGGTTACCGGTGCGGACTACGACACGGTGTTGATCCCGCAGGTGGAGGCGCGCTTTGAGCAGCGCGCCACGCTGAGTCTGCTCTACCACTTGGCCGAGGACTTCTCCGGTTTCGAGGCGGAGGCGATCTGGGACGACACCCGCGTGGGGCTGCGTCACTTCACCGCCTGGGAGAAGATCGCGGTGGTCACGGACGTGGACTGGATCCGCAAGGCCGCCAACGTCTTCGGCCTGCTGCGCCCGGGGCGCGTGCGGGTGTTCACCAACGCGCAGCTCGCCGAGGCGCGCGAATGGGTGAGCGCCGCCTAGCCGGACGCGGACGCGGGCCGCCCCCGGGAGAAGCCTCGGGGCCGCCAAAAGCAGCGTGAGTAGTCCCGCGGCGCCGGTCGGCTGGGATCGGCTCAGGTGCTGAGGTCACCCGCCAGAGTCACCTTGATGCGCGGCGGCGGCCGGCGCCGGCGGCGTAACACCGCCCGGCGCTCAGCGCAGGAACGGCGTAGAGATTCAGCGCCTGCAGCACCGTGAGGGGAATGCCCACGCGGACAAATCTGCGAAAGCCGAAAAGGCCCGGGCGAGCAGCAGCAGGGCACCGGGCAAGCCGCGTTCGCGCGCCAGGGCGAGCACCAGCGGCGTGCCGATCACCGCGACGGTGTCGTTCATGAGCAGTGCCCAGCTCAGGCCGCTGCCCAGCAGTACGGCCGCCAACAGCGCGTCGCCGCTGTTGAACCGAAGCAGGCGGGCGCTGAGCTGGCCGAGGTCGCCGCTGTCGACCAGCGCCTGGCCGACGAGCAGCACACCCAACAGAAACAGCAGGACGGGCCAGTCGATGGCGGCGAGTGCCGCGAGCGGCAAACCGCCGCCGGGCGCCGAGCACGGGGCCCATCAGGAGGCCGCCCGGCGGCGCAAGGCACCCCCGCCGTTCGCCTGCGCGGCGCCCGGCTCCGTGTTCCGCCGGGCACCGTCAGCGGCTCGGGAAGGCGGCGCTGCGACGGCTTGCAGGCGCCGCGGCGCTCTCCTAAGCTGCCGCCTCCATCTGGCCCCCGGGAGAGGATATGAGCGCACCGGCAGAGCGGCGGCAGGTCGCCGACGCGCAGCGCCCGCTCAGCGGCGCACTGGTCCTGATCATGGCGACCGCCACCGGCGCGGCGGTGGCGAATCTCTACTATGCCCAGCCCCTGCTCGACACCATCGGTCGGGCGTTTGGCATTGCGACCCATACCGCCGGGTTGATCGTCACCATGACCCAGATCGGCTATGCGCTCGGGCTGATGTTCCTGGTGCCGCTGGGCGACCTCATGGAGCGGCGCCGCCTGGTCGTCACGGTGACCGTGTTCACCAGCGCCGCGCTCGCCTTCGCGGCGTTCGCGCCGGGTATCGGCTGGTTCATTACCGCGTCGCTGATCATCGGGGTGAGCTCCGTGGTGGCGCAGATCCTCGTCCCCTACGCGGCCCACCTCGCGCCGGATCATCTGCGCGGGCGGGTGGTGGGGCGCGTGATGAGCGGGCTGCTGATCGGTATCCTGCTGGCGCGCACCGTCTCGGGCGTGTTGTCCGATGCCTTCGGCTGGCGCAGCGTCTACTGGCTGGCCGCGGCCCTGATGCTGGTGCAGGCCGCCGTGCTGGCGCGTGCCTTGCCACGCGACGAGCCGGTGGAACGCATGGGCTACGCCGCGCTGCTGCGCTCGGTGCTGCAGCTGGTTCGGGACGAGCCGGTGCTGCGCCGGCGCATCGTATACGGCGCGTTGGTCTTCGCGACCTTCAGCGCGCTGTGGACCGCCCTGCCGTTTCTGCTGGCGCGCCCGCCCTACGGCTACGGCGATGGCGTGATCGGCGCCTTCGGTCTGCTCGGGGTGGCCGGGGCGGCCACCGCCTCACTGGCCGGCCATCTGCATGACCGCGGAGCGACCCGACGCGCCACGGGGATGTTCCTGGCGGTGCTCCTGGCCTCGTTCGTCGTCATGGGCACCTTCAGCACCTCCCTGGTCGCCCTGGCGATCGGCATCGTCTTGCTGGACGCGGGCGTGCAGGGGACGCAGATCCTCAACCAAAGCGCCATCTACCAGTTGCGGCCGGAGGCGCGCAGCCGCCTCACCACGGCCTACATGACCTGCTATTTCGCCGGCGGCGCCGCCGGATCCGCCGGGGCGGCCTTCGCCTTTGCCGCCGCCGGTTGGCGCGGGGTCGCGGCCCTGGGCATGAGCTTGCCGGGGCTTGCGCTCCTCTACTGGGCGACGGGCCGCCGCGCGTCGTCCGCGAGTTGATCTGGGCGTTGTTCGGCGGCCGCGTCCGCCGGGCGGGTGCGGGCGTACAGCTGTGTGGGCGCAACCGTGGACACCGGTGCGTGGGGCTGGGCGCGCAGCCGTTCGATCTGGCTCTGCTGCGCGTGCGCCACCGAGCGGGCGAACAGGCTCAGGCGGGGATCGCCCGCGCCGCGCCGGGCGTTGCGGCACATCAGCAGCATGCCCGCGTGGTGGGGCAGCATCAGGGCGATGAAACGCCGTTCGAACCCGGCCCCCGCCAGCGCCGCGAGCGCCTCCACCGCTGCGGGATGGGGCATGCCCGGCATGCGCGCACATTCGGCCTCGCTCAACGCCGGCATCGGCTCGCCGTACCAGCCGCGCCACCAGCCGCGCAACAGGTCGAGCTCTGCGCTCTGCTGCGCCACCATCAGCCGCCCCAGCATGCGCAGCTCCGGCGTCTGCGCCCGCCCCGCCACCAGCCGCGCCATCCGCAGGCCGCGCTCGTGATGGGCCACGGTGCGGCGCATGAAGAGCCGATCCCGTTGCCGGTAGCGGTCGCCGACCGGGAGCCGCGGCTCGTGTCCGCGGCGGCCGCGCCGCTCCAGCACCGCCAAGGCGGTGAGCACGGCCCCGAGCACGAGGGCCGTGCGCCGCGTGCCGCGCGCCGCCGTGTCGGGTTCGCCGCTGACGCGTGCGTGCACCCAGGGGAACAACGGGTAGCTGCTGCCCGAGGCGACATGCACCGTCAGCGCGGCCCAGTAGGGCACCTGCCGCGGCAGCAGGGGCTGCAGCCAAGGCAGCAGCAGATAGTATTCGACCGCCGAGCTGAACGCCGCCCAAGGCAGCGCCAGCGCCAGCATGCGTGTGGGCGGCAGGTGCTTCAGCCGTGAGCCGGCCAGCCCGAACAGCAGCACGGCCCAGCCGAGGTCCGCGGACTGGTGCACGGCGATCCCGGCGGCCAGTTCCGGCCAGCGCGGCTGCTCGCGGATGGACGCCGCGCCGCGCAGGACCGTGCCCACGTTCATCCAGTCCTCGGCGCGATTGCGGCCGATGCGCTGCGCACCGAGGCTGACCACGGCGGTGGAGAAGCTGCCGCTGAGCAGGCCCATGGCGAAGGCGCTGCGCCAGGTCTGCCCAGGGCCGCGGCGGCGCAGGACCGCCCAGACGATCAGCCCGGCCAGCGCGCCGAGCGCGGGCATGCGCAGGCGCTCGGCGCGCCCCAGGGCCTCGGTCGCTGCCGTGCCGCGGTCAGCGGCGCGGGGAAAGAAATCGGGTTTGCTGCGGACGCTGCCGCGTGAGGTCTGGATTTGCATGCGCCTCCCCGTCGTCCGTGTCGAGGGGCGGCGGGGCGCCGCGCGGCACGCGCCGCAGACGGTCTTCCCGGCCGCAGGGCAAGTGTAGACGGGTGGCCCAAAAAAGAAGACCCCGCCGGGGCGGGGTCTTCTCCAACAGGCTTGCCGTCGTCGTTCAGCCGGGAACGACGTTTGCCGCCTGCGGCCCCTTCTGGCCCTGCTGGACGTCGAACGTCACCTTCTGACCCTCGCTCAGGGTCTTGAAGCCGGTGCCCTGGATGGCACGGAAGTGCACGAACACGTCACCGCCGCCATCGTCCTGGGCAATGAAGCCGTAGCCCTTGGCTTCGTTGAACCACTTAACAGTACCAGTCGCCATTGGATATACCTATACAAACAAACACACAAAGTAAGTACATGCAGGTTGTGAAACCAGGGCGTTCGGGGGGAACCAGAAGGGATCTACCAAAACTTCCACTGCCACAAGCTGCAGTAAAAAAAGCCTAGCCCAATCCGGGGGGGAACGCCAGTGAAAGTTTCCGCCCCCCGTGAGCCCGCAAATGGGTCCCCGCGGGCGTCTCCGGCCCGCCGGCGCCCCCCGCGGCGCTCAGGGGCAGGGCGGGGGCAAGCTGGCGAGCAGCTCGCGCAGCGCCGCCGCGTCCGTCGGCTTGGTCAGGTGCCGATCGAAGCCGGCGGCCGCCGTGCGCTTGCGGTCCTGTTCCTGTCCCCAACCGGTGAGCGCCACCAGCATCGTGGCCGCACCCCAGGGCTCGGCGCGCATGCGGCGGGCGGCCTCGTAGCCGTTGACGTGCGGCATGCCCAGGTCGAGCAGGACCAGTTCGGGGCGAAAGGTGGGCGCCTGCTCCAGCGCCTCGGCGCCGTCGTAGGCGATCGCCACCTCTTCGCCGAGCGCGCGCAGCAGGGCGCCGAGCATGTTCGCCACATCGTGGTTGTCGTCCACCACCATGACCCGCCGCGGCGGGCCCGGTGCGCGTGCCGCCGCGGGCGCACCCGGCTGTTCGCGCCCCGTGGCCCGCGCCGCGCTGGCGGGGAGCCAGACCCGGAACTCGCTGCCTTGCCCCGGACCCGCGCTGTGTGCGTCGATGTGCCCGCCGTGCATCTCCACCAGCATGCGCGCGAGCGTCAGCCCGATGCCGAGGCCGCTCTCACCGCGCTCGAGCGAGTGCGGCTCCTGGGCGAACATCTCGAAGATGCGCTGCAGGTGTTCGGCGGCGATGCCGGCGCCGCGGTCGCAGACCCGGACCACAACGCCCGCCCCCTGGCGCTCGGCGTGCAGGCGTATTTCGCTGCCCCGTTCGCTGAATTTCGCGGCGTTGGTGAGCAGGTTGGCGAAGACCTGCGCGAGGCGCGTGGCATCGGCCTGGAGCCACACGGCCGTGTCAGGCAGCACGACCTCCAGCTGCTGCTCCAGCCGGTCGATCAAGGGCCGTGCGGCCTCGACGGCCGTCTGCACGATTTCGCCGAGGGACACCCGCGCCGTGCGCAGCTCCGCCTTGCCGCGGCTGATGCGGGAGACGTCCAGCAGGTCATCGACCAGCCGCACCAGCTGGCCGACCTGGCGCTCCATGGCGTCCTGCACCTCGGCCGTGAGCGCCGGGTCGTCGCCGGAGACGCGCAGCACCTCCAGCCCGGAACGGATCGGCGCGAGCGGGTTGCGCAGCTCGTGGGCGAGGGTGGCGAGAAAGGCGTCCTTGCGGCGATCGGCCTCCTTGAGCGCCTCTTCCATCTCCATGCGCTCGGTGATGTCGGTATTGGTGCCGAACCAGCGCAGGACCTCGCCGGTCGCGTCCCGCATCGGTTGGGCCCGCGACAGGAACCAGCGATAGTTGCCGTCCTTGCCGCGCAGCGGAAAGACGTCCTCCCAGGCCTCGCCGCTCTCGATGCAGGCGTGAAAGCGGTCCACGACCCGATCGAGGTGGTCGGGATGGTGCACCTTCTGCCAGCCCCCGCCGCGCATCTCCTCGAGCGTGGCCCCCGTGTAGTCGAACCAGCGCCGGTTGTACCAGAAGATCCAGCCCGTGGCGTCCGCGATCCAGGCAAACTGCGCGATGTTGTCGGCGAGACCGCGGAAGCGCTCTTCGCTGTCGCGCAGCGCCTCCTCGGCCCGCTTGCGCTCGGTGATGTCCACGCAGGCACCGGCCATATAGGCCGGGCGGCCCTCGGGGTCGAGAAACAGGCGGCCTTTGTCATGCAGCCAGCGGATGCTGCCGTCCGGCAGGGGCACGCGCAAGTCCATCTCGAAGTCGGCCCCGTCGCGCACGGAGCGCTGCAAGGCGTCGAGCACGGCGGTCCGGTCGTCGGGGTGCACGCGCGAGATGAAATCATCCAGCGTGTGCACCGCGGTGTCGCGCGGCAGCGCAAACAGGCGCTCGAGATTCGCATCCCAGTGCAGGGAGTGGCTGCGCACGTCCCACACGAAGGTGCCGGTTTGGGAGGCCGCCAGCGCCGCTTCCAGGCGCTGCTCCTTTTCGCGCAGCCTGCGCTCGGTGCGATTGCGTTCGCGCACGTCCGCGGCGATGGAGATCACGCCTCTGGGGTGGCCCGTCTCGTCGGTCAGCACGGAGGACCACAGGGCCACCTCGATCTGCTCGCCGCCCTTGCAGGTGCGCAGCGCCTGGGTCCCGCGCAGCGGGTCGCCCGCGATGGTGCGCTGCAGATGGTCGAGGAATTCGCGGTGCTGTTGCGGGGGCACCGCCGGGGGCAGCCGCCCGATCACCTCCTCGCGGTTCCAGCCGAACAGGCGTTCGGCGCCGGCGCTCCAGATCTCCACGACCCCGTCCGAATCCATGACCGAGACCGCCACCGGCGAGGCATCGATCACCGCCTGGAGCAGTCTGCGGCTCTCGCGTGCCGCCCGTTCGGTGTGCATCTGGCGGGTGATGTCGCGCGCGATCTTGGAGGCGCCCACCACCTCGCCGGTCGCGCTGAGGATGGGCGAGACGGTCAGCGACACCTCGAGCCGGCGGCCGTCCTTGGCAACGCGCACGGTGTGGTAGCGTGCCACCCGCTGACCCTGGCGGATCCGCTGCAGGATGTCCTGCTCCTCGCCGGCGTGCTCCGGCGGGATAATCATGGTGATCGGCCGGCCGATCGCCTCCTCGGCGGTGTAGCCGAACATGCGCTCGGCACTGGCGTTCCAGGAGCGGATCACGCCGTTCAGGTCCTTGCCGACGATGGCATCCGCGGTGGAGGTGACGATTGCCGCCAGCTCGGCGCGCGGGTCCTCGGTGACCTCGCGCAGCACCGACATGTGGGCGCCGGGGGCGACGCCGGCCACCGCGCGGTAGTCCAGGGTGAGCGTGCGGCCGTCCCGCCGCTGCAACTGGTAACGGCCGCTCTGCCGACCCTCCGCGAGGAAGCGCTGCCAAAGTTGCCGGCCCCCCATCGCGGAGACGCCCGGCGTGAGCTCCCAGACCGACTTGTTCCGCAGCTCCTCTCGGGTGTAGCCCAGCAGCGTGCAGGCGGCGGGATTGGCATCGATGTAGCGGCCCTCGTCATCGGCAAGCAGGATGGCATCCAGCGCGTGCTCGAACGCCGCCTGATGCAGGTGCGCGCTGGTGTGAACCGTTTTGTCCGGGATAGAGCCGTTCATGGAGGGTCTTGCCGTTGCATTGCCTGGCGCGCCGACAGAGGGCGCGGCGCGGAGGCGCCGACGCTGGCAAATGCCGCACAATATACCATGGAGGAAAAAAGACGTCGTTTGCCCTGTTCCCCTTCATTTTAGCCGGCAATGCCGCCGGGTATGCTTGCGCGCATGGAGGCCTATGCACTGCCTGCGCTGTTCCTCAGCGCCTTCATCTCGTCCAGCCTCATGCCCGGCGGCTCGGAGGCCCTGTTCGCGGCGATGCTGTGGCACGGCGGCCAGTCGCCGGCGGCGCTGCTGCTGGTCGCCACCGCCGGCAACACACTGGGCGGGATGAGCTCGTGGGGCATCGGCCGCTTGCTCGCCCGGCGTCGGCCGGCCGGGCGCATGGCACAGCGCGTCGCGCTCGAACGCCTGCGGCGCTGGGGGCCCGCGGCGTTGCTGCTCTCCTGGCTGCCGTTCGTGGGCGACCCTTTGTGCGTGGCTGCCGGCTGGCTCCGGGTGCATTGGGCTGCGGCGCTGTTGCTGATCGGTCTCGGCAAGGCGGGGCGCTACGCCGCGCTGCTCTACGCGCTGGCCTGAGGAGGCGCGCCAGCGCACCGGGCGCGGCGCGAACCCCGCCCTTCGCCGATGCGCTCCCGCCCGGTACACTGGCCGGGCGCGGGCGCCGCGTCCCCCCGGTGAACATGAGGAGAGGTACTGTGTCACGGCAAGATTCTTCGACGGCCCGCGAACCCGCTTTCGCGGGCTCGCGGTTCGGACCGATCAGCGCCCTGGTGCGCGACTACAAGTGGATCCATATGGGGCTGGGGCTGGTGGGCAATGTCGCCTTCGTGGTGGGCAGCGTCATGTTCCTCTCCGAATCGCTGAAGCAGGCCGGCACGTGGCTGTTCATCATCGGCTCGGCAGGGATGCTGATCGGCAGTATCGGCGATGCCCTCATCGAGTACGAACGCCGGTGAACGAGCCGGCGGCATCGGGCCTGACGCCGGCCGGGGACGCCGGCGATGCCGGGGCGCGGGCCCGCGAGGTGCTTCAGGACGTCTTCGGGTACGATGCCTTCCGGCCCCACCAGGGCGAGATCGTCGACCACCTGATCGCCGGTGGCGATGCACTGGTACTGATGCCCACTGGCGGCGGCAAGTCGCTGTGCTATCAGATCCCGGCGCTGGTGCGTCCCGGGATCGGCGTGGTCGTCTCCCCGCTCATCGCCCTGATGCAGGATCAGGTCGCGGCCCTGCGCCAGAACGGGGTGCGCGCTGCCTACCTGAACTCCACGCTCACCGCCGAGCAGGCCGGCGCCGTGGAGCGCGCACTGCTCGCCGGTGAGCTGGACCTGCTGTACGTGGCCCCGGAGCGGTTGATGGGCGAGCGCACCTTGCGGCTGCTCGAGCGCCTGCCGCTGGCCCTGTTCGCCATCGACGAGGCGCACTGCGTGTCGCAATGGGGGCACGACTTCCGCCCCGAATACATCCAGCTCTCGGTCCTGCACGAGCGCTTCCCGGCCGTGCCGCGGGTGGCGCTTACCGCCACCGCCGACGCCCCCACCCAGCGCGAGATCGTGGCCCGCCTGGCGCTGGAAGAGGCGCGCGCCTTTATCAGTGGCTTTGACCGGCCCAATATCCGCTACCGCGTGGCGGAGAACCGCGGCGATGCCCGCGAGCGCTTGCTGCGCTTCGTTCAGGGCGAGCATGAGGGCGAGGCCGGCATCGTCTATTGCCTGTCGCGCAAGCGCGTGGATGAGGTTGCGGCCTGGCTGCGCGAACGCGGCCTGGATGCGCTGGCCTACCACGCCGGGCTGCCGGCCGCGGAGCGCGAGCGCCATCAGCAGCGTTTCCTGCGCGAGGAGGGCGTGATCATCGTGGCGACCGTGGCCTTCGGCATGGGCATCGACAAGCCCGACGTGCGCTTCGTCGCCCACCTGAACCTGCCCAAGAGCCTGGAGGCCTATTACCAGGAGACCGGACGCGCCGGGCGCGACGGCCTGCCCGCCGACGCCTGGATGGTGTACGGCCTGCAGGACGTGATCACGCTGCGTCAGATGCAGGAGGGCTCCGAGGCGGACGCCGCCTTCAAGCGGGTCGAGCGCCAGAAGCTGGAGGCGATGCTCGGCTTTGCCGAACTGACCAGTTGCCGGCGCCAGGCGCTGCTGGCCTACTTCGGGGACCGGCTGGAGGCGCCGTGCGGCAACTGCGACACCTGTCTGGAGCCGCCGCAGACCTGGGACGCCACCGTGGCGGCGCAGAAGGCGCTGTCCTGTGTGCACCGCACCGGCCAGCGTTTCGGCGTGAATCACCTGGTCGACGTGCTGCTGGGAGAGACCGACGAGCGCATCGCGCGCCTGGGCCACGATCGCCTGAGCACCTGGGGCATCGGCACCGAACTGAACAAGACCCAGTGGCGCAACCTGTTCCGCCAGCTCATCGCGCGCGGCTTGCTGCGGACCGACCCGGCGGGGCACGGGGGGCTGCAGTTGAGCGAGGCGAGCCGTCCGGTGCTGCGCGGGGAGCAGCGCCTGATGCTGCGCCAGGCCGCGCGCCGGGAGCGGGCCGCGCGCGGGCGGCGCCACACCGCACGCTTCCACGCCCCCGGCCAGAGCGCCCTGTGGGAGGCCCTGCGCGCCTGCCGGCAGGCGCTGGCCGAGGAGCAGGGCATCCCCGCCTACATGATCTTCCATGACGCGACCTTGATGGAGATGGTCGAGCAGCGACCGCAGGATCAGGCCGAGCTGGCCCGCCTGCCGGGGGTCGGCGAGCGCAAGCTCGAGGCCTATGGCGAGGACTTCCTCGAGCTCATCCGCACGGCGCCGGCCGCCGCTGAGCAGGCCCCGGTGACCGATAGCGCCGAGGAGTCCCTGCAGCTGTTTCGCCTGGGCATGGACGTCGAGGCGGTGGCGCGGCAACGCGGCGTCCGGCCCGATACCGTCTATTCGCACCTGGCTCACGCCATTGCGGCCGGCAGCGTCGAGCTGCAGGAAGTGGTGGGGCTGGATGCGGCGGCACTGGCCGCGGTGCGCGCCGCGCTCGCGACCAGCGGCGGCCGCTTGAAGGCCGCTCACGAGGCGCTTGGCGGCGCCTACGATTTCGGCGTACTGCGCTGCGTGCGCGCGGCGCCCGGACACCTCGGCGACGCCTAGGGGCCGCCGGCCCGCCGGCCGGCCGCGGCGGTGCGGTGCGCCGTTGACACGCCGGCCCGCCGGGCTGCTACCCTTTTGGGGCAGCGCGTTGCGTGTCCCCCCGGCCGCGGTACCGCCGCGTCCACAGATTCCAGTCAGATCCACATTCCTACAGAGAGAGGACTTTCCGATGCAGCACATTCGAGAACGGCGTTCCGGTCGCGTGTCCCCGCCTTGGGGGCGCCGGCTCCTGGCCCTCGTCGCCGCCGCGGGACTCGCCACGGCCACGGCCGTGCAGGCGGAGCCGCAGCAGCAGGGCCAGGGCCCGGCGCACGGGGATCTGAGCGGCCCCCAGCGCGAGCAGATCAAGACCTTCATGCAGACGCGTGAAGAGCTGCTCAAGGTGCAGCAGCAGTTGCAGCAGATCCAGGAGAAGGCGGTCGAGGCACGTCCGGCCCTGCAGAAGAAGCAGGCCAATTTCGCCGCCCTCGTCGAGAAAGAGATGAAGAAGCAGGGCCATTCGCCTGAGCAGGAGCTGGCCGCGATCCAGGCCCTGCAGAACAAGCTGCAAAGTGGCGATACGCCGGCGGGACAGCGTCAGGATCTGATGCAGCAGCTGCAGCAGAAGGCCTCGAAGTATCAGGAGGCGCAGCGTGCGGCGCTGCAGAACGAGCAGGTGCGCAGCGCCCGCAAGGACCTGATGAAGGACATCATCACGGCGATGAAGCAAGAGGACCCCAAGACCGACGATCTGATCCAGCAGATGGAGCAGAAACAGCAGAAGCTGGAGGAGCTCCACCAGAACCTCACCACCAAGTAGCGCCGCGCCTGAAGCGTTCCCGATCGGCGGCACCCGCCCGTGCACGGGTGTGCCGATCGGGCTATCCTTGCGCCTCCCCGTGTATGGACCGGCCCCGTTCTCGGCCGGGAGGAGGCTTGGGTGACCCGGATCGCAGACGCACTCCGCCGTGGCATGACGGCCCAACTCGGCCACTGGCGCGCGGCCATCGCGGCGGGCCAGGGGCGCGTGGGCTGGAAGATCGGCTTCAACGACCCCGCGGCACGTGACAAGCTCGGTCTGCCCTCCGCGCTGCTCGGCTATCTCACCGACCGCACCGTGGTGGAGTGCGGGCAGGCGTTCGCGCCGGCCCCGGACGCCACCATCCTGCTGGAGGGGGAACTCGGCGTGCAGGTCGCGCGGGAGGTGCCGCCCGGCGGCACGCTCGAGGAGGCCCGTGCGGCCATCGCCGCGTGTGCGGCGGCCATCGAGCTGGTGGACATGAGCGCAGGCCTCGGCGACTTCGAGGCCGTCCTCGCGGGCAACATCTTCCATCGGGCGGTGGCCTTCGGTCCGACCCGTGCGGGCCTGCCCTGGCAGCGCAGTGCCGAGGTGCGGATGGACGCCTGGGTGGACGGCGAGCCGGTCTGCAGCGGAGACCCCGAGTCGCGGCTTCCGACGGACTTCGGCGCGCTGGTGCGGCTGGCGGCAGACCAGCTCGGCGAGCATGGCGAGGGCCTGCGCCCGGGGGACTGGATCATCTCCGGGTCGATCATCCAGCCGCTGGCGCTGCGCCCCGGCCAGGCGGCGCGTGTGGCGATCGCCGGCCTGGAACCCGTCTCGGTCCGGCTCGCCTGACGCCACGCCCTGTGGCCCGTAGGGGTCGGAACCGTCCTGCGTCCGCCCTTGATCGAGGGCGGGCAGGGAGCCGATCGCCGTGGCCGTGGTGAGCCGCGGCGAATTCGCCCGGCTGCATGGCAGGATGTCGGCAGCGGCCGCTTCCAGGGCTGCGACTTCGCACGGCCGGGCGTCCAGGCCCTGCCCGAGGTCGCTGCAGAGCCCATGCGCCTCTGAGACGACCCGCCGGCGGCCGTTGTACAATGGCCGCCTTTTGCCGGGGACTTCGATGACCCACGCCCGCGCCGGCCTGCTCTCCGTCCACGCCGCCGTCCTGCTGTTCGGCGTCACCGCGCTGTTCTCCAAGCTCATTGGCCTGCCGGCGCTGGAGATCACCCTGCTGCGCAGTGTCTTCGCCGCCGCGGGGCTGGTGCTGCTGATCCGCCTGCAGGGCGGTTCGCTGCGCCTGGGCCGTGCGCGCGATTACGGGCTCGCCGCGCTGCTCGGGGTCCTGCTGGCGGGGCACTGGGTGACCTACTTCCAGGCCATGCAGGTCTCCTCCATCGCCGTGGGGGTCATCGCGCTGCACACCTTCCCGGTGATCACGGTGTTCCTCGAGCCCTTTTTCCACGGCGAGCGCCCGCACCTGCGCGACGTGGTCAGCGCCCTGGTCGTGTTGTATGGCATCTATCTCCTGGTGCCGGCGTTCTCGCTGGATGCGGCGGCTACCCAGGGCGTGCTGTGGGGGCTGGTCTCGGCGCTGTTGTATGCGCTGCGCAATAGCGTGCAGCGGCGCTGGTTCGCCCACCACCCGGCCCGCCACGCCCTGGCCTGGCAGGCGCTGGTGGCGGTGGCGGTGCTGGCGCCGTTGGGCGCCGCGGGCGTGGGCCAGGTCAGTGGCGGGCAATGGCTCCAGCTCCTCCTGCTCGGGCTGGTGTTCACGGCCCTGCCGCACACCCTGTTCGCCCACGGACTGCTGCACTTCAAGGCCAAGACCGCCAGTCTGATCGCCTGCATGCAGGTGGTCTATGCCACCGTGTTCGCCGCGCTGGTCCTGGGCGAATGGCCCGCCGCCGCGACGCTCCTCGGCGGGCTGATCGTGGTCGGCACGGCGGTGTTCGAGTCGTATGCGGCGGGCACAGCGCGGCCGCTGCCGCCCGCGGCCACCGAGCGGGCCTAGGAGGGGCGATGAAGATCTGGGTGGATGCCGACGCCTGTCCCGCCGTGATCAAGGAGATCCTCTTTCGTGCGGCGGAACGTCGGCGCATTCGGGTGACCCTGGTGGCGAACCGCGGCTTGCGCACGCCGCGTTCGCCCTACATCCGCTCGGTGCAGGTCGCCAGCGGCTTCGACGTGGCGGATGCGTGGATCGTCGACCAGGTGGTGGCGGACGAGCTGGTGATCACCGCGGACATCCCCCTGGCCGCCGCGGTGATCGACAAGGGCGCGCTCGCCATCAATCCCCGCGGTGAGCTGTATACGCCCGAGAACATCCGCGAGCGGCTCGCCATGCGCGACCTCATGGACCAGCTGCGCAGCTCCGGCGTGGACACCGGCGGGCCGGCCGCGCTGAGTGCGCGGGATCGCAAGGCCTTTGCCGATCAGCTCGACCGCCTGCTTGCCCGCTCGCGCTGAGGCGCGCGCGCTCCCTTGGCGCTAGTGCATCCAGCGGTATACGGCCGCGGCCCCCGCCATGCACAGCGCGCCGTCCACCCAGAAGGGCAGGTCGAAGGCGAGGCTGCCGAGCAGCCCGGCCAGCAGCGGGCCGAAGCCGATCCCGAGCCCGAAGCCGATGGTCACCAGGCTGGTCGCCCGGCCCTGTTGGCCCTCGCCGCCGTGCTGGGCGACGTCCCCCGCGTACGCCATGGCCGGGGCGACGATGGCGGCTGCGGCCAGGCCCTGAACAAAGCGCAGCGCGCCGAGTTCGAACAGGCTGCCAACGCCCCCCAGCGGGACGGTCGCGGCGCCCAGCACCAGCAGCCCCACCACCACCGGCGGGTGGCGCCCGATGCGGTCCGAGAGCCGTCCCAGCGGCATCTGAAACAGGAGCCGGCCGATCATCAGCGCGCTGAAGGCGATGCTGAAGCCGAAGGCCGTGATGCCCAGGCGCTGGTCGAACTCGTTCTGCAGGGTGGTGACCAGGGTGAAGGCACTCGCCATCAGAAAGGTCGACAGGGCGGCGCTCAACAGGCCGGGGTGGCGTAGCACGGCCCGGTAGCCCGGCGGCGCCTGCGCGCCGCGCGCCGCGGGCACCGGGCGCACGGTGAACTGCACCAGCAGCAGGGCGGCCAGCAGCACGCCGGCACCGACGTAGAACGCGCCGGCGAAGCCGAACTGCACGTGCAGCCAGCCCCCGAGCATCGGGCCGACCGCCAGCCCGAGCATGCGCATGGTGGTGAAAAAGCCCATCGCCCCGCCGCGGGTGCCGCGGTCGGTGGCCATGGTGAGCATCGCCATGGTGGCGGGCACGGCGAGCGCCAGTCCCGCGCCCTGGGCGATGCGCAGGCCGAGCAGCTCCAGGAAGTCGTGGGCGAACAGGAAGGTGAAGGTGCCGATGCCGATCAGCAGCAAGCCCGCCTGGATGGTGCGCTTGTAGTGGCCGAAGCGATCCACCCAGACCGCCACCGCCGGCTGCACTGCCGCTGCGGCGAAGCCGTAGGCCGAGAGCAGCACGCCCACCAGCAGCGGAACGGGCAGGTCGAGCGAGCGGTGCGGCAGTTGCGCGACATACAGCGGCAGAATGATGAACAGGATGCTGTTGCCGATGCCGTCGCCCATGCGCACCAGCGACAGGGCGACGACGGTCCGATTCAGGCCGAGCGTGTTGGGCAGCTGCACGAGCCGCATGCGAGATCCCTCTGCCGGTGGTCCGTCCCTGGATGCATCCGGCGTCCGCCCGGCGCCGGTCCCCCCCAAGGATAGCGGACAGGGTGGGCCGGGGGAGGCACGCCCCGCCGCGGCCAGCCGCGTCGCAGAGCTAGCCGCGGCTCGCCTCGAGCGCTTCCCAGCGCGCGTAGCTGCGTTCGAGCTCGGACTCCAGCGTGACCGTCTTGTGCTGGGCCGCGGCGATGCGCTCCTTGGACTGCTGGTAGAACTCCGGGCGGCTCATGTCCGCCTGCAGGGCGTCGCGTTCGGCCTCCAGCGCCTCGATGCGCTGCGGCAGGCTCTCCAGCTCGCGCTGCTCCTTGTAGGAGAGCTTGCGCGCCTTCGCGGCCGGCGCGGGGGGCGGGGTCTGTGCCTGTGCCTGGGGCGAGGGGGCGCGTGGCGGGGCGGCCGGCGGCGGACGCTGCCGGAGCCAGTCGGCGTAGCCGCCGACGTATTCGCGCACGATTCCCTCGTCCTCGAAGGCGAGCGTGCTGGTGACCACGTTGTTGAGGAAGGCGCGGTCGTGGCTGACCAGCAGCAGCGTGCCGCTGTACTCGATCAGCAGTTCCTCGAGCAGCTCCAGGGTGTCGGCGTCGAGGTCGTTGGTCGGCTCGTCGAGGACCAGCAGGTTGGCGGGCTGCGTGAACAGGCGCGCCAGCAGCAGGCGGTTGCGCTCGCCGCCCGACAGCGCGCTGACCGGCTGGCGCACGCGCTCCGGGGTGAACAGGAAGTCCTGCAGATAGCTCATCACGTGCTTTTCGCGCCCGTTGATGGTGAGCATGCTGCGGCCCTGGCCGACGTTCTCCTGCACCGAGCGGTCCTCCTCGAGCGCGGCGCGGTACTGGTCGAAGTAGGCGACCTCGAGGCGGGTGCCGTGCCGGATGCGTCCGGCGGTGGGCTCCAGTTCGCCCAGCAGCAGCCGCAGCAGTGTGGTCTTGCCCGAGCCGTTGGGGCCGATGATGCCGACCTTGTCGCCGCGCAGGATGGTGGCGTTCAGCTCGCGAATCACCGGCCGGCCCTCATAGGCGAAGACCACGCCCTCGGCCTCCGCCACCAGCTTGCCGGAGCGCTCGGCGGTGTGCACGTCCATGCTGGCGCGGCCGGCGCGCTGGCGACGCTCGGCGCGCGCCTCGCGCATGTGCTCCAGGGCCCGCACGCGGCCCTCGTTGCGGGTGCGGCGAGCCTTGATGCCCTGCCGGATCCAGCGCTCCTCCTGGGCGAGTTTCTTGTCGAACAGCGCGTTGTGCGTCTCCTCGGCCGTGAGCATCGCCTCCTTGCGCGCCAGATAGGTGGCGTAGTCGCCGGGGAAATCGCTCAACCGCCCGCGATCGAGCTCGACGATGCGCGTGGCCAGCCGCTGCAGGAAGGCGCGGTCGTGGGTGATGAACAGCAGCGTGCCGTTCCAGCCGAGGAGGAACTCCTCCAGCCAGGTGATGGCAGCGATGTCGAGGTGGTTGGTGGGCTCGTCCAGCAGCAGCAGGTCGGGATCGCTGACCAGGGCCCGGGCCAGCAGCACACGCCGTTTGACGCCGCCCGACAGGCTCGCCACGTCCACGTCGGCCTCCAGCCCGAGGCGGGAAAGGGCCGCCTCGACGCGCTGCGTGAGCACCCAGCCGCCGGCCGCCTCCAACTCGTGTTGGCAGCGCTCGAGTTCGGTGAGCGCGTCCGGCCGCCCGTCGGCGACCGCATGGGTGAGACGGTGATAGCGCTCCACCAGCGCGCCCGCCTCGCCCAGCCCTTCGGCGACCACGTGGAACACGCTGCCGGCCGTGCCCTGCGGCACCTCCTGGGCGAGCTGCGCCACGCGCAAGCCGGGGGCACGCACGATCTCGCCACCGTCTGCCTCGATCTCGCCGGCGATCAGGCGCAGCAGCGTGGATTTTCCGGCGCCGTTGCGGCCCACCAGGCAGAGCCGCTCGCCGCGCTCGATGCGCAGGCCGATGCTGTCCAGCAGGGGCGGCTGGCCGAGGCTCAGGACTACGTCACGCAGGGTAAGAATGGCCATAAGGGCTTAGAATCAATTGGAGAAGCGGGGAATTCTACCCTGTTGTCGCGGTCCATCAATGCAGCCAAGCAAAGCACACGCTCCGCCGCCTGTGCCACCCGGCCCGTTTGGCTGCGCCGTGCCCGCCCGCCAGGAGAACAGCACGATGAACGACCGCTCGTCCGAGCCGCCTGAAGACATCCGGCAGATGCTGGCGCGCGAGGCACGGCCGCGGCGCCGGGCGTGGCTGTTCGCGGCTGTCGCGGTGCTGCTGCTGGCGGCGCTGGCCGGCCTGGCGTTTGGGCTGCGCGGCGGCGAGACGGGGCCGCGCTACGAGACGGCGGCCGTGCAGCAGGGCCCGCTGACGGTGACCGTCACCGCCACCGGCACCTTGCAGCCGGTCACGCAGGTGGACGTGGGCAGCGAGCTGTCCGGCACCATCGCCAGCGTGGCCGTGGACGACAACGACCGCGTGCAGCGCGGGCAGGTGCTGGCCCGGCTCGACACCCGCGCGCTGCAGGCGCAGGTGCTGCAGGCGCGGGCCGCGCTCGAGTCGGCGCGGGCCAAGCTCCGCGAGGCGAAGGCGACCGTGCTGGAGACCCGGCTCAAGCGGGAGCGCTGCGCCAAGCTCGCCGTGCGCAACCTGTGCACGCAGGATGAACTCGATACCGCGCGCGCCGCCCACGTGCGCGCGCAGGCGGCGGAGGAGAGCGGCCAGGCGGAGGTCGCCGTGGCGCAGGCGGCCCTGAACCTGCGCGAGACCGACCTCGGCAAGGCCCAGATCCGTTCGCCGATCGACGGCATCGTGCTGCTGCGCCAGATCGAGCCCGGCCAGACGGTGGCGGCCTCGCTGCAGGCGCCGGTGCTGTTCACGCTGGCGGAGAACCTCAAGCAGATGGAACTGCACGTCGCCGTGGACGAGGCCGACGTGGGCAGCGTGCGCACCGGCCAGCACGCCACCTTCACGGTCGATGCCTATCCCGAGCGCAGCTTCCCCGCCGTGATCACCCAGGTACGGTATGCCCCGGAAACCGTGGAGGGGGTGGTGACCTACGAGACCGTGCTGGCGGTGAACAACGATGATTTGCTGCTGCGACCGGGCATGACCGCCACCGCCGAGATCACCGTGCAGCACATCGACAAGGCGCTGCTGGTGCCCAACGCCGCGCTGCGCTTCACCCCGCCGGCCGCGATGCAGGCGCGGCAGAGCACGACCCTGTTCGGACGCCTGTTCGGGCGGCCCCCGGCGCGTCCGGCGCGCTCCTCCAGCAGCGGCGAGGCGGTGCATGGCCAGGCGGTCTGGGTGCTGCGCGGCGGGCAGCCGGTGGCGGTGCCGGTGAAGATCGGCGCCACCGACGGGCGGATGAGCCAAGTACTGGCCGGGGACCTGACGCCGGGCACGCGGGTGCTCGTCGACGTCGCGAGCCCGGCTGCATGAGCCGGCCGCCGACACGGCCGGCGGCCGGCGCCCCGCTCATCGAGCTGCGCGGCCTGAGCAAGGTATACGGCCGTGGCGCGGCGGCCGTATCGGCACTGCGGGGGCTGGACCTGCGCATCCGGGGCGGCGAGTTCATCGCCATGATGGGGCCCAGTGGCTCGGGCAAGTCCACCTGCATGAACATCGTCGGTTTTCTCGACACCCCCAGCGCCGGCGAGTACCGCTTCATGGGCGTGGAGGTCGGCAGCCTGAGCCGCGACCAGCGCGCCCTGTTGCGGCGGCAGTACCTGGGCTTCGTCTTCCAGGGCTTCAATCTGCTGGCGCGCACCACCGCGCTGGAGAACGTCGAGCTGCCGCTCGTCTACCGCGGCCTGCCCGCGGCGGAGCGCCACGCCAAGGCGCTTGCCGCGCTGGCCGCCGTGGGGCTGGAGGCGTGGGCGCGGCATACCCCGGCCGAGCTCTCCGGGGGCCAGCAGCAGCGCGTGGCGATTGCCCGTGCCATCGTCGCCGAGCCCACCGTGCTGCTCGCCGACGAGCCCACCGGCAATCTGGACACCGCGCGCAGCCACGAGATCATGGAGCTGATCGACGCGCTCAACCGGGAGCGCGGACTGACCGTGGTGATGGTCACCCACGAGCCAGAAATGGCGGCCTACGCGAGACGCGTGGTGCAGTTCCTCGACGGGCGCATCGTGCCGGCGGTCGCGCGCGAGGCCTCGGCGCGATGATCTGGAACGCCCTGCTGATGGCCCTGCGCGCCATCCGCCGCAACCTGCTGCGCTCCTTTCTGACCATCCTGGGCATCGTCATCGGTGTGGCCGCCGTCATCACCATGGTGACTATCGGCGGCGGGGCGACGCTGCAGGTGACGCAGCAGATCGCCAGCCTCGGCAGCAATCTGCTGATCGTGCGTCCCGGCCAGCGCCTCGGACACGGTCTGCGCTCGCCGGCGCCGCCGTTCGACCTCGCCGATGCCCAGGCCATCGGCAGGGAGATCGGCGCCGTGGCGGCGGTGGCGCCGGAGTCCTCCAAGCCGCAGACCGTGGTGTTCGGCAACGCCAACTGGTCCACGGCCATCACCGGCACGGACAACGCCTATCTGACCGTCGGCAACTGGTCGCTGGCGGCGGGGCGCCAATTCACGCCCAGCGAGCTGCGGGCCGGCGCCCCGGTGTGCATCCTCGGCGAGACGGTGCGCCGTCAGCTATTCGGCCGGCAGGACCCGATCGGCGCCAAGGTGCGCATGCAGAAGCTCGCCTGCGAAGTCATCGGCGTGCTCAGCTCCAAGGGGGAGTCCACCTTCGGCAGCGATCAGGACGACCTGGTATTGGTGCCGCTGCGCACGTTCTGGCGGCGCGTGGCCGGGGACCGTGACGTGGACCGGATCCGGGTGTCCGCCCGCAGCGGGGCGGACACCGCGCGCGTGCAGCGCGAGATCGCCCAGCTGCTGCGGGAGCGCCGGCATATCCGCGCCAATCAGGACGAGGACTTCAGCGTCACCGATCTGCAGGAGATCGCCCGCACCCTGGCCGGCACCACCCAGGTGCTGACCACGCTGCTGGGGGCGGTGGCGGCCGTGAGTCTGCTGGTCGGCGGCATCGGCATCATGAACATCATGCTGGTGTCGGTGACCGAGCGCACCCGGGAGATCGGCATCCGCCTGGCGATCGGTGCGCTGGAGCGCGAGGTGTTGATGCAGTTCCTGGTGGAGGCGGTGGTGCTGTCCGGCTTCGGCGGGATCCTCGGCGTGCTGCTGGCGCTCGCCGCGTCGGCGGCGCTCGCCGCGCTCCTGCACGTGCCTCTGGTGATCAGCCCGGGGATTGTGGCGGTCGCATTCCTGTTCTCGGCGGCCGTGGGGGTGCTGTTCGGCTATTTTCCCGCGCGCAAGGCCGCCCGCCTGGACCCCATCGAGGCGTTGCGGCACGAATGAGGGGGCGGTCAACGGCCGAACCGGCATCGGTCGCGCGCCGCGCGCCTGCTGTGTCAGAATGGGACTCGACCTCGGGCCGGGGTCGTCCACCGGATTCCTTCCACCATGCTACGTAGCCGCCGTCCGCGCGCCCCGCTCTCCCCCCCGGCCGTGCTCGGCACGGCGCTGCTGTTGACGCTCGCGCTGCTCTTGGCGGGTTGCAGCCGCGGCGAGGCCCACTGGCGACTCAAGGACGTCACCGGCCTGCTGCCCGATCTGCAATTCCAGCTTCGCGAGGCGGGCCACTCGGTCGATGCCCGGGACTTTCGGGGCAAGATCACGCTGGTGTATTTCGGGTATACGCATTGCCCGGACGTGTGCCCGACCACGCTGGCGCAGCTGCGCACCGCCCTGGGCCGCCTCGGCGCGGCGTCCGACGCGGTGCGCGTGTTGTTCGTCACCGTGGATCCGGCGCGTGACACGGCCGGCCGCCTGCAGAACTACGTGCATTATTTCGGGCCGCAGTTCGTCGGGCTGCGCGGCGACGACGCGGCCCTGCGCCGCCTGACCAAGCGCTACCGCGTGACCTACGAGGCGGGGCGGGCCGACGCGCGGGGCGACTACGAGGTGGCCCATAGCAGTGGGGTGTTCATC
Organism: uncultured Gammaproteobacteria bacterium; assembly: GCA_963779865.1. Lineage (GTDB taxonomy): Bacteria > Pseudomonadota > Gammaproteobacteria > CAVZZX01 > CAVZZX01 > CAVZZX01. The sequence goes on along the minus strand of CAVZZX010000003.1, from coordinate 1,817,616 downwards.
TTTGACCGCGGCGGCCATGCGCGGCTGCTCGCCACGCCGAAGGATTCCGTCGATGCGGTGGCCGCCGACCTGACGCGCCTGGTCGCGGCCGGGGAGGGCTGAGGCGCACATGCGTCCGGGATTTCCCCTCCCGCGCCGGCAGCAGGCGGCCGCAGGGGCCGGCGCGGCGGCGGCCGGGCTGCCGCGCGCGCGCGCCGGGCTGCTCTGGCTGCCGGCCGTCGCGGGGCTGATACTGATCTTGCACCTCGCCGGCTGGCTGCTGCCCACGCTGCGCTTCCTCGAGCCCTGGGAGCCCTCTGCCAGCGTATTGCTCGCCTGCGCCGGGGCCGCCCTGCTGTATGGGGCGGGGCTGCGGCGGCGCGCCCGCGCCGGCCTGCGCAGCGGCTTCTGGCGGCCGCTGGCCTTCTTCCTGGGGCTGGGGCTGAGCTACCTCATGCTGCAGTCGCAGTTCGACTACATCGCCCAGCACATGTTCTGGATCCACCGCCTCCAGCACATGATCCTGCACCACCTCGCGCCGCTGCTGCTGGTGCTCTCGGCCCCGCTGCCGGTGATGGGCCAGGCCCTGACACCGCGCGCGCGCCGGTGGGCGGCGCAGCTGTTCGCCAATCCGGTGCTGCTGGCCCTGTACCGGGTGGTGCAACAGCCCGCGGTCGCCGCGCTGCTTTTCGTCGGCCTCATCTACCTGTGGCTGCAGCCGGACGTGCACTACGACGCGATGCTCAGCCTGCCCCTGTACAAGGCCATGAACTGGAGCATGCTGCTTGACGGACTGCTGTTCTGGGCGGTGGTTTTCGACCCGCATCCCAGGCACCGCGCCCGGCCCTCCTACGGGGTGCGGATCCTCATGCTGTGGCTGATCATGATCCCGCAGATCGCGCTGGGCGCCTACATTGCCCTGCACGGCACCGAGATCTACGACGTCTATGACGTGTGCGGCCGTGTCTGGGCCACCGACCCCCTGCTCGACCAGCGGATCGGCGGACTCATCATCTGGATCCCCTCCAGCATGATGAGCGTGGTGGCGGCGCTCATCGTGATGGGCATGTGGCGGCGCGACCAGCGACGCTCCCGCGCGGACCTGCCGCTCGGCTGAGTCGCTGTCTCAGGCGTCCACTTCGATGCGGTACTGCCACGCCCGGCGCTCTTCCGGGGCGATCTGCACGAGGCCCGGCTTGTCGCGAAACTCTGCCTTGAAGTCGACCGGCGCGGCGTAGCCCTGCCACGGCTCGATGCACACGAACGGCGCCCCGGGACGGCTCCAGACCCCCAGGTGGGGGAAGTCGGCAAAGGCCAGCGCGAGGCGCGGCCCCCGCGGACCGGCGTAGAGCACCCGGCGGCTGCGCAAGCGATCGAAGACCAGCGCGTCCTGCGCGAACAGCGCCTCGCGAAGCGGCAGCTCGCGTCCATGCACCGGGCTGGGGAAGCGCTCCGGGCGCAGCAGCCCCTCGTCCAGCCGACGGATGCCCTCGGGTTCGGGTACCTCGAACTCCAGACGGTAGGCCTCGGGCGCCGCGTCGGCCCGCAGCGGCCAGTTGAAGGCCGGGTGGGCGCCGAGGCTCAGGGGCAGGGGCGCATCCCCTGAGCGGTTCTCCACGAGGTAGCCCACCGTCAGGACGCCACCGTCCAGCCGATAGCTCACCTCCAGGGCGAAGGCAAAGGGGTAATGCTCCAGGGTGCGTGGATCCGACTCCAGGGCGAAGCGCGCGTGCTCGGTGTGGGCAGCGATCAGCTGAAAGGCGCGATCGCGGGCGAAGCCGTGTTGGCCGAGGGGAAAGCGGCGCCCCGCGTGCAGCAGCACGTCCCCGGGCAGGCGCCCGACGATCGGGAACAGGTGCGGTGCACGCCGTGCCCAGAAGCGGCGCTCGCCCTGCCAGAGCAGTTCGTGGCCCGCGCACGTGCGCAGCGACTGCAATTCGGCGCCGTCCAGCGCGATCGCGACTTCGAGGACCTCGTTGTGCAGGTGCACCCAGGTCATCGACAGCCCGCGTGCTTCGATAAGGTATTGAATTTCTGTGGCAGGCTGTCCATCATCTATAGTGTAAGAGAGTCGCCAGGCTGACTGCAGTCCGGGTGTCTTCCGCCCCTGCGACCGGCATCGCCGAAGAACTAGAACAACGGCGGACACGGCTTCGAAGGATAGTCCCCCGCAGCCGCCGCCGGGAACCGCGGAACCCCAGTGATGATCGATTTCGACACCAAATTCAGCCGCCGCATCCTGATACGACTCGTGCTGCTCGGGGTGGTGGCCGCGGTCATCATTGCGCTGAGCGTGCATTTCATCTCGGCCCTGTACTTCCAGAATCAGCTCACCGACGTGGGGCTCGTCATCAACGCGAGCATCCTCGGTCTGTTCCTGCTCGGCCTCGGCCGTATCGTGCTCATCCTGGTGCGCTACGCACGCGAGGAGCGCGAGTTGGGGACCTTCATCGGGGCGCTGGAAGCCGAGGAGGACAACCCGGCCTACGACGTGGACGCCCGCGCCATCGTCGCGCAACGCTTCCGGTCCGTGCGCCGGCTCAGCGAGCACAACGTGCCGATCAATCACGGCGCCTTGTCCGCGACGCTTGCGGCCACCGAAAACACGCGCTTGAGCTTCCCGCGCTTCGTGAACAACACGCTCATCCTCACCGGGGTGTTCGGGACCATCGTGTCGCTGTCCATCGCCCTGGTCGGTGCCTCCAACATGCTCGGCGGCGAGGACGTGCGCAACATCGGTCTGGTGATCCACGGCATGTCCACGGCCCTGTCGACCACGATCACCGCCATCGTCTCCTACTTTTTCTTCGCCTACTTTTTTCTCAAGCTCAACGACGCCAAGACGCACCTGCTCAGCGGCGTGGAGCAGGTGACGGCGCTGTACCTGCTCCCGCGCTACAGCTTCACCCGCGACACCATGCTGGTGGAGGTCGCCGATCTGGTGCTGGGGCTGCGGGAGGCGACGGAGAAGATGGACTCCATCCAGACTGCCTACGCGGCGGCCGGCGAGGGCCTGGTGCAGGCGATCAGCGCCCTCAACACGCGGATGGGCGCCATGGTCGAGGACGTGCGCCACATCAAGGGCGTTCTGCGCGAAGGGTTCCGGCTGCCGTCCTCCGACGACTAGCCGCTGCGGAGGCCCCGGCACGCGATGGACAACGGTTTCCTGCATCTCGAAGGCCAGGGCGACAGCACGCGCCCCGACGAGAGCTTCTGGCCCTCGTTCACCGACTTGATGATGGTCGTCGTGATGATCTTCATCATCTCCAGCACCGTGCTGATACTGCGCAATTGGGAGCTGGTGGACGAGTTGCGCGCGAGCATCGAGGCAAAACAGGAGGCCGCCAAACAGGCGGAGTCCCTCTCCGAGGCGAAGATGACGTTGGAAGAGCGCGTGGCCGAGGAGCAGCGGCGCACCGCGCTGCTGCGCCTGCGCCTGGGACAGGCGCAGCAGGAGGCGGCCCAGCAGACCCAGCAGCGCCAGGACGTGGAACAGCGTCTGACGCAGCTGGAGCAGAAGATGCAGGAGCTGTCCAAGGCGCTCGAGCTGGCGCGTTCACAGGTGGACTCACTCACCTCCGAGCTGTCGCAGCAACGCCAGGCCTATGCCAACCTGCAGGAGGAGCAGGCCCAGCAACTGGAGACCCTGGAGCGGACCCGTACGCAACTGGCTCAGAGCGAGCACCGGCTCAGCGGCGCGCAGGAGAAGCTGGCCGGCACCGAGCAGCAACTCTCTCAGACCCAGCAGCAGTTGCGCAGCGCACAGCAGGCGCGCGAGGCACAGGCCAATCAGCTCGCGCAGGCGCAGCAGCGCAGCAGCAGCGTCGAGGAACGGCTCAGCGCCCTGCAGAACCAGTATCAGACGCTGCAGTTCAAGTACCAGGAGCTGATCAAGCCCGCGCGCAGTGCCAAGGGGCGCCCCGTGGTCGAGGTGCGCTACGACCTCGGGCCGAACGGGCAGAAGCTGTTCCGCATCCGCGGCCCGAACGACGACAATTTCCAGACCGTGCGCCGCGCCGAGCTCGACCAGCGCCTGGCCGCGCTCAAGTCCAAGTATCCGGACTCGCTCTACGTGCGCGTAATCATCCCCGAGAACAGTGGGCTGAGCTACGACGAGGCCTGGCGCTTCACCCGCGACATGCTCACCCGCTACGACTACTACTACCAGTAGCGTCCCGCCGCACGGGCTGCAGCGGCAGCGCGGCCGGCCGCCTTGCCCGGCCGGCTCACAGCGTGTCGCCGCAGTGCCAGCAGGTCTCGAAGGTGGCCGGATTGTTCTCCCCGCACTGATTGCAGACCAGCGTGCCGGTATGCCGTGGACGGTTCTCGAACTCGGCCACCAGCGCCTGCGCCAGGGCGAGGTCCCGTTCGTCCTCGATCCACACCTCCGGCCAGGCCTGCGTGAAGGGGATCTCCCCGACCGCGCCCTGCAGATTCTCGTTGAGCACGCGGGCGGGGATACGCCGCTCCTCGAAGCGGTGCAGGAGCAGGTAGGCCTCGGGCAGATCCGCCGCCTGATACACCTTCAGCATGGGCACCCGGCTCAGCCTTCGTCCAGGCGGAACCCGACCTTGAGCTTCACCTGGAAATGACCGACCTTGCCGTTCTCCACATGACCGCGGGTTTCGGTCACTTCGAACCAGTCGATGTTGTGCAGGCTGGTCGACGCCCGTTCGATGGCCTGGCGAATGGCGTCGTCCACGCCCTTGCTCGAGGAACCCACCAGTTCAATCACCTTGTAGACGTGGTCGCCCATCTTCGTCTCTCCTCCTGCCAAGGGGCCGCACCGGAAAGTCTAACAGAGCCCGGGCGGGGCCACAGGCCGGCTCAGTTCTCCACGGTGCATTCGTGCGTCTGTTCCACCGTGCCATCGGCGTCGGCCGCCTCCAGCCGCACGGTAAAGCCCCACAGTCGTGCCATGTGCCGCAGGACCTCGCTGGCGGAGTCCTCGAGCGGACGGCGGTTGTAGCGGGTGTGGCGCAGTGTCAGCGAGCGGTCGCCGCGGCGGTCGACCTTCCACACCTGGATGTTCGGCTCCCGGCTGCCCAGGTTGTATTGGTCCGCCAGGGCCTGGCGCACGCGCCGATAGCCCTGCTCGTCGTGGATGGCGGTGACCTCCATCTTGCGGCGGGTGTCGTCGTCGAGCACCGTGAACAGCTTGAACTCGCGAATCAGCCGCGGCGAGAGGTATTGCGCGATGAAGCTCTCGTCCTTGAAATTGCGCATTGCGAAGTCCAGCACCTCGAGCCAGTCGCCGCCGGCGATGTCGGGGAACCAGGCGCGGTCCTCGTCGGTGGGCGACTCGCAGATGCGGCGGATGTCGCACATCATGGCGAAGCCCAGTGCATAGGGGTTGATGCCGCTGAAATAGGGGCTGTCGTAAGGCGGCTGATAGACCACGTTGGTGTGCGTCTGCAGGAACTCCATCATGAAGCCCTCGCTCACCAGTCCCTCGTCGTACATCCGGTTGAGGATGGTGTAGTGCCAGAAGGTCGCCCAGCCTTCATTCATCACCTGCGTCTGGCGCTGCGGGTAGAAGTACTGGGCGATCTTGCGCACGATGCGCACCAGCTCCCGTTTCCACGGCTCGAGCAGCGGCCCGTTTTTCTCCACGAAATAGAGCAGGTTCTCCTGCGGTTCGGCAGGGAAGCGCGATGCGTCCGGCTCGCCCTCCTGGTCCGCCCCCTTCGGAGGCAGCGTGCGCCACAGGTCATTCACGAGGCTCTGCTCGTAGGCCTCGCGCTCGCGCTGGCGAGCCCGCTCCTGCTGGGCGGACAGCCGCGGTGGCCGTTTGTAGCGATCCACGCCGTAGTTCATCAGGGCATGGCAGGAGTCGAGCACCAGTTCGACTTCGGCTTCCCCATAGCGCTCCTCGCACTGGCGCACGTAGTTCTTGGCGAACAACAGGTAGTCGATGATGGCGTCGGCGTTGGTCCAGGTCTGGAACAGATAGTTGTTCTTGAAGAACGAGTTATGGCCGTAGGCGGCGTGGGCGATGACCAGCGCCTGCATGGTGATCGTGTTCTCCTCCATCAGGTAGGCGATGCAGGGATTGGAGTTGATCACGATCTCATAGGCGAGCCCCATGTGGCCGCGCCGGTAGCGCTGCTCGACCTCCAGGAACTGCTTGCCGAAGGACCAGTGGCTGTAGCCCACCGGCATGCCCACCGAGGAGTAGGCATCCATCATCTGTTCGGCGCTGATGATCTCGATCTGGTTGGGATAGGTGTCCAGCCCGAAGTCCGCCGCGATGCGGGCGATCTCGCGATCGTAGCGTTCGATCAGCTCAAAGGACCACTCCGAGCCATGGGACAGCAGCTTCGTGCCCGCCTCGTTGGCCTTGGCCGGGGATTTGCCCCGGGACTTGCGCTGGAGCTTGCGTGGGCTCTCGGTCTTGGTCTGGCTCATGCGGCGGCCTGCTTCTTGAAGAGCTCGCGGAACACCGGATAGATGCTGGTCAGGCCGGTGATCTGCTGCATCGAGAAATTGGAGTACCCGGCGGCGACCTGCTCGTACTCGCGCCACAGGCTCTGGTGCTCGTCGGCGGTGATCTCCACGTAGGCGAAGTACTGCAGGCAGGGCATGATCTTCTCGGTGAGCAGCTCCCGGCAGGCCGGCGAGTCGGCGTCCCAGTTGTCGCCGTCGGAGGCCTGGGCCGCGTAGATGTTCCACTCACTGGTGCTGTAGCGTGCCTGGATGATCTCGTACATCAGCTTCAGCGCGCTGGACACGACGGTCCCGCCGGTCTCGCGGGAGTAGAAGAAGTCGTGCTCCTCGACTTCCTTGGCGACTGTGTGATGGCGAATGAAGACCAGCTCGATGCGCTCGTAATTGCGCGTCAGGAACAGATACAAAAGGATGAAGAAGCGCTTGGCGATATCCTTGCGCAGCTGGTCCATGGAACCGGACACGTCCATGAGGCAGAACATCACCGCCTGGGTGGCGGGCTGGGGCTGCTTGACGCGGTTGTTGTAACGCAGGTCGAACGTGTCGATCCAGGGAATGGCGCGGATACGGCGGCGCAGCTCCAGGCATTCGTTCTCGAGTTGATCGATGAGCGGCGCATCGTCAGGTCGGCCCGCTTCGCGCAGCCTGGCCAGTTCCCCTTCCACTTCGCGCAGCCGCCGCTGATGGGGACCCCGCAGCGCGATGCGCCGCGCCTGTGCCCCGCGCAGCGACCGGACCACGTTGATGTTGGAGGGCACCCCATCCGTGGTGTAGCCTGCGTGCACCATCTTGTGTTCCTCGATCCTGGCCAGTTGCGTCTTGACCAGGTCGGGCAGGGCGAGGTCCTCGAAGAAGAACTCGAGGAACTCCTCGCGCGAGAGCTCGAACACGAAATCATCCTCGCCCTCGCCCTTGTTGCTGGCCTTGCCCCCCTTGCCGCCGCCCGAGGAGGGACGGTCGATGCGATCGCCGGTGATGAATTCCTTGTTGCCGGGGAACACCCCCTCGTGCCGTCCGCCGCGCCCGTGCCGGAACACGGGCTCGGAGATATCCTTGGCGGGGATGTGGACCTTCTCGCCCTTGTCGACGTCGGTGATCGAGCGTCCGGCGATGCCTTCGGAGACAGCCTTTCTGATCTGGCTCTTGTAGCGGCGGATAAAGCGCTGTCTGTTGACAGCGCTCTTGTTCTTTCCGTTGAGCCGCCGGTCGATGAGTTGCGACATGGCGAACCCCCTCAGGATGATTTGCGAACGCGCAGATACCATTCGGAGAGCAGACGCACCTGCTTCTCGGTGTAGCCCTTCTCCACCATGCGGGCGACGAAGTTCTCGTGCTTCTGCTGGTCCTCAGTCGAGGCCTTGGCATTGAAGGAGATGACCGGCAGCAGCTCCTCGGTGTTGGAGAACATCTTCTTCTCGATCACCTCGCGCAGCTTCTCATAGCTGGTCCAGGCCGGGTTGTTGCCGCCATTGTTGGCGCGGGCGCGCAGCACGAAGTTGACGATTTCGTTGCGGAAATCCTTCGGGTTGCTGATCCCCGCCGGCTTTTCGATCTTCTCCAACTCCTCGTTCAAGGCGCCACGGTCGTAGCACTCGCCGGTATCCGGGTCGCGATACTCGTCGTCCTGGATCCAGGCATCGGCGTAGGTGACGTAGCGGTCGAAGATGTTCTGGCCGTATTCGGAGTAGGACTCCAGATAGGCCGTTTGGATCTCCTTGCCGATGAACTCCGCATAGCGCGGGGCCAAGTAGCCCTTGAGATAGGAGAAATAGCGTTCCTCCACTTCGGGTGGGAACTGCTCCTGCTCGATCTGCTGCTCGAGGATGTAGAGCAGATGCACGGGGTTGGCCGCCACCTCGCTGTGGTCGAAGTTGAACACCCGCGAGAGGATCTTGAAGGCGAAGCGGGTCGACAGCCCGGTCATGCCTTCATCGACGCCGGCGTAATCGCGGTATTCCTGATAGGACTTCGCCTTCGGGTCGACGTCCTTGAGGTTCTCGCCGTCGTAGATGCGCATCTTGGAGAACAGGCTGGAGTTCTCCGGCTCCTTGAGCCGCGAGAGCACCGCGAACTGCGACATCATCTCGAGCGTGCCCGGCGCGCAGGGCGAGGCCGCCAGGGAGCTGTTGGCGAGCAGTTTGTCGTAGATCTTCACCTCTTCGGAGACGCGCAGGCAGTAGGGCACCTTCACGATGTAGATGCGGTCGAGGAAGGCCTCGTTGTTGCGGTTGTTCTTGAACGAGAGCCATTCGGATTCGTTGGAGTGCGCCAGCACGATGCCGTCGAAGGGGATGGCGCCAAGGCCCTCGGTGCCCTTGTAGTTGCCCTCCTGGGTGGCGGTGAGCAGCGGATGCAGCACCTTGATGGGTGCCTTGAACATCTCGACGAACTCGAGCAGCCCCTGATTGGCCAGGCACAGCCCGCCCGAGTAGGAATAGGCGTCGGGATCGTCCTGAGCGAATTCCTCGAGCTTGCGGATGTCCACCTTGCCCACCAGCGAGGAGATGTCCTGGTTGTTCTCGTCGCCCGGCTCGGTCTTGGCGACCGCGATCTGCTGCAGCACCGAAGGACGCAGCTTGACCACTTTGAATTGGGTGATGTCGCCGTTGTACTCGTGCAGGCGCTTCACGGCCCAGGGCGACATGATGCCCTTGAGATAGCGCCGCGGGATGCCGTAGTCCTCTTCGAGGATCGGCCCGTCCTCGTCGGGATTGAACAGGCCCAGGGGCGACTCGTTCACCGGCGAGCCCTTGATGGCGTAGAAGGGCACCTTCTCCATCAGCGACTTGAGCTTCTCGGCGAGCGAGGACTTGCCGCCGCCGACCGGCCCGAGGAGATAGAGGATCTGCTTCTTCTCTTCGAGTCCCTGCGCCGCATGGCGGAAGTAGGAGACGATCTGCTCGATGGTCTCCTCCATGCCGTAGAACTCACGGAAGGCGGGGTAGAGCTTGATGGTCTTGTTGGAGAAGATGCGTGAGAGGCTCGGGTCCTTGCGGGTGTCGATCAACTCAGGTTCGCCGATGGCCATCAGCATCCGCTCCGCGGCAGAGGCATAGGCAGAAGGCTCGTTCTTGCAAATCTCCAGGTACTCCTGAAGCGTGTACTCCTCCTCCTTGGAGTCCACGTAGCGGGACAGATAGTGGTTGAAGATGGTCATGGGCATACCCTCTGAACGGTTGCGCGCTGCTGGGGTGCATCCAAACCGTCTGGCCCGCGTCCTGCTTGTTGTTCTTGTTGGCCCCGGGCAAGGACGAACATCTGGACGCCTACGGGGAGCTTTTGTGCAAGCACCATGCCATCGCGGCGAGGCCGGCGCACAAGGTGATTATTGTCCCCGACACCTTCGTAATACCACGAAAGACGTGTGGCTTGAAGCCTGGTCGTGGGGTGGGGGCGACAGGACGCTGACGTGAAACTGACGGTCGGATGCATCATTGCGTCGTAAGGCTGACGGCCGTGACATGACGGCTCAGCCCAAGAGTAACCACGCGGCTGCGATCGCGTTGGGCGGTGAGTCACATAATGCGGGGACCGGAGGCGACCGGCGAAAGGCAGGGACACGGCCGGCATCCGGGCGCGCGCCCGGACGCCGGCGCAGGGGCTTAGCCGGCCTGCGTCATGGCCGGCACCCAGGCGGTGCACCAGCCTTGCGGATGCACCGGCCCGGGGACCACGGTGCACTGTCCGCAGGCATTTGGATCCGTAGCCGGTTGATAGTTCTGACAGTTCTCGCAGACCTGCTTCGCAGTCGGTGCATCGTCAGTGTACTTCAGGGCAGTGCGGGTCTGGATCTGCTGCTCGCTCAGCCCCGTGGTGTCGGTGCAGGAAAGGTCCTCTCGCAGCGGCTGTGCCGCCCACACGCGCCGCACGCCCGACGTGGCGGCGCCGCCCACGGCCGCCAGCCCGAGGCTCAGGCGCTGCAGGAAGCCGCGCCGCGTCAATGCCTTCTTCGTCATACTGCGTCCCTCACGATTGTGTCCACAAATCCATGAGGGTGAAGGATAGTATACGGTGCCCGCTCACATGTACGCCTTGCCGAACACCACGTCGACGAGCAGCAGAAGTGTATAGGCAGGATTGAAGTCGTTGTCGCGGGCCCACTCCGCCCGCGGGTTCAGTTCCACGAACAGCCAGTCCTTGTGCACCTGCTGGCGCAGCCGCACGTCCAGGATGTAGGAGGTCGAGCGCACGAGCGGACGGGACTCGCCCACTGCGCTGAACTGGTAGATCGCGCGCCGGCGCGGCGAGATTTCCTGAAACAGGGCGAGCGTCTGACGCAGGTCGAAGTTGTCGGTGTTGTTGTGCCAGATCGCCTCGCTGGTCGAGCGGAAGAAGTAGTCGTTTCCAAACGGCCGCTCCATGTCCAGTCGCGTGCGTGCACCCACGCCCTGCGAGGTGAACCAGAACAGGCCCTGGGTGGCGCGCAGCACCCAGCGTTGGGTGATGAAGGAGCGTCTTGCCCGCAGGCGCACAAACGGGTCCGGCGGCAGGCGCAGCTTGATACCCGCGTCGGTGGAAATGTCCCAGGCCTCGTCGTGACGCAGCTTGGCCTGCAGGGCGGCGGCGTAGGTGCTCTGCTGCGCCACGATCAGCGGGTTGTTCTGCAGCCGGTTGTCGGTTTCGTCCAGTTGCTCCTCGGGGTTGCTCTCGACGAGCAGCTTGAGACGGTTCTCGGTATTGGGCAGGGATAGCTTCACGCGCAGGTCCCCGCTGAAGCCGAGGCCGCCGCCTTCGTTGACCACCATCCCGGTGCGCAGCCGGGCATAACTGCCGGTCGACTCGTAGTAGATGCGCTCCCCACCGAAGAACCGATCCAGCGAGGTGGAGGTCGATTCGACCTGTTCGGAGACGGCCTTGTGCGCCTCTTCGATGATCCCCATCGGTCCCGGCGGCGGTGCCTCCTCCGGCGCCGTGGCCGCGAAGAGCGGCGCCGAGCACGCCAGCAGCAGCATCGCCGCGGCGTGCCCGAAGCGGCGTGCGTCCGGGCCGGGGGATGCGGGCGTGGGGCTCAAGGGGTCAGTTGCACCGAGAAGAGGTCGCCGAGCGCGTTGCGGATCTCCGCCATGCTCAGGTGCTCGGAGGAGCCCAGGGTGGGATCCTCCCACCGCTGGCAGGACAGACTCAGCACGTCGGGTTGCTGCGCAGAGCGCAGGTAGATGTGGGTGATGTAGGGCGTCGGCGAGGGCCCGCCACCGCCGCCGAACATGCCCAGCGCGGCCACTTGCGGAAAGGCGCCGCTCAGCAGGCCCTCGATCTCCCGTTGCACGCCCCGCACCTGGAAGGTACCGGGTTGCACGGTGCGGGGGCGCGATTCCAGGGAGCGCACCTCGAAGCGGCAGTGCGGCCGGTACTTGTCCAGCCCGCCGTAGCTCGCCGTCCGGCCGTCCTGAATCCACACGCTCGCGCGATCGGCCGGTATAACGACCGGTCGGTTGAGGACGAGCTGGGCCCCGGCCGGGAACTGCGCGCGCGCAGGCGCAGGCGTCTGGCAGGCCGTCAGCAGGAAGGTGAGTGACAAAATGGCGCAAAACCTGGACATCTCGGCAAACCGCAGGTCGTAGCAACCCAGAGTATAGCGGAGCGTGCCGCCGTCGGGGGGCGGGGGCCGCTTGCCAGACGCGAGGGCGTGGCCTTTACTCATAAGCGACTGATCGACCGCGCCCGGAACGCGCGGCGCTGAACGGCAAGCAGGCAAGGGAGGCCGAAACGAATGAATACCATGAGAATTCTGCCGGCGGCGCTGGCATTGGCGACGCTCGCGGCGTGCAGCAGCGCGCAGCCGCCCAAGAGCGCCCTGTCGCAGGCGCAACTCGCCGTGCAGGACGCCAGCCAGGGTGAGGCATCGCAGTTCGCCGCCCTGGAACTGCAGAAGGCACGGGAGAAGCTGGACCAGGCGCGCCAGGCCATGGACGAGAAGCACTACAAGCAGGCGCGGCGCATGGCCGAGGAGGCCACCCTGGACGCGCAGCTCGCGCAGGCGAAGGCGCAGTCGCAGAGTTCGCAAAATTCCGCCCAACAGTTGCGTCAAAGCATCGACACCCTGCGCCAGGAAATCGGTAGCCGTGTCGATACCAACTCGAGCGGTTCGGCGGACCAGAACGGTTCGGCCGGCACCACGTCCGGGCAGTAACGCAAGGAGACAAAGAAGATGACAAGCATGGAACGCATCGTCCGCCGCTCCGGGCACGTGGCGGCGCCCGCGGCGCTGGTGCTCGCCTTGGCCGCCTGTGCCAGCCAGCCGCCTGCGGAATTGCAGCAGGCGCAGCAGAGCTACCAGCAGGCAAAGCAGGATCAGCAGGTCAGCAGCAACGCGCCGGTCGCCCTGCATGAGGCCGAGCAGCAGCTGCAGCAGGCCCAGCAGGCATGGAAGAAGGACAAGGGCGACAAGGAGGTACAGCATCAGGCCTACCTGGCCGAGCAGCGCGTGGCCATCGCGCGGGCCAAGGCGCAGGATGCGGCTGCCCAGAAGCAGATAAAGCAGCTTGGCGACGAGCGTCAACAGGTCCTGCTCAGCGCCCGTGAGCAACAGGCGCAGCAGGCTCAGAAGCGGGCTGACCTGGCGCGCATGGAGGCGCAGCGCCTGCAAAGCGAACTCTCCGACGTGAAGGCCAAGGCCAAACAGACCGAAGGGGCCGTGGTGCTCACGCTTGGCGATGTGCTGTTCGGCCTCAACAAGGCCGCGCTGAAGCCGGGTGTGGAACGTAACCTGCAGCCGCTGGCGCAGTTCCTGGACCGCCACCCGCAGCGCAAGGTGATCATCGAGGGCTATACCGACAGCACCGGACCGAACGCCTACAACCAGAAGCTCTCGGAGCAGCGTGCGGAATCCGTCAAGCAGTTCCTGGTGCGCAACGGCATCGGTGCGGATCGGGTGATCACCAAGGGCTATGGTGAGCAGTACCCGGTGGCCCCCAACTCCAATGCCGCCGGACGGCAGCAGAACCGCCGAGTCCAGGTCGTCATTCTCGATCAGGGCGAGCAGGCTTCGGCCCATATGCGCTGACCGGGCGGCTGCCCGGCCGCCGGGGCGGTGGCGCCCGTCCCGCCCGCCCGGGTTTGCGCCGGGGATACGCCCGGCGCATCGCGAACACCCTCGGGGCGCCGGGCTGCACCGCTGGCGCGGGAGAGGCCCGGCCGCGATTGGCGCCCCGCCTCCGGCGCCCCGGCCGGGACGCGGGGCGCCGGGCGCGTGTGGCTCGTTAGACGGGCTTGGCGCGGAACTGCGCCACCATGCGTTCGAGGATGGGCTGCACCTCGGCGATATCGCCTGCGGCCGCCTTCTCGACGGCCGCCGCCGGCAGCGTCTCCTTTACACGCCGCGAATTGGTGGAGAGGGTGAGCAGGTAGCTGCCTGCGAGGCGTTCGGGCGCCTCCATTTCCGGGTCGGGCGTCCAGTCGGCACGGGTCACCGGGCGGTTCGCCGCCCAGCCCATCTCCTGGGCCTTGAGAACGATGCGTTTTGCACCCTTCATGCGTTGCGCGTGTCGATCGGTATCGCTCATCGGCTGTCCTCTTCTTCGCATGATTGACCAAAGCCGGGCCGCGCCCGGCGGGCCCCGCTCGCCAGCGCTTCGCTCCGGCTGAGTGATTGTGTACACTTTTGGCCTGAATGTGCCACCAGGGGCCGGTCCGCAGACGGCCCTCGATGCTCATATCGAAGCGTAGCCGTCCGGATTTTTTCAGGCCCGGGGACACACATTAATAAAGACGCCGCAGGCCGCCGATTTCGACACACCCACCAAAGGGGGAACGATGAAGAAGAGGAGGATGTATCAACTGGGGTTGCTCGCCCTGTCGCTGGCCGTGTGCGGCGCGGCGGCTGCGGCCGGCGATCCGTCTGCCGGCAAGGCGAAGTCGACCACCTGTCTCGGTTGCCACGGCATCAAGGGCTATACCAACGTGTACCCCACGTTCCAGGTCCCGAAGCTGGGCGGGCAGCACGCCGCCTACATCGTGTCCGCGCTGAAGGAGTACAAGTCCGGGGCGCGCAAGCACCCGACGATGCATGCGCAGGCCTCCTCGCTGAGCGAGCAGGACATGCAGGACATTGCGGCCTATTTTTCGGCGCAGAAGAAGCAATAGCCGGGCGGAGGAAGTAAACAATGAAAACCTACCTCACCATCGCAGTACTCACGCTCGGTTTGGCCGCCCAGGCGACGGCGGCGGGCGATTCGGCCGCGGGTCAGGAGAAATCCAAGACTTGCGCCGCCTGCCACGGTCCCCAGGGCAACAGCACCAACCCACAGTTCCCCAAGCTGGCGGGACAATACGAGAGCTATCTGCTGCACGCCCTCAAGAGCTACAAGAACGGCAGCCGCAAGAACGGCATCATGAATGGGATGGTGGCCGGGCTCTCTGACCAGGACATGGAAGACCTCGCGGCCTATTTCTCGAGCCAGGGAAGCGAACTGCACGTGCTCGCACGACCGAACATCGAGTGAGCCCGCGCCTATTCGTACCGCGGCCGGACGGGGAATCCCGTCCGGCCGTTTTCATTTAGGGGAGGGGGCATGTACCTACGACGCGCGCGGGTGCTGTTCGTCGCCACCGGCGATGCGGTCCTGGCGCAGCGCGCCGTCGCGCTGGCCGGCCGGCTGGGCGCCGAGTGGGTGGAGGCGCGGGCGGCGCCCAGCGCCGAGGCCGATGCGCTCGCCTGGGCCGACCTGGTGGTCGAACTCGGGGCTGCCGGGGAGCTCCCGCCCCTGCCGTCCGGCACCCGGCGGGTTCACTGGGCGCTGGATGCGGCGGGGGGGAATGAGGCGCGCACGCTCGAGGCGCGTGTGCGCGGCATGATCGGCGGCATGCGCCTGCTCGCCCGCGGCCGGCCGCCGCGCGCCTGAGGCGCCGCTCAGCCGACGGACAGGTCGACCGGATGCAGCACGTGCTCCTGCACCTCCGGTTGCAGGGTCACATGGCCGATGTCGAACTCGTGTTCGAGCATCTCCCGCAGGGCGGCGAGGACCGCGTCCCAGTGCCGCATGTCCTGCAGCACGACGTGGGCGGAGAGCGCGATCTGGCCGGAGGACAGGGTCCAGATATGCAGGTCGTGCACCGAATGGACGTGTTCGCGGGCGGCCATTGCGCGCCCCACGGCGGGCAGATCGATGTGGTGCGGCACGCCTTCGAGCATCACGTGCAGGCTCTCGCGCAGCAGCTGCAGGCTCGAGTAGAGCAGCAACACGCAGACCGCCAGTGCGAGCACCGGGTCGACGATCACCCAGCCGGTGAACATGATGATGCCACCGGCCGCCACGGCCGCCACCGAGCCGAGCAGGTCGCCCAGCACGTGCAGCAGCGCCGCGCGCACGTTGAGGCTGGATTCCCCCCGCGACAGCACCCAGGCGACCAGCACGTTGATGATCAGGCCGAGCGAGGCCACGCCGAGCACGGCGCCGCCGCGCACCGCGGTGGGATGGTTGAGCCGGTCCACCGCCTCGATGGCGATGCCGACCACCACGGCGAGCATGAGCAGGGCATTGAACATGGCCGCCACCACCTCCACGCGGCCCAGCCCGTAGGAATGGCGGTCGCTCGGCGGCCGGGTCGCGACCCAGGCGGCCAGCGCGGCGAGGCCCAGGGCCAGCGCGTCGGTGGCCATGTGGCCCGCGTCGCTGAGCAGCGTGAGCGAGCCCGACCACAGCCCGGTCACCGCTTCGACGATGGCGAACAGCAGTGTGATGAGCAGCGCGATGCGCAGGGGCCGTCCCGCCGTAGCGCCGTGGTGGTGATGCCCGTGCCCGTGGTCGTGGTTGTGCATGGTGCCTCCGCGCCCTAGCCGCGCGTCCAGTGGCCCGACTTGCCGCCGGTCTTCTCCAGCAGGCGCACGTCCTGGATGCTCATGCCCCGATCGACCGCCTTGCACATGTCGTACACGGTGAGCAGCGCGACCTGCACGGCGGTGAGGGCCTCCATCTCCACCCCGGTCTGGCCCTGCGTCTCGGCAGTGGCCCGGCAGTGCACGCTCGGGCCGTCGCCATCCGCCCACAACTCCACGGCGACGCGCGTGAGCATCAGAGGATGGCACAGCGGGATCAGCTCGGAGGTGCGCTTGGCGCCCATAATGCCGGCCACGCGCGCGATGCCGAGCACGTCGCCCTTCTTGTGGCTGCCGCCCTCGATCAGCGCCAGGGTGGCGGCCTGCATGTCGATGCGGCCGGCCGCCACCGCGACGCGGGCGGTGAGGGCCTTGCCGCCCACATCCACCATGTGCGCCGCGCCCCGGCTGTCAAAATGCGTCAATTCGCTCATAATTCGCGGATGCGGCTTGTCCGAGCGGGTGGTGATGCGGCCCATGATAGGCTGAGCCGGTCGGGCCGCGCAAACGGCCCCCTCGACCTCAGGATTGCGTGTATGAGCATCACTGTCAGATTCTTCGCCAGCCTTCGCGAACGCATGCAGCGCGACGAAGTGCGGCTGGACGCCGCGCGTGCCGCGACTGTGGCCGAGGTGTGGTCGCTGGTGGCCGCAGACGCGCCGCTGCCGCAGAACGTGCTCACCGCGGTCAACATGGAATACGTGCGGCCCGAGCACCCCGTTGCCGACGGCGACGAGGTCGCCTTCTTTCCACCGGTGACCGGAGGCTGAGCATGCGCATCGAAATCCGCGACCGCGGTTTTGATCCTTGGGCCGAGCTCGCCCGCTACAGCGCCGATGGCCTGCAGGCGCGCGCCGGCAGCTACGGTGCCACCGCGGCGTTCGTCGGCACCATGCGTGACCTCAACGAGGGCGACACCGTCCGCGGGATGAGCCTGGAGCATTACCCGGGAATGACCGAGCGCCACCTGGAGGCGATCGCCGGGGAGGCCAGCGCGCGCTGGGACCTGCTGGACCTGCTGATCCTGCATCGGGTCGGACCGCTCCGGCCCGACGACCCGATCGTCCTCACGGCGGTGTGGTCGCCCCACCGCGGGGCCGCCTTCGAGGCCTGCCGCTATCTCATGGAAGAGTTGAAGTCGCGCGCGCCCTTCTGGAAGAAGGAAGAACTGGAGCAGGGCAGCCGCTGGGTGGGCTCGAACACGCCTGGCTGACTTGACGCCGGGCGCGTTGGGCACAAGGCTTGGAGGGAACCTGCGTTCGAAGGAGAAGGCAATGGACGGGCTGACGGATGGGCAGCGCGAGGAACTCGGCGAGCGCCTGCGCCTGCGCTGGGCGGAGCTGATCGGAGACATTCGCGCGCAGTTGCTGCGCTCGGACGAAGAGAGCTACGTCGAGCTGGCGGGCCAGGTCCACGATGCCGCGGAGATGTCGGTGGCCGACCTGCTGGCCGATGTGAACCTCGCGGCCGCCGACCGTGAGATCGACGAATTGCGCGAGGTCGAGGCGGCGCTGCAGCGGATGAACCTGGACACCTATGGCGTGTGTGAGGACTGCCGCCAGCCGATCGACTATGCGCGCCTCAGCGCCTATCCCACCGCGCGGCGGTGCCTGGAGGACCAACGGCGGCACGAGGCGCTGTACGCCGAGGGGGGCACGCCCTCGCTGTGAGGCGGCGGTCCGCACCGCAGACCGGTGCGGACCGGACGCGTCCTAGGCCTTTTCCTCGTAGCGTGCGGCGCTGGCGGAGATCTCCGCCTTCGCCGCCTCCGCATCGGCCCAGCCGTCGACCTTCACCCACTTCCCGGCTTCCAGATCCTTGTAGTGCTCGAAGAAGTGCCGGATCTGCTCGCGCAGCAGGGCGGGCAAGTCCTCCGGCGAGTGCACGTCCGCATACAGCGGGCTCAGCTTTTCGACCGGCACTGCGAGGATCTTGGCATCCTCGCCGGCTTCGTCGCGCATCTGGAGCACGCCGACCGGGCGGCAGCGGATCACCGCACCGCCGATCAGCGGGACGGGCGTCGGCACGAGCACGTCCACCGGATCGCCGTCGTCGGAAAGGGTATGCGGCACGAAGCCGTAATTGCAGGGATAGAACATCGCCGTGGCCATGAAGCGGTCGACCAGCAGTGCGCCGCTGTCCTTGTCGACCTCGTACTTGACCGGGGCGGCCTGCGCGGGAATTTCGATGACGACATTGACCTCGTTGGGAAGGTCGCGGCCGGCGGCGATCTTGTCCAGGTTCATGATAGTTGGGTCCTTTATCGCTCGGATGCGGTCGGTCAAAAGACGGCATTATAGCGGGCGCCGGCGCCTATTCCCACGGGCCTCGAGCCCGAGTCCGCCCGGCCCGTCAGTGAGTGACGCCCGCATTCAGAGATAGGGGGCGATGAGCAGGCTCATCAGCGCCAGTGCCTTGATCACCGGGCCGATCGGGGGGCCCATGGTGACGCTCTCGTAGGCGACCGTGGGGCGATCGGTGGCCCGCCGCGCGGCGCCTGGCGCCATCGCCTCGCGCAGCACCAGAGCCGCGATCAGGGCGGCGATCGTGGCGCCGACGAGTACGCCTCCCAGCCCCGGCCCGCCGAGCACCAGGGCCAGCGCGGCAACGACGGCCAGCGGCAGCCAGACGATGCGCACCAGCTCCCAGTGAGCGGCGCGGGCCAGGCGGTCGGCGGCGCGCTCCAGCTCGGCGCAGGGGCGTTCGGTGCGCGCCACGGAGCGCGCCAGCTCCATGTCCAGGCGGGCCGCGCCGCGAGCCACGGCCTCCGCCTGCGCGACGTGGAACAGATAGGGCAGCAGTGCCCCCACGAGCAGCCCCGCGACGACCCGCATATCGGTGAGCGCCGGGTGCAGTGCGCCGCCGCCGGCAGGGCCCATCAGCCGGGCCAGCCCCAGAAACAGGACCAGGCTGGCGAGCAGGGCGGTGGCGATGACAAAGGTGCGTGTGGCGCCGCCGGTCATCCGCTCGAGCTCGCGCAGGGCGGGAGCCTCCCCGGCATCCATTTCGGCGCCGCCCGCGAGCGCCGCCATTTCGCGCAGGTTCGCGTAGGCGGGTGTATAGGCGGCGAGCACCGCAAAGGGCGCGGCCAGCGTCTGCACCGCGAGCACGGCGACCGCGACGCCGTAATGCGCGGCCAGGCTGTAGGCCGACCATACGCCGGTGGCCAGCGCGAGCACTACACCGCCGTGCATCGCGGCGCCGGCCCAGGCGCCTGCCGCACGCGTGGAACGCCCCAGGCGCGCGAGCAGCAGCATCGCCGCCGCCAGCCCGAGTCCGAGCAGCTCGGCGGTGAACAGCGACAGCGGGCGCGGGTACAGCGAGGGCGAGGCGGACGGCGGCGCCTGTTCCGGGAAGGTCAGCGCCAGCAGGTAGAAGGCGATCAGGGCCAGACCGATCACGGCCCACAGGACCCGGAACGGTTCCGGCGCCCGCCCGGCGTCCCGGGGTCGGTAGACGAGCAGCTCGGCGGCCATGAAGGCGAGGAGCCCGAAGGCGCCGAGCAGCAGCGGGTATTGCAGGGCCAGCGGCGAGCTGCCCAGCAGCAGGTTGCCCAGCAGCATGGTGCCGAGCAAGGTGAGCACAAAGGACTCCAGCAACTCGACGCCGACCCCGGTCAGCAGTCCGGCGTTGCGGCCCAGGGTTTCCAGGATTGCCGCGGCGGCCGGGTCGGCGGCCGGCTCGGCACGTCGGGCGAGCAGGGTGCTGCGGGTGAACAGTTCGCCCCCGAGCCGCACGTACAGGCTGACCAGGGTGACGCCGATCCCCAGGCCGATCAGCGGGCGCATGTCGAAGCTGTCGCCGGTGGGCGTCATCAGCCGCAGGATCAGATAGAAGCCGCTCACCGCCAGCAGGCCCAGGCCGCCGATCAGGGCGCCGCCGGCGCGCCCGGCGCGGGACACGCGCCGCAGCACCTGCGCCGAAGAACCGGCCTGAGCGCCGCTGCTGGCGGCCAGGTGGGTGGTGGCCTCCATCAGCAGGTGCGCGGCCGCGCGGGCCACGAAGATGCCGATCACCAGCCCGATGGCCGTACGCACCCCGGCCAGCCACCACAGCAACAAGAACAACGCCGTGCCGATGCTGCCGAGCGTCACCGACACCCGGTGCAGATAACCGCCGAGCGCGCTTCGCAGGGGCGCCCGCACGGCTTCAAAACCGTCTTCGGCGGGCGCCTCGAACACCCGGCGACCGACCCACGCGGCGAAGCCCACGGCCAGGGCCGCGACAAAAAGCGTAAACACAAGTGCAGTGGGCATCGATGAACTCCACAGCGCGCGAGGCGTCGTCCGGGGCGGTCGCCGCAGCGGCCGGTTGCAACCCGTGCATTCTGAGGCTTTTCAGGTCGCGGCGACACAGCCCCGCGCGGCGCACCGCGGCGGGCTCACCCTTACCAAGTCGGCACGTTGACTTGAGTATTGAACTCCGATTAGGTTAGTCCCCACTCTTGGGGGGGCGGTGCGCCGCCGTCGCCTGCATCAGGACTTCATCAGAGCGAGAACGAACAAATGCGAATCGTATTGCTGGGGGCGCCAGGATCGGGAAAAGGGACGCAGGCCAAACTGCTCAGCCGGCGCTACGGCATCCCGCAGGTCTCCACCGGGGACCTGCTGCGGGCAGCGGTGACGGCGAACACGCCGCTGGGCCAGCAGGCCAAGGCGACGATGGACGCCGGCCAGCTGGTCTCCGATGAGATCGTGCTCGGAATCATCAATGAGCGTCTGGCCGAGGCCGATGCCCAGCCCGGCTTCATTCTGGACGGGTTCCCGCGCAACATCCCGCAGGCCGAGGCCCTCGACCGCATGCTCGAGCGCCTCGACAAGCCGCTCGACGTGGCGGTGCTCATCGACGTCGACTTTGACGTGCTCATGCAGCGCCTGACGGGGCGTCGAACCTGTGAGTCCTGCGGCCGCACCTTCAACATCTATACCGATTCGCCGCGCCTCGACGACCGGTGCGACGATTGCGGTGGCGTGCTGCGGCACCGTGCGGACGACAACGAAGCGACCATCGGCAACCGCCTGCGCGTCTACGAGGCGCAGACCGCCCCGCTGATGGAGTACTACCGCCGCCAGGGCCGGCTGCGCGTGGTCAACGGCGTGGGCGACGTCGATGCGGTGCAGGCCAGCATCGAGCAGGTGCTCGGGGCCCTGCCGGAGACGGGGGCCGCCCCCGCCGAGACGCCTGCCGCCGCCCCGGCCGAGCAAGGCCCGCCCCCCGTCGCGCCGGCGGCACGGCCGGCGCGGGAAGCGGGTACGGCCGAGCCGGTGCGGACCAAGACGCCGGCCAGAAAGAAGGCCGCGGCGAAGAAGACGGCGGCCAGGCGTGAGCCTGCCGTGACGCAGACGGTTACCAAGAAGAAGGTCGTCGCCAAGAAAAAGGTGGCGGCGAAGAAGAAGGTGGCGGCCAAGAAAAAGGTCGCGGCGAAGAAGAAGGTGGCGGCGAAGAAGAAGGTGGCGGCGAAGAAGAAGGTGGCGGCGAAGAAGAAGGCCGTCGCCAAGAAAAAGGTTGCGGCGAAGAAGAAGACCATCGCCACGAAGAAGGTCGCCGCCAAGAAGAAGGGCGCGGCCAAGAAGAAGGCCGTCGCCAAGAAGAAGGTCGCCGCCAAGAAGAAGGTCGCCGCCAAGAAGAAGGGCGCCGCCAAGAAGAAGGGCGCCGCCAAGAAGAAGGGCGCCGCCAAGAAGAAGGCCGTCGCCAAGAAGAAGGTCGCCGCCAAGAAGAAGGGCGCGGCCAAGAAGAAGGCCGTCGCCAAGAAGAAGGCCGTCGCCAAGAAGAAGGTCGCGGCCAAGAAGAAGGGCGCGGCCAAGAAGAAGGTCGCGGCCAAGAAGAAGGTCGCCGCCAAGAAGAAGGGCGCGGCCAAGAAGAAGGTCGCGGCCAAGAAGAAGGCCGTCGCCAAGAAGAAGGTCGCGGCCAAGAAGAAGGGCGCGGCCAAGAAGAAGGCCGTCGCCAAGAAGAAGACGCGCCGGCGCTGAGCGACGCAGGGGCATGGCCGGGGCGCCGGGCCATGCCCCCCTCGTCTTCCTGCGGCTCAGGGTTTGCGACGCGTCACGCGGTCGACCCAGAGCTCCACACTGCCCCAGAACCATTCCTGAAAGCGGCCGTACCACGGCCTGCGCAACCACTCGTCATAGCTGATTTCGCGGCTGCTGGCGAAATCGGCCTCCAACATCGCGGCCACCTCGCCGGCGAATGCCGGATCGATCACCTCCTGATTGGCTTCCAGATTCCAGCGCAGGTTCCAGCGATCGGCGTTGCTGGAGCCGATCGAGACCCAGTCGTCGCAGAGATAGGTCTTGGCGTGCATGAAGCGGGCGTCGTATTCGAAGATGCGCACGCCGTTGCGCAGCAGCCGGGAATAGAAGCGTCGCCCGGCATGGCGCACCGGGCGGTTGTCGGTAACCGGGCCCGGCAGC
The DNA here is from genome assembly GCA_963779865.1 of uncultured Gammaproteobacteria bacterium. GTDB lineage: Bacteria > Pseudomonadota > Gammaproteobacteria > CAVZZX01 > CAVZZX01 > CAVZZX01. The sequence goes on along the minus strand of CAVZZX010000003.1, from coordinate 1,794,966 downwards.
AGAACACGCACATCGGCGCCGCGCTTCGCCGCGCGGCGGAGGGCGCGGCGGATCTTGCGCGAGGGGAGAAAGTACGGCGTGGCGAACCAGAGCCGACGCCGGGCGGCGCGCATGTGCTTGATCAGGGAACGCTTGACCTCCTGCACGCGCAGTCCGCTGGCGATGGTGACGCGCCCGCTTGCCGTCCCCGGCGTTCCGGGCGCGGCGGCCTCAGGTAGCCGCGGCGGCTGGCCTGCGTTGCGCCGCCAGACGCGTGCAAACAGGTCGCGCCAATCGCTGACCACCGGCCCGGTGATCCGCACCATCGTATCGCGCCAGGGCCGGGCATGCTGTCCGGCGGCGAACTCATCGCTGAGCCCGGCCCCGCCCGCGAACGCGACGCGACCGTCGGTCACCAGGACCTTTCGATGGTCGCGCTCAAGGTTGCGCAGCGCGAAGTCCAGCCGTACCGGGTTGAAGAACGCGAGGTGGACACCGGCGGCGCGCAGCCGCTCGCGATCGCTGTGCGTCAGGCGCGAGGCCCCGAAGCCGTCGAGCAACAGGTAGACGTGCACGCCACGCTTCGCGGCGGCGGCCAGGGCCTCGATGAACTGGGCCGCAATGAGGCCGGATGAGACGAGATACAGCTCGAGCAGGACGTACTCGGATGCCCCCTCGATGGCGCGCAGCATGGCCGGGAAGAATGCATCGCCGTCGATCAGCAACTCGGCCCGGTTGCCCGCGCGCCACGGATAACGGTAGCGCCTTACCGGGGTCACTCCGGCCCTTGCCGTGCGGCGCCTTCGTCATGGGCCAGCAACTGGGCCCGCCCGTCCTCGACGGCGAGCACCCGGCGGCCCTGCAGAAAGTCCTGCAAGGCCTCTCCGGCGACGGCCCGCCGCCAGCCGTGCAGCACCGGCACGGCGTTGTCGCCGCCGACCAGGCGCTCGAGCTCGCGCCGGTTGGCGAGGGCTGCCGCGCTCACCCCCTGGGCGGCGGCCTGCAGGCGCAGGATCGCGGCGAGCGCATCGATGAGCGCCTCCTGGTCGGGGGTGAGGCGGATGCGCGGCGCCAGTGACGGCCACTCCTCGCTCGGGCGTCGCCGCGCCGCCCCGATCCGCGCCAGCAGTTCTGCGCCGACCCGGTTCACGGTCGCCGGCTCCAGCCCGCGGATGCGCGCCAGGCGTTGGGGCGAGTCGGGCATCAGGCGGGCCAGGTCGAGCATGGGCTGGTCGGCGAGCACCCACTTGCGCGGGCGGTTCTGCTCCTGCGCGCGCTTCTCGCGCCATTCGGCGAGCGTCTGGAGCACCGCGAGCTGCGCGCCGCGCAGCTTGTGCGCCCCGCTCACCCGCCGCCAGGCCTCGGCAGGGCGGACCTGGTAGGCGGCGGGATCGCTCAGGGCCGCGAAGTCTTCGGCGAGCCATTGCCCGCGTCCCAGACTCTCCAGGCGGGCCTCGATCAGCGGATAGAGCCGGGCGAGATAGCGCACGTCATCGGCGGCATAGCGCAGTTGCTCCGGGCTCAGGGGGCGCTGGCTCCAATCGGTGCGGACCTGGTCCTTGTCGAGTGTCACGTCGAGGAAGGTTTTCACCAGGCTGGCATAGCCGACCTGGTCCCCGCAGCCGAGCAGGGTGGCGGCCAGCTGAGTGTCGAACACCGGTTCGGGCAGTCGCTCCTCGAGAAGATGGAAGATCTCCAGGTCCTGACGGGCGGCATGCAGCACCTTCACGCGGGCCGGGTCGTAGAGCAGTTCCATCAACGGCCCCAAGTCCGCAAGCGCGAGCGGGTCGATGCAGGCGATGCGGTCCCCGGCCGCAACCTGCAGCAGGCAGAGCTGGGGGCGATAGGTCTTCTCCCGGATGAACTCGGTGTCCAGCGCGAGCCAGGACGTGCCGGCGAGATCGGCACAGAAGCGCTCCAGCGTCGCCGCCTGATCGATGTACTCGAAGTGGGTGTCCGCGTCACTCACGGCATCTCTCCTGCTTGGGCGGCCCAGAATACCAGCTCACTCGGGAGGCGGCACCCGGGCCGGGCGTTTCCGCGCGCGCGTGAAGCCGGGTATCATGGCCGCCCGGAGGTCACACAGGATTGCCCGGGGCCGCACCGAGTCGTCCAGGGCGGGAGGGGAATGCAGAACCTGCTCAGTCTGTTTTGGGATATCTGCCTGTTGCGCCGCGGGCCGCAGGACGTGCCGCATTCCCGCGCCTTGTTGGCCATCCTGGTGCTGGCGGGCTTCCTCGTCGACCTGTTGTTCTTCACCTGGCAGGCGGCCTTCGCCCATGCGCTGGCCTTTGTCGCGGCGAGCCTTGCCGCCATGGTCGGCGTGATCACCGTGCTGCTCGGCGGACTCGGCTATCGACGCCGCGTCGTGCAGACGCTCACGGCAATGCTCGGGGCCGGACTGGTATTCTCCGCCCTGGCACTGCCGGCCCTGATCGCAGTGAGTGTGGCGCCTGCGATCCGCGGCCCCATGGTTCTGCTGACGCTGGCCCTCAACCTCTGGAGCCTCGTGGTGACTGCACACATCCTACGTCACGCCCTGTCGGTGCACCTGCTGCCCGCGGCCCTGCTTGCGGTCGGCTACTTCTATCTGCACGTGGTGCTCGCTGGCGCGCTGCTGCAGGGGGCGAGCTGAGCATGCACGTCCATGTCCTTGGCGTTTGCGGTACGTTCATGGCGGGTGTGGCCCTGCTGGCGCGGGCCCGCGGGCACCGGGTCAGCGGTTCGGATGCCCATGCCTACCCGCCCATGAGCACCCAGCTCGAAGCGGCCGGCATCGAGGTCCACGAAGGCTATGACCCGGCGCCGCTGCGCACCGCGCCTGACTGCGTGGTGATCGGCAATGCGCTCTCGCGCGGCAATCCGGCGGTCGAGTACGTGCTCGAGCGCGGTCTGCGCTATACGTCCGGTCCGCAGTGGCTGGCCGAGGAAGTGCTCGCCGAGCGCTGGGTGCTGGCGGTGGCGGGCACCCACGGCAAGACGACCACCAGCAGCATGCTGGCGTGGATTCTGGAGTGCGCCGGCCTGGCCCCCGGTTTTCTCATCGGCGGCATCCCGCAGAACTTCAGGGAATCGGCGCGGCTTGGCGAGACGCCGTTTTTCGTGGTGGAAGCCGACGAATACGATACTGCCTTCTTCGACAAGCGCTCGAAGTTCGTGCACTACCGCCCGCGCACGGCCGTTCTCAACAACCTCGAATACGATCACGCCGACATCTTTCCGGACCTGGCCGCCATCCAGACCCAGTTCCACCATTTGGTGCGCACCGTGCCGGGCAACGGCCTGCTCGTGACCCCGGCGGCGGACGCGGCCCTGGATGCCGTGCTGGCACGCGGGTGCTGGACGCCGGTCGAGCGCTTCGGCGCCGGCGGCGAGTGGAGCGCGCGGCTGCAGGCCGCGGACGGGGGCGAGTTCGAGGTGCTCCATCGCGGTGCGGTGCAGGGGCGGGTACGTTGGTCGCTGCTCGGCGCGCACAACGTCTCCAATGCACTGGCGGCGGTCGCCGCCGCTCGGCACGCCGGCGTGCCGGTGGGGCTGGCCACCGAGGCGCTGGGGGGCTTCGAGTCGGTCAAGCGGCGCCTGGAAGTGCTCGGCGTGGTTGACGGGGTCACCGTCTATGACGATTTCGCCCATCATCCCACCGCGATCGCCACCACGCTCGCCGGGCTGCGCGAGCACGCCCCCGACGCACGTCTTGTTGCGGTGCTCGAACCCCGATCGAACACCATGCGCCTGGGCGTGCATCGGCAGGCGCTGGCGCAGTCCCTCGGTGCCGCCGACCGGGTGTTTGTGTTCACGCCGCCCGACCTCGAGTGGGACCTGGCCGCGGCCACCGCGCCGCTGGGCGAGCGGCGCGCGCTCCACGATTCGATCCAGGCGCTGGCGGAGGCCATCGTCGCGGAGGCGCGCGCGGGCGACCATCTGGTGATCATGAGCAACGGCGCCTTCGGCGGCCTGCACCAGCGGGTGCTGGACGGGCTGCGCGGCCGCGCGCCGGCCGCGGCCACCCAGGGGCAGAGCTCATGAGCGAGCGTCCCATCATCCTGGCGATGACCGGGGCCTCCGGCGCCCCCTACGGGCTGCGGTTGCTCGAGCTGCTGCTGGGCGCGGACCGCGAGGTGTACCTCGTGATCTCGCAGGCCGGGCAGGTCGTGCTGGGGCTGGAGACAGCGTTCGACTTGCCGGGGCGCCCGGCCGGCATCGCTCAGTATTTCACCCGCCACTTCGGTGCCCGTGCGGGCCAGCTGCAGGTATTCGGCCGCGAGCAGTGGACCGCGCCCATTGCCAGCGGCTCGGCGCGCGCCGCGGCCATGGTCGTGTGTCCCTGCACCAGCGGCACCGTGGCGGCGATTGCCGCCGGCATGAGCGACAACCTCATCGAGCGCGCCGCCGACGTCATGATCAAGGAGCAGCGCAAGCTGATCCTGGTGCCGCGCGAGACGCCGTACTCGGCCATCCACCTGGAGAACATGCTCAAGCTGGCCCGTCTCGGGGTGACCATCCTGCCGCCCAACCCGGGCTTCTATCACCGGCCGCAGAGCGTCGCCGAACTGGTGGACTTCGTGGTGGCCCGCATCCTCGACCACCTCGACGTCCCGCACACCCTCCTGGCCCGCTGGGGCAGCGCCGACCCGGCGCAGTAGCGAGCGTTGCCGCCGTTGGCCGGCTGCGCCGGTCCTGCTACAGTTCGGGGATAGTCTCTGCCCCCCGGAGTAGCCGACCGCCCGCGCATGTCACTCAAGGCTGCCGAATCACTGGAGGGCACGCTCCGTCTGCCGCTCTTCCCCCTGCACTCGGTCTTGTTCCCCGATGGTCCCTTGCCGTTGCGGATCTTCGAGACGCGTTACCTGGACATGGTCAGTCAGTGCCTGAAGGCGGACTGCGGCATCGGCGTCTGCCTCATCCGCAGCGGTTCGGAGGTCGGCAAGGCGGCGGACACCTACGAGGTCGGTACGCTCAGCCGCATCGCCTATTGGGATCGGCGTCCCGACGGTCTGTTGGGCGTCACCGTGCGCGGCGAACAGCGCTTTCGCATCCGCTCCCGCGAAGTCCAGCCGAATCAGCTGATCATGGCGCAGGTGCAACTGCTGCCGAACGAGCCCCAGCGGCCGCTGCCGGAGACCTTCCGCGCACTCGCCTCCCTGCTCGAAGGCATGCTCGGCCAGCTCGGGCATCCCTACACCACGCTGCACAAGCGCTATGACGACGCCGGCTGGGTGGGCGCACGCCTCGCCGAGCTGTTGCCGCTGGCCCTGGCCCAGAAGCAGTACCTGCTGCAGCTCAACGATCCGGTGCAGCGCCTGGAGCGGCTCGCCGCGATGCTCCACGAGCTCGATCTGAGCTAGCCGCAGGGGCCGCGCGTACGAGCAGCACCCTCGGCTGCTCCGCGGATGGCGGCGCAGCAGCTGTGCGCCGCACCGCGCGCACCTGCCAGCGGGGCTCGGCCGCGAGCTCCCGGGCGAGCCGTTGCACCGCCGCCTCGAACGGGCCGCGCGTGCGCAGCACCGAGAGCCCGACGGGGTGGCGCACCTGCAGATAGGAGACGTAGCCCAGCCACAGGTTGTGCGCCTTGCCGTGCTCCTCGACTTGGACTGGCGCCGGCCACAGGCGCAGGGCGAGCAGCTTGTCGGGATTCTCCGGGCGCACCATCAGCAGGGCCTCATGACGACCCGCGTTCACCTGCGGCAGCACCGGCAGTGCCGTGGCGGGGGCGTCGGGCCGCAGCCACTGCAGATAGCGGCTGCCCCCCTGCGGCGGTGGCCGCCAGCCGTGCGCGGCAAGGCTGTGCCGGATCGCCGGCAGCGGGCCGGCCCATTGCAGCGTGAGCGGCTGCGTGTGCTGTCCGCGCAGGTCGTCGCGGCGCGCCGGGAGGTATCGCCAGGCCTGGTCCCACCATTGCGCTGCGGCGAGCGGCTCGACCTGCGGCGGGACGCGGATGGCCTGGAGCCGCTGCTGCCAGGGGCCGGCCGTGCTGCCAACGGCCGTCAGCGCGAGCATTGCCAGGCTGACGCCGATGAGTCCGCCTGCGGAGAGCGCGCGCGAGGGATGTCGCCGATAGGCGATGCCGACCAGCGCCGTCCACGCGAGCCCCAGGGTCACGCCGCCGAGCACGTCGGAGAACCAGGCGGTGCCGAGATACAGCCCAGCCAGGCTCACGGCGGCGACGGCCAGCCCGGCGAGACTGTAGATCGCAGCATGCCAACGCAGGCGCAGTTCGCGCGTGAGCAGGACCGCCAGGGTGCCCGCCAGCGCCGTCACCACAGTTGCGCCGAGGTCGGGGAAGCTGTGGATGCCCGCTGCAGGGACGTCGCGCACGCCTGCGGTCGCCCAGCCCAGGGCCGCCGCCATTGCCCAGGCGAACAGCGTCGCGGCGAGCCAATGGGCGAGGGCATGAGGGCGTCGCTGCAGGGCAAGCCACAAGGCCATGAGCGCGATCACCGCGGCCAGCAGGGCAGGCGCAGCCATCGCCCCGACGAAGGCCATCAGGCGGTCCGCCAGCGGCGTGTGCAGTTGCCGCAGGCTCTCGAAGACGAAGCGGTCCAGTGCCCCGAGATGCGCCCCCGCATCAAGGGCGTGGCCGGTGGCCGCGAAGGCGGCGGCCGAGCCGAGCAGCAGCAGCGCGAGCAGCGTCAGGCCGCGTGCCTCGCCATGGCCGGGATCGAGCACGGCCGCGGGGAGCTCTCCCATTCGCGGGTGCGCGCGCGCCCACAGCAGGGTCTGGTAGATGAGCCGATCGGAGCGCGGCGCGAGCCAGCCGTAGCTGCGCCGCAGCACCCAGACCACGAGCCAGAGCAATGCGATAATGAGTGCCAGAAACAGGGCCAGGCGCGCGGCGATCTCCGCGGCGAGGTCGAGCGAGGCGCCCACCGCGACGCCCGGCAGCAGGTAGACGGGCGCCCAGGCGAGCCCCGAGGCGACGTTCACGAGCGCGAAGCGGCCGGCCGGCATCCCGAGCATGCCGGCCACTGCGGGGATCACCGGGCGCAGCGGGCCGACGAAGCGCCCCAGCAGCACGCTCTTGCCGCCGTGGCGCAGGAAGAAGCCGATCGCGCGGTCGGTGAGCGCCGGATGGCTGCGGAACGGCCACAAGGTGCGCAGCCGCTCGCCGTAGTGACGGCCCAGCCAGAAGCTCAGCACGTCGCCGCCGATGGCGCCGGCCGCAGCCCAGGCGACGGTCGGCAGGAACTCGAGGGCGCCGCCGGCCACCAGCGTGCCGATCCCGAACATCAGCACGGCGCCGGGCATCAGCAATCCGATCGCGGCGAGCGATTCGGAGAATGCGATGAGGAAAACGAACAGGCCCGCCCACTGGCGATGCTCGCTCACCCAGGCGAGAACGCCCTGCACGAGGCTAGGATCCATGACGCGCGATTATACCGGTAATCGGGAGGGGGGCTGCGGCACCAACCCCGAGGAATTCTGGCGCTTCTCGCTGCGGCTCTATGCCGCCGAGGGGGTGGAGGCCGCCTGCCTTGCGCTGCAGGACCGCCACGGCCTGGACGTGAACCTGCTGCTGCTCGCCTGCTGGGCGGGGGCGACCGGGCGCGGTGCGCTGGACGCTGACGACTGCCGCGACCTGGCCGCGCAGGTGCAGAGCTGGCAGGGCCGCGTGGTGCGCGAGCTGCGGGCGGTGCGGCGTGTCCTCAAGGGGATGGACGGCGGGGCGGAGGTTACCGCCCTGCGCAAGGCGGTGGCCGCGTGTGAGCTGGACGCGGAGCGCCTGGAGCAGCAGATGCTGGCGCGCGCCCTCGCCGGCCGTGCGCCGCGTGAGGAGAATGGCGGGCAGCGGCGCGACGCCATCGCCGCCGGCCTGGCGGCCTGCCTGCGGGCGGCACCGGTGCCGGCGGGGGAGGCGGACCGGGCGCCGCTGGCGGTGCTGCTGCAGGCCTGTGTGCCCGCGATTGGTTCGGCCGAGGCGCTGGCCGCGCTCGCCGCGGCCGATTCCCCGCCCGAGGCCTCGCCGCAAGGGCGCTGACGAGGTCCGGCGAGGCTGCCGAAGGGGGCGAACCGCCCGGTGACTCGCCGCCGGCTACAACTCGCGGAATACCGCCTCGGCCGCCTCCAGGGTGGCCTCGATGTCCGCAGGCGTGTGTGCGCTGGACACGAAACCCGCCTCGAAGGCGGACGGCGCCAGGTAGACGCCACGCTCGAGCATGCCGTGGAAGAACAGCCGGAAGCGATCCAGATCGCAGGCGCCGACCTGGGCAAAGTTGCGCACTTCGGCCGCCTCGGTAAAGAACAGCCCGAACATGCCGCCCACGCGGTTGGCGGTGAGCTTCTGGCCGGCGGCGCGGCCGCGCTCCACGAGCCCTTCCACCAGTGCCCGCGTGCTCTCCCCCAAGCGCTGGTGAAAGCCCGGCTGATCGATCAGTTCCAGCGTCTTGAGCCCGGCCGCCATGGCCACCGGATTGCCCGAGAGGGTGCCGGCCTGGTACACCGGGCCGAGCGGGGCGAGGTGCTCCATGATTCTCGCGCTTGCCGCCGAAGGCCCCCACCGGCATGCCGCCGCCGATGACCTTGCCCAGGGTGGTGAGGTCGGGCGTCACGCCGTACAGCGCCTGGGCGCCGCCCAGGGCCACGCGGAAGCCGGTCATCACCTCGTCGAAGATGAGCACGCTGCCGTGCTCGTCACAGACCTCGCGCAGCCCTTCCAGAAAGCCCGTAGCCGGGGGCACGCAGTTCATGTTGCCGGCCACCGGCTCGACGATGATGCAGGCCACCTGATGGCCCACGTGGGCGAAGACCTCGCGCACCTGCTCGAGATTGTTGTACTCCAGGGTCAGGGTGTGCTCCGCGAGGGCGACCGGGACGCCGGGGGAGGTGGGCACGCCCAAGGTGAGGGCGCCCGAGCCCGCCTTGACCAGCAGCGAGTCGGCATGACCGTGATAGCAGCCCTCGAACTTGACGATCTTGTCGCGGCCGGTGAAGCCGCGCGCCAGGCGGATGGCGCTCATCGTCGCCTCGGTCCCGGAGCTGACCATGCGCACCAGGTCCATGGAGGGCACCAGCTCGCAGACCCGATCGGCCATCTGCGTCTCCAGCACGGTCGGTGCACCGAAGCTCAGCCCGTCCGCTGCCGTGTGCTGCACCGTCTCGACCACCTGCGGATGCGCATGGCCGAGGATCATCGGGCCCCAGGAGCCGACATAATCGATGTACCGATCGCCGCTCTCCGAGTACATGTACGGCCCCTCGGCGCGGCGGATGAACAGCGGTTCGCCGCCCACGCCCTTGAAGGCCCGCACCGGGGAGTTCACCCCGCCGGGGATGTGTTTCTGCGCCGCGGTGAACAGCTCGTGCGATCGGGTCATGGCGGTGGCTTCCTGGTTGCGTTGGTGCTGGAAAAGCGGATCGGGCGGCGCATGCCTTTCGCCGGCGCTTGCGCGGTCGGCCCCGGGGCGCGGCTGCGGCCGAGGCTAAACCGGCGCTAGGCCGGGGCGAACAGGGCCGTGTAGGCGGCGGCGGCGCTGCGCACGTCGGGCGCGGCGAACACCCCGTGAATGGCGGCAAGGAGATCGGCGCCCGCCTCGATCAGCGGGCGTCCATTCTCCGGAGAGATGCCCCCGATTGCAACGAGCGAACAATCCAGCTCGGCGCGCGCGGCCCGCAGCAGCGCGGGCTCGGCGCGGACCGCATCGGGCTTGGTGCGCGAAGGGAAAAAGCGGCCGAAGGCGACGTAATCGGCGCCCAGGCGAACCGCGCGGCGTGCCCGCTCCAGTTCGTTGTAGCAGGAGATGCCGATGATGGCGCCCTCTCCAAGGCGCGCGCGCGCCTGCCGCACGGCCGCATCGTCACGGCCGAGGTGGACGCCGTCGGCGCCGATCGCGGCGGCGAGCGCGACGTCGTCGTTCACGATCAGCGGCACGCCGGCAGCATGGCAGGCGGCGAGCACGGCGGAGGCGAGCGCGCGCCGCCGGCCGGCGTCGGCGCCCTTGTCGCGGAATTGGATCAGGGTCGCGCCGCCGGCAATCGCCGCGGCCACGGCCTCGACCAGGCGCTCGTCGGGCAGCAGCATTGCATCGGTGATCGCGTACAGGCCGTGCCCCGGCATGGTGCTCATGCCTCGGAGCCCTCATCGCTCTGCGCCCAGAACAAGCGGTTGGGCACATGCTGCCCGTGGCCGGGCCGGTAGCCGTGTTTGAGGGTTTCCCAGGTGTATTCCTGTGCCTCGTGGATCGCCGTAAAGGGCTCCAGGCCCTGCGCGAGGAGTCCGGTGATTGCGGCCGCCAGCGTGCAGCCCGAGCCGTGATACTGGTGCGGCAGGCGCTCCCAGGAGAAGGTTTCCAGCTTGCGCAGATTGCCGTAGAGGCTGTTTTCCACCGTCGCTGTCTGCTCGTCCGCGCCGGTGATCAGCACCAGGTCGCAGCCCATGGCGAGCAGCTCCTGGGCGCAGGCGTCGAGCGTGTCGGCGTTCGGCGCCAGCAGGCGTGCCTCGCGGCCGTTGGGGGTGAGCACGGTGGTGCGGGGGATGAGCAGCGTCTTGAGCGCCTCCACGAGATCGCGTGTGGCCAGCGCGCCGCCGCCGGCGGCGGCGAGCACCGGGTCCAGCACCACCGGGATGTCGGGGTGGTCCGCCAGGACGCCGTGGATGGACTCGGCGGTCTCGGCGCTGCCCACCATGCCGATCTTCACGGCACGCACGGGCAGGTCCTCGAGCACGGCGCGTGCCTGCTCGATCAGGAGCAGCGGGTCCACACACTCGAAGCGGCTGACGTTGCGGGTGTCCTGCACCGTCAGGGCGGTGACGACGGGCGCGGCGTGACAGCCCATGCTGGCGATGGCCTCGATGTCCGCCTGCATTCCGGCACCGCCGGAGGGGTCGAGTCCGGAGAGCACCAGGACGACGGGGGTTGACGCATATTCGCTGTGCATGCACATCCTCCTTCGCCGCGTTGCGTCCTGCGGGCCGTTCATGGTAGCACGCGGCGCGCGTTCATTCGCCGGGGAAAACGTGCGACAATCCGACGCCGTTTGCCTGTCGCCCAGCCAGTGGGCGCCGCACCGAGAGAGGACCCATGGCAGAAGAGTACAAGGCTTACATGTGCGTGGTGTGCGGCTTCATCTATGACGAGTCGCAGGGCCTGCCCGAGGACGGCATCCCGCCCGGCACCCGCTGGTCGGACATTCCCGAGAACTGGACCTGTCCCGAGTGCGGCGCGAGCAAGGCCGACTTCGAGATGATCGAGATCTGAGCGGCCGCCCGGTGCGCGTGCTCGTCCTCACGCTTGGCCTGTTGAGCGTGCTTGCCGCCGCCGGGCTGTGGGCCTTCTGGCCGCGCCCCGGCGCCGGCCCCCGCCCGGGCGATCCGGCCCCCGATTTCACCCTGCCCGATCAGCATGGACGGATGCGTTCCTTGCACGAGTGGCGCGGCCAATGGGTGGTGCTGTATTTCTATCCGAAGGACGATACCCCCGGCTGCACCCGAGAGGCCTGCCTCTTCCGCGATGACATCGAGGGCGTGCGCGCGCGGGGCGCCGAGGTGGTGGGCGTCAGCCTTGATCGGGTGGAGTCACACCGCGCGTTCGCGGAGAAGTATCGATTGCCCTTTCCCCTGCTCGCGGATACCCACCGCAACACGGCGGCGGCCTATGGCAGCCTGTTCGCGCTGGGGCCGCTGGCCTTCGCGCGCCGCCACAGCTTCATCATCGATCCGCAGGGGCGGGTGGCGCGCGTCTACCGCGATGTCGACCCGCAGGAACACGCCCACGAGATCCTCGCCGACCTCGAGGCCCTCAGGGCCGCGGCCGCGCGCTCAGATTGAGGTGCCGGCCTGCCGGGCGATGAAGGCGGTCTTCGCCGAGAGCTCCAGCGAACAGGTCCACTTGTAGGCGAGGTTCAGGTCCTTCGCCTGCGCGTAGACGCCATGGCCGCGCACCACGGCGACCCGATGTTCGGCCAGGGCGTGTGCCACCGCTTCGGGGGCCTGTGCCACGTAGTCGCCATAGGGGATGTCCAGCACCGGGACGTGCGGGAAGTAGAACTGGCCCTCGAAGTCGACCGGCGTGAAGTCCTCGCCGTTGAGCGTCAGGGCCACCGTGTGCGGCCCGTGGCTGTGGAGTACGGCCCCGGCCTGCGGATTGCGCTGGTAGACGGCCACGTGCAGCGGCGCATCCAGCGAGGCGCCGGCGCCGCAGGCCCCGTCCAGGGGGCATGCGACCAGCGCCTCGGGCGTCAGGGTGTCGGCGCAGGCGCCGCTCGGCGTCACCCACACGGTGTCGCCCTCGCGCACCGAGGCATTGCCGCTGTGGGAGTCGTTGAGGCCGTACTGTCGCAGCCAGCGATAGTAGCGCACCAGGTCTTCGCGGGCGTTCATGGCCACATTGTACGCCGGTGCGGCGTACCCGCCTATCGCCGGTGACGGCGCCGCCGCAGGGCCTGGCGGCCCCACATCCACGCCCCGCTGCTGCCGAGGAATCGCAGGATCAGAGCGGTCGCGCGCGCAGCACTCAGAACGGCTGCACCACCGCCAGGATGGTGGCGCCGATGAGGATCAGCACCGGGAACTCGTTGTACCAGCGGTAGAAGACGTGCCCGTGCCGGTTGCGGTCGTGCCTGAAATCGACCAGCAGCTTGCCCGCGTGGATGTGGTAGGCAATGAGCACGGCCACCAGGGTCAGCTTGGCATGCAGCCAGCCCATGTTCGCCCAGCCGTACTTGCCGCCCCAGAGCCACAGGCCGAGCAGGACCGTGATGATCCCGCCGGGGGTGGCGATCCCCCAATAGAGCTTGCGCTCCATCACCTTGAAGCGCTCGACGCTGGCCTCGTCGGCGGCGAGGGCGTGATAGACGTACAGACGCGGCAGGTAGAACAGCCCGGCGAACCAGGTCACCATGAACACGATGTGAAAGGCCTTGACCCAGAGCACGGCTTAAGCGGCGCCCTGAGCGTGCGCGGTGCCCTTGGCGAGCATCCCGCCGACGAGCCGGCGCACCTCGTCCATGTCCATCTCGCCGATCTTCTGCTTCACGATGCGCCCGTCGGGTGCGATGAGGAAACTGGTGGGGGTCAGGCGCACGTCCCCGAAGGCGCGCGCCGCCTCGCCGGTGATGTCCAGGGCGATGGTGTAGGGGATGGCGCGCTGCTGCACCAGGTTCTTCACTTGGTTGGGCGGGTCGTAGGACATGGCGATGCCGACGATCTCCAGTCCCTTCGGATGCAGGTCGCGGTAGAGCTTGACCAGGTGCGGCATCTCCTTGCGGCAGCCGGGGCAGGTGGTGGCCCAGAAGGTCACGAGCACCGGGCGGCCGCGCAGCTGGTCGAGGGTGATGTCGTTGCCCTGCAGCGTTACGAGACGCACCTGCGGGGCCTGCTGCATGCCGCCGGGGGCGAACCAGACGTAGCCGACCACCGCGAGGAGCACGAGGGCGAAGACCCCGACCAGTATGTCTCTGCTTTTCATGATGTGGCTTCCGTCCCCGCTTGTTTGCCGCCTTGCGACCGTCGTGACCATGGACCGCGCCCCCGGGGCGGCGGTTCCCTCCGGGGTGGCCGGCCCCGCGCGTGCGACCCATGTTAACGCTCCCTTCCGCGCGGCGGAAGCCGGGACCCGGCTCCTTGTCGCGCGGTCTGCTCAGCGGCCTGGTGCGGTCCCTCGCGTGGTGGCGTCGGGTGCGGCGGCAGATGCCGCCGCGTCGCGCGACTTGGCGCCCCCGTCCTCGGCGCTGCGCGGCGTATCGTCTGGCGCCGCCGTGGCGGCAGACTCGCTCGGCCTCGGCTTGGCGCGGGCGCCGCTCTCCTCGGCTTCGGTGGGCTCCTCGGCCGGCGCAGCGACCTCGGATGGGGGCGTACGCCGCGGCAGGAAGGCGCGGGCGAGCGCCTGATAGACGGGCTCGGGACACACGATTCGGGAGGTGGCGTAGGCGACGAAGGAGGTGGCCATCAGCGGCAGCAGCAGCCCCGTGTTGTCCGTCATCTCCATAACGATGACGACCGAGGTGATGGGCGTCTGCACGACGCCGGTGAAGTAGCCCACCATCCCCAGGATAATGACGGCGCCCGCGGACAGCCCGGGCATCAGATGGGCAAGGTGCTGCCCCAGGCCGGCGCCACTCGCCAGCGTGGGCGCGAACAAGCCGCCGGGAATGCCGCTCACGTACGACACCAGAGTGGAGAGCATTTTCAGGTAGGGATAGGCGGTGGGCAAGGGCTGGCTCTGCGTGACAATCTGCTTGGCCTCCTCGTAACCCGTGCCGAAGGTCAGGTTGCCCGAGGCGAGGCCGATGAGGGCGATGGTCAGTCCGCAGCCCGCTGCTACCAGCGCCGGGCGGCGGGTGAGCAGGTTGCGAAGCTTGCGGCTGAGCCACAGCAGGACCGAACTGAATGTGCCGCCCAGAACGCCGCCGGCAACGCCGCACACGGCAATCGGCAGCCACGCGTCTGCGGGGTGCAGGGAGGCAGGCGTAGAGCCGAAGTAGGTGTAATTGCCCTGGATGGCCACCGCGGTGATACCCGCCAGCACCACGGCGGTGAGCAGGGTGCCGCTGGTGCGTTCCTCGAAGGAGCGGCTCATCTCCTCGATGGCGAACACAATGCCCGCGAGCGGCGTGTTGAACGCCGCGCCGATGCCCGCCGCACCACCCGCCAGGATGAGGCCGTGATCCATATAGTGGTAGGGGAACTTGGCCCACCGGCCCAGGGAGAACATGAGCGCCGCGCCGACATGTACGGTCGGCCCCTCGCGCCCGATGGAGGCGCCGCTGAGCACGCCGAGGGTGGTGAGAAGGACCTTGCTGATGCCGATGCGCAGCGACAGCAGCAGCGTTCGGGTCACGTGTTCGCGCATGTTCAGGGCGGCGATGCACTGCGGGATGCCGCTGCCCTGGGCGCCGCGCGCGAAGCGCTTGGTCGCCCAGCCGATCAGCCCCATCCCCAGGGGGGTGACGACCAGCGGCGCATAGGGCCAGCGCTCCAGGAGATCCCGAAACAGACCGTTGGCGCCGTCGGTGACGAGGGCGAAGCCGGTGGAGATGAGGCCCAACATGATCGCCCCGGCCCAGAAAACCAGACGCGTCTTCCAGGCGTCCGGGGACAACAATTTCTTACCTGACCGTCGGATCCGGTGAAGCATCAAACGTCCTTGACTGGCCCCCAAGGGCAGGGGTCGGAGATTAGAAAGGCGGGCGCCATGACCCGTCATACCTGCATTTTCAAGGGGCCTGGCGCATGCCCGCCGGCTGGTGCGCGAACGCTGTGTGGCGGCGCGCCGCGGCGAAGATGGTGACGACCCGGGGGCGCCACTTGAACGGCAGGGAGTCGTGCAGCGCGGGACAGCCCGCGTTTATCTGCAGGTGATGCGGGAGCCATCACCCCTCGGCCCGAGGCGGGAACCGGCGTCGGCCGATCCCTTCCCCAATCTTCGCGGACACTTGGGCGGACACGTGGGTTTTGTCCGTCGGCGGAACGCGGCGCTCCGCGGCGGTCATGCTGGGTGGCGAGCGGCGTGTCCGTGCCACCGCCCCCGCGCCCAGGCCCATTCCAGCGTGCGCGGAGGCAAGTTACTTATTTAGTATGCCATAGAACCGGGCCGTCTGCCGGGCCGGCGGATGCCCGGCCTGCATCAGATGTTGATGTAGGTCCAGCCTTCCTTCTGCCGCTCGAGGATTTCGTCCGCGGCCGAGGGGACGACGCGGGTGCCGGGGAGCAGATCGGCCACCACGCCGCGCTCGTCCTGCAGCCGCTTGAGCGCCTTGCTGCAGGCGAGGAAGCGCAGATTCTTGTAGCGTTGCTGCAGGCGGGCGACGCGCTGCGGCGCCGGCGCCGTGTCGGTGCGCAGCAAATCCAGCCCGCCGGCGTTGGTCAGCACTTCCACACGCAGCTTCTGGCCGGTCCTCTTATAGGCCGCGAGGAGCTGTTCGGTGTCGTCCAGGACCGCCTTGAGCTTTTTCTCGCCACCACTGCTGACATGCACCATCACCCGCCATTCGTCCTGCGCGGCGACGCTGCCGGGCGCCTTTTCGACCGCATTGGCCAGGGCGAGCAGGCCGTTGCTTGGCGACTCCGGGGCCGGGTTGAGCTGGGCGTGGGACACCCAGCCCATCCCGATCCCCACGCCGAGGATGACGCCGGCGGCGATGCCTTGGGCGGCGCGGCGCGGGAGACGGGGCTCGCTGACGGCGGTGTGCTCGATGCCCGGCACCATGTCATAGGCGAGCTGCACCATTTCGCGCACCTTCTGCAGCTCGCAGACGCGGTGGCTCAGCTCCGCGTCCCGGCTGAGCGCATCGAGAATGCGCTCGCGCTCGGCGCTGTCGAGCTCGCCGTCAATGAAGGCATTGAGCAATTCGTCCGAAAACCGGACATTCCGGTTCATACCACTCTCCTCAGGTGCCGCGTGGTAGCGGCGCTTTCGGGGCGAAATTCCAGGAGCATCTCGGCCAGCGCCTTGCGCGCGCGGCACAGGCGACTCATCACCGTCCCGATGGGGATCTCGAGGATGGCCGCCACCTCGGCGTAGGTGCAGCCCTCGAGGTCCACCAGGGTGAGCACGTGGCGCTGGCCTTCGGGCAGACCGGCGACGGCGCACCGGACTTTGGCGGTGACGCGTTGCTGCTCATGCTCGCGTTCAGGCGTGAGATCGTGAGTCTGCGGATGGTTGTCGATGTCTTCGGTCACCCGCAGCCGGCGGAAATGATCACGCCAGCAGTTCATCAGGATGCCGAACAGCCAGCTCTCCAGCGCCTTGTGGTCGCGCAATTGCCAGCCGTTCTTCAGAGCCCGAGCCAGCGTCTCCTGGACCAGATCATCTGATAACACCGGATCGTGGCTCCAGGAATATGCCAAACGATATAGATGCGGCCGGCTGCGCTCCAGGCCTTGTCGAAATTCTCTGCTGCGGCAGAACAGGTCCAGTGGATTCATGACGGTCTGCTTATTTGTGGTTGTCGGACTCTACCCCTCGTCGAAGAACTATACCGCAGCCCAAATGGGCGCACCAAAAAAGCCAATAAAATTAGAATATTATAATACTGTTATCTGCGCGCGGCTGGTCGTGAACTACGAGCGCCGCGCCGGTGCGCTGCCCAACCGGATCCTCGATGGCATCGACGATCGTCTCTCGGCCGAGGTGTTGCTGATCTTCTGAGCACCTGCGTTGAATTTGGTCTTGACCCCTGCGCCCCGGTCGGCTTCGCCCCGGGGGCGCACCTTTGTCCGGGGGCGCGATGTGAAGCAGGACACGGACGCGCCACCGCCTGGTTTCACTCCATGCGTCGAACCACGTATCATCTTGTCTTTCCTTTCGGATTGAGCCGGAGACGCCTGTGAGCATCCGAGTCGGCATTGTCGGCGGTACCGGTTACACCGGGGTCGAACTGCTGCGCTTGTTGGCACGGCACCCGGAGGTGGAACTGGCTGCGATCACGTCCCGCTCTGAGGCCGGTACCCCGGTCGCGGAGCTGTTCCCGAACCTGCGCGGCCACGTCGATCTGGCCTTCACCGAGCCGTCTCCCGCGGCGCTCGCCGACTGCGACCTGGCCTTCTTCGCCACGCCCAACGGCACGGCCATGCACCTGGTGCCCGAACTCCTGGCGGGCGGCACGCGGGTGATTGACCTGGCGGCCGACTTCCGTCTGCGCGATCCCGCCGAGTGGGAACGCTGGTACCGTGAGCCGCACGCGTGCCCCGAGCTGCTCGACGAGGCGGTATACGGCTTGCCGGAGGTCAATCGTGAACACATCCGCGGGGCCCGGCTGGTCGCCAATCCGGGCTGCTACGCCACCGTGGTGCAGCTTGGCTTCCTGCCGCTGCTCGAGCGAGGTCTCGTCGATCCCGGCCATCTCATCGCCGACGGCAAATCGGGGGCGAGCGGGGCGGGCCGGGGGGCCAGGGTGGGCACGCTGCTGGCCGAAACCAGCGATAACTTCAAGGCCTATGCGGTGGTCGGTCACCGCCACCATCCAGAGGTCCGGCAGGAACTGAAGGCGGCCACCGGCACCGACGTGGGACTCACCTTCGTGCCGCATCTCGCGCCGATGGTGCGCGGTATCCACGCGACGCTGTACGCACCCCTGGTGCGGGAGGGTGCGGACCTGCAGGCAGCGTTCGAGGCACGCTATGCCGGCGAGCCCTTCGTCGACGTACTGCCGGCGGGCAGCCACCCGGAGACGCGCAGCGTACGCGGGGCGAACCACTGCCGGATTGCCGTGCATCGCCCCCAGGATGCCTCGATGGTGGTGGTATTGGCGGTGCTCGACAATCTGGTGAAGGGCGCCGCGGGGCAGGCGGTGCAGAACATGAACGTCATGTTCGGATTCGAAGAGAGCCGTGGCCTGGAGGCGGTTGCGCTGCTTCCATGACCAGCCTGGTGGTCAAGCCGCATCGCCCCTGGAAGACGCGGGCCCTCACGGCCGTGCTGCTTGTGGCCGTGCTCGCGGGCGGTTGGGCACTGTATGAGTATGGCCGCTATCAGGGTGGCTTCGACCTGTTTGCGGCGCAACAACGCCAAGGTGCGTTGCGGGCGCGGCAGCAGGAGCTGGAGGCCGAAGTCGACCGCCTGCGCGAAGCGAATGCCGACCTCAAGCGGACGCGGCAGGTCGAGCACCAGGCCTACGGCGATCTCGGCACCGATCTGCGCAAGCTGCAGTCGGAAATCCTCGAACTCAAGGAGGAGCTGGCCTTCTACCGGGGCATCGTCTCGCCGCGCAAAGCCGCGCGCGGCCTGCATGTGCAGAGTTTCGAACTGGATCCGACCGGGGTGGCCCGCACGTGGCGCTACCAGCTCGTGCTGACCCAGGTGCTGAAGAACGACACCTACGTGCGCGGCCGGGTGGAAGTGGGCATCCGCGGGCTGCGCGGCGGCAAGCAGGGCGAGCTGACCCTGGCCGACGTTTCCGCGAACTCGGTCAAAGCCCTCGACTACCGCTTCCGGTACTTTGAGAACTTTGAGGGTCGGCTGGTGCTGCCGGAAGGCTTCGTGCCGCAGCAGATCAGCGTGCGCGTGCTGCCTCACGGTCGGGAGCGGGGCGCCATCGAAGAGACCTACGATTGGCCGGCCAAGGGGAATCTGACTCATGTGGGGACGCAGCAAGAAGAGAAAGCCGAAGACCGCGCGCATTGATTCGCTCATCGGCCAGCAGAGCGAGCTGCGCGGCGACGTGATTTTCAGCGGTGGCCTGCATATCGACGGCACCGTGCGGGGCAACGTCATCGCCCAGGAGGGCACCGAATCCACGCTGACGCTCAGCGAGCGCGGAACCGTGGAAGGGGAGGTCAAGGTCCCGAACATCGTGCTCAACGGCACGGTCGTGGGCGACGTGCACGCCACCGGTCATATTGAACTTGCGCCCCAGGCGCGGGTCACAGGGAACGTCTACTACAGCCTTATCGAGATGGCCATGGGCGCCGAGGTCAACGGCAGCCTGGTCCATCGCGGCGAGCCCAGCCGCCAGGTCGTGGCGCTTCGGCCTGACGCCGAGGAAAGGCCTGAGGCCCTGGAGGCGGGCGATTCTTGACGGATTGAGTCAAGAAACCGATAATGGAATGCAGGTGCGATATTGACTATCGCTTTGATTTATCAAGGACTAAGATGATTTTTGGAGAGAGCCGACCATGAGCACGCCCGCTGAAGAGATGCCCGCACCGCTGGTTCTGACGGATGCGGCGGCCTCCAAGGTGAGTGACCTCATCAAGGATGAGGGCAACGACGAGCTGAAGTTGCGCGTATTCGTCACGGGTGGCGGATGCTCCGGCTTTCAGTACGGCTTCACCTTCGACGAGGCCGAGCAGGATGGCGACACGAAGGTGGAAAAGGAGGGCGTGACCCTGCTGATCGATCCCATGAGCTTCCAGTACCTGGTGGGCGCCGAGATCGATTACACCGAGGGCCTCGAAGGCGCCCAGTTCGTCATCCGCAACCCCAACGCGACGACGACCTGCGGCTGCGGTTCCTCGTTCTCCGCCTGATCCTGCCGTCCGGCTCACCCGCCCGCGCCTCGCGAGCGGGTGGGTGACGCTTCTGCTCCCGCCCCCGGCGTCCTCCGTCCCGAATACCGATTTCTGGTATCCTTTTCCGCTTTCTGCACTTCGCCGGTTTCGGAGGCTGTCATGAGCGAATACCTGCCCGGTCTCGAGGGTGTCCCCGCTACCAAGTCGAACATCTCGTTCATCGACGGGGAGAAAGGCATCCTTGCCTACCGCGGTTACCCCATCGAACAGCTTGCCGAGCACAGCAACTTCGAAGAAGCAGCCTTGCTCCTGCTCGATGGCCAACTGCCCACAGAGCAGGGGCTGCGGGACTTCGATGAGCAGCTCAAGGCGAATCGCCGGGTGCGGTTCCAGGTGCGCGGCCTGCTGAAGAACCTGCCGCCCACCGGGCACCCCATGGAAGCGCTGCAGACCGCGGTATCCAGCCTGGGCATGTACTATCCGGGCAAGGAGTGCCTGATCGGCAGCGAGGTATGCGACGACCTCGACTACATCCACAACATGACGGTGAAGATCATTGCCCGGATGGGGACGATCGTCGCCATGTGGGAGCACATCCGCACCGGTTACGATCCGATCGAGCCGCGCCGCGATCTCTCCTATGCCGAAAACTTCCTGTACATGCTGCACGGGGAGATCCCCGACCCGTTCATTGCCGATGTGCTCGACACCTGCCTCATCCTGCACGCCGAGCACACCATCAACGCCTCGACCTTTGCCGCTTTGGTGACCGCCTCCACGCTGGCGAGCCCCTATCAGACCGTGGCCGCGGCCATTGGCACGCTGTCGGGCCCGCTGCACGGCGGCGCGAATGAACGCGTGGTCAGCATGCTGCAGGAAATCGGGCGGCCCGAGCGGGTGGAGCGCTGGCTGGACGGAAAGCTGGCCAATAAGGAGAAGATCTGGGGCATGGGGCATCGCGAGTACAAGGTGAAGGACCCGCGCGCCACTATTCTTCAGGGCTTGATGGAGCGGCTGATGGAACACCGCGGCGGCCATGTGAGCCCGGCGTTCGAAACGGCACTGGCGCTGGAGGAGGCCGCCGAGTCGCGGTTGGCCGAAAAGGGCGTTTATGCCAACGTGGATTTCTATTCGGGGATCCTCTACGCGGAAATGGGCATCCCCATCGACCAGTTCACCTCCATCTTCGCCGTCGCCCGCACCGCCGGCTGGCTGGCGCACTGGCGGGAACAACTCGCCGACAACCGCATCTTCCGGCCCACGCAGGTCTATACCGGTCAACCGGTGCGCGAGTACGTGCCGGTAGAGCGGCGCTAGCCGCTAGGCCGCCGCGTCCGCTCCCTGGACGCGGCGGCCACTCACTGCGCGGCCAGGCGCTGGCGGCTGCGTCGCTCGTAGAGAAAGACCCCTGCAATGAGGGCCAGCACCGCCGCCTGCACGCCCAGACTCTGCGCCGTGGGATAGATGCCCAGGAGTTCCAGGCGCGGGAAGGGTAGCGTGTCGACCCCCAGCACACCCGCCTCCTGCAGGGCCGCGATGCCGTGACCGGCGAAGGCCACTGCCAGCAGCAGCATGATCGCGGCGTTCACGGTGAAGAAGGCCTTCAGCGGGAGCCGCATGCTCGAGCGGAGGATCAACCAGGCAAGCAGTAGCAGCGACAGCGCCGCCACGCCGATCCCGAGCCAGATGTAGGGGCCGGTCTCCGGGGCGGCCTGCAGCCACAGCGCCTGATAGAAGAGCACGGTTTCGAACACCTCACGGTAGACGGCGAGGAAGGCGACCGCCGTGAGCATCCACAGGGCCCGGCCGTGCAAGGCCTTCTGTATTTTGGCCTCCACGAACTTGCGCCAACGCACGGCGTGCGTCTTGCCGTGCAGCCAAAAGCCCACATAGAGCAGGACTGCCGTGGCGACCAGGGCCGTGACGCCCTCGGTCAACTCGCGACCGGCGCCGCTGATGCGTAGCACGTAGGCCGAAGCCGCCCAGGTCACGCCGCCCAGCAGCAGCGCCGAAATCCAGCCCACATGCAGATAGCGCAGCGCATCGCGCCGGCCGCTGCGAATCAGCACGGCGGCAATGGCGGCGAGCACCAGGATGGCCTCCAGGCCCTCGCGCAGCAGGATGACCAGGGCCCCGGCGAAGCCCACCGCAGGCTGGAGGGCCTCACTGCCGATCCGCTCAGCCGCGTCCCCAAGCAGCGTCTGCAGGCCCGCGTGCCGACTGGCCAGCGCCTCGACGGGTGCGCCGTTCTGGATCTGCTGCCGGTACTCGAGCATCTTGCCCTCGATCTCGCCCTTGAGCGCCGGATCGACGGCCGCCACCCCGGACTCGGCGAGTTCGAAGCCATCGAGGTAGGCGGACAACGCAGCCGTGTACGCCTCCCGCGGCTGTCCTTCCCGGTACAGGGCCAGGCTGCGATCCAGCTCTACGCGCGCGCGGTGCAGTGCCGATCCCGCCGCCTCGCCGGTGCCGAGCGCGGCGGGCTCGCTGCGCAGATAGGCGAGGGCATCGACCGCCGCCGTGCCCCCCTGCTGCTCGGCCTCGCGGGGGAGCGTGCGCGTCAGGCTCTCCAGGTCGGTGATTGCCGACTGGCGCCACACCTTTTCGCCCGCTGCGCGCTCTGCATCGCTGAAGGGGAGGCTGCCCACGTAGAAGGCCAGCGCCCAACGCTGCGCATCGCTCAGTCGGGTGAAGGCCGGCATGGCGGTGCCCGGCACCCCATGGGTGATGGTGTTGTAGAGGCTGTACAGGCTGCGCTCGAACTGGCGATGGCGGTCACGGAAGTTCGCGGGCGCCGGCTGCATTGCGGCGGCGAGCGGACCGTCGCCTCCGCCGCCCGCCCCGTGGCAGCGTGCGCACTGCGCCTCGAAGAGCTGGCGTGCGCCGCTCAGGTGCGGCGCACGCGCGGGGGCCGTCGCCACGCCATAGCTGTGGGTGAGGCCGGCCGCCAGGCTTCGTGCCTGCGTCGCGACCCGGGTGCCCGGCGCGCGCTGGCGCACGAGCTGCTCGAGCGCGCGCGCCCGGGTCAGCAGCTCCGCCTTCGCCGCATTGCCCGGCAGGCCGCCGATGAGCTGGACCACCCGGCCGACGAACTCGACCTGTTCGGCGTACTCGCTTTCATTCGCCACCTGGCCGGCCTCGACCGCTTCGGGATAATCCACAGCGACATAGTCGAGGATCTGCAGGGCCGATGCAGGCCCCTCGGCGCTGCCGGCTGCGGCGGGGAAGGTGGCGAAGCCTGCCGCCAACAGCAGCGCGGCGACGAACGTGCGGAGCCATGTCATCGTGCAATGTCTCCATGTAAATATGAATGAGAATGATTATATATTACTCGCCGGGGGGCGGCAGGACAAGGCGGCGCGGTGGCGGGGCGGAGTCAGGCGGGGTAGAGCGCCCCGAGTATGACCGGCCGTTCGGCGCCGGTGACGCTGGGCAGGTTTCCGGGTCGCGCCAGCAGGAACTGCTGGGCCAGCCAGGCGAAGGCCATGGCTTCCATCCAGTCGGGGTCCACGCCCGCGTCAGCGGTGGAGGCCACGCGCACCGTTGGCAGGTGCGCGGCCAGGCGGCCTAGGAGGTGCCGGTTGTGCACCCCGCCGCCGCAGACGAGCAGCTCGTCGATCGCGGGGCCCCAGGACGTGACGGCGGCCGCGACGCTGAGGGCCGTGAGTTCGCACAGGCTTGCCTGCACATCGCCGGGATCGGCCTCCGGTACGGCGGCGAGCGCGGCGGCCAGCCAGGCCTCATTGAAGAGTTCGCGACCCGTGCTCTTGGGGGGCGGCCGCTTGAAGTATGTATCCGCGAGCAAGCGCTCCAGCAGCATCGGCAGGGGTGTGCCGCGCGCGGCCCAGGCCCCTTCGTGGTCGAAGGCAGCGCCGCGATGACGGCGTACCCAGGCGTCCATGAGGGTGTTGCCGGGCCCGGTATCGAAGCCTGTCACCGGGCATTGGGGGTCGCCCGGCAGCACGGTGAGATTGGCGATGCCGCCCACGTTCAGGACCCCACGCGTGCGGCCAGGGGCCGCGAGCGCCGCCTGGTGAAAGGCTGGCGCGAGCGGTGCGCCCTGGCCGCCCGCCGGCTATGTCCCGCCGGCGCAGGTCCGCGACGGTGGCGATGCCGGTGCGCTCCGCGATGCGGTTGGGATCGCCGATCTGCAGGCTGTTGGGCCGCTTGGCGTCCGGCAGGTGGCGCAGGGTCACCCCATGGCTGCCGATGGCGCGCACCGCCTGGCCGGGAACATCCGCCGCGCGGAGCAGGGTCAGTGCGGCGTCCGCGAACAGCTCGCCGAGCGCCGCATCGAGAGCGGCCAGCCCGGCGACCTCTACGGACGGCGCATCGACCGCGCGATGCAGCTCGCGGCGCAGCGCCGCAGGGAAGGGGTGGCTGTGGCTGGCGCGCAGCCGACAGCCGCCCGCGTCGAATTCGACGAGGGCGGCATCCACGGCGTCCAGACTGGTGCCGGAGAGCAGCCCGATGTAGAGCTCGGTCATGTCTCCGCGCCGCCGGGGATTACTCGTGGTCGCCCTGGTGCAGGGCGAGCTCCGTCTGCTTGTGGAGGTCGAGTTGGGCCAACAGGCGTGCGGATTTCGCGGCGAAGGCATCCCGATACTTATCGCTGATCGGATCGGCCTTGGGCAGACTCACGGTCAGCGGATTTCGGTGGACACCGTTCACCCGGAACTCGTAATGCAGATGCGGGCCCGTGGCCAGACCGGACATGCCCACGTAGCCGATGGTCTGCCCCTGGCGCACGTGACTGCCTGTCTTCAGGTGACGGGCGAAACGGGACATGTGCGCGTACAGCGTACTGTAGCGGCCGCCGTGCTGGATGATGATCACCCGCCCGTAGCCGCCCTTCCAGCCGCGGAAGATGATCTTGCCGTCGCCCGCGGCGCGGATCGGCGTGCCGCGCGGCGCTGCGTAGTCGACGCCGCGGTGGGGGCGGCGGATGCCGAGCTTCGGGTGCAGACGGTTCGGATTGAAGCGCGAGCTGATGCGCGAGAAGTGCACCGGCGTGCGCAGGAAGGCCTTGCGCATCGACAGACCGTCCGGCGAGTAGTAGCCGGCATGCCCGTCGGCGGTCTCGAAGCGCACCGCACGATAGGTCTTGCCCTGGTTGGTGAACTCTGCCGCCAGAATCGCCCCGTCGCGGATCTTCTCGCCGTCCAGGTACTGCTCCTCGTAGAGCACGCGGAAGCTGTCCCCGCTGCGGATGTCCAGGACGAAATCCACGTCCCAGCCGAAGATGTTCGCCAGCTCCATGATCATGGCGTTGGAGAGCCCGGCCTTCTGCCCGGCGAGGAACAGCGAGTTCTCAATGGTGGCCGAGGCGTAATTGGTGCGGGTGTCCAGCGGGCGCTCGGAGGCCTTGGCGGTGAAGTGATCATCGTCGGTGCGCGAGACGTGCAGGGACTCGAGCTGGTCGATCTTGTATTCCAGACCGAGCAGCCGGCCCTCGCCGTCCACCTGAAACCGGAACTGCTGTCCCGGATAAAGGCGCTTGAGCGTTGCGGTCGCCTCCCCCAGGGCCATGATGTCGTGCAGCTCGCCCGGGGAGAGGCCCTGGCGCTTGAAGATGGCCGAGAGCGTATCGCCCCGCTTGACCTTGTCCTCCTTCCACTCCACGGCCGGGGCGGGTTCCTCGGCGACATTCGCCGCCGCGCCGGTGTCGCCATCCGCCGTCCTCGGCGCAGGGAGCTCGGCGCTCGGGGCCGGCGCGGCGGCCGCCGCGTCTCCGCCGGCGGGCAGCGAGAAATCCAGCGGGATGCTGATTCGCGACAGCTCGTCGGCCGCCATTGCGTCGAGCTCGCCCGAATCCGCCTGGCGGGTGGCGCGCGCATCCCATGGAGCGAACGCCAGAACGGCCGTGAGGATCGCCAGGCCGAGCGCGGCGAGGAGCAGGGGTCGGGTGTATCCGCGCGAGGGCCGGAGGCCGGACTCGGAACGGGACTTGTAGTCGGTCTTGATGGACGATTTTGGATGCACGGAGAGGTCGGAATGCGCTTAGTTGTTGCTGGTGAAAGTAAAAGTATCCCCAAGCCCGCAGCGGGTCAATCGATGCGCCGGGCGGGCATGGGGATTATGGTAACCTCTTCGCAGTTTGCGCACCGCATTTACTGAGTTACGGCAAAAGGCAAATGGAAGACGCACTGGAACATATCCGCCGTGGCGCGGAGGACATCCTGGTCGAGGCCGAATTGATCGAGAAGCTGCGCGGCGGGCGGCCGCTGCGCATCAAGGCCGGCTTCGATCCGACCGCCCCGGACCTGCATCTCGGGCATACCGTGCTGATCAACAAGTTGCGTCAGTTTCAGGACCTGGGGCACGAAGTGCTGTTCCTGATCGGCGATTTCACCGGGATGATCGGCGACCCCACCGGCAAGAACGCGACCCGCCCGCCGCTGTCGCGCGACGAGGTGATCGAGAACGCGCGCACCTACGAGCAGCAGATCTTCAAAATCCTCGACCCGGAAAAGACCCTGGTGATGTTCAACTCCAGCTGGATGAGCGAGATGGGCGCGGCGGATCTCATCCAGCTGGCAGCGAAACACACCGTCGCGCGAATGCTCGAACGCGACGATTTCCACCAGCGCTACGGCAAGGGCCAGCCGATCGCGATCCACGAGTTCCTCTATCCCCTCATCCAGGGCTACGACTCGGTGGCGATGCGGGCGGACGTCGAACTCGGCGGGACCGACCAGAAGTTCAACCTCCTGGTCGGGCGGGAACTGCAGAAGCACTACGGGCAGGCACCCCAGGTGGTGCTCACCATGCCCATTCTCGAGGGCCTGGACGGTGTGCAGAAAATGTCCAAGTCGCTGGGGAACTATATAGGGATCGGCGAGCCGCCCGAGGAGCAATTCGGCAAGATCATGTCGATCTCCGACGAGCTGATGTGGCGCTGGTTCGAATTGCTGAGCTTCCGCCCGCTGGGCGAGATCGCGGGTTTGCGCCGCGAGGTGGCCGCGGGGGCAAATCCGCGCGATATAAAGTTCCTGCTCGGCGAGGAGCTTGTGGCTCGCTTCCACGGGCCCGCGGCCGGCCGGGCCGCGCGCGAGGCCTTCGTGGCGCGTTTTCAGAAGGGGGCGCTGCCCGATGACATCCCGGAGACGGCTGGTGCGCGCTGCCGGTGCGGGCCTCTCCGTATCGCTGGTGCTGCGCGAGGCGCAGTTGACCAAGAGCGCTTCGGAGGCCAGGCGCCTGGTGCAGCAGGGGGCGGTGCGCATCGACGGCGAGCGGGTGGCCGACCTGGAGCGGGAAATCCCGGTGGGGGCGAGCCACGTGATCCAGGTGGGCAAGCGCCGCATCGCCCGCGTGCGGGTCACCGCCGGATAAGCACCGCCACCGGGCGCCGGCGAGAGCCGCCGCGGTCGTGGCGGCTCTCCCGGCGCCGAATGAAGCCGGCGCCGACATTTTCCCGTACGGAAACAGCCACTTGACGCAGCGCTGAAATTTTTTTGAAAAGAACTGTTGACGGCCGAAACGGGGCCCGTATAATGCGCCACCTGTTCCGACGGAACGCCCCGAAACGGGGGGCTCAGACGGGACCCGCAGCGACGAAAGGTTGTTGACGGAAAGAGAAGAAGCTGGTTACAATTGCTCTTCTCG
>CAVZZX010000003.1:0-1765000 GCA_963779865.1 uncultured Gammaproteobacteria bacterium | reverse complement strand
TAAGCTTTGTTGTTCTAGTGGAACGGTCTGGAAAGTCTGGCCATAGTGGGTGATAGCCCCGTACACGAAAGAGCGATAGAGGTGAAAACGAGTAGGCCGGGACACGTGTTATCCTGGCTGAAGATGGGGGGACCATCCTCCAAGGCTAAATACTCCTTACTGACCGATAGTGAACCAGTACCGTGAGGGAAAGGCGAAAAGAACCCCGGAGAGGGGAGTGAAATAGAACCTGAAACCGTATGCGTACAAGCAGTGGGAGCCTTCTTCGGAGGGTGACTGCGTACCTTTTGTATAATGGGTCAGCGACTTACTTCTCAGTGGCAAGGTTAACCGTATAGGGGAGCCGTAGGGAAACCGAGTCTGAATAGGGCGAATCAGTCGCTGGGAGTAGACCCGAAACCGGGCGATCTAGCCATGGCCAGGGTGAAGGTGGGGTAATACCCACTGGAGGCCCGAACCGACTAATGTTGAAAAGTTAGGGGATGAGCTGTGGGTAGGAGTGAAAGGCTAATCAAGCCCGGAGATAGCTGGTTCTCCCCGAAAGCTATTTAGGTAGCGCCTCGTGTATCACTCCCGGGGGTAGAGCACTGTTTCGGCTAGGGGGCCATCCCGGCTTACCAAACCGATGCAAACTCCGAATACCGGGAATTGTAATCACGGGAGACAGACGGCGGGTGCTAACGTCCGTCGTCAAGAGGGAAACAACCCAGACCGCCAGCTAAGGTCCCCAAATCATGGCTAAGTGGGAAACGATGTGGGAAGGCAAAGACAGCCAGGAGGTTGGCTTAGAAGCAGCCATCCTTTAAAGAAAGCGTAATAGCTCACTGGTCGAGTCGGCCTGCGCGGAAGATATAACGGGGCTCAAGCCATGTACCGAAGCTGCGGATGCGTGCTCTGCACGTGTGGTAGGGGAGCGTTCTGTAAGCCTGCGAAGGTGGATTGTGAAGTCTGCTGGAGGTATCAGAAGTGCGAATGCTGACATGAGTAACGATAAAGCGGGTGAAAAACCCGCTCGCCGAAAGTCCAAGGTTTCCTGCGCAACGTTAATCGGAGCAGGGTTAGTCGGCCCCTAAGGCGAGGCCGAAAGGCGTAGTCGATGGGAAGCAGGTTAATATTCCTGCACTTGATGTTACTGCGATGGGGGGACGGAGAAGGCTAGGTCAGCCGGGCGTTGGTTGTCCCGGTTTAAGCGAGTAGGGAGTGGTCTTAGGCAAATCCGGGACCGCAATTCTGAGACGCGATGACGAGTCTCCTTTTACGGAGGCGAAGTGATTGATGCCATGCTTCCAAGAAAAGCCTCTAAGCTTCAGGTAACGTGAGACCGTACCCGAAACCGACACAGGTGGACAGGTTGAGAATCCCAAGGCGCTTGAGAGAACTCGGGTGAAGGAACTAGGCAAAATGGCACCGTAACTTCGGGAGAAGGTGTGCCCTTATTAGGTGAAGGCCCTGCGGCCGGAGCTGAAGGGGGTTGCAGAGACCAGGTGGCTGCGACTGTTTATTAAAAACACAGCACTCTGCAAACTCGAAAGAGGACGTATAGGGTGTGACGCCTGCCCGGTGCCGGAAGGTTAAGTGATGGGGTTAGCTTCGGCGAAGCTCTTGATCGAAGCCCCGGTAAACGGCGGCCGTAACTATAACGGTCCTAAGGTAGCGAAATTCCTTGTCGGGTAAGTTCCGACCTGCACGAATGGCGTAACGATGGCCACACTGTCTCCACCCGAGACTCAGTGAAATTGAACTCGCTGTGAAGATGCAGTGTACCCGCGGCAAGACGGAAAGACCCCGTGAACCTTTACTACAGCTTTGCACTGGACTTTGAACATGACTGTGTAGGATAGGTGGGAGGCTTTGAAGCGCGGACGCCAGTCCGCGTGGAGCCAGCCTTGAAATACCACCCTGGCATGTTTGGGGTTCTAACTCAGGCCCGTTATCCGGGTCGAGGACAGTGTATGGTGGGTAGTTTGACTGGGGCGGTCTCCTCCCAAAGAGTAACGGAGGAGCACGAAGGTACCCTCAGCGCGGTCGGAAATCGCGCAATGAGTGCAAAGGCATAAGGGTGCTTGACTGCGAGACAGACACGTCGAGCAGGTACGAAAGCAGGTCTTAGTGATCCGGTGGTTCTGTATGGAAGGGCCATCGCTCAACGGATAAAAGGTACTCCGGGGATAACAGGCTGATACCGCCCAAGAGTTCATATCGACGGCGGTGTTTGGCACCTCGATGTCGGCTCATCACATCCTGGGGCTGTAGCAGGTCCCAAGGGTATGGCTGTTCGCCATTTAAAGTGGTACGCGAGCTGGGTTTAGAACGTCGTGAGACAGTTCGGTCCCTATCTGCCGTGGGCGTTGGAGACTTGAGAGGAGCTGCTCCTAGTACGAGAGGACCGGAGTGGACGTACCTCTGGTGTTCCGGTTGTTACGCCAGTAGCATTGCCGGGTAGCTAAGTACGGAAGGGATAACCGCTGAAAGCATCTAAGCGGGAAGCCCACCTCAAGATGAGTTCTCCCTGGACCCTCGAGGTCCCTGAAGGGCCGTCGAAGACTACGACGTTGATAGGCTGGGTGTGGAAGCGCAGTAATGCATGAAGCTAACCAGTACTAATTGCCCGTGCGGCTTGACCATATAACACCCAAGTGGTTTGGGTAAGCACTGGAACAACAGTGTCGCGCATGACGTAACACCCAGAGCAGTATTCTCGAATTGGCCTGTGTCCCGACAGGGAGACGGCAAACAGTTTGCCTGGCGACAATAGCGAGCGGGAACCACCCGATCCCATCCCGAACTCGGAAGTGAAACTGCTCAGCGCCGATGATAGTGTGGGGCCTCCCCATGTGAAAGTAGGTCATCGCCAGGCTCTTAAACGGAAAACCCCGGTAGCACGCGCTGCCGGGGTTTTTTTATGGCGGTCGCTCTTCGTCTCACCCCCTCGTTTCCCCCAGGTACTGTTCGGGTTTTCCCGCACCTTTTCTTGAACTCCGACCGTTCTGACCTGTCTATTAGAGGATGCTGATATTCAGGAGAACCGTGTGAACCGGCTCAAGACCTTGCTCACGATTGCCGTATCTCTCGCCAGCACCCCGGTTCTCGCCGGCCAAGTGCGGGTGCCCATGGTGGACAAGGGGTTGGCGACGTTCTATGTCCCGGCCCGGATCGAAGGCCTCCAGCAACAGGTGGATTTCATGGTGGACACCGGTTCGGGCTATGTGACCATCAACGAGAAGACGCTGAAGCGCCTGAAGACGCGCGGCAATGTCGAGTATGTGAAGGACCTCGTCGGGGTGCTTGCGGACGGCAGCGAGCTGCACGTGCCCGTCTACCGATTGGCCCGCCTGGATGTCGGCAGCTGTGCCATCGAGAATGTCGAGGCGGCGGTGTTTCCGGGCAAGACCCGCAATATTCTCGGGTTGAGCGCACTGAGCAAGGCAGCGCCTTTCGTGTTTTCCATCGACCCCGCGGAGCTGGTGCTGACCTGCCATCCCCGAGGCCAGTCGCTCTAAGCGCACGTGATCGGCCTCGCGAAAAGCCCCCCGGCCGGGCCGTGGGGGCTTTTGTTCGCGCGTCGTCCGCCTTCAGTTTTTCGCACGGCACCGCGCCCCTTGCTTGTCACCGTGCTTCGCAAAGGCTTACGCTCGAGAGAAGAGTCGCAGGAGCGTAGCAATGACCAACTACAAGCACGTCCTCGTTGCGGTGGACCTTTCTCCCGAGGCGAACGCGGTGCTCGGGCGAGCCCGTGAAGTTGCGGCACAGCACGCCGCGAAGCTGACGCTCGTCCATGTGGTCGAGCCGATCGTCGCCGATCGCGGCTACGACTTCATTCCTGCACTTCCTGACGATGTGGAAACCAGCCTGATCAATCGCGCGCGCCAGTTCCTGGATTCTCTGCAGGAAGAGACGCAGCCGTCGCTGGAGTCCCATGTGCTGGTGGGTTCGGTGAAGGGAGAGTTGCTGCGCTACGCCCAGGAGCAGTCGGTTGACCTGATCGTGATTGGGACTCATGGTCGCCATGGGGTCAGTCTGCTGCTCGGCTCGACGGCAAACGCCGTTCTGCATGGCACCCCGTGCGATGTCCTCGCGGTGCGCATCGGCGAATTGTAGAGGACAGCCGACTAGCGGTAGAACAGCAGCACGCTTGCGACCGCAAGCAGGTTGCCGGTGGCGTGGGCCAAGATCGCCGGCCACAGCGTACGGAAGCGCTCAAAGGCGATCGCCCAGACCAGCCCGCTCCAGAACACCGCGAGCGCGCCGGCCAGTGAGTACAGGTGCAGCATGGCGAAGATACCGGCGCTGACGATGGCGGCGGTTGTGATGCTGAAGCGGCTGCGCAGGGTGGTGTAGAGCAGGCCCCGGAATCCGATTTCTTCGAACACCGGTGCCCACACCACGGTGTTGATGCTGCTCAGCACCGTCACGTCCCAAGGTCCCCAGATCCAGCGTTCTGCCAAGCCGTCGGCCCAATGCGGCTCGATGCCGGCCTGCCATACGCCCCAGCTGATCGCGAGGGCGCCGCTGCGTTCGATCAGCAATACCATGAGGCTCAGGCCCAGCACGCGCGCCAGGCCCGTGCGGCGCAGGCGCAGCCCGAAGCCGCTGAGCAGCCCGAGGCCGAGCGGCTGCAGGAGCTGGCGGCGAATCATCCACACCATGGGCAGGGAGGCAAGCAGGGTGCCCCACTGGGACAGGGGGTTGGCGCGGAAGAAGCTGTCGAAGGCACTCAATACGACGAACAGGGCGATACCCGATCAAGCCGGATCGGACCAGGACCGCCATGCCGTCATTGAAGCTCCACGGCTCGTCCAGCGCGGTGCCCACGGGCGGGGCCTGGGGGCGGCCCCGCACGTAGCCGGCAAGACCGAGGATGCCCCCGCTCATCAGCGCCAGCGTGGCGGCGATGAAGCCGAGGGTGGTGTCGCGGCTTTGTTGCGCCCGTGCGAGTTGGCGCCTCTCGATCCGATGCAGACGCTCGGTGGCCTCCTCCCGCCTGGCCAGGCGTCGGCTCAGGGTGTCGGCGGCCCAGCCGACCGGGAGCTGGCGCAGGCCGGCGACGATCTCGGCCGGGCTCACGTCCGCGGCGCCGAGACCGTAGGCGTAGCGGATCGCGTCCGCCACCACCGAGTCGGTGGGGGCTTCGTCCATGCGTGCGAGCTCTGCCCGCGCCTGAGCGTCACGGCCCTCCTCCACGAGCACCAGGGCGAGGCGCGCACGGGTGTTGCTCACCGACCAGTCCGCCGCCCGCGCCGGATGTGTCGCGAAGTAGTGCAGCACGTCACGATAGGTGGCGGCGGCCTGCGCGAGGGCCTCTTCGCGATCGCCGTACAGCCAGCGGTACAGTGCCGCCTGCCAGGGAGCGACTTGCCCGATGCCGGTCCAGAACTCCAGGTGGCGTTCGCTCAGTCGGGCGGCAGATTCGGCCGGATAGCGCAGTTCGCCCGTGCGGTCGCTGAAGGCAGGGGGCAGCCACAGGGCGAGCATGGCGCCGAACAGCACGGCGCCCAGGCACCAGGTCACGGCGCGACTGAAATGGGGCGGCCCGCCGCAAGGCAGCCATCGGGGCGGCGATGTTCACAGCATGCCCTGCCTCCAGGGGGGGCCGCCTCCATAGTAAGCCAAGCCGCGGCGGTAGAGGAACCGCTTGCCCCTCAGTGCACCTCGAGCTTGCCGAGTTCCTCGAGCAGGGCATGCACCAGTTGCTGGCCTTGCGCCCCCATGCCGTGGGCGAGCGCGTCGGCCTCGCGCTCACCGTTGACCAGCCGCCGCATGAGCCCGCCGAGGCGGGCCATGTCCCCGCCCGCGCGGCTCATCTGCTCGGCCATGTGCGCGAGCCAGTCAAGGGCCTGGGCGTCGCCGCGTGCGGCGGCATGGATCATCGCGGCGAGCCCGGGCGCGGCCATGGCCGGATCGGCCGCGGCGTTCGGGTCGGGCAGGCTGGCGGGGTCGCGCAGCCCCCGCAGGATACCTTCGATGATGACGGTATCCTCCTCATCCAGAGCGCGGGCCTGCAAGGCGCGCAATTCGCGCTCGCCGGCGAGGATCCGGCGAACCGCGCCCACCAACGCGCCCCAGCCGTTTTGCTCGGCGGCCCGGAGCACCGGTTCGAGTTCCGCGCCGCGCGCCGGATTGTGACTGACCTGGACGACCAGATTGATCGACTGGGCGTGCGCTTGGAGGATTTGGCGATCCCGCTCGGGCAGCATGCAGGGCTCCGTCGGTTTCGTTGCACAGCATATTAGCCTACCATGGAGCCGCTCGCGCCAAGGAGAACGAGAAGCCGCGACGCCCCATGCCTCCCTTTCGCCAAACCCTGGCCGGATTGCTCATGCTGGCGCTTGCCGCCTACGGAGCGACCAAAGCCTATCTCTATTATCGCGCTGAGCAGCGCTTCGATGCCCTGCTCAGCTCGCTGCGTCCCGTGGTCGAAGCGCATTATGATGGGGTCTCCGCCTCACTGTTCGGGGACATCTCCCTGCTCGGACTCGAGCTCCGCCCGCAGGCCGGCGAGCCGGCGCGGATCGAGCGCCTGACCGTCGCCGATTATCTGCCCGGCGCCGCCTTTCCCCGGCGCATCCGGGTGCATGCCGCCGGGGTCTCGGTCTGAGGCGGGCGAGGCCAGCCGCTGGCTCGCTGCGGCGGCGGCCGCGGGGCTGCGTGCACTGCCCGCGGCGCTGCGCGGCACGCTGACGCATCTCCCGGCGCTGGGCTATCGGCGTGTGCACGGCGAGGCCTGGTTCGAGCTGGATCAGAACCCGCGACGGCGCTGTTCGCGCCCGCGCCGGCGCCGCGGCCGGGCTGGGCCGGCTCGATCTGCGGCTGCGGATGCTCGGTATCACCCCTCTGGAGCTGCTGGGGCTGCTGCCCGCCTCGGGGCGTTTCGAGTCATTCTCGGCCGACTACCGGGACGCTTCTTATGTGCGGCGCTCGTCGAACCCTCGCGGAGCAGGGCGGGGAATCGCCGGATGCGGTGCGGGCAGGGATCCTGCAGGCGCTGGACCGGCACCGCCTGGCTCGGGGATACGGAAAACCGCGAGGCCGTGCCCGCATTTCTGGCGGCCCGGGGAGTTGCGGGTGCAACTGCAACCGATCGCCCGGTGGCGCTGAGCCGGCTCCAGTATTACCGCGCACGCGATCTGCCCGCAGTGCTCAACCTGCAGATCAGCGGCCGCTGAGCGCCGCCTCAGGCGTCGGTTTTCTGCGCCACCAGCAGCGCCTCGGGCACGCGCAGCTTGATCGCGCAGGCAGTTCCAGACAGATCCCCGGGATCGGCCGACGCTTACCCAGAGGAGGTTGAGCCGCAGGTTGAGGTCGGCAAACACCACCGCCTTGCCATAGGCGTCGAGCACGTCCTGGATGGCGCCGACCGTGCGTTGCCGCACCGCCGTCGGGCTGCCGGAGGTTGGGGATCAGCATCATGAAATCGCTCAACCGGACGCCGTCCACGTCGCGGCTGGGAACGCGCTGCCACAAGGGGGCGGCGGGGTGAAACTCCATGCCCTCGGCGGGCAGTTGGCTGCGCTTCACGGCGAGTCTCGCTGCAGACGGGCGTTGTGCCTATTAGGATAACCGCTCGACTCCCGGACGCCAGGCGCACCGCAGCGAAGTGGCTCGGCCGGCGGTCAGAGGCTTACCGTTCCGGGGCTCGGCTACACTGATTCTCGACATCGACGCGAGGCTGGACCGATACAGCACGCTCGCAGATGAACGGCGCCGAGGTGCGCGCCGGCTTCGCGCTTCTTCCGGCGCTCTGCTGCTGGCGTCGGCGGCCGGGGCGGCGCCGCCGTTCGCCGATGTGCACCTGCACTACAACTGGAATCAGCAGGAGGTGACCGGCGCCCGATGCCGCCGCCCGCATCCTGCGCGCGCACGACGTCGTGCTCGGCGTCGTCTCCAGTGTGCCCTCCTCGGCGGCCCTGGAGCTGCGAAACTCGGCGAGCAATGTGCTGGCCCTGTTCAGCCCGTACGTGGATCCGCTGCGCCGGCGCGGCTGGTACCGCGATCCGCAAGTCCTTCCGGCAGCGCGGGCGGCGCTGGCATCGGGGCGCTATGCGGGCCTGGGTGAAGTGCACGTCGGTCCCGGCGTTGCGCCTGCCGACAGTGAGGTGTTTCGCGGACTGCTGCGCCTCGCCATGGCGTATGACGTGCCCGTGCTGCTGCACACCGAGGCCTCGGACTACCGCTATTTCGCCCCGATCTGTGGCGAATTTCGCCAGGTGCGTTTTCTCTGGGCCCATGCGGGCAATCTGGGCCCGGCGCAGGCCGGTGCCCTGATGGCGGCCTGCCCCAATGTCTGGGTCGAATTCTCCGCCCGCGATCCGGCGCACTACGGGAAATTTCCTGGCCGCGGACGGCACCTTGCCGCCGGCATGGAAGCGGCTCATCGCCCGCTACCCGCGGCGCTTCATGACCGGCACCGACCCGGTGTGGAACGCTCATCAGATGTTCCGCTGGTACGAGGCAGGCGAAGGATGGCAGCACTATGACCGGTTCATTGCCTTCCAGCGCGGCTGGGTGGCGCAGCTCCCGGCGGCGCTCCAAGCCCGGGTGCGCCTGCACAACGCGTTGGAGTTCTTCCGCATCGGTGCCGACGCGGCGGCCACCCCTGCGAATACGGACTGACTGGAGGTGTACCCATGGAGAGCAATGACATCAATCAACGCTGCGTGGACCTCGTGCAGAGCGAGGACGTGAAACTGCGCATGTGGCATCCGCGGATGTTCTGGGACGTCGGGGATCTGGACGACCCCACACCCGAGGACCTCACCAAGCCGAAGTTCGACCTGTTGGAACTGGAGGTGCTGCTCTCGGCCGCGGCGCTGGAGCAGTCACGCTGTGCGGCGGACCTGAACCAGCGTGAGCAGGGGCGCGCCGATTTCATCATTCGCCAGGTCCACCGCGGAGAACTGCCGCTGCTGCGCCACGCCTGAGTGCGCGAGCCGCCTCCGCTTTGCGGGAAGTGCGTCGCGCGCCCGCTGTCGCCCTCACCAGCGCATGCGACGGGACCGCGGGCGATGCCGGGCGCCGGCAGCGCCCGTGGACCTGCGGCAGCACCCGGCCTGCCGGTGCCGCAGCACGCGCCCCGGCGCCCGACGGGATCCCTGCCGCGAACCCCTGCTCCGCGCGTCCGGGCGCGGTCGTGGTGTACAATGCGCGCGCAGCGCCGCCGCGGACACCCGCCATGCCCGACCCCCGCACTTTGCTCCATCTGCTCGCCGACGGGCGTTTCCATTCCGGCGAGGAGATCGCCGCCTGCCTCGGCGTAAGCCGCGCGGCCGTGTGGAAAGGGCTGAAGCGCATCAGCGAGGAAGTGGCCCTGCCGCTCAGCGCGGTGCGCGGACGTGGCTATCGGCTGGCGGCGCCGCTGGAGTTGCTCGAGCGCGAGCGGGTGCTTGGGCTGCTCGCCCCGGCGACCCGCACGCGGTTGGCGGAGTTGGACCTGCGCCTGTCCGTGGATTCGACCAATCGTTGTCTGATGCAGCGGGCGCAGGACGGGGCTGCCTCCGGAACGGTTTGCGTGGCAGAACATCAGCAGGCCGGGCGGGGACGCCGCGGCCGCGCCTGGTTATCGCCCTTCGGAGGCAACATCTACCTCTCGCTCCTGTGGCGCGTCGGCGCCCGCGCTGCGGGCGTTTCCGGCGTCAGCCTGGCGGTCGGGGTCGCGGTCGTGCGGGCCCTGCGGGCGCAGGGCGCGGGCGACGTCGGCTTGAAATGGCCGAATGACCTTTTGTGGCGCGGCCGCAAGCTCGGCGGCGTGTTGTTGGAACTCAGCGGCGAGGCTGCCGGGCCGGCCGCTCTGGTGGCCGGCATCGGGCTCAACGTGCGGATGCCGGCGGCCGCCGAGATCGATCAGCCCTGGGTGGACCTCGATACGGTGCTGGACAGGCGTACCGAGCGCAATGCGCTGGTGGCGCGCCTGCTCGACGAACTGTTCGCCGCCGTGAGCGAATTCGAACTGCACGGCCTCGATCCGTTCCTGGCCGAGTGGCGGCAGGCGGACCTGCTCGCCGGGCGCGAGGTGGAGATCCGCCTGCCCGGGCGGCGCGAGAGGGGGCGGGCGCTCGGCGTGGACGCGCAGGGCGCGCTGTTGGTGGAAATCGAGGGCGTGCGTCGCACCTTCACCGCCGGTGAGGTGACGGTGCGTCGCCGCTGAGGAGTCGAATCGGTGGCGGTACTGTTGATCGATGCCGGCAATTCGCGCCTCAAATGGACGCTGCTGGACGCAGGTCGCTTGGGGCCGCCCCGGGCCCAGCCCTGGCACGCGCTGCCGACGCCCCCTTCGGAGTGGCGCGCCCTGCCGGCCCCCGAACGGGTGGTGGCGGCCAGCGTCGCGGGCGGTGAGCGCGAGGGACTCCTGCGCCAGTGGTGTGTCGCGCAGTGGGGCTACGCGCCCGAGTTCCTGCGCGCCGGCGCTCAAGCCGGGGGCGTACGCAATGCCTACAGGCGGCCTGAGCGCCTGGGTGTGGACCGCTGGGCCGCCCTGGTGGCGGCCCGACGCAGTGTGGCCCAGGCGCCGGTGTGCGTACTCGATTGCGGCAGCGCCGTAACGGTGGACGTGCTGGATGCGGCCGGCCGGCACCGCGGCGGCTGGATCGTCCCGGGCCTCAGCGCCCAGCGCAGCCTACTGCTGCACGCCACGCGGGCCTTGGGGCTAGGGGACGCGGCAGGGGACCAGGCTCTCGCGGGCGAGGCGGAACTGGCCTTGGGCTGCAGCACCGAAGAGGCCCTCGAATGGGGCAGCCGCGCTGCCATCGTCGCGCTGGCTCATGAGGCGCGGGCCGCCGCGCAGCGTCTGTGTGGCGCCCCCGCCGCGGGGTTCCTTTGCGGCGGCGATGCGCCGCGGCTGCGGCCCGCCCTGGAGGCGGACTGGCGCTACCGGCCCCTGCTGGTGCTCGCCGGGGCGGCCCTGCTGGCCGGCGAATCGGTCGAGGAAAGCGAATGGTGAAGTGGCTGCTGCTGTTTCTGCTGCTGGTGAATATTGCGCTGTTTGCCTGGCTCTACCGCCCGGCGCCCCCGGCGCAGGGGGCGCCGGCGCAAGACGTCGTTGCCGATACCGGCGTGGCACCGTTGGTCCTGCTCAGCGAGGCCGACCACCCGCCCGCAGCCGCCCCCGGAGCGGCCTCGGCACCGGCCGCGAGCGGCACCGACCTGGCGTGCTTCACCGTCGGGCCGTTCGATGAACGGGCGCTCGCCGCCCGGGTGCGCAAGCGCCTGCAGGAGGCCGGGCTGGACACCCGCCCGCGCGTGGACGAATCGCGTCAGCGCGACGCCTTCTGGGTGCTGATCCCGCCGCTGCCCTCGCGCTCGGCCGCCGATCGGGCGATCGCCGGCCTCAGGCGCAAGGGCGTGGAGGACTACTTCCTGGTCTCCGCCGGGGAGGAGAAAAACGGGATCTCACTGGGAGTGTTTTCGGAGCGGTCGCGCGCCCAGGCACACCTGCGCGACATGCGCGGGCGCGGCATCGATGCGGTGTTGCAGTCGGTGCAGTTGCCCGACCGCAAGCTGTGGCTCGATGGAGCCAGTCCGGCCCCGCGCACCGAGGCCGGGCATGCGGCCGCCGCACCGATCCTGCAGCAGCTCGCCCCGGACGCCGACTGGCAGCCGCGGGCATGTCCCGGCGGGGCGTGAGGCCGATTGCGCCAGGGGAACTGATTCCCTAGAATGCAGGCCCGCCGCCGCGCCTGCCGCGCGGTGCGCGGTGCGCTGGCGTAGCTCAGTTGGTAGAGCAGCTGATTTGTAATCAGCCGGTCGGGGGTTCGAATCCTCTCGCCAGCTCCAACCTGCCGGCGTGCGCCCTTGCGCAAGGCGCCGCGCAGTTGACACTCCTGCCTGACTTGCGCAAAATACGGGGCTTGCTTCGCGGAGGGGTTCCCGAGCGGTCAAAGGGATCAGACTGTAAATCTGACGGCCAAGCCTTCGGAGGTTCGAATCCTCCCCCCTCCACCAGAATCGATCGTGCTCGGGGGCGGGGATCCCCCGCTGATACCGGATTCAGCGGGTGTAGTTCAATGGTAGAACCTCAGCCTTCCAAGCTGATGATGTGGGTTCGATTCCCATCACCCGCTCCAACATACGTTGGGCCGGAGCCTGGGCGAAGG
Source organism: uncultured Gammaproteobacteria bacterium (assembly GCA_963779865.1). GTDB lineage: Bacteria > Pseudomonadota > Gammaproteobacteria > CAVZZX01 > CAVZZX01 > CAVZZX01. The sequence continues at coordinate 1,752,914 of CAVZZX010000003.1, read as the reverse complement.
TAGTCGATGTGGTGGACGGGGACCCGCGGTGGTCTTCGCCCTGCGGGCGCGCTGACAGCGCGCCGTGGTTCGTTTTCGGACGAGACCGTCGATTTCCATCCCCGGCTTCGAATACCGAGTTGGCAGCACGGACAGATTTTGCAGCCCATATAGCTCAGTCGGTAGAGCACTTCCTTGGTAAGGAAGAGGTCACCGGTTCAAATCCGGTTATGGGCTCCAACTGAGTTCTCTTTCACATCAACGACTTGAGAAGCGCACTTAGCTGGAGGAGGCCTTCGGAATGTCCAAGTCAAAATTTGAACGCACCAAGCCGCATGTGAACGTCGGCACGATCGGCCACGTCGACCATGGGAAGACGACGCTGACGGCGGCGATCACGAAGGTGATGGGCGAGAAGTTCGGAGGCGAGTCGAGGGCCTACGACCAGATTGATTAGGCGCCGGAGGAGAAGGCGCGCGGGATCACGATTGCGACGGCGCACGTGGAGTACGAGTCGGACCACCGTCACTACGCGCACGTGGACTGCCCCGGTCACGCGGACTACGTGAAGAACATGATCACGGGCGCGGCGCAGATGGACGGGGCGATTCTGGTGGTGTCGGCGGCCGACGGTCCGATGCCGCAGACGCGTGAGCACATTCTGCTGGGCCGCCAGGTGGGCGTGCCGTACATCGTGGTCTACCTGAACAAGGCGGACATGGTGGACGACGCCGAGCTGCTGGAGCTGGTGGAGATGGAAGTGCGCGAGCTGCTGAGCTCGTACGACTTTCCGGGAGACGACGTGCCGGTGATCACCGGTTCGGCGCTCAAGGCGCTGGAAGGGGACAGCTCGGAGATTGGCACGCCGTCGATTGAGAAGCTGGTGGCGGCGATGGACGAGTACATTCCCGAGCCCGAGCGCGCGATTGACGGCGCGTTCCTGATGCCGATCGAGGACGTGTTCTCGATTTCGGGTCGCGGCACGGTGGTGACCGGACGCGTGGAGCGCGGCATCGTGAAGGTGGGCGACAAGGTCGAGATTGTGGGCATCAAGGACACGACCAACACGACGGTGACGGGCGTGGAGATGTTCCGCAAGCTGCTGGACCAGGGGCAGGCGGGTGACAACGTGGGCGTGCTGCTGCGCGGCACGAAGCGTGACGAGGTGGAGCGCGGGCAGGTGCTGGCGAAGCCGGGTTCGATCACGCCGCACACGAAGTTCGAGTGCGAAGTGTACGTGCTGAGCAAGGAGGAGGGCGGGCGCCACACGCCGTTCTTCAACGGGTATCGTCCGCAGTTCTACTTCCGGACGACGGACGTGACGGGCTCGTGCGACCTGCCCGAGGGCATCGAGATGGTGATGCCGGGCGACAACGTGCAGATGACGGTGTCGCTGATTGCGCCGATCGCGATGGAAGAGGGGCTGCGCTTCGCCATCCGCGAGGGCGGCCGCACCGTCGGCGCCGGCGTCGTCGCGAAGATCATCGAGTAGACGTGGATCCGGCACCCCCGGCAGCATGGAAGGTGCTGCCGGGGCGTTGTCGTTTCCAGCGACGTGGTTTGCCGGGGTTCGCCCCGGAGACGATTACAGGCCAGTAGCTCAATTGGCAGAGCGGCGGTCTCCAAAACCGCAGGTTGGGGGTTCGATTCCCTCCTGGCCTGCCAAATTCGCCTGACGGATTGGCAACATGGTAGACAAATTGAAACTACTGGTGGCGGTGCTCCTCATGGCAGCCGCTATTGGTGGTTTTTACTATTTTGCGGACCAGGCCCTGCTCTATCGGGTGTTGGGCCTGCTCGTCGTGCTCGGCCTGTCCGCGGCCGTTGCGCTGCAGAGTCGCCCGGGCAGCGATGCGCTCGCTTTCGGCCGCAGCGCCGTGATCGAGGTCCGCAAGGTCGTGTGGCCGTCGCGCCGCGAGACGGTGCAGACCACACTGCTGGTCTTCGCGATGGTCATCCTCGTGGGCATTATGCTCTGGTTGTTCGACATGGTGCTGTTGTGGGCGGTGAAGATGCTCACCGGCCAGGGGGGCTGAATCGCATGGCATTGCGCTGGTACGTCGTCCACGCCTACTCGGGTTTCGAGAACCAGGTGAAGCGCTCCCTCGAGGAGCGCATCAAGCGCAGCGGCCTGGACGAGAAGTTCGGCCAGGTGCTGGTGCCGACCGAGGAAGTGGTGGAGATGCGCGAGGGGCAGAAGCGCAAATCCGACCGCAAGTTCTTTCCCGGTTATGTCCTGGTGCAGATGGATATGGACGACGCCACCTGGCACCTGGTGAAGGACGTGCCGCGGGTGATGGGTTTCATCGGCGGGACTTCCGACCGCCCGGCGCCGATCTCCGATCGCGAGGCGCAGTCCATCCTGGACCGCATCCAGGAGGGCGCGGAGAAGCCGCGGCCAAAGGTACTGTTCGAGCCCGGCGAAGTGGTGCGCATCACCGAGGGGCCGTTCAACGATTTCAACGGCGTGGTCGAGGAAGTCGACTACGAGAAGAGCCGCCTGCGTGTGGCGGTGCTGATTTTCGGTCGCTCCACCCCGGTCGAGCTCGAGTTCGGCCAGGTGGAGAAGGGCTGACAGGCAGGGTCCCGGGTCAGGGGCCGCGTGTCGCGCGTCGAAAGACCCGCGACCTTCGCCCACGGACTCGCGACCGTTTTCTGGGGAGGCCGTCGTAACCAATCGGCGGCCGCTGGCACCCGTTCAAGGAGTATGTCATGGCAAAGAAGATCCAAGCCTACATCAAGCTGCAGGTCGCGGCCGGGCAGGCGAACCCCAGTCCGCCGGTGGGCCCCGCGCTGGGGCAGCACGGCGTGAACATCATGGAGTTCTGCAAGGCGTTTAACGCCCAGACGCAGAACATGGAGCAGGGCATGCCGATTCCGGTGGTGATCACGGTCTACAGCGACCGCAGCTTCACCTTCGTTACCAAGACGCCGCCTGCGTCAATCCTGCTCAAGAAGGCCGCTGGCATCAAGTCCGGCTCGGCCGTGCCCAACCGCGACAAGGTGGGTAAGGTCACCCGTGAGCAGCTCGAGGAGATCGCCAAGACGAAGGATCCCGATCTGACCGCAGCGGACCTCGATGCGGCGGTGCGCACCATTGCTGGCAGCGCCCGCAGCATGGGCATCGAAGTGGAGGGGGCCTGAGCCATGGCGAAGCTGAGTAAACGTATGCGGGCGGTCCGCGAGAAGATCGAGTCGGGGAAGCTCTATCCGGCCGATGAGGCCTTCCAGATCCTCAAGGATCTGCCCAAGGCGAAGTTTCCAGAGTCTGTCGACGTGGCGGTCAATCTGGGCGTCGACCCGCGCAAGTCAGACCAGGTGGTGCGCGGCTCCACCGTGCTGCCCAACGGCACCGGCAAGAGCGTGCGCGTTGCCGTGTTCGCACAGGGGGCCAATGCCGACGCCGCCCGCGAGGCGGGCGCCGACATCGTCGGCTTCGAGGACCTTGCCGAACAGGTGAAGGCCGGCAACATGGACTTCGACGTGGTCATCGCCACACCGGACGCCATGCGCGTGGTCGGCCAGCTGGGGCAGATACTTGGCCCGCGCGGTCTGATGCCGAACCCCAAGGTCGGCACGGTGACGCCCGATGTCACTACCGCCGTGAAAAACGCCAAGGCGGGACAGGTGCGCTATCGCACCGACAAATCGGGCATCATCCATTGCCCGCTGGGCAAGGTGGAGTTCGAGGTCAACGCGCTGAAGGAGAACCTGCAGGCGCTGCTCGCCGACCTCAACAAGGCCAAACCCTCGGCGGCCAAGGGCATCTACATGAAGAAGATCACGATCTCCACCACCATGGGTGCGGGCGTCGTGATCGACCAGACCTCGCTCGCCGTCTGACGGCGGGCAGGCGATCCGGGGCCGGCACAGCCGCGCCCCGGATCAGGAAGGCCGGAACTCCCGGCCCGTCCGAGACCGCAGGTGCGGCGCAAGTCGCTTAATCGGAACCCCGCGCGGGGGACCGGCCGGCGTAGACGGTGCCGCCTGAACTGGATGTGACCGGTAAGGGCCACCGTAAACCGTCACGCCCCGTCGCGAGATGAGGCGTGTTCGTTCCGGGCGGCGGGTAACCGCCGTCGTATAGCGTGGAGGTGATTTCGAGTGCCGTTAGCGCTTGCAGACAAGAAAGCCATCGTCGCTGAGGTCGCCGAAGTTTCCGCCAGTGCGCATTCCGCGGTTCTCGCGGAATACATTGGCCTGAGCGCCGAGCAGATGACCGCACTGCGTGCCAAGGCACGTGAGGACGGCGTCTATCTGCGCGTGGTCAAGAACACACTGGCGCGACGCGCTCTGGAAGGAACGGACTTCGAGTGCATGCGGGACGCCCTGATCGGCCCCATGGTACTGGCGTTCTCCCAGGAGGATCCCGGTGCCGCGGCGCGGGTCGTCAAGGACTTCAGCAAGGGTAACGAAAAGCTGGTGGCGAAGGCCGTCGCCGTCGGAGGCAAGCTCTACGCCGCCTCCGAACTGGAACGGCTGGCCAGTCTCCCGACCAAGGATCAGGCGATCAGCCTGCTCATGTCGGTGATGAAGGCCCCGATCACCAAGTTTGTGCGTACCTTTGCCGAGCCCCATGCCAAGTTGGTCCGTACCGTGGGCGCGATTCGGGACCAGAAGCAGGCCGCGGGCTGAGCCCGGCGGCTGACGAGTCCAGGCGTCCGTGGCCGCGAGGGCCTCGGGCGTAAACCCAGTTCAGGAGAGTAGAAATGGCCGTTTCCAAAGAAGACATTCTGGATACCATCGCCAACATGACCGTCATGGAGGTCGTGGAGCTTGTCGAGGCGATGGAAGAGAAGTTCGGCGTCTCCGCCGCCGCTGCCGTAGCCGCCGCTCCGGCCGCTGCCGCTGGTGAGGCTGCCGCTGCTGAGGAGCAGACCGAGTTCGACGTCGTGATGACCAGTTTCGGCGAGAACAAGGTCTCCGTGATCAAGGCCGTGCGCGCCATCACCGGTCTCGGCCTGAAGGAGGCCAAGGACATGGTGGAGGGTGCGCCCTCGACCGTGAAGGAAGGCGTCAGCAAGGGCGAGGCCGAAGATCTCAAGAAGCAGCTGGAAGAAGCCGGCGCCAAAGTCGAGCTCAAGTAAGGCAGATGGATACCCGCCGGCCGGTGCGGCCGGCGGGCACTCTGTCTCGCGCCAGGTCGGGGTTACGGCGCCCCGGCCCGCGGGCTGGTGGCATTTTGGCCACCGGCCTTTTTCCGCTGGCGGCATCGCTGCTGCGGAACGCCGGGGAACCTTTGCAGGCCCCCGGCGTCAATGTCGAAGCGATACGACTGGACACACCGCTGAGGAACTCAGATGGCCTACTCATTGACTGAGAAGAAACGCATCCGCAAGGACTTCGGGAAGCGAGCCAGGATCCTGGAAGTCCCTTACCTCCTGGCCATCCAATTGGATTCGTACCGCGATTTCCTCCAGGCCGACACTCGAACCGAGGGACGCGAGGAGAAGGGCCTGCACGCGGCGTTCAAATCAGTCTTTCCCATCGTCAGCTATTCGGGCAATGCGGAGCTGGACTACGTCAGCTATCGCCTCGGCACGCCGGTGTTCGACGTCAAGGAATGCCAGATGCGCGGCGTCACCTATGCGGCGCCGCTGCGCGTGACCCTGCGTCTGGTGCTCTATGACAAAGACGCCAAGACCCAGACGGTCAAGGACGTGCGCGAGCAGGAAGTCTACATGGGCGAACTGCCCCTGATGACCGAGAACGGTACCTTCGTCATCAATGGTACCGAGCGGGTCATCGTCTCCCAGTTGCACCGCTCCCCGGGCGTGTTCTTCGACCACGATCGCGGCAAGACCCATTCTTCGGGCAAGCTGCTGTTCAACGCGCGGGTGATCCCCTATCGCGGCTCCTGGCTCGACTTCGAGTTCGACCCCAAGGACGTGCTGTTCACGCGCATCGACCGTCGTCGCAAGCTGCCGGTGACGATCCTGCTGCGGGCGCTGGGCTACAGCACCGAAGAGATCCTCGATACCTTCTTCGAGAAGAACACCTTCCGCTTCACCAAGGACGGCGTGAGCCTCGATCTGGTACCGGCGCGCCTGCGCGGTGAGACCGCCACCTTCGACCTCAAGCTCAAGGGCAAGACCCTGGTCGAGGAAGGTCGACGCATTACCGCGCGGCATGTGCGGGAAATGGAGACCTCCGGCGTCGAGCGTCTGGACGTGCCGGTCGCCTACGTGTTGGGCAAGGCCCTCGCTCACGAGATCGTCGATGCGGACAGCGGCGAGGTGATCGCCAACGCCAACGACGAGGTCACAGAGGAGCTGCTCGCCAAGTTGCGCGAAGCCGGGGTGAGCGATTTCCAGACCCTGTTCACCAATGATCTCGACCATGGCCCGTACATCTCCGAGACGCTGCGCGTGGATCAGACTCGCACGCCGCTGGAGGCCCAGATCGAGATCTACCGCATGATGCGCCCCGGTGAGCCGCCGACCAAGGACGCCGCCGAGAACCTGTTCCACAACCTGTTTTTCACCGAGGACCGCTACGACCTCTCCAATGTCGGCCGCATGAAGTTCAATCGGCGCGTCGGCCGCAAGGAGGTCACCGGCCCCGGCATCCTGTATGACGGCAAGTACTTCGGCGGGCGCGGCGATGCGGCGGCCAAGGCGCTGCACGAGGCACATGCCGAGAACTCCGACATCGTCGAGGTTCTCAAGGTGCTGATCGACATTCGCAACGGCAACGGCGTGGTCGACGACATCGATCACCTCGGCAACCGTCGCATCCGTTCGGTCGGAGAGATGGCGGAGAACCAGTTCCGCGTCGGACTGGTGCGCGTCGAACGCGCGGTCAAGGAGCGCCTGTCGCTGGCCGAATCCGAGGGGCTGATGCCCCAGGAGCTGATCAACGCCAAGCCGGTGTCGGCGGCGATCAAGGAGTTCTTCGGCTCCTCGCAGCTGTCCCAGTTCATGGATCAGAACAACCCGCTCTCGGAGGTCACCCACAAGCGCCGTGTGTCAGCCCTCGGTCCCGGCGGCCTGACGCGCGAGCGTGCCGGCTTCGAGGTGCGCGACGTGCACCCGACGCATTACGGTCGCGTGTGCCCGATCGAGACGCCGGAAGGTCCGAACATCGGCCTCATCAACTCGCTGGCCGTGTACGCCCGCACCAACCGCTACGGTTTCCTGGAGACGCCCTACCGAAAGGTGAAGGGCGGCAAGGTCACCGACGAGATCGAGTACCTCTCGGCGATTGACGAGGGTGAGTACATCATCGCCCAGGCGAACGCCACGCTGGACGACAAGGGGCATCTGATCGACGACCTGGTGCCTTGCCGGCACCTGAACGAGTTCGCCATGTCCACCGCCGATCGGGTGCAGTACATGGACGTCTCGCCGAAGCAGATCGTTTCGGTGGCCGCCTCCCTGGTGCCCTTCCTCGAGCACGACGACGCCAACCGCGCGCTGATGGGCTCGAACATGCAGCGCCAGGCCGTGCCGACGCTGCGTGCCGAGAAGCCGCTGGTGGGCACCGGCATGGAGCGCACCGTGGCCATCGACTCGGGGGTGACGGTCGTCGCCCGCCGCGGCGGTGTGGTCGATTCGGTGGACGCCGCGCGCATCGTGGTGCGGGTCAACGACGAGGAGACCGTGCCGGGCGAGCCGGGCGTGGACATCTACAACCTGACCAAGTACACGCGCTCGAACCAGAATACCTGCATCAACCAGCGCTCGCTGGTGAAGCCCGGGGAGGGGATCACGCGCGGGGACGTGCTGGCCGACGGGCCGAGCACCGACATGGGTGAGCTGGCGCTCGGGCAGAACATGCTCGTGGCCTTCATGCCCTGGAACGGTTACAACTTCGAGGATTCCATCCTCATCTCCGAGCGCGTGGTGCAGGAGGACCGCTACACCACGATTCATATCGAGGAGCTGACCTGCGTCGCCCGCGACACCAAGCTCGGTCCCGAGGAGATCACCTCGGACATTCCGAACGTCGGCGAAGCGGCCCTGTCCAAGCTGGACGAGGCGGGCATCGTGTACATCGGCGCCGAGGTGAAGTCGGGCGACATCCTGGTGGGCAAGGTCACGCCGAAGGGCGAAACCCAGCTGACCCCGGAGGAAAAGCTGCTGCGCGCCATCTTCGGTGAGAAGGCCTCCGACGTGAAGGACACCTCGCTGCGTGTGCCCACGGGCATGAACGGCACCGTCATCGGTGTGCAGGTGTTCACCCGCGACGGGTTGGAGAAGGACTCGCGCGCCCAGGCCATCGAGGATGCCGAGCTGGCCTCGGTGAAGAAGGACTTCGGCGACCAGCTGCGCATCATGGAGGACGACGCCTACTCCCGCGTGGAGAAGATGCTCATCGGCAAGGCCGCCGATGGCGGGCCAAACCGCCTGAAGGCGGGCAGCAAGCTCACCAAGGCCTACCTCGGGGAGGTGCCGCGCGAGAGATGGTTCGAGATCCGTCTGCACAACGACGAGGCCAACGGTCAGCTCGAGCGCATCGCCGAGCAGCTCAAGCAGCTGCGTGCGGAGTTCGACGAGAAGTTCGAGGAAAAGCGCAAGAAGCTGACCCAGGGCGATGACCTGGCCCCGGGCGTGCTGAAGATGGTGAAGGTCTACCTGGCGGTCAAGCGCCGCGTGCAGCCCGGCGACAAGATGGCCGGCCGCCACGGCAACAAGGGCGTCATCTCGATGATCGTGCCCCAGGAAGACATGCCGTACATGGATGACGGCAGCCCGGTGGACATCGTGCTCAACCCGCTCGGCGTGCCCTCGCGAATGAACGTCGGACAGGTGCTGGAGACGCACCTCGGCTGGGCGGCCAAGGGCCTGGGCAAACGCATCGGCGACATGCTCGAGGAGCAGGCCAAGGCGGCCGATCTGCGCAAGTTCGTCGAGCAGGTCTACAACAAGACCGGCGGGCGTCCCGAGGACCTCGGACAGTTCTCCGACGCGGAGGTGGCCGAGCTCGCCGGCAACCTGCGCCAGGGCGTGCCGATGGCCACCCCGGTGTTCGACGGCATCAACGAGGACGAGATCAAGCAGCTGCTGGAAATGGCCGGGCTGCCGACCTCGGGGCAGACCACGCTCTATGACGGGCGCACGGGCGATGCCTTCGATAGGCCGGTGACGGTCGGTTACATGTACATGCTCAAGCTCAACCACCTGGTGGATGACAAGATGCATGCCCGTTCCACGGGGCCGTACAGCCTGGTCACCCAGCAGCCGCTGGGCGGCAAGGCGCAGTTCGGCGGTCAGCGTTTCGGCGAGATGGAGGTCTGGGCCCTGGAGGCCTATGGCGCCGCCTACACGCTGCAGGAAATGCTGACCGTGAAGTCCGACGACGTGAATGGACGTACCAAGATGTACAAGAACGTCGTGGACGGCGATCACCGGATGGAGCCGGGCATGCCGGAGTCCTTCAACGTGTTGTTGAAGGAAATCCGCTCGCTGGGTATCGATATCGAGCTCGAGCAGTTCGACTGAGACGGGAGCCGCCCCCGGCGCGGGGGCGGCAGCTTCGCTGCATATGGGTGAATGCCCCGCGGAACGCGCAGCAGGAGAGAGACCTTGAAAGACCTACTCAAGATTTTGAAGCAGCAGGGCCAGACGGACGACTTCGACGCCATTCGCATCGGCCTGGCGTCGCCGGAGAAGATCCGTTCCTGGTCCTACGGTGAGGTCAAGAAGCCCGAGACGATCAATTACCGGACCTTCAAGCCGGAGCGCGACGGTCTGTTCTGCGCCAAGATCTTCGGCCCGGTAAAAGACTATGAGTGCCTGTGCGGAAAGTACAAGCGCCTCAAGCATCGCGGCGTGATCTGCGAGAAGTGCGGTGTGGAGGTCACCCTGGCCAAGGTGCGCCGCGAGCGCATGGGCCACATCGACCTGGCCAGCCCGGTCGCCCACATCTGGTTCCTGAAGTCGCTGCCCTCCCGCATGGGGCTGCTGCTGGACATGACGCTGCGCGACATCGAGCGCGTGCTCTACTTCGAGGCCTTCGTGGTCATCGACCCGGGCATGACCCAGCTCGAGCGCGGGCAGCTGCTCACCGACGAGGCCTACCTGGAGGCCATCGAGGAGTACGGCGATGAGTTCGACGCCCGCATGGGCGCCGAGGCCGTGCTGCACCTGCTGCGCACCCTCGACCTGCAGGCCGAGGCGAACCGTCTGCGCGAGGAGATCGCCGAGACCGGTTCGGAGACCAAGCTCAAGAAGTTCGGCAAGCGCCTGAAGCTGATCGAGGCCTTCCTCGAGTCCGGCAACCGCCCGGAATGGATGGTCATGACCGTGCTGCCGGTACTGCCGCCGGAGCTGCGTCCGCTGGTGCCGCTCGAGGGGGGCCGCTTCGCGACCTCCGATCTCAACGATCTGTACCGCCGCGTGATCAACCGCAACAACCGCCTCAAGCGGCTGCTGGACCTCAATGCGCCCGACATTATCGTGCGCAACGAGAAGCGCATGCTGCAGGAGTCGGTCGACGCGCTGCTCGACAACGGCCGCCGCGGCCGGGCCATCACCGGCTCGAACCGCCGCCCGCTGAAGTCGCTGGCCGACATGATCAAGGGCAAGCAGGGCCGTTTCCGTCAGAACCTGCTGGGCAAGCGTGTCGACTACTCCGGCCGTTCGGTCATCGTGGTTGGCCCCACGCTGAAGCTGCACCAGTGCGGCCTGCCCAAGAAGATGGCGCTGGAGCTGTTCAAGCCGTTCATCTTCAGCAAGCTGGAGCGCCGCGGCCTGGCCACCACCATCAAGGCGGCCAAGAAGATGGTCGAGCGCGAGGGCCCGGAGGTCTGGGACATCCTCGAGGAGGTGATCCGCGAGCACCCGGTGATGCTCAACCGCGCCCCGACCCTGCACCGTCTGGGCATTCAGGCCTTCGAGCCGGTGCTGATCGAGGGCAAGGCCATCCAGCTGCATCCGCTGGTGTGCGCCGCCTTCAACGCCGACTTCGACGGCGACCAGATGGCGGTGCACGTGCCGCTGTCCCTGGAGGCGCAGCTCGAGGCGCGGGCGCTGATGATGGCGTCCAACAACATCCTCTCGCCGGCCAACGGCGAGCCCATCATCGTCCCCTCGCAGGACGTGGTGCTGGGCATCTACTACATGACGCGCGAGTCGGTGAACGCCAAGGGCACCGGCATGGTGTTCGCGGACCTGGACGAGGTGCACCGCGCCTACGAGGCGGGGCATGCCTCGCTGCACGCCCGCGTCAAGGTGCGCATCCCCGAGGTGTTGATCGACGAAGAGGGCGAGCGTCATCCGAAGGTGTCGATCCGGGACACCACGGTCGGCCGGGCGCTGCTGTTCGGCCTGGTGCCGAACGGCCTGCCGTTCGAGATGATCGACCAGGACATGAACAAGAAGTCCATCTCGCGCCTGATCAACGCCTGCTACCGGCAGCTCGGCCTGAAGGACACGGTGGTCTTCGCCGACCGGCTGATGTACACCGGTTTCTACTTCTCCACCCGCTCGGGCGCCTCCTTCGGCGTCAACGACATGGTGGTGCCGGAGAGCAAGGCCGAGATCCTCGGGGCCGCCGAGGAGGAGGTGAAGGAAATCGAGGAGCAGTACACCTCGGGCCTGGTCACCAACGGCGAGCGCTACAACAAGGTCGTGGACATCTGGTCACATACCAACGACCAGGTCGCCAAGGCGATGATGGAAAAGCTCGGCGTGGACGAGGTGCAGGACCTGGAGGGCAAGACGGCCCGCCAGAAGTCCTTCAACTCCATCTTCATGATGGCCGACTCCGGCGCGCGTGGTTCGGCGGCGCAGATCCGCCAGCTCGCCGGCATGCGCGGCCTGATGGCCAAGCCGGACGGCTCCATCATCGAGACGCCCATCACCGCGAACTTCCGCGAGGGGCTCTCGGTGCTGCAGTACTTCATCTCCACCCACGGCGCCCGCAAGGGTTTGGCCGACACGGCGCTCAAGACCGCCAACTCGGGGTACCTGACCCGGCGTCTGGTGGACGTGGCCCAGGACCTGGTGGTGATCGAGGACGACTGCGGCACCGACCAGGGCATCCTGATGTCCTCCCTCATCGAGGGCGGCGACGTGGTCGAGCCGCTGCACGAGCGTGTGCTCGGTCGTGTGCTGGCCGAGGACGTCACCAACGAAAAGGGCGAGATCGTCATCCCCAACGGCACCCTGCTGGACGAAAAGTGGGTGGAGTTGCTCGAGGAGATGAGTGTCGATCACCTGCGGGTGCGCTCGCCCATCGTCTGTGAGACCCGCTTCGGGGTCTGCGCCTCCTGCTACGGTCGCGACCTGGCGCGCGGTCATCAGGCCAACGTGGGCGAGGCGGTCGGCGTCATCGCCGCCCAGTCCATCGGTGAGCCGGGGACTCAGCTGACCATGCGCACCTTCCATATCGGCGGTGCGGCGAGCCGAGCGGCGGCGGTCAACAACATCCAGATCCGGCAGCGCGGGACGGTGCGCCTGCACAACATCAAAATGGTGCAGCACGCCACCTCGGGCAACAACGTGGCGGTGTCGCGCTCGGGCGAGATCACGGTGCTGGATGAGACCGGACGCGAGCGCGAGCGCTACAAGGTGCCCTACGGGGCCGTCATCACGGTCAATGATCGCGATGCGGTGGAGCCGGGGCAGATCGTGGCCAACTGGGACCCGCACACCCACCCGGTCATCACCGAGGTGCAGGGCCGCGTGCAGTTCGTGGACATCGTCGATAACCAGACGGTGCAGTCGCAGGTGGACGAGGTCACCGGTCTGACCAGCCTGGTCATCCTGGATGCCAAGCAGCGCTCCGGCGCTGCCAAGGACATGCGCCCGCTGGTCAAGCTGGTGGACGAGAAGGGGGCCGACATGTCCCTGGTGGGCACCGACATCCCGGCGCACTACTACCTGCCGGCCGGGGCCATCATCAACATCGAGGACGGCGCCCAGGTGGTGGTCGGCGACGTGGTCGCCCGTATCCCGCAGGAGTCGTCCAAGACGCGCGACATCACCGGCGGTCTGCCGCGTGTCGCCGATCTGTTCGAGGCCCGCAAGCCCAAGGAGCCGGCCATCCTGGCCCCCATTTCGGGTACCGTCTCGTTCGGCAAGGAGACCAAGGGCAAGCAGCGGCTGGTGATCACCCCGGCCGACGGCGACGCCTACGAGGAGCTGATCCCGAAGTGGCGGCACATCCTGGTGTTCGAGGGCGAGCATGTCGACAAGGGCGAGGTCATCGTCGAGGGCGAGCCGAACCCGCATGACATCCTGCGCCTGCTCGGGGTCGAGGAACTGACCAAGTACATCGTCAACGAGGTGCAGGACGTCTACCGCTTGCAGGGCGTGAAGATCAACGACAAGCACATTGAGGTGATCGTTCGCCAGATGCTGCGCAAGGTCGAGATCACTCACGCGGGCGACACCAAGTTCCTCAAGGGCGAGCAGGTCGACCTGGCCCGGGTGATGGAGGAGAACGAGAAGCTGGAGAAGGACAAGGAGCCGGCACGCTACGAGCGGCTGCTGCTCGGCATCACCAAGGCCTCCCTGGCGACTGAATCGTTCATCTCCGCCGCCTCCTTCCAGGAGACCACCCGGGTGCTGACCGAGGCCGCCGTCAGCGGCAAGATGGACGAGCTCCGCGGCCTGAAGGAGAACGTCATCGTCGGTCGGCTGATCCCGGCCGGCACCGGCCTGGCCTACCACACGGAGCGCCGCCGCAAGCGCGCCTTGGCACAGGAGCCGCTGCTGGAGCTGTCCACGCCCCAGGAGACGGTCGCTGCCGAAGCGGACGCCTCCGAGCCCGACGAGGAGGGCTGAGGGCCGCGCAGGGGCCGTGCCGAAGGCGGCGCGGCCCCCTCGCGGGCCGCGCGGGAGTTCCCCGCATGGCGCATGGCCCTTGACAGCATTTCCACCCCTTAATTACAATTCCGCTTCTCGACAGGCCGGTCGCTCCCGGCCTGTCGTTTATTTTTCAGGAGTCTGAGACAGCATGGCCACCATCAATCAGCTGGTTCGCAAGGGACGTCAGCGCAAGCCGCAGAAGAGCAACGTCCCCGCCCTCGAGGCCTGCCCGCAGAAGCGGGGGGTGTGCACGCGTGTATATACGACCACGCCGAAGAAGCCGAACTCGGCACTGCGCAAGGTCGCCCGCGTGCGGCTCACCAACGGCTTTGAAGTGACCAGCTACATCGGTGGCGAGGGCCACAACCTGCAGGAACATTCGGTCGTGCTGATCCGCGGCGGCCGTGTGAAGGACCTGCCGGGCGTGCGCTACCACACCGTGCGTGGCTCGCTCGACACCGCCGGCGTGAACGATCGCCGCCAGGGCCGTTCCAAGTACGGCGCCAAGCGCCCCAAGGGCTGATTGAGGCTTTGGTCCGGCGCCGGCCTTCCCGGACGGCGCGCGAAGCAAACGGAAGACACCGATGTCCAGAAGAACACGTGCTACCAAACGGCCGATCCTCCCCGACCCGAAGTTCGGGAACCAGACGGTCGCCAAGTTCATCAACATGCTGATGCTCAGCGGCAAGAAGTCGGTTGCCGAGAAGATCGTCTACGGTGCGCTGGATCGCGTGGCCGAGCGCAGCAAGGGCGACGCCCTCGATCTGTTCGGCAAGGCGCTCGATAACGTGCGCCCGATGGTCGAGGTGAAGTCCCGCCGCGTGGGCGGTGCCACCTACCAGGTGCCGGTCGAGGTGCGCCCCGAGCGCCGCATGGCCCTGGCCATGCGCTGGCTGGTGGACGCCGCGCGCAAGCGCAGCGAGAAGGGCATGGGCATGCGTCTGGCGAATGAAATCCTGGACGCCGCCGACAATCGCGGCACGGCCGTGAAGAAGCGCGAGGACACCCACCGGATGGCCGAGGCCAACAAGGCCTTCGCCCATTACCGCTGGTAAGCCAACCCGACGGACCGGGAAACGAGGATTTTCACTGTGGCACGCAAGACCCCGATCGAACGCTATCGCAATATCGGCATCATGGCCCACATCGATGCCGGTAAGACGACGACCACCGAGCGCATTCTTTTCTATACCGGTCTGTCTCACAAGATCGGCGAGGTGCATGACGGTGCCGCCGTGATGGACTGGATGGAGCAGGAGCAGGAGCGTGGTATTACGATCACCTCCGCAGCCACCACCTGCTTCTGGCTGGGCATGGAGAAGCAGTTCCCGGAGCATCGCATCAACATCATCGACACGCCGGGACACGTGGACTTCACCATCGAGGTGGAGCGTTCGCTGCGCGTGCTCGACGGCGCCGTTGCCGTGTTCTGCTCGGTGGGCGGCGTGGAGCCGCAGTCCGAGACCGTGTGGCGCCAGGCCAACAAGTACGGCGTGCCGCGTCTTGCCTTTGTCAACAAGATGGACCGCGCCGGCGCGAACTTCCTGCGCGTGGTCGAGCAGATCAAGACCCGTCTCGGCGCCGCCCCGGTTCCCATCCAGCTGCCCATCGGCGCGGAGGAGAACTTCAAGGGCGTGGTCGACCTCATCAAGATGAAGGCGATCTACTGGGACGAGGAGACCATGGGGATGAACTTCGAGGAGAAGGACATCCCCGCGGAGATGCAGGACGATTGCGAGCAGTACCGCGAGCAGATGATCGAGGCCGCGGCCGAGGGCTACGAGGAACTCATGGAGAAGTACCTCGAGGGCGGCGAGCTGACCACCGAGGAGATCAAGAAGGGGCTGCGCCTGCGCACCCTGGCCACCGAGATCGTGCCCTGCCTGTGCGGCTCCGCGTTCAAGAACAAGGGCGTGCAGGCGATGCTCGACGCCGTCATCGAGTACATGCCCTCGCCGGCCGACGTGCCGGCCATCAAGGGCCACCTCGACGACGCCAACGAGAGCGAGGCTGAGCGCCACGCCGCCGACGACGAGCCGTTCTCGGGCCTGGCCTTCAAGATCGCGACCGACCCCTTCGTCGGCACGCTGACCTTCTTCCGCGTCTATTCGGGCGTGCTCAAGTCCGGCGACGCCGTGACCAATCCGGTCAAGGGCTCGCGTGAGCGCATCGGCCGTATCCTGCAGATGCACTCCAACGAGCGCGCGGAGATCAAGGAAGTCTACGCCGGCGATATCGCCGCCGCGGTGGGCCTGAAGAACGTGACGCACGGGCGACACGCTGTGCGCGCCGGACAACGTCATCATTCTGGAGCGCATGGAGTTCCCGGAGCCGGTCATCGCCGTGGCCATTGAGCCGAAGACCAAGGCCGACCAGGAGAAGATGGGCATCGCCCTGGGCAAGCTCGCGCAGGAGGACCCGTCCTTCCGCGTGCGTACCGACGAGGAGTCCGGGCAGACCATCATCTCCGGCATGGGCGAGCTGCATCTGGAGATCATCGTCGACCGCCTGCAAGCGCGAGTTCAAGGTCGAGGCCAACGTCGGCGAGCCGCAGGTCGCCTACCGCGAGACCATCCGCAAGCCGGTCAAGATCGAAGGCAAGTTCGTGCGCCAGAGCGGCGGCCGCGGTCAGTACGGTCACGTCTGGGTGGAGTTCGAGCCCGCCGAGCCGGGCAGCGGCTACGAGTTCGTCAACGAGATCGTCGGCGGTGTGGTTCCCCGCGAGTACATCCCCTCGGTGGACAAGGGTATTCAGGAGGCGATGGAGAACGGCGTGTTGGCCGGCTTCCCGGTCGTCGACATGAAGGTGACCCTGTACGACGGCTCCTACCACGAAGTCGACTCGTCGGAAATGGCGTTCAAGATCGCCGGCTCCATGGCGCTGAAGGATGGCGTGCGTCAGGGCAGCCCGGCCCTGCTCGAGCCGATCATGAAGGTCGAGGTGGTGACGCCGGAAGACTACATGGGCGACGTGATGGGCGACCTCAACCGCCGCCGCGGGCTCGTCCAGGGTATGGACGATGCCGCCGCCGGGCAAGGTGATCCGGGCCGAGGTGCCGCTGGCCGAGATGTTCGGCTACGCCACGGACCTGCGCTCCGCCACCCAGGGGCGCGCCACCTACACGATGCAGTTCGGCAAGTACGCCGAGGCGCCGAGCAGCGTCGCCGACGAAGTGATCAAAAAGGCCTCCTAGGGGCCTTTTATCCGGTCAACAGCGTTTTTCAGAGGTAATCAGCCGTGTCCAAGTCCAAGTTTGAACGCACCAAGCCGCATGTGAACGTCGGCACGATCGGCCACGTCGACCATGGGAAGACGACGCTGACGGCGGCGATCACGAAGGTGATGGGCGAGAAGTTCGGAGGCGAGTCGAGGGCCTACGACCAGATTGATAAGGCGCCGGAGGAGAAGGCGCGCGGGATCACGATCGCGACGGCGCACGTGGAGTACGAGTCGGACAACGCGTCACTACGCGCACGTGGACTGCCCCGGTCACGCGGACTACGTGAAGAACATGATCACGGGCGCGGCGCAGATGGACGGGGCGATTCTGGTGGTGTCGGCGGCCGACGGTCCGATGCCGCAGACGCGTGAGCACATTCTGCTGGCCCGCCAGGTGGGCGTGCCGTACATCGTGGTCTACCTGAACAAGGCGGACATGGTGGACGACGCCGAGCTGCTGGAGCTGGTGGAGATGGAAGTGCGCGAGCTGCTGAGCTCGTACGACTTTCCGGGAGACGACATGCCGGTGATCACCGGTTCGGCGCTCAAGGCGCTGGAAGGGGACAGCTCGGAGATTGGCACGCCGTCGATTGAGAAGCTGGTGGCGGCGATGGACGAGTACATTCCCGAGCCCGAGCGCGCGATTGACGGCGCGTTCCTGATGCCGATCGAGGACGTGTTCTCGATTTCGGGTCGCGGCACGGTGGTGACCGGACGCGTGGAGCGCGGCATCGTGAAGGTGGGCGACGACGGTCGAGATTGTGGGCATCAAGGACACGACCAAGACGACGGTGACGGGCGTGGAGATGTTCCGCAAGCTGCTGGACCAGGGGCAGGCGGGTGACAACGTGGGCGTGCTGCTGCGCGGCACGAAGCGTGACGAGGTGGAGCGCGGGCAGGTGCTGGCGAAGCCGGGTTCGATCACGCCGCACACGAAGTTCGAGTGCGAAGTGTACGTGCTGAGCAAGGAGGAGGGCGGGCGCCACACGCCGTTCTTCAACGGGTATCGTCCGCAGTTCTACTTCCGGACGACGGACGTGACGGGCTCGTGCGACCTGCCCGAGGGCATCGAGATGGTGATGCCGGGCGACAACGTGCAGATGACGGTGTCGCTGATTGCGCCGATCGCGATGGAAGAGGGCCTGCGCTTCGCCATCCGCGAGGGCGGCCGCACCGTCGGCGCCGGCGTCGTCGCGAAGATCATCGAGTAAGGACTCATGGCGAAAAATCAGAACATCCGTATTCGCCTCAAGGCGTTCGACTCATCGCCTGATCGACCAGTCGGCGAGGGAGATCGTGGAGACGGCCAAGCGCACCGGCGCGCAGGTCAAGGGCCCGATCCCGCTGCCGACGAAGAAGGAGCGGTATACGGTGCTGATCTCGCCGCACGTCAACAAGGACGCGCGCGATCAGTACGAGATCCGCACCCACAAGCGCCTGATGGACATCGTGGACCCGACGGACAAGACCGTCGATGCGCTGATGAAGCTCGACCTCGCCGCCGGCGTGGACGTGCAGATCAAGCTGCAGTAAGCACCGCGCGTGGCGGGCCCGGCACTGCCGGGTCCGCGACAGGGACGGCGCGACATTCAATCGCACATGCAGCACCGGTCAATCGTAATCGGTGCGGTGTAATCGAGGACAGAACAATGGCTATCGGACTGGTAGGACGCAAGGTGCGGCATGACCCGCATCTTCACCGAGGCCGGCGAGTCCGTGCCGGTGACGGTGATCGAAGTCGAGCCGAACCGCGTCACGCAGATCAAGGCGCTGGACGGCGACGGCTATCGCGCCGTGCAGGTGACCACCGGTACGCGCCGCCCCTCGCGGGTCACCAAGGCGCTCGCGGGTCATTTCGCCAAGGCCTCGGTCGGGGCCGGCCGCGGCACGTGGGAGTTCCGTCTCGCCGACGGCGAAGGCGAGGATCTGCAGCCGGGCGCCGAGATCAAGGTCGACATCTTCGAGGCGGGCCAGAAGGTGGACGTGACGCGGCACCTCCATCGGCAAGGGCTTCGCCGGCACGGTCAAGCGCCACAATTTCCGCACCCAGGACGCCACCCACGGCAATTCGCTGTCGCACCGCGCGCCGGGCTCGATCGGTCAGAACCAGACCCCGGGTCGCGTGTTCAAGGGCAAGAAGATGGCGGGGCACATGGGCAACGTGCGCCGCACGACGCAGAACCTCGAGGTGGTACGCGTCGACGCAGAGCGCAACCTGCTGCTGGTCAAGGGCGCGGTGCCCGGCGCCAAGGGCGGCGACCTCGTCGTGCGCCCGGCGGTCAAGGCGAAGGGCTGAGGAGGCGGATATGGAACTGACACTCACAACGGCAAGCGGCAACGCGTCGAAGAAGACGGTCGAGGTCTCCGAGGCGACGTTCGGGCGCGAGTTCAACGAGCCGCTGGTGCATCAGGTCGTGACCGCCTACATGGCGGGCGCGCGTGCCGGCACCAAGGCGCAGAAGAATCGCGGCCGAGCGCCGCGGCGGCGGCGCCAAGCCCTGGCGGCAGAAGGGCACCGGCCGCGCGCGCGCCGGCAGCATTCGCAGCCCCATCTGGACCGGCGGCGGCGTGACCTTCGCCGCCAGCCCGCGCGACTATTCGCAGAAGGTCAACCGCAAGATGTACCGCGGTGCCATGCGCTCGATCCTCTCCGAGCTCAACCGCCAGGAGCGCCTGGTGGTGGTCGACAAGTTGGAGATGGACACGCCGAAGACCAGAGGAACTTGCGGGGCAGCTCAAGGCGCTTGGCCTGAGCAACGTGCTCATCGTCACCGAGGACCTGAGTGAGAACCTGTTCCTCTCCGCCCGCAACATCAAGGGCGTGGGGATCTGCGAGGCCGGTTATGTCGACCCGCTGAACCTGGTCCGCTATGACAAGGTCCTGATGACGGTTCCCGCGGTGCAGAAGATCGAGGAGATGCTGGCATGAACCAGGAACGTCTGATGAAGGTCTTGGTGGCGCCGCATGTCTCGGAGAAGAGCACCATGGCCGCAGACCAGGGCAACCAGGTGGTGTTCAAGGTGACCCACGACGCGACCAAGCGGGAGATCAAGCGCGCCGTGGAGATGCTGTTCGAAGTTACGGTCGAGCAGGTCCGGCTGTGCAACGTACGCGGCAAGATCAAGCGCCACGGCGCCTCTGTGGGCCGCCGCGGCGACTGGAAGAAGGCGTACGTGCGCCTGGCCGAGGGCCAGGACATCGACTTCATGGGCGCCGAGTAACGGATTCGGGAAACAGTCATGGCACTCGTAAAGACCAAACCGACATCGGCGGGACGACGCCACCTGACCAAGGTGGTGACCCCCGGTCTGCATCAGGGCGCGCCCTATGCACCCTTGCTCGAGAAGAACAGCAAGACGGGCGGGCGCAACAATCAGGGGCGTGTGACCACCCGCCATCGCGGCGGCGGCCACAAGCACCATTACCGGGTCGTCGATTTCCGGCGCGACAAGGACGGCATTCCGGCGCGCGTCGAGCGGCTCGAATACGACCCGAACCGCAGTGCGCACATCGCGCTGCTGCTCTACGCAGACGGCGAGCGCCGCTATGTGCTTGCCGCGCGGGGGATTCAGGCCGGCGATCAGCTGGTGTCGGGTCAGGAAGCGCCGATCAAGCCGGGCAACAGCCTTCAGATCCGCAATATTCCGGTCGGTACCACGGTTCATTGCGTGGAACTCAAACCGGGCAAGGGCGGTCAGATCGCCCGTAGCGCCGGGGCCTCGGTGCAGCTTGTGGCTCGCGAGGGTAAGTACGCCACCATTCGCCTGCGTTCTGGTGAGATGCGCCGCGTGCTCTCCGAGTGCCGCGCGACGGTCGGCGAGGTCGGCAATTCCGAGCACAGCCTGCGCAAGCTCGGCAAGGCGGGCGCCCAGCGCTGGCGCGGTATCCGCCCCACCGTGCGTGGCGTGGCCATGAACCCGGTCGACCACCCGCACGGCGGCGGCGAGGGTCGCACCTCGGGTGGCCGCCACCCGGTCACGCCCTGGGGCGTGCCGACCAAGGGCCACAAGACGCGCAAGAACAAGCGCACCGAGCGCATGATCGTGCGCCGGCGCAAACTCAAGTAATCGGATAAGGGGATCGGAACCGTGCCTCGTTCTGTTCGCAAAGGACCGTTCATCGACCTGCATCTCGAAAAGAAGGTGCAGGAGGCCCATGCGGCCGGCAGCAAAAAGCCGATCAAGACCTGGTCGCGACGTTCGATGGTGCTGCCCGACATGATCGGCCTGACCATCGCCGTCCATAACGGACGTCAGCACATTCCGGTGTACATCACCGAGAACATGGTTGGCCACAAACTCGGCGAGTTCGCCCCGACCCGCACATTCAAGGGCCACGCCGCCGGTCGCAAGGCGAAGTAAAGGGTTAAGACGATGGAAGTTGCAGCCAAGCTGAAGTTTGCCCGTATTTCGCCGCAGAAGTGCCGCTTGGTCGCCGATCTGGTGCGCGGCATGAAGGTCGATACGGCGTTGAACACACTCGCCTTCAACCCGAAGAAGGGCGCGGCGATCGTGAAGAAGGTGCTGGAGTCGGCGATTGCGAATGCCGAACACAACGAGGGCGCCGACGTCGATGAGCTCAAGGTCTCCAGGATCTTCATCGACGAGGGGCCGACCCTCAAGCGCTGGCGCGCGCGGGCCAAGGGACGGGCCAATCGAATTCTCAAGCGCACCAGCCACATCACCGTGATGGTCGCCGACAAATAAGAGAGTCTGCTATGGGTCACAAAGTACATCCAACCGGCATTCGGCTCGGCATCGTCAAGGACTGGGCGTCCAAGTGGTACGCGGACTCCAAGGACTTCGCCGACCTGCTGCACACGGACATTCAGGTACGCAATTTCCTGAAGAAGAAGCTGGCCCGCGCGTCGGTGAGCCGAATCGAGATTGAACGGCCTGCGCGCAGCGCACGCATCACCATCCATACGGCGCGGCCGGGCATGGTGATCGGCAAGAAGGGCGAGGACATCGAGGCCCTGCGCCGGGAAGTGAGCCAGATGATGGGTATTCCGGTGCACATCAACATCGAGGAGATCCGCAAGCCGGAGCTCGATGCGCAGTTGGTGGCCGAGGGTATCGCCCAGCAGCTGGAGCGGCGCGTGATGTTCCGCCGCGCGATGAAGCGCGCCGTGGGAAATGCCATGCGTCTCGGCGCCCAGGGGGTGAAGGTGAACGTCGGTGGCCGCCTGAACGGTGCCGAGATCGCCCGCAGCGAATGGTATCGCGAGGGCCGCGTGCCGCTGCACACCTTGCGCGCAGACATCGATTATGGCTTCGCCGAAGCGTTCACCACCTACGGCGTCATCGGCGTCAAGGTCTGGATCTTCAAGGGCGAGGTGTTCGGTCGGCAGGAAGAAACCGTGGCTGCCCCGGCGAAGACGGCGGCCGGCTGAGGGGAGTGACAGAACATGCTGCAGCCCAAGCGTACAAAATTTCGTAAACAGCACAAGGGGCGGAACCGCGGTATCGCGGTCGCCGGTAGCCGCGTGAGCTTCGGCGAATATGGCCTGAAGGCGACCACACGCGGTCGCGTCACGGCGCGCCAGATCGAAGCCGCCCGTCGTGCCATGACGCGTCACATCAAGCGTGGCGGCAAGATCTGGATTCGGATCTTCCCGGACAAACCGATCACCCAGAAGCCGCTCGAAGTACGACAGGGCAAGGGCAAGGGCAACGTCGAATATTGGGTGGCGCAGATCCAGCCCGGCCGCATGCTGTATGAGATGGAGGGCGTCTCCGAGGAGATCGCACGCGAGGCCTTCCGTCTCGCAGCCGCGAAGCTGCCGGTTCAGACCACCTTTGTGACGCGGACGATACTGTGATGAAGGCGAGCGAATTGAAGAGCAAGACCGTCGAGGAGCTCGGCACCGAGCTGGAGGCCCTGCTGCGCGAACAGTTCAATCTGCGCATGCAGAGGGGCACCGGCCAGCTCTCGCGTCCGCACCAGATGAAAGACGTGCGGCGCAACATTGCCCGGGTAAAGACGATCCTGAGAGAGAAGGCGGGGAACGCAGAATGAGCGAACAGGCGAAGACCAGCCGCACGGTCACCGGCCGCGTGGTCAGCAACAAGATGGACAAAACCATCACTGTGCTGGTCGAGCGGCGCGTCCAGCACCCGCTGTACGGCAAATTCATCCGGCGTTCCACCAAGGTGCACGCGCACGACGAGAACAACGAGTGCCAGATCGGCGATCTGGTGACGATCTCCGTTTGCCGCCCGCTGTCCAAGAGCAAGTCGTGGCGCCTGGTGTCGGTGGACGAAAAGGCCACCGTCGCCTGATGTAACACCTCGGAGTGCCCGGCCCCCACGCCTTTAGGCTTGGGGGCGCTGGGATATTCCGGAAAATGATGCTATGATCGCGCGCCTTTCGCCGGCGGCGCAGCCAAACACAGGAACGTTGCGGAGACAGTCATGATCCAGATGCAGACGACGCTCGACGTGGCCGACAACAGCGGTGCCCGTCGGGTGCAATGTATCAAGGTGCTCGGGGGCTCCAAGCGCCGCTATGCCAACGTCGGCGACGTGATCAAGGTGAGCGTCAAAGAGGCCATCCCCCGCGGTCGCGTCAAGAAGGGCGACGTGTACAGTGCGGTCGTGGTGCGTACCCGCAAGGGGGTTCGCCGAGCGGACGGCTCGTTGATCCGCTTCGACAGCAACGCGGCGGTGCTGCTCAACAACCAGCTGCAGCCGATCGGGACCCGTATCTTCGGGCCTGTGACCCGCGAGCTGCGTACCGAGAATTTTATGAAGATTATTTCGCTGGCACCCGAGGTGCTGTGAGGGCTCGAGCGATGGCGATGCGAAAGATCAAGAAAGGCGACGATGTCGTAGTGATCGCCGGCAAGGACAAGGGCGCCCGCGGGACCGTGACCCGTGTGCTTGCCGACGACCGCCTGATCGTCGAAAACGTGAACATGGCGAAGAAGCACCAGAAGCCGAACCCGTTGACCGGCCAGCCGGGCGGGATCGTGGAGAAGGAGATGCCGCTGCATGTCTCCAATATCGCGCTCTACAACTCGGCTACGGGCAAGGCGGACCGCATCGGCTTCAAGAACCTCGAGGACGGTCGCAAGGTGCGCTACTTCAAGTCCAACGGCGAAGTCCTCGACGCCTAGGGGCAGGTGACCGACCATGGCTAGATTGAAGGAATACTACAGGAACACCGTGCATCAGCAGCTCATGGAGCAGTTTGGCTACCAGAGCGCGATGCAGGTGCCGCGGATCACGAAGATTACCCTCAATATGGGGGTGGGCGAGGCGGTCGGAGACAAGAAGATCCTCGACAACGCCATGGGAGACATGACGCTCATCAGCGGACAGAAGCCGGTGCCGACGCGCGCCCGCAAGTCCGTGGCCGGCTTCAAGATCCGCGAAGATTGGCCCATCGGCTGCAAGGTGACGTTGCGGCGTGAGCGCATGTATGAGTTTTTGGATCGGCTGATCAGCATCGCTATCCCGCGTATTCGCGATTTCCGCGGCCTGGGCCCGAAATCGTTCGACGGCCAGGGCAACTACAGCATGGGTGTGCGCGAGCAGATCATTTTCCCCGAGGTGGAGTACGAGAAGGTCGATGCGATCCGTGGCATGGACATCACCATCACCACCACGGCGAAGTCCGACGACGAGGCCCGCGCGCTGCTGCAGGCCTTCAACTTCCCGCTCAAGGGATAAGCAGGAGTAGCCCATGGCGAAGACTTCGATGATCGAGCGCGAGAAGCGGCGCCTCCGCAGCGTGAAGAAGTATGCGGACAAGCGCGCCGAGCTCAAGGCGAAGATCAAGAACCCGGAAACCGCGCACGAGGATCGGGTCGAGGCGGTGCGTCAGCTGCAGAAGCTGCCGCGCGACGCCAGCCCGGTGCGCGTGCAGCGGCGTTGCCGCTTGACCGGCCGGCCTCACGCCGTGTACCGCAAATTCGGGCTGTCGCGCAACAAGCTGCGGGAAGCGGCGATGCGTGGCGAGATCCCGGGCCTGAGCAAGGCCAGCTGGTAAGCGATCTCGGGCTGTTCGGCGTCGCCCGCGGGGTGGCGTTCGCACAACGCGAGCCGCAGTAACCCACTCGATACAGGGATATCGATACATGAGTATGACTGATCCGATTGCCGACATGCTCACGCGGATCCGCAACGCACTCGCGGCGGAGAAAGCGGAGGTGTTCATGCCCGCATCCAAGCTCAAGCGCGCTGTTGCGCAGGTGCTGAAGGACGAGGGCTATATCAACGATTTCGCCGTGCAGGATGGCGACGGTAAGCCCCAGTTGCGCGTTGCGCTGAAGTATTACGAGGGCAAACCGGTCATCGACACCATCAAGCGTGTCAGCCGTCCCGGACTGCGGATCTACAAGGGCAAGGACGAGCTCCCCAAGGTCATGGGCGGCCTGGGTGTTGCGATCGTCTCCACCTCTGCCGGGGTGATGACCGACCGGGCCGCGCGCAGCGCCGGCCACGGCGGTGAAGTCCTGTGCTACGTCTGCTAGGGGGCGCGAGATGGCAAGAGTAACGAACCCGGTCAAGATCCCCTCCGGCGTCGAGGTCAACGTCGACGGGCAGCTGGTGCGGGTCAAGGGCTCCAAGGGCCAGCTGGAGTATGCGGTGCACGAGCTGGTGGGCATTGCCCAGGAAGACGGGCAGATCCGTTTCGAGCCGAAGGACCATCCCGAGGCGAACGCCCACACGGGCACGACCAAATCCCTGGTCAACAATATGATCAAGGGTGTTGGCGAGGGCTTCGAAAGGAAGCTCGAGCTGGTCGGTGTCGGCTACCGGGCGCAGGCCCAGGGCAAGGTCCTGAATCTCACGCTCGGCTTCTCGCACCCGGTCAACTACCCGGTGCCCGAAGGGATCACCGTCGAGACCCCGAGTCAGACGGAAGTCGTCGTGAAGGGCATCGACAAGCAGCTCGTCGGGCAGGTCGCCGCGGAAATTCGTGGGTTCCGGCCGCCGGAGCCGTACAAGGGCAAGGGCGTCAAATATGCGGGCGAGCGTATCGTCCGCAAAGAGGCCAAAAAGAAGTAGGGTAGGACGGGGCAATGGACAAAAAGACTGCACGTTTGCGTCGTGCGCGCCGCACCCGGTCGAAGATCCGCGAATTCGCGGTGTATCGACTCAGTGTGCATCGTACGCCGCGCCACATCTACGCGCAGGTTATCGCCCCGGCGGGCGACAAGGTCGTCGCCGCGGCGAGCACCCTGCAGGCCGATGTGCGCAAGGAACTCAAATACACCGGGAACGCCGAGGCGGCTGCCGCTGTCGGAAGGCTTATCGCCGAGAAGGCCAAGGCAGCGGGCGTGACCAAGGTTGCCTTCGACCGCTCCGGGTTCAGTTATCATGGACGCGTCAAGGCTCTGGCGGACGCTGCTCGGCAAAACGGTCTGGAGTTTTAAATCATGGCTGGATTCGAGAACCAGGGCGACGGGCTCAACGAACGTCTGATTGCCATCCGCCGCGTGGCGAAGGTGGTCAAGGGCGGCCGGCAGTTTGGCTTCACTGCCCTGACGGTGGTCGGTGACGGCAATGGCAAGGTGGGTTTCGGGCGCGGTAAGGCGCGCGAGGTCCCGCGTGGCGATTTCCAAGGCGATGGAGAACGCGCGCAAGAACATGCGCAAGATCAACATCGTGAACAACACCTTGCAGTACCCGATCACCGCCTCGCATGGGGCGGCGAAGGTGTTCATGCAGCCGGCCTCCGAGGGTACCGGCGTCATTGCCGGCGGTCCGATGCGCGCCGTGTTCGATGTCGTGGGCGTGCATAATGTGCTGGCCAAGTGCATCGGTACCAACAACCCCATCAATGTCGTTCGCGCCACCATCCGCGGGCTCACCGACATGGTGTCCCCGGAATCGGTTGCCGCCAAGCGCGGCAAGAGCGTCAAAGAGATCGCGGAATAAGCTCATGGCCAACAACAAGAGCGTAAAGGTCACGCTGGTGCGCAGCAAGCACGGCCGCCTGGCCTCGCACCGGGCCTGCCTGACCGGGCTGGGCCTGCGCCGCATGCACCAGACCGTCGAAGTCGAGGACACCCCCTGCACGCGCGGGATGATCAACAAGGTGTCCTACATGGTCAAGGTCGAGGAGGTCTGAGATGCGCCTGAACAGCATAGCGCCAGGTGAGGGCGCCAAGCAGGAAGCCAAGCGCGTCGGGCGCGGCATCGGCTCGGGCCTCGGCAAGACCGCGGGCCGCGGCCACAAGGGACAGCACTCCCGCGCGGGCGGCTTCCACAAGGTTGGCTTCGAAGGCGGTCAGATGCCGCTGCAGCGACGGCTTCCGAAGGTGGGCTTCCGCTCGCGCATCGGACGCAGCACGGCGGAGGTTCGCCTGCACGAGTTGAATAAGGTCGAGGGCGAAGTGATCGATGTCGCGTCGCTCGCCGCAGCGAACGTGATCACCCGCAACATCAAGCGCGTGAAGATCATGGCTTCCGGCACGCTGGAGAAGGCGGTGACCGTTCGCGGCGTGAAGGTGAGCAAGGGCGCGCGTGAGGCCATCGAGGCCGCGGGCGGGAAGATCGAGGAATAAGGTGAGCACCTCGCGTACGGCGATTTCCGACGCCCTGTCGGCCGGCCGCTTCACGGAGCTGAAGCAGAGGCTGCTGTTCGTGGTGGGCGCGCTGCTGGTCTTCCGGATCGGGTCCTTCATCCCGGTGCCGGGCATCGACCCGGTGGCGCTCGCCCACATGTTCGAGCAGCAGCGGGGCACCATCCTGGACATGTTCAACATGTTCTCGGGCGGTGCGCTGAAGCGGCTGTCGGTTTTCGCGTTGGGGATCATGCCGTACATCTCCGCCTCGATTATTCTTCAGCTGCTGACCAAGGTACATCCAAAGCTGGAGCAGCTGAGCAAGGAAGGCGCTGCGGGGCGGCGCAAGATCACCCAGTACACGCGCATCGGCACGCTGGTGTTGGCGACGTTTCAGGGTCTGGGCGTGGCGGTGATGCTGTACCGCCAGCCCGACCTGGTGACCTCTGGGCAGTACGTGTTCTATTTCACGACGGTGGTGACGCTGGTCACGGGCACGCTGTTTCTCATGTGGCTGGGCGAACAGATCACCGAGCGCGGTATCGGCAACGGCATTTCGCTGATCATCTTTTCCGGGATCATCGCCGGCTTGCCGCGGGCGATCGGCGGGACCATGGAACTGGCCCGCACCGGGCAGATGAGCGCGGCGGTTGTGCTGCTGCTGTTCGGGCTCGTGGTGGTCGTTACCGGGGTCGTGGTGTACATGGAGCGCGGGCAGCGGCGCATCACGGTGAATTACGCCAAGCGCCAGCAGGGGCGGCGCATGTACGCGGCGCAGACGTCGCACTTGCCCCTGAAGGTGAACATGGCCGGCGTCATTCCGCCGATCTTCGCCTCGAGCATCATTCTGTTCCCGGCCACGCTCGCCGGCTGGTTCGGGTCGACCGAGGGGCTGGGCTGGCTGCAGGACATCGGCACCACGCTGTCTCCCGGACAGCCGCTGTACGTGCTCTTGTATGCGACTGCGATCGTTTTTTTCTGTTTCTTCTATACGGCGCTGATGTTCAATCCGAAGGACACCGCCGACAATCTCAAACGTTCAGGCGCGTTCATTCCGGGGATCCGTCCGGGGGAACAGACGGCGCGCTATATCGATTCGATCCTCGGGCGGCTGACTCTGGTCGGCGCCCTGTATATCACCGGCGTGTGCCTGTTGCCGGAGTTCTTGATTCTGTACCTGAACGTGCCGTTTTATTTCGGGGGCACGTCACTGCTCATCATCGTCGTGGTGGTGATGGATTTTATGGCGCAAATGCAGACGCACCTGATGTCGCACCAGTACGAGGGGTTGCTCAAGAAGGCGAACCTCAAGGGTCACGGCCGGTCCGGGATGCTGCGCTGAGCCTGGTGAATCTGGAGAGAAGGCAAAATGAAAGTGCGTGCTTCGGTTAAGCGGATCTGCCGCAACTGCAAGATCATTCGTCGAAATGGCTCGGTGCGCGTTATTTGCAGCACCGATGCCCGGCACAAGCAGCGGCAGGGGTAGGCGTACACTACGCAGGGCTTCGGCCCGGCCGGATGGCCGGGCGGCCCTTGATCGTTTGTGCGTGGAAGGGTACCATAGCGCGTTTCCGGGCGCGCCCTTGGCCAGTGACAGTAGAGTTCGAGGAGTGGTCTAAATGGCCCGAATTGCAGGCATTAACATCCCGGTCAACAAGCATGCGGTGATCGCGCTGACGGCGATCTACGGCATCGGGCGTACGCGCGCCCAGGAGCTCTGCGCTGCGTCGGGCGTGGCTCCGGACCGCAAGGTCAAGGACCTCACCGACGCCGAAGTCGAGGCGCTGCGCGGAGAGATCGCGAAGCTGACCGTTGAGGGCGACCTCCGGCGCGAAGTTTCCATGAACATCAAGCGATTGATGGACCTCGGCTGTTACCGCGGGATCCGGCATCGCCGTGGGCTGCCGCTGCGTGGTCAGCGCACCCGCACCAACGCGCGCACCCGCAAGGGCCCGCGCCGCGCGATCCGCAAGTAAGCACAGGAACTACACGGATACGATCTCATGGCAAAGGCGACTACGCGTTCGCGTAAAAAGGTGAAGAAGAACGTGGCGGACGGCATTGCGCACGTCCACGCCTCGTTCAACAACACCATTATCAACATCACCGACCGCCAGGGGAACACCCTGTGCTGGGCCACCTCCGGTGGCTCGGGCTTCCGTGGTTCGCGCAAGAGCACGCCTTTTGCGGCGCAGGTTGCCGCGGAGCGTGCCGGGACGCAGGCCCAGGAGTACGGGATGAAGAACCTGGAAGTGTGGGTCAAAGGCCCCGGCCCGGGACGTGAGTCGGCAGTGCGCTCGCTCAACGCCCTGGGTTTTCGAATCACCAGCATCACGGATGTGACGCCGATCCCGCATAACGGGTGCCGTCCGCCGAAGAAGCGTCGAGTCTAAGCCAGGAGGGGTGCTTTGGCTAAGTACGTCGGTCCCAAATGTCGTCAGTGTCGCCGCGAGGGAGGAAAGCTCTTCCTGAAGGGCGAGAAATGCTTTACGAGCAAGTGTCCGGTGGAGAATCGGCCGTTTCCGCCTGGTCAGCACGGCCAGCGGCGGACGCGTCTGTCCGACTATGCCGTCCAGCTGCGTGAGAAGCAGAAGCTGCGCCGTATCTACGGGGTGCTCGAGCGCCAGTTCCGCATTTACTACCAGACTGCGGATCGCAAGAAGGGCTCCACGGGTGAGAACCTGCTGCAGCTGCTCGAGTCGCGCCTGGACAATGTCGCGTACCGCATGGGCTTCGGAGCTTCGCGGTCGGAGGCGCGTCAGCTGGTGCGTCATAACGGCATCACCGTCAACGGTCGGAAGATGAACATTCCGTCCTATCAGGTGCGGGCCGGGGACGTTATCGCCGTGACTGAGCGCGCCAAGGAACAGCTGCGCATCAAGGGAGCGGTCGAGATGCAGCAGCAGCGCGGCTTCGCCGAGTGGATCGATGTGGATGCGGACAAGCTGCAGGGCACCTATAAGGCCGCCCCGGAACGCAGCGAGCTGCCGTCCGACATCAACGAACACCTGGTGGTGGAGCTCTACTCGAAGTAAGGGCGCGCGGACACATGGCGTCGGTCCCTGTGCGCAGGGCCCGCGCCGCGAAGGAAGTGAAGAGGTCTTTACATGCAGGGCTCAGTATCCGATTTTCTGAAACCGCGGCTGGTGGGCGTCCAACAGCTCAGCGACACGCGTGCCAAGGTCACCCTTGAGCCGCTGGAGCGGGGCTTTGGTCACACGCTGGGCAATGCGCTGCGCCGCATCCTGCTCTCCTCGATGCGTGGCGCAGCCGTCACGGAGGTCGAGATCGACGGGGTGCTGCACGAGTACACCACCATTGAGGGGGTGCAGGAAGACGTCATCGAGATCCTGCTCAACCTCAAGGGCCTCGCCCTCAAGATGACCAACCGCGATGAAGCGACGCTCACCTTGAGCAAGAAGGGCCCGGGCCCGGTGGTCGCCGGCGATATTCAGCTCGACCACGACGTGGAGCTGATCAACCCCGAGCATCTCATCGGTCATCTGACGAAGTCCGGCGAGCTCAACATGCGCCTGAAGGTCAGCCGTGGGCTGGGTTACCAGCCGGTCACCGCCCGCGAGAGCGAAGAGGGCGATCGCCCCATCGGCCGCCTGCAGCTCGACGCCAGCTTCAGCCCGATCCGGCGCGTCAGCTATGTGGTGGAAAGCGCCCGCGTCGAGCAGCGTACCAATCTCGACAAGCTGGTGATCGAGCTCGAAACCAACGGCACGATCGACCCCGAGCAGGCGATCCGCATGGCCGCCACGATCCTGCAGGACCAACTTTCGGCGTTTGTAGAGCTCAAGGACACCCGCGAGGCGGAGCCGGCCCGTCAGGAGCCGGAAATCGACCCGATCCTGCTGCGTCCGGTCGACGATCTGGAGCTGACGGTGCGCTCGGCGAACTGCCTCAAGGCAGAGCATATCTACTACATCGGCGATTTGATCCAGCGTACCGAGGTCGAGCTGCTCAAGACCCCGAACCTGGGCAAGAAGTCGCTCACCGAGATCAAGGACGTGCTCGCCACGCACGGGCTGTCGCTGGGCATGCGCTTGGAGAACTGGCCGCCGGCCAGCCTCAAGGACCGCGAAGGCAAGGAAGAGACGGCCTCCGCCTGAGCCCGGTCGGACCCGAGACGAACAGTACGAATTTGGCAAGGAATCGAAGATGCGTCATCGCAAGAGTGGTCGACAACTGAATCGCAACAGCAGCCACCGCAGCGCCATGTTCCGCAACATGGCCACGTCGCTGCTCCAGCACGAGATGATCCGGACCACCCTGCCGAAGGCAAAGGAACTCCGGCGTGTGGCCGAACCGCTGATCACCATGGCGAAGGACGATAGCGTGGCCAAGCGTCGGCTCGCCTTCGATCGCCTGCGCGATCGTGACACGGTGACCAAGCTCTTCAATGAACTGGGTCCCCGCTACAAGGCGCGGCCGGGCGGCTATCTGCGTATCCTCAAATGCGGCTATCGCGCGGGTGACAGTGCACCGATGGCGATCGTGGAACTGGTCGATCGGCCGGAGCCCGAGGCCGCGGAGGCTGCGGAGGGCTGACGCCGCTTCGCGTGCACATCGAAAACCGGGCCTTGGCCCGGTTTTTTTTTGTCCGGCGGGCGGCTAACGTAGGCGCATGCTTGTCTTGTTCACCGACTTCGGCTGGCGCGGCCCGTATGTGGGCCAGATGAAGGCCGTGCTCCACCAGGGCGCCCCCGGCGTGCCAGTAGTGGACTTGATGCACGACGCCCCGGCGTTTGACCCGCGCGCCGCGTCCTGTCTCCTCGCCGCGTACAGCGCTGCGCTACCTGCCGAGTGCGTCGTGGTCGGCGTGGTCGACCCGGGCGTGGGGAGCGCTCGCAGGGCGGTGATGTTGCGCGCCGACGGACGTTGGTTTGTCGGGCCGGACAATGGGCTTTTCAACGCGGTGGCGCTCGCCGACCCCAAGGCACGCTGGTGGGAACTCACCTGGCGACCGGAGGTGAGCTCCGTGTCCTTCCATGGACGCGATCTGTTCGCCCCGGCGGCGGCGGCGTTGGCCCGGGGGCGCGCCGTGGAGCGGTTGGGGACCCCGATAGCCTCGCCGGTGCCGGCGGGATGGGTGGAGGAACACGCCGAGGTGCTCTACATCGACGGCTACGGCAACGCCGTCACCGGCTTGCGCGGCGCTTCGGTACCCGCAGGGACGATGTTGCGCGTGGCGGGCCAGCGGGTGGGCCCCGCCAGGACCTTTTCCGACGTGCCGCCGGGCCAGCCCTTCTGGTATGTGAACTCGGCCGGTTTGGTGGAAATTGCCGTCAACCGGGGGCGCGCCGATGCGCTGCCGGGCATCGCACGCGGCACCGCTGTCGCGTTTTAGCGTCGCCCTCGATTTGCCCGGGGCCGATAGCCGGGGATCTCCGTCTCGTTCACCGCATCGACCTGCCCGGCATCGAGGAAGCGCCGCGCATACTCCAGGTAGACCTTCTCGCCGATGAACACCTGGAACAGATCCGGGTCGATGTGCCCGCTCAGGCTCATCCGGCCGAGGATCTGCAGGGCCTCGGAGAGCGGCATGCCCTCCTTGTAGGGGCGGTTGTTGTCGGTGAGGGCCTCGAACACGTCGGCGATGGCCATGGCGCGCGCCGGTACCGACATCTGCTCGCCGCGCAGCCCGCGGGGGTAGCCCGTTCCGTCTATCCGCTCGTGGTGCCCCCCGGCGTATTCGGGCACGTTGGCCAGGTGCTTGGGAAAGGGCAGCGACTCGAGCATGCGGATCGTGGTCACGATGTGGTCGTTGATCACCTCGCGTTCCGCCGCATTGAGCGTGCCGCGGACAATGGTCAGGTTTTCCACCTCTTCGGCGCTGAGAAGCGGCTGCTCAATGCCCGCGGGGCCCCGCCAGCGGTAGGCGGCGATGCGGCGCACGCGCTCGCGATCCGCCTCGGGCATGGGCGCCTCGCTGCCGATGTTGCAGCGCCGCAGGAAACGGCGATCCGCCTCCAGACGTTTGGCGGCGCGAGCCGCCGTCTCCTCGATCGCCGCACGGTCCAGCGGCGCACCGGCATCGGCCGCGGCGAGGGCGCGTTCCAAGGCGCGGATACGGGCATCGCGCTTGAGCACTTCGAAGCGCGTGTCGATCGTCTCGATGCGATCGAATCGGGTCTCGAGCTTGGTGGATTTCTCCATCACGTGATCGGGCGTCGCGAGTTTGCCGCAATCATGCAGCCAGCCCGCGATCTCCAGCGCATAGCGTTCGCCGGAGGAGAGGCTGAAATCCGCTAGCGTCCCGGCGTCCGCGCGATGGGCCGCTTCGGCCAGCAACATGGTCAGCTCGGGAACGCGGCGGCAGTGGCCACCGGTGTGCGGGGATTTTGCATCGATGGCGGAGGCGATCAGGCGCACGATCGAGTCCACCAGTCCGTGCATGTCGGCCACCAGCTTGCGGGTGGTCATGGCTACGGCGGCCTGCGAGGCCAGCGACTCGGCCAGCCGCTCGTCGGCGGTGGAGAAGGGCCGGATGGCCCCGGTCTCCGCGTCGCGTGGATTAATGAGCTGCAGCAGCCCGATGATCTCGTTTTCGTGATCCTTCAGCGGGATCGCCAGGAAAGAGCGCGAGCGGTAGCCGGTCTGTTCGTCGAAGGCGCGGGTGCCGCTGAAGTCGAGCTCGCCCTCGGCGTAGGCGTCTCCGATATTGATTGTTCGCCCCTGCAGCACCGCGCATGTGGCCACGTTGTGCAGGTTCGGCGCGCCGTCGCTGTGGTGCAGCGGGATGGGGGGGAAGGGGACCGGTTCGCCCGTGGTGCCCCCCAGGGCGATGCGCAGCGAATCGGTGTGCACGATGGCGAGCTTGAGGCGGTCTTCCTCGAGGGTGTAGAGCGTGCCGCCATCGGCGCCGGTGATGCGCTTGGCACCGAGGACGATCGTCTCCAGCAGACGGTCGGGGTCCTTCTCCGTGGATAGCGCCACCCCGATGAGGTTCAGCGCCTCGATGCGCTCCCAGAGATCATCCCGCTCGTTCATGCACGCTTATCCCTTCAGCTGACGATAGCGGCCCGGATCCGGGGCCACGCGCGCATTATACCTCCCTGCCCCGGCCCGCCGCCTGTGAGCCAGCGCACAGCTGTCAACGCGGAGATACGGCGCGCCGCAGCAGCGGCAACTCGTGGCGGCGTGCGTTGGCGGCCAGAAAGCTCCCGCGACCGGCCTGCTTCCGGTCCAGGCGCTCCCGGCACTGGGAAGGCTCCCCCAGGATGGTGGCGAACAGCACCTCGAGTTCGCAGGCGTCCACCTTCAGCCGGCCGAAGGGGGAGTCCGCGACCGGGTTCCAGAACAGCTGCGGGGCCCAGCGTTTGGCCTGCAGCGCCGGACGGGCGAACCACTCGACAAGCTTGGCTTCCAGCGCACTGCGCTCAAGCACGGCGGCGGTCCGCGTCCGAGGCGCCGTGCGCAGCCCGCCGCAGCAGCGGGCGCAGGAACCGCGCGGTGTGCGAGCGCGGATGGGCCGCCACCGTTTCGGGGGTGCCGGTCACGACGATCTCGCCGCCGCGGTGGCCGCCCTCGGGGCCCAGGTCGATCACCCAGTCCGCCGTCTTGATGACGTCCAGGTTGTGCTCGATCACGACCACCGTGTTGCCGTGATCGCGCAGGCGCTGGAGCACGGACAACAACTGCTCGATGTCGAAGAAGTGCAGGCCGGTGGTCGGCTCGTCGAGAATATAGAGCGTGTTGCCGGTTTCGCGCTTGGACAACTCGCGGGCGAGCTTCACGCGCTGGGCCTCGCCGCCGGACAAGGTGGTGGCGTTCTGGCCCAGCTTGATGTAGGAGAGGCCCACGTCCATCAGGGTCTGGAGCTTGCGCTGGATGACGGGCACGGCGCTGAAGAAGGCGAGCGCGTCCTCCACGGTCATCTCCAGTACCTCATGGATAGTCTTGCCCTTGTAGCGGATTTCCAGCGTCTCGCGGTTGTAGCGCCGCCCCTTGCAGACGTCGCAGGCGACGTAGATGTCCGGCAGGAAATGCATTTCCACCTTGATCACGCCGTCGCCTTGGCAGGCTTCGCAGCGCCCCCCTTTGACGTTGAAGCTGAAGCGCCCGGGCGTGTAGCCGCGCGAGCGCGCCTCGGGTGTGCCGGCGAACAGTTCGCGAATCGGGGTGAACAGCCCGGTGTAGGTGGCCGGGTTGGAGCGCGGCGTACGGCCGATGGGGCTCTGGTCGATGTCCACGACCTTGTCGACCTGCTCCAGGCCGTCGATGCCGTCGATGGGTGCGGGGTCTTCGCCGCTGCCGTTGAGCTGCAGCGCCGCCGCCCGGTACAGGCTGTCGTTGATCAGCGTGGACTTGCCGGAGCCGGACACCCCGGTCACCGCCGTCATCAGGCCCAGGGGGATGGCGACATTCACGGCCTTGAGGTTGTTGCCGCGCGCGCCGCGGATCGCGATCTGCCGTTCGGGGTCGGCCGGCGTGCGCTCCTCGGGCACTGCAATGGCCCTGCGTCCGGACAGGTAGTCGCCGGTCAGTGAGGCACGGTCGGCCACGATCTCCTCGGGCGTGCCCTGGGCCACGATGCGTCCGCCGTGGACCCCCGCCCCGGGGCCGATGTCGACCACGTGGTCTGCGCTGCGGATGGCGTCCTCGTCGTGCTCCACCACGATGACGGTGTTGCCGAGGTCGCGCAGGTAGGTGAGCGTGCTCAGCAGCCGTTCGTTGTCGCGCTGATGCAGGCCGATGGAGGGCTCGTCCAGGATATACATGACGCCGACCAGGCCCGCGCCAATCTGGCTCGCCAGCCGAATGCGCTGCGCCTCGCCCCCGGAGAGGGTGTCGGCGCTGCGCTCTAGGGTCAGATAATCGAGGCCCACGTTGACCAGGAAGTCCAGGCGCTGCCCGATCTCCTTGACCACCTTGGCGGCGATCTCGCCGCGGCGGCCCGGCAGATCCAGCGTGGCGAAGAAGTCCCGCGCGCTGCCCACCGCCATGGCGGCGAGTTCGGGCAGCCTGCGCCCGGCCACGAACACGTGCCGGGCCGCGCGGTTCAAGCGCGCGCCGCCGCACTCGGGACAGGCCTGTTGGCTGATGTAGCGGGCCAATTCCTCGCGCACCATGGCGGAGTCGGTCTCCCGGTAACGGCGCTCCATGTTGGGAATAATGCCTTCGAAGGGCTGGACCCGGGTGGAGCTCTTGCCCCGATCGTTGAAATAGGTGAACGCGATTTCTTCCTCACCGCTGCCGTAGAGCAGCACCTCGCGTGCCCGCTCCGGCAGGTCCTGGAAGGGCGCATCGACGTCGAAGCCCAGATGCCGTCCGAGGGCCTCCACCATCTGGAAGTAGTAGGTGTTGCGGCGGTCCCAGCCGCGTACCGCTCCAGCGGGCAGGCTCAGTGCCGGTTGGGCGACCACACGGGCGGGATCGAAGAACTGCTTGGTGCCCAGCCCGTCGCAGCTTGGGCAGGCGCCGGCCGGGTTGTTGAAGGAAAACAGCCGCGGCTCGAGCTCTGTCAGTGAGTACCCGCACACTGGACACGCGTAGCGCGAGGAGAAGACCACGTCGGCACTCTGCCCGTCGATGGCGGCCAGCAGGGCGCGGCCGTCGGCGATGGCCAAGGCCGTTTCGAAAGAGTCCGCCAGCCGCTGTTGCAGCCCGTCGCGGATCTTGAAGCGGTCCACGACCACCTCGATGCTGTGCTTGCGCTGGCGGTCGAGCTCGGGCGCTGCGTCGAGTTCGACCACCGCCCCGTCGATGCGGGCGCGCACGTAGCCCTGGGCGCGCAGTTCCTCGAGCACCTGTTCCTGGGCGCCCTTGCGTTCCTCCACCACCGGGGCGAGCAGCATCAGCCGGCTCCCCTCGGGCAGGGCCAGCGTCTGGTCCACCATCTGGCTGACCGTCTGCGCCTCGAGGAGGGTGTCATGCTCCGGGCAGCGCGGCTCGCCGGCGCGCGCGAACAACAGCCGCAGGTAGTCGTAGATCTCGGTAATGGTGCCGACCGTGGACCGCGGGTTGTGCGATGTCGACTTCTGTTCGATGGAGATCGCCGGCGATAAGCCCTCAATGTGATCGACGTCCGGCTTCTCCATCACCGACAGGAACTGCCGCGCATAGGTGGAGAGCGACTCGACGTACCGCCGCTGCCCTTCCGCATAGATGGTGTCGAAGGCGAGTGAGGACTTGCCTGAGCCGGACAGCCCGGTGAACACGATGAGCTTGTCGCGCGGCAGGTCGAGATCCACGTTCTTCAGATTGTGGGTGCGCGCGCCGCGGATGTGGATGCGTTGCATGGCGTTTTCGCTGGCAGGAGTAACCGGTTAATATACGACGATTCCCGTTTGCGAGGCAAAAGCCGACCCGTCTTCAAACCCACTCCAGGAAACCGCCTATGAGTTCCGAATCCATCTCCGCCGGCGAACGCCGTTCCGCCCTGTCCCTGGCAGGCATCTATTCCTTCCGCATGCTCGGTTTGTTCATGATCCTGCCCGTCTTCGCGTTGTACGCGGAGAGCCTGCGCGGCGTCACGCCGACCACCGTGGGTCTGGCAATCGGCGCCTACGGCCTGACCCAGGCCATCTTTCAGATCCCCTTCGGCATGCTCTCGGACCGCATCGGGCGCAAGCCGGTGATCGCAGCCGGGCTGGTCATCTTTGCCATCGGCAGCGCGGTGGCGGCGATGTCCCACACCATCGAGGGGGTGATCCTCGGCCGGGCCCTGCAGGGCGCCGGGGCGGTCGGTTCTGCGGTGCTGGCCCTTGCCGCGGACCTCACGCGCGAGGAACACCGGCTGAAAGTGATGGCCATCATCGGCATGACCATCGGCGTTTCCTTCTCGGTGGCGATGGTGGGCGGGCCGTTGCTCAACGACTACATCGGCGTGCCCGGGATCTTCTGGCTGACCGCCCTGCTGGGGCTGGGCGGGATCGCGGTCCTGCAGTTCGCGGTGCCGACGCCGACGCAATCGCGGATGCATCGCGATACCCAGGCGGTGCCCGCTCAGTTCAAGGAGGTGCTCGCCGACGCCCAACTGCTGCGCCTGGACCTGGGCATCTTCACCATGCACCTGGTGCTGACGGCCCTGTTCGTGGCCATCCCGGTGGCCCTGCGGGACGTGGCCGGCCTGCCGGAGGACCACCACTGGTATGTCTATCTGCCGGTGATGGTGCTGGGCTTCCTGTCCATGGTGCCGTTCATCATCATCGCCGAGAAGAAACGGCGCATGAAGCAGGTCTTCACGGGCG
This sequence comes from uncultured Gammaproteobacteria bacterium, assembly GCA_963779865.1. GTDB lineage: Bacteria > Pseudomonadota > Gammaproteobacteria > CAVZZX01 > CAVZZX01 > CAVZZX01. The sequence goes on along the minus strand of CAVZZX010000003.1, from coordinate 1,714,240 downwards.
CCATCGTGGTGCTCGGTGTCGCCAATCTGAGCCTGTACGAGTTCCATCACGCCCTCATCGGCATTGTCCTGGCCCTGTGGCTGTTCTTCAGCGCCTTTAATCTGCTGGAGGCGAGCCTGCCCTCGCTGATCGCGAAGATGGCCCCCACACAGAGCAAGGGCACGGCGATGGGGGTGTACTCCAGCTCGCAGTTTCTGGGCATCTTCGTCGGCGGCTGGGCCGGCGGCTGGATGTTTCAGCACCACGGCTACAACGGGGTCTTCCTGTTCAGCGCCGGGATGGTCGGGGTCTGGCTGCTCGCCGCGCTGACCATGCGCAGCCCGCGTTACTTGAGCACGTTCCTGCTCAATGTCGGCGACATCGATGCAAAACGGACCAAAACCCTGGCCGCTGAGCTCACCCAGATCCGCGGCGTAGCCGAGGCGGTGGTTATCGCCGAAGATGGCGTGGCCTACCTCAAGGTGGACCTCAACGCCCTCGATCGCGAGCAACTCGAGTCCTATTCCGTGAACCAGGGCGAGCGTCCCCCCGAGAAGGGCGCCGGTTCAACCGTCCACGCGTGATATGATCTGCGCACGCCCCGGCCGCCGCCCTCAGGGCGCGGCGGGGCGCCGGCGCCTGGAGCGCTAGGGCGCGCTCGGGCACACTCATTCCAAGAGGGGAACGCAATGGCGAGGGGCATCAACAAAGTCATCCTCATCGGCAATCTGGGGCGGGACCCGGAAGTGCGCTATATGCCCTCCGGCGGCGCAGTTGCCAACGTGGCGCTGGCCACCTCCGACCAGTGGCGCGACAAGCAGAGCGGCGAGCAGCAGGAGCGCACCGAGTGGCATCGGGTGGTGTTCTTCGGACGCCTTGCCGAGATCGCCGGGGAATACCTGAAAAAGGGTTCGAAGATTTACGTCGAGGGGCGCCTGCAGACCCGCAAGTGGCAGGGCCAGGACGGGCAGGACCGCTTCACCACGGAGATCGTGGCCAACGAGATGCAGATGCTCGATGGGCGGGGCGGCGGCGGCAGTGCCGGCTACGAGGATCGGGCGCCGGCGCGGCAGGGCGGCGGCCAGTCGCAGCCGCAGCAGTCCGAACCGGCCGGCGGCGGCTTCGAGGATTTCGACGACGATATCCCGTTCTGATCCGCACGCGCGGCGGGCTCCCCCAGAACCCAGACGGCCGGGCACCTCGCCCGGCCGTTTGCGTTTTGGGGCGCAGCGCGCCCCGGCGACTCGCGCGGGGGCGCATCAGCGCCTAGAGTTAGCGAGGGAGGAAGGGGTTTTCCGCCGACCGGGGACGTCGTTATGCCGAAAAGAAGTCGAGCCGTCGAAAAGCGCCTGCGCAGCCTGGAGCAGCACCTGCGGGAGGAGAACCCGCTGCTCGTCGACGCAGTGAAGAGTTTCCGGGCGCTGGACAAGGTGGGCTACCGCACGGGGCTGCTCGATGCCGAGCAGTCCTACGCCACGCAAATCGCCTGGTGGCCGCTGATTGCGGTGCTGGGGACCTTCTCCGCGGGCAAGTCCACGTTCATCAATCACTACCTGAAGTACTCGCTGCAGTCCACCGGCACTCAGGCGGTGGACGACAAGTTCACCGTGGTGTGTTTCGGCAACGAGGACCAGGAGCGGGTGCTGCCCGGGATTGCTCTGAACTCGGACCTGCGCTTCCCCTTCTACAAGATGAGCCACGAGCTCGAGGAGGTCGCCCCGGGGGAGGGCGGTCGCGTGGATGCCTACCTGCAGCTCAAGACGGTGCCCAGCGAGGAGGTGCGCGGCACCATCCTGATCGACTCGCCCGGGTTCGATGCCGATGCGCAGCGCAACGCGACGCTGCGGATCACCGACTACATCATCGACCTGTCGGACCTGGTGCTGGTGTTCTTCGATGCCCGTCATCCCGAACCGGGGGCGATGCAGGACACGCTCACGCACCTGGTCGGCAACACCATCCGCCGGCGCGATTCCAGCAAGTTCATGTACGTGCTCAACCAGATCGACGCGACCGCCGGGGAGGATAATCCCGAGCAGGTGGTCGGTGCCTGGCAGCGGGCCATCGCGCAGGAAGGGCTTACCGCCGGGCGCTTCTACACCATTTACAGTCCCGATGCCGAGCCGCACTTTGGCGATGAGAAGCTGCGCGAGCGCTTCGAGCGTAAGCGCGATGCCGACCTGGCGGAGATCCACCGGCGCATGGGGCAGGTCGGCGTCGAGCGCGCCTACCGCATCATCGGCTCGCTGGAGAAGACCGCACACCACATCCAGGAGACGCAGATCCCTCGGCTGCGTGCGCTGCTGCAGGAATGGCGCCGCGGCGTGCTCTGGCGCGACGGGCTCATGCTCGGCGGGCTGGCGCTCGCCCTGGTGGCCCTCGTGCTCGGCACGGGAACCTGGCAGGGGGCGTCGTTCACCCCGCCCGAATGGCTGATCAGTCTGGGCGCGAGCGGCTGGGGTTGGATCCTCGCCCTGGCAGTGGTGCTCGGGGCCGGGATCTGGTTGCACTTTCTGGCTCGGGACTGGTCGGCGCGCGCGGTGCTCCGGCGCTTCTTGGCGAGCGAGCCCTCGGGGACCGATCGTGACTGCCTGGCGAATGCCTTCCGAAAGAACACACGCGCCTGGCGCAGCCTGTTCCTGACGCGCCCGGTCGGCTGGGGGGGGCGAGCGCGCAAGCAGCTGCAACGCGTGATCGCCGACGCCGACCGTTTCATCCAGGCCCTCAACGATCGCTTCGCCAGTCCGGCGGGTCGCGGCGAGTCCCCTCAGCGTGGCGCGGGCGCCGCGGAGCCGCCGCCGGAGGCCGTCGAGCCGGTGCAGGCCGAGGAGGTGAGCCAGCCTCCTTCGGTGCGCCACGGATAGCCCGGGGCGCGCCTGCCGGAGAGATAGGGGCGCAGACGCGCGGCGCGCACGCGCCCGGAGCCGTGCACCGGGGTGCCGCCGCCGCCGGCCATGAAATAGCGGTAGGCGGCACGCACCGCCCGCTGCGAGGCATGGGCCGCCGCCCAGCGGTCCGCGGCGGCTTCGGCGTCCCACGGGTCGGTGTAATCGTAGATGTGTCCGAGCACCACGTGGCCGTACTCATGGGCGCGATAGAACGCGCACAGTGCGGCCCCGGCCTCGCGGCACAGACGCGGATTGAAGGTGATGACCGCCCCCACGCCGGACACATAGCGGGCATTGGCAATGTCCGTGAGCGCGCTGTCAGCCACCTCGCGGACCTTTTCCACGCCCGCGTTCGCCGCCCAGGCGAACAGCGCCAGCGCCAACAGGGCGCCCAAGCGGGTCCCCAGTCCCATGCGGTATCGCTTTTCGTTTAAACCGCATGAAATGTCGGCCTAGGCGGCGTGCGCCTTTAGCCGCGTGCGATCGACGGTGCCCGGACTGTGACCGGCTGCTCATCTTTACTCGAGGGGGAGCGGCCCAGAAGGGCGGGCCGCGGTACGCGTGCGGCGGTTGCTCGGACCGCCGAAAGAATTGGTCGGGGTGAGAGGATTTGAACCTCCGGCCCCTGCCTCCCGAAGACAGTGCTCTACCAGGCTGAGCTACACCCCGATACTCTCAATAGGTGCGCCGGACCGAAAAATCGGCCAGCGCATGGAGGGCGTCTTTGTACCGGGATTCGGGCATCCCGGCAAGGGCCTCGTGGGCCCGCTGCGCCTCCTGCTGGGCAGACCGCGCAGTGTACGCGATGGCGCCCGTGGATTCAATTGCCGCGGTGACCGCATCGATGGCATCGCGGCCGCCCTCCTCGATGGCCCCACGCACCAGCTGCGCCTGCTCCGGGCTGCCGTTGCGCATGGCGTAGATGAGGGGCAGGGTCGGCTTGCCTTCCGCCAGGTCGTCGCCGATATTCTTGCCCGTCTCGCTGGCCTCGGCGCTATAGTCCAGCACGTCGTCGATGAGCTGGAAGGCCGTGCCCAGGTGCATGCCGTAGGCCGCCAGGGCGAGCTCTTCCTGTGCCGGGCGCTCGCACAGGACCGCGGCCAGCTGGCCGGCCGCCTCGAACAGCTTCGCGGTCTTGTTGCGGATCACCTCGAGATAGCGCGCCTCGGTGGTATCGGCGTCATGGCAATTGAGCAGTTGCAGCACCTCGCCCTCGGCGATGGTGTTGGTGGCGTCCGCGAGGATCTCCATGACCCGCATGGAGCCGACGTCGACCATCATCTGGAAGGCGCGTGAGTAGAGGAAATCGCCCACCAGCACGCTTGCCTCGTTGCCCCACAGGTTGTTCGCCGTATCCCGGCCGCGGCGCAGTTCCGAGCCATCCACGACGTCGTCGTGCAGCAGTGTCGCCGTATGAATGAACTCCAGGACGGCGGCGAGTTCGACCTGGTGAGCGCCCTCGTAGCCCAGGGCGCGGCTGCACAGCAGGTGGAGCACCGGCCGCAGCCGTTTGCCGCCGCTGTTGACGATGTAATGGCCGACCTCGTTGATGAGCACGACCTCGGAGCGCAGCCGGGTGCGGATGCAGCGATCGACGTCCGCCATGTCGTCGGCAATGAGGGCGTAGACCTCTTTTATATCCATTGGCTGCGTCGATCGGCGGCAAAAACGCGTGGATGCTAGGGTTGGGCCCTCCGGGTGTCAAGCGCGCCGGGGGGACGGGTCTGCGCGATTGTAGGGCAGCCGAGGGGGCCGGGTCCACGGCCGTGCAGCGGGAGGTTTGACCGGCGCCGCGCAAGCCGTTAAAATTCGCGGTCTTTTCCTGGCAGCGCCGATCGACGGCCGTCAGGGGCCGAATTCGTTCCGGAGAATCAGTCATGTACGCGGTTATCAAGAGCGGCGGAAAGCAGTATCGCGTCTCCGAAGGGCAGCGCGTCCGGGTGGAGAAGCTGGACGCCGAAGAGGGCGGCTCGGTCGACATCGAGCAGGTGCTCATGGTCGTCGATGGTGAAGACATCAAGGTGGGCGCACCCTTCGTCGCAGGCGGCAAGGTGACCGCCAAGGTGACGGCCCAGGGCAAGGGGAACAAGGTCCGCATCACCAAGTTCCGGCGCCGCAAGCACCACCTGAAGCGCCAGGGTCATCGTCAGCGCTACACCGAGCTGGAAATCACCGGCATCTCGGCCGGCTGAGCAGGCCAAGCTGCGAGGGTAAACGGATATGGCACACAAGAAGGCAGGCGGCAGTACACGTAACGGCCGCGATTCCATCAGCAAGCGCCTGGGCGTGAAGCGTTTCGGCGGTGAGCAGGTCTTGGCGGGCAACATCCTGGTGCGCCAGCGTGGGACGCGCTTCCACCCGGGACGCAACGTGTCCCGAGGCAAGGACGACACCCTGTTCGCCACCATCGAGGGACGGGTGCTGTTCGAGGTCAAGGGACCGAAGGGACGCAAGTTCGTGAGCGTGGTGGCTGACTGAGCGCCAAGCCGCAAGCGGTCTCCGAAAGCCCCGTCCCGGACGGGGCTTTTTTGTATGGGCGGGCAGGTGCGGGCACATGAAGTTCGTTGACGAGGCCACCATTCACGTCGCCGCCGGCAAGGGCGGGGGCGGCTGCGTCAGCTTCCGGCGCGAGAAGTACATCGAATTCGGCGGACCCGACGGCGGCGACGGCGGTGACGGCGGCAGCATCTATCTGGAGGGCGACGCGGGCATCAACACCCTGGTCGACTTCCGCTACACCCGCCGCTACCGCGCCGAGAACGGCCAGCCGGGCATGGGGCGTCAGCGCACCGGCAAGAGCGGCTCGGACTGCGTCATCAAGGTCCCGCTCGGCACGGTGGTCCACGACCCCGATACGGACGAGACACTGGGGGACATCACCGCACCGGGACAGCGCCTGAGGGTGGCGCAGGGCGGTCGCCACGGCATCGGCAATCTGCACTTCAAGAGCAGCACCAACCGTGCGCCCCGCCAGTCGACGCCCGGCACCCCCGGGGAGGCGCGGCGCCTGCGGCTGGAACTCAAGCTGCTTGCCGACGTCGGGCTGTTGGGCCTGCCCAATGCCGGCAAGTCCACCTTCATCCGGGCGGTATCCGCAGCGCGGCCGAAGGTGGCCGATTATCCCTTCACTACCCTGCATCCGAACCTCGGGGTGGTCAGCGTCGAGGCCCATCGCAGCTTCGTCGTGGCCGACATTCCCGGGATCATCGAGGGGGCGGCCGAAGGGGCGGGGCTGGGACTGCGCTTCCTGCGCCATCTGGCGCGCACGCGCCTGCTGTTGCATCTGGTCGACGTCGCCCCGCTCGAGGGCGAGCGCGATGCCGTGGCGGACGTGCGCACGATTGCGGCCGAGTTGGAGCGTTTCAATCCGGACCTCGCCGCGCGCGAACGCTGGCTGGTCCTCAACAAGGTCGACTTGCTCGCGGACGCCGAGCGCGAGGCGCGCTGCGCGGCCATTGTGGCCGAGCTCGGGTGGGACGGACCGGTGTTTCGGATCTCGGCGCTGGCCAACCAGGGCACGCGCGAGCTCTGCGGTCGCATCATGGCCCACCTCGAGACGCAGCCCGTGTGGGGGCAGCTCAGCGAGGGCGATGAGGACTGAGCCGGTTCCCCGGCTTCGCCGCATCGGGTATTTTCGCCTTATGACACGCGATCACATCCCCCACACCCGCCGCTGGGTCGTCAAGATCGGCAGCTCGCTGCTGACCGACGACGGCGTCGGGCTCGATCGTTCGGCACTCGAGCGTTGGGTCGAGCAGATGGTCGGCCTGCGCCGCGAGGGCGTGGAGCTGGTGCTGGTCTCTTCCGGGGCCGTGGCGGAAGGAACGATCCGGCTCGGCTGGCGGCAGCGGCCGACGGCCTTGCACGAACTGCAGGCCGCGGCCGCGGTCGGTCAAATGGGGCTGGTGCAGGCCTATGAATCGCGTTTCCAGGCCTTTGGCATGCACACCGCGCAGGTACTGCTCACCCACGACGACCTCAGCAACCGCAAGCGCTACCTCAACGCGCGCAGCACCTTGCGCACGCTGCTCGGCCTGGGCGTCGTGCCGGTGGTGAACGAAAATGACACGGTGGTCACCGATGAGATCCGTTTCGGCGACAACGACACCCTGGCCGCCCTCGTCGCGAATCTGGTCGAGGCGGAGTTGCTGGTCATCCTCACCGATCAAAGCGGCCTGTTTACCCGCGACCCGCGCCGGCACACCGATGCCACCCTGGTGGGCGAGATCAGCGCGGAGGACCCCGGGCTGGAGGCAATGGCCGGCGGCGGTCCGGGGTGGCTCGGCCGCGGCGGCATGCTCACCAAGGTGCGTGCGGCCCGGCTGGCGGCGCGATCGGGTGCATCCACGGTGATCGTCGGCGGCCGCCAGGACGACGTGCTGCCCGCGGTACGTCGCGGGGTGCCCATTGGCACCCTGCTGCAGGCGGGCACCGCGCCGGTGACGGCCCGCAAGCAGTGGTTGGCCGGTCATCTGCAGACCCGCGGGCGGCTGGTGCTCGATGCGGGCGCGGTGCGGGTGCTGCGCGATTCCGGTCGCAGCCTGTTGGCGGTGGGCGTGCTCGCCGTGGAAGGGGAATTCGCCCGCGGCGAGATGGTCTCGTGCGTGGACGGGCAGGGCCGGGAGGTGGCCCGCGGACTGGTGAATTACGGGGCGGAGGAGACCCGCCGCATCCGCGGTCAGGCCTCGGACCGCTTCGAGGCCCTGCTTGGCTACGTGGACGAGCCCGAGCTCATCCATCGCGACAACCTGGTGCTGGTGTAGCGCTCCGCGGACGGGAGAGACGCGGAGAGCAGACAAAGAAAAAGCCGGCGTGAAGGCCGGCTTTTTCTTTTCTGCGGCGTCCGTGCGCCTACATGGCGCGGATGCGGGCGTTCAGACGGCTCTTATGGCGGGCGGCCTTGTTCTTGTGGACAAGTCCGTTGCCGGCCATCCGATCGATGATCGGCACTGCCGCCTTGTAGGCCTCTTCGGCCTGCGCCTTGTCGCCGTCACCGATGGCACGCAGCACCTTTTTGACATAGGTGCGCAGCATGGAGCGGCGGCTGGCATTGTGCTGGCGGCGGGTCTCCGCCTGACGCGCACGCTTTTTGGCTTGCGGCGAGTTGGCCAAGGTCTGACTCCTAGCGATTCAGTGGTGCGGAAGAGTTCGCCACTATGCGATTTTTGGGCGTCGTTGTCAAATCCGGCGGGCGCCGCTGTGCGTCGGCGGGTCCCGTAGGGTACTATCCGGCTCCATCGCTTCCACGGGCTTGCCTTCGCCTCCATGGGTCTGCTGCGCTCCACGGCCACGGTCGGCGGCTACACGCTGCTCTCGCGCATCCTCGGCTTCGCCCGGGACATGGTCTTCGCCTACGTGTTTGGCGCGGGCAAGGTCACCGATGCCTTCTTCGTCGCCTTCAAGATCCCCAATTTCCTGCGCCGCCTGTTCGCCGAAGGGGCCTTCTCCCAAGCCTTCGTGCCGGTCCTGACCGAGTACAAGAACCGCCACCCGGAGGATGTGGGCCCGCTGGTCGGGTACGTGACCGGCACCCTGGGCGCCATCCTGATCCTGCTGAGCATCGTGGCGGCGCTGGCCTCGCCCCTGCTGGTGAGCGTCTTCGCCCCGGGATTTCACGATCCGGAGCGCTTCGCGCTCACCACCCAGATGCTGCGCATCACCTTTCCCTACCTGCTGTTCATCTCGCTGACGGCCCTCGCCGGCGGCATCTTGAACACCTTCGGGCGCTTCGCGGTGCCGGCCTTCACGCCGGTGCTGCTCAACGTGTGTCTGATCGGGGCCGCGCTGTGGGCCGCCCCGCACTTCGCCGAGCCGGTGCTGGCGCTGGCCTGGGGCGTGTTCGTGGCCGGTCTCGCTCAGCTGCTGTTCCAGTTCCCGTTCCTGGCCCGGCTGGGGCTGCTGCGCCGCCCCCGGCTGGGGCGCCACGCGGGCGTTCAGCGCATCATGCGCCTCATGCTGCCGGCACTGTTCGGCTCCTCGGTGGCCCAGGTCAACCTGCTGTTCGATACCATCATCGCCTCCTTTCTGGCGGCGGGCAGCGTGTCCTGGCTGTACTACTCCGACCGGCTGGTGGAGTTCCCGCTGGGGGTGTTCGGCATCGCGCTGGCCACGGTCATCCTGCCGAGCCTGTCGGAGAAGCACGCCAGGGCGGCCCCGGAGGAGTTTCGCCGCACCCTGGACTGGGCGCTGCGCTGGGCGCTGCTCATCGGCACGCCGGCCAGCCTCGGGCTGATCATGCTGGCCGGGCCGGTGATCGCCACACTGTTCCAGCACGGCGCGTTCGTGGCCGCCGACGTGCGCATGGCCGCCCTCAGCCTCATGGCCTACGCCGCGGGACTGATGGGCTTCATCCTGGTGAAGGTGCTCGCGCCGGGTTACTACGCCCGCCAGGACACTCGCAGCCCGGTGCGCATCGGCGTGATCGCCATGTTCACCAACATCGTTCTGAACGTGGGCTTCGCCGTGCCGATGACGCTGCTGGGCGTTCCCGGCGCACACGCCGGCCTGGCCCTCGCCACCTCGCTCGCCGCCTTCGTCAATGCCGGTCTGCTGCTGCGCGGTCTGCGCCGTGCGGGCGTGTATCGGCCGCTGTCGGGCTGGCGCCGGGTGGTCGGCCAGGCGCTGGCGGCGAACGCCGCCATGGGCGCCGCGCTGTGGTGGGCCAGCCCGCCGCTGCAGGGGTGGCTGGCCCTGAGCGCGCTCCAGCGGGGCGTGCTGCTTGCGGCGGTCATCGGCTTCGGCGCGGTGGTGTACGCGGCGGTGCTGTGGGCCGGCGGGGTGCGCCTGGGTCAGCTGCGCGCGCCGCTCACCTCGTCCTCCTGAGCATCGGCAAGCCGCCGGTATCTCGGGTATACTGCTTTCCTTTGTCTCGCAAGGGCTTGACGCTCGCATGGAGCTGGTTCGCGGGCTGCACAATCTGCGTCCGGCGGCGCCGGGCTGCGTCGCCACCATCGGCAACTTCGATGGCGTCCACCTCGGGCACCAGGCGGTGCTCGGACAGGTGGCGGAGAAGGCCCGGGAGCTGTGCGCCGAGTCGGCGGTCATCACCTTCGAGCCCCAGCCCCAGGAGTATTTCGCACCCGATTCCGCGCCGGCGCGGCTGACGCGGTTTCGCGAAAAGGTGCTGACCCTGGGCCGCTTCGCGGTCGATCGGCTGGTCTGTCTGCCGTTCAATCGCAGGCTGGCGGCGCTCAGCGCTGAGGCCTTCATCCAGCGCGTGCTGGTGGACGGCCTGCGGGTCCGCTATCTGGTGGTGGGCGATGACTTTCGCTTCGGGCACGGGCGCGAAGGCGATTTCTCGCAGCTCGCCGCGGCGGGGGCGGCGTTCGGCTTCGAGGTGGCGAATATGCACACCTTTCGCGTGGACGGCGAACGGGTGAGCAGCACGCGCGTGCGCCGCGCCCTCGCCGCCGGCGATCTGGCGGCGGCGGAGCGGCTGCTCGGCCGGCCCTACCGCATGAGCGGGCGGGTCGCTCACGGCGACGCTCGGGGCCGCAGCATCGGCTTTCCGACCGCGAACCTGCATCTGCATCGGCGTGCGGTGCCGGTGCAGGGTGTGTTCGCGGTGGAGGTGTTCGGCATCGGCGGCGAGCCGTGGCCGGCCCTCGCCAATGTGGGGAACCGCCCCACGGTGGACGGCGCGCGTACACTGCTGGAAGTGCACCTGCTCGACTTCAGCGGTGACCTCTACGGCCGCCAACTGCACGTGGACTTCCTGCGCAAGCTGCGCAGCGAGCGACGCTTCGAATCGTTCGAGGCCTTGCGCGAGCAGATCGGGCGCGACGAGGGCGCCGCGCGCGAGTTCTTCAGACATCGGGACGAATGAGCATTCAGGGCTGAGCTGCGATCGTGAGCGACTACAAAGACACGCTGAACCTGCCGAAGACCGAGTTTCCCATGCGCGGCAATCTCGCCCAGCGCGAGCCGCAGCGCCTGGCGCGCTGGGAGGAACTCGACATCTATCGCCGTCTGCGCGAGCAGGGCGCGGGCCGGCCCCGTTTCGTCCTTCACGATGGGCCGCCCTACGCCAATGGCGATATCCACATCGGCCATGCGGTGAACAAGGTCCTCAAGGACGTCATCGTCAAGGCGCGCACCCTGAGCGGCTTCGATGCCCCCTACATCCCCGGCTGGGACTGCCACGGCCTGCCCATCGAGCTGCAGGTCGAAAAGACGATCGGCAAGGCCGGGGTGCAGGTGGCCCCCGAAAAGTTCCGCCAGGCCTGCCGCGAGTACGCCGGCAATCAGGTGGACGGCCAGCGCCGCGACTTCAAGCGCCTGGGCGTGTTCGGCGACTGGGAAAAGCCCTACCTATCCATGGATTTTCGCTTCGAGGCGGACATTGTCCGTGCGCTGGGGCGCATCGTGGCCGCCGGCCACGTGCAGAAGGGCTTCAAGCCGGTGCACTGGTGCGCCGACTGCGGCTCGGCCCTGGCCGAGGCCGAAGTCGAGTACGAAGACCGGACCTCGCCGGCCATCGACGTGCGCTTCGAGGTGCTCGACGACGAGGCCCTGATGGCACGCTGCCACCATGTCGAGGGCCGCGAGGGCCAGGGGCCGCTCTACGTGGTGATCTGGACCACCACGCCCTGGACGCTGCCCGCCAACCAGGCCGTAACCCTGAATGCCGAACTCGAATACGTCGTGGTACAGACCCAGGGCGATCGCGGTCCGGAGCGGCTGCTCGTCGCCGAGGCCCTGCTCAAGGATGCGATGTCGCGCTGGGAGCGCGATGGTTATCGCGTGCTGGCCTATGCGCGCGGGGCGGAGCTCGAAGGCCTGAAGCTGCGCCACCCCTTCTATGCGCGCGAGGTGCCGCTGATCCTGGGCGACCACGTCACCACCGAGGCGGGTACCGGCGCAGTGCACACCGCGCCGGGCCACGGCCAGGAAGACTATGCGGTGGGCGTGAAATACCACCTCCACGTGGAGAATCCGGTCGACGACGCCGGCATGTTCCTGCCGGACACGCCGCTGGTCGGCGGCCAGCACGTGAAGCAGGCCAACGACACCATCGTCGGCGCGCTCAAGTCCGCCGGCATGCTGGTGCACGGGGCCGCCCTGCGTCACAGCTATCCGCACTGCTGGCGCCACAAGACGCCCATCATCTTCCGCGCCACCCCCCAGTGGTTTATTCGCATGGACGCGAAGTACCCTGGCGCCGTAAGGAACGAGCGTCAGGGCATGAGCATGGACGCGAAGTACCCTGGCGCCGTAAGGAACGAGCGTCAGGGCATGAGCATGGACGCGAAGTACCCTGGCCACGCCGCGGGCGAGGGGAGCCCCGTGGAAACGCAGGGTCTGCGCGCCGCCGCGCTCAAGGCGATCGGCGAGACGCGCTGGATGCCCGATTGGGGGCAGGCGCGCATCGAGGGCATGGTCGAGAACCGGCCCGACTGGTGCATTTCGCGTCAGCGCACCTGGGGTGTGCCGATCACCCTGTTCGTGCACCGGCGGACCGGTGAGCTGCACCCGCGCACCCAGGCGTTGATCGAGGCCGCCGCCGAGCGCATCGAGCAGCGCGGCGTGGACGGCTGGTACGCTCTGGATCCCGCCGAACTGCTGGGCGAGGAGGCCGCCGAGTACGAGAAGGTCACCGACATTCTCGATGTGTGGTTCGACTCGGGCGTGACCCACTACGCCGTGCTCGAGCGCCGCGAGGGGCTGACCGATTTCCCGGCCGCGGACCTCTACCTGGAAGGCTCCGACCAGCACCGCGGGTGGTTCCAGTCCTCGCTGCTCACCTCGGTGGCCATGCGCGGCGTGGCGCCCTACAAGGCGGTGCTCACGCATGGCTTTACCGTGGACGCCAAGGGCCAGAAGATGTCCAAGTCGCGAGGCAATGTGGTCGCCCCGCAAAAGGTGGTGAGCACCCTGGGCGCGGACATCCTGCGGCTCTGGGTGGCGGCCACGGACTATCGCGGCGAGATGACGGTGTCCGACGAGATCCTCAAGCGCATCGCCGACGCGTATCGCCGTATCCGCTGGACCGCGCGCTTCCTGCTCGCCAACATGACCGGCTTCGACCCGGCCCGGCACAGTGTGCCGGCTGAAGACATGCTGGCGCTGGATCGCTGGGCCGTGGAGCGTGCGCGCGAGCTGCAGGCGCAGGTGCTCGAGGCGTACGAGCGCTATGAGTTTCACCGCATCTACCAGCGGGTGCATAACTTCTGCGCAAGCGACCTGGGCGCCTTCTACCTCGACATCATCAAGGACCGGCAGTACACGACGCAGGCCGACAGTGTGGCGCGGCGTTCCGCGCAGACCGCGCTGTACCACATTGCCGAGGCGCTGGTGCGCTGGGTCGCGCCGATCCTGAGCTTTACCGCCGACGAACTGTGGGAGCACATGCCGGGCACGCGCAACGAGTCGGTGTTCCTCAACACCTGGTACGCGCTGCCCGAGGCCGGCCCCACCGCCGACATGGACATGGGCTTCTGGGCGCGTGTCATCGAGGTGCGCGAGGCGGTGGCCAAGGAGCTCGAGCAGTTGCGCGTGGCCGGCGGCATCGGCGCCTCTCTGGACGCGGAGGTCGATCTCTATTGCGGCCGGGAGATCCACGACCTCCTGGCGCGCCTGGGCGAGGAGCTGCGCTTCGTGCTGATCACGTCCGAGGCGCGCGTGCACCTGGTGGAGACCCCACCCGACGGGGAGGCGGTGCATTACACCCTGTCCACGAACGACGAAGTGTGGGTGAAGGTCGCGCCCAGCGAGCAGGCCAAGTGCGTGCGTTGCTGGCATCACCGCCCCGACGTGGGGGCGCACGCCGCGCATCCGCAATTGTGCGGCCGCTGTGTGGAAAACGTGGAGGGGGCCGGTGAGCAGCGTCAGTATGCGTGATCTCGCCGCAGGCGCCCTGCTGCGGGAGCGGGGCATGTTGCGCTGGCTGTGGCTCGCCGCGGCGGTCCTTGTGCTCGACCAGGGCACCAAGACGGCGGTGGAGTCCTACCTCGCCCCCTATCAGCCGGTGGCGGTGCTGCCCTTTTTCAATCTGACGCTGATGTACAACACCGGCGCCGCGTTCAGCTTCTTGAGCGATGCCAGTGGCTGGCAGCGCTGGTTGTTCACCATCGTGGGCCTGGCGGTGAGCGCGGGCATCGTGTGGTGGCTGCGGCGGCTGTACGGCAACGAGCGGCTGCTGGCGGCGGCGCTCGCCTTGATCCTGGGCGGCGCGCTCGGCAACGTCGTCGATCGGATGCTGATCGGGCATGTGGTCGACTTCATCCAGTTGTATGCCGGCAGATACTACTGGCCCGCCTTCAATGTGGCCGATTCGGCGATCAGCATCGGTGCGGCCCTGATCGTCATCGATGCCTTGCGCGGTCGCCGTTCGCGGCGATAAACGCGGCGCCTGCAAGGAGGACCCTGCATTGTCGCAAGCTCCCAGGATCGGCCCCGGCGCGGAAGTGGTGATGCACTATTCCATCACCCTCGAAGACGGCACGCTCGCCGATCGGTCCGAGCCCGATGCGCCGCTGCAGTTCACCATGGGTGACGGCACCCTCATCGAGGGTCTCGAGCACGCTCTTTACGGGCTGCGGCCCGGCGAGCGGCAGAGCCTGCGCCTGGATCCGGAGCAGGCCTTCGGCCTGGCCGATGAGGAGAACGTGCACAGCGTGCCGCGTGCGGACTTCCCGGCCGAGATCACCCCCGAGCCGGGGCTCATCGTCGCGTTCAGCACGCCCTCGGGCGACGAGGCGCCGGGGATGATTCGCGAGGTCGGCCCCGCGGAGGTGCGGGTCGATTTCAACCATCCGCTGGCCGGTCACGAGATCGCCTTTACGGTCGAGATCCTGCAGGTGCGCGCCCCGGCAGGGGCCGACGCCGGCGCTCACGATAGGTAAGATTAGACCGGCGCGGCATAGCGCAGCTTTTGGTAACGAGTGGAAACCGGACCTATGAAGATTCTCCTCGCCAACCCGCGCGGCTTTTGCGCCGGCGTCGATCGGGCCATCGACATCGTCGAGCGGGCCCTGGAGCTCTTCGGCGCGCCGATTTACGTGCGCCACGAGGTGGTGCACAACCGCTTCGTGGTCGAAGACCTGCGCTCCAAGGGCGCGATCTTCGTGGAGGAACTGGACGCCGTGCCGGACGGCTCGACGGTGATCTTCAGTGCACACGGCGTTTCGCTGGCGGTGCGCGAAGAGGCCGAGCGCCGTGGCTTGAAGGTGTTCGACGCCACGTGCCCACTGGTGACCAAGGTGCACCTGGAGGTCAGTCGGCACAGCGAGACCGGGCGCGAGGCCATCCTCATTGGCCATGCCGGCCATCCCGAGGTCGAGGGCACAATGGGACAATACGACGCCGGGGCCGGCGGGCGGATGTATCTGGTCGAGAGCGTCGCGGACGTGGCGAAACTGCAGGTCGAAAACCCCCAGGACGTCGCCTTCGTCACGCAGACCACATTGTCGATGGATGATACCGCCCAGGTGATCGACGCCCTGCGGGAGAAGTTTCCGCACATCCAGGGCCCGCGCAAGGACGACATCTGCTATGCGACGCAGAATCGGCAGGACGCGGTAAAAGCGATCGCCCAGCGTTGTGACGTCATGCTGGTGGTCGGCTCGCCGAACAGCTCCAATTCGAACCGCTTGCGGGAGCTCGCCGAGAAGCGCGGTACGCCGGCCTACCTGATCGACGACGCTGCACAAATCGAGCGCCGCTGGCTGGAGGGTTGCGGCGTGGTGGGCATTACCGCCGGCGCCTCGGCGCCCGAGGTGCTCGTCGAGCAGGTCATTGCCCGTCTGGGCGGCTGGGGCGCCGAAGCCCTGGAAGAGGTCAGCGGCCGCCCCGAGAAGGTCGTGTTCTCCCTGCCCCGCCAATTGCAGGGCGGCACGGCCGAGTCTATTCCGACCAGCAGCGACTGACCGGCACGCTGGCCGCGCTGCGGCCTTTCTGCCCGAGCTGATCGAGCGTCAGCGAGCCGCACTCGTCACCCGCCTGCACACCCGTGGGCGTGGCGGTGATCGTGTAGCTCGCCGCGCTGGCGGCGAGCGCGAGCGTGTAGTATTTCAGCGAACTCGTGACCTTGGTGCTGATGGCACAGCTGCTGTAGTCCGCGGTATCGGCGAAGCAGCGTTCCAGGCCGTTGCTCGCCAGGCTCAGCGCCCGGATGGCCTCGGAGCGGCGCTGTGTAGCCATCTCCCGCTCATAGGCCGGCCAGGCCACGGCGGCAATGATCCCCAGGATCGCCACCACGATCATCAGCTCGATCAGCGTCAGTCCCCGCTCATATCCCATTGGCATTTCAGGCTCCACCCGGTATCGAGCGGCGCCCCGTGAGCGGGGCGCCGCGGTTTGGCTCAGCGGATCTGCTCCCATTTGGTCCGCTCACTCGTGAGGTTCAGGTTGAAGTCGGGCAGCTTCTCCGGCCCGACCATGACGACCGCATTGCCGCCGGACGGGAACAGCAACACCGGCTCGGGCGGGATACCGCCGCGCGCGAGCCCCACTGCGCGATCAGAGCGTGTGAGCGCATCGGCGCTGCCGACCTGGTCGTAGTTCTTCACCGGGGTGGCGTCCAGCAGGTTGACCCGATAGGTCTTGGCGGTGCCCTGACTCGGGGCGCAGGAGTTCTGGCTGGCCGTGTTCACCACCGGGGTGAAGGTGGTGAACAGGATTTGGTTCTGCACAGTGAGTGATTCCGCCAGCACCTTTTCACCCTCCCAGCTGCCGTCGGCCTTGTTCAGCTTGATGTACCATCCGGACGAGCCGTTCAGCTGGCTGACCGCCGTCGCCTGCTGTGTGGAAGTCCCCTGCCCAATGAGATTGGCCGTGGCGTCGTAGAGATCGCTCTCGGTCAGTGTCGCCGGGTAGCTGATGTTTCCGCCGCCATCGGTGGGCGGACCATATACGTTGTTGTCGCGGATCATGTAGAAGCGATCGTGCGCGGCCTCGTCCAGAGGATGGGCACGGTAGCCCGAGCCGACGGCGACGGAAAGGAACTGCTGGGTGCCGTTCTGGATGAGGGCCACGTCCGGTGGATAGTAGAAATGGCGATTTCCGGCGACAGTGGCGCCGTCGTTGAAGTCGGCCATCATGTAGCCGGTCGCGAGATTGCCGGCACCGGTGTTGGTCTGGTTGTCGAAGTCCAGGCGCCACAGGCGGCCGCCGACGTCAGCCATGTAGAGGCGATCGGCATCGCCGTCGAGATTGATGTCGATGACGCGCGGGTCGGCCGGGAAGGCGTTGGTCATGCCGGCCAACTCGAGGTCGGCCCCCGAACCAGCCGGGCCGGCCCACCAGAGCCGCGCGCCGGTGGTGGCATCGATCATGTAGATGGCATTGCCGATGCTGTCGGCTGTGCGTGCTGTGCCGGTGGTGTCCTGCGTCGTGTCGTAGCCACCGCCGAAAATCAGCACCTGCTTTTCGACGCCGTTGATCTTCACTTTGGTGAATATCGGGCGCGACCAGGTCTGGCCCAGCATCGCAAAGTCGCCCGTCCCGCCGTCGATGCGCCACATCAGCTTCGGCGCCGTGCGGTCGGTGACGTCCAGGGCATAGTAGTGATCTCCGCCGCGGCGCATGCCGGCGTACAGATAGACGTGTTCGCCACTCTGCACGCTGCCGTCGGTGTTCAACACCAATCCATCGTGATTGACGTCCTTGTGCCAAACAGTGATCGGCCCGTCCATTCCGTAAGGGTGGTCGGCGGTGGCCGAATCGGTGTATAGCGTGTCAATGTTGGGCAGCAATGCCTGGGGCATGAAGGCGAATTGCTCGGTGCCGTTGCTTGTGTCGATGGCGTGCAGGAAGCCCTCGTTGGTCGACGCGAACAGGGTGATGTCGGGATTGGTGTCCGTGCCGCCGTAGGTGACCAGGGCTGGCTTGGTGTGCAGCGGATCGCCCATGAAGTGGCGTGCATCGGTGGTCGAGCCGTTCTCATTTTCGTCGTCGACGTCGATACCGCGCGCCCATTGCAGCAGCTTGATGCGGTAGGCATCCGTCGCTCCGGAAATCCCGAGCAGGGTCTTGGACAGCGCGCTGTTGTTCTCCGAGAAGGCGTTGGCCGAGGCGGTCAGGCTGACGTTGTTCGGAACCGAACCTCCGGTGAAGGTGTACAGGTTGCGGCTGGTGGTGAGCTTGCTGGCCGCGCCGCCGAGCTTCACCTCGGAGCCGTCGACCACGGTGGACCAGAAGCTCTGCGTGCCGCTTGCGAAGAACCCGGTGTTCACGTCGACGGCCGAATCGCCGTGGGCATCCACTACGATCGGCGGGTCGCCCGCGATGCCGTAGCGCTTCACGTTGCCGTGCCAGCGCGGCAGACTGGACGGCTTGAACAAGGCGAAGTACAGCTCGTCGCGATGCGTGAGGCGGTTAAAGGCGTTGGCCGTGACCGCCGGTGCCACGAACGTCGTGTTTACAGCCAGCACCTCGGTGATGATGGAGGTGAACGCAGTTGCAAGGCTGTCCGCAGAGTCTGCGAGGTAGTACTTGCCGCCGCCTTTGGCGGCGGTGTCCTTGAGAAGTTGTTGATCGGACGCGAACCCGATCGTGTAGCTGATCACGTTCTGCGCGTCGTTCAGCGAGCTGTTCAGGTCCCGATCGTGCAGATACTGGGCCATCTCGTCGAGGCAATCACCCGTGCAACTGCTCTTCCCGGTGATGTTGCTGAAACCGGGCATTCCGGCGATCTTGTTGTCCGCGCTGTTATCGCTCGTCGGCTCGCCGTCGGTGAGCAGCACCGCGAAGTTCTTCTGACACTGGTATTCGATCGGTGTCTTGTACTTGCTGGTGTCGCTCGAATCGAGTACGCCGGGATTGTTGGTGCCCGGGCTGGAGCTGTCGCCGTAGTCGACTGGCTGGCTGCGGAAGAACAGCCCCGACTCGTACATGGTTTCCGCCAAGGGGGTTCCGCCGTGCGCGCTGAGGCTGTCTACGGCAGATTTCATACTCGCCCGGTGCGTGGTGTCGAGCTGCTTGACCGGCTCCAGGAAATAGCCCCCCTCGGCGTTGCTGTCGAAGCGCATTAGCCCGGCGTTGATGCCCGAGGAGCCGTCTAGGAGGCTTTTTAGCGTTTCCTTCACGATCTGCAGCCGCGTCTGGGTGACCGTTGTGCCAGGGCTCTCGCGCCAGTTCAGGTAGTTGGCCGAATAGATGGTGTAATCGTCGCCCGTGCTGCTCCAGTCGACCGCGCCCGTGCTGTCGGCCCGCCACGGGCCGCCGTGATTTTCGTCAGCCGGGTAGAGCTTCGTGGTGTCGATGCCATCACCGTGAACGCCGAAATCGGCCGCGCATTCCACGGGATCGCTATGGTTGAACCAAGAGAAGGAGTCCCAGCGGTCGTGCCTGCGGTTCCGGTATCTTCCCAGTCGACCGACATAGTACCCGTTTCCGCCAGACCCGAGCGCAGTCGATGCATCCGCGCACTTGAAGGAGGATACATCGATGTACCGATAGGTGCTGCAACTTGGGGGCGAGCCGTTGCTGGACCAGTAGTAGCGAGTAGGATCGCAGGAGCCGCTATAGGTTTGGGTCGGGTCGTAGACGCCCACCGTGGTGGTCACGTCGGTGTCCATGCTGCCGGAGGTATCCATGATGAACAGGACGTTCGGCCGCACCTGGGTCTGCCCGGAATTGGTTCCCAGGTACACCTCCGTGTCATCTGCGAGGGCCGGCCACGCACTGAGAGAACCGGTGATCAACGCGAGCAGGAACGCAGCTGCTCTTCTCGTATGCGGAGTAGTCATGGGGCACCTCATCTTGTTCTTTTCCCCTTTAGGGCCGGCAGAATCCGCGGACTACCAGACGAGCTTTTCGACCGTATGGTCCTTCACGTCGTAAATAACGGTGACCACACGGTGCGCATTTCCGCTCAGACGACGTGCCGATGCGAGTGGGACCTGCTTGCCGTTATGAAGGGCTCGTGTATGGCCATCCACTGTGAGCCGCAGGCGCGAACAGTCGCTGCACGGGGCGACCGACACCTGACCTGTTCCGTTAGCATCGAGCACCACGATCACGTCATTGCTCTCGATGGCTGCCTGCGGTTGTAGAAACTCTGCCCGCGCGGGGCCGCTTGCCAGAAGTGTCAACGCCAGGATTGCAGCGAAACCCTTGTTCATATTTCCCCCTGCGGCGGGCGCTTTCCGCCGCGTCTGCTCAATTGTTGTTCGCCAGCGGCGCCATGCGCCGGATGCCCTGCAGGTGTTCCGAGGCCGAGCCCGTCGCATTCATGCTTGCGGTGCCGCGGATGTCGAACGGGTAGGCGCCGATCTTGAAGCTCGTCCCCGGCTGGAAGGTCGGAGAGCCGCTGGTGAGCTCGGTCGCGGTGCTCACGTTGGCGGCGATATCGGTGTACTGGGTGGTGACCGTTCCGCTGCCGTTCACGGCGGCGGTGAGCTGGGCGTCGTCGGCCATGGTACGCAGAATGGCCGATTCGGCGGCCTGGAAGGTGACGCCCGAATTCTGCGCGTTGGCCGCCATGCGTTGTTCCAGGTTCGAGGTGGTGAGTGCGCTCACACCCAGCACGGTGATCACCAACAGCATGATCAACCCGAGGACCAGGACCATGCCGCGCTGCTGATGTCTGCTGCTGCTCATCGGCTGGGCTCCTTCAGGGCAGTCGGTTGCGCAGCACCGTGGTGCTGCTGTAGACGCGCCGGACCTGGCGGTCGGTGGGGGCGGTGATGCTGCGATCGAGTACCGTATAGGTCCCGGCCTGGGCCTTGCTGCGGATCTCGTCCACGCTGGCGGCGAGTACCGCCACGCGCACCGTGGTCACCTTGGACCAGTCCGCCACGTGGTCGGCGCGGCGGTAGACGTTCGGTACGCTGTCGCCGTCGGTGTCCTCGCCGTAGAGGACCTGCATGTTCTCGATGCCGTCCACCAGGGGCTGCGGCGTACCGCCTTTCGGGCGGCAGTAGAGCGTGTTCGTCTGGATGTAGAAGTAGCTGGTGGAGGCGGTCGCGCCACCGAGGTTGTTCCCCACACAGTCGACCGTGGCGTCGTACTGGACGGCGACCGCATCGCTGGTATCGCCGCCGCCATCGGCCGTGGAATAGGCGTTGGAGGCATCCGGGGCGACAAAGGCGCCGCCGCCGTAGCTGTCGGTCGGATAGCCGCCCATGCGCAGGTCGCGGTTGAGGAATTCGATGGCGAAGCGTCCGTTCTCCTGGAGGCGCGCGAGCCCGTTCTGCAAGGCATAGGCATGCCGGTTGGTCACATAGAGCGTGATCACGCCGGCCATGACGATCAGGCTGATGGCCAGCGCCACCATCAGCTCGGTCAGCGTGAGACCGCGCTGCGCCCGCGGGGAATGCCGGTGTGTGTTCTTCATTCGTGTGCTCATGGCTGCAGCGTCATCGCTACCGATTTCGCGTCCACGCCGCCTTCGGCCGCGGGCTCGTTCCAGTTCACCGTGAGCGTCCGCAGGGTGCCGCTGGCATTGATCGCCAGCGCCGCCCCGGGCAGCGCGTTGGAGGCCATGCAGAAACTCATCCAGCCGTCGAAGCTCGCCATCTCCTGCGGGGAGCAGGCCGCTGCCGCCGTGCCGCCGGAATCGGCGCAGTAGGGGGTCGGTGGGGCGGTGCAGTCGATGGTGGTGAAGTCGATGCCGCTATAGGTGTTGGTGCCGACGGCGGCGGTGTTGGCATGCATGCGCTCGGCCAGGTCCTGCAGCACCAAGGTGGCCTGGGTGCGGTACTGCGCGCTGCTGTTGCTGCGCACGCTGGACATCTGCAGGCCCGCCAGTCCGAGCAGTCCGACGGAGAAGATGACCAGCGCGACCAGCACCTCGAGGAGCGTGAAGCCATGCGAGTGTGGATGGGCGGCGCTGGGGCGATGTGCTCTCATGGGCAGCTCGGAGCGTTGTTGACCAGGGCGACCCGGCCGGTGAGGGCGATTTGCACCTGCCGGGAGCGGTTGGCACCGCGGCTGTCGCACAGCGTGAAGGTGCCCGTTGCATTGGCGAAGCCGCGCCCGGAGTAGGTCACGAAGCTGTTGACGTTCGCCGTGCCGCGCAGCGTATGGCCCCCGCGCAGCTGCGGGGCGATGCGCAGGATCTGCTCGCCGCTGTCGACCGCGGCCGGATCGTCGTCGTCGTCATTGACGAACACCAGCCAGCCGTCTTCCCAGTTGGTGCCGGCGCAGGTCGTGCCGTTGTTGCTCTTGCACACCGACACCGGCGCGCCGCGCTTGATGGCCTCGCTGCGCGCAAGATTGAGGGAGGCGACCAGGGCATTGATCTGGGCGGTCTGCCGGTTGTTCTCGGTGTAGGCGCGGAAATTGGGCACCGCCACGCTGGCCAGGATGGCGATGACCGCCACCGTGACCATGAGCTCAATCAATGTGAATCCGGCTGTGCGTTTCATGCCTGACGTGTTACCACACGCCCACCATGCGTGGGTGGAATAGCCGACGAATTGCGCCAAACGGCCGATGAACGGCGCCCCGCACCGGTTCGATTCCCATTTCAGTCGCCCGGGCTCGGCGCTACCATTGACTCTTGAAGCCATGACGAGGCCTGCATGACAGATTGCTTGATAATTGGTGGGGGGCTGATTGGCATGCTCTCCGCCCGCGAGCTTGCGGCGGCAGGGATGTCCGTGACCCTGATCGAGCGCGGGCAGACCGGGCAGGAGGCCTCCTGGGCCGGCGGGGGCATTCTCTCGCCGCTCTACCCCTGGCGTTACCCCGCGGCGGTCTCTGCGCTCGCGCGTTGGAGCCAGGCCGAGTTTCCACGGCTGTGCGAAGAGCTCGAGCGCGACAGCGGCATCGACGCGGAGTGGACGCGCAACGGCCTGCTCATCCTGGACACCGCCGAGGCGGAGGAGGCCGCGGCCTGGAGCGCGGACACCGGGCCGGCGGTGGAGGCGATCAGCGGCCGGCGTGCCCACGAGCTTGAGCCGGAGCTCGGCTCCGAGCCCGAAACGGCCCTGTGGATGCCGCAGGTCGCGCAGGTGCGTAATCCGCGCCTGGTGCGGGCACTGCGCCGCATGCTCGAGCGCGCCGGCGTGGAGGTGCGTGAGGGCACGGAGGCGGAGGGGCTGATCTGGCAGGGCGACCGGGTGACCGGCGTGGCCACCTCCTCGGGCCCCCTGCACGCGGTGCGGGTGCTGGTTGCCGGCGGCGCCTGGACGGGCGAGCTGCTGCGCGCCAGCGGCGTGCCGCTGCCCGTCGAGCCGGTTCGCGGGCAGATGCTGCTGTTTCGGGCCGAGCCCGGCCTGGTGCGACGGATTGTGCTGAGCGGGGGGCGCTACGTCATTCCACGGCGGGACGGGCGCGTGCTCGCCGGCAGTACGCTGGAATACACCGGTTTCGAGAAGGGGGCCACGCAGTCGGCCCGCGAGGAGCTGATGAGCGCCGCGCTGAGCCTGATCCCGCGGCTCGCCGAATACCCCGTCGAGCGCCAATGGGCGGGGCTGCGTCCGGGTTCGCCCCACGGCGTTCCCTACATCGGCGAACACCCGCGCTTGCGCGGCCTCTACGTGAACGCCGGGCATTTCCGCAATGGCGTGGTGCTGGGCCCCGCCTCGGCGCGCCTGCTGGCGGACCTGATGCTGGGCCGTGCGCCGCTGGTGGACCCCGCCGCGTACGCGCTGCCCGATGCTTGAGCCGCGCGGCCGGCGGGACTAGACTCTGTCTAAAGGTTGCGGTTACACTGCATTTCGTTATGCAAAATTCTTCGCGCGCACAAATACTTACCAAAGATGAGGTCATCGATCTCCTGAAGCGTCACGACATCACGCCGACGCAGCAGCGGATCGAGATCGCGCAGATCCTGTTCGCCGAACCCCAGCACCTTGCCGCGGAGCAGGTGATGGCGGCGGTCAACCGGGAGGGCGCCCTCGTCTCCAAGGCCACCGTGTACAACACGCTGGGCCTGTTCGCCCGCAAGGGACTGGTGCGCGAAGTCATCGTCGACCCCTCCAAGGTCTTCTACGACTCCAACACCCGCGAGCACCACCATTTCTATAATGTGGACACCGGTGAGCTGACTGACATCCACGCCGAGCACCTCAACCTGGGCGACCTTCCGGCCATTCCCGACGGGACGCAACGAGAGGGTGTCGACGTCATTATCCGGGTGCGCAACGCGCGCTGAGGCCGCCTGTTCCCGCGGCGCGATTTTCAGTATACTCGCCTTCCGCGCAGGGCCCCGGCCCGACGCGCCTGCACTGTATACACTTGCCGGCGTAGCTCAGTTGGTAGAGCAACTGATTCGTAATCAGTAGGTCCGCCGTTCGAATCGGCGCGTCGGCACCAATTCTTCATCGACCCGCTGTATTCCAAACGGCCGGCGTGCCCATGAAAGGGCGCCGGTGCGTTGGCGCCATTCTCTCCTGCAGGGCGGCCCGCGGAATCGCTGCGCTCGCTGGCAGGCCACTCTGCTCGTGCCCTCATCGCCTCGCCGTGGCGCTTGCGACCGGTTCAGTCGTTGCCGCGCGCGGCTCTGCGGTCCAGGGTGGCTGGATTCGGCGCGCCTCCCAGCCGCTGTGGGCCCGCGTGCGGCAGTGTACCTGTGGGGCGGACGCGCTTGCCCGGCCGGGCCGGGCGCACGAGCACTCGTACAGTCCGTGGTGGGTTCGGACCTTGCCTGCACGCGGCCATGGAGGGCGTCCGCCACAAAAACAAACCCCGCCTGGCGGCGGGGTCCACGGGGCAATCTCCGGATACGCGCGGCGCACGCCTTTCGGCGCACCTTTGTTCCTGTTGATTCGTTGTTCCGCGACCGCCGTTCCGGCGCACCTCCCCTTTAATTTACCCCACAACTTACCCGTGATTGGAGGCTAACGCACGGCGGTGTGCTTTGTATGTATGGCATCCGGCCTATGTCGGCCGACCGCGTGCATGCGCGCCGCGCCGGCGGCGGCGGAAATTCCTAAGCTATTATTGGCTTATAAGAAGTTTCCGGCTCCGCCGGCGGCGTCATAAGGAGAGGAAGTTGGCAGTGAAACCATTCTTCGCGATCATCATCGTGATGGCCCTCGCCATGCTGGCCATCGTGCTCACCGGGCACTTCGGCTACACGGACGCCTTCGGCTGAGCCCGACGCGTGTTTTCCGCCGCTTCGCGCGCCGGCGCGGCGGTCGACAGGGAGGTCGCAATGAGTGCCAGAGCCAACACGCGCGTACTGCTATTGGCGGCGGCGGGTGCGCTCGCCGCCGGCTGCGCCTCGGGGACACCCTCCTCGGCACCCGCGGCCACCCCGGCGGCGCGGCAAGGGCCGGAGCCGCGCGCGGCGTCCGCCGCGGCCCCGGGCGCGAGGGTGGAAGATCCGCTGCATGCGGATATCCAGCACGCTTTGCGCCAGCAGCAGGGCCTGGATGCATCGGCGATCGACATCCACGTGCAGGGCGGGATCGTGCAACTGACCGGCAGCGTTCGCAGCCTGAAGCAGAAGGCGCGGGTGCGACGGGCCGTGCTCGCGGTAAAGGGTGTGAGCAGTGTCTCGGTCGATGGGCTGACGGTTACCTCGGCGGTGGGGCATTAGGGTGAGCGCCACCGCACCCGGGCGGGCGTCCTGCAGTAAACTCCCCGCCTACCCTGTTATCAGAAGAGGAAGTGACGATGCGCATTCTGCACACCATGCTGCGGGTCGGTGACCTGAACCGTTCCGTCGCGTTCTACCGCGATACCTTGGGCATGCGCCTGCTGAGGAAGAAGGACTATCCGGAGGGGGAGTTCACACTCGCCTTTCTCGGCTTCGGCGAGGAGTCCGAGCAGGCGGTGCTCGAGTTGACCTACAACTGGGGCCAGCATCGCTACGAGCTCGGCGATGGCTTCGGGCATGTCGCCGTTGAGGTCGAGGACGTGTACAAGGCGGCCGAGGCGATCCGCGCGCGCGGTGGCAAGATTATCCGCGAACCCGGCCCCATGAACGCCGGGACGACCATCATCGCCTTCGTCGAGGATCCGGACGGCTATCAGATCGAACTCCTCGGCCCGCGTCACTGAACTCCCCACGGCGCGGGCCGAGTGCGGGTCCGTAAGCGCCTACTTCGGCCCCGCCGCTGGTCTTCTCGGCCACTCCAGGCCGCTTTCCAGGAACAACTCTTTCACGCGTTCGGGATGCCAGCGCGCCAGCACCCACAAGGGGAACGCCAGCGCGTACTTCAGAACCAGCGCCAGGCTCACGGTACCGAGCACGGCCAGCGCCCACGCGGCCGGGTGGGCCTGCGCCGTCAACCAGGCGATCCAGAGGGTGGCCAGCCACCCGGTGAGAACCAACCGAGGCAGCTTTGCAGCAGGAGGTGCGCAACGGTCGAGCCGGTGCACCGCGGCCAGGCATTGGCGCAGAGTGAGATGCATGCGTGAAGACCTCGTGAAGTGAAGTCGGTGCGGCACTATAGAGGTTCGGCGCGCAACCGGCGCGTGCAGGGTTCACACCGCGGCGGGCAGGGCGGCAAAACGCATGCCGATTCGCAGGAACCGTGAACCTTGCCTAGATTTATTGATAGGGAGCTCCCGTACCGAATTTTTGGGGCGCGCCCTGCAGACGCGTGCAGGAACAGCGTCGCAGGACGGCCGTGCGGGCGGGTTGCTTGCCGACGTGAAAACAACAAGCTGTGTATCGGGGTCAGGGATCGCCATCAGCGGTGCCTCCCGGAAAGTTTCATCGTCGAACCAAGCAATGGCTGAGCGAGTGGGAGAGGGACTCTCCCCTGATCGCCGACGTGCATGCGGCAAGGCGCGATGGCGTCTGTTTGAGCGCGACGAAGGCGGTTTTCCTGAAAACCGGTGTGCGTTGCAGCCGGAGAACGGGACGCTATACCTGAGGCCACGACGGCCGCTCAAGTGAGTCGAGGGGGGAGGAAGAATGAGCAACGCAGAGAGTCCGCGGGTCACCATCCTGATGAGTGCACGGGAGCGCTTCAGCGCCACGCGTGAAGTGCTTGGGGCCGTCTACGCGCAGACCGCGCAGCCGTTTCGGCTGGTCTACATCGATGGCGGTTCGCCGCGCCCGATCAGGCATTACCTCGACGCCGTGGCGGACGAGAAGGGCTTCGACCTGGTGCGTTTTCCGCATTATCTCTGGCCGAATCGCGCCCGCAATCTCGCCCTGTCACGGGCGGACACCGAGTACGTGGTGTTTCTCGACAATGACACCCTGGTGGCTCCGAACTGGCTCGAGCCCTTGATCCGCTGCGCCGACGAGACCGGCGCGGATGTGGTGACGCCGGTGGTCTGCCAGTATCGGCCGGTGCATACCGAAATCCATTTCGCCGGGGGCGAGGCGGGGATCTGTGTGGAGGAGCGCGATGGCCGCCGGGAACGCAAGATTTATGACCGTATCCACCACCAAGGCAAGCCGCTGGAGGGGGTTCGTCCCGAGTTGCGGCGCGCACCCACCGAGGTGTGCGAATTCCATTGCGTGCTGGTACGCCGGTCCGTGTTCGAGCGTATCGGTCCTCTGGATGAATCGCTGCTCAGCACCCGCGAGCACGTCGATCTCTGCATGAGCGTGCGCAACGCCGGGGGCATGGTCTATATCGAACCCGATTCAGTCGTCACCTATCTGGGCGCCGCGCCCCTGCGGCTGAGTGACATCCCCTTCTACATGCTGCGTTGGAGCGACGCCTGGGCCCTGGCGAGTGTGAAGCACCTTGAGGTGAAGTGGGGACTCAGCGGCGGAGATTACCGGCGCCGCTGCCTGGAGCACATCGCCTGGCGGCGCACGCGATTCACCGCGAAGCCTTGGGCGCGGCGGTTCTCCGCGCTCCTGGGTGGGCGCGGTGGTCTGGCCCTGGAAGGAATCCTCGTGGGCTTCGACCGCTGGCTGAACCGGCAACTGAGCACGCGCTACGCGCACCGGGTCCAGCTGCCGGCGGAGACGGCCGCCCCCACAGAGCTTCCCGACGAATTGGCACTGAACGCGGCCCTGACGGCGGATTGCGCGCCTGACTCGGCGCCCGCGACTCGCCGTGACGAGCCGCGGGAACTGGTGGCGCGCTAGTTCTCCTGCCCGGCGAGGGCCCGCACCTTCGCGTACAGATCATCGGGGATCTGCATGCCCTGGGCGGTGGCCGTTCCCTGGTTGCGCAGGCGTCGCTCACCGGGCAGGCGCACACCGGGATCTTCGAGCATTTTCTCGATCAGCGTCTCGACCCGGCTGAAATACATCGACTCGCCGGCCAGTGCGCCCGGGTCGACGGCGAGAAAGCCCTGTCCGATGGACGGCCGGTTGCCCGTTTCACTGAAGAAGGAATCCGCCTCGAAGCCGAAAGCGGCGCCGGTCAGCGCACAGCACAGCAGCTCGACGGTCAGCGCCAGCATGGCGCCCTTGCTGCCGCCGGCCGGCGCCATGCTGCCGGCCAGGCCCGCCTCGGGATCGGTGGTGGCATTGCCCTCGGTATCGAACGCCCAGCCCTCGGGGATGCTCTCGCCGCGCTGCTTCGCCACCAGGATCTTGCCTCGTGCCACCTGCGACAGGGAGAGATCGACGACCAGCGGGGCGGCGTCCTGACGCGGGAACACGGCCGCGATCGGGTTGGTCCCGAACAGCGGCGTCTTGCCGCCCCAGGGCGCGATGGCCGCCGGCGAATTGCCGAAGGCGATGCCCACCATGCCGGCTTCGGCGACCGGTTGCAGGTGCAGGGCCGTCGCGCCGAAGTGATTGCTGTGCGTGACGCCGGCGAAGGCCGTGCCGTATTCACTGGCGCGGCGCACCACCTGGCGCACCGCGAGGGCGCAGGCCTCGAAGGCCATGCCGTAGGCGGCATCGACCAGGCAGGCGGCCTTGCGCTCGCGGATCACCTGCGGCACCGCCTGACCGTCGGCCCGCCCGTTGCGCAGGTGCGCGCAGTACAGGGGCGTGCGGGAGATGCCGTGTGAACTCAGGCCCTGCGCCTCGGCGGTGACGAGGTGGTGGGCGGCAGCGATGGCCATGCTCGAGGAGGCCCCGGCGCGCTCCAGGGCCAAGGTCACGGTGCGGGTGAGGTCTTCGAAGGAGACGACAGGCATGGCGGTGTCCTTATGCTGAAAGGCAGGCCGCGATGCGCTCGGCGATCATGGCGCTGACCCGTTGGTTCGACTCGGCGGTTACCCCCGCGATGTGCGGGGTGAGGATCAGGTTCGGCGCCCCGGCCAGAGGGCTGTCGCCCGCCAGCGGCTCGTTCTCGTAGACGTCGAGCGCGGCACCGCCGAGATGACCCTCTTCGAGCAGTGCGGCGAGGGCCGCTTCGTCGACGATGCCGCCGCGCGCGGTGTTGATCAAGACGGCGCCGGGTTGCATCGCCGCAAGGCGTTCGCGTGCGAACAGACCGCGGGTGTCCGGGTTGAGCGGGATGTGCAGCGAGACCACATCCGCGCGCCGCAGGAGCGTGTCCAGATCCACCAGGGTGGCGGCGGTGTCGGCGAGCGCGTCGGGCTTGAAGTGCGGGTCGTAGGCGATGGCGTGCATGCCCCACGCCGCGGCGAGCTCGGCGGTGAGCCGCCCGATGCCTCCGAAACCGACCAGGCCCAGGGTCTTGCCCGACAGCTCGCGGCCGCTGGACAGCGCCGCGCGTGGCCATTCGCCGGCCGCCACCTTCGCGCTCGATAGATACGTGCCCCGCAGCAGCATCATCGCCGTGCACACGACGTATTCGGCAACCGCGCGGGCGTTGGCGCCGGTGGCGGGGATCACCTCGATGCCGCGCGTCCGGCAGGCGTCCAGGTCGATGTTGTCCAGGCCCACGCCCAGTCGACCCACGACCCGCAGCCCGGGCCCGTGCTCGAGGAGCGTGGCGTCCACCCGCGTACGGTTGCGTACGATCAATGCCTGCGCGCTGTGCAGCGCCTCGGCCAGCGCCTCGGGCCTGTCGACCAGGCCGGCGTCGTAGTCCGTGTCAAAGTCCGCGCGCAGGCGATCGACTGCCTCGGAATCCATGAATTCGGAGATTACGATGCGGCTCATACGACCTCCGCTTCGTTGAGCAGGCTTTCGCCGGGTTGTACGCGGGTGAAGCTCACCGGTTCGAAACGCACGTCAAGCTCCTCCCCCTTGAGGCTGATGCAGGTGAAGCCGGAGGTCTCCAGCTCCCCGGTCTCCGGATAGTCCTCGCGGAAGTGGGCGCCGCGCGAGTCACAGCGGGCCAGTGCCGCGGCGGTGATCGCCTGGCTGATCTGGATCAGGCTGTCCAGGTTCAGCCAGTCGTGCCAGGTGACGTTGTAGGCGCGCGCGTCCCCGTCGACGCCGCTGGCGCGCAGCTGCTGCTGCAGCTCGCCGAGGCGTTGAGAGGCGTTCTCCAGCTGCTGCGCCGAACGGATGATGCCCACGTCTGTCCACATCACCTCGGCCAGCGCGTCGCGGATCGCGTTGAGGTCGCCCGCGGGCTGCGCGAACGGCAGCTCGCAGCGTTCGATTGCCTGCTGCACGGCCGCCTCGTCCGGCTCCTGCAGGCGGGCGTCGCCGGCCCACGCGGCCATGTGATCGCCGGCGATACCGCCGAAGACGGTGGAGTTCGCCACGCCGTTGCCGCCGAGGCGGTTCGCACCGTGTACACCGCCGGTGTCCTCCCCCGCGGCGAACAGGCCGGGCAGGGCCGTGGTGCAGTCCGGGCGGAACACCACGCCGCCCATCATGTAGTGCGCCGTGGGGACCACTTCGACGAGTCCGCCGGCGAGATCGAAACCGCAATCGGCGCAGCGCTCCACCATGCCCTTGAACTGCTTGCGCACCTTCTCGGGGCCGAGGTGGGCCATCTTGATGTAGACCCCGCCATTGGGCGATACGCGCCCGGCGCGCATTTCCGCATAGATGCCGCGCGAGACGATGTCGCGGGTGGCCCGCTCGCCGCGCGGGTCGTAGCGCTCCATGAAGCGCTCCTGATCGCCGTTGAGCAGGTGGCCGCCGGCGCCGCGCAGCCCCTCTTCGAGCACCGTGCCGGTCATGCGCGTGTGCACGCCGGCGAGCAGGCCGGTGGGGTGGAACTGCACCATCTCCATGTCGCGCAGCGACAGCCCGGCGCGCAGGGCCATCACCATGCCGTCGCAGCTCTTGTCGCCGCTGGGGGTGTGATACTTGTACATGGTCGGGCCGCCACCGGTGGCAAGCAGCACGGCCTTGGCGCGCACCAGCACGAACTCGCCGCTGCGCATGTCGATCATCAGCACCCCGGCCAGCGCGTCGCCCTCGCGGGTGCGGATCAGCTCCACGGCGCGATGTTCTTCGAGCCGTTCGATGCCGCGTGCCCAGACCTGTTCGGAGAGGCGGTTGATGATCTCGATGCCCGTGAGATCGCCCTTGTGCACGGTGCGGTCGAAGGTCTGGCCCGCAAAGGGCTTCTGGTGGAGCGTGCCATCGGGGTTGCGGTCGAAGAAGCAGCCGAGTTCGTTCTCCAGCTCGTGCACGCGTTCGATCGCGGTGTTGACCAGGGCCCAGGCCAGATCCTGGTTGGGCAGCCACTTGCCGCCTTCGATGGTGTCCATGAAATGGCGCTCGGCCGAATCGCCCGAGGCCACCGCGACGTTGTAGCCGCCCTGCACCATGCGTGTGCAGCCGCATTTGCCGAGCAGCCCCTTGACCGCCACCGTCACCTTGAGCTCCGGTGCCTGCCGGTGTGCGTGCAGGGCGGCGAACAACCCGGCGCCGCCCGAGCCGAGGATCAGGATATCCGTCGTCGTCGTCTTCATGTGTTGTTTCGCGTCCGCATCATGCCCCCCGCGGCGCTTGCCGCCGGGAGAGGAAAGGGCCTGCCTCAGCGCGACTTCACGCCGAGCGCGGCGAGCACTTCGTCGCGCCGCGAGGTCCCCGTCTGGCGCACTGTGTCATACAGGCTGCCGCCGTGGGCGTCCATCGCGACCAGCAGTGGGCCGAAACCGCGCACCCGGAATTTCCATAGGGACTCGGGGTTGAGATCGTCGAGGTCGACGTCCTCGATCTGCTCGATCCACGTGGTCTCCAGCGCCGCCGTACCGCCGACGATGGCCAGGTAGATGCCACCCAGGTCCTGGAAGGCGGCGAGCGAGTCTTCCATCAGGCCACCCTTGCCGATGATGGCGCGCACGCCGTATTGCTCGAGCAGCGGGCGTGTGAAACGCTCCATGCGAGCGCTGGTAGTGGTGCCGATGCACACCGGGGCGTAACCGGCCGGATATTCCTCGGATTTGTCCACCTTGCGCACGTTCGGCGCCGTATGGATGACGGCGTGACCGCGCAGGTCAAAGCGCGTGGTGCGCCCGTGATCGAACATGTGGATCTGCGTGGCATCGCGAATGCCGAACAGGGTGCCGGT
This sequence comes from uncultured Gammaproteobacteria bacterium, assembly GCA_963779865.1. GTDB lineage: Bacteria > Pseudomonadota > Gammaproteobacteria > CAVZZX01 > CAVZZX01 > CAVZZX01. Next base: position 1,682,217 of record CAVZZX010000003.1, on the reverse strand, counting down.
GAGCGACACCGTGTCGTTGATGTGCAGCTTGCGAATGTCTTCTTCGGAGAAGGGGGTGGTGATCTCATGGTGTGCCATAGCTAAAACCCGTAGGTGATCTCGCCGGGGGTGAATACGGCGGCCGCACGCCGGGCCGAATGGCACTGCATGTTCACCGCCACCGGATTCATCGTGATGTGGGTGGCCGCCAGCTCGACGTGCACCGCGAAGGCGGTGGAGTCGCCGCCCAGCCCCTGGGCACCCACGCCCAACTGGTTGACCACCTGGCTCAGCTCCTCCTCCAGGGCGCGACCCTCCGGGTCGCTGCAGTGGGAGCCCAGCGGGCGGGTGGCGGCGACCTTGGCCAGATGCATGCACAGGTCCGCGGTGCCGCCCACGCCCACGCCCACGATGGTGGGCGGGCAGGTCTTGCCGCCGGCCTCGAGCACCCGGTCGACCACGAAGGTCTTCACCGCGTCCATGCCCTCGGCCGGAATGCACATCTTGAGCCAGGAGTTGTTCTCCGAGCCGCTGCCCTTGGGGATCATCTCGATGCGCAGCTGCTCGGCCTCGTCGCTGTAATCGAAGTTCACCACCGGCACGCCCGGACCGCTCGAGGTATGGGCATTCTTGCGGGTGATGGGGTGCACCACCGAGGAGCGCAACGGGTGCTCCTTGGTTGCGCGTTCACAGCCGTGCCGAATGGCGGTGCGCAGCGCCTGGCCGTCGACCTCGACGTCGCGGCCGATGGTCACGTTGTAGATCGGGATGCCGGTGTCCTGACAAAGCAGGTTCTCGGTATCTTCGGCCACCGCGATGTTGCGGATCATGGTGCCGAGGACCGCTTTGCCGGTCTCGGTGCTCTCCTTGGAGGACAGCGTGTCGAACCCGGCCTTGATGTCGGGAGGCAGCACCTTGAGGGCCCGGATGTAGAGCTCCCGGGACGCCTCTTCGACTTGTTTCAGATTCACTTTCATCTAACTCGCTCCTGCCACGGCCGTGCCGTGGGTGTCGCTCATCGAGGGCGCGTGGTCAGACCTGCATGCCCCACTTGCGTACGGTGCGCGCCTCGATGTTGCGGAAGATGATGTTCTCGACGGCGAGCCCGATGATGATGACGGTGAACAGGCCCGCAAACACGTAGGCGATGTTGAGCTCGTTCTTGTTCTCGTAGATGAACCAGCCCAGCCCGCCCGAACCGGAGCTGACCCCGAACACGAGTTCTGCGGCGATCAAGGTACGCCAGGCGAAGGCCCAGCCGATTTTCAGGCCGGTGAGGATCGAGGGGAAGGCCGCCGGGATCAGGATCTTCAGGATATAGCTGAAGCCGTTGAGCCCGTAGTTGCGGCCGACCATGCGCAGCGTGCCCGAGACCCCCTGAAAGCCGCTGTGGGTGTTGAGCGACACCGACCAGAGTACCGAGTGGATGAGCACGAACACCATGCTGCCGTTGCCCAGCCCGAACCAGAGCAGTGCCAGGGGCAACAGCGCGATGGCCGGCAGCGGGTTGAACATCGAGGTCATGGTCTCGAGGAAGTCGTTGCCGATCCGCGAGGTCATGGCGAACACCACCAGCACGGCAGCCAGGGCGATCCCGGCGGAATAGCCCATGAGCAGGACCTGGATCGAATAGCCGATCTGCGTCAGCAACTCGCCGTTGAACAGGGCGTCCCACAGCGCCGCGGCGGTTTTGGTAAACGGCGGCAGCATGAGCGGATTGTTGAGCTGAACGGCGTAGACCTGCCAAATCACGCCCAGCACAACCAGGATGAGCGCCTTGCGCACGAGAGAGATGTTGTAGAGCTTTTCCCACAGCGTGAGCGGCTTCTCCAGAACGGTCTCCGGATCCTTTTCTACCTCCTGGCGCACGAACTCGTCGCGCTTGGTGAGCGGGCCGGCCGTGGCTTGGGATTGTGAATTAGGCATGAATCACCTCCTCGACTTCCTCGACCTGGTCGGCAAAAAGCATGCTATGAATCCGATCCGAGAGGCGCTCGCCCGTCTGCGGGTTCACATCGTCCTTCCCGCTGCTGTTGAGCTCCGCCTTGACCTGTCCGGGATGCGGCGAGAGCAGCAGGATGCGGTTGCCGATCTTCACCGCCTCGGGGATCGAGTGGGTGACGAACAGCACGGTAAAATGGGTATCGTCCCACAGCTGCAGGAGCTCCTCCTGCATCTTCTGGCGCGTCAGGGCGTCGAGCGCGGCGAACGGCTCGTCCATCAGCAGGATGTCGGGCTCCATCGCCATGCCACGGGCGATTGCCACACGCTGCTTCATGCCGCCCGAGAGCGTATGGGGGAAGGAATTGGCGAACTTCGTCAGATTCACCTTCTCGATGTAGTTCATCGCCCGATCTTCCGCCTCTTTGCTGCCGCACTTGCCGCTGGCGCAAAGGGGAAACATCACGTTCTGCTTGACGGTCTTCCACGGCAGGAGCTGATCGAATTCCTGAAACACCATCATGCGATCGGGGCCGGGCTTGCGGATCTGACGATCACCCAGCCGGATCGTGCCCTCGACCGGGTGCATATAGCCGCCCACCGCCTTGAGCAGTGTCGACTTCCCGCAGCCCGAGGGGCCGAGAAGCACGAACCGATCGGATTGGAACACCTTGAAGTCGATGCGGTAGGTCGCTGTGACGAGGTGTTCCTTCGTCTTGTACTGAAGCGTTACGCCCGAAACTTCGAGCAGGGGGGATGTGCTGGGCTGTTGCATTACTCCACTCTCCGCATGCCGTAGAGGGCTCCCGGTAGACGCCGGACCGGGCTGGAGCCCGGTCCGGCGCAGCACTCAGCTACCCGGAAGCTTGTGCACGTTGTCGAAGAACATGTCCTTCCAAGAGTCCGGCTTGGTCTTGATGGCACCCACCTCGTACAGGAAGTCCGAGTACTTGGTGGTGTTCTTCGGGGTCATGGTGAACTTGACCTTCGGGTCAGTGACGATGTTGTTGATGAAGTCCACCGAATCGGTGCTGTTCGCTGCCTTCAGATACAGCTTCGCGGCGTCGCGCTTGTTGCTGTTGATCCATTGAATGGCTTCGTCCAGCGCTTCGGTGAAGGCCTTGTATGCCTTCGGGTTGTTCTGCCTGAACTTTTGGGTGGTCCACACCACGTTGAATGTGGCCGGCCCGCCGAGCACGTCAAAGGAGGTGAGCACGGTGTGCACGTGCGGATTGTTCGCCTCCTTGTACTGGAACGGCGGGGAGGTGAAGTGGCTGTCCACTTCGCTGGCCCCCGAGAGCAGGGCCTGCATGCCGTCGGGATGCGCCATCGACACGGTGTACTTGTCGAGCTTGTCGTAGTTGTCGTTGCCGAAGGCCTTTGCAGCGGCCATCTCGAGGGTCACGGCCTGGATGGAAACCTTCACCGCGGGCAGCGCGATCTTGTTCTTGGAGCTGAAATCGCGCACCGATTTGACGTTGGGATCCCGTGTATTGAGGTAGAGCGGCATGGCGTTGAGTGCGGCGACACCCTTCACGTTGATGTTGCCGTGGGTCTTGGCCCAGATTTTGACGAGCGGACCGACGCCGCCGGAGGCGAACTGAAGACTCCCCGAGAGCAGTGCGTCGTTCATGACGTTGCCGCCGGCGAACTTCACCCACCTCACGTCCAGGCTCTTGAGGCCCAGGGCCTTTGCATGCTTTTCGATCAGGTGCTTTTGCTGCATCACCATCAGCGGCAGATAACTCACCCCGTACTGCCGGGCGACGGTGATCTCGGATATCTCGGCCTGTGCTGCCGAGATGGTGCCCGCTGCAATGAGGGCAGCGGCCGACATCCTCAACATGAGTTTCTTCATTCTCATCTCACTCTCCTCGTCGTTGGCAAAGGCCAGCTGCGGCTGGCCTGCTCGGGATGGCGGCCCCGCTCGGGCCCGAATCGGTGCCGCCATCTCCCGGGTGGGTGACCGAGCGCCCGGCGCCGGTCCCCGCACTTCAGTACCCTCTATTGTGGTAGGTATACGTCATCCAGGCGATACCGGTCGCCGCCCGGCGACCCGTATGCAGTGAATGCGAGGGAATCTTCCATTACGAGGACGCCGTCAGACGACGAGCACGAAGGCCAGGCCGGCGGCCGCGGTGAGGGCGCCCGCCACGGCGAGCAGCGCCTTCTGCCATTCGCGCCAGTCGAGAAATTCAAGCATCAGCAGGCGAATGCCGCCGGTGAGATGCAGCGCCAGGAGCACCACCAGCCCCAACTCGCCGGCCTTGGCGAGGGGGTTCTGCGTCCAGCGCAGAAACCCGTCCAGGACCGCGGGGCCGTGCAGCGCCTGGCTCAGCGCCCAGAAATGAAAGGGCAGGAACACGGCGAGCAGCACCCCCGAGACACGCTGCAGGAAAAAGGCCCAATAGCCGGGGTGGTTTCTGGAGCGCCAGTCGTTTCTCATCGGACGAACACCGCGATGACCGCGCGGAAGCCCCACACGGCAAGGAACAGCGCAAACGCCGCGAGCGCCAGGTCGACGCGCTTGCCGCGCCAGGCGAGCCACTCGTCGAAGACGCTGCGCAGCCCCAGCGGGGCGTGCACCGCCACTGCCAGGACGAACACCGAATAGAAGGCGGCGAGCGGCCCGTTGCCTTGGGTGCGGCCGAGGATCTCGGCGGCGCTGAGCCCCCCATCCATCGCATAGATGATCGTGAACAGGTGTGCCAGGACGCAGAACCCCAGCACCATGGCGCTGAAGCGCTGGGCCATCCACAGCCGCGTCTCGAGCCGCGCGTTCATCGTTTCCTCCGCAGCGCTTGCAGCGTGGTCGCGCGCTTGAGTCCGGCAATTGCGGCCGTGGGCGCAAGCCCCTTGGGGCAGCGCTCCGTGCAGCTCATCTGTGTATGGCAGGCATGGCAGCCCGCGTCGCCCGCGACCGCCTCAAGGCGTTCGGGGTGGGCGCCGTCGCGCACATCGTTCATGAGGGTCCAGGCGCGGTTGAGCGCGGCCGGCCCCAGGTAGTCGGTCCGCCAGCTCACCACATCGCAGGAGGAATAGCACACTCCGCAGCCGATGCACTCGATGCCGGCCTCCACGCGGCGGCGTTCACCCGAGTCGGGCCGCAGGCGGGCGAAGTCGTCCTCGCGTGTGGCGGTTGGCTCGAAGTAGCCGCGCGCCCGCGTCCATTTTTCGAAGAAGGGCTGCATGTCGCAGACCAGATCCTTCACGATCGGCAGGTTGCGCAGCGGGGCCAGCTCCAGATGGGGCGTGTCGCCGACGACCTTGTCCACGTGGGTGCGGCAGGTCCAGCGCGCCACGCCGTTGACGCTCATCGCGCAGGAGCCGCACATGCCCACGCGGCAGGCGAACCGATAGGCGAGGCTCGGGTCGAGCCGGCGCTGGATATAGCTGACCACGTCGAGCACGGTCTGGCTCTCCAGACGCGGGACCTCGAACTGTTGGAATTCCCCCGCCTCCGTGCCTCTCCAGACACGCACCTGCAGGGTGTCCTGGCGTGAGCCCATATTCGTGCCTCGTGTTGCCGGGCCGGCGCCCGCGGGACCGCAGTCCCGCGGACGGTTCCGGGGTGTTACGCGCTTCGATACAGCTTGGTGAGAACGAACTCTCGATGACCGAGCGCCTCGGCATCCGTCAAGCGACCGTTGCAGGTGCTGAGCATGGTTTCCAGCAGCTTGTCGCCGGCCTGGTCCAGGTTGAGCTCGCGCTGCAACAGGCCCGAGACGTCCACGTCCACGTGCTCGCCCATGGTGCGGACCGTGCGCGGGTTTGCGGTGATCTTGATCACCGGGAGGATGGGGTTGCCGATGATGTTGCCCTGGCCGGTGGGGAAGAAGTGCACCACGAACCCGGCGGCGGCACACAGCGTCACCATCTCCGCGGCGGCGGAGGACGAATCCATGAAGTGCAGGCCCTTGCCGGTGGGGGCCTCGGCGGGCTCCAGGACGCTGTGGACCTTGCACTCGTGGCCGATCTTGGTGATGTTGCCGAGTGCCTTCTCCTCGATCGTGGTCAGGCCGCCGGCGATGTTGCCCTTGGTCGGCTGCGACTCGGAGAGGTCGTTGGTCTTGTTGTCCTTGATGAACTCGTCATAGGCGTTCCAGGTCGCCATGAACTTCTCGGCGACTTCGGGCGAGATGCAGCGGTCGCGCACCAGGTGCTCGCCGCCGGTGAGCTCGGAGGTCTCGCCGAACACCAGCGTGTTGCCGTTCGCATAAAGCTTGTCGAAGGCGTTGCCGACGGTGGGGTTGCCGCCCAGTCCGGAGGTCGTGTCTGACTCGCCGCACTTGGTGGAGACCCACAGCTCCTCGACCGGGCACTTCTCGCGCTGCAGTTCGGAGGCGTGCTGCACGAATTCCTTGGCCTTGCGTGAAGCATTGGCGATGGTGTTGATGTCGCCGTTGAGCTCGATGCTGAAGCCCGCCACCGGCTTGCCGGTCTGGGCGATGCCCTCGACCACGCGCTGGGTCCAGCCCGGCTCGATGCCGATGACGACCACGGCCGCGACGTTCGGGTTGCTGCCCGCGCCGATGATGGTGCGGAAGTGCAGCTCCAGGTCCTCACCGAACTGCAGGCGCCCGTAGGGGTGCGGGATCGCCAGGGTGCCCTTGATGTTGTTGGCCACGGCCTCGCAGGCGGCGTTCGAAAGATCGTCCACCGGGAGGATAACGACGTGATTGCGGATACCGACGCGGCCGTTTTCCCTGCGGTACCCGAGGAAGGTATTCATCTTCATCTTACCACCTCTTGGTCTTGACGTTGTGGACGTGGGCGTGCTCGCCCGCCTTGAGCGGCGCCACCGTCCGGCCGATGTCGGTGCTGTACTTCATCACCGTGGCGCCTTCGTCCAGGTCCCGCAGCGCAATCTTGTGACCGATGGGTACCGCGTCGAGCACCTTGATGTTGATGGTCTTGTCCTGGTCCATCACCCAACCGGTCAATTCCTGGCCGGGTTCGATTCCTTCGACGACGACGACCCCGACCGAGTCGCCCTCATCATGAACAATAAAGTGGATCATTTCGTCTCCTCGACCTGATGCCCCCGCTGGGGGGCGAAGCTAGACGCTGGAATGCGTAAAACTAGAGCCAAAAGTTGCAAAAGTCAACTATATGAATTATATCTTTACATGAGCTAGATGAATGGGAAAATAAGGAAGTGCTAACATTGCCCCCTTCGCAGCGGTGCCCATATTGAAGAAGGAATGGCTGATGCCCGGCATGTTTACCCGCCCCGATCTGGCCCTCGGTCCTCTCTACAAGCGCATCAAGCGGCTTTTGACCGACAACCTCGCGGCGGGCACCTGGAGACCCAATGAGGCCCTGCCCAGCGAGACGCGCCTGGCGGAGCGGTTCAGCGTCAGCATCGGCACGGTGCGCAAGGCCATCGACGAACTGGTCGCGGAGCGGATCCTCGTGCGCCAGCAAGGGCGCGGGACCTTCGTCGCCGCGCACACGCACGACCGCTTTCTGTACCACTTCTTCCACATCGTGGGCAGCGATGGGGTGAAGCTCTTCCCCCAGACCGAGCTGCTTTCCTTCAAGAAGGAACGCTGCGATGCGGAGGTCGCCGCGGCGCTCAATCTGGAGCCGGGCGCACGCGTGCTGCGCATCCGCAACATTCTTCGGCTGGCCGGCGAGCCGATCGAGCTGGACGAGATCTTTATCGATGCGACCCTGTTCGCGGATTTGGACCGGCAGACCTTCGAGAGCCGCCCCGGCACCATTTATCAGCTGTATCAGGAGCGCTACGGCATCAATATCATTCGGGCATCGGAGCGGCTGTACGCCGCGGCCGCCGATGCCGGTGAGGCCGCCGTTCTCGAAGTGGAGCCGGGCGCGCCGGTGCTGGGCATGAACCGCACGGCCTACACCTACGGCGACCGGCCGATCGAGCTGCGCTACAGCCGCATCAACACGCGGCACCATGTGTATGTAAACGACCAGGACCGCAGTCCCTGAGTCTCCCGGCGATTCGATGCCGGCCGGCGCGCGGCGGCAGCGTATTCCCGCCTCCCCAAGAGCAAGCAACCGGCGTTCATGGCCACCGCGAACCTACTCATCGCCAACTTCGCCCTCATCCTGCTCGGCTTCCTCCTGCGGCGGTATTCGGGCTTCGAGGCGCGCTTTTGGAGCAGCCTGGAGCGCTTCGTCTATTACGTGCTGTTCCCGGCGCTGCTGTTCGGCAGCCTGGCGCGCAATTCCTTCGAGTTGGGGACCGCCTTCAATCTGGTCGCCACCGGGGCGGTGTTCATCGGCGCCGGCATGCTGCTGGGCTACGCGGGCAAGTGGCTGTTCCGCGCGCCGGAGCTGAGTTTCGCCTCGGGCTTCCAATGCGCCTTTCGCTTCAACGCCTACATCGGCTTCGCGCTGCTCGGCGGCCTGAAGGGGCAGGCGGGGGTGGCGGCCTTCGGGCTGCTCACCGGCTTCATGGTGCCGCTGGCGAACGTCGCATCGGTGTGGGCCCTTGCCCGGCATGGCGGCAGTCGCTGGTTCGAGGAGCTGATCCGCAACCCGCTCGTGTTGTCGACCTTTGCCGGGCTGCTTTGGACCGCGGCGGGGCTGCCCCTGCCGGGGGCCGTTAGCGCGGCGCTCGACTTTCTCGGTCAGGCGGCGCTGCCGCTGGGCCTGATCGCCGTGGGCGCGGGCCTGCGCTTGCTCGCCCTGCGCGAGCAGAAGGCGCTGAGTGTCTACCTCACGGTGGTGAAGTTGCTGCTGGTGCCCGCCGTCGCCTATCTGGCGGCGCAGTGGTTCGGGCTGACCGGCACCTATTTCACCACGGCGCTGGTGCTGGCGGCGCTGCCGACGGCGTCCTCCGCGTACATTCTCACCGTGCAAATGGGCGGCGACGGGCAACTGGTGGCCTCGCTCATCGCCCTGAACCTCCTGGGGGCCCTGTTGACGCTGCCCTGGTGGCTGGCGTTGGCCCAAGGCTAACCGGGTGTATTGAACCGCTCATGGGCGGTGCCGGCGGTTGCCGCCCGCGGCCCAGCGACTTGCGTGCGGCCGAGGCCGGCACGTACCGTGAGCCGCGCTCCATGCGACAGGATGAAGGAAGACAACTGCGTCCGTGCATATCACTCCTGAACTTCTAGTCATCGTGCCACTGGTCGTGTTCTCGGCCTACGTCATTTACGGCGTGTCCGGCTTTGGCTCGGCGCTCATCAACGTGTCCCTGCTTGCCAACTTCCTGCCGCTCACCATCGTGGTACCGATGAGTCTGCTGATGGACTTCTCCGCCGCCATGATGGTGGGCGTCCGGTTTCGAGCGGGCATCCAGTGGCGCGAGTTCGGTTTCTTGATTCCGCTGATGCTCACCGGCATCGGCGCGGGCGTGTTCCTGCTGGTGAACGTGCCGCGCGAATACGCCCTGGCGACTTTGGGCGTGCTGGTGACGGTCTATGGGCTCTACAGCATCTGGCGTCCGCAGGGGCAGCGGCGGATCAGCCGCGCCTGGGGCGTGCCCACCGCGCTGTTCGGCGGGGCGCTCAGCGGCATGTTCGGCACCGGCGGACCGGTGTTCGTCATCTACATTGCCCGGCGCGTGCTCGATCCCCTGGAACTGAAGGCGACGCTTGCCGGCATCATTTCCTTCCAGAGCGCCACCCGCATCGTCGCCTACACCATCTCCGGATTGCTGCTGCAGAAGGAGGTGCTCATCGGTGCGCTGCTGATGTCGCCGCTCATGTGGCTGGGACTGCGCCTGGGCAACCGGCTGCACGCCTCCCTGCCGCGTGCCCGCGTGATGCAGATCATTGCCATCATGCTGGTCGCCTCCGGCGCGGCACTGCTGTTTCGAAGCCTGAGCTGAGCGAGGGGGCGCTACGGGGCCGGGGGGCTTCTCCCGCGCCGCGCACAAGCTGTATGGCGAGAACTGCGTGGGCAAGGTGCTGATTCTCAACAACGCGAGGGGCGGCGTCGCCAGCGCCTGGATGTTACACGAGATGACGTCCCGAGATATGGCTCCGGCAGCCTTGCTGCGCAACACGGCCGATCCCTTCATGGCGCAGGGTGCCGCGCTGGCAGCACTGGCCTTCATGCACCGCTTCACCGTTACCACGGGCGACCTTATCACCGTGGACCCGCAGAACGGCACGATCACCGTGCACACGGCGGGCTGAACCGGCTTCGCTTTGCAGCTTCGCCCCCGCGGCCGCGGGTCGCAGTGTTTCGACGACCCCGTCGCGGGAGCGCGTGTTCTCCCGCATTTTTTTGTCCGCGCTCTGTGCCCTCCCCACCGCGCGTTCGTCTAGGCTTGTTCCTGAGAAGAGCACGCCCGCGTGGCAAGGAAGGCCCTCGTGTCGCAGGCATGGACCGCATGCTTCCCGGTGCACAACGCGCGCGATTTTGGCGCGGGGGTGCGCCGGCATTGGCGCGGCGAATTGCCGCTCGGCCGTGCCGTGGCCGTCAATCTTCTGCTCGTCGACGCGCTGCTCGCCGTGGCGGTCCTTGCCTGGGAGACGGCCGAGCCGATCCTGCCGCCGGCGGTGGGGGCCCTTTCCACGATGCTGGCGGTGCTCGCCGGGGTGGCGCTCGCGGGATGGCAGATGATGGGCCTGTGGCGCTGCGCTGGGGTCCATGTGCACACCGCCGCGCAGCCGCTGTGGGGGCGTCTCACGCAATTCCTGGTGGTGCTCGGCTTCGCGCAGGTCGCGATCGTGTCGTTGGCCGGTGCCGTCCCGCTCACCGAGAACATCGGGCGGGCCCTGGTGTCCGGGCCGCCGAGCTATTCGGTGCAGGTGACCCACCATGGCCGCGTGTTGGCGATCGACGGGCCGTTCGACTATGGCATCGCCTACCGTGTGCTCAGTGCGCTGGAGGCCCACCCGCAGGTGCGGCGCGTGCGCATCGACAGTCGCGGCGGCCTCACGGCCGAGGCGCGGCGCGTCCGTGACCTGATTCTCGAGCGCCACCTGTCTACGTTCTCCGTACGGGGCTGTTACAGCGCCTGCACGATTGCCTTCATGGGGGGCCGGCAGCGCCTGCTCGCGAGCGGTGCCCGCATCGGCTTTCACGCCTATAGCGCACCGCTGGCGACACGCCTGCACCTGCTGTGGGAGTATGCGCGAGACCGTCGCTTTTTCCGCGCGCGCGGCATCCCGGCGCGCTTTATCGATCACGCCTTCGCGACGCCGGCACGAGATATTTGGACGCCGAGCACCGAGCAGCTGCTCGATGCCCACGTCCTGACCGGACGCTACACCGGCTGACGCCGGGCGCGGGTGCGGATCACATAGGTATGCAGAAGTTGCAGCCCTGGCAGGCCGTCATGTTCGACGATTTCCAGGGGCGTCTGGTGACCGAGCGCGTCGATACGGTCCTGCATCCAGCCGTCCTGGCCCCGGGGATGGCCGGCAAACAACTCGTGGAGCTGGTGCTGGATGTCGAACAGATAGGCGACGCGGTCGAGCAGCTCGTCGTGTTCGCTGAGCGGTTCACCGCGCGTGAAGGCGTCCAGCAGATCACCCCGCTCGGGCGGCAGCCCGAGCAGCGCCAGGCGCTGCGGTGCCGACAGGCCCCAGCGCTCGAACAATCGCGTCAGCGCGACCGCAGCCTCGCGGCGCGCCTCTTCACTGCATAAGTCCGGACGATCGTCTCCCATCATTTTCGGGCCCTCCCGGCGGCGCCTCGTTGGCCGTATGTATGCGGTTCGACGTATACCGAAAAGCTAGCAGAGGCGGCTAACATGGGCCAGCGGCCGAGCGCCGGACGCCCAAGGGGGCCGGGCCGCCGGCCAACGAGCGAAGTGACCCAGGAGAGAACGCCCCGTGTCATCCGTGTCCCGGATCGAACCCCGCCTGGCCGTGGCGGTACTGGCGGCCTTGCCCGATGCGCTGTTCGTGCTCCGTGCCGACGGCGTGATTGCCGCCAGCAACCCTACGGCCGCACGGCTCTGCGGTGTGCCCGAAGCGCTGGCGGCAGGCCGCCCATGGGGTGAGGTCTTGCGGCTGCAGGGCGACACCGACAACGCGGTGTTGGGGCAGCTGATCGAGGAGCTTCGCTACGATGCCCACGCCGTGGGGACGCGGGTGCTGGTGCGCGAAGACGACACGGTGCTGTTGGGACCGCAGGGGGCCACCTCCGTGGACATTCACCTCCTGGCAGGGCTCGTCGACGGCGAGCAGGCCGGCTGCATCATCCTGCTCCTGCGCGAGACGGCCGCTCCGGCGCGGGCGCCGGGGACCTCGCCTGAGGCGCCCGGCGGACGCGGGCGGTCGGGAGCCCTGGCAGGCTAGGCGGCCGGGGAGGGCGGGCTGCAACGCTGCCAGGCCTCCAGGCTTTGCGTTGCCAGCTGGCTGCCGCGGCGCACCGCTTCCCGGAAGAAGGCCTCGCCCGCGGGCCGCCGCTTCGCGAAGCGGATCTCCGCCAGTTCGAAGCCGAGGACGATCTTCCGCATGGCGCGCTGCACCTCGTCCCTGTCGGCGGTGGCCTCCGCCATCTTCCAGCGGTAGAACTGCTCGGACACCAGGCGTGTGGGCAGCAGGTACCGGTTGCGAAAGCCCTGCAGCGCCGGCTCGGCGCGCCCCTCCCGCGTCAGTCGCAACGCCTCGGCCGAGAGGATGGTGGCGCGCCAGAAGCAGGGCGAGTACGGCAGATGCGGGTAGTCGCCGGGGAACCAGGGATTGAAGCCGACGAACGGCACGGCCTCTTCGCCCAGCATCAGCGCGTGCTGCGTGGATGCCGGGGCCGCCCGGCGCCAGTCGTCGAGAAAGCCGTAGATGGCCTCGATGCGGAACAGGCAAGCCTGCACCGCGTCATGTTCGAGGGCCGGGAGCGGCGCATTTCCGGCGGCGCCCTGTGGCTCGAAGGTGTCGGTCTTGCGCGGTGGCTTTGGCACGGCGGCGGTTGGCCCGTTCAGCGGCTCGAGATATCACACAGCCCACAAGGAAAACGATAGAAGCCCCGGGGCCGCTGTCAACACGCCGCGATGCGCCGCCGCGTACCGCCCCCCCGCAAGGGCGGCGACCGGCGTCGTCCCTCAGCGATCGAGCAGCTCGATCCAGTGCACCACCGGGACCTCGGCCCCGCTTTCCAGGTGCAGCTGGCAGCCGATGTTGGCCGTGGCGATCGCTTCCGGGCCGCCGCCCTGCAGGGCCTGCAGCTTGTTGCGGCGCAGTCGATCGGAGAGGCCCTTCTGCAGGATGGAGTAGGTGCCGGCCGACCCGCAGCACAGGTGCGCGTCGGGCACCGGGGTGAGCTCAAAGCCGGCGCGCCGCAGGATGGCTTCCACCACACCGGTGATCTGCTGCGCGTGCTGCAGGCTGCACGGCGAGTGGAAGGCGATGCGCCGACCGGCGCCGGGCTCGCCCAGGGCGGTCAGGTCCTCGGCGGCGAGCACCTCGCCGATGTCGCGGGTCATGGCGCTGACCCGTGCGGCCTTGTCGGCGTACTGGGGGTCGTCGCGCAGCAGGTCGCCGTAGTCGCGCACCACCGCACCGCAGCCGCTGGCCGTCATCACGATGGCCTCGGCGCCCGCCTCGACGTGCGCCCACCAGGCGTCGATATTGCGGCGCATGAACTCCAGCGCCTCCTCGTGCGCCGAGAGGTGGTGGCTGAGCGCGCCACAGCAGCCGGCTTCGGGGGCGCTCACCAGGCGTATGCCGAGCCGCTCCAGGACGCGCGCGGCGGCCGCGTTCGTGTCCGGCGCGGCGCTCGGCTGCACGCAGCCGTCGAGCACCAGCATGCTGCGCGCGGCCTGCGGCTGCGGCCAGGCGCCGGCGCGGCGCCGTCGCGGCACCTGCCGGCGCAGCGGCGGCGGCAGCACGGGGCGAAACAGCTGACCGAGGCGCAGGAAGAAGCCGAACCGCCGCGGGTAGGGGATCAGGGCGCGCAGCGCACGGCGCATGATCCGTTCGCCCCAGGGCCGGTGCACGCGTTCCTCGATGAGCGCGCGGCCGATGTCGGCCAGCCGACCGTAGCGCACGCCCGAGGGGCAGGTGGTCTCGCAGGCGCGACAGGTCAGGCAACGGTCCAGGTGCACCTGGGTGGCCCGCCCGATCTCCTCGCCCTCCAGCAGCTGCTTCATCAGGTAGATGCGTCCGCGCGGCCCGTCGAGCTCGTCGCCAAGCAGTTGGTAGGTCGGGCAGGTGGCGGTACAAAAGCCGCAGTGCACGCAGCTGCGCAGGATGGCGTCGGCCTCCTGTCCCTGCGGCGTGTCCTTGATGAAATCGGCCAGGTTGGTCTGCATTGCCGGATCGGTCTCCGAAATCAGGGCGGGTCCCCGCCGTGGGGCGAGACCCTTACAGTTCGGGGTAGAGTCGCCCGCGGTTGAATATTCCCGCAGGATCGAAGGCCTGCTTGAGGTTACGATGCAGCTGCATCAGCGCCTCGGGCAGGGGGTGGAACACCGCGGCGCCGGTGCCGCGGAACAGGGTGGCGTGGCCGCCGAGGCGCTCGGCCGCGGCGCGGATATCCGGCGCCGGCGCCTCGCTCTTGAGCCAACGCTGTGCGCCGCCCCAGTCCAGCAGCCAGTCGCCCTCGAGCGTCGGCTGCGGCGCACCCGGCGCCACCGACAGGCGCCACAGCGGCCGCGCATCGGCGAAGAAATCCAGCTCCTGCTCGCGCAGGCCGCGCCAGAACCCGGTTCCGTCCGCGAGGGGCTCGCCGCCGATGTGCTCCCGCGCGGCGCGCACCGTGGGGGCCACCCCGGAGAGGCGCAGGTGCAGCCTGCCGCCCACGTGGCAGGCGGCGGAGATCGGCAGCGGCCGTCCCGCCCAGGCATTCGTCCGCTCGAGCGCCTGCTGCGCGCTGCACTCCTGCACCAGGGTCAGCTCCTGCTCGGGAAGCGGCAGCACCTTCAGGCTGACCTCGAGCAGCACGCCGAGCGTGCCCATGGCACCGGTCATCAGGCGCGACACATCGTAACCGGCGACGTTCTTCATCACCTCGCCGCCGAAGCCGAGGACCTCGCCCCAGCCGTTGATGAGCTTCACCCCCAGCACGAAATCGCGTGCCGACCCGGCATAGGGGCGGCGCGGGCCCGACAGTCCGGCGGCAATCGTCCCGCCCAGGGTCGCCGCGGCGCCGAAGTGCGGCGGCTCGAACGCCAACATCTGACCGCTGTCGGCGAGCAGAGTTTCCAGCTCCGCGAGCCGCGTCCCGGTGCGGGCGGTGATCACCAGTTCGGTGGGCTCGTAGCTGACCACGCCGCGGTGCCCGGCCAGCGACAGCACCGCCCCCTCGCAGACACCGCCGAGAAAGGCCTTGCTGCCGCCGCCCTCGATGCGCAGCGGCGTGCGCTCGACGAAGGCCTTCTGCACCCGATCCTGGAGCTCGGCGCCGTGATCAATGGCTGCGCTCATCTAGAACCTCTCCAGCTCGGGGAACGCCAGCTCGCCGTGGTGCACGTGCATGGCGCCGAATTCGGCACAGCGGTGCAGCGTGGGCACGGCCTTGCCCGGATTGAGCAGCCCCTCCGGATCGAAGGCGTGCTTCACCGCATGGAACTGCTGCAGCTCCAGCGGCCGGAACTGCACGCACATGTGATTGATCTTCTCCATGCCCACGCCGTGCTCGCCGGTGATGGTGCCGCCGACCTCCACGCACAGCTCCAGGATCCGGCCGCCGAGTTCCTCGGTGCGTTCCAGCTCGCCGGGGGTGTTCGCATCGTAGAGGATCAGCGGGTGCAGGTTGCCGTCGCCGGCATGGAAGACATTGGCCACACGCAGGCCGTACTCGGCGGACAGCTCGTTGATGCGGCGCAGCACGTAGGGCAGATGCTTGCGCGGGATGGTGCCGTCCATGCAGTAGTAGTCGGCCGAGATGCGGCCCACCGCCGGGAAGGCCGCCTTGCGTCCCTTCCAGAAGCGGGCGCGCTGCTCCTCGTCTTGCGCGGTGCGCACGTCGGTGGCGCCTTCGGCGAGCAGCAGCTCGCGCACGCGCAGGATATGCGCCGAGACCTCCTCGTTGGTGCCGTCCACTTCGCACAGCAGGATGGCCTCGGCGTCGGTCGGGTAGCCGGCGTGCACGAAGTCCTCGGCGGCGCGGATGGCGAGCCGGTCCATCATCTCCAGCCCGGCCGGGATGATGCCCGCTGCGATGATGGCCCCGACCGCGCCGCCGGCCTTCTCCAGGTCGTCGAAGGCGGCCATCACCACCTGGGCGCGCTCGGGCGTGGGCAGCAGCTTGACGGTGACCTCCACGATCACCCCCAGCATGCCCTCCGAGCCGGTCATCAGCGCCAGCAGGTCGTAGCCGGGGCTGTCCAGCGCCTCGGCGCCGATGGTGAGGTGCTCCCCGTTGGCGAGCACCACCTCCAACTTGAGGATATTGTGGACCGTGAGGCCGTATTTCAGGCAATGCACGCCGCCGGAGTTCTCTGCCACGTTGCCGCCGATGCTGCAGGCGATCTGCGAGGAGGGGTCCGGGGCGTAGTACAGGCCGTGGACCGCCGCCGCCTCCGAAATGGCCAGATTGCGCACCCCCGGCTGCACGCGCGCGGTGCGGTTGACCGGGTCGATGCCGAGGATGGACTTGAAGCGGGCCAGGCTGAGCAGAACCCCGTTTTGCGCCGGCAGCGCGCCGCCGGACAGGCCGGTGCCGGCGCCGCGCGCCACCACCGGCACCCCCCGCGAGTGACAGAAGCGCATCACCTGCTGGACCTGCTCGACGCTGTCCGGCAGGACCACGGCCAGAGGGGTGCGCCGGTAGGCGGAGAGCCCGTCGCACTCGTAGGGCCGCAGTTCCTCCGCGGTACACAGGACCTGCTGCGAGGGCAGGATCTCGCACAGGGCACGCACCAGGCCGGCGCTCAGGAGGAGGGCCGGCGTCTCGCCCTTGCTTATGGGATGGGCCGCATTCATCGAAAGCGTACCTCGTTGTCGAAAATCGCGGGAAGGCGCCCGCCACAAGGCGGCGGGCGCCGGGCCTCAGTTTCCGTAGAGGAGGTGAGGCAGCCAGGTGATGATGCCCGGGAAGAGCACGCACAGGCTCAGCCCCACGACCTGCAGGCCGAGGAAGATCAGCGAGGAGCGGAAGATGGTGGCCATGCTGATCTCCGGGGGGCAGACGCCGCGGATGTAGAACAGGGCGTAGCCGAACGGCGGACTGAGGAAGGACATCTGCATGTTGACCAGGTAGAGCACGCCGAACCACAGGGCGACGTCGCCGGCGGGGACAGCGGGCAGGCCGAACAGCCCGTCGAAGGTCAGGCTCTTGATGATGGGTACGAAGATGGGCACCGCGAGCAGCAGGATGCCGACCCAGTCCAGGAACATGCCCAGGATGATGAGCAGCAGCATCATCAGGAACAGGATGCCGTAGGCGGACAGCCCGGTGCCGAGCAGGGTTTCGGTGATGAAGGCCTGCCCGCCCTGCAGGATGTAGAAGCCCACGAAGATGGAGGCGCCGAAGATGATCCACAGCACCATGGCGGAGGCCTTGACGGTGGTGACCGAGGCTTCCTTCAGGGTGGTGAGATTGAAGCGGCGGTGCATTATGGCCACGATGACGGCGCCGAACGAGCCGATGCCGGCGGCCTCCACGGGGGTGGCGATGCCGCCGAACAGCAGGCCCAGCACCAGGATGACCAGGATCACCGGGGCGATGAGCTGGCGCAGCAGCAGCAGTTTTTCGGCCAGGCCGATGCGCTCCTCCGGCGGGATCGCCGGCCCCAGGGAGGGCTTGAGCCAGGTGCGCAGCAGCACATAGCCGATGTACATGCCCGAGAGCAGCAGGCCGGGCACGACCGAGCCGATGTAGAGCTCGCCGACCGACTGCTGGGCGACCACCGCGTAGAGAATGGCCAGGATGGAGGGCGGGATGAGGATGCCCAGGGTGCCGCCCGCCATGATGGAGCCCAGCGCGATCTTCTGGTCGTAGTGGCGCTTGAGCATGGCGGGCAGGGCGATGATGCCCATGGTCACGACGGCCGCGCCGATGACCCCCACCATGGCCGCGAGGATGGTCGAGGCCAGGATGGTGGCGGCGGCGAGCCCGCCGCGCAGGCCGCCCATCCACTTGTAGACGACGTCGAACATCTCCTCGATGAGCCCGGCACGCTCGAGCATGGAGGCCATGAAGATGAACAGGGGGATGGCCGCCAGGTCCGAGTTGGTCATCATCGGGAAGATGCGGCTGGGGATGATGTTGAGCATGGCCTGATCGCCGACCAGGTAGACGAACACCACGCCCAGCCCGCCGGTGACGAAGGCCAGCGGCAGGCCGGCCATCAGCAGCAGGAACAGGGAGCCGAACATCAGCCAGGTGAGGGTGGAGATGTCCTCCCCTGCGAGGCTGCCGGCGGTGCGGAACAGGAAATAGTCGTCCCCGTAAGGGTCGTAGAACAGGATGTTGATCAGCTCGACCAGCACCACGAAGGCAACGCCGGCGGTCGCCAGCACCAGCAGCGCGGTCCACAGGCGCGAGAAACGGCTGCGCGTGACCGGCTTGTCGGCCGTGGAGGGAACAGTATTCATTCAGCGGCTCCTTCACCCATGCGGCGATACAGGATGATGTCTTTGGTGAGCTTCGACACTCCGGCAAGCAGGATCAGCACGGCGCCGACGAACATCA
This sequence comes from uncultured Gammaproteobacteria bacterium, assembly GCA_963779865.1. Lineage (GTDB taxonomy): Bacteria > Pseudomonadota > Gammaproteobacteria > CAVZZX01 > CAVZZX01 > CAVZZX01. The sequence goes on along the minus strand of CAVZZX010000003.1, from coordinate 1,663,785 downwards.
TCAGCTTGACCGGCCAGTACTGGATCCCCCAAGTCTCGACCGTGCGCTCGTCCATGGCATAGGAGTTGGCGAAGAAGCCCCACGACGTGCCGACCAGGGCGATGATGAAGATGAAGAAGAACATCGAGGTGAAGATGTCCATGCCCACGCGTCCGCGCGGAGGCAGCTTGATGTAGAGGATGTCCACCCGCACATGATCGCCGTGCAGCAGGGCGAAGGCACCCGCCAGCAGGTATTGCATGCCGAACAGCAGGTAGGAGGACTCGTGCACCCAGATGGTGGGCATGTTGAACAGGTAGCGCATGACCACTTCGTAGAAGTAGAAGCAGACCGCATTGATGGTCCAGAAGGCGACGAACACGCCGGACATTTCGCTGAACCAGTCAATGAACCGCGTGAGGCGGTTGCCCGGGGCATGCAGGGCCGGGTCTTCCTCGGCGAGAACGTCGATCGCGGTGTCTTCGCCAGGGGTGGGTTTGAACGCGTCGGGCCCCTCGCGCCGGCGCGTGAAATACATCATGACCAGCGGCATCACCGCCAGCCAGCCCCAGTACAGCCAGTGGGGCAGGACGAAACCGAAACCTTCGAGTTCGGACGACATGGATGGCCTCCAGAAAATGAGGTTCGGGCGGGCGCGGGGCGCCCGCCCGAGTCGGATCGCTCCTTACAGGCTGTAGCCCTTCAGGTCCTTGGGATCGACGTAGCCCATGATCTCGTTCTTCATGTAGTCGAGCTGGAGCTTGAAGACCCGGGTGGCGTCCGGGTTCTTCTTCGCCCAGCGGAACCAGACCGGAATGGCGGCGCGGCGGAACGTCGCCACGTCCTCCGGGCTGAGGCGCGAGACGATGTTGCCGGCCTTCTTGAACTTCTTCATGGCCTCGACGTTTTTCTTCTGGATGGTGACGTAGTGGTGCAGGCTGTAGGACTTGACCTGCTCCTCGACGAAGGCCTGCATCTTCGGTGAGAGGCGCTTCCAGGCGCCCATGTTCAGCGTCAGGTCCATCAGGTCCACCGGCTGGTAGACGGACATGGTGCCCGGCGGTCCGAACAGGATGTACTTGGTCACCTGCGCGAAGCCCAGGTCCCAGTTCACCGCCGGGCCCACGTAGTCGGCCGCGTCGATGGTGCCCTTCTCCAGCGCCGGGAAGATGTCCGAGCCGGGCAGGCTCGACCGTGCTCGCGCCGATGCGACTGGAACACCTCGGCGACCATGCCGCCGGGCACGCGCAGCTTCATGCCCTTGAAGTCCTCCAGCGAGTTGACCGGCTCCTTGGAGTGGATGATGTTGGCGTCGTGCTGGATGGGGCCGACGTAGAACAGGCCGAACTTCTTGTAGATGTCGCGGGTCATGTCCAGCATGCCCAGCCCGTAATACATGGTGTCCCACTGCGCCGGCTGGTCGGGGCCGGCCGGGTAGGAGGAGAGGAACACCGAGGCGGGGATCTTGCCCGACCAGTACAGCGTGAAGGGGTTCATGCCCTGGAGCACGCCCGAGCGCACCGCCTCGAACAGGGCGTTGTTGTCCGCGGCCACGGACTTGGCGGGGAAGGGCTTGACGGTGAGCTCCCCGCCGGACTTCTCCTTGAAGCCGTTGGCCCACTCCTCGAACAGGCTGTAGCCGGTGGTGCCGGCGTCCCACACCGACTGGACCTTCCACACCTGGCCGCGGGCGGCCTCGGCGTTGCCGATGAAGGGTGCCCCCAGCACGCTCGCCCCGCCGAGCGCCGCGGCGCCCTTCAGGAAGTCGCGACGACCGCTGCGGTCCGCTGCCGGCTTGCTGCCGGGCTTTTTCGGCGTCTCGCTCATGCTTCGACTCCTCTGTCTATCTCTATTGTTTTAGGTGATCGACCCTCGCAGGGGCCGTGGAATGCCTCCCGCGGCAGGCTGCAACGCCTGCCGGAGAGCACGCCGCTGCCGTGTCAGGGGCAGGGCGTTCAGGCGTCCATGCCGCCGTAGAGCCGCATCTGCGCGGCGATCAGCTGTTGCCAATCTTGCGCCAATGCCGCCTTGAAACCCAGGTAATCGTTACGTGTTTGCTCGCTGCTGGCCCGGACACGGTCCATGGCGGCCTGCAGCAGGCCGGAGAAATAGTTGATCTTGCGGATGCCGCACTGCACCGAGCGCCGAATGGCCGCATCGGACACGCCCGTGGCCCCATGCATGACCAGCGGCACGTTTACCTGCGCGGCGATCGCGCTGATGGTCTGGAAGTCGATATGCGGCGCCTGCTTGTAGATCCCATGCGCGGTGCCCACGGCGATGGCGAGCGCATCCACCCCCGTCTGCTCGACGAAGCGGCGGGCCTCCCCCGCATCGGTGTAGGGCAGCTCCTCGGGGGCATCGACGTCCGCGTCGGCCACGCCCTCTTCCCCTGCCACCCCGCCGAGCTCGCCCTCCACCCCCGCGCCATAGCGATGGGCCAGCTCGACCACCCGCGCGGTGAGCTCCGCGTTCTGCTCGAAGGGCAGGCGCGAGCCGTCGATCATGATGCTGGTAAAGCCCAGATCCAGCGCCTCATGCACGCGGTCGAGCTCGTCGGGGGCGGCGTGGTCCAGGTGCAGGGCGATGGGGACGCTGCTCGCTTCGATGGCGCGCAGCAGCGAAGGCACCCGCAACGGGGCGCGGATCGCGGTGTAGTGCCGGGTGGCAAGGCCGACGATGGTCGGCAGGCCCAGCGCCTCGGCGCTGTCGATCACCGCCAGGGCCATGTCGAGGTCGAGTGTGTTGAAGGCGCCGGCGGCGCCGGGGCTGATTCGGGTCAATACGTCGCTGAGTGTGGCCTTCATCGGTTCGTCGCCTGGCGCGCCGGCGCCTCGATGCCCCGCAGGCGGGCATAGGCCGTGGCGACGGCGTATTCATCGCCCACGTTGCCGGGAAAGATGACCACCGGCAGCTCGGGGAAGCGCGGGTGGTCCTGCGGACAGCGTACCACGGAGCAGCCGGGCAGGATCTGGCCGACCACCCGGGAGGTGCGCAGCGCCAGAGCGCTGCTGAGCACGTCGTTGGAGGTGATGCCGCCCTTGCTGATCAGAAAGCCGAGGGTCCTCGGCAGGGCGCGGACCACGTCCATGAGAAACGCCGAGACGCTCTCGCCGAAGGCCAGGCGCGTCTGCTGGTCCGGGAAGCTCTTCTCCGCCCGGCTGGTGAAGACCACCGGGGTTTGCCCCGCGGCATGCGCCTGCTCGACCCGTGCCTGCACGTCCTCGAACAGCGCCGCGCGCTGCGCGGGCAGGCGCTCGACATCGACCTCGATGGCGGCCACGCCCGGCATCTTGAGCAGTTGCTCGAGCTGCAGCGTGGTCTTGCGCACGTGCGAGCCGACGATCACCGCCCCGGGGCGGCCGCCGCGCACGTACTCGGCCATGGCCTCGGGCGCGACCGGTTGCGGCGGCAGCTGCGCCAGCGAGGTGAGCAGGCTGGCGGCGCTGCGGAACAGAAAGCGCTTGCCCTCGGCCGCGGCCTGTTTGAGCTGCTGCGCAGAAGTGGTCCAGGTCCGACTGCCGCTCGGCGTCCACCACGCAGCAGGCGTTGTCCTGCAGGGCCCGCAGCCGTGCCAGGCTGTCGCCGCGCACGTCGGCGAGCAGAAAGCGTTCCACCGCATCGGCCTTCACACGCCCGGCCGTCTTCTCCTCCACGTAGTCTGGCAGGTAGCTGTGGCGGAAGCCGAACACCGAATCGCGGGCGAATTCGGTGTCGTGCACCGGCACCTCGCGGCCGTCGACCAGCAGATAGTGCACGCTGTCGCGGGTGATGCGCCCGCCCTCGAAGAAGGCGGGCACCAGGAAATGGGCATCGAAGGGCCCGAGCTCCTCGGCGATGACGTCGGTCTCCACCGGGTAGTGGCCGCGCAGCGTGGAATCCGAGCGGCTCACCAGGATGGGATTGATATGACGGCCGCGCCGCGCCAGCGCCGCCAGGGCATTCTGCACGTTGCGGCAGACCTCGCGGGTAAGCTCGGCGGCACGCGCGGCGTCCATGCCGCGCGTGTTGGTCAGCACGAAGAACAGCGGGGCATCGTCCTCGATGGCCTCGACCAGCGTCTCGACGTCCCAGCGGGTCAGCAGCAGGCAGCTGTGGACCGTCTGCGACCCGGTCGGGTCGTCGTCCAGGACGATGATCTTGGTCTGCGCCATCGCTTACTTACCCCGCAGCTTGTGGACCCGCTGCACCATGGCCTGCGCGGTGATGCCGTTGAACTGCATGACCTCCGCCGGCGAGGCGGTGGTCTCGCCGCGCTTCCAGGCGAACAGGTCGCGCCGGGGCGCACGGCTGCGCACCAGCACCGGCTCCAGCGGGGCGCCGGGGCCGCCGCTGACCGCCAGCAGCAGGTCGCCGTCGAACATCGCATCGAAGTGGTCGTCGTCCATGAACACATTATCCGGCTCGGAGACGCTCTGCCAGGCGACGTCGTCGGGGCGGTACAGCCGCCGCGGGTTGACCACGGCGTTGATGCGCACGCGGTAGCCCTCGGCCTCGAGACGGTCCTTGGCCTCGAACACCGGCAGGAAGACCATGTCTCCGGTCACGGCGAAGACCACCGTGCCCAGGTCGCCGCCCGTGCTCTCGTACAGGGTGATGGCGCCGTCCTCGAGGGCCTTGCGGCTCTGCTCGACGGTGGTGTAGACCGGCAGCGCGCTCTTCGAGCCGAAGATGATCATGCCCTTGTTGGCGCTGTTGGTGGCCCACTCGTAGGCGGTCTGGATCATGTTGGCGTCGCAGGGGAACAGCGGGAACACGTTGCCGTTGCGCATCATGGCGGCGAAATAGTTCTCCACCTCGGGGCGCTGGTGCGTCCAGCCGTTGCGGCCCTGCTCCAGGGCCCCGGCGGTGAACATGCACACGATCGCCGGCGTCTTGCGGCGCAGCTCGGCCATCGCCTGGGTCACGGTCTGGATGATGGGCAGGCCGTTGATGGCGAAGCTCTCGTAGGACAGCCATAGGGCGCGTGACCCGAACAGGGACAGCCCGGCGGCAAGGCCGGCGCAGGCGTCCTCGCTGAGCGGCTCGTAGACCTGCCCGCCCGGTCCCTGGTGGTAGATCTCGTCCGCGGTCGGGTGGCGGATCTGCAGCGCCTCGTTGATGTTCTTCATGCCGGAGGCCTCGTTGCCGTCGGCGTTGGTGACCACGAAGCGGGGATCGGCCTGGCCCACGGCCGCCACCAGCGCGCCCATGGCGGTGGAGGGCACGCGCTTTTCGCCCACCGCGTACTCCTCAATGGGCAGCTTGCCCAGCGGCGCGAGCTCCAGCACCGACTCGGTGACCGAGGTCTTCGCCGCCGGGCCGCCGCCGGCGCGCTCGAAGTTGTCGCGCACCAGCTGCCAGGCCTGGGGCGGCAGGGCGCGGCGCTGGAGGCCCTCGATGATGTGCGGCTGATCCAGCGTGTCGCCGGGGTGCAGGTTGTGCGACTTGGAGCCCACGGTGTGCACGCCGGCGCCCTTCATCTGCTTGATGATGAAGGCGGTGGGCGTCCCCCCCAGGGCGGACTTGGCCGCCTTGTCCACGCCCGCAAGGACGGCGCCGGCGAAGGCCAGGCGCTGTTCGAAGGAGAAATAGGTGCTGTCGGCGTAGGCGCTGGTCTGCCCGCTGTCGTCGAAGTCCTTGGCATCGACCAGCACCACCTCCTGGAAGCCGTGCCCTTTCCAGTAGGCGATCATCGCCTCGTTGGAGAGGCGCGACACCATGGAGTGATGCTCCTGGCTGTAGCCGTTCCAGACCAGCACCGGCAGGAAGTTGGTCGACTGCGGGTAGGCAGTATGGAAGTGCATCATCGAGGAGAGCACGTAGGGCTCGCCCATGCCCCCGTCGCCGAGGGTGAACGGGAACAGGGTGCCCGGGTGCAGCAGGGCCCCCGCCATGGCGAAGTGCTGCCCCTGGCCCAGCGGCCCGGCCGGGGCGAGGATCCCGGGGATGGCGCCCGAGAGGTGGCCGAGCAGGCCCTCGCGCTCGCGGAAGCGCTCGCCCACCTGCGCCACCGTCTTGATGCCCATCTCCTCCAGGGAGCGGTCCAGGAACATGGCGCTGTAGAAGCCCGGCGCGTGGTGGCCGACCTCGGTGACGATGTTGGTGTGGCCCAGCATCACCAGGCTGGCATAGGCGTCGGCGCTGCTGGCGAAGCCGCCGGGGTGGCCGGAGGCCTTGGTGCCGGTCACCTGCAGGGTGAGATAGCGCAGCGCGTCGGCCATCAGCAGGGTCTGATAGACGGCCGAGGCATCCGTGGCGTCGCCGATGGCACGGGCGCCCGCGCCGATCGCGGGGCTGCTCGCGTGCTCGCCGAAGCCCGGCCACGGCTCGCCGAAGTGCTGGATCCCCTCGCAGAACGCGGGGATCTTGGAGCTCAGGTTGTCGGTGGCAGTGCTCATGTCCAGGGTCTCCTGACGGGGTGGGGTCGGCGCGCAGCCCGCGCCGGCACAATTCGATTGGATGACCATACAAAATCGGGTAACATTTCACAAAGCACAATTGGTTTCGCATGGTGAAAAATTAATGCCTGCCAAGAATGGTACTTCGATCCAGGTGATCGAGCGCATGGCGCGCCTGCTGGACGCCCTCGCGGCGTACAGCGACTCCGTCAGCCTCAAGGTGCTCTCGGCCCACACCGGACTGCATCCCTCGACGGCGCACCGCATCCTCGGCGCCATGACGTCCGAGGGCTTCGTGGAACGCGACGCGGCAGGCACCTACCGGCTCGGTTTCAAGCTGATGCAGCTCGGCAGCCGGCTGCGCAGCGATGCCCGCCTCGAACAGCAGGCGCTGCCGGTGATGGAGGCGCTGCGGGACCGGATCGGGGAGACGGTCAACCTCACGGCGCGCGAGGGCGACGAGGTGGTCTATGTGGCGCGCGCCGCCACCACGCGCAGCATGCGGGTGGAGCATGTGATCGGCTCGCGGGCGCCGCTGCACGTGACCGCCGTGGGCAAGCTCATGCTCGGCGAGACCAGCGAAAAGGAGTGTCACGCCTACGCCGCGCGCACGCGCCTGCCGCACTTCACGCCCAACACCATCGCCCATGTGGACGACCTCATTGCCGAGGCCCGACTGTGCTGCGCGCAGGGCTATGCGCTGGACGACGAGGAGGCCGAGCGCGGCGTCGGCTGCATCGGCGTGCTGGTGCGCGACGGCAGCGGCAGCGCGGTGGCCGGACTGTCCATCTCGGCGCCCATCGAGCGCCGCCGCGACGACTGGATCCCGTTGGTGGTGGAGGCCGGGCGCCGGATCTCCGAGCGGCTCGGCTACATGGGCGAGCCCGACTACGCCGCCCAGGCCGCCGGCTAGCTGTGTACCGGCCGGCGCCGCGCGCGTCCGGCCTGCCGCTGCCGGCCGCCCGCACGCCGGTGCTTTGACATGGCCCGGTGTGCTCGTCTAGCTTTTTGGGAAGAATGCGGCACCGGGCACGACCTGGGGGGCACCGAAAAAACCCAGGCGCGCCTTCTCCTCCGGGCTGGGCCCGATCTCCAGAACTCGAACACCGGGGAGACGCCCCCGGCGGGCGTCGCGCCGTCCCGCTCATGACGGGCGGGGGGCGAGCACAGGACGGATGAAGCGATGGAAAAGCGTGGGGTTCTGGTCACCGGCGGCGCCGGGTACATCGGCAGTCATGTGGTCCGCCAACTGGGCGAGGCGGGGGAGCGGGTGGTCGTGCTCGATGACCTGAGCACCGGCCGCGCCGAGGCCGTCCTGCACGGCCGTCTGGTGGTCGGCGACGTGGGCGATCGCCGGCTCGTGGAGCGCCTGCTCGCAGAGCACGACATTGACACGGTCATGCACTTCGCCGCCCACACGGTGGTGCCCGAGTCGGTGCGCGACCCGCTCAAGTACTACGCCAACAACACCTGCAACACCCAGGCCCTGCTGGGCGCCTGCGCGCAGGGCGCGGTGCGCCACTTCGTGTTTTCCTCCACGGCCGCGGTCTACGGCATCCCCCCGGACGGCCGGCCGAGCGAGGCGACGCCCACCGCGCCCATCAACCCCTACGGCGCCTCCAAGCTGATGTCCGAGTGGATGTTGCGCGACCTCGCCGCCGCCGGGGGGCCGCGGGCGGTGGTGCTGCGCTATTTCAACGTCGGCGGGGCCGATCCCGAGGGGCGCATCGGGCAGTCCACGCCGGAGGCGCATTCGCTGATCAAGGTGGTGTGCGAGGCCGCCGTGGGCGTGCGCGAGCAGGTGTCGATCTACGGGACCGACTATCCGACCGCGGACGGGACCGGAGTGCGCGACTACATCCACGTCGAGGACCTGGCCGCGGCCCACGTGCGGGCGCTGAACTACCTGCGCGGCGGCGGCGAGACGGTGGTGCTCAACTGCGGGTATGGCCGCGGCTTCAGCGTCCGCGAGGTGATCGACACCGTGCAGCGGATCGGCGGCGTGTCACTGCCGGTGCAGGAAGCGCCGCGCCGCGCCGGCGACCCGCCGGCGGTGATCGCCGATGCCCAGGCCATCCGGCGGGTGCTCGGCTGGGTGCCGGAGCACGACACGCTGGAGGCGATCGTGAGCAGCGCCCTGGCCTGGGAGCGGCGGCGGCACGCGGCCGCCGCAGCCGCCGCCCCCGCGGCGGCCGACGCTCGCGGGGGCGGCTGAGGCGGGGCCGGCTGAGGCGGGCGCCCGGTCAGTCGCCCTCGGGGAGGGTGATGTTGAGCTCCAGCACCTCGCAGTCGCCGTCCTTTTCCAACTGCACCTGCACCTGCTGGTCGTCCACCTCGATGTACTTGCGGATCACCGCAAGCACCTCGCGTTGCAGGTCGGGCATGAACTCGTGCCGGCTGCGGGTCGTGCGCTGATGGGCGATGACGACCTGCAGGCGCTCCTTGGCCAGGCGCGCGGAGGTCTTCTTCGAAGAGCGAAAGTAATCGAGCAGACTCATGGCCATCCCCGTCAGCCGAACAGCCGCCGGATGAAGCCCTTCTTGTCGGGCTCGATAAAGCGGTGCTCGCGCTCCTCGCCGAGGAAGCGGGCGACCACGTCGAGGTAGGCCTGGCCCGCGATGTCGCGCGCGTTGTGCACGATCGGCTCGCCGGAGTTGGAGGCCTGCAGCACGCCCTCGGACTCGGGGATCACGCCCAGCAGCGGCACGTGCAGAAGCTCGACGATGTCCTCCACGCTCAACATGTCGCCGTCCTCCACGCGCTCGGGCTCGTAGCGGGTGATCAGCAGGTGCTCGCGGATCGGCGTTTCGCCCTCGATGGCCCGGCGCGATTTGCTCGAGAGGATGCCCAGCATGCGATCGGCGTCGCGTACCGAGGACACCTCCGGGTTGCTCACCACCAGCGCCTCGTCGGCGTAGTACATCGCCATCTGCGCGCCGCTCTCGATGCCGGCGGGCGAATCGCACACCACGTACTCGAAGCCGGCGGCGCGGATCTCCTCCAGCACCCGCCCCACGCCCTCGAGCGTGAGCGCATCCTTGTCGCGCGTCTGCGAGGCGGGCAGCACGTACAGCTCCTTGACGCGCTTGTCGCGCACCAGGGTCTGGTTCAGGTTGGCGTCGCCGTTGATGAGATTGACGAAGTCATACACCACGCGCCGCTCGCAGCCCATGATCAGGTCCAGGTTGCGCAGGCCCACGTCGAAATCGATGACCACGGTCTTGTGCCCGCGCAGGGCCAGTCCGCTGGCGACTGCCGCGCTGGTGGTGGTCTTGCCGACGCCGCCCTTGCCCGACGTCACGACGATGATCTTGCTCAAGGCTTGTTTCTCCGTTGGTGGCCGCGATGCTCAAGCCGCGGAGGAAAGGGCTCTTTGGGGCCTTTTCCAGAATGCCGAGCCCGGCACGTGTCGGGCTCGGCCACGCCGAATCGAGGCCATGCGTTCGATTCGGAGTCGGGCCTCCCTGGCCCCCCGGTCGGCGCTCGCACGCGCCGGCTAGCGTCCGGCCGGGGCCGGCTGGCGGAGCGGCTCGAGGCGCAGGGCCTGCTGTTCGAGTCGGACCTGGATCGCCTGACCGAGCACCCCCGGCTCGAGGTCTTCGAGGACCTGGTAGTGCCCGGCGATGGAAATCAGCTCGGCGTGCAGGGCGAGGCAGAAGATGCGCGCCCCCGTGTCGCCGGCGACGCCGGCGAGGGCCCGACCGCGCAGCGCCCCGTAGGCGTGGATGCAGCCCTCCGCCAGCACCTCCGCGCCGGCGCTGACCGGCCCCAGCAGGATCAGGTCGCCCGCGGCGAAGATCTGTTGGCCCGAGCGCACCGGCTGTTCGATGACGCGCGCCGGCTCGGGTCGTGGCCGCGCTGCGCTGGCGGGCGTCGTGGATGCCATCGGCGCCGGGCGCTCGCGCGCATCGGGCAGCACGGCCCAGCCGGCGGCCCGCGCCGCCCGCTTCTGCGCGGCCGTGGCGTTGCGTACCCCCACCGGCACGATCGCCGCTGCCCGCAAGACCACCTCCAGCGCGGCGAAATCGGGCAGGGCCTCACCCTCGGGCAGGCCCTGCAGATCGAGCACCATGGGCGCCTCGCGGAACATGCCCGGGGCGCGTTCCACCTCCGCGAGCAGCCGTTCGCGGAAGGCGGGCGGCTGGGCCACGTGCAGGTGGAGGCTGGGAACGAGCTGCATGCCCGCGCGCAGCTCGAAGGCGCGCTCAGGCTCGCTCACGGTGTGGGGCTCGCTGCATGGGGCATCGGCACGCTGCATAAACGGGCGCTATTCTGCCAGCTTCCTCAGGCGTTGTGCAGTGAAAGTGTTCGCAAAGGGTGCGCCGCTTCCGGCGGCGCGCGGGCGGGGGAACACGCCCGGCCCCCTCCTGTTCGAGCAGGGCGGCGCGGCGGGCGAGCTTCGGCGAAAACGGGCACCGCGCCCAGCCAGGCCTTGAAGCCAGCGCGCCGGCTCCCTACCCTTGGGGGAGGACCCCGCTGCCGTCCTGCCCCGCCAAGGAAACAAATCGCGAATGGATGAACGTCGTGCGCACAGTCCGGGCGCGTCGCCGCACGCCGCGCCGATCCTGCGGCCTGGTCACAATTGCTGGCGCATCTCCCATGCCTCTCGAGCCGCCTTTCTGATCGACGGTGAGGCCTATTTCTCGGCCCTGGTGTCCGCGTGCGAGCAGGCGCGTCACTCGATCCTGCTCGTTGGCTGGGACTTCGACCGGCGCGTGCGCCTGCTGCGCGACGACGGCGAACACCCCTTCCCGGTGGAGGCGGCGCGCTTCCTCGACTGGCTGGTTCGCCGCCGGCGCGGCCTGCACGTGCATGTGCTGATGTGGGACTTCGCCATGATCTACGCGCTGGAACGTGAGCTGCTGCCGGTATTCAAGTTGGGGCTGCGCACCCACCGGCGCTTTCACTTCCGCATGGATTCCGAGCACCCGATCGGCGCTTCCCAGCACCAGAAGGTGGTAGTGGTGGACGACGCGGTCGCCTTCGTCGGAGGCATCGATGTCTCCAAGGACCGCTGGGACACCTCCGCCCACCACGCCGAGGACCGGCGACGGGTGGACCCCGACGGGGTGCACTATGGCCCCTTCCACGACGTGCAGATGCTGGTCGAGGGGGAGGCGGCGGCCTGTCTGGGTGACCTGGTGCGCGAGCGCTGGCGCCACGCCACCGGGCGCCGTGTGCTGCCCCCCGAGCCGGCAGGCGAGAGCCGCTGGCCGGTGGGTGTGGAGCCGGACGCGCATGACGTGCCGATCGGCATCGCCCGCACCTACCCGTCCTACGGCGGCCGGCGGGAGGTGCGCGAGGTAGCCGCACTGTACCGGGACGCGATCGCCGCCGCGCGCGACTACATCTACATCGAGAACCAGTATTTCACCTCGGCGGCGGTCGGTCAGGCGCTGATGGCGCGACTCGACGAGCGGGACGGGCCGGAGGTGGTGATCGTGCTGCCCCAGCGCAGCAGCGGCTGGCTCGAGGAGAACACCATGGACGTGCTCCGTGCCCGCCTGCTGCGGCGCCTGAAGGCCGCCGATCGACACGGCCGCCTGCGCATCTATTACCCCCACGTCGATGGGCTGGGGGCGGGTTGTCTCAACCTGCATGCCAAGACCATGGTGGTCGACGGGCGCTTCGCCCGCGTGGGCTCCGCCAATACCAGCAACCGCTCCATGGGGCTGGACAGCGAATGTGACCTGGCCATCGACGCGACCGGGGAGGACGACCCATCGCGCGCCGTTGTGCAGGCCTATCTCGCGCGCCTGCTCGGTGAGCAGTTGGATGTGCCGCCCGGGCGCGTCAGCGCTGCGCTGGCCGAGGGCCACGGCCTCATCGCTGCCATCGAAGGCCTGCGCGGCACGGCACGCGGCCTGCGCGAACTCGAGCCGGTGACGCCGGCCATGGAACGGGTGGTGCCCGACGGGGTGCTCCTCGACCCCGAGCGTTCCATGGACCCCGACCGCCTCATCGAGGAGTATATCCCGGAGGAGATGCGCGGCAGTGGACGCAGCAAGGGGATGCGCTTCCTGCTCCTGCTGCTGGCACTGGCGGGCCTGGCGGTGCTGTGGCGCTGGTCGCCGATGGAGGAGTATCTGCACCCCGACCGCCTGGCCGCGACCATCACTTACCTGCAGTCCGAACCGCTCGCCTGGGCGGTCATCGGCGGGGGCTTCGTGCTCGGCAGCCTATTGATGATTCCGCTGACGCTGCTGATCCTCGCCACGGCGGTGACGCTCGGACCCTGGCTCGGTTTCATCTATGCCTTGTTCGGCTCGCTGCTGAGCAGCTATCTCGCCTTTCGGGTGGGCCGATTGCTGGGGCGCGACACGGTGCGCCGGCTGGCGGGCGAGCGCATCAACAAGCTGAGCCGCAAGATCGCCAGCAAGGGCGTGCTGTCGGTGATCACCGTGCGGGTGATCCCGGTTGCGCCGTTCACGCTGGTCAACCTGGTCGCCGGCGCCTCGCACGTGAGCCTGCGCGACTTCATGCTCGGCACCGTGGTGGGCATGATCCCGGGCCTGCTGATGATGGTCTGGTTCGCCGACAGCCTGCTTGATGTGCTGCGCACGCCGGACCTGCAGAGCGTGCTCGTGTTGCTGATGGTGGTGCTGCTGATCACCGCCGCCGGGCTGTTCGCCCAGCGCTGGCTCAGCCGTCGCGGGGCCGGGGTGATCGAGGCGGAGGACTGAGGTGGAACTGCAGGGCAGATGGCCGGCACCGGCGCGCATCCGCGTGGCCAGCTACAATATCCATCAATGCGTGGGCCGCGACGGGTGCCGCGATGCGGATCGCATCGCCGCGGTCTTGCGCGAGATCGATGCCGATATCGTCGGCCTGCAGGAGGTCGATTCCGATCCGGCCGGCTTCCGCGACTCGCGACAGATGGACTACATCGCCAGCATGACCGGCTACGAGGCGGTGGCGGGTTTCAACATTCGCGACGAAGATCGCCACTACGGCAACGCGTTGCTCTCGCGCTTTCCCGTGCAGGCCGTGCAGCGCCACGACCTGAGCGTCGCGGGGCTGGAGCCGCGCGGGGCCATCGACGCGGAGGTGCATGTCCTGGAAGGCCGGTTGCGGGTGGTGGTCACCCATCTGGGGCTGCGTCTGCGCGAGCGCCGCGCGCAGTCGCAACGGCTGCTGCGTGCGCTGCGTCCCTCGGCGCTGCCGCTGCTGCTGCTGGGCGACCTCAACGAGTGGTTGCCCGCCCTCGGCGTGCTGGGCGAATTCCGGCGTTTCTTCGGGCGCGCGCCAAGCCCTGCGAGCTTTCCCGCGCACCGACCGCTGCTCGCCCTGGATCGCATCTTCTGCAGCCCGCCGGGGCGCATCTGCGCCATGCAGTCCCATCGCTCCGCCCTGACGCTGCAGGCCTCCGATCACCTGCCGGTGGTGGCGGAGCTGGAGGCCTGAGCGCCCCGCTGCGGGCGTGTGGGGGGAAATGCCTGGGCCGGTGCCCACCCTTGTGCGAGAGATCGGAAAGTGCAGAGCGCAGACGGGCTGGAGCGGGCGATAGGCCGCACGGGCGGCCTAGGTGCCGGCTTTTTCGCCGGCCGCCTCGTGCCGGTGTTCTTCGTCACGGTGCTCCTGGCGCTCGATCACGGTCTTCACCACCGGGCGGTCGACATACTGGGACAGGGTGATGCTGTCGAGAAAGTTGTACAGCCGTGCGCTCAGGTCCTGCCACAGCTCGTGGGTGAGGCAGCGTTCGCCCTCCTGGCAGTCTTCGCGGCCGCCGCAGCGGGTGGCGTCCACCTTCTCGTCCACGGCGGCGATGATTTCGGCCACGGTGATCTCGTTCGCCGGCCGCGCCAGGCGATAGCCGCCGCGCGGGCCGCGCACCCCCTTGACCAGCCCGTTCTTGCGCAGACGGCTGAACAGCTGCTCGAGGTAGGAGTTGGAAATGCCTTGGGAGCTGGAAATGTCGGCGAGCGTGACCGGGCCATTATGATTGTGGATCGCCAGATCCATCATGGCGGTCACCGCGTAGCGTCCCTTCGTGGAGAGTCTCATTGGTCAGGGTCCTCCGGACGGTCTCTCCGGCAGCCGATCCTTCGGCTGCGGTATGCCACACAGGTATAAGATGCTTGTGCGGTTCGGTCAAGACCGGTCGGGTTGCGGGGGATCCGCCTCGGCGGCGAAGCGCATCGACAGGTCCACCGCCCGCAGGTGCTTGGTGAGCTCTCCGGTGGAGATGTAGTCCACGCCCGTTTCGGCGATGGCCCGTACGCGCTCGAGCGAGACGTTGCCGGAGGCTTCCAGGCTGGCGCGGCCGCCCGCCAGCCGCACCGCCTCGCGCAGGGCGCTCAGCTCCATGTTGTCGAGCAGCAGGCGGTCGGCGCCCGCCGCGAGCGCCTCGCGCAGCTGCTCCAGCGTTTCCACCTCCACCTCCACCGGCAGGCCCGGCGCCAGTTCGCCCGCGCGGCGCAGGGCGGGGCCGATGCCGCCGGCGGCCAGGATGTGGTTCTCCTTGATCAGCACCGCGTCGTACAGCCCCATGCGGTGATTCATGCAGCCGCCGCAGCGCACCGCGTATTTCTGCGCGCTGCGCAGGCCCGGCAGTGTCTTGCGGGTGTCGAGCACCTGCGCCCCGGTGCCGCGCACCGCGTCGGCGTAGCGCCGCGCCGCGCTCGCCGTGCCGGAGAGCGTCTGCAGGAAATTCAGGGCGGTGCGCTCCCCGCTCAACAGCGCGCGCGCGGGGCCGCGGAGCCGGCACACGGTGTCGCCCGCGGCGATCTGCCGGCCTTCCTCCACGGCCCACTCCACCACGACCGCCGGGTCGAGGCGGGCAAACACCGCATCGAACCAGGGCCGGCCGCAGATCACCGCCGCCTCGCGGGAGATGAGCGTGGCGCTTGCCGCCTGCCCGGCCGGAATCAGCCCGGCGGTCACGTCGCCGCTGCCGATGTCCTCCTCCAGCGCGCGGCGGACCTGCTCCTCGACGAGCTCGCGGGGGGGTGGGGGAAACGCAGTCATCTACGGCGACCTCCGGGGTGGTCTGCGGAGCGGGGGCTGCATGATACGACAGCGCGCCGGGCCCCGGACAGGGCTCAGCGGGTCGGCTTCTGCTCGCGGCTGAAATAGTCCCTGGAGAGCCGCCGCACGACCCCGGCGAGCAGCACCAGCGAGAGCAGGTTCGGCAGCGCCATCAGCAGGTTGGTGATGTCGGCCAGATTCCAGACCAGCTGCAGCGGGCCCGAGGCCCCCACCACGATCAACAGGGTGTAGATCACCCGGTAGGGCATGACGGCGCGCTCGCCGAACAAGAAGCGGGCCGAGCGGTCGCCGTAGTAGGACCAGGCGATGATGGTGGAGAAGGCGAACAGGGCCAGGCCCAGGCCCACCACCCAGGCGCCGTTGGGCAAGGTGCTCGAGAACGCCGCGGCGGTGAGCGCTGCGCCGGTGAGGCTCTCGGGCCGATCGATGTAAGCGCCGGTGACGACGATGACCAGCCCCGTCATGGTGCAGATCACCAGGGTGTCGATGAACGGCTCCAGCATCGCCACCAGCCCCTCGCGCACCGGCTCGTTGGTGCGCGCCGCGGCGTGGGCGATGGGCGAGGAGCCCAGCCCGGCCTCGTTGGAGAACAGCCCGCGGGCCACGCCCCAGCGGATCGCCTCGCCCACCGCGGCGCCGCCCGCCGCCCAGGGGTTCAGCGCATGGTTGATGATGGTCACGAAGGCGCCGGCGACGGCCGCCGCATGTTCGGCGAGCACGAAGATGGCCCCGGAGATGTAGAGCACGGCCATCGCCGGCACCAGGGCGCTGGCGACGCGCGCGATGCGCTTGACCCCGCCCAGGATCACCAGCCCCACCAGCAGGGCCATCGCCAGCCCGATCACCACCCCCGCTCCGGTATGGGAGCCGTCTGCGGCGCGCAGTTGCGGCAGCATGTAGGTGAGCCCGTCCACCACTGAGTTGGCCTGTACCATATTGCCGATGCCGAAGGAGGCGATCAGGGCGAAGCTGGCGAAGGTTGCGGCCAGACGCGGCATCTTCAGGCCGTGCAGCAGGGTGTACATCGGGCCGCCGGCGATCTCCCCGTCGGGGTCCACCTCGCGGAAGCGCAGCGACAGGGTGCATTCGGTGAATTTGGTGGCCATGCCGATGGCGGCCGTCACCCACATCCAGAACAGGGCGCCGGGCCCGCCCAGGGCGATGGCGGTCGCCACGCCGGCGATGTTGCCGGTGCCCACCGTGGCCGAGAGCGCGGTGGACAGCGCCTGGAAGTGCGACACCTCCCCGGGGTGGCTCGGGTCGGAGTACTTGCCCGAGATCAGGGCCACGGCGTGGCGAAAGCCGCGCACCTGGATGAGGCCCATGCGGACGGTGAGGTACACGCCGGTGCCGAGCAGCACGAGGAGGGTGAGGCTGTTGCCCCAGAGCAGTCCGGAGATCGTCCCCGTGAGCTCGGTGAGCCTGGCGAACGTGCCGTCCATCGTCTTCCCCCGTTTAGTGCTTGTTTTCGTTCGCGTCCGCCCGCGGCGGGAATCGGCGACGGCGGTTTACTGCCGACTGCGCTCCTCGTTCAGCACGTCGGGGCGGCCCGGGACATCGAGCGAGCGCACGCGCCGCTGCAGCGCCGCCTTGGCGAGCATGTTGGCGCTCACCGGCGCCGTCAGGAACAGGAACACCGTGACCAGCAGCTCGTGCAGGCTGACGTGCCCGGGACTGCTGAAATACAGGATGGAGGCGATGAGCGTGCCGCCTACCCCGAGCGTCGTGGCCTTGGTCGGGCTGTGCAGCCGGGTGTAGAAGTCCGGCAGCCGCACCAGGCCGATGGAGCCCACCAGGGCGAAGCCCGCGCCCGCCAACAGGAAGAAGGAAACCAGTGCTTCGAGGATCGTGGACATGGCGCTACTCGATGATGTCGCCGCGCAGGATGTACTTGCACAGAGCGGAGGTGCCGAAAAAGCCCATCAGCGCAATGAGCAGGGCCGACTCGAAGTAGCTCGAGTCGCCGAACTGAATGCCGATCAGCACCAGCAGGGCGATCGTGTTCGTGTACAAGGTGTCCAGGCCGATGATGCGGTCGGGCGCGCTGGGCCCGCGCAGGATGCGCCACAGGTTCAGTGCCATGGCCACACCTACCATCGCGAGCGCGACGGGGACGACGATGCTCAGCATGCGAAGATCTCCTTCAGTGGGCGCTCGTAGCGCTCCTTGATCAGCGCGGCGGCCGATTCGGGCTCGGGCTCGCTGAGGCAGTGGACGATCAGGGTGCGCCGGTCGCCGCTGACGTCCACCGAGACGGTGCCCGGTGTCAGGGTGATCATGTTCGCCAGCAACACGATGGCGAAATCGTTCTCCAACTCCAACTGCAGATAGATGAAGCAGGGCTGCAGCGTCCGTTGCGGTCCGAGCACCAGCTTGGCGACCACCAGGTTCGCCACCACGATATCCCACAGGAACAGCAGCAGCAGCCGCAGCGCGAGGAGCGGACGCCGGATGGGCGCGCGCTGCTCCCAGAAGCCGCGCGTGAGGTGCGGGATAATCAGTCCCAGCGCCGCCCCCAGCAGGGTCTGCCCCAGGGTAAGGCTGTTCATCAGCAGCAGCCAGCTCAGCAGCAGCAGGCTGGTGAGCAGGGGGTGAGGGAGCAGGCGTCGCACGAGGCTCACTGCGCCACCCCGCGAAAGCCGGTGTGCGGGCCGAGCACCGCCTGGATGTAGGCCTGCGGGTCGGCGAGCTGAGTGGCGGTGGCCGCGGTGAATTCGGTGAGCGGACGGGCCAGCAGCACCAGCAGCACGCTGCTGGCGAGCAGGGCCGCCACCGGCAGCAGCGTCAGCGGGGACGCGGCGGGGCCGGCGGCGGGGCCCGCTACGGTCTTCCAGAACAGCGTGCTGCCGGCGCGGGTGAGGGCGATGGTGGCGAGCAGCCCGGTGAGCAGCACCACCGCCCAGATCCAGGCGCTCTGCGGCTGGGTGTAGGCGGCATCGAGCACCATGAGCTTGCCCAGAAAGCCGCTGAACGGCGGCAGCCCGGCGTAGGCGATGGCGCCGATGAAGAACATGCTGCCCAGCGCCAGCGGCTGGGCCAGGGGCAGGCCGGCGTGCAGGCGATCCTCCATCGCCCCGCGCTGCTCGCCGATGGCATCGGCCAGCAGGAACAGCCCGGCGGTGATCAGGGTGCTGTGCACCAGGTAGTACAGGCCCCCGGTGATGCTCTCGTGGGTGAACAGGCCGAGCACGGTGAGCAGCGTGCCCACCGAGCCGATCAGCAGGTAGCCGATCTGCGGGCGCAGGCGGTCCAGGGCGACGGCGCCGCCATTGCCGATCAGCAGCGTGGCCAGCCCGATGGCCACCAGCCAGTTGCCGGCCGCCTGGCCGATGACCCCCTCGGCGCCGCCGAACACCAGCATGAACACGCGCAGGATGCTGTACACGCCCACCTTGGTCATGATCGCGAACAGCGCGGCGACCGGCGCGCTGGCCGCCGAATAGGTGCCGGGCAGCCAAAAGGCCACGGGCACTGCGGCCGCCTTGAGGCCGAACACCACCAGCAGGAGAAAGGCGCCGCTGCGCAGCAGCGCGAGTCGCTCCGGGTCCGCCTGGGCGACCACGCGTGCCAGGTCCGCCATGTTCAGGGTGCCGGTCATGGCGTAGATGATGCCCACCCCGATCAGGAACAGGGTCGAGCCGATCAGGTTGAGCACCACATAGTGCAGGCCGGCCCGGCTGCGCGCCGGCCCGCCGCCGAACAGCAGCAGCCCGTAGGAGGCGATCAGCAGGACCTCGAAGAAGACGAACAGGTTGAACAGGTCGCCGGTGAGAAAGGCCCCGTTCAGGCCCATGAGCTGCAGCTGGAACAGGGCGTGGAAGTGCCGCCCGCGGCGGTCGGTCCCGCACATGGCATACCACAGGCTGAACAGCCCCACCGCCGCGGTGAGCAGCAGCATCAGGATGCTCAGGCGGTCGGCGACCAGCACGATGCCGAACGGCGCGGGCCAGTTGCTCAGGTGATAGGTGAGCAGGGTGCCGTCGAACACCCGCCCGAGCAGGGCCACGTCCACGCCCGCCAGCAGCAGGGTGGCCAGCAGGCTGACGCTGCGCTTGTACAGCGTGCCCAAGGCCGCCCCGCCGATCAGCAGCACCGCGGCGAGCAACGGGATGATCACCGGGGCGATGGTCAAGTGGGTCACGGCTGGTCCTCCTCGCCGTCGACGTGGTCCGTGCCGTGGTCCGAGTAGGAGCGCAGCGCCAGCACCAGGAGGAACGCGGTCATGCCGAAGCTGATCACGATGGCCGTGAGCACCAGCGCCTGGGGCAGCGGGTCGGTATAGCCGTGGGCGCCGGCATGGATGAGCGGCGGCTTGCCGGTGGTCAGATGGCCCATGCCGAAGATGAACAGGTTGGTGGCATAGGAGAGCAGCGTCAGCCCGAACACCACCGACACGATGCGCGGGCGCAGCGTCAGGTAGACCCCCGTGCCGACCAGCACGCCCACGGCGATGGCGAACAGCTCGTTCATCAGGCGGCGCTCCGTTCCGGGTCGCTGGCGTCTGTCGCCACCTTTCCGCGCTGCCCCAACTGCCCGAGGTCGGAGAGCATGAGCATCACCGAGCCCAGCACCGTCAGGTAGACGCCCAGGTCGAACAACATCGCCGTGGCGAGCTCCACGTCCCCCACCAGCGGGATGTGCAGGTGGCCGAAGGTGTGCGTCATGAACGGCACGCCGAAGAACCAGCCGCCGATGCCGGTGAAGGCGGAGACGGCGAGCCCGGCGGTGATCACCAAGTGATAGTTCAGGCGGGTGCGTGCCTCCGACCAGCCGGCGCCGTTGGACACGTACTGCAGGATGAGCGCGATGCTGATCGCCAGCGCGCCGACGAAGCCGCCGCCCGGGTGGTTGTGGCCGCGCAGGAACAGGAAGAAGGAGAACAGCACCGCCAGCGGCAGCAGCGGTCGGGTCATCACGGCCAGGATCAGGGGGTGGCGGTCCTCGGCCCAGTCGCGCCCCATCGGGTCGCGTGCCGGCAGCGGCATGTGCACCCCGCGCAGCATGGAATGGATGCCGATGGCGGCGATGGCGAGCACCGTGATCTCGCCCAGGGTGTCGTAGCCGCGGAAGTCCACCAGGATCACATTGACCACGTTGTGGCCGCCGCCGGCGGGCAGGCTCTGCGCCAGGAAGAAGTGCGAGATGCTCTCCAGCGGATGGCCGAGCACGGCCCAGATGGCCGCGGTGGTGGCGATGCCGGAGGCGACCGCGAGTACGCCGCTCGTCAGCCGCGGCGTGAGGCGCCGCTCCGGGCGGCTCTCGTGCGGCAGGAAATACAGCGCCAGCAGCAGGAGCACGATGGTGACCACCTCGACCGAGAGCTGGGTGAGGGCCAGATCCGGGGCCGAGAAGCGCACGAAGGCGAGCGAGACGATCACCCCCACCACCCCCAGCATGATCAGGGCCGTCAGCCAGCGCCGGTGCATGATCATCGCGGCCACCGCCGTGCTGATCAGCGCGAAGGCGGCGAGCAGGCTCACGCCGTCCACCTGGGCGAGGGTGCCGAGATCGCGCAGCAGCGCCCCCGCGGCCGGCAGGTCCATGCCCGGCCAGGCGCCGGCCACGCCCATCACCAGGGCACTGCCCACCAGCAGCGCCGCGTAGCGCTGCAGGGAGCCGTTGTCGAGCAGGCCCACCAGTCGCCTCAGGGTGCGCCCCAGGCTGTTCAGGCCGCGCTCGAAGGCCCAGGTGCCGCTGAAGCGCGGGAACAGGCGGTCGTGCAGCTCGAACAGCAGGTGGCGTTGAAAATACAGCAGCACACCGCCGACCAGGGCGAGGATGCTCATCAGGAAGGCCGGGGTGAAGCCGTGCCAGACCTGCAGTTCATAGTGCGGCAGGGCGCCGGGGACCACCGCGCTGGCGGCCACCGACAACAAGCCGCCGACGCTCCAGGCCGGGAAGATGCCCACCAGCAGCACCAGCGCGACCAGGATTTCCACCGGCACCTTCATCCAGCGGGTCGGCTCGTGGGGCGTGCGCGGCAGCTTCTGCGGCTCGCCGTTGAAGAAGACGTCGTGGATGAAGCGCGCCGAGTAGGCGACCGAGAGCAGGCCATAGAGCACGGCCGCGCCGGGCTCGAGCCAGGTCCAGGGGCCGACCCGGTCGGAGTGCAGCGTCGCCGAGAAGAACATCTCCTTGCTCAGGAACCCGTTGAGCAGGGGGACGCCGGCCATCGAGGCGGCCGCCAGGGACGCCAGCACCGTGGTGTGGGGCAGGTACTTGGACAGGCCGCCCAGGCGGCGGATGTCACGGGTGCCGGTCTCGTGGTCGACGATGCCGGCGGCCATGAACAGCGAGGCCTTGAAGATGGCGTGATTGATGATGTGGAACACGCCGGCCACCGCGGTGATCGCCGAGCCGAAGCCGAACAGCAGGGTAATGAGCCCCAGATGGCTGATGGTGGAGTAGGCCAGCAGCCCCTTGATGTCGTGTTTGAACAGGGCCGTGTAGGCACCGAAGATCAGGGTGGTCACCCCGACCGCGCTGACGATGTAGAACCAGGCGTCGGTGCCGGCCAGCACGGGAAACAGGCGCGCCAGCAGGAACACGCCGGCCTTCACCATGGTCGCCGAGTGCAGGTAGGCGCTGACCGGAGTGGGCGCCTCCATGGCGCGCGGCAGCCAGTTGTGGAAGGGGAACTGGGCCGATTTGGTGAAGGCGCCGCCCAGGATGAGCAGCAGCATCCCCAGATAGTAGGGATGGTTGCGGATGCGCTCCCCCTGCAGGAGCACGTCGCGGATCTCGAAGCTGCCGGCGATATGGCCGAGCAGCAGCACCCCGGCGAGCAGCGACAGCCCCCCGGCGCCGGTGACGATCAGCGACATGCGGGCCGCCTGCCGTGACCCGGCCCGCTCGTGCCAGTAGCCGATCAGCAGGAAGGAGCTGAGGCTGGTCATCTCCCAGAAGATCACCAGCAGCAGCAGGTTGTCCGACAGCACGATGCCCAGCATCGAGGCCATGAACAGCAGCAAAAAGGCGTAGAAGCGCCCGACCGGGTCGTCCTTACGCAGGTAATAATTCGAATAGATGATGACCAGCAGGCCGATCCCCAGGATCAGGATCGTGAACAGCAGCCCCAGCCCATCGAGTCGAAAGGAGGCGTTCAGGCCGAGCTCCGGCAGCCACTGCCAGCCCGCGTAGACCACCTGCCCGTGGAACACCGCCGGGGCCAGCGGCGCGGCGATGCCCGCGGCCACCAGGGTCACGAGCGCCGCCGCCCAGGCCGGCAACAGCCGGGAGCGTGAGAACAGGGCCGGGAGCAGCGCACCGAGCAGCGGCGTCAGCGCAACGAACGGAAGGCTCATGTGCAGGTGCGTTATCCCTTGGACAGGCGGATGCGCCCCGGCCGCGGCGGCGCGGGGCTCGGCGCATAGTACGCAATCCCCCGTTTGGCGTTCAAGGAAAGCGGGCCGGCCGATGCGGGGCCCGGCGCCGCCGCAGCAGCGCCTTCTCCGCCTCCACCAGCAGGAACAGCAGGAAGGAGGTGGCGAGGATCAGGAGCCATTGGTGTAGCCCCAGGGCGGCGGTGCCGAACAGGCGCTGCATGGACGGCGCATAGGTGAACAGCAGCTGGAGGCCGAGCACCGCGACGATGGCCAGGGGCACGTAGCGGTTGCCGAACAGGCCCTCGCGCGAGAACACGTGATGCTCGATGCGCCGGGTGTTGAGCAGGTAGAAGGCTTCGAACACCACCAGGGCGTTGACCGCGGCGGTGCGGGCGATCGCCAGTTCGCCGCCCGTGCCGCGCAGCCACAGGAACAGGCCGAAGCTGTCGGCGATGAGCAGGAGGCCGACGAACACCACCCGCCACAGCAACAGGCCCGAGAGCAGGGCCTCGTCGCGGCGCCGCGGCGCCCGCTGCATGATGCCCGCCTCGGTGGGCTCGAAGGCGAGCGCCAGGGCGAGCGTCACCGCGGTGATCATGTTCACCCACAGGATCTGCACCGGCGTGATCGGCAGCGTCACGCCCAGGGCGATGGCGGCGAGGATGATGCCGCCTTCCCCGACGTTGGTGGGGAGGATGAACAGGATGGCCTTGCGGATGTTGTCGTAGACCGTTCGGCCCTCTTCCACGGCATTGGCGATGGAGGCGAAGTTGTCGTCCGCCAGCACCATCTCCGCCGCCTCCTTGGCCACCTCGGTGCCCTTGCGCCCCATGGCGACGCCCACGTCGGCCCGGCGCAGGGCGGGGGCGTCGTTGACCCCGTCGCCGGTCATCCCCACCACCGCGCCGCGCGCCTGCAGCGCCTGCACCAGGCGCAGCTTGTGCTCGGGGCTGGTGCGGGCGAACACGTCCGTGTCCTCGGCGAGGGCGGTCAGCTCTGCGTCGGAGAGCGCATCCAGTTCGGCGCCGCTCACCGCCCGCGTCCCGTCGCCGATGCCCATGCGCGCGCCCACGGCCCGCGCGGTGAGGGCGTGATCGCCGGTGATCATCTTCACCCGGATGCCGGCCGCGCGGCAGCGCGCCACCGCCGCGATCGCCTCCTCGCGCGGGGGATCGATCAGCCCCACCATGCCGAGCAGGCTCAGCCCGCTTTCCACATCGGCGAAGGCGAGGGCGCGCTGCGCCGGGCCGGCGGGACGAAAGGCGAGGGCGAGCACGCGCTCGCCGGCGCCGGCCAGCGCCTCCATGCGGCGGCGCCAGGCCGCCGGGTCGAGCGGCCGGTCCTCGCCGCCGTGGCGTTCGCGACTGCACATGCGCAGCACCCGTTCCGGCGCGCCCTTCACGTAGATGAAGCCATGTCCCTCGTGATCGTGGTGCAGGCTGGCCATGAAGCGGTGCTCGGACTCGAAGGGGATGAGGTCGCTGCGCGGGCGGGTCTCCGTCTCAAAGCCCCGCTCCAGGCCCGCCTTGGCGGCCAGGGTCAGCAGTGCCCCTTCGGTGGGGTCGCCGTCCAGGCGCCAGTCGTCGCCCGTCTGCTCCAGGCTGGCATCGTTGCACAGCAGCCCGGCACGGGCGACCTCGAGCAGCTCCGGCTCGGCGCCGGGCTCGACCTCGCGGTCCTCGCGGAGCACGGCCCCGTGCGGGGCATAGCCCACGCCGGTAATGCGGTAGGCGGCGCCGGCGGTGACCAGGCTCTGCACGGTCATTTCATTGCGTGTCAGGGTGCCGGTCTTGTCCGAGCAGATCACCGTCAGCGCACCGAGCGTCTCCACCGCGGGCAGGCGCCGGATGATGGCCTGGCGCCGCGCCATGCGCTGCACGCCGATGGCCAGGGTGATGGTCACGATGGCGGGCAGCCCTTCGGGAATGGCGGCGACCGCCAGGCCCACCGCGGCCATGAACATGTCCACGGCGGTGTAGCCGCGCAGCAGCAGGCCGAAGGCGAAGGTGCCCACGGCGGCGATCAGGATCGCGGCGGTCAGCCAGCGGCCGAAGGCCGTCATCTGCTGCAACAGGGGCGTGGTGAGCCGGGGCACGCGGCCGAGCAGCTCGCTGATACGGCCGATCTCGGTGTCGGCCCCGGTGCCCACCACCACGCCGGTCGCCTGGCCGCTGGTCACGAAGGTGCCGGAGAAGGCCATGCTGCGCCGATCGCCCAGGGCGGCCCGGGCGGGCGCGGCGGCGTTGTCTTTCTCGGCCGGGACCGACTCGCCGGTGAGCGCGGCCTCCTCGACGCCCAGGCTGCGGGTGCGCAGCAGGCGCAGGTCCGCCGGCACCTTGTCCCCCGCCTGCAAGACGACCACATCGCCCGGCACCAGCGTCTCGGCGGCCACGCGCACGCGGCGCCCGTCGCGCAGCGCGGAGGCCTCCGGCGAGAGCAGGTTGCGGATCGCGTCCAGGGCGCGTTCGGCCTTGCCTTCCTGCAGGTAGCCGATGATGGCGTTCACCAGCACGACGCCGAAGATCACCGCACTGTCCACGCCCTCCCCGAGCAGCGCAGTGATGGTCCCGGCCAGCAACAGGATATAGATCAGCAGATTGTGGAACTGGCGCAGGAAGCGGTGCAGCGCCGACACGCGTTTTGGCGGCGGCAGCCGATTGGGTCCGTAGCGCTCCAGGCGGCGCGCGGCCTCGGCCGCGGTGAGGCCCCGGCTGTCGCTGTGCAGGCGCTCGAGCACGGCGGGCGGCTCGAGGCTGTGCCAGAACGGGGCGGGGCGGGGCGTCTCCACGGGTGTGCCTTGTCCTTGCGCAACCTGCCGGGCATGTTAGCAACCGGCGCGCAGTTCGGGTAATGTTGCGCCCGTCCGCGCGCGATACGAACACGACGTGAAACGACAACTCGCCGTTGCTCTGAAGGCACTGCTGGAGAGCGGGCGCGACCTGGCGCCGATCGTCCTGGTCATCGCCTTCTTCCAGATCGTTGTCCTGCAGCAGCCGATTCCCGAGCTCGGCCAGCTGCTTGCCGGTGTGCTGTTCGTGGTCCTCGGCCTGACGCTGTTCGTGCAGGGGCTGCAGATGGGCCTGTTTCCGCTCGGCGAGGCGATGGCCTACTCGTTCGCCCGCAAGGGCAGCGTGGCCTGGCTGCTTGCCTTTGCCTTCGCCCTGGGCTTTGCCGCCACCGTCGCCGAGCCCGCCCTCATCGCCGTGGCCGACGAGGCCGCCAAGGTCGCCGCCGGCGGCGGACACATCGCTGCCGATGCGGCAGCCCGTGCGGCCTACGCCCTGGGCCTGCGCATCACCGTGGCGCTGGCGGTGGGCGCCGCCCTGGTGCTCGGGGTGCTGCGCATCCTGCGCGGCTGGCCGCTGGCCTGGCTGATCATGGGCGGTTATGCCGGCGTGGTGCTGATGACCGCCTTTGCCCCGCGCGAGATCATCGGCATCGCCTACGACTCCGGCGGCGTGACCACCTCGACCATCACGGTGCCGCTGGTCACCGCCCTGGGCGTGGGCCTCGCCTCGAGTATCCGCGGCCGCAATCCGATGCTGGACGGCTTCGGACTGATCGCCTTCGCCTCGCTGACGCCGATGATCTTCGTCATGGCCTACGGCATGATCGTCTGATGGACCTGCTGCTGCGGCTGTGGCATACGACCTGGCACAGCGTTGCCGAAACCCTCGGCGACGTGCTGCCGATCCTCGTCGTCCTGTTCGGTTTCCAGCTGTTGGTGCTGCGCCGGCCCATCCCGAACCTGCGCCGCGTGATCGTCGGCTTCATCTATGTGCTGCTCGGCCTCGCGCTGTTTCTGGTCGGCCTGCGGGAGTCGCTGTTTCCGCTCGGCGAGCTGATGGCGCGCCAGCTCACCGACCCGCAGTTCGTCACCGGCGGCTCGGGCGCGAGTGCGGGCTGGAGCGATTACCTGTGGGTCTACCTGTTCGCCGCCGCCATCGGTTTCGCCACCACCGTCGCCGAGCCGGCCCTGCTCGCCGTGGCGATAAAGGCCGAGCAGGTCTCCGCCGGGGCGATCAGCGTGTGGGGGCTGCGCGTGGCGGTCGCGGTGGGCGTGGCCCTGGGCATTGCGCTGGGCACGGTGCGCATCATCACCGGCACAGCGCTGCACTGGTACATCATCGCCGGTTATGTGATCGTCATCGTGCAGACGGCCTTTGCGCCGAAGTTGATCGTGCCGCTGGCGTATGATTCGGGGGGCGTGACGACCTCGACGGTCACCGTGCCGCTGGTGACCGCGCTGGGGCTGGGTCTGGCGTCGACCGTGCCGGGCCGCAGCCCGATGCTCGATGGCTTCGGCCTGATCGCCTTCGCCAGCCTGTTTCCGATAATCACGGTCATGGGCTATGCGCAGCTCAGCGTGCTGCGTTCGCGCCGGGCCGCGGCGCGTCTGCAAGCCCGGGAAGGAGAGGAGTGATGCATTTCAAGCTGCTGATCGCGCTGGTCGAGGATGACAAGACCGATGCGGTGATGGAGGCGGCCCGCGCCGAGGGCGCCACCGGGGCGACGGTCATCAACAACGCGCGCGGCGAGGGCCTGAAGGGCACCAAGACCTTCTTCGGCCTGTCCCTGGAGACCCAGCGCGACATGTTGATGTTTCTGGTCGAGGAGCACTGCAGCCGCCGGATCCTGGAACGGATCGGCGAGGTGGGGGAGTTCGACAGCCGCCCCGGCACGGGCATTGCCTTCCAGCTGGACGTGGAGGACGCCCTGGGCGTCGCGCAGCAGGTGGAGAAGCTCGGCCCCATCGTGGAGGAGCAGATATGAGCGAGGTCCGCATCGTGCGCGTGCGCGACGTCATGAAGCCGCAGTTCGACCTGGTCGACGGCATGCTGACCGTGGCCGATGCACTGCGCCGCATGCAGCATGCCGGCAACAAGTGCCTCATCGTCGACAAGCGCCACGAGGACGACGAGTACGGCATCGTCACCATCCCCGACATCGCCCGCCAGGTGTTGGCGCGCGATCGCGCGCCGGGACGGGTCAACGTCTACGAGATCATGACCAAGCCCGTGATTGCGGTGCATCCCACCATGGACATCCGCTATTGCGCACGCCTGTTTGACCGGGTGCACATCTCCCGCGCGCCGGTGGTCGACGGCAGCCGGCTGCTGGGGATCGTCAGCTACACGGACATGGTGTGGGACGGCCTGTGCGAAGGCGTGCTCTGAGCATGGGCGGGGCCGGACCCGCGGCGCCGGCGCGCCGGTCCACGCCGCTCTTCACGGTGGACCCGGCCAGCGGTCGCATGGCGCCGGCGCGCCAGGTCGACTCGCCGAACTGCGACGCGCGCCCCGAGCCGGCGGTCGTCGACCTGCTGGTGGTGCACGGCATCAGCCTGCCGCCCGGCCAGTTCGGCGGCCCGCACATCGATGCGCTGTTCACCAACGCGCTGGACCCCGCGGCCCACCCCTATTTTCGCGACATCTGCGCGCTGCGCGTCTCGGCGCACCTGCTGATCCGCCGCGACGGCGAGCTGGTGCAGTACGTGCCCTTCACGCGCCGCGCCTGGCACGCGGGGGTGTCCTGCTTCGGCGGGCGCGAACGCTGCAACGACTTCTCCATCGGCATCGAGCTCGAGGGTACGGACGAGACGGCGTACACCGCCGCGCAGTACCGGGTGTTGAGCGCCGTGACCCGCGCCCTCATGCAGGCCTATCCGGGCATCGACCGGGGGCGCATCGTCGGCCACTGCGACATCGCCCCGGGACGCAAGAGCGACCCGGGTCCGGCCTTCGAGTGGGCCCGCTACTTTGACGCGCTCGAGCGCAGCAAGGATACTTGAGCCGGATTTTTCTGTGGGGGAGCAAAACTCGGCATGAGCCTCATCGCCATTCTGCTGAGCCTGGCGATCGAGTACTTCCTCGGCTCGCTGGAAGACCTGCGTCGCTTCGACTGGTTCCACGACTTTACGGCCGGGCTGCGTCAGCGGCTGGGACGCTTCGCCCTCGCCGACGGCCCGCTCGGCGTTCTGCTGGTGTTCGTCCTGGCGGGGGCGGCCGTGGGGCTGGTGTACTGGTTCCTCGCGGGGCTGCTGTGGATCCTCGGCTTTCTGTTCGCGATCGCCGCGCTGCTCTACGCCCTCGGCCCCAAGGACCTCGACCACGGGATGAGCGGCTACATCGAGGCCGCCGAGCGCGGCGACCACGAGGCCGCCGCCTGGTATGCCGCGGAGGTCCTCGGCCGGCCGGCGGTGGGAGGCGCCCCGGGGGCGATCGCGCGCGAGATCTACGAGGGCGTCTTCCTCCAGGCCAACGAGCGCCTGTTCGGCGTGCTGTTCTGGTTCGTGCTGCTCGGCCCGGTCGGCGCGGTGGTGTTCCGGCTGGCCTGCGAGGCCAAGTACCGCTGGCGCGAGGACATCACCGGTTTCGGCAAATCGGTGCACGACCTGCACCGCATCCTGATCTGGCTGCCGGCGCGCTTTGTCGTGCTCGGCTACGCGCTGGCCGGGAGCTTCAGCGGCACCGTGGAGCGCTGGCGTTCGCTGGCCGATTTCTGGCAGCGCGATACCGAGGAGCTGCTGGTGGCGAGCGGCGTCGGCGCGCTGGACCCACTGGCGCCGCTGGAGGCCGCCGACGTGGCCCAGTCCGAGCCGCTGCGCGCCGCGCTGGGCCTGGTCAAGCGCACCCTGGTGCTTGGCGTGGTGGGATTGGCGATGTTGACCATCGCCGGCTGGGTCGCCTGAGCCGTGGCGCACCGCACGCGCATCGACCTGCTGCGGCACGGCGAGCCGATCGGCGGTTACCGCTTTCGGGGGCAGAGCGACGACCCGCTCAGCGAGCGCGGCTGGGCCCAGATGTGGAGCGCGGTCGGCGAGCACTGCCCCTGGCAGGGCGTGCTCACCTCCCCGCTGAGCCGCTGCAGCGCCTTCGCCGCGGCGCTGGCGGCGCACCACCGCGTGGGGCTGCACGAGGAGCCGCGCCTCAAGGAACGCGCCTACGGGCCCTGGGAACGCCGCGCGCCGGACGAAATCGAGCTCGAAGATCCGGGCGTGGTCGCCCGCATGAAGCGCGATCCCCTGGGCCTGGTCCCCGACGGGGCGGAGCCGCTGCCGGTGCTTCAGGCGCGCATCGTCGAAGTGCTCGAGGAACTCTGCGCGCAGCACCCCGGCGGACATCTGCTGCTGGTGGTGCACGCGGGGGTGATCCGCGCCGTGCTCTGCCACCTGCTCGGCGCCCCGCTGGAGAGCTTCTTTCGCTTTCGGGTGCCCTACGCCTGCCTGACCCGCATCGAACTGGGCGGCGCCGACCCCCTCCCCCAACTGCTCTTCCACGCCGGCCGTCCATGAGCCCCACCCGGTCCCGTGCCGGGGCGCTGCTGGGCCTGTGCGCGCTGCTGGCCAGCCTGTCGGCGCACGCGGCTGCAGAGGCGAGCGACGACAGCGGGCGGGTGCTGCGCCTGGCGGCGCCGGCACGACGCATCGTGAGCCTCGCCCCGCACGCGACCGAACTGCTCTATGACGTGGGCGCGGGGAAGGCGCTGGTGGGGGCCGTGCAGTACAGTGATTACCCCGCCGCGGCCCGCAAGCTGCCGCGGGTGGGCCGGGCCGGGGCGCTCGACCTGGAGCGCCTCCTCGCCCTGCGGCCGGATCTGGTGATCGCCTGGCGCAGCGGCAACGTGGCGGCGCAGGTGGCGCGCATCGAGCGGCTCGGCATCCCCGTCTTTTTCAGCGAGCCGCGCCGCCTGGCCGATATCCCCCGCGACCTGCGGGCGCTGGGCCGGCTGAGCGGGCACGCGGCGCAGGGGGAGAGGGCGGCGGCCGCCTTCGAAGCGCGCCGCGCTGCACTCGAGCGGCGCTACGGCGGGCGGGCGCCGCTGCGCGGCCTGTATCAGATCTGGCCGCAGCCGCTGATGACCGTCAGCGGCGAGCACCTGATCAGCCGGATCATGGCGCTGTGCGGGGTGAAAAACGTCTTTGCGGGGCTGAGCGCGCTGGTGCCGCGGATCGGCGTGGAGGCGGTGCTGGCGGCCGACCCGCAGATCATCCTGGCGAGCCCGCCGCCGGCGCAGGGCGAGCGCTGGAAGCGCGCCTGGCGGCGCTGGTCCGACCTGGCGGCGGTGCGCGCCGGCAACCTGTTCACCCTTGACCCGGACCTGACCCATCGGCCGACCCCGCGGATCCTCGACGGCGCCGCGCGGTTGTGCCGCGACGCGCAGCAGGCCCGCCAGCGCCTGGGGATGGCGCCGCTGCGCTAGCGCTCAGCGCGTCTGCTCGCCGTGGCGGGCCTTGATCTCGCGCAGGCGCGGGACCTGCAGCCCCGCCTCGTCGGCCAAGGCCAGGGCGCGTGCCAGCCGTGCCGGCGCCGAGCGGCCCATGTTCTTGTGGCTCAGGTCCCCGCCGATGGCCTCGACCATGCCCTCGATGAGCCGTTCCTCGGGCAGCGGGTGACCGACCAGCCATTCCTGGATCTGGATGACCTCGCGCGCGAGGGCGCGGGCCAGCTCCTCGTTGCGGAACCACAGGTCCTCGACGGTGCCGCCGATCATCAGCCCGGCGATGTTGGTGGTGAGGATGTAGACGTTCTTGCGCACCAGCTCGAACTCGAGCTCCTCGGGCGAGGCGAGTTCCCAGCAGGGGATGTCGAGCCTCTCCAGGGCGTCCTCCAGCAGCTTGGCGGCTGGCCCGTAGGCGGGAGAGGGCACGACCACCTTGTAGTCCTGGCCGCGCTTTTTCTCGAACCAGACGGAGATGACCGTCGGATCGGGCAGGCGGTGGCGTTTCCAGTCGCGCGGGAGCAGCTCGTTCTGCAGCAGGCCGATACGGCTGCGCCAGGGTGCGGGGACGACTTCGAGCACGGGGTGCACCGCGCTCTCACCCACCGCCACCAGCACCAGCGCCGGTTCGGGCACCGCCTTCGCGACGGCCTCCATCTGCATCTGGCGGGTGACGGGATACACGGGATGGCCCAGGCGCAGCAGTCCGCGCGTGAAGACACTGCCCATCTCGCCCACGCCGATGACGACGACCGGTTCCTTCATGGTGTCTTCCCTCCCCTGTTCTTGGGGACGGCCTTGACCGAAAGGTACTCGTTGTCCGCCACGATCGCGAACAGCCGGTCGATGTTCGGGTGCGTGCCGGGGGCGGCCTGCGCCTCCGAAGCCTTTTCTGAGAACAGCGTCAGCGCCTCGCGGGCCGCGGCCGGGCCGATGCCGCCGTGCTCCACCGACACCTTGTAATACACCGCCAGCGAGCCGCGCTGTCCCTCGGCGTTTTCGATCACGGCCACCGGTGCGTAGGCGTCGGCGGCGTAGAGCTCCAGGCGCTCGAGGCCGTCGACGGCGGGCAGGTCCTTGAGGTTCTCTGCGAAGCTGGGCATGGGTCTGCGCTGCCTATGGTTGTGCCAGGGCCGCCATTCTAAGGGCAAGCGTCGGCAGGCCCAAGTTCAGGACCCGCCGCGGCCGGGCTGCCACAGCACCTCGCTGCCGTTCTCACGGCGCGCCAGCACGCGCGCAATCACGAACAGCAGGTCCGACAGCCGGTTCACGTAGGCGAGTGCGTCGGCGCCCACCGCCTCCGCGCGCGCCAGGCTCACCAGGCGCCGTTCGGCGCGCCGGCACACCGCGCGTGCCACGTGGCAGGCGGCGGCCGCCACGCCGCCGCCGGGGAGGATGAACTCCTTGAGCGCGGGCAGGTCGGCGTTGAAGCCGTCGAGCGCCTGCTCCAGGCGCGCGACGCGGGCGGCGCCGATCATGCGGTGGCCGGGCATGCACAGCTCGCCGCCGAGATCGAACAGCTCGTGCTGCACCGTGATCAGGCATTCGCCCACCGGCTCGGGGAGCGACTGCGCCAGCACCAGCCCCACCGCGCTGTTCAGCTCGTCGACGGTGCCGATCGCCTCCAGGCGCAGGCTGTCCTTGGCGACGCGTTCGCCGTCGCCCAGGCCGGTGCTGCCATCGTCGCCGGTGCGGGTGTAGATCTTCGACAGGCGGTGGCCCATGTGTTCATCCCTCTGTCAGCCGGTAGACCACCGGCAGTTGCATATCGTAGCCCCGGTCCTGCAGCAGGCGCTCGATCCCGTGCAGGCGGCCGATGCGCCGCAGCGCCTCGACGGCCGAGTGGTCGAGCACCCGGTAGCCCGAGCTGCGTGCCACGTGCACCCCGCCGATGTCGCCGTGGCGGCCGACCCGAAAGCCGAGCACCACGCGGCCCTCCCAGCCGCGGCGCCGCGCGAGCAGCGGATAGCGGAAGGACTCGGCCAGGGCGTCGTGCAGGCGTGCGCGGATCAGGGGACGCAGGTCGCGCTGCGCCCCCCGCGCCTGCGCCCGCGCGGCTTGCCCGGAGGCCGGAGGCGTTGGCGATGCCTGGGCGCTCGGCTGCGGCGCTGCGCCGTGCACCGTATGCGGCGCGTGCTGCGGCGCTGCAGCCGGCGTTCTTCGCACCGGCTCGGCAGGGGGCTTGGCGCCCCTGTCCGCGTTCGTGGGGGCCGCGGGCCGGGCAGGGCGGGGCACCGCAGCGGGTGCGGGCGCGGGCGCTGGGGCGGGCTCTGGGGCGGGCTCTGGGGCGGGCTCTGGGGCGTGCGCGGGGGTGTGCGCGGGTTGGGGCCGCTGCGGCGCGGCGGTGCGGTGTTCGGCCGCGGACGGCGCCATCTTGCGCCCGCTCGCCGCCGACGCCTGCTGAAGCCGGACGGCGAGCCGTGGCAGGGGCGGTTCGGGCCGCGGCGGCGCCTGCCAGGCGGCGAGCACCGCGGCGTGACAGGCGCCCGAGAGCAGCAGCATTCGCCCGAGGGTGAGTTGCATCGTCGCCCCTATGCGCCCCCGAAGCGGTAGTGCAGCTCGGCAAACCAGGCACGCCCCGGGGTGTTGTAGCCGTCGGCCAGGCGGTAGTCCGCGTCGGTCACGTTCTCGATCCGCGCCGCCAGCGTCGCGTGCTTGCCCAGGCGCCGTTCGAGGCTCAGGTTCACCAGCGTGTAGGCCGCGAGGGTGACGCCACCCACGTCCGGCCGCGGGCCGTTGTAGAGCACCTTGCCCGTGAGCGTGTAGGCCCCGGCCCGGGCGTGGGCCCCCAGGCTCGCGGTGCGCTTCGCACGGCGCAACAGTTGTGAGCCGTCGCTGCCGTCCTCGGGGTTTTGCCACACCGCCCCGAGGTCGGCCCCCCACTGCTGGGCGTCGTAGGCGTAGGCCGCCTCCACGCCGCGGATGCGGGCACTGGCGATGTTGCGCAGGCGGGAACTTGCATAGTCGTATTCGATGAGATCGTCGATGCGGTTGTCGAAGGCATCGAGGGTGAATCGCTGCCCCGGGGTGGGCTGCCAGCGCAAGCCCAGCTCCGCGTTGCGCGAGGTCTCCGGTCGCAGGTTCGGGTCGCCGCCGAAGCCGAAGCGGTCGGTCGCGTCCGGAGCGCGGAAGCCGGTCTGCGCCGCGGCGGTGAGGCGCAAAGTCCCGGTGGCGTTGAAGCCGTACTCCAGGTCCCAGGTGGTCCGGTCGCCGAAGGCGGAGTGATCGGTATAGCGCGCCCCGGCCACGAGCCGATGCGCCCCGCGCTGCAGGTCATCCTGGACGAACAGCGCCCGCACGTCGGTGCTGGCGTCGAAGCCGCTGCCGAACACGCTGGCCGCTGCGGCCTCGTGGGCGAGATAGATGCCGGCGCTGAGCAGCTGTCCGGCGTCCAGTTGCAGGTCGTGCTGCCAGTCGAGCACGTCGCGCGTCGTCTTCAGGAAGTCCGCGCTCTGGTTCTGGGCGATGTCGTCCACCATGCGGCTCACCCGCAGCTTGCTGGCCCAGGCGTCGCTCAGCGGGGTCTCCACCTGCAGCGCGGTGACGCGATTGCTGTAGTCCTGGCTCAGCGGCTCCAGCGAGAACCCCAGGTAGTCGGTCGTCCCCTGCGCCTGGAAGTGGCTGATGCGCAGGTCGCTCTCGCCCATGCGTTTGCTGCCATAGGCATTGATGCTCAGGCGGTCGTAGCCGCGATCCTCGCTCGAGCTCGCGCGCGGCGGGATGCCGTCGCTGGCGTGGGCGCTGAGGGTCAGCCCGGCGGACTTGTCGGCCTCGCGGTGAAAGCCGCTGAGGCTCGCCCCGCGGGTGGCCTGGCTGCCGCCAGAGAGGCTGGCCGCGTAATGCGTCCCCTCCTCGTGGCGGCGGCGGGTGATGATGTTGATGACCCCGCCGATGGCGTCCGAGCCGTAGAGCGTGGAGCGCGGGCCTTTCACCACCTCGATGCGCTCGATGGTGCTCGGGTCGATGTTCTGGATGGCGGCCGTGCCGATGGTGCCGGGGTTGAGCTTCACCCCGTCGAGCATCACCAGCGTGTGGTTGCTCTCCGCGCCGCGAAGGAAGATCGAGGTCTGCTGGCCGGGGCCGCCGTTGCGGCTGATCTGCACCCCGGCCTCGCCGCGCAGCAGCTCGGCGACGCCCGCTCCGGGCTGACGTTCGATCTGTTCACGGGTGATGACGATCACCGGCGCCAGCGCGGCATCGGCGGTCTGCGCGGTGCGCGTGGCCGTGACCACGATGGGCTGCTGGGCGGCGGCCGTGGCGGCCGGCGTATCCGACAAGGTCGATGCAGACGACGGCTCGCCCGCCCCCGCGTCGGGCTGCGCGAGGGCCGGTGTGCTCGCCGCCAGGCAGGCCGCGGCGGCCGTGAAGCCATACCAGGCAGGAAGGCGGGAACGAAGACGGGACGACAGTGGCATTGTTGTTGTTCCTCCGTTGCTGCGCACACCCGCGCAGGGGTAGCGGGGCAGGACACGGAGAAACAGCGGAGAAGCACGAGGTGCGCCCGACCGCCTGTCGCCCTCCGCGACACGCCAGCGTGCTCCAGGCCGGTCTCCGGGCTCGCGAGCGGAGGGCCGTGCGGCCGCTCCGGCGTATCGCCTTCCCACGCGTGACACGCAGTGGCTCGTGATACGCCCTCTCGCCTACCGTTGCGGGGGCAGCGTCGGACTTGCCGCGCCTCGTTGCAGAGGACGCGCGCACCGACTTCCCGTTTCACCCCGGGGACCGAACGTCCGCGGGGCACCTGAAGGCTGCGGGAACTCTATGGCCGGCGGGCGACCCTGTCAAGGCAGGGGGATTCGCGGCGCCGCCGGGCAGCGGCTACAATGTGCGGCCCTTTGCCGAACTGCCTGCCGCCGGAGCCGACATGGAGAAGAGCCATTTTCTGGAGACCGCCCTGCGTGCCGTCGACGCCGCCGAGGAGGTCATCCGCCGCTACTACCAGGGCCAGTTCGACATCGAGCTCAAGGCCGACGACTCGCCGGTCACGGTGGCCGACGTGGAGGCGGAGAAGCGCATCAAGACGGTCATCGCCGAGGCCTTCCCGGAGCACGGCTTCTTCGGAGAGGAAACCGGCAAGGAGAACCCGGACGCGGAGTTTACCTGGCTGATCGACCCCATCGACGGCACCAAGAGCTTCGTGCGCGGCTACCCTCTGTTCTCCACCCAGATCGCCCTGCTGCAGGGCGAGGAGCCGCTGCTGGGGGTCTCCAACGCCCCCGCGTTCGGCCAACTCGCCTATGCCGAGCGCGGCAAGGGGGCGGTGCTCGAGGGCCGGCCGATCCGGGTCAGCGGCGTGGATACGCTCGAGGGGGCGATCCTCTCCTTCGGCAACATCGCCAGCCTCGCCGCGGGGCCGCGCTGGGCCAACGCCGGCCGCCTCGTGCAGCGGGTCAACCGGGTGCGCGGCTACGGTGATTTCTACCATTACCACCTGCTGGCCAGCGGCAAGCTGGACCTGGTGATCGAGTCCGACGTCAACATCCTGGACATCGCCGCCCTGGCCCTCATCGTGCGCGAGGCGGGCGGCGTGTTCACCGACCTCGATGGCGGTCCCCTCACACTCGCCACCACCTCGGTCCTGGCCGCCGCCAGCCCGGCGCTGCACCAGCAGGCGGCCGCGGTCCTTGGCGCCTAGGCCGTGTCGGATCCCGCGGCGACAGGCGGCCCCATGATCGCGGTGATCTTCGAGGTGGTTCCGGCGCCCGGCCGCAAACAGGAGTATCTGGACCTGGCCGCCGCCCTGCGGCCGGAATTGGAGAAGATGGACGGTTTCATTTCCATCGAGCGCTTCGCCAGCCTGTCCGACGAGACCAAAATCCTGTCCCTGTCCTTCTGGCGCGACGAGGAGGCGGTGCGCCGCTGGCGCTGCCTCGAATCGCACCGCGCGGCGCAGGCCTGCGGCCGCGGCGGCGTGTTTGCCGATTACCGGCTGCGCGTGGCCGGCGTGCTCCGCGATTACGGCATGGTCGAGCGCGCCCAGGCCCCCGCGGACAGCCGCCAGACGCTCGAGCGCGGCTGAGGCCGCGCCCGCCCGCCCCCCGCTGCGGGGCCGGCCTGCGGTGCGGGATCGTTGTTCGCCGGCCGCCCGGGGCTATGCTTGTCGGCCATGCGCCGCGCCGCCGTTCCCGACCTGACGACCCACTCCCGTGAAGCCTGTGTGTCAGGCCGCTGCCGGCGACACACTACTGTCACAAAGAGGCCCTACACTGCGCGCCATCAACCTGTTGTTGATTGCGCCTGGAACGCACGGAACGCGCGTGCTTCGCGCATCGAAGTCACACAACTGCTGTGAGAAAAGGGGTATCACCATGTTCAAAAGCCTTGCCAAGACGATGGCCGCCGGCGCGGCTGTCGTATCCTTCGCTCTGGGCGCCCAGAGTGCAGTTGCCGCGCAGCCCGATTCCATCTCGGGCGCCGGCGCCACGTTCCCCTACCCGGTCTACGCCAAGTGGGCCGACGCCTATGCCAAGCAGACCGGCGTGAAGATGAACTACCAGTCCATCGGGTCGGGCGGCGGCATCAAGCAGATCAAGGCCAAGACCGTCGATTTCGGGGCCTCCGACGCGCCGCTGAAGGCCGAGGAGCTGAAGCAGGCCGGCCTCATGCAGTTCCCCATGATCATGGGCGGCGTGGTGCCGGTGGTGCACATCGAGGGCATCGGTCCCGGTGATCTGCACCTGCCCAACGAGGTGATGGCCGACATCTTCCTGGGGCAGATCAAGAAGTGGAATGACCCCAAGATCCAGCAGGCCAACCCCGGCCTGAAGCTGCCGAGCAAGCGGATCACGGTCGTGCACCGCTCCGATGGCTCCGGCACCACCTGGATCTTCACCAACTACCTGTCCAAGGTCAGCCCGACGTGGAAGAGCAAGGTCGGCAACGCCAAGGCCGTCTCCTGGCCGGCCGGCGTGGGCGGCAAGGGCAACGAGGGCGTCGCCTCCTACGTGAAGCGCATCAACGGCGCGATCGGCTACGTCGAGTACGCCTATGCCTTGCAAAACCATATGTCGCACGTAAAATTGCGCAACCAGGCCGGGAACTACGTCGAGCCGAACAGCAAGACCTTCCAGGCCGCCGCCGCGAATGCTGACTGGAGCAACGCGCCGGGCTTCTATATGGTGTTGACCAATCAGCCGGGTGCCGACAGCTGGCCGATCACCGGCGCGAGCTTCATCCTGGTGTACAAGCACCAGCAGAAGCCGCAGACCGCCGCGGCCGTGCTGAAGTTCTTCGACTGGGCGTACCACAACGGCGACCAGATGGCCGAGAAACTCGACTACGTGCCGATGCCGAAGAAGGTCGTGCAGCTGGTGGAGAAGACCTGGCAGCAGGAGATCACCGGGCCGAACGGCCAGCCGATTTGGACCCACAAGCTCGCGAGCCAGGTTCAGTAACTCGCTCGCCACGCTGCAGTAACTGGAAACCGGTGCGGAGGCGCCCCTCTCGGGGGGCGTCTCCGTTCCCACTACGGGCCCCCTAATGGCGAAAGATTTCACCGGCAGCACGTCCCTCGCAGTGCCGATCCAGGCGGACGTGAGCCCGGATGTTGCCTCGCGCCTCAAGCGCGGGACCCTGCTGGACCGCGTCTTTCACCGGGCGACGATCGTGTTCGCCGTCCTGGTCCTGTTGATTATCGTCGGCATCATCCTGACCTTATTCATCGGCGCCCTGCCGGCCATCGAGAAATTCGGCTTCGGGTTCCTCGCCAGCACGCAATGGAATCCGGTCACCGAGCAGTTCGGTGCCGCGGTGCCCATCTTCGGCACCCTGGTGACGGCCACCCTGGCCATGCTCATCGGCATTCCGGTGAGCTTCGGCATCGCGGTGTTCATCACCGAGCTGTGCCCGCTGTGGCTGCGCCGGCCGATCGGCACCGCGATCGAGCTGCTGGCGGCCATTCCCAGCATCATCTACGGCATGTGGGGCCTGTTCGTGTTCGCGCCCCTGTTTGCCGACCACGTGCAACCGTGGATCACCGATCATTTCGGCGACTGGCCGCTGGTGGGCGCGCTGTTCGACGGCCCGCCGATGGGGATCGGCATGTTTACAGCGGGGCTGATCCTCGCGATCATGGTGATTCCGTTCATGACGGCGGTGATGCGCGATGTGTTCGAGGTCGTCCCGGGTGTCCTGAAGGAATCGGCCTATGCCCTGGGCGCCACCACCTGGGAGGTGGTGCGGCACGTCGTGCTGCCCTACACCAAGGCCGGCGTGGTCGGCGGCATCATGCTCGGGCTCGGGCGCGCGCTGGGCGAGACCATGGCCGTGACCTTCGTGATCGGCAACGCCCATGCCATCAGCGCGTCCCTGTTCATGCCGGGCAACACGATTTCCTCGACCCTGGCCAACGAATTTACCGAAGCGGTGGGGGAGACCTACACCGCTTCCCTGATCGAGCTGGGCCTGATCCTGTTCGTCATCACCTTCATCGTTCTCGCGATCGCCAAGCTGATGCTGATGCGCATGGTCGCCCGCGAAGGCACCACCGGGTGAGCCGCGATGCTTGATCTATACACTCGACGCCGGCTGGTCAGCGCCTTCAACCTGACGGTGTCGGCACTGACCACGCTGTTCGGTCTGTTCTGGCTGGGCTGGTTGCTGTGGACGCTGATCAGCAACGGCCTGGAGTGGATCGACTGGACCGTGCTCACCGAGGCCACGCCGCCCCCGGGCAGCAGCGGTGGGTTGGCCAATGCGATCGTGGGCAGCCTCCTGCTGACCGGCCTGGCGACGCTCATCGGGACGCCGGCGGGCATCCTCGCCGGGACCTTCCTCTCCGAATACGGCCGCGGGACGGCCTTCGCCGCGGTGATCCGCTTCCTCAACGATATCCTGTTGAGCGCCCCGTCGATCATCATCGGCGTGTTCATCTACGCCCTGGTGGTGGTGCCCATGGGGCACTTCTCCGGGCTGGGCCGGTGCGCTGGCGCTGGCCCTGATCGCGCTGCCGGTGGTGGTGCGCACCACCGAAGACATGCTGCGCCTGGTGCCCAACAGCCTGCGTGAGGCCGCCGCCGCGCTGGGGGCGCCGCGCTGGAAGATCATCGTGATGATCGTCTATCGCGCCGCGCGCGCCGGGATCATCACCGGCACCATGCTGGCCGTGGCGCGGGTGAGCGGGGAGACCGCGCCCTTGCTGTTCACCGCACTGAACAACCAATTCTGGAGTTCGTCGCTGAACACGCCCACGGCCAACCTGCCGGTGGTGATCTTTCAGTTCGCCATGAGTCCCTACGAGGACTGGCAGCACCTGGCCTGGGCCGGGGCGCTGCTGATCACGTTCAGCGTCCTGGTGCTCAACATCCTTTCACGCCTGATCGGCAGCCGCGGCCCGAGGAACATCTGATGAGCTACGAGCAGCGTACCCATGTCTCCGTGTCCGCTGCGGTGCGCACGCGGGAAACCAAGGCCGCCGAGGGGCAGCGCGATGCGACACAGCCGGGGGCGCCGCAGGGCCGTTCGCGGACGCAGTCGGACGCCAAGATCGTGGTGCGCGACCTGAACTTCCACTACGGGTCGTTCCATGCGCTGAAGAACATCTCCCTGGAGATGCCGGCCAACGAGGTGACGGCCTTCATCGGCCCCTCCGGGTGTGGCAAATCCACCCTGCTGCGCTGCCTGAACCGGATCTACGATCTCTACCCCAAGCAGAAGGCCAGCGGCGAGATCCTGCTCGACGGCACCAACCTGCTCGACAAGAGTCAGGACCCCAATCTGCTGCGCGCCCGCATCGGCATGGTCTTCCAGAAGCCCACGCCCTTCCCGATGTCGATTTACGACAACATCGCCTTCGGGGTGAAGCTCTATAACCGGCTCTCGCGCGCCCAGATGCAGGACCGGGTGGAATGGGCGCTGCGCAAGGCGGCGCTCTGGGACGAGGTCAAGGACAAGCTGCACCAGGTCGGTACCGCCCTGTCCGGCGGCCAGCAGCAGCGGCTGTGCATCGCCCGCGCGATTGCCGTCAAACCCGAGGTCCTGCTGTTGGACGAGCCGGCCTCGGCGCTGGACCCGATCTCCACGCTCAAGATCGAGGAGCTGATCAGCGAGCTCAAGGACGAGTACACGATCGTGATCGTGACCCACAACATGCAGCAGGCCGCCCGCGTCTCCGACCATACGGCCTTCATGTACCTCGGCGAGTTGATCGAAGTCGGCGCTACGGACGCGATGTTCACCAACCCCAAGCGCAAAGAGACCGAGGACTACATCACCGGCCGCTACGGCTGAGCCGCCCCCCGTATCGCCGCCGGGCGACCGGCGGCGGCGCTTTCTCGCGCCGCCATCCGCCCGCTGCCGCGAGTGGCCCCCCTGTTTCGCCCGGCCTCGCCGCGCTCCCGGCGCACCGCAGCGGTCCCCTCCGTATGGCTCAACATGGCCCCAAGCCGCCCCCCGCGCGCGGCGAACTGTGGACCAGTGCGCAATCGGCGCTGGCGGTGCGGGCGGATTTGGCGGCAAAATGCGGGGAACTGCACAAAAAAGCCTGGCCATCGGCAAACGGGGGAGGGCGCCCCGCTCAAGGGGGCGTGCCGAGACGATGCGCAGGATCATACTTCTCAATTCGAAGGGCGGTTGCGGCAAGACCACCCTCGCCACCAATCTCGCCAGCTGGTATGCGGCGCGCGGGCAGCTCACTGCTTTGCTCGATCACGACCCGCAGGGCTCGAGCATGCGCTGGCTCTCCAGCCGTCCCTGGAACCTGCCCCCGATCCACGGCGTGGCGGCCTATGAGCGCCCCGGCGGGATGACGCGCAGCTTCCAGCTGCGGGTGCCTCCGGACACCGAGCGCGTGATCCTCGACGCCCCGGCCGGTGTGACGGGGGCGCCGCTGCTGGAACTGGTGCGCGGGGTGGACGCCATCATCGTTCCGGTGTTGCCCTCGCCGATCGACATCCATGCCGCCTCGCGTTTCATCCAGGAGCTGCTGCTCACCGCCAAGGTGCGTGCCAGCAGCGTGCGCCTCGGCGTGGTGGCCAACCGGGTGAAGCCCAACACCCTCGTTTACCAGGCGCTGCAGCGCTTCCTCCAGAGCCTGAACTTTCCCTTCCTCACCCGGCTGCGCGACACCCAACTCTACATGCGCGCCAGCGAGCAAGGGATCGGCATCCACGAACTCGACGACCCGCGAGCGGCGCACGACCGCGCCCAGTGGGACCCGCTGCTGCGCTGGCTGGAAGGCCCTGCCGAATTGCCGCAGCCCGGCGGCTGCCGCCAGGCGCCCTCCTGGCGCTGAGCCCGCCGCGCGGCGCGCCGCATCGTCCATACTTGCTGCGGGCGGGTGCATCGGGCGGGCGGCGTGGCCCCGCCCCGGCAGAGAACGGGCAACGGCAAAGGAGACGCACATGCAGAACCGACCGGGCGTCCTGTGGCTCGCGCTGCTGCTGTACTGCTGCGGCGTGGCGAGCGCCGCCGCGGCTGACTATGGCGGCATTCCCGCCTACCCGGCGGCCACGGCCGTCTCCCATCTGAAGGCGCGCGACGGCGGTTTTCAGGTGGTGAACCTGGTGAGCGCCGATGCTCCGGCCACGGTACGCAAATGGTACCGCGGGGAGTTGCCCGACTGGACCTACGTCGGCAAGTTCGAGGCCTTCTTCCGCAGCGGCGAACAGGTGAGCGAGGCGCACGTGTTCAAGGTCCCCAGCGTCAAGATCACCGCCGACCGGGGCACGGCATTCGATGCGGTGGTGTCCGGCATGAAGGGGATCCGGACCCGCATCCAGATCGTCTATCGCCCCTGATCGGTCCGCGCGGGCCCGCCCCGTTCCGAGAATGGGCCGCTACCGGGCCGATGCGGCCCCCCAGGGGGCCGCGCTCAGTCGGGCACGAAGACGCGGCGGCCCGCGTCCTGGAGTTCGCGCACCGGCAGGCCGTAGAGCTCGCTCAGGCGCGTGGCCGTCAGCAGCGTGCGCGTCGGGCCCTGCTGCGCGCCTCCCCCATCCAGCATGAGCACCCGGTCGCAACAGCGTGCCGCCACGTTGGGGTCGTGCAGCACCATTACCGCGGCGCCTCCGGCGGCGGCGCTGCGGCGGCGCACCTGCTCCAGCAGCCGCACCTGATGACGCAGGTCGAGATCGTTGGCCGGCTCGTCGAGCAGGTAGAGCCGCGGGGCCTGGGCGAGCAGGGTGGCGAAGCCCAGGCGCCGGCGTTCGCCCCCGGAGAGCGTGGCGACCGGCCGCTCGGCAAAGCTCTCCAACTCGGTGTCGGCCAGCGCCTCGCGGGTCAGGCGGCGGTCCTGCGCCGTCTCCCAGCGCCAGGCCCGCAGATGGGGCAGACGCCCGGCCAGGGCCGTCTCGAACACCGTGCCGGGAAACACGTCTTCGTGGTGTTGGAACAGCACGCCCACGCGTTGCGCCACGGCCCGTCGCGCCAGGCTCGCCAACGGGCGCCCCTCCAGCCAGATGCCCCCTGCCGCCGGCGCGCGCAGGCCGGCGAGCGTGTGCAACAGGGTGGTCTTGCCCGCGCCGTTGGTGCCCAGCACCGCCCAGCACTCACCGGCATGGATGCGCAGGTCCAGCCCCGTGCACAGGGGACGCGCCCCCGCGCGGGTGGCCAGCGCCCGCGTCTCGAGCAGGGGCGCGCTCACCGCGCCTCCCGATTGAGCAGCAGCAGGAACAGGGGGACCCCCAGCAGCGCCGTGAGCACGCCCACCGGGAGCTGCTGGGGGGCGATGATGCTGCGGGCGAGCGTATCGGCCACCACCAGCAGGCTGCCGCCGAGCAGGGCGGCGGCCGGGATCAGCACCCGGTGATCGGTCACGCCCAGTAGACGCACCATGTGGGGAACCACCAGCCCGACGAAGCCGATGGTGCCCGCCTGCACCACCGCCGTGGCGGCGAGCAGCGAGCCGAGCAGGTAGAGCTGCAGCCGCAGCCGCGCTACCGCCACGCCCAGCGCCTGCGCCGGGAGCGCCCCCTGCACCAGTACGTTGAGCTGGCGTGCGAGCGGCAGGCTCAGGGCGATGCCGGCGGCGAGCGCCAGCAGCGCCGCGCCCGGCGCGCTCGCGTAGCCGAGGTCCCCCAGCAGCCAGAACAGCAGGCCCGGCAGGCGTGCCTCGGGCGTCACCGTCAGGATGAAGCCGATCAGCGCTCCCCAGCCGGCGGCGAGGACGACCCCGGTGAGCAGCAACCGGGTCGGCGTCCAGCTGCGCTGGCCGCGCGCGATGCCGAACACCAACACGGTGGCCGCAAGGGCGCCGAGGAAGGCGCTGCCGGTGACCGCCACGCCGGTGAGCCCGGCCAGCAGCGCCAGCATGGCCGCCACCGCCGCCCCACCCGAGACGCC
Source organism: uncultured Gammaproteobacteria bacterium (assembly GCA_963779865.1). GTDB lineage: Bacteria > Pseudomonadota > Gammaproteobacteria > CAVZZX01 > CAVZZX01 > CAVZZX01. Next base: position 1,619,615 of record CAVZZX010000003.1, on the reverse strand, counting down.
GAGCACGTACGGATCGGCCAGCGGATTACGCAGCAGCGCCTGCATCACCACGCCGGCCAGGGCCAGCAGCCCGCCGGTGGCGAAGGCGGACAGCGCGCGCGGCCAGCGCAGCTCCAGCACCACCTGGCGCCCCAGGCTGTCTGCATCGGCAAACGCCGCGTGCAGGGCCGTCCAGCCGCTGGTCGCGCTGCCCACGGCCAGGGCCAGCACCAGGCTCAGGGCGCTGAGCAGGAGCAGGGCGGCGAGCAGGGTCGGGGCGCGGCGCATGCAGGGGGCTCGCGCGTCAGGGGCTGGCGATGAGGCGCAGACCGGCGACCGACGCCAGCAGCGTGGCGATGAAGAAGACCCGCCAGAAGGAGATCGGGTCCTGGAAGAAGAGCATGCCAATCAGCGCCGTCCCGGCGGTGCCGATGCCCGTCCACACCGCATAGGCGGTGCCGAGCGGGATGGCCTGCATCGCCTTGGACAGGAGCCAGAAGCTGACGCCGCCGAGCACGAACACCAGCAGCGTCGGCACTGCGCGGGTGAACTCCTCGGACAGCTTGAGGGCGGTGGTGAAGCCGAGCTCGAAGCCTGCGGCGAGCAGCAGCCAGAGCCAGGGCACCGCTAGCGCTCTCCGCCGGGCGCGCCCTCGCGCAGCGAGATGACCGGCCAGCCGCGTGCCTCGGCATGCGCCGCCAGGCTCTCGTCGGGGTCCACGGCCACCGGGTGGGTGACCAGTTCCAGCAGCGGCAGGTCGTTGTGCGAGTCGCTGTAGAACCAGCTGTCAGCAAGGTGCATGCCGCGGCGTTCCAGCCAGGCGTGCAGCCGCGTTACCTTGCCGCCCTGGAAACAGGGGGTGTCGGTCACCGCGCCGGTATAGCGCCCCGCGCGCATCTCCGGCTCGGTGGCGATGAGTTCGTCCACCGCGAGTGCCTCGGCAATCGGGCCGGTGATGAAGCGGTTCGTGGCGGTGATGATCAGCAGGTAGTCGCCGCGCGCGCGATGCTTTGCCACCAGTTCGCGGGCCGCCGGCGTGATGATGGGCAGGATGCACTCGCGCATGAAGCGGGTGTGCAGGCGCTGCAGCGTATCGGGCGCGTTTTCGGCCAGCGGACGCAGACTGAAGGCGAGGAATTCGTGGATGTCCAGCGTGCCGGCCTTGTACTCTTCATAATACCGGTGGTTCTCCCGCTCGTAGGCGTCGCCGTCGACGAACCCCTCGCGGGCGAGGAAGCGTCCCCACAGGTAGTCGCTGTCGCCGGCCAGCAGGGTGTTGTCCAGGTCGAAGATGGCGAGTGCCAAGGGGAAATCCTCCGGGGGCCGCTTGTGTCGAGGGGCGTCGAGGGGCGCAGTGTACCGCAAAGCGCCGTCGCCCAGGGATGGGGCAAACATTTGCCCGCCGTTCCAGGATGTGGAAAAATCCTTTCAGAGGGAACCAAGAGTGGCACGCAAGTGATTGATTCGGATGGATACAGGCCGAACGTCGGTATCATCCTGAGCAATCGGGACGGGAAGCTGTTCTGGGCGCGGCGCATCGGGCAGGACGCCTGGCAGTTTCCGCAGGGCGGTATCCGCGCGTGCGAAACGCCCGAGGAGGCGATGTTCCGCGAGCTCACGGAGGAGACCGGTCTGCAGGCGGGCCACGTGGAGCTGCTCGGAGCGACCCGCGGCTGGCTGCGTTACCGGCTGCCCAAGCACATGGTCCGGCGCCGACGCCGGCCGGTCTGCGTGGGCCAGAAGCAGGTCTGGTTCCTGCTGCGGCTCACGGGCGGGGAGCACTGCGTGCGGCTGGACGGCACCGGCAAACCCGAGTTCGATCGCTGGCGCTGGGTCAGCTATTGGCACCCGCTGTACGAGGTCGTCTCGTTCAAGCGTACGGTGTACCAGCGCGCGCTGCGCGAGCTCGAGCCGCTGCACCAGGCCGCCCGCGAGCGGGAACGCCCGCGCGAGCCGCAGCTGCACGGACACACGCCCCTGTTGTCGCGCTAGTTGGCGCTTCGCTGTTTCGCGCCGGCCGGCCGGCGGCCGCTCTCGCGCCTCCCGAACTCCGATTCACAGCTTGCCCCAGCGGTGATCCCGAGGCCGCGCGGGTCCGGCCCTTGCAGACTGCGGGAGAGGTATGCTCGACACACTGCGTCGCATCGTGCAGGAAGTCAGTGCTGCGCGAAATCTCGACCACGCCCTGCAGATCATCGTCCAGCGGGTGAAGCTTGCGGTGAATGCGGACGTGTGCTCGGTCTATTTGACCGACAGTCCGGCGCAGGATCAGGTGCTGATGGCCACCGAAGGGCTCAACCCCCGGGCCGTGGGCCGGGTGCGCCTGCGCCCGCAGGAAGGGCTGGTCAGCCTGGTGGCCGAGCGTGCCGAGCCCATCAACCTGGACAACGCCCCCGGCCATCCGCGTTACCTCTATTTCCGGGAGACCGGCGAAGAGCGCTACCACGCCTTTCTCGGTGTGCCGATCATCCACCACCGCGTGGTGCACGGCGTGCTCGTGGTCCAGCACCGCGAGCAGCGGCGCTTCGACGAGGACAGCGTCACCTTGCTGGTGACCTTGGCCGCCCAGCTTGCGGGCGCCATCGCCCATGCGGAGGCGAGCGGCGGCATCAATGGCCTGCAGCCGGCGCTGGCGGCGGCCCCGAGCGGGCGCTCGCTCGCCGGCCAGCCGGGCTCGCCCGGCGTGGCGATCGGCAGCGCGGTCGTCGTCTACCCGCCGGCGGCACTGTCGGCCATCCCAGACCGCGCCATCACCGATCCGGAGCCCGAGATCGCCGCCTTCTCCGCCGCCGTGGCGGCGGTGAAGCAGGACATCGAAGAGCTTTCCTCACGGCTGTGCCGCGCCCTGCCGGCCGAGGACCGGGCGCTGTTCGACGCCTATCTGCTGATGCTCGACAGCCACTCCCTGTGGGGCGCCACCGTGGAGCGCATCCGCGCCGGAAACTGGGCGCCGGGGGCGCTGCGCGAGACCATCGACGAGCACGCGCGGGTCTTCGACGAGATGGACGACAGCTACCTGCGCGAGCGCGGCGACGACCTGCGCGACGTCGGCCGACGCATCCTGCTGCGCCTGCAGCAGGAAAAGCTCGGCGAGCGCGAGTACCCGCAAGACACGGTGCTGGTGGGCGATGAGATCAGCGCCTCGATGCTCGCCGAGGTGCCGCTCGATCGCCTGCGCGGCGTGGTCTCGGTGCGCGGCTCGCGCACCTCCCACGTCGCCATCCTGTCACGGGCACTGGGCATTCCGGCGGTGATGGGGACCAACGAGCTGCCCGTGAATCGGGTCGACGGCAAACCGATCATCGCCGATGGGTACAGCGGCCGGGTCTACATCAGCCCGCCCGAGACGGTGCGCAGCGAGTTCGAGCGGCTGGCCAGTCAGGAGGCCGAGCTGTCCGTCGAGCTGCAGGCGCTGCGCGACCTGCCCTCGACCACGCCCGACGGGATCAACCTGCCGTTGTTCGTCAATACCGGTCTGCTCTCGGACATCACCCCGTCGCTGAACAGCGGCGCCGAGGGCATCGGGCTGTACCGCACCGAGTTCCCCTTCATGATCCGCGAGCGTTTCCCCGGCGAGGACGAGCAGCGCCGTGTCTATCGGCAGGTGCTCGAGTCCTTCGCGCCGCGGCCGGTCACGCTGCGGACCCTGGACGTGGGCGGCGACAAGGCCCTGCCGTATTTCCCGATCCACGAGGACAACCCCTTCCTGGGCTGGCGCGGGATCCGCATTACGCTCGACCACCCGGAGATCTTCCTGGTGCAGCTGCGCGCCATGCTCCAGGCCAGCGAGGGACTGGGCAACCTGCGCCTGCTGCTGCCGATGATCGCCGACGTCTCCGAGGTCGACGACGCGCTCAAGCTGCTGCACCGCGCCTACGAGGAGGTGCACGAGGAGGGCGTCGCCATCGACATGCCGGAGGTCGGCGTGATGGTGGAGGTGCCCTCGGCGGTCTACCAGGCGGCCGGGATCGCGCGGCGGGTCGATTTCCTGTCCATCGGGACCAACGACCTGACGCAGTATCTGCTGGCGGTGGATCGCAACAACTCGCGGGTGGCCGATCTTTACGACGCCCTGCACCCGGCGGTGTTGCAGGCGATGATCCAGGTGGTCGAGGCGGCGCGCAAGCATGCCAAGCCGGTCAGCGTCTGCGGCGAGATGGCCGGCGACCCCGCCGCGGCGGTGCTGCTGCTGGGCATGGGCATGGACAGCCTGAGCATGAGCGTCTCCAGCCTGCCGCGCGTGAAGTGGATGATCCGCAACTTCACCCGCAGCCGTGCCCGCCAGCTTCTGGAGGAGGTGCTCGAGATGGAGGACGTGCGCGCCATCCGCGAGCACCTCAACCAGGCGCTGGACGCGGCGGGTCTGGGCGGGCTGGTGCGGGCCGGGAAATAGGCTCGGCCGCGTGCCGGAAGGGAGGACACACTGCCATGCCGGATACTCAATTCGTGTTGCTGGAGGTGCTCGAGCAGGGAGCCCGGCTGGTCGCCGACGACGCCAGCAGCTGGGCGGTGGCCCCGGCCGATCGCGCCACCGTGGTCGGCTGGCAGGCGGCCTCGGCCATTGAGGCCGAGTTCGACGAGGCGGGCGCGGACTATCCATGGCGGCTGCGCAGCCTCATCACCGAAGAGACCGTCGCCGCCCGTCCGGAGACGGACTGAGCCCGCTCACCCCCCCGCATCCTCCTCCGCTGCGTATGGTTTGCGCAGTGCCACGGCGCGCTCGCGCCGCTTGCGCAGGCGCAGGTTGAGCATCTCCACCATCACCGCATAGGCCATCGCGAAGTAGATGTAGCCCTTCGGGATATGCAGATCGAGCCCCTCGCCGACCAGCGCCACCCCGATCAGGATCAGGAAACTCAGCGCGAGCATCTTCACCGTGGGATGGCCATCCACGAAGTCGCCGATGGCGCGCGCCGAGACCATCATCACCAGCACTGAGATGACGATGGCCAGCACCATCACCGGGACGTGCTGCGCCAGGCCCACGGCGGTGATCACCGAGTCCAGCGAGAACACGATGTCGATGAGCGCGATCTGCACCAGCACCGCGCCCATGGATGCCGCCGCCGCGGCCTTGCCCTCGCCGTGTGCCTCGCCCTCGAGCGCACCGTGGATCTCGAAGGTGCTCTTCGCGATCAGGAACAGGCCGCCGCCGAGCAGGATCAGATCGCGTCCGGAGATCGCCTCGCCCAGGACGGTGAACAGGGGCGCGGTCAGCCCCATCACCCAGGCCAGCGAGAGCAGCAGGGCGATGCGTGTGCCCATGGCCGCCGACAGGCCGAGGACGCGGGCGCGCTGGCGCTGCTGCTCGGGCAGGCGCCCCACCAGGATGGAGATGAAGATGATGTTGTCGATGCCGAGGACGATCTCCAGGGCGGTCAGCGTGGCCAGCGCAATCCAGGCCTGCGGATCGGCAATCCAGTCAATCCATTCCATACATGTTGCTCGCGGGTAGGGAAGGGGCCGGCCGGCGGCCGACCGCGCGACAGGATAGCCGGCTCAGGCGAACAGCGCCAGGAGCTCGCCGGCCGTCTGCCGGCGGGCCCCCTTGCAGCTGATGTAGCGCTGCACGCGGAACTTGCTCAGCTGCCGGGCGGCCCGGTAGGCGCGGCGGGTGAACGAGGTGTTGTGGTTGGAGATCAGCACCGGTACGCCGCGCGCGGCGGCGCGCTGGGCGGCGTCGGCGAGTTGCTGCTGCTGGGCGAGATCAAAGCCCCCGGCGCTGTAGGCAGTGAAATTGGCCGACGCGGACAGCGGCACGTAGGGCGGGTCGCAGTACACGACATCGCCGGGGCGGGCGCGGGCGATGACCTCGGCGAAGTCCCGGTGGCGAAACGCCGCCCGGCGCGCGCGTTGATGGAACAGCGCCATCTCGCGCGCCGGGAAATAGGGCTGGCGATAGCGGCCGAAGGGCACGTTGAAGCCCCCGCCGCGGTTGTAGCGGCACAGCCCGTTGTAGCCGTGCCGGTTGAGGTAGATGAACAGGGCGGCGCGCTCGAGCGGGTCGGCGCAGGCGTTGAAGCGCTCGCGCAGCGCGTAGTACACCTCGGGCTGGTTGTGGCGCGCGGTGAAATACTGCGCACAGTACTCGATGAATCCGGCGCCCTCGGCCTTGAGGGCGCCGTACAGCTCGATGAGGTCGCGGTTGCTGTCGCTCAGCAGATACCGGTCGTAGTCGACGTTCAGGAACACCGCGGCCGAACCGGCAAAGGGCTCGATGAGGCGGCGTCCCGGGGGCAGTGCGCCGCGGATCTGCTCGATGATCCGGAACTTGTTGCCCGCCCACTTGAGAAAGGGCCGATTGCGCATCTTGTCGTTCCGCCGGCCGGCTACAGCGGCTTGATGAAGATCTTCGAATTGCGCTGGTAGTTGTACAGCGCCTGGCGTTTGATCGGGATGTCTTCCAGCTCGGCCGGCCGAAAGCCGCGCTCGCGGAACCAGTGCGCGGTGCGCGTGGTGAGCACGAACAGCTTGTCGATGCCCGCCTCCCGCGCCCGGCGCTCGGTGTAGGCGAGCAGGGCATCGCCGCGCCCCTCGGCGCGGTAGTCGCGGTGCACGGCCAGGCAGGCCAGCTCACCCACCCGCTCCTCGGCAAAGGGATACAGCGCCGCGCAGGCGACCACCAGCCCGTCGCGTTCGACCACGGTGAACTGATCGATCTCCGTCTCCAGCCGTTCCCGGGAGCGACGCACCAGCACGCCGTCCTGCTCGAGCGGGTGGATGAGCTCGAGGATGCCGCCGACGTCCTCAATGGTGGCGCCACGCGTGCCCTCGAAGGTCTGGTCGGTGATCAGGCTGCCGATGCCATCGCGCGTGAACAGCTCCAGCAGCAGGGCGCCGTCGACGTGGCGATCGATCACGTGCACCCGCGGCACGCCGCTGCGGCAGGCGTATACGGCCCCGGCGAGCACGCGCGCGGTGTCCTCGCCCAGGCGCGCGCGCGCCTCCAGCAGGCCCTGCGCCTGGGCCACGGTGAGTTCGCGCAGCAGGCGCCGGCGCGTGTCGGTGATGCCCTTGGCGTCGATCAGGTGGATGAGCTTGTCGGCACGCAGCTGCACGGCCGCCGCGCTCGCCACGTCCTCGGCGATCAGGTTGAAGGCCTCGCCGGTCGGGGAGTAGCCGAGGGGGGAGAGCAGCACGATCTCCCCGGCGTCCAGGTGCCGGTTCATGGCGGCGGTGTCGATGCGGCGCACCTCGCCGGTGTGCTGATAGTCCACGCCCTCGCGCACGCCCAGCGGCTGGGCGGTGACGAAGTTGCCGGAGCTGACGCGGATGCGTGCCCCGGCCATGGGCGAGTTGGCCAGCCCCATGGAGAGCAGGGCCTCGATCTCCACGCGCACGTTGCCGGCGGCGTCCTTCACGCAGCCCAGCGCGGCGGCGTCGGTCACCCGCAGGCCGTTCACGTAGCGCAGCTCCGTGCCGCGCTCGCGCAGGCGCGCCTCGATTTGCGGACGCGCGCCATGCACCAGCACCAGGCGCACGCCCAGGCTGTTGAGCAGGGCGATATCGTGCACCAGCGGCGCGAACTGCGCATCGGCCAGCATCTCGCCGCCGAAGGCGATCACGAAGGTCCGGTTGCGGAAGGCATTGATGTAGGGCGACGAGCTGCGAAACCAGCGGACGAACTCGGCCTGTTTGTTCTTGTCGTGTCCGGGCAAGTCCCCACCCCTGCCAGTGATGCCCGCGGCCGCGGGCTCGCGCTATCTTAGTACGAATCGGGATCGCTGAGAAACGCGGACGGCGTTTGGCCTCAGTGGAAGATCACGCCCAGGCCGAAATTGAAGTGTACGTTGCTGTCGCGCGGCCTGCTGCTCGATGCCGGCTGTTCCCAGAGGTGCTTCTGCTGGATGTCGATCACCGGATAGGTGTACTCGCTCTGGCCGATCTTGCCGTGGCGCAGCCCCTCCACCGTGCCGACGACGGTGAGCAGGCGACCGGAGGCGTATTCGGCCGTCTCGATGTAGCCCTCGCTCTTGGCGATGAAGCGCCCCATCGGCTGGGCGTCGCGATTGGGCCGGTCGTCCTCGCCCAGCGGGTAGGCGAGCACCTCCAGTTGGGTACTCTCGGGCATGTTCTTGCCGCTGAGGATCATGCCGCCCCACATGGCGCGCTTGCCCTTGGCGACGTCGATGTTCTGGGTGGCGAGGGTCGGCGTGATGTTGCGATCCACCCCGGCGCTGTCCAGCTTCGGCGTGGTGGAGCAGCCGCCGGTCAGGAGCAGGACCACGAGCAGGGGCAGAGCGACCAGGAACAGGCGCGGCAGCATACGGGGCTCACCAGTAGGGATAGCGGTGGAACGGGTAGCCGTAAGGGTACCATGGATCCCAGAACGGCGAGGGCCAGTAGTCGTTCCCGTACGGCTCGCGGATCTCGCGGCGGGGCGCCCACAGGTAACGGTGCTCCACCTGTACCACGGGGTAGCGATAGGGGTATTCGCCGACCTTGAGCGTGACCGGCTTGCCCAGCGTACCGCGCACGGTGAGTTCACGCCCCGCCTCGTAGACGGCGGGGTCGAGAAAGCCCTTGAACGCGGCGATGAAGCGCCCTGTGGGCTCGCTCTCCGGCTTGGGCCGACCCTGCTCGTCGAGCGGACGGCCGAGCATCATCACCCAGGTGGCGTCCTGGTGGTTGCGGGTCTCGATGATGGTGCCGCCCCAACGCACCTGCTGCCCGACGAAGCGCTCGGACTCGGCACGCGCCTCGTCGATGGCGATGTTCCCCGGCGCCGCGGTGCGGATCGGTTGCGGGATATTGCTGGCGCAGCCGCTCAGCAGCAGGAGCATCGCCAGGGTCAGGACTGCGAGCGTACGCATGGCAACAAGTTTAGACCTTGCGCCCGTCTCCGGGTTGCGGGCGCAGGCAGAATTGTTCGATGAGCCCGGAGAGCAGCTCCAGCGTCGGGCGCAGCGTGTCCAGGGCCAGGTATTCGTCGGGCTGGTGGGCCTGGGCGATGTCGCCGGGGCCCAGAATGACCGTCTGCATGCCCAGCTGATTGAGATAGGGCCCCTCGGTGCAGAAGGCCACCGCCTCGGCATCGTGCCCGGTCAGCGCCTCGGCGGCGCGCACGATGGCGGCGCCCGCGGGCGTGTCCATGGGCTCGGTGCCGTCGATCAGCGGGCGCACCTCGAGCTCCAGGTCGCGCCCGGCCAGGACCCGCGCCAGGCGTTCGCGGATCTCAGCGCGCAGCGCATCCAGGGCCATGCCGGGCAGCGGGCGCAGGTCGATGTGCAACTCGCACTCGCCGCAGATGCGGTTGGGGTTGTCGCCGCCGTGGATGTGGCCCAGGTTGAGGGTCGGCACCGGCACCCGGAAGGCCGCGTCACGGTGCGCCGCCTGCAGGGCTTCGCGCCAGCGCAGCAGCTCGCCGAGCGCCGCGTGCATCCCCTCCAGGGCGTTGACGCCGAGAGCGGGATCGCTGGAGTGGCCCGAACGCCCGCGCAGGCGGATCGCCTCCATCATGATGCCCTTGTGGGCGCGCACCGGGCGCATGGCCGTGGGCTCGCCGATGATGGCGTGGCGGGCCTTGGGCCGGCCGAGCTCCACCAGGGCCTTGGCCCCGTCCATGGAGCTCTCCTCGTCGGCGGTGGCCACGATGATCAGCGGCTGCGAGAACGCGGCATCGCGGTGCCGCCGCGCGGCCTCCACCGCCAGGGCCAGAAAGCCCTTCATGTCGCAGGTGCCGAGGCCGTAGAGGCGCCCATCGGCCTCGGTGAGCCCGAACGGGTCGTGGCCCCAGCGGCCCTCGTCGAAAGGGACGGTGTCGGTGTGCCCCGCCAGCACCAGGCCCCCGGGGCCGCGTCCGCGGGTGGCGATCAGGTTGGCCTTGTGCGGCTGGCTGGCGAGCGGCAGCACCTCGACGGCGAAACCCAAGTCCTCGAGCCAGCCCGCCAGCAGGTCGATGACGCCGCGGTTGCTCTGGTCGAATTCGGGACTCACACTGCTCACCGAGGGCTCGGCGACAAGCGCGGAGAGCATCTGCAGCAGACCGGGGGGGGATGTGTTCATGCGGCGATTGTGGGGCCCTGCCGCGGCGCGGCGCAAGCGCCCCGAAAAGATCTTTGCGCCGTCCCCGCGCTGGTGTATAACGCGCCGGTCCGGGCCCGTCTGCGGCGCCTCGCCCAATCCCCCCTGGGGCTGAACGACAGCCGAACGCCATCATGATTCGCCCTGCCATGCCTCGCGACCTCGATGCCCTGATCCGGCTCGAGGAGGTCGCCTTCGACGGCGACCGCCTGACGCGCCGCCAGATGCGCTACATGCTCACCAAGGCGCACGCCGAGATCCTCGTCGACGAGGAGGAGGGCGCCCTGCGCGGCTACGTGCTGCTGCTGTTCCACACCGGCACCTCCCTGGCGCGTCTGTATTCCATCGCGGTCGATCCGGCGCAGCGCAGCCGTGGCGTCGCCCGCGCCCTGGTGGCGGCGGCCGAGCGCGCGGCCCTGGAGGCGGACTGCGCCTACATGCGGCTGGAGGTGCGGCGCGACAATGCCGCCTCGATCGCCCTGTTCCAGGGCCTGGGCTATCGCCAGTTCGGGACCTATGAGGACTATTACGAGGACCACATGCAGGCGCTGCGCTTCGAGAAGCTGCTCACGCGCCAGCTGCAGCCGGATCTGGCCACGGTGCCCTACTGCGAGCAGACCCTGGACTTCACCTGCGGCCCGGCCGCGCTGATGATGGCCATGCAGGCCCTGGATCGGGACGTGGTCGCCGACCGGCGGCTGGAGCTGCGCCTGTGGCGGGAGTCCACCACTGTGTTCATGACCTCGGGCCACGGCGGCTGCGGCCCCTACGGGCTGGCGCTGTCGGCCTGTCACCGGGGCTTCGACGTGGAGATCTACGTCAACGACGAGTCGGCCCTGTTCGTGGATTCGGTGCGCAGCCCCGAGAAGAAGGAGGTGATTCGGCTGGTGGAGGAGGACTTTCTGGACGAGATCCGCGAGTTGCCGATCCCGCTGCACTACCGTGCGCTGCGCATGGACGAGCTGCAGGACCGCTTCGAGCGCGGCGGCATCCCGGTGGTGCTGATCAGTTCCTACCGGATTTACAAGGAAAAGTTTCCGCACTGGGTCGTGGTCACGGGCTTCGACGAGCGCTTCGTCTATGTCCATGACCCCTATGTGGACACCGAAAAGGGCAAGAGCCGCATCGACTGCATGAACATGCCGATCCTGCGCAAGGACTTCGAACACATGGCCCGCTACGGCAAGTCGGGCCAACGCGCCGTGGTCATCCTCTATCCACCCGGGCGCCTGCACGCCGAAGCAGCGGCCCGCCCCTCCATCGAGCGCCCCCACTAGCCGATGACAACGCAGATCTTCGTCGTGGAGAATCCGGCCGACTGGAAGTTCGGCGCAGAATTCGGTGAGGTCCTGCGGGTCGAGGACTACCTGTCCCGTGAAGACCTGCTCAGCCGGCGCAACGTGCAGGTCGTGAACCTGTGCCGCAGCTACCGCTACCTGAGCTCCGGCTACTACTGCTCGCTGCTGGCCGAGGCCCGGCGCCACCGCGTCATCCCCGCGGTGAAGACCATGCTCGACCTGAGCAGCAAGGCGATGTACCGGCTCGATGTCGAGGACCTCGACGCGCTGGTGGAGCGCTCGCTGCGCCGGGAGGGGACCACGCGCACCCTGGCGCTGGACGTCTTCTTCGGCGCCTGCGCCTACCCCGCCCTGGAGAAGCTCGCCCGGCAGCTGTTCGAGACCTTCCCGGCGCCGCTGCTGCGGGTGGACCTGGTCAACCGCGGCGGCTGGCGTTTGGAGGCAATCCGCACGCTCGCGCCCAACCGCCTGTCTCCCGAGCAGGCGGCGCTGTTCCAGCGTGCGCTGGAGACGTACAGCCGCAAGCGCTGGCCCGAGCCGCGCCTGCGCAGCGTCTCGCGCTACGACCTGGCCATCCTGCACGACCCGGCCGACCCGCTGCCGCCTTCCGACCCCAAGGCGCTGCGCCAGTTCGCGCGCGCCGGCAAGGCCCTGGGGGTGGACGTGGAGCTGCTCCAGAAGAAGGACTACGCGCGGCTGGCCGAATACGATGCGCTGTTCATCCGCGACACCACGCGCATCAATCATTACACCTACCGCTTTGCCAAGAAGGCCGAGAGCGAGGGCATGGTGGTCATCGACGACCCCACCTCCATCCTGCGTTGCACCAACAAGGTCTATCTGGCGGAGCTGCTGCGTACGCAGCACGTGCCCACGCCCCGCACCCGCATCCTGCGCAAGGAGGCGCTCGCGCACCTGGAACAGGACTTCGACTTTCCGCTGGTGTTGAAGGTGCCCGACGGGTCCTTCTCGCGCGGCGTGCACAAGGCGGAGAACCTCGAGGAGTTGCATCGGATCGCCGGCGCCCTGCTGCGCGAGTCGGACCTGATTCTCGCCCAGGAATTCATGTACACCGACTTCGACTGGCGGATCGGGGTGCTCAACCGTCAGCCGATCTACGCCTGCCAGTACTTCATGTCCAAGAAGCACTGGCAGATCGTCAACTACGACCAGAGCGGGCGCGCCACCGAGGGCGGCTTCCGGGCCTGGGGGGTGGAGCAGGTCCCGCAAGGGGCGGTGCAGGTAGGGCTGGCCGCGGCCAACCTGATCGGCGACGGCCTCTACGGCGTGGACGTGAAGCAGCGCGGGGAGGAGTTCTTCGTCATCGAGGTCAATGACAACCCCAACCTGGAGGCGGGGGTGGAAGACGGTGTGCTGAAGGACCGGCTCTACCGGCTGGTGATGGAAGACTTCGTCAGGCGCATGGAGCAGCGCCGCTAGGCGCTGCTCCATCTGGGCCTGCAGCGCCCTTAGGCGCTGCTCCATTCCAACGCGTGGGCTGCAGCGCCGTTAGCTGCTGCTCCTCGCCACCCTCCCACACCCCTCTCACACCACGCGCGTAGCGCCGCCCGGCAATGCCAGGGCGCGAGCGGCTTACAGCTCCCAGCTGCTCTTGCGTCGGCCGCGCAGCTTGGGGAGGATGAAGCCGAGCAGCATGCCCGCCAGGAGCACGCCGGCACCGGCCACGAACCATTCCCGCTCGGAGCGGTCCTTGAGCACCTGGTTCTCCTGCTTCACCAGCTGCAGATCCTTCTCGAGGGTGATGCTGCGCTCGCGCAGCTGCTGATTCTCGTTGGCCAGCTGCATCGGGTGCGCAGCCACCTTCTGCAGCTTGTCGAGCTGCTCGCTGAGCTGCTGGTTCTTCTTGGTGAGCTGACCGATGGAGCCCGATTGCTGGCCGGTCTGCTGGCGCAGTTCCGACTGCTGCTGCTTGAGCTCGGCGTTCTGCTGGGCGAGTTGCTCGGCGCGCCGCTCGGCCGTAGCGATGCGCTCGCGGGCGATGGGCTCGTTCTGCAGATACTGGGTCAGCACCCAGCCATCCTTGCCGGCGGGGGTGCGCACGTGGCTGTAGCCGGTTTCGGGGTTCTGCTCGAGAACCTGCACCGGGGTGCCGCTCGGCAGCATGGCCACGATCTGGTACTGCGTGCCCTGGCCGGTGCGCATGGTGATGCGCAGCTCGTCGGTCACGAATTGCTTGTCTTGCGCCACGGCAGCTCCGGCGGCGCAGATCAGAGCGAAGAAGAGGAGAATGAGGATTTTCTTCACGGTGCGGCTCACCTGTCCCTGAGAAAAAGTCGGGCAGAATGCTCGAAAGCTGCGCATCTTACGCCATTCCCCGGGCGGATGCGCGCATCCCTTCACAATTCGGCGGCGCCCGCGCCCGTGTCACGCCCCTGTCATATTGTTTCGCTGTAATGCCGGATGTGACAAAATTCTAACGATCACCGGGCACTTATATGAACAAGCGGATCCTCATCGTGGACGACGAGGCGGCCATTCGCGAAATGGTGCGTTTCGCCTTGCAGCGCGCCGACTTCGAGGTGTTCGAGGCGGCCGATGCCGCAGCGGCCCGGGTGGCCGTCGCCGACCATCGGCCGGACCTGCTCCTGCTGGACTGGATGCTGCCGGACCAGAGCGGACTGGACCTGGCCCGCGCCCTGCGGCGCGACGACGCCACCCGTGAACTGCCGCTAATCATGCTCACCGCGCGCGGCGAAGAGGATGACCGCATCAAGGGCCTGGATGTCGGTGCCGACGACTATGTCACCAAACCGTTCTCGCCGCGGGAGCTGATCGCGCGCATTCGCGCCGTGCTGCGCCGCCTCTCCCCCGAGGGGGAGGGAGGGCGGATCGAGTCAGGGGGCGCTCGTGCTCGACGCCGCGAGCCATCGGGTGAGCATCGGCGGCCAGCCGCTGGAGATGGGGCCCACGGAGTTTCGCCTGCTGTACTTCTTCATGAGCCACCCCGAGCGGGTGTACAGCCGCAATCAGCTCATCGACCAGGTTTGGGGCGGCAACGTCTATATCGAGGAGCGCACCGTGGACGTGCACATCCGACGCCTGCGCAAGGCCCTTTCGATCGACGCCTGCGAGCGCCTCATCCAGACGGTGCGCGGCGCCGGCTACCGGTTCTCCACACAGGTGTAAGCCTTGTCCAGTCCCTGGTCAGCCGAAATCTGGCGCATCGCGGCGCTTCTCCTGCTCGCCGCGGTGCTCGGCCTGGCTGCCGGGCAGCTGGGTACGGCGCTGTTCCTCGTCACCGGCGGGTACCTGGCCTGGTATCTCCTCAATGTGGTGCGACTTCTGAACTGGCTGCGCGGGCGCAGCGGCGGCGAGCCGCAGGATCTGCCCGGCATCTGGGGGGAGGTGTTCGACGAGCTGTACCGCGTCCAGCAGCGCAACCGTCGTCGGCGCAAGCGTATGTCCCTGCTGCTCGCCCGCTACCGCGAATCCACCGCCGCCATGCCCGACGGCACGGCGGTGCTCGGACCGCGCGGCGAGCTCGAATGGTGGAACAGCGCGGCGACCGACATGCTCGGGCTGCGGGCGCCCGGCGACGCCGGTCAGCGCATCTCCAATCTGGTGCGCCATCCGCTGTTCACGCGCTACTTCGCGCGCGGCGACTTCAGCGAGGCCGTGCAGTTTCCCTCGCCGACCAACGCGGCACGCACCTTGTCGGTGATCGTGGTCCCCTACGGCAACCAGCAGCAGTTGCTGCTCGCCCGCGACATCACCACGCAGGTGCAGCTCGAACAGATGCGCCGCGACTTCGTCGCCAACGTCTCCCACGAGCTGCGCACGCCGCTGACCGTGGTCGCCGGGTTTGTGGAGACGATGCGCGATAGCCAAGAAAGTGCCTTCCTCGAGGAGTGGGGGCGCACCCTGGAACTCATGCAGCAGCAGACCGCGCGCATGCAGCACCTGGTGGAGGACCTGCTGCTGCTCTCGCGCCTGGAGAGCTCGCCCGCACCGCGCCAGGAAACGGTGGCGGTGCCCGAGATGCTGTTGGCCATCCGCGAGAACGCCGAACTGCTGAGCGGGGACAAGGGTCACGTGGTGATCCTGGAGGCCGAGCCGGGGCTCTACCTGCGCGGCAGCGCGCGCGAATTGGACAGCGCCTTCAGCAATCTGGTCAACAATGCCGTGCGCTATACGCCCGCCAGGGGCCGGGTCGAGATCCGCTGGTACGCCGACGAGGGCGGCGTGCGCCTGACCGTGCGCGACACCGGCATCGGCATCCCGGCGCGCCATATCCCGCGCCTGACCGAACGTTTCTATCGGGTCGACGTGGGCCGCTCGCGCGAGTCGGGCGGCACCGGCCTGGGCTTGGCCATCGTCAAGCATGTGCTCAAGCGGCACGGCGCTGAGCTGCGGGTGGAAAGCCGCGTCGGGGAAGGAAGCGTGTTCACCTGCGACTTCCCGCTCGCACGCGCGCTGCGCCAGAGCGGCGCCGCGTACGCAGCGCGGCGCTGATGCGGCGCGCGCGGGGCGGGCAGCGCATCGCCGCCCGCGGGGGGACGGCTTGACGGCCCCCGGCGACTTGCCCGACAGTGGCGGCGGTTCGGAGGCCGCGCGAGGCGTGCAGTCGCCGACGCCCGCAGCGTCCGCTTCGGAGCGCAACACAGTATATAATTGCCGCATACAAGTGCGGCAGACAGCTTCACGGACCCACCACATGCGCGCCCAGGTGCCAAAGGGAAGAAGATGAGCAAATTGAACATCGGCCACCACATCTCCCAGCAGTTCAATGAGGAACTGGAGGATATTCGCAACCGGGTCCTCACCATGGGCGGGCTCGTCGAGCAACAGCTCAACGACGCCTTGAATGCCTTGGCCAACCGCGATGCCGAGCTGAGCCAGGTGGTGGTTACCGGCGACTACAAGGTCAATGCGCTGGAAGTGGCGATCGACGAGGAGTGCATCCACGTCCTGGCGCGCCGGCAGCCGGCCGCCGGCGACCTGCGCCTGATCATCGCGGTGATCAAGACGATCACCGACCTGGAGCGCATCGGCGACGAGGCCGAGCGCATCGGCCGCATGGCCCTGCATCTCGCCGAGTCGGGCGTGGCCGGTCGCTACATGAGCGCGCTCGGTGCGCTGGGCGATCTGGTGCGCAAGAACCTGCACGATTCCCTTGATGCCTTCGCGCGCCTGGAGCCCGAGCAGGCGGCGGCCGTGGCGCGCGAGGACCTGCGCGTGGACCGTGAGTACGAAGGGGTGCTGCGCGAGCTGATGACCTTCATGATGGAAGACCCGCGCGCCATCCCCAACGTGCTCGACGTGGTGTGGTCGGCACGGGCCCTCGAGCGCATTGGCGATCGTGCCCGCAACATCTGCGAATACGTGATCTACCTGGTGCGCGGCAAGGACGTACGCCACACCAGCCTCGAGCAGATCGAGCAGGAGGCGCGCGAGCGCCAGGAAAGCCATAAGCCGTAACGTCGCTGACGCCGGCGCCAGCGCGCGCCGGCGTCCATTCCCGGTTCATCCCCGCCTCTCCCGCGTCCGTTTTCTCTCCCCTCCGCGCGAGCGTCCGCGCGCATTTTCCGCGCGTTCGACCGCGTACCTTCTCGCGCCCGCCCGCCGCACTGTCGCATTTTCACCGCGCCCGTTGCGTTTAACGCGACTGCAACCGTTGTGTAACCGTGCTGCAACACGGGGCGGTCATGATGCGCGGCGTCAAGCGAAGCTTGCGTGAAGAAGCAATCCATTTCTTTCATTTTGGGGAGACGTTTCCATGAAGAATACGACGCTCGCACTGGCCGTCGCCGGCGCGCTTGCGCTGCCGAGCGTGGCCGGCGCCGCCGACCTCGCCGGTGAGGCGCTGACCGTCTATGGCAAGATCCACCTGTCGATCGACGCGTACGACAACGACCGCGCTGCGCCCAACGATATGAGCGGCGTGGGCCTGTCGAGCAATTCCAGCCGCGTCGGCTTCAAGGGCAAGTACGCCATGGAGAACGGCATGGATCTGCTCTACAAGGTGGAGCAGCAGGTGGACGTGGACACCTCGGGCGGAAGCTGGGCGACGCGCAACACCTACGTGGGCCTCAAGGGCGGCTTCGGCACCCTGATAGCCGGCTATCACGACACCCCCTACAAGGACCTGGGCGGCGAGTACACGCTGTTCGGCGACACCGTGGGCGATCGCCGTGCCATCATCGGCGCCTTCGTGGGCCTGGGCAACAAGATGAACAACCGCGGCAAGAACGCGCTGATGTACGTCGGCGACTTCGGCCCGGTGGCCTTGCGCGCCATGTACTCCGCCGATCAGTCCGGCAGCGGCGGTGCGCCCGACAACAACGACAACGACATGACCAGCGCCTCGCTGGTGTGGGGCAGCGGCCCGCTTTCGCTGGGCGTCGCCTATGCGGACTACTCCGACCTGACCGGCGGCGCCTCGGCCAAGGGCGTGCGCGTGGGCGCGGGCTTCGGCTTCGGCACGATGAAGGTGCAGGCGATCTACGAGTCCACCAGCAGCAGTGACAGCGACGTGCTGGAGCGCGACGCCTACGGGGCCAACTTCTCCATGAAGGTGGGCAGCGCCAGCACGCTCGGCCTGCAGTACCTGGCCGCCGGCGACTACAAAAACTCCAGCAACACGGGTGCGGACATGATGAGCGTGGGGTACTTCACCAAGCTCGACAAGCAGACCCAGGTGTACGCCATGTACAGCCGCACCAGCAATGACGCGAATGCCGACTACCAGGGCATCGACGGCGGCCACGGCGACGAGCTCAAGACCGACCTGGGCGGCAGCCCGAGCGCCTTCTCCGTGGGCATGAGCTTCAAGTTCTAGGACTGCGCTGCGCAGGACAGTGACGGCGCCAGGGCCGGCGCCCCGCGCAGGGATGCGCGACCCCCCTCAGGACTCACTCTCGTCAGTGCCTTTGCACCCGCGCCGCTCGGCGCGGGTTTTTTTGTCGTGCGTGCGGGGCGGGAGCGGGGCGGCGCGCAGCGCGGCCGTGCGCCGCGCAGCCCGTGCGGCGAAACCAGGCGTGCGGCGGAACGAGGTGTACCGGGCGGCCGTCCGGCTCAGCGCCGGTCGCCGAGCAGCAGGAATTCGAGCAGTGCCTTCTGGGCATGCAGGCGGTTTTCGGCCTCATCCCACACCACGCTCTGCGGCCCGTCGATCACCGCCGCGGCGACCTCCTCGCCGCGATGGGCCGGCAGGCAGTGCATGAACAGCGCATCGGCGGCGGCCAACCCCATCAGCTCCGGGGTGATCTGATAGGCGGCGAAGGCGCGCTCGCGCTGTGCCTGCTCCTCCTCCTGTCCCATGGAGGCCCACACGTCGGTGACCACCAGGTCCGCACCGGCCACCGCCTCGCGCGGATCGGCACACACCGCGATCCGGTCGCCGGCCGCCTCGAGCACGGCCGCCTCCGGCGCATAGCCGTTCGGGCAGGCGATGCGCAGCCTGAAGTCGAACTGTCGTGCGGCGTTGACGTAGGAATGGCACATGTTGTTGCCGTCGCCGACCCAGGCGACGGTGCGCCCGGCGATACGGCCGCGTTGTTCGACGTAGGTCTGCACGTCGGCGAGCAGCTGGCAGGGATGGTAGAGATCGGTGAGCGCGTTGATCACCGGCACCCGCGAGTGGGCGGCGAAGCGCTCGAGCTTCTCATGCTCGTAGGTGCGGATCATGATCACGTCGACCATGCGCGAGAGCACCCGCGCGCTGTCCTCGATGGGCTCCCCGCGGCCGAGCTGGGTGTCGCGCGGCGACAAAAAGATCGCGTGGCCGCCGAACTGGGCCATGCCGGCCTCGAAGGAGACCCGGGTGCGGGTGGAGGACTTCTCGAACACCATGCCGAGCACCCGGTTTTTCAGGGGCTCGTAGATCTCGCCGCGCCGCTGCATGGCCTTGAGCTCGACGGCGCGCTCCACGAGCCCCTCGAGCGTGTGGGCCGGCAGGTCGAGCAGGGTAAGAAAGTGCGGGACGGTCATGGCGTCGCTCCCAGTGTTCGCGCGGCGCTCACGCGGCCGCGAGGAACTCGCGCAGCAGCGCGCTCAGCAGTTCCACGAGGCGCTCCGCCTCCGTGTCACTGAGCACCAGCGGCGGCAGCAGGCGCACCACCGAACCGGCGGTGACATTGATGAGCAGCCCGCGCTCCAGCGCCTGCGCCACCAGCGCCGCTGCCGGGCGGTCGAGCTCGACCGCGAGCATCAGGCCCAGCCCGCGCACTGCACGCACGCCGGGGACGTCGGCCAGGGCGGCGTCCAGCGCCTGGCGCAGGCGCAGGCCGAGCGCCTCGGCCCGCGCCAGCAGCGCCTCGGACTCGATCGTCTGCAGCACGGCCAGCGCGGCGCTGCAGGCCAGGGGGTTGCCGCCGAAGGTGCTGGCATGATGACCCGGTTGCATCACTTCGGCCGCGGGGCCGCGGACCAAGCAGGCCCCGATCGGCACGCCGTTGCCCAGGCCCTTGGCCACGGTCAGTACGTCCGGCTGCGCGCGGCCGTGCTGGTAGGCGAACCAGCGCCCGGTGCGGCCCATGCCGGTCTGCACCTCGTCGAGCATCAGCAGCCAGCCGTTGCGGTCGCAGACTTCCCGCACCCGCTCCAGGTAGTCGGGGGCGGGCACGCGGACGCCGCCTTCGCCCTGTACGGGTTCGACCAGCACCGCCACCACGCTGGGATTGTTCTCGGCGATCTTCTCCAGCGCTTCGACGTCGTCGTAGGGCGCGCGCACGAAGCCGCGCACCAGCGGCTCGAAGCCCGCCTGCACCTTGCGGTTGCCGGTGGCGGTCAGGGTGGCGAGGCTGCGGCCGTGGAAGCTCTGTTCCATGACCACGATGGCGGGTTCGGCGATATCGCGCGAGTGCCCGTACAGGCGCGCCAGCTTGATGGCCGCCTCGTTGGCCTCCGCGCCCGAATTGCAGAAAAACGCGCGCTGCATGCCGGCCGCGGCGGTGAGCCGCTCGGCCAGCGTCTCCTGCTGCGGGATCCGATACAGATTGGAGGTGTGCACCAGCTCCCCCGCCTGCCGGCAGAGGGCCTCGGTCACGGCCGGATGGGCATGCCCCAGACCGCAGACGGCGATGCCGCTCAGCGCGTCGAGGTACTTGCGGCCCTCACTGTCCCACAGCCAGGCGCCTTCGCCGCGCACGAAGGCGACGGGCAGGCGCGAATAGGTCGGCATCAGTGCATCGGACATCCGGATTTCCCATGATCCAAAACAAAACGGCAGTCTGCTGCGAGACTGCCGGAGCGAAACGAGCATTGTACCGAGCGCCCCGGGCGCGGGCAATAACACCGCGGGGCGCCCCCCCGGGCGCCGCGGCCTCATCAAAAAAGCCGCGCCGGCAGGGCCGGCGCGGCTTTGCATCGCGCGGGACGCTGGCGGTGATCAGCTGGCGTAGGCTGCCGCGTCGAAGCCGGCGAAGTTCTTCGCTGCGTGGTCCCAGTTCACGAGGTTCCAGAACGCCTCGAGGTATTTCGGGCGGGCGTTGCGGTAGTCGATGTAGTAGGCGTGCTCCCAGACGTCGCAGGTGATGAGCGGGGAGCCGCTGCCGTCCTTGAGCGGGTTCTGGGCGTTGCTGGTGTTGACGATCTCCAGCGAGCCGTCGGCCTTCTTCACCAGCCAGGTCCAGCCCGAGCCGAAGTTGTTGGCGCCCATCCCGGCGAACTTCTCCTTGAAGCCGTCGAAGGAGCCGAAGGCCTTGTCGATGGCGTCGCCCAGTTCGCCGCTTGGGGCGCCGCCGCCGTTGGGGCCCATGCTGTGCCAGTAGAAGGTGTGGTTCCAGACCTGGGCCGCGTTGTTGAACAGCGGGCCGTCGGCCTTCTTGATGATGTCGACCAGGCCGGCGTCCTCGTGCTCGGTGCCCTTGATCAGGTCGTTGAGCTTGCTGACGTAGGTGGCGTGGTGCTTGCCGTAGTGGAACTCGAGCGTCTCCGCGGAGATGTGCGGCGCCAGCGCGTCCTTCGAATACGGCAGTTCGGGAAGTTTGTGCTCCATGGTGCGAAACTCCTTTCTTGTCTTGATGAGCCAGGCCTTGGCGACGCCCAATCTCCGACCGGGGACCGGGCGCCGGGGAATCCCTAGGATTTTAGTGTGGAAAATTTTACAACATTTCCCGCACGGCCCTCAAAAGGGCGGCCGCCTGCGCGGCCCGGACTGCGCTGTATAGTGTAGACGGCCGGCGCCGGCCGGCCTCGCGGTGGGCGGCGGGCGCCTGCGGATGCGATAATGGGCCCCTCATGGACCCGATAGCCCTCTCCATCTTCGCCAGCCGCATCGAGGCGGTGTGCGACGAGATGGGCGCCGTGCTGCAGCGCGCCGCCTTCTCCCCCAACATCCGCGACCGGCTGGACTTCTCCTGCGCGGTCTTCGATGCGGGCGGCGAGCTGTGCGCGCAGGCCGCCCATATCCCCGTGCATCTCGGCAGCATGGCCTATGCGATGCGCGATATCGTGACCCGCCTGGCCTGGGAGGAGGGCGATCAGGTGATCGTCAACGACCCCTTCCTGGGCGGCACTCACCTGCCGGACGTGACCGTCATCGCCCCCTGCTTCGTCCACGGCAAGCTGGTCGGCTTCCTGGCGAACCGCGCCCACCACGCGGACATCGGCGCGCAGAGCCCCGGCTCGATGCCTATCTCGCGGCGCCTCGAGGAGGAGGGCGTGGTGATCCCGCCCACGCACCTGGTGCGTGCCGGCGCGCTGGACGCCGCCCGGCTCGAGGGGGTCCTGGCACATACCCAGAATCGCAGTCAGGGGCGCGGGGACTTTGCGGCCCAGCTCAGCGCCAACCGTGCCGGGGTGTTGCGGCTCGTCGAACTGGTCGAGGCCCTGGGGCAGGAGGCGTTCGCAGGCGCCCTGGAGGAGCTGAACGACTACGGCGAGCGGCTTGCCGCCGCGGCGCTGGTGCAGATTCCGGACGGCCGCTATCGCTTTACCGACTACATGGACGACGACGGTCTGGGCCGGGTGGACCTGCCGATCAGCGTCACGGTGCACGTGCGCGGCGCCGACATCGACGTGGATTTCGCAGGCAGCGCCGCGCAGACCGAGGGCAACATCAACTGCCCGCTGTCGGTGGCCGCGGCGGCCGTGTACTACGTTTTCCGGTGTCTGATGCCGGCGCAGACGCCGGCCTGTGCGGGCACCTTTCGCAGCATCCGGCTGCGCGCGCCGCAGGGCTCGCTGCTCAACGCGCGGCGCCCCGCCGCCGTGGCGGCAGGCAACGTGGAGACGAGTTCGCGGGTGGTCGATGTGGTGTGCGGTGCCCTGGCGCAGGCGCTGCCCGACGCCATTGCCGCGGCCAGCCACGGCAGCATGAACAATCTCGCCATGGGTGCGCGCGCGCCCGGACACGCGTGGGATTATTACGAAACCAACGGCGGGGGCATGGGCGCCGGCGCCCACGGCGGTGGGCTGTCGGGGGTGCAGACGCACATGACCAACACCCGCAACACGCCCATCGAGGTCATCGAGACGCACTATCCGGTGCGCGTGCGCCGCTACGCGCTGCGCCGCGGCTCCGGCGGCGCGGGCCGCCGACGCGGCGGCGACGGCCTGCTGCGCGAGTTCGAGTTTCTCGGGCCGACCACGGTCACCCTGCTTACCGAGCGGCGCCGCCATGCGCCCTGGGGGCTGGCCGGGGGGGCGCCCGGGGCGATGGGGGAGAATCGCCTCAACGGCGAGCTGCTCGGCCCCAAGGTGAGCTTCGCGGCCGCGCCGGGCGATCGCCTGTCCATCGCCACCGCGGGCGGCGGCGGCTGGGGCCGTCCCCCGGCGCCCGACGTCGATGCCGACTAGCCGCGCCCGCGGGCGGTGCCCCCCGGCAAGCAGGCCGCCCGTGCGGCGCTGGGCCGCGCTGCTGTGCGCCTTGCCGCTGGTGTTGCTGTTGGACGGCTGCGTGGCGGCCGTGATGACCGGGCACGGTGGGGGGCGCCGCCCCGAGGCGCAACGCCTGGATCAACGCCTCACGGCGCGGGTGACCGCGGCGCTGGTGGAGGCGCCCGACGTGGCGGCGCTGGATATCCGCGTCAGCACCTATCGGGCGGTGGTCCATCTGGGCGGCACGGTGCCCAGTGCCCGCGCCCGCACGCGCGCGGTGCTGCTGGCGCGGGAGGTGGAGGGCGTGGCCTACGTCGTCGACGAGCTGCGCGTGGTGGCGCCCCGCACGCCTACTGAACCGCTGCGCGGGCGCTGAACAACTGCGGGAGTCATTCGAGTGTGTGGAATCTGTGGTGAGCTGCGCTTCGACGGGACCGAGCCCTCGCTCGATCGCGTCGGGCGCATGATGCAGCGGCTCGAGCGCCGCGGTCCGGACCATCAGGGGGCCTGGGCCGACGGGCCGCTCGCGGTGGGCCACCGGCGCCTGTCGATCATCGACCTCTCGGAGCACTCCAGCCAGCCGATGGTCGACCCCGACCTGAATCTGGCCGTGGTCTTCAACGGGACGATTTACAATTACCGTGAGCTGCGCGCGACGCTGGCCGAGGAGGGCTACCGCTTTTTCTCCAGCGGCGACACCGAGGTCATTCTCAAGGCCTATCACCGCTGGGGCGAGGCCTGTGTGGAGCACCTGCACGGCATGTTCGCCTTCGCCGTGTGGGACATGCACGCGCGGCGGGTGCTGCTGGCGCGCGACCGGCTCGGCATCAAACCCTTGTATTACAGCCTCGACGGGCGCGGCCTGCGTTTTGCCTCCAACACCCAGGCCCTGCTCGCCGGCGGCGGCGTGGACACCGGCATCGACCCGGTGGCCCTGCACCACCTGTTCACGCTGCACGCCGTGGTGCCGGCCCCGCGCACCATCCTGCGCGGGGTGCGCAAGCTGGCTCCGGGCACCACGCTCAGCATCGACGCCGAGGGCCGCACCAGCGAGCGCCGCTACTGGCAGCTCACCGCCACCCGCCCGCAGACGCCGCGCAGCGAGCCCGAATGGATCGAGGCGATCCATGCCGCGCTGCGGCGCGCGGTGGAAAAGCGCCTGGCGGTGGCCGACGTGCCGGTCGGCGTGCTGCTCTCCGGCGGGCTGGACTCGAGCCTGCTGGTGGCGCTGCTGGCCGAGGCCGGGGTCGAGGACCTGCGCACCTTCTCCATCGGCTTCGAGGACCAGCCCGAGGAGAAGGGCAGCGAATTCGAGTTCTCCGATCAGGTGGTGGAGCGCTACCGCACGCACCATCACAAGATCCACATCCGCAACGACGAGGTCCTGCCGCGCCTGCCCGAGGCGGTCAGCGAGATGGCCGAGCCCATGTTCGGCCAGGACGCGGTGGCCTTCTACCTGCTGGCCGAGCAGGTGTCGAAGGAGGTCAAGGTGGTGCAGAGCGGGCAGGGCGCCGACGAGGTCTTCGCCGGCTACTTCTGGTACCCGCACATGGACGCCGAACAGGGCAGCGACCTGGAGCGCTTCGCGCAGCACTACTTCGATCGGCCGCATCGTGAGTTCCTGGACACGGTCGCCCCCGAGTTCCGCGGCGAGGACCACACCGCCCGCCTGGTGGAGGCCCTGCTCGCCGAGCCGGGGGCCGACACCTTTCTCGACCGGGTGCTGCGCATGGACGTCACCGCGCTGATCGTCGACGACCCGGTGAAACGCGTTGACAACATGACCATGGCCTGGGGGCTGGAGGCGCGCGTGCCCTTCCTCGACCACGAACTGGTCGAGCTGGCGGCGCAGATGCCCCCGGAGCTCAAGCTCGGCTCGGGCGGCAAGCACGCCCTGAAGCAGATCGCCCGCGGGCGCATCCCGGACGCGATCATCGACCGCCCGAAGGGCTATTTCCCCATGCCGGCGCTGAAGTATGTGCGCGGGGAGTTCCTCGACTTCATGCGCGGCATCCTCGACGCGCGCGCCTGCCGCGAGCGGGGACTGTATAGCCGTGCCTACGTCGAGAAGCTGCTTGCCGAGCCCGAGCAGCACTTCACCGCCATTCAGGGCAGCAAGCTGTGGCACCTGGCCGCGCTCGAGCTGTGGCTGCAACGCAATGTGGACGGCGCCGGCTGAAAAACCGAGCGTCCCGCTCTGGTATATCGCAGCAGTAGTTATTAAACTACTTATCAAGACTCCGTCGCCGCCGGACGGCGGCAACTGTAGAAGACAAGAGGTGAACTTATGGACGTGATGGACCGGATCCGCGAACAGGTCGAGAACAACACCGTGGTGATCTTCATGAAGGGCACGCCGGACCTGCCGAGCTGCGGCTTCTCCAGCCGCGCCGCCAATGCCCTGAAGACCTGCGGTCAGGACTTCGGCTACGTGAACGTGCTGGCCGATCCCGAGATCTTCGAGAACCTGCCGCGCTTTGCGAACTGGCCGACCTTCCCGCAGATCTACATGAACGGCGAGCTGGTCGGCGGCCACGATATTCTCATGGAGCTCTACGAGAAGGGCGAGCTGCCGAAGATGGTCGAAGAGGCCTACCAGAAGGCCTCCTGAGCCGTTTTCCCGCCGCCCGCCAGCCCGGCGGGCGGCGTCCTCGTCCTGCCCCGAATCCTGCCTTTCCTTCAGTTTCGTTTCAGCTCCGCGCCCTATCGTGGTACACGTCGAAAACGGGCGAAGGAGCCATCCGATGCAGAATCCTGATGCAAACCCCGGCGATGTGAAGGTGTGGGACCCGCTGGTGCGCGTCTTCCACTGGGCCCTGGTGCTCGCCTTCACCGTCGCCTATCTGAGCGGCGACGAGTTGATGGGCGTGCATGTCATAGCCGGGTACACCATCGCCGGTTTGATCGCCTTCCGCCTGCTGTGGGGCCTGGTAGGCCCGCGCCACGCGCGCTTTAGCGACTTCGTGCGTTCCCCCTCCACGGTGTGGAGCTACCTGCGCGACGTGCTCTGGCGCCGGGCCAAGCGCTACCTCGGCCACAACCCGGCCGGCGGCGCCATGATCCTCGCCTTGCTGCTGATGCTGGTGCTCACCGCGCTGAGCGGGATGTCCCTGTACGCCGTGCATGACGGTGCCGGTCCGCTGGCGCCCTGGCTGGGCGGTGTCGGCCACGGCTGGGAGGAGACACTGGAGGAGCTGCACGAGTTCGCCGCCAACTTCACGCTGTTCCTGGTCGGCCTGCACGTGTTCGGCGTGGTGGTGGAGAGCCTGCTGCACGGCGAGAACCTGGCGCGTTCCATGGTCACCGGCCGCAAGCGCGCACTTTGACGCGGAGCCCGGGCGCATGGATAAATACCGCCGCACGCTTGCCTTGATGCTCTTCGCCGGGACGCTCTTCGCCGGCGCTGCCGGCGCCGCCGCGGCGGCGCCGGCAGCGCCCCCCGAGGGCGGGGCAGGGCGCGGGCCGGGCATGGACGCACCACCCCGGCGCCTCGAGCGGGGCGAGCACAAGGAGGAACGCGAGCACGATCGCATCCGTCGCATGGTGCGCTCCGGCGAGCTGTTGCCCCTGGAGCGCATTCTTCAGAAGGCGCAGGCCAGACGGCCGGGGGAGGTCATCGAGGTGGACCTGGAGCACGAGCACGGACAGCTCGTCTACGAAGTGGAAATCCTCGATGCGGGCGGCGTCGTGCGCAAGCTTTACTTCGACGCGCGCAGCGGAGAGCCGCTGCCCTCGCCCGACGGCGATTAGACGGCGAGGCACGCCATGCGTTTGCTGCTGGTGGAAGACGACGCGAAGCTGAGCGCTCGGCTGAAGGCCGACCTCGAGGCGCACGGCTACGCGGTGGACCTGGCCGACAACGGCGTCGACGCCCAGTTCATGGGCGAGCAGATCCCCTACGACGCCATCGTTCTCGATCTCGGCCTGCCCCAGCGCCCCGGGCTCGAGGTGCTGCGGCACTGGCGCGAGCGGGCCAACGCCACGCCGGTGCTCATCCTCACCGCGCGCGACGCCTGGTACGAGAAGGTCGAGGGCTTCGAGGCCGGCGCCGACGACTACGTGGCCAAACCCTTTTACACCGAGGAGCTGCTCGCCCGCCTCGGGGCGTTGATCCGGCGCACCCACAACCAGCCCGCGGGCCGCATCGAGGCGGCCGGCTGGGCCCTGGACGAGGACCACCAGACGGCGACGCGTGGCGACCGGGTCCTGGAGCTGACCGGGACCGAGTTCCGGCTGCTGCGCTACTTCATGCTGCACCCCGGCGAGATCCTCTCCAAGACCCGTCTCACCGAACACGTCTACGACTTCGACTCGGACAAGGACAGCAACGTCATCGAGGTGTACGTCAACCGCCTGCGGCAGAAGCTGGGCCGCGAGCTGATCCGCACCCGTCGCGGGCAGGGCTACGTGTTCGGGGCCGACGCGTGAAGTCCCTGCAGGGACGGCTCACGCTGGGGCTTGTCGTCAGTCTGATCCTGGTGTTCATGGCGCAGTGGGCGCTGGTCGGCATGGCCCAGCGCCGCCTGCTGCAGGACTACGTGCTCACCCGCCTTGGTCACGATGCGGAGAGCCTGCTCGGCGGGCTGAGCTTCGCCCCGGACGGCGGGCTCAACGCGGATCCCGCGCACACCGCCGGCATCTTCCGCCAGCCCTTCTCCGGCCACTACTTCGTGGTGCGCAGCGACGCCACCGAGCTGCGCTCGCGCTCGCTGTGGGACGAGACCCTGAACATCCCGCTCCTGCCCGCGGGCGAGGTGCAGGTGCTGCGCCTGTACGGGCCCGAGCACCAGCCGCTGCTGGTGCGGGTGGCCGGCTACCGCAAGCAGGACCGGCCGATCACCGTCGCCACGGCGGAGGACCTCACCCACATCGAGGCCGACGTGCGCCGCTTCCAGTGGCAGCACGCGCTGGTGTCGGTCGGCGTGCTGCTGGTGCTCATCGCCGTGCAGCGGTTGATCGTGCGGCGCAGCCTGCGCCCGGTGGAGGGCGCGCGCGAAGACGTGCAGCGCCTGGGGCGCGGTGAACTGACGGCCGTGCGCGAAGAGGTGCCCGCCGAGGTGCAGCCCCTGGTGCGCGAGATCAACCGCCTGCTGGTCACCGTGGAGCGGCGGCTGCAGCGCTCGCGCAGCGCGCTGGGCAACCTCGCCCATGCCCTGAAGGCGCCGCTGACCCTGCTGCGCCAGAGCAGCGAGACGCGCGAGCTGGCGGCTTGCCCGGAGCTGCGCGCGCAGATCCGTGAGCAGATCGACGCCCTGCAGCGCATCATCGACCGCGAGCTCAAGCGCGCGCGCACGGCGGGCGAGGGCGGCGCCGCAAAGCGCCTGGACCCGGCGCTCGAGGTGCCGCCGCTGCTCGACGCCATGCGCCGCATCCATGCCGACAAGCACCTGGACATCGGTTTCAGGGTGGCCGATGCGCCGCAGCTCGCCATGGACCGCGAGGACTTCATCGAACTGCTCGGTAACCTGGTCGACAATGCCTGCAAATGGGCCCGCGAGCGGGTGCAGGTGAGCGTGCTCGATGCGGCGGCGCCGCGCATCGTGGTCGAGGACGATGGCCCCGGCGCGCCCGAAGCACAGCTCGCGCAGCTCGGCCGGCGCGGCGTGCGCGCCGACGAGCGCACGCCCGGGCACGGCATCGGGCTCGCGGTGGTCGGCGACATCGCCCACAGCTATGGCGGCGAACTGCGCCTGGGACGATCGGGGACGCTCGGCGGTTTTCGTGCCGAGGTGCGGCTGTCCACGCGCAGCGGATAAGGTGGGAACAGAAGCGGGCTGTGTTCGTGCTGAGCCTGCCCAAGCACGGACGGGACGCGGGGCGGCCGACAGGCTCAGGACAGACCCTTCGAAGCACTGCAGAGGCGGACTACAAACTCGCCCTTCGACAAGCTCAGGGCGAACGGTGGGGGCATGTTGGTGGCTGAACCCCTCGACGCAGTCAGGGCTGCCCCCTTTGACGCTGTAGCGACACCGGCAGCGACACCGGCAGCGACACCGGCAGCGAGTTCCGTTCGTGCTGAGCCTGTCGAAGTGCGGGCGGAACTCGCAGCGGCTGCCGCTGGTCTCGGAATCTCGCCTTTGACAGGCTCAGGGCTGGGGGATCGTGTCGCTGCCGAGCCCTTACCGATCCGACCAATCCGACCAGGACCTACCGCCGACCGCCGGCTTCGAGCTGGTCCCAGCGGTTCATGATGATGCAGAAGATCTCGGCGGTGCGCTCCGCGTCGTAGCGCGCCGAGTGCGCCGCCTCCGGGTCCCAGTCGATGCCCGCCTCCCGGGCGATGCGCGCCAGCACCGTCTGCCCGTAGGCCATGGCCCCGAGCGTCACCGTATCGAAGGAACTGAAGGCGTGGAACGGATTGCGCTTGATGCGCGTGCGCTTCACGGCCGCCTTGAGAAAGCCCAGATCGAAGAACGGGTTGTGGCCGACCAGGATGGCGCGCGAGCAGCCGGTATCCTTCAGCTCGCGGCGTACCGGCTGGAACAGGCGATCGAGCGCCTCGCGCTCGGGCACCGCCAGCCGGAAGGGATGGTAGGGGTCGATGCCGATGAAGGCGAGATTGCTCTCCTCCATATTGGCGCCGGGGAAGGGCTCCACGTGGGCGTGCACCGTCTCGCCGGGTTGCAGGCGGCCGTGCTCGTCCATGCGGATGATCACCGCGCCGAGCTCGAGCAGGGCATCGGTGTCGGCGTTGAAACCGCCGGTCTCCACGTCCACCACCACCGGCAGGAAGCCTCGGAAACGGGCGGCGATGCCGGTCTTTCCGGCCTGGGGCTGCTGGGGCTGCTCGGACATGGGCGCAGAGGATAGCGAATGGTGAGGTCGATTGCGACGCGTCAGTCCGGCAGCAGGCGCCAGCCGACGTTCTCGCCGGCGCGCAGTGGCACCAGCTCGGTCTCGCCCGCGCCGAGGCGGGCCGGCACCTGCCAGGGCTCGCGCACCAGGGTGATGCGCCGCGTGTTCAGCGGCAGGCCGTAGAACTGCGCCCCGTAGCGGCTGGCGAAGCCCTCCAGGCGGTCCAGGGCGCCGGCCTGGGCGAAGGCCTCGGCATACAGCTCGATGCCCGCGTGGGCGGAGTAGATGCCCGCGCAGCCGCAGTCCGATTCCTTGGCGCCGCGCGGGTGCGGGGCGCTGTCGGTGCCCAGGAAGAACCGGCCGCTGTCGCCGGTCGCGGCGGCGAGCGCGGCCTCGCGGTGGCGCTCGCGCTTGAGCACCGGCAGGCAGTAGTGGTGCGGACGCAGCCCGCCGGTGAACAGCGCGTTGCGGTTATAGAGCATGTGCTGCGGCGTGATGGTGGCAGCCACGTTCGGCCCGGCGCTCTGCACGAAGGCCACCCCCTCGGCGGTGGTGACATGCTCGAGCACGCACTTCAGGCGCGGGAAGCGCTTCAGTAGCGGCTCCAGCTTGCGCTCGATGAACACGGCCTCGCGATCGAAGGCGTCCACCTCGGGGTCGGTGACCTCGCCGTGCACCAGCAGCGGCAGCCCATGCTCCTCCATGGCCTCCAGCGCCGCATAGGTGCGCGTCAGGTCGGTGACGCCGGCATCGGAATGCGTGGTGGCCCCGGCCGGGTAGAGCTTCACGCCATGCACGAAGCCGCTCTCGCGGGCGCGGGCGATCTCCTCGGCCGGCGTATTGTCCGTCAGGTACAGCGTCATCAGCGGCTCGAAGGCCGTCCCGGCCGGCAGGGCGGCACGGATGCGCTCGCGGTAGGCCCGCGCCAGCTCGACCGTGGTCACCGGCGGGCGCAGGTTGGGCATGACGATGGCCCGCGCGAAGCGGCGCGCCGTATCGCCGAGCACTGCCTGCAGCATGGCGCCGTCGCGCAGGTGCAGGTGCCAGTCGTCGGGCTGGAGGAGTTCGATGCGGTCCATCGGCGCATTATGCCACGCTCGTTCGCGCCGCGGGTGCGACCGCCGCTTCCGCGCTCCGTCTATGGTTATCCACATGGGAGAATCGATAACGGAAATCCAGACGCTGACCCGGATGCTGGGCATGGCCGGTTCCGCCGTCGAGGCCGGGGGCGTGTTGATCATTCTGGTCGGCTACACGGCGGCGACCGCGCGCTTCGTGATTCACCTGCGCCGCCGTGTGGAGGACGCCTACGAGGCCTATCGCCGCGGCCTGGCGAAGGCCATCATGCTGGGGCTGGAGTTCCTCATCGCCGGGGACATCATCCGCACCGTGGTCGCCACCCCGACGCTGGCGGGCGTGCTGGTGCTCGGCGGCATCGTCCTGATCCGGACATTTCTCAGCTTCTCGCTGGAGTTGGAGATCGAGGGGCGTCTGCCCTGGCGGCGGGACGCGCGCGCCTCTCGAGAATGAGGGCCTGCGCCCGCACCGCGGACGGCCTAGAATGGAAGCAGCTCCGCCCGGAGATGCCCATGGACACCGCCTACGCCGAAGACATCCTCGGACTGCTCGAGCGGCTGCATCCGGCCACGCTGCTCGCGGTCGGTGCGAGCGCCGCGCAGCTCGCCGGCCGCTACCGGCAGCGTCACGATGGGGCCGAGGCCACGCTGCTCGAGGCCCCGGCTGCGGTGCGCGAGGTGGACGGGCTTATCCGCCACGACTGCGCCCTGGTGACCGACACCCTGGAGTGCCTGCCCAAGCGCGAGGGTACGATTCTGATCAGCCGCCTGCGCGACCTTTACGCCCGCTACCTGGTGCTGGTGACGCCGGTGACGGGCGCGGCGGGCGGCGAGCGCTGGAACGAAACCGAACTGCTCGGGCTGGGGCTGGTGCGCCTCGCGCACTACGCCGCGCCGGACGCGAAGCTCGGCGTCTACACCTTCGACCTGTACGACTACAAGCTCACGCCGGACTGGCTCAACGCCAAGTACTGGGCCAACCCCGAGCTGTTCGACAAGTACTGGTGGTAGGGCGCCGCGCGCTCCGTCAGACCTCTTCCACCTGCGCCGCGGTCACGTCGTTCACCCAGCTCAGCGCCGCCGAGACGTTGGGGAAGCCGATGGTGCTGGTGAGCAGGATCACCGTGTGCTCCAGCTCCTCGCGGCTCACCCCTTCCTTCAGGGCGCGCCGCGCATGGCTGTGCACGGCGCCCTCGGAGCGGATCGCCGCGGCCGCGGCGAGCTGCACCAGGTGGCCGGTGCGCGCATCGAGCGGGCCGGCTTCGCGCACCTGTTCGCCGAGCGTGTCCAGCGCGTCGAACACGCCGCGGTAGTGGCGGGTGAGCTGTTCGAACCATTCCGGCGGTGGGGCTTCAGCCATGGTATTGCCCTCCTTGGTGTGCCTGCGGCAAGTCTAACCAAGCAGCGGCATCTCGCCAGGGCGCGTCGGGCCTAGCCGTTCCACAGCCAGATGGGCAGGTTCAGGGAGAAGGCGTAGCTCACCCACAGCAGGTAGGGCAGCATCAGCGCAGCCGCCAGCGGGCGGATGCGCCAGAAGAGCCAGGTGGTGGTGAGGAGCGCCAGCCACAGCAGTCCCAGGTCGAGCAGCGCGAGGTCGATGCGGTGCAGGCCGAAGAACAGCAGCGACCAGGCGCCGTTGAGCAGCAGTTGCAGTACGAACAGGCCCAGCGTGCGCTTGGCACCGCCCCAGCGGCGGACATCCCACACCAGCCAGGCGGCGCCGGCCATCAGCAGGTAGAGCGCCGTCCACACCGGCGGGAACACCGCATCGGGCGGGGTCCAACTCGGCTTCTGCAGGCCCGCATACCAGTCTCCCGGCGTGAACCAGGCGGCGAAGCCGCCTACGGCGAGGCACAGCACCAGCCAGGCGAGCAGCCCGCCGATGGAGGGGATGCGTTGTGAGGGTGGGGCGGCGGTCGTGTTCATGCTCGGCTCGTTCAGGGGCGCATTTCCAGGCGGACGATCGGGAACTTGTGAATGCCGAAGTACACCGCCTGCGTGTACATCTCCAGCCCGTCCACGCGCTCGTCCAGATTCTGGGCGTAGACCCGCTGGCCGCTCGCCAGGGTGGCGACGATCTGCCGGTCCTTGAGCAGCCGGTCGCCGCTGGAGCTGTTGCGCACGGTCACCAGCGCCCAACGTTCACCGAAGTCGTTGCTCATCGTGGTGTAATCGACGATGCGGAAGTCGCTGCGGTCCGGCTCGATGCGCTCGCGTTCCTTGAAGTGCAGCTCGCCCTCGACGTTGGCGCGCGGGTCGTCGAAGTACAGCGTCGTGTCGCGCTGCGCCGCCGCCGGGCTCGCGCCGAACGCGATCGCAATGCCGAACAGGGCACCGAGTACGCGGCCGTGACACGCAGGGCTCATACCCCAAGTAAAGACGATCTCCCGGCCCGGGGCGGGCGCTGGCGCGGGACTCATCGACGTGCCGGCCTTCGTGGAGCGGGCCGGTAAGCGCATCGCGGCCGCCCTCACCGCCATCGGCGGGATGCGGGCGTACCACGGCGCTAGCGGGTCGGTGTCGGCGTGTGGTCGGCCGCCGGTGCCGGCGCGCTGCTCTGCAGCATCTGGGCAGCGAGGCGGTGACCCTGCGCGGCCGCCGCCGCGAACAGCTCCTGCGCCTTGGCGCGCTTGGCCGCGCCCTCCGCGCCGCTGGCGTAGATGCGCCCGAGCTGATACTGCGCATCGGCGTTGCCCTGGGCCGCGCATTTCTCCAGCCAGGCGATGGCCTTGGCGCGGTCGCGCGGCACCCCGTCGCCGATCATGTACATCATGGCGACGGCGCCCTGCGCATCGGCGTCTCCTTTCTCGGCCAGCGCCATGAACATCGCGAAGGCACCGTCCTTGTCGCCCTCGCGATAGTGCAGGCGGGCCTCGTCGAGGGTGACGGCCGAGGCGACCCCGGCCCACAGGCAAAGCGCATACAGCAGGATTTTTTTCATGGCCTCGCGCTCCTTGCGTTCGCCGGGGGCCGGGTGTGCCGGACGGCCGTAGCGGCCGCGCACTACTTGCGAATGCCGCCTTCGGTGAGCTGGGCCGGGTCCAGCAGGCGGCGCAGCTCCTCCTCGGAGAGGTCGGTCATCTCGCGGGCGACGTCGAACACCGGCCGGTTCTCCGCATAGGCGCGCTTGGCGATCGCCGCGCCCTTCTCGTAGCCGATCACCGGGTTGAGCGCCGTCACCAGAATGGGGTTGCGATCCAGCGCGGCGCGCAGCTTGTCCTCGTTGACGGTGAAACCGGCGATGGCGCGATCGGCCAGCAGACCGCTGCCATTGGCCAGCAGCTCGATGCTCTGCAGCAGGTTGTGTGCGATCACCGGCAGCATGACGTTGAGCTGGAAGTTGCCGGCCTGGGCGCCGATGGCCACCGTCGCGTCGTTGCCCATCACCTGCGCGCAGGCCATGGCCAGCGCCTCGGGCACCACCGGGTTCACCTTGCCGGGCATGATGGAGCTGCCCGGCTGCAGCGCGGGCAGGGCGATCTCGCCGAGCCCGGCGAGCGGGCCGCTGTTCATCCAGCGCAGGTCGTTGCCGATCTTCATCAGCGCCACGGCCAGCGTGCGCAGCTGGCCGCTCATCTCCACCGCGGCGTCCTGGCTGGCCAGGCCCATGAAGCGGTTCGCCATGGGCGTGAAGCCGATGCCGGTGCGCGCGGCCAGCGTCTCGCAGACGCGGGCGCCGAAGTCCTCGTGGGCGTTGATGCCGGTGCCCACGGCGGTGCCGCCGATGGCCAGCGCCTGCAGGCGCGGCAGGCTGGCACGCACGCGCGCCGCGGCCTCGCGCACCTGCGCGGCCCAGGCACCGAGCTCCTGGCCCAGGCGCACCGGCATGGCGTCCATGAGATGCGTGCGGCCGGTCTTCACGACGCCGTCCAGCTCGGCGGCGCGCGCCTCGATGGTCTGCGCCAGGTGCGCCAGGGCGGGCAGCAGCCGCTCGTGGACCTCCAGCGCCGCCCCCAGGTGGATGCAGGTGGGGATCACGTCGTTGGAGCTCTGCCCCATGTTGACGTGGTCGTTGGGGTGCACCGTGCGGCCGAGGCGCTCGCCGGCGAGGCGGGCGATCACCTCGTTGGCGTTCATGTTGCTGCTGGTGCCCGAGCCGGTCTGGAACACATCGATCGGGAACTGGGCGTCGTGCCGCCCCTGGGCGACTGCCGCGGCGGCGGCCTCGATGGCGGCGGCGGTGTCTGCCTCGAGCAGCCCGAGCTGCGCATTGGCGGCGGCGCAGGCGGCCTTCAGCTCCCCCAGCGCGCGCAGGAAGGCGCGCGGCATGCGCAGCCCGCTGAGCGGGAAGTTGTCGACCGCGCGCTGGGTCTGCGCCCCGTAGAGCGCATCGGCGGGCACCCGCACCTCACCCATGCTGTCGCGCTCGGTGCGGTAGGAGGTGGAATCATTCATCGCGTAATGGGGCTCCTGCTGATCCAAGTGTATATCTGTATCGCCGCTTGTCTTTGCGTTCGCCGCCGCGGTGGGCGCGCCTCAGGTCGATTCGGCGCCCGCGATCGCCTGAGCCGCGCCGCTGAGGGTTTCCTCCACGGCCCGCCACTGCCCGTCCGCCTCGCGCTCGAGCATGATGCGCTTCGCGCAGGCGCTGGTGCGCCCGTCCGCCGCCGTGGTGCGTTCCTGCACGCTGAAGGCGATGCGCCGCGCGGCGAGGGTCTGGATGCGCAGGTCCTCGTGTTGCAGGGCGGCGAAGCGCCCGGCCTGCCAGGCGCGCCGCACCCGGGCCGCCCACTGCGCGTGGTCCAGCGGCTCGCCGGCGCCATAGACGCGCAGCGCCGGCGAGGCGAGAGCGAGAAAGGGCTTGAGCCGCCGCAGCGCCACGGCGATCTCGCGGTCTTCCAGCCACTTGCGCACGATGGCGCGGCCTTCGTCGAAGGACATGAGCGCCCCCTTGTCGTTTCTTTGCTTGTTGTCGGGCTTGTTGTCGGGCTTGTTGTCGGCGAAATCTTGTTCGGGATGTGCCTATTCGGGTAACGGCCGATCCAGCAACAGACTCAAGCTCAGGCGCACGCCGAAGCCGGTGACGTCGCTGGGCACATGCGCCAGCCCGCCCTTGTGCTCGCTGGCGGCCAAGTCGATGTGCACCCAGGGGATCGCCGCCGGCACGAAGCGCGCCAGGAAGCGCCCGGCCAGGATGTGGTCGGCCTCGCCTTCGATGATGCACTGCTTCACGTCGGCGACCGCGCTGTCCAGCGCCTCGTCGTAGTCGGCATCCTGCGGGAACGGCCACAGCCGCTCGCCGCTGTCGCGGCCGGCCTGCACCAGGGTCTCGCGCCAGGCGTCGCGGTTGGTGAAGGCGCCGCTGTAGCGCGTGCCCAGCGCAGAGATGCAGGCCCCGGTCAGGGTGGCGTAGTCGATCATGAGGCGCGGGGTCTCGCGCGCGGCCAGGGCGAGGGTGTCAGCGAGCACCATGCGCCCCTCGGCGTCGGTGTGGATCACCTCGATGCTGGTGCCGTTGCTGGCCGTGACCACCTCGTTCTGGCGATAGGCGCGGGGGCCGACCTGATTCTCGGCCAGCGCGAGCCAGCAGTCGGCGGCGAGCGGCGCCTGCATCTCGCTCAGGGCCAGCAGCGTGCCCAGCGCGACGGCGCTGCCCTGCATGTCCCCGTGCATGCCGAGCATGCCGCTGGAGGGCTTGAGATTGGTGCCGCCGGTGTCGAAGCAGATCCCTTTGCCGATGAGCGCGACGGGCGCGGCGCTTGCCGCCGCCGGGCGGTAGCGCAGGTGCGCAATGCCCGCATCGCGCCGATCGCTGCCCTGGGCCACGGCGAGAAAGGCGCCGGCACCGCGCCGCGTCAGGGCCTTCTCGTCGAGAAACTCCAGCGCCCAGCCGTGCTGCGCCGCAAGGGCCTCGATCTCCTTTCTATATAGGCCCGGGGTGAGCAGGTTCGGCGGGCGCACGGTGAGGTCGCGGGCGAGATTGTTGCCCGCGGCGGTGGCGCGCACGCGCCCCAGATCGAGCGCCTCGCCGAAGCCCCACAGCTCGATGCGCTTGAGCGGCGTTTCTGGCTCGGGTTTCGATTTCCAGCTGGGCAGGGCGTGTGCGCCGGCGAGCAGGGCGGCGAGCACGGCCTCAGCCATGCGCGGCTGTGCCAGGCCATGGGCGAGAATGTCGATGCGCTCGGGACGTTCTGCGAGCGCCGCTTCGGCAAGTTCGCGGCCGGTGCTCAGGCAGGTGAAGGCACTGGCGTCCTCCGCGATGCGGCCGAGCACCACGCGTGTGCCGATGGCGTTGGGCAGTTCGAAGACGAGCGGTTCGTCGTCGGACTGCGGATGGCGGGCCAGGCGCGCGGCGAGGCGTTCGGCGTAGGCAAAGGCGGGCCAGTCGGCCACGGCCCCGCCCTTGGGCGCCAGCAGGATGAGGTGGGCCAGGCCGTCGAGCTGCTCGGCGGCCGGCCCGCTTACGGTCTGATTTAGTTTGATTTTCAGAGACATGTGAAGACCGTCACAGCTTGGCCTGCCTTGACCTCCCCCAGCAAAAAGCAGATCATACGCCGCTTCTGTGCGCCTGGCATGTTTCCCGGGGGTAGCCGGCGATAATGACTAAATTGAACCAGAACGAGCTAAGGATTCCCATGAACGCCGCTGACAAGAAACGCCTGCTCCGCGAGATGCTGTTCGCGCGGCGCTTCGAAGAGCGCTGCTACGAGGCCTACGTGGAACGCAAGATCGGTGGCTTTCTCCATCTGTACCCGGGCCAGGAGGCCTGTGCGCACGGCGTGATGGAGGCGGCCCGTCCCGGAGAGGACTATGTCATCACCGGCTACCGCGATCACATCCACGCCCTGAAGTGCGGCTCCGATCCCAAAGAGATCATGGCCGAGCTGTTCGGCAAGGAGACCGGATCGAGCAAGGGCCGTGGCGGCTCCATGCACATCTTCGACGTCAAGCACCATTTCTATGGCGGCTACGCGCTGGTCGGCGGCCCCTTCCCGCTGGCCGCGGGCCTGGCCAAGGGCATCAAGCTCAAGGGCGAGGATCGCATCGCCATCTGCTTCCTCGGCGACGCCGCCAACAACCAGGGCACCTTCCACGAGACGCTGAACATGGCGGCGCTGTGGCAGCTGCCGGTGCTGTTCGTCTGCGAGAACAACCTCTACGGCATCGGCACGCGCATCGACCGTTCCACCGCGGTGATCGATCAGTACAAGCGCGTGTGCGGCTATCAGGTCGAGGCCGCCCAGGCCGACGGCCAGGACATCGAGACGGTCTACGACGCCGCCAAGAAGGCCGTGGACCACGTGCGCGGCGGCAAGGGCCCGTACTTCCTCGAATTGCTCACCTACCGCTATCGTGGCCACTCCATGTCCGACGCCGGGGCCTATCGCTCCAAGGACGAGGAAGAGGAGTGGAAGGACCGCGACCCCATCTTCATCCTGCGCGAGCGCCTTATTAAGGAAGGCGAGCTGACCCAGGACGACTACAACAAGATGGATCGCGAGATCATCGACGAGATCGAGAACGAGGTGGTCAAGTTCGCCGAGGAGTCCCCCGAGCCGAAGGTGGAGGACCTCGAAAAATTCGTATTGGCTGAAAACGATCCCTGGGTGAAGGGAGGGGCGCACTGATGGCCGAATTGATGTATTGGGAGGCCGTGCGCCGCGCCCACGACGAAGAGATGGCACGCGACCCGCTGGTCATCGCCATGGGCGAGGACATCGGCGTCGCCGGCGGCACCTACAAGGCGACGCAGGGCCTGTTCGACAAGTACGGCCCCGAGCGCGTCATGGACACGCCCATCAGCGAGAACAGCTTCACCGGTCTGGGCATCGGCGCGTCGTTCATCGGCGTGCGTCCGATCATCGAGATCATGTCGGTGAACTTCGCCTGGCTGGCGATGGACCAGCTCATGAACACCGCCGCCAAGGTGCGCTACATGTCCGGCGGCCAGCTCACCGCGCCGGTGGTCGTGCGCTCGCCCGGCGGCACCGCCCACCAGCTCGGCGCACAGCACTCCGCGCGCATGGAGAAGGTGTTCATGGGCGTGGTCGGCCTGCGCGTGGTCACCCCGTCCAACGCCAGGCAGGCCTATGGGCTGCTCAAGTCGGCCGTGCGCTGCGACGACCCGGTGTTCATCAACGAACACGAGCTGATGTACAACCTCAAGGGCGAGGTGCCCGACGAGGAGTACTTCCATCCCCTGGAGGGCTCGGAGGTCGTGCGCCAGGGCCGCGACATCACCCTGTTTGGCTACAACATCTCCGTGCACTGGTCGCTGCAGGCCGCCGAGATCCTCTCGCGCGATCACGGCATCGAGGCCGAGGTGGTGGATCTCTATGCGCTGAGCCCGCTGGATCGCAAGGGCATCGCCGAGTCGGTGAGCCGCACCCATCGCGCGGTGATCGTCGAGGAGGCCGAGCCCATGGTGGGTGTGGCCGCCGAGGTGATGGCCATCATCAACGAGGAATGCTTCTTCGAGCTGGATGCGCCGCCGGCCCGCGTGGCCGCGCGCAACGTGCCCGTGCCCTACGCACGCGTGCTCGAGAAGGCGACCATCCCGAACGCGCAGGACGTGGTGCAGGGCGTCCTCAAGCTGTTCGGAAAATAACTATATATAAGCGGCGGGAGACGGGGCGCGTGGTTCGAACCGTTCGAGGCACGCGCCCCGCGCACGAGGCCCCCGCAGACTACGTCGAGTAGCGCGCAACGCGCGACGCGTAACACGGAACCGCATTCATGGCTGAACCCTACGTCATCAAGATGCCGCAGCTCTCCGACACGATGTCCGAGGGCGTCGTGGTGAGCTGGGAAAAGAAGATCGGCGACAAGATCGCCCGCGGCGACATCGTCGCCACCGTGGAGACCGACAAGGCCATCATGGACGTCGAGGTCTTCCGCGAGGGCTATCTCTCCGGGCCCATTGCCGAGCTCGACAGCGTGGTGCCGGTCGGTCAGCCGATTGCCTACATCGTGGCCAGCGAGGCCGAGGTGCAGGGGGCCGAGGCCGCCGCCCCGCAGACCGCCGAAGAGGCCGCGCCGGCCGCGCCCGCTGCGAGTGCCGGCGCCGAGCCCGAGGGCGTGCTCAACATCATCAAGATGCCGCAGCTCTCGGACACCATGAGCGAAGGCGTCGTGGTGAGCTGGGAGAAACAGCCGGGCGAGCAGGTGTCGCGCGGCGACGTGGTCGCCCAGGTGGAGACCGACAAGGCCATCATGGACGTGGAGGTGTTCCGCGAGGGCTATCTGTCCGGCCCCATCGCCGAGGTCGACAGCGTCATCGCGGTCGGCGCCACCATGGCCTACCTGGTCGAGAAGGCCGAGCAGGTGATCAAGGAAGGCGCCGTGGTCAGCGGCGGCGCTGCGAGTCCGCCGAGCCCCTCGGCGGACTCGCAGCGCCACAAGGCCTCCGCGCACCCGGCCGCCGGCCATCGCGCGCCGGCGCCGCACATGGCGAACGTGGTCCCCGCGGCGCGGCCGGACAACAAGTACGCCTCGCCCTTTGCGCGCAAGCTCGCCGCGCAGATGCACGTGAACCTCAACACCCTGCGCGCCAGCGGCCCCTACGGCGAGGTGGTCGCGCTGGACGTGCAGCGCGCCCAGCCCATCGAGCGGCCCTCCGAGGTGGCGCGCCAGGTGCCGGCGCACATCATGCCCGAGGTGCAGGTGCCCGGCCACGGCCGGCCGATGACGGCCATGGAGCGCGCGGTCAGCCACTCCATGACCGCCTCGCTGACCATGCCCACCTTCCACGTCACCATGAACGCCCAGCCCGGCGCGCTGATCAAGGCCGCCAAGCGCCTGGGCGTGTCGGTCACGGTGGCCATCGCCAAGGCCTGCGCCGAGGCGATCGGCAAGCACCCGACCATGAACTGGTGCTACCAGCCGGTGGACAAGCTGGTCGAGCGCGACAACGTGGATGTCGGCATGGCCGTCTCCGCCGAGGGCGGCGGGCTGGTGGTGCCGGTGCTGCGCCACTGCGAGTCGCGCAACCTCGAAGACCTGCACGAGGACTGGAAGGACCTGGTCGAGCGCGCCCGCAAGCGCCGCCTGGCCCCCGAGGAATACGCCAACCCGACCTTCATGGTCTCCAACATGGGCATGCTCGGCGTCGCCCAGTTCGACGCCATCCCCACGCCCGGCACGGCCGCCATCCTGGCCATCGCCGCCGCCGGCGCCGAGGGCATGCCGCTGACCGTCACCGCCGACCACCGCGTGGTCAACGGCGCCGAGGCGGCAATGTTCCTGGGCAGCCTCAAGGAGGCCATCGAGCAGCCCGAGACCTGGATGGGCACCATCGGCCCGGCCGTGCCCGAGGGCACCTGGGACTACGACGTGCTGGTCATCGGCGGCGGTCCCGGCGGCGAGGACTGCGCCCGCGAACTGTCCGAGCACGGCCTCAAGGTCGCCATGGTCAACGACTCGCCGTTCCCGGGCGGCGAGTGCCTGTGGCGCGGCTGCATCCCCTCCAAGGCCTGGCGCGCCGCGGCCGATCGCATCCGCGACCGCGCCGAGGACAGCCACCTGGGCGTGGAGGGCACCACCAAGGCCAAGCTGGACTGGGGCAAGCTGGAGGCCACGCGCCGGTCCGTACTGGAGACGCGCGGCGACATGGCGCTGAAGACCGACAAGGGCGTGAAGATCAGACGTCATCCAGGGCTTCGCCGCCTTCGAGACCGATCACCGTGTGTTCGTCGACACCTCCGGCAACATCGAGGACCCGCACCTGCGCGCCCCGCGCGGCAAGGAGCCCAAGGGCAAGCACTACACCTTCGGCTGCGCCGTCATCGCCACCGGTGCGCCGCCCTTCGTGCCGCCCATTCCGGGCGCGAAGGAGGGGCTGGAGAGCGGCGGCGTGCTCACCTCCGACACCGTCTGGGGCCTGGACGCCCCGCCCAAGCGCCTGGGCGTGATCGGCGGCGGCGCCATCGGCGTGGAGATGGCGCAGATCTTCCAGGACTTCGGCGCCAAGGTGCTGCTGGTCGAGGCGCAGGAGCGCATCCTCGCCGAGGTCGAGCCCGAGGTCGCCAAGCAGCTCACCGCCGTGCTCAACGACGACCCGAACCTCACCATCGCCACCGGCGCCGGGGTCAAGCAGATCAAGGGCAAGCCCGGCGACATGAAGCTCACCTACGAGGACGCCGAGGGCAAGAGCCACAGCTTCGGCTGCGACTACGTCATCATGGCCACCGGCAAGCGCCCCGTGCTCGAGCCGCTCAAGCTCGAGGCCGCCGGCGTCGAGGTGGAGAAGGGCGTGGTCAAGGCCGACGCGCGCTGCCGTACCTCGGTGCCGCACATCTTCGCCGTCGGCGACGTCATCGGCGGGCTGATGCTGGCCCACACCGCCGGCCAGCAGGGCCGCGTGGCGGCCAGCAACATCATCGGCGAGGACAGGGTCTACGACCAGGCCAAGGACTCGGGCGTCATTTTCACCCGCCCGCAGGCCGCCTTCGTCGGCCTGTCCATGGACCAGGCCAAGGAGAAGGGCATCGACGCCGCCGAGGTCAAGGTGCCGATGAACATCGACGCCAAGGCGATGATCAACAACGAGACCCACGGCCTCATCAAGATCGTTGCCGACAAGAAGACCCAGAAGGTCGTCGGCGTGCACTTCCTCGCCGACCACGCCGACACCCTGATCGGCGAGGCGGTGATGATGGTCAGCGGCGAGATGACCCTGGCGCAGGTCGGCCACGCCATCCACCCGCACCCGACGCAGACCGAGCTGTTCGGCGAGCTCGCCCGCCGGCTGCTCTCGCGCCTGCGGCGCAGCGCCAAGCGGGCGGCGAAGCAGGCCGCGGCGTAGGCGTTGCCTGTCGGTAGGAAGTGAAGAGAGGGGCCGCTTGCGGCCCCTTCTTTTTTCGGTTGTCTAGACAACCATGGCCTGCTCCTGCCGCGACTCATAGCCTTTCCCAAGGCCGTTCGTGCTGAGCTTGTCGAAGTGCGAGCGGCCTTGCCCCCGGCCCCATCAGTGGTGGTCTTGTGCGGCTGGCGCCGCGCCGGAGATCCAAGTCGGGGCTCGTCCCGACAGCCGAGGTACTTTTCTTTGCCTCTCCAAAGAAAAGTACCCAAAAGAAAGGAGACCCGTGGGGCTCAGGTCGCTCCGCGACTTCCCTGCGCTTCTCCCCTCCGTCGGGCTCGGCACACGGCACGTCCCTGTGCCGGGTGCCGAGGGTGCGCTCCCGGCGCACCCCCGCAGGAAGCCTGCGGGCTATTCCTCCTCCGGGTGCGATGCTCGGCTTCGCCGAACGGGATTGTTAAGAGCCTCACCGAGCGGTTCGGGGGAGAGTGTCCGGGTCATGGGGGTCGGCAGAAGAGATGAAAAGGGGTTTGTGCGGCTGCCGCCGAGTCCGGACGAACCCCGACTTAGATCAGACTGCGGCGGCAGCCGCACACAAACAGCTCGTGGCCCTTCAGCGGCCGCCGGCGCACGTTCAGCGCTGCAGCGTCACCACAACCCGCCGATTCTGTGCCCGCCCTTCGGCGGTGCGGTTGCTCTGCACGGGATGGCGTTCGCCGAAGACGGTGACGCGGATCCGGTCGGCGGGGAGCCCTTTGTCGGTGAGATAGGTGCGCACGGCCTTGGCGCGGCGCTTGGAGATCATGCGGTTGTAGCGGCGGCGGCCGCGGGCGTCGCTATAGCTGTCGACCTCGATGCGCAGCACGCGCTTATCGGCCTGACTGTAGGCGGCGATGCGCTCCAGGGCATGGATCGCATCCGGGCTCAACTCGGTGGAATCGCTGGCGAAGTGCAGGACGGTGCGCCGCACGTCGTCGAAGCCGTAGGGCAGCAGGCCGTCGCGGCAATGCAGGAACTCGGCCAGCGCCGGGCGGAAGTTCACGGCGGAGAGGCGCATGGTGACCCCCTGCGCCTCGTCCGCGGCGGGAAAGCTGAGCCGCGCCAGCATGCCGGCCTCCAGCTCCGAGAACAGGCGCAGCGCCGGTGCGCCGTCGATCTCCAGGGTGTTGCCCGAGGACGCGAGGTCGAGCTCGGCCACGGGCCGCGGGCCGGTATCGTGCTTCCAGGGCGGCGGTTCGGCGGCGAGCGCCACCCGCCGGGCGCCGAGGCGGCGCTCCAGCTGCAGGCGCAGCGCGAACAGGCCGGTGCCCGTGGTCACAAAGCTGGCGCGGCCGAGCCGGGCGAGATCTTGGCTCAGCCGACACTCCAGCGGGCCCGTCTCGACCGTCCAGTGCGAGTCGTCCATCAGCGGCCCGAAGCGGGCATAGACCGCCGGCCGCACCTCGGCCCCCGCCGGCATGGCCGCGGCGAGCAGGAGGGCAAGCGACAGACGTAGCGGCGTGGAGGCGGGCATGCCCCCATCAGCGGACGGGCGGCGCATTTCTTGAGGCGGCGTGGCGCGCCCGCGCGCGCCCGGCGTGAAGCCGGGCGGCGGCAATCTGTGATCGGTTTCACGCGCCGGCCCGCGACGCGCACCGATACTCCCCGGCGCGCTTGCTTCCGCGCCCTGCCGGCGGCGAGGATGCCCGCGGCGGCGATCGCGGCCGGAGGCCCGCCGCCCCGCAACTCTGCTGAGATAAGGAAGAGAACAATGGCCCTGTTTTCGAGCTCCCGCCTGCGTACCGCCGCGCTGCTCGGCTCGGCGCTCCTGCTGGCCGCGTGCAGCGGCCCGCAGAGCCCGCAGGAGGTGACCAAAGCCTTCTGGGGATCGGTGATCGACAACGACAAGCAGAACGCCGTCGAGTACTCGACGCTGAGCGACGTCGCGCAGTACGACGGCTTCTCGCGCGACTGGCACGGCCTGCAGCCGCAGTGGGGGCGGGTGGTCATCGACGGCGACCGGGCGAGCATCGCCACCCGTTTTGACGATCCGAAGGACACCGGCGCCGCCCAGCCACGGGAATTCGCCACCGTGCTCGTGCGCCGCGACGAGCACTGGAAGGTGGATTACGCGCGCACCAGCGAGAACATCCGTGGACCGCTGGCCGACCTCTTCGGTCGG
Organism: uncultured Gammaproteobacteria bacterium; assembly: GCA_963779865.1. GTDB lineage: Bacteria > Pseudomonadota > Gammaproteobacteria > CAVZZX01 > CAVZZX01 > CAVZZX01. The sequence continues at coordinate 1,574,765 of CAVZZX010000003.1, read as the reverse complement.
CTCAACCGCCTCGGCGAGGACCTCTCGCGCCGGCTGGAAGCCGCCTCCAATGACACGGCGGCCGAGATGGACCGCCTCAGCGACCGCATCGAGCGCTTCTCGGCCTCCGCCAGCGAACAGGCCGCGGACCGCCTGGAGCAGTTCGGCCGCGCCCTGCGCCAGAGCCTGCGCGATCTCGCCGAATTCGCCCAGCGCGCCCTGGACGAGCGCGGCGACAAGCTCCCCGAGCCGGACCGGCGCACCCTGCGCGGCGTGGTCGCGGACTTGAACAGCGACAGCGACCGGCTCTCGCACCCCACGCTGCAGTCCGTCGCCCAGAGCGGCCGTAGCGCCGCCGACGCCCAGCGCCGGCTGGACGCCCTCGATGCGGACTCCGTCCGCGCCTACAAGGAGCAATGGCGGGAGCAGGGGGACCGGATCGAGCAAGAGTTGAAGAAGATGGTGGAAGCGCTGTCCGCCGAATCGGCTTAGGGCGTTGCCCGACGGCGATCGGAAAGTTGTGCGGCTGCCGCCGCGCTGAGATCCAAGTCGGGGCTCGTCCCGACAGCCGAGGTCCTTTTCTTTGCTCGTCCAAAGAAAAGGACCCGAAAGAAACGACGCCCGTGGGGCTCAGGTCGCTCCGCGACTGCCCTGCGCTTCTCCCCCTCCGTCGGGCTCGGCACACGGCACGTCCCTGTGCCGGGTCCCGAGGGTGCGCTCCCGGCGCACCCCCGCAGGAAGCCTGCGGGCTATTCCTCCTCCGGGCGCGATGCTCGGCTTCGCCGAACGGGACCCTGAAGAGCGGGGTCCTCGGGGTCCGGGGAACAGCCCCCTCCGCTTCGGCCAGAAAGCACTGCAGCATACCCGCCAGGGTATATTGACATAATTTACCTTCCCGGGTAATTTAACGATAAATACCCTGTAAGGTAAATCGCCATGGAGCAGATCGCCCATACCCCGAAGCAGCTCGCCCTGATCCTGCGAGGCCAGCGCGGCCTGCGGCAGCTGACCCAGGGGGAGGCCGGTGGCCGCGTGAGGCTGCTGACGAAAACCGTCTCCAAGCTGGAGAACCAGCCCGAGAACAGCACCATCGAGAGCCTGTTCAAGATGCTCTCGGCGCTCGATCTGGAGCTGGTCGTGCGCGCCAAGTCCGACGGCACCGACCGCCCTGAGCTGGAGTGGTAGCGTCATGGCCCGGCCCGCGAAATCGCGCAGCCTCGACGTCTGGATGAACGGCGAGCGCGTCGGGCGCTGGACACTCTCCGCGCAAGGCCGCCATGAATTTCGCTATATCCCGGACTGGCTCAACTCGCGTGCGGCCCGCGCGTTGTCCCTGTCCCTGCCCCTGCAGGACCCCTCGGTACCCCACCGGGGCGAGCCGGTGGAGGCCTACTTCGACAATCTCCTGCCCGACAGCGAGCCGATCCGCCAGCGCGTGCGCTCGCGCTTCGGCGCGGCATCGACCGCGGCCTTCGATCTGCTGGCGGAGATCGGCCGCGACTGCGTCGGCGCCATCCAGCTCATGCCCGCCGATGTCCCCGCCCGGGATGTACAGCGCATCGATGCCGAGCCTGTGGGCGAACGAGAAGTTGCAGCCTTGCTGCGGGCAACCGTCTCCCCTGCCGCATTCGGCCAGCGGGAGGAAGACGCCTTCCGCATCTCCATCGCCGGGGCGCAGGAGAAGACGGCCCTCCTGCGCCACGAGGGCCGCTGGCACCTGCCGCACGGCACCACGCCCACCACACACATCCTGAAGCTGCCGCTGGGCAGGGTGGGAGGCATGCAGGCCGACATGAGCACCTCGGTCGAGAACGAATGGCTATGCGCGCGGATTGTCGCGGCCTACGGCCTCCCGGTCGCCCGCTGCGAGATCGCCCGCTTCGAGGACCAGAAGGCGCTGGTGGTCGAACGCTTCGACCGCAAGCGCGCGCAGGGCGGCTGGTGGCTGCGCCTGCCGCAGGAGGACTTCTGCCAGGTGACCGCCACCCCCATGGTCCGGAAATACGAGGCCGACGGCGGCCCGGGCATACGGGACATCATGCGCGTGCTGCTGGGCGCGCGGGATGCCCCGGCGGACCGCGAACGCTTCTTCAAGGCCCAGGTGCTGTTCTGGATGCTCGCGGCGATCGACGGCCATGCGAAGAACTTCAGCATCTTCCTCGAGCCCTATGGCCGATTCAGCCTGACGCCCTTGTATGACGTCCTCTCGGCATATCCCGTGCTCGGACACGGCGCCCGCCAGCTTGCTCCCGAAAGGGCGACCACGGCGATGGCCGTGCGCGGCAGGAGCCGCCATTACCGCTGGGCGCGCATCCTGCCGCGCCACTGGGCGTCGACGGCGGCGCACTGCGACTTCTCGGACAGCGAGCGTGTCGTGGCTGAGCTGGTGGGCAGGACGCCGTCGGCGATCGACAACGTTCAGAAAAGCCTTCCGGCCGACTTCCCGGCCGAGGTCGCCGAGCCGATCTTCGCGGGCCTGGAGCGGGCCGCAGAGAGGCTGGCAGCGGGATAGTACCCCCCAAGCGTGCCGACCCCGCTCTTCAAATACTCCCGTTCGGCGAAGCCGAGCATCGCACCCGGAGGCGGATTGGCCCGAAGGGTCCGCGCCGGGAGCGCGGACTCGGCACCCGGCACCGGGACGTGCCGTGTGCCGAGCCCGACGGAGGGGAGAAGCGCAGGGGAGTCGCGGAGCGACCTGAGCCCCACGGGGCTCCTTTCTTTTGGGTACTTTTCTTTGGAGAAGCAAAGAAAAGTACCTCGGCTGTCGGGACGAGCCCTGACTTAGAACTCCGGCGCGGCGGAGCCGCACAAACCCCTTCTACCCTCGAAGCCTGCGCCACGAAGCCCCCTTGGCCGCGACAACCCCCAATCCGGTATAATCCCTTGATTTCCCGACGCGCTCCCCAGCGCGTCCGTCTTGTCCCACCAGAACAGTTCACGGAGCGGAGCATGTCCGACATCAAGAAGGTCGTCCTCGCCTATTCGGGCGGTCTCGACACCTCCATCATCCTCAAATGGCTGCAGGACACCTACGGCTGCGAGGTGGTCACCTTCACCGCCGACATCGGCCAGGGCGAGGAGGTCGAGCCGGCGCGCGCCAAGGCCCAGGCCCTGGGCGTGAAGGAGATCTACATCGACGACCTGCGCGAGGAGTTCGTGCGCGACTTCGTCTTCCCCATGTTCCGCGCCAACACCCTCTACGAGGGCGAGTACCTGCTCGGCACCTCCATCGCCCGGCCGCTCATCGCCAAGCGCCTGGTGGAGATCGCCAACGAGACCGGCGCCGACGCCGTCTCCCACGGCGCCACCGGCAAGGGCAACGACCAGGTGCGCTTCGAGCTCGGCGCCTACGCCCTCAAGCCGGACGTGAAGGTCATCGCCCCCTGGCGCGAGTGGGACCTCACCTCCCGCGAGAAGCTGCTGGCCTACGCCGAGCAGCACGGCATCCCCATCGAGCAGAAGCGCGGCAAGAAGTCCCCGTACTCCATGGACGCCAACCTGCTGCACATCTCCTACGAGGGCGGCATCCTCGAGGACCCGTGGGCCGAGCCCGAGGAGGACATGTGGCGCTGGACGGTCTCGCCCGAGGCCGCGCCGGACAAGCCGACCTACATCGAGCTGAGCTATTCGAAGGGCGACATCGTCGCCATCGATGGCCAGCAGATGAGCCCGGCCCAGGTCATCGAAACCCTGAACAAACTCGGCGGCGAGAACGGCATCGGCCGCGACGACCTGGTCGAGAACCGCTACGTCGGCATGAAGTCCCGCGGCTGCTACGAGACCCCCGGCGGCACCATCATGCTGCGCGCCCACCGCGCCATGGAGTCCATCACCCTCGACCGCGAGGCCGCGCACCTCAAGGACGAGCTGATGCCCAAGTACGCCTCCATGATCTACAACGGCTACTGGTTCTCGCCCGAGCGCGAGATGCTCCAGCGCCTCATCGACGAGTCCCAGCAGCGGGTCAACGGCGTCGTGCGCCTCAAGCTCTACAAGGGCAACGTCACCGTCGCCGGCCGCAAGTCCGACGACAGCCTCTTCGACGCCAGCATCGCCACCTTCGAGGAGGACGAGGGGGCCTACGACCAGAAAGACGCGGAGGGCTTCATCAAGCTCAATGCGCTGCGGCTCAGGATTGCAGCGAGGAAGAGGGGGCGGTAACGCCCCTTTTTCTTTTGGGGGCGGCGGAAAAAGTATGGTGTTTGGGAAATGGCTTGGGATTTGTGGTTCTTTCTTGCGCGTTTATCGCGCCGAATCTCTAGTTAGCTGTTAGAGCGAACAAAGGAAAAAGAACTAATGCTGGGGAAACTGAAGACTGCTGACGTATTCGGCATCAACAGCAAGGTGCGGATCGAATCGTATGTCGACCGCGGAGAGCTCGACAGCACGATTGCCACGCTACTTGCTCGGAACACTCACATAGCCTTGAAGGGCGAATCGAAGTGCGGGAAATCGTGGCTCCGGCAGAAAAGTATTCCCGATGCGCTGGTTGTACAGTGTCGCCTTGGACGCGGGTCGGTTGACATCTATATTGATGCGCTCTCGCAACTTGACGTTAAGTTCGTCGTGAGCGACAAAGCGGGTGGGAAAATCGAGGGTCGTGTTGAGGCGAAAGGCTCAGTTGGAGAGGGCCTGATTTCAAAGGTCTTTGGCCTGTCCGGCAGTTTGTCGGCGCAGGGTGCTGCCGCACATATGGGAGAAACGGCCAAAGAACCAGTAGGCCACGATATTAACGATCTCAGGTATATCGCCGAGCTAATTCGCGAGAGTGGTAGGCGCCTGGTGGTCGAGGATTTCCACTACTTATCGGTTGATGAAAGACGAAGACTTGCGTTCGATCTGAAGGCCCTTTGGGATTACGGCTTGTACGCCGTGATTATTGGAGTTTGGAGCCAGAGCAACATGCTCATTTACCTGAATCCTGACCTGGCCGGGCGGATAGAAGAAATTTCGGTCTACTGGTCCAACGAAGACTTGAAACGCATTTTGGAGAAGGGTGGAGCAGCCCTTCGGCTAGGTTTTAAAGGTCAGTTTTCAGATGGGTGCTCGATGTTGAGCTACGGCAATGCGGGGATTCTGCAGGCATTGGCGCTCAAAGCGCTGGACTCGATGGGAATCACCGAAGCTCAGGATGATTTCCAGTTGGTTGGCAACGACGAGGTGCTTCAATCGGCTGCGCTTCACTATGCGGATCAACTCAATGCTCTGTACCAGCAATTTGCAAAGCGCGTAGCTGGGGGGATACGTACTAGGCAGGATTCGACCGGAATCTACGCTCACGCGATGGCGGTGATCGTGGACGCGCCAGATGATATGTGCATAAGGGGAATTCCGCTCGACTACATTTACAGAACAGCTCATGAGCGGGAGCCACGCATCCAGAAAGGAAATTTGAGAACGATCCTTGAAAAGCTTGAAAGCTTGCAAGTAGACGATGATGGACGTGGGTTGGTGGTTGCTTACAATGAAGCAGATGGGGAAGTGTCGGTAGTTGACCGGCAGTTACTTCTCTACAGACGATTCTGTACTGTCCGTTGGCCTTGGGAGGACCTCATAAACGAAGCAAGAGCCGGACGCTAACTAGGCGAGCCACGCGCTTCGCGCGCCGCTTAGCTTAGAGATAATCTCTTCGAGGAACGCGCTGTGAAGGTCGACGGACTGGGTTTTTTATCCAAAGCAGGGCAGGAAAAGGCTTCTCAGATCCGTGCCCAAAACAACCGAGCGTTTCGAGCACTTCGGCGCAGAATCTCTGCAGTTCGTTCATTTGCGTCGGCACAAGTGGTCGACGACCAAGAGACGGATGAAGGCGGTCAGAAGGTAATTGCACTCGTATTAGCCGCCCGGATTCTCGAGATTGCCGAAGCCGCAGTGCTTGTCATGAAAAATGGAATGAGTAACGAGGCAAACACATTGTTCCGGGTATTTTTGGATGCATACTTTGTGTTCGCAAACGTTTGTAGTGATGCTTCGTTTTTTAGGCGCTACTTAAAGTCTGACGAGGCGGCGCGGCTCAAGCTCCTCAATGCTTCGAAGAAACATGAATCAGAGCTGTTCGAGGCGATAAACGATTACGCAAACGAGGCGCTTCAGGACGCGTTGAAAAAGAGAATTGCCGACGAAGAAATACAGGCGTTCAACAGCTATGCGTATGCGGATAACGTAGGCTGCTCTGAAATCTATGACAGCGTGTATCGCCTTGCAAGTGCAAGTCTGCACACAACCCCTCGCGCTCTCGAAAAATACGTGGAAGAAGATGACGAAGGAAAAGTGGTGTTGATAAAAGATTACGCGCTTGAAGGGGATATTCCGCAACGTGCTTATGATCTCGCATATTTTCTGATAAAAGTACTGAGTGGCCTAAAGGAGGTGTTTGGTTGTTTGAGGGAGCGGGAAATCCAGGCGTCGATAAACAGACTAAACAGGACGGTGGAGAGTGACAAAGAGGTCGCCCATTAGCCGCCTCCGTGCAACGGGCCGCGGCGAGAAAGGCGGGCACATTTATTCTCCGGCCGGTGTGAGCGTCCCCGCCTGAAACAGATGCTTCCGCCGCGAAGCCAGGCAGCGGGAGAGCAAGTACACCGCCCAGCAGGTCTCCGAGTCCTGCGAGTCCTTGGCCTTTGCTATCAGCCCCTCCAGTTCCTGGATCTCGTGTGCGAGCCGTTCGCGTTCATCCCTGTCCATCCTTCTCTCCCCCATAACCGACGTGATGCCGAGTCGATGTCATCGTAGCCTCGGCTCAGAGATGATGTCAACTCGGCATTATCGCCCGTGATACCAGCTTGGCATTACCATGCCTTTCATCGACTGCTGGACGGGCCTAATCCGGGGTGGAAAAGAAATATCCAAGCGAGCTAAAGGACCGCTTTATCGTCCGCATGCCCGAAGGCATGCGTGACCAGATCGCCGAGCAGGCCGCCGCCAACCACCGCAGCATGAACTCCGAGATCATCGCCCGTCTCCAGGCCAGCCTTGGCAGCGCAGTCCCCACGTCGCCTCCCAACGATGCCCTGAGCCAGGAACAAGTTCTCCTGGACGCCTTCCGCAAACTCCCCTCCGACAAGCGCGCCGCATTGCTCGACCTTTTGGGTTAAGGCTCACTCACACTGCATCGTGGGCTGTGGCCCGTGCTTGTTCGGCCGAACATATGGCATTTGGGGGATGGCAGTAGCATGGCCACTTCGTGCCTAATGCTCAAAGCGAAGGTCGTGCAAGGGAAGGAGTGCGGGATGGGGCCCACACATGGCTGGTGGTGCAATGCGGTCACTTGGCCCACAAAGTGCCCGGGTTGCGGCTCGAGCGTGTTCTTTTTTCGTTGTAATTGTGGCTCGAAGGTCTTTTTCGATGAAATTGGCTCCCCGTGGCCCATCCACGACTGCGATTCGGCGTGGGCGAAGAACCTTATTCGTACGCGAGACAAATCAGGCGCGGTGACGGTACAGCTAGCGGAGGGCGTTTCAATACGCAGAGCCCCGTCCAGCTTTTCCGTGGACTCAAGGGTCCTGACCGAAGGGCTTAGGCGGAAAAGACAGCCGAAGCCCGATCCAATCGTGGCTGTGCACCCCCGCCACGGCCACGAGGAGACCATGGTGGTCGGTGTCCTCCGCGAAAAGCAGGTCGAAGTGGATGTCCTCAGGTCGTTGAAGCTACATGACGACACTTCCCTTTCGGCAGGTTTTCTCGGTCCCCTGGGGAAGGGTCATTGGGGAAAAGTGACGATACATGAACCGTCCGGAACTGAAGCGACGCTGAATAGCTACACGATATTTGTGCTCAGCGAGCAACTACAAGACTCAAGAAATACCAGAGGGGTAACCGTGTCGGTGGAAATGGCTGCCTTGGATATCCCCACGGTTGCCCTAGTTTGGTACAGCAGATATTACGACGTGCTTGGCTGAGTTTTTCTGCCGTGTCTCTCCGCTGTGCGTGGCTCTACAGTGGCTCGGCACCGTTGTTCATCCATTTCGCGCCTCGCTGGCTATATGCCATTGTTGCGCGCCAACAAAGGAAAAATGAGGATAAGTACGTGGCACATAAAGTAACTATGGATATCTCGACTCGATTTGTACTGCACAAGGATGTTGAGATCGAAGTGAAGAAGGATGAGCGGAAGCTCGGCACAGTGCTGATTAGCAAAGGTAATATCGAGTGGTTGCCTGCAGGGAACCACGTTAACAAGAAACGTCTGTCATGGACGAAATTCGCGCAACTCATGGTGGCTGAAGGAAGAGCTGTTCGAATCCGCTGACCGTTTACAGGGAAGCGGATGGATACACTCAGTTGGGCGCGCGCAAGTCGGTGGATACGAGGCAGAGGTGATTCGGGTATGAGTAAAAGAGCGGGTTATCTGTGGCCGCCGAACTCAAGGCTCTCATTTTCGGACGCTAGGGGGCGCTTGTATTTCGAGAGCCGTGATCGGCGCTTAGACCTTTCTGACAGCTTAATGCTGAACTGGCGCGCTGCGTCGAGGAGCTTATTTTTCGCCATCTCGACTCGAAGCTCGGAATGGAAGAGTTGGACCGAAGATGCCGTGTTCGCAGTCGAGGCTCTAATTCGATACGACCTGAACTTTGACGGATACTATGTGAACCTGTGTCGGCAAACAGATCTCGGGTCCCCTTGTGCAGAAGAGTTCATTTGGAAGATGCGCATTAGAGCCGCCTCATGAAGCTCCCTCCTAGTTGCCATACAATTTTCGTTATAAGAATCTACTCTAGGAGAAAACTTGATGAATCTGATGTGGCCCAATGAGGACACCTAGATAGGTGGTAGGCTACCACCGACGACAACGAGGTGTTCGCGTTGGCAAGAACAAGACGGTCATTTTCTGAGCAGTGCGCGGGGTCGGACCCACGCAAGCGACTGAATAAGAAAGAAAAACAACGAGAATTCGGGCGTTATGTAGCGTTAGACGCTAAATTCGCCCGCAAAAACGCCCAGCTAAGCGAAAAAAGGTGAGCGCCGCGCCGCAGCGGGGTCGGACCCAAGCAAGCTACTGAAGTGGCAGAAAAATTAATGAAAAAGTCGGGTGTTATCCGGCCTTAGAAGCTAAATTCTCCCGCAAAAACGCCGGGCTACGGTGTGCGAGGTTAATAGTTAGACGCCATGAAGTTCCTTGCCATCTCCGGAAGCCTTCGCGCAGCTTCGATCAACTCAGCCTTCTGCCGAGCCGCGGCGCGCCTGGCTCCTCCGCCAGTGCAGGTTTCTGTATTCGCCGGTCTGGGGCATCTTCCGCTGTTTAACCCAGACCTGGCGCAGCGGGGTCGGACCCACGCAAGCTACTGAAGTAGCGGCAAAATCAATGAAAAATTCGGGTGTTATGCTGTCTTAGAAGCTAAATATTCCCGCAAAAACGCCGCGCTAAGACGAAAACCAGCGAGATCCATTGCTACGCCGGCGTGACCTCCCCAGCCTGAAACAGATGCTTCCGCCGCGACGCCAAGCAGCGGGAGAGCAGGTACACGGCCCAGCAGGTCTCTGGCTGCGCAGCGGGGTCGGACCCACGCAAGCTACTGAAGTGGCAGAAAAATTAATGAAAAAGTCGGGTGTTATCCGGCCTTAGAAGCTAAATTCTCCCGCACAAACGCCGGGCTACGGTGTGCGAGGTTAATAGTTAGACGCCATGAAGTTCCTTGCCATCTCCGGAAGCCTTCGCGCAGCTTCGATCAACTCAGCCTTCTGCCGAGCCGCGGCGCGCCTGGCTCCTCCGCCAGTGCAGGTTTCTGTATTCGCCGGTCTGGGGCATCTTCCGCTGTTTAACCCAGAACTGGAGCCACTTCCGCCGCCCACAGTCCAGGTCTTTCGTGCCGCGGTCAGCGAGGCGGACGCATTGATCATTGCAAGTCCGGAGTACGCTCATGGTATCTCCGGTGTCATGAAAAATGCGCTCGACTGGCTGGTCAGCTTTGAAGGCACCGTCTCCAAGCCCATCGCGCTGGTCAACACATCGCCTCGAGCCCATCACGCCTACGAAAGCCTTCGAGAGGTTCTCAAAACCATGTCCACTGACATCGTGCCGGAGGCATCCGCAACGATTCCGCTGCTGGGTGTATGTACCAGCGAGGAGGCCATGGTCAGCTCGACAGAGGTCAGCAACGCGATACGCGGCGTTCTTAGTGCATTGGCGTCTCACCTCGCGGGCAGTACCGCGTCGGGACCGAGCATCCGCCGGAATAGTGCCGGCGGGCGCTCGTGAATAGGAATCGATATCGGCGCGCCGGTCAAGCGACGTTTTTTGTCTGGGGAAGCAAAGGCATGAATAACCTACCACGGGACCGCGTTGTGATTGCGAGTGATGTGAACCCGCGCGATGGAATTGGCGTCGAGATCTATCGTGACGATGAGTTGGTGATAGAGATATTCCGTGATGACACAAGGAGAACGAGGGAGGTCACTACTTTCAAAGACAGCATACCGCTCGAGTTGATGGAAGAAGCAATTTCAGATATTCAAGGAGAAAATTCCGTGGGAATTCATCGGTGATGACGGATAACACGTGCTTCAGGCACCTGATCGTGATGCGACGAGGCGAAAAGCAGGAGGCTGTAAAGGAAAGCGCTGAGCGTCAGTACGGGAGGTTTCGAATGAGTGGCGAGGGCCCGATAGTCAGGCTCTTCTTTGCCAGGATGAAGCCGGAGTTTTGTCAGCTTTCCGAGGAATAGAGAAGGGATTTCATGGCTCGCGATCGAGCCGATCTCGGCGCGCTGGGGATGAAGGCGATCACCATGATCGATTGTAGTCGCAGCGACGATGAACGGGGCTACATTGGTGTAGAAGCGGGCCGTCAATGAAAGCAGTCGATCAACGGGAAACGTTCGAGAACGAGGAACTCCATATTCCCAGGTATGTTGAATACGCGGTTCACTTAGCTTTGAACAACCTTTCGAGCAATATGGAAAGCCTCAATAGAACGAAAAGGCAAAGGCGCGGCAGATTTCGTGCGCTCGCGTTCACCTCGCCACCTGGTGAGCGTTAGGCTTTCATGTCCCAAAGAGGGCCTGAGAAATGCCAAGAACACTGCGGTTTATCATCATCCCCAAAGTCTCGCACCCCTGGTTCGACGAGGTAAATAGCGGTGCGCAGGCACAAGCCGAAATCCTGAGGCGGGAGCTTGATGGCGAGATTGTCGTCGACTATATGCCTCCATCCGTGTGCGGCGTCGCCGAGCAGAATGCGATTCTGGAACATGTCGCCAAGGATCGCCCGAGCGGTATCGCCATCGATCCGGTTGACGTCTTGGACCACATGAGGGCAATCCGCCGCGTCAGGGATCAGGGTATTCCCGTTGTGCTCTTCGACTCACCGTCGCCCGATGCCAGCATTTCCTGCGTTGGCAACGACTTTGCTCAGCAGGGGGCCATCGCGGCGGAGCGACTCGCCAAGCTTATCGGTTACGCTGGCAAAGTGGCTGTCATGCAGGGATATCCCACAGCACCGAATCACAAGGAACGATATGAGGCGCAGGTTGGAGTCTTGAAGACGTATCCGAACATAACCGTTGTTGATGGTGGAGTTGACAACGACGAAATCGAGACTGCTCGCAAACAGGCCCTGTCCGTTCTAAAGGCGTATCCCGACCTGAGTGGTTACTTGTGCTGTGATGCTTCCGGTCCGATCGGCATAGCAACCGCTATAAAGGAATCGGGGAAGATCGGCTATGTAAAGGTGGTCGGCATGGATGGGATTCGGCCGATCCTAGATGCCATCAAAGAAGGCATCATCGATTCCTCATCGGCAACCATTCCGAAAATGCAAGGGTCGATGGCGGTCCTGATGCTGTGGCAAGCATCACTTGGCGTTCAGATTCCCAAGGCTATTGATACGGGCATTGACGTGATTACTCAGGAGAACGTGGATCGATATCTGGAATGAAGAGGAATTGACAGGGGAGGTCGGTTCGGAGTTGGGCGAGTCAGCGTGGGAACTCCGCGCGAGCCGTTGAGCAGGAACGGAATAGAAATGGAGGAACAGCCTCCAAACAGCGCTTGGAAGTGGAATCCCCACCTAAAGATGGGAACCTGCGGCGGCTCGGCGGCACCACACTGGACGCGCGAGCGGTGCCCGTAAAGTCTTAGATAAGAAACGACGGATATACTTGGAGCCGAGGAATCGGCTTCGCCAGCCCAAGGCCCGACCCTCCGACAGCGCGGCGCCGCCGCATTCGCCTGCGACACGACCACTGCCGAGGAACGCATGAGGACGGAATCGACCGCTGTGTTGAGCAAGGTGCCTGAAATCACCCTGGTGTTCTGGATCATGAAGATCCTCGCGACCACGCTCGGCGAGACGGGGGGCGACGCCGTATCGATGTCGATGCATCTGGGCTACCTGGTGAGCACCGGGATTTTCGCCGCGGTGTTCGCGGTCTTCGTGGCGGCCCAGGTCGCGGCGAACCGGTTTCGGCCGGCCCTGTACTGGGCGACCATTATCGCCACCACGACGGTGGGCACAACCCTGGCGGACTTTGCGGACCGCTCGCTGGGTATCGGCTACCTGGGCGGCACGACGGTCGTCTTCACCCTCCTGATCGCCTCCCTGTTCGCCTGGCACCGCACGCTGGGCTCGGTCGCGGTCGAAACGGTGAGCTCGCCGAAGTCGGAAATTTTCTATTGGGTCACGATCATGTTCTCGCAGACCCTCGGGACTGCTCTCGGCGACTGGACCGCCGATTCGGCCGGCCTGGGTTACGAGGGCAGCGCCCTCGTCTTCGGGGCCTTGTTGGCGGGCATCGCGGCCGCCTACTTCCGGACCCGTGTATCGCGCACGGCACTGTTCTGGGCGGCGTTTATCCTGACTCGTCCGCTGGGTGCGGTGGTCGGCGATTTCCTCGACAAGCCGATCAGTCAGGGAGGCCTGGCGCTGAGCCGCTACTCGGCGTCCGCTGCGTTGCTGTTGGCGATCGGCCTTTTCATATTCACTTTCTCGCACCGGCCTGCGGAACGGGTGCACTGAAAGCTGCCGCCCGACGTTCTCTCTGACTTCGGGGATATCGGGCTCTCAAGCGCGGCGACGGTTCTTTCGCGTCTCCCCGGCTTATTCCGCGAGAATCCCGGCCGCTGCGGCGGAACATTGCCACGCCAGACGTGTTGAGGCAGGATCGGCTCTGGACGCTGTAACCCTCTGATCAATTTTAAGAAGAATCCGGGAAAGGGCCCGAGCCATGGGCCACTCTTCCCGGGCTGCGAAAACCCGCTACGTTGGAGAAAAACAATGAGAACCGCAATATCCGCCCTGGCCATCCTCTTTCTGTCGTCTTCACCCACGCTCGCAGACGAGCCGCTGAAGAGCATTGCCGCTTTTGAGGCGGGCATGAAGGACTGTCTGCTGAAGAACAAGGATCCCGCGGGGTGCCTGGGCGGTGCCATGCAGGGTCACTTCAGTCCCGGAAACGAGAAGCTGAACCAGGTGGTACCGAAAGTAGCCTCGCTTCTCGGCCAGTGGCTGGCGGACGACAAGGTCTTCGCGCTGCACCCTGTGAAGAACAAGAAGCTCGGTGATTTCTATGACGAACGCGTGTACCTCATTGAAGACACCACCGGCAGCATCATCATGCTGGAGACCTCCTTCGTAAACACCCTGGGTAAGTGGTATCTGCACCGATTCAATCTTTCCAGCAAGCCGGACGTTATGGAACGGGTGCTGGGAGTGAACCTGTAAACCTTTGACGACCCGAAGCGCTTCCAGACGCACGCCCTCTCTTGCATAGAGAGGGCGTGCGTGCCGGATGCGCGTTATCGGCATTCTCGGCCGTGGGTCCGCGTGCGCTGGAAGAATCACCGAATGAAGAAGGCCCTGCTTCTTGCGTTGGTTTCACTGCCGCTTCTCTGCGGCTGCTTCCCGCCCGATCTCCCGCTGAAGCCGCCATCGTACGTGCGGCTCGACGCGCAGATCGTGATCGAGGGGAAGGCGTACCCGCTTGTCTTTTCGTGGACGGAGGAAAATCGCGCCTCGTGGGACGAGGGGCGCGGCTGGCATACGGAGTGGGTGTCCTCTGAGAAGAGCCTGGTACGAATCGTGGACTCGGAGCATGCGGTGGTCGTTTGGCTCCCGCCAGCCGCGGCGGGGCTCCATGAGTTCCTCCCCACCATCGCACTTGTGGACCTGCGCAATCCGCGGTACTTGCGCCAGTATCCTCAGCTGAGTCCGGGAGAGCAGCGGGATGGACATTTTGCGATTGCGGAATTGCAGATCACGCGTTCGCCCGATCCCTTCACCAATGGCGACATGACAAAGGAGGAGGTCGCGCTTCGGGACGAGATCGAGAGTCGCCGGTACGGGTATCTGTACGGGATGAGTTACCGGCGTGAGCAATGGAGCCAGTCTCCCGAGCTTGCCGCGTCCTTGTCCGGTCTGGATGGCGTCGTGCCGCTCGGGAAACGCAACGCAACGCCCGTACCCGCGGTCTGGAGCGCCTTCGGCGCTTTCAACAGCAGAGCCATGGTGGAGCGGAAGATCACGCAACGGCTGTTCGGCTTCAAGCCGCGAAGGGACGCCTGGACGCCGCTGAGCGATAGCGGCGTCTACTGGTATCGCGAGGGGATGGCGGAGGAGCGGGGGCCGGTGTGGGTGCAGATAGGCGACAAGCGCTTCGACCAGCAGAAGAACGAGCTCGTGTTCGACAGCAACACGCAGGAGCTCATTGCGATCTGGAGATACCGGCTGGAGTCACTTCTCTAGACCGGGGGCGTGGTTCGAGAGCATTGCTTCCCGGTAAGTCGGTGCTCACACCCGCTCCCGGATACTCGTGATCGGAAGGACATGCTTGCCCGGCCCGCGGCGCCTGACGAGTCCCCCCGTTTGCAATCGCGACGCGCGTCCGACAAAAGCTACTTCCAGACGAAGGAGCAGAGTGCGCGGTCGGTAATCGAACAGCACCGGGCGGACTACCGCTCGCTTCTGTCCGGGTGGACACGCGCGCATTCCGAGCCGAAGGCGCGCTTGCACGAGTTCGTCGATATGGTGGAGAGGAGCCCCGACATCGCACAATACGGAAGTCCGATCGGCAGGCTCAATACGGAACTGGGGAAGAGCCGGCGCGAGCTGCAGGAAGGTGCCCGACGCCTGTTTGACTTGTTTCGCGATTGGCTCTCCGACGCGATTCGCGGACTCGGAAGAAGTGAAGCCGCCGAGGCGGGTCAAACACTGCATCAGAGTTCAGGAGGCGGTGATGTCTGATAAGACAGGTACGGTTCGACTACATCGGGTGCTGCGTGCACCTCCCGAGCGAGTCTACAAGGCGTTTACGGACAAGAGCGCTTTGGAACGCTGGCTTCCACCATATGGATTTACGGGAACGATTCACGATTTCGATATGCGCGTCGGCGGCGGCTATCGAATGTCCTTCACGAAGTTCGGGACGGGGAATAGCCATTCGTTCACGGTCGAGTATGCCGAGCTGGTGCCGGGTGAGCGCATTCGACATGTCGACCGCTTCGACGACGAACAACTCGCTGGTGAAATGGTCGTGTCGATCGAGTTGAAGAATGTTTCCTGCGGGACCGAGATCAGCATCGTGCAGAAAGGTATCCCTTCAGTGATTCCGGAGGAAATGTGTTACCTGGGCTGGCAAGACTCGCTTGCGCAGCTTGCGAGGCTGGTCGAGGCGGAGATTCCTGACACTGCGTGAATGCGCGAGGTACGCAGATTCCGGGATGTGCGGAATACCCCTTCGGTCTGCCGCTGTGAGCTATCATGGAGGCCTGTATCAGGGAGGACGTCACATGAACAGAGCTGCCGCCATCGGGACTGTAGTGCTAGCCGGCCTGGTCGCATTCCAGGTGCTCTCGCCCGAGCGGAGACATCGCCTTGGTGTTCGTGTCAGACGGCGAATGACTCAACGGATGGAACGCATGATGGCCGGTCTTCCGGACGGCGCGCCGCCAAAACTCATCATGTCGTTCCTCCCGCAGCTGCGTAGACAGAACGAGGAAATCATCGCCCTGTTGCGAGAGCAGAACGCGCTGCTTCGGGAACGTGGGCCGGACAAGCAGTGACTGAGCTCGTATGACCCCGCCCCAACGGTTTTTCCCACTTCGACCTCGGGGGTACCCACCAATCTGATGTGCCATAATTGGGCATCAACCACTTGCGCCGGGACGGTGGCGCCTGGGGGTGATCCATGGCGAAAGGGGAGTTCGAACACTCACAAGCACTGGCCGCGGCCGAGAACTACGAGCGGTTCTTCGTACCGGCCATAGGAAAGCCGGCGGCAGAACAGCTCCTCTCGGCCGCCGATCTGAGACCGGGTGAGCGGGTGCTTGACGTGGGTTGCGGCACTGCATTCGTGGGGTCGGACCCGCGCAAGCGACTGAGTAAGCAGGAAAAACAACGATAATTCGGGCGTTCTACAGCCTTAGACGCTAAATTCGCCCGCAAAAACGCAGAGCTAAGCGAAGAAACGTGAGATTCAGCGCTTCGCCTGCCTGACCTCCGTAGCCCGAAATTGATGCTTCCGCCGCGAGGCCAGACAGCGGGAGAGTAGGTACACCGCCCAGCAGGTCTCCGGGTTTTGCGAGCCCTTGGCCTTCGCTATCAGCCCTTCCAGTTCCCGGATCTCGTACGCGAGCCGCTCTTCGTCCTGCGACGTAACCTTCGTCTCGAAGCGGTCACGTCTTGAGTCGATCACCAACCTGAATCGGTCGGGATCTGGCTCTGCAAGCTATCATTGAGGTGCACGTTAGGGAGGACGTCGTGATGAACAGAATCGCTGTCTTTGGCGCTGTCGCGGTCGCCAGCCTGGTCACATTACAGGTGCTCTCGCCAGAGCGGAGACATCGTCTCGGTATTGGTGTCAGACGTCGAATGACGCAGCGGATGGCACATATGATGGCCGGTCTTCCGGATGGCTCTCCGCCGAAACTCATTATGTCCATCCTGCCGCAGCTGCGTGAGCAGAACGAGGAAATCATCGCCCTGTTGCGAGAGCAGAACGCGCTGCTCCGGAATCAGGGGGCGAACAGGCAGTAAACAACAGGGGACGGCCGGGGTGTTCTATTTTCCGGCCGGCGTGGTTCTTCCCACCAGAAACAGATGCTCCCGCCACGAAGCCAGGCCGCGGGCGAGCAGGGACAACTGCTGTACGGCGCTACGCCCGGCCGCTGATGCTGAGGGTTATGCGCCATAGCATCGCCGATATTCGATTACAGACAGTAGATGATGAATCAATATTGTGAATTGAGTGAGCTGGGCTGGAGCGACTGGTTTGCGCAGCGGGCAGAGTGCAGAGCGCCGGATGCCTTCGCCCGCGTAGCAGCGGTCGATCGCGACCAATTCCTGCTCGTGGATCTAGACGGGAGTTTTCGGGCAAAGTTGGCCGGCCGCTATTTGCACCATCACCAGCTGAACCAGGAGCTGCCGTGCGTAGGCGACTGGGTGTGTGTCGAGAAGCACTCGGGCGACGACTTTGGGGTGATCCACGCGCTGCTGGAACGCAGGACGTCGCTGCGCAGGAAATCGGCCGGGAACGTCACGGAGTACCAGATGATTGCAGCGAACGTGGATTACGTGCTCATCGTGCAGTCGTGCCACTTCGATTTCAGCCCGAAGCGTCTGGAACGCTATCTCGTCATGGTGACGGAAGGTGGCGCCGAGCCGTACATTCTGCTGACCAAGACGGATTTGGTGGCCCCTGCGGTACTGGCCACGCAGCTAGCGGAAATCCGGTCTCTCGGTATCACCGCACCGGTCGTGCCTTTGAGTAACGTGACGCGAGACGGCGTGGCGGATGTTGAACGGCTGCTGCTGCCTGGAAAGACCTATTGTTTCGTCGGCTCGTCAGGGGTGGGGAAGAGCACGCTGATAAATCACTTGGTCGGCCGTGAAGCAATGGACACAAGGGCTGTCAGCGGGACAGGCGAAGGGCGGCACACGACCGTTCGTCGTGAGTTGATACGTCTCGACGGTGGCGCGCTGGTCATCGACAACCCGGGAATGCGCGAA
Source organism: uncultured Gammaproteobacteria bacterium (assembly GCA_963779865.1). Classification (GTDB taxonomy): domain Bacteria; phylum Pseudomonadota; class Gammaproteobacteria; order CAVZZX01; family CAVZZX01; genus CAVZZX01. The sequence continues at coordinate 1,556,852 of CAVZZX010000003.1, read as the reverse complement.
TTCGGCATCCTCGGGGCGGAGAGCGGCTTAGCCGACAGCTACTCCGACATCGTCGCGCTCGCGGCCAACTGCCGCTATCAAGACTGTAGCCACACTGGCGAGCCAGGCTGTGCCGTACTCGCGGCCGTGCATAGTGGCGAGGTTAGCCAGGACGCCCTTGATAGTTATCTCAAGCTCAAGGAAGAGTCGGCATTCAACGACATGTCGTATGCCGAGAAAAGAAGGAAGGATCGGGCCTTTGGTCGATACATCAAGTCGGCGAAGAAAGACTTGCGGAACAGGTAGCCGGCGCGGGCGGGGGCGGACCCGCGCAAGCTACTGAGTAGAACGGTCTTTCGCGCCCCGCGACCCCGCTGACCGGCACACCGGATGTGCCATACTTGAGCATCAACCACTTGCGCCGGGACGCGGCGCCAGGGGGTGGGCGATGCCAAGCGGCGAGTTCGAAAACTCTCAGGCACTGGCCCTGGCCGCGGCCGCGAACTACGAGCGGTTTTTCGTGCCGGCCATCGGACGGCCGGCTGCCGAGCAGCTCCTCGCGGCAGCGCATCTGGGGCCAGGGGAGCGCGTCCTCGATGTCGGTTGCGGCACCGGGATCGTTGCGCGGCTGGCCGTGGAGGAGGTCGGGCCCGAGGGTTCGGTCACGGGCGTCGATGTGAATCCGGCCATGCTCACGGTCGCGGGCACGGCGGCGCCGGAGGGGTGGGCCATCGAATGGCAACAGGCGCCCGCAGAATCCATTCCGCTAGCGGGCGATGCCTTCGACGTCGTGCTCTGTCAGATGTCCCTGCAGTTCTTCCAGGACCGCGTCCAGGCGTTGCGGGAGATGCGCCGCGTACTGGCTGCGGGAGGCCGCGCGCTGCTTAGCCTGCCGGGTCCGATGACGCCGTTCTTCGGCGTGCTCGAGGAGGCTCTGGGCCGCCACCTGGGTCCTCAGGCCGCGGCGTTTGTGCGCCAGGTCTTTTCGCTCCATGAACCCGACGAAATCGAGGGCCTGCTGCGCCAGGGGGGCTTTCGGGCGATCGAAATCCGGTCGGAGACGCTCGGCCTGTCCTTGCCCGGGGCGGCAGAGTTCCTCGAACAGTATGTGGCGAGCACCCCGCTGTCGCTCCTATGGGCGGACGCCGAGGAGCCGGCGCGATTGGCCGTGCGCCGTGAGGTGCTCGAGCAGTGGCGGCCACTCGAGAGGGACGGGGGCCTGCAGGGCGCGCAGCCCATGGTGATTGCCATCGCCGGGTAGCGCCGGGCGACGCGAGACTCGGCCGCAAGCGCAGGCGGCAATACCGGCTGCCGTTTTCGGGGGCGCGAGCCTGGGGGCGGGCGGGACGGCGACCTCCCGCAGCCGCGGAGAGACCCGTTGCGCCCCACTCAGCGCGCCCGCCTGTACAGATGCACGAGGCCGCCGGCCGCCGTCGCCGCCCATGCAGCGAAGGCGACGAAGATGAACCCTCGGGAGACGGCGTGCATCCAGGCGAGCTGGGTGACGTCCCCGAGCTTCCAGGTGGCTGCGGTGAACATGCCGAGCGGGAATACCATGCCCCAATAGGTCGCTGCGTAGTCGAAGGGCATGCGTTTGATCACGTACCGCCAGACGCCAAGCAGGAGAAGCAGCGGTATCCACCAGCAGGCGGTGGCCCACAGGGCCAGGGCCAAGACCAGCACGGCCGGGCGCGCCGCCGCGCTCAGGCCGCCGAGATCGGCATGGGCGAGGATGAGCGCCCCGGCGAGTGTCGATATCGCCTCCACCCCCATGCTCACCCAGTAGGGCGGCTTGAGTTGTTTCGGTGTGAGCTCTTCGAAGAACAGCCGATTCACGATCAAGGACATGACCAGCACGTAAAGCACGCCGCCGAGCAGGAAGAAGAGCAGGGCCGCGTCGAGCCAGGCCGATGCGTTCGCCATGTGCGGCGCGAGCCCGGCAGCCAATACCGCCACGCCCTGGGTGGCCACGACGGCGACCAGCCAGGCCCCGCCGATGCCCTGACCGAGCGGCCGCTTGGGGCTGACGACCGCGGCGATGCTGAAGAACGCATAGGTGATCGCGGCCCAGGTGGCGAGGCCCAGGAGCCACAGCCAAAGAGCGGCCTCTACCGCGCTGAAGAGGATCAGGCATTGGCTCCCCAGGACAAAGGTGCCGGCAGGAAGCGTGAAAAATCCCGCCCCTCGCTGGTGGTCGCACAGATCGGCGATCGATTTGCGCGGCGCGATGGCGATGCGTGCCAGCGTGAGGAGCCACAGGACCGCATATGCCGCCGCATTGACTGCGAACAGCACAAGCGCCACCGCATGGTATTGCTGCTGGTGAGCGGCAATCGACACGATGCCGGTCGCCATGACCAGGGCAAAGTACGCGGGAGGCAGGTTCTCGATGACCGGCCGGAGTTTCATGCCCAAGGGCTTCTTTGTCAGTCCTGGGAGGGAATTATAGAAAGGGTCGAAAACGGACACGTCGCGCGCGCACCGCACCGAGTCCGGGCTTGTAGGCACATACAGGGTCTCTAAGTCTACGACTACAGCCCGCGCAGGTAGAGGGATACGGGACTCTTCCCAACGCCTCGCAGCCGGCGCCCGCAACCTGGCGGCGGACGGCCCAGTACAAGAGCTGGTTGTTGCCGCTCTCGTGCGGCTTATGCGACGATTCTGTCGACCGGGTGTGCGACTCACCTCGGCAGACTCGCGTGCCTTTGCTCCCCGGCAGGAATTGGTCCGGTCGCCGCCTTATCGGTTATAACCCAGCCGTACCTTGAAACTTTGACCGATCCCGGAGCAGAGAATGAGGATACAAGGCCGGGTCTTCTCTCATGCCAGCGCGAAAGCGGCGGGTGGACGCCGCAGGGTGATGCAGTGGCTCGCGGCCACGCTTGTTCTGCTGCACTCGCTGGCGCTCGCGGCGGAGGACGATGGGACCCGCCTGATGGCGGCTGCCCGCGAAGGCGATTTGACGGCCATGCAGACTGCCCTGCAGCGCGGCGCCGATCCCAATGCAAGGGATGCGCACGGGGCGACGGCCTTGATGTTCGCCGCCGGGCGACGCGGGGCGGTGTCGTCGCAAGCCGCCGAGGCGGTTCGCCTTCTGCTGGCCCACGATGCGACTGTGAACGCCCGAGCCGCCGATGGCAGCACCGCCCTGATCCTCGCGGCCGCCGCCGGAAACGACGCCGGCGCCGCCCTGCTGCTGGATGCAGGGGCGGATCCCGACGCGCAGACCGCCCTGGGCGACTCGGCCCTGCTGGAGGCAACTGCGCACGGGGACGCCGGACTCGCAATGACGCTGCTGCAGGCGGGGGCACGGGTGGACCCGGTCGACGCGAACGGCGAAACCCCCTTGCTGATGGCGATCCGTCAGGCGCCGCAACGCTCCGCAAAACGCGCGCCCTATGAGCCCATCGCGCTGGCCCTGCTCCAGGGCGGCGCCGATCCGAACCATTCGGACCGCAACGGCCAGACGCCGCTCAGCGTCGCCGCCGCCGGTGACAAGACGGTGCTCGCCTATCCGCTGCTTCAATATCGTGCCGATCCGAACGTGGTCGACCCCACCGCCGGCGGCGCGAGCCCGCTGATCATTGCGGTGAAGCACCGCAATGTGCCGCTTGTGAAGCTACTGCTGCGCAACGGTGCGAAGGTGGGAACCCGCGATCGATTCGGCAAGAACGCCCTGCACTATGCGAAGGCGCGCGATGACCGGGAAATGCAAGCGCTGCTGGTGAGATCCGCCGCCAGCGCGCGCTGAGCAGGGCTGTGCGGGTGCCCGCTGCGATTGGAGGATGAGAGGGCGTGACAAACGCGCCTACTAATCGTCCTCAATCGTCGCGGACCGCCTTTGGTGCCGCTGTTGGCTTATGGATCCACGGCGGACAGGGGCGGGATGGCGATCTTCATGTCAGCGTTGACACCGCTCGCTCGACCGGCTCCCGCGACGCCAGCTTCTTCGACTTCCAGCCGCGGCGTTTTCGCCACACCCGCAGCACACCGGCAGCGCCGGCCCGACAGACCTCCACGGCGGGACGAGGGGGGGGATAGACGCCGGCAAACGGCCTGCTACGCTGATGATGATCAGGTCATTGCAGTTCGGACGATGCACGGGTGCCCGACCTGAACAGTAAGGGATAACAACGCCTTGCAGGGAAGGGCATCGGGATGCTCTCACGCGCTCTGTTTTACTTGTCCATCGCCTTTCTGGTGTTTATCGCCGGCGCCTTGGCGAGCCTGGCGGATGTCTTCCCTGCCGGCTACGTGAAGAACGCCTACCGGGGCGGGACCGCTCTCTATGAGAAGCTGAACGTCGTGCGGGATCGGTATGCGACCGACCTGTGGACGCATGCGCGGGACGAGCGCCGCGGGGTCACGGTACACACCGGTGCCATGCAGTCCGGCGCCACGCTCTACACGACCGGCGAGGCGCCCAAGGCGGTGCTCATCGACGCCGACGGACGGGTGCTGCACGAGTGGGGCCGGCCGTTCAGCCGCGTCTGGGACAAGAGCGCCGCCGTGCGCGACCCGGTCCCGGACGACCACACGCATTTCCACAAGGCGCACCTGTTCCCGAACGGCGATCTGCTGGCGATCTATACAGGCGTCGGTGACAGCCCCTACGGCTATGGGCTGGTCAAGTTCGATCGCGACTCGAACGTCATCTGGAAGAACCTCCAGCACTTCCATCACGATTTCGACCTGGACGCGGACGGGCGCATTTACGGGCTCACCCAGGAATACCGGAAGAAGCGGGTGGCCGAGGTGGACCACTTGAAGCCGCCGGTGCTCGATGAGTTCCTCGTCATCTTGTCGCCGGCGGGCGAGACGCTGCGGCAGATCTCGCTGCTGGATGCCATCAATCGTTCCGACTACCGGCGGCTGCTGTGGCGCATTCCGTTCTACACCCTGGAGGACCCGCTGCACACCAACGGCGTGGAGGTGCTGAGCCGGGAGAAGGCGGCGCAGCTGGCGCGTAAGATCCCCGCCGCCGCAGAAGGGCAGGTGCTCCTCTCCTTTCGCGAGCTCGATGGCGGCACCATCGCCCTGCTGGACATCGCGCGGGAACGTCTGGTGTGGGCGACGCGGGGTGCGTGGATGAGCCAGCACGACCCGGACATCCTGCCGAACGGCGACATTCTGATGTTCGACAACGTCGGTCATTACGGGACGGGCGGGGAGTCCCGGGTGGTGGAAGTCGACCCGGCCACCGGCGCCCTGGTCTGGACGTATGCGGGGGACCGGGCACATCCGCTCGGAAGCCGCATTCGATCGGACCAGGAGCGTGAGCCCAACGGCAATACGCTGATCGCTGAGTCCGACGGCGGGCGGCTCGTGGAGGTGACCCCCGGCGGCGAGATCGTCTGGGAGTTCATCAATCCCGTGCGCGGCGGGAAAGACCACACACTGATCCCTATCCTCGCTTCGGCGGAACGAATCGACCCCGCCCATCTAACGCCCGAGTTCCGGGCGACTCTGGGCTTTCAGGAGACGGTGGCAATGGAGGCACGTGCGCGATGAACACGAAGACGATCCCGTTGGCGGCGCTGGCGCTGCTGCTCACGTCCAGCGATGCGGCCCTCGCATACGTCGGGCCGGGTGCCGGTCTCAGCCTGCTGGGGGCCTTGTGGGGGCTGCTGCTCGCGGTCGCTAGCGCCATTGGCTTCGTGATCGTTTGGCCCTTGCGTCGGGCCCGCAGGCGGGCGCGGGAGCGGCGTGCGGCAGAGATCGCCGCGCCGCAGGCGGGCAGCCGGCCGGCGGAGTCCACGCCGCGTCGGGCGCCATAGCCGCGCCGGTCGAGGACGGGCGGGTGAGGGGGCTGTTCGATCTGCCCGATCCCTTGTTCCTGTGGCTGGACGCAAAGGCGGCCGGCGTGCTCCCGGACACCGCCCGCCTGCTGCTGTGGGCCGTGATCGGGGCGCTGGTGTCCATGGGCCTCTACCGCGTCCTCTCCCCGCAGCGCCGGATCGCGCAGGGCAAGCGGGATCTGGCACGGGCGCGGCAGCGGCTCGATGCCTACGACGGCGAGCTGGACGGCGCCTGGCCGCTGATCGGCACGCTGCTCGGCACCGCCTTCGCGCAGGTGGGCCGGGTCGGCGCTCCCGCCGTGCTCGCCTCGCTCCCGCTGCTCTCGCTGCTCGCCTGGCTCAGCACGGCCTATGGCTACGACTACCCGGGCCCGGGCACCGCGCCCGCGATCGACGTGGTGCCCTCGCCGCTCCGGGCCGAGTGGCTCGCCAGCAGCCCCGGTGATGCAGTCGGCCGGGGCGTGCCGCACGTGCGGGTGACCGAGGCCGGGCGCGGGGTGGTGGCGGACGTTCCCCTGGCGGCGCCGATCCCGGTGGTCCACAAACGGCACTGGTGGAATGCGCTGCTCGGCAATCCGGCCGGCTATCTGCCGAGCGACGTCGCGGTCGAGCGGATCCGGATCGCGCTGCCCAAGAAGCAGTACGCCTCAATCGGCCCGGCCTGGGCGCGCGGCTGGGAACCGCTGTTCTTCGCGACGCTGTTCGTGGTGTCCCTCGCCCTGAAGTGGGCGGTCCGCATCGAGTGAGGCGAGTGCGGTGGCGGTGAACGATTCCGGCCAGGCCTTTGCGGTCGACCCCTGGACGCACTTTCTCGGCAGCCTTGTCGAACGGCGCCCGGGGCTGTGGATTCGGCTCGGCAATCTGGAGACGCGCCTGCTCGCCGACGCGTTGGAGTCGGTCGAGGTTCGGCGGCCGGTCTACGTGACCGGGCTCGCCCGCTCCGGCACGACCCTGCTCCTGGAACTCCTCGGCGGGCACGCGGACGTGGTCACGCACCGCTACCGGGACTTCCCGCTGTTGCACGTGCCCTATGCCTGGAACCGGTTCCTTGACCGCACCCCGCGACGCGCGGCGGTGCCCGCCGAGCGCGCCCACGCCGACGGCATCCGCGTCACCCGCGAGAGCCCCGAGGCCTTCGAGGAGGTCCTGTGGATGAGCTTCTTCCACGGGCTTCACGCGCCGGGACGGAGCGCGGTGCTGGACGCGGAGACACGCCACCCCGACTTCGAGGCGTTTTATCGGGACCACATCCGCAAGCTGCTGCTCCTGCGCGGCGGCAGCCGCTACGTCTCCAAGGGGAACTACAACGTGACGCGGCTGGAGTATCTGCTGCGGCTCTTCCCCGATGCGCGCTTCGTGATCCCCGTCCGCGAGCCGGTCTGGCACATCGCCTCGCTGATGAAGCAGCACCGGCTGTTCTGCCAGGCCGAGCGGAACAACCCGCGCGCCGTTGCGCATCTGCGGCGCGCCGGGCACTTTGAGTTCGGGCTTGACCGGCGCCCGATCAATGCCGGCGATACGGTGCAAGCCCAGCGGATCAGGGATGCCTGGGCTGCCGGTGCGGAGGTCGAGGGGTGGTCCCGCTATTGGGCGCACGTGCACACGCATCTGGCGCAATGCCTGGAGCATAATCCTCGCCTGCAGGACGCAACGCTGCTGGTGTCGTACGAGCGGCTGTGCCGCGAGCCGGAAGCCACGCTGCGCGCCCTCTTCGCGCACTGCCGTTTGCCGCTTGCGGAGGAATTGCTCGAGCGTGCCCGGGGCCGTGTCCGCTTCCCCGCCTATTACCGTCCGGAGTTCACCCCGGGGGAATACGCGACCATTGCGCGGCACACCCGCAGCGTCGCCGAACGCCTCGGCATCGCGGCCCCGCCGACGTCTCCGGCCGCGGCCAACACCTGGCTGTGATCTCTCAGTAGGTTGTTCACTCGGGGCTTAGCCGGACGACTGGAGGTGCGAACCAAATCCAAGCTCCAGGAGCCCCGAATGAACAACCATAAAAGTGCCCGATCAACCGTCCACGGTCGAGAGCTGTTGGTGCGTCGCATCCTCGCGCAGGACCTGTACCCCCGCGAGGCGGCCCTTGCCGGCTCAGCCACGTCCCGGGCCGCGCCGGGGCGGTTGCCCGTTCGGTCCCACGCCGAGTTGTTGTTGGATCTGTTCCAGGGTGCGTCCGCGCGTCTTTGGCACCCATACCAGGACGAAGGCGGTGGTAAGCACACCGATCGCCGCGTAGATCCAGAAGGCGCCGGGCCGGCTGACCGCTGACACCAGGAAGTTGGTGGTCCAGTTGACCAGCGGAGGCTCGCCCCGCCCCCGGGGTGCGGGCGGGGCGTGGTGTGTGCGAGGGCTATTTCGCAAAGTCGCTGTCAAGCACGATGCGATAGCTCGCCTTGCCGGCGCGCAGGTGATCCATGGCCGCGTTGACCGCGCTCATCGGAAAGTGTTCCACCTTCGGCTCGACGTGGTGATGGGCGGCGAAGCGCAGCATGGTGTCGATGTTCGCGCGGCTGCCGGTCGGGGAGCTGGAAATCCCCTTCTGACCGCCGAGCAGACTCATGACCTGCACGGGCACCGGTTCGAGCACCGCGCCGAGGAAGTGGAGCCTTCCCTTGGGCGCCAGCATGGCGATGATCGCCTCCCAGTCGAGCGTGGCATTGGCCGTGATGAAGATGAAGTCGAACTGCCCGGCCAGCGCCTGCATTTCCTCGCTGGAGCGACTGGAGGCGACGCGGTGCGCGCCGAAGGATTTGGCTTCCTCCGCCTTGGCGGGCGAGGACGTAAACGCGCTGACGTGACAGCCCCAGGCATTTATGAACATGACGGCCATGTGGCCGAGCCCGCCGATGCCGAACACGCCCACCCGCGCGGTCGGGCGAACCTCCAGGTTCAGCAGCGGCGCGAACACGGTGATGCCGCCGCACAGCAAGGGCCCGATGGCGCTGGGGGCCAGGCCGTCGGGAATCGGAACCGTCCATATCCAGTGCGCTCGCACGCGGTCGGCAAAGGCGCCGTGGTGGCCGACAATCGTGCCCTGGACCTCTTTGCAGAGGTGGTGTTCCCCGCGCACACAGAACTCGCAGTGCAGGCAGCTGCGGGCGTTCCAGCCCACGCCGACGCGCTGGTCGACAGCGAGACCCTTTTCCCTGGCGATGCTGCCCAGCTCCACGATGCGTCCCATGGCCTCGTGACCCGGCACGAAGGGATAGCTCAAGATCCCCCATTCGTTGTCGAGCATGGACAGGTCGGAGTGGCACACGCCGCAGTGGTCGACCTCGATCTCTACGTCTTCGGGCCCAAGCGCCCCCGGATCGTATTCGTACGGCTCCAGCTTTCCGCCGGCGGAGTGCGCTGCCCATGCGTGAATCGTGCTCATTGCGTCTTCCTTGTGATCGGCTCTCTGGCAGCGTGGCCCATGCCAGGGATTGCAGGTCGGGAGTGGAACCTTGGGGACTTCTCAGGTCTAGCACGTCTGCGGCAGCTGACAAGCCCTTTGGGACGGGCGTCCCTGTGACGTCGCGGTGGCGTCTCTTTGGCGTCACGGGACATGAGCGCGCCGCTGAGGCACCGGTGCGTCTGCGGCGTCTGCCGAGCCCGGAGGGGGCGCACGCGAGCGTGCCGAATGCGTCAGCCGTGGCTGGCGAGGAACTCCTCGGTGGTGTTGACGTGGGGGAACGGCGCAGCGGGGAGCGGCAGATCCAGCGCGGCACACAGCGGGGCCCAGCCGTCGCCCGGCTGCCATTGCACGAGCCGGTCGGCCGGTATCCTCGCGCGGACCTCGGCGACGTGACGCTCGTAGGCCGCGATGCAGGCCTGCCGGTCGTCCAGGGAGAGCGTAAAGCGGGCGTCGAACACGCCGTGGATCATCTGGCGCCACGCCGGGTTGTCGATCCGGCCCATGGCCGTGAAGATGGTGTTGTTCGCGCTCGTCCACCACGCCTGCGGATCGCGCACCGAGAGCAGGATCAAGGCGTCCGGAAAGGCCTGGCTGAGTTCGGGCCAGAAGGACGCCGCCGGCCAGTCGACCACGGCGGCGTAGTCCCGGAACAACGTGCGCCACTCGGGCATGTCGCCCCGTGCGGCGCGACCCCAGCTCTCGATGTGCTCGGGGTGCGCGAAGACCTCGCGCATGTGGTAGCAGGCGCCTCCGAGCAGCTGTTCGAGGGCGTACTTGAGGGACAGGGTTCCGGTGCGGCCGAGGCCGGCACCCACGACGCGAACGCTCATGCGGGAACTCCCGATGTCTACCCGGCAGGGACCATCTTCTTTCGTATAGCCGGAAGACGATGCCCTTGCTACCGGGGCGGGGTCGTGCGCGCGTGCCGGCCCACCGCTGTCCAGCGCCGGGCGCTTTGGGCGCCGGGCGAAGATTGAGCGGCGCCGGGCTTTTCGGAGACAATGCCGGGACCGGCCCTGTCATGCCACGGAATCCTCATGCCGACGCTGCTCTTGAAACTGAACAATGTCCCCGCGGACGAGGCGGAGGAGGTGCGCGAGCTGCTGACGGCGCACGGGATCGACTTCTATGAGACGGACGCGGGAAATTGGGGCATCTCGGTGGCGGCGATCTGGGTGAAGGGCGAAGGGCAGGCGGCGACGGCGCAGGAACTGCTCGACCTGTATCAGCATGAGCGCACGGCGCGCGTGCGCGAAGAGCACGCGGCGATCCGCCGGGCCGGGGAGCACGAGACCCTGGCCTCGCGCTTCATGGCGCACCCGCTCCGGTTCATCCTCTACATGCTGGCCATCGCCGCGATCGTCTATTTCACCGTCGCGCCCTTCCATCACTGGAAGTGAGCGGCGCGCCCGGCGCTCCGCCGGCCGCTCTCGTCGCAGGCATGTTCGGCGCGCGATGGGTTATCGCGCGCGAGCGGCACCCTGCGGTGCTCCGCATGCACTGATTGATTAACAATTGTTTGCCTGTCGCTGAATCTCGCATCGATTTCGCTCTCACCCCTCAAGTTTCCGCGTCGACTGCCGCAAATTGCCCGGTATTTCGTCCCGATTCGCCCTTCCCCGGCGGGGTCGTCGCATCGGTTTGCTATTCGACTGCTGTGAGGTGATTTGTGTCTTTGGAATTCCCCAAGCCTGGCTTCCTGGGTTCTCTCAGTATCCGCTTCAAGCTGCTGGCGGTCGTGGCGGTGCTCGCCGGCGGCCTCTCTTTCTACGCGGTCAGCGGAATGCTGGACAAGGCTCAGCTCGCCAGCAACGCCAAGGAGACGGCCGATGTGGTGGGCCTGGTTGTCGCCTCGAGCGAGTTGGCGCACGAGCTGCAGAAGGAGCGGGGGGTGAGTGCGAGCGTACTGGGTGGGGCCGATCGCCAGGATGAGCTGCGCAGGCAGTGGGAGAAGACGGGCCAGGCGTGGCGGGCGTTCACCCAGACTGCGGACGGGCTCGAGGCGAACGCGCGCCGGGTGGCGATCGACCGGACCGCCGACGCGGTCGATGCGGCCTTGCAGGGACTCGAGGCGTTCCGGCGCGAAGTCATGGCGCGGTCGCTCCCCGCTGGGGCCGCGCTGTCGTTTTACGGCGGCGTGGATGCGAAGCTGCTGGCGATCGCTCAACAGGCAGCGGCCTTTGCCTCCAGCTTGGAGGTGGCGAACATGCTGCGCGAATTCGGCTACATCATGTCGCTGAAGGAGTACGCCGGCGCCGAAGGTGCACTGTTTGCCAAGGCCGTCGCGGCCGGCACGCTCAGCCCCGCGGGCAGGGCGAAGCTGTTGGGGGTGATCGCGCGCGAGGAGACCTTCTCGAATCTGTTTACGCAGACGGCCGAGCAGGGCCTTCTCGATCTGCTCGACGCTGCCGGCGTGCGGGAGAAGACGCACGAGGTGGAGGCGGTGCGCTCAGCGGCACTCCAGGGCAGCGGCGCTGTCGATGTCACGCAGGACCAGTGGCGGCGGGTGGCGCGTGGGCGCCTCGGTGCCCTGGCTCAGGTCGAGAAGGGCATTGCCGCGCGCGCCCGTTCCCTCGCGCTGGAGCAGGCGGCCAGCGCGCAGCGCCTGTTCATCACCTACATCGCCATGCTGGTGGGCATTCTCCTCGTCGGCGCCTTCGCGCTCGCGGTAACGCTCGGCATCGCCCGGCGCGTGGCGAGCCTGCAGGCGACGATCGGCGCGGTCGAGAGGGACTATGACCTCTCCTTGCGGGTGAAGGACGCCGGCGGCGATGAGCTGGGCGAGGTCGGCAGCGCCCTCAACCGGATGTTCGAGAAGTTCTCGGGAACGCTATCGCGGGTCAGCGATTCGGCGACGCAGATGGCCTCCGCGGCGCAGGAGCTCTCCGCGGTCAGTGAGCAGTCCAGCCAGGGCATCGAGCGCCAGGCCACGGAGATGGAACAGCTCGCCTCCGCCATGACCGAAATGGCCAGCGCCGTGCAGGAGGTCGCACGGCACACCGAGCGGGCCGCGGGCAATGCCAGCACGGCGAACGGGGAAGCCGAGCAGGGCCGGGCGGTGGTCGGCGAGGTCGTCGAGTCGATGCGCCGCCTGGCCGAGCGGGTGCACGACGCGATGGGCGTGATCGAGGCGCTGAAGGAGGACAGCCAGCAGATCGGATCGGTCATCGACGTCATCGGCGGGGTTGCGGATCAGACGAACCTGCTCGCCCTCAACGCGGCCATCGAAGCCGCGCGTGCGGGGGAGCAGGGGAGAGGTTTCGCTGTGGTGGCCGACGAGGTGCGTACGCTCGCCGCCCGCACGCAGGAATCCACGCAGGAGATCCAGCGGATGATAGAAAGCCTGCAAGGCCGCACGGCGAGCGCCGTGGACGCCATGCACCGCGGTGAACAGCAGACAGATGAGGCGGTCGAGCTCGCCGGGCGTGCACGCAGTGCCCTGAGCGAGATCGCCAGCGCCGTGAGTGCCATCAACGAAATGAACCTGCAGATCGCCAGCGCTGCGGAGCAGCAGGGCGCGGCGGCCGCGGAGATCGACCGCAATCTGGTGGCGGTCAGCGACATCTCCAACGAATCCGCCCAGGGCGCGCAGGAGACGGCGCGGGCCAGCGAGGAGGTCGCGCGCCTGGCCAGCGACCTCCAGGGACTGGTGGCGGAATTTCGGACCAGTGCTTCGGCATAGCAGGCGGGCCATGCGCCAGCGTTGACGGCAGCCTCCCGGCCCTGCGGCATTGCGTGCCGCAGGCCGGGCGGCTGGGTGGGGCGGCGGGCGCACGCTCGCCGCCGCACCGAACACCGCGGGCGGCGGCATGCTCATGCGGCCTGTCGCCGCTGACTGCTCAGTGCGTCGCCCGCCGCTTTGCGGCCGCGTCCCTCACGAGCGCGCCGTGTCCTCCTCCCCGATCGCGTCTGCCCCGACCGCCTTGCCGAAGCGGAACGCCGACTGGACGCTGCCCATGACCGTGTCGCGGAACACGCGTTCGCCGGCATCGCCGGCGGCGGCGCCGGCCACCACGTGAAGCGGCAGGAGATGCTCTGCGCGCGGGTGCGAGGCGCGCCCGCCGGGCGCCAGGGGCCAATCGGTGAGCCGACGTTCGCGTTCGTCCACGCCCATGGCGAGCGTATCGACAAGCCACTCGTCGAAGCGCTCGGACGCCGGATTGAGCGGACCGCCGCCGAAGCGGAAGCCGGCCATGTTGTGGTAGCTCATGCCGCTGCCGAGGATCAGCACGCCTTCGCGGCGCAGCGGCGCCAGGGCGCGCCCCATGGCCAGATGCGCGGCGGGATCCAGCCCCTGGCGCAGGGAGACCTGCACCACCGGCAGGTCGGCCTCGGGAAAGGCGACCTTCATCGGAATGAACACGCCGTGATCCAGTCCGCGGGTGGAGTCGGCCCGGTTCTCGATGCCCTGCGCGGTCAACAGCCGGCGGATGCGGCCCGCCAGTTCGGGCGAGCCGGCGGCCGGCCACTCGATGCGATAGGTGTGCGCCGGAAAGCCTTGATAGTCGTACAGCAAACCGGGCCGGGGCGCGCTGTTGACGGTGAAGGCGGGGGCCTCCCAGTGACCCGAGACCACCACCAGGGCAGCGGGGCGCTCGCCGACGGTCGCCACCAGGGCGCGCAGCCAGGCCTCCATCCGCCGCCAGGTGTCGGCGGGCTCCCACTGCATGAAGAAGCAGGGGCCCGCGCCGTGGGGCACGAACAGGGTCGGGAATGTGGCTGCGGGCACGGTGGTTTCCTCCGCGGGGTTGAGGGGACGCCTTACCGGCGCTGGCCGAGTTTGTGATCGAGGGAGTACTCGCCGCCCCCGCGCAGCAGGATGGCCACGGCCAGCAGCCCCCAGAGCAGCGGGTACTCGAAGCCGCCGGCGTTCCAGAAGAAGCCGTTCGGCACGTGCACGGTGAGGGCGACTCCCATCAGTATGGCCACCCCCAGCGCCGCCGGCCGGGTGAGGAGGCCGAGCACGAGCGCGAGGCCGCCGAAGAATTCCACACCGCCGGCGAGGCCCGCCCACAGCATCCCCGGGCTCATGCCCAGGGTGGATTCGAAGTATTGGCCGGTGCCGCTGAGCCCATAGCCGCCGAACCAGCCGAACAGCTTCTGGGAGCCGTGCGGGATCAGCATCAGCCCGGCGGCGATGCGCACGAGCGGCCAGGACAAGGCCGCGAGACCTGCCGTGCGGAGCCCGGTGGCGGGCGTCGTGGGAACGTGTTGAACCTGGGTGTTCATCGTGAACCTCCGATTGGTGGGCCGGTTGCCTGGCCGGTTGGTTGGCCGTTTGTGGGACGAGCCTCTCGGCTCTGCCGACAAGGGGCAGGATAGGGAGGTTTTCAGATCCGAAACAGTCCTGTAGCTTGGAACCTATGGTTGCGGATTCGGAAACTTTCGGCGGGGCCCTGGAGGACGTTGCGGCGTTCTGCGCCGTGGTCGAGCTGGGGAGCATTTCCGCGGCGGCGCGGCGTCTGGGCGAGAGCAAGGGCGGGATCAGCCGCCGCGTCTCGCGGCTGGAGCGGCGTCTGGGGACGCGGCTGCTGGCGCGCACCGCCCGGGCGGTGACCGCGACCGAGGAGGGGATGGCCTTTTATGCCAAGGCGCGGGACGCGCTCAAGCTGCTCGAGGATGCGGCGGAAGGCGCGCGCCAATCCCGCGCCGTGCCGCGGGGTCATCTGCGGGTCACCGCGCCGCACGACCTGGGGCTGGACGTGTTGCCCGAGCTCATCGTGGCGTTTCGCGCCGCGCACCCGCAGATCACGGTGGAGCTGCTTCTGAGCGATGCCGCGCTGGACCTCGCCGCCCACCGCATCGACCTGGCCTTGCGCGCCACCAGCGGCACGCTGCCCGACACGGGCTACCGCGCCTCCTTGCTCATCGACCTTCGCGTGGGCCTGTATGCCTCGCCCGGGTACCTGGCCGCGCACCCCGCGCCGCAGGTGCCGGAGGAGCTGGAGCGGCACGAGCTGGTCGCCTCGCACGAGGCCACCGGCGGGGTCGCGCGCCTGGAGCTGTCCCGCGCCGGCAGGCAGCGGCGCGCGCTGCTCCTGCGTCCGGTGGTGCAGGTCAATGGCTACGCCGGGGTCCACCGCCTGGTGCAGGTCGGCGGCGGCATCGGTGCGATCCCGGATCTCGTTGCCGCCGCTTCGCTGCGCGCGGGCGCCCTTGTGCCCGTCCTGCCCGGCTGGGTGTTGGCGCAGGCGCGGCTGCATGCCATCAGTGTCGCCGGGCGTGAGGCGCCGGCGCGGGTGCGCGTGTTTCGCGACTTCATGCGGGCGCAGCTGCGTCAGCGGGTGTGCTGAAGGCCGTGCGGCCGCCGGGCGCGCTTCGGCCCCTTGCGGAGGGGATTTCCCATCGGCAGCGCCCGCATCTACAGTGGTGGCTGACGTGTATCGACAAAGAATAGGTGGTTGAAACGATGAGCGGTTGCTGCGACAACGATTGCGCGCTGGATGCCGTCCACGAGCGGCAGCGCGGCACGTTGCGGATCGTGCTCGGCATCAATGCCGTGATGTTCGTGGTGATCGTCGGGGCGGCGCTGTATGGCGGTTCGAGCGCGCTGCTCGCCGACAGCCTGGACAATCTGGGCGATGCGCTGACCTACGGCCTGAGCCTGTACGCGGTATCGCGTGGCGCCGCCGCCAAGGCTCGGGTCGCGCTGTTCAAGGGCGGCCTCATCTTCCTGGCGGCCTGCGCGGTCGCCGCCCAGATCGGCTACCGGATCTTCGTGCCCAGCGTGCCCGTCTTCGAGATCATGGGGGCGTTCAGCCTGCTGGGCCTCGCGGCGAATTCCCTCTGTCTGTTCCTGCTCTGGCGGCACCGCGACGAGGACGTGAACATGAGCTCGGTGTGGGAGTGCTCGCGCAACGACATCGCATCGAACCTGTCGGTGTTCGTGGCGGCCGGGGCGGTGTGGCTGAGCGGCGCCGCGTGGCCGGACCGCCTGGTCGCCCTCGGGCTCGTGTGGCTGTTGCTCCGTTCGGCGTTTCGGGTGGTCTCGTCCGCCCGCCTGGAGCTGCACGCGGCGGCCTGAGGCGGCGCGCACCCGTCGTTCTTCAACCGGGCATTACCTGCACGCGGGTGCGAAGGGGTGCGAACGGCCCCATCCAGGCGTTGCAACAGAGCGCCCGGGCTGTGGCATCCCGGTGCACATCCGTCGGCCCGCCGCGCGGGTGGCGCTCCGCTGGCGGATGGCCGAGAATACGCGCGTTTCGCATCTGCCGTCGTGAGGGCGGCACGTTCCGCATCGCCCTTGGCGGCGAGACGGTGAGCACTGCTTGGGGAAGTCTTGATGAACACGATGACCAATGGGAACGGCGCCGGATACGCCGGCACGGCACGGCTGCTGCACTGGCTGATCGTTGCGCTGCTGATCGTGCAGTTCGTGCTGGCCTGGACCATGCCGCACATCGGCCGCAACACGCAGGTGACGACGCTCATCACCCTGCATTTCTCGTTCGGCGTTCTGATTCTGGCCGTGGCGCTCGTGCGCCTGCTCTGGCGGCTGGGCCATGTGGAGCCGGCCCCGGAGGACGGGCTTGCGCCGTGGCAGGTACAGTCCGCCCGCGTGGTGCACTGGCTGCTCTATGTGCTGTTGTTCGCGGTGCCGATTCTGGGCTGGCTGAACGCCTCCTGGCGCGGCTTTCCCGTGACGCTGTTCGGCCTGTTCGACATGCCCAAGCTCCTCGCGACCC
Organism: uncultured Gammaproteobacteria bacterium; assembly: GCA_963779865.1. GTDB lineage: Bacteria > Pseudomonadota > Gammaproteobacteria > CAVZZX01 > CAVZZX01 > CAVZZX01. Next base: position 1,539,993 of record CAVZZX010000003.1, on the reverse strand, counting down.
GGGCCTCGGGCTGGGGCTGGACCGGCGATGTCCATGGGCTGCTCGCCAACTACCTGCTGCTGGCCCTGGTCGGTACGCATATGGCGGCCGTGCTCTATCACCAGTTCGTGCGTCGTGACGGGGTGCTGCGGCGCATGCTGCCCTGGGTCTGACACACGCGGCGGTGTCCGGCGGCGTTGCCTCAGTCCCGCGCTGAAGTCCGTGCGCTGCGCGCAAACAAGAAGAAGGGGAGATCCCCGTGATTTGGGCCATTGTGCTTTTCGCGGCACTCATCGTGCTGCTCGTGCTCGTCGGCGAGCGCACGCGGCAGGGCGGCGCCGCCGAACCCGCGCCCTACACGAGGCAGGCAGCCTTGTTTTCTCCGGCGGAGCGCTCGTTCCTCGGCGTCCTCGAGCACGCCGTCGATGGCGACTATCGGGTGTTCGGCAAGGTGCGGGTTGCAGACGTGGTCGGCGTCGCCTCCGGCCTCGAGCGCTCGGCCTGGCAGCGCGCCTTCAACCGGATCAGTGCCAAGCACTTCGACTTCGTGTTGTGCGCGAAGGATGACCTGAATGTGCTCGCCGTGGTCGAACTGGATGACCGTTCCCATCGGCGCCGTAAGCGCCAGGAGCGCGATGCGTTCCTGGCGGAACTCTGCAACCGGATCGGTTTGCCGCTGGTGCAGCTCCCCGCCCGCCACGCCTATTCGATCCCGGACGTGCGCGCACGGATCCGGGCGGCGCTCAGCGCCGATGCGGGGGCGCCCCGCGAAGCACCGCCAGCCGCCGCTGCGGAGGCGAAGCGGATTGCGCCCGTCATTGCCGTCGCAGAGGCGCCCGCCAGCGAACAGGCCGCCCCGGTGCCTGTTGAAGACCCGCCCTCCTGCCCCAAGTGTGCGGCGCCCATGGCGCGGCGTCAGGGTCAGGGCGGGAGCCATGCCGGCAAGGAGTTCTGGGGATGCAGCGCCTTTCCCGACTGCATGGTGCTGTTGCCCATCGCCTGAGGGGGAGGGGCAATGCCGCCGGCGGGCGGCATTACCGGCGCGCTGCTCTGGACGTTGTTCGCGGTGTTGTTGGGGCGCTATCTGCTCCGTCGAGGACTTGCACTCGGAACGCCATTGCCGATGCGTCAGGGGCCGGGCCACGGCCGCATGGGAACGCCGCCGCCCCGACGTTACAATAGGCCGATGCCCCACTCTTCCCTGCTGAGCGATCTCATCGACTTACATGCCGCCTTGAGGGCGGATCGCACGACGGAGCTGGACCGCAAGAAGCGGCGCGACCGCGCGATCGGCACGGCGCTGCAGCGCGACAAGGCTCAGCCGGCGCGGCAGATCCGAGGGTGGCTGGCGCGGGTGGAGATTCCGCACTGGCGCCGAGACGGCCATGCCGGGGCGCAGGTCTACCACCTCGTGGGTTTCATCCTTGCGGGCCTGGGGCTGGCCAGCGGGTGGGGCCTGGCCCGGGTCGTGCTGCACTACACGGGGGCGGCGCCCATCAATATCATCAACGCGCTGGCGGTGCTGATCCTGCCGCAGCTCGTGCTGTTGGTGTTGTGGTGCGTGGCCGCCGCGCCGGTACGCCTGCCACTGGTCAGCACCCTGCGCTCGGCGCTGCGCTTCCTCAACCCGGGCCGGTTCGCGCGCGTGCTGGCGCAGCGCTTCGCGTCTGCGGGCGAGCCGCGCCTGGCTGTGGTGTGGGATCCGGAAAATGCGATTGCACTGGCACCGGCGGCGCGCTGGCTGGCATCGTTCTGGTCGCAGTTGTTTTCCGTCTCCTTCAACGTCGGCGCACTGCTTGCGGTGGCGTATCTGGTGTCGTTTTCCGACCTGGCGTTCGGCTGGAGCACGACCCTGGCGCTGAGCAGCGACACCTTCCACAGCCTGGTGTCGGGGCTGGCCTGGCCCTGGCACCGGGTTGCCCCGGCGGCGGTGCCCGGCGCTGCGCTGGTGGAGGCCAGCCGGTTCTATCGCCTGGAAACGGGGGCGCTTGGCAATGGCGTGTCGCTCCAGGAGGCAGGGCAGCAGGCCGCATTGCTCGGCGGCTGGTGGCCGTTCCTGGTGGCGGCGCTGGTCTGCTACGGTCTGCTGCCGCGATTGCTGACGCTCTCGTTCTCCTGGCTGCGCCTGCGTCGCCACCTGCGCCATGCCCTGGCGGGCCTTCCCGGGGCACCGGAAGTGCTGGCGCGGATGAATTCGCCCCTGGTCAGCACGGCCGCCGTGGACGCCGAACCGGCCGTGATGCTCGGCTCGGAGCTTTCGGCTGCGCGCGAACATGCCGCCGCCGGCCCGACGCGCTGCACCCTCCTTTCCTGGGCGGGGAGCATCACCGACGCGGCGGTGCTGCGCCGGCCTCTGGCGGCGCTCGGCATCGAGCCCCTGGCCTTGCTGCATGCGGGCGGCGCGCGGAGCACCGAACAGGATCAGGCGGCGATCGCCGCGCTGTGCCGGCAGCGCGACCACGGCGTGGCGGTCGTGGTCAAGGCATGGGAGCCGCCGTTGCTCGAGTTCGTCGATTTCCTGCAGAAGGTCCGCTGCCGCTGCATGCGCGGTCAGCCGCTCATTGTGCTGCTTTGGGGCGCCGACTCGGCGGTCGACGCCCGCGACGCCGAGGTCTGGCGCTTGAGCCTGCGCCGCCTCAAGGACCCGGATCTGCATGTCGAGGTCCTTTCGTGAGTGCACCGGTGTTCGCCATCGTCGGCCATCCGAACAAGGGCAAGAGCAGCATCGTGTCGACGCTGGCGCGCGATGCCAGCGTGGCCATTTCGCCGATCCCCGGCACCACCGTCGAGACCCGCGAGTTCCCCATGCGGATCGACGACGAGACGCTGTACGTGCTGGTCGACACGCCCGGCTTTCAGCGCGCCCGCGCGGCACTGGAATGGATGCAGCAGCAAGGGGCCTCCTCCGCCAAGCGACCAGAGGTGGTGCGGCAGTTCGTCGAGCAGCACCGCAGCGATCCGCGCTTTGCCGCCGAGTGCCGCCTGCTCACGCCCATCCTCGAGGGCGGCGGCATCCTCTACGTGGTCGACGGTTCGCGGCCGTTCGGCGAGGAGTACGAAGCGGAAATGGAGATCCTGCGCTGGACGGGGCAGCCGAGCATGGCGCTTATCAACCAGACTGGCGCCGGCGACTTCATCGAGCAGTGGCAAGCGGCGCTGGGGCAGTACTTTCGTATCGTGCGCGTGTTCAACGCCTTTACCGCCGACTTCGACAAGCGCATCCACTTGCTGCTGGCGTTTGGCCAGATCAGCGACGCATGGCGTGCACCGGTGCAGCGCGCCGTGCAGATCCTCCAGGCCGAGCAGGTGCAACGGCGCCAGCTCTCGGCGCGGGTGATCGCCGAAGCGCTGGGCGCCATGCTCGTGCATACCCGTCAGCGCCGGCGCCGCGGCAACGAACCGCAGGCGCGCGCCCTGGAAGCGCTGCGCGAGCAGTACAAGAATGATCTGATCGACATGGAGCAGCGCTGCCGCGCCGAGGTGGAACGCATCTACGACTACAGGCGCCTGGAGCGGCATGAGCCGGCGATGGAGTTGCTCGACCAGGACCTGTTCGCGCAGCAGACCTGGAGTCTGTTCGGCCTGAGCCGGGCCCAACTCGTTGCGACCGGCGCGCTGGGCGGCGGGGCCGCGGCCGGCGGGCTGGATCTGGCCACCGGTGGGCATTCGCTCGGCGTGTTCGCCGGCGTCGGCGCGCTGGTCGGGGGTGTGTCCGCCTGGATGGGGGCGGACACGATCGCGCACACGAAGATAATGGGGCTGCCCTTGGGCGGGGAGGCCCTGGCGGTGGGGCCCATGCGCAATGTCAATTTTCCCTACGTGGTCCTGCGCCGGGCCCTGCTGCATCACAAGACGATCGAAGATCGCACCCACGCCCACCGGGGCCCGCTGGACCTGCAGGGGCAGACCGGTGAACTGCAGGTCTTGGGGGCCGGCACACGTAAACGCCTGGAAAAGGTGTTCCGGAAACTGCGCAAGCAGGACGGTCTGCGGCCGGATCTTCTCGATGGCCTGAGCGCGGAGATAGAACGGCTCCTGCAGCAGCCCGGCAGCCTCTCGCGCGAGCAGGATACAGCCTGAGCGGAGCGCTTCACCTGTTCGGCGACGTGCCCGCCAGGCTGGTGAGCACGGCGAACAACTCATCCTGCTCTACCGGCTTGGACAGGTGGGCCTGGAATCCCGCGAGCAATGCCTGGCGCCGATCCTCGCGTCCGACGTAGGCGGTCAGCGCCACGGCGGGCAGTCCCTTGGCGGAGTGGCCGCCGGCGCGGACCCGCCTGATCAACTCGTAGCCGTCCATGTCCGGAAGGCCGATATCGCTGAGGAGCACATCGGCCGGCTCGCGCTCGATCGCCGACAGCGCCTCGGCGGCGTTTGCCGCGGCGGCCAGCACCGCGGCTCCGGCGCTCTCGAGAAGCCGGGTGAGCGCCTCGCGGCCATCGTCCTCGTCCTCCACCAGAATCACGCGAAGACCGTCCAGCGACGGCGCGGAGCCAAGGGGGGCCGCTGCGCCCGGCTCGCCTGTGACCACCGCGGGAGCGGCCAACGGCAAGCGCACCGTAAACGTGGCGCCGCGACCCTCGCCGCGGCTTGCGGCGCGGACCTCGCCCCCGTGCAGTTCGGTCAGCTGCCGGACGATCGCCAGCCCCAGCCCGAGCCCTCCAGCGCGGCGGGTGCTGCGGCCGTCGAGCTGATGATACAGCTCGAAGACCTGGGGCAGGAACGCCGGCGGAATGCCGACCCCGCTGTCGTGCACCTCGATCTCCGCGAAGGATTCCCGCTCAGAGAGCTGCACGCAGACCTCACCGCCTTCGGCCGTGAATTTGACGGCGTTGGAGAGAAGGTTCCAGACCACTTGCTTGAGTCGCTCGGCGTCGCCGCGCACCACCAGGCCATCGCTGGCTGACTCGTACCTGATGCTGATGCGCCTCTCGTCCGCCGAGGGCTGGATGGTCGCTATTGCGGCGTTGATGACCCGCTGTATTTCGACCGGCTGCACCTCGAGGCGGAGTTTGCCTGCGAGCACCCGGGAGACGTCCAGGAGGTCATCCACCAGCTGCGCCTGGGACCATGCGTTGCGTTCGATCACCTCCAGCCCATGGCGCAGCGCGTCCGGAAGAGCACCTTCGCGCAGTAGCAACTGCGTCCAGCTCAAGATCGCGTTGAGTGGCGTGCGCAGTTCGTGACTGACGATGGCGAGGAACTGGTCGCGCGCCGCATTGGCCTGCTCGGCCGCCTTTCGCGCCGCCTCCAGGCGCTCGGCCCGCTCGCGCACGGCGAGATCGGTCACCACGATGCCGAAGGTCTGGGGGTCCTCGGCCGGCAGCCGGTTTAATGCCAGCTGCACCGGCACCGGCTCGCCGTGAGCGGGGTGCAGCCGGCATTCGCCGTGTGCGCTACCTGCGGCGGCGGCCTCCAGCAGCCTGGTGAATTGCTCCTTCCAATCGTCGCTGATGAAGTGCAGCAGCGTTTGGCCCTGGATGCTTTCCAGCGGACGGCCCAGCAGATCGGCAAAGAAGCGGTTGCAGTAGAGAATGGTACCGTCGCCGCTGAGCGTGATCGCCCCCTCCTGCATCTGCTCCACAAAAATGCGAAATGGCTCGTCCGGACTCTCCAGTGTATAGACCTGCTGGCCGTTCGGACCGTCGACGACGACGGCATCCACCTCGCCGGCGCGAATTGCACCGAGCGTATCCTCCGCCTCCTGCAGGCGGCGGCGAAGTGCGGGGTCGCGAACGCCTTCTTGCTTAGGCATCGTGGACGGGCTCGATGCCGAGGCCCTCGAGAATTCGAGCTTCCGTGAGCTGCCCGGTCAGGCGCAGCACGGGCTCCGGGCTGCGGCGGATCAACGCGGGCGTGGCCATGATCGAGGCCGCGCGCGTGCGCTCGGGCTGTTGGCGGACATCGACGACCTCGAGACGATAGCGGGACGCCAAGTGTGCTTCGCACAGCCGGTGCACCAGGGCGACGGCCGCGCCCGAGCGGGCCGACTGACCGCGTACGAACAGCTCCAGGACGATTTCCCCGTTCGTCTCCATCGTCTGCTTACTCTGCTTCGAGTTCCTTCAGGTCCAGGGCCACCATAGCGCGATCGGCATTGGACAGATCGCCGATGACGCGCTTCATCGGCTCGGGGATTTTGCGCACAAGGGTCGGGATCGCGAGGATTTGGTCGGCCTTGGCCAGCTGCGGTTGGCGCATCAGGTCGATGACCTCGATATCATAGCGTCCCGCGCCGAGGTGCTGCTCGCACAGACGCTGGAGGTTTGACAGCGCCGTGCGCGATTTCGCGTTCTCGCCCGCGACGTAGAGGCGCAGCGTCCATGTTTCGGTGGGGCCGGGGAGATTAGAACGGTCCACAGTCATTCATGCTCCGCATTCAGACACAGGTTGAGGATAGTGCTCAGCGGGTCTTCGTGCCCCCGCGGTGTTCCGCCATGGCGCTGCGGTCGCGGTGGACTTGCTCATCGGCGGCCTGCTCCTGCGCGATGGCCTGTTCGAGTTCCGCCTTTTGCGCCTCGAACTCGTCGCGCAGGGCGCCGATCTTGAGCTCCATGGCCGCGCGTTTGCGCTCGAGCTCCAGCTGCTGACGGGCGATGGCCTGGTCGCGAGCCAGCTGCTCGGCGCGTTGTCTGCTCTCCTGCTGCACTCGGGCCGAGCCGGTGAGCACCCCCTCGGGCCCGATGTATACCTCGACGAGGTCGACGCCCTTCGAGGTGATGCGGAATTCGCGCACCTGATTCGAGTGCGCCATGCCGCGCGACTTGAGAACGTAGAGGCCGCGGTTTCTTTCGCCATTCGCCTCGATGCTCTTGACCAGCAGCCAGGTGTCGACGATCGACGAGATGGCGATGTCGGTCTGCTCCTGCGCCTGGCCGCCGCCGGTCAGGCTGGTCATAACCGCCGTGATGGTGTGCATCTTCAGGAAATCGACCAGGCGCACCACCATCAGGTGGGCCTCGTGCTGATTGCCCGCGGCGATGAGATTGCCGATCGGGTCGACGACCACAGCGTGGGGCTCGAACTCCCTGATCAGCTTGTGCATCACCGCCAGGTGGGTCTCCAGGCCGTGCGCCGTGGGGCGGGCCGCCACGAACGTGAGCAGACCGGCGTCGCGGTGCCGTGCGAGGTCGATGCCGATCGATGCCATGTTGCGCATGATCTGCTCGGGCGATTCCTCGAACGAGAAATAGATGCAGCGCTCCCCCCGCCGGCAGACCGCATCGGCAAAGTGGGCCGACAGGCTGCTCTTGCCGGCGCCGGCGGTGCCCGAGACGAGCACGGTGCTGCCGCGGTAATAACCATCGCCGCCGAGCATCGTGTCCAGCGCAGGCACACCGCTGCTGACCCGCTCCTCACTGACGGCGTGCTCCAGACCGGCAGAGGTGATCGGCATCACCGTGAGCCCGTCCGCGCCGATCAGAAAGGGGTATTCGTTGGTGCCGTGCGTGGTGCCACGGTACTTGACCACGCGCAGGCGGCGGGTGGAAATCTGGTCGGTCACGCGATGGTCGAGCAGGACGACACAGTCCGAGACGTACTCCTCGAGCCCGTGGCGGGTCAGCGCGCCGTCGCCGCGCTCGGCGGTGATGATGGCGCTGACCCCCTGCGCCTTCAGCCACAGAAACAGCCGGCGCAGCTCCGAGCGCAGAATGGCGTGATCGTCCAGACCGCCGAACAGCGTCTCCAGGGTGTCGATCACGATCCGTTTGGCGCGCACCGCCTGAATGGCAAGGTTGAGCCGAACGAAGAGGCCGTCGAGGTTGTACTCGCCGTTCTCTACGATCTCGCTGCGTTCGACGCGGATGTGGTCCATCCACAATTTGCCGGAATCCACGAGTTCGCGGAGATCGAACCCCAGCGAGGCGACGTTCTCGGCCAGGTCGTCCTCGGTCTCCTCGAAGGCGATAAAGACGCCCGGCTCGTCGTGGTCGACGATCCCGCGGACCAGAAACTGCATGCCGAACAGCGTCTTGCCCGCGCCCGCGCCGCCGCATACGAGACTGGTGCGGCCCAGCGGCAGCCCACCCTGGGTGATTTCGTCGAAGCCGGGGATGCCGGACGCGACCTTCTCCAGAACCGCGCGGGGCTTCCCGCCTTCTGGCGTGGTGTTTTGATCGTTCATGATGAGCGCCGCCTCGTCTGGTGCGCAGCCGGTCAAAGCCGCCTGAACCCGCCACCACGAGGGCGTCGCGCTGGCCGATCAAGCCCGCCGGGCGTCTTGGACGGCCGTTTCCGACCTGCCCGAGGGAGGAAACGGTGCCGTCGCTCCCACCTGCCCAACGCGCAGAAAAACGGATTCTAAATCAGCAAAATGGACGCCTCAAGAGGGCGCCTGGCCGCGTCCTTCCAGGCCGCATGGTGCGCGGCGGGGCCTGCGTCCGGCGGGCTTTGGGCTCCCGGGGGCAGGCCGCAATCGCTGCCGTGAGCGGTCTCGAGGCGAGGGCTGGACATGCCCACCGCGCAGGGTGAATGCTAGCATAGCAGCACTGTAGCGCAGGTTCGGCAGAGGCAGCATGATCGGCGACCGTCACGTCATCGCGTTCTACGATCAGCGCATGCTGGCCCATCGGCCGGATGCGGACGTGCCCTTCCTGCCGGGCCGGCTCGACCGACGGGTGCGGGAGATCCTCGCCGGGCTCGGTGCGAAGTGGAGCTATCCCGAACATCCGGGGCGACTGAGCGCCGTTCGCGAGCTGCTCGAGCGCGAACCGGTGCCGGGAGTGCGCTTCGAAGCGGGGACGGCAGCGACGCGCGAGCAGCTCTCCCGCGTGCACACCACCTCCTACCTGGAGTCCATCTACACGCTGCGGGGCCAGAATGCCTGGCTCGATGTGGACACGACGGCCGTGTCGCCGGGCAGCGTGGAGGCCGCGGAGGTCGCGGCAGGGAGCTCCATTGCCGCAGTGGAGGCCGTGGTGCAGGGGCGCGCGCAGTCGGCATTCGCGCTGGTGCGGCCGCCGGGCCACCACGCCGAGCCGGTGCGGGCGCGTGGCTTCTGCCTGTTCAACAACGTGGCTGTCGCCGCCACGCACGCCCAGGCGGTGCTCGACTGTGCGCGGGTGCTGATCGTGGACTGGGACGTCCACCACGGCAATGGCACCCAGGAGATCTTCTGGGCCGATCCGGACGTGATGCTGTTCGACGTCCACCGGGCAGCGCCCTTCTATCCCGGCTCCGGGCTGCTCAGCGAGGTCGGCGGCGGTTTGGGGGAGGGCAGCATCATCAACGTGCCGCTGCCCGGCGGCGCGGGTGATGCGGCCATGCTCAAGGCCTTCCGCGACATCCTGGTGCCGGCCGCGGACTTTTTCCAGCCCGATCTGGTGCTCGTCTCGGCCGGCTTCGATGCCCACCGCTTCGACCTCGCCCTGAACGTGAGCTACGAGGGCTTCGCGGCCATGACGGGCATTGTTCAGGGCATCGCCGATCGCCACTGCGGCGGTCGGTTGGCCGTGGTGCTGGAGGGCGGCTATCAGCTCGAATCGCTCTCCCACGGGGTGCGGGCGGTGCTGGAGGTGCTCGCCGGTGCGCAGCCGGCCGACCCACGGGAGTTCGGCCTGGACGAGGTGGACGAGGCGGCGGCCTTCCACCGCAACGCCTTCACCCCCGACAACTGACGCCCGCCGGGGCGCATCGCGCAGGCGGGGCCGTGCCTCGGTGCGCGCGCTCGACCGCGGCGGCGCCTGTGCCATGCTGACGTATTGTCGCTATCGGTGTGCGGGTCTGCACATGTCGCTCGCTCGGCTGCTCCTGATCGTCCCCCTGGTGCTCGCGGGCGCATGCGCCCACCGCGCGGCGTTGCCCGTCGGGGCCGGTATCGGACCCGCCCCGGTGCTGCCGCCGCCCACCGCGCACGCCATTCCGACCGTGAACATCGCGCCCGCCGCGGCCTGGCTCGGGGGCGCCGCACCCGTGGCCGCCCCCGGTTTGGTCGTGACGCGCTTCGCCGGTGGGCTCGACCACCCGCGCTGGCTGTATGTCCTGCCCAATGGCGACGTCCTGGTCGCCGAGACCAATGCGCCGGCCAAACCCGCGGACCACCGGGGCCCGAAGGGCTGGATCATGAAGCACGTGCAGGCGCGGGCGGGCGCCGCCGGCGCCAGCGCCGAGCGCATCACGCTGCTGCGCGACACCGACACCGACGGCGACGGCGTGGCGGATCATCGTTCGGTCTTCCTCGACGGCCTGCATTCGCCCTTTGGCATGGCGCTGGTGGGCAACAGCTTCTACGTCGCGAACACCGATGCGTTGCTGCGCTTTCCCTACCAGCCCGGACAGACGCGCATCGCTGCGCCGGGCGCCAAGGTGACCGACCTGCCGGCCGGTCCGATCAACCATCACTGGACCAAGAGCCTCATCGCCAGCCCGGACGGCCGCCGCCTGTACGTGGGCGTGGGGTCGAACAGCAACGCGGCCGAGAACGGCCTGGAGGTGGAGCGGGGGCGCGCCGCGGTGTGGGAAGTGGACCCCGCGAGCGGCGCTCACCGCATCTTCGCCAGCGGCCTGCGCAATCCGGTCGGGATGGCCTGGGAGCCGGAGCGCGGTGTGCTGTGGGTGGCGGTGAACGAGCGCGATGCGCTGGGCGGCGATCTGGTGCCCGATTTCATGACGGGGCTGGTCGAGGGCGGGTTCTATGGCTGGCCGTTCAGCTACTACGGGCAGCACCTGGACCCGCGCGTGCAGCCGCAGCGGCCGGCGTTGGTCGCCCGGGCGATCGTGCCCGACTATGCCCTGGGTCCGCATACGGCCTCACTGGGCCTGGCCTATGCGGGGCGCACGCGCCTGGGCGCCTTGCAGCACGGCATGTTCGTCGGTCAGCACGGCTCCTGGAATCGCTGGCCGCGCAGCGGCTACAAGGTGGTCTTCGTGCCCTTTGCGAACGGCAAGCCGGCCGGCACCCCGCAGGAGGTGTTGAGCGGCTTTCTCGATCCACGGGGTTACGCGCGTGGGCGTCCGGTCGGGGTGGCCATTGACCGCCGCGGCGGCCTGTTGGTGTCCGACGACGTGGGCAATGCGATCTGGCGCGTCACGGCGGCCGCTGCCCGGCGGCCGGCGCCGAGCCGATAGGCTCAGCGCTCGGCGGCCCAGCTGCCGCGCGCCAGCGCCTCGACCGCCGCGACGTCCGCGGCCGGCACCTGCTCCGGCTGCATGTGTTCCAGCGGGTCGAAGTGGAACAGATACAGCCGTGAGACAAACTCGACCACCGGCAGCGAGGACTCGCCGAAACGCTCGCCCGAGCCGTCGGTGGAGACCTTCACGCCGTTGCCGAAGTCCTGCCCGCTGTCGTTGTTGGGGTTGTAGAAGTACACCCGCATCTCGCCGTTCTGGTCCAGGGCCACGCGCTGGACGGTGATGGCGTGCCAGCCGACGAAGCGCGCGGCGCTGTCGGTGACGGCGAGCCCCGCCGGCTGCGGGTGGATGAGCGGCTGGTTGCCGTTGTGCAGCGGATGATAATAGGCAAAGAAGTGCCGCACGAAGCGGTCGTAATCGGTCAGCTTGCCGGTCGCCAGATCCACCGCCAGGGCGAAGCCGCGCCCCACCCACCAGCCGTGGAATTCGGGATTGATCCAGCGGTGCGGGTCGTCGCCGCGGCCGGCGCAGAGCGCCCCCATGGCGTGATAGATGCGATCCAGGTGCGGCACCAGCACGGCGGAGACGGCGTCCACGTCCATCGGTTGGACCGCGGGATGGTTGGCGGCGAGTTCCTTGGAGGACAGGCGCTGGCCCTCGAAGTGCATCACCAGATCGTCGTCGCGCGCGGCCCAGGCGATCATCTGCAAGAGATAGTCGGGATCGTTGAAGGCCCACATGGAGATGGCGCGCGCCGACTGGCAGGTCGCGTTGTTTCCCTGGCCGACGCCCAGTGGCAGCCCGAACACGCCGAGCACGCCGGCGAGGAGCTGCACGTTGGCGGGGCGCGCGCTGCCCACCGAACGCGCGATGGCCGCCTCGGCGGTCGGACACAGGACCAGACCGAGCTGCCGCCACAGCGCCGGGGCGACCGGAGGCGCGAACAGCACGCCGCGCTCGAGCATCAGGGCCAGGCCGTAGGCCGCTTGCGGCGTCTCGGCGAAGATCGCCGCCTCGATCAGCGCGTGGACCAGATCCTGGTAACAGGCGAAGGTCTCGCGGCCGGTGCTGCTGAGCCCCAGCGCCGTGGGCAGCAGCTCGGGTGCCTGCTCGAGCGCGAAGCGCAGCAACACCGGATGGTAGGGCGAGGCCAGGCCGGTGTCGTGCATGGCGCGCGCGAAGCCACTCGCCTCTTGCTGCAGCGCCGGGCTGTCCATGGCGCCGAGGCGTTCGCGGTAGACCTCCAGGCCCGGGTCCTCGATGGACGCCTGCGTCGGCCCGAACACCGCGCTGACCAGACGGTCGGCGCCGCGCGCATTGGTGATCGCGATCTCCGGGTTGTACAGGCAGGCGGCGATCTGGGTGGTCATCGCCTTGAGGTGGTCCACGCGCACCGGACGCTGGGCGAGGATACGCCAGATCTCGCCGATCAGGCGGTCGAGGATGTTGTCGTAGCCGATGCGCTCGACGAGCAGTTGCAGGACGGAGCGCACCGCCTCGGCCATGCGCCCCAGACGCACGCGCAGAGCCTCGCCGGCGGTTTCGAAGAGCACATCGAGGTTGAGGGCGAGGATCTGCGCGAGGTAGTGCTGGGCCTGCTCCGCAGTGACGGTGGCATGCCGATAGCGCGACTCGGCCACGGCGAGGAGCCGCAGCTCGCTGAGGCACTCCAGGGTGATGTCGTCGGGTGCACCGAGGCGCAGCGTCTGCACCGCAATGTCCGCCTGCAGGATCTCGGGGCGCGCCCAGTCGCTGCCGGCGAAGATGCCGGCGCGCTCCAGTGCCGGGGCGCGCTCGTAGAGGATCTCGGGGCCGCCCGGGGTGCGCAGCAGCCGTGCGGCCACCTGCAGCGCCTGCCCATGGTGCAGGCCCTTGGCGAAGGACTCGGCCTCTGCAAGCCGGGCGATCGCGGCATCGAGCTTGGCGGCGAGCTCGGCCCCGGACTGCTGTTCGTGTGCCTCGTTCGTGCGCATACCTTCCCCGATCACGATCGCCGCTCCTTGGGAGCTCGACCGGACGCGCCATTTGCTCGGGGCGTCCGCCGCCTCTCTGCCGCTGGGGCGCGAAACTGCGTCCGCCCGATACCGTGCTGCCGGCCGATACCGTGCCCCTGGCGCCCCGATTTGCTAGGCTTGGCAGTATAGCAAAGCGCCCGGCCCGGCCGGCGGCATGTTGCCGCTCGCGCAGCCGGTCGTATACCGGGCCCTGTATGGGGCCCGTCCAAAGCCTCCGGTCGCGCTGCGGCCGGGAACGAGCGTTCCCCATCCGGCACCTGCGGCGCGGTGTCGGCGCCACAAACCGTCACCCGCGCCGTGCATACCTCCCGCCGCGAGGCAGCTGCACCGGACACAGCGTGACAATCTATGCGTGCGCCTGCAAGGGTCGGCACCGACAAGCACAGAAATAAAGGAGGCGAACATGACGGCCAAGAATCCCGAGAAAGGGTACGTGGCCCTGCTGGGCTGGAGCCTCAACGCCATCGATGCCGTGGAGAAATTCGATCGCCGCTATGTGATCGTCGCACCGGACTGGGCCGAGGACTTCGCCAAGCAACACGACATTCCCTTCATCGCCTGGAATTTTGAGCGCCTCAACGACCGCTCCATGGAGATCGCACAGCGCCTCAAGGACGCGGGCGTGGACGTCGCCATCCCGCTCTATGAAGAGACCGTGGAATGGGCCGGTGCCATCAACTCCGTGCTGCTGGGCAATCCGCGGCTGTTCGGACAGTCGATCCTGTTCCGCGACAAGGCGCTGATGAAGCGTCGTGCGCAGCTCGGTGGCATCCGGGTGGGGATCTTCGAGGAGGCCCACGACCGCGCCGACGTGGTGCGCTTTCTCAAGCGCGTGAACCAGACCTTGCTCAAGCTCGACGGGGACCCCAACGACCCCATTCATCTGAAGGCCTTCGACAAGGCGGGCTGCCTGGGCCATCGGGTCATCCGCACACCGGACGAAATCGATACCATCCCCGAGGAGGAGTTTCCGGTCCTGATGGAGAGCCATCTCGACGGCTGGGAGTTCGCGGTGGAGGCCTGGGTCCACGACGGCAAGATCCGCTTCCTGAACATCTCCGAGTACGTGACCCTGGGCTATTCGGTCTTCGTGCCGGCGAGCCCCGAGCTGGAGAGTTGGCGACCGCAGATCACCCGGGAGATCGAGAAGCTCATCAAGACCTTCGATATCGACTTCGGCTTCATCCATCCGGAGTACTTCGTCACCAGCGACGGCACCATGTACTTCGGCGAAGTCGCCTACCGGCCGCCGGGTTTCAGGGTGTTCGAACTGCTGGAGCGTGCCTATGGCTTCAACGCGTATCAAGGCATGGTGCTGGCCTTCGACCCCAAGACGACCGAGGAGGAGATCCAGGCCTTCTTCCCCCGCGAGGTGGTGGATGCGAAGGGCCACGCCGGGTGTTTCGGGGTGTATCCGCGCCGCCGCGTCGTGAGCCATCTGGAGGTCCCCGAAGAGACGGAGCAGGACGCGTACTACGAGTATCATGACCTGACCCCGCCGCTGGAAGAGACGGTGACCAAGCGCACCGCCTTCGGCACCCACTGGGGACTGGTGTACTTCTTCGGCGAGGATCCGGAACGGATGCGCGAGCTGCTCAAGCATCAGGAGGAGCTCGACTACTACATCTGAGGGGGCGCCCCGGCCAACGCGCACACGATAGATAGGCGGCAGGTGCGAGCTGATGTTCGAGGTCCCAGGTCACGGCGGGCCGCTCGATGGCATCGGCATCTTCTTCGCCTTCGGGCTTTCGCGGGTATCCAGCCGCAGGCGCAGGTCGAGGCTTCGCTTGCCGGGCCTGTTGAAAAGCAGCGGCAGCAGCATGCCCGGATACCTCGGCGGCAGCTTGAAGCCACTTTCACCAGATGTTGTAGCCGTTCTCCGCGCATGGATGGCGTACCCTGCGACCGGGTCGAGGATGATCAGCGCTGCGTGGCGCGCGCGTAATTGACACCGACTGCCCACCTTCTATGCTGCTGGTGAATTCAAACCGGGGAAGGGGAGTTGAATACTGCTGCAATGGAGCGCCGCCGTTCGGGCCGCCGATGGACACATGCCCGGTGGACCGCGCTGACTCTTTTTCTCTCGGGATGGTGCTTGCACCCAGGGCTTGCTGCGCCCGCGATGCCCTGCCCTCCGCTCGGAGATCACAAAGCGGTGCTGAAGGTGGGGGCTTTCCCACGGTACGAGAGCGTTCGCTCGCCACATCGGCTTTCGTTCGGGGTGAACATTCTCTACTGGATAGACGATGACGCGGCCGGCGGAGGCCTGGGTGGCGCGCTGCGGAGCCTGCCCGTGTCAACCCTGCGCTTTCCGGGCGGCGAAGTGGCTGATAACTACGACTGGAAACACAACGCCGTCGTGCGCCCGAACGAGTACCCGGGAGAGGCGGCAAGCGCGGCGCTCAAATCACAGCGCCTTGACTACAAGGAGTTTCTGAGGCAGGCGAAGGACCTGGGAATCAAGGATATCTTTTTCGTTGTCAACCTCGAGAGCGCATATCTCGAGCCGGGAGACACACGCGAGAATATCCTTCTTTATGCTCGAAAGGCGGCGGCGTGGGTGTCCGCGGTCAAACGGCTTGGCTACAAGGTTCGCTACTGGGAACTTGGCAACGAGTCTTACCTGCACACCTCCTATTCGCTGACGGCCCACGAATACGCAGGAGCTTTGGCGATTTTCTCGCGTGAGATGAAGCGGGCGGACCCGGACATACGGGTGGGGGCGAACGGCCCTTCGCAGTGGGACGAAGTGGGTTTCGCCGACCGGATGACTCCCGCGCAGCGGCGCTATTTCAGAACACACGAGATCTCCGCCTGTGCAGGTCGCAAGGGCACGCGGTGCCTCCAGGAGATTCGGGACCGGGTCCCTGGTCATGCCCGCGGATCGCCTTGGTGGAAGGTCGTGGTGAGGGAGGCGCGAAGCAGTTTTGATTTCGCCGCCTTCCACGACTATCGCAAACCCGGCGAGCCGTGGAACGGCCTCGCTGCGTTTTCCGTCACTGCCCGGATCGCAGCCTTGCGCAAGCACCTGGATCGAGCTACGGGGAAGTGGGTCGAGATAGCCGTAACCGAATGGAACGATCCCCTGACTGCTTCAAGCAATAGCGAAACGAATGCCGAAATCGCGTTGGACGACGTGGTGAAACTGGGCAACTTCGTCGGCGCCGAAGTGGGGCACGTCCACTTCTGGCCGCTCCGGTTTCGAAACAAGGACAAGCAGGCCTTGCTGAGCTTCGATGCTCGCCAGCCGACCGCGGTGTATCGGGCCCTCGGTGCGGCCGCCCCGGCCCTCTCTGGTCGTTTTGTCGGACAGGAGATCGTCGGCGGTTCCGTTTACGTGCTCAAGACAAGGAACGAGAGGTTCGGCTGGCTCGTCATCGTGAATCGCGGCGGACAGCCACGCGCGATAAGCGTTTCCGGCACGCTGCTGCAGGTCCGCCGGATCTCCGGCCGGCGGCTGCACACCGAACAGTCCTGCCGCCCCCAACCCCAGGATGCGCCGTTTGCGCTGCCGCCGCTTTCAGTGACCCTGGTTAAGGTCGATCTCGATACCGGGATCTCTGGGAACAGCGTTCTCCCGCGGGGCAGTCGCCTTTCCGCGTCGTAGTCACACTATCCGGTCGGCGTGGCAGCTTCTTCACTGGCCTTGATGGCGCGAAGCTCGAAGGCCCCGAGTGTGTCCAGCGATCGCACCAGCTGATCGTAGCCCCGGAATCGAGCGTAGCGGTCCCGAATTTCCTGCTGGGGGCGCGCAAGCATGTCGTTCATTACCTGCTCATCTTCTGCGGCTCCTCGGTTCAGGCGCAGAAAGTCGAGGACCCCCTGTATTTGCTGTGCCAGCCACTCTCGATTCTCCGACATGAACAGATCCTCGAAGGCGATCAGAAGCGGGCGTTGTTCGAGTTCGATGAGGTGGGCATATGCGTCCTGTATGAGCGCGCGGCATGCGTACTCGTGGGTGATCATCTCTTCCACTGGCAACGGTTCCGCCAGGATCGCATCCTCGTCCAGCTCGCTGCCCTTGATGTCGTTCGGACTCCAAGCCCCAGCGCGTTCGGCGAACTCCAAGCTCAAAAGCCGGGCCAGAGGGTCGCGGCGATAGAGGAACAGGTGGCGGTAACCGGCATCGCAGGCGATCTCCGCCAGCACCCTGTTGAATGTGAGCGGCACCATTTCCACGCAGTGCTTGATTAGCCACTTCTCCTGGAAAACCTCGGCGAGGCTCGCTCGCAGATGACTGGCATCGCCGTTGTCTTCCCACTCCTGCGAGATGTGACCGTAGGCGCGATCGAAATTAAAGGGTTCATGCTCCAGATAGTCGAAGCGCGAGCACTCGAATAAGCTCTGTGCGAAATTGGTCCCGCCGGTGCGGCGTAGGGTCCAGACGATGAAGGGGGCTTCCCAGGCGGCTTCGGGTACCGAAGGGGAGCCCTGGATGTTGGCGTTCTCCATTATTCCGTGCCTTTGCTAACGGGAAATCCCCTCGGGAAAGCTTTGCCGCGTTGGACGCTTTTGACCTCCGGCATGTTCAACCGATCCTGCGCGAGGCGCGTCCCGGACCAGCCACAGCGTGCTTCGGCGTGCCGCGCCAGGGCCAGATGGCGCCTCCCAGCTCCAGCAGCACGAGCCGCCGGGGGATACCGTCGGGGTATCGCAGGCGTGGGAGGAGATGGCGCCCCCACCATTGTCGCAGTGCGAACCGCAGCAGATAGCTGGGCGGGACGTCGTGCCGCCGCTTCCAAAGATATGCGGCGAAGCCGCGCCCGGCTTCGTGCCGGTGGCGATTCAGCGTGGCGGGGCCGGCGGGCGGGACGTAGGCAACCCGCGCGCTCGGGACGTAGGTCAGGCTGCGCCCGCTGCGTAGCAGTCGAAAGACGAGGTCGCGCACGGATTCGTCGCCGAACCGATCGAGCGTTTCGTCGAACCCGCCGAGCTCTGCCAGCACGCGCCGCTGCACGGCAAGGTTGCGTCGGTCCAGGTAGCACCCCCAGAGCTGGGGCGAGAGCGCTCCCGCGCCCCCCTGCACGTGAAAGCGGCCAACCCCGCGCGCGGTTCCGTCCCGGCATTGATCGTACCAGGCCTGCTCCGCTGTCTGGATGTGCGCGGCCGTGACCAGGCCGCCGGTAGCGGCGACGTGTTGGTCGAAGGCCGCACCAAGGTGTTCCAGCCAGCCGGGCGAGGGGCGCGCCGTTTCGTTCGTGAACGCGACCAGGCTACTGCTCGCCGCACGCCAGCCTCTGTTGCGGGCAGCCGCGGCGCCGTTCGCGTGACCGAGCCAGCATACGTCTTCCAACTCCGGCGGTGGTACGCCAGGGGTGACGCCGACCAGCAATATCTCCACTGGCGCCAGGCGTTGCGCCCTGAGAGCATCGCAGCAATGCTCCAGCGGCACCCCGCCTCGGTGAACAAGGACCACGACCGTGAAATCGCAGCTGCCGGTCCGATGCGGCGGCTCGCCAAGCCAAGTTGGGCCTGTCTGGAGGAGGAGCGGGTAATCTAGCCGTTCGGTGACTCTCCTTCTCAGGGACTCCGGGTCCTTGGGCGGATCGGTGCCGATCCAGCCGAGCGGTTCGTCCCCGCGGCTAACCAAGCCATACTCGGTAACGGAAAGCTCTTCCTCGGCGGTCGTGTCGAGTGCTTCATGGGCTGACTTCGCCTTGAGGAGGGGCCAGGCCAGGTCCTCGACCAATAACTTCCGCAAGTGGCATCCGCGGAGTGGCTCGGCCGCTGGGGCCGGGGGCACTCGGCCGATACTGAAGCGGCCATAGCGCAGATTCAGGGCGTCGGGGCGGACGCGGTCGAGCTCCCGTTCCGCACGTTCTATACCCTCGGCCAGATCCAGTTCGATCTCATGACCTGCCGGCGGAGCGCTTCCGACGAAAAGATCTTCGAGGCTCTCTCGGTCTCCTACAGCCTCGCGCACGCCACGCCAATACCAATATTCGTGCAGTGACCCGCACAGTCGAAGCCAGCTCCGGTGTGCACCAAGCCAGCCGGCGCTTCGCAGCAAAGGTGTCACGAGGAGCGGAAATAGCGTCCCGAGATCGCCTGTGGCCCACGCTGCAGAGCGAGGTAAGGAGCGCCGGCGCTTGCGGCGATAGTGTTGGACCAGGGGGAGGGCGGAGCAAATCGCCCGATGACGCTCCGCCATGCGTACGTCCGCGCGCCCCTCTTGGCGCGCACGAGCCATGAATCGATCCAGATCGGTGGTCTCATGCTCGTGGTGTAGCGCATGAGCGTCGGGTAGGAAGACCAGTTCGGCTCCAGCCTCAAAGAGGCGGATGCCGAATTCATAATCCTCTCCGCCCGCACTGCCTATCCCGCTGTCGAATCCACGAAGTTCTTCGAAGAGTGAGGAGCTGAGGGAGAGATTGCCACTGAGCAAATCGCGGTAGTCGAACCGGTGCCCGGACTTGCCGATCTCATGGAACTTTCCCAGCCACCAATTGCGTTTGAGGACGTGAACCGGGTCGGCAGCACCCCGGAGCGCCGGCGGATAGGTGCCGACCGCCGCGCGACGGGGCTCGGCGCTGTGGGCACGGAGGTGTCTTTCGACCAGACCGGGGGAAGGCTCGACGTCGTCATCCAGGAACAGAAGCAGGCTGCCGCGCGCGATTGCCGCGCCAGCATTTCGGGCTGCCGCTGCCCCTCGTCCCGGCGTCTGGTCCAACACGCGCAGCGGCCATCGCCAACGGCGCTCTCGTAACACCTGCAGGGTTCCATCGCTGCAGCCGTCGGCCACGACGACGACCTCGCCGGACTCTGCTAGGTGCGGATCGTCGAGCAGCGCCCGCAGGGTTCGCTGCAAGGACTTGCAGCGATTATGAGTGGGAATGATAACGGTGACCTTCACGCCTTGTGCTCTCGGAATCGGCTGCGCAGGTAAGCCCAGGGACCGGCAAGACAGCCGAGCAGCTGCAGCAATTGGAGGCGGCGCGGAAGACCGCGTCGGGCGCGCCGCAGAAGCCCAGGCAGTTGCTCGTGGCGCCACCATTGCCATGCGCTCCGCACCACGTGCCAGTCTCCGTGGAAGAGCAGCGCCCTCGTCCATGCGGCGTAGACACCGACTCCGTAGCCGTAGAAAGCCTTTCTCAGCGCCGCTTCGTCCCGCCGGTGGCGGTGCAACGCGAGAGCCGACGGTTCATATGCGATGTGGTACCCGGCGGAAATGATCCGATCGAACATGTCGTTATCGCCCCCCGACCGAGTAATCGTGCCGGCATCAAGCGCCGGATCGAAAGAGCCGATTACGTCGATGACCTGTTTTCGCAACGCCATGTTAACCCCCGCTCCCACGCAGCCGGCTGCAGCAGGAGGGGCAAGTGGACCATAGGTCCGCACCGTGAAACCGCGTGAAAACGTGCTGAAATTCTCTTGAATCTGCTGTGCCCGCGTTTCGAGCTCGCGCGGCAGCGTATTACCTGTTACGCACCAAACCCGTGGATCGGCGAAGGGGCGCAGGAGGTGCCGCAGCCAGACCTTGTCGGCAACGGCATCATCGTCGATGAACGCAACGAGGTCGTGACGCGCCTCCTGAAGTGCGCGATTGCGGGCGCGGTTGAGCCCCGGACGCTCTTCACGGACATATCGCACCCTGTTGCCGGACCGGGTCGTGATCTGCTGAGTCGTTTTGCCTGTGGAGGCACTATCTACAACGAGTATCTCTTGTCCCTGATTCGGCATGGCGAGCAGAGAACGGAGACAGTGCTGCAGGTCCTCAGGGCGGTCCCGCGTACACACAGCGACCGTCGCGGGTGGAGCGGCGGCTCCGAGGGGGCCGTGTTCATCCCAGCCGAGCCACTGCTGCAACCAGCTCTCCCAAACCCGAGGGCCAGCGCTAGCCATGCACATATCCCATAGCGCGAGTGCATCCACCCGTCCGCTGATCACCGGCACCTCGATACGGGTGAGCACGCGGCCGGAGAGCCGCACGATCACGAACACCGCCCGATAGCCAGCGAGGCCCTCGAGCCCCTGAGACGGGAACGCTGCCAAGTTCACTTCTCGTACCGCTATCCTTCGCGCCACGTGCCTCCCCCCTTGTCTCGCACCTCGCGCCGGCGTGCGCTGTGTGCAGCTGCTGAGAGCCTCAGAGCCGCATTCTCGGGCGTCGCCGACCACGGGGCCGTAGAAGCTGCTAATGGCGCCCTTCCGTCCCGGTGGTCGCGGGGTGCGCTACCAGGGCGGGGGTCTCGTCGAGGAGCTCCCAACGGACTGGCAAGTCCATGCTCCCGCTACCGTCCTGCGCGGAAGTGACGTGCAGGCGTGCCGCCGCTTCGTGGAAATCGAAAACACGCTTCCAGTCCGATGAATACGCGCCCACGTTCACGAAGTACTCTCCCCGCGCGAAATGTTGGCTCTCGATCCGTAGCCGAACTCGGCCCGGCGCATGGACAAATCGCCGGTCCAGATGCTTGCCAGCAGCGCTGTTTCCGCCCCAGCAGAGCAGACCATCCTTTCTGTGGATCCGAACCTGGAATATCGGCGTTTCGATGCGTTCGTAAGGGCGGTACTCGATCTGCATCTCGAACGGCCGGTGGCGCTGCACGCCTCCGGTGGGCCTTCCGTTTTCGTCCAGAATGTGGACTGCCTGGATCTCAAGCGCCGACGTGCCGAAAGCGAGCGGCTGCGCCAAGGGAGTCGAATTTTTTCCCGTGCGCGGAGCTTCGCGCGCGCTCGCTGGCGCCGACATGCTGGCGCGATACTCTTTCAGTACAGCGGGCGCGCCGCCGAGTGCACGCACGCGCCCCCACTCGAGCCAGAGCGCCTGGTCGCAGAGTTTTTCCACCTCATCCGGATTATGGGAAACGAGCAGCACGGCGGTGCCCTGCTCCTTCAGCCGCCTGATGCGCTCGGTGCATTTGCGCTTGAAGCGGAGGTCACCTACCGACAGGACCTCGTCGACGAGAAGTAGCTCGGGATCGGTGTGCACAGCCACGGCGAAGCCGAGCCGCATTCGCATTCCGGTGCTGTAGGTGCGCAGAGGCGCATCGATGAACTCTTCGAGCTCAGCGAACTCGATGATCCGTTGCAGACGGTGGAGCACTTCGCGCCGCCTCAGGCCGCTGATCACGCCGTTGATGATGACGTTCTCACGACCGGACAGGTCCGGGTGAAAGCCGAGCCCGAGATCTAGCAGTGCTCCCATGCGACCGTTGGTCTGAATTCGTCCGGAATCAGGAGGGCTTACACCGCCGACCAGCCGAAGCAGGGTAGACTTCCCCGCACCGTTATGGCCGACCACGCCGAGCATCTGGCCGTGCTCGAGTCGAAAACTGACGTCGTCCAGAGCCAGGAGGGTTTCCAGAGGGCGCAAATTCTTCCAGCCACCGAAAACGACGTCTTTGAGACGCCGCGGTCTCATGCTGCTGTAGCGCCTGTAACGTTTGGTTAGTTTCGAACAGACTATCGCTTCGGCGGCCATCAGCGTTCACCGACCGCATCGCGGCCTTTACAGCCCCGTACAGCTCCGCGCCACTGTCGCGGAGCTCCCCCCGTATTCGGCGCGACCCAGATGCCGTCCCCCGTTTCCCCGGGTCGCCTGTCCTTCTATGCAGTTCAAGACCCTCCTTATCGGTGGACTCTGGTAGGGAAGATCATTGCAAAGCCTAGCCTGCCGCCGCTTGCTGTCAATTCTTACCCTTTTCAGCACCGAGCCAGCACCGGGAGCGCCGAGTATGTCGTTTGACATAGAAGCACGGAGTCGGAAGGACGGCGATCGGGACGCGTTCCGGTCCGAAAACGCCGCCAAAATTGACTTTCCGAAGACTCCAGCTATCTTGCAGAAAAGACCCGGTGGAATCGTGGTAGTAGCGCGCGGGCACCGTGGAGTCAAACGCAAGAACGCCGTTTCCTGTTGCGTCTGTAATGCGGGGCACGGCATGCATGCGGCTAGGGAGGGTGCCGGGTGCACGAGACGGCGGAGCCGTTGGTTTCTGCGATACTTCCCGCGCACAATGCTGAAGCATTCATGCGCGAGAGCATCGAGTCTGTTCTGCGCCAGACGTACCGCAGCCTAGAACTTATCGTCGTGGACGACGGATCGACCGACGGTACCGCGTCCATTATTGAGGCCTATGCACGGCGCGATGCGCGCGTCCTCCACGTGCACCAGCCCAATCGCGGCGTCGCGGCTGCGCGCAACCGGGCTATCGCCGCGGCGCGCGGGCGCTACATCGCCCCCATCGATGCCGACGATATCTGGTTTCCCGAAAAGATAGCGAAGCAGGTCCAGAGCCTGGAACGGGCTGCTCCCCAGGTGGCCTTGGCCTACGCCTGGTCGGCCCGGATCGATGCAACCGGGCGGCAGTTTCCCCTGGACCGACGCCCGCATGTCAGCGGATGGGTCTACCCGGCCTTCGTCTACAAGAACTTCTGCAGCGCCAGCGCCCCTCTTATACGCCGCGACTGCCTGGCCGTAATCGGGGGGTATGATCCGAGTTTGCGTGCGCGCGGCGGTGAGGGGTGCGAGGACATCGACCTGCTGCTGCGCCTCGCGGATCGCTACGAGTTCGCATTGATTCCGGAATATCTTCTCGGGTACCGGCAATGGTGCGGGAGCATGTCCTGCAACACTGCCGCCATGGAGCGTTCATTTCAAATGGTCATGCAGCGGGTCGGCCGACGGTACTCCGAATTGCCGGCGCGCATCACCCGGTGGGCCCTCAGCGAATTCTATCTTCACCTGATGGCTCGGGCCCGAGAACTCGGGGACCAACGCGGCATTTTGCGCTACATGCGTCAGGCCATGCGCTACGATCCCGGCCTGTTTTGCGTGCCGCACATACATCGGAGCACCGCCGTTGCGCTTGTGCGGCTCCTCCTTGGCACATCCGCCACCGGTCCGCTGCATTCGGCGAACCGCGCAAAAGGGGGGCGACGGCCGCCACGGCTGGTCGCGCAGTGGAGAAGCCGTGTCTCACAGGCCCGGCTGGAATTCGTCTGCGATTATGGACGCAGCTGCACGCGATCCGCGAGCGAGAAAAATGACGCATTCGCGCCGGCCGCGCGGGCAGCACGGACTCCGAGGCTACGGCGCGCGCGCAATCTTGCACGTTGAGCGGCGCCACAGGAGAATCACGACGCCCCATGCAGGCCGCGCGGCGTCGTTCATCAGAAACAACGCGGACGGCCAGGGAGAGGGATGAGCATGGCGAAGACATTGGTGACCGGCGGCGCAGGTTTTTTGGGGTCGCACCTTTGCGAACGTCTCCTGGAACAAGGCCATGAAGTGCTCTGTGTGGACAATTTCTATACCGGAGGCCGGCAGAACGTTGCCCATCTTCTGGCCGACCCGGCCTTCGAGCTGATGCGGCACGATATCACCTGTCCGCTCTACGTCGAGGTGGACCGGATATTCAATCTCGCTTGCCCGGCGGCGCCCATTCACTATCAACGCGATCCCGTGCAGACCACCAAGGTCAATGTGCACGGGTCGATTAACATGCTCGGCCTCGCCAAGCGACTCAAGGCGAGAATTCTTCAGGCGTCGACCTCGGAATGTTACGGCGACCCCGCCGTACATCCGCAGACCGAGGATTATTGGGGACGCGTCAATCCCATCGGCATACGAGCCTGTTATGACGAGGGGAAGCGCTGTGCCGAAACACTGTTCTTCGACTACCATCGCCAGCACCACCTGGATATCAAGGTTGCGCGCATCTTCAACACCTATGGGCCGCGCATGCACCCTGAAGACGGGCGGGTGGTCTCGAATTTCGTGGTGCAGGCGTTGCGCAATGAGCCTATCACCATCTACGGAGAGGGCGAGCAGACACGCTCGTTCTGCTATGTGGACGATCTGATTGGCGGTCTGTTGCGCCTGATGGAGATGCCGCCGGAGTTCTCAGGACCGATCAATCTCGGAAATCCTGCGGAATTTTCCATTCTCGAACTTGCGAAGAAGGTGATCGAGCTCATCGGCTCGCGCTCGCGGCTCGTCTACAAGCCGCTCCCGGCCGACGATCCGTGCCGGCGCCGGCCGGATATCGGTCAGGCGCGAACGGTGCTCGGCTGGGAGCCCACGGTGTCTCTGAATGCCGGACTCGAGCGGACGGTGGCGTACTTTGAAGGGATACTGGTGAGGGATAATGAAAAGGAACATTCTAGTGACCGGTGGCGCTGGCTACATCGGGAGTCACGCCTGCAAGGCCTTGTACCAGGCGGGCTTCACGCCGGTAGTCGTTGACAACCTCAGCAGTGGACATCGCTGGGCGGTGAAGTGGGGCCCGCTCGTGCAGGGTGACATCCGGGACGGGGACCGCCTGAGCCGGATCTTCACCGCCTATCGACCGCAGGCGGTGCTGCACTTCGCTGCGGACGCCTCTGTCGCCGAATCGGTGGCCGATCCGGGGACGTATTACGACAACAACCTGGGTGGGACACTGGCGCTGCTTGGGACGATGCGGCGCCACGGCTGCCGGCGGTTGGTGTTCTCAAGCACCTGCGCCGTGTATGGACGTCCGGATGCAATGCCGATCACCGAAGCGACACCGGCGCAGCCCGTCAACCCCTATGGCCGCTCGAAGTGGCTGGTCGAGCAGGTGCTGCGCGATCTCTCCGAAAGTGGTGCGCTGCACTTCGTGTCCTTGCGATACTTCAATGCGGCGGGCGCGGATCGCGAGGGTGAACTCGGCGAGTCCCATGACCCGGAGCATCACCTCATCCCCAATGCCGTGGCCACGGCCCTGGGACGGCGTGAATGGCTCGATGTGTATGGCGATGACTATGCCACGCCGGACGGGACCGCCATCCGCGACTATGTGCATGTCGAGGACCTGGCCGAAGCCCATCTCCGGGCACTCGGCCACGTGCTCGCCGGCGGCGCCAGCGAGGCGCTGAACCTGGGGACGGGGCACGGACATTCGGTTCTGGAGGTGGTGCGTGCCATTGAGGGCCTGGCGGGAGCCAGCTTGCCCATGCGGCGGCGCCCGCGGCGAGCGGGCGATCCCGACCGGCTCGTCGCGGCCGCCGAACGGGCGGCGGAGGTGCTCGGCTGGAAGCCCCGTAGATCGCGCCTGGCCGATATCGTCGCCAGTGCCTGGCGGTGGCATGCGCGGACGCAGGGGACGGAGGAGGCAGTCCGGTTCGGAGGGACGGCATGAGGTGGCGGTTGCCGGGGAACGAGCGCGCTGGCGCTGCTGCCCTGACCGAGCATGAGCGCTTGGGCGACCGCTGGGCAGCCGTGGTGGAGCGTCTCGCCTATCGGCGGGATCTCGTTACGGAAATGGTGGCGCGCGATGTTCGGGTGAAATACAAGCGGTCGATCTTCGGCATTGCATGGGCGATGCTCAACCCGCTGCTTTATCTCCTGGTCTTCTATTTCGTCTTCCAGATCGTGCTCGGACTGCATACTCCCCGGTTTACCGCGTTCGGGCTGACCGGGCTTCTCACGTGGGGCTGGTCGGCGGGTTCCCTATCGCAGGCCGTGGACTCGATCACCGGCAATCGCGAGCTGTTACGCCAGCCGGGCTTCCCCGCGGCGCTGCTGCCCCCGGTCGCAGTCGGCACTCACCTTGTTTACTTCCTGTTTGCCTTGCCGGTATTGATGCTGTTTCTGATCGCCGATGGCAGCCGCCCCGGCCTTAATCTGCTCACACTGCCCGCCGTGCTTGCCGTGCAGTTCCTTCTCACCCTTGCACTCACATACTTTGTAGCCTCGCTGCACGCCATCTTTCGCGATACGGCCCACCTCCTGGACGTATTCTTGCGCTTGATGATGTTCGCGAGCCCGATCTTTTACGCCGCTTCCCGCGTTCCCGCGGCATACCAATCGGTGTACCGTCTGAACCCGTTCGTGCCTCTTCTGGAGGCCTACCGCGCCTTGCTCATGCATGGCACGGATCCGGACTGGGAGCATTTGGCCATTGTCGGTGTCAGCAGCGTGGTCGGGCTCTACCTGGGGGCGCGGTTCTATGCACGCACCGTGCGCCGGGCCGTGGACGATCTCTAGCGAAAGCTCGGCGCGTAACCTGGGCCGTACTGGGGGCGCCGCACCTTCGGGCGGCGGCCACTCGCAGCGTCAGTATCCAGCAGGGGCGCGCTGGTCGGAGCACCTCAACGGGCTCTCACTTGGCGGCACCTTTCCGTAGCACGAGCAGATAGCTGGCCGCGTGATCGAGGAAGTTGTTGGCGAGGAACTCGGCCTGCTCGTCCTCGCCGCAATAGAGATCGAAGCGTGCGCCCCTTTGCGGATGGCAGCGGCGGGCGAATAGCCTATAGAGGGATCACCCCTGGTCGCCGGCCGCCGCGGCCAGCGCGTGCAGGGCGTCTGCACGCAGCCGATACACGGTCCATTCGTCCTTGGCCGTCGCACCGAAGCGCGCGTAGAAGGCGGCCGTGTCCGCATCCCTATCCAGCACCCACCACTCCAGGCGGCTGCAGCCGCGCTCCAGCGTGAGCCGGGCGAGGTGGGCCAGCAGTTGCTTGCCGATGCGGCGGCCGCGATATTGTGGACGCACGTAGAGGTCTTCCAGGTGCAGCCCGCAACGGCCGCGGAAGGTCGAGTAGTTGCCATAGAACAGGGCGAAGCCCGCGGGAATCCCGGCCACCGAGGCGATCAGGACCTCGGCGCGGGGGCGGGAGCCGAACAGCGCCTCGTGCAGGTCGGCCTCGGTGGCAACCACCTCGTGGGCCAGCCCCAGATGGTCCGACAGGCCCACGATCATGGCGTGAATCGAGGGCACCTCCGCGGGCGTCGCCTCCCGGATGGCGACTTCCGGTTCGGCCATGGTGCGGGCTCCTCGCTGGCGGGCTGTGCACGGATTCCTCGCCATGATGGGACGCCGCCTCGGAAAATGCCAGCTGCGGCCGTGGGCAGGCGCGTGGAGGTATTGACAGCCCGCGCGGCCTTGCGCATGGCGTGGTTCGCACTAGCTTTGCTTGCGGGAACGGTCGCGTACCAGCAGCGGCCGTGCCCCGTCGTCGCAACGCAGGCCGAGCGCGGCCCGCGGCGCGGTGATGGACTCCTCCTCTCTCAACAGGTCGCATTTGGACCGGCCCCGTCCGTTTTCCGGTCGGGGCGTCTTTTCCCGGGCGGTGCGGGGTCGTGCCCCCTCGCGTGCAGCCGCCTGGCAGTCCCTGCGGGGCGCGTGTGGTTCCGGGAGGAGCCCCGCTTGGTGTAATATGACTGCAATATCACTGCGGGCTCCACGCCCTCGATGCGCGCGCCGATGGTTGATGCCGCCGCCCGCGTCCGCGGCGCCTGCGCGGTTTTTCCCTCCGGCCCGGCAGGGGCCACAGCGCATCCGTGGAGGCGACGTATCGCCCGCATTCCCTCGAATTTCAGGAGGTTTCCAGTGCTCGACGATCCGTATTCCTCGTTCAAGCGCGACGACATGATCCTGCGCGACTGGCTCGCGCTCGACCGCACCGTGTTCGCCAACAAGCGTACCTTTCTGGCCTACGCGCGTACGGCCATTGCCCTCATCGTGCTCGGGATTGCCCTGGTCAAGTTTATTGACCACGACGCGCTGGAGTTCGGAGGATTCCTGCTGATGGCCTTCGGCAGCGTTATCTTCATCGTCGGCCTGCGCGAGTACTGGACGAATCAGGGCCGCTTTGAGCGCCTGCTGGCCGTGGAGAAGGAGATGGACCGGCAGCGCGAGGAAGAGCGGCCCGGCTCGCCGGGCGGCGTGCGCTCGGGAATCTCCAGCCGGGACGCATGACGCCGGCCGGCGCCCGCCGAAGCGGTGGTCGCCGCGGGCCTCGAACCGGTAATCCCGCGCGTCCCGCCCGCCAATGGTCGCCCCGCGGTCGCGGGGCCGGGATTTCGAAATCCGCTCTGCGGGAGCCCGATACCGCACGTATGCGGGGGTGATGGCCTTTCGCGGAAGACCGCTCAGCCCGGTGGGGGCCGGCCGTCCCGGTCAGCGTCCCGCACCCTCAGCGGGCTGACCGACCACTCAGGAATCTCTGTATGTTGCATACGACGTGGGCCCGCCGCGGCATGGTCGTGGCCCCCCACGCGCTGGCGGCGCAGGCGGGGCTGGACGTGCTGCGCGAAGGCGGCAATGCGATCGAGGCGGCCATCGCCACGGCCGCCTCGCTGGCCGTGGTCTATCCGCATATGACCGGCATCGGCGGCGACGCCTTCTGGATGGTCTACCGTCCGGGTCACGCGCCCACGGTGATCGACGCCGCCGGACGCACCGCGGGGAGCGCTGACGCGGCGCTCTACCGGGAACAGGGGCTGCAGAGCATCCCGCATCGCGGCCCACTGGCGGCGAATACCGTCGCCGGCGCCGTGTCGGCCTGGGAGGCCGCCTACGGCCTCAGCGAGCGAGAGTGCCACGGGCGGCTGCCCTTGCGGCGGCTGCTCGAAGACGCCATCGCCCACGCCGAAGGCGGCTTCGCCGTGACCGGCAGCCAGGCCGCGCTGACGGCCGCCAAGTTCGATGAACTCGCCCTTCAGCCTGACTTTGCCGCTCAGTTTCTGCCCGGCCGCCGCGCGCCGCGCGAAGGCGAGATGATGCGCCTCCCGCAATTGGCCGATACCCTCTGGCAGTTGGGCGAGTACGGCGCCGGCGAGTTCTATCGCGGCGAGTTGGCCGAGGCCATCGCGGCGGATCTCGCCGAGGCCGGTGCGCCACTTGCCCTCGAGGACCTGCGCCTGCACCGTGCGGAGCTCAAGGCGCCGCTGGTGCTGCGCCACAGCGCGGGAACCGTGTACAACACCGGCGCGCCGACGCAGGGTATCGCCTCGCTGATCCTCCTCGCGCTGCACGACCGCTGGCGCGGCGCCCGCCCGGAGGTCGACAGCGCCGACTACGTGCACCTGCTGGTGGAGGCGACCAAGCAGGCCTTCGCCGCGCGCGATCGCGCGCTGCCGGCGGCGCAGGACGCGCACCTGCAGGCGCTGCTGGAAGAGGCCGCGTTGGCTGAGTTGGGCACGCACCTCGATCCGGCACGGGCGAGGCCCTGGGATGCGGCCGGCAATCCGGGCGACACCACCTGGTTCGGCGCCGTTGACGGGGAAGGGCGCGCGGTGAGCGCCATCCAGAGTCTGTACCACGAGTACGGCAGCGCGCTGGTGCTGCGCCGCAGCGGGATCTGCTGGCAGAACCGCGGCTGCGGCTTTTCGCTGCGCACCGGGCATGCGCACGAGTACGGGCCCGATCGCAAGCCCTTTCACACGCTGAACCCCGCCCTGGCGCTGCTCTGCGACGGGCGCGTGATGAGTTATGGCGCCATGGGCGGCGACGGCCAGCCGCAGACGCAGGCCGCCGTGTTCACTCGCTATGCGTGCCACGGCCAGGGCCTGCAGCAGGCCGTGAGCGCGCCGCGCTGGTTGCTGGGGCGCACCTGGGGCGCGGGGTCGAGCACGCTCAAGCTCGAGGCGCGTTTCCCCGAGGCGGTGTTTGCCGAACTGGAGCGGCGCGGCCACACGGTGGAGCGGGTGGCGGCTTACGATCAGATGATGGGGCACGCCGGGGCGCTGGTGCGCCATCCCAACCGCATGGTGGCCGGCGCCTGCGACCCGCGCAGCGACGGCGGCATCGCCGGCTATTGAAGGAGCGAGGCCGTGGCGCTCAATGCACTGGTGCTGTTTCCCATCCTGCTTGCCTGCGGAGCGGGCGCCGGCGTGCTTGCCGGGCTGCTCGGGGTGGGCGGCGGCATCGTCATCGTGCCCTTGCTCTACCACGTGTTCGTGGCCCTGCACGTGGAGCTCAGCGTGGCCATGCCGCTGGCGGTGGGCACCTCCCTGTCGACCATCATCCTGACCTCGTTCATGTCGGTGCGCGCGCATAACCGGCGCGGCACCATCGACTGGGCGCTGATCCGCCGCTGGGTGCCGTTCATCCTGCTGGGGGTGGGCGTGGGCATGGCGGCCGCCTCGCTGGTATCGGCCCATGCCCTGCGGGTGCTCTTCGGCGTGCTGCTGGTGGTGGTCTCCGTACACATGCTGATCGCCGGCCGGCGCAGCCTCGCGGTGGCCCCGGCGCTGCCGGGGCAGGGCACGCAGCGGGTGCTGGGCACCACCATTGGCGGCCTCTCCGCACTGCTGGGCATCGGCGGGGGCACCCTGGCGGTGCCGCTGTTCAGCCTGTTCTCCTATCCGATTCACCGGGCCGTGGCCACGGCGGCCGTGTTCGGACTGGTGATCAGCATCCCCGCGACGCTCGGCTACGTCCTCGAGGGCTGGGGGCACGCCGATCTGCCCACCGCTTCGACCGGCTTCGTGAACTGGCTGGGGTTCGCGGCGCTGGTCCCGGCCACCATGGCCTTCGCCCCGCTGGGCGCCCGGCTGGCCTACCGGCTCAACGTGCGCCAGCTCAAGGCCGCCTTTGCGGTGTTTCTGCTGCTGGTGGGGCTGAAGATGCTGTTCGCGTAGGCGGCGCCGCGCGTCGCGGTGGGCTAGGTCGCGATGCCGATGCCCAGGGCGATCGCCAGGAACAGCAGCAGGGCGAGCACGAGGAAGATCCCGAAGATCACCATGGCCGCCTTGCGCGTGCCGGCGGCCACGTTGGTGAAGCCGAAGGCGCCGGCGATGAGCGAGATGACGAGCAGGATAATAGCCAGTTCGAGCATGTAGACCTCCCTGTTAGCCCGAGTATAGCCGGCACTTCGGACCCCGCAGCGCGCGCCGGCCGCGCCCCGTGGCGGGCTACTCGTGCGGCGGCCGCGTGCCGGAGAGGATGTCGCGGCGCAGCATGTCCTGCAGGATCTCGGCGCCACCACGCAGCACCGCGTCGGGGCGGGCGTGGCCCAGGGCCTGGGCCATGCCTTCGAGCAGGGCGCGGCCGCACAGCGCCTGCGCGTTGCCGGCGATGGCCTTGAGCAGCAGCGCGGTCACGGCGTTGAGCTCCATGAAGCCCACCTGGTCGGCGCGATCGCGATAGACGACGAGGTGGGTGCGCTCCTGCCCGGGCGCCTGTGGCTGGAAGTCGGCGCCGATGCGGTGCACCGGATAGCGGTAGGCGAGCTGCCAGGCCAGTGGCGAGAGCACCGGCACCTGCCCGAGCGGATCGCCGTGCGGATCGACTCCCGGCCGGTCCACCTCCTCGGGGGCCAGTCCCAGGCCGATCTCCACCCATTCGTAGTGCGCCAGGGCGGCCAGGAAGGGCGGATCGCCCTCCTGGGCGTCGCGCTCCTCCTGCAGGTAACGCACGAACTCCTGCGGCATCTGCGTGAACAGGGGGCTGCGTGCCACGTGCCGGGCGTAGTAGTCGCGTACCAGCGCCGCCCAGCGGTCGTCGTCGAGGACCTCGCGCAGCACCGGGAAGCTGTTGGCCAGCAGCCCTTCCACGTTGTTGTAGAACAGGTCGCTGTACACGCGCATGCGCCGCGCGTCCACCCCGGCGGGGGCGGGCTGGCGCTGCGGGTCGCGGATGTGTGCGGTCCACTGCAGTTGGGTCGAGATAAAGCGCGGCCGCTCAGCCATGGCTGGTCCCCGCGCGGTCCTCGAACGGTGCGCCCGCGGCGCGCTGGCGGCGGGCGATCGCCTCCACCTCCTCGAGCAGTGTCTCCAGGGGCGGGAGGTTGAAATCGCGTTCGAGCAGCGTGGGCTGCGCACCGAAGACCTCGTAGGCGGTCTCGAGCAGGTGCCAGACCGGGTCGATCACCGCTGCCCCGTGCGTATCGATGAGCAGGTCTTCGGCCTCGCGGTAGTGCCCCGCGACGTGGAGATAGGCGATGCGCTCGCCGGGAAGTGCCCTGAGGAAGGCGGCCGCATCGTAGCCATGGTTGACGCTGTTGACGTATACGTTGTTCACGTCGAGCAGCAGGGCGCAATCCGCCTCCTGGAGCACGGCGCAGACGAACTCGAGCTCGGAGAGCTGGGTGTCGGCGGGCGCGTAGTAGGAGACATTCTCCACCGCGATGCGCCGTTCGAGGATGTCCTGGGCACGGCCGATGCGCGCCGCCACGTAGCGCACCGCCTCCTCGGTGAATGGAATGGGCAGCAGATCGTATAGGTGGCCCGCATCGCTGCAGTAGCTCAGATGCTCGCTGTAGCCCCGCACCTGATGCGCATCGAGAAAGCCTTTCAGGTCCTGGAGGAAGGACTCGTCCAGCGGCGTCGGTCCGCCCAGCGACAGGGACAGCCCGTGGGCGAGGAAGGGCCGGCGTTCGGCGAGGCGGCGCAGCCGGCGCTGCGCGGCGCCGCCGGTGCCCATCCAGTTCTCGGGGGTGAGTTCGAGGAAGCCGAGCAGGCCCGGCTCGGGGCTCGTCTCGAGCGCGGTGAGCGGGCCCAGAAGGGCCCGCCGCAGTCCGAGCCCCGCCCCCTGCACGGCGAAATCCTCGTGCGTTCGGGCCGCGGGCATGTGCTTACTTGGCGCCGCCACACTGGCCTTCGGCGCCCTTGCGGGGCGCACTGGGGGCCGTTTCCATCGCCGCGGCGCCGGTCGCATGCGCGCCCTTGTCGGCGTCGTCCTCGCCCTTGGCCATGGCCTTCGCGTGCTTGCTCGGGTCCCCGTCCGTCTTCGCGGACTGGGCTTGCTTGCTCGCGCCACAGTTGCCTTCTGCGCTCTTGCCGCCGGCATCGGCGACTCGATAGCCGCTGGACAGCGCGGTCATGGCGAAGGGGTTGTCGATGTTGGTGTCGGCGGCGAGGGCCTGCCCGCCGGCGACGGAGGCGATGAAGGCAGCGCCGACGGTGGCGCTGAGCGGGCTGAGACGGGTGTGTTTCGACATCAGTATATCCTCCTGGGTGTCCATGAACAGGTATAGCCGTTATGTTCTTCCCGCCGGCGCTGCGTCCTGCGGTACGGGGCTATATACGCACTGATGTCGGGGCTGGATTCAGATGGTGATCCAGGGGCCCTTGAACACCATTTTTTCGCTGGGGCGGGACATGGGGATGCCGGGGCGCTCCATGGTGACCGCCACCTGGGCGCGCATGGGGTCGCGCTTCATGGGTTTGGGCATCGGCATCATCATCTTCTTGCCGCTCTGCTCGGGCAGCACGCCCAGCGCCTGGGCGTAGCCGTCCGGCCAGACCAGCCAGAGCACGCACACGGTGTCGGGGGGCATTTCCGGCACGCTCATGGTCTTCACCTTGAAGCGTCCGCGCGCGGCGGCCTCGACCACCCACACCGGCGCCGAGCTCGCGCCGACGGGGACCACCACCACGTGTGACTCGGAGGGGCGCAACGGTCCGGCCAGGAGCACCGTCAGGGCCAGCACGAGGGCGGTGGCTGCCATGCCGAAGCCGCGCCAGAAGGGCAGGCTGTTCCAGACGCTGCGGCGCGGCGCGGCGGGGCGCGCGAGCCGCGCCTCGATGCCTTCCCAGACCGTGTTCGGCGGCTCCAGCGGCGGCACGCCGGCGCTGAGCGGATGCAGGCGGGTTTCCCAGGCCCGTACGGCCTCGCGCAGCTGCGCGTCGCGCTCGAGCTGGCGTTCGAAGCGGGCTCGGGCGCGGCCCTGCAGGCTGCCGAGCACGTACTCGCCGGCAAGGTGCTCGCGCGATTCGGGGTCGAGCTTGTTCATGATTCCAGGCATTGCTTCATCTGTTGCAGGCCGCGCCGGATCCAGGTCTTGACGGTGCCCAAGGGGTGGCCGGTGCGCGTCGCCAGCTCGGCGTGCGTCAGGCCCTCATAATATGCCAGCAGCAGACAGCGGCGCTGCGGCGCCTCGAGCTGATCCAGACAGCGTTCGAGGTCCCGGCCCTGCATCCCTTCCGGAAGCCAGTCCGAGGGTGGGTCCGCAGTGCGCTCCCAGGCTTCCGGGTCGTCGGTGAGGACCTCCGGGCGCGCTCGCCGCAGCAGATCGAGGGCGCGATTGCGCAGGATGCTGATCAGCCAGGTCATCGGCGCGGCTTTGGCTTGGTCGTAAGTGGCGGCACGCCGCCAGACGTTCAAGTAGGCATCCTGCAGGCATTCCTGGGCGTGCTGCTCCTGTCTCAGGATACGCAGCGCAGCGGCATACAGTTTCGGGCTGGTTAGCCGGTACAGGCGCTCGAAGGCCTGGCGGTCGCCCTGGGCGCAGGCCCGCAGCAGGTGCGCCAGGATGTCCGCGCTCGGGCGGGGGGCGGCATTCACCGGGCCGCTCCGCGGCCGCGCAGGCACTCCAGGTAGGCGGCCTCGTCGGGTGTGCGCTGCTCGCGCTGGGCGCGCCAGAACATCTCGCCGAGGCATTCCATCATCTCGTGCTCGGCCCGATGCGGTTCGCCGAGCCGCTGCAGCAGCCCCTGGTAGGCGTCGAGGATGCCGGGCGGGCGTCCGGTGGTGAGCTGTTCGTGGATGGCAATGTGCATCGCCATGTGCAGGAAGGGGTTGGTCTCGCCCATCTCCGGCAGGTAGTCCCGATCGAGAAAGCGCTCGGGGTCCTGGAGCACTCCGTGGTACTCGGGATGCCGCGCAATGACCTGCGCGACGAGCTGCTCCAGCGGCTCGAGCGGCACGCCGGCCGTGTGCTTGCGCCACACCTCGAAGAACTGTCGGCGCAGTGCGCCGCGGTCCTGGCCAAAAAGCATGCGTGGTCCAGTGTCGTCGTCGGATTCAGAGGCAACGATACCGCGCGGCCGGGCCAATGACCAATGCGGCAGCGGCGGCTGCTCAGCCGGTGCGCGATGGGTCCGCCGGAGCCCGGGCGGTCGGTGCCGCGGCGCTCTTGGCGCGGTATTCGCACAGGTCGGCGATCGGGCAGTCGGGGCAGCGCGGCTTGCGCGCCACGCACACGTAACGCCCGTGCAGGATCAGCCAGTGATGGGCATCGTGCAGGAATTCCCTCGGCACGGTCTTGAGCAGCTTTTTCTCCACCGCCAGCGGCGTCTTGCCCGGCGCGATGCGGGTGCGATTGGCCACGCGGAAGATGTGCGTGTCCACCGCCATGGTGGGGTGCCCGAAGGCGGTGTTGAGGATGACGTTGGCGGTCTTGCGCCCGACCCCGGGCAGCGCCTCGAGCGCCTCACGGCTTTCGGGCACCTGCCCCCCGTGCTGCTCGACCAGGATGCGGCAGGTCTGAATGATGTTCTTGGCCTTGCTGTTGAACAGGCCGATGGTCTTGATGTGCGCCTTCAGCCCGGCCTCGCCCAGGGCCAGGATCGTCTCCGGGGTGTCGGCCGTCGCGAACAGCCCGGCGGTGGCCTTGTTCACACCCTTGTCGGTGGCCTGTGCGGACAGCACGACGGCCACCAGCAGCTCAAAGGGGGTGCGGTACTCGAGCTCGGTGGTGGGCTTGGGGTTGGCGGCGCGGAAGCGCTCGAAGATCTCGCGGCGCTTCTGGTTGTTCATGATCGCTGGTCGCGCGGGGCGCCGCGCGGGTCCGGCTGCGGACCCGCGCGACGCGAGCTCCCGAATGCTCAGACGTGGCGGAAGTAGCCGATGTCCGGGGAGGGCTCGCGGGGATTCTCCTTGGCGGCCTTCTTCATCGCGTCCAGGGCCTTGTGATGCTCTTCCTCGAGCTTGTGCAGCTGCTCGTCGTTCAGCTTGGGGAAGATGGTGCCCTTGATCATGGCGCCCAGGTCCTCGAGCAGCACCGGCCAGACCTTCTTGTTCAGGTGAAAGCCGCGGTGCGCGTGCTGGCCGTAGGGGTAGTGCTCGAACTCCAGCGCCTTGGTCTTGGACAGTTCCTTGTCCTGCTGCACGAAGTTCTTGGCCCAGTCATACCACCACTTGTAGTAGCGCTCCTGGAGCTCGTCGTTGAAGCCATAGCGCTCGTAAAAGGCGGTGGTCGAAGCGCGACCCCCGTTTCCGCTGAAGGGGAAATGTCCGGCCATCAGTGTCCACTCCTACCCAGAATCATGATGTTATGAAAGCCATTGCAGGCTGTTGAAAAACTACTGCGGCGGGCATCTGCTGCATGACGCGCCGTTCATGGCGCCCATCCGTGCGCGCCACCCTCCGGGCGAGCTTCGGTCGTGCAAAACGATCGTCCCTGTCGTTTGGTCGCCGCCTCGCCCACCTGTTCGGCAGGTCTCGGCCGCTGCGCCCTGCAGCGGCCCGCCCTCGCGATGTTTTTCAACAGCCTGACGGTGCGGCGATAAGCTACCAGAATCGGCCCGCTGGCGCCACTCAGGTGGCCGCCTCCGCGACTGCAGGCGCGGCGGCGGTGCGGCGCTCTTCCAGGCGCCGGTCGAGCACGTTCTTCAAGGCGATGAGCAGGCCCAGTCCGAGGAAGGCCCCCGGCGGCAGCGTGGCCAGCAGAAAGCCGCGATAGTGGTCGATGACGGTCATGGTCAGGAAGCCCGAGTCGGGACCGAACATGAGACTGGCGTTGCGGAACAGGGTGCCGAAACCGAGCAGCTCGCGCAGGGCGCCGAGCACCACGAGGGTGGCGGTGAAGCCCAGACCGA
The DNA here is from genome assembly GCA_963779865.1 of uncultured Gammaproteobacteria bacterium. GTDB lineage: Bacteria > Pseudomonadota > Gammaproteobacteria > CAVZZX01 > CAVZZX01 > CAVZZX01. The sequence goes on along the minus strand of CAVZZX010000003.1, from coordinate 1,502,697 downwards.
TGGCCAGGCCGTCGGTGATCGCCCGCGGCACGTTGTTCTTCGAGGCGAAGGCCTCGGCGCGCCCGACGATGGAGCAGTTGGTGACGATCAGCGGGATGAAGATGCCGAGGATCAGGTAGAGCTGGTGGAAGTAGGCGTTCATCGACAGCTCGATGGCCGTGACGATGGAGGCGATGATCAGCACGAACACCGGCAGCCGGATCTCGGGGCGCACGAGGTGGCGGATCGAGGATACGGTGCCGTTGGAGGCCATCAGTGTCAGCGTGGTCGCCAGCCCCATGCCGAGGCCGTTGATGGCGGTGTTGGACACCGCCAGCAGCGGGCATAGCCCGAGTAACTGCACCAGGGCGGTGTTGTTGTTCCACAGGCCGTCGCGGACGATGCGGCCGTAACCGTCGCTCATGGTTTCAGGCCTCCTTGGGCTTGCGCTGAAACAGCTCGTCGCGGTGGGCGTTGAAGTAGAGCAGGGTGTTGCGAACCGCTCCGACCACCGCCCGCGGCGTGATTGTAGCACCCGTGAATTGGTCGAACACGCCGTTGTCCTTCTTGACGGCCCATTGCTTCAGCGGCGGGTGGCCGATGGACTTGCCGTTGAAGCTGTATACCCAGCTGCTGCGGCTGGTCTCGATGGCATCGCCCAGGCCGGGCGTCTCGTGGTGGTTGAGCACGCGCACGCCGGCGACGGTGCCGTCGTAGCGCACCGCCACCAGCAGCTTGATGGCACCGCCGTAGCCGTTGGGGGCCACAGTGGTGAGGATCGCGGCGACCGGCTTGCCGTCCTTGCGGGCGCGGTAGACCGGTAGCGGCGCCGCGGTGCCGAGATAGCCGGGGGCGGTGATCTCGATGCGATCCTCGTACAGGTCGTTGTCGTGCATGCGGGGGGGCACGAGATCGTGCACCGTGTGCAGCAGCGCGGCACGCTCGTTTTCGGCGATCTGCTCGGCCGTCACGTGATGCGTCCAGGCCACCAGACCGGTGCCGACCACCGCGAAGAACCCGAGCAGCCCGGCGCTGAGGAACATGTTGCGCAGCAGCGGGCTCATTCGTCGGTCTCGTGCTCGTGGCGCGCATGGCCGAACACGCGCGGTTGCGTGTAATAGTCGATGGTCGGCACCGCCATGTTCATCAGCAGCACGCCGAAGGCCACGCCGTCGGGGTAGCCGCCCCAGCTGCGGATGACGTAGGTGATGGCCCCGATGCCGACCCCGAAGATCAGACGGCCGCGCGGTGTGGTGGCGGCGGTGATCGGGTCGGTGGCGATGAAGAAGGCCCCGAGCATGGCCGCGCCGGAGAACAGGTGAAACAGCGGCGAGGGGTGCGCGTCCGGATCGCCCAGGAAGAACACCAGGGCGAGCAGGAACAGCGTGCCGAGCAGCGCCGCGGGGATCTGCCAGGCAATGGTGCGCGTGTACAGCAGCCACAGCCCGCCGAACAGGTACATCAGGTTCACCCATTCCCACCCGCGCCCGGCGAAGCTGCCGAACACCGGGCTGCCGGCCACCGTTTCGGAGACGGTCTTGTCGAGGCCGAGCTGGGTCTTGAGCGTATCCAGCGGCGTGGCCATGGTGATGCTGTCGTAGCTCTGCCCGGCCGGCAGCTGATCGAGGAAGCTGTAGCGCAGCGCGTCCAGGGGGCCCAGCACCCCGTGGTGGGGCATCAGCGGCGGCAGCCAGGCGGTCATGTCCTTGGGGAAGGAGATGAGAAGCAGGGCATAGCCGATCATCGCCGGATTGAACGGGTTGTAGCCGAGACCGCCGTAGAGCTGCTTGCCCACCACGATGGCGAAGGCGGTGCCGATGAACACCAGCCACCAGGGGGCGAGCGGCGGCAGGGCGAGCGCGAGCAGCAGGGCGGTGACCGCCGCGCTGCCGTCGGCCAGGAACGGCCGGAGGGGCCGCTCGCGCAGCCGCAGCATGAGGGCCTCGGCGCCCAGGCCGGTGAGCAGCGCCAGGACGATGTTGACCAGCACCCCCCAGCCGAAGAAGGTGATGTAGGCGAGGATGCCGGGCACCAGCGCCAGCACCACCCGCAGCATGATGCGGCTGACGCTGGTCGGGCTCTGGATGTGGGGGGAACTGGCCGCTGCCGGAAACTTCATTTGCCTGCCTTGTCGCTCGCTTCCCCCGCGGCGGGTGCCGCGCGGTCTTCATCGGCGTCGCCCTGAACGGCGTCGGGGGCGGAGCCGGGGTTGTCGCCGCGGGCCCGCTGGTCCGTGGCCGCCGCCTGTTTCCTGGCGCGCGCCCGCTCCACGGCCGCCTCGATGGCGGCCTTCTTGCCCTGCTCCTCGCTTTCGCCGCCCTCGCGGGAGCGGCGCAGTGCCTCCTTCTTCTGCCGCTGGCGCTCCTCCTTTTCGCGCTGCTCGCGCTCGAGGCGCTCGAGGCGGAACTCGTGGCGGCGGCGCGCCAGGTCGGCGGCGCGCTTGTCCCGCTCCTGGGCCCAGATCTCGGTCTTGGCATAGCGGTAGTACTGCACCAGCGGCAGGTGGCTGGGGCAGACCTCGGCGCAGCAGCCGCATTCGATGCAGTCGAACAGCTTGTAGTCCTGCGCCTTGTCGAAGTCCTTGGCGCGGGCGTGCCAGTACAGCTGCTGGGGCAGCAGGCGCGCCGGGCACACCTCCATGCAGGCGCCGCAGCGGATGCAGGGCATGGCCGGCTGCTGCGGGCCCAGCTCGAAGGCGGTGGCGGCCAGCAGACAGTTGGTCGTCTTGATCACCGGGGCGGCATCGGTGTGCAGCGGGAAGCCCATCATCGGCCCGCCCATGATCAGGCGTTCGATCGGATCACGGCTGCCGCACTGCTCGAGCAGCTCCGCCAGCGGCGTGCCGATCAGGACCTCCAGGTTGCGCGGCTCGGCCACGCCGCGTCCGGTCACCGTGACCCAGCGCGAGATCAGGGGCTCGCCGTGCTCGACGGCGCGATGGATGGCCGCGGCGGTGCCCACGTTGTGGCAGACCACGCCGATGTCCAGCGGCAGGCCGGCGCTCGGCACCTCCTTGCCGGTGAGCACCTGGATGAGTTGCTTCTCGCCACCGGCCGGATAGCGGGTGGGGATCACCACCACCTGCGCATCCGCCACGTCGAGCCGCTCCAGGGCGCTGCGCAGCGCCGCGATGGCCTCGGGCTTGTTGTCTTCGACGCCGATCAGGCACTGCTTCGCGCGCAGGGCGTGGCGCATGATGCGCATGCCCTGGATCACCTCCTCGGGGCGCTCCTGCATCAGCATGGCGTCGCAGGTGATGTAAGGCTCGCATTCGGCGCCGTTGAGGATCAGGGTCTCGACGGCCGCATCGGGCCCCGGATTCATCTTGATGAAGGAGGGGAAGCCGGCCCCGCCCAGGCCGACGATGCCGGCCTCGCGGATGCGGTTGCGCAGCTCGCTGGGGTCGAGCGCGGTGTAGTCCTCGATGCGGGTCTCGCGGTGGCGCCAAGTCTCCTTGCCGTCGGTCTCGATGACGATGCACGGTGCCGCCAGTCCGGAGGGGTGCGGCACCGGGCGCTGCTCGATGGCGACCACCGTGCCGGAGCTCGAGGCATGCACCGGCGCGCTGACATAGCCTTCGGGACGGGCGATCATCTGCCCCTTGAGCACGTGCGCGCCGATCTCGACCAGCGGCTCGGCCGGTACGCCGATGTGCATCTGCAGCGGCAGAATGAGGTAACGCGGCAGACGTGCCGGCACCACGGGGAGGCCCATCGACTCACCCTTGTGCGCCGGCAGGTGCAGGCCCCCGTAAAAGCGCCACAGGCGACGGCCATTGCCGTGATGTGGATCGGACGCGTGCTCGCTCATCGCCGCTCGTTCCGGGCCGCCGTCAGTGGCGCGCCTGCGCCTTGTCGCGCCAGTGGGCGGCCTTGGCCGGATCGGCGGCGATGCCGAGCTCGCCCTGGGCGTAGACATGGGAGAGGGTGAGCATGGCCGGGTGGTTGCCGTGCTCGGCGGCGCGCTGCAGCCACTCGAAGGCCTTGGCGTCGTCGCGCGCGACGTCGAAGGCGCCGGTCTCGTAGCGCATGGCCAGCTCGTACTCGGCATGCGGATCGCCGTGGTCGGCGCGTGCCTTGAGCTGGTCGGCAGACTGCTGGTACACCATGGTCGTGGCATCGACCACGTTAGCGATGACGCGCAGTACATTGATGGCGTTGGAGTGCCCCTGCCGGGCTGCACGCTCGAGCCAGTCGCGCGCGAGCAGGCGGTCGCGTTCCACGGCCTCGCCCTTCAAGTACAGGGTGCCGAGCAGGTACTGCGCGTCGGCCTCGCCCTGTTGCGCCGAGAGGGTCAGCCAATGCACCGCCTGCGCCGGGTCGCGGGCCGTCATCTTGCCCTCCAGGTAGGCCTTGCCCAGGCGGTATTGCGCCTCGCGGTTGTGGCCCACGGCGGCCTGATGCCACCAGTACACCGCCCGGTCGGGCTTGGCCACCGTGCCCCGGCCGTCGGCATACAGGTTGCCCAGCACCAGCTGCGCGTATACGTCACCCTCGCGCGCCGAGCGCCGCACCCAGTGATAGCCGCGTTCGGGGTCGGTGCGGCCATGGCGTCCCTCGAGCAGAGACAGCCCGTAGAGGAGCTCGGCCTCCGGCGTGCCCGAGCGTGCCTGATGACGCAGCATCTCCAGTTCGGCCTCAGGGGTGATCGCAGCCGCGGGCGCGATGAAGCTCGCACCGGCGAGCAGCGCGAGCGAGCCGAGGAAGCTTCGGGCAAAACAACGCATGCTCATTCCTTTTCGGCCGCGGCGGCCGGGTCGTGGGGGACGCTGACCTGCTCCTCATACCCGCCCGGGTCCTGCGGCGTGCGATCCACGTGATACATCACGGCGATCAGTACCAGCGTGGCGAGGAACATGAACAAGGGGCCGAACAGCCAGAACACCAGCGGCACGGAGAAGTAGTAGGCGCGCATGCCGATGCTGTAGTAGTAGCCGGCGCGATTCAGGTGAATGGCCACCTCCCGCGTCGAGAGGATACCGGCGCGCACCTCGCGCGGGACGCTGATCTGGAAGCCGACATGGTTGTACAGCCGCACCGACATCGTGAAGGCGAAAAAGGCCACGAAGAAGTCCGAGACCAGGAACAGCAGTTTGAGGATCCACAGCGCCGGGTGCGTGGACCCGATATTGAGCACGTGCCAGGTGTCGATCAGCTTGTTGGCCTCGCCGCTGAGGTTCAGCGTGCCGACGATCAGCAGCACCGCGGTGGAGGCCATGAAGGTGGCGGCCATGGTGGCGTTGCGCAGCGTCTGCACCCCGACGATGTTGCGCCCCGGGTCCCCCATCATGGAGACCACCCATTGCGTGCGAGCGGCGCGGTTCACCGCCTGGATGGTGTAGGAGGGGTCCTTCTTCAGCCGCAATGCCAGATAGGCATGATACAGCGCGATCAGCACGGCACTGACGGCAAGCGAAGCCAGGTCGGTATAGTTGAAGAGCTCGTTCATGAACCGTTGGTATTGTTGATGAACGGCGGACGACCCGCCCGGGTCGCCGGCGACCGTCAATGCTTCCGCTGCGCGGAGGCCTCCGGATACGGCCACTTCCAGGTGGCGATCTCTTCCTCCAGCGGCACCATCGCGATGCAGTCCACCGGGCAGGGCTCCACGCACAGCTCGCAGCCGGTGCATTCGCTCTCCATCACCGTGTGCATCTGCTTGGCCGCGCCGACGATGGCGTCCACCGGGCAGGCCTGCAGGCACAGCGTGCAGCCGATGCAGGTCTGCTCGTCGATGATCGCCACCGCCTTGGGCTTCTCCTCGCCGTGCTCTTCGCTCAGCGGCTTGACGTCACGGCCGAGCAGGTCGGCCAGTGCCCGGATGCCGGCGTCGCCGCCGGGAGGGCATTGGTTGATGTCCGCCTCGCCCGTCGCGATCGCCTCGGCATAGGGCCGGCAGCCGGCGTAGCCGCACTGCCCGCACTGGGTCTGCGGCAGCAGACTGTCGATCTGTTCGACGATCGGGTCCGCCTCGACCTTGAAGCGCACGGCGGCGAAACCGAGCAGCAGGCCGAAGGCGAGCGCCAGCGCGGTGAGGGCGATGACTGCCTCGAGCATGGCCTCAGCCCTTGACCAGTCCGGAGAACCCCATGAAGGCCATCGACATCAGGCCCGCGGTGATCAGGGCGATGGACGGGCCGCGAAACGGCCACGGCACGTCGGCCACGGCGATGCGCTCGCGCATGGCGGCGAACAGGATCAGGATCATCGAAAAGCCCACCGCCGCGCCGAAGCCGTAGAGGCCCGATTCGACCAGGCCGTGGTCGGTCTGCACGTTGAGCAGGGCGACACCCAGCACGGCGCAGTTGGTCGTGATCAGGGGCAGGAAGATACCCAGCACCTGATACAGCACGGGGCTGGTCTTGTGCACCACCATCTCGGTGAACTGCACCACCACTGCGATCACCAGGATGAAGGTGATGGTGCGCAGGTACTCCAGCCCCAGCGGGGCCAGCATGTAGGTGTCGACCAGGTAGCTGGCAATGGAGGAGAGGGTCAGCACGAAGGTCGTCGCCAGCGCCATGCCGGTGGCGGTTTCCAGCTTGCGCGAGACGCCCATGAAGGGGCACAGCCCCAGGAACTTCACCAGGACGAAGTTGTTGACCAGGATGGTGCTGACCAGGATGAGTGCGTATTCGGACATGCCGCGCGTGTCAGTGGACCGGCCGTGGAGACGAGGATCGGGGATCCCGCAGGAGATTTCCCTGATCCAGCTCAGCTAATAATGTTAGGTGCCGCCCCTGGCATAAACAACACCACGCTTGTGGGGTTGAAAGCCACCGCAGCGGGTGGGGCTTTGATCTCACTTGACGCGCATGCCGGGGCGGGCGCCCTCGTGCGGCTCGAGGATCCACAGATCTTCCCCGCCGGGCCCGGCCGCCAGCACCATGCCTTCGGAGATGCCGAAGCGCATCTTGCGCGGCTTGAGGTTGGCCACCATGACCGTGAGCCGCCCCTCGAGGCGCTCCGGGGCATAGGCGGACTTGATGCCCGCGAATACGGTGCGCGTTTGCCCACCGAGGTCGAGCGTGAGGCGCAGCAACTTGTCGGCGCCCTCCACGTGCTCGGCCTTGGCAATGCGTGCGATGCGCAGGTCGAGCTTGGCGAAGTCGTCGAACTCGATCTCGGGACGCAGCGGGTCCTGCGCCAGCGGCCCGGCCGCGGCCGCCTCGCTCGCGGCGGGTGTCTCGCTCGTGCTCATCAGATTCTCCTTGGCGTCGGCCAGCAGGGCCTCGATGCTCGCCGGTTCGATGCGGGTCATCATCGGCTTGAACTTCTCGATGGGCCGGTCGAGCAGGGGCGTCTGCACGTGCGCCCAGCACAGCGGCTCGATGGCCAGGAAGTGCTCGGCCTTCTGCGCCATCACCGGCAGCACCGGTTTGAGCCAGGTCATCAACACGCGGAACAGGTTCAGCCCCATGGTGCTGACGGCGTGCAACTCGGCCTCGCGGCCCGGCTCCTTGGCGGCGACCCAGGGCTTCTTCTCGTCGATGTACTCGTTGGCGCGGTCGGCCAGGGCCATTATCTCGCGCATGGCATGGCTGTATTCGCGCCCCTCGTAGAGGGCGCCGATGCGCTCGCCCGCGGCGACGAAGTCCGCGTACATGGCCGGCTCGGGCAGCGCCGCGGCCAGGCGGCCGTCGAAGCGCTTGGCGATGAAGCCGGCGCAGCGGCTGGCGATGTTGACGAGCTTGCCCACCAGATCGGCGTTCACCCGCAGGCGGAAGTCCTCGAGGTTGAGGTCCAGGTCCTCGATGCCGCTGCCCAGCTTGGCCGCGAAATAGTAGCGCAGGTATTCGGGCTCCAGGTGGTCCAGATAGGTGCGCGCCATGATGAAGGTGCCGCGCGACTTGGACATCTTCTGCCCGTTGACCGTCAGAAAGCCGTGGCAGTGCACCGCCGTCGGCTTGCGAAAGCCCGCGCCCTCGAGCATGGCCGGCCAGAACAGGGTGTGGAAATAGGCGATGTCCTTGCCGATGAAGTGGTAGACCTCGGTCGGCGCGTCGGGCGCCCAGAAGCGCTCGAAGTCCAGCTCCGGACGGCGGGCGCAAAGGTTCTTCAGACTGGCCATATAGCCGATGGGGGCGTCCAGCCAGACGTAGAAGTACTTGCCCGGCGCCTCCGGGATCTCGAAGCCGAAGTAGGGGGCGTCGCGCGAGATCTCCCAATCCTGCAGCCCGGCCTCGAACCACTCGTTCAGCTTGTGGCGGATCTCCGGCTGCAGGTGCCCGCCGGCGGTCCACTCGCGCAGCACCGGCGCCAGCGCGCCCAGGTCGAAGAAGAACTGCTCGGTCTCGCGCGGCTCGGGCGTGGCCCCGGACAGCACCGAGTAGGGGTTCTTCAGCTCCGCCGGGGAGTAGGTCGCGCCGCAGGCCTCGCAGGCGTCCCCGTACTGGTCGGCCGCCCCGCAGCGCGGGCACTCGCCCTTGATGAAACGGTCCGGCAGGAACATGCCGCGCTGCGGATCGTAGGGGCGTTTGATCACGCGGGTGGTGATCAGCCCGCGCTCGCGCAGGCGCCGGTAGATGAGCTCGGCCAGCTCACGGTTCTCCGGCGAGTGCGTGCTGTAGTAGTTGTCGAAGCCGATGTGGAAGGCGTCGAAGTCGGCGCGGTGCTCGGCGCCCACGCGCTCGATCAGCGCCTCCGGCGAGAGGCCCTCGCGCTCGGCGCGCAGCATGATGGGCGTGCCGTGGGCGTCGTCCGCGCAGACGTAGACGCAGGCGTGGCCTTGCATCTTCTGGAAACGCACCCATATGTCGGTCTGAACGTACTCGACCAGATGCCCCAGGTGGATCGAGCCATTGGCGTAGGGCAGGGCGCTGGTGACCAGGATTTCTCGCGTCTCGTGCGGCATCGGCGTGCGGCGTCGGGCCTGTGGCTGAAGGGGCGCCTGTGGCGGGGCGCTCCCGGGAGTCTGCGAACGCGGGACCGGCCCGCGCAACCAGCCCGCCATTTTACGGAATTAGAAGCCGAGTGGCGAATTGGGTTATTATGAGGGGCTTCCCCGAATCCGCATCAACGACCGGCGCACAGCGAAGGAGCAGGTCATGTCCAACGTATCCCAGCTTCAGGTCGAAACCGCGCTCAAGGAGGACGTCGATCCGTACCTCGACGCGGACCTGGTGAGCGCGAACGCCATCAAGCAGATCGACATCGACGGCGGCACGGTCCGCCTGAAGGTGCAGCTCGGCTTCCCGGCCAAGGGCTATCAGGAGAAGCTGGCGGCGCGCCTGCGTGAGAAGGTCGGTGCCATCAAGGGCGTCGACAGCGTGGAGGTCGAGGTCGCCTCCAAGGTCGAGAGCCACACCGTGCAGAAGGGCGTGAAGCTCATCCCCGGGGTGAAGAACATCATCGCCATCGCCTCGGGCAAGGGCGGCGTGGGCAAGTCCACCACCGCCGTCAACCTGGCTCTGGCGCTGGTCGCTGAGGGCGCCACCGCGGCCATTCTGGACGCCGACATCTACGGCCCCAGCCAGCCGCGCATGCTGGGCATCCACGAGCGGCCCGACTCCAAGGACGGGCGTTCCCTGGAGCCGCTGGTCGGCCACGGCGTGCAGTCGATTTCCATCGGCTACCTCATCGACGAGGAGACGCCGATGATCTGGCGCGGGCCGATGGTGACCCAGGCGCTGGAGCAGCTGCTCAACGACACCAACTGGAAGGGCGTCGACTACCTGATCATCGACCTGCCGCCCGGCACCGGCGACATCCAGCTCACCCTGGCGCAGAAGGTGCCGGTCAGCGGCGCCGTGATCGTCACCACGCCTCAGGACATCGCCCTGCTCGACGCCCGCAAGGCCTTGAAGATGTTCGAGAAGGTGGACGTGCCGGTGCTCGGCATCGTGGAGAACATGAGCATCCACATCTGCAGCAACTGCGGCCACGAGGAGCACATCTTCGGCGAGGGCGGCGGCGAGCGCATGGCCAAGGACTACGGCGTGGAGCTGCTCGGCGCGCTGCCGCTGGACATCCACATCCGCGAGCAGGCCGACAATGGCAAGCCCACCGTGGTTGCCGATCCGGACGGCCGCGTGGCCGAGATCTACCGGGAGATCGCCCGCGCCACCGCGGCGCGCCTGTCCCAGCGGGCGAAGGACTACAGCGGCAAGTTCCCCAACATCGTCATCCAGAACACCTAAGCCGCGGGCCGCGGGTCGCGAGTCACGGGTCGGCCGCCGCTCGGGTGCGCGACCCGCCGCCCGGGACGGGGACCGGGACTGGGCTTTGCCGCTTGCCTTCCCGCCCCCGCTCCGGGAAAATCCCTGCCATTTGACGGCAGATGGCGAGAGCGCCCCAGATGAGCATCAAGTCCGACCGCTGGATCCGGCGCATGGCGCGGGAGCACGGCATGATCGAGCCCTTCGAGCCGGCGCAGATCCGCGACGGCGCGCAGGGGCGGGTGATTTCCTACGGGACCTCCAGCTACGGCTACGACATCCGTTGCTCGGACGAATTCAAGATCTTCACCAACATCAACTCGGCGATCGTCGACCCGAAGAACTTCGACGACAGCAGCTTCGTCGACGTGCACAGCGACGTGTGCATCATTCCCCCCAACTCCTTTGCGCTGGCGCGCACCGTGGAGTACTTCCGCATCCCGCGCAACGTGCTCACCATCTGCCTGGGGAAGTCGACCTACGCCCGCTGCGGGATCATCGTCAACGTGACGCCGCTGGAGCCCGAGTGGGAGGGGCATGTGACCCTGGAGTTCTCCAACACCACCCCGCTGCCGGCCAAGGTCTACGCCAACGAGGGGGTCGCGCAGGTGCTGTTCCTGGAGTCGGACGAGGTCTGCGAAACCTCGTACGGGGATCGCGGCGGGAAGTATCAGGGGCAGCGCGGCGTCACCTTACCGCGTGCCTGAGGCCGCTCAGCTCTCGCTGGCGGTCCGGCTGCCGGGGGTGGGGCCCTTGTAGCTGGCGAGCTGCATGACGGTGCGATCGCCATCGTGCTCCTCGGAGACGATCCGCACCGGCAGGTAACCCAGCTTCGGGGCGCACCAGAACTCGAACGACCGGCCGCCGCCCTTGCTCTTCGCTACCACCTTCACGGCGTCGAAATGGCCCATCGGCGTACGCACCTGCTCGTGGCCCTGCACCTTGAAGTTGTACTCGCGTTGCTTGCGTCGGTCCACGATGTAGTAGCGGAACTGCTGCTTGCCGGCGGCGAGGTCCCGCATCAGGGCGAGCTGGAAGCTCAGGGCGTCCAGCGTGTCGGCGTGCAGCGGATAGCGCTCCTGGCTCGGCTGGATCACCACCTCGCCCTTGGGCCAGCTGAAATAGATGTCGGCGTTGCGGTCCTTGTGGTCGGTCTGGACGTAGCTGTACTCCATTGGCTTGAGACGGCCGGTTTCCGTGTGGATCACGCTGCGCTCGATGACCCGGTCGGACACCAGCATGCGCGCCAGGCCTGTGGGATAAGCCTTGGATTTGAACACCACGGTGCCGTCGCCGAGTGGGACCAGGGTGCGTTCGGCGACCCCCACCTCGAAGCCGTTGTAGGCCAGGGTATAGCTGCTGCTGAAGCCCTCGGTGATGGCGTCGGCCGCACTGCTGAGCGGCAGGCTGAGGATCGCCGCGATCAGAACGTGGCGGAGTTGGGGCAGGAGGCCGCGTAGGCTCATGAACAATTGCTCCCGGAGTTCGCTGAGGGTGTCGCTGCGGGGCCGTCGCTGGCCACCTCCGACGGCTCCACGCGGCAGCGCTGGGCCTCGGGAGGCATCGGCCGTCCGTCGAGCAGCACCGTGTCGCCGTCCAGTTGCAGACGGCCGGCGGCGAACCAGCCGATCACCCGAGGATAGACGACGTGCTCGCTGCGCTGCACGCGATGCGCCAGGGTGTGGGCGTCGTCGCCGGGCCGCACCGGTACCAAAGCCTGAAGGATCACCGGGCCGCCGTCCAGCTCGGCGGTCACGAAATGCACGCTGGCGCCGTGCTCCGGCTCGCCGGCCTCGAGGGCGCGTTGGTGGGTGTTCAGGCCGCGGAACTTGGGCAGCAGGGAGGGGTGGATGTTCAGCATGCGCCCGGCATAGTGGTCCACCAGGGCGGTGCTGAGGATGCGCATGAAGCCGGCGAGCACCACCAGCCCCGGCGCGTAGCGATCGATCAGCGCCATCAGGGCGCGATCGTAGGCGGCGCGCTCGGGGAAGTCACGGTGCGAGAGGACATGCGTGGCCACGCCGGCGGCGCGGGCCCGCTCCAGCCCGTAGGCCTCGGCACGGTTGCTGATCACCGCGCGGACCTCCACGGGCAGCCCGCCGGCGGCGGCATCGAGGATGGCCTGCAGGTTGCTGCCATCGCCCGAGATGAGCACCACCACCGGCAGCCGCGGGGCGCGGGCCATCAGCGCCCCCGCGAGAACACGACGTGGGGCGCGCCCTCGCCGGCCTCGATGTGGCCGAGGGTCCAGGCGCTCTCGCCGGCCTCGGCCAACAGCGCCAGGGCGCGTTCGCGCTCGGCATGGGGCACGCACACGACCATGCCCACGCCGCAGTTGAAGGTGCGCAGCAGCTCCTCCTCGGTGATCCCGCCCTCGCGCTGCAGCCACTCGAACACCGGCGGGCGGGTCCAGCTCGCGGTATCGACCTGCGCCCAGGTGTCGACGGGCAGCACCCGCGGGAGGTTCTCGGTGAGCCCGCCGCCGGTGATGTGGGCGAGGGCGTGCACGTCCACCTGCTCCAGCAGGGCGAGGATGGGCTTGACGTAGATGCGCGTCGGGGCGAGCAGGGTCTGGCCGAGCGTGGCCTCGCCAAAGGGCGCCTCGAGGTCGGTCCCGCTGCGCTCGAGGACGCGGCGGATCAGCGAATAGCCGTTGGAATGCGGGCCGCTGGAGGCGAGCCCGATGAGGGCGTCGCCGGGGCGCACCGCGCTGCCGTCGATGATGCGGCTCTTCTCGACCACGCCTACGCAGAAGCCGGCCAGGTCGAAATCGCCCTCGCCGTACATGCCCGGCATCTCCGCGGTCTCGCCGCCGATCAGCGCCGCGCCGGCCTGCTGGCAGCCGTCGCCGATGCCTTCGACCACCGCGGCGGCCACCTCGACCTGGAGTCGGCCGGTGGCGTAGTAGTCGAGGAAGAACAGGGGCTCGGCGCCCTGCACGATGAGGTCGTTGACGCACATCGCGACCAGGTCGATGCCCAGGCCCCGGTAACTGCCCTGGCCAAGGGCCAGCTTGAGCTTGGTGCCGACGCCGTCGGTGCCCGAGACCAGCACCGGCTCCCGGTAGCGGTCCAGGGGCAGCTCGAACAGCGCCCCGAAGCCCCCCAGCCCGGCGAGGACACCCGGGCGGTGCGTGCGTTGGGCGACCGGCTTGATGCGATCGACCAGCGCGTTGCCGGCGTCGATATCGACCCCGGCATCCTTGTAGCTGAGCCCGCCGGAGCGGGCAGTGGGGTCCTGGTTCGGCACGGTGTCTCCGCGGTGTTGCGCGCCGGATCGCGATTCCGGGGCGGTTTCGAGGCATAATAGGGGCCGGCGGGGTGAACCCCGCCGACGAACAAACCGATTTTAACAGGCCGACCCGGGGCTTGTAATGCGGCGGGCCGGCCTGAACATGTCTGAGGCCCGATGAAACCGTTCAGCACCATCGTTGTCGTCTTCCTTCTCGCGCTCGTCTCCCTCAATGCCGCCGCCGTCGAGGTGGATCGCCTTTATGAGGCGGAGGTCCCGGTCGCCGATCAGGGCACCGATCAGCGAACCGAGGCCGTGCATGAGGCCTTCGTGCAGGTGCTGGTGAAGGTGACGGGGGAGACCGGCATCGCCTCGGACGCGGCCGCCAAGCCGCTGCTCGAGGACGCCGAGCACTTCGTGCAGCAATTCCGCTACCGTCAGCCGCCGCCCTCTGCGCCGGCACCGGCCTCCGCTCAGGCACCGGCGCAGGACGCCGCGCCGGCCGCGCCGCAGCAGGTGCTGTGGGCGCGCTTCGACCCGGCCGCCCTCAACCGCGCCCTGGGGAAGCAAGGGCTGCCGGTATGGGGGCGGGCGCGCCCGGCCACGCTGCTGTGGCTCGCGGTCGAACAGAACGGACGCCGCGAGTTGGTCGGTGCCAACAGCGGCACCGACATGGAACAGACGCTCACCGCAGAGGCGGACCTGCGCGGGCTGCCGCTGCGCCTGCCGCTGCTGGACCTCACCGACCAGTCGCACCTGAGCGCGAGCGACGTGTGGGGCGACTTCGACGACAACATCCTGGCGGCCTCGGCGCGCTATCAGACCGAGGCGGTGCTGGTCGGGCGCGCCTATCCGGCGGCCGGCGGCTGGCAGGGCCGCTGGACCCTGTATCAAGGCGGTTCCCGGGCGGTCTGGGACAGCCGTGGCGATGACCGCGCCGACGTGCTGCAGGACGGGGTAGACGGCGCCGCCCAGCGCCTGGCCCAGCGTTTCGCCCAGGTGCGTTCGGGCGACGTGCGCGGGCAGCGTCTGCTGGTACAGGTGCGCGAGGTGGGCAATCTCGGCGATTACACCCGTGCGATGAAGTACCTCGAATCGCTCTCCCCCGTGATCAGCCTCGAGCCCTTTGCCGTCTCGCCGGGCAAGGCGACCTTCCGCCTGGAGACGCGCGGCGGACGCGACGCCATCGAGCAGTCGGTGCGCCTGGGGCGGACCCTGGAGCCGGTCAAGCTGCCCGCCCCGGACCTCTCGGCTGGGCCCGCCGGGCCGCCGGGGGCGTTCTCTGCGGTCGGGACGGCACCGCCGGCGCCGGACGGGGAGGGCGAATCCAGTGCCGCCACCGACCCGAGCGCCACCCCCGACCTGGTGTTCACCCTGTTGCCGTGAGGGCGCGCGACCTGCCCAATATCATCAGCGCGCTGCGGGTTGTCGCGGTGGCGCCGACCGTTTGGGCGCTGCTCGAGGAGCGCTTCACGCTGGCGCTGGTGCTGTTCACGCTCGCCGGTGCCTCCGACGGGCTGGACGGCTTTCTGGCAAAGCGCTTCGACTGGCGCAGCCGCCTGGGCGCCATCCTCGACCCGCTCGCCGACAAGCTGCTGATGGCCGCCAGCTACATCGCCCTGGGGCTGCTCGGGCGGTTGCCGCTGTGGCTGGTCGTCGCCGTGCTGCTACGCGACCTGGTCATCGTGAGCGGCGCCGTGCTCTATCACTTGCGCGTGGAGCGCGTCGAGATTTCGCCCACGCCGGTGAGCAAGCTCAACACCCTGGCGCAGATCGGGTTGATCGTGCTGGTGCTGCTGCACGCGGCCGCCGTACTGGGCATCGATCCCGAGTTGCTGCGCGCCAGCATCTATCTGGTGTTCGCCACCACCGTGGTGAGCGGCGTGCAGTATGTGTGGATGTGGGGGCAGCGCGCCGTGCGCACCGGCGCGGGGGAGGGACCGCCGTGAGCGACGCGCTGCGCGGGGTGCTGGGGCTCGTCGCCCTGCTCGTGATCGGCGGGCTGCTCTACCTGCTCGCCCCGGTGCTCACGCCGTTTCTGATCGGCGCGCTGCTCGCCTATATGGGCGATCCGCTGGCCGATCGCCTGGAGGCCTGGGGGACGCCGCGCACCCTGGCGGTGGTGGTCGTCTTCCTGGTGCTCACGCTGGCCGGACTGGGGCTGCTGCTGGTGCTGGTACCGCTGCTCGAGCGGCAGGTCGCGGTGCTCGTACAGCAGGCCCCGCACTACATCGACTGGCTTCAGGAACAAATGTTGCCCTGGGTCGGCACGCAGCTCGGCCTCGACGAACGGGTGTTCGACCTGGGCGCGCTGAAGGAGTCGGTGCGCGCGCACTGGGCCACGGCGGGGGGCTTCGCGGCCGGGGTGCTGGCCTCGCTGTCGCGCTCCGGGTTGGTGGTCCTCGGCTGGCTGGCCAATCTGCTGCTCATCCCGGTGGTGACCTTCTACCTGCTGCGCGACTGGGACGTATTGGTTGCGCGCCTGCGCGTGATGCTGCCGCGGCGTAACGAGGCCACCGTGGTGCGTCTGGTGGGCGAGGCGGACGAGGTGCTCGGCGCCTTCCTGCGCGGCCAACTGTTGGTGATGCTCGGCCTGGCCACCATCTATGCGGTCGGGCTGAGTCTGGTCGGCCTGGATCTCGCCCTGCTCATCGGGATTGCCGCGGGGCTGGTGAGCTTCGTCCCGTATCTGGGTTTCATTGTGGGCATCGTGGCCGCCGTCATCGCCGCGCTGGTGCAGTTCCACGAGCTGTATCCGCTGCTCTGGGTGTTCGCGGTCTTCGGCATCGGCCAGCTCATCGAGGGCACGGTGCTCACGCCGCTGCTGGTGGGCGATCGCATCGGGCTGCATCCGGTCGCGGTGATCTTCGCCGTGCTCGCCGGCGGGCAGCTGTTCGGCTTCATGGGCGTGCTGCTGGCGCTGCCGGTGGCCGCGGTCGTCATGGTCTTCCTGCGTCACTGGTATCAGCGCTATCGGGACAGCGCACTGTATGGCCATTGAGCGCCACCGTCAGCTGCCGCTCGCCATCGGCCTCCCGGACTCGGCCACCTTCGACAACTTCGAGCCGGGGCCCAACCGCGCGCTGGTGCACGCCCTCAGCGCGGGCTCGGAGCCATACCTGTATCTCTGGGGGCGCGCCGGGAGCGGCAAGACCCACTTGCTGCAGGCCGCCTGCCGTGCGGCCGGGGACGGGCGGGCGGCCTACCTGCCGGCGGGCGAGCTGGGCGGGCTCTCGCCGCAGGTGCTCGAGGGGATGGAAGGCTTCCCGCTGCTGTGCCTGGACGATGTGGACGCGCTGGCGGGGCGCGCCGACTGGGAGCGGGCGCTGTTCGACCTGTTCAACCGGGCGCGGGAGGCGGGAAGCCGCCTGCTGGCCGCCGGCAGCGCAGCGCCCGGCGCGCTGGGCATCGCCCTGCCGGACCTGGTGTCGCGCCTGAGTCTGGGGGCCGGTCTTTCACCTCCAGGCGCTGGACGATGCGCAGAAGCTGCAGGCGCTGCAGCGGCGGGCCCACGGCCGGGGGCTGGAGCTCCCCGAGGAGGTGGGGCGCTACCTGCTGCAGCGCGCGCCGCGCGACATGCAGAGCCTGTTCGCGCTGCTCGAGCGCCTCGACGCCGCCTCCCTGGCGGCGCAGCGGCGGCTCACCATCCCCTTCGTGCGCAGCCTGCTTGACTAGCCGCGCTCGGCCGAGCCGCCCGCGCGCAGCTCGCGTGAGCGATAACGTGCGAACAGCACCGCCCCGGTGAACAGCGCCAGGCTGAACCCGACTTCCAGCAGCGCCAGCCCGCGTTCGGCGGGGCTGGCCCAGGCCTCGACCACACCATGCGTGAAATAGGCCAGCGACAGGAAGCTGGTCCAGGCGAAGGTATACGGGCGGCCGTGCAGCAGCCCGCGCAGCGGGAACAGCAGCGGCCCGACCGCGATCACCAGGACGAAGCTGACCGGAACCGACTCGGGACGCTCGAGCCAGCCGAACCATAGCAACAGCAGAAAGAACAGGCCGAACCAGCCGGTCAGGGCGGTGGCATAGGCGGCGCGGCTGCGGCTCATGAGCGGGCGTCCAGCAGCGCGCGGGCGGTGGTGGCCAGCCGCCGTCCCTGCGCCAGACACAGCCGTCGCTCCTCGTCGCTCAGCGGCCGGTCGCTGTTGGGTCCGGCGACGTGGCTGGCGCCGTAGGGCGTGCCGCCGGTGCTCGTGCTGATCAGCTCCGGCTCGCTGTAGGGCAGGCCCATCACCAGCATGCCGTGGTGCAGCAGGGGGAACATCATCGACAACAGGGTGGCCTCCTGACCGCCGTGCAGGCTGGAGGTCGAGGTGAAGACCGCCGCCGGCTTGCCGGCCAATGCCCCCGCGGTCCACAGCGGCGTCGTGGTGTCCAGGAAGTGCCGCATCGCGGCCGCCATGTTGCCGAAGCGTGTGGGGCTGCCCAGCGCAAGACCGGCGCACTCCTTCAGATCGGTATGGTTGGCATAGGGCGGGCCGGCCGAGGGAATGTCGTCCTGCGTCGCCTCGCAGACCGGCGAGACCTCGGGGACCGTGCGCAGCCGCGCCTGCATGCCCGCGACTTCCTCCACGCCGCGCGCGATGTGATGCGCCATGTCGGCGGTCGCCCCATGCCGGCTGTAATACAACACCAGGATCTCCGCCATGGCTACAGGATCTCCAGCACGTTCTCGGGCGGACGGCCAAGGGCCGCGCGCTCCCCGGCCACCACGATGGGCCGCTCGATCAGGATCGGGCGCTGCACCATGGCGCGGATCAGCGTCTCGCGGGTGAGCCCCGGATCGGCGAGATTCGCGGCCGCGTAGGCGTCCTCCTGGGTGCGCATCAGTTCGCGCGGCTCCATGCCGAGCATGCTCAGGATACGATCCAGCGTCGGGGCGTCGGGCGGATCGCTTGAGGTATTCGATCACCTCGGGCTCGATGCCGCGGTCGCGGAGCAGCTGCAGCGTGGCACGGGATTTGGAGCAGCGCGGGTTGTGATAGATCGTCACGTTCATAGGGTCGTCGTCTCTCCTCTCGCCGGGCAGGCATTGTACCCGCTGCTTTCTTGACAGCCCATAGGGGCGGTGATAGCGTCGTTCGGACTCAAGTGCCCGATTGCACGGGGGATCTCCCTGTTTCCATGACAAACCTGGGCCGTCTCGTAAAGAGTCTCTGGCCGCTGATCATGGCTCTGGCTGTCGCGGCCTGCAGCGTCAACCCGCCCGTGCAGGAAATGAGTGACGCCCGCCAGGCGATCCAGGCTGCGCGCGAGGCGAAGGCCGACGTGCATGCGCCGGTGCGCTTCGGTGCCGCCGAGCAGCAGCTGGAGAAGGCCAAATCCGCCCTCGAGGATGGTGCCTACGATCAGGCGCGCACCCACGCCGTGGCGGCAAAGCAGGAGGCGGTTCGTGCCCGCGATATCGCCGTGCACGCCTTCGGGCCAGCCGAATGATTGCGTGCTCCCGAAGCTGCGAACTGGTTCACCGTACATCCGTGACGAAATAGCGGAACACTGGCCGCACGGGTGGCGGGCTTTTGACGGAGCGCCTCGCTTGACACGCCTATGGGCGGGTGTTAGCGTGAGAAAATCCCTTAAAATTAAGAAGTCAGACGAACGTCTTCAGAGAACACTTCACCGCCTTTCGCGAACAACAGCTCGGAGTTAAATCGAATGAAAATAACCACCGCCGTAAAGGTCACTGGGCTGCTGGTGATGGTGCTCGCGCTCACCGTGGGCTGCGCCGGAACCCCTGAGCAGCAGACCGCCGCCCAGCCAGGACGCGTGTACTTCGGCCACCGACGCGATCGCCGCGGCGAAGGCGGCCCTCAAACGCGCCGAAGACGAAGGCTACGCCTGGCGCGATACCGGCAAGATGATCAAGCAGGCGGAAGAGGCGCAGAAGGCCGGCGACTGCCAGAAGGCGACCGAGCTCGCCAACGAGGCGCGCCGCCAGTCCGAGATCGCCATTCAGCAGAAGTACGAAGAGCTGAATCGACTCAAGCCGATGCTGAACTCCTCCGGCGAGGCTGCCAGCCAGGGCGGTGCGAGCAGCCAGTACACCGTGGAGCGCGGCGACAGCCTGTGGGCCATCTCCGGCAAGCAGGAGATCTACGGCAATCCGTACGAGTGGCCGCTGATCTACAAGGCCAACCAGGACAAGATCAAGGACGCGGACCTGATCTATCCGGGCCAGGTGTTCGACATCAATCAGAACCCTGCACAGGGTGACGTCGACGCCGCCGTCGAGCATGCCAAGAGCCGCGGCAGCTGGACGCTCGGACAGCCCGAGGCGTCGGACACTGCCTATCTGAACCGCTGAGCCCAGGCACCGACGTTCAGCATCAGGACGGAAAAGCCCCCGACGTGAGTCGGGGGTTTCTTTTTGCGCCGCACGCCTTTTAGCCCTTCTTCGTCAGCGTTTGTCGGCGCGTCGTTAGCGCATATTGGGTATTGAATTGCAGGGCCGCTATAGTGATGATATTGAACGGTCTGGCCGAAGGGGGGAACCGGCCGAGGCTCAAACCGCAGGCAACGAGGTGTCCCGATGCGTCGATTTCTCCTCACGGTGTTGGCCGCCGTGTCTCGCCCTCGGCATGGTCTCCGCCCAAGCTGCCGCCCCCCGCGATCCCTACAAGCACTTCTTCAATGACTCCTGGGGCAATTTTCAGGAAGAACTGGCGAACGCGCGCAAGCAGGGCAAGGACGGCGTATTCGTCTTCTTCGAAATGGACGAGTGTCCCTTCTGCCACTACATGAAGACCACGGTGCTCAACCGGCCCGACGTGCAGGCATATTTCCGCAAGCACTTCCTGAATTTCGCCGTCGACATCGAGGGGGACGTGGAGGTCACGGACTTCGACGGCCAGACCATGCCCGAGAAGGACATGGCGTTCAAGAAGTACCGCGTACGCGCAACGCCGGTGCTCGCCTTTTTCGACCTGAAGGGCAACCAGGTGCTGCGCTATACGGGCAAGACCTCGGGTAAGGACGAGTTCATGTGGATGGGTGAGTTCGTGGCCCAGGACCTCTACAAGACGATGCCCTTCACCCGTTACAAGCGGCAGAAGCGTCAGGCCTCGCGTTAATGACCGCAGCCATACGCCATGCCTGGCGACTCATGGCCGCCGGGATCGGGTGCTGTTTGTTGCTTGTTGCCGGAGCCACGCTCGCGGCCGAGCAGTCGCGGCCCCAAGCCCTGCCGCAGCCCTTGACGCTGGCATACGCCTTGTCGCTGGCCGATGCGCCCCACCCGCAGCTGGAAACCGCGCAGGCGGACCTGATGAGCGCGCGCGCCGCCACCGATCTCGCTCGTTCCCAGGACGGGTGGCGCGCAGTGATCGACGGCCAACTGCAGTGGATCGAGCCCTCGCCGATCGCCCCCGACCAGTCCAGCGCCGACCATCAGCTGGGCCTCGTGGTGAGAAAGGTGCTGTACGATTTCGGCCGCAGCAGTAACGCCGTCGCCGCCGGTGAGCAGGAGGTGCGTAGCCGCGAGCTGCTGCTCGAGAGCACGCGCCGTCAACGACGGCTGGCGATCATGCAGGCCTTTTTCGACGTGCTCCTCGCCGACCTGAAGTTCATGCGCGACAACGAAGAGATGGCGGTCGTGTACGTCAATCTCGACCGCCTGCGCGACCGGCGCAAGCTCGGTCGAGATCTCCGACGTGGACCTGCTCAAGGCGGAAAGCGACTACCAGCGTATCCGTCGTCAGCGCGCCGCGAGCGAGAGCAAGCAGCGCATCACCCGTGCGCGCCTGGCCCAGGCGCTCGGCTACCCCGGCCAGCTGCCGGCGGATCTCGCCACGCCGGATCTGGACCTGCCGGGCAAGCTCCCCGAGCTGGACGCCGTGCAGAAGCAGGCCGCTGGCGAGAACCTGGTGCTGCGCGCCCTTCGCACCCGGCTCAGTGCGGCCCGCGAGCGGGTGGACGCGGCCGCGGCCGGTGGGCGCCCCATCCTGCGCGGGCGCGCGGAAACGTTCGCGTATTCGAGGCACACGGGTTCGAGCGACGCCTGGCGCGCCGGCGTGAGCCTGGAGATTCCTCTGGCAACCGGGGGCTCGGTCGACGCGGCGGTGGCCGCGCAAAAGGCAAAGGTCTACGGCGTCCAGGCCGATCTGGAGCAGGCGCAGATGGATGTACAGCAATCCATGCTCGAGACCTGGATGAAGCTGGACAACCTGCGGCTGCAGCGCGAGGAGGTGCAGACCCTGAGCGATTACCGGGAGCTGAATCTCGACCGCAGCCGCGCGCTGTACGAGCTGGAGGCACGGGCGGACCTCGGTGATGCGATGGTGCAGACCTCCGAGGCGCAGCTGCAGAGCGCACGCACGCGCTTTGAAACCGCCCTGGCCTGGGCAAAGCTGCGCGCGCTGATGGGCGAGATGCCCGGCGCCCGCCTGACCAAGGACGCGGCCGGCTCAACGGCCGCCCCGCACGCACATGAACAGGAGCAGAACGGCTCATGAAATCGCGCTCGTGGACGCAGGGGACCCCGGCATGCCGCCGCCTCGCCGGGGTCGTGCTGACGCTGTGGCTGGGCACGGGCGCAGCGGCAGCGGCCGAGAGCTTTCCCGCGACCCTGACCTGGGCGCATCGGGTCACCCTCAGCACCTTGGTGAACGGCACGGTCAGCGCGGTGCCGGCCGAGGTGGGCGCGCGCGTGGCCAAGGGCGAGGCGCTGGTGAAACTCGACCCGCGGCGTTTCGATGCCCGCCTCAAGGAGGCGCAGGCCCGGGTGCAGAGCGCCGAGCAGAAGAACAAAGAGGCCCAGCGGGAGCTCGAACGCGCGCAGGAGATGTACGACCGCACGGTGCTCTCCGATCGCGATTTGCAGCTGGCGCACATCGGTGCGGCCAGCGCGACCGCCGGCTACCGTGCGGCGCAGGCGGCGCTGGTCCAGGCCAAGCTGGACAAGGAATACAGCACCGTGACCGCGCCGTTCGATGCCATTGTGCTGGCGGTCCCCGCGGAAGTCGGCCAGGTGGTGGTCGCGCAGCTCAAACCGGCGCCCCTGGTCACCATCGCCGCGGGCGACCGGATGCTGGCGCGCTTTCCCGTTCAGGAAGCGGACCTGACACGGCTGCAGGCCGGCCGCGCGGCCGAGGTCGAGGTGGACGGCAAGCGCTATCCGGGCACGATCAGGCAGATCGGGCTCGAGCCCGAGAGTGCGGGGGGCGGCTATCCTGTCGAGGTGAGCTTCAAGAGCGGCGGTGCGGTGCTGCGTTCCGGGCGCTCGGCGACGGTGTATCTGCAATGACGATCTGCGTGCGCTGCAAGGTGAGCGGGCGGGTGCAGGGGGTGTTCTTCCGCGCCTCCGCCCAGCGCGAGGCGCGCGGCCTCGGGGTCACCGGCTATGCCCGCAATCTTCCCGACGGCGCGGTGGAGGTGCTTGCCTGCGGCGAGGAGTACGCCGTGGACCGCTTCCGCGACTGGCTGTGGGAGGGCTCGCCGCCGGCGCAGGTGAGCGAGGTGGCCTGCGAACTGGTGGAGGAGGCCGAGGCGCCGATGGATTTCGTCACCCGCTGAGCGGGGCAGCCCGCCTAGCGACGGTACCAGCGCTCACGCAGCGCATCGAACACCTTCATGGGGTAGGCCAGGCGTCCCAGGCTGCCATTGTAGCGGGCCAGGGCGCGGGCCAGATTTCCCTTCTCCCGATCCAGGTAGTAGCGCAGGATGGTGCAGCCCAGGCGCAGGTTGGTCCGGGCGCGGAACAGATTGTCCTCGGGGTGCCCGATCTCATTCAGCCAGAAGGGCATCACCTGCATCAGGCCCTGGGCGCCGGAGCGGGAGATGGCGAAGCGGTCGAAGTTGCTCTCCACCTGAATCACGGCCAGCACCAGTTCCGGGTCGAGCCCGGCGCGGGCCGCCTCCGCGTGCACCAGGCGCAGCAGTTCCAGACGGCGGCCGGCGTCGGGGATGCGGCCCTCGAGGCGTGCGGACATGTCGGTCAGCCACACCTCCGCGTCGTAGCGATCACGAAAGTCGTTGCTCTCGGCGATCGCCTCGTGCAGCAACTGGCGCAGCGCCGGGTCCGGCGCCCCGGCGGACGCCGCGGCCGCGTTCCCCGCCGGCAGGGCCAGCAGCAGGACCAACAGCAGCCCGGCGGCGAGCCGCCGGTGCGGCGCCTCAGGCGAGCTGTTCGCGCAGGAAGTCGACGATGCCATCGAGCGGAACGTGTCGTGCCTCGCTGTCGCGCCGTCCCTTGTACTCCAGCTGCCCCTGATCCAGGCCGCGCTCTCCCACCACGACCCGGTGCGGAATGCCGATCAGCTCCAGATCGGCGAACATCACGCCCGGCCGTTCACCCCGGTCGTCGAACAGGACTTCGAATCCCGCCTCCGAGAGGCTCAGGTACAGGCGCTCGGCGGCCTCGCGCACGCGCTGCGACTTGGCCGCATTGATGGGGGCCAGCGCCACCTGATAAGGGGCGATGGCGGCGGGCCAGACGATGCCCGCGGCGTCGTGATTCTGCTCGATGGCGGCGGCCACCACGCGCGAGACGCCGATGCCGTAGCAGCCCATGTGCAGCAGCACCGCCTTGCCGTCCTCGTCCAGTACCGTGGCGCCCATCGCCTCGCTGTACTTGGTGCCGAGCTGGAAGATATGGCCCACCTCGATCCCGCGCCGGATCACCAGGGTGCCGCGGCCATCGGGGCTGGGGTCGCCGTCCACCACGTTGCGCAGGTCCGCCACCTTCGGCAGCTCCACGTCTCGCCCCCAGTTGATACCGAAGAAGTGCTGCCCGTCGCGGTTGGCGCCGGCGGCGAAGTCGGCGAGCGCGGCCACGCTGCGATCGGCGACGAGGGGGATGCCCAGGCCCCGGGGGCCGAGCGAGCCGGGGCCGGCGCCAATGGCGGCCCGGATCTCGGCCTCATCGGCGAAGCGCAGCGGCTCGGCGATCTCGGGCAGCTTCTCGGCCTTGATGGCGTTGAGCTCGTGATCGCCGCGTACCAGCAGGGCGACCAGTCCCCCGCCGGCCTCTTCGGAGCCATGCACGACCAGGGTCTTGACGGTCTGCGCCACCGGCACGTCGAACTGGCGGCTCAGCTCGGCAATGGTCTTCGCCTGCGGGGTGTCCACGCGGCGCAGCTCTGCACCGGGCGCCGGCCGCTCCCCGGCGGGCGCGAGGGCCTCGGCAAGCTCGACGTTGGCCGCGTAGTCGCTGTCGGCACAGATCGCGATGGCGTCCTCCCCGGAGTCGGCCAGCACGTGGAATTCGTGAGAGAGATTGCCGCCAATGGAGCCGGTGTCCGCCTGCACCGGGCGGAAGTTCAGGCCGAGCCGCATGAAGATGCGCGAATAGGCCTCGTGCATGACGCGGTAGGTCTCCTGCAGCGAGCTCTCCTCGGCATGGAAGGAATAGGCATCCTTCATCAGGAATTCGCGCGCGCGCATCACGCCGAAGCGGGGGCGGATCTCGTCGCGGAACTTGGTCTGGATCTGGTAGAAGTTCGCCGGCACCTGTCGGTAGCTCTTGAGCTCGTTGCGCACCAGGTCGGTGATGACCTCCTCGTGCGTGGGTCCGAAGCAGAACGCGCGCTGGTGACGGTCGCGCAGCCGCAGCAGCTCTGGGCCGTACTGCTCCCAGCGTCCGGATTCCTGCCACAGCTCTGCCGGCTGGACGGCGGGCATCAGCACCTCCTGGGCACCGGCACGCTCCATCTCCTCGCGTACGATCCGCTCGACCTTGCGCAGCACGCGCAGCCCCGTCGGCAGCCAGGTGTAGAGCCCCGAGGCGAGGCGCCGAATCATGCCGGCGCGCAGCATCAGCTGATGGCTGACCACCTCGGCGTCGGCGGGGGTTTCCTTCAGGGTGGCAAGAAGCAGTTCGGATGCACGCATGGGGGACGATTCACTCCGGCAGTGGGCAGTCGGCGGCCGCGCGGCCCGCGCAGCCGTAGACTATACCAGCGCCGCGCAGCGGACGGCAGACCAGGACCGCGGGGGCGTGTCTAGAAGGTGCCGCCGTCAAAGCCCCACATGTGGCGGGGGGCAGCGGAGAACTCGATGTACACGCGGTCGCGGGGCACGCCCAGCGTATCGCCGACCAGCTCGCAGAGGACCGCCGACAGCTCGCCGGTGCGCGCCTCGGGCAGGCCGATGCTCTTCAGCTCCAGGTAGGCGGCCGGGGCATCCTCCCCTGCGAACAGCATCGGGACCGGCGGCTCGAGCGCCACCATGACATAGCGCTCGGGCTTGCCGAGCGCCTCGGCCACCACCGCCGAGGCGCGCCGCATCAACTGGCCGGCGTCCGCGCACGGCTGATTGGTCTGGATCCTCAGATAAGGCATCGGCCTGACTCCCTCAGTCGCAGAATTCCCGCACCTGCTGCTTGGCCTGATCGATGCGCGCCTGGCGCTCGTTGGCGTCGAGGCGCACGATGTTGCCGTCCTTGTCGCGCACCCGGCGATAGACCTCGTAGGTCTGCAAGTTCTTCTTCGCCGCCTCGCAGTTCTGACGGCGCACTTGCTCCGAATTCGCCGTGACGGCGGCCACCGGGTCATCCTTGTTCGTGCCGCGGGCGGGGCCTGAGACGCTGTTTGATGCCGCCTCGCGCTGCGCCTGCGCCGCCTGGGGATCGAGCCCGCCTCCGGTCGGCACCTTCAGGCTCTGGTAGTTCCCTGACGACGGCGGCTGCTGCGAGTAGACGACGTTGCCCTCTGCATCCACCCACTTGTAGGTGGCCGCATGCAGCAGCCCGGGCAGCAGGGCGGCCAGACACGCCAGCCACAGTCTCGACGCTTTCATAGTGGTGTCTCCCCGCGGGTCATGGTGCTCTATTCTTATATGCGCAGGTTAGGGGATTTGCGCACCCGTTCACAACTCCGCCACAGGCGGCGCCTCACTCCTCACGGATGATGTTGAGGTGATTGGAGCGGGCGAAATTCATGATGTAGTTAAACAGCTCGGGATTGTGCTGTTTGAGGGCGGGGTCGACGATGATGCACTTGATGCCCTCGCGGGCCATCGGCTGCAGGTAGGGCGAGTACTGGATGCGACGGCCACGGAAGGTCGACAGGGCGCCGCTCATGCGCTCGGCCCAGTCGCTGGGGCGGAAGCGTCGCCCCTCGGTGGTGATGCCTTCGATGATGATCTTTCCGTTGAGGTGTTCGTCTGCAGCCTGTGATGCCATGGGTGCGATGTTCAGGGGTTCTCGAGACGGCGCCCGGACCGGGCAAATCTCCGCAATGCCCTCAATCCTACCGCAAAGCGAGGTGCATTTGTACCGAACCGATTCCCACAATGCGGCAAGTGGATGATCGCGGCGGGCATTTGGTAGCATGACGCCCTCCCGGGCCGAGGCGAAAGCTTCCCATGCAGAGTGATTTGAAGGCGCTGGAATTCGACGGCATTCGGCGGCTGCTGGAAAAGCTCACCGCGACGCCCTATGGCGCCGATGCGGCGCGCACTCTGGAACCGGCGCCGGGGCTGGACGAGGCGCGCGCGATGCAGGCCTCGGTCAGTGCGGCGCGCGAGGCCGTCGATGCGGGGGAATTGCCGCCGCTGCGCGAGCTGCCGGACGTCCGCGCCGCCCTGCGCCAGGCCGCGAACAAGGGCGCCGCGCTCAACCCCAAGGCACTGCACAACCTGCGCACGGTGCTCAAGGCCGCCGAGGCGCTCAGACCGCATGTGGACCGTCGCCCCGACCTCTACCGCGCCGAGCCGCAGGCACTGATCCCGCCGCCGGCACTGATGCAGCGGTTCGCGGACACCCTGCTGCCCAGCGGCCAGCTGCGCGAGGATGCCACCGACGCCCTCGCCGAGCTGCACGCCCGGCGCGCGGCCGCCGTGCAGGAGGTCACCCGGGTGGTGCGCCGGCGCATGCAGCAGCCCGATGTCGCCGCTCAGTTCGATGACCCCGAGAAGGTGAAGTGGCACAACCAGCGTGCCGTGCTGACCCTGCACCGCGACCTCGCCGAGCAGGTCAAAGGGGTGCGCCGCGGCTCCGCCATGGGCGGGCGCGACGCCTATGTCGAGCCGATCGAGGCGGTTGCCCTCAACAACAAGCTCGAGACGCTGGAGGGGGCGATCAGCGCCGAGGAGCAGAAGCTGCTGCGCGCCGTCACCGACACCGTGCGTGAACACCTCGACGCTCTGCATGCGACCGTCGGCGCACTCACCTGGCTGGACCTGGCGTTTGCCGCCGGCCATCTCAGCGCCAATCTCAACGGCCACGCCCCCCGGCTGGTGGACCGCACCACCGTCGAACTCGATCGTGCCTACCACCCCCTGCTGCTCCTGCAATTCGCCGACGGGGCGGCGCCGCAGCCGGTGCCGCTGAGCATTCGGCTGGATGATGAGGCGCGGATCCTGGTGATCACCGGCCCGAACACCGGGGGAAAGACGGTCGTGATCAAGACCTTGGGGCTGCTCGCGACCATGGCGCATTGCGGGCTGCACATCCCGGCCGAGGGCGACTGCGTGGTCGGCAATTACGCGCGCGTCATGGTCGACGTGGGCGATCACCAGAGCCTGTTCCACCATCTCTCCACCTTCGCCGGCCATGTGGAGGTGCTCAAGCGCATCCTCGCCGAGGCCGATGCCCGCACCCTGGTGCTGCTCGACGAGCTCGGCACCGGCACCGACCCGGAGGAGGGCGCGGCGCTCGCCATGTCGATGATGGACGAGCTGATCCGGCGCGGCGTCCAAGGCATCGTCAACACGCATCTCTCGCCGCTGAAGGAATACGCCGAGGGCAAGGCCCATATCGGCAATGCCTCGATGCTGTTCGACCATGAGCAGCTGCGCCCCACCTATCAGCTGCAGATCGGCGTGCCCGGCAAGTCGCTGGGGCTGGTGATCGCCGAGAAGAACGGGCTGCCCTCGGAGCTGGTGGCCCGGGCCCGGGATCACCTGCAGCGCATCAGCGGCGGCAGTGCCGGGCAGAGTTAACCCCAAAAACCGCACGCGAACTCGCCGGACGTGCATTTTCGCGATCCGTCTGTTTATAATCAGTGGCTTGATTCTCTAATCCGCAGATTGGCGCCAATCGCCCGTATCGGGCGTTTTTTGTCTCTGCCGGTCTGCATCTTTAATTTCGGGAGATTCGGCCGTGGAACTCAGCGGTGCCCAGATCCTCGTTCAGTACCTGAAGGATGAAGGCGTGGACTTCATCTTCGGTTATCCCGGCGGGGCTGTCCTTCATATCTATGACGCCCTGTTCGCGCAGGAGGACGTCAAGCACGTGCTGGTCCGCCACGAGCAGGGCGCGACCCATGCCGCGGACGGCTATGCGCGGGCCACTGGCAAGCCCGGCGTGGTCCTGGTGACCTCGGGGCCGGGCGCGACCAACGCGGTGACCGGGATCGCCACCGCCTACATGGACTCCATTCCCATGGTCGTCATCACCGGGCAGGTGCACACCGGGGCCATCGGCTCCGACGCCTTCCAGGAGGTCGACGCGGTCGGCATCACGCGCCCCTGCGTGAAGCACAACTTCCTGGTCAAGGACGTGCACTCCCTCGCGGACACGCTGAAAAAGGCCTTCCACGTGGCCGCCACCGGCCGACCGGGCCCGGTGGTCGTGGACGTTCCCAAGGACGTCACCGACCCGAATGTGAAGATCCCCTACCGCTATCCCAAGTCGGTGGAGATGCGCTCCTACAGCCCGACCGTCAAGGGGCACCCGGGCCAGATCAAGCGCGCCGTGGACCTGATGGTCTCGGCCAAGCGGCCGATGATCTACACCGGCGGTGGCGTGGTGCTGGGCAATGCCTCGGCGCAGCTCACGGAGTTCACCCGCCAGCTGGGCTACCCGATCACCAACACCCTCATGGGGCTGGGCGCCTATCCGGCGACAGACCGCCAGTTCGTCGGCATGCTGGGCATGCACGGCACCTATGAGGCCAACATGGCCATGCATGAGTGCGACGTGCTGATCGCCATCGGCGCCCGCTTCGACGATCGCGTCACCGGCAAGATCTCCGAGTTCTGCCCGCACGCGAAAATCGTGCACGTGGACATCGATCCGGCCTCGATCTCCAAGACGGTGAAGGTCGATGTGCCGATCGTCGGGGACGTGGGCGCGGTGCTCAAGGACATGCTCAAGGATCTCAAGTCGCGCCAGGCCCAGGCCGACCCCGAGGCACTGAAACAGTGGTGGGAGCGGATCGAGGGCTGGCGCTCGCGCAGCTGCCTGGACTATGACCGCGGCAGCGAGCTGATCAAGCCGCAGATGGTGATCGAGAAGCTGTGGGAGGTCACCGGCGGCGACGCGTACGTGACGTCCGACGTCGGCCAACACCAGATGTGGGCGGCGCAGTTCTACAAGTTCGACCAGCCGCGGCGCTGGATCAATTCCGGCGGGCTGGGGACCATGGGCTTTGGGCTGCCGGCGGCGATCGGCGTGCAGCTCGCCTTCCCGGACAAGCCGGTCGCCTGCGTGACGGGCGAGGCCAGCATCCAGATGTGCATCCAGGAGCTCTCCACCTGCATGCAGTACATGCTGCCGCTGAAGGTCATCAACCTGAACAACCGCTACATGGGCATGGTGCGCCAGTGGCAGGAGTTCTTCTACGAGAGCCGCTACTCGCACTCGTATCTGGACGCCCTGCCGGACTTCGTGAAGTTGGCGGAGGCCTACGGCCACATCGGCCTGCGCATCGACAAGCCCGGCGACGTGGAAGGGGCGTTGCGCGAGGCCTTCGCCCGCAAGGACCGCCTGGTGTTCCTGGACTTCGTGACCGATCAGACGGAGAACGTGTATCCGATGATCGTCGCGGGCAAGGGGCAGCACGAGATGCACCTGGCACCGCAATGCGCCGCTCCGCAGTCGCCGGAGAGGGAACTGGCATGATGCGCCACATCATTTCCATCCTGATGGAGAACGAGGCGGGCGCCCTGTCCCGGGTCGCGGGGCTGTTCTCGGCCCGGGGCTACAACATCGAGTCCCTGACCGTGGCGCCCACGGAGGACCCCTCGCTGTCGCGCATGACGCTGGTCACCAGCGGCTCGGAGGAGGTCATCGAGCAGATCACCAAACAGCTGAACAAGCTGGTCGACGTGGTGCGCCTGGTCGACCTCACCGAGGGCACCCACATCGAGCGCGAACTGATGCTCATCAAGGTGCGTGCGGTCAACAGCGAACAGCGCGACGAGGTGAAGCGCCTGGCGGACATCTTTCGCGGGCGCATCATCGATGTGACGGACACCACCTACACCATGGAGTTGACGGGCACCGAGCAGAAGCTCGACGCCTTCATCGACGCCCTGGGCGATTCGGCCATCCTCGAGACGGTCCGCACGGGCGTCAGCGGGATCTCCCGCGGCGAGAAAGGGCTTCGGCTCTGACGCCGATCGACATTCTCTAGAGCGCACGCTGAGGAAGAGATGAACATCTATTACGACAAAGACTGTGACCTTTCGATCATCCAGGGCATGAAGGTGGCCATCATCGGCTACGGCTCCCAGGGGCATGCCCATGCGAACAATCTCAAGGACTCCGGCGTGAACGTCGTTGTCGGCCTGCGCGAGGGCTCCGCCTCCGCGGAGAAGGCGCGCGGCGCGGGCCTTGAGGTGCAGGGGATCGAGGACGCCGTCAAAGGGGCCGACCTGGTCATGATCCTCGCGCCGGACGAGCATCAGGCGCGTCTGTACCGCCAGCAGGTGCAGCCCAATGTGAAGCAGGGCGCCACGCTGGCCTTCGCGCACGGCTTCAACATCCATTTCGGGCAGGTCGAGCCGCGCGCTGACCTGGACGTGATCATGGTGGCACCCAAGGGTCCCGGGCATCTGGTGCGCTCCACCTACACCCAGGGCAACGGCGTCCCGAGCCTCATCGCGGTCCACCAGGACGCCTCCGGGCGTGCCAAGGACACCGCGCTCTCCTATGCCTCCGCCAACGGCGGCGGCCGCGCCGGCATTATCGAGACCAGCTTCCGCGAGGAGACCGAGACCGACCTGTTCGGCGAGCAGGCCGTGCTGTGCGGCGGCGTCAGCGCCCTGGTGCAGGCCGGCTTCGACACCCTGGTGGAGGCGGGCTATGCGCCGGAGATGGCGTACTTCGAATGCCTGCACGAGCTGAAGCTGATCGTCGACCTCATGTACGAGGGCGGCATCGCCGACATGCGCTACTCGGTGTCGAACACCGCCGAGTACGGCGATCTCACCCGTGGGCCGCGCATCATCGACGATCGCACCCGTGAGGAAATGCGCCGGATCCTGCGCGAGATCCAGACCGGCGAGTTCGCCCGCGAGTTCATCCTCGAGAACGAGGCCGGCGCCGCGACCCTCAAGGCCAAGCGGCGGCTCGGCCAGGAGCATCTGATCGAGCAGGTCGGCGCCCGGCTGCGCGACATGATGCCCTGGATCAAGGCGAACAAGATCATCGACAAGAGCAAGAACTGACGCCCTCCCGGCCGGGGCGCTCGCGCTCCGGCCGGCCGCTTTGCGCGCCGCCGTCTATGCCCGTTCGCACCCATCCACCCATCGCCCGGGAAGGCTGGCTCGCCATCGCCCTGACGCTGTCAGCGGCGCTGGTCGTGCAGTACCAGGCTCCCCTCTGGTCGGCGCCCGTGTGGGCCGCGCTGCTCGTGCTGCTGTTCCTCTTCCGGGACCCGCGGCGCAGCGTCCCGGCCGCGCCGCTGGGGGTAGTGAGCCCCGCCGACGGGTACGTGGTGTCGGTGGAGCAAATGCGCGATCCTTACCTGAAGCGCGCAGCCGTCCGGGTCAGCCTCGACATGCGGCTGTCCGGCGTGTATGCGCTGCGCAGCCCGATGGAGGGCAAGCTGATGCGCAACTGGTTCGTGGACCCGGGCGAGAAGGGCGAGGGGATTTCAAGGGTCCGTGCGCTATGGTTGCAGAGCGACGAGGGCGATGACGTGGTCGCCGTGCTGCGGCCCAGCCACTACAGCATGCGCTCGGCCTGCTACTACCAGTCCGGGGAGCGGATCGGGCAAGGCATGCGCTGCGGCTTTCTGCTGTTCGGCTCGCGGATCGACATCATCCTGCCGCCCCACAGCCGCGTGCTGGTCAAACCGGGCGAACAGGTGTTCTCGGGCAGTAGTATCGTCGCCCAATTGGTGCACCGCTGAGGGCCGCTGGTCGGCACAGCGCACCCGTGACTATCGTTGGCAGGACTCAAGCTCACCAGGTGGACATGGACGAAACACAAAAGACGGCGACACGACCGCGGCGCGGGATCTACCTGCTGCCGAATCTGTTCACGACCGCGGCACTGTTCGCCGGCTTCTACGCGATTGTGGCCAGCATCAACGGCCAATTCACCCACGCCGCCGTGGCGGTGTACATCGCCATGCTGCTGGACGGGCTGGACGGCCGTGTCGCGCGGCTGACCAATACCCAGAGTGCCTTCGGCGCCCAGTACGACAGCCTGGCGGACATGATCTCCTTCGGCCTTGCCCCGGCGCTGGTCATGTACCAGTGGGCGCTGGTGGGCATGGCCAAGCTCGGCTGGCTGGCGGCCTTCGTCTATACCGCCGGCGCCGCGCTGCGCCTGGCGCGGTTCAACACCCAGATCGGCATCGCCGACAAGCGCTATTTCCAGGGCCTGGCCAGCCCCTCGGCCGCCGCCATCGTCGCCGGCCTGGTGTGGGTCGGCGAGGACTATGGCCTGGGCGGGCCGGGCGTGAACGTGGTGGCCTTCGTGGTCACGATCGTCGCGGGGTTGCTGATGGTGAGCAACATCCGCTATTACAGCTTCAAGGGCATCGACCTGCGCGGGCGGGTGCCGTTTGTCGCGACGCTGCTGATCGTGCTGGTCATCGTGTTCATCACCATCGACCCGCCGAAGGTGCTGTTTGCGGTGTTCAGCCTCTATGCCCTGTCCGGGCCCGTGCTCACCCTGGTGCAGTTGCGTCGCCGCCGCGCCGAGCGCCGCCACGGACGGGCGACCGAGCGCGGCGACGAATGAGTCGACGCCGCCGCCGGCCGTTGCCGCCCGCGCCGCTACCCCGTGCCCGGACGGCGCCTCGGCCGGCACGCCCCCGGGGGGCTTGGCAAACGGCACTGGGCTGGTTATATTTAGCCTGACTCCACGGAATTTTCGTCCTCATGCACAGCGCGCCGCCTGACAATTCGATGCGTGTTCCGGCCCCCGGCCGGTGTGCTCGGTTGCGCTCGCTCGACGCCCTGCTCTCCCTGCGACTGCTGCCCTGAGGGGCAGATATTCGTACGCACAAGCGCCGTCTCCGGCGCACTCCGACCCAGATTCAGCAGCCACCGGCCCGCCGGCGTGATGTGAGCGATTGCCGCCGCATGCCATAATGGGCCAAACCGCGGAGCGGACCGTCATGAGCGACAGATTGAGAATCTTCGATACCACCCTTCGAGACGGGGAGCAGAGCCCCGGCGCCTCGATGACCAAGGAGGAGAAGATCCGCATTGCCAAGGCCCTCGAGCGCATGCGTGTGGACATCATCGAAGCGGGTTTTCCGATCGCCAGCCGCGGCGATTTCGAGGCGGTGCAGGCCGTCGCCCAGGGCATCAAGGACAGCACCGTGTGCGCTTTGGCCCGTGCCCTGGACAAGGACATCGATCGCGCCGGCGAGGCGCTCAAAGGGGCGCAGAGCGCGCGCATCCACACCTTCATCGCCACTTCACCCATCCATATGAAGATGAAGCTGCGCATGGAGCCCGACCAAGTGGCCGAGCAGGCCGTGCGGGCCGTGCGCCGGGCGCGCCAGTACACCGACGACGTCGAGTTCTCGCCCGAGGACGCCGGACGCTCGGAGCTCGATTTTCTCTGCCGGATCATCGAGGCGGCGATCGACGCCGGCGCCACCACGGTCAACATTCCCGACACCGTCGGCTACAACGTCCCCGAGCAGTTCGGCGGCCTGATCCGCCAGCTGCGCGAGCGGGTGCCCAACGCCGACAAGGCCGTGTTCTCGGTGCATTGCCACAATGACCTGGGCCTGGCGGTGGCCAATTCGCTGTCGGCGGTGATGAGCGGCGCGCGCCAGGTCGAATGCACCATCAACGGCCTTGGCGAGCGGGCGGGCAACGCCGCGCTGGAGGAGATCGTCATGGCGGTGCGTACCCGCAAGGACGTGTTCCCCTGCGACCTGGACCACATCGACGCCACGCAGATCGTGCCCAGCTCGCGGCTGGTGGCCGGCATCACCGGTTTCGCGGTGCAGCCGAACAAGGCTATCGTGGGCGCCAACGCCTTTGCGCACGAGTCGGGCATCCACCAGGATGGGGTGCTCAAGAACCGCGAGACCTACGAGATCATGAGCGCGCAGGACGTGGGCTGGAGCGCGAACCGGATGGTGCTCGGCAAGCACTCCGGGCGCAACGCCTTCCGCTCGCGCCTCACTGAGCTGGGCATCGAGCTGGCCTCCGAGGAGGAGCTGAACGAGGTGTTCATGCGCTTCAAGGAGCTGGCGGACAAAAAGCACGAGATTTACGACGAGGATTTGCAGACCCTGGTGACCGAGACCAATCTCGCGGCCGAGAACGAGCGCATCCGGCTGGTGTCGCTGCGCGTGTGCTCTGAGACCGGCGAGATGCCCTCGGCCGACATCACCCTCTGGGTGGACGGCGAGGAGAAGCGCGCCGGCGCGCCCGGCGGCGGCCCGGTGGATGCGGCCTTTCGCGCCATCGATTCGGTCGTTCACAGCGGCACCGAACTGCTCTTGTACTCGGTGAACAACATCACCACCGGTACCGATTCGCAGGGCGAGGTCACCGTGCGGCTGGAGAAGGGCGGACGGGTGGTGAACGGCCAGGGTGCGGACACCGACATCGTCATCGCCTCGGCCAAGGCCTACGTCAATGCCCTGAACAAGGTGCTCGCGCCCTCCGCGCGCGCCCATCCGCAGAGCGCCGACGTCTGAGCGGACAGCATGATCGACGCGCGGCGCAAGGCCTATCTGGACGCCATGGGGATCGGCCTGTGGGTGCGCCGCGAGGCGCACCCACCCGGGCTGCCCGAGGTCGACGCCCCCGCCCCGGCGGCGCCCAAGGCGCCCGCGCCGCTCGCCGCGCCCCGCCCGGCAGCCGTCGAACCCCCATCGAGCCCCGCCCCGGTATCGGCGCCCGGTCTGGACTGGGAGGCGCTGGAGATCGCCGTGGGCGGCTGCAGCATCTGCCCGGAGCTGGCCGCGCAGCGCAGCCGGACCGTGTTCGGCGTGGGCGCACGCGGGGCGCAGTGGATGCTCGTCGGCGCGGCGCCGGGTGCCGAGGAGGATCGCCTTGGTGAGCCCTTCGTGGGACGTGCCGGCAAGCTGCTCGACAACATGCTCCGTGCCCTCGGTCTGCAGCGCCAGGGCGTCTACATCGCCAACGTTCTCAAATGCCGCCCGCCGCGCAATCGCGCGCCGCGCCCGGAGGAGGCGGCCGCCTGCCGGCAGTACCTGGATCGGCAGATCGAGCTGGTGCAGCCGCGGGTGATCCTTGCCCTGGGACAGATCGCGGCACAAAATCTCCTGCATACGGACGCGAGCCTCGCCCGGCTGCGGGGCACGGTGCACCGCCCGGCCCCCACGGGCCCGCCGGTGGTGGTCACCTACCATCCAGCCGATCTGCTGCGCTCGCCCGAGGATAAACGCAAGGCCTGGGAGGACCTGTTGTTCGCACGCTCGGTGCTCGCCGAGTGCGCGGGCGAGGGCGGCACATAGGCGAAGCCAATGAGCGCACAGCTGAAACCGGGGGTCGGCGAGCTGCGGCCGATGCGTGAAGCGGACCTCTCGGAGGTCATGGCCATCGAGCTGCTGGTGTATCCGTTTCCGTGGACCTGGGGGATCTTCCGCGACTGCCTGTATGTGGGCTATTGCTGTTGGGTCTACGAGGAAGACGGCCACCTGCAGGCCTATGGCGTGATGTCGGTCGGGGCGGGCGAGGCGCACGTGCTGAACCTGTGCGTGCGCCCGTCGCGGCAGGGCTGCGGGCTGGGCCGCCGGCTGCTCTCGCGCCTGGTCGAGGTGGCCGAAGGCCACCGGGCCGAGAAGATGCTGCTCGAGGTGCGCCCCACCAACGTGCCGGCCTGCCGCCTCTACCGTTCCCTGGGTTTTGCCGAGATCGGCACCCGCAAGGACTACTACCCGGCCGTGGGCGGGCGTGAGGACGCGCTCATCATGGCACGCCCGCTGCGCGGCCGGCGCACGGCTCCCGGCCGCGCCCGGAATGTGAGAGAATAACGCCCGTTTTCCCCCGAATGCCGGCGGCGCCGGCCCAGCCCCAGACGGTCCTGCACACGCATGTCCCGCATCACCGACGAAATGCGCCGGCGCCGCACGTTTGCGATCATCTCGCACCCGGACGCCGGTAAGACCACGGTCACCGAAAAGCTGCTGCTCTACGGTGGCGCCATTCAGCTCGCCGGCACCGTCAAGGGCCGCAAGTCGGCCCGCCACGCCACCTCCGACTGGATGGAGATGGAAAAGCAGCGCGGTATCTCCGTCACCTCCTCGGTGATGCAGTTCCCCTACGCCGGGCGCATCGTCAACCTGCTCGACACCCCCGGGCACGAGGACTTCTCGGAGGACACCTATCGCACCCTGACCGCGGTGGATTCGGCGCTCATGGTGATCGACAGCGCCAAGGGGGTGGAGGAGCGCACCATCAAGCTGATGGAGGTCTGCCGGCTGCGCGACACGCCCATCCTCACCTTCATCAACAAGCTGGACCGTGAGGGCCGCGACCCGATCGATCTGCTCGACGAGGTCGAGGACGTGCTCAACATCCAGTGCGCGCCGGTGACCTGGCCGATCGGTATGGGCAAGGCCTTTCGCGGCGTCTACCACCTGCACGACAACCGCGTGCACCTGTACAGCGCCACCCACGGCGGACGGGTGCAGACGGGCGAGGTGGTCGAGGGCCTGGACAACCCGCGCCTGGACGAACTGCTCGGCACCCAGGCCGCGCAGCTGCGCGAGGCGATCGAGCTGGTCAAGGGGGCGAGCCACCCGTTCGACCTGGAGGCCTTCCTCGCCGGGCGCCAGACGCCGGTGTTCTTCGGCTCCGCCATCAACAACTTCGGGGTGCGCGAGCTGCTCGATGCCTTCGTCGAATACGCGCCGCCGCCGCGGCCGCGGGCCACGGCCACGCGCAGCGTGGCGCCCGAGGAGGAGAAGTTCAGCGGTTTCGTGTTCAAGATCCAGGCGAACATGGACCCGCAGCACCGCGATCGCATCGCCTTTCTGCGGGTGTGCTCGGGCAGCTACCGCAGGGGCATGAAGCTGCATCACGTGCGCCTGGGCCGCGAGGTGCAGATCGCCAACGCCATCACCTTCATGGCGAGCGAGCGCGAGCATGTGGAGGAGGCCTGGTCCGGGGACATCATCGGCCTGCACAACCACGGCACCATCCAGATCGGGGACACCTTCAGCGAGGGCGAGCAGCTCAAGTTCACCGGCATCCCGAACTTCGCCCCGGAGCTGTTTCGCCGCGCGCGGCTGCGCGATCCCATGCGCATGAAGGCGCTGCTCAAGGGCCTGGAGCAGCTCAGCGAGGAGGGCGCCACGCAGCTGTTCAAGCCCTTCACCAGCAATGACCTCATCCTCGGCGCCGTGGGCACCCTGCAGTTCGATGTGGTGGCGCACCGGCTGAAGGCCGAGTACAAGGTCGACTGCAGCTTCGAGGCGGTCAACGTCAGCACCGCGCGCTGGGTGGAGGGCGGCGACGCCCGCCGCCTGGAGGAATTCAAGCGCAAGGCCGACGAGCATCTGGCGCTGGATGTCGCGGGCAACCTGACCTATCTCGCCCCCACGCGCGTCAATCTGGAACTGACCAGGGAGCGCTGGCCCGAGCTCGAGTTCCACGCCACCCGCGAGCACTGAGCCCCCGTGTTGCTGTTCGACTCGCATTGCCATCTGGATTTC
This sequence comes from uncultured Gammaproteobacteria bacterium, assembly GCA_963779865.1. Classification (GTDB taxonomy): domain Bacteria; phylum Pseudomonadota; class Gammaproteobacteria; order CAVZZX01; family CAVZZX01; genus CAVZZX01. The sequence continues at coordinate 1,464,564 of CAVZZX010000003.1, read as the reverse complement.
CCGCAGTTCGATGCGGATCGGGAGGCGGTGCTCGCCGCCAGCCGGGCGGCCGGCCTTGCCGGCATCCTCGTGCCGGGCGTCAGCGCGGTAACCTGGCCGCGCCTGCTGGCGGTGACCGCTGCCCACCCGGACTACCTGCACGCCGCACTCGGCCTGCAGCCGCTGTTCCTGGCCGAACACGCCGATGCCCATCTGCGCGGGCTCGAGCAGGCGATCGCGGCGCAGCGTCCAGTGGCGGTCGGGGAGATCGGCCTGGACTTCCAGGTGCGCGAGCTCGATCGCGGGCGCCAGCGCCGGTTGTTCGCCGCCCAGCTCGCCATCGCCCGCACCGCCGGGCTGCCCGTGATCCTGCACGTGCGCAAGGCGCACGAGGACGTGCTCAAGCTCCTCAAGGAGGCCGGGCTGCGCGGCGGCGTCGCGCACGCGTTCAACGGCAGCCCCGAGCAGGCGCAGCGCTATGCCGATCTCGGATTCCTGTTCGGCGTCGGCGGGGCCATGACCGATCCGCGCGCCACGCGCCTGCGGCGCACCGTCGCGGCATTGCCGCTGGAGGCCATCGTTCTGGAAACCGACGCCCCCGACATGAGCCCGGTTGCCCACCGCGGCGAGCGCAACAGTCCCGCCTACCTGCCCGAGGTGCTGCAGGCGCTCGCCGAGCTGCGTGAGGAGTCGCCCGAGACCGTCGCGCGCGCGGCACACGACAACACCCGCCGCCTGTTTGGAATCTGAGCCATGAGTGTCGATACCGCTGTCGTTCCGGCCTTTTTCGAGCGCACCCACATCCTGGTCGGAGACCGCGGTTACCATCGGCTGCGCAACGCCCACGTGTTCCTGGCCGGCCTGGGCGGCGTGGGCTCCTTTGCCGCCGAGGCGCTGGTGCGCATGGGCATTGGCCAGCTCACGGTGGTCGACCACGACGTGGTCGCCGCCTCCAACCTCAACCGTCAGCTGGTGGCGCTGGAGTCGACACTCGGCCGGCCCAAGGCCGAGGTGATGGCCGCGCGCATGTTCGAGATCAACCCCGAGCTGCGTCTGCGCGCGGTGAAGACCTTCCTGCGTCCGGAGAACGTCGCCGAGCTGGCGCCCGAGCCCTACGACTTCGTGGTCGACGCCATCGACAGTCTCAACTGCAAGGCGGCGCTGGTCGAGCATGCCTACAAGCGGGGGCTGAAGGTCGCCTCCAGCATGGGCGCGGCCGGCAAGTTCGACCCCACGCGGGTGCGCGCCGGCGACGTCTTCGACACGGAGGTCTGTCCCCTGGCGCGGCACATGCGCCGCCGCCTGCGCCGGCGCGAGGTCGGCCGTGGCGTGCTGGCGGTGTACTCGACGGAAAAACCGCTGCCGCCGCTGGCGCCGCAACCCACGAGTCGCGGCCGCGACCGCGCGGTGAACGGTACGGTGAGTTACCTGCCGGCGATCTTCGGTCTCACCCTGGCCGGATTGGTAATCCAGCGCATCCTCGCCGGGGAGGTCTGAGGCCCCTGCGCGCGCCGCTGCCGCCGCGCCGCGCCAACGCGTTATGATAGGCGGCAAACAGGGGGGAGGGGAGCGTGCCGCCGCACCGCGAAGCGCGACGCAGCATCTGGGCCTGGGCGTTGTACGACTGGGCGAATTCGGCCTTCGCCACGACAGTCCTGGCGGGCTTTTTCCCCGTGTTCTTCAAGGAATACTGGAGCGCGCACGTGCCCGCCACGCAAAGCACGCTGCAGCTCGGGGCCGCCAACTCGCTGGGCAGCCTGCTCATCGTCCTGGCCGCGCCGGTGCTCGGCGCCATTGCCGATGCCGGCGGGGCACGCAAGCGCTTCCTGTTCGTGTTTGCCGCCGCTGGGGTGGCCGCCACCGCCGCCCTGTACTGGGTGCCCGCCGGCGCGTGGGTACCCGCGCTGGTCCTGTTCGTGGTGGCCGGCGGCGGCTTTGCTGCGGGGAACATCTTCTATGATTCCCTGCTGGTCGACGTGGTCGAGCCGGCGCGCTTTGACCGCGTCTCCGCGCTGGGCTTCGCCCTGGGCTACCTGGGCGGCGGGCTGCTGTTCGCGGTGAACGTCGCCATGACCCTGTGGCCGGCCGCCTTCGGCCTGGCCGATGCGAGTCAGGCCGTGCGCGTGTCCTTCCTCAGCGTGGCGCTGTGGTGGACGGTCTTCTCCGTGCCGCTGTTCGTGCGTGTGCACGAGCACGGGCCGGCCGCACACCCGGGCGCCGCCGCCGCGGTGCGCGGCGGCTTCGGCCGGCTGCGCGCCACCTTCGCCCATGTACGCGGGCTGCGGCAGGTCGTTTTGTTCCTGCTCGCCTACTGGCTCTACATCGACGGGGTGGATACCATCGTGCGCATGGCCGTCGATTATGGACTCTCGCTGGGATTTCCCACACAGAGCCTGATCGCCGCCCTGCTGCTGACGCAGTTCGTGGGATTCCCGGCCGCGCTGGCCTTCGGCCGCCTCGGCGAACGCTGGGGGACGCGGCGCGGCATCCTGCTGGGGATCGCCGTTTACGCGGGGATCACCCTGTGGGCCACGCGCATGCAGGCCGTATGGGAGTTCTATACGCTCGCGGCGATCATCGGGCTGGTGCAGGGCGGAGTGCAGGCGCTGAGCCGGTCGCTGTATGCGCGGCTGATCCCCGCCGATCAGTCGGCGGAGTTCTTCGGCTTCTACAACATGCTGGGCAAGTTTGCGGCCGTGCTCGGGCCGGTGTTGGTCGGCGTGACGGCCGTATGGACCGGCAGTGCGCGGCTGTCTCTGCTGGCCATCATCGTCCTGTTCGTCGCCGGCGGGCTGCTGCTGCTGCGCGTCGATGAGGCGGACGGGGCGCGTGCCGCCCGGGCGCTGGAGCTCGGGCGCGGCCGCGTGTAGTCCCCCACCACTAGCGAACTCGGAGGCACCCATGCAAGACGAAGGCAAGGACCAGGGGCAAAAGGCACAGCCGGGCTTCTGGCAAGTGGTGGCCAGTGTGGTGGCCGCCTTCTTCGGTGTGCAGAGCGAGCACAACCGGTCGCGCGACTTTCAGGCGGGCAGACCCTCCGCCTACATCTTCGTGGGGCTGGCCATGGCCATCCTGCTGGTGCTGATCATCTGGGGCCTGGTTCAGCTGGTCACCGGCCTGGCGGGCGTGTAGGGCCTGTCGATCTCTCTGGAAGCCTCGCGCTGCTTTGTTCTGTGAGACAGTTCACAAAAACGTGAACCAAGGCGAGCAAACTGATGGTCCGGGTGATTGCCTGTCAACGGCGAACCCAACCAACGCGAGGAGGTCGAGATGGAACCCAAAGACAATGCCGCGCTCCCCCAGAGCGAGTACACGCAGCTGGAGACCCGTTACGACGCCACAGCCGAGGCTGTGTGGTACTACATGAGCGCGCGACCGCGTCCGTGCTTCACGCCGACGCTGCTGGCCGAGCTGCGCGGCTTCCAGGAGGCGGTGGCCGAACAGGCCCGGGGCACGGCCAGCCCGGTGCGCTACCTCGTGGCGGGCTCGCGGGTAGATGGGGTGTTCAACCTCGGTGGCGACCTCGACCTGTTCCAATCACTGATCCGCGCCGGTGACCGGGAGGGCCTGTGGCGCTACGCGCGGCAGTGCATCGACGTGCTGTACGCCAATGCGGTGAATCTCGACTGCGAGCTCACCACCATTTCGCTGGTGCAGGGCAGCGCGCTGGGCGGTGGCTTGGAAGGGGCGATCTCCAGCAATGTGCTGATCGCCGAGCGTGGCGTGGAGATGGGCTTCCCGGAAATCCTCTTCAATCTGTTTCCCGGCATGGGCGCCTACAGCTTGCTGGCCCGCCGCATCGGTCCGGCGGCGGCCGAGCGGATGATCCTCAGCGGACGCCTGTACAAGGCCGAGGAACTCTACGACATGGGTGTGGTGGACGTGCTCGCCGAGCCCGGCGCCGGCGAGGCGGCGGTGCATCAGTACATCCGCCAGCACAGCCGCGCGCGCAATGGCTTCGAGGCGGTCAAGCGGGTGCGGCAGCGCTACAGTCCCGTTGTCTACGCCGAATTGCTGGACATCGTCGGCATCTGGGTCGATGCGGCGCTCAAGATCGAGGCCAAGGACTTGCGCATGATGGAGCGTCTCGTGCGTGCGCAGAACCGGCGCCTGGGCGACGGGGTTCCCGCCCGGGCGGACCTGAGGGTCGCCTGAAGGGGACGGGCGGCAGCGCCGCCGACGGCGCTAGCGCGCGCCCTTCTGCAAGCCCTTGGAGTGCTCGATGAGGGCCGCGCTGGCACGCCGGAACTCGGCATGCAGGTCGCCCATGATGCGCGCGGCCTCGTCACGGTAGCGTTGCGCCCCGAGCCGCTCGGCGGCATAGCAGGCCTTGTACATGGCGCTGGCGCCAACGCTGCTCGAGTTGCCCTTCAGGGCGTGGGCGAGATCGCGGAAGCCGGTGTAGTCGGCGTTGCTGAGGCTCGCCTCCATTTCCTCGAGCAGGCGGTTGCCGTCGCGCACGAAGCCCTGCACCAGTTCGTTCAGGAAGTCGCTGCCGTAGCCCAGCGCCTCGAGGTCCTTCAAGGTGGCGATATTCAGGACCGGTTGCTCCGCCGGGGCCCCCCCGAAGGCGCCGCGCTCGACCGCATCCAGGGATTCGCCGCGCTGTCCCTCGGCGAGGAGGGCGATGACCTCGAGCAGCTTGCGGGTCTCCACCGGCTTGGTGAGATAGGCATCGATGCCCGCGCTCTCGCACTCCTTGCGCGCCTCGGTGGTGGCATTGGCGGTGAGCATGACGAAGGGCAGGTCGGCATGGTCGGGATGCATGAAGCGGTAGAGCTTCACCGCCTGCACGCCGCCCATCACGGGCATGTTCATGTCCACGATCACCAGGTCGTAGCGGTGCTCCTCCAGCAGGTCGAGCGCCTCTTCACCGTTGCCGGCGAGGTCGGTGCGGTGGCCGGCCCGCTGCAGGATCTTGGCGATCACTCTCTGGTTTGTTTCGTTGTCTTCGGCCACGAGGATGCGCATGGTGCGGCGCCGCTTCTGCTCGCCGTAGCGCTGGCCGAAGCTCACTACGCCCTCGTCCGTTCGGTCTTCCATGGAGGGCGAGGCGTGCAGTGCGTTGAACAGCAGCCCCTTGTCGAGCGGCACCTCCAGCAGACAGGAGATCCCGGCATCGCGCAGCTGCGTGCGCACCGCCGCGTCGAGTCGGGCCGGGGCCAGCAGGATCAGTGCCAGGGACCCGAGCAGCGATTTTTTGCGCAAGGCGCTGGCGAATTGCACGGCATCGATATCCACCAGTGGCTTGTCGATGATCACGGCGTGGAACGGGGTCTGCCGCTTGAGTGCCTCGTCGATACAGGCAAACGCGGCGCTGGCGCTCTCCACGGCGGTCACGCGCGTCTGCCAGCCGTCCAGGCAATCGCGTAGCTGGGTGAGGTGCGCATCCGCCCCTGAGATCACCAGTACGTTCGCCTGTTCGAGGGTGGTGCGGGAGAGCGGCGGCAGGGGCTGGGTGCGGTAGGGAAGCTCGAACCAGAAGGTGCTGCCGTCCCCGGGCGCGCTGTCCACGCCGATCTCCCCGCCCATGGATTCGACCAGTTGGCGCGCGATGGCGGTGCCTAGGCCGGTGCCGCCGTAGCGGCGAGTGGTCGAATCGTCGGCCTGGGTGAAGCTGTCGAACACCCGTGTCTGCAACTCGGCGGGGATGCCGATGCCGGTGTCGCGGACCTCGAAGCGCAGCTTGGCCCGCCCCTCGGCGGCCTCCAACAGCTGCACCTGCACATGGATGTGCCCGGTGTCGGTGAATTTGACGGCGTTGCCGATCAGGTTGATGAGCACCTGGCGCAGGTGGTGAGCATCCCCCTGCAGCAGGAAAGGCACCTCGGGGGCGATATGCAGGCGCAGATCCAGGCCTTTTTCCCGTGCCTGCGGGCGCAGCATGCGCACGGTGCCGTTGAGCTGTTCGTGCAGGTCGAAATCCGCCTGTTCGATGACCAGTTTGCCGGCCTCGATCTTGGCGATGTCGAGGATGTTCTCGATCAGCGAGAGCAGCACGTGCACCGAGTAGTTGATGGTGCGCGAGAACTCCTTCTGTTCGCGGTTGAGATGTGTCTCCAGCAGCAAGTCGCTCATGCCGATGATGCCGTTGAGCGGCGTGCGCAGCTCATGGCTCATGTTGGCGAGGAAGCGGCTCTTCGCCTTGCTTGCCTCCTCGGCGTGTCTCACCGCCTCGTTGAGGCGGCGGATCAGCGTCGAGACGTAGATGGGCAGCGTGACCAGCCCCAGGAGCAGCCCGGCGCCGAGGGTCGGGTGCCGCGCCCAGTAGGGGGAGAGCGCCAGGACTGCGGCGAAGCCGGCCACGCTCATCAGAGCGCTGACGCCCAGATAGGGCAGGCCGAAGCGAAAGCCGTTGCCGAAGGTAACCCAGAGAAACAGCGGGTACAGCGGGGTGCCCGCCTCGCCGGTGAGATACATGCAGTAGGCGATGGCGCCGTTGTCGACGATGATGCCGGCCAGACGACGGCTGCGCGAGGGCGCCGGCTGCAGGAAGCCGGCGAGGAACAGCAGCGCCGAGAAAAGCAGGAACGTGACCGAGAAATTGAGCAGGTCGGTGAAGCGCTCGAACTCCACTCCGCTGGCGCGCGCGATCAGCAGGTAGGCGAACACCGCCCAGCCGATCACGTTGCGGATCAGCGCCTGCTCGAGATCCTTGCCTGGTGAGGCGCGCATGCGTTCGAGCAGCCGTCGCCAGCGCAGGGCCGGTACGGGCGGTTCTTGCTTGGATCGACTCATGACAGCGTCATTGGGTTTCCCTGGCCGCGCCGTGGCCTGATTCGTTCTTCTCGCTGTCCTCCGCCGGGTCCCCAGCCGCCGGGCGGATGCGGGATCGAGAACCAATCTGATTGCAAAGCGCCGCCCGTGATGTGCGACGTGTCACAAAACGGCAATCCCCCGCGCGGGCGGGGATCCTCACAGGGCCGCAATGCGCTCCCGTTGCACGGAGAGTTGCTCGATGGCGCGGCGCAGGTCTGCCACACGCTGGCGCTCCTGCTCCACCACTGCCCCCGGAGCGCGCTCCACGAAGTTGGCGTTGGCGAGCTTGGCCTCGCCGCGCTCGACCTCCTTGGCGCGCTGGCCAAGTTCCTTGTCCAGGCGCGCCAGCTCGGCGTCCTTGTCGATCAGCCCGGCCATGGGGATGAGCAGCTTCATCTCACCGACCAGGGCCGTGGCGGCTTCGGGCGCCTGCTCGCCGGGCTCGACGAAGGCGATGCTCTCCACACGGCCAAGCGTCTCCAGGTAGGGACGGTGGCGCGTCACGCGCTCCCGATCGGCTGCGTTGGCGCCCTCGAGCAGTACCGGGATCGGGCGGCGGGGGTCGATGTTCATGCCGCTGCGGATGCGGCGCACGCCGAGCACGAAGTCCATCACCCAGCGCACCTGGGCGACGGCTTCCTCGTCGCGCTGCCCTGCGTCGGGCTCGGGGTAGGGCTGGAGCATGATGGTCTCGCCGGCCGCGCCGGCGAGCGGCGCCGCCCGCTGCCAGATCTCCTCGGTGATGAAGGGGATGATCGGGTGGGCCAGCCGCAGCACGGTTTCCAGCACCTGCACCAGGGTGCGGCGGGTGCCCAGCAGTTCGGCCGCGCTGCTGCCCGGATTGTTGAGCACCGCCTTGGACAGCTCGAGGTACCAGTCGCAGTACTCGTCCCAGGTGAATTCGTAGATGGCCTGCGCTGCGTGGTCGAATCGGTAGCCGGCGATGGCCTCGTGCACCTGGGCGATGCGCGCCTGCAGGCGTGCGCGGATCCAGCGGTCGGCGGCGCTGAAGCTCACCTCGGCGTGCGTGTCGTGCAGGGTCTCGGCGGCTGGCTCGACGTTCATCAGCACGTAGCGGGCGGCATTCCACAGCTTGTTGCAGAAGTTGCGGTAGCCCTCGATGCGGCCCAGATCGAAGTTGATGTCGCGGCCGGTGGAGGCCAGCGCCGCGAAGGTGAAGCGCAGCGCGTCGGTGCCGTAGGCGGGGATGCCGTCGGGGTAGTCGCGGCGCGTGGCCTTGTCGATCTTGGGGGCCATCTTCGGCTGCATCAGCCCGCGGGTGCGCTTCTCCACCAGCGCCTCGAGGTCGATGCCGTCGATCAGGTCGATGGGATCGAGCACGTTGCCTTTGGACTTGGACATCTTCTGCCCGTGGGCATCGCGCACCAGGCCGTGGATGTAGACCTCGTGGAAGGGCACCTCGCCGGTGAACTTCAGGCCCATCATGATCATGCGGGCCACCCAGAAGAAGATGATGTCGAAGCCGGTGACCAGCACCGAGGTCGGATAGAAGCTCGCCAGCTCGGGCGTGCGCTCCGGCCAGCCCAGGGTCGAGAACGGCCACAGGGCGGAGGAGAACCAGGTGTCGAGCACGTCGGGGTCCTGCGCCAGGCGCACCTCCTCGCCCAGATTGAACTTGGTGCGCACCTCCTGCTCGGAGCGGCCGACGTAGATGCGTCCCTCGGCGTCGTACCAGGCCGGGATGCGGTGCCCCCACCAGATCTGGCGCGAGATGCACCAGTCCTCGATGTTGCGCATCCACTCGAAATAGGTGTTCTTCCAGTTGTCGGGGACGAAGCGGATCTCACCCTTCTCCACGGCGCGGATGGCGGGTTTGGCCAGCGGCGCGGCCTTCACGAACCACTGATCGGTCAGATAGGGCTCGAGCACCGCCCCGGAGCGGTCGCCGCGCGGCACCATCAGCTTGTGGTCCGCCACCTTCTCCAGCAGCCCCAGCACCTCGAAGTCGGCGACGATGCGCCTGCGGGCCACGTAACGATCCAGCCCGCGGTAGGCGGCCGGGGCATCGTGGGCGATGCGGGCGTCCTCGGTGAGGATGTTGATCATGGGCAGGTTGTGGCGCTTGCCCATCTGGTAGTCGTTGAAGTCGTGCGCCGGGGTGATCTTCACGCAGCCGGTGCCGAATTCGGGGTCCACGCTCTCGTCGGCGATGATCGGGATCTCGCGGCCGACCAGGGGCAGGGTGAGGGTCTTGCCGACCAGGTGCTCGAAACGCTCGTCGCCGGGGTGTACCGCCACGGCGGTGTCGCCGAGCATGGTCTCCGGGCGGGTGGTGGCCACCACCAGGTGCCCCGAGCCATCCGTGAGCGGGTAGAGCAGGTGCCAGAGGTGGCCCTGCTCCTCTTCGGAGACGACCTCGAGGTCGGACACGGCGGTGTGCAGCACCGGGTCCCAGTTCACCAGCCGCTTGCCGCGGTAGATGAGGTCCTCCTCGTAGAGGCGCACGAAGACCTCACGCACCGCCGCCGAGAGGCCCGCGTCCATGGTGAAGCGCTCGCGGCTCCAGTCCAGCGAGGCGCCCATGCGCCGCAGCTGGCGGCTGATGTGGCCGCCGGACTCGCCCTTCCATTGCCAGACGCGCTCGATGAAAGCCTCGCGCCCGAGCTCGTGGCGCGTCTTCTCCTCGGCCTTGAGCTGGCGCTCCACGACCATCTGGGTGGCGATGCCCGCGTGGTCGCTGCCCGCCTGCCAGAGGGTGCGCTCCCCCTGCATGCGGTGGTAGCGGGTCAGCGCGTCCATGATGGTGTCCTGGAAGGCGTGGCCCATGTGCAGGCTGCCGGTCACGTTCGGCGGCGGGATCATGATGCAGTAGGGGTGGCCCTCGCCCTGGGGCGCGAACCAGCCGCGGCCCTCCCAGGTCTGGTACCAGTGCTGCTCGATGCGGTGCGGCTCGTATGTCTTGTCCATCGGATCGTCTTGGGCAATGGGATGTGGGCCACGGCCCGGCGGCAGGCCGGGCCGGCATTATACCTTCAGTCCTCCGCCCGGCCCGTGGGCGGGGGCTCGGCCTCCTCGAAGGCCTCGCGCAGGCGGCGCTTGATGTCTTCGGCGAGCTGCGCCGCCGCGGTGGCCACGGCCGCATCGATCTCGCCCTCCAGCCGCTCGAACAACTCGGGCGGCAGCGCCGGGCGAGCGGGGGGCGGGGCTTGGGGCTCCTCGGGCGCGGGCCCGGCCGGCGTGGGTGAAGCCGGTGCCGCGGGGCGCGCCAAGGCATGCCGGTCCACGACTTCGCGCAGCACGGGAATGTCGGGTAGGGCGCCGCCGCGGGCCTGCGGTGTGGCCGGCGGCTTTTCGTCCGCCGCCTTGCGGTTGGCATCGAGCAGCCCGCGCAGGGAGTCGAGTGCCTTCATCAGCGCCTCGTCGGGTTCCTTGCGCGGCGGCTGTGGCGTGTCGTCCTCGGCCATGGCGCCCCCTGCTATTCGCTCAGTTCATGGGTGGCGAGTTCGTAACCGCGTTCGCGATAGAAGCGGAAGCGCTCGCGTGCCCGCAGGCGCTGGCTCTCGCCGGGTTCGACCAGCTCCGCGACGCGCTGGAAGCGGCTGAAGAACAGCGGCACCTCGGCGGCGAGATTGATCAGCACGTCGGGGTCGACCTCGGGCGCATCGCCGTGTCCGATCAGCACCGGTTCCTCGCCGCTGCCGGCCTCGACGCACCGATGGGGCACGAAGCTGCCGGCGCGGAAGCTCCACAGCAGCGCGTCCATCTCTGCGGCCTGGGCGGCATCTTCCGTGTGGATGTAGATGCGCCGGCCCTGCACGTACGCCTTCTCGGCGATGCGGCAGGCGAGGGCCCGGTGGCTGCCCTCGGCGCCGCGCTTGAGGACGTAGAACTCGACGCGTGTCATTGGCATCCGGCATCCGGCATCCTGCGGGACGTGGCCGGCCGGGGGCTACGGCCCCCCGCGGCCTCTCCCGACCTTAGCCCGCGGCCCGCATGGCGCAACTATCTTGCCTTGTCGAGCAGATACTGGGTGAGCAGCGGCACCGGGCGCCCGGTGGCGCACTTCTCCTTGCCGCTGGTCCAGGCGGTGCCGGCGATATCCAGGTGTGCCCACTTGTATTTTTCGGTGAAGCGCGACAGGAAGCAGGCCGCCGTGATGGTGCCCGCCTCGCGGCCGCCGATGTTGGGGATGTCGGCGAAATTGCTCTGCAGCTGTTCCTGGTAGTCGTCCCAGAGCGGCAGCTCCCAGGCGCGATCGCCGCTGCCCTGACCGGCCGCGAGCAGGTCGTGGGCGAGCGGCGCGTTGTTGCTCATCAGACCGCTGGCCACCTTGCCCAGGGCAATGACGCAGGCGCCGGTGAGGGTGGCGATGTCCACCACCACCTTGGGGTCGAAGCGCTCGCTGTAAGTCAGCGCGTCGCACAGGATCAGCCGTCCCTCGGCGTCGGTGTTGAGGATCTCGACCGTCTGGCCGGACATCGTGGTGACGATGTCGCCGGGCTTCACCGCGTTGCCGTCGGGCAGGTTCTCGCAGCTGGGGACCACGCCGACCAGGTTCACCTGCAACCCCATGGCGCTGACCGCGGCCAGCACGCCGAGTACGCTGGCCGCCCCGCACATGTCGTACTTCATCTCGTCCATGGCGGCGCCCGGCTTGATGGAGATGCCGCCGGAGTCGAAGGTGATGCCCTTGCCGACCAGCACCACCGGCTTGTCGCCCTTTTTGCCGCCGTTGTACTCGACGCTGATCAGCTTCGGCGCCTGCCGGCTGCCGCGCGCCACGGCGAGCAGCGCGCCCATGCCGAGCTGCTCCATGTCCTTCTGCTCGAGCACGGACACCTTCAGACGGCGGTTGCCGCGCGCCAGCTTGCGGGCCTGGTCGGCCAGATAGGAGGGCGTGCACACGTTGCCGGGCAGGTTGCCCAAGTCGCGGGCGAGGCTCACGCCGGCGGCAATCGCGCTGCCGTGGCGCACGGCCTCCTCGCCGCGGGCGAGGTCGCGGCGGGTGGGCACCGCGAACACCAGCTTCTTCAGCGGCCGCCGCTCGGCGTCTTTTTTGCTCTTCATCTGGTCGAAGCGATAGAGCATGTATTCGCTGGTTTCCACCGCCTGACGCACCTTGTCGTAGGTGGTCCAGCCTTTGGGGCCGAGCTCGGTCAGATAGCTCACCGCCTCCATGGCGCCGGTGTTGCGCAGCCCGTCAATCATGGCGGCGATGATGCGCCGGTAGGCGGCATGGCCCAGCTCGCGCTCCTTGCCGCAGCCCACCAGCAGGATGCGGTCGGCGAGGGCGTTGCCCGGGTTGTGCAGCAGCAGGCTCTGCCCAATCTGGCCTTCGATGTCGCCGCGGCGCAGCACCCCGGCAAGAAAGCCGTTGGTGGCCTGATCCAGTTGCCTGGCCGGCTCGGAGAGGCGCCGTCGCTCGAACACGCCGACCACCACGCAGGCGGTGCGCTGCTTCTCCGGATTGCCGCTCTTGATGCTGAACTCCATGCTGGCTCCCGCTGCTGGCGCCGGTCGGCTCGGCCGGCCGGTTTCGGAATGGAAGGCGATACCGTACACTTGCCCGGGTCCGTGCGAAGGGCACGGGCGCAGCTAGTGTACTCGAAATCCGGACCCGTTCGCAGCCGAAACCCCTTCCGGCAGGGCCAGCCTTTGATCGTCAATCGCTATCTCCTCAAGGAGTTGCTCACCACCCTGCTGGCCGTGGGCGTGGTGCTGATGCTCATCTTCATCGCCGGACAGTTCGTCGCCCTGCTCAACGAGGCCGCCACCGAAGCCATGCCCGCGGAGGACATCGCGCGGCTGATGGTGCTGCGCAACCTGCGCAACGTCGCCATCCTGATGCCGGTCGCGTTCTTTTTCGCCGTCATGCTCTCCCTGGGGCGCCTGTACAAGGACAGCGAGATGGCGGCGCTCAACGCCTGCGGCGTGGGGCCCGGCCGGGTGCTCGCCCTGATGCTGACCGTCGCCGCGGTGCTCGCCGTCCCCGAGGCCCTGCTCACCTTCTGGGCCAACCCCTGGTCGGAGACGCAGAGCGAGGCCGTTGAGCGGCGCCTGGAGGCGGGGGCCGACACCCGCGGGCTCGAGCCGGGACACTTCAAGGAGGCGAGCGGCGCCCAGGGCGTGTTCTATTTCGAGTCGCTGGCGCCGGACGGGCGCACCATGCGCAATGTCTTCGTGCAGAGCCCCCAGCCCGAGGGCGAGCTGGTGGTCTCGGCGGCGACCGGGCACCTGTACGTGGACCGGCTGACCGGGGTGCGCTACCTGATCCTGGAAGACGGCTACCGCTATACGGGGACGCCCGGCACCGCGGGCTACAGCATTATCCGCTTCAAGCGCCACGCCGTGCGCCTGTACGAGCGGGAGGTGCAGGGCGGGGAATCGCTCGACAGCATGCCCACCGCGGCGCTGTGGGGGGCGACGGACCGGCATCTGATCACCGAACTGCAGTGGCGCTCCACGCCGCCGCTGATGCTGCTGGTGCTCAGCGTGCTGGCGGTGCCGCTGAGCCGCACCTCGCCCCGGCAGGGACGCTATGGGAAGTTCTTCATGGGGCTGGTGCTCTACATCGTCTACAACAACCTCATCAGCATCGCCCGGGCCTGGCTGGACAAGGGGCAGATCCCGCCGGAGGCGGGCCTGTGGTGGGTGCACGGCCTGTTCCTGGCGCTGGCCCTCGGGCTGCTGCTGCGCCAGTCCGGCTGGGGCTATCTGCGCTGGCGGCTGGCGGGGGAGCGCGGATGAACCTGCTGGACCGCTATGTGGGGCGCACCATCGCGGCGAGCGTCGCCATGGTGATGGCGGTGCTGATGGCGCTGTTCTTCTTCGCCGGCCTGGCCGACGAATTTCACAAATTGGGCCGCGGCACCTACGGCATTGGCGACGCCCTGCAGTACACCGTCCTGCAGCTGCCCAAGTGGGCATACGATTTCTTCCCCCTGGGGGCGCTGCTCGGGGCGGTGATCGGCCTGGGCACCCTGGCCAGCAACAGCGAGCTCATCGTCATGCGGGCCGCCGGGGTGTCGATCGCCCGCATCGCGCTGGCGGTGATGAAGACCGGCCTGCTGCTGATGCTTCTCGCCTTCGTGCTGGGCGAGGTGATCTCCCCGCCCATCATGCAGTACGCGACCGAGCAGCGGGTCAAGGCCATGGCCAAGCAGGTGACCTTCAACACCACGCAGGGGTTGTGGGCGCGCGAGGGGAACACCTTCGTCAATGTGCGCCGGGTGGATCAGAGCGGCCGTCTGCTGGACGTGCATCTGTATCAATTCGACGAGGGCCATCGCTTGCAGCAGCTGACCCACGCCCGCAGCGCCACGCCCGAAGGCGACGAGTGGTTGTTGCGCGGTGTCGAGCAGGCGCGTTTCGGGCCCCAGGGCATGGTGACCCGCAGTCAGGCAAAGATGCAGTGGGAAACCCTGCTCAGCCGGCAGGTCGTCAATATCGTCGCGGTGGAGCCGCGCACGCTGGCGGTGTGGGACCTGCGGCGCTACATCGACTACCTCCACGACAACGGCCTGGGCGGGGAACGCTACGAGCTCGCCTTCTGGGAGAAGGTGGTGGCGCCCTTCACGACCGGCGTGATGATCTTCCTGGCCATCCCCTTCGTCTTCGGCTCGCTGCGCACCGTGGCCATCGGTCAGCGCATCCTGGGGGGCTTTCTGGTCGGCATGGGCTTTTATCTCGCCAATCAGATCGCCGGTCACGCGGCGCTCGTCTATCACCTGCCCGCGCTGCTCAGCGCCAGCCTGCCGACCGTGCTCGTGTTCCTCGCCGCGGCGGCCTGGCTGCGGCGCCTGCGCTAGGCACCCGGCATCGGGGCCTTGCGGCGGCGCTTGGGCAGCAACACCACACGCGTCTCGGAAAAGCGGTCGCGCCAGGCGTCGCGCCAGTGATCGGCGAGCAGCCACAGCCCGCCGGCGCCCAGAAGGGCCCAGGCCGGCAGGGTGTAGACCAGCCCCAGAATGCCCTCGGGGCGCGCATCGCCGCCCAGCGTCCAGCGGCCCACGCCCAGGAAGATCACCACCCACGCCGGCAACGCCGTGAGAAAGCGCAGCAGGGCGTGCCACCAGCCGATGGCGTGCCCGTCGCGCCGCTGCAGCCGCAGCCGCCAGGCCCGCATGCCCAGCGTCTGGCCGCCGTGCGTCCAGAACCAGGCGAAGAAGACAAAGGTGACGAACAGCAGATAGGTGTTGAACAGGGGATTGCCGGAGTCGATGGCTTTCCCGTGGGTCAGCGGCAGCAGCAGTGCGGTGGCGACGAACAGCACCGCCACCAGCAGCAGCCCGTCATAGATCATGGCCGCCAGGCGGCGCAGGACTCCGGCGCTGGGCAGGTCGGTGGATTCGGATTTCATGGGCGATGGCCGTGCAAAGCGGCCCATCATAGCTCACGGCCGCCGCCGATCAAACGAAAGACACCTGTTTGGCAGGGGCGTGTGTCTATGATAATTATGGAAGCGCGGATGTGCGTTTCGCGTGAGACAACAACAAAATAACTATATAAGCAAGAGGAGGTGTCGATGAGCGTGATCTCCGAGCTGGCTGCCACACCGGGCGTCATCGCTGCAGGAGAGTATTCCTACCGCGGCGATCGCTTCGCCTATGAAGGTCAACTCGACGAGGAAAAGGCGCGTTGGGCCTCCATCATGTGCCGGGCGACGACCATGGGCGTGCACATGCAGGCGGAAATCATGGGCGGCTTCGCCGAGGGCTGCGGCTGCACGCCCTCGCGGGGCTGGATGGTGCGCGGGCGCGATTACAGCGTCTGTGTCATCGCCAATGTGTTCTGCTTCGTGGATAACGGCGCGACCAGCGCCAATGCCGTCATGCACATGATGATGACGCGTATCAAGGACCAGACCGGTGCGCTAATCTGATAGTCCACGGACTTGCGACGCGCCCCCCAAGAATAAGTCAGTTAAGGAGGATGGAGATGGCGGATCTGGATTCCCTCATGCAGGTGCCCGGCGTGATCGGCGCCTTCCGGTTTTCCGACAGCGGCGAGCTGCTCGAGCACCGCGTGCTCGACGGCGGCGATTTGAACGAGACCGCGCTCGACCTGCTGTGCCACATGTGCGTGGCCAATCAGGCCATTGCCACCATGCAGGCACGCGGCTGGGAGGCGATGACCTCCATGGAAGGCTTCTATCCCATCAAGGGCTTCAGCTTCGTCGGCTTCGAGTGGACGGCCATCGTCGAGGGGCACTGCGGCGTCATCATGCCGAACGACAAGGTGGATTTCGACGCGGCGTACGAAGCCCTGGCGGCCTGAGGGGGTTTGGCTATGATCAAACGCTTGCTGGCCCTCGACGGGGTCATGGTCGTCTGTCAGTTCCGCGACGACGGGGCCTTCATCGAAGGATATGGCCCGCTGGACGATGACATGATGGTCCGGCTCGCCAAGTTTGCGCATGACTACAAGCGCATGGTCCAGGGCAATGCCGACCAGCTTTCGATGTTCACGCAGCTGCGCGGCTGGACCCCGCCGACGGGCTGGATCGTGCGCGGGCCGAAGCTCTCGGTGTGCGGCGTCGGCAACGTCGTCTGCCTGGTCGATGAGGCCGCCGGTTCGGTCAACGAGATCATGAACAACCTCCAGGAGGTCGGGCACTGGTAGCGCGGCCCGCCGGGTAGGCAGCGCCCCCGCGGGCCGACTGGTCCGCGGGGGCGCCTTACAGTATCATCTGCCGTTTCCCCACCAGCCCAGCGTGCCGGACCCTCGATGCTGCTTTTTCGCGGTTGCCCCGCCCTTTCCGATTTCCGCCGAGAGAAACTCCTGGACACGCTGCGCGCCGCGCTCCCGCGCCTGCGTGGGCTGACGGCCGAGTATCTGCACTTCGTCGAGGTCGACCAGGCGCTCTCGGCCGAGCAAACCGCGGTGCTCGAGCGCCTGCTCAGCTACGGCCCGGGCGTGAGCGCCACCGCGCCGCTCGGCCAGTTGCAGCTGGTCATCCCGCGGCCCGGCACCCGCTCCGCGTGGTCCACCAAGGCGACCGACATCGCGCACAACTGCGGCCTGCAGGCGGTGCGTCGCATCGAGCGCGGCGCGGCCTTCTACCTGCAGGCGGTGGACGGCCGCCTTGCTGAGGGCGAGCTGCAACGGGCCGCGGCGGCACTGCATGACCGCATGACCGAAACGGTCTTCGCCGCCGTCGAGGAGGCGGAGGGCCTGTTCCTGGAGGCGGCGCCCGCCCCGGTGCGCACGGTCGACGTGCTCGGCGGCGGCCGCGCTGCCCTGGAGCTGGCCAACCGCGAGCTGGGCCTGGCCCTGGCCGAGGACGAGATCGCCTACCTGGTCGAGAGCTTCGGCAAGCTGCAGCGCAACCCCACCGACGTCGAGCTGATGATGTTCGCGCAGGCGAACTCCGAGCATTGCCGACACAAGATCTTCAATGCCGACTGGGTGATCGACGGCCGGGCGCAGGAGCGCTCCCTGTTCGCGATGATCCGCAACACCCACCAGAGGCATCCCGGCGGCGTGCTGTCCGCCTACCGCGACAACGCCGCGGTGATCCGGGGCAGCGAGGCGGGCCGCTTCTATCCGCAGCCGCACAGCGGTGAGTACGGCTACTCCCGCGAGCCGATCCAGATCCTGATGAAGGTGGAAACCCACAACCACCCGACGGCGATCTCGCCCGACCCGGGCGCGGCCACCGGCGCCGGCGGGGAGATCCGCGACGAGGGCGCCACCGGCCGCGGCGGGCGCCCCAAGGCGGGGCTGTGCGGCTTCTCGGTGTCCAACCTGCGCCTGCCCGGCGCCGAGCAGCCCTGGGAGGCGGAGTACGGCCGCCCGGGCCGCATCGCCTCGGCGCTGGACATCATGCTCGAGGGGCCGATCGGCGCCGCCGAGCTACAACAACGAATTCGGCCGGCCCAATATCTGCGGCTACTTCCGCAGCTATGAGCAGCGCGTGCCGGGCCCGACCGGCCCCGAGGTGCGCGGCTACCACAAGCCCATCATGCTGGCCGGCGGGCTCGGCAATATTCGCGCCGGGCACGTGGAAAAGGACCGGATCCCCGCCGGCGCCCAGCTCATCGTGCTGGGCGGTCCGGCCATGCTCATCGGCCTGGGTGGCGGGGCGGCCTCGAGCATGGCCACGGGGGAGAGCAGCGAGGCGCTGGATTTTGCCTCGGTGCAGCGCAGCAACCCGGAGATGGAGCGCCGCTGCCAGGAGGTGATCGACCGCTGCTGGCAGCTCGGCGAGGCCAATCCCGTGGTGGCCATCCACGACGTGGGCGCCGGCGGTCTCTCCAACGCCATGCCCGAGCTGGTCCACGACAGCGGCCGCGGCGGGCGCTTCGAGCTGCGCACCATCCCCAGCGACGACGCCGGGATGTCCCCGCTCGGGATCTGGTGCAACGAGGCCCAGGAGCGCTACGTGCTCGCGGTGCAGCCGCAGGACATGGCGCGCTTCGCCGCCATCTGCGAGCGCGAGCGCTGCCCCTACGCCGTGATCGGCGAGGCCAGCGACGAACAGCAGCTGGTGGTCGCCGACGGGCACTTCGACAATACCCCCATCGACATGCCGATGGAGGTGCTGTTCGGCAAGCCGCCCAAGATGCTGCGTGACGTGCACAGCCGCTCCTTCCACAAGCCCGAGTTCACCGGGGAGGGGCTGGACGCCCGCGAGGCGGCCTACCGGGTGCTGCGGCTGCCCACCGTGGCCGACAAGCGCTTTCTCATCACCATCGGCGATCGCACCGTGGGCGGGCTGGTCGCGCGCGATCAGATGGTCGGGCGCTGGCAGGTGCCGGTGGCAGATGTGGCGGTGACGGCCGCCAGCTATGACAGCTACGCGGGCGAGGCCATGGCCGTCGGCGAGCGCACCCCGGTGGCGCTGGTGGATGCCGCGGCCTCCGCGCGCATGGCCGTGGGCGAGGCGCTCACGAACCTGGCCGCCGCGCGCATCGAACGCCTCGAGGACGTGGCCTTGTCGGCGAACTGGATGGCCGCCGCGGGCCACCCCGGCGAGGACGCCGGCCTCTACGCGGCGGTGAAGGCCGTCGGCATGGAGTTGTGCCCGGCGCTGGGCATCGCCATCCCGGTCGGCAAGGACTCCATGTCCATGAAGACCGGCTGGCGCGAGGGCGGCGAGGACAAGGCGGTCACCGCGCCGCTGTCGCTGATCGTCTCCGCCTTCGCGCCGGTGCCGGACGTGCGGCGCACGCTCACCCCGGCGCTGCGCACCGACGCCGGGGACACCGACCTGCTGCTCGTCGACCTGGGCAAGGGCCGCAACCGCCTGGGCGCCTCGGCCCTGGCCCAGGTCTACGGCAAGCTGGGTCACCGCGCCGCCGATCTGGACGACCCCGGCGCGCTGCGCGCCTTCTTCGCCGTCGTGCAGGAGCTCAATGCGCGTGGCCGGCTGCTGGCCTACCACGACCGCTCGGACGGCGGCTTGTTCGCCACGCTGTGCGAGATGGCCTTCGCCGGCCACTGCGGACTCGAGGTGCGGCTCGACGATCTGGGCGAGACGCCGCTGGCGGCCCTGTTCAGCGAGGAGCTCGGGGCGGTGCTGCAGGTGCGCCATTGCGACACGGACGAGGTCTTGCAGACCCTGCATGCGGCCGGGCTGGGTCACCACAGCCACGTCCTCGGCAGCGTGGCCGAGGACGCCGGAGTGCGCATCCTGCACGGAGGCCGCGTGTTGCTGGAGGAATCGCGCATCGACCTGCAGCGCGCCTGGCAGGAGACCAGTTGGCGCATGCAGAGCCTGCGCGACAACCCGCGCTGCGCCCTGGAGGAATACGACACGCTGCTGGAGCCGGCCGACCCGGGCCTGCACGCCGCGCTGGCCTTCGACCCGGCCGAGGACGTGGCGGCCCCGTTCGTGGCGCGCGGCGCGCGGCCGCGGGTGGCGATCCTGCGCGAGCAGGGCGTCAACGGGCAGGTGGAGATGGCCGCGGCCTTCGACCGCGCCGGCTTCGCCGGCGTCGACGTGCACATGAGCGATATCCTCGCCGGGCGCGTGAGCCTGGAGGGTTTTGCCGGTCTGGCCGCCTGCGGCGGCTTCTCCTACGGCGACGTGCTCGGCGCCGGCGAGGGCTGGGCCAAGTCCATCCTGTTCAACCCCCGCGCGCGCGAGCAGTTCGAGGCCTTCTTCGGGCGCCCCGACAGCTTCGCCCTGGGCGTGTGCAACGGCTGTCAGATGCTCTCCAACCTGCAAGAGCCTGATCCCCGGCGCCGAGCTGTGGCCGCACTTCGAGCGCAACGCCTCGGAGCAGTTCGAGGCGCGTCTGAGCCTGGTCGAAGTGCTGCCCTCGCCCTCGCTGTTCTTCGCCGGCATGGCCGGCTCGCGCCTGCCGATTGCCGTGGCCCACGGCGAGGGCCGCGCCGTGTTTCGGGGCGAGGGCCTGGCGGCGGCGCGCGAGGCGGGGGTGCTCGCCCTGCGCTACGTCGACAACCATGGGCGCCCCGCCGAACGCTATCCGGCCAATCCCAACGGCTCGCCCGAGGGCCTCACCGGGCTGACCACGCCGGACGGCCGCTTCACCATCCTCATGCCCCATCCGGAGCGGGTGTTCCGCACCGTGCAGCACTCCTGGCACCCGGAGGAATGGGGTGAGGACGGGCCCTGGCTGCGGCTGTTTCGCAACGCGCGCGTCTGGCTGGGTTAGAGGGGCGGGGCGATGGCGGCGAAGCACGGCCGAGCGCCGCGCCACTGGGCGTTGGTGTGGATCGGTGCCCTGGTGGGCGCCTATGTCCTCTACGTGCTCGCCCGCGGCGGTCTCACGCCCGGCATGCCCGGTTCCGGCGTGTCGCGCCCGGGCGGCGCCGTGCTGCACACCGTCAGCGCCTCGCGCGCCGCGGACCTCGAGGCGCTGTTCGCCAGCCGGGACTACCTGTGGCCGCCGGAGGCGGGCGTCCCGCCGCTGGCGCTGCGGCGCCTGCCGAGCGACCTGGATCGCCTGCGCGTGGAGGGCAAGAAGGCCCTGTTTCTGCGCAGCGTGTTGCCGCTGGTGCTGGCCGAAAACCGCCGCATCCGCGCCGAGCGGCGCGTGCTCGATGCCTGGTTTGCGGCGCCGCATGGGGAGGTGCCCGAGCCGGTGCGCGCCATTGCCGATGCCTACGGCGTGGGGGGGGATCTCACCGAGCCCGCGGCGCAGGAACAGCTACGCCGCCGGGTGGATGTCGTGCCGCCGGCGCTGGCCCTGGCGCAGGCGGCCATCGAGAGCGGCTGGGGCACCTCCCGCTTCGCGCGCGAGGGCAACAGCCTGTTCGGCCAGTGGACCTGGCGCGCCGAGGACGGCATCGTCCCCGCGCAGCGCGAGGAGGGCAAACGCCACCACGTGCAGGCCTTCCCCGACCTGCGCGCCTCGGTGCGGGCCTATCTGCACAACCTCAATACCGGCCACGCCTATGTCGAGTTGCGCCGGTTGCGCAGCGCCATGCGGGGGCGGGGGGACATCCTCGACCCCTGGCGACTGGCCGAGGGCCTGGCGCGCTATTCCGAACGCGGCCGGGTCTATGTCACCGAGGTGCAGGCGATGATGCGCGCCAACGCGCTGGTGGACGGCCTGCGTGACGTGCAGCTCGCCTCGAGCTCACCGGGGCCCTCCTGAATCCTGTGGCGGGGGCACCACCAGCCACTGTTGGCTGAACCAGTACCAGTGTTGGTGCTCGCGGTCCGGGGCCGTACAGTTGTAGCGGCCGCGTCCCGGCGGCAGCGGCGCGCGGGCCCGCACCGCAAAGCGCCGTTCCGGTTCCAGCCACTCGACCGGCGTGCGCCCCTGGCCGCTGACGTAGCAGCTCAGCTCCTGCATCCGTAGCGGCGCCGCCGCGAGTGTCACCTCCAGGCGCGGGCGGGGGTCCGTGCTCACCGGCTCCCAGGGCCGGTACTCCATCACCGGCAGCGGCCGCATGGCGGCCTTCTCGGCGAAGTCCGCCAGGGCGGCGTAGGCGCCCGCGACCGGGAAGCGGGGCAACGCGCGCGCATCGCTGAGCGGCCCGACCGGGCCCGACTGCTGCCCGAAGGCCGTGTAGCCGCGCGCCCGCACCAGCTCCGCGAGCGCCCGGTCGTATTCGCCGTACGGGTAGGCGAGCCACGGTGGCGCCGTGCCGATCTCCTCGCGCAGGCGTCGCTGCGCGCGCTGCAGGTCGGCGCCCACCCGTGCCCGCCACCGGCGCGCCGTCTCGCCGGGGCGGCGGCGCACCAGGTGGGCATGGCTGGCCGAATGGTTGGCGAAGCGGACCCCGTGTGCCGCCATCTCCCGCATCTGCGCCCAGCTCATGTAGGCGCGCTCGCCGGCGTCGACCGCATCGGTGCTCACGAACACGGTGAACGGCCAACCGCGCGCGGTGAGGCGCGGCCAGGCCACCTCGTAGACCGAGCGAAAGGCGTCGTCCACGGTGATCGCCACGCTGCGTTCGGGCAGCTGGGCGGCGCCGCGCAGCGCCGCCAGCACCTGCTCGAGCGGCACGACGCGATACCCGTTACGCGCCAGCCAGTCCAGCTGGGCGTCGAACTGCTCGGCCGAAATGCTGGTGCTCGGCGTGCGCGGCTCGTCGAAACGGTGGTAGAGGAAAATGGCGGCATGCTCGGCGGCAGCGGCGGGGCCGGCCCACAGCGCGAGCAGAAGCAGGAGGAACGCGGCACAGGCGCTGCCGTGGGGGCGATGTCGGGGGCGGCTCATGGCGCTGCAGGGGTCCGGTCGCCGGCGGTCGTTCCGCCGGCGGCTATACTGCCGCGATTCGGGGCCGCGTTGAAGGGGGCGGCACCGATTCGGGCGTGCTCGCGCAAACGTGGCGCCGGCCGCTCATCGTCCCGCGGCGCTTTGCTAAGATGCGTCCTTTCCGCGAACCAGCACGGAGCTGAGCATGCAGCAGATCTTCCAGCGCATCGCCGAGGAACTCGGCGTCCGCACCCCGCAGGTGTCGGCGGCCGCCGGCCTGCTCGACGAGGGCGCGACCGTGCCCTTCGTGGCGCGCTACCGCAAGGAGGCGACCGACGGCCTCGACGACACCCAGCTGCGCCGCCTCGAGGACCGGCTGTCCTACTTGCGCGAGCTGGAGGAGCGCCGCGCCACGGTGCTCAAGAGCGTCGAGGAGCAGGGCAAGCTCAGCGACGAGCTCAAGGGCGCCATCCTCGAGGCCGACACCAAGACCCGCCTGGAGGACCTCTATCGGCCCTACATGCCCAAGCGTCGCACCAAGGGCCAGATCGCCATCGAGGCCGGCCTGGAGCCGCTGGCCGACGCGCTGCTCGAGGACCCCACACAGGACCCCGAGGCGCTGGCGGCCGGCTTCGTCGACGCCGAGCGCGGGGTGGCCGATGCCGCGGCAGCGCTGGAAGGGGCCCGCTACATCCTCATGGAGCGCTTTGCGGAGGACGCCGAGCTGGTGGGTCGGCTGCGTGAGCGGCTCTGGGAGCGGGCCCGGCTGCATTCGCGGGTGGTCGAGGGCAAGCAGGAGGAAGGCGCCAAGTTCTCCGACTACTTCGCCGCGGAGGAGGCGCTCAAAGACGTGCCCTCGCACCGGGCGCTGGCCATGTTCCGCGGCCGGCGCGAGAGCGTGCTGGCCCTGTCGCTGGCGTGGCCCGCCGAGGCCGTTCAGGCGGGCGACCCCGGGGAGAGCCAGGTGGCCGGGCACTTCGCCCTGCGCGACCAGGGCCGCGCCGCCGACGCCTGGCTGCTGGAGACGGCGCGCTGGACCTGGAAGATCAAGATCAAGACCCACCTGGACACCGAGCTGCTGCAGCGCCTGCGCGAGCGCGCCGAGGCCGAGGCCATCGAGGTCTTCGGGCGCAATCTGCGTGACCTGCTGCTCGCCGCCCCGGCCGGGGCGCGTGCCTCCATGGGGCTGGACCCCGGCCTGCGCACCGGCGTGAAAGTGGCGGTCGTGGACGGCACCGGCAAGCTGGTGGACACGGCGACCATCTATCCCCATGTCCCCAAAAAGCAGTGGGACGCCTCCCTCGCCGCCCTCGCCGAGCTGGCCGCCCGCCACCGGGTCGACCTGGTGAGCATCGGCAACGGCACTGCCTCGCGCGAGACCGATCGGCTGGTGGCCGACCTGATGGCCCGCCACCCGGAGTTGCGGCTCACCAAGGTGATGGTCTCCGAGGCCGGCGCCTCGGTGTACTCCGCCTCGGAGCTGGCCGCGCGCGAGTTCCCGGAGCTGGACGTGTCGCTGCGCGGGGCGGTCTCGATCGCCCGCCGCTTGCAGGACCCGCTGGCCGAGCTGGTCAAGATCGAGCCGCGCTCCATCGGCGTGGGTCAATACCAGCACGATGTGAGCCAGACGCAGCTCGCCCATCGCCTGGGCGCCATCGTGGAGGACTGCGTCAATGCGGTCGGGGTGGAGGTCAACACCGCCTCGGCGCCGCTGCTGGCGCGGGTGTCCGGTCTGAGCGCCTCGCTGGCGGCCAATATCGTGCGTCACCGCGACGAGCACGGGCCGTTCCGCGACCGCCGCGGGCTGCTCGCCGTCAGCCGGCTGGGCGCGAAGGCCTTCGAACAGGCCGCCGGTTTTCTGCGCATCCACGGCGGTGACAATCCGCTCGACGCCTCGGCGGTGCACCCCGAGGCCTACCCGGTGGTGGAGCGCATCCTCGAGCGCACCGGCGCGCCCATGCCCGAGCTGATCGGCAACGCCCCGGCCCTCAAGGCGCTACGGCCCGCCGAGTTCACCGATGAGCGTTTCGGCGAGCCGACCGTGCGCGACATCCTCGCCGAGCTGGAAAAGCCCGGCCGGGATCCGCGCCCGGAGTTCCGCACCGCAGCGTTCAAGGAAGGGGTGGAGACGCTGAACGACCTCGAGTCGGGCATGATCCTCGAGGGGGTGGTCACCAACGTGACCAATTTCGGCGCCTTCGTGGATATCGGTGTGCACCAGGACGGCCTGGTCCACATTTCCGCCCTGGCCGAGCGCTTCGTCCGCGATCCGCGCGAAGTGGTGCGCGCCGGCGACGTGGTCAAGGTGAAGGTGCTGGAGGTGGATCTCAAGCGGCGCCGCATCGGGCTGTCGATGCGTCTCACCGACGAGAGCCGCCGGGGCGAGCCGCAGCCCGACGCGGGGCGCCGCCCCGCGGCCCGGGCGAAGGGCAAGCCCAAGGCGGACAAGCGCCGCCCGGAGCCGGCCACGGCCATGGGCGGCGCCCTGGCGGACGCGCTGGCGCGGGCCAAGCGCTAGCGCAGGCCGTCCCGGCGGTGGCCGCCGCCGGGACGCCTCGTTATAATGCCTGCCCCGCATGCCGGCGCCACAAGGCGCCGACTTTTGTTGTCCGCAATGCATCGCCTATGGCCACCGCGCTCGCCATCAAGAACCTGAGAAAGACCTACCGCAACGGCGTCGAGGCCCTCAAGGGCATCGATCTGGACGTGGAGGAGGGGGATTTCTTCGCCCTGCTGGGCCCCAACGGCGCCGGCAAGTCGACCACCATCAGCATCGTGACCTCGCTGGTGAAGAAGACGGCGGGCAAGGTGAGCGTGTTCGGCCATGACATCGATCGCGAGCCCTCGGTGGCGAAGAACTGCATCGGCCTGGTGCCGCAGGAGTTCAACTTCAACCAGTTCGAGCCGGTGGAGGAGATCCTGATCAACCAGGGGGGCTTTTACGGCATCCCGCGACGCGAGGCGACCGACCGCGCGGCGAAGTACCTGCGCCGTCTGGGCCTGTGGGACAAGCGTCGCCTGCAGGCGCGCTCGCTCTCCGGCGGCATGAAGCGTCGCCTGATGATCGCCCGCGCGCTGGTGCACGAGCCGAAGCTGCTGATCCTCGACGAGCCGACGGCGGGCGTGGACATCGAATTGCGTCGCTCCATGTGGGAGTTCCTGCGCGATATCAACGCCCAGGGCACCACCATCATCCTCACCACGCACTATTTGGAGGAGGCCGAGAGCCTCTGCCAGAACATCGGCATCATCAATCACGGGCATCTGGTCGAGCACACGGCGATGAAGACGCTGCTGCTGCGGCTGCACCTCGAATCCTTCATCCTCGACCTGCGGGAGCCGGTGATGGAGCCGCCGCAGATCGCGGGTTATACGCTGCGCATGGTGGACTCGACCACGCTGGAGGCCGACGTCTCCAAGGAGCAGAACATCAACGAGCTGTTCGCCGCGCTCTCGGAGCAGGGCATCGAGGTGCTCAGCATGCGCAACAAGGCCAATCGCCTGGAAGAGCTGTTCCTGCGCCTGGTGGAGGAGAGCGAGCAGTGACCCCGCGCGAGCAGCTGACCGCACTGTATACCGTGCTCGTCCGCGAGATGCTGCGCTTCCTGCGCATCTGGGTGCAGACGGTGCTGCCGCCGGCGATCACGACCACGCTCTATTTCGTCATCTTCGGCAGCGTCATCGGCTCGCAGTTGCGGGAGGTGCACGGCTTTCCGTACATGGACTACATCGTGCCCGGCATCATCCTGATGTCGGTGATCAACAACTCCTACGCCAACGTGGTGTCCTCGTTCTACGGCGCGAAATTCCAGCATCACGTCGAAGAGATGTTGGTCTCGCCGATGCCGAACTACCTCATCCTGCTGGGCTTCGTCGGCGGCGGCATGGCGCGCGGGCTGATCGTGGGGACGGTGGTCAGCACCATTGCCTTTTTCTTCAGCAACGCGCCGCTGCACAGCCTGGCGATTGCGATCGGGGTGCTGGTGCTCACCTCGCTGCTGTTCGCACTGGCCGGCTTCATCAACGCGATCTACGCCAACAGCTTCGACGACATTTCCATCGTGCCCACCTTCGTGCTGACGCCGCTGACCTATCTGGGCGGGGTGTTCTTCTCGGTGCAGGCCTTGCCAGGCATCTGGCAGAACCTGGCCATGTTCAATCCTATCCTGTACATGGTGAACGCCTTCCGTTTCGGCATCCTCGGCGTCTCGGACATCAGTGTCGCGGTGGCCTTCGGTATCATCGGGCTGTTCATCGTCGTGCTGTTCACCTTCGCGCTGTCCCTGCTCAACCGTGGGGTCGGGCTGCGCGGCTAACCGGAGATTCGACTGTGAACCAAACCGTATACCCGGGAATCGACCAGGATACCTACGGCGGCATGACCTACTACGGGCGTATCATCAAGGACGCCTGGGTGTTCGGACTGATCCCGGAGACCGAGACCTGCGCCGGCTGGAGCCACGGGCAGCTGGACACTCTCACCCAGCAGGTCAATGCGAAGTGGGAGGAGCACGGTCTGTTGCCCAGCAGGCTCCCCGCGGAGCTGCGCGAGCGCTATGCCCGGATCCACGAGGCCGCGGTGCAGCGGGCCCGGGAGCAGGGCTGGAACCCCGAACTCGGCGACGACGACTGAGCCAGGGGGCTGCGGCCGCGTTCCCCCCGCAACCCTGACGAGCGACCCGGCTGCGCGGATCAGCAGATCCGCGGCAGCGGGTCGTCTTCCAGCTCCTCCAGCAGGCGCTCGCCACCGATCGCCGTCTCCAGCACCACGGGGTGCCGCGCTTCGGCCAGCGTTCCGATGAGCGCCGCGTCGGCACCGGCCGGGAGGGCGCGCCAGCGCTCGAGCAGGGCCTCGGCCGCCGCGGGGGCCACCACCGCCACCACCCGTCCTTCGCAGGCGAGATACAGCGGGTCGTAGCCAAGCATCTCGCACACTGCCCGGACGGGTTCGCGCACGGGCAGGGCGGCCTCGGCCAGCCGCACCGAGAGTCCCGCCCCCCGGGCGATCTCGTGGCAGATCGAGGCCAGGCCGCCGCGGGTGGGGTCGCGCATGAAGCGCAGCCCCGGCTGCTCCAGGGCGGCGCGGGTCAGCGGCAGCACGCTGGCGGCATCCGAGCGCAGGTCTCCGCGCAGGCCGAATTGCTCGCGCGCCAGCATCACCGCGACCCCGTGATCCCCCACCGGGCCGCTGACCAGCAGCCGGTCGCCGGGCTGCACCCGGTCGAGCCCGAGCACCACGTCCGGCGCGCGCACGCCCACGCCGGTGGTGGCGAAATACACGCCCCCGCCCTCACCCCGGCGCACCACCTTGGTGTCCCCGGCCGCGATCTGCACGCCCGCGGCGTCCGCGGCACGGCGCATGCTGGCGACCAGACGCTCGAGCAGCGCGATCTCCAGGCCCTCCTCGATGAAGGCGTTGAGCGTCAGGTACAGCGGCGTGGCGCCCGATACGGCCAGGTCGTTGACGGTGCCGTGCACGGCCAGCGAGCCGATGTCGCCGCCGGGGAACTCGAGCGGCTGCACCGTGAAGCCGTCGGTGGTGATCATGACCGTGCCCTCCATCGGCGGCAGCGCCGAGGCATCGGCCTGCACGTTGAGCAGGGGATTGGCCAGGTGACGGGCGAACACCTGCTCGATCAGCTCGCGCATGAAGCGCCCGCCGTTGCCGTGTGCGAGGCCGATGTGGGTGTCGTCCATGGGCGGGGGTCTCGGGTCTCATGCTCGCGGCTCGGATTGGGCAGTGTATCGCAGCCGCGGGGGTGCCGTCCGAGTCAGCGGGCGAGCAGCGCCGCGGCCTCGACGGCTTGGCCAAATGCGATGGCCCCGTCGTTCGCGGGCAGGCTCTCGCCCAGGAACACGCCGAAGCCGTCGGCCTCCAGTGCGCCCATCGCCTGCTCGCTCAGCAGGCGGTTCTGGAACACCCCGCCGCCCAGCCCGATGCGCAGGGCGCCGTGCTCGGCGCGGGCGCGGCGGGCGATGGCGAGGAGAGCGCCCGCCAAGCTGGCATGAAAGCGCCCGCCGCGCTCGGCGACGCAGAGCGCCGCATCGCTCAGCATGGGCAGCAGGGGCGCCCAGTCCAGCCGCCAGATGCCGGCCGCATCGCTCGTCAGCGGCAGCTCGTGGGCGGGCGCGTGCGGCGCGCTGAGGGCCTCCAGCAGCATCGGCCCCTGCCCCTCGAAGCTCGCCTCGTGGAGCACGCCGGTGAGGGCCGCGGCGGCGTCGAACAGGCGTCCGGCCGCGCTGGTGGCGGGAGCGTTGAGCCCGCGCGCCCAGGCTGCCCGCAGCGTGTCGACCCCGGCGGGCGCGCCGCCCCAGGCGTGCCCCGTCTCCCAGCAAAGGGCGAGGGCGCTGCGCCAGGGCTCGCGCCCGGCGCGTTCGCCGCCGGGCAGGCGAAAGGGACGCAGGCTGGCAACGCGCCGCCATGCACCGGGCTCGCCCAGCAGGGCCTCGCCCCCCCAGAGCGTGCCGTCCTCGCCATAGCCGACCCCGTCCCAGGTGAAGACCAGCCACGGCCCGCGCCCGGGGAACTCGCCCGCCAGCGCGCTGGCGTGGGCGCGGTGGTGATAGACGGGCAACACCGGCAGGCCCTGCCGGCGGGCCCAGCGCGTGCTGGCATAGCCGGGATGGGCGTCACAGACGAGGCGCTCGGCCCGGATGCCGTACAGGCGTTGCAGGTCGGCGCCGACCTGCTCGAACACCTCCAGGCTGCGGGGCGCGTCCAGGTCGCCGATGTGCGGGGAGACGACCACACGGTCCTCCCAGGCGAGCGCCACCGTGTTCTTCATGTGGCCACCGAGGGCAAGCAGCGGCGCGGCCAAGCGCCGGGGCAGGTTCAGCTCCAGGGGGGCGACGCCCCGCCCCAAGCGCAGCGGCCGGGCGCGTCCGGCGATGGGGCGGTACACGGAGTCGTCGGCGGGGCGCTCGATGGGGCGGTCGTGGTGCAGCCGCAGCGTGGCGACCCGGGGCAGGCGGGCCTCCACCGCCTCGCGCTCGGTCAGCACCGGTTCGCCGCTGAGATTGGCCGAGGTGGCGACCAGCGGCCCGCCGAAGTCGTCGAGCAGCAGTTCATGCAGCGGGCTGTAGGGAAGCATGAGTCCGACCTCGGGCAGTCCGGGCGCGACGTTTTCGGCCAGGGCCCCGTCGTCGCGTTTGGCGCAGAGCACAATGGGGCGCATGGGGTCGATGAGCTGTGCCGCAGTGAGCGGGGTCAGGTCGGCGAGCTCGCGGGCGGCGGCGAGGCCGTCCGCGCCGCGGCGCGGGCACAGGACGGCGAGCGGCTTGGCCGGCCGCGGCTTGCGGGCACGCAGGCTGGCGACCGCCGCCCGCTCGCGCGCATCGCACAGCAGGTGGTAGC
The DNA here is from genome assembly GCA_963779865.1 of uncultured Gammaproteobacteria bacterium. GTDB lineage: Bacteria > Pseudomonadota > Gammaproteobacteria > CAVZZX01 > CAVZZX01 > CAVZZX01. Next base: position 1,434,894 of record CAVZZX010000003.1, on the reverse strand, counting down.
CGCCGACCCCCTTGACGGCGATTGTCTCGCCCGCGCGCAGGGCGGCCACGCAGGCAGCCAGGATGGCCTCGGGGTCGGTGAGCGCCTGCTCACCCCCGGCCAGCTGAAGCTGTGGCCCGCAGCGCGGGCAGGCCACCGGCTGGGCGTGGAAGCGCCGGTCCAGCGGGTCCCCGTACTCGCGCCGGCAGACCGCACACAGGGCAAACTCCGCCATGGACGTGTTGGGGCGATCGTAGGGCAGGCGCCGGATCAGTGTGTAGCGCGGGCCGCATTGGGTACAATTGATGAAGGGATAGCGGTAACGGCGATCGCCGGGGTCGTGCAACTCGCGCAGGCAGTCCTCGCAGGCGAAGAAGTCCGGGGGCACGTGGATGTGGGGGTGTTGGTCGGCCTGGCTGGGCCGGATTCGGAAGTCCACGGCCCCATCGGAGGCCGTGTCGCGTCCCTCTGCGAGACGTGGCTGCGCCAGCGCCGGCGCCTCGGTCAGCAGGGCCCGCTCGAAGGCCGCGAGTGCGGCGGGCGCGCCCTCGGCCTGGATAGCGACGTGGCCGAGCCGGTTCTGCACCCAGCCGCGCAGGCCCAGGCGGTGGGCGAGGCGAAAGACAAAGGGGCGGAACCCCACGCCCTGAACGCGGCCATCGACCCGATAGAAGCGCGCGGCGTCCGCGAGTGGCTGTCCCTTGTCGCCCATGGCGAAGGATCAGAACACGAACGCTCGATTCCGCCAAGGGCCGCGCATGGTCTAAGGTGGGAGCGATGGAACCGGTGCTGGAACATCCCTGGACGGTGACGCCGGCGGAGGCGCGTGCGATTCAGGAGCGATTGCGCGGGCGGGTCATCGCCGCCGATCGGTTCGGCGAGATCCGCTATATCGCCGGCGTGGACGTGGGCTTCGAGGCACGCAATACAGTCACGCGCGCGGCCGTGGTGGTGCTGAGCCTTCCGGAACTGGCGCTCGAGGAGGAGGTTCTCGCCAAACGCCCGACCGCCTTCCCCTACGTCCCCGGCCTGCTTTCCTTTCGCGAGGCCCCTGCCGTGTTGGATGCGCTCGCCTCGCTGCGGCACACGCCGGACCTGCTGCTCTGCGACGGGCAGGGCATCGCCCACCCGCGGCGCTTGGGTATCGCCAGCCACCTGGGTGTGCTGCTGGATGTGCCCGCCATCGGCGTGGCCAAGACACGCCTGACCGGCGAGCACGGGCCGGTGCCCGCGGCGCGCGGCGGATGGGCGCCACTTACCGATGGCGGCGAATGCATCGGGGCGGTGCTGCGCTCGCGTGCCGGCGTGAAGCCGCTCTACATATCCCCCGGGCATCGCGTCGGCGTGGAGACGGCCGTGCAGTGGGTGATGCGCTGCGTGACCCGCTACCGGCTTCCGGAAACGACGCGGCTGGCCGACCGGTTGGCCTCGCGCCGGGGCGGCTATCAGGGGCCGGCCGGCGTTACGGCGTAATGGAGGCGCTTGGCGCGGATGCGGCCGTCCCGGCCCGGGACGGCATCGGCGCCGCGGTGCACGCCGGTGCGGTCCGGCCGCGCCATCGCCTCGGACAAACGCCACTTACCCCCTGGCAGAGGCGTGCACGGCCGCTGTCAGCTCACTCGTCCATACCGATGGAGAACATGGTCTCCAGATCGTGCCGCGAGTGGGCCCGGAAAGCGATGAGCGTCTCCGTGTGCTGAATGGCGTTGAGCTTGAGCATGTGGTCCGTGACCAGCGTGGCGAGGGCCTCGTTGCTCGGTACGCGGATCATCGCCACCAGGTCGTAGCGCCCGGCGACCGAATACACCTCGGAGATGCCTTCCATCTCCGCGAGCTGATCGGCCACCGCGTTGACATTGTCGCGCGCAACCTTCAACAGCACGATCGCTGTGACCATGGGTTCGCCTCCTGATGAACGGCTGATTGGCATCGATGGCGCCGATTATAGCGCCGAACCGGTTTGCCCGCGGGCTTGCGCCGCGCGCCGCAACAGCTCGTCGGCTTCGAGGCCGCGCAGCTGACCGAGGGCGACTTCCCAGGCGCCCTCGGCACAGAGCCCGCTGATGCTTGCTTCTTCATAGGCGCGGGTGAGCGCTTCGACACAGGCGTCGCGCACCGCACGGGCCAGCTCGCGCGGCTCGATGGCCGGTGCATGGAGCGGACGTTGAGATGGTGCACTCATTGGCGTGGGTCCCTGGCCGCTAGTTGTGATCTCTCAGTAGGTTGTTCACTCGGGGCTTACCCGGAAGACTGGAGGTGCGAACCAAATCCAACCTCCGGGAGCCCCGAATGAACAACCATAAAAATGCCCGATTAACCGTCCATGGTCGAGAGCTGTTGGTGCGCCGCATCCTCGAGCAGGGCCTGCGCCCCCGCGAGGCGGCCCAGGCGGCCGGCGTGAGCGTGCGCACCGCCTACAAGTGGCTCCAGCGCTACCGCGAGGAGGGGCCGGCAGGTCTGAGAAATCGCCCCTCGCGGCCCCATCACAGCCCGCACGCACTCTGCTCGCAGCGCCGGGCCCAGCTGGTCGAATGCCGCCGCGCCCGTCAGACCTACCGCCAGATCAGCCAGCGGCTGGGGATCGGTCACAGCACGGTGGGGCGCTGGCTGCGCCGCATGGGGCTCAATCGCCTGGCCCAGCTCGAGCCCGCCCCGCCGGTACGGCGCTACGAATACGCCCAGCCCGGCGGGCTGCTGCACCTGGACATCAAGAAACTCGGGCGCTTTCGCGTCCCGGGGCACCGCGCCACCGAGGACCGGCGCCAGTGCTCCCGCGGGGCCGGCTGGGAGTATGTCCACGTGGCCATCGATGACCACTCCCGAGTCGCCTTCGGCGCCATCCACCCCGATGAGACCGGCCGCAGCGCCTGCGCCTTTCTGCTGCAGGTGCTGCGCTACTACCGGGGACTGGGCATCCGCTTCCAGCGGGTGTTGACCGACAACGGCGCCTGCTATCTGTCCCGGCGCTTTGCGCGCCTGTGCCGTCGTCTGGGGCTGCGCCATCTGCGCACGCAGCCCTACACCCCGCGCACCAATGGCAAGGCCGAGCGCTTCATCCAGACCGCGCTACGCGAATGGGCCTATGCCCGCGCCTACGTCTCCTCCGACCAGCGCTCCGAGCACCTCCTGCCGTGGCTGCACCAGTACAACTGGCACCGACCGCACGCCAGCCTCGGCTATCGGCCTCCGATCTCACGGCTTATCGTGAACAACCTGGTGGGTTTACACAGCTAGTGCGCGCAGTATATATAGCCCGGTATAGCCCGGTATAGCCCGGTATAGCCCGGTATAGCCCGGTATAGCCCGGTATAGCCCGGTATAGCCCGGTATAGCCCGCTGCGGGCTCGCCTGTCAGGGCTGATCCATGGCCGCCCGCACGGCAGCGAGGGACTCGAACATCCGTTGCAGATCCTGCAGGCAGCGGTCCAGCACCGCCGGGCGCCCGAGATTGTCGAGCCGGATGAGTGCGTTGACGCAGGAGTCGCCGTCCAGGTCGAGGCTGCGCAGGCGATGGGCGAAGCCGCGATTCATTCGCTGCAGGTCGCGGTAGCGCCCACGCAGCTCATCGAGCCCCGCCGCGGCGGTCGCGCCGGTGAACTGGCGTTCCAGGAGCCAGGTGGCGCCGGCGCGGAAGATGGTCTCCTGCTCGCTGGCCAGGGGCAGATGGAAGCGGGCCAGGGGGCGCAGCCACGCCGTGTGGGGGCAGCCGCTGGCCGCGCCCAGCAGGCCCATGAGTGAGCTCACGGCTTCCTGTGCCGTCGTGTACTGCGACACGATGCGGGTCTCGCTCTGCACTTCGAGGTAGAGCCGATCGTGCGACTTCATCGCGTGGAAGCGCTCGACGGGGTCGGCCACGGCCGTGGCCAACGGGCACTGCGGGTGCCGCTCGGGATCGAGCGTGCAGTTGCCGCAACGCTCGTAACCGAGCGCGGTCCAGGCGGGCGGGGGCCCGCCGGCGGCAGCAGCGCGCAGTTCCAGGGAGGCGGGATCGAGGACGACTTCGAACACCTCGCGGCCGCCCGTCTCGGGGGTGAAGACGTAGCGATAGGAGAGGGGATGGGGCATGGTGCGCGTCTCCTCGGGTCACGGGGCAGTCTCTCAGCTGCGTGTGCTCGGCGGTGTGCGCGCCTTCACAGATGCACGCCCAGACAGACCCCGGGGGCGCCGTGCGAACCTGTAGCGCACGGCGAGGCTGCGCGCGGGGGGCAGGCGCCTTGCGCTCGGCGCCCGTGGCGATCGTCAGAGGCGATGTCGCCGGCACGTGCGATTCGGGCCCGCAGCGGAGATCCAGATCAGCCCGCGCTGCAGGCGTTTCACGCCTGCGCCAGCATAGGCGGGGCGAGCCGCGCCGCGGGGGCTGCCCACAGGCCGCCGCGTTCGACATGGCCATTCACCTCGGTGACGGGCGGCGGTCTCCACAAGCCCATCCATCTCCGCAAGCCCAACCGGGCCGCGAAGATAGCCGACCGAGGAGGCGGCGGCGACCGCCGCGCCGCGCACGCTAGCCCTTTTCCATGTCGTCGATGAAGGCATTCGCCTCGCGGATGGAGGTTTCCATCTCCCGCACCAGGGCCGCGACGTCGGTGCGAATGCCGGCGTACTCGTCCTTGAGCGCTGCGATCGCCCGCGCGTTGAGGTTGTGCTTGAGGAAAAGCACCTGGTCGTGGAAGGCGGCGAGGACCGGGTCCATCTTCTTTTCCGCCCGGCGCATGGCGCCGATCAGTTGCGCGTAGCGGCGCTGGGTCTGGGCCAGCTTGCGGGCACTGGAGCGCCGCAGTTCGGCATTGCTGTACTGGTTGAGTTCGTTTTTCCATTCGCCAAACAGCGCTTGGGCCACCTCGTCCACCTGGTCGACGCGTTTGTGCACCGCTTCGGCCCGCCTCGCACTCGCCTCGTAGTCGTCGCGCAGCGCGTCGTACTTCTTTTCCAGATCGCCGCCCTGGACGTCGACCACGTGCGTGAAGCGCTCGAGCGCCGATTCAAACTGTTGCTTCGCGGCCTGCTGGTCTTCTCGGGCCACTTCGACGCGATGCACGAGGATGTCCCGCTTCTGGTAGCCGAGCTGCTCCATGGCGTGGTAGTAGGTGCTCTGGCAGGCGCTGAGCAGGGCCGCCACGGCGAACAGGGACGCGGGCGACAGGCGCGGGGACGTCATCGGCGCTCCGGGATCAGGCATCTCTCCCGAGTGTAGCCGAGCGCCTGCGCCGCTTCGCCCGTGCCCGGGTCAGTCGAGGCAGCTCTCCATGAAGCGGGCGAGATGCGTGTAGCTGAGCTCTTCCATGTCCAGGAAGTTCAGCCCGATGCAGTAGCGGTCGGCGGCGATGCGCCGCGCGAACACCAGCTTGCACTGGGCGGCCACCTCGGCGTCGCCTCCGGCCAGCGGCACCGTGAAGTGCGCCTCCACTTCGAACTGCTGGCCGTTGGCGTCGAAGCGTTCGGCCTCGGAGCGGGCGCAGGACACCTGCATCCCGTGACTGGAGAGATCGCTGATGACGGCCTGCACGCGTGTCGTGCCGCCGCGGCGGATCTCGACCGGGATCTCGGTGGAGATCCGCGGGTAATGACGTCTTTCGACTTGTTTCCCCATGTCGCCTGCCGGCTGGTTCATTGTTGTTCTTGCTGTAGGTGGCCGGTCGCCGCCCGCGGAGGGGCGGATCCAAGCCCATTATCGGGGCATACGGCCCTCCCGTTGTCAAGGGAAGGCGGTCGGCGCGATGGCCGGATGTGCGGCAGTTCGCAGAGTTCGGCCCTCAGTCGCCCGCGATCCCGCCGAGGCGCTCGCGCACCTTCGTGAGGTCGGCGACGAAGGCCTCGAACCCCGCGGCGCGCTCGCGCGCCTCGCGCAGGCGCAGCAGGGCCGAGGGGTGGACGGTCACGAAGGTCCGGGCGCACAGCGGCGTTTCGCTGAAACGGCCGCGATGGTCCTTCAGCCGCACGGTATGGCCGAAGGCGGCGCGGGCGGCCGTGACGCCCAGACAGACGAGCGCCTGCGGCCGGATGAGCTGCACCTCGGCGCTCAGCCATGGCCGACACGCCGCGATCTCGCGCTCCAGCGGCTTCTTGTGAATCCGGCGCTTGCCGCGGGGCTCCCACTTGAAGTGCTTGACGGCATTGGTGATGTACACGCGCGGGCGCTCGATACCGGCCGCGGCGAGGGCGCGCTCGAGCAGCCGCCCGGCGGGGCCGACGAACGGCCGGCCCGCCAGATCCTCCTTGTCGCCCGGTTGTTCGCCGACCAGCACGATCGCCGCCGCGCGCCGGCCCTCGCCGAACACCGTTTGCGTGGCGTGGCGGTAGAGGCCGCAGCCCTCGCATGCGGCCGCCGCCCGGCGCAGGGCCGCCAGGTTGAGCCGTTGCGGCAGATACTCGGCCGCGCTGTGGACGGATTCGGACGCCATGCGCACAGGGTACTGGTCCCTCGGTGAAAGGGCCCGGGTTTCGGCGGCTGGCGGCGCCGGTCGGGCTTCGGTATGGTGGCCGCATCCGTCCAACCGAAATCCACGCATGCACGCCATCGAACAGGCGCTGATCGCCTTTGCCGGTTTCGTATGGGGCACGCCGCTGCTGATTCTGCTGCTGGGCGGGGGCGCGTTCTTCGCGCTGTACTCGCGCCTGGTGCCGTACCGGTACTTCCACTATGGCATGCAGATCGTCACTGGCAAGTTCGACGATCCGCGCGACGCCGGCGATCTCACCCACTTTCAGGCGTTGTCCTCCGCACTGTCCGGGACGCTCGGGCTGGGCAACATCGCCGGGGTCGCGGTGGCCATCCACGTGGGCGGCCCCGGAGCGGTGTTCTGGATGTGGGTCAGCGCGTTGCTGGGGGTGGCCACCAAGTTCTATACGTGTTCGCTGGCGGTGATGTATCGCGGCCGGGACAGCCTCGGCCGCGTGCAGGGCGGGCCGATGTATGTCGTGCTGCACGGCCTTGGCGAGAGATGGCGCCCGCTGGCGGTGCTGTTCGCCGTGGCCGGTCTGTTCGGGACGCTGCCCGTGTTCCAGGTCAATCAGCTGGTGCAGATCGTCCGCGATGTCGTGGCCGCGCCGCGCGGCTGGGTGGGGCCGGACCCCTTCGCCTTCAATCTGGCGTTCGGGCTGGCCGTGGCGGTCCTGGTGGGCGCGGTGATCCTCGGCGGGATCCAGCGCGTGGGTCGGGTCGCCTCGCGCCTGGTCCCGCTGATGGTGGTGGCCTATGTGGCCATCGTCGCCTACATCGTCGCCATCCATGCCGCCGATGTCCCGGCGGCGCTCGCGCTGATTGTGCGCGATGCGGTCAGCGGCAGTGCTGCCGCGGGCGGCGTGCTCGGCACCGTGATCGTGACCGGGATCCGCCGTGGCGCCTTCTCCAACGAGGCGGGCATCGGCACCGAGGCCATGGCCCACGGCGCGGCGAAGACCCGGGAGCCGATCCGTGAGGGATTGGTGGCTATGCTCGGGCCGGTGATCGATACGCTGGTGGTGTGCACCTGCACGGCGCTGGCCATCCTGCTCACCGGCGTGTGGCGTTCCACCGAGGCCAACGGCGTGACCCTCACCGCCGATGCGTTCGCGGCAGCCATCCCCGGCGCCGGTCCCTATCTGCTGGCCCTGGTGGTGCTGTGCCTCGCGCTCAGCACCATGATCAGCTTCTGGTACTACGGTGCGAAGTGCCTGGGCTTTCTGGTGGGCGCCCGTCATCAGCACTGGTACAAGTGGTTCTACTCGGTCCTGATCGTGGTCGGCGCGGTGGGTTCCCTGGATGCGGTGATTGCGCTCATCGACGGCATGTACGCCTTGATGGCCATTCCCACCATGACCTCCGCGCTGCTGCTGGCGCCGCGGGTGAATGCGGCGGCGCGTGATTACCTGCAGCGGCTCGGGTAGGCGTCGGGGGCGTCCTGCGGCGAGTCGCGGTACAGCCGCTCGCCGGCGAGCAGCAGCTGGATGCTGCCCACCTCCAGGATGAGACCGGCGCCGAGCAAATCGTCGCCGAAGAGGGTGCCGGTGGCGGCGAGCTTCAGGTAGATCCCGGAGGCGATTGCCATTGCGGCAGGCAGCGCACCGCTGCCGATCACCAGAGGGCGGTACAGCGCCGCGCCGCGGTCGCGGCAGGGCAGCAGGGTGAGCAGCACCACGTTCGCATACAGCAGAAACAGGGCCGCCATGTAGGGGTCCGAACCGATGACATCCATATGTGAGCTCGCCGGTGACGCTTTGCGTGGTGCGTTCCTTTACATACCACGGAAGGGCTGGCGGACACTGCGAAGCGTTTCACACAAGCCGGCGCCGGCGTACGGCAGGGTGGTGGACCGGGCGATTCGGGGCGTCAGGAGGGCGCCCGACGCACCCGGTCGGCGAGCCGGCGCGAGCGGCACCCGCGTGCGGCCCGAGGTGTTCGGCCGTTACGGGAGGCGGCCGCGCCGTGTGCGCGCCAACGGAGGCTTGACGGCCGCCGCCAGCCGAAGCCACAGCCGATGCTGGCGGCGCGGAGATCATCAGGGGCGGAACAACGAGGGCGGGCGCTGAGGCATTTGGCGGCGAACGCCGCCCTGTGGCTCGCCGGTCCGATGCCCGGGAGAGGCCCCGGGCACAAGGGCCCGGGGGCGCGAGCGGAGCGGCGGGGCGCCGGGATTCAGCGGCGCCCGCGGCGGCGACTGCCGCCCTTGGCGCGCGGCTGCTCCTCGTTGACCCGCAGCGAATTGCCTTTGAAAGTCTTTCCGTTCAGACCGGCCATCGCGGCCCGCGCCTCGTGGCCTTCCATTTCGACGAAGCCGAAGCCCCGGCACTTGCCACTGAATACGTCGGTGGCAAGGCGAACGCCCCGCACCGTACCGAATTCGGAAAACAGCTCGGAGAGTTCGCTCTCGGTAATGTCCGTGGGCAGGTTTCCAACAAACATGGTGCGCATAGAAAGGCCTCCGCTATCGTGAGTGCGCGCTGCGGCTGACGACGGTGGCCTGCCCCCAAGGGGCAGGTGCGCAGCGGCGCCGTGTGGGCGTCCATGGGAAATCGGCTCCTGGTCAAGAAAGGCGGTGGAGCCGGTCCCCCGGAGGAAAACGGGCTGGCAACAAAGACGGAACGCGGCTCGATGCAGCGGCGGGTGGCAGGGGGCGGCCGCCGGCGGTCTTTTCGACCAGGTCGCGCAGGGGAGGCGTGCCGCTGCCCTGCGTTGTCCCGAGTGCGCGCAGTCTACCACAGCGGCGCCCGGGCGTCAGGAGACGCTGGCATGCCCCGCCATCGGTATCTAGCATAGTGCTGAAGTCGCTCGGTGCCGGAGGTGATGTGGTGATGCTGGATCTCAACCCGGACACTGTTTGTCAGATTATCGCGCACGCCCGGGAATTCCATGCCAAAGATGAGGTGAACATCCCGGAGAGCCCCTCCCGTGTCCCCGACGACACCGCGTTCGAGGTCCTGGAAGAGCATGCCGACGATCTGATCTTTCAGGAACTCAAGGTGAACATCGATGACCTCGAACCCGACCAGCAGGTGACGCTCGTCGCCTTGATGTGGTTGGGACGCGGCGACTTCGCGGCCACGGAATGGGAGACCGCGCTGGCCGACGCCGAGGCGAGCTGGACCCCCCGCGCCGCCGAGTACCTCATCGCGACGCCGCTTGTGGCGGATTATCTGACCGAGGGCCTGTCCCAACTGGGCTATTCCTGCGAGGGCTGATGCCGGGGCGTCCGAGGCGAGCGGCGCTTCGCACCGGCAGAGCTGTAGGCAAGCGCTGAAATTTGCGTAGGCACAGTCCGACAATCGTGTAAGCGGCGGACCACACCGGCCCGATTATCGAGTCCAGACAAGTGCTTGCAGGTGCGCGCTGCATCTGCTTGCGCCCTGCCGCGGCGCGGCGGGTAGCGGCGCGCCGCGGATTTAATCCGTAACATGTCAAGCTATCGACAATCGCAAATATGCGTGTCGCCTCACACTAAACGCCGATGCCACTGATTGCCTTGGATGCTGTCTCGCAGAACGCCCGCCCGGTGGACCCCGAGGCGTTCCAGCGTTTCCTGCGTTGCTGTACCCGGCGTCGGCTGCGCAAGAAGAGCGTGATCGTTCGCGCCGGCGACCTCGCCGACACGCTGTACTACATCGTCAGCGGTTCGGCGACCGTGTTGGTCGAAGACGAGGACGGCAACGAGGTGGTGGTCGCCTACCTGAACGCGGGGGACTTCATCGGCGAGACGGGGCTGTTCTACCGGGACAAGCAGCGTGATGCGCTCGTGCGGGCGCGCAGCGAGTGTGAGCTGGCGGCCATCGGGTACGATCGGCTCGAGGCGCTGTTCCAGGGCGAGCTGCGGCAGGAGCGGTCGGACATCCTGTTCGCGGTCGGGCTACAGCTCTCCCAGCGCCTGATGAAGACCACGCGGCGCGTCAGTCGCCTTGCCTTCATGGATGTGGCCGGGCGCATCGCGCGAACCCTTCTGGATATGTGCCAGGAGCCCGACGCCATGTCGCATCCGCAGGGTACGCAGATCCACCTCTCCCGACAGGAGCTCGCCCGCATCGTCGGCTGCTCGCGCGAGGTCGCGGGGCGGGTCCTCAAGCAGATGGCCGAGAGCGGAATGGTCTCGGTGTCGGGCATGGATATCGTGGTTCACCATAGCCGGTGAGCGCGGGGGCCTGCCGCGGTACAGCGCGAGGCTGCGCGGCACACACTGCCGGCGCGTGCCGGCAGTGTGTGCCGCGCCGCGCTCATCAATTTATCTGCAAGGCGCGCACATCGTTCCACTCCGCGTCCTGTCCGGCCTCGATGCCCTGGAGGCGCAGCGACGCGAGCAATGCCTTTCCCTCCGGCGTGCGGTCCATCTCCAGCATCGCGCGCTGCACCTTCTCCACCACCGTGTGTGGCACCCGCGGATGCGCCGCGAAGGCATGCGGCGTAAAGGCGTCCGAGGTCCAGAGGATCCGCAGCTGGTCGCGGAATTCCGGCGCCGTGTTGCGAAAAGTGCGCAGCACGCCGCCGCCGGCCGGGTAGTGGCCGCGCGCCACGTTGCGATACACCGAGTCGTGGGACGCGACGAAGCGCGGCGTGATCGCGATGCCCAGCTCGTTGAAGTGCGCCTGGGCCACGATACTCGCGGCGAAGGCGTGCGACGGGAAGGCCAGCTCGCGGTCTTCCAGGTCCTCGACCTTGCGGTAGGCGCTGTCCTTGCGGACGACCAGGATTCCCTTCAGGCGTTTGCCTTTCGCCTTGGCAAAGGCGTCATAGCCGCTCTCGTCGTGGAAGCGAACGTAATGGTAGGGGTTCATGTAGGCGAGATCGTACTTGCCTTCGGCCAGTCGCTTCTCGAAGGTCGGTATGTTGCGCGCGGTGGCGAAGCGCAAGTGGTAGCCCGTCTGACGTTCCAGGTATTCCAGCACCGGGGTCCAGAGGCGCGAGAGTTTGCTGCCCGACTGTTGCGGGACGATGCCGAAGACATAGGTGTTGCCGTCCGCCGCCGCGGCGGGCCGGAGGGCTCCGCCGGACAGCAGCAGGGCGGCGAGCAGCAGGGCCAGCGGCGCAGGGCGCAGGCGGGAGCGAGTCATCGTGAGGTCCTCCGCATCATTGCAGTTGCCCGGCAAGCCGGGCTTCGATATGGCCGAGGAGTTCGTCCTCGGCAAAGGGTTTGGTGAAGTAGGCATCCACGCCGGCGGCCTGCGCCTGGCGGCGGTGCTTCTCGGTGCTGCGCGAAGTGACCATGAGGATCGGCAACTCCCGGGTGCATTCGCGTCCCCGCAGGTGGGCCGCGAACTCCAGGCCGTTCATGCGTGGCATTTCCAGGTCCACAAGGACAATGTCCGGCAGCCGTTCTTCTATAACCTCGATGGCTTCCAGACCGTCGCGTGCGGTGCGCACGTCGTACCCCACGTCGTGAAGGAACTGGGCCAGGGACCGGCGCGCGCTGAGCGAATCGTCCACCACCAGCGCGCAGGGCAGGGGCGCGCTGGCCGCTTCAGCCGGCACCTGCTCGGCTGACCCCGCGAGGTCGTCGCGATTCCTGGTCCGCAGCAGGCCCGGGAGGTCGAGTACCGGCGCAACGCTCCCGTCGCCGAGAATGGTGGCGCCCTCGATCCCGGCTATGGGCGGAAGGTACCGGCCCAGCTGTTTGACGACCAGATCCTGGCTGGCGAGCACCTGTCCGACGAGCACGACGTGCGTGCCGCCGGTTTCGTCGCGCACGAGCAGCGCCGGGCGCGGCTCACGATCGGCGCCCAAGGCGTCCAGGGGCTGATGCAGCAAGCTCTCGATGTAGAACGCCTCGTGCAGGGCGTCGCCGAGCCGATAGTGCAGGCGATGCCCGTCGCGCTCACGAGCGCCTTCCTCCGGGTGCAGGACTTGTTCGATGCCGCGGCTGGAGAGCGCCAGGACCTGTCCGCCCGCGCGTACCAACAGCCCGTGCACGGACATCAGCGTCAAGGGCAGGCGCAGCTCGACCGTGCAGCCGCCGCCGGCGAGGGAGTCGATGCGGAGCGAGCCTTTCAGGTCCAGGATGCGGCCGTGCACCGCGTCCATGCCGATGCCGCGCCCCGATGTCTGGGTGGTGGTGTCGCGGGTGGTGAAGCCCGACAGCCAGACGAAGCGGGCGAGCTCGGCCGGGTCGGGGTCGGCATCCGCGGCGAGCAGCCCCCGCTCGATCGCGCGCTTGCGGATCGCATCGAGATCGAGGCCGGCGCCGTCGTCGGTGCAACGTACGGCCACTTGGTCGCCTTCGCGAGCGAACTCGAGAGTCACCCGTCCGCACCGCGGTTTGCCGGCCGCCTGGCGCGCCGCTTCGGCCTCGATGCCGTGGTCGACCGCGTTGCGCAGGATGTGCATGAGCGGGTCGGCGAGCTCGGCGAGCACGTCGCTGTCGAGCAGCGTCTCGGCGCCCAGCACCTCGAGCTGAGCCTGTGTGCCGGTGAGTCGACAGGTCTGGCGCACACTGCGCTGCAAGCGCGGGACGAGTTGCTGTGCCGGCACCATGCGGGTGCGCATGATCGTTTCCTGCTGTTCGCGCTGCAGGCGGCTCTGGTCGCCGGTGAGCTCGCCGATCTCCTCCAGCAGGTCCTCGACGCTGCCGGTCAGCTCCCGTGCATCGGTGGCGGCCTCCACCAGGCGATGGGTGAGGGTGTGTAGCTCGTTGTATTGCTCCAGCTCCAGTGCATCGAAGTCGTCCTGGCGGCCGTGGCCGCCTGCCGCGGTGAGCCCCCGCACATCGATGAGCTGCTCCAACTCCGCGGCGAGCGCCTGCATGGCGATGTTCTGCGCGCGAACCATCTCGCTCTGGCGACGCGCCTGCTCCAGGCGATCGTCCAACTGGCCGCCGAGAATGAGGGATTCCCCCGCCCGGCGCAGCAACTCGTCCACCAGGGTGGCCGGCACGCGCAGCATCGGGGTCGTGGTGTCCGCGTCAGCCGCCTCGGGCCGTGTCGTGGATGCCGCCGCCTCCGGTGCAATGGCAGGCCTGTCGGAAAGGGCGTCGTCGTCCTCGCCGGGCAGCCCTTCGTGATCGATGCGGTTGGCCCAGTCCAGGATCTGTTGGAGTACCGTCTGCGCCTGTGCGGGGGCGGTGCTGGTGCCCAGCAGGGTCTCGCTCATCATCTCCAGGACGTCGGCCGCGTCCATCAGCACCTCGGCGAGCGTGCGGCCCGGGAGCCGCTTCTGCCGCGAGTAGGCGAGCAGGATGTCCTCGATGTGGTGCGTCAGATTGGCGATGCCGGGCACCCCGACCGTATTCGCCGAGCCTTTCAGCGTATGCGCGATGCGCTGCGCGCGGTCCAGGTCGGCCAGCGTGGCGCGCCCCTGGTGCAACAGCGTTACCGCTTCGGTGAACTCGGCCGTCTCTGCCGGAAGCTCCTGCAACAGGCTCTCCAGCAGTTGTGGGTTGGCGTCCTCCGGCAGCTCCAGGGACACATCCTCGGCGTCCGCCTTGCGGGCGCGCGGCGTGCTGTTGTCGTCCTCGGCGTGCAGCTGGGGACTGCGCAGCGCGGCCGCCAGCGCCTGTGCCGCGTCCGCCGACAGCGGCTGTGGCCAGCGGCCGTGCGCGAGATAGTCCGCCAGCGCGCGGCTGGCCGGCGCACTGCCGAGCGCGCGCAGGTAGTGCGCGATGTGTCCTGGCCACGCGACCAGCAGCGCCCCGAGCGCGGCATCAATGGATTCATCGGGCGTGCGCAGGGCTGCCGCCTGCGTCTGGAGGTGAATCAGCGCCTCATGCAAGGCATCGAGACCGAGCGAGGCGCTGACGGCGGCGAGCGGGTCGAGCAATTCGGCATAGCGCCGCGCGGCAGCGGCGCGTTCACCTGCGTTCGCCTGCATGAGCGCCGTGCCGGCCGTCTGCACCGTCGCGGCCGTGTCCTCGAGCTCGAGCAATAGCAGATCGAGCAGTTCGCGCGCCTCGTCGCTGATCGAGAGCGCGTCGCCGCCAGCCGGTTCGCTCTCCGCGGCGTCCGGCTGCTCAGCAAGAGGCTCGTCCGGCGGCGGGTCGGTGGCCAGAGCCGTGGCCGGGTGCGTGGCCGGGTGCGTCCCCGGCTCCGTGGGCACCTGCGGCGGTTCGCCGGCCGCTGCGGCCATCGCTTCATCCGGCTGACTGTCGGTATCTGCCCGCGCACGCGAGGGCCCGCCAACCGGCCCCATGGGGTGCACATCGAGCGGTTCGAGCGCTTGCGTGTCGACCTGCCCCGTCGTCTCTGGAGCGGGGGCATCCTCGAGCAACAGCAGCCCCGAGAGCAGGACCTGCTCCTCGTGGGCGAGCGTCGGCGCATGAGGCAGGCGGCTGAGGTTCTCGAGCAGCGTGTCGACCCGCAGACTGTCCCAGGGCTCCTCCAGGTACGCGGCAACGTGCGAGGACCATTCCACAAGCGCATCGGCCTCGGCGCGGTCGAGGGTGTGTGCCTGCGGCAGTACCTCCGCGAGGGCAACCCGGAACAGCATGCAAATGTCCATGAGCCCGGTCAGGCCACCTGCGGCCGCCGCCATGCCGAGCAGCTCCACGCGATCCGCGCACAGCTCCAGCGCTGTGCTTCGATCCTCCACGGGCGTTTCGACACGGAACGCGTCCACCAGTGCGTCCCGCGTGGCGGAGACCTCGTCCTGCAGCGCATCGAGAAGATCGCGGTCAAACGAGGGTTCTGTGGCGGCGCGCTCTTGCGGGCCTGGCGGCGGAGCCGCTTCCTGCCCGGCCGGTCCGGCATTGGCCGCCGTGCCGAGCAGGGTGGCGCGCAGCAGCGCGCCATCGGCGGCGTTCAAGGCGCTGGGCAGGCGGTGGTTGCCGAGCAACTCCACCAGCGCGTCGGCCGCTTCGGGCATTCGCGGTGCGGCCAGGCAGGTGGCGACCCGCAGCGGCCATTCCTCGAGAAGGGCCTGCAGCGTGGCGTCCAGCGGCGCCGTGTCGGCCTGCAGCGCCTTGAGCGATTGCTGGAAGGCGACACAGGCCTCTTTCAGACCGACATGGCCGGCGCCTCCAGCGGCGATGCCGATGCGGGCCACCCGCCTGATATAGTTCTGGAGCGCCGCCGCCTGCTCGCCCGCCGAGAGTGCACCGCCGGCGGCGAAACTCTCATAGAGTTCCCCGACCAGGCGCGTGAGCTCGGCCTCCAGCGATCGGCGTCCTTGCGCCGCGTTCCCCATGGCGGCTCAGGACGCCTTGCGTCGCGCCAGGGCCGGCGCCGATGCGGGCGCCGCGACCGCGGCATCGCTCTTGGCGCTCGCCACCACCTCGGCCGTGGGCAGCCGAAACACCTGCACGGCGTTGAGCAGCCCGCGGGCATACTGCACCAGGCGATTGGTAAGATCGGTCTGCTCCTCGAGCTGTGAGCGCGTATTGCGCGTGCTTTCCTCGATCTGGTTGGCGCGCTGCTGAAGCTGATTGCTCACCCGCGCCTGTTCCTGTGAGCGCGTGGCGATCTGGCGCACCGAGTCCACGAGGTTCTCGGTGCTGTCACGTGTCTGCCGCATCTGTTCGCCGGCCTGTTCCGCGAGCCGGCTGCCTTGCACCACCTGGCTGATCACGGTGTTCATGGTGGTGACCGTGTCGGACGTCTCCACCTGAATGTTCGACACCAGCGTGGAGATCTGAGCAGTGGCATCCCGGGCGCTCTCTGCGAGCCTCTGCACCTCGTCGGCCACCACCGCGAAGCCGCGCCCGGCTTCGCCCGCGGAGGCCGCATGCATGCTGGCGTTGAGCGCGAGGATGTGGGTGCGCTCGGAGATGCTGTTGATGAGGTTCACCGCGCGGGTGATCTCCTGAGAGCGATCGCCCAGGCGCTTGATCCGTTTCTCTGTCTCGTGAATCACTTCGCGGATGCCGTTGATGCCGTCGACCGTGTCGGTGACCGTGCCCAGCGCCGTGTGCGTCGTCGCGATGGCGTTCTCGGCGGCGAGATTGCACTGCTGGGCGAGTTCGGCAATCTTGTGCATGGCCTCCACCGCATGCGCCAGCTCGTGCGCGGTTTCCTCCACCTGCTCCTGTTCGGCGCGGGCCGCGGTGATCACCGTGTCCGAATGGGACTTGACCTTGGCCGAAGCGCGCGCCACCTCTTCGGAAATGCGGCGCACACCGTGGAGTACCCGCGAGGTTTCCGCGGTGAGCTGATTGAGCGCGTCCGCGACCGGACCGGTGACGTCCTCGGTGACCGGCACGCGCACCGTCAGGTCGCGCCGACTGAGTTGCGAGACCGCATGCAGCAGACTGATGACCGATTCGTTGAGCTGTTCGTTTTCCTTCTCGGCCTGCACCAGGGTCGACACCTTCTCCTCCAGCAGGGTGTCAAAGGCTTGCCCGAGCTCGCCGAGCTCGTCGCTCCCGCGCACCTGGGTGCGCGCGTAGTAATTGCCCTGGGCCACCTGCTCGACGGTGCCTGAAATGCGCGCGATCGGCCGAGTGATGGACCGATAGATGAAGTAGCCGAGCAGCCCGGCGAGCAGCAGGCCGGCCGCCATGATGGCCACGCTGTTGTACAGGAAGTGGCGGTTTTCCTTGAGCGAGTCGGCGAACAGGTCTTCACCGAGGAGCTGCTGTTCGTTGACGCGTTCGTTCACCTCGGTGAGAAACGGGCTGACGAGCTTTGGCAGGTCCTGTTCGGAGAAGCGCGTAAGCATGGCCGTGTCGGCGCCGGCGAAGATCGTGTCCAGCCGGTCGAGCGCCGTGAGCACCTGATGGAATTCATCGCTGAGTGCTTCCTCGATTGCGCGCACTTCGGCGGGGGTGCGATCCTCCTTGTATTCGTCCCAGTTGTTGACGATCAGGTTGCGGGCGGCGCGCAGATCCTCGCGCCCCTGCGCCCAGCCGGTCTTGCCGCTGGCGACCTCACCGACGGTTGTTAGCAGATCGCCGCGCAGCGCCTCGTTCAGCTGGTTGAGCTTGACCTGTTCGATCACGTTTCCGTTCAGCGCGGCGGTGGTCGTCGCCGCGAATCTAAGCCCGGCGACCGCAGTTGTGCCTACGATTGCCAGCACGAGGGTCTGGACTGCGATGAGCAGGACCAGGCGGGGGCCGATCTTCAGTCTGTTCAACATGACGTTACCTCTGCGCGCTGCGTTCCCTGCGGCGGATGCCCCAGGCGGCAAGTACGGTGGCTAGCTGTGTTCGGGCAAGGCGGTCGCCGGCATCCGCCCGGAGAGCTGCAGGAAGAGTGCGGCGAGGTCGAGCTCGCTCCAGCACTGGCCCTCTGCAGCGAACGCCCCCACAACGTGGCCGGCGGCAGGCTCGGGAAGCTCGGTGGACGCGGGCGCTTCCAGGTCGGGAGCGAGGGCGCGAGGCAGTCCGTCGATGGCGACGCCGAGCAGACGTTCGCCCCGGGCCAGCGCCAGCACGGTGTGCACCTCCGCGCGCCGCGTGCGTTCTCCGCAGACCCGGGCGAGGTCGAACACCGGTACGATATTGCCGCGTTGGTTGATCACGCCCAGCAGCCAGTCGGGGCCCAGCGGCACCCGGTAGCGGGTGGGTGAGACGAGGACCTCGCTGCTCATGTCGAGGGGCACGAGGAGGTGAAACCCGCCGACGCGGTAGCCGTAGCGCAGCGGCGGGGCGTCGCGCGGATCCGGGCCAGGTGCCGCCTCGGGCGAGAGCAAGCCGTGTCCGAACGGGCTCTCGGCCGTCGCCCAGGGCGTCGCCTCTTCCGTTTGCATCGAATTCATGGCCGATGGCCTCCGTGGCCGCCCTTCACGCTATTGGAAGGCCTTCAATTGTTCGATGATCTGGTCAGCGGTGAAGGGCTTGGTAACGTAGCCCTTGCCGCCCTGCATCTGGCCCCACAGGCGGTCCGCCTTCTGACTCTTGCTGGTGACGAACACGATGGGAATGTCTTTCGTGGCGGTGTCGTTATGCAGGCGGCGCGTCGCCTCGTAGCCGTCCATTTCCGGCATCAGGATATCCATGAAGATGATGTCCGGACGTTCGTTGCGGGCCAGCTCCAGCGCCTGCTTTCCGTTCGAGGCGCTGAGCACGATGCAGCCGGTGGCCGCTACGATGGTCTTGATGTTGGAAAGTTCGGTCGGTGAGTCATCGACCACCAGCACCTTGTTGATCGCCATTGCGTCTGTCTCCTTCGTCGATTGTGTCTGTGTTTGGTGTGCGAGTGCCGGCGTGTGCGGCTATGCCCCCCATCGCGTTGGCGGAATCGCCGATCTGCAGATAATTCTTCACCGTGTTCTGAAACGTGATTCGTCCCACGGGTTTGACCAGATAGGCATCGCAGCCCGCAAGCGACCCCTTCACCTTGTCCGCATGACTCGCCTTTCCGGTGAGCATGATGACCGTGGTCTCGCGATGGCTGGTCTTGATCTGCTTGCAGATTCTGAAGCCGTCGCTATCGGGCAGAACGACGTCCAGGAAGGCGACGTCGTAGTGGTTGGCCGCCAGCAGCGCGGCGGCGTGCGCCGCGTCGGCGGCATAGTCGGCATCGACGGCGAAAAAATCGAGTTCGAGCTCGATTTGCTTGCGTACTGAGGGGCTGTCGTCCACCACCAGGGCGCGCGGCAGCGCGGCCTCAGCGCCGGCACTCGGCGCGGCTGGCTCGCTCGCTTGTGGCGCGTGCGCCGCTTTGTGCAGGGGATGTACTTGCGCAGGCGCAAAGCCGACGGCGTAGCTCGGCGGATCGGGTTCTCGTGCTTCATGCGGCGAGGCGGTGGCGCGATTGGCCGGGTTCGCGAGCGTCTCGTCTTCGACGATGGCGAGTTCCGAGGCTTCCTCCTCACTGATACTGAAGGCGACCGCCGGCGAGTGCGGCCGGCGGAGGGCGCGTCCTCTCCTGTGCAGGGGCGGAGCCGGTGGGCCGGTGCTGGATCACGAGGCGGTCCAGGGCAGCGAGCACGCGCGTTGCAATCAAGGGGCGCAGCAGGCAGGGCGCGGCCTCTGCGGGAGTGTCCCGAACGACGATGCTGGCCAGTCCAGGCGCGAACGGCGGGTCGCCGCTTGCGGTTATTGCAATGTCCGCCCGGGGATGCTCGCAAAGTTCGTAGCCGTGTTCCCGGCCTCGGGTGCGCTGCGAGACGGAAAAGATCAACCGGAATACGAGCCGTTCGTGCTCGGGCAGCCCGGCGATGTGTACAGAATAGTTCCTGGTCGCGGTCATTCCGTGTTCCTTCGGTTTCCGCTGCCGTCATCTCGGTCGGGGCCGAGCGGCGGACTGCTCCTGAATATCGGCGAACCCCGCGGCGAAATCGAAGCTGCGGCGAAGAAAGGGTGAGAAAGGTCACACAAATTGCGGCGCCGGGCGCGGGCGCCCGGGCGGTGTGGAAATCTGTGACCATCCCCGCACATTTTTTCCGCGGCGCACGGCCACGGTGCCGATACACTCGAAGACGATTCGCAACAAGGAGCCGGAGGCGTCTTGCACGCTGCCGGGGAAAGCATGAACGAAAATGGAAATGACGTTCTCTGCATAGTGGGCGCCGGGCTCAGCAGTGGCCAGCGTGCGCTGCTGCGTACTACACTCAAGCTGCTCGCCGCCGATGGCATCCGCTTCACCCTGTCCTGCGGCGAACCGGACGATGCCCATCTCCTGGTGCTGGACGACGGCACGGAAGAGGGCCGCCGCGTCTTCGCGGCGAGCCGTTCAGGACAGGTGAAGCTGGTCCTGTCCGACGAGGCGCGTGTGGGCCCCAACCTGATCGTGCTCAAGCGGCCGGTCGAGATCGTCACTCTCAAGAAGGTGCTCGCCCGCCTGTTTGCAAAAATGCAGCCCCAGATCGCAGTCCCCTCGGCCGCGACGTCCCCGCCGCAGGACATGCACGAGGACGCCGCGCCGCCGAACTCCGTGTTCCATCTGCTCCTGGAGGTAAAGCGCAAGCGCGAGGTGTTGCGCCTTACCCTCCCCGAGGGAACCGACGTGTTCGTGGATGGCCTCAACCGCAGCCTGGCCACCGTGGCGCCGGCGCAGATGCTGCACGAGATGGTCAGGCTGCCGGTCTCCGCACTGCGTGTCGAGCGCCTGGCGGCCTCGGAGTTTGCCGTGATCAGCAGCGGCCTGAACGTGTCTACCCTGAACGGGCTGTTGTGGACCGCCGCCGTGCACTGCTCAGGTGGCCGCCTGCTGCCTGGACACCGCATGGACACGCCCGTGCGGCTGCGTGCCTGGCCCAACTTCACCCGCACCGACTTTCGCCCCGAGCATCTGCGGCTGGCCGCCAAGCTTGCCATGCAGAGCCTGTCGCTGTCCGAGCTGGCCGAACACAGCGGTGTGCCCGAAGCGGAGGTGATTGCCTTCTACAACGCGGGGGTGGCCGTCGACCTGATCGACACCGCGCCGGGCGGCGCGTCCGAAGGCGGGGCGGTGCGGCCCGCGGACGAGCAAAAGCGCGGACTGCTGTCGCGGATCGCCGAGCGCCTGACGCTGCGGAGGTGAGCGCATTGGACATGGACAAGATCATCTTCACGGGGCCGGTCGGCGCTGGAAAGACGACGGCAATCGGCGCCATCAGCGAGGCGCCGCCCGTCGGTACCGATGTGGCCTGTACCGACGAGTCGCGCCAGCTCAAGCGCAGCACCACCGTGGCGATGGACTACAGCTACATCACCCTGGAGGACGCGACGCGTATCCATCTCTACGGCACACCGGGGCAGAGCCGGTTCGACTTCATGTGGAAGATCCTCACGCGCGGCGGCATCGGACTGGTGTTGCTGATCAACCGGGATCATCCCGAGCCCGTGGCGCAGCTGGACTTCTACCTGGATGCGTTTGCCCAGTTCATTGCCGAGACCGGCGTGGTGGTCGGTCTCACACGGGGCGGTCTGGACACCTGCGCCCCCCTGGAGGTGTTCCAGGAGCGCTTGTTTCAACGCCGTCAGGTCTACCCCGTGTTCGAGGTCGATGCGCGCGATGGCGAGGACGTCAAGGTTCTGGTGCATGCGCTGCTGGCGATTCTGGACAATTAGCCCATAGGAGGGGTTAGGGTATGCAACTCATTAGTGACGTCATAGACCGCATTCGCGTGGACAGCCTCGCGAGAAGCGATGCGATCTCTGCAGTGATTGGACGTGAGCTCGATGCGATTCTCGGCGACCTGTTGCAGGCCGCCGAGGATGTGAGTGGGGCCATCGTCAGCAGCGTCGACGGGATCGCCTGGGCTCAACGGCTCGAGGAGGGCTTCGATGAGCACCGTTTCGCGGCCATGAGCAGCGCGGCGGTGGCGCTGAGCGACAACCTGGCTGCAGAAGCCGGGCGCGGGAGCACGCGCAACATGCTGATCGAAACCGACGCCGGAAACGTGTTGCTCATGCATGCCGGGGACAGTCTGCTGCTGACGGTGTTCACGCGCGGCCAGGCGCAGCTGGGCATGGCGCTCGCCTACGGGCGCCAGGCGGCGGAGAAGATCGCCTGTCTGGTCATCGAAGAGGACTGATCGCTGCATGCCGAACCTCAACGATATCTGTCGCAGCATGGTCGAGGAGATCGACTATGCCCTGGCCGCCGCAGTGGTGGATCAGGACACCGGGCTGCTGCTGGGTGTGGCACATCACGTATCGTATTTCACGCAATCGCTGCTCGACGCCCTGGCGGCGGCTTCGGTGGAACTGTTCCGTGGCAAGGGCATCGCGACGGTGGAGAAGATGCTCGGCGAGTTGCGAGAGCAGCCACCTGAGCGCTCCGTGCGAGAGATCCAGATGAGCACCGCGCATACTTATCATTTCATGTGCATCGTGCCCGACAAGCCGCAGGTGCTGGCGATCCTGATTACCGGCAACAAGATCAATCTCGGCCTTGGTTGGGCCGGGCTGCGCAGCCGCCTCAAGGACATCGCCGAAACCTGCCCCTGAACTGGCGATTCCGCTGCCGCCGGGGCGCAGCGGGGGCGGCGATCGTCAGGACGAGTCGGTCTGGCTCCTCGCCGCTTCCCAAAGCTGCGGGGCGCGTTGGTGCTCTTTCCCCCCCCCCAGGGACAACCGCCTCGCTTTCCGCTCTGCTCAACCACCCGGCGGCAGGGGATCAAGAAGGCCAGCGGTTTGCGTCCGACGGCTTGTCTTCTCAGGCGGGTGAACGGGTCTTAGGTTCGGGTCGAGTCCAGCGCTGGCATCTGGAGGAGATGAAAAATGCTATATTCAGATCGCCCCATCAGCGACATTCCGAACGCCGCGCGAGAGTAAGGGGCGCGCGCGGCCAGCGCGCTCGGTGCGGGGCCGGGCGCAACTCACCGACGCGCCCGGAAGCGGAAGGTCGCGAACAGCGGGCCGGGTAGCACTTCGGCGAGCGCTTCGGCGGCGAACACCCGCGGACCGGCGCTGACGTGCAGCACGCACCCGGGCCGATACAGTTTTCGACGGGTGAGCAGCAGCGGCGGAGACGGGCGTTCCTCGGAACGTGAGAAGAAGATGCCCGGCTGCGGGAGGTCGGTGTCCGCCGCGCGATAGGTGATCGGTAGCGGGTTGCCGGGGAGGCGTTCGACCCCCAGGCGCACCTCGCCGCCGGCCCCGACGCGTCGCCAGCGCACCAGTCCTGCGCCAAGCCGGGGGCCGTCACTGTGAGACGCCATCACCACGCCGAGGATTTCGCCGATTCGTACCGCCCGCCCAGCGGGCTCCGTGCCCCCGCCGAGCAGCCAGCCCCCCTCGTTGGTGTCCAGCAGGCGCCACGCCGACGTGCCGGGCGGTGCCGCTTGCCGTCCCGGCGGCCGCGAGGGGCGCGGGCCGGGGTCGCCGAGGAGGTCGCACACCGCGCTCAGGCCGATGGCAACCGCGACCTGGCCGTGCATCATCTGCCGCGGTGCACGTGCCTCCGGCGTGTCCGGTTCCAGGCGCTCTAGCGCCCGGACCAGCAGCTGGGCCTCGCGCGGGGCCTGCGCGCCGTGCGCATCCAGCCAGCGGCGGCAGGCCTGCGAGGCGGGTGCCACGTCCAGGCAGCGGACGGCCCCCTTGCCGCCGTCTCGCCCCGGCGGAAACGGCGGGGCATCGTTGAGCAGATCGAGCCCGAATGCGCGGCCGGTCTCACTGCGAGGCGGCCCAATCACGCAGTGGCCGGCGAACGGCTCGAGCAGCAGCTGCAACTCGGCGAGTTCCCCGGGTTCGAAGCGATAAGGGTCCAGCGCGGCCAGCAGGAGCAGCTGCTTGTATAGGGCTGCGATGGTCACGTGCGTGCCGCCGCCTTTGACGCGCAGCCGCGCGTCCAGTACACCGCCCGCCTCGGCAAAGCGATAGAGCTGATGAAGTTCCAGATAGGTCAGCGGCGGCGCGGGCGCGTGGGCGCGGTACGCACGCAGCAAAGCCTCTCCGAGCAGGGCCATCGCTCGGTAGATGCTGAGCCGCAGGATCGGGTCACGGCCCGGCTGAAGCCCTTCCGCATGGCCTTTGCGCACGATGATCTTGTAACCGTTGGCGAGGCCCAGGTGGATCCACACGATGTCTTCGGCAAGCATCGCACGGCGTTCCGGAGAGATCGGCAGCGAGCGCAATCGCAACTCGTCATAGCAGTAGAGAATCGCCTCGCAGGCGTCTTGGAGGATCTCCAGCAACTCGAAGCGCTCCCGGTCGGGCATCTGCAGTTCATTGAAAGGGGCGATGCGCGCCTGCAGCGCGGCTACCGTTTCATCGATATCCGATGCCCGCAGGCTGTCCAGCCACTGGCGCAGACGCTTGGGGTCGCGCTCTACGGCGGGATTGTCCGCCGCATGTTGCGGCGGTGCAGTCAGCAACAGGATCTCCGGTATCGTGCAATCCGTCTCCATCCCCATTCCTCGTCGGTCGTCACGCCTCCATGAATGACGGGCGCCGTTTGGAGGGCCGCGCCGTTGCGGGCGATGCGGGCCCGACATCAATGTCTGCTCCGACGGACGTGGATGCCAACGGGAATCTGTGATTTTTCTCCCATATTTCGGGCTGGCGAACGTGAGGGATGCGGGCGCGGCTGGCTTAGAATCAAATACGACGCGAGGGGATTGCGCAGGTGCCGATTTCGGCACAGCCCAAATAAAGGGGGGGGAGCATGACAGCAACTGCGGGCGGGACGTCGGTAAGCCGAATCAACAAGGTCGAGGTATATCCGCATCGCGGCCACATTGACCGCGAGGTGCGCAGGGGGCGTTTCGGGCATGCGAGCGGGGTGGTGTGGCTGACAGGACTGTCCGGGGCGGGCAAGTCCACTCTGGCGGTGCTCGTGGAGCAGGTTCTGTTCGCACGGGGCTGTCTCGTCTCCGTGCTCGATGGGGACACGGTGCGCTCCGGCTTGAACGCCGACCTGGATTTCACCCCACGCGCGCGCGAAGAGAACCTGCGCCGCGCCGGCGAAGTCGCCGGGCTGTTCGTCGAAGCCGGACACATCGTCCTGGCAACTTTCGTTTCGCCGCATCACGGAGGGCGCGAACGCGTGCGCGGCATTCTCGGGTCGGATTTTCATCTGGTTCATGTCACCGCGCGCATCGAGGACTGCATCGAGCGCGACCCCAAGGGGCTGTACCGCAAGGCCCTGCAGGGCGACATCGAAAACTTCACCGGCGTGGGCCAATCCTACGAACCGCCCGCCGATGCGGACCTGCTCATCGACACCAGTGCCGCCGACATTGAACGCTGCGTCGCGCGTCTGGTGCGCTTTGTGGAGGAGCGCTTCGGGCTCGGGAGTCAGGCAGCCGGAGGCGTGTAATGAGTGCGCCGCCCGCCGTCACCTCGCAGCCTCGAGACGCCCGTGCAGTGCCGGACCGAACCGGCGCGGCAGCGGGCGAGGTCTCCCTGTGGTTTCTCTTCTGGACTTTTCTGAAGATCGGCAGCGTCGCCTTCGGCGGCTTCATGGCCCTCATCTCGGTGGTGGAGGACGCGGTGGTGCGCCGCCGCGCCTTGCTTCGCCACGAGGAGATGCTCGACGGGATCTCGCTGGCGAATCTTCTGCCAGGGCCCATGGCAGTCAACGTCGTCGCCTTCGTCGGCTACCGGCTGCGCGGTGGCGCCGGCGCATTGGCCGCGGCGGCCGGGGTGATCCTTCCCTCTTTCCTGCTTCTGTTGGCTCTCAGCGACCTGTATTTCCGTTTCGGCCAGGTGACGGCGATGCGCAGCATCTTCCAAGGGCTGATGCCGGCCGTTGCCGCCATCGTGCTCGCGGTCGTCTGGCGCCTGGCCCGCAAGACCGTGCGCGGTCCGCGCGAAGCGGTCCTGGTGGTGGCCTCGACGCTGGCCCTGGTCCTGGCGCCGCCCTCGGTCCGCGTGTATGCCCCCGTCGCGCTGGTGGGGGTATCGGCCCTGCTCGGTTGGGTGCTGTTCCGGTCGCGGGAGGCTGCGGACGGGGGATTTCAGCGGCCCCCCTGGCGGCGAATGGCGGCGGCCCTGGCGGTGCTTGGTGCCCTGCTGCTCGTCTGGTTCCTGCCGCTGCCCTTCGCCCGCGACAGCCTGGTGCTGCTGGCGCTGACCTTCGCGAGCATGAGCCTGATGCTGTTCGGGGGCGGGTACGTCTTTATTCCCATCATCGGCAGCGTCGTCGTGTTGCAGTACGGCTGGGTGACACAGCAGGAATTCACCGACGGTATCGCGCTGGGTCAGATCACACCGGGACCGATCCTGATCAGCGCCACGTTTATCGGCTACAAGGTGGCCGGGCTGGCCGGTGCCGCGTGCGCCACCGCCGCCATCTTCGCGCCTCCCGCACTGCTGATGGTCACGGCGTCCCAGGCGCTGGACGCCATCAAGGGTTCGGGCGCTGTGCGGGCGGCGCTGCACGGCATCCACTGTGCAGTGATCGGGATGATCCTCGTGGCGGGCTTCGTGATCCTGCGCTCGGCCGTCCCGGTGCCGCTTTCGCCGGCCGAGGCCTGGCCGGCGGTGTTGATTCTGCTGAGTGCCTCGGTGGCCATGATCCGCTATCGGGTGGACGTGCTGTGGATCATCCCCTTGGCGGGGATGCTCGGCTTTCTTCTGTATTGACCAACGACAAGTACACGGGGGGAGGGAGACATGAAAGGAATCCTGATGGTGGGGGAGCAACGCTCCGGATCGAATCTGCTGCGGCTGATCCTGGACCAGTCGCCGCAGATCGCGGGGCCGCATCCGCCGCACATCCTGCAGCGCCTCATGCCGCTCGTTGCCCTGTATGGCAACCTGCGTGAACCCCCGCGGTTTCAGCGCCTTGTGGACGACGTGTGCCGATTGGTGGAAACCAATCCGGTCGCCTGGGAAGGCGTCGCGCTGGAACGCACCGCCGTCGCAGCGCGCTGCCGGGAGCACTCGCTGGTGGCGGTGTTCGGTGCGGTCATGGACATGTACGCGGAGGCGCACGGCGCCGAAGCGTGGCTGTGCAAGAGCATGCAGAACATTCGCTGGGCTGAGCAGATCAACGCCTACTTCGAGTCGCCCCGCTATCTTTTTCTGCACCGCGACCCGCGCGACGTCGCCCTGTCCTTCGCCAAGGCCCCCATCGGGGATAAGCATCCGTACTTCGTCGCCCGCCAGTGGGCGGAGCTCCAGATGCTTTGCCTTCGCGAGCGCGCCCGGCGGCCCGACCAGTTCTTCACCGTATGCTATGAAGACCTCACCGAGGACCCGCGCGCCGTGGTCGAGGCGCTGTGTGGGTTCCTCGGCATCGAGTTTGCCGAGCAGATGCTGCAGTTCCACGCCTCGGGCGAGGCGACGCGCACCGCGAGCTCGAGCGAGCTGTGGCAAAACGTGACCCGACCGGTAATGCGGGCGAATTCGCAGAAATTCATCCGCGAGATGAGCCAGGAGCAAATCCGCATCGTCGAATCGGTGACCGGTGAACTCATGGACGTGCTTGGCTACGAGCGGGTCTTCGTCGGCGCGGGCGAAGAGCACGAGTTCGACGAACAGGAGATCGCCCGTTTCGCCCGCGAGAACGACGCCCTCAAGGCCGCCAAGGTGCAGGCCACCGACCCGGCCGATCTGCAGCGCCGCCGGCGGCAGGCCGAAGTGCTGGAGCGGATCCGCGCAATGGCGAGCTAGTCGGCGGCGCCCGTGCCGGCGGCCGCGGCCGCTATCGCCAGGGTAGTGCCGCAGTCAGCTGCCACCTTCAGAGGCAGTGGTGCGTCGTCGGCGCGGGTGCGGCCGAGCTTCACGGCCGCGGGCGGTTGCTTCGCGGCAGAAGCGGTAGCCCGAGAGCACCATCAGCGAGGAGCCGGGCACCGGCGGCGCGTCGGCCTCGGCGAGCCGTTCCAGTGCGCACTGCACGCTCGCGCTGGTCAGCCCTTCGCCGAAGAAGGCCACCGCGGGCTTGAGCACGCCGCCACGGCGCTCGCAGATCGGCACCCGAAACGCGGGGAGGCAGCGCGAGCGAGCTCGGCGTCGCCGGCGCGGCATCGGCGGCGAGCGGGCCGGGGTTCAGAGCCCCGCCGCGCCGCCGGTGGCGGGGCGCCCGGCGGGTGTTCACGACGTCTTGTGGTGGCCGCTGACGAAGGCGTGCTGCGGCTTGGTGCGCTCGAACTCCTCCACCTGCTCGGGGCTGGCTTCCTCCTGATAGCGTTCCTTCCACTCGCCGTAGGGCATGCCGTAGACCGCCTCGCGTGCGGCGTCGTAGTCCATGTCGATACCGCGTTCCTGGGCGGCGCCCATATACCACTTGGAGAGGCAGTTGCGGCAGAAGCCGGCCAGATTCATCAGGTCGATGTTCTGCACATCGGTGCGTCGCTGCAGGTGTTCGACCAGGCCGCGAAAGGCAGCGGCCTCCAGCTCGGTGCGGGTTTTCTCGTCCATACGACCTCCGTGGCCTGTGGGCGGGCGCAATCTCGGCGGCCCGCGGTGGGATGCTCAAGTATAACAGCGCCTCGCGGCCGCTAAGCGGGGGCGATGACCTCGTACAGCGCGGAGTAGTCGAGGCGGCTCAGGCCGCGGTCTGCCGCGCTTTGGAGGACCCCCTCCAGGGCCGTCAGGAACCGGGTGTCGAGCCCCGCTTCGGCCGCGTTGCCGTGGGCCAGTCGCACGTCCTTGAGCAGATGCTCGACAGGGAAATTCGGATTGTTGAAGTCGCGCTCCAGCATGCGGCCGAGCTTCTTGTCGAAGGTGGGTGCATACAGCGCGCTGTTGCGCACCACCTGCATGAACACGTCCGGCTCCACACCTTCGCGCTGCACTAGGCCGAGGCTCAGGGCAAAGGCGGTGGTCAAGCTGGCGATGAGCTGGTTCATCGCCAGCTTGACGGCGCTGGCCTTGCCGAGTTCGCCCACATGCAGCGGCGCAGGGCCCAGCGCCGAGAGCAGCGGACCGGCGGCCTCCAGCTGGGCCGCGGTGCCGCCGAACATGAGCAGGAGCCGGCCCTCGCGTGCCTCGGGAATACTGCCCAGTACCGGGCACTCCATGAATTCGGCGCCGGCCGAGGCGAAGCGCGTGGCCAGCGCACGCGCCTCGGTCGGTGCGATGGTGGCCATGTTCACCACGCGGCGGCCGGCCAGCCGGGGGCGCAGCGCATCCTCCAGCAGGAGCTGCTCGATGGCGGCGGCGTCAGTGAGCATCAGCAGGACCCATTCGGCCGCATCCAGGGCGGAGGCAGGGCTCGCAGCCACATGGGCGCCGGCGTCCGCCAGCGCCGCGGCTCTTTCGCTGCTGCGGTTGTAGACGCTGACCCGGTGACCGGTTTCGAGCAGGCGGCGGGCCATCGGGGCACCCATCAGGCCGGTGCCCAGGAATGCGACGTCCATGGTGGTCTCCTCGGTCCGAGTCGGGCGATTCTAACGCAGGGGCGCGGCGCGGGTGAATGCGCGCGCGTTGGGCGCGCGCCCCCGAGGAGCGTAGAATCCTGGCAAGCCGCCGAAATGGAGACGAGCATGAGCGCCGATTGTTGTGGGGAGTCGCGAGTGGCCGAGAACGGCAGGGCCGCGGCCCGAACGCGCGCCTGCCCCGCGTGCGGTCACCGCGCGCAGTCGGTAGCCGCGCTGACCCTGCTGCATCAGCTGCGCGCGCCGCTGAATCGCGAACTGGCCGAGCAGCCCTACTGGTTCTGCGCTGAAGCCGCTTGCTCGACCGTGTATTTCGGCCGCGACGGGGTCAGTTATTCGGCCGCGGACCTGCGTGCCGCTGTCGGCCAGAAGAGCGCCGATCCCGAGCGCCTGATCTGTTACTGCTTCGGCATCACGGCGGCACGTGTGGAGCAGGAGAGGGCGGAGGACGGCGCCAGCGTGTCGCGGCGGTTTGTCCGGGAGCAGACGCGGCGGGGCAATTGCGCTTGTGAACTGCGCAACCCCTCAGGCAAGTGCTGCCTGAGGGATTTCCCCGGCTGAGCCGCTAGGCGTAGCGCGGCATGGCCTGCTGTTCGGCCTGCTGCGCGCAGTCCACGCAGACGGTGGCCGACGGATTGGCCCGCATCCGCGCCAGGCCGATTTCTTCGCCGCACTCCCGGCAATCGTGCTCGCCGCGGGCGAGCCGGGCCAGGGCGAACCGCACGCCGCCGAGCTGGGCCTCCACGCGCTGCTTCATGTTGATGAGTTCCTCCACCCGCTGATGCTCGGCGGCCATGTCATACATCTCCGCCGAGCGCTCCGCCGGCGCGCGCAAGTCCCCGACGATCTGCGCGATCTCCTGTTCGAGATCCGCCTCACGGCGACACAGCATCTCCTGAAAGCGCTTGGTTTCCGATTTGCTCATCTGCATGGGTCTGTCCCCCCGGTCAGTTCAAAATTGTGAAGCGCTGAACTGTGTATAGAAACGACGGGGGGCGGCGGCCATGGGGCCAATTCCGCAAAGACATTGGGGAAAGCCCCTAGCGGCGGGGGAAATGCGCAGCGAGCCGCCCCCGCGGGAGCGGGGACGAGGCGCGACGGGGGAGCCACTCCGGCTCAGGCGGACGCGTCGGCGCCGATGCAGGCCTCGTAGATCAAGGCGGCGTACAGGCGTGCCGCCTGGCGCACCTCGGCCAGCGCCACGTGCTCGCCGCGGGTGTGGGCCACTTCCAGTCGTCCCGGACCGCAGATCACCGGCAGCGAGCCCTTCTGGTAGAACAGGTTGCCGTCGGAATGCGAGCGAAAGGCGACCGGTTGCCATTGCATGCGGTTGTGCCGGTAGGCGGCCCGCAAGGGCTGCAGCAAGGGATCGTCCGGCGCATTGGCGTAGCCGGCGGCCCAATACACCTGCTCCCAGCCGAGTTCACAGCCCGGATGCGTGGCCGCCGCCTGACTGCGGGCCGCCTCCAGCAGGGCTTCCACCTCGGCGGCGGCGATGCCGGGCGGTACGTGCACGTCGATCGCCGCCTCGCACTGCTCGGCGACGGCGAACAGGCCGGTGCCGCCGCGGATCTCGCGGAAGTTGATCACCATGCGATCGGCGAACTCGACGCTGCGACTGCGCTCCAGCACACGCTGCATCCATTCGAGCATGGCATGGATGGCGCTCGCGCCGACCTCCGGGAGGGCCGCATGGGCACGGGTGCCGCGCGCCATCAGGCGCGACTCGTAGTAGCCGAAGTGGTTCACGCAGGCGGCCAGGCCGGTCGGCTCGCCGATCACGGTCAGCGGCGCGGTCACTCGGCGCAGCAGGGCTTCGGAGCCGTCGCCGTACTCCTCCTCGCCGACCACCAGGGCGACGCTGAGCCCCCGGCGCAGGGGCAGCCCCGATTCCACCGTGGCGATCAGGGCCTCGACGATGGCGGCGCAGCCGGATTTCATATCCGCCGTGCCCAAGCCGTGCAGCACGTCGCCCTCGCGGCGGATGCTGTTCTCCTCGTCGTCCATGTAGGGCACGGTATCGACGTGGCCGACCCACATCAGCTGCGGCGGCTGCGGCCCGAGCTCAACGAGGAGGTTGGCGCGCTGTTCGGTCACCGGCCCGTCCGGCGGCGGCACCGGCTGGCGTATGTAGCTGATGCCGGCCTCCTCCAGACGCGCGGCGAACACCTGGGTGGCCGGCTCCTCGGCAAAGGAGGGGCTGTAGATTTCCACCGCCTCGCTGAGCAGCGCAATCAGCCGCTCATCATCGATATGGCCCAGTAGACCCTGCAAGTCCTCGCTCATCGCGCCATCCTATCAGTGCGCGCCTCAGTCTTCGCCCTTTTCGCGCAGGCGCTGGTAGTCGGGGTGGCGGGTGAGATTGCGGCTCATGTACACGTGCTTGTCCTCGTTGCCGAAGCCGTGGCGGTGAAAAAAGGCGATCGCGCCCTCGTTCTCGGCGTCGGTGTCGACGATCATGATCCGGGCGCCGGCGCGGATGAATTCCTCGGTGAGTTCGTCGGCCAGGCGGCTGGCCACGCCGATGCCGGCGTGCTCGGGCTCGACGCCGATCCACATCAGGTAGCCATACTTCCACGGGTTCTTGCGCTTCTCGATCAACGTACCCAGGGCAAAGCCGATGACCTCCGCGTCGCGTTCGGCGACGAAGCAGAACTCCCCGTCGGAAGAGAACAGCCGCACCGGCTCGTATTCATCCCAGGTGCGATACAGGCTCGGCCATTTGTCGGCCGTGAACAGCTTCTCGCCCAGGGCGTATACCGGGGCGATGTCTTCGATGCGCATCTCGCGCACCGTGAGATTGCCGGGGCGGTCGTTCTCCATATGTCCCCTATCCAGGTGAAGTGGGCCACCCGACATGCCGGTGACGGGGGTGCCTTCGCTAGCGTAGCGGAAAGGCGCAGCGGCGTCAGGCGCCGCTCGCGCGAGGGCATCGCTCCCCGGCTGCTGCGGCTTGGTATTCCAACGCACTCTTGGTATGTTCGTCCCGAGGGCCCGTATGCGGTCTCCGGTGTCCGGCCTGCCACGGGGTGCTCGTGCCGGCCGCCCGTGGCGATCGGCCGCCCAGCGCGTGGAGGAGGAGCCAGCGTGATCAGCACCCACCGGCGTGGCGCACCACGGGGCGGTCATGGCTCCACGGCGATCCTGACCTCCGGCTTTCTCGCGGTGGTGCTCCTCCTGGTGGCGGTGACCGCTGCCGGCGTCCTCTACCTGGGCCAGGTCACGTCCCGCTTCCATCAGATGGCGAACGAGCAGAACCGGCACCTGGTGCTGATGAACCGCATGCGCAATGCCGCGCGTGAGCGTTCCATGCTGCTGTACGCCATGGCGGTGACCGCCGACCCGTTCGCGCGTGACAAGCAGTTTCTGGACCTGCGGGCGAAAGGGGAGGCGTTCCTCAAGGCGCGCGAACAGCTCATGGCCCTGGATCTCGACGCGCAGGAGCATCAGCTGCTGGACGCCCAGGATCGCTATTCGGGACTTACCGCAACGCAGCAGTACCGTGTGATCGAACTCCTGCAGGCCGGAGATGTCTCCACCGCGACGCGGGTGCTGCTGCAGCAGGCCGTGCCTCTCCAGGACAAGGCCATCGAGCAGATGGACCGCTTTCTCGAGCTGGGCGAAAGCAAGAGTCAGCACGCCCTGAGCGATGTCCTCGCGCGCTACCGGCAGGGCTACGGCCTGATGCTGGCGCTGGGCGTGGCAGCCCTGTTGATGAGCGGTGTGGTGGCGGGGTTCGTGCGCCGACGCATCAAGCTGATGCTCGAAGATCTGGCGCTCACCGGCTATCAGCTCGAGCGCGTCAACGAGGATCTCGAAACCCGCGTACACCGGCGCACCCGCGAGCTGCAGCGGGCCAATGCCGCGTTGCGGGGCGAGGTGCTGGAGCGCGAATACGCCCAGAGCGCCTTGGCGCGCAGCGAGGCGCGCTACCGGCATTTCGTCCAGCATTTCTCGGGCATCGCCTTCCAGGCGGACCGCGATCTCCGGCCCATCTTCGTGCACGGCGCGCTGGAGACGATCACCGGCTATCGGGAGGCGGATTTCATCACCGGCCGCATCCGCTGGCGCGCATTGTTGGTGCGCGAGGACCGGCGCATGTTCGTGCGTGACATCGTCCGACCGCTGCGCACGGTCGCCGGCTTCGAGGCCGAGCGCGAGCTGCGCATCCGGACCCGGGACGGCAGGCTGGTGTGGTTGCGGGGTGTGGTGCGCAGCCTCGAGGCCGCTCCCGGGCGGCCGCTGCTGGTGGAGGGCGCCGTTCACGATGTGACAGAGCGTAAGCATGCCGAGCAGGCCCTGCAGCAGAGCGAGGCCAAGCTGCGGGAGCAGACGGCCCAGCTGGCCGAGCTCGATCGGCGCAAGGATGAGTTCCTGGCCATGCTCGGCCACGAGCTGCGCAACCCTCTGGCACCCATCTGCAATGCTGCGGAGCTGCTGCAGCGCAAGGGCGGGCGAGACAAGGCCGTGCGTGAGTGGGCCGTAAAGGTGATCGTGCGCCAGGCGCGTCAGCTGACCCGGCTGGTGGACGATCTGCTGGCGGTGGCGCGCATCACGCGCGGGCGCGTGGAACTGCGGCGCCAGCCGATCGACCTGCGCGCGGTGCTCGAAGACGCCGCGGCATCGGTGCAACCGCTCATCGCCGAGCAGCGGCACGCCCTGCAGGTGTCTCTCTCGGACGAGCCGCTGTTCGTGAATGCGGATGCCGACCGCATGGAACAGGTGGTGGTCAATCTGCTCAACAATGCTGCCCGGTATACCGAGCCCGGCGGCATGCTGCGATTGAGCGCCTTGCGGGTCGGCGAGCACGCCCAGATCGAGGTTCAGGACAATGGTGTTGGCATCGACGCCGGGATTCTGCCCTACGTGTTCGAGCCCTTCACGCAAGCGGACCGCTCGCTGGATCGCCGCGGCGGCGGCCTCGGCCTGGGCTTGAGCCTGGTGCAGGGGCTGGTGGCGATGCACGGCGGGCAGGTCGTTGCCGAGAGCGAAGGACGCGGGCGCGGCAGCCGGTTCACGGTGCGGCTGCCGCTGCAAGAGTTGCCGGTGGAGGTGAGCGCCGCCGCCGGCCGGACATCGGCGCCGTCGCGGCGCGCCTCGGTGCTGGTGGTCGACGACAACCCCGACGTGGCGGAGAGCCTGGCCATGCTCCTGGAGACGCTCGGCCACGCGGTCGAGGCCGTCCACGATGGCGAAGCCGCGCTGGCCGCCATGCTCGCCCGGCCGGCGCAGGTGGTGCTGCTGGACATCGGCATGCCCGGCATGGATGGCTACGCGGTGCTCGAACGGCTGCGCGCGGCCTATGGGCCCGCGCCCTTCATCGCCGCCCTGACCGGCTACGGACAGGACCACGACCGCCGCCGGGCACTGCAGGCGGGCTTTGACCGCCACCTGCTCAAGCCGCCGTCGTTGGCGGAGATCGAAGCCCTGTTCCGCGACTGGCGCAGCGCGCGAGCGGATGCCGCCGCCGTGGCGCCGACACCCCGGGCGCGGCCGGCCTGAGATGACTTGCTGCCACGAGCGCGACGACCTGCCGCGCTTTCCCAGGGCGCCTCAGAACGGGCAGGGCGGCACCGGCGTCAAGATGATCCATACTGGGACAGTTCGAGGACCCGTCGCGAGGAGTGGGCGATGTTTCTGTTCGAGAAGATGAGTCGAATGCCGGCCCCGGAGGAGGCGCTGCCGGGGCGCGAGGAGCGCATGCCCGTGCCGGAGCGCCACTTCGTCAAGGGGACCCGGCTGGCGCCGCCCTACCCGGAGGATACCGCGCTGGCGCTGTTCGGCATGGGCTGCTTCTGGGGGGCCGAACGGCTCTTCTGGCCGCTGGCGGGCGTCCACACCACGGCGGTCGGCTATGCCGGCGGCTACACCCCGAACGCCACCTACCGCGAAGTCTGTTCGGGAAGGACCGGGCACAACGAGGTCGTGCGCGTCGTTTACGAGCCGGCGCGCATAACGTATGCGGCCCTGCTGCGGGTGTTCTGGGAGGGGCACGATCCGACCCAGGGGATGCGCCAGGGCAATGACGTGGGCACGCAGTACCGCTCGGGCATCTACAGCTACGACGCGGCACAGCAGGCCGCTGCCGAGGCCGCCCGCGCTGCCTATCAGCGTGTCCTCAAGCAGCGCGGGTGGGGGCCGATCACCACCGAGATCCGCGCCGCGCCGCAGTTCTATTTTGCCGAGGATTACCACCAGCAGTACCTGGCCAAGAACCCCGGCGGCTATTGCGGCCTGGGGGGATGCGGCGTGGCCTATCCGCAGGCGGCTGGCGAGGCCGCGGCAGAATGACCCTGCCGACCGCGGTCGACGAGGTCCTCGAGTTCTGGTTCGCGCCGCCGACGCGCGAACGTTGGTTCAACTCCACGCCCGCGTTCGATGCGCAGGTCCGGGCCCGTTTCGAGGCGGTGTGGCGCGCTGCCGCGGACGGAGAGCTCGACCATTGGGCGCAGACGCCCGCCGGCGCCGTGGCCCTGGTCGTCGTGCTCGACCAGTTCCCGCTCAACATGTACCGCGGGCGGGCGGAGAGCTTCGCCACGGAGGCGCGCTCCCGGGAGGTCGCCGAGCGGGCGCTGGCCCTCGGTTTCGACCGTGAGCTTCGCGACGCCGAAAAGGCGTTTTTGTACATGCCTTTCATGCACAGCGAGGATCCCGCGGATCAGGCACGTTCGGTGTCGCTCTACGAGGCGGCGGGCCTGGAGCACAATCTCAAGTGGGCGCGCCACCATCGCGACCTCATCGCCCGCTTCGGGCGTTTTCCCCACCGCAACGCCCTCCTCGGCCGTGCCGACACCGCGGCGGAGCGCGAGTATCTCGCCTCGGTCGAGGCCTTCCACGGCTGAGCCGCCGGCGCGGGCTCGCTGCCCCTCTGCAGAATGCCCCTGGCCGCCGTCTCGCCCAGTGCGGTGAGGGCGCGCACCTGGGCGTGGCCGCCCCAGGGCGGGGGGGATCGCCTACACTGCCGGTGCAGGGAGATGCACCTTCGTCAGCGGGCCGGGCGGCGGGCTGCGCACGCGGGGCCGCGGGCGGGCGATTGCATCGGGACATGCCAACCGCAGCAACGGAAGGGAATCCACCGATGGGAAATGCGCAGGATGATTCGGGCGTGACGCGTCGTCAGACGCTGGGTTTCGGGGCGGCGCTTCTGGGCAGTCTGGCGCTGCCGCAGGTCGGGTGCGCG
Source organism: uncultured Gammaproteobacteria bacterium (assembly GCA_963779865.1). Lineage (GTDB taxonomy): Bacteria > Pseudomonadota > Gammaproteobacteria > CAVZZX01 > CAVZZX01 > CAVZZX01. The sequence continues at coordinate 1,398,718 of CAVZZX010000003.1, read as the reverse complement.
CACGGTGCGGCGACCAAGGCCGGCAGCGCGGGGGCCGGCAGCGCGGGGGCCGGCAGCGCCGCCGCGCAGGGGCACTCCCTGCCGGTGGCGGAGATTCAAGGCATCCTCGGGGCGCACGGGCAGATGTCGGACGCCGTGCTCGGCGTGAAATTCGCCCGCAAGGACATCGGCGATGTGCGCGGCCCGCTCGGACTTACCTTCACGCCGTCCTTTCTCGTGGAAGGCGCCGCGTACTTTCAGCCGATCGGCCAGGGAAAGGCTTTTGTGAACGGCGACATGGCGCTGCTCGCCCGGGAGGTCAATCCGTTCATCGCCGCCCTGCTCAAGCACGGACTCGCCGTGCAGGCCTTTCATCAGCACCTTCCGATGCTCGACCCGCAGATTTGGTTCGTGCACTTTCGGGGCACGGGCGAGGCGCGGGGGCTGGCAAAAGGCGTGCGGGCGGCGCTCGGGGAGACGGCAACGCCCCTGCCACAATCCGCGCCGCAGAACCCGACGACGCCGCTCGATGCCCACCGGCTGGCGAGCATCCTGCATGGAGAGGCGAGCGTGGGCGAGGAGGGGGTGGTCTCGGTCTTGATCCCCAGGACGGACGCGATCAGGATTTCCGGGGTTCACGTCAAACCGCAGGCCAACATCTCCACCCACGTCGCGTTCAAGCCGCTCGGCGACGGAGCGAAGGTCGCCGCGCTGCCGGACTTCTCGATGAAGGCGCAGGCAATCGGGCCGGTGATCGACCTGATGCTCAACCAGCTGCACTGGTTTCAGGGCTGTCTCTACAACCAGGAGACGGACGAGCATCCGCAGTTGTACTTCGATCACATGCTCAAGGTGGGTGACGCCTATGGGTTGGCACAGGAGATCCGCAGGGGCCTTGACCGCACGCAGGCCCGGCGCGGCTGAGCCAGGGCGCTGCTAGACTCTCCTGCCAAGGGGATGGACCCCGCAGGAGAGAACCGATGCATGGAAGGGCGTGGGTGACGATGTTCGCCCCGGTGCTGCTCGCCGCCTGTGCGAGCGGGCCGAGTGCAGAGTTCGCGGCGCTGGATGCCAATCGGGACGGCTACCTGAACGCCGTGGAAGGCGGCCGCGGGGACGCGGTGCTGGAACATTGGCATGCGCTGGACCGCAACCGCGACGGGCGCGTGAGCGCGGCCGAGTTCAGCGCCTTGGAGAGCGGCCGCGCCCTGCCGCGGCGCTCCTCACCCTAGGGCAGATCCGCGGCGGCCCAGATACGCCGGTGCGTGCCCGCCGTTGCGTGCTCGCCCGTGCCGGTGTTCACCCGCGTTCACCATTGATAGGCGAGTTCGATGCGGGCACCGCCGCGCCAGGGCTCGATGGTCACCTCCTCGCGCGGTCGGTGGTCCCGGGCGGCGCTCTGGGCAACGGCATCGGTCGCCTCGTATGCCATGTACCAGCCCAACAGCGCCTGGGAGGCGAAGTGCGCGTCGTCGTTGATGCGTGACCATGCTGCGAGCGCCGAGGCGGCGTAGGCGCTGTCGCGCAGCGCGGTATTGTCGCTCATGTGGGCGAGGGTGATGAAGGGCACGGCGCCGATGAAGGCGTGACCGCTGACGCCATTGTTGTCGCTGAACGGCCGCCAGTGGGCGGCGTTGTCCCGCTCTGCGGGCCGCGATCCGCCGGTCAGCTGCTGGGCGGCAAGCAGGGCCGGCCCCCCAACCAGGTAGGCACGGAAGGTCTGCGCGCCCCACGCTCCCACTTCACCCGCGTCCTGCGGGAGCGCAGCGCCAATGCCCGCGGCCGCCAGCGACAAGGGAATCACGTACATGCCCTCACCAAAATCTTTGGCGATGCCCGCAAGGTGGTCGGTGCCCGCGCTGCGTACATGGTCCTGGTAGCCGTTGCGGATTTCCTGATCCGCCTGCGTGTTCGCCATCACGCCTGCCACCCCGAAGGCGACGCCCACGCGCCTCCAGCGCTCGCCGGAATAGAAGTTGCCGTAGTCCGATTGCACCGTACTCCACGCCTGCCGGAGCGGGGAGCTGCGGGCGGCGTCCTGCGCGAAGGCGGTGCCCGAGGTCCACAGCAGCAGGAGCAGGACAGGATAGAGCCTTAGTGGCTGGTGCATTGACATCGCCTCAAACGAAAAAGCATAGGGCGCGGGGCGCCGGACGTGCGGCCGATCGCGCCCCTGCGGCCGCGCAGCTCGGCTTGTGCCCGCGCGTCAGAGACGCGTCGGCGCACGCCGCCGGATCAGCCGCGTGGGCTCAGTCGTAGCCGAACAGCCACTGCGTCTCGCCCGCGTGCACATTGCGCACCGAGTGGATCGTGCCGCCGGGCACGAAGGCCTCGTCGCCCGGCTGAAGGCGCAGGATTTCGCTGCCCACCGTGACCTCCAGCGCGCCCGCCAGGACGGTGATGAGCTCGTTGCTCTCATGCACGAAGCCGGTCCAGGCCTGGCCGGGCGGGTCAACGAACCGCTCACAGGAATAGCCGCGCCGCGCCCATGTGGCGGCAACCGTCTCGTGGCGCACCGGGCGGGGGAAGCGCTTGCGTTCGACCAGGTTCATGGCAACGTCCACTCGGCGAGCGCAGCCACGCGGAGGGGCGCCGCGTCCCGGGCCGGGGCGAGCCGGCGCAGGTCGCGCTCGGCGGTGGGCGCCTCGCGCAGGCGCGCGGTACTCTCCACCTCGCTTGCCTTGATATGGATGCGGCGCACGGCGCTTCTGCTCCCGCGGCGGCTGACTAGGCTAATGGTACAGAGTACGCCACTGTGGCAGTCAAGCCGTCGAGGCGAGGGCGAGGTGAGCGGCCAATGGGGAGCGATGCGGGCGGTGCGCCGGCGCTGCCGGTGCACGAAGCCCTGACGCGGCGCAAGGCGCGGCCCATCCAAGCCGAGGGGTGCGCCTACGTCGGCTTCACCGACGCGTTTCGCGGCGTGCCGCGCGGCACCGCCGTGTTCGCCGACGCCGTGGTCTACGGCGACCCGCAGATCGGCCGCATCCTCGCCTTGCAGCCCGGGCTCGCCGAACAGTTTCCCGCCGCATTCTGGATGGAGGAAAAGGTCGACGGCTACAACGTGCGCGTATTCCGCAGCGGCGAGCGCATCCTCGCCCTCACGCGCAGGCGGCGCGCTCCAGGCGCCGCACGATCGGCTCGCCGACCTGTCGCGGGGGCTTCATCTGCCCCTTCACCACCGATCGACCTGGTCGTGCTCGCCGCGGAGTGGGGCAGCGGCCGACGCAGCGGCTGGCTCAGCAATCTGCACCTGGGCGCCCGCGACGCGCGCAGCGGCGGCTTCGTGATGCTGGGCAAGACCTTCAAGGGCATGAGCGATGCCATGCTCGCCTGGCAGACCCGGCGTTTTCAGGACCTGGAGGCTCACCGGCAGGGCGGGACGGTGTACCTGCGCCCGGAGCTGGTCGTGGAGGTCGTCTTTGGGGACATCCAGGCCAGTCCGCAATACCCGGGCGGGCTGGTGCTGCGCTTTGCGCGCATCAAGCGCCATCGGCCCGACAAGGCGGGGATCGACGCCGACAGCATCGATACGGTGCGGGCATTATATGCGCAGGGGGGCGCCGTTGCGGGCGGGCGCCTTGCCTGAGTGCCGGGGAAGGTGCGCAAGGCCCGGTACGCACCGGCCGGGAATCGCGGAGCACCACGCCACCGGGGCGCGCCTGAACGGCCCGCGAGCCTCTGCTACGCTCTTGCCTAAACCTGCCGTTCACCTTGTCGCGGGGGCACGCCATGAAGTCGATTGACAGCGAGCTGCTCGACTCGCTCGGCCGTGAGGCGGCGGACTCGCCCCGGCGCCGCGCCAACCGCAATCTGCACCCCCGTCTCGACGATCCCGTGCAGCGTCTGTGCAACGCCCTGGAGCCCGGTACCTACATTCGTCCCCATCGGCACACCGAGCCGGACAAATGGGAGCTGTTCGTCATGTTGCGCGGGGCGGCGGCGCTGCTCACCTTCGACGATTACGGGCGTGTGCTGCAGCGCGCCGAACTGTCGGCGAGCGGGCCGATGCAGGGTGCCGAGCTCGCCGAGCAGACCTGGCATACCCTCGTGGCGCTGCAGCCCGGCACGGTGGCCCTGGAGATCAAACGCGGCCCCTACCGCGCCCTGGAGGACAAGGACTTCGCCGCCTGGGCGCCCCCGGAGGAAGCGGCCGCAGCAGCGCCGTTTCTGGAGTGGTTCCAGAGGGCGGCACCGGGTGCCATGCCCCCGCAGACCCCGGCGTGAGCGATCTCGCCGGGCGCGCGTGCCGGGATGGCGGGCGCCGCGGCGCGGTCATCGAGCGGGCGCACGCGCTTGCCTTCGGGGCAACGCGCCCGGGTCTGGGTGAGGCTCGAGGCGGCGGCCCCAACACTGGGAGGAGAACGTATGCGGGTCTGGCTTCTGGCGATTGCGGTCACCGCCATGGGTCTGTCGGGGGCGGCCGGCGCGGCCCGGCCCGAGCGGGGACGGCTGCTTTATGAAAACCATTGTACGGCCTGTCATACCAGCGTGGTGCACGTGCGCAGCGATCGCAGCGTCGACTCGCTCGACGCGCTGCGCCATCAGGTGGTGCGCTGGTCGCATGAGCTGGGCCTGGACTGGAGCCGTGGCGAGCTGCTCGATGTGATGGCCTATCTCGACGAAACCTACTATCACCTCGCCGAGCGGCACTGAAGGAGGCACGCCCATGGCGACAAAACGCATCCTCATGATCGTGGGGGACTACGGCGAGGACTACGAGATCATGGTGCCCTACCAGGCGCTGCTGATGGTCGGCCACGAGGTGGACACGGTCTGCCCGGACAAGCGCGCGGGCGACATGATCAAGACTGCGGTGCATGATTTCGAGGGCGCCCAAACCTATAGCGAGAAGCCGGGTCACAACTTCACTCTCAATGCCGACTTCGCGGAGGTGGAGCCGGCCGGCTACGATGCGCTGGTGCTGCCCGGCGGGCGCGCCCCCGAATACCTGCGCCTGAACGCGGGCGTGCTCGAGCTGGTGCGCCATTTCGCGGAGGCGGACAAACCCATCGCCGCCCTCTGCCATGGCCTGCAGATCCTCAGCGCTGCCGGGGTGCTCGCCGGGCGCGCCTGCACCGGTTATCCTGCGGTGGCGCCGGAGGTGTCGCAGGCCGGTGGGGAGTGGGTGGAAACCGCTGTGGACCGGGCGCATGTGCACGGCCGGCTCGTGACCGCGCCGGCCTGGCCCGCGCACCCTGAATGGCTGGCGCGATTTCTGGAGGTGCTCGGTACCCGCATCGAGCCTTGAACGTAGCGTGGCGGCATCCCCGCCGGCGGGTCATCTCGAACCAAGGAGCAAGAACGATGAGACTGTGGATTCCGGCATTGCTGTTGTCGATGGTGGGGGGCACCGCCGTTGCGGGCGACCTGGTCACGAAGGAGATCACCTACAAGGGCGATGGCACGGAGCTCAAGGGGTATCTCGCCTACGATCAGGATGTGGAGGGCAAGCGCCCCGGCGTGCTGGTGGTGCACGAGTGGTGGGGCATGAACGATTATGCCCGCGAGCGGGCGCGCATGCTGGCCAAGCTCGGCTACACGGCATTCGCGTTGGACATGTACGGCGAGGGCAAGACGGCGACCCACCCAAAGGAGGCCGGGGAGTTCGCCACCGCCGTGAACAAGGATTTCCCGGAGGCGAAGCGGCGCTTTCTCGCGGGCCTGGACGTGTTGCGTAGCCAGCCCACGGTTGACGCCGAGCAGGTCGCCGCCATCGGCTACTGCTTTGGTGGGGGCGTGGTGCTGAAGATGGCGCGGGCCGGCGTCGACGACCTCGCCGGCGTGGTGAGCTTCCATGGCGCCCTGGGCGCATCGCAGCCGCCCCGCCAGGGCGACATCAGCGCGAAAATCCTAGTGCTTGCCGGCGGCGCGGACCAACTCGTGCCCCAGGAGCAGGTTCAGCAGTTCCGCAAGGAGATGGAACAGGCCGGGGCCGACTACAAGGTGATCGTCTACCCGGGGGCACAGCACAGCTTCACCAACCCGGAGGCCGACGCCTACGCGAAGAAATATGGCATCCCGATCGGCTACGATGCCGAGGCGGACCGCAAGTCCTGGCAGGCAATGAAGGACTTTCTCGAACAGGTCTTTTCCGAGTAGGAGGTGGCGGGCGCCGGCCATGGCGCCTCTGCGCAACCATGGACTTTGCGGCCTTCGAACACACGGTCACCGCCTCGGATGCGCCCCCGGCCGTGGGCCGGCCCCTGCAGGCGCTGTGGCACGAGGCGCGCGGCGACTGGGGGCAGGCGCATCGGCTGGCGCAGGCCGCGGGCGACGCGGCGGGCGCCTGGGTGCACGCCTACCTGCATCGCAAGGAGGGCGATCTCGGCAACGCCTCCTACTGGTATGCGCGGGCGGGAAAGGCCATGCCGGACGCGTCGCTGGAGAGCGAATGGGAGGCGATCGCGCGGGCGCTGCTCACCGACGCGGCGTGAGCGCCCGCGCGCTTGCCCCCCGTCCTTGCCCGGGGCTTGCTCCTCATTGGGTGAACAGGGCCGCATACGGGCGCGCATCGAAGAAGACCTCGATGTAAACGATGCGCTCGTCCGCGACACGAAACCAGGCGGCCACGCGGGTATTGGCGAGCTCTTCGAGGGTGGAGACGAAGTTGTGGATCAGGCAGACCTCGTCGCCATCGGTGAAGCTGCGGCGGCGTTCGATGCGCTTGACGATGGTGCCTACTCGGCTGGCGTCGGCCAGGAAGGCGTCGGCATCCTCGAAGCTTCCGATCGGTCCGCGATAGGTGAACCCGTTGTCGGAGAGGCATTGCCGGGCGGTGTCGAAGTCGGCACGCTCCACCGCCGCCATGAAGTCGTTCACTACCGCCAGCGCCGAGCGGCGCGGGGCAGACTGGAGCTTTCCGAACATACCCCAAGCCTCCTCAACGGGCGGCGCAGGCCGGCACGGGCTTGGCCGCCGTGCCGGCGCGCCACCGCTGCGGGATCTCCTAAGCACACCTTAGCCCGTCTACGCCGTGCCGCCAGCGGCCCCCTGTTCGCCGGGTCAATGATGAGCCTGACGCTGGCCTCCCTGGCCGCTTGTACCACGGTCGTCGTACCGCCGGCGGCGCCGACGGCGCCCGTGCAGGTGTTTCTCCTCGACCATGGACGGCATGCGAGCCTGGTGCTGCCGGCCGCCGACGGCGCCCTGCTGCGCTATGCCTACGGGGACTGGCGCTACTACGCGCAAAGCCACACCGGCCCGGCGGCGGGCGTGGCCGCACTGCTGTGGCCGACCCGCGGCGCCCTGGGGCGCCGGCGCCTGCGCGGTCCGGCGAGCCTCGCCGCGCTGCGGGGCGAACTGCGGGTCGGACTGCAGGCGTTCTACGTGCTGAACGTGTCCGGGGCGCGGCTGCGCGCGCTGCGCGAACGCCTCGAACGGCGCTTTCGCGACGGTGAGGGCGCGCCGCTCTACAATCCCGTCTACGACCTGTGGTTCGTGCGCGATGCGCAGGATTACGACCTGCTGCACAACTCCAACCAGACCGTCGCCGGCTGGCTGTGGGCCCTGGGCTGTCGGGTACAGGGGATGGCCCTGTATTCGCGCTGGGCGGTGCGCCCATGAGCGGGCCGGCCCCCCGTCTGCTGCCGCTGGCGCCGGGGCGAGTGCTGGCCCTGGCCGAATACGGCGACCCGCAGGGCCGGCCGGTGCTGTATTTCCATGGCTTTCCCGGCTCTCGTCTGGAGGCCGCGCTCACCGGGCCGGCGGCGCGCGCTTGCGGGGTGCGCCTGCTGGCCCTGGATCGACCGGGATACGGGGGCTCGCCCTTTCAGCCGGGGCGCCGCATCCTCGATTGGCCCGCGGACATCGCCGCGGTGCTCGATGTCCTGCACTTGGCGCGCGCGGCGGTGCTCGGGGTCTCCGGCGGCGGTCCCTATGCGCTCGCCTGCGCCTATGCGCTGCCGGCGCGCATCAGCGTGGCGGGCGTGGTGGGCGGCCTGGGCGGCCTCGATGCGCCGGCGGCCCTGCAAGCCATGGATTGGCCCGCGCGTCTGGGCTTTCGGCTCGCCCGCACAGCGCCGCGGCTGCTGCACTGGGTCTACGGGGGCACGGCGCTGCGCATGATGCGGCGCCGGCCCGAAGTGCCGCTGTGGCTGCTTACGCGGCGTGCCCCGCCGGCCGATCGTCGCGTACTCGTGCGCCGCGAGGTGCGCGACGTGTTGCGGTGCTCGATGCGCGAAGCCCTGCGCCAGGGCGAACGCGGTCCGATGCGCGATCTGGTGCTCTATGCCCGCCCCTGGGGCTTCGCCCTGGAGGACGTCGACGTGCCGGTGCAGCTGTGGCACGGCGAGGCGGATCAGACCGTCCCGGTGTTGCACGGGCGCCGGGCGGCCGCGCGCCTGCCGCGCGTGCAGGCACGCTTCCTCGCGGCGCAGGGCCATTTCTCGCTGCCGGTCGAGCATGCCGCGGCCATACTGGAGGCGTTGAGGGGCCGCGCAACGGTTTGAACGTGGTCGCGCCGCGGGGTAGCTTGCGGCCTCCGGCCGGCGCCCGAGCGCCGCCCGCAGAGATCAGGAGGAGGCTATGCAGGAGACGATCCGCCTCGCCACCCACCAGCGCGAGGCGCTGCTGGACATCACCTCGCGGGTGGAGGATGTGGTCGGCCGCAGCGGCGTGCGCCAGGGGCTGGTCAGCGTCTATGCGCAAGGGGCCACGGCGGCGATCATGATTCAGGAAAATTGGGACGACAGTGTCCAGAGCGACGTGGTGTACCTGCTGCGCGGCATGATTCCGCGCGGGGTGTGGTTGCACGATGCCCAGGACGGCAACGGCGACGCGCACCTCAAGGCCGGGCTGGTGGGGCCCTCCGAAACGGTGCCGGTGGTCGACGCGCGGCCGGCGCTCTCGCGCTGGCAGAATATTTTCCTGTGCGAATTCGACGGCCCCCGCCGCGAGCGCCGCGTGCTGTGCACGGTGGTCGCGGACGGCGGATGAGCGGATACAGACTCTCCGCCGGGGTGGTGCCGGTGCGTTGGATCGACGCTCGCCCACACTATCTGCTGTTGCGGGCCTTCGCCTACTGGGACTTTCCCAAGGGCGGGGTCGCGCCGGGCGAAGCGCCGCTGGCGGCGGCGCGGCGCGAACTGGGTGAGGAAACCGGGTTGGCCGAGCTGCGCTTTCGGTGGGGCGAGGCGTATGTGGAGACGCCGCCCTACGGCCGCGGCAAGGTGGCGCGCTACTACCTCGCGGAGGCGCCCGGCGGCGAGGTGCGTCTCGGCGTGAATCCCGAGCTCGGCCGGCCCGAGCACCACGAGTTTGGTTGGCTGCCCTACGCGGATGCGGCGGCGCACCTGGTGCCGCGGGTGCGCGCCGTGCTGGATTGGGCGCACGCCCGAGTCGGCGCCCGGTGAGGGTGGCTCGCCGTCGAACGGCCGCGGCGCCACGCGGCCGCCACGCCTTCGCCCGCGAGGTGCGCGCCCTGCTGGCACTGGCACTGCCCATCGTGGGCACCCAGCTCGCGCACACCGGCATGGGGGTGGTGGATACCCTCATGGCCGGTCGGCTCAGCCCGGTCGCCCTGGCCGCCGTGGCGGTCGGCTCCAGCGTCTGGCTGCCGGTGTATCTCGCCATCAGCGGGGTGCTGCTGGCACTGTCCACGTTCGTCTCGCGTTTTCACGGCGCCGGCGACGCCGAGCGCATCCTCGCCTACGTGCATCGGGCGCTGGGCCTGGGGCTCGTGTTGGGCGGCCTCGGCTGGCTGGCGCTGCGCAGCGCCGGCCCGGTGTTCGCCTGGATGGAGGTCGCCCCCAGTATCCGTGGCCCCGGCCTGGGCTATCTCGCAGCCGTGTCGTGGGGCCTGCCCGGGTTCGCCCTGTTCCAGGTGCTGCGCAGCTATTGCGAGGGCCTGCACCGCACGGCGCCGGTGATGAGCGTCAGCGTGCTGGGGCTGTTGGTGAACATCCCCGCCAACTATGTGTTCATCTACGGCAAGCTGGGGCTGCCGGCGCTGGGCGCGGTCGGCTGCGGCTGGGCGACCAGTCTGGTGATGTGGCTCATGGCGGGGGCGATGGCCGTCTATGCCGTTCGCCTCGCCGGGGGGCCGGGCGCTCTGCTGCGGCCGGCGCGGCGCACGGCGCCGGGCGCCGCGCGCGAGCTGCTGCGGGTTGGCTTGCCCATCGGCGGGGCCATCTTCGTGGAGGTCACCCTGTTCACCGTCATCGCGCTGCTGATCGCCTCGCTGGGTGCGGAGGTCGTTGCCGCGCACCAAATCGCCCTCAACGCCGCGGGGCTCGCGTTCATGGTCCCGCTCAGCCTGGCGATGGCGATCACCATCCGCGTCGGCCATGCCCTGGGCCGCGGCCGGGCCCGCGCGGCGCGCTTCGCGGCGTGGAGCGGCATGGCGGTCACGGCGGGCTGGTCGCTGCTGGCCTCCCTGGGCATGGCCTTCGGGGCGGCGGCGATCGTGCGCCTGTACACCCCCGATCCGGCCGTGCAGCGGCTGGCGGTGCAATTGCTGCTGTGGGCGGCCTTGTTTCAGTTCTCCGATGCGGTCCAGGTCAGCGCGGCCGGCGCCCTGCGGGCCTACAAGGACACGCTGGTGGTGTTCGTGGTCACGCTGGTGTCGTTCTGGGCGGTGGGCCTGACCAGCGGCTACGTGCTCGGATTGGGCGACCTGTTCGGTGCCCCGCGCGGGCCGCAGGGCTTCTGGATCGGCCTGGTGCTTGGCTTGACCACGGCGGCGGTGCTGCTTGCGGCGCGGCTCGCCGGCGTCAGCCGCGCCGCCTCGCGGGCGGCCGGGCAGAGGTGAGGGTGCTGCCGAACGTGCGCGCGCACTGCGCGATCGAACCCACGCGGGTGGGGCTCGCGCCGGGCTTGTGGACGGCCGGCCACGCGCTGCTCGGCTGCGCGGGCTTGCTGGATACGGGCCTGTGCGTGCTTGCCGGTGCGGACTTTCTGGGCGCACGGGCACTGCCGCCGCCGGACATGGCCCTGGTGCAGCGAGAGGGCTGGATTTGGGGGCGCGCGCCGGTCGGCACGCGCGGATAGATGGAGCGGCGCCGACGGATCGGCGCCGCCATCGCTCAGAAGCGCACGCCGAGGCTCAGGAAATCCACGTCGTTGTGGATGCGCGTGTACTCGAGCTCGAGGTCGAGCAGGGCCAGGCTGAAGCCCACGCCCACCCCATAGGAGGCGCCGGTATCGCTGCCGCGGCCGGTGCGGTCGATCCAGGCGCCGCCCGCCTTGGCGATCAGATAGATCGGGCCGGCGCTGCGAAAGGCGGCATACAGGGCCGCGGTATCGACGTTCAGGTCGCGTCCCGACGGGGTGCTGCCCTTGTTCACGCTGGTGGTGTACTCGCCCTCGATACCGAGGTCGCCGGCCAGCACGCCGAGCTCGTAGCCCGCCGTCACCCCGACATTGGTCGGATTGTCGGTGCCGCTCTGGTCGATCAGCATCGGGCCGGTCTTGGCGGCGAAGGACCAGTCGCCTGCGACGGCCTGGGGCGCGATGCACGCGGCACCGGCCAGCAGCCCCAAAGTCGCGATCAGTTTGCGCATTTGGCATATCTCCTCATTGTTGTGCGCACCCGGATGGTGTTTTGCTCGCATACCATAGCCGCGTGAGCGTATCGCGATCGTGCGCACGGTCACAATTGCCGAGGGGCGTGACGTGGGTCACAGGATGCGCACCACGCCGCCGCGCCTTGCGTCCCCGCCGCCGGAGAACCCCGCGGTGCCGTGGCGCGCCACATGGACGCCGCCGAAGAACAGATTAGGCGCCTTCCACAGCGTGTGCTCGGGATAGTCGCTCAGCAGCGCGCGCAGCCCCTCGGCGCCGAAGCCCGGCTCCACGTTCAGGTGGTCGCGCTCCAGGTGCAGGCGCGGGCTGGCGACTGCCGTGTCGGGGTCCATGCGGAAATCCAGCAGGTTGCTCAGGACCTGGAGCAGGGCGGTGCGGATCCGGTTGGAGCCGCCGGAGCCGAGCGCGGTGCGCGCACCGTCGGGGTGCAGCACGAGGGCCGGGCACATCATCGAGCTCATGCGCCGGTCCGGGGCCCAGCGGTGAAAGCCGCCGGGGTTCAGGTCCTCCTCGCCGAGCATGTTGTTGAGCATGATGCCGGTGCCCGGAATCATGCTGCCGCAGCCTTCGCCGTTGCTCAGGGTCAGGGCCGCCGTGTTGCCGTGCCGGTCGATGACGCTGAGGTGGGTGGTGCCGTGCGGGGCTGCCGGGCGGCCGCGCAGCTCGCGGCGATAGCGCGCCAGCAACTCGGGGGCGAGCAGGTCGAGCGAGGCGGCGTCGGCGGCCGCCTCCAGGCGCGCGCGCGAGGTGAGCGCCATCACCTGCGCCAGCCGGCGCAGGTGCGCCGCGCTGCCGAAGGGGACCCGGGTGAGCGCCTCGAGCAGCCGCAGCCCGAACGCGATCAGGACGCCGCCCGAGGACGGGGGCGGCGTGAGCAGCACGCGCGCGCCGCGGTGGCCCAGGCGCAGGGGCGGCCGCTGCGCCACGCGATAGGCGCCGAGGTCGTCCTGCTCCAGGTGGCCGCCGCCTTCGCTGCAGAGCCGGGCGAGCGCGGCGCCAATCTCGCCCCGATAAAAGAGGCCGGGCCCTTCGCGGGCCAGCGCCTCGATGGTGTCTGCCTGCTCGGGTTGGCGCAGGCGCTCGCCCTTGCCCCGTACCCGATGCGGCGCGTGCGGGGCGGCGTACACGGCGCGCGCCGCCTCGCTGGCGAGATAGATGGGCGCCACCACCCGCAGCACATAGGCCTGCAGCGTATCCAGCCGCACCCCGCGGCGGGCGAGATCGATGGCCGGCTGCACCAGGCTGCGCATCGGCACGCGCCCGAGCTCGCGGTGGGCGGCGAACAGCCCGGCGACGTTGCCGGGGGTGGCCACCGCGCCGAGGCCGATATGAAACTCCTGCCGGGCGGTGCCGAAGTCGGCGGCGATGGGCCGGAAGTCGAGCTCGGCCGTCGGGCGCTTGCGCCGCGGCGTCTGCACGAAGAAGTCGAAGACGCGGGGGGGCGCGTCGGCCGGTGCCGCCAGCAGGAAGCCCCCGCCCCCCAGCGAGGCGAGCACCGGTTCGGCCACGCAGGCCGTCCAGTGTCCGGCGAGCACGGCGTCGAAGGCGTTGCCCCCTTCGCGCAGCACGAGCTCGGCCGCCTCGGCCGTGGCCGGATGGCCGGCTGCAACGATCCCCAGGCTCGGCATGGCGACTCCCGGCGAGTGCACTGTAGGGGAGTATGACGCACCGCGGCCTCCGGATACGCGTCCGGGCGCGGCGCACAGGTCTGCGGACGAGCTTCAGGCGCGGGAGCGAGGAGGAATGCCGTGCCCCGGGCCGAGGCGGGGGGCACGGCCGGAACGCCGGCCGGTTCCTGGATGAAGCCCGGGTGGGGCTTCCTGGAGCCTGACGGGGGCGTATCGCCGCATGCGCCGCCCTTGCGTGGGTGCCTTCCAGGGCTTGTCCGGCCGCCGCTCTGTGAAGCGACTTGTGAGTATTGATACCATGGCGGCAGGACGCGGGTGTTGACCGCGATCAATGGGCACGCCCCGGCGTGCGCGCTGCGATGACAACGACTCCAAGGACGTGCTCGCCCACCTCTGGCTCGGCTTCTTTCTGCTCGCCTTCGTCGCGGGGCTGCACCAGTGGCTGGCGCTCGGCCACGCCGACGTGTTCGCGGCGATGGTGCAGGCGAGCTTCGACATGGCACGGCTCAGCGTCGACATCGCCATCGGCTTGGTGGGGCTGTTGGCGTTGTGGCTGGGGCTGTTCAAGATCGCCGAGCAGGCGGGCCTGGTGCAGGTGCTCGCACGCCTGCTGCAGCCGCTGTTCCGACGCCTGATGCCGGAGGTCCCCGCCGGACATCCGGCGCTGGGCACCGTCACCATGAACCTCGCCGCCAACGTCCTCGGACTGGACAACGCGGCCACTCCCATCGGATTGAAGGCGATGCAGGAATTGCAGCGCCTCAACCCCCGGGCACACACCGCCAGCAATGCGCAGATCCTGTTTCTGGTGCTGAATACTTCCTCGGTGACCCTGCTGCCGGTCACGGTCTTCATGTTCCGCGCCCAGCAGGGCTCGGCCGACCCGACCGCGGTGTTCCTTCCGATCCTGCTTGCCACCTCGGCTTCGACCCTGACCGGCTTGGTGAGCGTCGCCTGGGTGCAGCGCTTGCCCGTGTTGGACCGGGTGGTGTTCGCCTATTTCGCCGGCTTTGCCGTGCTCCTGGCCGGGCTGATGAGCACGCTGGCGGGGCTGGACCCCGCGGTGCTGGCGGCGCGCTCCAGCCTGGTCGGCAATCTCGCCCTGCTCGGGGTGATGATCCTGTTCCTGCTCGCCGGCTGGTGGCGCGGGATCAATGTCTACGAAGCCTTCGTGGAGGGGGCCCGCGAGGGCTTCGCCGTGGCGGTGAAGATCATCCCCTATCTGGTGGCGATGCTGGTCGCCATCGGCGTGTTCCGCGCCAGCGGCGCGCTCGATGTGCTGCTGCACGGCATCCGGGCGGGGGTCGGCGCGCTGGGCTGGGACACGCGCTTCGTGCCGGCCCTGCCGACCGCGCTGATGAAGCCCTTGAGCGGCAGCGGTGCACGCGCCATGCTTCTGGAGACGATGAATACCTATGGCGTGGATGCCTTCCCGGCCCGGGTGGCAGCCGTCATGCAAGGCAGCACCGAGACCACCTTCTACGTGCTCGCGGTGTACTTCGGCAGCGTCGGCATCCGGCAGGTGCGCCATGCAGTGCCCTGTGCGCTGCTGGCCGACATGGCCGGGCTGCTGACGGCGATCGCCGCCAGCTACTGGTTTTTCGGGTAGCGCGGAAAAGAGGAGGCGGGGATGCGCCGAGAACTGTTGATCCTACGACACGGCAAGGCCGAGGACGGCGGGCGCGACTTCGATCGCGCCCTGTCCGCGCGCGGCCGGGCGGACGTGCAGCGCATGGCGCGCTGGCTGCACACCCAGGGCCTGGAGCCCGACCATCTGCTCAGCTCGCCGGCCTTGCGGGCCCGCCAGACGGCCACACTCGCCGCCGGGGCGTTGGGACTGCGCGGGCACGAGGTGCATTGGGACGAGCGGATCTACGCGGCGGAGCTGAACACGCTCCTGAGCGTGCTCGCGGACTGCCCGGTGAGCGCCCGGCGGGTGTTGCTCGTGGGCCACAATCCCGGCCTGGAGGAGCTCTTGGTCTATCTCGGCGGGGCGGAGGCGCGTCCCGGCGAGGACGGCGCGCTGCTGAATACGGCGACCTGCGCGCGACTGGAGCTGCCCGCGCGCTGGATGACGCTCGGTGCCGGGGCCGGGCGCGTGCTCTTCGTGATGCGCCCGGCCCGGTTGCCCGCCGGATCGGCTTAGGCGAGGCGCTCAGGTCGACAGGCGCGTGTCCTCGCGCGTGCCGCTGTCGAACATGGTGATTTCCCAGCTGTCGCGCAGCGCATCGTGACGCAGGAGATAGATGCCACCGTCATCGGCGCGGATCTTGAAATAGCGGTGTTCGGGATCGAGCCAGCGGTCGACGACTTCGACGACTTCCACGGTCCGCTCGCCCAGGTGAAAGCGCCGGGGCCCCTCTTCGCCGCGATAGCCGGCATGAGACTCGACCGTGATCTGCATTGCCGCCTTGCGCATCACCTGCCCTCCGGCGCGCCGTGCCACCGCTGCCGTGGTGACCTTCGAACTGATCTTAGCCCCAAACCGGGGCGCGCGGCAGCCATGGCGCCGCAGGGCGACTGCCAGGGCCCGGCCCGTGTCCTAACCTTAGTGTCGTCCGCGGCGGCGGAGCGCAGAGCGGGTAATGCGATGAGCCAAGGCAAGAGCAGGATCGTCATCACGGGGCTGACCAACGAGGGGCGGCGCTTTCGCCCCAGCGACTGGGCCCAGCGCATCACGACGGCAGTGGGCAGCGCCGGCGCGGACCGCCGGGTGCGCTTTCATCCGCGCGTGAGCATGGCCATGCGTGAAGGGGTCAACTGCGTCGTGGTGGACATGCGGCTGGAGGAGGAGGACCCGATGATGTTCGAATTCCTCATGAACTTCGCCCGCAGCAACGACCTGCAAATCGCCGAGGAATAGCCCTCCGGCGGCCGGGCCGCTCAGCTGCCCGGCTCGGGCCAGTTCTTGATGTAGTTGCGCAGCAGCTTGTTTTCGAATGCCGTCTCCGTGAGCAATGCCTGCACCACGTCGCCGATCGAGATCACCCCGCGCAGTGCATCGTCCTCGAGCACCGGAAGATGGCGGATGCGCCGGCCGGTCTTGTTGCGCAGCATCAGGTCCATGGCATGGTCGAGCGTGTCCTGCGGCCCGCAGGTGACGAGATCGGGGGACATGACCTCGCGCACTGCCACGCGCGCCATGTCGCCGTCATAGCGATCGGCCGTGGCCAGCACGTCGCGCTCGGTGACGATGCCGAGCAGCCGCTCGCTCTCGTCGAGGACCACCAGGGAACCCACGCGGTGGTGCATCATCAACCGGACGGCGTCCAGCAGCGGACGCTGCGCGCCGATGCCGTGCGTGTGCTCGCCTTTGTTCTGGAGGATGTGTCCGACTCTCATGACTGCATCTCCACGAAGCGTCTGGCAAGAGAGTCTAGCAGGCGGTCCGGACAGGTAGGGGCCAGGGCCACGGCGGCTGACGCACGGCGCGCGGGGGCTCAGGCCGCGGGGTCGGCCGACGGTGGGCAGGAGCGGGCGGCGCTGCGCTGCGTACAGCCCGGTCCCTCGGCCGCGGGCGGCATGCGCTGCTCTACCAGAGTGCTGCGTCCGGAGCGGACGCCGTTGCGAATCGACACCACCTGTGCGCGGACCCGGTCGCAGGGGGCGAGTTGCACGGGGATCTCGATGCTCGGTTCGGCGACTGGTCCGAAGCGCCGTTCAGGTTGGTCGTTGACCTGCAGATAGACTTCATAGCGCACGTCGCCGATCGCCTGGCCCCGGGTGTTCGTGGTAACCGGGTCCCAGCTGAGCCGGACCTGCTTGGGTTGCGGTGCGGCGCAGCCCACCGCGAGCGACAGCAGCAGCGCCAGTGCGCTGAGCCTGATGATCACTTGCATCTCTCCCCCATCCCTGTCTGCGCCTTGCATGGCGGCGGCTCAACGGCGCGGCTGACGGCCTCTTGGGAAAGAAACCCGGATGGGGTTTCAGCGCGGCGCTCCTGCCACAATCTGTCCGTCATGCTGCGGTTGAGGAATGGATCCGTTTCCCCAAGAGGTGCCCCGTCAGCCGCTGCGACGCCGCCGCGGCGGCGTCTCCAAGTCTATAGCACAGCACGGCGGGGTGCGCCGCCGCCGGGGTGCACGAGCGTCTTGCGCAGCGGCACCCGCCGGGCGGAACATAGGGGCCGGATCCGGGGGGAGGGAGCAGCAAGATGGAACAGCGGCCGGCGGAGCGCAACTACCATCTCGAGCAGCAGTTGTGTATGGCGGTACAGCAGCGGCGTGTGGTGCGCCTGCGCTACGAGCACGATCTTCACTACCGGCGCTTCGAGCCGTACGTGGTGTATCGCGCGCCCGAGGGCCGGGTGCTGGTGGGCGGCATTCGCACGCGCGATGAGAAGGTGCTGCACAAGAAGCCGGGCCCGCGCCGCTTCGAGGTCGGTTTGATCACCGATCTGCAGGTCACCGACGAGCGCTTCGAGATCGATCCGCGTTTCAACGCGGACAAGGAGGAGTTCACCCGCGACCCGCTGTGCTCGGTGGCGCGTCGGCGCTGAGTGCGCCGGCGCCCGGGAGGATGTAATGTCGGTGCAGCACCGCCGTGGTGAAGGCGGCGCGCAGATAGAAGCCGCGCGGCAGGGTGGCGATGGGGGCCCCGTCGGGACCGACGCCGGTGGTCAGCGCCCGGCCATTGGCGGCCTTGGGGCGGATTTGCAGGGCCGTGCCGTGGCGCGCGGTGATGCGCTCCAGGCCGCCGAGTCCGACCAGTTCCATCAGCTCCTCCCAGTCATGGCGCAGCAGCGTTTCTTCCTCGACGCTCGGGCTCCACAGCAGGGGCATGCCGATGCGCCGCTCGCGCAGCGGCACCTGTGGTTCGGCCTCCACCGGCACCCACAGCACGCGCGCCAGTTTGCGCCGCACCCAGCAGGTCGCCCAGCGCTCGCCGAGCGGTTCCAGGGGCACCGTGCACACGTAGGTGGATTCGCGCGGCAGCCCGCTGCGGCCGACGGGCAGCGTCTTGAGCTCCACGCCCAGGGCCGGGAAGTCGGGCTCGGGCAGCGAGGCGGAAGTGGCGCCGAGCAGCCGCTCCAGCAACTCGCCCACCCACCCCTTGTGGCGGCGCAGGTCCCGCGGCACGCGCACGCCGACGTCGCCCGCCAGGCTTGCCAGGCACCGGCCCGCCACGGCCTGCGCGCGGGCCAGGAGCTCGGTCTCGGAGAGCGGGGGCGCAACCAACATGGCGTCAGTATACCCGTTGTGTCCGCCCTTCGGTGCGGCCTGCGGCGCTGCAAGGCGCAGGCCGGGCGTGGGCGCGATGGCGGCGGGCGCGGCTGAGGTCCGGCGCCGCCCGGACGGCCGCGGCACCCGCGGCGCGGGCATGATGGCATACACTATCGGGAAGTGAACCGCGGGTGGGCCTCGTCGCCCCCCCGCGGAGGTTCCGCCCCGCAGCCAGTCGAGAGGATCATGCGCCAGTCGTCACAGGCAAGCCCGCACACCGCGATATCCACACACCCCGCCTTCGAGTCCCTGCGCTCGGAGTGGATCCCCTCGCTCAAGGTCGAGGTTCAGGAATATCGCCACCGCGCGACCGGGGCGCTGCATTATCACCTCGCCGCCGAGGACGAGGAGAACGCCTTCCTGGTCGCCCTGCGCACCGTGCCGATGGACTCCACCGGAGTGGCCCATGTGCTCGAGCACACGGTGCTTTGCGGCAGTGAGAAGTATCCGGTGCGCGATCCCTTCTTCATGATGATCCGCCGCTCGCTGAACAGCTTCATGAATGCCTTCACGAGCAGTGACTGGACCGCCTATCCCTTTGCGAGCACCAACCGCAAGGACTTCGACAACCTGCTGGACATTTATCTGGACGCGGTATTCTTCGCGCGCCTGGACGAGCTCGACTTCATGCAGGAGGGGCATCGGGTGGAATTCGCCGAGGCCGCCGACCCGAACAGCGAGCTCGTCTACAAGGGGGTCGTCTACAACGAGATGAAGGGCGCGATGAGCTCGCCGGTGCGCGTCCTGTACACCACCCTCACCGAGAAGCTGTTCCCCACCACCACCTATCACTACAACAGCGGCGGGGACCCCGCGCACATTCCCGAACTCAGCTATGCGCAGTTGCGCGAGTTCTATCGCACCCACTATCACCCCTCCAACGCCGTGTTCATGACCTACGGCGACATCCCGGCGGCGGAACACCACGCGGCCTTCGACTCGCGTGCCCTGCAGCGCTTCGAACGCCTGGACGCACACATCGAGGTCGCGCCCGAACAGCGTTATGCGGCGCCGCAGGTGGTGAGCGAGCCCTATGCCGCCGATGCGGACGCGGAGCAGGCGGATCGCACGCACATCGTCCTGGGTTGGCTGCTCGGCCGCAGCGCCGACCTGGAGGAGCAGCTCAAGGCGCAGCTGCTCTCCAGCGTGCTGCTCGACAGCAGCGCCGCACCGCTGCGCCACGCCCTGGAGACCACCGACCTGGGTAGCGCCCCCTCGCCGCTCAGTGGCATCGAGGACTCCAACTTCGAGATGAGTTTCATGTGCGGCATCGAAGGCTCGCGGCCCGAACACGCCGCGGCCCTGGAGCAGCTCGTGCTCGAGGTGCTCGGCGAGGTGGCCGAGCACGGCATTCCCCAGGAACGCGTGGAGGCGGTGCTGCACCAATTGGAACTGGCGCAGCGCGAGGTGGAGGGCGGCGGCTACCCCTATGGCCTGCACCTGATGCTGCGCGGCCTCTCGGCGGCGGTGCACGGCGGCGATCCGGTTGCGCTGCTCAATCTCGACCCGGTGCTTGCCGAGCTGCGCGAGGCGGTGCGCGATCCGCAGTTCATCCCGCGCCTGGTCCGCGAGTGGCTGCTCGACAACCCGCACCGGGTACGCCTCACGCTGGAGCCCGATGCCGCACTGGCGGGGCGCGAGGAGGCGGCCGAAAAGGCCCGGTTGGCAGCCCTGCGCGAGGCCATGGATGCCGCGCAGCGCGAGCAGGTCGTGGAGCGTGCCGCCCGGCTGGCGGCCCGTCAGAACGACCCGGGCAATCCTGAGATCCTGCCCAAGGTGGGGCTCGAGGACATCCCCGCCGAGGTGAAGATCCCCGAGGCCGCGCACGAGCAGCTCGGTGCCAGCGCACTCGCCAGATATGCGCAGCCCACCAACGGGCTGGTCTACCAGCAGGTGGTGGTCGATCTCCCGGCCCTGGACGCGCCGCTCCTGCAGCTGCTGCCCTGCTACACGGCGGTGCTGACCGAGGTCGGCTGCGGCGGGCGCGACTACCGCCAGACGCAGGCCTGGCAGTATGCGGTCAGCGGCGGCGTGGGCGCCTCGGCGAGCCTGCGCGGCGCGGTGGACGACGAGCAGCGGGCGCGCGGCTATCTGGTGCTCTCGGGCCGCGCGCTGGAGCGCAACACCGGCGCGCTCGCCGAGCTGATGAAGACGACTTTCGAGGCGCCGCGTTTTGACGAGTACGGCCGTCTGCGCGAGCTCGTTGCCCAGCAGCGTGCCCGGCGCGAGCGCGCGGTCACCGGCAACGGTCATATGCTGGCCATGCAGGCGGCCGCCAGTGGCATGAGCCCGGTTGCCGCGCTCACGCATCGGCTGCGTGGCCTGGCCGGCATTCGCGCGCTCAAGCGCCTGGACGACGGCCTGTCCGATCCTGCGGCCGTGCAGGCGCTGGCGCGCGAGCTCGAGGGGATACACGGGGCCGTGCGGGCCGCCCCTCGGCAGTTCCTGCTGGTGGGGGAGACCGAGGCCCAGGCCCGCCTGCGCGAGGAGATGGCCGCGCATTGGGCGGCGCTCCCGGCCGGAGGGGCCACTGCGGCGCTGGCCCTGGCGGCGGTTCGCGAACGGGTGCGCGAGGCATGGACCACCAGCACACAGGTGAATTTCTGCGCGAAGGCCTACCCCACCGTGCCGATGGGGCATGCCGATGCGGCGCCCCTCACGGTGCTCGGGGGTTTTTTGCGCAACGGCTTTCTGCACCGGGCGATCCGCGAGCAGGGCGGGGCCTATGGGGCGGGCGCCGGTCAGGATTCGGACAATGCCTGTTTCCGGTTCTTCTCCTATCGGGACCCGCGTCTGGCGGCGACGCTCGAGGATTTCGACCGGGCGGTGGCCTGGCTGCTGGAGGCGCGGCACGCGCCCAGTCAGCTCGAGGAGGCCATCTTGGGCGTCATCGGCAGCCTGGACCGCCCGCAGTCGCCGGCCGCCGAGGCGAAGCATGCCTTTCACAGCGAGCTGTTCGGGCGCGACGCGGCGCAGCGGCGCGCTTTCCGCGCACGGGTCCTGGCGGTGAGCCTGGAAGACCTGCATCGTGTCGGGGAACGCTACCTCGACCCGGCGCAGGCCAGCGTCGGCCTGGTCACCAGTGTGGCGGCGGCCGAGAAGCTGGCCGTGGACGGGCTTGCGGTGCAGGCCTTGTGAGCGGCGGCCTCAATAGCCGTGGCGCAGGGCCCATTGCTGGAAGCTCACCGCCTTGCGGTATGCCCCGCCGACCACGTACTCGAGGATGGCGTTGAGGCGGTAAAAGCTGACCAGGGAATCCAGGCGGATGACCTCGCCCCCGTGCCGGTCGAAGAACACCAGCGTCGGGGCCTGGAAGATGCCGAGCCGCTGTGCCCATTCGCGCACGCTGATGCGTTCGCCCCCGGGGGTGAGCACCGGCACCTCGGACCACATGTCCAGGCGCACCGACTCCAGCCGCGCGAGCAGGCGGCGGATCTTGCCATCGTGCAGGGGCCCCTCATGCAGGGCGGCGCAGGCCGGGCAATCGTCCTCTTCAAAGAACACCACCAGCGGCAGTTCGGCCGGAAACTGGGTGCGATCGAGCAGATAAGGCTCGGGGCTGAAGTCGTCCGGATCGGCGGCGGGGGGCGGTGGCGCTCGTGCGGCGAGAAAGTCGCGGAAGCTCTTGCCGCGAAACTGGCCGTCGGCCACGTAGGCCAGGGCAGCGCCGAAGCGCTGTGGCGGATGAAAGCCGGACAGCCGCAGGCCCTCGGCCCCGCCTGGGGCATACAGGATCTGGGTGGGCGTGAGCTCGACCCGGTGGGCGAGGGCGAGCGCGTGCTCGCTGCGGCGCACCCCGTCCAGATCGACGAGCGGGCGCGTGCCTTCCACGTCCACTGCGACCACCAGGAAGCGCGCCTGCGTGCGCCGTGCCAGGGCCGGCATGCCCCAGTTGTGGACGAGATGGGCCGCGCAATACGGGCAGTCGCGGCGCCAGAAATAGAGCAGCAGTCCGCGGCCCGTTTTCGCCGCGGAACGCTGCAGGGCGCGCAGATCGGCCGGGGCCTGCTGGATCCAGGCGGGCAGAGCGGCAGGGTGGTGGAGCGGTCGATCCTCGATCGCGAAGAACGCCGCGGTCTCCGCGCTGGCCGAGCCCGTCCCAAGCAGCACGGCGGCCAGCCACAGGCGCGAAATGGCGGCGGCCCGACGGCCCATGCCCTGACGCTCCCCGCCCCGACTCTCCACGCCTGGCGCAGAAGTCCACATGCTCGGCCACCGTCCCCCCGGAATGTTCTACCGAAAGTCTAGCAGTCGGGGCGAGGCGTCAGAGCGCAGCGCGCTCGCTGGGAAGGGCCACGGGTTCGGCCAGGGCGAGGTCGCGCAGCGTGCGCCCCTCCACGGCCCGCGTGAGGGCCCGATCCAGCTCATCGAGCAGCCCGTTCACCTGCGGGTGGCGGGGCAGGACGGCAAACTCGAAGGCCCCGGCCGAGTCGGCCGTGCGCACCGCGGAGAGCACCTCCATCACCGGCGTGGTTTCCGGTGGACGGTTGGGGACGTAGCTCGGCGGGTCCGCATCGGTGCGCACCAGCAGAGCGCGGTCGAGCAGCACATGCATCACCGATTCGACCGACTCCAGCGGAAGTTGCAGCGTCTTGGCGAGGGCGTCCAGCGTCCACGGGCGTTGCTGCTGATAATAGCGGCGCACGATCTGCTGCATCAGGAGGAGGGCCAGGGCCTCCCGGGCGCGATTGCTCAGGCGGCGCCCGCGCCGTTGCAGGGTCAGGTATTCCCGATGTTGGGTGTAGAAGGCGATGTCCGCGCCCACCAGGAGGATCAGCCAGCTTACGTACACCCAGATCATGAACAGTACGAGCACGGCGAAGGCCGAGTAGATGGCCGTGTAGTTGCTCGAGCCGACGACGAAGGCGGCGAAGGCCCAGCCGACCGTCTGCCACAGGACGCCGGCGACCAGACCGCCGGTGAGCGCAGCCCGCAAGCGCACACGGGTGTTGGGGACGAACATGTAGATGAAGGTGAACGCGGCCACGATCAGCACGTAGGGCAGCAGCTTGCCCAGCAGTCCGATCGCCTCGCCCAGGGGCTCGATGGCGATCACCCCCTGCACCAGGGCGGTGTTCATCAGCGAGGCGGTGATGCCGATGGCGGAGAACACCAGCACCGGCCCGATGATGATGACGCTCAGGTAATCGCTGAAGCGTCGGCCCAGGCTGCGTTGCTGCTCGATGCGCCAGGTGTAGTTGAAGGACTCCTCGATCTTCTGAATCAGGGTGACCACGGTGTAGAACAGAAAGGCCAGCCCCACCGAGCCCAGCACTCCGACGTTGATGTTCTCCACGAAGCCCACGATGCGGTTGGTGAGCTCGATGCCCTGCTGCCCGAGCGGGGCGAGCATGTTCAGCAACAGCGGCTCGATCTGGTTGTGTACGCCAAAGGCCTTGAGCACCGAGAAGCTCACCGCCAGCAACGGCACCAGCGAGAGCAGGGTGGTGTAGACCAGGCTCATCGCCATCAGGTTGAGCTGACCGTCGGCGACGTCGCGGCCGACCAGGAAGCTCACCCGCAGCGCGTGCACCAGCCGCGCGCGCCACGGCGGCAGGCTGCCGGGATCGACCTCCCAGACGTGGGCGAGAAAGGTGTTATGAAGGTGCTCGAAGCGCATAGCCGCCATCCTCTGCCGTGCGGCGGCGAGCGTCAACAGGGCGTCGCCACGGCCCGGTGCCGGGCGACGCGTGGGCCCGGACGGACAGCCCGGGGGCGGAGCGGCAGCGCCGGCGCGCCGCGGCTCAGGCGGGCGGTGCGCCGAGGAGGGCGTCGACCTCGTGTTCGGCGTGCAGCCAGTCTTCCACCGGGTCGCCGCCGACCCAGCCGCGCTTCTCCGCCCGCAGGTAGGCGGCCTCCGCAATCATGCGCCAGCGCGCCTCGGGGGGCATGGTGCCCGGCAACGGGCGCCGGCGCTCCTTTCCGGCGGGGTCCGCCGCGCCCGTGTGCGGGGCGCGGGCAGGGGTCTTTGCCGCCGCCGTCTTTTTGGCCGCGGCCTTGCTGGCAGCGCTCTTTTTTCGGGGGGCGCTCTTCTTCTTGGCCGCGGCTTTCTTGCGGCGGGGCTTCTCGGCACCGGGTTCGGCCATCGAGGCGGTCTCCTTGTAGGGGCAGGCGAAAACGCCCGCTACATTAGGACCGCTTACCGCGATGCGCAACGGCCATAGGCGAAAAACGCTGAGCAGTTCGCGAAGCCGGCGGCAAGGCGCGCGTGCGGCGGCTGCGCGCCTGAGCGCAGTGCCTCAGGCCGGCCGGTCCTCTTCCATCGCCGGGTCGTACTCGCCGCGGGTCGCCGCGCTGTTGCAGCGCGCCCGGTGCAGCAGCGCGCGCTGGGCCGTCTCCACGTTCGCCGCCTCGCCCTGCCAGGCGGTCAGGGCGGCGTGCTGCAGCGCGCGCGCGTAGGAAAAGCTCAGCCGCCAGGGCAGTTTCATGTCCCGCGTCATCTGATTCATGGCGTTGAGGTGCGCGCTGGCCCGCTCGTCGCTCTGGCCGCCCGAGAGGAAGGCCACCCCGGGGACCGCGGCCGGCACTGTATTGCGCAGGCAGCGAATCGTCTGGGCTGCGACCTGCTCCACGCCGGCCTGCTCGGCGCTGTCCTTGCCCGAGAGCACCATGCTCGCCTTGAGAATCATCCCCGGCAGGGAAATGCGCTGCCGATACAGTGCGTCGAACACGGTGTGCAGGGTCTCGAGCGTCACCTCGTAGCAGCGATCGATGCTGTGATCGCCATCGATCAGCACTTCCGGTTCGACGATGGGCACGATGCCCTGTTCCTGGCACAACCCCGCGTAGCGCGCGAGGGCATGGGCATTGGCCTCGATGCAGGCGCGTGAGGGGATGCCCCGCCCGATGGTGATCACGGCGCGCCACTTGGCAAACCGTGCCCCCATGTCGCGGTATTCGATCAGCCGCTCGCGCAACCCGTCCAGGCCCTCGGTCACCTTCTCGTCGGGATGCAGCGCCAGCGGCTTGGCGCCCGCATCGACCTTGATCCCCGGGATGATGTCCTGCTGCTGGAGCAGTCCGATGAAGCTGTCGCCCAGCGGCGTCTGCTGGCGGAGGGTTTCGTCGTAGAGGATCGCGCCGCTGATGTACTCGCCCAGGCTCTGGGTGCCGAGCAGCATGTGACGATAGGCGCTGCGGTTGTGTTCGGTGTTGTCCAGGCCGATTGCGGCGAAGCGCTTGCCGATGGTCGGCGTGCTCTCGTCCATGGCCAGAATGCCCTTGCCCGGGCGCACCAGGGCCCGCGCCGTGTTTTCCAACTCCTGCATGCCCATGAAGATCTCCTCCTCTGGTTGCTCGCCTTCGGGTGCGCTCGGGCCGCCGTGGGTCGGCGGCCGCCGCGGAGGGGCGGGGGTATGCTGCCCAGCAGTATAGTCGGCGCGAGTGCCCACAGCCGGCTGCCCGCCGCGGTTGAAATCGGGGCGCGATCGCTTACATTAGTCGGCATCCTTCCCGCCCGTCGCCGCGCTCGCGCCGTGCCCGTGCCGCACCGTTCAGAACAGGGGACACCGACTCACCGATGCGTGACCGCCGTTTTGGAGAACCGCCGGCTGGCGACGAGCGCCTGGCCGAGTCACCCGCTGCCTTGCCTGACTACAGCGTGCGGGTGAGCCCCAGGGCGCGCCGCGTGCGTCTGCAGGTCACCCTCCATGGCCGCGTGGAGGTGGTGATCCCGCGCGGCTTTGATCCGCGCCGGGTGCCGGGCTTCGTCGCCCAGCACGGCCCCTGGCTGCGCCGGGCGCTGCGCCGCGTCGCCGGTTTTCGTCAAGGTCGCCCGGGCGTCGAGGAGGGTCTGCCGGCCCGGGTGGCACTGGCCGCGCTTCAGGAGAGCTGGGAGGTGCGCTATCGCCGCGCGGCGGGCAGCGCCGCGCGCGCCCGCCAAGGGGTGATCACCGTCGCCGGCGGGGACGAGGCGCGCATGCGCGCGGCCCTGCAGCGCTGGCTGCACCGCCGCGCCCGCGAGCGGCTCGTGCCGTGGCTCGCTACGGTCGCCGAGGAGCTTGGCTTTCGCCATGGCGGCGTCAGCATCCGTTGTCAGAAGACGCGCTGGGGCAGCTGCACCTGCCGCGGACGCATCAACCTGAACCGCAATCTGCTGTTCCTGCCGGCCGAACTGGTGCGTTATCTGTTCGTCCACGAGTTGTGCCACACGGTGCACCTGAACCACTCGAGCGCCTACTGGGGCCTGGTGGGCAGCGTGGAGCCCGGCTATCGGGTCCTGGAGCGGCGCCTGCGCGAGGCGACCTGCGGCGTCCCCCTGTGGGCGTACCCGGAGTGAGCGGCGCGGCCGTTGCTATACTCCGGGGGCAAGAGCCGTCGCGCTCGCGGTCGATTCGGAAAAGGAGGCACGATGGGCCATTTCGCCACGCGTGAGGAACTGGACGCCCTGGCGGGGGAGCTGGAGGCGCAGCGAGCCCTCCCCAATGCAGACCCGGAGAGGTCGCACGTGGTCTATTGGCACGTGTTCCGCAATCATGACGACACGCTGGCGTTCTCGCGTCAGATCGTGCTCGAGAAGGGCGAGCGGCTGGTGGGCGGCCGCACCGAGGACAGCATCGGCGGACTGTGGTGGGTGGGCGTGCAGGTCGATGACCTCGCGGCCTGGGGCAATCGTCGCGCGGTGCACAAGATCGATGCCTTTGACCCCGAGAGCCCCGGTTCGCCGATGCTTTGAGCGCAGTATGGGCGCGTGCCGGCTCAGTGCCAGGGGCGATCCCCGGCGCCGTGTCGCCCCGCCGGCGCGCTGGTCCGCTGCATGACCACCGCGCTCCGATACGCCTGCAGCACGGCCCGCAGGGCCTCCTCGGTGTGGCCATCGGGTCGGTCGATGAAGTCGGCCAGCTTGCGGTTGATGCGCCAGCGCCACCAGTCCCGGTTGAGTTCGTCCGTCATCGTGTATCCCCTGTCGTTGTTCATGCCGGCAATTGAAGCAGCCGGATGTGACACGTTTATGAATGCGGTGCACCGCCGGCGGTCCCGTGCCTGACTCGGTGACCCGGCAGGGGTTCAAGCCGCGTGAGCGCGAGCTGCGTACCCGCCTGCTCGAGGCGCAACTCGCGCTCGCCGCCGAGCAGGTGCCGCTTCTCGTGCTCGTCGCGGGGGTAGAGGGGGCCGGCAAGGGCGAGGTCGTCAACAGGCTGACCAAGTGGCTCGATACGCGCCGCCTGCAGGTGCATGCCTTTTGGGACGAGACGCGCGAGGACACCGAGCGCCCCTTCTACTGGCGCTTTTGGAGGACCCTGTCGGCCCGCGGGGAGGCGGCCCTCCTGTTCGGCGGCTGGTATGCACCGTGCGTGCGCGCGCGCGTGGACGGTGCCCTGGACGCGGCCGGCTTCGAGCAGGCCCTGCGCCGGGCCAGGGCCTTCGAAGCCATGCTCGTCGACGACGGGGCGGTCGTGGTGAAGCTGTGGTTCGGGTTGAGCGCGGCCGCGCAGGCACAGCGGCTGGACGCCGCCGCGGCGCGGCCGCTGCCCAGCGCGGATGAACGCCATTACCGCGAGCACTATGCGGCCTTCGCTCGGGCCTGGGACGCGGCGCTGACCGGCAGCGACAGCGCCGCGGCGCCCTGGCAGCGCATCGATGCGCACGATCCGCTGCACCGCGACCTCGAGGCCGGCGAGGCGCTGCTGCGCGCCATGCAGGCGCGGCTGCAGGCGAAGCCTTCCAGGGGCGGATCGGCGCCGCCGCCGCAGCGGCAAGATGTCCTCGCGCGGGTCGACCTGGGCAAGCGCCTGGATGCGGATGCCTATCACGGCGCGCTGAAGCGGCTCCAGCGGCGCCTGCAAGCACTGAGCTGGGAGGCGTGGCGGCAGGCGCGCTCCAGCGTGCTGGTGTTCGAGGGCTGGGACGCGAGCGGCAAGGGCGGGGTCATTCGCCGCCTGACGGCCCCGCTGGACGCGCGCCTGTACCGCACCATCGCGGTGGGGCCGCCCTCCGACGAGGAGCGCGCCCACCACTATCTGTGGCGCTTCTGGCGGCACCTCCCGCGCAGCGGTTACATGCGCATCTACGACCGCTCCTGGTACGGGCGCGTGCTTGTCGAACGTGTGGAGCGGCTGACGCCGGAGCGCGCCTGGCGGCGCGCCTATGCGGAGATCAACCAGTTCGAGGCGCAGCTCGTGGAGCATGGCATCGTGCTGCTGAAGTTCTGGCTGCACCTGAGCAAGGACGCGCAGCTCGAGCGCTTTCATGCCCGCGAGTACACGCCCTGGAAGCGCCACAAGCTCACCGATGAGGACTGGCGCAACCGTGACCGGTGGGATGACTACGAGGCGGCCGTGGAGGACATGGTGGCCGCCACCGACCGACCGCAGGCGCCGTGGTCGTTGATCCCCGCCGAGCAGAAAAAACACGCCCGCATCGCGGTGCTCGAGCAGGTCTGCCGCCGACTGCAGGAGGCGCTGGACTGAGACGGCGTCGAGGCACTAAAAAGGCCGCCCCCCGGCGGGGCGGCGGCCGCGGCGCGGCGGCTCAGCCCTCGTCGCCGTCGCCGCCGGGCTCGTCCGCCTCGAAGCCCACCGGATATACCTCCACGATGGCGCCCATGCACCAGTCGACGTACTTCTGCCGCTCGGCCTCGCTCTTGCCGTTTGCCTGCGACCATTCGTTGCACTGGGCACGGTAGAAGCTTTGCACCTGCGGGTGCGTTTCGTTGGCGTTCTCGGGCAGATTGCTCGGCCAGCCGGGGGCCGCAGCCGCCGCCAGCGACATGCTTCCCAGCAGCGGGAGCGCGAGAACGATGCGACCGATCATGTTGCCTGTTCCTCTCGGTGTCCGACTGCCGTCCATCGGCCGTCGCTAGCGCCTGTAGATACGCCTGCGGCGGGCGAAGCGACAGCGAAATTTTCGGGTCGTGACGAGAAGCGCCGGCGATGGACCGCTCAGCGCTTGAGGCGACCCTGCTTCGGGGGCCAGCGGCGCTGCAACTCCGTCAGCGCGTTGCGGCGGGTGATGAACACGACCTCGTCGTTCTCTTCGATGCGGTCGACGTCGGCCGGCAGCAGGAACTTGTCGGAGCGGTACAGGCAGACCAGACGGGTATGCGGCGGCAGTTCCAGCCCCTCGGGCGGCGCCCGGTCCGCCGCTGCGGCCACGAAGCTGAACATGGCCGCCTCGTCGCGGACACTGCTGGAGAGTTCCATCAAGTCGCGGCCCTCGAACATGTCCGCCAGGTAGCGGCCGATGGTGCGCGCCGGGATGACCGTGTCCTCCAGGCCCAGCTCGATGCAGATGTGCTCGAATTCGGGGTCCTCGATGCGCGTGACCACCCGGCGCATGCCGAGCGAGCGCCCCACCAG
The DNA here is from genome assembly GCA_963779865.1 of uncultured Gammaproteobacteria bacterium. Taxonomy (GTDB): domain Bacteria; phylum Pseudomonadota; class Gammaproteobacteria; order CAVZZX01; family CAVZZX01; genus CAVZZX01. Next base: position 1,369,072 of record CAVZZX010000003.1, on the reverse strand, counting down.
GCTGGCGATGATGTTGGTCTGATCGTTCTCGGTCAGGCAATAGAAGATGTCGGTCTGCTCCGGGGCGGCCTCTTTGAGGATCGCCGGCTTGCTGCCGTCGCCGTGCACGAAGCCCACGTCGAGCTCGTCCGAGAGCGCCTCGATCTTCTCGCGATCGCGTTCGATGATCACCACCTCGTGGTCGCGCTTCAAAAGCTCTCGCGCCGCCATCAGCGTCAGCGAATCGGTACCCAGAAAGATCGCCCTCATGTCCTCACCCGCTTGCCGAACCAGGTTCGTGAATAGAATAGGATCAGCAGGGCGGTGATCTCGAGCCGCCCCAGCAGCATGTCGCCGCATAGCAGCAGCTTGAGCCCGGGCGCCAGCCCCGGTCGGGTGATGCCGCTCGACAGCCCCACGGTGCCGGCGGCCGAACTCACCTCGAAGAGCGCGTCGATGGAGGCGTAGCCGTTGGCGGCGAAGCCCAGCCAGGAGACGAACACCAGCGCGAAGAACAACACCACCAGTACCAGCGCGCGCACCACGTCGTCGGGTTCCACGGTATTGCCCCCGAGGCGCGGCACCAGGACTGCGTGACTGGACAGCGCGCTGCGTTGGATGACCACCTGCAGGAGGCGCAAGACCACCAGCAGGCGCAGGACCTTGATCCCCCCTGCGGTGGATCCGAGCCCGCCCCCGGTGCACATGGCGGCAACCAGAACCAGCTTGGAGGCGGCGTCGAGCTCGGCCAGCGGCAGGCTCGTGAAGCCGGTGGTGCTCTGCGCCGAGATGCCGATCAGCAGCGCATGGCGAAGCGTCTGCGGCCAGGGGACGTGCCCGTTCGCCAGCATGAAGGCGAACAGCAGGGCGCAGGTCGCCAGGCAGAATGCGAGCAGGCCGCGTAGCTCGCTGTCGCGCAGCACAGAACGCCATTCACGGCGCGCGAACCGGTAGTACAGGAACAGGGGGACCGCGCCCGCCAGTGAAATGCCGATCACGCTCAGGCGCGCCGCCCAGCCGGGGAACCCGGCGAGGCTGTCGTCATAGCTGCTGAAACCCGCCGTGGACACCGCGGTGAGGGTATGCATGAGCGCGGCGAAGGGGCGCCCGGAAAGCCCCCATACCAGCAGGAAGCCGAGCGCCGTGAGGCTCACGTAAACCAGCAGCATGCGGCGCGCGTAAATGCGCGCGGTGGTGGCCAGCCCCTTGCCCACCTGCTCCTCGACCAGGCGCTTGGACACCGCCTGATGCCCCATCAGCAGCGCCACGGAGAGCACCACGAAGCCCAGCCCTGAATACCACTGCATCCAGGCGCGGGCGAACACGAAGGTGAGGGGCTTGTCCTGCACCGAGCCGACGGTGGTCAGGCCGGTGGTGGTCACCGCCGAGACGGCTTCGAAGAGCGCGTCCACCGGGGCGAGCCCGGCCGCCGCCAGCGGCCAGCTCATCAGCAGCGGCGTGATGAGGAAGGCGAGGGCAACGAAGGTCATCGCCTCGTTGCGTTGGACCTGCGGCGGCTCGGGCAGGCGCAGGGCCGGCAGGCCGGCGCCGACCAGCAGGACGATGATCACCCCGAAGCGCAGGCTGAAGCTGTATTCGCCGGCGAGCAGGGAGACGACCAAGGGGGGCGCCGACAACAGCGCGAGCCCCAGGCCGATTTGCGCGAGGTAGCGCAGCACCACCTTCGGGCGCACGGCGTAGGACAGGCTGAGGACTCGATCGCTCACGATGCGGGCGGGACGCTTGTTGGTCTTTTGGGTCCCGCGGTTCGCCGCCCGCCGGCGGCTGCGACCGCGATGCTCCCGGTTGCCCCTGAGTGTAGCACCGGCACTGATTGCCGGCGTGGCGCGGGCTCGGCTAGAGTAGCGGGTAGCCAGCGGAGACGAGTGCGACATGAGCGGCGCGAACTACGACACCCCCGAGGCGGTGGAGCAGGCCTACGTGCGCGCCTTCCAGGGCGCGGACCTCGATGCAATGATGGCGTTGTGGGCGGACGAGGAGGACATCGTCTGCACGCACCCCATCGCAGCGCGTCAGCAGCAGGGCAAGGCGGCCGTGCTCGAAGGCTGGATCAATGTCTTCGCACGGGCGCTGGATGTGGAGCTTCGCCTGGCCGGCGTGCGCCGGATGCGCGTGGGCGACCTGGCCGTCCACTGCGGAGAGGAGCACCTGTTGCGGCTCGACGACGGCAGCGTGCGGGGGATCAACAATTTCACCAACATCTACAAGCGCACGCCCGCCGGCTGGAGGATGATCCTGCACCACGCCTCCCCCGGCCCCAAGCAGCCGCCCCCCGCGGCCGCCCCGCCTGCGCCGCCCCCGGGGCTGAGCGGCGGCCACCTGCACTGAGCCTCAGCCCGCCAGGCCCAGTTGCCGCATCGCGGCGTTGAGCCGCTGCAGCGCCCGGGTGCTGCCGCCGCGGTCGGGGTGGTGGCGCATGGCGAGCCGACGGTAGCGCCGCTTGATGGCGGGGGCGTCCACCGGGTCTTCCAGTCCCAGAACGGCGAGCGCCTCGGCGCGCCCCTCGCGCCGCTGCAGGCGCGTCCAGAAATCGGCCAGCAGGGCCTGCACCTCGGCGGCCCCGAGCCGTTCCAGGTTGGCGCGATCGAGATAGTAGTCGCGCAGCGGGTCGCGCCGGACGAGGGCGGCCGCACCGCGCCGGTAGGCTTCCAGCGCGATGCGCAGGGGGCCGACCTCCAGGTGCGCGCTGGCCGCCGCCCAGCAGCGCTCGCGCAGCCGATAGAGCGTGTGAAACAAGACAAAATGGCTGCGAAACAGCGTCAGCGGGTCCTGCAGGCTGCCGCGCAGGCATGCCCCGCGTGCATCCGCGCGCAGGGCACAGAGCAGGGCGTGCTCGCTCAGGCCCTGCGGGTGGGCCTGCAACTGTTCGAGGATCGCCGCCTCCAGCCCCGCCACGACAACCGCGTCCATTCTCTTTCCCCCGGTGCGGCCCGTCTGAGGGGCCCCTGCAGCTATAACTGTACAGGAGGGCGGCGAATCGGCGGCTGCGTCTTCCCCCCGCCGTGCGCGAGGACCGCTACCTAGGAGGTTTCGCACGCGCGCGGCCCGGCGGGCAGCTCGACCGGGTCGCCGGCCTGCGCCGCTCCTGTCGGGGAGGTTGTCGGGCCGCCGGACGGGATTCTGAAGGCCCTGTGCAGGCCCCCGCGTGTTTGCCGCCGCTGTTGCAGGGCCGCGTCCCACCGCCGGTGCGTCTGCGGGTGCGTCCCGGCAGCGCTGAATGCCGCGCCGCGGCGATGCCTGCGCGATCCGGGGGAGGGGGCGGTGCTTGTGAGGTCCCCTACGCTGGGCTAGGCTCCTGTGAGTCACCGCTAACATACACAGCTGTCGCCGGTGCGGGCTGCCCAGGTCCGGCTGGACGGTGCCGATGAACGACTTTCCCATGGATGAAACCTTGCACGGGCTTGCGGCCCGCATCGGGGCGCTGGCGCTGCGGCAGCGGCTCGGCATCGAGTCCGATCGCGAGGCGCAGATCTTCGGCCAGGGCCGCAAGTTCTTCCATCTCGAGAACTGGTATTCCATCCATTCGGTGATCCGCAGTGCCTTGCGCCTGTCTCTGCTGCACGGGCGCGGCCGGCGCAACGCGCTCGCCCTGCGCGTGCGCCACAACCGGGTCTCGATCCCGGCGCTGCCGCCCGCCTTCGAGGGCTTCACCCTCCTGCACCTCAGCGATCTGCACCTGGACATGAATGCGCAGCTGCCCCGTGTGCTCAGCGAAGCGGTCGCCGGCTTGCGCTACGATGCCTGTGTGCTCACGGGGGACTACCGGGCCAAGACCTTCGGCAGTTCCGACGCCGCGCTCGCCGGCCTGCAGAGCCTGGCCGCCGCGCTGCGCGGTCCGGCCTACGCGGTGCTGGGCAATCACGACAGCATCCGCATGGTGCCGGCGATGGAGGCGCTGGGCTTGCGGGTGCTGCTCAACGAGTCCACGGCCTTGGAGCGCAGCGGCGCGGCCGTGCACCTGGTGGGGATCGACGACCCGCATTACTACCGGGCCGACAACCTGGAGCGCGCGATTCGGGAGGTGCCGCCGGGGCAGCCGGCCGTGCTGCTCTCGCATTCACCGGAGATGTATCGCCATGCCGCCCACGCCGGCTTCGACCTGATGCTCTGCGGCCATACGCACGGCGGCCAGATCTGCCTGCCGGGCGGGCGCCCGCTGCTGTGCAATGCCCGTGCCCCGCGTCGAATGTGTGCCGGGCCCTGGCAGTATCACCGCATGGCCGGCTATACCTCGGTCGGCTCGGGGGTGTCCATTGTCGACGTGCGCCTGAACTGTCGGCCGGAGGTGACGCTGCACCGCCTGCACGCGGCTCAGTAGGGGTGGCGGCGGATGTGCAGGCGATAGAGCAGGCGCGAGAGCAGCAGGTCGAGCAGCAGGAAGGCCACGACCACGCCGAGGATCTCCACCCACTGCAGGTCCAGCCCGGCGCGCACGGCCAGCAGCGGCAGCAGCGACTCGGGCACCTGGTCCAGGAGCGGGGCGCGCCCGCTGGCGGCGATGCGCAGGCGCCGCTTCAGAAAACTGGTGAGCAGGTCCGCGAGCATGACCAGGAGCGCGAAGCGCAGGCCGAAGCCGGGTGGGAAGCCCAGCAGCAACGCCGTCGCCTCGGTGAGCCCGGCGGCCGCCAACAGCCCGCGCCAGGTCTTGGAGGGGCCGAACAGCGGCTGGCCGTCGGGCAGCCGCCGCCCGCCGTCCAGCGGCCAGGCGCCGCGCGCACCGAGCACGCGCCGGGCGAGGATGGGGGCGCCGTTGGCGAGCGTCAACAGCAACAACAGGTCGAGCAGCAGCATGGGTGATGCAGCAAACCGGGGCGTCCCGTCGGGTACAGGGGCGGAGCTTCACGCATCTGGCGCCGCCGGGCAAGCGCGGGCGGCGGCTGGCCGAGGAGACACAGGATGAGCCGTAGCGTCGATTGTCCCGACCTGCGGGAGCGGACCGGGATGTTCGCCGACCGTGAAGAGGCCGGCGAGTTGCTCGCCGACCTGGTGGAGTCCGAGGGGGAGATCCGCGGCCGCGTGCTGGCCATCCCGGCCGGAGGGGTGCCGGTCGGGGCGGTCCTGGCGCAGCGCCTCGGGGTGCCGCTGGAGCTGTGTGTGGTGAGCAAGATCACCTACCCCTGGACCCGCGAGGCGGGCTATGGCGCGGTCGCCTTCGACGGCAGCGTGCGGGTGGACGAGCGCGCCGCGGAGCGCGCCGGGCTCTCGGCGGCCGAGGTCGAGGCCGGGATCGCCGCGGCGCGCGAGAAGGTGGCGCGCCGACTGCGCCTGTGGCACGTGGGTCCGGTGGAGCGCGCCGCGGAGCAGCCGCTCATCCTGGTGGACGACGGCCTTGCCTCGGGACTCACCATGGAAGTGGCCGTTGCGGCGCTGCGGCGCGCCGGGGCCGCTGATCTCGTGGTCGCGGTGCCGACCGCCCACGCGGCGGCGCTGGATGCCCTCGCCGCGCAGGTGCGCGTCGTATACTGTGCGAACCGGCGGGGCGGGGCGCAGTTTGCGGTCGCCGATGCCTATCGGCTGTGGCGCGACGTCCCCGAGGAGGAGGTCGCTGCCTATCTGGGGGAGGGGGCCGAGCCCCCCGGCAGTGACGCCTAGGAGAGCCCGCAGCGCATGACCGAGCTGCACGACGAGCACCTGAGCCTGGCGCTCGCCCTGATCGTCCTGCTGGGCGTGGGGGCGCAGTGGGTGGCCTGGCGGATCCGCGCGCCGGCCATCATCCTCATGGCCCTGTTCGGCCTGCTCGCCGGGCCGGTCGCCGGTTGGCTGCGCCCGGCCGAGCAGTTCGGCCCGCTGCTCGATCCCATCATTCGCCTTGGCGTGGCCGTGATCCTGTTCGAGGGCGGGCTCAGCCTGCGCTTCACGGAGCTGCGGCAGGCGGCCACCGGGGTCAAACGGCTGGTCTCCTTCGGCGTCGGCCTGGCCTTCGTGCTCGGCAGTGCGGCGGCGCACTATTTCGGCAACCTGTCCTGGCCGGTGGCGATGGTGTTCGGCGCCATCAGCGTCGTGACCGGCCCCACGGTCATCATGCCGTTGCTGCGCCAGGCGCGCCTGCGCAAACGCCCCGCCTCCTTCCTGAAGTGGGAAGGCATCATCAACGACCCCATCGGGGCACTGCTGGCCGTGCTGGTGTTCCAGTACTCCGCCTATGCCGGCGCGGCAGACATCTCCGAATTGCTCGTCTGGCTGGGCGAGGGCCTGGCGGTGGCCGGGCTGCTGGGCGTTGGCGGTGGCTATCTGTTGGGCAGTGCCTACCGGCGCGGCTACGCGCCCGAATACTTGAAGGGGCCGATCGCCTTCGTCGCGGCCGTGATGGTCTACGTGGCGGCGAATTACGCCCTGTCCGAAGCGGGGCTGCTGGCAACCACCCTGCTGGGGGTGACCCTCGGCAACATGCGTCTGCCGAGCATCGGCGAGATCCGCCGCTACAAGGAATACGTGACCATCATGCTGGTGTCGGCGGTGTTCGTGCTGCTCACCGCCGAGCTGGACCCCCAGATCCTGCTGACCCTGGACTGGCACAGCGCGGCGCTGTTGCTGGCCATGCTGTTCCTGGTCCGTCCGCTGAGCGTGTTTCTGGCCACGGTCGGCACCGACATGAGCTGGCAGGAACGGCTGCTGGTCGGCTGGATCGCCCCGCGCGGCATTGTCGCCGCGGCCATGGCGGGCGTCTTCGCGCCACAGCTGTTCGCGCACGGCTACCAGGGCGCCGGCTTGCTCCTGCCGCTGGTGTTCGCGCTGATCTTTCTCACCGTACTGGTGCACGGGCTGAGCCTCGGCGCGCTGGCGCGGCGGCTGAAGTTGAGCGCCACCGGACGCCATGGCGTGCTGATCGTGGGCGCCTCCTCCTGGACCGTCGGCCTTGCCGGCGCCCTGAAGGAACTCGGCGTGTTCGTGCTGGTCGTCGACGCCTCCTGGCATCGGCTGCGCATTGCCCGGCTGGCCGGGATCGCCGTGCACTATGGGGAGATCCTCTCGGAATTCTCCGAGGAGACGCTCGAGTTCAGCGAAATCGGCTATCTGTTCGCCGCCACCGACAACGACGCCTACAATTCGCTGGTGTGCAGCCGCTTCGCGCCCGACCTGGGCCGCAATCGTGTCTACCAGCTGCCCTACATCACCGCCGGGGAGTCCGATCCCAAGCGCTTGCCGCGCACGGTACGCGGCCTGGTCTCGCCGGATGAGGAGGCCTTGTACGAGGACCTGCTGCGCCGCTGGTACGGCGGCTGGACGTTCCAGAAGACCCAGCTCACCGAGACCTTCACCTATGAGCGTTTCGTCGACGGGCGTCCGCAGGGCAGCCTGCCCATCGTGGTCCTGAAGGAGGGCGGCGACATCCAGTTCGAATCCCCCGAGCAGCGCATCAAGCCCCGGCCCGGAGACCTGGTGATCTGGTTCGGTCCCAAGCCCGAGAAGAAGGTGCCCGGCCACGCGGTCGAGGAAGACGCGGGCGAGCCCGAGGACACGGTGGCCGGCGCGCATCACGGCGAACGCCTGGCGGAAAGGCCCGAGCCGGTCGATTGACACGCCGAACGGCCGCCCCGTAGTATCGGGCGCTTCGCGGCGCCCCCCGGCGCCCGTGCGGGTCCGATGGCTATCGACCGATGTCCGGCGCTCCACGCTTTTCCCTGCTCCTGCTGGTGCTCGCCCTGCTTTGGGGGCAGTGGCTGCTGGCCGATCACGACCACCCCCTGACCGGCAAGGCCGGCGGCGATACCTGCCAGTTCTGCCTGCACGTGCCGCTCGCCAAGGGCGCCGCGCCGGTGCTGGCAGCGCCGCCGCCGCCGGTGTGGGTGGCGCCCATGAATCCGGGGCTTCGCCCTGCTCCGCTGCTCGCCGCCGCCTCGGCCACCTCCCAGGCCCGCGCACCGCCGGGCCTCTCTCCCCGCAGCTGAACCCCGACTGTTCGAACGACGCGCGCACCGCTTGCTGCGGGGCGTGCCCGTCCACGCGAGGAGAGAACACCCATGAAGATGTCCGCCCTGCTGTTGTGCCTGGGAGGCGCGACGGCGTGCGCCGTCGCCGCCGCTGCCGCCGCGCCCGAGGGTGCCAATGCGCCGCCTGCCGATCGCCTGCACGAGCTCGAGCAACGCGTGCAGGCGCTGGAAGCTGCCGGCGCCGCAGCCCCGCAGAGCGCGCCCGCCGGCAGCGACAACCGCGCCTTCAACCCGGCCCTGTCGCTGATCCTGCAGGGTCGCTACGCGGCCTTCTCCCGCGACCCTGCCGGCTATGCCCTGCCGGGCTTCGACCTGGCCGCCGAGGCGGGCCCGGGTGACCAGGGCTGGTCGCTCGGGGAGAGTGAGCTGGTGGCCAGCGCCAACGTCGACCCCAATTTCTACGGCCGCTTCACGCTGGCCCTGGCGTCCGACGGCGGCGCCGACGTGGAGGAGGCCTACTTCCAGACCCTCACACTGCCGGCCGGGCTGACGCTGCGCGCGGGGCGTTTCTTCGCGGGCATCGGCTACCTCAACGAGCAGCATCCCCACCAGTGGGATTTCGTCGATGAGCCGCTCGTCTACCGCGCCCTGCTCGGTGGCCAGTACGGCGACGAGGGCCTGCGCCTGCGCTGGCTGGCCCCCAGCGACCGCTTCCTCGAGCTCGGCGCCGAGCTGCTGCGCGGCAGCGGCTTTCCCGCCGGCGGGGCCAGCCACGACGGCAACGGCGCCTATACGCTGTCGGTGCACACCGGCGGCGACGTGGGGTTCAGTCACGCCTGGCGGGCCGGATTCTCCTGCCTGAACGCCGATGCAGCGGACCGCGCGGGCAGCGCAGGGCGCGGGTTCAGCGGTCACAGCAGGGTGTATGTCGCCGACCTGGTCTGGAAGTGGGCCCCGCAGGGCAACCCCTACCGGCACTACGCGCAGCTGCAGGGGGAGTACCTGCTGCGTGACGAGGACGGCGCCTATGGGGCGACGCCTTACCGCGGCACCCAGCGCGGCTGGTACCTGCAGGGGGTGTACCAGTTCGTGCCGCGCTGGCGGGCCGGGCTGCGCTACGGGACGGTCAAGGCCGATGACCCGGGGGCGGCCTATGCCGGCACGCCGCTCGAGCCGGCCGGGCACCGTCCGCAGCGCACCAGCGTGATGGTCGACTACTCCAACAGCGAGTACAGCCGCCTGCGCCTGCAGTACAGCCGCGACGCCTCGCAGCCCACGCTCGACCACCGGGTCTTCCTGGAATACATCATGAGCCTGGGCGCGCACGGCGCCCACCAGTTCTGAGGAGAACAGCCATGCGTAAGCTCATTGCACTCCTGCTGCTGTGCCTGACGGCCGGCAGTGCCCAGGCGGCGGTGCAGGTGTTCGCGTGCGAGCCGGAGTGGGGGAGCCTCGCCGAGGCCCTCGGCGGCAAGCAGGTGCGGGTGACCACCGCCACCAGCGCCATGCAGGACCCGCATCACATCCAGGCGCGCCCCAGCCTCATCGCCCGCCTGCGCCGTGCGGACCTGGCGGTCTGCACCGGCGCCCAGCTCGAGATCGGCTGGCTGCCGGTGCTGCTGCGCCGCGCCGCCAACCCGAAGGTCCAGCCCGGGCAGCCCGGCTACTTCGAGGCCGCCGCGCAGGTGCAGAGGAAGGACGTGCCGCAGAGCGTGGACCGCAGCCTCGGTGACATCCATCCGCAGGGCAATCCGCACATCCAGCTCGATCCGCGCAACATTGCCCGCGTGGCGGCGGCCCTGGCCGAACGCCTGGCGCAGATCGACCCGGCGCACGCCGCAGACTACCGCGCCCGCTATCGGGACTTCGCCGACCGCTGGGGCGCGGCGGAGCGGCGTTGGGCGGCGCAGGCGGCGCCGCTGCGTGGCCTGCCGGTGGTCAGCCAACACAGCAGCTGGGTCTATCTGAACGACTGGCTCGGGATGCGCAACGTGATCACCATGGAGGACAAGCCGGGCATCCCGCCGAGCGGGGCGCGCATGGCCGCGGTCGCGGCCCGCCTGCGTGCCGAGCCGGCCCGGGCGGTGTTGCGCGCGGCCTACCAGGACCCGCGCCCGGCCGAATGGCTGGCCCGCCATGCGCCGGTGAAGGTGGTCGTGTTGCCCTTCACGGTCGGCGGGGCGCCGGGCGCCGACGACCTCTTCGGGCTGTTCGACGTCACGCTGAAGCGCCTGCTGGAGGCGGCCTCATGAATGCGCCATGGTTCGACCTGTCCATCATCGGCCCGCCGCTGTTGGCGGGCCTGCTGGTGGTGCTCACGCATGTGCCGCTGGGCCGCGAAGTGCTCTCGCGCGGCATCATCTTCATCGACCTGGCCATCGCGCAGATCGCCGGACTGGGCGTGATCCTGGGCGACGTGCTCGGCGCCCAGGCCGGCAGCGGCGGCTGGACCACCGAGCTGCTCGCCGGCGGGAGCGCGCTGCTGGGGGCCTTGCTCCTGTATACGGCCGAGCGGCGCTGGCCGGAGATACAGGAGGCCATCATTGGCAGCGTGTTCGTGTTGGCCGCCAGCGGCGCCCTGCTGTTGCTGGCCGGCAATCCACACGGCGCCGAACACCTGCGCGAGCTGCTCACCGGGCAAATCCTGTGGGTCGGGATGGAGCAGTTGTGGCCGGCGGCCGCCCTCTACGCGGTGGTGCTCGGCGCCTGGTTCGGCTGGCGGCGCGGCGGCAGCCTGCGCTTTTATCTCCTGTTCGCGCTGGCGGTCACCGCGTCGGTGCAATTGGTGGGCGTGTATCTGGTGTTCGCAAGCCTGATCGTCCCGGCGCTGGCCGCCCGGCGCCTCTCGGGAGCAGCGGCCATTGTCACCGGCTATGCGGTGGGTGCGCTCGGCTATGCGCTCGGCCTGGTGGGGTCGGCATGGTTCGACCTGCCCGCCGGCCCTATGGTCGTATGGCTGTTGGCCGCAACGGCGTTGGTCGCGGCGCGGCTGGTGCGGATGACGCGCGTGCCGCAGGCGGTTCCCGAAGCTTGACCTACGTCATGGACGGGGCGGTGGTGGGCGGCGATGCTGGGGTCACAAGGACCCTCAGAGCGTCCGTTCATAAGACCCGCCGCCCGCAAGGGGCGCACGTACTGCAGGAGAACGCCATGCAATTGCCGCTGCAGATCACCTTCCGCAACATGGATCCGTCGCTCACCGTAGAGCACGCCGTCCGCCTTCGCGCGGACAAGCTCGAGCGCTTCTGTGATCGCATCACCGGCTGCCGAGTGGTGGTGGAGGCGCCGCACAGGCAGCACCACAAGGGCAACCTCTACCACATTCGCGTCGATCTGACGGTGCCCGACGACGAACTGGTCGTCAGTCGGGAAGCGGCGGACCAGCACGCCCATGAAGATGTCTACGTCGCGGTGCGCGACGCCTTCGCCGCCGCCAAACGGCAGCTCCAGGAGTACTCACGGCGCCGCCGGGGGCAGGTCAAGCGGCACGAGGAGACCTTCGTTGAGCTCCTCCAGGAAGCTTCGCCGCAGGCCTCCGGCGAGCTCTGAGTCCTGCTGCTGCGCCCGGCGGTCCTGTCGCGGCCGCTCGGGGCATCCCCTTTCGGTTCAGGGGCAGGGGCGCGCCGCCGCCGTGCATCAGCCCGGCCGGGCGTGGCGCTCGGGCAGGGCGGTGACGTTGTCGCGCAGCAGGCGCTTGCGCAGCTCCCAGCGCTCGGTTTCGGGGACCTCGCCGAGGAAGCTCACCTCGCCGCCGCTCAGCGCGGCCAGCGGGACGCCGTCGCGCAGCAGCACGCGGTTGGTGGCCAGCGCCGGCACCCGCTCGCCTGGCGTAATGATGCCGGCCAGATTGAGCGGATCGGCGGCACCGATCGACCACCTGGGCCCCGTCGGCGGCGCGGCGGCGCACCTCGCGCAGCGTCCCCACCGCCTCGGGCAGGGCGAACTGCTGGCCGCTGAAGCCGGACACGAAGCGTCCGCCGCGGATCTCCCCACGCGCCTCGAGCCGGAAATACACGCGCAACAGCTCGCGCCAGGGCGGCAGGCGGTCGGCCTCGCGCTCGAGCAGGCGGCGGAAGACGATCCCGTAGCGGCGCAGCAGGCTCCAGGCGACTTCTTCGATGACCTCCTTCCCCAGGCCTGAGGCGCGCCACGGGTCGCGGGGCGCCGCGGCGGCCGCTGGCCTCGCGCCCGGCAGCGCCGCCCAGCGGCCGGCCTCCTCGATGCCGCCGACGACGGCACGCCGGCGCCGGGCACGCGCCAGCTGCCGGCGCCGATCGGCGGGTGCGAGCAGGGCGCGCAGCCCGGCGAAGCTGTCCGCGGTCACCCGGCCCGCCGCCACCAGGGCGCCGAGGGCCTCCTCGAGCTGGGCCGGCAATAGCCCGGTGCCGGCCTGCAGCTCGTCAAAGAACGAGGCCCCGCGGTCCTCCAGGAATCCCAGCACGCGCTCTGCCGTCCCCGAAAGCGGCGTTCCCTCCGTGCGCGCACCCGCGAGCTGCCGCCACAGCGGCAGATGCCGGCGCGGCAGCAGGGCGATCGGGGTGCCGCGCACCGGCCCGCCCCCGCGGCCCCCGCTCGGGGGCGAAAGCCGTGCCCAGGCGACGCGTCCGGCCAGGCAGAGCTGGTCGAGCATCGAGGCCTCGTAGTCCCGGACGCGCGCCGACAGGATCTGGCTCTCCCAGGCGGTGGCCGCCGCCTCGAAGCCGTCGAGCTGCTCGATCACAGCGGCGAGCGCGGCCGGGCCTTCGCCGCGTTCGGCGGGGCTGACCCGTTGCCAGTGCAGCAGGAAGCGCATGAAGTCGGCGGGCGTGACCGGTTCGATTTCCGCGCGCAGGCGCTGGACGGTGTAGCGATGAATGCGCGCCAGCAGCCGCCGGTCGCACCATTCCTCCTCGCGCGCATTGGGACTGAAGCGCCCGCGCATGGCGAAGCCCTCGCCCTCGAGCGCGAGGAGGGCGCCGTCCACGGCGGCGGGGTCCACGCCGAACCTGTGCCCCAGCGTTGCCGGGGTGGTGGGACCGATCCCCTCCAGGCGGCCGCGCACCAGCTCGCGCAGGGCGTCCTCCGGGGTCCACGTCCGCTCCAGCTCGGGCGGCAGCGTCAAAGCGGGGGCGGCCGTCGCCGCGGGATGGAGGGCGCGCCACTGGGGCAGGCGCTCGGCCGCGACCCAGCGTTCCCCGCCGGACAGGCTCAGGCGGGTGGCGCGTCCGGCCTGCACCAGCGCCGCGAACCACGACTGCCACGAGGCGCCTTCCCGCGCCGTGAGGCCCCCCAGCAGCATCAGGGCGTCGTGCAGCTCGTCGGCACTCCCGACCTGGGGCCAGGCCTCGTCCCGCACCCGGGCGATGGCCTCGGGGTCGAGGCGGCCGAGGTCGCCGGCCGCCTGCGGGTCGCTCCAGCGGCGGGTGCGCACCGCCAGGGTGCGGCGCTCCTCGGCCGGGGCGTCGTCCAGGAAGGCGTAGGGGCTGGCGGTGAGGATGGACTGCGACAGCGGCGAGGGCTCGGTCAGGTCGCGGGCGAGCAGGGCGATGTGCCCCTCGTGCAGGCCGGCGAGCAGCCGTTCCAGACCCTCGATGTCCATGGCCTCGGTCAGGCAGTCGGCGATGGTCTGGTGCACCAGCGGGTGGTCGGGGATCTCGCGATCGCCGGCGATGTTCTCCAGGCAGGCGAGCTGGTCGGGGAAGACCACCGCCACCAGGTCCTCGGCCTGCATGCGCTGGAGCTGCGGCGGCACCCGCTTGCCGCCGCGCATGCGCTGCACGGCCAGGGCGGTGGTGGCGTTCCAGCGCCAGCGCACCTCGAACATGGGTGCATCGAGCAGGGCCTGCACCAGTACACCGCGCACGCTGGTCGGGTGCAGGTAGCGGGCCGGCTCCTCCAGCGAAAAGCTGTGGGTGGCGCCCAGCGAGAGCACGATGCTGTCCTCGGTGGCCGCGGCCTGCAGCTCGAAGTTGAAGCTGCGGCAGAAGCGCTTGCGCAGGGCCAGGCCCCAGGCGCGGTTGACGCGCCCGCCGTAGGGCGAATGGATCACCAGGTGCTGATCGCCGGCCTCGTCGAAGAAGCGCTCGAAGACGATGGTCTCCAGCGTGGGCAGGGCGCCCAGCGCCGCGAGCGCCGCAGCCAGGTAGTCGGCGAGCTGCTCGGCGGCGGCGCGATGCAGGCCGAGCTCACCCTCCAGCCAGGCGAGGGCGGCGTCGCGGCCGCCGGCTTCGAGCTGCGCCTGCACGGTGGCGCGCAGGCGCGAGACGGCGAGTGACAGCTCCTCGGTGCGCGCCGGGGCCTCGCCGATCCAGAAGGGGATGGAGGGCGGCTGGCCGTGCGCGTCGGCCACGCGTATGCGGCCCTGCGCGACGCCCAGGATGCGGTAGGCGGCGTTGCCGAGCTGGAAGATGTCCCCCGCCAGGCTCTCCAGGGCGAAGTCCTCGTTGACCGTGCCGATGAAGTGGCCCTCGGGCTCCAGATGCACCTCGAAGTCGCCCTGGTCGGGGATGGTGCCGCCGGACATCATCGCCGCCAGCCGGGCGCCGCGCCGGCCGCGCAGGCGCCGGTTCACCGCGTCGCGGTGCAGCCAGGCGCCGCGCCGGCCGCGGCGGGTGGAGAAGCCGTCGGCGAGCATCGCCACCACCGCGTCGAAGGCCTCGCCCGGCAGGGCGTGGTAGGGCCAGGCGCGGCGCAGGGCATCGAACAGGGCGTCCTGCTCCCACTCGCGCGCGGCCACCTCGGCAACGACCTGCTGGGCGAGCACGTCGAGCGGCGCCGCCGGCATGATCAGACGATCCAGCTCGCCGCGGCGCACCGCGTCGAGCAGAGCGCTGCACTCCACCAACTCGTCGTGGCTGAGCGGGAACAGGCGCCCCTTGGGCGTGCCGCCCACGCCGTGTCCGGAGCGCCCGACCCGCTGCAGGAGGGCGGCGATGGAGCGCGGCGAGCCGATCTGGCAGACCAGGTCCACGTCGCCGATATCGATGCCCAGCTCCAGCGAGGCGGTCGCCACCAGCGCCTTGAGCTGGCCGCCCTTGAGGCGCTGCTCGGCCGAGAGCCGGTGCTCGCGCGAGAGGCTGCCGTGGTGGGCGGTGACGTGCGCCTCGCCGAGGCGCTCGGAGAGGTGGCGGCTGACCCGCTCGGCGAGGCGCCGGGTGTTGACGAACACCAGCGTGGTGCGGTGGCCTTCGATGAGCTGGGTGAGGCGGTCGTAGATCAGCCCCCAGCCCTCGGTGGACATCAGCGCCTCGAGCGGCAGCGGCGGCAGCTCCAGGGCGAGGTCCCGGCGCCGCACGTGGCCGGTGTCGACGATGGTGCAATCCGCGCTGCCATCGGGCCGCAGGTGGGCGGCGCCGACCAGGAAGCGGGCCACCTCCTCGATGGGCTTCTGCGTGGCCGACAGGCCGATGCGCTGCAGCGGCCGTCCCGTGAGCGCCTGCAGGCGCTCGAGTGAGAGCGCCAGGTGCGCGCCGCGCTTGCTGCCCACCAGGGCGTGGATCTCGTCGACGATCACCGAGCGCACGCCGCCCAGCATGCGCCGCCCGCCCTCGCTGGTGAGCAGGATGTAGAGCGACTCGGGCGTGGTCACCAGGATGTGCGGCGGGCGCCGGCGCATGGCCTCGCGCGCTGCGGGCGGGGTATCGCCGGTGCGCACCATGGTGCGCACCGCGGCGCCGGGCAGCCCGTAGCGCTCCAGGCTGCGGGTGATGCCGGCCAGCGGCTCCTCGAGGTTCTTGTGGATGTCGTTGGACAGGGCCTTGAGCGGCGAGACGTAGAGCACCCGCGTCTGGTCGGGCAGGGCGCCAGCGGTGGTCTCCACCACCAGTTCGTCGAGGGCGGCCAGAAACGCGGCCAGGGTTTTGCCCGAGCCGGTCGGGGCGGCGATCAGCGCATGGCCGCCGCGGCGCAGCGCGGGCCAGGCGGCCGCCTGCGCGGGCGTCGGCGCGGCGAAGGTGGCCACGAACCAGTCGCGCACGGCGGGATGGAAACTGCGGAGCGGCATGGCGATAGCGTACTACGTTCACGGGGTGCCCGGAGGCGTGGCTACACTTGAGACAGCCGCTTTGCGAAGATGACTGCAACTTTTCCCCTTGCCGCGGCGGAGACGTCCTTGGTTCAGTGCATTCGCGAGGTCCAGATCGTCACGCCGGCGGCCGAGCCGCGCACCCCGCCCGCCACGCGCGCGGTGCGCCTCGCCGGGCCGCTGCGCATGCGCCGCGGCGGCGTGCTGCCCGAGGCGCGCGTGGCCTTCGAGAGCTGGGGCCGGCTCAGCCCCGCAAAGGACAACGCCATCCTGCTGTTCACCGGCCTCTCGCCGAGCGCGCACGCGGCCTCCTCGCCCGAGGACCCGCAACCCGGCTGGTGGGAGTACATGATCGGGCCGGGCAAGCCGATCGACACCGACCGCTACTACGTGGTGTGCATCAACTCACTGGGGAGCTGCTTCGGCTCCACCGGTCCCGCTTCGATCGACCCGCGCAGCGGTGAGCCCTATCGGCTCGACTTTCCCGAGCTGGCCATCGAGGACATCGCGGCGAGTGGCCGCGCCGTGTTGCAGGCCCTGGGCATCGAGCGCGCCCACACCGTGGCGGGCGCCTCCATGGGCGGCATGACGGCGCTGGCCTACGCCATCCTCTACGCGGGGGAGGCGGGCCAGCTCATGGTCCTGTGCGCCGCCGTGCATGCGCTGCCCTTCGCGGTGGCGGTGCGTTCGCTGCAGCGCGAGATCATCCGCGCCGACCCGGCCTGGCGGGGCGGCGAGTATCCGCCCGAGGCGGAGCCGGTCGAGGGCATGCGCCTGGCCCGCAAGCTGGGGCTGATGTCCTACCGCTCGGCGCCGGAATGGGAGCAGCGGTTCGCCCGCGAACGGGTGCACGGCGGCGCGCACCCGGACGAGCCTTTCGGCATCGAGTTCCAGGTGGAGTCGTATCTGGACGCCAACGCGCGCAAGTTCGTCGGCAGCTTCGATGCGAATTCCTACCTGTACCTGTCGCGCACCATGGACTGGTTCGACGTGGCGGACCACGGCGGCACGGTCGAGGCGGGCCTGGCGCACGTCCGGGCGCGGCGCGCCCTGGTGCTCGGGGTGGACACCGACATCCTGTTTCCCGTGCGCCAGCAGCGGGAGATCGCCGACGGGCTGCGCGAGCTCGGTCACGAGGTGGTGTTCGAGGCGCTGCCTTCGCTGCAGGGGCACGACGCCTTCCTGGTGGACGAGGAGCGCTTCGCGCCGCCGATCCGCCGCTTCCTCGCCGCGCCCTGAGGCCGACGAGCCGCGTGGACGGGCGCCCTCGATGAGCCTCCTCGCGGTGAACGTGGGGTCCTCGTCCCTGAAGCTCTCCCTTTGGGAGGCGGCGGGCGCGGCGACGCCGAGTCTGCACCTGGCGGCGCGCGGCGTGGGGGCGGAGCAGGGGCGCATCGACACCGGGCAGGGGCCGCCGCAGGTCGCCGCGCTTGCCGATCACTGCACGGCGCTCGACCGATTGCTCGGCCTGCTCCCGGACGGGCTGAGGGTAGAGCGGGCGGGGCACCGCCTGGTGCATGGCGGCGAGCGCTTCGTGGACGCGGTCTGGATCGACGAGTCCGTCCTCGAGGCCTTTGAGGCTCTCGTCCCACTGAGTCCCGTGCACCTGCCGCCGGCGCTCGCGGTGCTGCGCCGGGCCCGCGAACGCCTGCCGGCCGCGGCCCACGCCGCCGTGTTCGACACCGCCTTCCACCGCACCCTGCCCGAGCGGGCGCGGGTGTTCGCGCTGCCGGGCGCCTGGCGCGAGCGGGGGGTGCGCCGCTACGGCTTCCACGGCCTCGCCTGCGAGGACGTGGTGGCGCAGCTCGGCGAGGCGCTTCGGCCACGCTGCGTGATCCTGCATCTGGGGGCGGGTTGCTCGGCAACCGCCCTGCAGGACGGGCGCAGCGTCGACACCAGCATGGGCCTGACGCCGCTGGCCGGGCTGGTGATGGCCACGCGCAGCGGCGACATCGACCCGGGCGCACTGATCTACCTGCTGCGCCAGGGCGTCTCTGTGGAGGAACTCGACCGCGGGCTCAACCGCGACAGCGGCCTGCGCGGCCTGTCCGGGGTCAGCGGCGATCTGCAGGTCCTGCAGGCCCGCCGCGACGAGCCGGCGGTGGCGCTGGCGCTGGAGGTGTTCGGCTACCAGGCCGCCAAGGCGGTCGGCGCGCTGGCGGCGGCGCTCGGTGGGCTGGATCAGCTGGTGTTCACGGGGGGCATCGGCGAGCACGCGGCCGGGGTGCGGGCCGCGATCGGCACGCGCCTGGGCTTTCTCGGCGTGGCGCTCGACGCGCAGGCCAACGCGGCCGGCATGGCATGCATCTCGGCGCCGGGCTCGGCGGTGCGGACCCAGGTCGTCGCCGTGGACGAGGGCCGCAGCATCGCCCGCCAGGTCGCCGCCCTGCCCGCCTAGGCCGCGCGGGCGCGATCAGCCCGGGCGGCGAATGCGGAAGCAGCGGTGGATGCGGGCATTGCGCCGGAAGTCCTGGGGCAGGGTGGCGGCGCTGATGTCCTCGACGCCGAGGCCGGAGAGGACCCCGCCATCGAGCTCGAAGCGGCGGAAGTTGGTGGAGAACAGCAGCGTCCCGCCGGGGGCGAGCAGGCGCGCCGTGTCGCGCAGCAGCGCGGCGTGGTCCCGCTGCACGTCGAAGCTGGCCTCCATGCGCTTGGAGCTGGAGAAGGTGGGTGGGTCGAGGAAGATCAGGTCGTAGCCGGCCGCCGGCTGCTGGACCAGCCACTCGAGCACGTCGGCCTGCAGCAGCCGGTGCTGGCGGCCGACGGCGAAGCCGTTGAGGCGCAGGTTGCGCTGGGCCCATTCCAGGTAGGTGTTGGAGAGGTCGACGCTGGTGGTCTCGCGCGCGCCGCCCAGGGCGGCGTGCACCGTGGCGGTGCCGGTGTAGGCGAACAGGTTGAGAAAACGCATGCCGGCCGCGGCGTCGCGGATCAGCGCCCGCGTGGGCCGGTGGTCGAGAAACAGCCCCGTGTCGAGGTAGTCGGTGAAGTTGACGTGGAAGCGCGCCGGCCCCTCGTGCACCACGTGGAAGACGCCGCGCTGGTCCTGCTTCTCGTATTGATTCCGGCCGCGCTGGCGGCGGCGCACCTTCAGCGCCACCCGCCCCGGCGGCACCTCGAACAGCTCGGGCAACACCGCGAGCGCCTCGCGCAGCCGCCGCTGCGCGGCGCGCGGGTCGATGCTGGCGGGGGCCTGGTACTCCTGCACGTGCAGCCACAGGCCGTCTTCGGCCGCGTAGCGGTCCACGGCCAGGGCGTACTCGGGCATGTCCGCGTCGTAGGCGCGGAAGCAGTCCACCTGTTCGCGGCGCGCCCAGCGCTGCAGGGCCTTGAGGTTTTTGCGCAGGCGATTGGCGAACATCCGCGCCCCAGCGCTGCCGCGTAACGCCTCGGCCTGGGCATCGGCCGGTCCGCCCAGGTCGAAGTGGAGCAGCTCGCACTCGATGGGACCGTTGTTGAGCGCCTCGCTGCGCACCGGACGCAGCCCGAGCTCCCGGCCCAGCGCCGGATTGCCGGTGAATACGGCCGCCTGCCAGCCCTGGAAACGCGTCAGCAAGGCGCGGCCGAGCTCGGCGTAGAGCGGCGCCAGGTCCTCGCGCTCGCCCAGGCGTTCGCCATAGGGCGGGTTGGCGATGAGCAGGCCCTGGCGCGTGGGCGGGTCGGGCAGCTCGGCGAGGCGTGCCACCTGCAGGCGCACCTGCTCGGCGACGCCCGCGCGTTCGGCGTTGCCGAGTGCGGCCTCGATGGCGCGCGGGTCGGCATCGAAGCCGAAGATGGGCGGGACCTCCTGCAGAGCGCGCTGGCGACGGACCTGCGCCTCCGCGATCAACTCGGCCCAGGCCTCGGGCCGATGGCCGCGCCAGCCGAGAAAACCGAAGTAGTCGCGCAGCAGGCCGGGGGCGACGTCCCCGGCCATCAGCGCCGCCTCGATGGGCAGCGTGCCCGAGCCGCACATCGGGTCGAGCAGCGCGCCCCCGGCGGCTGCCACGGCCGGCCAGTCGCAGGACAGCAGCAGGGCCGCCGCCAGGTTCTCCTTGAGCGGGGCCGCGCCGCCCTCGCCGCGATAGCCGCGCCGGTGCAGGCTCTCCCCCGAGAGGTCGAGGGACAGGATGGCCTTCTCGCCCTTGAGGCGCAGATTGAGCCGGACGGTCGGCCGCACCAGATCGACCGAGGGACGTCGCTGATGGCGTTCGCGCAGCTGGTCGACCACCGCGTCCTTGACCTTCAGGGCCGCGTAGCGGGTGTGCGTGATCGGCGCGCGGGCGGCGGTGGCGTCCACCGCCAGGGTGTCATCGGGACCCAGGTGCTCGCTCCAGTCCAGCTCGCGCACCCCGGCGTAAAGGGCGTCGGGGTCCGGCGCGGGGAAGCGGGCGAGCTCGAGGAGCACGCGGTTCGCCAGGCGCGACCACAGACAGGCGCGATAGGCGTCGGCCAGCTGGCCGCGCCAGGCCACGCCACCGGGCTGCACGTCGATGGAGCGGGCGCCCAGGCGGCGCAGCTCGTCCGCGAGCAGCGGGGCCACCCCGCGCGGCGCGGTCGCGAACAGTGAATGCATGACCGGCGAGCCGCCCAGCTCGCTCAACCGACGCGGCGGAAGTGGAAATAGCCGAAGCGCTGGGTCGCCTCGGCGGGCGTGAGGTGTGCCTCGCCCTCCTGCGCGAGCAGCTCGAAGCCCTCCCCGAGCGTCGCGGCCAGCAGGGCGGCGTCGTAGCGTTGCACCGGCAGGCCGCTGCACTTTTCCGGGCCATCCAGAGCGAAGGTGGCGAGGATCAAATGGCCCCCCGGACGCAGGCCGGCGCGCAGCGCCTCCAGGTAAGCGGCGCGCTGTGCCGCATCGGTCAGGAAGTGGAACACGGCGCGATCGTGCCAGATGTCGAAGCGGCGCGGCGGCTGGAACGCGGTGATGTCCGCCTCATACCAGGCGACCGCCTCGGCGGCCGCGCCGAGGCGCGCGCGTGCGTGCGCCAGGGCGGCCCCGGCGATGTCCAGCACGGCCACGTTCCGGTAGCCGGCTTCCAGCAGATTGTCGACCAGGGTCGAGGCGCCCCCGCCCACGTCGATGAGCGCCGCACCGCGGCCGAGGCCGGTGGCCTCGATCAGGTTCAGCGAGCGCGCCGGGCTCGCCTGGTACCAGCTCACCTCGGTGGGCGACTTCTCGGCGTAGACCTTTTCCCAGTGTGCTTTTCTGTTCATGGAGTGATTCGTCAGCGGCTCTCTCGCCGGGCTTCCTCGTACAGGGCGTTCAGATTGGTCGGGATGGGATGCTGTTTCAGCAGGCGGGCCATGTATACCACATTGTGGGCGAGGAAGCGGGCCGTCTTGTTGGTGTACAGGTGCTTGTCGCCGCCCGCCTCGATATAGCTCGGCCCCGGTCCGGCGTCGCCCACCCAGTAGCAGTCGGCGTTCGGCGGCACGGTGCAGCCGAAGTGGCTGAGGTTGAACAGCAATGTCGAAGCGGCGGCATGGGCGCCGTCCTCGTTGCCGGTAACCACGGCGCCGGCCACCTTGCCATAGAGGGGATATTGCCCGGTCTGCGGGTCCGCCTCCAGGTAGGTGCCGTCCAGCCGCTCCATGACCAGCTGCGCGATCGAGCCGCGGTGGCCCAGCCAGATCGGTGTGCCGACCACGATGATGTCGCAGGCCTTCAGCTTGCCGAGGATATCCGGCCACTGGTCGCCGGTGCCCTCGTCGGAGCGCACGCCGAACGGGATGTTGTAGTCGACCACGCGGATCAGGTCGCACTCGACATCCTGCTGCTCCAGCAGGTTGATCACCTTGTGCAGCAGGGCTTCGGTGTTGGAGGTCGCGGGGGACCTCTTCAGCGTGCAGTTCAGCAGGACGGCCGTCAGGCTCATGCGGCACCTCCTCGTCGGGTGGCGTGGATACTCCCCGAACTATAGAAGGGCGCGGGCGGCGTCCGGACTAGTCTCCGCTCAGCTCCGCCTCGGCGAACTCGCCACAGGGCGACACCCGGACCAGGCGGGCGCGGTGAATGCGGTTGCCCCAGGCGGGCGCGCCGCCGGGCATGTCCGCGGCGACCCGGGTGAAGTTGGGTGTGTAGCCGTAGACGCGGGCCGCTGCGTCTCGCCGCAGCGCGCTTTGCCCGCTGCCATGCGGCGCCCCGTGGGCCTCTGCGCTGCCCTCCCACAGCACTGGGCGCACGCGTCCGAGCTGTGCCTCCAGGTGGGCCTGCTTGAGGCGGCGTGCCAGCGCGTGCAGCTCGCGGCTGCGCGCCTTCTTCACCTCGGCCCCGACCTGGTCGGGCAGACGCGCGGCCTTGGTGCCGCTGCGCGGCGAGTAGCTGAAGATGTGCAGGTGACCGAAGCCGACCGACTCGACGAAGGCCAGGGTCTCGCGCCATTCTGCATCGCTCTCGCCGGGGAAGCCGACGATGACGTCCGTGGTGACGTTGAACTCGGGCACGGCGCGACGCGCCTGCTCCACCAGGGCGCGGAACTCGGCGGTGCGGCAGCGCCGCGCCATGCGCCGCAGCACGCTGTCGGCACCGCTCTGCAGGGGCAGGTGCATGTGCGGCGCGAGCCGGCTATTGCTGAACAGGGCAAAGAAGTCCTCGGGCAGGTCCCAGGGCTCGACCGAGGCCAGCCGCAGGCGGGGGATGTCGGTCTCGGCGAGCAGGGTGCGCAACAGCTCGTAGAGGCTGCTGCCCAGATCGCTGCCGTAGCCGCCGACATGCACGCCGGTCAATACCGCCTCCTGGATGCCCGCGGTGTGCAGGGCGTTCACCTCGCTGACGATGTCGGCCACCGGGCGGCTGTGCTCGTTGCCACGGGCAACGGTGACGATGCAGAAGGTGCAGCGGTAGCGGCAGCCGTCCTGCACCTTCACGAAGGCGCGACTGCGCCCGCGGGCGAACAGCGCGGGCTCGCCCGGCTCGCTGGCCAGGGCGGGCATGACGGGCAGGTCCAGCTCGCGGGCGGCGATCTCCACCAGCTGGTCCTTGTCGCCGTTGTCGACCACCAGGTCCACGCCCAGGGCGTCGCGCACGTCCTCGGGGCTCAGGGACGCATAGCAGCCGCTGACCACCAGCCGGGCGGCGGGCAGTTCCCGGTGCAGGCGGCGGATCACCTGGCGCGACTTGCGTGCGGCCTCGCCGGTGACGGCGCAGCTGTTGAGCACCACCAGGTCGGCGGCTTCGCCCTCGCCCACGACGTGGTGCCCACGCCCGCGAAAGGCGCGCGCCCAGCCTTCCAGCTCGGCCTCGTTGAGGCGGCAGCCCAATGCCTTGAGTCGAACTCGCATATCCCGTACCGCGCTGCAGGCGGTGCGCCGCCCGATTGCTTTCGGGCGCGAAATGTACCACAGGGAGCGTGACCGCAGGATTGCGTTCCATCAATATTTTCGATGGTGACGTGCAATTTATTTCGTTTTACTTCGGCCCGGGCAGCCTCTACAGATATGCGCGACCGCGGGGCCCCGGCGCCCCGGCAATGCAGCCTGCCGCGAGGCGGGCCGTCGATGGCGTTTAGCTGAGGGTGATCCAACCATGTCCAAGGTCAAGGGGGCCACGTCCCCGACCGATGCCGGCAATCCGCGCGAGAACGAGGACCTTACCCGGCAGATGGCGGCGCGCCGTCGTCTGGAGCAGTACCAGGAGGAGCGGCGCCTGAAGGAGCTGTTGCGCGAGGCCTTCGTCGAGGACGGCGAACTCTGGTAGTGGGCAGGCCGCGCTCAGCCGCCCAGGCGGGGCAGCGCGGTCAGCGTCCGCTCTATCTCCGCACGCTTCTCGCCATGGGCCGCATAGACCGCGTAGGCCGCGCGGTCGATGGCGGGCGCACCGGCCACCGTGAACAGCCGTCCGCGCGCGAGCAGCGCCTCCACCATCGGTTCGGGCAGGTAGGCGGCGCCGCCTTCCTCCAGGACGTAGGCGAGGGCCAGTCGTCCCAGGTTGGCGCGCATGCGCGGCAGCGGTGCATCGGGAAACTGCCGGGCATGCTGGATGGCGAAACTGGTGCCCCAGTCCACCAGCACGTAGTCGCGGCTCAGGGCCTGCTCGGCGTTCAGCCCCGCGCGGGCGGCGACCAGGATCAGCCGCAGCGCGCCGAGCTCCTCCACCAGCAGGTCCGCCGCCGACGGCGGCTCGAACAGAAAGGCGAGGTCCACCGTGCGGTCCTGCAGGCGGCGCAGCAGCGCATCCTGGCCGTGCACCTCGGCCTGCAGCACAGCCTCGGGACAGTGGCGATGCAGGGTGTGCAGCCACTGTTGCAGCACCACGTCGGCGAGTCCCGGCACGCTGCCCGCGACCAGCGCCAGGGCCTGGTCCTCGCCGAGGGCGATGGCCTGGCGGGCCTGGTTCCAGGTGGTGACGATGCTCTCGGCATGGCGCAACAGGCGCTGCCCCGCCGCGGTGAGCTGGATGTTGTGCCGCGAGCGCGTGAACAAGGCGACCCCGACGGTGTCTTCCAGCAGCTTGATGCGGGCACTGACGGCCGACTGGCTCACGAACAGGTTCTCCGCCGCGCGGCCGAAATGACGCGTGCGATGGACCTCGATGAAGGTCCGCAGCAGGTCGACGTCCATGGTGCTGCTCAGCCCTTGGCCGCCGGCGGGCGCTCGGCGATCTCCACCCGCAGCGGTGGGCTCTCGGACAGCATGCCCACGGTGCGTTGCGGGAACGGTATCTCGATGTCCGCCGCCTCGAAGGCGCGCTTGATCTCGCACTGGATGCTGTTGCGCAGTTCGATGAAGTTCTCGCGCTTGGCCCATACCGAGAACTGCAGATTGATGGCCGAATCGCCGAAGCCCAGGAAGATGAACAACGGCTGCGGCTCCTCCAGGCTCAGCGGATTGTCGCGGGCCACCGCCAGCAACAGCTCGCGCACCCGCTCGATGTCGGAGCGGTAGGCCACGCCCAGCAGGAGATCGAAACGGCGGATGGGGAACTTGGTCAGGTTGACCATTTCGGTCTTGATCAGGGATTCATTGGGGATGCGCACATAGAGATTGTCGAAGGTGCGCAGCTTTACCGACAACAGATCCACCGAGAGCACCTCGCCCGTGGTGTCGCCGACGCGGATCACGTCGCCGATGCCGAACGGTTTTTCGGCAATCAGGAAGAGCCCGCTGATCAGGTTGGAGGCGGACGTCTGCGAGGCGAAGCCGATGGCGACCGTGAGGATGCCGGCGGCGCCGAGCAACACGCCGAGATTGAAGCCGAGCTGGTGCAGGGCGGAGACCAGGAACAGCGCCAGCACCACGTAGTACACGGCGCGTCGCAGGAGGGTGCTGTGGTGGGGGGACATGCGCCGTGTGCCCAGCCGGGTGACGGCCGCCGCGCCCAGGCGCGCGAGCGCGAAGCCCGCGACGAGCATCAGCGCGGCGCGCAGGATCTGCAGGGCGTAGCCGGTATCGATCTCCAAGCGCAGCGTCTCCCTTCAGTCGAACAGGGCGCCGAAGGCGCGCACCAAGATGCTCTTGCCTGCGGTGCGCCGCGGCTCGCTGACCAGCACGGCCGCGGACGCCTCCTGCGGGGCGCTGGCTTCCATCTTCAACGTGGCCAGCTCCGCGCCTTCTTCGCGCAGCAGCGTGATCGCCTGCGTCCACAGCGCCCCCTGCGCGTCGCCGTAGAGACTCAAAAAGGGGGTCGGCAGGCTGATACGGTCCAGGCGCAGCGGCGTGTCGCCCTGGTTGTTGATCTGCACCGGGGTGACCGCGCGATGCGGGCGAGCGGGCAGCTCATGCAGGAAGCGGCGCGCGCTGGTGGCGGTCGCGTAGCAGAGCTCGCCCTCCTGCGTGGAAGGGCCGAACCAGGTGTCGGAGAGGCGCTGCCCGGGCAGCTCGAGCAGTGGCGTGCGCGGCTCGGCGGCCTCGAGCTGCAGCCATACCGGGCTGCTCACGAAGATGATGGTTTCTTCCCCCGGCGCGAGTTGGAAGGGCATCACCGGGCGACTGACCACCGGGCGGTCGGCAAGGCGCGGTCGCAGATGGAGGCGTTCGCGGGCGTGCTTGAAGAGGAAGCGCTCCGCCGCGGAATAGCGCTCGGCGACCGGCGCGCCGGCGAGGGTCTGCAGGCGCAGTCCCGCGGTGGCTTCGGGCTCTGCGCCGGTCTCACTGAACACCTGCCATTCCTCGCCCAGACAGAACACCGCTGCGCGCAGGGCGCCCAGTCCCACTTCGAGACGCTCGCCGCTGGCCAGCGGATAGTCGCCCCACCAGGGCCGGTTGTCCTTGTCCGTGTTCGTGCGTCGCTTCTGGCTCATCGGGCGGTGCAGCAGCGGGTCTGCGGCCGGTTATACAGCAGGCACTTGCCCGCCGGCAAATCGCCGCGCGCGGCGGCACGAGGGCCATGTGCGTCGCGCCGGCGCCCGCGGGTGCCCGCGCCGCCAGCCTGGCCCGGGCCCGTGCGCGGGCGACCGCGGTTTATGTCCCCGCCGATTCGTGATAGATATGCCCCCGTGCCGCCGGAGTGGTGGAATTGGTAGACACGCTTGGTTTAGGTCCAAGTGCCTTCGGGTTTGGGAGTTCGAGTCTCCCCTCCGGCACCAGTCGCCGGCGCGCGCCGGCGGCCGGCCCGAGCCACGCCGCGCCCCCGGGGGTCCGCAGCGAGCATGCCGCGACGCAGCGAAAACAAGAAGACGAAGACGCCGCTCATCAACGAGTTCAACTTCGTGTCCGGGCGCATGTTGGCGGGCAAGTACGAAGTCGTCTCGCGCCTGGGGGCGGGCTGGGAAGGGGAGGTCTACCTGGTGCGCGAGCGCTTTACCGGCATCGAGCGCACCGTCAAGCTGTTTTTCCCCCAGCGCAACCCGGGCGACCGTGCGGCCCGCTTCTATGCCAAGAAGCTGCACAAGCTGCGCCACTGTCCGGTGATCATCCAGTACCACACCCAGGAGGTGATCACCTGCCGCGGTGTGGCGGTCACCGCACTGGTGTCCGAGTTCGTCGAGGGCGAGCTGCTCAGCGCCTTCCTGGAGCGCCAGCCCCGGCAGCGGTTGGCCCCGTTTCAGGCGGTGCACCTGCTGCACGCCCTGACCGCGGGCATCGAGTGCATCCATGCCACCGGCGAGTATCACGGCGACCTGCACATGGACAACATCATCGTGCAGCGCTTCGGCCTGGGCTTCGATCTGAAACTGCTGGACCTCTATCATTGGCGCGCGCCGAAGAAGGAAAACATCCAGCAGGACGTGTTCGACCTGATCCGCATCTTTTATGATGCGCTGGGAGGCCAGCAGCACTACGCCGGCCAGCCGCCGGCCGTGAAGGCGATCGTGCGGGGGTTGAAGCGCTCACTGATCAGCGCCCGTTTCCGGTCGGCGGGACAGCTGCGCGAGCATCTCGAAACGATGGAGTGGAGCTGAACGAAACGGCATGAACCTCAATCCCGACCGTGCGCCCGGCGCCCATGCGCTCCCGGCGACCCCGTCCTTCAGCCTCTGCAGTTTCGTCCATGGCCAGAGCGTTCTGTTTTCCGCCCGCGCGCCCGACAAGCTGACCCCGAACGAGGACACCGTGGCCCTGATCCCCTTCGGGGAGGATGCCGGCCTGTTGGTGGTGGCCGACGGGCTGGGCGGCATGCCGGAGGGCGAGGAAGCCTCGCGGCTCGCGGTCGCCGCCATCCGCGAGGTGCTCGAACACGCCCAGGGGGAGGGGATGGCGCTGCGCGATGCCTTGCTCGATGGCATCGAGCAGGCCAACCGCACGGTGCTTGCGCGCGGCAGTGGGGCGGCGACCACGCTGGCTGCCGTGGAGCTCTCCGGCGCGGCAATCCGTCCCTACCACATCGGCGATTCGTTGATCCTGGTCACCGGACAGCGGGGCCGCATCAAACACCAGAGCATTTCCCACTCGCCGGTGGGCTATGCAATCGAGGCCGGTCTGCTCCACGAGGATGAGGCCGTGCACCATGAAGAACGCCACCTGGTCTCCAACGTGCTCGGCGGCCAGGACATGCGCATCGAGATCGGCCCCAGCCTGAGGCTGGCGCCGCGCGACACGCTGATCGTCGCCAGCGACGGGCTTGCGGACAACCTGTACGTGAACGAGATCGTCGAGGCGGCGCGCAAGGGCCCGCTGCAGCTCGCTGCCGAACGCCTCGCCGGGCTTGCCCAGCAGCGCATGTGTGAGCCGGTGGACGGGGCGCCCAGCCATCCCGACGATCTCAGCTTCGTGCTGTACCGCCGCGATCCCCGCTGAGGCGGGGCTCAGGCGGCCAGGCGAGCCCCTGCCGGGGCGAGCGCCGCCCGGATCGCCGCCAGCGAACGGTCGGCCAGCACGCGGCGGCCGACCGTCGCCGGCATGGGCGCGAGGAAGTGGACGTGCAGGACCGTGCGGCGCCGCGGCAGGGTCCGTCGCAGGTGCGCGAGCAGGCTGTCGTCCCCCACGAAGGGCGCGAGCGGATCGGGCGTGGCCTGCTCGCCATAGCGCAGCGCCACCGGCTGCACCACCGCGCCGCCGCGCCGCGCCGCCTCGAACAGCGCGGCGCGAAAGGGCAGTACTGTCGCACCCGTGCTGGTGGTCCCCTCCGGGAACAGGGCGATGCGCCGCCCGGCGGCCAGCGTATTGAGCATCGCCTCCAGCGTCGCGTTCAGCTCGCCGCTGCGGGCGCGTTCGATGAACAGGGTGCCGGCGCTGCGCGCCAGCACGCCGATGAGGGGCCAGCGGGCCACCTCGGCCTTGGCCACGAAACCGGTGCGGGCGGTGGCGGCGAGGGCGATTACGTCCATCCACGAGATGTGGTTGGCGACCAGCAGGGCGGGACCGGCCACCGGCGTGCCCTGCACGCGGACCTCCAGGCCGATGATGTCGCAGAGCTCCCCCATCCAGCGGTGGATCCGCGCGCTTCCCCGGCCGCTCATGTACCAGTGCGCCCCCCAGCGCACGCGGTACGTGCCGGTGGTTGCGGCGCCGCGCAGCAGATGCACGGCGAGCTTCACGGCACGCCCCAGCAGGCGGGCCCGGGGCAGCGCGCTCATGCGCGATTCACGAAGTGGCGACGGTAGCGGCGCGCGAGCCGATCCCGCGCGAGCAGCACGAACACGTCCGCCACGTTGAAGGACAGGTCCAGGTAGGGTTCGCTGCAGATCAGCGCGCCCTGGCGCAGGTAGCCCTTGAGCAGCGGCGGCAGGAGCACGTGTGCGGCGGTGGGCCCCGGCGGCAGTCGTAGCGGAAGCCGCGTGCGCACACGCAGGCGCGCCGGCGCGCCATGCGCGGCATACAGGTGTTCGAGCACGGAACGCAGGTAACTGTCCCCGTGGGAGAGCGGGATGCTGGCGCAGCCGATCAGATAGTCGATGCGGTGCAGCACCATCATCTGCGCCAGCCCCTGCCACAACATCGCCAGGACGCTGCCGCGGCGGAACTCGGCGGCCACGCAGGTGCGTCCGACTTCCATCAAGCGTCCCTCGAGCGCGCGGATCGGCGCCAGGTCGAATTCGCCCTCGGAGTAGAATGCGCCGGCCGCCTGCGCATCGTCCTGCATCAGCAGGCGCGTGGTGGCGATGACGCGGCCGGTGCGCGTCTCGCGCACCAGCAGGTGTTTGCAATGAGCGTCGAAGCGATCGCGATCGAGTCCGCCTCCGGCATCTTCGAGGCAGGCACCGAGCTCCTCGGCAAAGACGCGGTAGCGCAGGCGCTGACATTCCTCGATCTCCTCCGGGCGATGAGCGAGGTCGACGCTGTAGGCGCCCAGGTGCCTGGCTTTGGGCAGCATGCTCGCGGGCGTGGCCATGTTCGATACTCCGGCAGTGGCTCTGACGTCGGCCAACGTATCGCGCGGCGATGAAGAAAATATGAATCTGCGGTGACCGCTTACTGACAGGTGGGTGGCGCCACGGAAGCGGTCATCGCCCCGGCAATCGCGCTCCGGCTGGACGCCCGTGGGAGGCGTGGTATCATGCGGCCTCTTCCATGTCCCATCTCCTGCTTGAGCGGACCGTGCGCCCACTGACTGTTGACAGACCCGCGGGCCGCGACTCGCTTCGGCCCGCTGTAGCGCGTGCCGACCTGCTCAAGCTCCTGCTGCTGTTCGCGCTGCTGGTCGGCATCAATCTGTTCTTCCCCCGGGACCTGTGGGTGCAGGACGAGGCGCGCTACGCCGAGGTGGTGCGCGAGATGCTTGCCGGCGGGCACTGGCTGGTGCCACAGCTCAACGGCAGCCCCTATGCCGACAAGCCGGCCCCGTACTTCTGGGCGATTGCGGGCATCGCGGCGCTGATTGGACAGGGGCTGCCCGCCTTTTTGCTGTTCACCTTCCTCTCCACCCTGGCCAGCGTCGCGGGCGTCTATGCGGTCGGTCGCCGGCTTGGCGGCCGCGCGCTCGGGCTGTGGTCGGGGGGGCTGTTCCTCACGGCGCTCCTGCCGCTGTTCGCCGCCCAGATCGCCCGCATGGACATGGCCCTGACGGCGACGGTGGTCTGGGCCTGGTATGCCTTGCTGCGCTTGCGCGCCCGGCCGCACGGCGCCTGGCACGCCGGATTCTGGACGCTGTGCATCCTCGGGGTCGCCGTCAAGGGGCCGATTGCGCTGTTGTTCACGCTGCTGCCGGCGCTCGCGGTGCAGTTCGCCACGGCACGCTGGCGCGGCATCCTGGCGCTGTATCCGGCCCGCGGCGGCGTGGCCTTGGCGGCCGTGGTCCTCGGCTGGGTGGGGATGCTCGCGGCGACCGGTCAAGCCGGCTATCTCGCCACCATCTGGTACGAGCAGTTGCTGGGGCGGGCCATTCATTCCTGGAACCGTGCCGAACCGGTGTATTTCTATGCGGCCCTGCTGCCGCTGCTGGTCATGCCTTGGCTCGGGCCGATCGCGGCCGGTTTTCGTTTGCTGTTCCGCGAGCGCGATGCGCGCCGGCAGCAGGTGGTGGCGTTCAGCCTGCTGCCGCTGGTCGCCATCTCCCTCGTATCGGAAAAGCTCTTTATCTATGTCCTGCCGCTGTTCCCTGCCCTGAGCCTGGCGGGGGGCATCGGCGCTCTGCGCCTGCTGGAGGCGCGCCGGGTTTCGGCGTGGGCGGCATGGCCGCCCGTGCTGTTCGTGCTCGCGCTCGCGGCCGGTCTGTGGCGGGGGCGTGCCGATCTCGGCCCCGCCACGGCAGCGTCCGCAGGCTGGGTGGCGATGGGGCTGGTGCTGCTGGCGGCAACCGGGGCGGCGCTCTCGCTGCGCCCGGGCCGCCAGTGGCTGTTCGGCTGGATGGCTGTGACGGTGCTGCTCTCGGTGCTGCTCTTCGGTGTGCTGGTCGAGGCGCTCAATCCGCGCTTTTCGGCGCGGCCCCTGGGGGAGGCCATCGCACGGCACGCCGGCCCGGACGCGCCGGCGGCGACGGTAGGCACGACCCGGGGCATTCTCGATTTCTATGCCGGCCGCCTGATCACGCATCTCTCGCCGCGGGAGGTGCTGCCCTGGCTGGCGGCGCACCCCGACGGGGTGCTCGCCATTCCGGAGGCGATGCTGTCAGCGAGCCTGGGCGCCGCGCGCGTGCCGGCCACCTGTGGCGTCGACGAGACCCGTGTCCTGGAACAGAGGAGATACCATGTCCTGGCAGGCTGCTGAACTGCACACGCGCCTCAATCGACTGGCGGCCGTGTGCGCGCTATTGCTGCTCGTCGCCTTGCCCTTCGCCTTGTTCTTCGGCGATCGCGTCATCGAGCAGGGATGGGTGCAGTGGGCGCAGGCGCACCACTGGCAGGGTGCGATCCACAAGTTCACCAACCTCGCCAAGCAGCCCTTCTACTACTTTTTTCTCGCCATGCTCCTGGCCGGCTGGTGGTGGCGCAAGCGCCAATGGGTGGTGGTCAGCACGGGCTATATCTTCGCGCAGCTCGGTGGCTCGCTGCTCGCGGTGGGCATCGTGAAGACCCTGGCCGGACGCGTGCGGCCCGAGACCCTGGACCGCATGGGCGGCCAGGCGGACATCTGGCTGGGCCCGTCCTGGGCCGATGCCGTGCACTCGTTCCCCTCCGGCCACTCGGCCGACCTGTTCACCAGTGCGATCTTCGTGGCCGTGCTGTTCCGCCCTCGCGCGGTGCAGGTGACGGCGCTGCTGTGCGCGCTCGCCGTGGCCCTGGCGCGCGTGGTCTCCGCCAAGCACTATCCCAGCGACATCATCGGCGGCGCCCTGTTCGGTGTCGGCGGCGCCTGGCTGAGCCTGCGCCTGTGGGTCCTGCCCCGCCTCGTGCGGGGCGAGCCGGCGCAGGACGCCGTGCCGACGCAGCGCACCGGGGCGAATCTTCAGCCGAAGTAGTCGGGGGCCGCGCCCTCGCGCCACTTGATGTTGCAGCCCACGCTCGGGGCCTGATCGCCGCTCACCGGCTGCCCGGCGAGCACGGCATCGGCCGCGGCGCGCAGGTCGGCACCGGTGACCGGCTGTTTGTTGCCCGGGCGGCTCGCATCGAACTGGCCGCGATAGGCCAGCCGATGCTCGGCATCGAAGAGGAACAGGTCCGGGGTGCAGGCGGCCCGGTAGGCCTTGGCGACTTCCTGGGTCGCGTCATACAAGTAGGGGAAGGTGTAGCCGATGCGTTCGACTTCCTCGGCCATCTTCTCCGGAGCGTCGTCCGGATGGCTGTCGGCATCATTGGCGTTGATCGCCACCACCGCCAAGCCCTTGTCCTGGTACTCGCGGGCGAAGCGGGCCAGCCCCCCGCGGATGTGCTTGACGTAGGGGCAATGGTTGCAGATGAACATCACCAGCAGCGGCTTGCCGGCGAAATCCTCGAGCGCGACCGGCTGGCCGGTGGCCGGATCGGGCAGCCGGAACGCCGGTGCGGGGGTGCCGAGATCAAGCATGGTGGAGGGCGTCAGGCTCATCGGGCTCTCTCCGTTGTTCAGCGGGTTCGGGGCCATCCAGTGTAGCGGCCGCGGCGCGGCGTGCGAAATCGATAGGCGATCCCGCCGGCGCGTGCTCCCGCCGAGGCGTGCGCTCAGTGCAGGGGGCGGGCACGCGCCGGCGCGCCCAGACGCCGCGCGTAAACGGTGACTTCCTCGCGATCGTGATAGAGCTGCTTGCAGGCGAGGTGCAGCTCGGCGCCGGCCTGCGCCGCACCCGCGTGCAGCTGCTCGAGACAGCGCAGGGTCTCTTCGTAGCGCCGTCGCATGGGCAGTTTGAGGTTGAACACCGCATGGCGGCACCAGCCGTGGCCGAGCCACTGTGCCATGCGCTCGGCCACGCGCATGGGGCGGTCGACGATGTCGCACACCAGCCAGTCCACCGCACGCTCGGGCCGATAGCGGAATCCGTCCTCGCGCAGGTGAGTGACCAGTCCGCTCTCCAGCAGGCGCGCATCCATGGGGCCATTGTCCACCGCCGTGACGTGCAGCTGCCGTTGCACCAGTTGCCAGGTCCAGCCGCCGGGCGCGGCGCCCAGGTCCACGGCCTCCATGCCCGGGCGCACAAAGCGGTCGCGCTCGGCGGGGGAGAGAAAGCGCATGAAGGCCTCGTCCAGTTTCAGGGTGGAGCGGCTCGGCGCACTGCGCGGGGCCCGCAGGCGCGGAATGCCGCCCGGCCAGGGCGCGCTGTTGGCCGGGGCGGCAAAGCCTGCATAGGCCGCCGAACCGCTGAGCAGACACACTTCGGCGCGCAGCGCGCCGCCGGCACGGGCAAGCAGACCGCGGCTGTGGAGACCGCGCCCCAGGGGGCGGGCGAGGCCGCGTGCCAGACGTGAGAGCGTGCGTCCGTCCTCGGAGTCCGGCGAGGCGATGTACAGCTCACCGGCGGGGGCGGGCAGGGCGCTCAGCGCCTCGAGCAGCGGCGTGGCGCGGTCGTTCTCCGGCAGGTTCCGAAGCAGGGCGAGAGACACGAACCACTGCCGCGCGAAGATCAGGGTGTCGAACGCCAGCTCGCGATGCAGGCGCGCCGCGTCCGTGTCCCCGCTCGGCTGGAACAGCACGTAGCCCGCCTGCGGTTTGGTCCGGCAATGGCCGTGGATCTGCAGGGCGGCGGCGCGGGCGGTGATCTCGGCCGCGCACTCGCTTTCGAAACCGGGTCTGCAGAAAAGCAGTAATGCGAACACGGGTCTCGGGGCCACCCTTGGCAAAAGCGTCATGATACGCGGGCCATTGCGACGGGGACCAGCGCCATGGCCGCCCTGATCCGCTGCCCGTGCGAGTGCCGCACGGGCGGCGGCCGGCATCAGCAACGTGCGGGGGGCGGTACCCGGGCACGGTGCGCCGGGGCACGCCGCGCTTTGAATCGGGCCCGCCGCGCCGGTAAGCTAGCCGGCGCTTCATCGGCGCAAAGGGGTCGCATGTCCGCTTACGAGCGTTTCAAGTCGCTGCGTGCGCAGCTCGCGCAGCGCATCGTCGGCCAGGACCGCTTGGTCTCCCGCCTGCTGATCGCGCTGCTCGCCGACGGCCACCTGCTGGTGGAGGGGCCGCCGGGCCTGGCCAAGACGCGCGCCATCAAGGAGCTTGGCCGCCTCATCGAAGGTGACTTTCACCGCATCCAGTTCACGCCCGACCTGCTCCCGGCGGACATCACCGGCACCGAGATCTACCGCCCCCAGGACGGCAGCTTTCGTTTCCAGCGCGGCCCCGTGTTTCACAACCTGCTGCTCGCCGACGAGATCAACCGCGCGCCGGCCAAGGTGCAGTCGGCCCTGCTCGAGGCCATGGCCGAACGGCAGGTGACGGTCGGGCACGAGACCTATGCGCTGCCCGAGCTGTTCCTGGTGATGGCCACCCAGAATCCGATCGAGCAGGAGGGCACCTATGCGCTGCCCGAGGCGCAGCTGGATCGCTTCCTGATGCACGCGCGCATCGCCTACCCGAGCAAGGACGCGGAGCGGCGGGTGCTCGACCTGGTGCATCTGGAGCGCCTCAACGCGGCCACCCACAAGGCGCCGTCTGTCCATCCGCCCCTGCCGCAGGAGAGCGTCTTCGCCGCACGCGTGGAGGTGCTCAACATGCACACCGCCGAGCACATGAAGGACTACATCGTGGAGCTGGTGCAGGCCACTCGCGACCCCGCTCCGTACAAGGCCGAGCTGGCGCATTGGGTGAGCTATGGCGCCAGCCCGCGTGCCACGCTGGCGCTGGACCTCTGTTCGCGGGCACACGCCTGGCTCGAAGGGCGCAACCACGTCGGCCCCGAGGACGTGCAGGCGGTGGCACCCGACGTGCTGCGCCACCGCATCCTGCTGTCCTTCGAGGCCGAGGCGGGCGGGCTGAGCACGGACGAGTTCATCGCCGTGCTGTTGTCCCGCGTGCCCGTGCCCTGACTGGCTGCGCAGGGTGGCGACGCGCGCCTGGCAATCCTTGATCGCGTTGCTGCGCACGCGCGCCCACGCGCGCCGCGCAAGCGAGGAGGGGATCACGCTCACCCTGGAGGAGCTGCTCGCGCTGCGCGCCCAGGCGGTGCAATTTCGCCTCGCCCCGCAGCGCCCGTCGGGCAGCCCCCTGGCCGGCGGCTACCGCTCTCTGTTCCGCGGCCGCGGCATGGACTTCGACGAGGTGCGTGAGTATCAGCCGGGCGATGACATCCGTACTATCGACTGGCTGGTCAGCGCGCGCACCGGGCGGACCCACACCAAGGTGTTCCGCGAAGAGCGCGAGCGTTCGCTCTATCTGCTGGTCGACCTGCGGCCGGCGATGCGCTTCGCCAGTCGCACGGCCTTCAAGTCGGTGGTGGCGGCGCGCGTGGCGGCGCTGATGGCCTGGGCCGCGGCCGACAGCGGCGACCGCGTCGGCGGCCTGATTGTCGATGCGCGCCGCCTGCTGGAAGTGCGCCCCGCCTCGGGGCGCCGCGGCGTGCTGCGACTGCTGCGCGCGCTGGTGGAGGTGCACCAGAGCGAGCCCGCCGATGCGGCGCACGCCGCCGTGGACCTCGCCACCGCGCTGCGGCGGCTGCGCCGCATGGTGCGGCCCGGGGGCATGGTCTTTGCCCTCAGCGACTTTCGCGATCTCGACGCGGCGGCGCTGCCGCAGCTGGCGGAGCTGGCGCGGGCCGGCGACCTGCTGGGCAGCTTCGTCTACGACCCGCTGGAGGTGGACTTGCCGGCCCGCGGACGCTTCCGGATCAGCGACGGAGAGCGCGTGCTGGCGTTCGATGCCGAAGACCCGCGCTGGCGCGAACGCCATGCGCTCGCCTTCGCCGAGCGCAACCGCAGCATCGTGCGTGCCTTCGTGGGCCTGCGCGCCCACCTCCTGCGCCTGTCCACCGGCAACACGCTCGACGAGAGCGTGCGCCAGCTGCTGCGGGTGCGCGAAGGCACGCGGCGCAGTCTGCTGCGGGGGCGGGGCTGAGATGCCGGTCCGACCGGTATCGTGGCCGGTGTCGTGGCCGGTGCCGTGGCCGGTGTCGTGGGTGATTTTGGCGCTGCTGCTCGGGACGGCTGCCGCGCTCTGGGGGTGGGGCCGGCTGCGGCGTACGCGGGCCCGCCGACGCGCCTTGCGCCGCCTGCGTGGCCTGGAGCGGGATTGGCGGCGCGCGGGCGATGCAGCGTACCTGCTGGCCGGCATCTCCGCGCTGGTGCGCGACACGGCCATCGCCACCGCCCGCCGCCCGGGGGTGGCGGGCCTGAGCGGGCGGGCCTGGCTGGTGCATCTGGACGAGACCGGCGACACGCGCGCTTTCACCGTCGGTGCCGGCCGCGCGCTGCGCCACGGGCCCTATTGTCGCGCCGAAGACCTCGGCGAGGAGCTGGACGTGCCCGCGCTGCTGGCGGCGGTGGAGGCCTGGCTGCGGCGTCAGGAGGACGCGCGCCCATGAGTGTGGCGCTCGCCTGGCCCTGGCTCCTGCTGCTCGCGCCCGCGCCCTGGCTGGTGCGGCGCTATGCGCCCGCGGCGCGGCGCAGGCCCGGGCCGGCGCTGCGCGTGCCGTTTTTCGACGACCTGGCGCGTGGCGCGCCGGAGCCGGCTGGCGAGGCGATTGACGCGCGGCGCCCCGCCCGGGCACTGGCCCTGACGGTCTGGCTGCTGTTGCTGCTGGCGGCGAGTCGCCCGGTGTCGGCGGGCGGGGTCGAGTTCTATGTGTGGCCGCTCGGCATGGCCCTGCTGCTCGCAATGGGGGCGGCCTTCACGACGCTGCGTCGGGTGTCCCGGCCCCGGCCCCTGCCCGGCGCCGGGGGAGGCCGGGCGCCGTGATCGAGCTGGAGCGCCCGGCCTGGCTGCTGGCCTTCCTGCCGCTGTTCTGGCAATGGCGGCTGCTGTGGCGGCATCACCGGCCGGCGAGCAACTGGAAGGGCGTCGTCGAACCGGCCCTGCTTCGCGCCCTGCTGCTCACCGCGCCTGGCCGCCGGACGCCGGGACCGCTGCCGCTGTACGTGCTTGCCAGCACTCTGGCGGTACTCGCCCTGGCCGGTCCGGTGCTGCATCGCGGGGCAGGGGAACTCGCGCTCGGGCCCTGGCTGCTGCCGCTGCTGCTCGGCATCGCCGCGGCCGCTTTCCGCCGCAACTGGATCGAGCCGGGTCGCTGAGCCGGGATCTGGATCGGAATCTGGGCGCGGGGCTAACCGGGGCTCTGGCCGCCGCGCGCGTAAGTCCCGACCAGCTCGCACTGCGCCAGGATGTGCCCGCCCATGGCCGCCTCCAGGGCCGACTTGTTGGGCTGCTCCAGGTCGGGCAGCTCGATGTCCAGGGCGTAGAGCTTCCAGAAGTAGCGATGCCGCCCGACCGGCGGGCAGGGGCCGCCGTAGAGTTCGCGCTCCCAGTCGTTCACGCCTTGCCGCGTACCGGCCGGCAGCTCGCCGGAGCCGGCGGCCTCCTCCAGTCCGGTGACGTCGGCCGGAATGTTGTACAGCACCCAGTGGACAAAGGTCATCTTCGGTGCCGCCGGGTCCGGCGCGTCGGGGTCGTCGACGATGAGGGCAAAGCTCCGGGTGCCCTCGGGGGCGTCCCACCAGGCGAGCGGGGGCGAGAGGTCCAGTCCGTCGCAAGTGTGGCGCGAGGGGATCGGGTCGCCGTCGATGAACGCGGGTGAGCTCAGTCGCAGGGCCATGCATGCCTCCTTGCTGTCCGTACCCGGCGCGGTCCGCGTCGAAGGACCGGGGATCGGGGCTAAGCTTAGTCGGCGCAGACCAGGCCGCAACGGTCGCGTGGGCTGCTTTGACAAGGCCGGGGGCCGGTGATAAGTAAGCTGTAGGCCTCCCTGCTCAAGAGGTGCTCCATGACGCGGCGCCCGGACTTTGCCTGTACGGACATCGGCCGACTCACCGACAAGGATCTGCGCTTCCTGATCGACAACTTTCCCGCCCCCGGCGGCAGCTTCGAAGAGATGGCCGCTCTAGTGCACGAGCTGCCGACCACCATCGAGTCCATGCTCGACAGTGACTTCCTGGTGCGCAGGATTCTCGAGCGCCGCGACCTCCTGCTCGACGTCTCGCCCTTTCTTCTGTTCAACGTGATGTTGCGCCAGGTGCTCGATCATCGCCGCAGCCGGGACGAGCGCGGCATCATCAACTACATCGCCAATCTGCTGAGTCTGTTCGTGCACACCGAGCGTCTGTATCGCGTCGCGCCGGGCGACGAGCAGACGCACGCCTACCTGGTGGAGATGATCGGCGAGGCCGAGAACGCCGACCCACGGCGCCAGTTTTTGATCTACGCCCACATCGGCAACTTCGCCCTGTTCCTCACGGGGATGTTCCCCGGCTGGATCGAGCACCGCCACCGTTATCACCGGCGCAGCGTGGACAAGCGCTTCTACACCGACTTCGGGCGCGCCTACTTCGAGATGGCGGCGAACCACCCGCTGGCCGAGGCGTATCAGCTCGACAGCGTGTTCTTCCGGCTCGCCTTCCTGTTCGAGGACTATCAGCAGGCGGTCAACCGCATGGCCAGCGAGTATCTCGCGGCCTGAGGCTCGGGCGCGTCGCAGTCCATGGCGCGTCGTCTGTCTCACGTCATCGGCTTCGATGACGCGCCGTTCGCGCGCAGCCATCGCGGCGACGTGCTGCTCGTGGGCGCCGTGTTCGCGGGCACGCGCATCGAGGGCGTGCTCAGCGGGAAGGTGCGGCGCGACGGGGTCAATGCCACCCGCGTTGTTGCGCAACTGGTGCGCGGCTCGCGCTTTGCCGGCCACCTGCACGTGGTGATGCTCCAGGGCATCGCCTTCGCCGGCTTCAACGTGGTCGACGTGCCCGCGCTGCATGCGCAGCTCGGCCTTCCCGTGCTGGTGGTGGCGCGCCGCGCACCGGACTATGCGGCGATCCGCCGCGCGCTGCTGGAGCGGGTGCCCGGCGGCGCGCGCAAGTGGCGTCTCATCGAGCGCGCCGGGCCGATGGAGGCGGTGGAGGGGCTGTACGTGCAGCGCGCCGGCATCGACCTGGACGCCGCGCGGCTGCTGCTGAGGCGCACCATCCATCACAGCCGCCTGCCCGAGGCGCTGCGGCTGGCGCACCTCATCGCCGGTGGGGTCGGCGCCGGCGAGAGCCGTCACCGGCCCTGAGCAGACTCAGGAGGAGGCGGGCTCGGCCTGCGGCGCGGCCGGGTAGCGGCGGGCGACGTAGTCATCGACGATCTGCTGGAAATCCTGTGCGATGCGCTCGCCCTTGAGGGTCACCGTCTTCTCGCCGTCGACATAGACGGGGGCCACCGGCTTCTCCCCGGTGCCGGGCAGGCTGATGCCGATGTTGGCGTGCTTGCTCTCGCCGGGGCCGTTGACGACGCAACCCATCACCGCGACCGACATCTCCTCCACGCCCGGGTGGTGCTTGCGCCACTCCGGCATCTGGTGGCGGATGTAGCTCTGAATGTCCTGGGCGAGTTGCTGGAAATAGGTGCTGGTGGTGCGGCCGCACCCGGGGCAGGACACCACCATCGGTGTGAAGGCGCGCAGGCCCATGCTCTGCAGGATCTCCTGGGCAACGATCACCTCCTGGGTGCGGTCGCCGCCGGGCTCCGGGGTGAGCGAGATGCGGATGGTGTCGCCGATGCCCTCCTGCAGCAGCACGGCGAGGGCGGCGGTGGAGGCGACCACGCCCTTGCTGCCCATGCCCGCCTCGGTGAGACCCAGGTGCAGCGGGTAGTCGCAGCGCCCGGCGAGGTCGCGGTAGACGGCGATGAGATCCTGCACGCCGCTCATCTTGCAGGACAGGATGATGCGGTCGTGGCCCAGCCCGAGCTCTTCGGCGCGCCGGGCGCTGCCGATCGCCGAGGCGAGCAGCGCCTCGTGCATGATGGCCTTGGGCTCCAGCGGCTCGGTGCGCTTGCCGTTGTCGTCCATCATGCGTGCCAGCAGGTCCTGATCGAGACTGCCCCAGTTCACGCCGATGCGCACCGGCTTGTCGTAACGGCAGGCGAACTCGATCATCTGCGCGAACTGCGCATCGCGCTTGCTGCCCTTGCCGACGTTACCGGGATTGATGCGGTACTTGGCCAGGGCCTCGGCGCAGTCGGGGTATTCGGTCAGCAGCTTGTGGCCGTTGAAGTGGAAGTCGCCCACCAGCGGCACGTGCACGCCCATCCGCTCCAGGCCGTCGCGGATGCGCGCGACCTCGCGCGCCGCCTCGGCACTGTTTACCGTGATGCGCACCAGTTCCGAGCCCGCCCTGGCCAGCGCGGCCACCTGCCGGATGGTTGCGGCCGCGTCGGCGGTGTCCGTATTGGTCATCGACTGGACCGCCACCGGGGCGCCGCCGCCGACGGTAACTGTGCCGATCTGCACCGGGACGGTGGTGTGGCGGCGTGTGCTGCTGGCGTGCTCGGACATGCGCTCAGAAGGAAACGTGAGGACTCAGTCCCAAATCATAGCATCGCGGGCCGCTGGAATCGAAGACGGGCCGCACGCCACGCCGGGGCGATGCCGTATAATCGGCGTCTCTGCAATCACCCGGGGACTCGCTCCATGACCACCGCCCATGCACCCATGCGCGTGCACAAGCCGAAGAAGACCAAGAACGCGAAGAAGCCCTGCCGGGCGGAGACTGCCGACAAGCATGTGCTCTATCAGGAGGCGGTGCAGGCCCCGGAGACCGAGATCGACTTCGTGGCGAGCACCTTCCGCGCCCTGCGCGGGCGCGACGCCCTGGCGCTGCGCGAGGACTTCTGCGGCACGGCGCACTTCGCCGCTGCCTGGTGCGCGAGCGACCCGCGGCGCACCGCGCTGGGCGTGGACATCGACCCCGAGCCGCTGGACTGGGGTCGGCAGCACAACACGGCGGCCGCCGGCGAGGGCGTCTCCCACCGCGTGCACCTGATGCAGGCGGACGTGCGCGAGGTGAGCGAGCTGCCGGTCGACGTCACCTGCGCCTTCAACTTCAGCTACTACCTGTTCGAGACACGGGCGGAGCTGCGCCGCTATTTCGAGGCGGCGCGTCGAGGCCTGAACGCGGACGGCCTGCTGGTGCTCGACGCCTTCGGCGGCACCGAGTGCTACAAGGAGGCCGAGGAGGAGACCGAGCTGGAGGAGAACGACGCCACCTACGTGTGGCAGCAGATCCGCTTCAATCCGATCGACCACCACATGGACTGCGCGATCCACTTCGACTTCCCCGACGGTTCGCGCCTGGAGAACGCCTTCACCTACAGCTGGCGCATGTGGACCCTGCCCGAGATCATCGAGCTGCTGCAGGAAGCCGGCTTCAGCCGCGTGCGCGTGTACTGGGAGCGTTACGAGGAAGGTGAGGACGACGACGACTATCTCGAGGGCACCGGCGAGTACTACGAGACCGGCGAGGTCGAGAATCAGGAATCCTGGGTCAGCTACGTCGTCGCCGAGGTCTGAGCGGGCGCTCGCGCCCACCGCGCGGATGCGGGGCACGCCTGTCGGCCCCGCATCCAGACGCCATCGAATCTATTCCCTGCGCGGCACGGCATGGTACGGCGTGCTGCGGATGCGATCGTGCTCGTGCATCCGGTATTCGACGAAGCCCGCGCGCTCGTCGAAGTGCATGAAGGGGTTGCCCTCCACCTGTTCGGCCAGGGTCGAGTCGGGCTTGTCGGCATAGTTGTGGCCGGGGTTGATGTGCGTCTCCGGCGGCAGCTCGGTGGCCAGCCGGCGCAGGGTGTCATACATCTCGTTGGGATCGCCGCCGCGCAGGTCGCAGCGCCCGCAGCCGAACACGAACAGCGTGTCCCCGGTGATGAGCTCGCCGCCGAGGTGATAGCAGGCGGAGCCGGGCGTGTGCCCGGGCGTGTGCAGCACGCGGACCTCGGTCTCGCCCAGGCGGATGACATCGCCGCCGTGGTGCAGGGTGGGGCGGGTCAGCTCCGCGCCCCAGAACTGCGCCTCGGGCCTGAGCAGGTGCAGCTGCGCGTCCGCGCTCTGTAGCAGCTCCTCGATGCCGTTGATGTGGTCGTGGTGGCTGTGCGTGAGCAGCACGTCGGTGATGCGCACGTCCATCTCGCGCGCCCGCTGCAGGATGGCTTGCACGTCCCAGGCCGGGTCGACCACGGCGGCGCGGCCGCTGGCATGGTCGTGCACGATATAGATGAAGTTCTCCATCGGCCCGAGCTCGATGGCCTCAATCGAAAAGGGGCGCTGTTCGCTCATGGACGCATCCTCTGTCGGCACGTTTCGGGTGGGGCAGGGGCTGATTGTAACCGTCCCTGCGCCGGCCTGCAGGGGCTGCTACCATGAGGCATCCCTTCGTCTGCGGAGTACGTCATGGATCGGGATTTTTGGCACGACCGTTGGGAAAGCGGCCAGATCGGCTTTCATCAGGAGCGCATCAACGTCCACCTGCAGCGCTTCTGGGACGCCTTGGCGCTGGCGGCCGGGGCCACGGTCTTCGTGCCGCTGTGCGGCAAGAGCCGGGACATGCTGTGGCTGCGCGAGCAGGGCCACCCGGTGCTCGGCGTGGAGCTCAGCCCGGTGGCGGTGCGCGATTTCTTCACCGAGAACGGCCTGCACCCCGCCGAGCAGGAGCGCGATCGCTTCAGCGAATGCGCCGCCGCCGACCTGCGCATCCTGTGCGGGGACTTCTTCGACCTGCGCGCGCCGGACCTGGCGGACATGGCGGGGGTGTATGACCGCGCCTCGCTGATCGCCCTGCCACCGGAGATGCGCGAGCGCTACGCGGCGCACATGAAGGCGATCCTGCCCGGGGCGGCGCGCGTGCTGCTGGTCACCTTCGAGTACCCGCAGCAGGAGATGGACGGGCCGCCGTTCTCCGTCAGCGAAGCGGAGGTGCGTGCGCTGTACGAGCCGGAGTTCGCGGTGCAGGCGCTGCATGGCCAGGATATCCTCGCGGAGAACCCGCGCTTCCAGGCAAAGCTGAGCGCACTGAGCGAGCGCGTGTACGTGCTCACGCGCCCGGCCTGAGACGGCGCGCGGCAACACCGCTCAAACGGCGCCCGACCAGCCCGACCAGCCCGCCAGCCAGCGGCCGTAGAGCCGCTCGGCGGCGCCTTGCAGCCCGCCCACACGCCGCTCCAGCTCGTCGAGCATCTCGGCGCGCCCCTGCACCCGGGGGCCGCGCGGGTCGAGCTCGGCACCATGCACCTGCGCCCACACGCGCACCATCGCGGCGGTCATCTCCACGTGACACTGCAGGGCGAGCATGCGCCCGTGGACGAAGCCCTGGTTCGGGCAATGCGCGTTGGCGAG
Organism: uncultured Gammaproteobacteria bacterium; assembly: GCA_963779865.1. Lineage (GTDB taxonomy): Bacteria > Pseudomonadota > Gammaproteobacteria > CAVZZX01 > CAVZZX01 > CAVZZX01. Next base: position 1,325,769 of record CAVZZX010000003.1, on the reverse strand, counting down.
AATGCGGGTGGCGCCCGGCGGCAGCTCGAAGGCCTCCCCGTGCCAGTGGAAGGCGGTGAAGGCCGCTCGGCCGCCCAGCCAGTCGCGAGCCGCGGCCGCGTCCGCCGCCGCCACCTCGAACCAACCGATCTCCGCGCTCGTGCATCGGCGCCACGCGGGCGCCGAGCGCCTTGGCGATGAGCTGCCCGCCGAGGCAGTGGCCAAGGACCGGGCGGTCGGCCGCCGCCGCGGCGCGGATCAGCCGCAGCGCGTCCGCGATCCAGGGCAGGGGGTCGTTGACGCTCATCGGCCCGCCCATGAAGACCAGCGCGGCGGCGCCATCGAGCGTGCGCGGTACCGCCTCGCCCGCGTCGATGCGTATCAGCCGCCAGGGCAGCCCCCGGGCGTCGAGGAACCGTGCGAGATAGCCGGGCCCCTCACAGGCGAGATGCCGAAAGATCAGGATCGGGTCCATGCGGGCATTATGACCGAGCGCCTGCGCGCTGCCCACGTCCCCGGGTAAACTGGGGGCATGATCATCCACGTCGACATGGACGCCTTCTACGCCTCGGTGGAGGAGCGCGAACGCCCCGCGCTTGCCGGCCGCCCGCTGGTGGTCGGTGGCACGCCGCAGGGGCGCGGCGTGGTGGCCGCGGCGAACTACGCGGCCCGCCGTTACGGGGTGCACAGCGCCATGCCCATGGCCACGGCCCTGCGCCTGTGCCCCGAGTTGCAGGTGCTGCCGGTTCGCATGGCGCTCTATGCCGAGGTGTCGCAGGCGATCCGCGCCGTGTTCGAGGCCTACACGCCCCTGATCGAGCCGCTCTCGCTGGACGAGGCCTTCCTGGACGTGGCAGCCAGCCGACGCCTGTTCGGCAGCGAGGCGGAGATCGGGCGCGCCATCAAGGCGCGCATCGGCGAGGAACTTGGCCTGGTGGCCTCGGTGGGCGTGGCGCCGAACAAGTTCCTCGCCAAGCTCGCCGGTGACCTCGACAAGCCGGATGGCTTTCGGGTCGTCGAGCCGGGCGCGGTGCAGGCCTTTCTCGACCCGCTGCCGGTCGAGCGCCTGTGGGGCGTGGGGCCGGCCACGGCCGCCACGCTTGCGCGCATCGGCGTGCGCCGTATCGGCGCGCTGCGCCGGCTGCCGCAGGACCTGCTGGAGCGGCACCTCGGCAAGGCCGGGGTCCAGCTGTGGCGCCTCGCGCAGGGCATCGACCCGCGCCGCGTGGAGCCCGATCGCGAGGCCCGCTCGATCTCGCACGAGACGACCTTCCCCACCGACATTGGCGACCCGGCCGTGCTGCGCGCCTGGCTGCAGCACCTCACCGAACAGGTGACGTGGCGGCTGCGGCGCGCCGGCTTGAAGGCGCGCACCGTCCACCTCAAGGTCCGCTATGCCGACTTCCGCACGCTCTCGCGCTCGCAGTCGCTGGCGCTGCCGAGCGACGCCACCGGCGTGCTGTGGCGCAGCGCCGCCCAGTTGCTCGAGCGCTTGCCGGGCGGCCACCCGCCGCTGCGCCTGATCGGCATCGGCGTGAGCGGCTTTCAGGGCGAGGCGGCGGCGCAGGGCGAGCTCTTCGCCGCCGAGCCCGTGCGCGCGCAGTCGCTCGATGCCGTTGCCGACCGTATCCGCCAGCGCTTCGGCGGCACGGCCCTGCAGCGCGGCACCGCGGCGCGCCGCGGTGGAGACCGTTGAGACCCGTCGCCGGGCAACCGGGGCGCGGGGCGGCCTTGCCGGGTGTTGTACACTGCAGGGGTGGGGCGCCGGCCCCAAGACGAGAGACGGAATGAGGTTTTTGCGACCGTGAACATCGCCAGAGAAGACCCGCCCAGCACTCCCCGCAGCACGTATCTGAAGGATTATCGCCCCCCGAACTACCTGGTCGACAGCATCGACCTGCGCTTCGAGCTCGAGCCCGAGGACACGGCGGTCACCGCGCGCATGTCGGTGCGCCGCAACCCGGCCGGCGCGGGCGGTGCGCTGTGGCTCGACGGGGAGGCCATGGAGCTGGTCTCTTTGCGCCTCGACGGCCTGGACGTGGACGCCGGGGATTACGAGGTGCGGGCCGACGGGTTGGAGCTGCGCAACGTGCCGGAGCAGTTCGAGCTGGAGGTGCTGACCCGCATCGCGCCGGCGCGCAACACGGCGCTGGAGGGCCTGTACGTGTCCAGCGCGATGTTCTGCACCCAGTGCGAGGCGCAGGGCTTTCGCCACATCACCTATTTCCCCGACCGCCCCGATGTCATGGCGCGCTATTCGACCACCATCCTGGCCGACCAGGCACGCTATCCGGTGCTGCTGTCGAACGGTAACCCGGTCGACGGCGGCGAGATGGCCGACGGGCGCCACTGGGTCCGCTGGGAGGACCCCTACCCCAAGCCCTCCTATCTGTTCGCCCTGGTGGCCGGCGACCTGGCGTGCCAGGAAGCTCGCTTCACCACGCGCTCGGGGCGCGAGGTGACCCTGCGCATCTACGTGGAGCCGGAGAACCGCCACAAGTGCGACCATGCGCTGGCCTCGCTGCAAAAGGCCATGCGCTGGGACGAGGAGGTGTTCGGGCGCGAGTACGACCTGGACATCTACATGATTGTGGCGGTGAACGACTTCAACATGGGGGCCATGGAGAACAAGGGCCTGAACATCTTCAACGCGGCTTGCGTGCTGGCCACTGCCGAGACCGCCACCGACGAGGACTTCGCCAACATCCAGGGCATCATCGGCCACGAGTATTTCCACAACTGGTCGGGCAACCGCGTGACCTGCCGCGACTGGTTCCAGCTCAGCCTGAAGGAAGGCTTCACTGTCTTCCGGGACCAGGAGTTCAGCGCCGATATGACCTCCCGTGGGGTGAAGCGCATCGGCGAGGTCAACCTGCTGCGCACCCACCAGTTTCCGCAGGACGCCGGGCCCATGGCCCACCCGGTGCGGCCGGACTCGTACATGGAGATCAGCAACTTCTACACGGTCACCGTGTACAACAAGGGTGCCGAGGTGGTGCGCATGCTGCACACCCTGGTGGGGCCGGAGGGCTTTCGCCGCGGCACGGACCTGTACTTCGAGTGCCATGACGGGCAGGCCGTGACCACCGACGACTTCGTGGCCGCCATCGCCGAGGCCAACGGCCGGGACCTCACGCAGTTCAAGCGCTGGTATACGCAGGCGGGCACGCCCGAGCTGGAGGTGGAGGGCGCCTATGACGCCGCGACCCGCAGCTATACGCTGCGCGTGCGCCAGAGCTGTGCCCCCACGCCCGGGCAGCCGCACAAGGACCCGTTCCACATCCCCTTCGCCGTGGGCCTGGTGAGCCCCAGCGGCGCTGACCTGCCGCTGCGCCTGGATGACGACTGGAATGGTGACCGGCAGGACGTCGGGGAGGGGGCAGGGAAGAACGCGCCCGCGGCGACGCGGGTGCTGGAGCTCACGGCGGCGGAACAGGTGTTCCGCTTCGTCGACGTGCCCGAGGCCCCGGAGCCCTCGTTGCTGCGCGGCTTCTCGGCCCCGGCGAAGCTGCGCTTCCCGCGCAGCGAGGAGGTGCTCGCCTTCCTGTACGCGCACGACAGCGATCCCTTCAACCGTTGGGATGCGGGCCAGAGGCTGGCCACGGGGGTGCTGCTGACCCTGGTCGAGGAGCAGCGGGCGGGGCGTGCCCTGGCGCTTCCCCCGGCGCTGGGTGAGGCCTTCGCCAAGACCCTGCGCGAGGCGGGCATCGACGCCGCCTTCAAGGCGCAGCTGCTCACCTTGCCTTCGGAGGCGTATCTGGCCGAGCAGTGCGCGGTGGTCGACGTCGAGGCCATCCACGCGGCGCGGGAGTTCGCGCGCCGCCGCCTGGCCGAGGCGCTGCGCGAGCCGCTGCTGGCGCTTTACGACGCCGGTGGCGAGCCGGGCCCCTACCGCTTCGATGCCGCCGCGGCGGGGCGGCGGCGTCTGAAGAACCTGGCCCTGGCCTACCTGATGACGCTGGAGGACGGCTCGCTCCTGGAGCGGTGTACGCGCCAGTATCACGAGGCGGACAACATGACCGAGCGCCTGGCCGCGCTGTCCCTGCTCGCCGACACGCAGGCGCCCGCCGCCGAAGATGCGTTGCGGGACTTCCATGACCGCTGGCGTGCGGATGCGCAGGTGGTGGACAAGTGGTTCGCGATTCAGGCGCGCTCCCGGCGTCCCGACACCCTGGCACGGGTGCAGCGCCTGCTCGAGCATCCGGACTTTCACCTGACCAATCCCAATCGGGTGCGCGCCCTGGTGGGCGCGTTCTGCCAGGGCAATCCGGTGCGCTTCCATGCCGTGGACGGGGGCGGCTACCGGTTCCTGGCCGAGCGCATCCTCGAGCTGGACCCGCTCAACCCGCAAATGGCGGCGCGTCTGGTGAACATCTTCAGCAACTGGCGTCGCTACGACGCCGACCGGCAGGCCCTCATGCGCGAACAGCTGCAACGCATCCTCGAGGCGCCGGAGCTGTCGAAGGACAGCTACGAAATCGCCTCGAAGAGCCTGGCGGCCGGGGCGAGTTAGAGCCCCCCTGCGCCGGGTGCGCAGGGCGACTCGCCACCGGGGGGCCGCGTTCGGCTAGTGCGCGCTGTCCTGTGCCGCGCCCTGTTGGGCGCGGAAGCCGGCGCGGTTGGCCTCGGCGATCGCCTGCCGCAGGTAGGCCACGAGGTGGTCGGCCATCTCGTCCAGCTCGGCGCTCTGCCCCTTGTGCGCGTTGAGGGCCTTGATGGTGTCGGTGATCGCGGCGGTGAGGTGATCGGCGCGCGCGCTCTCGCGCGCGGCGTAGCGGGCCAGCTTCTCACCCAGCTCCTGGGCATTCGCCGTGCGCGTGAAGTTGTCCAGGATGCGCTGCCATGGCGCCTGTTCTGATTCGCTCATCTCGCCCTCCGTGTGGTGCCGGCTGCCTCGGGTGTGCGGTCAGCTCGGGCGCTTGGTTTCCAGAATACGCCGGATCTTCTTCGCCTTGGCCTCGTCGAGGCCCTCGACCGCCGTCAGTTCATCGGCGCCTGCGGCGAACACGGCCTGCGCCGTGCCGAAATGCTTGTACAGGCGTTCGGCCAGCTCACTGCCGACGCCGGGCAGGCCCTCGAGGAGATACTGTACCGCCTCGAAACGCAGGGTCGGCGCGTTGCTGCGCATGTCCTGCGCGGCATCGAGGTGCTGCTGCAGGTCCTCGGCGAGGTGGAAGATCAGCGCGCCGGTGTGCTCGGGGCCCGGGCTGTAGAGGATCGGCACCTGCTGCAGGATGGTCAGCTTGGCGATCCCCTTGTGGACGTCGAAGGCGGTCTGGTGGAAGCGGGCGGTGAAATAATCGCCTTCCACGATCAGGATCACGCGCTCGAACTCGGCCCGCAGGCGGTTGATGTTGTCGAGCAGGCTGCCGTCGACCACATTGAGGATGAAATCCGTCCCGGACTTCACCGCGACCACGGCCTCCTCGGAGAGGAGGTAGTCACCGTGTTCGAGCTTGCGGAGCTCGATCCTGGCGCCGAGCTTCTCCATCTGCTGCAGGGCCTTGCCCTTCTGCTTCTCGTCCGCCACCACGGTGGTCTGGGCTTCGCTCATCGCTCCTCCTTTGCCGCTCGGGCTAGATCCGCTGCGAGGCCGAAGTCTATCACCGGCGTCCGGGCGGCGCATCGAAGCCCCCGCCCGGCGCAGGGGTAAGAGGCGCGGAGGTAAGAGGCGCAGGGGGTAATCGGCTGGAGTGCCGGGGAGAACGAGCCGGGGGCGAGCGCCTGGGAGGGGCGAAGAGAAACTCAGCGCTTGCGGGCGAGGCTCAGGCCGTCGCCGATGGGCACCATCGACAGGTCGATGCGGGCATCCTCATGCAGTTGTGCGTTGAAGGCGCGGATGGCCAGCGTGTCGGGCTCGCGGTCGTTGGCGTCGGCGACGCTGCCGCCCCACAGCACGTTGTCCACCGCGACCAGACCGCCGGGACGCAGCAGGGCGAGACAGCGTTCGTAGTAGGCGGCGTAGTTCTGCTTGTCGGCATCGATGAAGGCGAAGTCGTAGCTCGCGGCCGCGCCCTCCTGCAGCAGAGCGTCGAGCGTCTCCAGCGCCGGGGCCAGGCGCAGGTCCATGCGCTTGGCGACCCCCGCCTCTTCCCAATAGCGGCGCGCCACGGCGGTCCACTGCGCACTGACGTCACAGCAGGTGAAGCGCGCATCTGCCGGCAGGGCGAGCGCCATCGCGAGCGAGCTGTAGCCGGTGAAGGTGCCCACCTCGAGGATCCGCCGCGCGCCGAGCAGCCCCACCAGCAGGGCCATGAACTGGCCCTGCTCCGGCGCGATCTGCATGCGCGCGGCGGGGTCGCGCGCCGTCTCCTCGCGCAGGCGCTGCAGCAGGCTCGGTTCGCGCACGCCCGCGCCGAGCACATACGCGTGCAGGGCGTCAGTGAGACCCAGTGTCCGGTTCGACATGCAGGCCTAGGCGTCGCCCGCGACGGCGGCGCGCTGCCCGGCCGCGAAGTCGATCATGCGCTGGGTCGAGCGCAGGGCGCGGCGGCGCACGTCCTCCTCGACGTGGATCTCGTTGGCGCCGGTCTCCAGCGCCTCGGCGAGGTTGCGCAGCCCGTTCATCGCCATCCAGGGGCAATGGGCGCAGCTCTGGCAGGCGGCTCCGTGGCCGGCGCTGGGCGCCTCCAGCAGAGGTTTGTGCGGCGCGGCCTGCTGCATCTTGTAGAAGATGCCGTTGTCGGTGGCGACGATGAACTCCGGCGCATCGAGCTCGCTCACCGCCTGGATGAGGCGCGTCGTCGAGCCGACCACGTCCGCCTGGGCGATGATGTCCGCCGGGGATTCGGGATGCACCAGCACGGCCGCCTGCGGATGCTCTTGGCGCAGGGCGCGCAGCCCTTCGGCCTTGAATTTTTCGTGCACGACGCAGGCCCCCTGCCAGAGCAGCATGTCCGCGCCGGTCTCGTGTTGGATGTAGTCGCCGAGGTAGCGATCCGGCGCCCACAGGATCTTCTCGCCGCGCCGCTTGAGGTGCTCGACCACCTTCAGCGCGATGCTCGAGGTGACCACCCAGTCCGCACGGGCCTTCACTGCGGCGCTGGTGTTCGCATAGACGACCACCGTGCGCTCGGGATGCGCATCGCAGAAGCGGGCGAAATCCTCGGCCGGGCAGCTCAGGTCGAGCGAGCATTCGGCCTCCAGCGTGGGCATCAGCACCCGTTTTTCCGGATTGAGGATCTTGGCCGTCTCACCCATGAAGCGGACACCCGCCACCACCAGGGTGCGCGCCGGGTGCTGGTTTCCGAAGCGGGCCATGTCCAGGGAATCGGACACGCAGCCGCCGGTTTCCTCCGCGAGCCGCTGCAGCTCCGCGTCGGTGTAGTAGTGGGCCACCAACACGGCGTCCTGCTCGCGGAGCAGGCGCTTGATGCTCGCCCTGAGCGCGTCCTGCTCGGATTCGGTGAGCGGCGCGGGGGGCTGCGCCGCGCGCTCGCGCGCTTCAATGCGCGCCGCGTCGATCGCCGGCATGGTCACTGCGCTGTTCATGCATCCTCCCAGCCCGGCTGCGCCGGACTGCGCTGTGAGGCAGGGTACGAAAGACCGAGAAGCTTACTCAAATATGGGGATTCCATAAACCGTTGTCTAGCCCCGCGGGGCCGGCGCAGCCCGATCCACGCGGGCCGCGCACCGCGCGGCAGCGTCTCGAGCCGGACCTGCAGCGGCGGGCGCGGCGGCGCCGTGCCTAGGGAGCGAAGAGGCGGATTTCCTGGAGCAGGTTCTCCATCTCCGCCTTGATGCGGCCGAGGATACGGCTGCTGGCCTCGGCGTCCGCCCAGTCGGGATGGTGCGGGTCGCCCGAGGCGAGCGCGGCGCGGCCACGCTCCACCACCTGTGCTTCCTCGTCGGAGATGAATTGGGCCAGATAGCCGTAGCCCTGGACCAGGCCTTCGGCCAGCGAGGGCTGTGCGTCGCCCAGCTCCCAGAGCAGGCGCTGGATGGCCTGCTTGATCCGGTCCTTGTCGGCGGGCAGCAGCGATTGCGGCATGGCATAGGCGGTGCCGTTGGCGTCCGCGAGCAGGGCGCCGTACTCCGCGAGCAGGCGTTCGGCGTCCTGGAGGGCGGCGGTGTCGTCGTCGGTATGTTCGTTCACGTGCGCGCTTCAGCTCTGTTGCGGTGCCGCCGCCGTGGCGGCCGGGAGCAGGGCATCCAGATCGGGCAGGCGATGGCCGTAGTAGAGCACGGCGCCCTGCGCCGACACCAACACGATGGTGGGGGTGCCGATCAGCCCGTAGGCATGCACCAATTCGGCCTTCTTGTCGTCCTGATTGAGGATCAGATAGCCGATGTCGTTGTCCTGCGCATAGTGTTCGACCTCCGCGGCGTCCTCATAGCCGACGTCGACGGCGGCGAGCGTGAGCCCGCGCGGGCCCCACTCGTTCTGGACCCGGCTGAACTGGGGAATCATGGCATGGCAGAAGTGGCAGCGCGTGGACCAGAACACGAGCAAAACCGGCCCCTTCTGCCGCAGCGCCGCGAGCGAATACAGCTTCTCGTCCAGCCCCATGAGGGTGAAGCCGGGCGCCTGATCGCCGACCGCCGGAGCGGGCTGTGCGGCAGCGGTGCCGACGCCGCCGCAAACGAGCAGGACTGTGACGCAGATCGCGAACAGACGGGAACGCAGGTTGGGGCTGGCTGTCATCGGCAAGTCTCGTGGTTTAATCTCTCTGCAAACAGCGGTCGGTCGGCGGCCGCGATGCCAACTAGCGCCAGAAGAACAATGAATATCGAACTCCCCGCGCTGAGTGCGCATCTCCTTTCCCCCACCGCGTGGATGACGTGGAGTATACCCGTGCTGCTGGTCGGGATCAGTGCGCTGCTGCTCGTCGGCAGCATTTTGCGCGCCCCGGCGCGCCGGGAACGCCGCGCCGTGCAGCGACTGGGGGTCGACTCCCTGAACGGGGTATTGGTCCAGGACGGGGTGGGTGGGAGGACCTGGGTCGAGCATATCGTGCTTCGGCCCGAGGGCATACTGGTGCTCGAGCTCAAGCCCTATCCGGGCCTGATCTTCGCGGCCGAAGGCATGGACCGCTGGACCCAGGTGCTTGGCCGCAGCAGCTTTCGCTTCGACAACCCGCTCCACAAGAACCGCAACGACACCCTGGCCGTGCAGGCCTTCGCGCCGAAATCGCCAGTGGCGGGACGGGTGGTGTTCACTGGCGAGAGTCGGTTTCCCAAGGGGCTGCCGCCGGGGGTGTGTCTGCTCGAGGAATTCGCCCGCGAGTTGGGCGCCCCCGCCGGCGCAGTCCCGCCCGCGCTGCAGGAGGCCTGGGACCGGCTCAAGGCGGCCGCGGCGCCGGCCGGTGCGCTGCGCGGCGCCCGCAGCCTGGCGCCCCGGGCCGGCGCGCGTGCGCGCCGCGGTGCCGTCCTGCTGCTTGCGCTGGCCGGCGCCTGGCTGGCCTGGCGGCTGGCGGTGTAGCCCCCCTTCACTCGCCGATGTGCAGCAGCAGCCCGTCGCGGCGGGCACGGCGGAACACCACCATGAACAGGGCGGCGCCGAGCGCCAGGTAGAGGAGATTGAGGGCCACGGCGTTCAGCAGCAGCTGCGTGTCGAACACGCCCTCGAGCATGACCCGGCGCATGCCCTCGAAGACGTGGGCCGAAGGCAGGGCCCAGGCGAGCGGCTGCAGCCAGCCGGGGAGGGTGGCGATCGGATAGTACACGCCGCTGACCGGGGCCACCGCGAAGATGACCGCCCAGGCCAGGCTCTCGGCCCCCAGGCCATAGCGCAGCACGATGGACACCACGGTCAGGCCCACCGCCCAGCTCATCACCAGCAGGTTGGCAAAGAAGGCGAGCAGCGGCAGGCCCATGGCGAAGATCGAGTAGTGGTACAAGGGGATGGCGAGCAAGGCGGCCGTGCCGACGCCGACGACTGTGCGCAGCAGGCTGATGGTGAGCAGGGCGGTCAGCAGCTCGTAGGGCCGCAGCGGCGATACGAACAGGTTGGCGAGGTTGCGTGAGTACATCTCCTCGAAGAAGGGGATGGAGACCCCCAGCTGGCCGCGGAACAGCACGTCCCAGAGCAGGACGGCGGCGATGAAGATGCCGGCGGCCTGCGCCGCCCAGGTGCTGTGAGCCACCATGAACTTGTTGATGAAGCCCCACAGGATCATCTGCATGGTGAGCCAGTAGGCGAGCTCGAGCACCCGCGGCCAGGAATGGCGCAGCAGAAACGTATAGCGCACCAGCAGCGCCCACACGCGGCCGAAGGAGAAGGTGCTGAGCCCTGGTCTCATCAGCTGCCGCTCAGGCGAGCCGTTCGCGATGGCGGGCGATGTCCACGAACACCTGCTCGAGATTGGCCCGCCCGTAACGGCGGATGAGCGTTGCGGGTGCCCCCCGGTCCACCACCCGCCCGGCGCGTAGCACAATCACCTCGTCGCAGATGCGCTCCACCTCGGGCATGTTGTGCGAGGCCAGCAGGAGCGTTGCCCCGCTGGCGCGCTGATAGTCCTTGAGGTATGTGCGGATGCGCTCGCCCGTATCCGGGTCCAGCGAGGCGGTGGGCTCGTCCAGCAACAACACCTCGGGGCGGTTGAGCAGGGATTTGGCCAGGGCGACCCGCGTCTTCTGTCCGGCCGACAGGGTGCCGTGACGGCGCGGCAGCAGCACCTGGAGGTCGAGCTCGTCGGCCAGCTCATCGATACGGCCGCGAACGTCCCGCAGGCCATAGAGCCGTGCGTATACGCCGAGGTTCTCGCGCACCGTCAGCCGATAGGGAAGGTCCACGTAGGGCGAGGTGAAGTTGATGCGAGGCAGCACTCGGTACCGATGGCGCAGGATATCTTCGCCCAGCAGGCGGATGCTGCCGCTGCTCGGCAGCAGTAGACCCAGCAGCATCGACAAGGTGGTGGTCTTGCCCGCGCCGTTGCCGCCGAGCAGGGCGCAGGCGGCGCCGCGTTCCACCTCGAAGCCGATGCCGTCCACCGCGCAGGTGGTCCCGTAGCGTTTGGTCAACGCCTTCACTTCGATGACCGGCTCCGCCATCATGCCTGCCTCCGCAAGGACCCTTACAGGGTAGCAGCGCCCGTGAACCCGCCAACGCCTGACGCCTCGTCCAATGCCTACCGTGCCGTGTGGCGGATCGCCGCGCCGCTTATCGTTTCCAATCTGTCCGTGCCGCTGCTCGGGCTGGTGGACACGGCCGTGCTCGGGCACCTGGACGCGCCGCAGTATCTGGGGGCCGTTGCGGTGGCCAGTCTGGTGTTCAGCTTCCTGTTCTGGGGCTTTGGCTTTCTGCGCATGGGCACGACGGGGCTTACCGCGCAGGCGCACGGCGCCGACGACCGCGCGGAAATGCGGGCCATGCTCGGCCGCGCCCTGCTCCTGGCGGGGCTCATCGGCGCGGGGCTGATCGCCCTGCAGGTGCCGATTGGGGCGTTGGCCTTTTCACTGCTTGGCGTGAGCGACGACGTCGAAGGGCTGGCGCGACAGTACTACACGGTACGCGTGTGGAGCGCCCCCGCCACCCTCGCCAACTACGCGCTGCTCGGCTGGTTTTTGGGGATGCAGAACGCGCGCAATCCCTTGTACGTGGTGGTGGCGACCAATCTCGTCAACGTGGCGCTCGATCTGCTGTTCGTGGTCGGCCTCGGCTGGAAGGTGGAGGGCGTGGCCCTGGCCTCGGTCATCGCCGAGTACGCGGGACTCGCCTGGGGGCTGGTGTTCGTCGCGGCGGAGCTGCGCCGCTACCCCGGGCGGTGGAGCTGCCATGCACTGGCCGATCTGGGGCGGGTTCGTACCATGCTGCGGGTAAACCGGCATATTTTCGTGCGTACCCTGGCGCTGATCTTCGGCTTCGCCTTCTTCACGGCGCAGGGGGCGGCGCTCGGCGACGTGGTGCTGGCCGCCAATGCCGTGCTGCTCAATTTCCAGACGTTCATGGCCTACGCCCTGGACGGCTTCGCCCACGCGGCGGAGGCCCTGACCGGACATGCCATCGGCCGCCGGGATGCGCGTGCATTCCAGAGCGCGGTGCGCGCGGCGGCCGTGTGGTCCACGGCGTTGGCTGCGCTGTTCGCGCTCGCCTATGCCTTTGCGGGGCCGCTGATTGTAGCGAGCTTGACGGATCTGTCGGCGGTGCGCGCGAACGCCCTGCGGTATCTCCCCTGGATGGCCGTGGCGCCGCTGGTGTCGGTGTGGGGCTATCTGTTCGACGGGATCTTCATCGGCGCGACGCGCACCCGCGAGATGCGCGACACGATGCTGGTGTCGCTGGGCGTGTATCTGCTCGCCTGGTATCTCGCGCGGCCGCTCGCCAACCACGGGCTGTGGCTCGCCCTGATGGTGTTCATGGGGGCACGCGGGGCGAGCATGGCCTGGGTCTACCGCCGCCTGCGGCCGGGATTCGCGAATCCGGCCGCAGGCGGGGGCGCTGTCCGCTAGCGCCCCTGGGAGGCGGAATCGCCCTCGAACGCCCGCCGGATCCAGGCCTTGAGCCGCTGCGCGAACGCCTCGCTCTGCGCCCCGGCGCCGGGCAGGTCCTCGCCGGCCACCCGCTTCTCGACGCCTTGGGCGGCGAGTCGGTCCGGCTGAGCCATCTGTTGCTGCACCACCAGCGCGGTCACGCCCACGCCCAGCACCAGCGCGGCGGCGATGCGCATCACCGCGCGGCGCCGCGGGCGTCGGCGCGGCTTGCGTGCGGCGGCGCTGGGGGCAGCGGCGCTGGGGGCAGCGGCGGTGAAGGGGACGCTCGTGCGATGCGGCGGCGCCGCAGGCCGGGCGGGCGTGGGGCTGACCGGCGCCGGCGACGGGTTTTCCGCCTCGGTCGTCGGCGCGGGCTCGGGACTCACGTCGATTCCGGCCGACGGGGCCTGGAAGACGAAGATGTCCTCCTCGCTCCGCAGCACGGTCCGTTCACCGGCGGCTGCCGCGGGTGCCGGCTCGGGTGCCACGCTGGCGGCTGGCTCCGGGGTGGGTTCGCGCGCTTCGTCCTCCAGCAGCAGGCTGCCGGGAATCGTTGGCAGCGAGCGACCGGCATACGTGTCCTCGTGGGCGCGGCGGCGTGCCTCTTCGGCTTCCCGCCGTGCGTCCGCCTGACGGCGGATCTCCGCCTGGCGCAGGGCCTGGGCTTCGGCTTCACGGCGGGCATCGGCCTCGGCCTGCTGGCGGGCCTGAGCCTGCGCCTCGCGGCGGGCATCGGCCTCGGCCTGCTGGCGGGCCTGAGCCTGCGCCTCGCGGCGGGCATCGGCCTCGGCCTGCTGGCGGGCCTGGGCCTGCGCCTCGCGGCGGGCATCGGCCTCGGCCTGGCGGCGGGCCTGCTCGGCCTCATGGCGGGCGTCCGCCTCGGCGTGTCGGCGGGCCTGCGCGGCCTGACGGCGTGTCTGTTCCTCGAACTGCTGTCGCTCGGCGCGGGCCTCTGCCAGCAGACGTGCCGCTTCCTGCTCGGCTTCGCGGCGGATCGCCTCGGCCTCTTCGCGAGCCTTGCGGGCAGCCTCCTGCGCGGCTTGGCGGACCTCCTCGTCCGCCTTCCGGCGGGCCTCTTCGGCGGCGCGTGCCCGCTCGCTCTCCTGCAATGCAAGCTCGCGCGTGATGGCCTCGACCTCGCTGCGCAGCCGCAGTGCTTCGTCCTCGGCCTGCTGTTTCATGGCCTCGGCCTCCTCGCGAAGGCGCGCGGCTTCGGCTTCGGCTTCGGCGCGGGCCTGCGCGGCGCTGCGTTGCCCGTCGGCCAGGGCGCTTTCGCGCAGGCGCCGGGCTTCCTCCTCGGCGCGTTGGCGCGCGGCTTCCGCTTCTTCGCGGAGCTGCTTCGCGTCCTGTTCGGCCTGGCGACGGATCGCCTCGGCTTCGGCCTTCAGGTGCGCCGTTTCTTCCTCCGCCCGGAGGCGGATGCCCGCCGCTTCTTCCTGGGCACGGCTGGCCGCGAGCTGGGCGCGCTGCCGTGCCACTTCGGCAGCGCGCAGCCGCTCCGCTTCGGCCTGCGCGCGGCGCTTGGCGGCTTCCAGTTCGGCCGCCTTCTCGGCCCGGGCGGTTTCGTGTAGCCGGGTCAGCTCGGCCTCGGCACGCTTGCGGGCGGTCTGGGCTGCGGCCAGCCGTGCGGCGTTGTCTTGGGCCTGCCGCTTGGCGGTCTCGGCCTCGGCGTGCAGTTTGCGGGCGTTGTTCTCTGCGGCCTGGGCGCGTTGGTCTTCGGCCGCGGCACGTTGCTCGATGGCGGCCAGCCGTTCGCGCGCCACGGGCACGGGCTGCTCCGCCGCACCTTTCGCGGGGCCGGCGGCGGGCGCGGCGGGCGCCGGGCGATGATGTGCGCGCAGCGCCGCGTCCAGACGCTGGCGATCGCCGACGCCGCGCAGGCCGCCATCGAGCACATGCACGTTGAGTCCCTGTTGCGCCATCAGGAAGGCCGCCGCCGCGCTACGGCCGCTGCCGTTGGCATAGACCGCGTAGGCGCGCGAGGGATAGAGGCCGGAGAGCTTCAGGCGCAGTGTGGAGAGCGGGATGTTGCTGGCCCCGGGCAGCGCGTCGCGGCCATACTCCTCCGGGCCGCGCACGTCGATGAGGGTCGCGCCCGCGGTCACCAGTTCGACGAGCCGCTCGGCGGACACCCCCCGCATCAACGGTGCGGCCAGCAGCTCGTTGAAGTCCTCGCGGCCGAGCCGCATCAGGGTGCCGTCCTCGAGCATGGTGACGGTCGCGTTCCGGCGCCCGTGGGTGAGCAGCGACTCCTCGCCAAAGCCGTCACCCGCGCCGATCTCGGCGAGCCGGATCTCCGGGGCGCGCGCGGCAGGGCGGCGGGTCACGACGCAGCGGCCGCTTTCGACGATGTAGTAATAGGCGTCTTGCTCGCCCTGGCGAATCACGGCCTCGCCGGCTTTGAGCGGCAACGGCTGAAGGCGGGTGAGCACTGCCTGGATGTTCTGGGTGGGCAGTGAGGAGAAGGCCGGCGACTGCAGGAAGCGGATCATCCAGTCGTCGGCGCCCTCACTCTCGATCTCCGTGACCTCGTAGCCACTGGCGCCGTCGCCGAGCAGCAGCTCGAGGAGATCGGCATCGATCACCAGGACGCTGGCGCGCGACTTGGCGCGGGCGGCACATGCGCGCGGCTGTGTGGGGGCGAGCGCCTCGCGCGTGGGGCGGCTGCCGCCTTTCAGGAGGCGCGGCTTCTCGCCCTCGGCGAGCAACTCGATGGCGCCGGCAAGCAGGTAGAGGTAGCGGCGGTCGGTGTCGCCGGCACGAAACAGGTAGCGGCCGGCCGGAAATTCCTCGATGACCGACTTGGCGGCGATCTCGTCGAGCTTGTCGGGGCTGAGCGTCCCGAGCGGCAGAAGGGTGCGCAGCAGTTGTTTGTCGATGCTCTTGTGAGCGGCAGCCATGGCGATGTTTTCCGGTTGCGCGCCCGTGGGCTCCAGTCGGGCCGCGGACGCAAAGGCCCCTTTAGCGCCACAAGGTATAGGGAAAATGGAGGCAGGGGTGTGAAACGTCTCACAAATACAACAGGCGGCCGATCAGAAGCGTCGGCTGAATGACAGGGTGACGCCGCTGGCGTAACCCTCCTCCCACTGCACGCTGACGTCCCCCTCACGGCCCAGGTCGACCGCCAGACCGAGCGCGTAGCCGAGCCCGTCGCGTGCGTTGAAATCGGTGGTGCGCTCGACCGAGCCCCGCACCAGGCGCTCGCCATCCAGCGTGGCATAGTAGGCGCGGCCGAAGGCCCACAGCCCGCGGGCAACCGGGGTGGCGAGGCGCGCGCCGGCCTGAGCGGTCCGCCATTTGAGGCGCACCGTGGGGTCTTCGCTGGTGTCCTCCACGTCCAGGTAGCGGTAGCGGGTGTCGAGCACCACCCGCAGCGACGCGCTGTCGTAGGCACTCAGCCGCAGCAGGACACCGGCGAAGTAGCCGTCCGGGGAACGGCCGGCGAGCAGGGGTTCACCGCTCTGGGTCACTTCCGCGTAACCGAGCTCCAGGCCACCTTCGAGCCGCTCGGTGAGGGGCTCGTACCAGCTCACGCCGAGTGTGTTCAGGTCGAGGCTGGCGCGGCTGCGGTCGGTGAAGTCCACGCCCACGCTGGTGCTGTGCACCTGCAGTGCGAAGTCGATGCCCAGGGCGTAGTCGACGCTGGCACTGGCGAGGGCGGGCGCCGCAAGGAGCGGGGCGAGTACGGCGGGAAGCGTCACGGCGGTCCTGGGCATGGGCGATCCTCCGCCGGGCAGTCTACGCGCGCGGCCCTGCATTGGAAAGCACCCCGGCCGCTGGTGTAAGGTTCTGAATACTTTCCCGAATCCTGGTGGCTGAAATGGACAAGATGAGGACCCGCCTGCGTTCGCGCGAGACCTGGAAGCGCGGTGTCTTTCTGCTGGTGTTCGCGTTCGTCTACAGCCTCGCGGAGCTGTTGGTCCTGGCACTGGCGTTATTCCAGTTCGCGTCGGTGTTGTTGACTGCGGCGCCCAACGCACGGCTGCTCGATTTCGGCCGTCAGCTCAGTGCCTACATGTACGAGCTCATCCAATTCTTCACGTTTACCCGGGACCAGCGCCCGTACCCGTTCGCGCCGTGGCCGACGCCGGGCGCACGCTCCGGCTCGCGGCCCGGCCCGCGACGCCGGAAAAAGCCCCCCGCCCGGCGTTCGGCGGCCCGGGAGGAGCCCACCGGCACTTCGCCCGAGGGCGGCGGTGGATGAGCCGCGGCGGTGATTGTCGGCCCGCGAAATAGCCTCTAGGATGGTGAGAAAGAAGACCAACACCGAAGGCGGGGCGACCATGCGCAAGGAAGAAGCCCGGTCCGCGAGCGTTCCCGAGCGAGGCGCGGCGGCGCTGGACGTCGGCA
Organism: uncultured Gammaproteobacteria bacterium; assembly: GCA_963779865.1. Lineage (GTDB taxonomy): Bacteria > Pseudomonadota > Gammaproteobacteria > CAVZZX01 > CAVZZX01 > CAVZZX01. Next base: position 1,309,029 of record CAVZZX010000003.1, on the reverse strand, counting down.
CCGCGCGGATCTCCTCTGCGGACCGCTGGGCGGTGCGCCGCCTGCTCGAGGCGGTGGGCAACCCGCCGGTGGCGGTGGTGCTGTGGGATGGCGAGGCCATCCAGACCACCGATGGCGAACCTGTCGCGCGGCTGCGGATCGCCGAGCGTGCCTCCCTGTACAAACTCCTCAGTTATCCGAACCTGCACTTCGGGGATCTCTACGCGGCTGCACGCGTGGAGATCGATGGCAAGCTGCTCGACTTTCTCGAGGCCGTCTATGGCGGCATGGCACGCGTCGAGAATCGCTGGCCGCGTCTGCTCGAGTCGGTCGTCCACCGGCCGCGGCGCAATTCGCCGGGCGGTTCGCGCGAGAACATCCATCGTCATTACGATATCGGCAACGCGTTCTATCGGCTGTGGCTGGATGAGGAAGCCATGCAGTACACCTGCGCCTATTTTCCGGACCCCGACATGGGACTGGCGGCGGCGCAGGTCGCGAAGCTGCACCACGTGTGCCGCAAGTTGCGCCTGCAACCGGGGGAGACCGTCTTCGAGGCCGGTTGCGGCTGGGGCGGTCTGGCCCGCTTCATGGCGCGCCATTACGGGGTGCGCGTGAAGGCCTACAACATCTCTCACGAGCAGGTCGTGTTTGCGCGCGAGGAGGCCCGGCGCGAAGGGCTTGACGGGCAAGTCGACTTCATCGAGGACGACTACCGCAACATGCTGGGCACCTGCGACGCCTTCATCTCGGTCGGCATGCTCGAGCACGTGGGCACGGAGCACTACCGCGAGCTGGGTGCTGTCATCGACCGCTGCCTGACGGCGCACGGCCGCGGGCTCATCCACAGCATCGGGCGCAACAGCCCCGGCCCCATGAACGCATGGATCGAGCGGCGCATCTTCCCGGGCGCCCGTCCCCCCGCCCTGAGCGAGATGATGGCGATCTTCGAGCCGTTCGAGTTCTCGGTGCAGGACGTGGAGAATCTGCGCCTGCACTATGCGAAGACGCTGGGCCATTGGCTGGATCGCTATGAAACGAACCTGCAGCGGGTGCGCACGATGTTCGACGAGAGCTTCGTGCGTGCCTGGCGCCTCTATCTGACCGGATCGATCGCGGCCTTCACCACCGGCGCCCTGCAGTTGTTCCAGGTCGTCTTCACGCGTCCCCAACTCAATGAGCTGCCCTGGTCGCGCGCCCACCTGTACCAGGACGGCTGAGCATGGGAGGCTTGACCATGGAGCGCTGCGATGTGCTGGTGGTCGGCGGCGGGCCGGCGGGGTCGACCCTGGCGTGGGCGCTGCGCCGGCGGGGCCTGGACGTGATGGTGCTCGACAAGCAGCGCTTCCCCCGCGACAAGGTGTGCGCCGGCTGGGTGACGCCGGCGGTGCTGGATTCGCTGGAGTTCGACGCGGAGGATTATCGATGCGGGCGGGTGTTCCAACCCATCTACGGCTTCCATGTCGGGCTGATGCACCGCCCCGGCGTCGACGCCCGCTACCCGGACGGGGCACCGGTCAGCTACGGCATCCGCCGCTGCGAGTTCGACCACTATCTGCTGGAGCGCAGCGGCGCGCGCCTGCGGCTTGGAACGGGCTTGGCGAGGATGGAGCGCCATGGCGGATCTTGGCGGGTGAACGGGTGCATCGAGACGCCGTTGGTGGTCGGCGCCGGCGGCCATTTCTGCCCGGTCGCGCGGGTGCTCGGGGCACGCCCGGGCCGCGGCGAGACGGTGGTCGCCGCCAAGGAGATCGAGTTTGCGCTGGGTGCGGCCCAAGGTGCCGAGTGCGCGGTGGCGGGCGAGAGGCCCGAGCTGTACTTCTGCGCCGATCTCAAGGGTTACGCCTGGGTCTTCCGCAAGGGCGACTATCTCAACGTCGGGCTGGGCCGCGAGGACAATCACCGGCTGGGTGACCACCTGGACGCGTTCTGCGATTTTCTGCGCGCCAGCGGCAAGCTTCCGCACGATTTGCCGGGACGCTTCAAGGGCCATGCCTATCTGCTGTACCCGCACGCGCCGCGTCCGCTGATTGGCGATGGCACGCTCCTGATCGGCGATGCGGCGGGTCTCGCCTATGCGCAGAGCGGGGAGGGGATCCGCCCGGCCGTGGAATCGGCCTTGCTCGCGGCGCAGGTGATAGACTCCGCTGCCGGCGACTATCGCCGCGTGCGGCTGGAACCGTACCGGGGGCGTATGGTCGAACGTTTCGGGCCGCGCCAGCCGGGGCCGGGCTGGGTGGAGCGTCTGCCTGCGGGCCTGCGCCGCTTCATCGCCGGACGCCTGTTGGGCGCCCCCTGGTTCGTGCGCGCGGTGGTGATGGATCGCTGGTTTTTGCACCGCGAGCAGACACCGGTGCCGGCGCCGGCCGCTTCCGCCGCGCACTGAGGGTCCCCCGTTCAAGCGGCCGTGGGGCCAGGGAACCGCGCGAACAGACCGACTATCTCCGAGATGTCCCAAACCGAAACCCTCGACGATCCGTTCGCCGACCTCGAGCTTGCGCTCGGCGAAACCATGCTGGCCGATCGCCCCGGACTGCGCCGACGCCTGCACGGCCTGCGTCGCCGCCGGCGTGCCGGGCGCCCCATCTCGCGCGGTCTCGCCGAGCTGCGCGACCTGGTGGCGGCCTCCGGCGCCCGCGTCCAGGCACGCCGCGCGGCCCTGCCGCGCCCGGACTATCCGGATGGCCTGCCCGTGGTGGAGATGCGCGCGGAGATCGCCGCGGCCATTGCGGCGCACCAGGTGGTCATCGTGTGCGGCGAAACCGGCTCGGGAAAGACCACCCAGTTGCCGAAGGTCTGTCTCGAGCTCGGCCGCGGGGTGCATGGGCTGATTGGCCACACCCAGCCGCGCCGCATCGCCGCCCGCAGCGTGGCGGCGCGCATTGCCGAGGAGCTGCACAGCGAGCTGGGCGGCGCGGTCGGTTACAAGGTGCGTTTCGGCGACCACGTGGGCGCCGAGAGCCACATCAAGCTGATGACCGACGGCATCCTGCTCGCCGAGCTGCAGCGCGACACGCGGCTGGAGCAGTACGACACGCTGATCGTCGACGAGGCCCATGAGCGCAGCCTCAACATCGACTTCCTGCTCGGCTACCTCAAGCGCCTCCTGCCGCAGCGCCCGGACCTGAAGCTGATCATCACCTCGGCGACCATCGACCCGGAGAGCTTCTCGCGCTTCTTCGACGACGCGCCCATCGTCTCGGTGCCGGGGCGCACCTACCCGGTGGAGGTGCGCTATCGCCCGCTGACCGGCGAACCGGACGCGGGCGAGACGGACCTGCCGCAAGCGGTGGTCGAGGCGGTCGATGAGCTCACCCGGGGCGAACCGGGCGATGCCTTGGTGTTCCTGCCCGGGGAGCGCGAGATCCGCGAGAGCGCCGAGGCGCTGCGCAAGCATCATCCGCCCGGGGTGGAGGTGCTGCCGCTGTTCGCGCGGTTGGGCCCCGGGGAGCAGCAGCGCATCTTCGAACCGCACGGGCGGCCGCGCATCGTGCTGGCGACCAATGTGGCGGAAACCTCGCTGACCGTCCCCGGCATCCGCTACGTGGTCGACAGCGGCCTGGCGCGCATCAGCCGCTACAGCCACCGCAGCAAGGTGCAGCGCCTGCCGATCGAGAAGATCGCGCGCGCTTCGGCAGATCAGCGCAAGGGGCGCTGCGGGCGAACCGGCCCGGGGATCTGCCTGCGCCTCTACGCGGAGCAGGACTTCCTGGAGCGCCCGCACTTCACCGAGCCGGAAATCCAGCGGACCAATCTCGCCGAGGTCATCCTGCAGATGCGTGCGCTCGGGCTGGGGGAGCTGGAGGACTTTCCCTTCGTCGATCCGCCCGACCGGCGTTTCATCAACGACGGTTATCGCCTCCTGCACGAGCTCGGTGCCGTGGACGAGCGGCGGGCCCTGACCGAACTCGGGCGCCGCCTGGCGCGGCTGCCGGTGGACCCGCGCATCGCGCGCATGCTGGTCGCCGCGGAGCGCGAAGGCAGCCTCGCCGAGGTGCTGCCGATCGCGGCCGCCCTCAGCGTCGCCGACCCCCGGGTGCGTCCGGCCGAGGCGCAGGGCAAGGCCGATGCGGCCCATGCGCTGTTCCGCAACGAGCGCTCGGATTTTCTCTCGCTGCTACAGCTGTGGCGCGCCTACCAGGAGCAGAAGCGCCATCTCTCGCGCAGCAAGCTGCGCCGGTGGTGCCAGAGCCACTATCTGTCCTACGTGCGCATGCTCGAGTGGGAAGGCGTGTACAAGCAGCTGCACGGGCTGATGCGCGAGGGTGGGGCACGCGTGAACCAGGTGGAGGCGGACGATGCGGCGGTACACCGGGCGCTGCTCACCGGCCTGCTCGGGCACGTCGCGGTGAAGGAGGACAAGGATCGCTATAGCGGTGCGCGCGGCACCACGCTCCACATCTTTCCCGGCTCGGGATTGGCGCGCAAGGGGCCGAAATGGCTGATGGCCGCCGAGCTGGTGGAAACCTCGCGCCTGTTCGCCCGCACCGTGGCGGCCATCGAGCCGCGCTGGATCGAGGCGCTCGCCGGCCATCTGCTCAAGCGCAGCTACTCCCACCCGCACTGGGAGCGCAAGGGCCAGCGCGTGGTCGCCAGCGAGCAGAGCACCCTCTATGGGCTCATCGTCAATCCCGGGCGGCGGGTGAACTACGCGCGCATCGATGCGGCGGCTGCGCGGGAGCTGTTTATCCGCGAGGCGCTGGTGCGCGGCGATTACCGCTCCCGGGGCGAGTTCCTGGCCCACAACCTGGGACTGGTGCGGGAAGTGGAGGCGCTGGAGCACCGCTCGCGCCGGCGCGACATCCTCGAGGACGAGGAGAGTCTTTTTGCCTTCTACGACGCCCGCATCCCCGCCGCGGTGGCGGACGGGCCGAGCTTCGAGGCGTGGCGCAAGCAGGCCGAGCGCGAGCAGCCGCGGCTGCTGTATTTCGAGCGCGCGGCCCTGATGCTGCAGGACGCCGATCACGTGAGCGCCGGCCGCTTTCCCGAGACTCTGCGCGTCGGCGCGCTGGAGCTGCCCTTGAGCTACCACTTCGAGCCGGGCGCGGTCGAGGACGGGGTGAGCGTCACCGTGCCGCTGGCCGCACTCAACCAGCTCCCCGCCGAGCGCTTCGACTGGCTGGTGCCCGGGCTGCTGAACGAGAAGCTCACCGCACTCATTCGTGCGCTGCCCAAGGGGCTGCGGCGCAACTTCGTGCCGGCGCCGAACTTTGCCGCCGCCCTGGAACAGCGTCTCTCGCCGCGGGAGGGGGCCTTGCTGCCGGCCATGGCCGGGGAGCTCCAACGCATGACCGGCGTGAGCATACCCGCCGACGCGTGGCGGCTCGAGCTGCTGCCCGAGCACCTGCGCATGAACTTCCGGGTGATGGGCCCCGACGGCACGCTGCTGGGGCACGGTCGCGACCTGGAGGCGCTGCGGGCACAGCTGGGCGGCCGTGCCGCCCGCGACTTCGAACGCCTGCCGGCCCACGACCTCGAACGCGAGACGGTGAGCGACTGGGACTTCGGCGCGTTACCGGAGTCGGTGAGCCGGGAGGTGGGGGGCGTGCGCCTCCAGGGCTTCCCTGCGCTGGTCGAGGAGACGGACCGGGTGGCGCTGCGCCTGCTCGATACGCCGGAGCAGGCGCAGCGGGCACATCGCCGTGGCTTGCTGCGGCTGCTGCAGACGGTGCTGCGCGAGCAGGTGCGCTACTTGCAGCGCAACCTGCCGCAGGCGAAGGCCATGTGTCTGCACTATGCGCCGGTGGGGGGCTGCGAATCGCTGAAGGCGGACATCGTCGACGCGGCCTTCGAGCGGGTGTTCCTGGCCGAGCCCCTGCCGCGCGAGGCCGAGGCCTTCCAGTCGCGTCTGGCGGCCGGCCGAGCGCGGCTGGTCGACGAGGCCAACGCCCTGGCCGGGCAGGTGGCGGCGGCGCTGGCGGAATACCACGCGCTGGCGCGGGCGCTGAAGGGCGGCGTGGCGCCCCAGTGGTTGAGCGCCGTGGGCGATGTGCGTGAACAGCTCGAGCGTCTCATCTATCCGGGCTTTGTCGCCGGCACGCCGGCCGCGTGGCTGGGCGAGCTGCCGCGCTTTCTGAAGGCCATTTCCGTCCGCCTGCAGCGCCTGGAGCAGAATCCGCAGCGCGACCGTCAGCCGGCCGCTTCGCTGGCGCCGTTGTGGGAGGGGTACTGGGCCGTGCGCCGCCCGCGCCCCGAGCTGGATACGCAGCCCGAGTGGGTGGAGTTTCGCTGGCTGCTGGAGGAGCTGCGCGTGTCGCTGTTCGCCCAGGAACTGGGGACCTCCTGCCCGGTGTCCGCGAAGCGGCTCGAAGCGCGCTGGCGCGAGCTCAGCCGGCCTGCTTGAGGTCGCGAGGCGGCGCTCGATGCGCGCGCCGCGTCGCCGGCGTGTGGCGCCGTTGCCAGCGGCGATCGAAGCGCGCGAGGACAGCGGCGAGCCGATCCCCGAGCAGGGTGGCCGCCGCCGGCGCCTCGGGCGGGCACGGGGGCACCGGCGTATCGTGACCGAGCTCGTGCAGGCGCTCGCCCAGCGGGGGCAGCAGCGCGGCGGCGGGCGCCGCCAGCGCTGCCTGCAGCCATGCCCGAGCGTCGTCCTTCGCCAGCCCCCGCCGATACACGCGGGCCATCGTCTCGTAGGGCAGGGGCGTCGCCCCGCCCGGGCGCGCCGCCAGGGCGCGCAGCTTTGGCCAGAAGCGTTCCTGCAGGAAGCGCTCGGCCACCAGCGCGGCGCAGATCCCCTCCACGACGTCCTCGTCGTTGAGCAGGTCCAGGGCATAGCGGTCCGCGGCCAGCTCATCGTGGCGCGCGACGCGCCGGCTCAGGGCGAGATAGGCGGGGGCGAAGACGCCGAACGCCGCCCGCGTGACCGTCGCGAGGGCGCCGGGCGGCCCGGCCAGACGGTAGTGGGCCCAGGTCGGGCGCAGGCCGCTGAGCCAGCCGGTGCCGCGATTGTGGCGCAGGCTGGCCTGCCCCAGGCGGCGCGCCAGCTGCACGCGAACCTGGAGAGAGGAGAGCGTGAGCAGCACGGGCAGCCCGATGCGCAGGGTGTGCTGCCGCGGCAGCGGAAGGCCCCAACGCGGCGTGGCAAGCACCTCGACACCGAAGTCCTCGCTCAGGCAAATCCGCGCCACCGGTGCCAGCCGGTGGAAGCGGCACAGCTCGTCCACTTCGGCGAACAGCGCCGGCGCCTGCGCGCGGGCAAGTTCGAGCCCCGCGACCGGCGGCAGCCGCAGCCGCGCCAGGCCCCACGTTGCCCCGGCACCGAGCAGCGCGCCCGTTGCGAGGCCGGCGACGCGCAGCCAGTCGCTCCAGCTCGCGGCTTCCCAGACCCCTTGCGGCAGGGCGCTGGCGCAGCCGGCGGCCAGCAGCAGCGGTGCGGCGAAATAGCCATAGCCGACCACCGCGGCCATGCCGGCGGCCGCGACATGCAAACGCCGGTTCAGGCTCCCGTCGGCGCGCGCTGCAGCGGCCGCCGCGCGTAGGCCGTGCGCCGATTGGCGCAGCTCGGCGAGTCGGCGCTTCATGCTTCCCCCCGGTTTATTGTTGTTGTGGACGGCCCAAGATAGCGCGATTTCACAGAGGAACCGTGAAGCGGCGCACACCCGCAGGATCGCAAGCGGGTGTGGACTTGCCGGGCGCCGGATGCAACCATCGAAGCCGATGGTCCTGCAGGAGACGGTGATGCGCGGGCGCTTGTTGCTTTCCTTCCATTTGGCCGTGGCGATCTTCGTCGGCTGCGGCGGGGCAGCCGCCGCGCCGTATGGCGCCTTGCAGAACCCGCAGCTGGCCGATCGGCCCGGCTATGCGCTGCCGGCCAGCGCCATCGACACCACTCAGATCCCCAGCATGCGCCTGTCGCCGGAGGCCAAGGCGAGCGATCCCTTGCCGTATTACCGGATCGGCCCCGACACCTACATGCTGTACGGCAACATCGCCGAGGTCGACGAGAGCAACCGCGGCTGGAACGGCAACGCCGGTTTCGTGGTGACCCGTGAGGGGGTGGTGGTCATCGATTCGCTGGGCACGCCGAAGCTCGGGCAGCGCCTCATCGCGACCATCCGCCAGGCGACCGATCGGCCGATCCGCTATCTGATCCTTACCCATAACCACCCGGACCATTCTTACGGGGCCGTTGCGTTTCGCCACCTGCCGCAGCCGGTCACGGTGATCGGTCATGAGGGCACCCTCGACTATCTCAACTCGAGCACCCTCGAAGGGTCGGTCGCCTACCGTCGCCAGTTCATCCCCGAGGACATGAAGGGCTTCGAAGGCGTGCGGCCTGACGTGCTGATTGGCGGCGCGCCGCGCACCCTGCAGTACACCCTCCAGCTCGGCGGCCGCACCTTCGACGTCTACAACGCCGGCAAGCACCACTCCGCCGGCGACCTGGTGATCCACCAAGTGGAGGACGGCATCGTCTGGATCTCCGATCTCGCCTTCAATCAGCGCACCACCTACATGGGGGACGGACACAGCAAGCAGGTGCTCGCCGGTGAGGACTGGCTGCTGCAGCACTTTTCCGACGCGAAGCTGATGGTGCCCGGCCACGGCAGCGCGCAGCGCCCGCGCTTCCCGATGGTGGCCAGGACCCGCGCCTACGTGCAGCGCCTGCGCGAGGAGATGGGCCATGCGGTGGAAGAGGGCATCGGGCTGCAACAGGCCGTGCGGCAGTCGGACTTCTCCGACTGGCACGGCACGCGGCTCTACGAGGAGAACCACAAGAAGAACGCGAACTTCGTCTACCGCGAAATGGAGAACGAGCTGTTTTGAGCCGCGTCGCGGCGGCGGCATTCTCGCCCGCCTAGCCCTTCTTCAGCCGATCCATCAGCGGTTCGATGAGGTCCATGGGCAGGGGGAAGACGATGGTCGAGTTCTTCTCGCCGGCGATGTCGGTGAGGGTCTGCAGGTAGCGCAGCTGCAGCGCCTGGGGCTGCTTTACCAGCGTCTGCGCCGCCTCCATCAGCATCTGCGAGGCCTGCTTTTCCCCTTCGGCGTGAATCACCTTGGCGCGGCGCACGCGTTCGGCCTCGGCCTGCTTGGCGATTGCCCGGATCATGCTCTCGTCGAGGTCGACGTGCTTGATCTCCACGTTGGCGACCTTGATGCCCCAGGCATCGGTCTGCTGGTCGAGGATCTCCTGAATGTCCGAGTTGAGCTTGTCGCGCTCGGCGAGCATCTCGTCCAGGTCGTGCTTGCCCAGTACCGAGCGCAGCGTGGTCTGCGACAGCTGACTGGTCGCCTCGAAGTAGTTCTCCACCTGGATGATGGCGTTGCGCGGGTCGATGACGCGGAAGTACAGCACCGCGTTGACCTTCACGGAGACGTTGTCGCGGGAGATGACGTCTTGGGTGGGCACGTCCATCACCACGGTACGCAGGTCGACCCGCACCATCTGCTGGATGATGGGGATCACCAGGATGAGGCCGGGACCCTTCACGCTGGCGAAGCGCCCGAGCAGGAAGATCACGCCGCGCTCGTACTCGCGCAGCACCCGGATGGCGCTGATGAAGAACAGGATCACCAGCGCGATGACGGCGTAAAGGGCGTAGGCGGTCATTTGGGTTGCTCCTTTGGCTCAATGGGCGGCGGCTCCGGCTCCACTTGGAGCGTAAGGCCCTCCAGGCCCGTGATGCGCAAGCGCTGTCCCTTGTGCAGCGGACGACGGCTGTGTGCCTGCCAGATCTCGCTGTGCGCGCGCACCTGCCCCTGTTCCGCGAAGTCCTCCAGGGCGACGGCCGTTGCGCCGATCATCTCTTCGCGGCCGCTCACCACGGCGCTGCGCCGGGCGCGGATCACCATGCCGATCAGGAACACGAACAGCAGGGCGCTGAGCGCGGCGAAGGTGCCGATCAGGGACAAGGCGATCTGATACGTCGGCGCGGTGGTGTCCATCAGGATCACCGAGCCGATCACGAAGGCGACCACCCCGCCGATGCCGAGCATGCCGAAACTCGGGGCGAAGGCCTCGCCCACCATCAGCCCGATCCCGAGCAGGATGAGGCCCAGGCCCGCATAGTTGATCGGCAGCACCTGGAAGGCGTAGAGCGCCAGGAGCAGGGCAATGGCACCGACCGTGCCCGGCACGACCGTGCCCGGATTGGCGAACTCGAAAATCAGCCCATAGATCCCGATCAGCATCAGGATATAGGCGACATTGGGGTCGGTGATGATGGACAGCAGCCGTGTGCGCCAGTCGGGGGCGTAATGGCGGACCTCGATACCGGCAGTGTGCAGGGTGGTTTCGCCGCCCGGCAGCGTGACCGTGCGGCCGTCGATCCTCTGCAGCAGCGTGTGCAGATCAGGTGCGATGAGGTCGATGACCCCTTTGTCCAGCGCGGCCTCCGCGTGCAGGCTGGCGGCTTCGCGCACCGCTTTCTCCGCCCAGTCGCCGTTGCGTCCGCGCATGCGTGCCAGGCCGCGGATGTAGGCGACCGCGTCGTTGGTGACCTTGCGTTCCATGGTCGATTTGGCACCGGTCTTGCCCTCCGGCTCGGGCGCCCCGCCGATCGATACGGGCGTGGCCGCACCGAGATTGGTGCCGGGGCTCATGGCGGCGATATGGCTGGCGTACAGGATGTAGGTGCCCGCGCTCGCGGCACGCGAGCCGCTCGGGGCCACGTAGGAGACGACGGGAATGGGGGAGGCGGTGATCCGCTTGATGATGCGGCGCATGGCGGTGTCCAGGCCGCCGGGCGTGTCCATGCGCAGAATGATGAGCGCCGCTTTCTGCTGCTCGGCCCGGTCCATCCCGCGCGCGACGTAATCGGCAGTGGCCGGGCCGATGGGCCCCTCGATCTGCAACAGCAGCGCCGGGCCGGAGGGAGACTGCGCGAAGCTTCGCGCCATGCCGCCGATCGCCAGCAGACAGAACAGGAGCAGGACTGCGGAGCGCATGTCGTATCCCGTGAGGCGGGCTCACTGGGAGCATACCTGCGTGCCGGCGGGCTGCCAAGCGCGGCTCAGCCCTTGTCGATGGTCCCGGTGTGCACGCCGAAGCGGCCGCGCCGCCGTTCGGCGAAGAACAGGCGCAGCGTCTCCACGATGGTGGGGAAGGCGAGCTGCTCCCAGGGCACGTCCTGCTCCCGGAAGAGGTCGACCTCCAGACTCTCCGGTCCCGGGCCGAACTCCAGGTCGAGCAGCCGCCCGCGGTAGAGCAGATAGACCTGGTTGATGTGCGGCAGGCTGAACAGCGTGTAGAGGCTGTCGAGCTCCACCCGCGCCTGCGCCTCCTCGAAGGTCTCCCGCACCGCTGCCGCGTCCGCCGTCTCGCCGTTTTCCATGAAGCCCGCGGGAAGCGTCCAGCGGCCGTGGCGCGGCTCGATCGCGCGCCGACACAGCAGGACCCGGTCCTCCCACTGTGCCACGCAGCCGGCGATGATGCGCGGGTTCTGGTAATGCACCGTCCGGCATGCGTCGCAAATATAGCGGGGCAGGGTGTCCCCTGCCGGTACCCGCCGGCGGACCGGCGCCCCGCAGTCGCTGCAAAATCTCATGGCTCGCGGGCATCGGCGCCCGCACGGGTCCGCATCGGCGCGCTCAATTGCTGCGCTGGCGAAGCACGTAGCTGCCGTCGACCAGGCGCACGAAATACTCCTCCAGCAGCGGGTGGTTGACCGGCGCCGCCGAGGCATCGGCGGCGAGATGGCGTTCGGCCACGTAGGTGTTGTGCACGGCGTTGTCCACCAGGACATGGTACCAGGGCCGATCCCGCGGCGGGCGGCTGCGGGCCATTCGCGCGTACCAGTCCTCCGTCCCCAGGAACTGCGGGTCCACGTCCACCACGACGCCGCGGTAGTCGAATTTTCGATGGTGCACGATCTGTCCGACGCTGAATTTCGCGCTCGGTGCCTGCATGGTGATTTCCCTCTCCGGCTCGGCCCTGCCTAAATTCTATACTCTGGAAATGGAACCGCGGCGTCAAACGCCGCGGAGCGAACCAGCACGCAACAAGGAAAGGGAGTTCACCATGTTCAAGCAGCTGATGGCAGTGGCATTCGGACTCGCGTTGCTGACGCCCGCCTTCGCGGCGCAGCCCGGCGATCGCGCATCTACGGATCAGGCGGTGGTGAAGATGCCGCTCGAGGAGGGCGTGAGCATGGACGACGCAGTGGAATCGATGAAGCTGCGTGCCAATATGCTGAACATGAAGCTGGTCGGCGAGCTGCCGCTCTCCAAGCAGCTCAAGGCGATGGGCCACAAGGCCCGGCGCATGGAGGTCTATCAATTCTGCAACCCGCTCATCGCCCAGCAGATGGTGGAGGCGAACATCGATCTTGCCGCCTACCTCCCCTGTCGCATCTCGCTGGTGGAAGACGAGCAGGGCAAGGGCTGGTTGGTGATGATGAACCTCGATAAGATCCTGCAGCGCAGCGACCTGCCGCCCGAACTGCACGACAAGGCGCTCGGGGTGCGCGATGCGCTGAACCAGATCATGAAGGCGGGGGCAAGCGGGGCCTTGTAGGGGGGCGTGGCGGCCGGGGCGGCGCCCGGCCTCCGGCACCGCCGCCGGGGAGGCCGATGAACGTCCTGAAGATGCTGCGCCGTTGCCGGTGGCTGTCGCCTGCGCGGCAACTGGAGTTGTTCCCGCCCTTCTTTTTCATGCGGGTGAAGGTGCTGCACCTGAGCGCGGACTGGCGCGAGTTGCGGCTGCGCCTGCCGCTGAACGCGCTCTCGCGCAACATGGGCGGCGCCATGTTCGGCGGCTACCAGGCCTCGTTGGCCGATCCCATCCCGGCCCTGGCCTGCGCGCGCCTCTTTCCGGGCCACTCCGTGTGGACGCGGGCGCTCACCCTGGACTTTCGGGCCGAGGGGACCTCGCACCTGGAGCTGCGCTTCCGCTTCGACCCGGCGCTGGAGGAACAGGTGCGCGGGGAGCTCGCGAGGCGCGGGCGCAGCACCCCGCGCTTTGAGTTCGGCTACTACCGCGAGGATGGTACGCTCTGCACCCTGGTACACAACACGGTGGCGATCCGCCCGCGCGGATATCGGGCGGGCCGGCGCCGGAACACGGGTGAGTCGAATGACAATGACTGAGCAGGGGGCCGGGGGGCCGTCGATCGAGGCGCTCTCGACGCTGTTGCGCGAGGCCGCCGAGGCGGAGCTGCTGCCCCGCTTCGCGCGCACCGAGCGTGAGCTCAAGGCCGACGGAAGCATCGTCACCGAGGCGGATCTGGCCATGCAGGAGCGGGTGCAGTCGGCGCTCGCGGCGCAGTGGCCGGGCATCGGCTTCCTGGGTGAGGAAATGCCCGCCGCGGCCCAGCGCGCGCAGCTCGCCGCGGCCGATGCGGGACTCTGGTGCCTCGATCCGCTGGACGGGACCAGCAACTTCGCCGCCGGGTTGCCTTTCTTCAGCGTCTCTCTGGCCCTGCTGGTGGGCGGGACCGCGGTCCTGGGGCTGGTGTATGACCCGGTGCGCCGCGAGTGTTTCAGCGCCCGCCGCGGCGCCGGCGCCTGGCTCAACGGCGACCCGCTGGGGGCGCGGGTCCCGCGCCTGCCGCTGGCCCGCGCCATCGCCGCCGTGGATTTCAAGCGCCTGCCGGCGCGGCTCGCCAGCCGGTTGGCGGCCGCGCCGCCCTACAGCTCGCAGCGCAGCCTCGGTTCGGTGGCGCTCGACTGGTGCTGGGTGGCCGCCGGGCGCTTCCACGTGTACGTGCACGGCAGCCAGAAGCTGTGGGACTATGCCGCCGGCGAGCTGGTGCTCGCCGAGGCGGGCGGACACTCGTGCACCCTGGAGGGCGAGCCGGTGTTCGCCGCAGAGGTCGCGCCACGCTCGGCCGTGGCGGCGCTGGACGACACGCTGTTCGGCGCCTGGCGCACGGCGCTGGGCATCCCGCCGGGCCCGGGGGCGGGCCGCTGAGAGTGAGGCCATGAGCGAAAACCGGATCCATCCCACTGCCTGGCTGGCCGAGGGCGTGCGGCTGGGCCGCGACAACGAGATCGGCCCGTTCGCGGTCATCGAGGCCGGCGTGGAGCTCGGCGACGGCAACCGTATCCAGGCCCATGCCGTGCTCAAGAGCGGCACCCGCCTGGGGCACGGCAATCGGGTGCACGAGCACGCGGTGCTCGGCGGCGCCCCGCAGGACCTTGGCTTTGACGCCGCCACCGTGAGCTTCCTGCAGATCGGCGATCGCAACGTGCTGCGCGAGGGGGTGACCCTGCATCGGGGCTCGCGCGCAGGCACCGTCACCCGGCTGGGTGACGACTGCTATCTGATGGCGAACGCGCACGCCGCCCATGACTGCCAGCTGGGCAAGCGGGTGATCATGGCCACCGCCGCAGCGCTGGGCGGCCATGTGCGGGTGGACGATGGCGCCTTTATCTCCGGCGGGGTGATGGTGCACCAGTTCACGCACATCGGGCGCCTCGCCATGCTGGGCGGCAACGCCAAGGTGATTCAGGACGTCCTGCCGTTCTGCTTGGTCGACGGCGTGCCGGCGCGGGTGCGGGGGCTCAACCTGGTCGGACTGAAGCGGGGCGGCTTCGACGCGGCCGCGCTGCGTGAGCTCAAGCGCGCCTACCACACCCTGTTTCGGGCCGGCGCGCGCCGGGAGCAGGTCTTGGCGGCCCTGGGCGCCTCGCCCAGCGAGCAGGTGCGGGAGTGGGTCGCCTTCATCGAAGGCTCGCGCCGCGGCTATCACCGCGAGCGCGAGCTGACCGTGTAACGGGCGCCAGCGGCGGCCGATTGCATCGCGCCCGGGGATCGGGTCTAATGCGCCAGCCCCTGCGCGGCGCGCCGAATCACACCAACCAGTCAAGCGGGACCATGGTCGAGCGACAGAACCAGTTCAGCCGAGAAGAGCTGCTCGAGTGCGGGCACGGCCGCCTGTTCGGGCCCGGCAACGCCCAGCTCCCCCTGCCGCCGATGCTCATGTTCGACCGCATCGTGCGCATCGCCGACACCGGCGGGCGCTACGGCAAGGGCGAAATTGTCGCCGAGTTGGAGATCCACCCGGACTTGTGGTTCTTCGGCTGCCATTTCGAAGGCGACCCAGTCATGCCCGGCTGCCTGGGGTTGGATGCGATGTGGCAGCTGGTGGGCTTCTTCCTGGGCTGGGTCGGGGGGCCGGGACATGGCCGTGCCCTGGGCGCCGGCGAGGTCAAGTTCACCGGTCAGGTGACCCCGAAGAATGCGCTGGTGCGCTATCGCGTGGACATGAAGCGCGTGGTGATGCGCAAGCTGTTCATGGGCATCGCCGATGCGGCCCTCGACGTGGACGGCCGCGAGATCTATACCGCGCGTGACCTGCGCGTGGGCCTGTTCACGAACACCGACGGCCTCTGAGTCCTCCGGCCCGCTGCCCCTCCCCCGCAGGCGCTCCGCTATACTTGCTCGGGGACGGCGGAGGAGGCCGTGGACATCAAATCCTCGCGCAAGCTGCATGAGCTGCTGAACCGGCCGGACGAGGCATTCGGCCTGGCCGAGGCAGCGCTCTATCTGGCCAAACAGGAATACCCCAGCCTCGAAGTGCCGGCCTATCTGCGCCGGATCGATGCCCTGACCGCCGAGCTCGAGGCACAGTTGCCGGCCGCCGCCGAACCCACCGAGACGATCATCGCGCTCAACCGCTTCCTGTTCTCCGAGCAGGGTTTCAGCGGCAACATCGACGCCTACTACGACCCACGCAACAGCTTCCTCAACGAGGTGCTCGACCGCAAGCTCGGCATCCCGATCACCCTGTCGATTCTCTATCTGGAGATCGGCCGGCGCCTTGGCTTGCCGCTGGAGGGCGTGTCCTTCCCCGGCCATTTCCTGGTGATGCTGCCGGTCGAGGGCGGTGACATCGTTCTCGATCCCTTCTCCGGCGGCGCGTCGCTGAGCGAAGAGGAACTGGAGAACCAGGTCGAGGCCTTGCTCGGGGAGAGTCGCGCGCAGCGCACCAGCCTGGCGCAGCTGCTGGTCCCCGCCGCCAAGCGGGAGATCCTGGTGCGGCTGCTGCGCAACCTCAAGGGCATCTACACCGGTGCCGAGCGCTACGAGAAGGCCGTGCAGGTGGTGGACAGCATCCTCGCCCTGGCGCCCTTCGATGCCGGTGAGCTGCGCGATCGCGGGCGCCTCTACGAGCGGCTGGAGTGTTTCCGCCCGGCGCTCGCCGACTACCAGCGCTATGCGGAGCTCCAGCCCGAGGCCGAAGACCTGGAGCACATCCGCGGCCGGATCATCGACCTGCAGGCGGCGGTGGGGCACCTGCACTGAGTCCCCGCCCCCGGGCCTCCAGCAGCGGCTGCAGGGCGGGCCACAGGTTGTCCAGAATCTGCGGCTGCCCGGCCGCGTTCGGGTGCAGGCCGTCGTCCTGCATCAGCTCCCGATGACCGCCGACGTCTGCGAGCATGCGCGGCACGAGCGCCACGCGCTGCTGCTGCGCCACCGCGCGAAATGCCTCGGCAAAGGCCTCGGTGAAGGCCGGTCCGTAGTTCGGCGGCAGACGCACGCCCACCAGCAGGACGCCCGCGCCGGCCGCGCGCGCGCGCTCGATCATGGCGGCGAGGTTGGCCCGCATGCGCTCGGGCGGCAGGCCGCGCAGCCCGTCGTTGCCGCCCAGGGCGATGACGACGATCTGCGGGTGGTGGCTGGCCAGTAGCTGCGGCAGGCGTGACAATGCCCCGGCCGTGGTTTCGCCGCTGATGCTCGCGTTGATGACCCGGTAGGGGGAGCCGGTGGCGTGCAGACGCTGCTGCAGCAGGGCGACCCAGCCCCGCGCGGGGTCGATGCCGTGGCCGGCGCTCAGACTGTCGCCGACCACGAGCAGGGTCGGCGTCGCCGCGGCGACAGTCGCTGCCCAGAGCAGGATGATGATAGTGACGATGGCGCGTGCGAGGAGCGGCATGGCAGTACCTCCAGAACCCATTCTCCGCGCCGAAGGCGTGAGTAAACAAGTGCGCACCGCCGAGCAGACGCTGGTGCTGCTCGAGGCCGTGAGCCTGGAGGTGCAGGCGGGCGAGGCGGTGGCGGTGCTCGGCCCCTCGGGCTCGGGGAAGTCCACCCTGCTGGGACTGCTCGCGGGCCTGGACGTTCCCAGCCACGGGCGCATCTGGCAGGACGGCATCGAGATCACCGCCCTGGACGAGGATGCCCGTGCCCGCGCCCGCGCCGGGCGGGTGGGCTTCGTCTTTCAGTCCTTTCAGCTGCTGCCCAGCCTCACGGCGCTGGAGAATGTCATGCTGCCGCTGGAACTGGCCGCGGCCGAGCGGCCGCGCGCGGAGGCCGAGCGGCTGCTCGCCCAGGTGGGCCTGGGCCATCGCCTGCACCACCTGCCCAACCGTCTCTCCGGCGGCGAGCAGCAGCGCGTCGCCGTGGCACGCGCCTTTGCCAGCGACCCGCGGCTGCTGTTCGCCGACGAGCCCACCGGCAACCTGGATCCGCACACGGGCGCTCGCGTCATCGAGCTGCTGTTCCGCCTCAACGCCGAGCGGCGCACCACCTTGGTGCTGGTGACGCACGATCCGGCGCTGGCGGCCCGCTGCAGTCGTCAGCTGCGCCTCGACCAGGGACGCCTGGCCGCCTCATGACGCGCGTGCTGCGGTTCTCGCTGCGCACGCTGCGCCGCGACGGGCGCAGCCCCGAGCTGCGGCTGCTGGCCGCCGCCCTGCTGCTTGCCATGGCCAGTGTCGGTGCCGTGGGGCTGCTCGCCGAGCGTTTCAGTGCGGCGCTCTCGCACCAGTCGGCGAGCCTGCTGGCCGCGGATCTGGTGGTGTCGCGCGATGCGCCCGTCCCGAAGGCCTGGCGCGAGGCGGCCCGGCGCAAGGGCCTGCGCAGCGCCGAGACGGCGGAGTTTCGCAGCGTGGTGTCCGCGGCACACGACGGCTTCCTGCTGGCCGAGGTCAAGGCCGTGAGTCGGGCCTACCCGCTGCGTGGGGTGCTGCAGGTCGCCTCGCGCAGCGGGGCGGCGGCAGCGCCGACGGCCCAGGGGCCGCCCCGGGGCGAGGTCTGGGTGGAGCCCGAGCTCCTCCAGCGGCTTGCGCTGCGGGTCGGCGACCCGCTGGTGCTGGGCCGCAGCACACTGCGCATCGGGGCCCTGCTGCGCGAGGAGCCGGATCGGGGCGGGCAGCTGTTCAGCATCGGTCCGCGAGTGATGATCGCCGCGGCGGATCTGCCCGCCACGGGCCTGGTCCAGACCGGCAGCACGGTCGAGTATCGCCTCTTGCTGGCCGGCGCCCCGGCCGCCGTGGGGGCGTTTCGCGGCTGGCTCGAGGGCCGCCTGGGGCCCGCCGATCGGGTGCTCGGCGTGCGCGAGGCGCGTCCCGAGCTGCAGACGCCGCTGCAGCGGGCGGAGCGTTTCCTCAAGCTGGCCGCGCTCAGCAGCGTGCTGCTGGCGGCGGTGGTCATCGGCATGGCGGCGGCGGGCTACGCCCGGCGGCGCATCGGAGACGGCGCCGTGATGCGCTGTCTGGGTGCCCCCGCGAGCCTGGTGCTCGGCACCTATCTGCTGCAACTTCTCTGGATCTGGCTGCTCGTCCTGCCCCTCGCCCTGCTCGCCGCCTGGGCAGCGCAGGCGGCGCTCGCCGGGCTGTTCCAGGCCCTGGTGGCCGAGCGCCTGCCGGCGGCCGGCGCCGGGCCGTTGCTCACCGCCGGCGCCACCGGGGCGCTGCTTCTCGCCGGGCTCGCGGTGCCGCCGCTCACGGTGCTGCGGCGCGCCCCGCCACAGCGGGTGCTGCGCGCCGAGGCGGTGCCCGCGCCGGTGGGGCGCCTGACGCTCTATGCCAGCGGGGCGACGGCGCTCACCGCGCTGCTGATGTGGCAGCTGGGCGAGCCGCGGCTGGTGCTCTATCTGGCGGGCGGCGCGGTGCTGGCCCTGCTGGTGCTCGGCGCCACCGCCCTGGCGCTGCTTGCGCTGTTGCGCCCCCTGCGCCAGCGTGGCGGGATGCTATGGCGTTTTGGTTTCGGCAACGTGGTGCGCCGCCCGGCCGCGAGCGTGGCCCAGGTGCTGGCGCTGGGGCTGGGCATCACCGTGTTGCTGTTGCTTGCGCTGGTGCGCGGCGACCTGCTCGATGCCTGGCGGGATCAGCTGCCGGCGGGGACGCCGAACCAGTTCGTCATCAACATCCAGCCGGCCCAGGTGGGCCCGGTGCAGCGGTTCCTGGCGGACGCCGGAGTCCGGGCGCCGGTCCTCCATCCCATGGTACGGGGGCGGCTGGAGGCCATCTCCGGGCGTCCGGTGGCGCCGGCGGACTACCAGGACCCGCGCGCCAAGCGCCTGGTGCGGCGTGAGTTCAACCTGTCCTGGGCCGCGCAGCCGGCGCCGGGCAACCGGATCGTGGCCGGGCATTGGTGGACGCCCGAGGAGCAGGGCGCCGCCGTGCTGTCCGTGGAGGAGGGCATCGCCGAGCGCCTCGGCATCGGGCTGGGCGATACGCTGCGCTTTCGCATCGCCGATCGCACGCTGAGCGCGCGGGTCGCCAGCCTGCGGAAGGTCGACTGGGGATCGTTCCGGGCCAACTTCTTCGTGCTGGCGCCGCCGGGGCTGCTACAGGGCTATCCGGTGAGTTATATCACCAGCTTCTATCTTCCCGTGGCCAAGCGGCCGGCGCTCGACGATCTGGTGGGCCGCTTTCCGAACCTCACGGTCATCGATGTGGGGGCGTTGATCGCGCGAGTACGCGGCATTATGGACCAGGTGGGGCAGGGGATTCAGGCGGTGTTCGGCTTCACCCTCCTGGCCGGCGCGTTGGTGCTCTATGCCAGCGTCCAGGCCAGCCGCGAGGCGCGGCTGCGCGAGGCCGCCCTGCTGCGCACCTTCGGTGCTTCGCGCCGGCTGGTGCTCGGCGCGCTCGCGGTGGAGTTCCTCAGCCTCGGCGCCCTGGCGGGGGCCGCGGCGGCGACGCTGGCGACCGCCATCGGCTGGGTGCTGGCCGCGCGGGTGTTCGACCTCGCGTTCGTGCCGGACCCGCGGGTCTGGGCGTGGGGCATCCTGTCGGGTGCCGTCGGGGCGGCAGCCGCCGGGCTGCTCGGAGCCCGCTCCGTGGTGCGCCGCCCGCCGGGGGAAATCCTGCGTGAGCTGGGCTGAGCCGTGGCGGCGGCGGTTTGCAATCCGTGCCCGGGGTGCCGAAAATTGGCGACCCTCCAATGCGGCAGGCCGGGAGTGCGGCGGTGAGCGGATCCCTTCCCACGGGCGATGACGAGGCGGCCTACAAGGCGCTGTCCCTCGATGAGCGGCTGGCCCTCGCCTTGAGCGAGGCGCTGCCGGAGGCGTTTCGGCCGTTCATGGTGGCCGAGCAGTGGATGGTCACCAAGTGCTATTTCGCCCGGCGCATGGACCTGCGTGCCGCCGAGGTCGAGGCGCTGCTCGCCGACCAGGATCACGTCATCCGCCTGTGCATTGCCAAGCGGCCCGACCTTTCCGCCGAGCAGGTGGCGCGCTGCGTGGGCGACCGCGACCCGAACGTGCGCTACTTCATCGCCCGCAACCCGTTGCTGAGCGTCACCCAGCGGGAGCGTCTGCTCGGTGACGAGGACCCGCTGGTGCGCAAGGCCGCCGGCAAGGGGCCGCGGCCGCTCAAGACGCGGCGTCGTCCCGGTCAAGCGGAGCTGATCCGCTGAGCCTCCTGCGGCAGCGGCGGCCCGTCAAGCGCTGGCAGAAGTGGGCGCTCGAGGCCGTGATCCTGCTCGTGGTCTTCCTGGGCGTGCGCGCCTGGACGCAGCGCGGGGTGGTCGAAGGCGCGGCACCGCCGCTGGCCGGGCGGCTGCTCGACGGCGGCCGGGCCTCGCTCGCGGCGCTGCGCGGGCGCCCGGTGCTGGTGCACTTCTGGGCGACCTGGTGCCCCGTGTGCCGCCTCGAGCAGTCGAGCGTTCAGGCCCTGGCCGATGCCGGCTACGCCGTGCTCGGCGTCGCCATGCAGTCGGGTGGCCGCACCGAGGTGCGGGCCTTCCTGCGCGAGCAGGGGCTGAGCTTTCCGGTGCTCGTGGATGCCCACGGCGCGCTGGCGCGGCGCTTTGGCGTGCGCGGCGTGCCGACCAGTTTCGTGGTGGGTCCGCAGGGGCGGATCCGCTTCGTGGAGGTGGGCTACACCAGCGAGCTGGGTCTGCGGGCGCGGTTGTGGCTGGTGCGCTGAGGCGCCGCTGGGGAGCGGACGCCTGCGTGGGGGGGCCTTCGCCGGACGTCGCCGGCACCGCGGTTCAGTTGGCGAGGCGCGCCTTCAGCCGGTCCACCAACGGCTGCGCCTCGGCGTCGACGTGCCGCGCATAGAGCTCGAGCAGGGGCAGGGCGCGGCCGATCAACGCGGCGGCCTGCGGGCGCACCGCTTCGCTGTCCCCCGCGCTCAGGCTGCGCAAGGCCGCCTCCAGGTCCGGTGCGGTGCCCACCGCCACGCCGGCAGCCTGCACCCGGTTGCCGCCCGCCTCGGCCGCCGCCTTGAGCGCGGCATCCGCGCTGGCGAGCAGCGCCTCGGCACTGCTCTCGCCGGCGAGGTCCGCCGCCGCCAGGCCGATACTCACGGTGATCGGCCCCACGCCGTCGCCCTGCGGCATTTGGGCGATGTGCGCGCGGATGCGCTCGGCCACGCCGCGCGCCGCACCCAGGGCGGTGGGCTGGAGCAGCATGGCGAATTTCGCCAGGCCGATGCGCGCCACCCGGTCGCCTTGGCGCATCTCCCCCGCGAGATAGGCGCCGAGTTCGGCGAGGACTCGGTCGGCCGCCGCCTTGCCGTGGCGGATGAACAGGCGGTTGAAGTCGTCGACGTCCAGGCGCAGCAAGGTGAGCGCGGTGCCATGGCGCCGCGCATAGGCGAGGCTCTCGGTGGCGGCGCGCCCGAAATAGGCCTTGCTGCCGAGCCCGGTGAGGGGATCGGTGGCGGTGCGCTCCTCCAGGTCGGCCGAGGTCTGCGACAGCTTGCGTGTGGTCTGCGCATGCTGGGCGTGGGCCTGCGCGCGCGCCTTGAGCTGGACGGAGTCGAAGGGTTTGCTGATGAAGTCGCTCGCCCCCTTGGACAGGGCGAGCTGCTTGGCCGCGTCGTCGTCTTCCTTGCCGGTGACCACGATCACCGGCAGTGCTCTCACGCGCTCGTCCTCGGCGCCGCGAATCCGGGCCAGCAGGCCGTAGCCGTCCAGATAGGGCATCGACAGGTCGGTGAACACCACCTGGATCTGGTCGTCGTTGAGCAGGATCGTCCAGCCGTCCTCGCCGTGTTCGGCCTCGACCACGTCATAGTCCTGGCCGAGGATCTTGGACAGCGCCCGGCGCATGACCTTGGAGTCGTCGACGACCAGAATGCGCGGTCGAGAGGGGTTCGCGTCGGACATGATTACAGCCTCGCTCCGGTGCTCGCAGTGCTTATCGGCCGGCCAACGCGTGGCCTGAAGGCCCCCGGGCGGCGGCGGCCGGCATCGCAATCCCGCCGCAGGTGCCGGGAATTGCGGTATATGGCGCTTTTGCGTAGCGTACGGGAACGCGCCGCTTCGTTCGGGGGATACGCCATGGGAAGCTTGGGCCGGGTTCTATTCGTCTTGTTGATCCTCGCACCGTCAGCCGGGACCGCCTGGGCCGACGGCGGCCCGGCCGCGCCCTCCCATATGAAGTTGTACACGGCGTCAGGCAGCGACTTCGAGACTGTCCGCCAGGACCTGGAACTCGCCATCACGGCCCGGGGGATGGTGGTCAACAACGTCGCACATATCGGCGCCATGCTCAAGCGCACCGGCGCCGCCCTGGGTGCTCAGCGACCGGTCTACGACAAGGCCGAGGCGCTGGAGTTCTGCAGCGCCGCCCTGTCGCGCAAGATGCTGGCCGCCGACCCCCGCAACATCGTGTTCTGCCCCTACGTGATGGCGGTCTATACGCTGCCGGGCGAGCCCGGCACCGTGCATGTGGCCTTCCGCCGTCCCACGGCGATCGCCCCGGACGCGCGCTCGCGCCAAGCGCTGCAGGCGGTGGAGGACCTGCTCTCCGCCCTTGCCGAGGAGGCCACAGCGGGGTTCTGACCTAATCCCGCGGGGGTTCAAGTGCACCGCCGCGCGGACCGATAATCCCGGGACCAAGGTTTGTTCGGGACTCCCAGGCGTGGTGATCGATTCCCTCACTCC
The DNA here is from genome assembly GCA_963779865.1 of uncultured Gammaproteobacteria bacterium. Lineage (GTDB taxonomy): Bacteria > Pseudomonadota > Gammaproteobacteria > CAVZZX01 > CAVZZX01 > CAVZZX01. The sequence continues at coordinate 1,286,042 of CAVZZX010000003.1, read as the reverse complement.
GGCGCATGCGCCCAGCGCGCGTGCCCTCGTCAGCGGTACGGTGCGGCTGGTGTCGCTGCCCGAAATCTACATCCGCATCAACGAAATCCTCGACGATCCGAGCTCCTCGGCCGCCGATATCGGGGAGGTGATCGGCCGCGATGCCAGCCTCACGGCACGCCTGTTGCGCATCGTCAACAGCGCCTTCTATGGCTTTCCCTCGCGGGTGGAGACGGTCAGCCGCGCGGTGGCCATCATCGGTTCGCGCGAGCTGCGCGGGTTGGTGCTCGCGGCCTCGGCCATCGAGGCGCTCACGCAGCTGCCGAACGACGTCCTCAAGCTGGCCGACTTTTGGCGGCACAGCGTGTACTGCGGGGTGGTGGCCCAGTTGCTGGCCGAACGCTGCCGCGTCCTGCACAGCGAGCGGCTGTTCGTCGCCGGGCTGCTGCACGACATCGGCAAGCTGATCCTGTGCCATCGGCTCCCCGAAGAGTGCCGTGCGATCCGGCGCCGGGCGCGTGAGCAGGGGTGTTCGGACGTCGAGCTCGAGCGCGAGGTGCTCGGCTTCGACCACGCGCAGGTGGGGGGCGAACTGCTGCAGGCCTGGCAGATGCCCGCTGCGCTGCGCGAGGCGGTCACCGGCCATCATGAGCCGCAGCGCGCCGCCGGGGACGGGCTCGACCCCTGGCTGGTCCATCTCGCCAATGCGGTGACCGCCCAGGCGGAAGAGGCCATCGAGGGCGGCGGCGCCCCCGCGCCGGTGGACCCGCTGGCCTGGCGGCTGACCGGCCTGGACCCCGCCGTCTCCACACAGATCCACCGGGATGCGGGCCCGCGCTTCACCGACGCCCTGGCCATCATCATGCCGCGCCACCGCCCCTGGTGAGGTCCGCGGCGGCGTCTCAGGCGTCGAGTGCGCCCATGCGCGCGCGCCGATGGAACTCGCCTTCGCGCACCGTCCCGTCCTCCGCGAGCGGGGGATAGGGCAGGCCGCGTGCCCGGTAGAAGCGGGCGAGCCTCGGGTGCGCCCACTCAAACAGCGTCTGCGCGTAGCGCTCCGCGCCCAGCCGGCAGCGCGCGTAGAGCCCCGCCGCGGCACGCTGGCGCTGGGCCTCGAAGAGGATCAGCGCGGCGGCCACGGAGACGTTGAGCGACTCCACCATGCCGCCCATCGGCACTGCCACGTGCAGGTCGGCGGCGGCGATGGCCTGCGGGCTGACGCCGTCCTTTTCGGCGCCCAGAACGATGGTGGTCGGACGCACTGAAATCGCGCGGGCGCGACGGACGGTGCGCGGCCAGGACCTGCATGCCTTGGGCGCGCAGGCTCTCCACGGCGCCGGTCAGGTCGCGGTGCGTGCGGATGCCCACCCACTTCCCGGAGCCCGAGGAGATGTCGTGATTGGCACGCGGGCGCAGGCGCTCGCTTACCGCATGGGGCTCGAACACGCCCACCGCATCGCAACTGCGCACCACGGCCGAGAGGTTGTGCGGCTTTGAACCTCGTCCAGCAGCACGGTGAGGTCGGGCTGGCGGGCGGCGAGCACTGCCTTGAGCCGCGCGAAGCGTTCCGGGGTCATGCGTTGCTGCACCTTGTGTGCGGGAGCCGGTATGGTATGCGAATCGCGCCGGCCGTGCAGTGCGCGGCGGCGCCACGCGGCCTGCAGGAGGGCAGATGAGCGAGATGCACGAACTTCTGGCGGTCATGGCCCGGCTCCGCGACCCCGAGCGGGGCTGTCCCTGGGACCGGGCGCAGAGCTATGCCAGCATCGTCCCGCACACCATCGAAGAGGCCTACGAGGTCGCCGACGCGATCGAGCGCGGCGACTTCGCCGAGCTGCGCGCCGAACTCGGCGACCTGCTGTTCCAGGTGGTGTTCTATGCCCGCATCGCCGAGGAGGAGGGGCGCTTCGGCTTCGGCGAGGTGGTGGAGAGCATCGTGGAGAAACTGGTGCGCCGCCATCCCCACGTGTTCGCGGACGAGTCGATCGGCAGCCCCGAGGCGCAGTCGCGCGCCTGGGAGGCGCACAAGGCGCAGGAGCGGGCGGCCCGGGCGGCTGCCCGCGGCGCGGCGCCCAGCGCCCTGGACGGGGTGAGCCGTACCTTGCCGGGGACCACCCGGGCGCTCAAGCTGCAGAAGCGCGCGGCCCGGCACGGCTTTGACTGGCCGAGCGCCGCGCCGGTGCTGGACAAGCTGCGCGAGGAGATCGCGGAGCTGGAGGCGGAGATCGGCGGGGACGATGCGCAGGCGCTGGCGGACGAGCTGGGCGACCTGCTGTTTACCTGCGTGAACCTGGCGCGCAAGCTCGGCGTCGAGCCCGAAGGGGCGCTGCGTGGGGCGAACGCCAAGTTCGAACGCCGCTTCCGCGGGGTGGAGCAGCGGCTCGGGGGCATGGCGGCCCTGGACGCCGCGGCGCTCGATGCCATGGAGGCCGCCTGGCAGGCGGTGAAGGCCGAGGAAGGCTGAGCGTTTGCACCACGGTGGGGCCTGAGGGGGGTTGAGCGCACCGTAATGGGGCGTTTTGCCGGGCATGCTGTCCGAGGTCCGCCGCTAAGCTGTTGAAAGGGGGCCGGCGATGCACTTTGGTGCGTTTCTTGCTCTCCCGTGCGCCAATTCGGTTCATCGGAGGGGAAATGAACGGCCTGCAAAGTGCTATCGACGTCCTGTTCGTGCTGCTTGGCGCCATTATGGTGCTTGCCATGCACTCCGGCTTCGCGTTCCTGGAAGTCGGTACCGTGCGCCGCAAGAACCAGGTCAACGCCCTGGTGAAGATCATCACCGACTTCTCGGCCTCGACCATCGGCTATTTCTTCATCGGATACGGGCTCGCCTACGGCACGGGTTTTCTCGACGGCGCCCCGGCGCTGGTGCAGATGCACGGCTACGCCCTGGTCAAGTTCTTCTTCCTGTTGACCTTCGCGGCGGCGATCCCGGCCATCGTCTCCGGGGGCATCGCAGAGCGGGCGCGCTTCTACCCGCAGCTCACCGCCAGCTTCCTGATCGTCAGCTTTGTGTATCCGCTGTTCGAAGGCGCGGTGTGGAACGGCAATTTCGGTCTCCAGGCCTGGCTCCAGGCCGCCTTCGACGCCCCCTTCCACGACTTCGCCGGCTCGGTCGTGGTGCATGCCTTCGGCGGCTGGATCGCCCTCGCGGCCGTGCTGCTGCTGGGGCCGCGGCACGGGCGCTATGGCCGCGACGGGGTGATGACGGCGCATCCGCCCTCGAGTATCCCCTTCTTGGCGCTGGGGGCCTGGATCCTCGCGGTGGGCTGGTTCGGCTTCAACGTGATGTCGGCGCAGAGCATCGACGGGGTGAGCGGTCTGGTGGCGGTCAACTCGCTGATGGCCATGGTGGGCGGGGTGCTCAGCGCCTTGCTGGCCGGTCGCAACGACCCGGGCTTCGTGCACAACGGGCCGCTGGCGGGCCTGGTGGCGGTGTGCGCGGGTTCGGACGTCATGCACCCGGTTGGCGCCCTGGTCACCGGTCTGATCGCCGGCGCGCTGTTCGTCGGCATGTTCACGCTGACGCAGAACCGCTGGCGCATCGACGACGTGCTCGGCGTCTGGCCGCTGCACGGGCTGTGCGGGGCCTGGGGCGGGATCGCCGCCGGCATCTTCGGGCAGGTCGCCCTGGGCGGTCTGGGCGGGGTGAGCATGGTGGCCCAGCTCATCGGCACCGCACTGGGCGTGCTGGTGGCCTTCGCCGGGGGGCTGCTCGTCTATGGCGTGCTGCGCGCGGTGGTGGGGCTGCGGCTCTCGCGCGAGGACGAGTTCCAGGGCGCGGACCTCAGCCTGCACAAGATCTCCGCCGAGCCGAGCTACGACCGCTGAGGCCCCCCCGCGGCGGCCCCTGTGCAGGGCGGCCCGGGGCGGGTAAAATACGTCCCCTTTTCGGGACGGACCGCACCGGGCATATGGGCCAGCGACTCTTCGTAAAGACCTTCGGTTGCCAGATGAACGAGTACGACTCCGCCAAGATGGCGGAGGTGCTCGGGGCCTCGCACGGCCTGGCGCCCGCCGCCAGTGCGGAGGACGCCGACGTGCTGCTGCTCAACACCTGTTCGGTGCGCGAGAAGGCGCAGGAGAAGGTCTTCTCGCAGCTGGGCATGTGGCGCGAGCTCAAGGAGCAGCGCCCGGACCTGGTGATCGGGGTGGGCGGCTGCGTCGCCAGCCAGGAGGGCGAGGCCATCCTGGCGCGGGCACCGTTCGTGGACCTGGTGTTCGGGCCGCAGACGCTGCATCGGCTGCCCGCCATGCTGGATGCGGTGCGCCGCCGGCGGCGCCCGGCGGTGGACGTGTCCTTCCCCGAGATCGAGAAGTTCGATCGCCTGCCCGAGCCGCGCGCCGACGGCCCCACGGCGTTCGTCTCCATCATGGAGGGCTGCAGCAAGTACTGCACCTTCTGCGTGGTGCCCTATACCCGCGGCGAGGAGGTCAGCCGTCCCTTCGACGATGTCATTGCCGAAGTCGCGCAGCTCGCCGGCCAGGGCGTGCGGGAGGTGACCCTGCTGGGCCAGAACGTCAACGCCTATCGCGGGCCGATGCACGACGGCGGGACGGCGGACCTGGGGCTGCTCATCCACTATGTGGCGGCGGTGCAGGGCATCGACCGCATCCGCTACACCACCTCCCATCCCCTGGAGGTCAACGACTCGCTGATCCGCGCGCACGCCGAGGTGGCCGAGCTGGTCGGGCACCTGCACCTGCCGGTGCAGAGCGGCTCGGACCGCATCCTCGCGCAGATGAAGCGCAAGCACACCGCGCTCGAATACCGGGCCATCGTCCGTCGGTTGCGCGCGGCGCGGCCGGGCCTGAGCCTCTCCAGCGACTTCATCATCGGCTTCCCCGGCGAAACCGACGCCGATTTCCAGGCGACCATGGACCTGATCGAGCAGGTTGGCTTCGATCAGTCCTTCAGCTTCATCTACAGCCCCCGCCCGGGCACGCCGGCGGCGGCCTTGCCCGACGACGTCCCCGCGGAGGTGAAGAAGCAGCGGCTGGCACTGCTGCAGCATCGCATCACCCAGCGGGCGGCCGAGATCAGCCGGGCCATGGTGGGCACCACCCAGCGCGTGCTGGTCGAGGGCCCTTCGCGCAAGGACCCCGAGGAGCTGTCCGGGCGCACGGAGAATAATCGTGTGGTAAACTTTCGATGTGCCCGGTCGCTGATCGGTGAATTTGTAAACGTGACCATTACCGAAGCCCTGCCCAATTCGCTGCGCGGCGCGCTGCAGTCCTCCCCTGGGGAGGCCGCTGGGTGCGCGTGAGCACGAGCCCCGTCTTGAATTCCACCCCCGACGCCAGCGAAATCGTCCTGGAACCCGCCGACAACCGGCGCCTCGCCAATCTCTGCGGGCAGCTGGACGAACACCTGCGTCAGATCGAGCGCCGCCTGGGCGTGGAAATCAGCAACCGCGGCAATCACTTCCGTGTGATCGGCGAGAGCGACTCGGTCGTCGCGGCGGGCACGGTGCTGCGCGAGCTGTATGACCACACGCAGAGCGAGGCGCTCAGCCCGGCGAAGGTCCACCTGCACCTGCAGGAGTCGGGCGTGGAGAGCCTGTTGGAGGCCCCCGGGCCGCAGGCGGAGGCGCTCAGCGTGCAGACCCGCCGCGGGGTGATTCGCGGCCGCGGCAAGAATCAGCAGCACTACCTGCAGGCGATTCTCGACAACGACATCAATTTCGGCATCGGTCCGGCCGGCACCGGCAAGACCTACCTGGCGGTGGCCTGCGCGGTGCAGGCGCTGGAGCAGGAGCGCGTGCGCCGTCTGATCCTGACCCGGCCGGCGGTGGAGGCCGGCGAGCGCCTCGGTTTCCTGCCCGGCGACCTGGCGCAGAAGGTCGACCCCTACCTGCGTCCGCTCTACGACGCGCTCTACGAGATGCTGGGCTTCGAGCGGGTGGCCAAGCTGATCGAGCGCAATGTGATCGAGATCGCGCCGCTCGCCTACATGCGTGGGCGCACCCTCAACGAGTCGTTCATCATCCTCGACGAGGCGCAGAACACGACCGTGGAGCAGATGAAGATGTTCCTCACGCGCATCGGCTTCGGCTCCACGGCGGTGATCACCGGCGACGTCACCCAGGTCGACCTGCCGCGCGGCCACGCCTCGGGCCTGCGCCAGGTCGTGGAGGTGCTCAAGGACGTGGAGGGCATCACCTTTACCTTCTTCAACGCCCGCGACGTGGTGCGCCACCCGCTCGTGCAGCGCATCGTGCGCGCCTACGAGGCGTTCGAAAGCCCCGCCCCCGGCGCCGATCCCCAAGCCCAGTGAACAACGAGGTCACCGTGCAGCTGGCCCCAGCGGTGCCGCCGGGGTCGGTCCCCGTTACCGCGCAGTTTCGGGCCTGGATCCACGCCGCGCTGGCGGGCCGCGCGCGCGGCGCGGTGACCGTGCGCATCGTGGACGAGCCCGAGAGCGCGGACCTCAACGGCGCCTGGCGGGGCAAACCCTACGCGACCAACGTGCTGTCCTTCCCGCTGGGCGAGGCCCCGGACGCCCGCTTCCAGTCGGGGCTGCTCGGCGACCTGGTGATCTGCGCGCCGGTGGTGGCGCGCGAGGCGGCCGAGCAGCGCAAGCCGGAGCCCGCGCACTGGGCGCACATGGTGGTGCATGGCACCCTGCACCTGCTGGGCTACGATCACGAGATCGAGGCGGATGCGACGCGCATGGAGGCGCTTGAAATCCGCATTCTGCAGCACTTAGGCTATCCCAACCCGTACTTGCAGATGGACGTCGATGAGCGAAGACCGACCTAGTAGCAGCACCGCCCGCGAAGGCGGCTCTCCCCGTTCCTGGCTCGAACGCCTGGGGCAGGTGCTCACCGGGGAACCCCGCGACCGCGAGCAACTCCTGGAGCTGCTGCGCGATGCCGAGCAGCGCAGCCTGCTGGATGCCGACGCCCTGGCCATGATCGAGGGCGTGCTGCAGGTGGCGGAGATGCAGGTGCGCGACATCATGGTGCCGCGGGCGCAGATGGTGGTGGTCGAGCGCGATGCCGATCCCGAGGCGCTCCTGCCGGTGGTGCTCGACTCGGCCCACTCGCGCTTTCCGGTGATCGGCGAGAACCGCGACGAGGTGGTCGGCATCCTGCTCGCCAAGGACCTGCTGGCCTACTTCTCCGACGAGCACCGCGACAGTTTCAGCGTCCGTGAGGTGCTGCGCCCGGCGGCCTTCATCCCCGAGAGCAAGCGCCTGAACGTGCTGCTCAAGGAATTCCGCGCCAGCCGCAACCACATGGCCATCGTGGTCGATGAATACGGCGGGGTGGCGGGGCTGGTCACCATCGAGGACGTGCTCGAGCAGATCGTCGGCGAGATCGACGACGAGCACGACATCGAGGAAGACACCTGGATCATGGATCACGGCGACCGCAAGTACACGGTCAAGGCGCTGACCCCGATCGAGGACTTCAACGAGTACTTCCGCAGCGACCTTCAGCGACGAGGAATTCGACACCATCGGCGGGCTGGTGATGAGCGGGCTCGGCCACCTGCCCAAGCGGGGCGAGACCCTCGAGATGGAGGGCTACCACTTCAAGGTGCTGCGCGCCGACAACCGCCGCATCTATCTTCTGCAACTCACGGTCGACGATGTCGAGCACGGCGAGCAGCGCGGCCGGGCGGGCGCGCACTGAGCTCGTCGCGGTGAGCGGCCGAATGCGGGCGCTCGCGGCGTTCTGCGCGGGTGCGCTCGCCCCGCTGGCGTTCGCCCCCTTCCACTGGTTTCCCCTCGCGCTGCTGGCGCCCGCGGTGATGTTCGCCGTGTGGCGGGACGGGGGGCCGCGCGGCGGCTTCCGCGACGGCTGGCTGTTCGGACTGGGGCTGTTCGGCGTCGGCGTGTCCTGGGTGTATGTCGCCATCCACGACTACGGGTACACCAGCGCGCCGGTGGCCGGCCTGCTGACGCTCGTGTTCGTGGCCGGCCTGGCCCTGATTCCCGGGGCGCTCGGCGCCTTCAGCGCGGGCCTGCAGCGGGCCCTGGGCGAGCAGCGCCCCGGGCTCCTGCTCCTGGGCGCCTTCCCCGCCGCCTGGGTGCTCCTGGAATGGGTCCGCGGCTGGATCCTGACGGGCTTTCCCTGGCTGCAACTCGGCTATGCCTTCATCGACACCCCGCTGGCGGGCTTTGCCCCCTGGGCGGGGGTCTACGCCGTAACCTGGGCGGCCGCCTTGAGCGCCGGCTTGCTGCTGTACGCGTGGCAGCGGCGCGGCCGCCGCGCCGCTCTCGCCCTGCTGGCGCTTGCCGGCCTGTGGGGCCTGGGCTGGGCGGCCGGGCAGGTGTCCTGGACCGAGCCGGAGGGGGCGCCGCTGACGGTGGCGGTCGTGCAGGGCAATCTGCCCCAGGAAACCAAATGGGACCCGCAGCAGGTGCACCGGCGCCTGGACCGCTACGCGGCGCTCACGCGCCAGCACCTGGGGGCCAATCTTATCGTCTGGCCGGAGAACGCCATGACGGTGTTCTATCACCAGATCCGCGACGATTACCTGCTGCCGCTGGCCCAGCAGGTGCGCGCGGCCGGGGGCACGCTGATTCTCGGGGTGCCGGTGCAGGACCCCGGCAGCGGGCGCTACTTCGCCGCGATGGCGGCCATGGGCGAGACGCCGCTGTTCTACTTCAAGCGCCATCTGGTGCCGTTCGGCGAATACGTGCCGCTGGCCTCGCTGCTGCGCGGCGTGGTCGGCTTCTTCGACCTGCCGATGTCCGGCTTCAGCCGCGGCACCGGCCAGCCGCTGCTGCAGGCCCAGGGCGAGTTGCTGGGCATGAGCCTGTGTTACGAGGACGCCTTCGGTGAGGACCTGATCCCGGCGTTGCCGGCGGCGCGCCTGCTGGTGAACGGCAGCAACAACGCCTGGTACGGTGATTCGCTGGCCCCTCATCAGCACCTGCAGATCAGCCGCATGCGCTCGCTGGAAACCGGGCGCGACGCAGTGCGTGCGACGACCGACGGCATCTCGGCCCTCATCGACCACCACGGCCGGCTGGTGGAGGTCTCACCGCAGTTTCGCACCGTCGTGCTCACCGGCACGGTGCAGCCGCGCCGCGGCGCCACGCCCTATGTGCGCGTGGGCAACGCCCCGGTGGTGGCCGGGGCGCTGGTGCTGCTGCTCGGGGCCCTGGTTTGGCGGCGCCTCAGCCGCCCAGGCCGGTGAACTGTTTGCGAAAGGCGGTGCTCCGGCAGCGCGGGCATGGTGGCACCCGGGCGGTGTGGCGGAACTCGAGGACCTCGCCGCAGTTGTCGCACTCCAGGGTGCCGATGCCCGTGATCTCGCCGGTGTGCCACAGCTCGCCCTGCCGCTCCCACTGCGCCAGTTCCACACGACTCTGATCGACCACATCGGCGAACAGGCGGGCCAGCGCGGTCTCGGCCAGCTGCAGGTCAAAGCGCAGCCAGTCGCCGAGGTCGCGCCCGCTCTCGTCGAGGTAGCTCGCCGCGCCGTCCAGGTCCTTCTTCAGGTAGTCGCCGACCTCGTCCGCCTCCTCGGGGGTGAGCTCGCCGCTTTCGCTCGCCTGCCGCTTGGCCTCGTCGACCCGATCGCGCAGGGCCGCCACGCTCTTCTCGCCGGTGGCCTTGATGCGCTCGAGCATCCGGTTATAGGCGCGCACGAGCCGATCGGCGCGCTCGGAGTTCTGTTCAGCCATAGCCGTGGTGTATCTCGCAGTCGGTGGTGTGTCTTTTAAGTGTGCCTGCTCGCCGCGGAAGTGCAAACCCCGGCGTGCGAAAGGACGCGCCCCTTTGTTGTGGGGCTTCGAAGCTCTGCGGTATCCTGTGCGCCCTTTTCCTGCAGCCACCTCTTCACTGTCGAATCGCCGATGGACGAGCAATACCAGCCCGAACGGGTCGAGGCCGACGCGCAACGCTACTGGGACGAGCATCGCTGCTTCCAGGTCAGCGAGGACCCCACGCGCGAGAAATTCTACTGCCTGTCGATGTTCCCCTACCCGAGCGGGCGGCTGCACATGGGGCACGTGCGCAACTACACCATCGGTGACGTCATCGCGCGCTTCCAGCGCATGCAGGGCAAGAACGTGCTGCAGCCGATGGGCTGGGATGCCTTCGGGCTGCCGGCCGAGAACGCGGCCCACCAGAACAATGTGCCGCCCGCGCGCTGGACGCGCGAGAACATCGATTACATGCGCGGGCAGCTCAAGCGGCTCGGCTTCGGCTACGACTGGGGGCGCGAGCTCGCCACCTGCGACCCGGATTACTATCGCTGGGAGCAGTGGCTGTTCACGCGCCTGCTCAAGAAGGGGCTGGTTTACAAGAAGAACGCGGTGGTGAACTGGGACCCGGTCGATCAGACCGTGCTCGCCAACGAGCAGGTCGTCGACGGACGCGGCTGGCGCTCCGGGGCGACGGTCGAACGGCGCGAGATCCCGCAGTGGTTTCTGCGCATCACCGCCTATGCCGACGAACTGCTCGCCGATCTGGACCGCCTCGAGGGCTGGCCCGAGCAGGTGCGCACCATGCAGCGCAACTGGATCGGCCGCTCCGAGGGCGTGGAGGTCGAGTTCGCGATCGCCGGCGAGGCGCGCCGCGTGCGGGTGTTCACCACGCGGCCCGATACGCTGTTCGGCGTCACCTATCTCGCCGTCGCGCCCGAGCACCCGCTGGCCCTGGAGGCCGCCGCACGGCACCCCAACGTGGCCGCCTTTGTCGACGAGGCCCGCGGGCGGATGACGGCCGAGGCCGAACTCGAGACCATGGAGAAGAAGGGCGTGGACACCGGCTTCAAGGCGCTGCACCCGCTCACCGGTGACCGCCTGCCCGTGTTCGCCGCCAACTTCGTGCTGGCCGGCTACGGCGAGGGTGCGGTCATGTCCGTGCCCGCCCACGACCAGCGCGATTTCGAGTTCGCCCGCAAGTACGGCCTGCCGCTGCGCCAGGTGATCGCGCCGCGCGAGGACACCGCGATCCGTCTCGCGGCAGGGGCTTTCACCGAAAAGGGCGTGCTGGTCGACTCGGGCGAGTTCACCGGGCTGACCTCGGAGGAGGCCTTCGCCCGCATCGCCACGCGGCTGGAAGAGCGCGAGCACGGGCGGCGCAGCGTGAACTACCGCCTGCGCGACTGGGGCATCTCGCGCCAGCGCTACTGGGGGGCGCCGATTCCCGTCATCAATTGCCCCGACTGCGGCGCGCTGCCGGTCCCCGACGAGGACCTGCCCGTGGTGCTGCCCGAGGAGGTCCGCTTCGAGGGCACGGCCTCGCCGCTGAAGGCCATGCCCGAGTTCTACCGCACCACGTGTCCGCAGTGCGGCGGCGCGGCCGTGCGCGAGACCGACACCTTCGACACCTTCATGGAGTCGTCCTGGTACTACACGCGCTACTGCAGCGCGGACAGCGACGCGGCCATGGTCGACAACCGCGGGCACTACTGGCTGCCGGTCGATCAGTACATCGGCGGCATCGAGCACGCCATTCTGCACCTGCTGTACGCGCGCTTCTTCTTCAAGCTGATGCGCGACACCGGGCTGGTGCGCGCCGACGAGCCGTTCCGCAATCTGCTCACGCAGGGCATGGTGCTCAAGGACGGGGCGAAGATGTCCAAGTCCAAGGGCAACACCGTGGACCCGCAGGCGCTCATCGAACAGTACGGGGCGGATACGGCGCGCCTGTTCATGATGTTCGCCGCGCCCCCCGAGCAGTCGCTCGAGTGGTCCGATGCGGGGGTGGATGGCGCCTTCCGCTTCCTGCGGCGGCTATGGAAACTGGTGCACACCCACGTCCAGGCGCCGCGGCCGGCGCCGCTGCAGATCGGGGCGCTGGACGAGGGGCAGCGTGCGCTGCGCCGCCAGGTGCACGAGGCCCTGGCCAAGGTGAGCGACGACCTGGGCCGGCGCTATACCTTCAACACGGCCATCGCCGGCGTCATGGAGCTGGTCAATGCCCTGCAGCGTTGCGAGGACGGCAGCGAGAGCGGGCGCGCCGTGCTCCAGGAGGGCCTCGAGATCGCCGTGCTCGCGCTCGCCCCCATCGTGCCGCACATCGGCCATGCGCTGTGGCAGGCGCTGGGCCACCGGGAAGCGGTGGTCGACGCGTGCTGGCCCCAGGTGGACGAGGGGGCGCTGGCGCGCGACACCATCGACATGGTGGTGCAGGTGAACGGCAAGCTGCGCGGCCGCATCCAGGTCGCCGCCGGCGCACCGCGCGCCGAGGTCGAGGAGGTGGCGCTGGCCGACGCCAACGTGCAGCGCTTCGTCGAGGGCAAGACGATTCGCAAGATCATCGTCATCCCCGAGAAGCTGGTCAATGTGGTCGCGGCCTAGGCGCGTCCGCCTCCTGCTTGCCGGTCTCCTGCTGAGCGGTGCGCTGGCGGGCTGCGGCTGGCACCTGCGTGGCGCCATGGACGCGCAACTGCCCCCCGAGCTCGCCACGCCCTACCTGCAGGGGGCGCCGCTGGAGAGCGCGTTGGGCAGCATCGTGTACCGCAACATGGAGCAACTCGGCAGCAGCGTGGTGCGCTCGCAGAGCGAGGCGAGCGGCGTGCTGGCGCTGCACGATCGCCTCGAACGGCGCGTCGTGTCCCTGGCCCGCAACGGCACGGTGGACGAATACGAGCTGCACTACAGCCTGACTTTCTCCGTGCGTCGGCCGGGCGGCCAGGTGCTGCTCGGCCCCGAAACGGTCGACCTGTACCGCACCTACAGCTACGACCCTGCGCAGGTGCTCGCCAAGGGCAATGAAGAGGCGCAGTTGCGTGACGAAATGATGAATGCCGCCGTGGCCCAGATGCTGCGGCGCATCGCCATCGGCCTGCCGCACTGAGCGCGCGGGCCGCCCCATGAAGATCCGCATCGAGCAGCTCGCCTCTCACCTCGAGCGGCCGCTTGTCCCGATCTACCTGATCCACGGCGACGAGCCCCTGCAGGCGGGCGAGGCCGCCGATGCCATCCGGGCGGCGGCCCGGGCGCAGGGTTTCACGGAGCGCCAGGTCTTCCACGTCGAGCGCGGCTTTGACTGGAGCGAGCTGCGCGCGGCTGGCGACAGCCTGTCGCTGTTCGCCGAACAGCGCCTCTTGGAGCTGCGCATGCCCGGCGGCAAGCCGGGGGACGGCGGCGCCCGCGCCCTGGCGGAGTACGCGCAGGCGCCGCCCGAGGCGACGCTCCTGCTGATCGCGTGCGGCAAGCTCGATGCCGCCCAGCAGCGCAGCAAGTGGTTCAAGGCCCTGGAGGCGGCCGGCGCCGTGCTCGCGGTCTGGCCGGTGGCCGCCGGACAGCTGCCGGCCTGGGTGCGTCGGCGCCTGCGGGCCCGTGGGCTGGAGGCCAGTGAGGCCGCCGCGGCGCTGATCGCCGAGCGGGTGGAAGGCAATCTGCTTGCCGCGGCCCAAGAGGTCGAGAAGCTGCGCCTGCTCTATCCCGCCGGGGCGCTCGACGAGCAGGCGGTGGCCGCGGCGGTCGGCAACAGCGCACGCTATGACGTGTTCACCCTGGTGGATGCCGCCCTGGCCGGGGACGCGGGGCGCACCGCGCGCGTGTTGTACGGGTTGAGCGGCGAGGGAGTGGAGCCCACGGTGGTGCTGTGGGCCTTGAGCCGCGAGCTGCGCAGCCTCGAGCCGATGGCCCGCGAGCTGGCCGCGGGGGGGCGCGTGGATGCCGTGCTCGCGGCCCAGCGGGTGTGGGAACGGCGCAAGCCGCTGCTGCGCGCGGCACTTGCGCGGCATCGTCCCGGACGTCTGTTGCGCCTGCTGCAGTATGCCGCCCGTATCGATTTGATCATCAAGGGACAGGCCGCGGGCACGGTGTGGGACGAATTGTTACAATTGGCGCTGGAACTCGCCGGCGTAGGACTGGTGCACGCCCCGCGCCCCGCAGGGCGCGCCGGTGGGCAGTGAGGCAGCCGACATGGACTCGAAACTGGACATCCCCGCCTACATGCGCGAACTCGGTCAGCGGGCCCGCGCGGCCGCGCGGGCGCTGGCGCGGGCGGACACCGGGCTCAAGAACCGGGCCCTGGAGGCCATGGCCGAGCGCATCGACGCACGCCGCGACGTGCTGCTCGAAGCGAACCGCAAGGACCTCGCCGCGGGCCGGGCGCAGGGGCTCGATGCGGCGCTGCTCGATCGACTCGAACTCAATGCCGAGCGGATTACGGCCATGGTGCAGGGCCTGCGCCAGATCGCGGCCCTGCCCGATCCGGTCGGCGAGGTGAGCGAGCTCAAGTTCCGGCCCTCGGGCATCCAGGTTGGGCGCATGCGCGTGCCGTTGGGCGTCGTGGGCATCATCTACGAGGCGCGTCCGAACGTCACCGCCGACGCGGCCGGACTGACGCTCAAGGCGGGCAACGCCGCCATTCTGCGCGGCGGCTCCGAGGCGCTGCACTCCAACCAGGCCATCGCCGAGTGCATCCACGCCGGGCTCGACGCGGCGGGCCTGCCGGCCGATGCCGTGCAGGTGGTGGACACCACCGACCGGGCGGCCGTGGGGGCGCTGATCACCATGCCCGAGTATGTCGACGTCATCGTGCCGCGCGGCGGCAAGGGGCTGATCGAACGGATCAGCGCCGAGGCGCGCGTGCCGGTCATCAAGCACCTGCATGGCGTATGTCACGTGTATATCGATGGCGCCGCCGATCTCGACAAGGCCACCCGGATCGCCCTCAATGCCAAGACCCAGCGCTACGGCACCTGCAACACCATGGAGACCCTCCTGGTCGATGCCGAGGTGGCCGAGCGCGTGCTGGCGCCCCTGGGCCGCATGTATGCGGAGGCGGGCGTGGAGCTGCGCGGCTGCGAGCGCACGCGCACGTTCCTCGCGGACATCGTCGCGGCGAGCGAGGAGGACTGGGACACCGAGTATCTGGCGCCCATCCTGGCGGTGCGTGTCGTCGACGGGCTGGACGCCGCCCTCGACCATCTGCAGGCGCACAGCTCAGGCCACACCGACGCCATCGTCACCGAGGACCTCGGCCGTGCGCGACGCTTTCTGGCCGAGGTCGACTCCAGCTCGGTGATGGTGAATGCCTCCACCCGCTTTGCCGATGGCTTCGAATACGGCCTGGGCGCGGAAATCGGCATCAGCACCGACAAGATCCACGCCCGCGGGCCGGTCGGGCTCGAGGGACTGACCTCGCAGAAGTACATCGTCATCGGCGACGGCCATGTGCGAACGTGAGTGCGGCCCGCGGCATGCCGGGGCCGTCACACCCGTGAGCGGCTCATGATCGGGGTCCTCGGCGGCACCTTCGACCCCATCCATTTCGGCCACCTGCGTCCCGCGCTCGAGATTTCCGAGGCGCTGGCGCTCGCGCAGCTGCGCTTTGTTCCCAACCGGATCCCGCCCCATCGAAACGCGGCCCACGCGAGTGCCGCCGCCCGCGGCGCCATGGTGGGGCTGGCGCTCGCGGGGGAGCCCGGTTTCGCCCTGGACGAGCGCGAGCTCCAGCGCGAGGGAGCCTCCTACAGCGTCGACACACTGGCGGCGCTGCGCACAGAGATCGGTGCCGCGACGCCGCTGTGCTTCATAATGGGCGTCGATGCCTTTTTGGGTTTCGATCGCTGGCACCGCTGGCAGCGCATCACGGAGCTGGCCCATCTGGTTGTCAGC
This sequence comes from uncultured Gammaproteobacteria bacterium, assembly GCA_963779865.1. Lineage (GTDB taxonomy): Bacteria > Pseudomonadota > Gammaproteobacteria > CAVZZX01 > CAVZZX01 > CAVZZX01. The sequence goes on along the minus strand of CAVZZX010000003.1, from coordinate 1,270,522 downwards.
CATCGGCCTGGCTGGGCGCTGGACGCCGGGCGCCTGTCCCCGGCGCTCGCGGCGCTGATCGACGAGCGGCGGGCCACGGCGGGCGCGGCGCTGCACGCCGCGCCCGCGGGGCGCGTGCTGTTGCAGGAGGTCACGCAGCTCGACATCTCGGCCACGCACATCCGCGCCCTGGTGGCGGCCGGGCGCAGCGCACGCTATCTGGTGCCCGAACGGGTGTACGACTACATCTTGGAACAACGACTCTACCGACAGGAAGCCTGATGGACCCCGAGCAGCTTTGCGAACTGGTGATCGACGCCCTGGAAGACATCAAGGGGCGCGACATTCGCACCCTCGACGTGCGTGGCAAGTCGAGCATTACCGACATCATGGTGATCGCCAGCGGCACCTCCGATCGCCAGGTCAAGGCGCTGGCGGACAACGTGGTGCGGCAGGCCAAGGAGAACGGCGTGCGGCCGGTCGGGGTGGAGGGCGGCAGCGACTGGGTGCTGGTCGACCTGGGGGACGTCGTCGTGCACGTGATGCGTCCCGAGATCCGGGACTTCTACAACCTCGAGAAGCTCTGGGGCGAAAACTCGCCGGCGCCCGGCTGAGGCGGTGCGCGTTCACTTGCTCGCGGTGGGCACCCGCATGCCGGCTTGGGTCGAGACCGGCTATCTGGAGTACGCCCGCCGCCTGCCGCCCGAGTGTGCCCTGCACCTGCAGGAGATCCCCGCCGGACGGCGCGGCAAGGGCGCCGACCTCGAGCGCATCCTCAAGCGGGAGGGCGAGCGCCAGCTCGCCGCGGTGCCCCGCGGCGCCTTGGTGTGCGCGCTCGAGGTGGACGGACAGCGCTGGTCCACGCAGGCCCTGGCGGAGCGGCTGAGCCAGTGGATGCAGGGGGGCCGCGATCTCGCGTTGCTGGTCGGCGGCCCGGAGGGCCTGGCGCCAGCCTGTCGGGCCCAGGCGCAGTTGCGCTGGTCGCTCTCTCCGCTGACCCTGCCGCACCCGCTGGTGCGCGTGCTGGTGGCCGAACAGCTGTACCGGGCCTGGTCGCTCCTGGCCGGTCACCCCTATCACCGATGAGTGCCATTGTGTGCCGCGTCGCGTACTGCCCGGCCGAATGCGGTAAGCTGTTGTCTTGATTATGCAGAGCGCGCACACCCCGCATCCTCCCCAGGTCTATCTGGCCTCGGCCTCGCCTCGTCGCCGCGAGCTGCTGGCGCAGATTGGCGTGGCCTTCGAGCGCATCGTGGTGGACGTGCCCGAGCGTCGCGCGACGCAGGAGTCGGCCGCGGCCTTCGTGCAGCGCGTGGCGCTGGACAAGGCGCACGCCGGGCGCGCGCGCATCGGCGAGACGGCGCTGTCGTGTCCGGTCATCGGCGCCGACACCGCGGTGGTCGTCGACGGGCGCGTGCTGGGCAAGCCGGCCGACCGGGAAGACGCCTTGCGCATGCTGGCCCTGCTCTCCGGGCGGCGTCACGAGGTGTTGACCGCGGTGGCCCTGGCCGGACGCCGCGACGCGGTGCAGCTGTCGCGCAGCCAGGTCTGCTTCCGGCCGATCACGGCGGCGGAGCGCGCGGCCTATTGGGACAGCGGCGAGCCGGCCGACAAGGCGGGTGCCTACGCCATCCAGGGCAAGGCCGCCGTGTTCATCAGCGACCTGCAGGGGAGTTATTCGGGGGTGATGGGGCTGCCCCTGTTCGAGACCGCGGAACTGTTGCAGGCCGAAGGCGTGAGGATCTGGCATGACGGTCGACTGGCATGAGTGAAGAGCTGCTCATCAACGTGACGCCCCACGAGACGCGCGTGGCGTTCCTCGAGAACGGCGTGCTCCAGGAGGTGCACATCGAGCGTGCGCGCCGCCGCGGGCTGGTCGGCAACGTCTACAAGGGGCGGGTGGTGCGGGTGCTCCCCGGCATGCAGGCGGCCTTTGTCGAGGTCGGGCTGGAGCGGACCGCCTTCCTGCACGTGTCCGACGTCGTGTGCCCGTCCAATGAGGAGCGCGGGACCGAGGGCAAGGCCAGCGAGGACATCCGCGAACTGCTGCGCGAAGGTCAGGACATCGTGGTGCAGGTGATCAAGGACCCGCTCGGCACCAAGGGCGCGCGGCTGACCACCCACATCGCCATCCCCAGCCGTTATCTGGTCTACATGCCGGACGCCTGCCACATCGGCGTGTCGCAGCGCATCGAGGACGAGGAGGAACGCCAGCGGCTCAAGGCGCTGGTGCGCGAGGCGGAAGGCGAGTTCGAGGCCGGCGGCTATATCCTGCGTACGGTGGCCGAGGGCGCCGATCGCGAATCCCTGCTGGCGGACATGCGCTTTCTCACCCGCCTGTGGGCGGCCATCAAGGAGCACGCCGGCAGCGGCCCCTCGGGAAGCCTGGTCCACGAAGACCTGCCGCTGGTGCTGCGCACCATGCGCGACCTGGTGGGCGCCGAGGTCGAGAAGATCCGCATCGATTCGCGTGAGACCCACCAGAAGCTGGAGCAGTTCGCACAACAGTTCATCCCCGAACTGCTCCCGCGCCTGGAACATTATCCGGGCGAGCGGCCGATTTTCGACCTGTACGGGGTGGAAGACGAGATCCAGCGCGCGCTGGAGCGCAAGGTACAGCTCAAGTCCGGCGGCTACCTGATCATCGATCAGACCGAGGCGATGACCACCGTGGACGTCAACACCGGCGCCTTCGTCGGCCATCGCAACCTTGAAGAGACCATCTTCAAGACCAACCTCGAGGCCGCGCAGTCGATCGCCCGGCAACTGCGGCTGCGCAATCTCGGCGGCATCATCATCATCGACTTCATCGACATGCTCGACCCCGAGCACCGCCGGCAGGTGCTGCGTGCGCTGGAGAAGAGCCTGGAGCGCGATCACTCCCGGGCGCACATCAGCGAAGTCTCCTCGCTGGGGCTGGTGCAGATGACCCGCAAGCGCACCCGCGAGAGCCTCGAACACGTACTCTGCGAGCCGTGCGCGGTCTGCAACGGCCGCGGCTCGCTGAAGACAGCCGAGACGGTGTGTTACGAGGTCTTCCGCGAGATTCTGCGCGAGGCGCGCCAATTCGATGCACAGCAGTTGCTGGTGCTCGCCTCCCAGGAGGTCGTCGATCGCATGCTGGACGAGGAGTCCAACAGCGTTGCCGAACTGGAGGAATTCGTCGGCAAGCCGATCCGCTTTCAGGTCGAGAGCCTGTACACCCAGGAGCAGTTCGACGTCGTTCCCATGTGATCCGCGGGACGCGCCGCTTGCCCCCGCGTCCGCGGCGCCGCGCAGGCCTTCCCCATGAACATGCTGGTGCGTCTGGTCAAGCTCGTCTCCACAAGCCTCTGGTACGCCTTTGTCGTGCTGGTGGTGACCGTGGCGGTGGGGCTGACGGTCGCCCGCCTGGTGGTGCCCGAGGTGGGCACCTACCGGGCTCGGGTGGAAGCCTCGGTCAGCGCGTCGCTGGGGCAGCCGGTGCGCATCGGCGGGCTGGACGCGCGTCTGGTGGGGCTCCACCCGACCCTGATCCTCAAGGACGTGCAGCTGCTCGCGCGGCAGTCGCACGCGCCGCTGGTACGCTTTGCCGAGCTGCGCCTGGAGCTCGCCAGCCTGGCCTCCATCCGGGCGCGGCGGCTGGTGCCGGCCGGGCTCACGGTGAAGGGCGCCCGTTTGTCGGTGGTGCGCAGTGCTGAGGGCAGCCTGTCGGTCCGTGGGCTGCACATGCCGGCCGCAGCACCGGGCGCCGGGGCCCGGCTGGCGCAATGGTTTCTGGAGCGGGACTACCTCTCGCTCGAGGACAGCACGCTGGAGTGGACGCAGGAGGGCCGGCACGGCTTGCCGCCGCTGCGCCTCTCGGCCGTCAACCTCAGCCTGCGCAACCACCGCGGCCGCCACCAGCTGGACGGGGCGCTGAGCCTCTCGGGCGCGGAGGGCGAGGCCTTGCGCGTCGCCGTCGACGCGACCGGCGTGGGGACCGACCTTCGGGACTGGGCCGGTCGCTTCTATCTCGAAGGCCGTGGCATCAGCGCCGCGGCCTGGCGGGCGCGCTTTCCGGGCGCCGAGCACGCCCTGCGCAGCGGCCGGTTCGACTTTCACCTGTGGGGCGCATGGGAATCGGGCGTCCTGGCCCGTCTCTCCGGAGAGGTCCAGGCCCGCGAGCTGCAACTGAAGGCGGGCACGGCGCCGGGCTTCACGGCGAGGCGCGTCGGCGGGCGTCTGCATTGGCGCCGCGAGGCGCACGGCTGGCGCCTGGACGTGGATCGCTTTGGCCTGAGAACCCCCGGACACCGGTGGCCGCGTTCGCGCTGGAGCCTGAGTCGGCACGCGGCCGACTGGCAGTTGCGGCTCGGCTATGCCCGCGTGGACGACCTGGCGGCCATGCTGCTGGCGTCGGGACGTGGGGACGCGCAGCTGCGCGCAGCCCTCGCGGGGCTGCAGCCGCGCGGCGAGCTGCGGGGCGCCGAGCTGCGCCTTGCTCCCGATGCCCCCGGCGCGGCGCGCTACCGCCTGCGGGCCCGCTTCACGGGGGTCGCCGTGCGCCCCTATCGCGAGCTCCCGGGGTGGGCCGCGCTGGATGGCCGCCTGTGGGCCGATGCGCGCGGCGGCACCTTGTGGGTCGATCCGCAGCCGCTCACCGTGGAGTTGCCGCGGCTGTTCCGGGCGCCGCTGGCGGCCGAGCGGCTCGCGGGCCGGGTCCAGTGGCAGCGCGACGCGCTCGGCGCCTGGCGCGTGCGGGCGTCCGACCTGCGGGTGCGCACCGCCGACGTGGCCGCCGCCGGCGCCGCCCTGCTGGTGCTGCCGCCCGCGTCCGCCGCGCCCTTCCTCGATCTGCAGCTCCACTTTGAGGACGGGGATCTCGGTGCGGCGGTCCGCTACCTGCCGGTGGGCATCATGTCACCGCAGCTCGTGCACTGGCTGGAGCAAGCCCATCTGCGCGGCCGGGTCGAGGAGGGGGGGCTGGTCTACCATGGGCCGCTGCAGCCCCTGCCCTTCGACAAGGGGGCCGGACGCTTTCTGGTCGACTTCGACGTGCGCGATACCGCTCTGCGCTATCAGCACGAGTGGCCGCCTCTGCAGCATGCCGACGGGCGGCTGCGCTTTACCGACCGGGGCATGGCGGCGGAGCTCAGTGCGGGCATGGTTGCCGGCAATCCGCTGCATGCCACAGTGCACATCGCCGACTTCAAACAGGCCGAGGTGCGGCTCGCGGTGGACGCGGACAGCGATGCTTCGGCGCTGCTCGGATTCCTGGACAGCGGCCCGGCCGAGGGCGGCCTGGCCGCGCTGCGGGCGAGCGGGACCACCGGTTTGCATGCCGAGGTCGACATCCCCCTGCCGCACCAGGGACAGGCCCGCGCGCCCCCGCGCTACCGGGGGACTCTGGCCCTGCGCGGCGTCGACCTCGCGCTGGCGGGCAGCGGCATCGATGCCCGCGGCCTGAGGGGCCAGTTGGCGTTCAGCGATGCCGGGCTGCAGGCCGAGGGTCTCGCCGGACGGCTGTTCGGTGGCGAGGGCCGCGTGGGTATCGATACCCGGGCCGGCACGGTTGCGGTGCATGCCGCCGGCCGGGTGGACGATGCGGCCCTCAAGGCGCGCCTCTCCAGCCCGGCGGCGCAGCGCCTGCGCGGTGCGGCGCGCTGGGCGGGTGAAGCGCAGTTCGCCTGGCCGCCGCGCAGCGGCGCGGACCTGCAGCTGTCACTGCACTCGGACCTGCAGGGCCTGGCCCTGGAGCTGCCGGCGCCCCTTAGCAAGGCGGCCGCGCCCGCCTTGCCGTTCACGGCGGCCGCCCACTGCCGCGCCCGCCTTTGCACGGTGAACACCCGGGTCGAAGGGCGGCTCGCGGCGGCGCTGCAGCTGGACGATACCAGCGCCGGAGGCTGGCGTCTGCGGCGCGGCGAGCTGCGCGGGGGCGGGCAGGCCGCGAGCCTGCCGGCGGGCGAGGTGCTGCGGGTCAGCGGCACGCTGGAGCGGTTCTCGCCGGGGCGCTGGCGGGCGCTGTTGCCGCAGCCGGTGCAGCGCGCCGGCGGTGCGTTGCCGGTGGAGCTGGCCTTGGATCGCCTCGGCCTGATGCCGGCTGAGCCGGCCCCCGGGCGGCAGGCCGCACCCCCCGACCCGGCGGCCATGCCCCCCGTGCACGGCCGGATCAAGGCGCTGAGCTATGCCGGCATGCCGCTCGGCACGGCGGAGATTTCGGCCGCGCCCGCGCCGACCGGCGACGGCCTGCAGGTGCGCTTCCTGACCCTGAGTTCGCCGGCGCTGCGACTGCAGGCGAGCGGCAGCTGGGAGCGGCGCGGCCATCTGCAGCACACGCGGCTGGAGCTCACCGCCGCCAGCGATCACGTGGGGCGCCTGCTCACGCAACTTGGCTATGCCTCGGTGATTCGGGGGGGCGGCGGGCAGTTGGATGCGCGCTTGTCGTGGCCGCGGCCCCCGTGGGATCTCGACGTCGCCGATCTGGCCGGCGAGCTCAACCTGCACCTGCGCGATGGGCAGATCGAGGAGGTGGGACCGGGGGCAGGGCGGGTGGTCGGGCTGCTCAGTCTGCAGGCGCTCCCCCGTCGACTGCGTCTGGATTTCAGTGACGTGTTCGGGAAGGGCTTCGCCTTCGACACCATTGACGGCCGCTTCTCGCTGGCCGCCGGCAACGCCTACACCCGCGCTCTGCAGATCAAAGGGCCCTCCGCCGACATCGCGATCAGCGGCCGCACCGGGCTCGCCGCGCGCGACTACGACCAGCGGGTGGCGGTGACGCCGCAGGTCGGCGAGTCGCTGCCGGTGGCCGGCAGTCTCGCCTGGGGCCCGCAGGTGGGAGCCGCGATCCTGCTGTTCCAGAAGCTGTTCAAGTCCCAGATCGACAGTGCGGCCCGTATCCACTACCGGATCACCGGCTCCTGGGATCGGCCGCAGGTGGAACGGCTCTCGGACGCGCCCGGACGCGATGCCAAGGCGCCGCAATGATGATATCTTTATGCGTATGAGAGTGCTGCTGTTCGTTGCCTTGTCGGGTGTCGCCTCCGTCCTGTTCGCCGCCGAGTCCCCCTACCTGCTCACCGCCAAGGAATGGGCCGTGCCCAGGAGCGGCGCCGCCCTGCTGTCCATGCCGCCGGTGCGTGCCGCGATGCGCGAGCTCGACTCCGCCCCGCAGGCCCACTTGCGGGTGCGCTACCCCGGCGGCGACGAGGGCACCCTCTGGGCGCACGAACTGCAGGGTTGGCTGGTCGCGCTCGGGCTCGCCTCCACGCGCATCGAGCTGGTGCCCGGAAGCCGCCGGGCCGACGCGCTCGGCCTGGAAGTGGTGCGCGCGGCGCCACCTGCCCCCACGCGTCCTTGAGGCGCGGATTCCCCCCACCTGGATGTCACACGAGGAGGTGACTGATGAGTCGCGTCGCTGCCGTGCAGATGGCCTCGGGCCCCAACGTCGGCGCCAACCTGATCGAGGCGGGGCGGCTGATCAGCCGTGCCGCCGATGCCGGCGCCGAGTTGGTGGTGCTGCCGGAGAACTTCGCCATCATGGGCATGTCCGAACGGGACAAGGTCGGCATCCGCGAGGCGGACGGGCACGGCCCGATCCAGGACTTTCTCGCCGAGCAGGCGGACAAGCATCGCGTGTGGATCGTCGGCGGCACGGTGCCGCTGGAGGCCGCGGCGGCGCAGAAGGTGCGGGCCGCCTGCCTGCTCTACGACGACCGCGGTCAGCGCGCGGCGCGCTATGACAAGGTCCATCTGTTCGATGTCCACCTCGACGAGAGCGGCGAGAACTACGAGGAGTCGCAGACCATCGAGGCCGGCCGCGATGTGGTCGTCGCCGAGACGCCCTTCGGCCGCTTGGGGCTGGCGGTCTGTTACGATCTGCGCTTCCCGGAGATCTTCCGCCGCATGCTCCGTGAACAGGTGGAGATCATTGCCCTGCCGGCGGCGTTCACCGCCCTTACCGGGCGCGCGCACTGGGAGGTGCTGGTGCGGGCCCGGGCCATCGAGAACCTGTGTTACGTGGTCGCCGCTGCCCAGGGCGGGTATCACGTCAACGGCCGGGAAACCTACGGTCACAGCATGATCGTCGACCCCTGGGGCGCGGTGAGCGACCGCCTCCCGCAGGGCTCGGGCTTTGTGATCGGCGAGATCGACCGTGAGCGCATCGCCAGCATTCGGCGCAGTTTTCCCGCCCTGGACCACCGACGGATCCCTTGCGAGCTGCCATGACCCGACCGCTGCTAGACATCGCCCGCGACACGCTGCTCGTCCCCACCGGCCTCGGCGAGAACGAGCTCCAGGGGGTCCTGGACCGCCTCATGGGCCCCGGCGTGGACAACGCCGACCTGTATTTCCAGAGCGCGCGCCAGGAGTCCTGGGTGCTCGAGGACGGGCAGGTCAAGGAGGCCGGCCATCACATCGATCAGGGCGTGGGCGTCCGCGCGCTGAGCGGCGAGAAGTGCGGCTTCGCCTACTCGGACGAGATCGTCCTGCCGGCATTGACCCAGGCGGCCGGTGCCGCGCGTGCCATCGCCCGCGCCGGCGGCGCCGGACAGGTGCAGGGCTGGCGCGCCGGGCCGGCGCGTTCGCTCTACCATCCGGGCGACCCGCTGGACACGCTCGAGCCGACGGACAAGGTGGCGCTGCTGCAGGCCCTGGACGCCGAGGCCCGCCGCCAGGACCCGCGTGTGAAACAGGTGGTGGTCAGCCTCGCCGGTGTCCACGAGATCGTGCTGGTCGCGGCCAGCGACGGCACCCTCGCCGCCGACGTGCGGCCGCTGGTGCGCCTCAATGTGAGCGTTATCGCCGAGCAGGGCGGCCGCCGCGAGCAGGGCACGGCGGGCGGCGGCGGCCGCGTGTCCTACCGCCACTTCCTGGAGCAGGAGCGCGGGCTCGGCTTCGCCCGCGAGGCCGTGCGCCAGGCGCTCGTGAACCTCGAGGCGGTGGACGCCCCGGCCGGCACCATGCCGGTGGTGCTCGGTCCCGGCTGGCCGGGCGTGCTGCTGCACGAGGCCGTCGGCCACGGGCTGGAGGGGGACTTCAACCGCAAGGGCAGCTCGGCCTTCTCCGGGCGGGTCGGCGAGCGGGTCGCCTCCGAACTCTGCACGGTGGTCGACGACGGCACGCTGCCGGACCGGCGCGGCTCGCTCAACGTGGACGACGAGGGCACCCCCACGCAGTACAACGTCCTCATCGAAAACGGGGTGCTGCGCGGCTATATGCAGGACAAGCACAACGCCCGGCTGATGAATACTGCGGCGACCGGCAATGGCCGGCGCGAGTCCTACGCCCACCTGCCCATGCCGCGCATGACCAACACCTACATGCTCGCCGGCGCCCACGCCGCGGAGGACATCATCGCCTCGGTGGACCGGGGGCTCTATGCGGTGAACTTCGGCGGCGGGCAGGTCGACATCACCTCGGGGCGGTTCGTCTTCTCGGCCAGCGAGGCCTACCTGATCGAGGGGGGGCGCGTCACGCGGCCGGTGAAGGGGGCCACCCTGATCGGCAACGGCCCGGACGTGATGGGGCGCATCGACATGGTCGGCAATGACCTGGCCCTGGACAAGGGGGTGGGGACCTGCGGCAAGGAAGGACAGGCGGTGCCGGTGGGGGTAGGGCAGCCGACGCTGCGCATCGACGCCCTGACCGTGGGCGGCACCGGCGCCTGAGTCGTGCGGCTGCCGCGGCGGTTCACGCGAGCCGGCGCAGCTGCTATAAGGGCGGGGAGAGAGGCCGTACCGGAGGGGGAGCATGTCCGAGTACCGTTTCCTGGCCGCCGAGCGTTCGCTGCCCGACCGCGAGAATCGCGGCAACGTCGTACAGTGGCATGTGTTCCGCTCGCGCGAGCAGGCGCAGGCGTTCATCCCGTCCATCCGGCTGACGCCCGGCCAGGAACTGGTCGGCGGCTACAGCCGTGACAGCGTCGGTGCCTTCTGGTGGGTGGGCGTGCAGGTGGCCGATCTGGCGCAGTGGGGCAATCCCGGTGCCATCAACAAGCACGCCGGCTAGCCACGCGCGGCGGCGCCTCAGCCGAGCACATCCCGCAACACCCGGAACAGGGCCCGTGCCGCCGCGGGCGGACGCTGCCGCTCGCGCTCGTCGCGCGCCTTGCGCACCAGTTGGCGTAGGCGTTGCACCTGCACCTCCGGAAACTCCTCGACCAGCGCCTGCACGGCCGCGTCGCCTTCCTCGATCAAGCGATCGCGCCAAGCCTCGACGCGATGCTGCAGCGCCGTCTGGCGGCGCGCCTGTTCGTCCCGACCGGTGATGGCCTGCTCCAGCGGCGCGGCGTCAGAGTGGCGCAGCAGCTTTCCCAGATACTTGAGCTGGCGCTTGCGCGCACCGCCGCGGCCCAAGGCGCGGGTCTCCTCGACCGCCTGCCGAAGCGCGTCGGACAGGGGCAGCCGCGCCAGCTCGGCAGGGGGCAAGGCCACCAGCCGCGCGCCCAAATCGGTCAAGGCCTGGGCCTCGCGCTTGCGCTGTGACTTGCTCGGTGCGCGCTCGAGCTGGTCGTCCTCGCTCGTCATGGCCTCTCCGCTGTCGCTGGCCCTCGGGGCCCGGTAGAATACCGCGTCCCGGACCCGCTTTCCTCAGCTTCGAGCCCATGACGACAGATTCCTTGACCGCCGCCGCCCCCTTTGATGCCGAGCCCCTGTCCGCGGCCGTCGCCACCGCCCTCGATGAGGCGCGCCGCCGCGGTGCCGCTGCCGCCGAGGCCAGCGCCAGCGCCGAGGCGGGGCTGTCCGCGACCGTGCGTCTGGGCGAGGTGGAGACCGTCGAGCACAACCGGGACAAGGGCCTCGGGGTGACGGTGTATTTCCCCGCCGGGCCCGGCGGCGATGGCCTGCGCAAGGGCTCGGCGAGCACCACCGATTTCAGCGAGGCGGCCGTGCGCGCGACCGTGCAGGCAGCCTGTGACATCGCCGGATTCACCGCGCCCGATCCCCATGCGGGACTGGCCGAGCGCGCGCGCCTGGCCCCCATGCCGCCGCCGGATCTGGAGTTGTATCATCCCTGGGCGTTGACGCCCGAGCACGCCATCGACCTGGCGCTCGAGTGCGAGGGCGCGGCACGCGGGGCCGACGCCCGCATCAGTAACTCGGAAGGCGCCACCGTGAGCAGCCACGCCGGCTACCGGACCTATGGCACCAGCGACGGCTTCCTGGCCGGCTATCCGAGCAGTCGCCACGGCCTGAGCTGCGCCGTGATCGCGCGCGGGGCGCAGGGCATGCAGCGCGATCACTGGTATACGGTGGCGCGCGACCCGCAATGGCTCGAGGCCGCAGAGGCCGTGGGCCGCCGCGCCGCCGAGCGGACCCTGGCGCGGCTGGACGGGCGCCGTCTGAGCACGCGGCGCGTGCCGGTGCTCTTTGCGCCCGACGTGGCGACCGGCCTGCTCGGGCATTTCGTCGCCGCCGTCAGCGGCAGCAGTCTGTATCGGGAGGCCTCCTTCCTGCTCGACGCGCTGGGGCAGCGGGTGTTCGCCGAGCACGTGCGCGTGCGTGAACGCCCGCACCTGCCCGGCGCCCTGGGCAGCGCGCCGTTCGATGGCGAGGGGGTGGCGACCGGCGAACGCGAGCTGGTGGAGGCCGGGGTGTTGCAGGGCTATGTGCTCGACAGCTATGCCGGGCGGCGCCTCGGGCTGCCCACCACCGGCAATGCCGGCGGCGTGCACAACCTGTGCATCGAGCCGCGCACCCTGAGTGTGCCGGCCCTGCTGCGGGAGATGGGCAGCGGTCTGCTGGTCACCGAACTCATGGGCCAGGGGGTGAATATCGTCACCGGCGACTACTCGCGCGGCGCGGCCGGCTTCTGGGTGGAGAACGGCGCGATTCGCCACCCCGTGGAGGAGGTCACCATCGCCGGCAATCTGCGGGACATGTTTGCCCACTTGGTGGCGGGCGGCGATGATGTGGACACGCGCGGCAATCTGCGCAGCGGTTCGCTGCTGGTCGAGTCGATGACCGTCGCCGGGGAATAGCCGCGCCGCCCGGCGCGGCGCCGTCTCCACGGACTTCAGTCTTCCCCGAACAGGAACGCGGCCATGCCCCACTTGCTGGCCATGGTCTCGCTGGCGTTGAGCAGCTCCTCCGCCCGGCCCGGATGGTTGTAGGGCGCGCGGGCGAGCATGCGCAGGGCGCTGTCCGGGTCCGGTGCGACGCTCAGCAGATGGATCAGCTCGGCGGCCTCGCTGCCCACGATCTCCCCGCCCAGCAGCCGGCCGCTGTCCATGTCGCCGAGCAGGCGCACGAAGCCCTGCGCATCCCCCTGCCCGAGCGCGCGCGGCGACGTCTCGAAGGCGGCGAAGCCGACCGCCGGTTCGTAGCCCTGGTCCTCGGCGTCGTCGTCGTCCAGGCCGACACGCGCCATCTCCACCGCGCTGTAGACGGCCAGCGGCACCCGGCTGGGGTCCTGTTCCGCTGCCTTGCCGCCGATGATGTTGTCCACCACCAGGCTGGCATCGGCGAGCGCCTGATTGGCCGTCATCTCCGGCGAGCTGACGTCGCCGATGGCGTAGACGGTGGGCACGCTGGTCTGCAGTCGGGCGTTGCGGCGGATGAAGCCCTGCGGGTCGGTCTCGATCCCGACCGTCTCCAGGCCGAGTCCCTCGGTGTATGGGCGCCGGCCGGTGCCCAGCAGCGCCCAGTCGGCCTCCACTCGGCGACCGTCGTCCAGGTGCAGCGCCACGCCTGAGGCGCCGCTCTCCAGGCGCTCGAGGCAGACCCCCGTGCTCGGTTCCACGCCGTGGCGGGCAAGTGCCTGCATCAGGGTGCGGCGGGCCTGCGGGCTGAAGCGGGTGCGACTGAGCGGCGCCGAACGGGTCAGCCATGTGACGCGCTTGCCGAGCATGCGCAGGATGAAGGCGAATTCGGTGCCGATGATACCGCTGCCGATGACCGCCACGTGCTCGCCCGCCGGCGGCGGCGCGTCGAACAGCATGTCGGTGGTGAGTACCCGTCCGGGCACGCTCGCGACACCATCGGGCAGGTGCGGGGCGGAGCCGGTGGCGAGAATCACGTGTTCGGTCTCCAGGGTGCGGGCGGCGCCTGCTGCCGCGCTTACCTCTACGGTATGGGCATCGCGCAGCCGTGCGGTCCCCTGCACCGCCTCCACGCCGAGGCGCTTCATGTAGTTGAGATAGCTCTCCTGTACCGTGGCGACCACCTCTTCCTGGTGCTCCCAGGCGCGCTGCAGGTCCGGCTCGAGTTGCCCGCGCAGTCCGCGCGCGGCGAAGCCGGGCAGGGCGGCGAGCAACTGTGCGCTGTGGTGCCAGTCCTTCTTCGGCACGCAGCCGCGGTTCAGGCAGCAGCCGCCCCAGTCGGCCTTCTCGACGATGGCCGCGCGCTTGCCCCGCAGCGCCGCCAGGATCGCCGCGCGATAGCCGCCCGGGCCCGAACCGATGACCGTGATGTCGAAGCGCTCGCTCATACGTGTCCTTTGTGCGTTGGCCGGCCGGCTGCGCCGCGGGCAGGCCTAGGTGAGAAAGACGGTGGCCAGGCCCAGGAAGGCGAAGAAGCCGACCACGTCGGTGACGGTGGTGAGCACCACGCTGCCAGCCAGAGCCGGATCCGCCCCCAGACGGCGCAGCAGCAGCGGGACGGTGGCGCCCGCCAGCGCCGCGACGACAAGGTTGATGAGGATGGCCGCGGCAATGATAACGCCCAGGGCCGGGTTGTTGAACCAGAGCACCGAGATGCCCGACAGCACCAGCGCCCAGATCAGCCCGTTGATCACACCCACGGCGATCTCCTTGTTCAACAGGCGACGGGCGTTGCCGCCGCTGATCTGGCCCAGCGCCATGGCGCGGATCACCAGGGTGAGGGTCTGGCTCCCGGCGATGCCGCCCATGCTGGCAACGATGGGCATGAGCACCGCGAGCGCCACCAGGTGCTGGATGGTGGCGTCGAACAGGCCGATCACCCAGGAGGCGAGCAGGGCGGTCACCAGGTTGATGCCCAGCCACACGGCGCGCCGCCGTGCGCTGCTGAACACCGGGGCGAACATGTCGGCCTCTTCGGTGAGGCCGGCCATGCTCATGAAGGAGTGTTCGGCCTCGTCGCGGATGACGTCGACCACGTCGTCGATGGTGATGCGGCCGAGGAGCTTGCCGTCCTGATCCACCACCGGCGCCGTGACCAGGTCACGACGTTCGAACAGGTTGGCGACCTCGGTGGCGGAGGTCTCCGCCGGGATGCCCTCCACGTCGCGGTGCATGACCTCGGCCACGGTGAGCTGCGGGTCGTGGGTGACCAGGTCGCGGATCGAGAGCAGGCCCAGGTATTTGCCGTCGCGGTTGACGACGTACAGGTTGTCGGTGGTCTCCGGGATCTCCCCGCGCCGGCGCAGGTAGCGCAGCACCACGTCCAGATTGATGTCGGCGCGCACCCGGACGGTGTCCAGGTCCATGATGCCGCCGGCGGTGTCCTCTGCATAGGAGAGGATCGACTGCAGGTGCTCGCGCTCCTGGTGCTCGAGCGAGAGCAGCACCTCCTGGATCACCTCCGGCGGGAGCTGGGGGAGGATATCGGCCAGATCGTCGGTGTCCATCCCATCGGTGGCCGCGACCAGCTGGTCGAGGTCCATCTTGCGGATCAGCGCCTGGCGCACCTCGTCGTTGACATGCGCCAGCACCTCGCCCTGCTTCTCCAGGGCGACCAGCCCCCACAGCGTCTCGCGCTCCTCGGCGGGGAGCGACTCCAGGACGTGGGCGATCTCGGCCGGATGCAGCGCGTTGAGGTGGCCGTGCACCTCGGTCAGCGTTTCGCTGTCCAGCACGTGGATGAATTCCTGCAGGCGGTCCTTCGGCGCTTCTTGTTCGGTCGTGACGGCCATCGGCGGACTTCCAGCGGAGACGCCCGGAGTTTATCAGGGGCGATGAACAAACAGAAAACGCGTGCGGGCGTTCAGGGATGGCGGTTGATGGCCTCGAGCAGTTCGAGGATCCGCCCGTGCTCGCTCGCGCGCAGCAGGCGCCGGACGTCGGCCTCGATGCTGCGCGTGTCGGTGTGCTTGATGACGTCCTTGACCTCCGGCAGGAAGCTCGGGTGCATGCTGAACTCGCTCAGCCCCATGCCCACGAGCAGGCGGGTGTAGCGGGTGTCACCGGCCATTTCCCCGCACATTGCCACCGGTTTGCCTGCCTTGCGGGCGCCGCGCAATGTGAGTTGAATCAACTTCAGTACGGCCGGGTGCAGCGGGTCGTAGAGGTAGTTGACCTCGTCGTCGACGCGGTCGATGGCGAGGGTGTATTGGATCAGGTCGTTCGTGCCGATGGACAGGAAGTCGAGCTGGCGCGCGAAGGTGTCGGCCCCCAGGGCTGCGGCGGGCACCTCGATCATGCCGCCCACGGGCAGGGCGGGATCGAAGCGGATGCCCTCGCGGCGAAGGTCCTCGCGCGTGCGCTGCACCATGGCGAGCACTTGCTTGAGCTCCTGGACGCTGGTGAGCATGGGCAGCATCATTCGCACGGGCCCTTCGGCGGAGGCCCGCAGGATGGCCCGCAGCTGCGGAATGAACAGCGCCGGTTCTCGCAGGCAGAGCCGGATGGCGCGCAGGCCCAGCGCCGGGTTGGCGGCCCCGTCGCCCCCGTCCACCTGCTTGTCGGCGCCCAGGTCCAGGGTGCGGATGGTGATCGGGGCCCCGTCCAGTTCCCGCACCACCTGCCGGTAGGTCTCGAACTGCTCGGCCTCGCCGGGCGGCTCACTGCGGTTCATGAACAGGAACTCGGTGCGGTAGAGGCCCACCCCGTTGGCGCCGACCTTGGCCACGGCCGCGACGTCTTCGCGCAGCTCGATATTCGCCTGCAGCGATATCGTCTTGCCGTCGCGGGTGGTGGCGGGAAGGTCGCGCAGTCGGTTCAGGCCGCGGCGGTGTGCCTGTTCCTGCGTCTGGCGTTCGCGATAGAAGGCGAGGAGCGGTTCATCGGCGGAGGCCAGCAGGGTGCCGCTGCGCCCGTCCACGATGAGCGTCTCCCCTTCGTGCAGGTAACGCTGGGCGTGGCGCATGCCGACCACGGCGGGGATCCCGAGGCTGCGCGAGAGAATGGCGGTGTGGGATGTGGGCCCGCCCGATTCGGTCACGAAGGCGGCGATGCCCTGCTGCTGCATCAGCACGGTGTCGGCGGGGCTGAGGTCCTCGGCCACCACGATGCGCCCCTGAAAGCGCGCGTCGTGGCTGCCTTCGTGCGGAACAGGACTGTTGAGCAGCACATTCTGGATATAGCTCACGACGTGATCGACGTCGTCCCGGCGGGTGCGCAGGTAGGCGTCATCCATCTCTTCGAACACGTTGACGAGCGTGTCGCGCTGCAGCTTCAGCGCCCACTCCGCGTTGCATTGATGGCTGCGGATGAGCTCGACCGGCACCCGTGCGAGGGCGGCGTCCTCGAGCATCAGCAGGTGGGTGTCGATGAAGGCGGCGATCTCCGGTGGCGCATTGTGCGGAATGCGCTGGCGGATCTCGTCCAGGTGCTCGCGGGCGGTGTTCAGGGCGAAACGATAGCGGGCGATCTCCTGCGGGATCATCTCGCGGGTGAGCACGTACTGCGGGATCTCGGGCGCGTCCCGCTGCAGGATGTTCGCCTTTCCGATGGCGATCCCGGTGGAGACGCCAGTCCCCTGCAGCGCCAGCACCATGTGCTCCCCTCCCGATCCGCCGCGCGGCGGCGGCTATTCGCCTTCGCCGAAGCGATCGGCCACCAAGGCGGCGAGCTGCTCGATCGCCTGCCCTTCGTCCTCGCCCGAGGCGCGGATCAGAATGCTCGTCCCCCGGCTTGCCGCCAGCATCATCACCCCCATGATGCTCTTGCCGTTCACCTGGCGCTCGCCGCGCTGCACATGGATCTCCGAGGCGAAGCGCGTGGCCAGGGAGACGAACTTGGCGGCGGCGCGGGCATGCAGGCCCAGCTTGTTGACGATGGTGACCTCGCGCTCGGTCATGATATGCCTTCCTGCACGTTCACGGCGAAAACGCCGTCGTGTCCGCCACTGAGGGCCTTCTCCGCCATCTCCGCCAGCGCCAGCGCGGGGTAGTTGAGCACGCGTACCAGCATCGGGAGATTCACCCCGGCGATGACCCGTACCTGTTCGCCGGCGAGTGCGCCGGCGATGTTGCTGGGCGTGGAACCATACATGTCGGTGAGCACCAGCACCCCCTGACCCTCGTCCAGGGCGGCGGCGGTGCGTCGGGCGCGGCACACGACCTCGCTGGGCTCGCTGTCCTGGGCGATGCCCAGCACCTCGGTGCGCAGCGGGCAGCTCTGCAGCATCGTGGTGGCGGTCTCCAGCAGCGCCGCGCCGATGCCGCCGTGCGTGACGATGAGCAGCCCGACGCTCATGAGAGTTCCCGGTGGCGCACCAGTACGTGCTCGCGTTGCCTGCCGAAGTGCCGTGCCAGGCGCTCCACCATGTACACCGAGCGATGTTGCCCGCCGGTGCAGCCGACGGCGACCGTCATGTAGGTGCGGTTGTCCGCTTCAAAGCGCGGCACCCACCGATCGAGAAAGCGACACAGGTCCTGATACATGGCGTCGACTTCGCCCTGACTCTCGAGGTAACGCACGACGGCCGGGCTGAGGCCGGTCAAGGCGCGCAGCTCGGGCTCCCAGTGCGGGTTGGGAATGCAGCGTACGTCGAAGACGAAGTCCGCATCCACCGGCAGCCCATGCTTGTAGCCGAACGACTCGAACAGCAGCGACAGCGCGCCGCGCGCCGAGGCGCTGACTCGTTCGCGGATCAGGTCGCGCAGCTGGTGCACGTTGGTGGCGCTGGTGTCCAGGACCAGGTCCGCGCTGTGGATCAGCGGCTCGAGCAGGCGGCGTTCGGCCTCGATGGCCTCCTCGAGCGAGAGCGTTTCGGTGGTCAGCGGGTGCTTGCGCCGCGTCTCGCTGAAGCGCTTGAGCAGCGTCGCGTCATTGGCCTCGAGGAAGAACAACTCGCACGCCAGCCCGCGTGCGCGCAGGGTCTCGAGGATCTGCGCAAAGCGCTCCAGGTCCTTGTTCAGGTTGCGTGCGTCGATGCCCACGGCGAAGCGATCGAAGCCGCTGTCCGGCGTGTCGATGATCTGTCCGGCGAAGGCAGGCAACAGGCCGATGGGCAGGTTGTCGATGGAGTGATAGCCCAAATCCTCGAGCACGTGCAGGGCGACGCTCTTGCCCGAGCCGGAGAGCCCGCTGACGATGGTGAGCTTCATGCCTGCCCATCTTCCATGTAACGGCGCTGTCGTTCAACGAAATCCTCCGCCGCGTTGTAGCCCCCGAGCAGCAGCACATGGTTGCGTACCGCCGCCTCGACGATCACGGCGAGGTTGCGCCCGGGCGCCACCGGCAGCAGCAATTCCGGGATGCCTACGTCCAGTACCTCGCGCAGATGGCGGCTGCCGGCCAGCCGGTCGATGCCGACCAGGTCGTTCGCATCGAGGATGCGCAGCTGGATGACGAGCTGCAGGCGCTTGCGTTCCCGGATTGCGGTGTCGCCGAACATGGCGCGGATGTTGAGGATACCCAAGCCGCGCACCTCGAGAAAGCCGTGCAGCGGGTCGGGGCTGCTGCCGTGTATCGTGTCGGGTGTCAGGCGCACGAACTCCGGTGCATCGTCGGCGACCAGCCGGTGGCCGCGCGTGATCAGCTCCAGCGCGAGCTCGCTCTTGCCGATGCCCGAGGGGCCGGTGAGCAGCACGCCAATGCCCATCACGTCGAGCATGACGCCGTGCGCGACCACCCGCTCGGCGAGTGCGTTGGCAAGGAAGAACTGCAGGTGGCTGATGACGCGCGCGCTTTGCAGTGGCGAGCGGAGCAGGGGGACACGGGCCGCTTCCGCCCGGCGCATCAGCTCGGCATTGGCCGTGAGGCCGTCGGCCAGGATCAGCAGCCGGGCGGCCCCGCCGAACAGCGTGTTCAGCACGTCCTGCCGCGAGTTCTTGCCCAGGCTCTGGAGGTACTCGTACTCGGTGCGGCCGATCACCTGAACCTGGTTGGGGCGGATGATGTTGAGGGGCCCCACCATGGACAGTTCATGGCTGCTGTCGGCGGCGGTCACCGCCGCGGTTGCCTCGCCGCAGCCGGCCACCCAGTCGAGCTCGAGCTTGTCTCTGTGCGCGTCGAACAGGGCTTGGGCGGTGACCTCCGCGGCCATCGGTCAGTGCTTCGCCTGCCACTCGAGGAGGGCGTCGTAGAGCGCCTGGGGTGACTCGCTGCGGCGCAGGCGCTCGACAAAGCCGGTATCGGAGAACATGCCGGCGAGCAGTGAGAGGATCTCCAGGTGCTCTTCGGTGGACTCCTCGGGGATGAGCAGGGCGAACATCAGGTCGACCGGCTGGCGGTCCACGGCGTCGAAATCGATCCCCTCGCGCAGCAGGAGCACGGCCCCCAGGGTCGAGGGGTTGTCGCGCAGGCGGCCGTGGGGGATCGCCACGCCGTGCCCCAGGCCGGTGCCGCCGAGCCGCTCCCGCGCCACCAGGGTGTCAAACACCTCGGTGGGCGTGAGGCTCGGCCGGTCGCGGGCGATCAGCTCGCTGAGCTGCTCGAGGGCGCGCTTCTTGCTGCTCACGCTGAGGCCGCAGGCGACGCGCTCGGGAGACAGAAAGCTGGAGAGTGGTACGGCCATGTTCAGCAGCCCCGTCGTTAGCGGTTCATTCGGCGGCCGGGTCCTTGATCGAGCCTTCGCCGCGGTGGTGATCGGTGAGCTTCTCCTTGTGGCGGGTCACCTGGCGGTCGAGTTTGTCGGCCAGCGCATCGATGGCCGCGTACATGTCCTCCTCCTCGGCGTCGGCGAACAGCGTGGCGCCGGCGACATTGACCGTCGCCTCGGCCTTGTTGCGGATCTTCTCCACGCTGAGCACCACCTGGACGGAGGTCATGTTGTCGAAGTGGCGCTCCAGACGCCCCAGCTTGCTGTCCACGTAGTCGCGCAGCGCCGGGGTGATATCCACGTGCTGGCCGGTGAGGGTCACTTGCATTGCCTGGCTCCTGATCCGTGTAATGAGTCTAGTTTCTAAGTCAGCCGCTTGCGTTCGTTCGAGGGCGGAATGGCCAGCGACTCGCGGTATTTGGCGATGGTGCGTCGGGCCACCTTGATGCCCTGATCGGCGAGCAGACCGGCGATCTTGCTGTCGCTGAGCGGCTTGCCGGGGTTTTCGGCCGCGACCAGCTTCTTGATGAAGGCCCGGATGGCGGTGGCCGAGCACTCGCCGCCGCTCTCGGTGGCGACATGGCTGGAGAAGAAGTACTTCAGCTCGAAGACGCCCCGCGGAGTGTGCATGTACTTCTTGGTGGTCACGCGCGAGATGGTCGACTCGTGCATGCCGAGTTCCTCGGCGATGTCGTGCAGCACCAGGGCCTTCATGGCCTCCTCGCCGTAGTCGAAGAAGTCGCGCTGCCGGCGCACGATGGCACTCGCCACGGCGAGCAGGGTCTCGTTGCGGCTTTGCAGGCTCTTGATGAACCAGCGGGCCTCCTGCAGCTGGTTCTTCATGTAGGTGTTGTCGGCGCGGTCGCTGACCTGACGCATGAGGCTGGCGTAGTGGGCATTGATACGCAGGCGCGGCGCCGCCTCGGCGTTGAGCTCGACCTTCCAGCTCCCCTTGTACTTGCGCACGATGACGTCGGGGATGATGTATTCGGTGCTGGTCTCGGCGATCTGCCCGCCGGGCCGGGGATTGAGCGACTGGATGAGGCGCACGACCTCCACCAGCTCCTCCTCGCTGAGCTTCAGGCGTCGCCGCAGCTGGGCGTAGTCGCGCCGCGCAAGCAGCTCGAACTGGTCCCGGATCAGCCGCACGGCGCTCTCGTGCCAGCGGCCGGGCTCGACCAGCTGGTCGAGCTGCAGGATCAGGCTCTCGCGCAGGTCGCGTGCGCCCACCCCGGGGGGATCGAAGCGCTGGATGCGGTGCAGCACGGCTTCGACCTCGTCGAGCTCGACCGCGAACTCCGCCGGGAGGCCCTCGTGGATTTCCTCTACCGAGGCGCTGAAGTAGCCGTCATCGTTGATGGAGTCGATGATGGCCAGGGCGATCTCTCGGTCGACGTCGCTGAAGGCGGTGAGGTTGGCCTGCCAGCGCAGATGCTCCTGGAGGCTCTCACTGCTGCTGTCGCGGGATTCGTAGTCGCGCTGCGCGGGCTCCGAGGCGGAGCCGGAGCTGTACTGGGCCGGTTCGTAGACGTCTTCCCAGGCGCTGTCCACGGGCAGATTGTCGGGCATTTCCTGCGTCTGGAGGTCGAGGTCGGCGTCGCGCGACTCGGCGCTCGGCGTCGCTTCCTCGGGCGCGGCGTCCTCGCCCTCCTCGGGCTCACCGTCTTCGGAGCCCTCGAGCAT
Source organism: uncultured Gammaproteobacteria bacterium (assembly GCA_963779865.1). Taxonomy (GTDB): domain Bacteria; phylum Pseudomonadota; class Gammaproteobacteria; order CAVZZX01; family CAVZZX01; genus CAVZZX01. The sequence goes on along the minus strand of CAVZZX010000003.1, from coordinate 1,249,274 downwards.
CAGATTCGATTCGAGGGCTTCCTGGATTTCGGTCTTGAGCTCCAGCGACGAGAGCTGCAGCAGCCGGATGGCCTGCTGCAGCTGCGGCGTCATGGTCAGGTGCTGTCCGAGCCGGAGGTGTAATGCCTGTTTCATAAGCTCACAGGGCCGCGGATGTGCGGCGCGCGCTGATTCTACCGAATATACGGCCCCGATGCAGGGTTACTTGGGCGCTCAAAGGCGGAAGTGTTCACCCAGATAGACCTTGCGCACCTGCGGGTCCGCGAGCAGGCTGTCGGGGTCGCCTTGGGCGATGACGCGGCCCTCGTTCATGATGTAGGCCCGTTCGCAGATGCCGAGTGTCTCGCGCACGTTGTGGTCGGTCACCAGCACTCCGATGCCCCGATCCCGAAGGTGGCGCATGATGCCCTGGATGTCGAGCACCGACAGCGGGTCCACCCCGGCGAAGGGTTCATCGAGCAGGATGAAGTCCGGCTCCGCGGCGAGCGCCCGGGCGATCTCCACGCGCCGCCGCTCCCCGCCAGACAGGCTCATCCCCAGGCCATCGCGAATGTGCGCGATGTGCAGCTCCTCCAGCAAGGTCTCCAGGGCGTGCTCGCGGTCCGCCGCGGCAAGCCCCTTGCGGGTCTGCAGGATGGCCATGATGTTGTCGGCCACCGAGAGCTTGCGGAACACCGAGGGCTCCTGTGGCAGATAGCCGATGCCCATGCGGGCGCGCAGGTGCATCGGCAGGGCGGTGATGTCGCGACCGTCCAGATGGATGCCGCCCGCATCGGCGGGGATCAGCCCCACGACCATATAGAAGGAGGTGGTCTTTCCCGCGCCGTTGGGCCCGAGCAGCCCGACGATCTCGCCGCTGTGCACCTCGACATTGACGTCGCGCACGACCTGCCGGGACTTGTAGCGCTTGGCCAGATGCTCGGCGGCCAGGACGCTCATTTGGCGGGCTGTTGCTGCGGTTGGATAATCACGTGGACCCGTTCTTTTTCCTGCTTGCCGCCGCGCGCCTGGATCTGGTCCTTGTCGATCTCGTAGACGATGTGCTGGCCGGAGAAGGTGCTGCCTTCCTGCTCGACATGGGCCTGGCCATCGAGGGTGAGCGTGGCCTGCCCGCTGCGGTAGACCATCTGCTGCGCACGCGCCTTGATCGGCGCGGTGGCATTGTCCGGCCGCTGCGTGTAGTGGGCGGGATTGCCTTGGATCACGACGTGATCGAGCTGCCGATTGACCTGATAGACGGTCATGGTGTCGGCCAGGATGGTCAGCGTGCCCTGGGTGAGGCGCACGTTCCCCTGGTAGTGGCTCACGCCCTTGCGCTCGTCGAGCGTCACGCGATCCGCCTTGATGTGGATCGGCTGCTGGCGATCGCTGCTCAGCGCGGTGGCGAGCGCCGGGGCGAGACACAGCAGCAGGGCGAGCAGCTCACGGCTGCGGATGATAGTGGCCAACCACGTCCTCCAGCAATTCCAGGCGGCCCTCGCCCAGGAAGGCCTGCATCCCGATGGCGTCGATGGTATCGCGGCCGCGGGTGATTTTCACGGGCGCGGCAGTCTCGCCGTAGTCGCGGTCGGTAAACAGGGTCATGTCACGGGTCACCACGTGCAGCGCTGCGCTGTCCTCGGTGGCGGCCCGGTCCATGACCACCCGGCCCTGCAGGTCGATCCGGTTCTGGTCTTCGTAAAGCAGCCCGCGCTCGGCGTCGGCCCGCCAGGGCACCAGCGGCTCGCGCAGATACAGCAGGTGCGGACGCGTCAGGTGGGCCAGATGCTCGGAGGGATAATGCACCAGTTCGCGGGCGCGGACCCGGTAGTGCACGGCGCCGGAGGCATCCAGGACGCGGGCCGCGAAGTCCTCCACCCAGTAGTCCGGCGCGCGGGCCGGCTTTTTCTCCGCCGGCGTCGGTGGCAGCGAGATCCAGTCGGCGATGCGGTTGCTGACCACGGCCAGGATCAGCGCCAGGAACAACAGGCCCAAGCCGCGGGTGCGTCGCGCCGCCATCGGTTCAGGGCCGGCCGGCGGGTGTCGGGCCGCCGCTCACGCCGGCCCCAGGTAGCGGGCGAGCATGCCCGCGAGCGAGCCCTGTGCCTCCATGATCAACTCGCAGACGTCGCGGGCCGCACCACGGCCGCCGGGGCTCGGTGTCTGCCAGTGCGCGTGCTGCTTCACCAGCGCATGGGCGTCCTGCACCGCGACGGCCAGCCCGGCCCGGCGCATGACCGGCAGGTCGACGACGTCGTCGCCCACGTAGGCGACCTGGCCGGGCGCCAGCCTCAGCGTGCCGAGCAGTTCCTCCCAGGCCGGCAGCTTCTCGACCCGGCCCTGGAACACGTGCTCGATGCCCAGATTGTTCATCCGATGTGCCACCACTGCGGAACTGCGCCCGGTGATGATGCCGATCTCCACGCCGGTTTCGCGCAGCATCTTCATGCCGTGGCCATCCCGCGAGTAGAAGGCCTTGTATTCCTGGCCGTCGTCGCCGAAGAACAGCCCGCCGTCGGTGAGCACGCCGTCGACGTCGAACACCACGAGCCGGACCTGGGCGGCTCTCTCGAAGATGTCCTGCATGAGTGGGTCCTCCCCGGAGGATTGGCCTAGACCACGCCGGCGCGCAGCAGGTCGTGCATGTTGAGGGCGCCGGTCAGCCGGCCTGCGGCGTCCACCACCGGCAGGGCGTTGATGCGGCGGCTGTCCATCAGCTGCAGGGCCTCGGCCGCCAACCGCTCCGGCTCGGTGCTCAGGCAGCCGCGGACCATCACCTCGGCGATGCCCAGCCGCTGCACGTCGACGGGGCCGTGGTCGAGCAGGCGCCGCAGGTCCCCGTCGGTGAAGATGCCCACCACCCGGTTGTCGGGGTCCACCACCGTGGTCATGCCCAGGCCCTTGCGGGACATCTCCACCAGGGCCTCGCTGAGCCCGGCCTCGGCACTCACCCGCGGCACCGCCTCGCCGGTGTGCATGATGTCCTGCACGTGGATGAGCAGCCGCCGGCCCAGCCGCCCGCCGGGGTGGGTGCGGGCGAAGTCGTCGGCGGTGAAGCCGCGCGCCTCGAGCAGGGCGATCGCCAGGGCATCGCCCATGACCAGCGTGGCCGTGGTGCTCGAGGTGGGCGCCAGCCCCAGGGGGCAGGCCTCGCGGGGGACGCTGACGTCGAGATGGACGCTGGCCTGGGCGGCGAGCCGCGAGCGCGCATTGCCGGTCATCGCGATGAGCGGCACCCCCAGGCGCTTGATCAGCGGCACGATGGTCAGCAGCTCGTCCGTCTCGCCGGAGTTGGAAAGTGCCAGCACCACGTCCTTGGCCGTGATCATGCCCAGGTCGCCGTGGCTGGCCTCGCCGGGATGGACGAAGAAGGCGGGCGAGCCGGTGCTGGCCAGGGTGGCGGCGATCTTCCCGCCGATGTGCCCGGACTTGCCCATGCCGAGCACCACGATACGGCCGCGGCAGCGCAGCATGTGTTCGCAGGCGGCGACGAAGCCGGCATCGATACGCGCGCTGAGCGCATCGAGGGCGTCGCGCTCCGTGGCGATGACGGCCAGCGCGAGTTCCTTGAGCCGCTCCTGCTCCTCGTGCGGCAGCGCCGACGTATCGTCGCCGGGGCGCCGAGCGGGCTGCGTGTCAGACTTCCGGATAACCGATCTCCCAAAGTTTCACGGCCATGGCGGGCCGGTTCAGGGCGTTGCCCTCGACCTCCACCAGGCCGTGCTCCTCGTCCACATGGACGTGCCGCACGCCGGGCATGGCACCCAAGCCATCGCGAATGGCATCGGCGCAACCCGCGCAGCCGGTGTTCTGTACCTTGAAACGCGCGCGTTCCATGCCCTTGCGTCCTTCGAGCCCCACGCCGGCGAAGCGCAGCGCGAGATGGCCCGTAAACGTCGCCGAACGGGGCAACATTGACTTCGAACTGACGGGGCCGTCCCGCTCCAGGACGCCGGCGCCCGCTGTAACGGGAGCGGCTGAGCACGGCACGCCGAGCACCGCCGGGAGGTCGAACATATTGGACCCGATCATATTGCCGATGGCAATCTCCGCCTGCCGGTGGAGGACGACGCGCCCAAGCGTGGGGGCGGTGGCGGACAGCCGCGCCTCGGGGGCGCAGGTGCCGAACCTGACGCGCTGCGCCCGATCACCCGCGGCGAGCCGCCCAGCAGGCGGGCAGTGGCGGCGGCGTCGTGCACCAGGGGGGGGGCGCCGGGCCGGCCGCGCGGGCCAAAGCGTGGGGCAGCGCGAGGGCGGACGCGAGCAGGGGCCCTCCGCCGGCGCCGCCGCGGCTACTGGGGTGGTGCGCTGCCGGGGGCGTCGAGCTGGAAATTGTCGTCGAAGTCCTCGAATCTCTCGCGTGGCGGGTTGCCGTCGTAGACGAGGCTGCGGCGCCGCTGGAAATAAGCGTCGCGCATGAAGGCGTAGGGGTCCAGCGCGGCCTGCTCGAACACCCGCGAGGCTTGCAGCAGGCCGGCGCGCGTGTCGACCACCTGCAGCCCGAGCAGTTCGTAGCGGGTCTGGCGCTCATCCACCCGGGCGTTGGGGCTCACCTGCCAGTCGCCGGCCCAGCCGACGGTGTCGCGGATGGTGCTCGGCCCCAGGAAGGGCAGGACGAGATACGGGCCCTGGCCCACGCCCCAGGCGCCGAGCGTCTGTCCGAAGTCTTCCTGGTGCTTGGGCAGCCCAATGGGCGTGCCCACGTCGATCAGGCCGCCCAGGCCGAACACCGTATTGACTGCCAGGCGCAGGCCGTCGGAGGCGCCCTGTTCGAGCTTGAGCTGCAGCAGGTCGTTGAGGAAGACCACGACGTCGCCCAGATTGCTGAAGAAGTTCGACACGCCGGTGCGCACCGGCGAGGGCACCCGGTTCTGGTAGGCCTCGGCGACGGGCCTCAGGATCTTGCGGTCCACGTCGTCATTGAAGGCGTAAACCTGGCGGTTGAGCGGCTCCAGGGGGTCGCGCGTGTCCACGCTGGCGCAGCCGGCGACCGCGGCGGTCAGCACGAGCCCGAGCAGGAGAAGAGCGGCAGTGCGGCGGCGCATGGACCTTGTCTTTTGGTTGTTGTGTGACGGACGACACGGCAAAAAATTCGCCGGATCATCCCATCCGCGGGGGCCGGGATCAACCGGTACGCTCCCGCGCCGCGCCGGCCGGATCGGCCTCGCGCAGGCCCTGCAGGCAGGCGCGCGTGTCGCGCGGGCGCCACTGCAGCTCGCGGCGTGCCCGGCTGCTGTCCACCGCGAGCGGGTAGCGCATGGCCTCCAGCCAGGCGGGCTCACCGCCCGCCCCGGTGAAGCGCCAGGCGGTGCGGTGCACCGCCTGCAGCAGTCCGTGCGGCAGGCCCAGGCTGTGCCGGTGCAGCACGGCGAGCATGTCGCGGAAGCTCAGCGCGGGCTCCGCCGCCAGGTTGTAGGCGCCGCCGGGCGCATGCAGCAGCGCCGCCAACACCGCGTCGGCGACATCCGCCTCGTGGACGCACTGGCTGAGCGGCTGGGGATCGGGCAGGCGCGGGCGCACCGGCATCCGCAGCAGGGCGCGCAACAGCGGCTGGGCCCGCGGCCCGAGGATGACGTGCGGGCGCAGACGGATCACCAGCGGCCGGGGGGCCTGCGCCTCGAAGGCGTCGAGCCAGTCCTCCACGGCCACCTTGTCCTCCGAGTAGGCGAAGCCGGGCATGGCGCGACGCGGCGCGGCCTCGCTCAGACGTGGCGGGTTGTCCGGCCAGGCGCCGTAGACGACGGCGCTGGAGAGGTGCACGAGGCGCTGCACCCCGGCGCGGCGGGCGAGGGTGGCCACGTTGCGGGTGCCGCCGAGATTCACGTCGCGGATCCACGTCCGGTCGAAACGGCGGCGGCCGAGCCCCGCGGGGATGACCACGAAGGCCAGGTGCACGATTGCATCGACCTCGCCCAGCAGCCCGCCCAGGGCGCGGTCGCGCACGTCCAGACGGGTCTCGCTGTAGCGCGCATGCGCGAAGCCGCTGGGACGCAGGTCCACGCCGTGCACCCGCTCCACCTGCGGTGCCGCGCACAGGCGCGGCAGCAGCACCGCGGCAAGGTGCGAGGCCGACCCGGTCACCAGCACGCGCATGCCTCAGGCGGCCTCGTGCGCCAGGGCGGGGAGGACTTCTTCGGCGAGCACCTGCAGGGATTCGCGGGTCAGTGCCGTGGGCAGCACGCCGGCGCCCACCGCACACAGCACATGGTCCACACCGGCGGCCTGCAAGGCACGCAGCTTGCGCACGCAATGCGCCGGGTCGCCCACGATGGCCATGCCTGCGGTTTCCAGCACCCCGAGGCTGGCCGCCTTGTCGAGCAGGCCGCCGAGGCGGCCGAAGCGGCGGTAGTACTCGTAGCCGCTGTAGAGGCGCTCGAGCACCGGGCGCGTCTGGGCGAGCAGCTGCTGGTAGAACCAGACCAGGCCCGCGCGCGCCAGTTCGCGCGCGCGGCGCCCGTCGGGCAGACAGAAAATGCCCACGGTCATGCCCACGCGCGGGTTCTGGCCGGCCTGCGGGGGGGCCTCGCCGTGCACCGTCTGCCAGGCATGCCGATACCGCTTGATGTCCTCGCGCACCATGAACCAGGGCTTGAACGGCCCGACCAGGGCACCAATGCCGAGCTCGGCGGCGAGCTCAAAGCTCTCGGGGCTCACGGCGGCGGTCCACAGCGGCGGGTGCGGTCGCTGCAGCGGGCGCGGCACGACCTCGATGCCCTCCAGGGTAAAGTGCGCGCCGCGGTGATGTACCGGCTCTCCGGAGAAGGCGGCGAGGATGATCTCGAGGGACTCGCGCACGCGGCTGCGGCTCTCCCCCATATCGACCCCGAAGCTGGCGTATTCGCGCGGCGAGAAGCCGCGCCCGAAGCCGAACTCGACGCGCCCGCCGCTCAGCAGGTCCAGGGTCGCCAGGCGTTCGGCCACCTGCACGGGGTGGTGGTAGGGCAGTGGTATGATCGCGTGCCCCAGGCGCAGGCGCTCGGTGCGCTGCGCGGCGGCGGCCAGGAACAGGTCGGGGGCCGAGCTGTGCGAGTACTCGCGCATGAAGTGGTGCTCGACCAGCCAGGCGGTGCGAAAGCCGAGCCGGTCCGCCAGCGCGAGTTCCTCCAGGCTCTCGGCGTACACCTGGGCCTCGCTGCGACCGGCGAAATCCGGGGCGGAAAGCTCGTAGAAGAGATCGAAGTGCATACTGAGGGCCGGTTGCCGGGCGGCCGGTATTATTTCACAGATTGGCGCCGGACTGGCGCCTGCGGGGGAAGGCAGCCGTGAACGAGGTCGAACACCGGGTGCTGATCGGCGCCTGCGGCTGGGAGCACCGGGGCTGGAACGGTGGCTTCTACCCGGAGGACCTGCCGGCCGACTGGCGGCTGGGCTACTACGCCAACGCCTTTCGCGTGGTCCTGATCCCGGGCGACCACGGCCTTGATGCGTCGCGCGCCGCGCGGCTACGCGCCGACAGCGGCGAGCCGTTCTGGTTCGTCGCCGAGGCGCCGAGCGCGGCGCTCGAGCGTGCCGCGGCCGGCGATTGGGCGCCCCTGCACCGCTTCGCGGACGGGGTGCAGGCCCTTGGCGAGAGCTGTGCCGGCGTGCTGCTCGCCCCGCCCCCCGCGCTGCTCGGCGCGCCGGCCGAACTGCGCCGCGCGCTGGCACTCCTGCATGCGGTGCCGCTGAGCATCGACCTGCCGTGCCGGGCGGCGATGCCCGACCCGGCGGACTCGCCGCTGGCGCCGCTCGGTCGCGTCTGGCACGGCCCCGATGAGCCGCCGGCCCTGGCGGCCGGGCGTCTCGCCCTGGCCCGGGTGTCGGTCCCGGCCCCCTCGCCGCGGCTGCTTCGCACCCTCCTGGAGACCTGTCTCGCGGCAGCGGCGCCGGGGCGGCGTGCCGTCCTGCTGCTCGATGGCAACCCGCCTGACCCGGCCGGGCTCGAACAGGCGCTGGTGCTGCTGGACCTGCTCTGAGGCGGTGCGTTGTAAACCTGCAGGACGTGGGAGACAATGCCGCGTCTCCGGAGCCCGGGGGCAAGCCAAGGGCGCGCAAGGAAAAAATGGCGAACGACGATTCGGTATTGGTGCGGATCCGCGATCTGGCATTCTCGCGCGGGGGCCGGACGATCTTCGATGGGGTCGACCTGGACATCCGGCGCGGCAGCGTCACCGCGATCATGGGCCCCAGCGGCACCGGCAAGACCACGCTGCTGCGCCTGATCGGCGGCCAGCTGCGCCCGCAGCGCGGGCACATCGAGGTGGACGGCCAGGAGGTCCCGCGCCTGGGGCGCAGCGCGTTGTACCGGCTGCGCAAGCGCATGGGCATGCTGTTCCAGAACGGCGCCCTGTTTACCCACCTCGACGTGTTCGAGAACGTCGCCTTCCCGCTGCGCGAGCATACCGATCTGCCCGAACCGATGATCCGCGATCTGGTGCTGATGAAGCTCGAGGCCGTGGGGCTGCGCGGGGCCCGCCGGCTGATGCCCAGTGAGCTCTCCGGCGGTATGTCCCGGCGGGTGGCGCTGGCGCGGGCCATCGCCCTGGACCCGATGATGATCATGTACGATGAGCCCTTCACCGGGCAGGACCCCATTTCGATGGGCGTGATCGTGCGCCTGATCCGCCGGCTCAACGACGCCCTGGGGCTGACCAGCATCGTGGTCTCGCACGACGTGCACGAAACCGCCGCGATCGCCGACTACCTCTATCTGATCTCCGACGGCAAGGTGGTGGGCCACGGCGCCCCCGGGGAACTGCGCAACGCGGATAACGAGTGGGCGCGGCAATTCCTCGAGGCCCGGCCCGACGGGCCGGTCCCGTTCCATTATCCGGCCGGCGATTATCTCGGAGATCTGCTCGAGGTGCCGGGCAACGGCCGCGGCCGGGGGACGCTGTGATGCTCGGGGCGCTGCGCCACCTGGGCCGGGCGGCACTCGGGTTCTTCGAGCGCATGGGCCGCGGCCTGCTGCTGCTGCTGGCCATGCTGCGCGGCACCCCGCAGCTGCTGCTGCGCTTTCGGCTCCTGGTGCGCCAGGTCTACTCCGTGGGCGTGCTCTCGCTGCTCATCATCGTCGTGTCCGGGCTGTTCGTGGGCATGGTGCTGGGGCTGCAGGGCTACAATACGCTGGTGGATTTCGGCGCCGAGCAGTCCCTGGGCGTGGTGGTGTCGCTCTCCCTGGTGCGTGAACTCGGGCCGGTGGTCACGGCGCTGTTGTTCGCCGGCCGGGCCGGCTCGGCGCTCACCGCGGAGATCGGCCTGATGAAGGCCACCGAGCAGCTCTCGGTAATGGAGATGATGGCAGTGGACCCGGTGCAGCGGGTACTCGCGCCGCGCTTCATCGCCGGGCTCGTGTCGCTGCCCCTGCTGGCGGCCATCTTCAGCGCCGTGGGCATCATGGGCGGCTACTTCGTGGGCGTCCACCTGCTGGGCGTCGACGAGGGGGCCTACTGGTCGCAGATGCAGGCCAGCGTGGACCTCTACGAGGACGTCTTCAATGGGGTGATCAAGACCCTGGTCTTTGGCGCCGTCGCGACCTGGATCGCGGTGTACGAGGGCTACGACGCGGTGCCGACCTCCGAAGGGGTGAGCCGCGCGACCACGCGCACGGTCGTGCATTCGGCGCTGGCGGTGCTCGCGCTCGATTTCCTCCTCACCGCCCTGATGTTCGGTCAGTATTGAGTTTTACGGAGCCACAGGAATATGCAGTCTAGAACGGTCGAAATCTGGGTGGGCATTTTTGTCGCCGCGGGCTTTGCTGCACTGTTCGTGCTGGCCATGCGGGTCAGCAATCTCAGTGCCTTTACGGGCAGCGGCGGTTACGAGATCAGCTCGCGTTTTGAGAACGTCAGCGGCTTGAAGGAACGCTCGCCCGTGACCATGGCGGGCGTGCGTATCGGGCGTGTCACCCACATCGGCTTCGACGAGAAGACCTATGAGGCCGTGGTCACCATGCAGATCGCGGACAACTACAACAAGATCCCCAGGGACAGCATCGCCGGCATCTATACTTCCGGACTGCTCGGGGAGAAGTACGTCGGCGTGCAGCCCGGGATCGCCGAGCAGTATCTGGCGGGCGGCGATCGCATCAAGGGCGGGCAGTCGTCTCTGGTGCTCGAGGATCTGATCGGCAAGTTTCTCTTCAACAAGGCTTCGGAGGGACCCGGCCAGTGAATGCCCTGCTTCGACGTCCGTGCGGGCTGTTCCTGCTCGCAACCCTGCTGCTGACCGCCTGGGGCACGGCGTGCGCGACCGAGGGCCCGCGGCAGCTGGTGGAGCAGACCTCCAGCCAGGTACTGGGGCGTCTGGCCGCGCAGCACGCCGAGATGAAACAGCACCCCGAGCGCCTCTATGCGCTGGTCAAGGACCTGGTGCTGCCCCATTTCGACTTCGTGCGCATGTCCAAGTGGGTGCTCGGGCGGCGCTACTGGAGCGAGGCTTCGGACGCGCAGAAGCGGCGCTTCGTGCTCGCCTTTCGTGACCTCCTGGTGCGCACCTACGCCACGGCCCTGCTGGAGTACACCGACCAGAAGGTGAAGGTGCAGCCCTTGCGCGACGACCCGGCGCAGGGCGACGTGGTGGTTCGCACCGACGTGGAGCAGAGCGGCGGGCGGCCGGTGTCCATCGACTACAGCCTGTATCGCAACGACAGCGGCGCCTGGAAGGTGTACGACGTGGCGGTGGAGGGCGTGAGCCTGCTCTCCAGTTATCGCAGTTCCTTTGCCTCGCAGATCCGTCGCGAGGGGATGGATGCCTTGATCAAGGACCTGGAGAGCCGCACCGGGAGGGCCGGCGCATGAGCGAAGCCCGCCTGGAGGCTGGGGCAGACGGCGTCTTCCACGTGCACGGCGAGCTGGGCTTTGCGACCGCCGCGCGCGCGTATGCCGAATCGGGCGAGGTGGTGCGCGCGGCGGCCCCCGACCGGCCGCTGGTGTTCGATCTCGCCGGGGTGACCCGCGTGGACAGCGCCGGCGTGGCCTTGCTGCTGGCCTGGCTGCGCGGTGCGCGCGAGCGCGGGCTTGAACTGCGCCTGCGCAACGTCCCGGAACAGTTGCGCTCCATCGCCGAGGTCAGCGACCTGGATGCGTTGCTGCCGCTGGAGCCCGCGGCGGCGCCGGCCCCGCAGGCTGGCCACAAGGCCCCCTAAGGAGTATCCTTTCGGCTTTTCAATCGTTTAGGGAAGGAACGCATGACACCTGAAGAGGTCAAGACGCTCATCGAGGCAGGTATGCCCGGGGTCGAACTGGTCCGCGTGAGCGGTGACGGCAGTCATTTCGACGCCGTGGTCGTCAGCCCCGCGTTTGCAAACAAGAGCCCGGTCGCCAAGCAGCAGCTGGTCTACGCGGCAGTGAACGAACGCATCGCCAGCGGCGACCTGCACGCACTGTCGATCAAGACCTTCACCCCGCAGGAGTGGGACAAGGTCAAGGACCTTCAGGTTCTCTGACGCCAAGACGCGGTGCCCGATGTGAAATGCGCCCGGCGCGGTGGGCGCGAAGGCGGGCATAATCGCCGCCAACAGAATTCAGAACAAAGGCTGCGACCCGCAGGGCCATCTATGGACAAGCTCATCATTACCGGCGGCGAGCCGCTGGCGGGGGAGATCCGCATCTCCGGTGCGAAGAACGCGGCGCTGCCGATTCTCGCGGCCACCCTGCTGGCGGAGGAGCCCGTCACCATCTGCAACGTTCCCCACCTGCACGACATCACCACCACGATGGAGTTGCTGGGGCGCATGGGCGTGCAGCTCGTGGTGGACGAGAGGCTGAACATCGAGGTGGACTCCTCCACCATCCGGGAGTTCTACGCGCCCTACGACCTGGTCAAGACCATGCGCGCCTCCATCCTCGTGCTCGGCCCGCTGCTGGCGCGCTTCGGAGCCGCCGAGGTGTCGCTGCCCGGCGGCTGCGCCATCGGTTCGCGCCCGGTGAACATCCACATCGAGGGGCTGCGGGCGATGGGGGCGGAGATCAAGGTCGAGAAGGGCTACATCACCGCCCGCGCCGATCGTCTGCACGGCGCCAAGCTGGTGCTCGAGCAGGTGACGGTGACCGGTACCGAGAACCTGATGATGGCGGCCGCGCTGGCCCACGGTGAGACGGTTCTCGAGAACGCCGCCCGCGAGCCGGAGGTGGTGGACCTGGCGAATTGCCTGATCAGCATGGGGGCACGTATCGAGGGCGCGGGCAGCGACACCATCGTGATCGAAGGGGTGGAGCGGCTGGGCGGCACCAAGTACTGCGTGCTTCCCGATCGCATCGAGACGGGGACCTTCCTGGTGGCCGCGGCGATCTCGCGCGGTCGGGTCAAGGTGAAGGACACCTCGCCGGCGCTGCTCGACGCGGTGCTGGCGAAGCTGCGGGAGGCCGGCGCCGACGTGGAGTGCGGTGAGGACTGGATCAGCCTCGACATGCACGGCCGCCGGCCGCGCGCGGTGGACGTGCGCACCGCGCCGTATCCGGCCTTCCCCACCGACATGCAGGCCCAGTTCTGCGCGCTCAACGCGGTCGCCGAGGGGACCGGCACCATCACCGAGACCGTGTTCGAAAACCGATTCATGCACGTGCAGGAACTCCAGCGCATGGGGGCCGACATCCAGCTGCAGGGCAATACCGCCATCTGCGCCGGCATCGAGCAGCTGACCGCCGCGCCGGTGATGGCGACCGATCTGCGGGCGTCGGCCAGCCTGGTGCTCGCCGGCCTGGTCGCCCAGGGAGACACCGTGGTCGACCGGATCTACCATATCGACCGCGGCTACGAGTGCATCGAAGAGAAGCTGCAGCAGCTCGGTGCCCGCATCCGCCGGGTGCCGATCTGAGCGCCGCGGAGGTGCCGGACGGGGCGTCGGCCTTTGATATCTGATAGCGTCGAGCAATGAGCGAAACACTGACCATCGCCCTCTCAAAAGGGCGTATTTTCAAGGAAACCCTGCCGTTGCTGGAGAAGCTCGGCATTCGGCCGACGGACGACCCGGGCACCAGCCGCAAGCTGATCCTGGATACCACCCGGCCGGATGTGAAGCTGGTGATCATCCGGGCGGCGGACGTGCCCACCTACGTGGGGTACGGCGCGGCCGATCTCGGCGTCGCCGGCAAGGACGTGCTCATGGAGCACGGCGGCGTGGACCTCTACGAGCCGCTGGACCTGGGCATCGCCCGCTGTCGCATGATGGTCGCCGGGCACCCGGAGGCCGGGACCGGCCGCGGCCGCCCGCGCATCGCCACCAAGTACGTGAACTGCGCGCGCCGCTATTTCGCCGCGCGCGGCGTGCAGGTGGAGGTCATCAAGCTCTACGGCTCCATGGAACTGGCGCCGCTGGTCGGGCTCGCCGATCAGATCGTGGACCTGGTCGATACCGGGAACACGCTGAAGGCGAACGGGCTGGTGCCGCTGGAGCACATCGCCGACATCAGCTCCCGTCTGGTCGTGAACAAGGCCTCGATGAAGATGAAGCACGCCGCCGTGCGCGCCTTCATCGACGCGATGGCCGAGGCGGTGGCGCCGGCGCGCAACGGCGCGGCCGGATAATCCGAGGGGACGGCTCATGGTAGACATCGCACGGCTGGATTCGGGGGCCGCGGACTTTTGGCCGAGCCTGGATCGGCTGCTCGCGTGGGAAGGGGTCTCCGACGACGCGGTCAATGCCTCGGTGCGTGAGATCCTGGCGCAGGTGCGGCAGCACGGGGACGCCGCCCTGCTCGACTACACCAGGCGCTTCGACCACCTGGAGATGGGGACGGCGGCCGAGCTGGAGATCGCCCCCGAGCGGCTCGAGCAGGCCCGGGCCCGGATTGGCGGCGCCGAACGCGCCGCCCTGGAGCGGGCCGTCGAGCGGCTGCGTGCCTACCACGCCCACCAGAAACAGGAGTCCTGGTCCTACACCGAGGCCGATGGCACGGTGCTGGGCCAGCAGGTCACGCCGCTGGAGCGCGTCGGCCTGTATGTGCCCGGCGGCAAGGCGGCCTATCCGTCCTCGGTGCTGATGAATGCCGTTCCGGCCAAGGTCGCCGGGGTCGGCGAGGTGGTGATGACGGTGCCCACGCCCCACGGCGCCGTCAACGAGCTGGTGCTCGCCGCGGCGGCCATCGCCGGGGTGGATCGGGTGTTCGCGCTCGGCGGCGCCCAGGCGGTGGCGGCGCTGGCCTTTGGCACCGAAACGGTGCCCGCCGTCGACAAGATCGTCGGCCCGGGGAATATCTATGTGGCCACTGCCAAGTCCCTGGTGTTCGGGCGCGTGGGTATCGACATGATCGCTGGCCCCTCGGAGATCCTGGTGCTCTGCGACGGGCGCACCGAGCCCGACTGGGTGGCCATGGACCTGTTTTCCCAGGCCGAGCACGACGAGGATGCGCAAGCGCTCCTGGTGTCGCCCGACGGCGCCTTTCTCGATCGGGTGGCCGCCAGCGTCGAGCGGCTGCTGGGGGAGATGGACCGCGCCCCGATCATCGCGGCGTCGCTCGCCCGTCGCGGCGCCTTGATCAAGGTGCGCGACATCGCCGAGGCGGTGGCGGTCGCCAACCACATCGCCCCCGAGCACCTGGAGCTCTCCGTCGAGGACCCGCAGGCCCTCCTGCCTGCAGTGCGCCACGCGGGGGCGGTCTTCATGGGCCGTTACACCTGCGAGGCGGTGGGCGACTACTGCGCCGGCCCCAACCACGTGCTGCCGACCTCGCGCACCGCGCGTTTCAGCTCCCCCCTGGGCGTCTACGATTTCCAGAAGCGCTCCAGTGTCATCATGTGCTCGCCGCAAGGCGCCGCCGCGCTTGGCCGCACCGCCGCCACCCTCGCCCGCGGTGAGGGGCTGACGGCCCACGCCCGCTCGGCCGAGTACCGCATTGACTGAGGGGGAGGGCAGGGTGTCCGGCCGGGTCGGCGAGGCGTTGCAGGCGCAGTTGCGCGAGCGGGTGCGGCCCGAGATCCTCGCGCTCAAGGCCTATCACGTGCCGCCGGCGGCCGGTTTCATCAAGCTCGATGCCATGGAAAACCCCTATCACTGGCCCGATCCCCTCGTGCAGGAGTGGCTCGAAGAGCTGCGCCGAGTCGAGCTCAACCGCTATCCTGACCCCACGGCGAGCCGTCTCAAGGCGCGTCTGAGGACGGTCATGGCGCTGCCGGAGCCCGCCAGCCTGCTCCTCGGCAACGGCTCCGACGAGCTTATCCAGATGATCCTGCTCACGCTCGGCCGGCCCGGGGCGAAGGTGCTGGCGCCCGAGCCCGGCTTCGCCATGTACCGGATCATCGCCGAGTGCGTCGGGATGGAATACGTCGGCGTGCCGCTGGGGGAGGGGTTCGCCCTGGACGCGGCCGCGATGGGCGCGGCGATCGCGGAGCACGACCCCGCGGTGGTGTTCATCGCCTATCCGAACAACCCGACCGGCAACCTGTTCGACCCGGCGGCGGTGCGCGAGGTGATCGCCGCCAGCCGCGGCCTGGTGGTCATCGACGAGGCCTACCATGCCTTTGCCGGCGACAGCTTCGCCGATGCGCTCACCGAGTTCGACCACGTGCTGGTCATGCGCACCGTGTCCAAAATGGGGCTGGCGGGCCTGCGACTGGGCGTGCTTGCCGGTCCGCAGGCCTGGCTCGAGCAGATCGAAAAGACGCGGCTGCCCTACAACATCAACGTGCTCACGCAGGTCAGCGCGGACTTCGCCCTGCGCCATGGCGCGCTGCTGGATGAGCAGACACAACGCATCCGCCGCGATCGCGAGGCGCTCTACGGCGCGCTGGCTGCCACGGCGGGCGTGGAGCCTTTTCCCAGCCGCGCCAACTTTATCCTGTTCCGCGTGGGGCCGGGGCGGGCCGGGGCGGTGTTCGAGACGCTCAAGCACGGGGGCGTGCTGATCAAGAACCTCGAGGGCGCCCACCCGGCCCTGGCCGACTGCCTGCGGGTGACGGTCGGCACGCCGGAGGAGAACCGCGCGTTTCTGGCCGCCCTGCACACGGCCCTGCAGGCCTAACTTCGAGCCGGTTCGACCTTGCGGCGGGCGATCCGCGCCTTGACGCTGAAGTCTTTGCCATCGCGCAGCCCGCTGATGCTCAGGACCGAGTCGGGCTGGGCGCTCGTGATCACCTTCAGGGCGCCGTTCACGTCGGTCACGGCCTGGCCCTGAATCCGGGTGATGACGTCCCCGCGCTTGAGGCCGGCCTTCGCCGCCGGGCTGTCGGGGAACACCCCGGCGATGATCACGCCGCTGTTGCGGTCCAGCCCGAAGGAGTCGGCCAGGTCCGGTGACAGGTCCTGGATCTCGACCCCCAGCCAGCCCCGCACCACCTCCCCGTGCTCGATGATCTGGGTGAGCACGCCCTTGGCGAGGCTGACCGGAATGGCGAAGCCGATGCCCTGCGAACCCCCGCTGCGGGTGAAGATGGCCGTGTTGATGCCGATCAGTTCGCCGTACGGGTTGATCAGCGCGCCGCCGGAATTGCCGGGATTGATCGCCGCGTCGGTCTGAATGAAGTTCTCGAAGGTGTTGATGCCCAGATGGGTGCGCCCGGTCGCGCTGACGATGCCCGAGGTCACGGTCTGGCCCACTCCGAAGGGGTTGCCGATGGCCAGGACCACGTCCCCCACGCGCAGGCCGTCCGACTGCCCGAGGGTGATCACCGGCAGGTGCGGCAGGTCGATGCGCAGCACGGAGAGATCGGTATCGGGATCGGTGCCCACCAGCTTCGCTTCGGTCCGGCGCCCGTCGCGCAACGCAACCTGGATCTCCTCGGCCCCCTCGATCACGTGATTATTGGTGAGGATGTAGCCCTGCGGGCTGACGATGACCCCCGAGCCCAGACTGGTCTCGCGGCGCGGCTGGGGCGTGTCGGGGGCATCGCCGAAGAAGCGCCGGAACACCGGGTCGTCGAGAAAGGGATGGCTGCCCTGAGTGACGGTCTTTCGGCTGAAGATGTTCACCACCGCCGGCGCGGCCGCCTCCACCGCGGGGGCGTAGGACAGGGTGCCTGCAGGGGCCTCCAGCCGGCGCGTCTGGGTGGCCGGTGCCACCCGCGCGCGCGGTTGTTCATGCACCTCGACGATGCGCTCCGGGCGGCTGATCAGCTCCGGGTAGAAGTAGACGAGCACGAAGGCCGCGGCCAACCCGATGGTGGCGAACTGGAACAAGAAGCCGATCAGTCTGTGGGTACGCATGGGCAGGGCATCTGCGCTAAACTTCGGATTTCTCTTGGATTGGGGATCTCCCGGGGATGATAACCGATGCCGGAAGCGCGCGCATGGTGGAATTGAGGGCGCTGGCCGCCTATATCGATGACCTCCTGGAGGCCGACCGCTTCGCCGATTACTGCCCCAACGGGCTGCAGGTCGAGGGCCGTCCCCAGGTGCGACATCTGATCAGCGGCGTGACGGCGAGTCTCGCCTTCCTCGACGCGGCCATCGAGGCCGGCGCCGATGCAGTGCTGGTCCATCACGGCTTTTTCTGGCGCGGCGAGGATGCGCGCGTGATCGGCATGAAGCAGCGGCGGCTGCGGCGGCTGCTGGAGGCGCAGGTCAGCCTGCTCGCCTACCATCTGCCGCTCGATGCCCATCCGCTGTACGGCAACAATGCCCAGCTCGCCGAGCGCCTCGGCTTCACCATCGAGGGCCGCTTCGGCGACCCCCGCGCCGGGGCGATCGGCATGTACGGAACCCCTGCCCGGCCGCTCAGCGGCGAAGCGCTCGCTGCGCATATCGAAGCGAGCCTGGAGCGCACGCCGCTTCACGTGGCGGGCGGCAATGCGCAGGTGCGCTCCGTGGCCTGGTGCACCGGCGGGGCGCAGTCCTACATCGACGCCGCGGCGGCGCTGGGGGTGGATGCCTTCATTACCGGGGAGGTGTCCGAACCCACTGTACATGTCGCCCGCGAGATGGGCCTCCACTTCTACGCCGCAGGCCACCATGCCACCGAACGCTACGGCGCGCAGGCGCTGGGCGAGCACCTGGGCGCTCAGTTCGGCCTCGAGCACCGCTTTATCGACGTTGACAATCCCGCCTGAGCCGCGCGTCTGCGGTCCGCTTGACCGCGACCGGCGCGTATATGAAACTATAGCCTTTTGAATTCAAGCATTATCTAAGAATATTCTGACATTCTAACCGCTTGTTCGCGCGGCGGACCGATTTTTGACCCTGCTGTAACAGCATTAATGCTGCGAAGTCAGCGCAGCAACGATTGGCTATAGCCGACTTTCGGGGAGATGACGATGAGCAATGATGGCGTGAACACCGGCAGGCGCCGCTTCCTGACGGCGGCCACTACGGTGGTCGGCGCAGTGGGCGTCGGCGCAGTAGCCGTCCCATTTATCTCGAGCATGCAGCCCAGCGCCCGCGCCCAGGCGGCCGGGGCGCCCGTGGAAGCGGACATCGGCAAGCTCGAGAAAGGGGCGATGATGACGGTGAAGTGGCGCGGCAAGCCCGTGTGGATCGTCCACCGTACCGAGAAGAACCTCGACGACCTGCCCAAGCTCGACAACATGCTGCGGGACCCCAAGTCCACCGAGCACCCCGAGCAGCAGCCCAAGTACGCCCAGAACGAATACCGTGCCATCAAGCCTGAATACGGCGTCCTGGTCGGCATCTGCACCCACCTGGGCTGCTCGCCGACGTACCGCCCCGAGGTGGCGCCCGCGGACCTCGGGCCGAAGTGGCTCGGCGGCTTCTTTGCCCCTGCCATGGTTCGACCTACGACCTGGCCGGGCGCGTGTATCAGGGGGTGCCTGCGCCGATGAACCTGCAGGTGCCGCCGTACAAGTATCTCAGCGAGACCCAGATCCTCGTTGGCGAAGACCAAGGAGCCGCATAATGAGTAGAACGACGAGCTTCGTGGGCTGGATCGACGCCCGCTTTCCCCTGACGAAGACGTGGCGTGAGCATCTGTCCGAGTATTACGCGCCCAAGAACTTCAACTTCTGGTACTTTTTCGGCTCGCTCGCCATGCTGGTGCTGGTCATCCAGATCGTCACCGGCATCTTCCTCACGATGAACTACAAGCCGGACTCGCAGTTGGCGTTCGCCTCTGTCGAGTACATCATGCGCGACGTCAACTGGGGTTGGCTGATCCGCTACATGCACTCCACCGGCGCTTCGGCCTTCTTCATCGTCGTCTACCTGCACATGTTCCGCGGCTTGATGTACGGCTCCTACCGCAAGCCCCGCGAACTGGTCTGGCTGTTCGGCATGCTGATCTATCTGGCCCTCATGGCGGAGGCCTTCATGGGCTATCTGCTGCCCTGGGGACAGATGTCCTACTGGGGCGCGCAGGTGATCATCTCCCTGTTCGGCGCCATTCCGGGCATCGGCGAGAGCCTGGCGCTGTGGATTCGCGGCGACTTCGTCGTCTCCGACGCCACCCTGAACCGGTTCTTCGCCTTCCACGTGATCGCCATGCCGATCGTGCTGCTCGGCCTGGTGGTCGCGCACATCATCGCCCTGCACGAAGTGGGTTCGAACAACCCGGACGGGGTCGAGATCAAGGCGAACAAGGACGAGAACGGCATCCCCAAGGACGGCATCCCGTTCCATCCGTACTATTCGGTGAAGGACATCGTGGGTGTGATCGTCTTCCTGATGTTCTTCTCGGCGGTGGTGTTCTTCTTCCCCGAGATGAACGGCTGGTTCCTGGAGCATGACAATTTCGTCCCGGCCGATCCCCTGAAGACGCCTCCTGAGATCCGCCCCCTGTGGTACTTCACCCCGTTCTACGCGATCCTGCGTGCGGTGCCCGACAAGTTCCTGGGCGTGGTGGCCATGGGGCTCTCCATCGTAGTGATGTTCCTGATTCCCTGGCTGGACCGTGCCAAGGTGAAATCGATCCGTTACCGCGGACTGTTGTACAAGCTGGCGTTGCTCATCTTCCTGATCAGCTTCTTCACGCTTGGATGGCTCGGCACGAAACCGCCGACTCCGACGCTGACGATGGTGGCGCGCGTGTTCGCCGTCCTGTACTTCGCGTTCTTCGTGTTGATGCCCATTTACACGAAGCTGGACAAGACGAAGCCGGTTCCGGAGAGGGTGACGTTCAAATGAAGAGACTGATAATCGCTGCCGCACTGGCCGTGTTGCCTGTCCTGGCGCTGGCCTCCGAAGGGGCGCAGCTGGAGAAGGCGGACGTGGACCTGGGCAACCAGGCATCGCTGCAGCGCGGTGCCCGCATGTTCGTGAACTATTGCCTGAGCTGCCATTCGGCCTCGTACATGCGCTATCAGCGCCTGTCGAGCGACCTTGGCCTGAGCAAGGAGCAGGTGAAGAAGAACCTGATGTTTGCCGCCGACAAGATCGGGTCGACAATGACGGTGGCGATCCGCCCCGGCGACGCGGCGCAGTGGTTCGGCAAGGCGCCGCCGGACCTGTCGGTGATCGCCCGGGCCCGCGGGGCGGATTGGCTTTATTCGTACCTGACCGGGTTCTATCTCGATCCCTCCCGGCCCATGGGCGTGAACAATGCCGTGTTCAAGGACGTGGGCATGCCGCATGTGCTGTGGAATCTCGAAGGGCTGAAGAAGCCTGTGTACGAGACCCATGTGGACGAGGAGGGGAACAAGGTCAAGGAGATCAAGGGCTATGAGATGGTGCAGCCCGGCAGCATGACCGAGGTCGAGTACCATCGTGCGGTCAATGACCTGGTCAACTATCTCGTGTATATGGGCGAGCCCGCCAAGCTCACGCGCTACCAGGTGGGTTTCTGGACCCTGCTGTTCCTGGCGCTCCTCTTCGTCGTGTCCTATTTCCTGAAGAAGGAATACTGGAAGGACGTGCATTGAAACCGGTGAACGCGCCCACCCGCGGGTGGGCGCAACGCCAGGCCGGGCCGCCACTCGGGCGTCCGGTCCTCGCAGAGTGATGAGTCCATGGCGCAGCTAGCCAACCGGCGTTCCGTAATGACCCTGTTCTCGGGCCCGAGCGATGTGTATAGCCACATGGCTCGGATCGTCCTCGCCGAAAAGGGGATCAACGTCGAGATCTGCGAGGTCGATCCCCACAACACACCCGAGGACCTCAAGAGCCTCAATCCCTACGACGAAGTCCCGACCCTGGTGGACCGCGACCTGGTGCTGTTCGACTCGCAGGTGATCATGGAGTACCTGGACGAGCGGTTTCCCCATCCGCCGCTGATGCCGGTGGACCCGGTGTCGCGCGCCCGCAATCGCCTGATGCTCGCGCGCATCGACCGCGACTGGCTCAGTGCGCTGCCGAAGCTGCAGGGCAAGGGGGCCGAGAAGCTGCGCAAGGAGTTGCGCGACAGCGTCACCGCCGTGTCTCCGGCGGTGGAGCACAAGCCCTTCTTCATGAGCGACGAATTCTCGCTGGTGGACTGCGCCATCGCCGCCCTGCTGTGGCGGCTGCCGCAGTACGGGGTCGAGTTGCCGCGGCAGGCGAAGGCTATGCACGCTTACGCCAAGCGTCTCTTCGAGCGGGACTCTTTCCGCGCCAGTCTCAGCGAGACGGAACGCGACATGCGCTCCGGCTGAGCGAGTCTCGCGGGCGGGCGCCCGGCACCGCGACTTCTGGAGGAGCGAAATGAACATGACCTCGAGCCGCCCCTACCTGTTGCGCGCCCTGTACGAGTGGATCCTGGACAACAGCCTCACCCCGCACCTGCTGGTCGACGCCGAGCAGGGGGGGGTGGAGGTGCCCCGTCAGTTTGTGGAGAACGGGCGGATCGTGCTGAACCTCGCCCCGCGGGCGGTCCACGCCCTTGCCATCGACAATGAGCAGGTTGCCTTCGAGGCGCGCTTCTCCGGTCAGCCCATGCAGGTTCGCTTCCCGGTGCAGGCGGTGCTCGCCGTCTATGCGAAGGAGAATGGCCAGGGCATGATTTTCCCCGAAGACGAGGGGGAAGGGCCGGAGCCGCCCGGTGCCGGTCCCGAGCAGGGCGGCGGACGCCCGCACCTGAAGGTGGTGAAATAGCCGGGGGACGCACCGTGGTTCGGGTCGTGCAGGGCGACATTACCGGCCTGCAGGTCGACGCCGTTGTCAACGCAGCCAATTCCGCGCTGCGCGGCGGCGGCGGTGTCGACGGGGCCATCCACCGCGCGGCCGGCCCGGAGCTGCTCGAGGCCTGCCGCGCGCTGGGCGGCTGTCCCGCCGGGGAGGCCCGGATCACTCCGGGGTTCGCGCTGCCGTCCAGGTGGGTGATTCACGCCGTGGGTCCCGTCTGGCAGGGAGGACAGGCGGGCGAAGCCGAGCAGCTGGCGAGTGTCTACACGCGCAGTTTCGAGCTGGCCCGTGAACACGGGGTGCGCCGCATCGCCTTTCCCGCCATCTCCACCGGCGTCTACGGCTATCCCAAGGAGCAGGCCGCGCGGATTGCGCTCGCTGCAATGCGGCGTTTCGAAGGCGAGTTCAACGCGATCATCGCCTGTTGCTACAGCGCCGCCGACGCCGCGCTTTACCGGCGCCTGCTGGCCGGCGGCCCCTGAGGGGATTCGGCTCAGTCCGCCGCGCGTTCGTCGGGCAGCATCTTGCCCGGGTTGAGGATCCCCTCCGGATCGAACTGCGCCTTGATGCGCCGCATGATGGCCAGCGTGACCGGGTCGATCTCGCGGGCCACGAAGTCACGTTTGACCAGTCCTACACCGTGCTCGCCCGAGAGGGTGCCCTCCAGCTTCAGCACCAGATCGAACACGCCGGCCAGGCAGCGCTCGGCGGCGGCACGCCGCTGCGGATCGGCCGGGTCGAACAGCAGGTTGACATGGATGTTGCCGTTGCCCGCATGGCCGAAGTTGACGATGGTGATGCCGTGCTCGCGGGAGAGCGCGTCGAGGCCGTGGATCAGGGCGGGGATGTGCGAGACGGGCACCACCACGTCCTCGTTGATCTTCTTGGGCGCCACCCTGCGCAGGGCCGGGGAGAGCGCCTTGCGGGTGGCCCACAGGGCGGCGACCTCCTCGGCGGTCGCGGCGGCGGCGAGATCGAGCAGCCCGGCAGTGCGCGCGGCGGCGCCCACCGCCTGCGCCGCGGCATCGATCCCGGCCTCGGGCCCGTCGACCTCGATCATCAGCATGGCACCGGCCCCCTGGGGCAGCGCCGCGTCCGAATAGGCACGGATCATCTCGATGGCGCGTCCGTCGATGAACTCCAGGGCGCAGGGCACGATGGGCTGCGCCATGATGGCGGACACCGCCTCAGCGGCCGATTCGATGTCCCGGTAGACGGCGCGCAGGGTCCGCTTCGCCGCCGGCAGCGGCGTCAGCTTCAGCGTGGCTTCGGTGATGATGGCGAGCGTACCTTCCGACCCGATCAGCAGCCGCGTGAGGTCGTAACCGACAACGCCCTTGGTCGTGTACACGCCGGTGCGCAATTCTTCGCCGGCACCGGTCACGGCGCGCAGGCCGAGGACGTTCTCGCGTGGCGTGCCGTACTTGACCGCGCGCGGCCCGGCCGAGTTGTAGGCAAGATTGCCCCCGATGGTGCAGACCGCCGCGCTGGTCGGGTCCGGCGGCCAGAAGAACCCGTGCACGGCGGCGGCCTCCTGCGCCGCCTGATTGGTGACCCCGGGCTCCACCACCATGAAGCGGTTGGCGGGATCGGTGCGCAGGATGCGGTCCATGCGCTCGAGCGACATCACCACGCCGCCCTGGGTGGGCACGGTGGCGCCGGTCGTGCCGGTGCCACGGCCACGTGCGATCAGCGGTACCCGCAATTCCCCGCATAGGCGCAGGATGTCGCGTACCTGCTCATGGCTGCGCGGGAAGGCGACCAGGTCGGGGAGGGCGTGCTCCTTGCTGTTGTCGTAGCCGTACGCCCAGCGTTCGCCGGCGCCGGTGAGCAGGTCGCCAGCACCGAGCAGCGTATCGAGACGGCCGCGCAGGGCGGCCAGGGCATCTTTGGAGGGCATGGGCTGGAGTCTACTGCGGCGGCAGCAGGGCCGCGTCAACGCGATCGCAGAGGCAGTGGATGCACAGCAGGTGGACCTCCTGGATGCGCGCGGTGGAGGCGGCGGGCACGCGCACCTCGACATCGGTGTCCTGCAGCGCGGCGGCCATGCGGCCGCCGTCGCGGCCGGTGAGGGCGAGCACCCGCATGCCCCGGACATGGGCCGCCTCGATGGCGCGCACCACGTTGGCGGAGTTGCCGCTGGTGGAGATCGCAAGCAGCACGTCGCCGGGCCGGCCCAGTGCGTGCACCTGCTTTGCGAATACTTCCTCGTAGGCGTAATCGTTCGCGATGGAGGTGATGGTCGAGGCGTCGGTGGTCAGCGCGACCGCGGGCAGCCCGGCACGATCGCGCTCGAAGCGGTTCAGCAACTCCGAGGAGAAGTGCTGGGCGTCGGCCGCCGAACCGCCGTTGCCGCAGCTCAGGACCTTGCCGTCGCTCCGCAGCGCCTCGAGCAGCAGCGCCACACCCGCGGCGAGCGGTGCGGCCAGCACCGTGGCGGCATCCAATTTGGTCTGGGCGCTGTCACGAAACAGCGCGGCAATCGCGTCCTGGGTATCCATCATGCGTCCTGTTCAGCTCGGAAGGCGTCGCGGATCCATTCGATTTCGGGGGCCGCGACGGGGCCGCCGATTGAAATCACGTCAAAGCGGATCGGGACCTCACCGCGCTGGGGGTGGGTGAGGAGGTATTGCTGCGCAGCGCGCAGCAGGCGCTGCCGCTTGCGGGCATCCACCGACTCGGCGCCGCTGCCGAAGCCGCTGCGGCGCCGATAGCGGACCTCGACGAATACCAGCGCCGGCCCGTCGCGCATCACCAGATCGAGTTCGCCCAGCCGTGTGCGGAAGTTCTGCGTGATGAGCCGCAGGCCGCGGGCCTGCAGGTGGCGCCGCCCGATATCCTCCGCGGCGCGTCCCGTCTCCCCGACGGCCCGACGCCACATGGCCTCATTCGCTCCCGCGGTCCAGCCGGATCGGCTCGCCGCCGACAAAGCGCATCCAGGTCAGCTCGCGATGCACCCGGTGCTGCTCGTCCAGGCTGAGGCTGCCGGTCTGTCCCGGATAGCGCTCGAAGGGATATTGCTGCAGCGGCTTGAGCGCGGCGATGATGTCGAAGGCATCGATGCCCAGCGCATACAGCCGTTCCAGGCTGCGCCCGGGGCGCTGATCAGCGGGTCGAGTTCTCGACGCAAGGGGCTCTCGCCCTTGCCGGGCACCACCCAGGGCATGTCGCCGAAGGTCAGGCCGTTCATGTCGCGGTCCATGCCCGGGTCAAGCTCGCCCGTGTACACGTGCGAGGTGCTGTAGACCGGGACGCCGGCAGCATGGAAGAAGCGCAGCTGCGGCCGCAGTTGGCGCGCCTGTCGCGGCCGGGCGGCCACGAAGATGAAGTCCACGTCCTGGCGCCGGCGGGGCACGAACTTGATGTCCACCCCGAGGATGCGGTGCAGGTGGCGATAGCGGCTCTGACTTTCGTCGATGTTGAGCAGGCGGCGGATCGGATTCGAGAAATCGTTGTGGCTCTGGTCGTAGCTCTGCTGCTCGACCACCTTGCCACCGAGCTGCTGCCAGCGATCGCGAAAGGCCTCAAAGACGCGCCGCCCCCAGTCGCTGTTCGGGTACAGCGCCGCGGCGTAGACATGCCCGTCCAGCCACGTGCGTTCGGCGACCTGGCGCGCCTCGTCCTCGGGCGAGAGCCCGAACTGATACAGCTGCGGCGGGGCGCCGTTCACGGCGCTGTAGTTCAGCGCCAGGGTCGGTACCGGCAGCTGCGGCTGGCGAGCGAGGGCGTCGACCGCGTCCTTGTCCAGCGGTCCCACGACGAAGTTCGCACCGTCCTCGACGGCGCGCCGGTAGACGCTGAGCACATCCAGGGGCTTGTCGCCCACGTCGTAGACCCGTACCACCTGGCCGCCTTCGCGCGGCTGCGTATAGTAGGCGGCGAGAAAGCCATCGCGCAGGGCCTGGGCCGCGGGGGCGAAGTGGCCCGTGAGCGGCAGCAGCAGGGCGATGTGGCGCGGATAGGCCACCTGCTGCTGGTCGCGGCCCAGCAGGGCGTTGAGGATTTCGGGCAGCACCGGGTGGTCGCCATAGGCGTCGCGCCACTGCTTGAGCTGCTCGCGCAGCTGCTGCGGCTGCAGCTGGTAGAGCTTGACGATGCGCACCAGCTTCATCCAGCCGCTGAGCACGTCCGGGGGCGGTGCGCTGCTGAGCTGGGCGAGCGCGTCGCTGCTGAGCCGATCGAGGGTCTTCCAGATTGCGAATTGATTGGCCCGGACCGCCTCGGGTTCGCTCAGAAAGGGCTCGCGCTGGACCAGCTCGCGTGCGGTTTCGAGGCGATTTCCGAGCATGGTGTAGGCGTCGGCGCGCAGGCCGTGAAAGGCCGCCTGCAGCTCGGCGCCCGTGTCGCTCCCCGGCGGCGTATCCAGCACCGAGAGCACCTCTTCGGGGCGCCGCTCGTGCAGCAGCACGCGCGCACGCACCACGCGGGCGCGCACCTGCTGTGGCGGGCCGAGCTGCTCGAGCGGCACCGCAGCGAGCAGTTGGCGCGCCTGACGGACAAGGTCGGCGCGCGCCAGCGCATCGGCCGCCCGCAGGTAGTATTCGTAGCGCCCCGGGGGCTCCACGCGCCCGGCGAGATTGGAGTAGATGCCGGCCGCGGCGGTATAGTCCCCGCTCGCCAGGGCCGCTTGCGCCTGCGCGAGCTCAGGCGCGAAGGTCTCGGCCTCGGGCGGCTGCGCACTGGAGGGGACCTTGGGCGCGGTCTGACATGCCGCGAGGCCGAGCAGCGCGGCGATAAGCAGAAGTCGGTAAGGTTTCATGCGTTCGAATTCAAATTCGCCTGGCGGACGGTCGCGGTCGGCAGGCGCGGGCGGCGGGCACCGAGCGGCGGACCCGGTACGATCTAACCGGAACCCCGGCCGGCGAATGTCACGTGTTTTCCGGATCTCCTGAAGACCCGGACAGTATCTGAGGGGGGCAGCTTCGTGTCAATCGAACCCGGCACGCTCTACGTCGTCGCCACGCCGATCGGCAATCTGGGCGACCTGGCAACGCGGGCGCGCGAGATCCTGGGCGGCGTGCAACGCGTCGCCGCGGAGGACACCCGCCACACCCGAACGCTCCTGCAGCAGTTCGGGATCGCCGCGATCCTGGTGAGCCTGCACGAACACAACGAGGAGGCGGCGTGCGGTGAACTGGTCGAGCGCCTTGCGGCCGGGGAGAGCGTGGCCCTGGTGTCCGACGCCGGCACGCCGCTGCTCAGCGACCCGGGCTATCGCCTGGTGCGGCGGGCGCGGGAGCACGGCATCGCCGTGCGCCCCGTGCCCGGTCCCAGTGCCATCACCGCGGCGCTGTCGGTGGCAGGTCTGCCCACCGACCGCTTCGCCTTCGAGGGTTTCCTGCCGCCCAAGAGCGCGGCGCGGCGCCGGCGGCTGGAGGCGCTGGCGGCGCACACCGGCACCCTGGTGTTCTTCGAGGCGCCGCACCGGATCCTCGCCACCCTGGAGGACATCCGCCTCGTGCTGGGCGAGGAGCGCGAGCTGGTGATCGCGCGGGAGCTGACCAAGCGCTTCGAGACCGTGCTCGCCGGGACGGCAGGCGCCGTGCACGAGCGCGTCGCGGCCGATCCCGATCAGCAGCGCGGGGAGATCGTATTGCTGGTGCACGGCGCCCCGCCGCGCCCGGCCACGGCCGGGCTCGAGCCCGAGGTGGCCCGCGTGGTCGAGACGCTTGCCGCCGAGTTGCCCTTGAAACAGGCGGCGGCGCTCGCCGCGGCAATCACCGGGGAGAAGAAGAACCGGCTGTACCGCCATGCGCTGGAGGCGGCCCGCCCGCCGCACGGCTGAGGCGCCGCTTGCATCCCGGCCCGGGCGCCCCGACAATCTGCAGCGAGAGTCGGCCGAACAGTCGCTCCGCCCGCCTGGGCGGGGAGGAAAGTCCGGGCTCCACAGGGCAGGGTGCCAGGTAACGCCTGGGGGGCGCGAGCCCACGGAAAGTGCCACAGAAAACAGACCGCCCAAGCAGCTGCGGCTGCCGGCAAGGGTGAAAAGGTGCGGTAAGAGCGCACCGCGTCGGTGGCAACATCGACGGCACGGTAAACCCCACCCGGAGCAAGGCCAAATAGGGGGGCCATGGTGTGGCCCGCACCGTCCCCGGGTAGGCCGCTCGAGGCGCGCGGTGACGCGCGTCCCAGAGGAATGGCTGTTCACGACAGAACCCGGCTTACAGGCCGACTCTCCCCCTCTTTTTTCACCCCGTTTCTAGATAGTTTTCCCAAGCCTATGTTTTGCCTCCCAAGATGGGTCGGCAGTCATTGCCGATCGCGCTAAGTTACTGTCCGCAAAGAAGGAATCCGTCTCAGATGGTGGGGAATTTCCTTGACAGGTTCTAAATATGGTCCATATAGTGTGGGTAAGTGGGAGAAAGTGGGAAGAAATGGGGGACGGACCCGCCCTGGGGATGAGATGTGTTTCGAGGCGTTTCAACGCTGAACCTGGATGCGAAGGGCCGGATGGCGATGCCGACGAAATATCGGGATCGCCTCATGGACCGTTGCGCCGGTCAGATGGTGGTCACCGTGGATCGCGACCACTGCCTGCTCCTCTATCCCCTCCCTGAATGGGAAGAAATCGAGCGCAAGCTGGTGAAGCTGCCGAGCCTGCAGAAGCAGGCCCGTCGCCTGCAGCGCCTGTTGATCGGTCATGCCACGGAGTGCGAGCTCGACAGCCACGGCCGCATCCTGCTGCCCCCGCCCCTGCGGGAGTTCGCCGGCCTGGACAAGCGCATCGTGCTGATCGGCCAGGGCAACAAGTTCGAGCTCTGGGACGAGCAGGCCTGGAGCGACCGGCGCGACCAGTGGCTCGCCGAGGCGGCCGAGGAGGACGGCCTCGAGCTGCCGGACGAGCTGGAATCGTTGTCGCTGTAAATGAGCGGGCACGCACATCGACCGGTGCTGCTCGACGAGGCCCTGGAGGCGCTGCAGGTGCGTCCCGCCGGGCGCTACGTGGACGGCACCTTTGGGCGCGGGGGGCATTCGGGCGAGATCCTGAAGCGGCTCGGCGGGGAGGGCCGCCTGCTGGTGATGGACCGCGATCCGGCCGCCATCGCCGCAGCGGAGCAGCGGTTCGCAGCGGAACGGCGCATCACGATCAGAAGAGGTTCGTTTGCGATGCTCAGGCAGGAGGTGGCGCAGCTGGGTTGGCTGGGCCGGGTCGACGGGGTGCTCCTCGACCTGGGGGTCTCCTCGCCCCAGCTCGATGACCCGCTGCGCGGCTTCAGCTTCCGTGCCGACGGTCCGCTCGACATGCGCATGGACCCGGACACCGGGGAGAGTGCCGCCCAGTGGTTGGCGCGGGCCGAGGAGGGCGAGATCGCCCGTGTCCTGAAGGTGTTCGGCGAAGAGCGCTACGCGCGCCGCATCGCGCGGGCGCTGATCCAGGCGCGGGCGGAGGCGCCGATCCGCACCACCGGGCGCCTGGCCGAGCTCATCGCCGCGGCGGTGCCCAGTCGCGAGCCGGGCAAGGACCCCGCCACGCGCAGTTTTCAGGCGATTCGCATTCACGTCAACGGCGAGCTGGACGCCCTCTCCGCCTGCCTGCCGCAGCTCCCGGACGTGCTCGCCCCCGGCGGGCGGTTGGCGATCATCAGCTTCCATTCTCTAGAGGATCGGCTGGTGAAACGCTTCATTCGCGAGCAGGCACGCGGCGACGCCTTCCCGCCGGACCTGCCGGTCACCGCCGCCCAGCTGCAGCCGCGGCTGCGCACCGTCGGCAAGGCGCGCCAGCCCTCCGCGGCGGAGACGGCGCAAAACCCGCGCGCCCGCAGCGCGGTGCTGCGCGTGGCGGAGCGGCTGCAATGAGGCCGGCGCGCCTGTTGCTCTGGACGCTCGTCGCGCTCGTGCCGCTGTCGGCACTTGCCGTCGTCTGGGCGGAGCACGAGAGCCGTACGCTGTTCGTGAAGCTCGAGACGCTGACCCGCGAACGCGATGCCCTCAACGTGGAATGGGGGCAGCTGCAGCTCGAACAGACCACCTTGGCGACCCACGGACGGGTGGAGGAACTGGCGGCACGGAAGCTGCACATGCGGCTGCCCAGCCAGGAATCCGTCGTAGTGGTGAGCCATGCGCCGCGCACAGTGAACAACTGAGTTCCCGATTCCGCCTGCTGGCCTTGTCCGCGGTGCTGGGGCTCGCCTGCCTGGTGTTGCTCTGGCGCGCCGTGGACCTGCACGTCTTCAACAAGGACTTCCTGCAGGAGCAGGGCGACGCGCGCGCCCTGCGGGTGGTGGGGATTCCGGCCCATCGGGGCATGATCACTGACCGTCATGGTGAGCCGCTCGCCATCAGCACCCCGGTGGACAGCGTCTGGGCGCACCCGGGCGAGCTGCTCAAGGCCCGCCGCGACTGGCCCAAGCTGGCACGCCTGCTCGATCTGGACCTGGGCGAGCTGCAGCAGCTGCTCGCCTCAGCGCCGCGACCGGGCCTTCGTCTACCTCAAGCGCCACGTGGCGCCGGCGCTGGGCAAGCAGGTCATGGCCCTGGGGCTGCCGGGGGTGGCACTGCAGCGCGAATACCGCCGCTACTACCCCCTGGGCGAGGTCGCCGCCCACGTGGTCGGCTTCACCAACATCGACGACATCGGTCAGGAAGGGCTGGAGCTTGCCTACAACGACTGGCTGCGCGGCACGCCGGGCGGCAAGCGCGTCATCAAGGACCGCCTGGGCCGCATCGTGGAGGACGTGGAGAGCATCAGCGAGCCGCGCCCGGGCAAGAACCTGACCCTGAGCATCGATCGGCGCATCCAGTATCTCGCCTATCGCGAACTCAAGCGCGCGGTGCAGCGCCACCACGCGCGCTCGGGGACGGCCGTGGTGCTCGACGCCCGCACGGGCGAAGTGCTGGCGATGGTCAATCAGCCCTCCTACAACCCGAACAATCGCCGCGACCTGGACAGCTCGGCGCTGCGCAATCGGGCGGCGACCGACGTGTTCGAGCCGGGCTCCACCATCAAACCGTTCACCATCGCCGCGGCGCTGGAGAGCGGCAAGTACACCCCCACCACGCCGGTGGACGCCTCCCCCGGCTGGTACCGCGTCGGGGGCGGTACGGTGCGCGACGTACACAACTACGGGCACATCGACGTCACCACCGTGATCACCAAGTCGAGCAACGTGGGGGCCAGTCGTATCGCGCTGTCGCTGCCCTCGCAAACCCTGTGGAAGATGTTCAGTCGCGTGGGGCTGGGACAGACCACGGCCAGCGGGTTTCCCGGCGAGTCGAGTGGGCTGCTCACGCATTACTCGACGTGGCATCCGCTGGATCACGCCACCATGGCCTTTGGTTACGGGCTGTCCGTCACGGCATTACAGCTCGCGCATGCCTACACTGCGCTCGCCGCAGACGGGATGCTGCGGCCGATTTCGTTTCTCCGCCAAGACCCCCATACGGCCGGCAAAGGTACTCGGGTGATGAGCGCGCAAACGGCGCGGGCTGTGCGCAAGATGATGGAGACGGTGGTGGCGCCCGGCGGCACGGCCCCCAAGGCGCAGGTGGCCGGTTACCGGGTCGCCGGCAAGACCGGCACGGTCAAGAAGGTGGGCGCGCACGGCTATACCGAACGACCGCTATCAGGCGGTCTTCGTCGGCATTGTCCCGGCAAGCGAGCCGCGCCTGGTGATGGTGGTCAAGATCGACGAGCCGCAAGGGCCGTGAATACTACGGCGGCCTGGTGGCGGCGCCGGTGTTCCAGCGGGTCATGACCGACGCCCTGCGGCTGCTGGACATCGCCCCCGATGACCTCTCGGCGCAGACGCAGCGCATTGCCTACGTGGAGGGCCAACCATGATGGCCGCGCACTCGCTACGCCACACCGCGACACTGCGTCAGCTGCTCGCCGGGGTGGTGGAGGTGGACCCGAGCGCCGATCGCCCGGTCACCGGGCTGGCCATCGACAGTCGCAAGCTCGCCCGCGGCGACCTGTTCCTGGCCTTGGCCGGCACTCGCGGGCACGGGCTCGATCACCTCGATGCCGCACTGGGCGCGGGCGCGGTTGCCGTGCTCTGGGAACCGGCCGGGGAGGGTGCCGCGCACCGGGCGGGCTGGCGCAGCACCAGCGAGGGCGTGCGCGTCCCGCTGATCCCGGTGCCTGACCTGGCGCAGCAGGTCGGCACCCTCGCCGATCGTTTCTACGGGCATCCCTCGCAGGACCTGTACGTGGTAGGGGTGACCGGCACCAATGGCAAGACGTCCTGCAGCCACTTCATTGCACAGGCGCTGGACCGCGATGGCGGCAGCGGACTCATCGGTACCCTGGGCGCGGGCCGTTGGGGGGCGCTCGAGCCCAGCAGCCATACCACGCCCGATGCCGTGGCCGTGCACGCCCGCCTGGCTGCCCTGCGCGAACGCGGTGCCCGCCAGGCCGTGATGGAGGTGTCCTCCCACGGCCTGGTGCAGGGCCGCGTCGGTGCGGTGGCCTTCGCCTGCGCCGTGTTCACCAATCTCAGCCGGGACCATCTGGACTACCACGGCGACATGGATGCCTATGCCGCCGCCAAGCGGCGCCTGTTCGAGCAGCCCGGCCTCGGCTGTGCGGTCATCAACGCCGACGACGCCTACGGTCGTGAGCTCATTGCGGCCTTGCGCGGGCGCATGCGCGTGATCAGCTACGGGCTCGAGGCGTGCTACCGGCCGGCGATCCTCGGCCGGGAGCTGCGCCTGGGCCTCGAGGGGCTGAGCATGACCGTCGCCACGGCAGAGGGCGCAGGGACCCTGCACAGCACGCTGCTTGGACGCTTCAATGCGAGCAATCTGCTGGCGGCGGTTGCCGTCCTGCAGGCACGCGGGCTGCCGCTTGCGGACACCCTCGCGCGCCTCGCGGAGACACGGCCGGTCCCCGGCCGCATGCAGGCCTTCGGTGGCCACGGCCGGCAGCCGCTGGTGGTGGTTGACTACGCCCACACGCCCGATGCCCTCACCCAGGCGCTGGCGGCGCTGCGCGAGCATACCGCGCACCGCCTCTGGTGCGTGTTCGGTTGCGGCGGCGAGCGGGACCGCGGCAAGCGTGCGCAGATGGGCGCCGCGGCCGAGCACCACGCCGATCTGATCGTGGTGACCGACGACAATCCGCGCAGCGAGAATCCGGTGGACATCATCGAGGACACCCTCGCCGGCATGCACCAGCCCGATGCCGTCTATGTACTGCGCGACCGCCAGGCGGCGATCCGCCTGGCCATCACGCAGGCCGAGCCCGGCGACGTGGTGCTGATCGCCGGCAAGGGGCACGAGGACTACCAGGAGGCCGCCGGGGTGCGGCGGCCCTTCAGCGATATCGACGCGGTGCGCCAGACGCTCCAGGAGATGCCATCGTGAGCCCCGTGCACCCGGACAGTCTGCCGCGGCACGCCGGCTTTTGCATGCCCCTTGCCGAGGCCGCGGCCTTGCTCGATGCCGAGTGCCGGGGCAGCGAGGCCGAGCTGCGCGGCGTGAGCACCGACACGCGTGCGCTGCAGCCCGGCGCGCTGTTTGTCGCCCTGCGCGGCCCGAATTTCGACGGCCATGCGTTCGTCGACGCCGCGCGCCAGGCGGGGGCTGCGGCGGCCATGGTCGAGCACTTCGTCCCCGGCGGGCTGCCCCAGCTGCGGGTGCCCGATACCGGACGTGCACTCGGTGCGCTCGCCGCCCACTGGCGCGGGCGCTTCCAGATCCCCGTGGTCGGCGTCACCGGCAGCAACGGCAAGACCACGGTGAAGGAGATGCTGGCGGCGATCCTCGCCCGCCGCGGCGCCGTACTGGCCACCCGCGGCAACCTGAACAATGACATCGGCGTGCCCCTGACCTTGTTCGGCCTGGATGCGCGCCACCGCGGCGCGGTGATCGAGATGGGCGCGAACCACGCGGGCGAGATCGCACGGCTTGCGCGGCTCGCGCGGCCCAGCGTGGGCGTGGTGACCAACGCCGGGGCCGCCCACCTGGAGGGCTTCGGCAGCGTGCAGGGCGTCGCCCGCGCCAAGGGCGAGCTGTTCGAGGCCCTGCCGGCGGATGCCGTGGCGGTGGTCAATGCCGACGACGCGCACGCGGCGCTGTGGCTGCAGCTCGCGGCCGGTCGCACGGTGCTGCGCTTCGGCCTGGAGGCCGTGGCGGAGGTGCACGCGCAGTGGCAGGCGCAGGCGGACGGCACCGCCATGCATCTGTCCGCGCCGCAGGGCGAGACGCGGCTGCGGCTGGCGCTCCCGGGCCGGCACAACGTCATGAACGCGCTGGCCGCCGCCGCGGCCGCGCTGGCCGCCGGGGCCACGCTGGACGACGTGCGGGCCGGGCTGGATGGCTTCACCGGCGTCGCCGGTCGCCTGCAGCTGCGCACCGGCCGGGGCGGCATGCGGCTGCTCGATGACAGCTACAACGCCAATCCCGATTCGCTGGCCGCCGGGCTGGAGGTGCTGGCGGGCCTGCCCGGGCGGCGCTGGCTGGTGCTCGGGGACATGGGCGAACTGGGCCCCGGCGCGCACGCCTTGCACGTGCGGGCCGGGGCGCTGGCGCGCGCGTGCGACGTCGAGCGCCTGTTCGCCTGCGGTCCGCTGGCGGCCGCGGCCGCGGAGGGGTTTGGGGCCGGCGCCCTCGCCTTCGATTCGCAGGAGGCCTTGATCGCGGCCCTGCAGGAGTCCGTCAGCGACCAGGTCGTGGCCCTGGTGAAGGGCTCACGCCGCATGCACATGGAGCGGGTGGTCGCCGCCCTGAGCGAGATGCCGGAGGGCCTGCGCTGATGCTGTACTACCTGGCGCATTACCTCGAGCACTTCGAGAGCGGGTTCAACGTCTTCAACTACCTGACGTTCCGCGCCATCCTCAGCGTGTTGACCTCACTGGCGATCTCGCTCATCGCCGGGCCGTTCATGATCCGCAAGCTCAGCTTCTATCAGATCGGCCAAACGGTGCGCAACGACGGGCCGCAGAGCCACCTGAGCAAGGCCGGCACCCCGACCATGGGCGGGGCGATGATCCTCATCGCCATCGGCATCTCCACCCTGCTGTGGGCGGACCTGGAAAACCGCTACGTGTGGGTGGTGCTCATCGTCACCTTCCTGTTCGGCGTGATCGGCTGGATCGACGACTACAAGAAGCTGGTCAAGCGCGACCCGCGCGGGCTGATCGCGCGCTGGAAGTACCTGTGGCAGTCGGTGTTCGGCCTCGGTGCGGCGCTCTACCTGTTTTTCAGCGCCCAGACCCCGGCCGAGACCCAGCTCATCGTGCCCTTCTTCAAGACCGTGGAGATCAGCCTGGGCGCGGGCTTCGTGCTGCTCGCCTATTTCGTGATCGTGGGCTCCAGCAATGCGGTGAACCTGACCGACGGGCTGGACGGACTGGCCATCATGCCCACGGTGATGGTGGCCGGCGCGCTGGCGGTCTTCGTCTACGCCACCGGGCACTCCACCTTCGCCGGCTACCTGGGCATCCCCTACATCCCCGGCGTCGGCGAGGTGGTCGTGTTCTGCGCGGCCCTGGTCGGGGCGGGCATGGGCTTTCTGTGGTTCAACGCCTATCCGGCCCAGGTCTTCATGGGCGACGTCGGCGCCCTGGCGCTGGGGGCCGCCCTGGGCGTGGTCGCGGTCATCGTGCGCCAGGAGCTGGTGCTGCTGATCATGGGCGGGGTGTTCGTGATGGAGACCGTCTCGGTCATCCTGCAGGTCGCCTCCTACAAGCTCACGGGGCGGCGCATCTTCCGCATGGCGCCGTTGCACCACCATTTCGAGTTGAAGGGGTGGCCCGAGCCGCGGGTCATCGTTCGCTTCTGGATCATCACCGTGATCCTGATCCTCATCGGCCTGGCAACGTTGAAGATCCGCTGATGCACGGCACGCAGGCACAACGACAGGCACACGAGGCGGCGGCCCGGCTGGCCGGCCGGCGTGTGCTCGTCGTGGGGCTCGGGCGCAGCGGACTGTCGGCGGCGCGCTTTCTCGCGGCGCGCGGCATCGAGGTCGCCGTGACCGACAGCCGTGCGCACCCGCCGGAGCTGGTCGCGCTGCAGGAAGAGCTGCCCGACGTGGCCGTGTTCGTCGGCGAGTTCAATGCCAAGGCCTTCGAGCGTGCCGACCTGGTGGTGGTCAGCCCGGGCGTGTCGCGCAGCGAGCCGCAGCTGGCGGCCGCACTGGCAAAGCGGGTGCCGGTGGTCGGCGACGTCGAGTTGTTCGCCTGGCACGCAGACGCGCCGGTGATCGCGATCAGCGGCTCCAACGGCAAGAGCACGGTCACCACGCTGGTGGGGGAGATGGGCCGCGCGGCCGGTCGCGAGGTCCGGGTGGGCGGCAATCTCGGCACCCCGGCGCTCGAGCTGCTCGGCGAGAGCGCGCCCGATCTCTATGTGCTGGAGCTCTCCAGCTTCCAGCTGGAGAGCACCGAGAGCCTCAACGCGCGCGCCGCCACGGTCCTGAACGTGAGCGCCGACCACATGGATCGTTACGCCGACGTGGACGCCTATGCCACTGCCAAGGCACGCATCTTCGCCGGCGACGGAGTGCTGGTGCTCAATGCGGACGACCCGCGGGTGCTCGCCATGGGCCGCCCGGGGCGGCCAGTTCGCTGCTTCGGCCTGGAGGTGCCGGGCGAGGGGGATTACGGCCTGCGCGAGCAGGGCGGCGAGCAGTGGCTGTGCTGCGGCACGACGGCGCTGATCTGCGCCGCCGAGCTCGGTCTGCAGGGGCGCCATAATCTTGCCAACGCCCTGGCGGCCCTCGCGCTCGCCGACGCGGCCGGCCTGCCGCGCGCCGCGCAGCTCACGGCGCTGCGCGGCTTCCACGGCCTCCCCCATCGCATGCAGTGGGTGGCGGAACAGGACGGAGTGGCCTGGTACGACGACTCCAAGGGCACCAATGTCGGCGCCACCCTCGCGGCCGTGGCCGGCGCCCCCGCCCCCCGCGTGGTGCTGATCGCCGGGGGGGAGGGCAAGGGACAGGATTTCACGCCATTGCGCGCCGCGCTGCGCGCGCGTGGCCGGGCGCTGGTCCTGATCGGCCGCGACGCGCCGCTGATCGGCCGTGCCGTGGGCGATGCGGTGCCGCAGGTAACGGCCGCCTCCATGGAAGAGGCCGTGCGCCGGGCGCGGGAGCAGGCCCAGCCGGGCGACGCCGTTCTGCTCTCGCCCGCCTGCGCGAGCTTCGACATGTTCAGCGGCTACCAGGCGCGCGGCGACGCCTTCGTGGGCGCAGTGCGGAGGTTGCTGGGATGAGCGTGCTGCCGGCCGATGTGTTGCCCCGCAGTGCCGACCGCAGTGCCGGCCTGGCGCGCCCCGACCCTTGGCTGGGCGGGCTGGCGCTCGCCCTGATCCTGCTCGGCCTGGTGATGGTCGCCTCGGCCTCGATCTCCATTGCCGACCGCGACCTCGGCCAGCCCTTCTACTACCTGTGGCGCCAGCTCGCCTATGTGGCGGTGGGCGGCGTGGCCGGGCTGGCGCTGTGGTGTCTGCCGCTGCGCACTTGGGAGCGCAGCGGACAGCTGCTCATCCTGCTGTCCATCGTCTTGCTGGCTCTGCTGCTGATCCCCGGCGTGGGTCGTTCGGTCAACGGCAGCACGCGCTGGATCGCCCTGGGGCTGGTCAACCTGCAGCCTTCGGAAGGGGTGAAGCTGTTCACCATCATCTATCTCGGCGGCTATCTGGTGCGGCGCCGGGCCGAGGTGCAGCAGTCGATCTCCGGCTTCCTCAAGCCGATGTTGCTGCTCGCGGTGCTGGTGTTGCTGCTCCTGCTCGAGCCGGACTTCGGCGCAGCGGCGGTGCTGCTCGGCACGGCGCTGGGGATGATGTGGCTGGGCGGCGTGCGCCTGGGCCAGTTCGCCGGGCTGCTGGCCACCGTGGCGGCTGGCCTGGGGGTCCTGGCGTTGTCCTCCCCCTATCGCCTGGCGCGCCTGACCGCCTTTCTCAATCCCTGGTCCGATCCGTTCAACAGCGGCTTTCAGCTCACCCAGGCCCTGATCGCCTTCGGGCGCGGTGAATGGCTTGGCGTGGGGCTCGGCGCGAGCGTGCAGAAGCTGTTCTACCTGCCCGAGGCGCACACCGATTTCATGTTCGCCGTTCTCGCCGAAGAGCTGGGGCTGGTCGGGGTGGTGGCCGTGATCGGCCTGTTCACCGCCCTGGTGGTGCGCGCGCTGTGGATCGCCCGGCGCGCTGAGCGCGCCGCCCAGCCCTTTGCCGCCTTCCTGGGCTACGGGCTGGGTCTGTGGATCGCGCTGCAGGCGTTCGTGAATATCGGCGTGAATATGGGCGTGCTGCCCACCAAGGGGCTGACGCTGCCGCTGATGAGCTACGGGGGCAGCAGCATGGTCGTCATGTGCATGGCCATCGCGCTGCTGCTGCGGGTGGAACTCGAGCTTCGCGAGGCTGAGGCGGCGCAGCCGCATGGGGGGCGCGCATGAGCGCCGACACGACGCGCATCCTGATCATGGCCGGCGGCACCGGCGGCCACGTGTTCCCGGCCTTGGCGGTCGCCGACGCGCTGCGCGCGCGCGGGGCCACGGTGAGCTGGCTGGGCACGCGCGCGGGGATCGAGGCCCGCGTGGTGCCGGCCGCCGGGCTGCCGATCCGCTTCCTGAGCATCCGCGGGCTGCGCGGCAAGGGCGCGCTGGGCTGGGCGCTGGCGCCGCTGCGTCTCTCCCGTGCCCTCGTGCAGGCCGTCGGCGTGCTGTGGCGCGAGCGTCCTCACGCGGTGCTCGGGATGGGCGGCTTCGTCACCGGGCCCGGCGGGGTCGCGGCCCGCCTGCTGCGCCGTCCCTTGCTGATCCACGAGCAGAATGCGGTCGCCGGCCTGACCAATCGCCTGCTGGCGCCCTTCGCCAGCCGCGTCCTGGAGGCCTTCCCCGGCACGTTTCCCGCAGCGCGCCATGCATTGCACACCGGCAATCCGGTGCGCGGCCCAATCACGGCGCTGCCCGCCCCGCAGGTTCGCTTCACCGGCCGCCAGGGGCCATTACGGCTGCTGGTGATCGGCGGCAGCCTGGGGGCGGAGGCGCTCAACCGGACGCTGCCCGAAGCGCTGGGGCAACTCGACACGGCGCAGCGGCCGCAGGTCTGGCATCAAAGCGGTGAGCGCCTGTTCGAAGCCGCCCGCGGCTACTACCGCGCGGCGGGCGTCGAGGCGCGTGTGGTGCCGTTCATCGAGGACATGGCGGCGGCCTATGCCTGGGCCGACCTGGTCCTGTGCCGGGCGGGCGCGCTCACGGTGACCGAGCTCGCCAACGCGGGTGTGGCGGCGCTGCTGGTGCCCTATCCGCATGCGGTCGACGACCACCAGACGCACAACGCCGAGTCCCTGGTGCGGGCGGGTGCGGCACAGCTGCTGCCTCAGACGCGGTTCGACGCCGTGGCGCTGCGCGAGCACCTGCACGCCTTCGCCGGTGCGCAGGGCCGTGAGCGGCTGCTGGAGATGGCCGGGGCGGCGCGTGCCCTGGCGCGGCCGCAGGCGGCCGAGGAAGTGGCCAAGCTATGCCTGGAGGTGGCCCATGGCTGAACGGCAGACCCGGACCCGCCGCATCGCCGAGCCGGCCATGGGCCGCATTCGCTGCGTGCATTTCGTGGGCATCGGCGGCGCGGGCATGAGCGGCATCGCCGAGGTCGTGCTCAACCTGGGCTATCGCGTCACCGGCTCGGATCTGGGCGACAACGCCGCGGTGCAGCACCTGCGCCGTCTGGGGGCGGAGATCAGCCTCGGCCACCGTGCCGAGCACATTGCCGGCTGCGATGTGGTGGTGACCTCGACGGCGGTCGGCGCCGACAACCCCGAAGTGCTGGCAGCGCGCGAGGGCCGCATCCCGGTCGTGCCGCGTGCGGAGATGCTGGCGGAGCTGATGCGTTTTCGCTACGGCATCGCGGTCGCCGGCACCCACGGCAAGACCACGACCACCAGCCTGATCGCCAGCGTGTTGGCCGAGGGCGGTCTGGATCCGACCTTCGTCATCGGCGGGCGCCTGAACAGCGCCGGGAGCAACGCCCGCCTTGGCGAAGGGCGCTACCTGGTGGCCGAGGCGGACGAGAGCGATGCCTCCTTCCTGCACCTGCAGCCGATGGTCGCGGTGGTGACGAACATCGACGCCGATCACATGGATACCTACGAGGGCGACTTCGGCCGCCTGCTG
The DNA here is from genome assembly GCA_963779865.1 of uncultured Gammaproteobacteria bacterium. Lineage (GTDB taxonomy): Bacteria > Pseudomonadota > Gammaproteobacteria > CAVZZX01 > CAVZZX01 > CAVZZX01. The sequence continues at coordinate 1,209,344 of CAVZZX010000003.1, read as the reverse complement.
GATACCTTCGTGGAGTTCCTCCAGCACCTGCCGTTCTACGGCCTGGCGGTGTTGTGCCTGGACGACCCCACGGTGGCGGCGCTCATCCCCGACGTGCATCGTCCGGTGCTGACCTACGGCTTTCACGAGGCCGCGGACATCCGCGCCTTCGAGCTCGAGCAGGCGGGCGCGCAGACCCGTTTCAAGGTCGCCCGCGGCGCGGCGCCGGCGTTCGAGGTCACCCTGAACATGCCGGGGCGGCACAACGTGCTCAACGCGCTGGCGGCGATCGCGGTGGCGCACGAGCTCGGCCTGGAGGACGCCGCCATCGGCCGTGCCCTGGAGCGCTTCGAGGGCATCGGCCGGCGCTTCCAGATCGGCGGCGAGGTGGACACCTCCGCCGGGCGGGTGCTGCTGGTCGACGACTACGGCCATCATCCGCGTGAGATCGCCGCGACCTTCGAGGCGGCGCGCGCGGCCTGGCCGCAGCGGCGTCTGGTGGTGGCCTTTCAGCCGCATCGTTTCACGCGCACCCGAGACCTGTTCGAGGACTTCACGCTGGTGCTCTCCGAGGCGGATGTGCTGTTCCTGCTGGAGGTCTATCCAGCCGGGGAGGCCGCCATTGCCGGTGCCGACGGGCGGGCGCTGGCGCGCGCCATTCGCATGCGGGGACAGGTCGACCCGGTGTTCGTGCCGCAGCCCGAGGACCTGCCCGAGAGCCTGCTGGCGGTGCTCCACGACGGCGATGTCGTGCTCACGCTGGGTGCCGGCAGCATCGGTGCCCTGGCCGCCCAGCTTGCCCGGCGCCTGGGCCGCGGCGAAGGAGGCCCGGTATGAACGCCTCGGCGGAGGGTCGGCGTCTGCGCATGGGCTGCGGCGAGGCCCTGAAGAGCCGTATCGCCCCGGCACGACTGGCGGGCTCTGCGCCGCAGGATCCGCCGCTGACGCGGAGCGGGGCGAGGCGATGATGACGGCGTCCGACCTCGGCCGGCTGCGCGGCACCCTGCGTGAGCAGGAGCCCATGGCTCGACATACTTCCTGGCGGGTGGGCGGGGCGGCCGAGCGCTTCTATGTCCCGGCCGATCTGGAAGACCTGATGCGCTTTCTCGGGCAACTGCCTCCGGAGGAGCCGCTGTACTGGGTGGGCCTGGGCAGCAATCTGCTGGTCCGCGATGGCGGGCTGGACGGCACCGTGATCTGCACCAACGGCGCGCTGAAGGGGCTGTCGCGGCTCGAGGGCGAGCGGGTGCGCGCGGAGGCCGGCGTGGCCTGCCCGAAGGTGGCGCGCTACTGCAACCGCGCGGGCCTGCGCGGGGCCGAATTCCTGGCCGGCATTCCCGGCACGCTGGGCGGGGCGCTGGCGATGAACGCCGGGGCCTTCGGCGGCCAGACCTGGGACGTGGTGGAACTGGTGGAGACGCTGGATGCCTCCGGGCGGCTGCGCCTGCGCCCGGCCAGCGACTTCGAGGTGGGCTATCGCAGCGTGCGGGGAGCCGAGGGCGAGTGGTTCGTGGCGGCGCACCTGCGCCTCGCCGCGGGCGATGCCGCCCAGGGGCTGGCGCAAATGAAGGAATGGCTGGCTCGCCGCGGTGCCACGCAGCCGACGCAGCAGGCCAATGCCGGCTCGGTGTTCCGCAACCCGCCGGGCGATCACGCCGCACGGCTGATCGAGGCCGCGGGGCTGAAGGGGACCTGCCTGGGCGGCGCCTGCGTGTCGGAGAAACACGCGAATTTCATCATCAATGGCGGCCGCGCGACGGCGGCCGACATCGAGGCCCTGATCGCGCGCGTCGCGCAGCGGGTCGAGGCCGCGCACGGCGTGCGGCTCGAGCGCGAGGTGCGCATCGTGGGACGGACGCAGCAGGAGACAGGCGCATGAGCGGGGTGACGGATGCGGCGGGCTTTGGACGCGTGGCGGTGCTGATGGGCGGCACCTCGGCCGAGCGCGCGGTGTCGCTCAAGAGCGGCGCGGCCGTGCTCGAGGCGCTGCGCAGCCGGGGCGTCCACGCCGAGGGCATCGACGTGCAGGACGCGAGCGTGCTCGACCGCCTGCGCGAGGGCGGCTTCGAGCGCGCCTTTCTCGCCCTGCACGGCCGCGGCGGCGAGGACGGCGTGATGCAGGGGGCGCTCGAACTCATCGGCCTGCCTTACACCGGCAGCGGGGTGCTTGCCTCGGCGCTGGCCATGGACAAGTTGCGAACCAAGCGCATCTGGCAAGGGGCCGGGCTGCCCACCCCCGAATACCGTGTGCTGGAGGCGGACACCGACTTCGTCGCGGTCGCCGAGGAGCTCGGCGTGCCGCTGATGGTGAAGCCGGCGCACGAGGGCTCGAGCATCGGTATGAGCCGGGTGGAGACGGCCGAAGCCTTGGCGGGGGCCTATGCCGAGGCCGCGCGTTACGACAGCGTGGTGATCGCCGAGGCCTTCGTGGCGGGCGAGGAGTACACCGCCTCGATTCTCGGCGAGCAGACGCTGCCGCTCATCCGGCTGGAGACGCCGCGGCGCTTCTACGACTACGCCGCCAAATACGAAGCGGCCGACACGCGCTATCACTGCCCGTGCGGGCTGCCCGAGAACATCGAGGCGGCCTTCCAGGACCTCGCGCTGCAGGCCTTCGACGCGGTCGGCGCTGCGGGGTGGGGCCGCGTGGACCTCATGCGCGACGCCGAGGGGCTGCCCTGGTTGATCGAGGTGAACACGATCCCCGGCCTCACCGACCACAGTCTGGTGCCGATGGCCGCAGCGGCGGCCGGCGTCGATTTTGCGGAGCTGGTCTGGCGCATTCTGGCCCAGACCCTGGTGACGGGGCGCCGCGCATGAGCCGCGCGCAGGCCTCGTTGCGGCTCGGTGCGCGCCCGCAGTGGCGGCCGCTGCTGCGCAGTCTCGCCGTCGGCGCGGCGGTGCTCGCCGCCGCGGCGGGCCTGGCGTGGGGGAGCGAGCGCTTGAGCGACCCGCAGACCTTGCCCGTCCGCCAGGTGGACATCACCGGGGAATTGCGCCACGTGCAACGCGATGCCTTGCGGGCGGCGCTGGCGCCGGCGGTGGAGCAGGGCTTTTTGGGCGCGGACATGCGCGCCATCCAGCGCCGCGTCGAGGCACTGCCCTGGGTGGACAGCGCGTCGGTGCGTCGCATCTGGCCCGATCGGATCGTGGTGTCGGTGCAGGAGCAGGCGCCCGTGGCGCGCTGGGCCGGCGGCGGGTTCGTCAACCGGCGCGGCGAGGTGTTCGCCGCCAAGGCCGCCGCAGACACGGCGCTCGCCGGCCTGCCGCTGCTGCAGGGGCAGACCGCCGACGCGGGCAAAATCGTGCAGACCTTCCGCACGGCCACGGCGCGCCTGCGGCCGCTGGGCCTGAGGGTGACGGACCTGAGCCTGGATGCCCGCGGCGAACTGCGCATCGGCCTGGGCAACGGCATCGAGCTGGTGCTCGGACGTGCCGATACCGGCGAGCGGCTGCAGCGCTTCCTGGAGGTCTGGCCGCAGGTGCTCGCGGCGCGCGCGCCGGAGATCGCGCGCATTGACCTGCGCTACGGCAATGGCTTTGCGGTGAAGTGGAAGAGCGCCGCCGCAAACGGTTAATGGCAGGGGATTAGCGAATGTCGAAGAAAGCGGAGAAGAACCTGATCGTCGGACTCGACATCGGGACGTCCAAGGTGGTCGCCATCGTCGGCGAGATCACCGCGGAGGCCCGGGTCGAGATCATCGGCATCGGCTCGCACCCCTCGCGCGGCCTCAAGAAGGGCGTCGTGGTAAACATCGAGTCGACGGTGCAGTCGATCCAGCGTGCCGTGGAGGAGGCCGAGCTCATGGCGGGCTGCGAGATCACCGCAGTGTACGCGGGGATCGCCGGCAGCCATATCCGCAGCCTCAACTCGCACGGCATCGTGGCCATTCGCGACAAGGAGGTGACGCTCGATGGACGTGGACCGCGTCATCGACGCGGCGCGCGCGGTTGCCATTCCCGCGGATCAGAAGATCCTGCACATCATTCCGCAGGAATTCATCATCGACAGCCAGGAGGGCATCCGCGAGCCGGTCGGCATGTCCGGCGTGCGCCTGGAGGCCAAGGTCCACATGGTGACCGGCGCGGTGAGCGCCGCCCAGAACATCATCAAGTGCGTACGCCGCTGCGGGCTGGAGGTGGATGACATCATCCTCGAGCAGCTCGCCTCCAGCTAGGCGGTGTTGACCGACGATGAGAAGGAACTCGGCGTGTGCCTGGTCGACATCGGCGGCGGCACCACCGACATCGCCGTGTTCACCGAGGGCTCGATCCGGCATACGGCCGTGATCCCCATCGCCGGCGACCAGGTGACCAACGATATCGCCGTAGCGCTGCGCACCCCCACGCAGCACGCCGAGGAGATCAAGATCAAGTACGCCTGTGCCCTTACGCAGCTGGCCAGCGCCGAGGAGACCATCGAGGTGCCCAGCGTGGGCGACCGTCCGGCGCGGCGCCTGGCGCGCCAGACCCTGGCCGAGGTGGTGGAGCCGCGCTACGAGGAGCTGTTCACGCTGATCCAGGCCGAGCTGCGCCGCAGCGGCTTCGAAGACCTGTGCGCCGCGGGAATCGTTCTCACCGGCGGCTCCTCGAAGATGGAAGGGGTGATCGACCTGGCGGAGGAGATTTTCCACATGCCGGTGCGTCTGGGGATGCCCCAGTACGTGGCCGGGCTGGTCGATGTGGTGCGCAACCCGATTTACTCCACCGGCGTCGGTCTGCTGCTGTTCGGACAGCAGAACCGCGGCGCGGGTGGGCGCGAGGTGAAGATGGATGCCGGTGTCCAGGGAGTCTGGCGCCGGATGAAGAGCTGGTTCCAGGGAAATTTCTGAGTGCTGACGCTGACAACGGGCAAGCGATAAAACGCGGAGGATACAGATATGTTCGAATTGATGGATGCATATAGCCAGAGCGCCGTGATCAAGGTCATCGGCATCGGCGGGGGCGGCGGCAACGCCGTGGAGCACATGGTGTCGAAGAACATCGAGGGCGTGGACTTCATCTGCGCCAACACCGATGCCCAGGCACTGAAGAAGGTGACCGGCCGCACGGTGCTGCAGCTGGGCAGCAACATCACCAAGGGGCTGGGCGCCGGTGCCAACCCGGAGATCGGCCGCCAGGCGGCCCTGGAGGACCGCGAGCGCATCCAGGAATGCCTGGACGGCGCGGACATGGTGTTCATCACCGCCGGCATGGGCGGGGGCACGGGCACCGGCGGGGCGCCGATCATCGCCCAGGTGGCGAAGGAAATGGGCATCCTGGCGGTGGCCGTGGTCACCAAGCCGTTCCCCTTTGAGGGCAAGAAGCGCATGGCGGTGGCCAAGGACGGCATCGAGGAGCTGAAGCAGTACGTCGATTCGCTGATCACCATCCCCAACGAGAAGCTGCTCAGCGTGCTGGGTAAGAACCTGAGCCTGCTGGACGCGTTCGGCGCCGCCAATGACGTGCTGCTCAGCGCGGTGCAGGGCATCGCCGAGCTGATCACCCGCCCGGGGCTGATCAACGTCGACTTCGCCGACGTGCGCACGGTGATGTCGGAAATGGGCATGGCGATGATGGGCGCGGGCAAGGCGAGCGGCGAGAATCGGGCCCGCGAGGCGGCCGAGGCGGCCATCGCCAGCCCGCTGCTGGAGGACGTCAACCTGGCCGGTGCGCGCGGTATCCTCGTCAACGTCACCGCGGGCATGGACATGTCCATCGGCGAGTTCGAGGAGGTGGGCAATACCATTAAGGAATTCGCCTCCGAGAACGCTACTGTCGTGGTGGGCACCGTGATCGACCCCGAGCTGGCGGGCGAGCTGCGCGTCACCGTCGTGGCCACGGGGCTGGGCGCCGCCGGGGCGGCGGAGAAGGAAAAGCCGGTCAAGCTGGTGGTCAACAAGAACAGCAGCGGCGAGGTGGACTACGGCCAGCTGGACCGCCCGACCGTCATCCGCAACAAGGTGGCCGGCGAGCGCTACAGCAGTGACGGGGAGTCCAGCCTGGACTATCTTGATATTCCCGCATTCCTGAGGCGACAGGCGGACTAACGCCGTCGCGAGTTGCGTGATAAGATAGCCGCAACTGGTTGAAAGTTGTGACCATGTTCTCACCCGCGGGGCGTGGGAGGGTGCTAGTATCCCTCGCCAGTGTGGGGTAATGCGCAAAGGAACAAGGCAAGAAGTGATAAGGCAGCGGACCCTCAAAAACGTCATCCGGGCAACCGGCGTCGGACTGCACACGGGCGAGAAGGTGTACTTGACGCTCCGTCCAGCGGCCCCCGATACAGGCATCGTCTTCCGGCGCGTCGATCTCGACGAGCCGGTGGAGATCCCGGCGCGCCCGGACTATGTGGGCGACACGGTTCTCTCGACCACCCTGGTCAGGGGCGAGGTGCGCATCTCCACCGTGGAGCATCTGCTCTCCGCGATGGCCGGTCTGGGCATCGACAATGCCTATATCGACCTGAGCGCTCCGGAGGTGCCCATCATGGACGGGAGCGCCGGCCCGTTCGTGTTCCTGATCCAGTCGGCCGGCATCGAAACCCAGAACGCGCCGAAGCGTTTCATCCGCATCAAGCAGCCGGTCACCGTCGAGGAGGGCGACAAGTGGGTGCGCTTCGAGCCCTTTGACGGCTTCAAGGTGTCGTTCACCATCGACTTCGAGCACCCCGTGTTCAAGGGGCGCTCGCAGACGGCGGAGATGGACTTCTCCACGACCTCCTTCGTCAAGGAGGTGAGCCGGGCGCGGACCTTCGGCTTCATGAACCAGATCGAGATGCTGCGGCAGCGCAACCTGGCCCTGGGCGGCAGTCTCGACAACGCCGTGGTGCTGGACGACTACCGGATCCTCAACGAGGACGGATTGCGCTACGAAGACGAGTTCGTCAAGCACAAGATCCTCGATGCCATCGGCGACCTGTACCTGCTCGGGCGCAGTCTGATCGGCGCCTTCAGCGGCTATAAGTCCGGCCACGAGCTGAATAACCGTCTGCTGCGCGCCCTGATGGCGAACGAGGACGCGTGGGAGCTGGTGACCTTCGAGGATCCGCAGCAGGCGCCGATCTCCTTCGGCCAGTCGGTGTCATCGGCCGGCTGAGCCGGCGATCGATCAGCTAGTCATCGCTCGCGCCGCGCTTGGCGCGGGCGGCGAGGCTGGACAGTACCCGCTTCAGGCCGGGGTCCGCGGTGGTGCGTGCCACCGAGGCGATGAAGTCGGCCGTTTCCGGCGACAGGCGTTTCGCCTGGCTCGGCCGCGGCCCCGGGGTCGTGTGTGGCGGCGTCGAGGGGCATACCTTGACCTTCAGGGTGCGCACGGTGCCGAGGGTGGGATCCAGGCGATGCAGCTCGCGCAGGAGCTGCGGCGCCATGTAGCGCAGCCGCGCCGCCCACGCCGGCGAATCGGCGTGAACGAGCAGGGTGTCGCGGTAGAGGTTCGCCACCCGGCAGTGCGCGCGCGGCTCGGCATCGAGGAGGGCATGGACGGCCTGCTCGATCTTCGCCAGGCGCCGAGCACGACCGAACAGGCTACGCATCAGGCCATCGGCACCGCCGAGGACGCGGGAGACTGGCTTCATCGTGGGCACATCTCGGGCTTGGGTGTACGGTTCAAGTCGGGCCGGCGAGTACCGATAAGACAAGAACTATAACGCGGACGGCGGCGCGAAAGATATGAACATCATCCTGCTGTCGAGGCGCAGCGGCTCCTCCGGTTGCGTCAGCCTGGGTCGGCCCGGGCTGGTGGCGCTGGTCGTCGGCTTCCTGCTCATCCTTCCGATTGCCACCCTGCTCGGCGGCTACTATCTGGGCAGCACCGGCGGCGCCCCCGCGCCCCACGAGACGGCGGCGGGAATGCGTGCCGAGCTGGACGCCTACCACGAGCAGGTGGAGGAGGCCAAGCGCACCGCCCAGGAGAACATGGACGCGCTGGCCCGGCGGCTGGGACAGCTGCAGGCGCGGGTGATCCGTCTCGATGCCGTGGGGCAGCGGCTGGTCAAGATGGCGAACCTGGACAACGGCGAGTTCGACTTTGACGCCGCGCCCGCCCAGGGCGGCCCCGAGAGCGGCACCGAGCAGTCGGTCGAGCCGCCGGACTTCATGCAGTCCCTCCAGGAACTCTCCAAGCAGCTGGAGGACCGCAGCCGCCAGCTCGGGGTCCTCGAATCGGTGCTGATGACGCGCAACCTGCAGGCGGAGGTGATGCCCGCCGGGCGTCCCATCGAGCACGGCTGGCTCTCGTCCTATTTCGGGCGGCGGACCGACCCGTTCACCGGCAAGCTGGCCTTTCACGAGGGCATCGACTTCGCCGGAAAGATGGGCTCGGACGTCATTGCGGTCGCCTCCGGTGTGGTGGTCTGGGCCGGCAAGCGCTCCGGCTATGGAAATCTGGTGCAGATCAACCATGGCAACGGCTACGCGACGCGCTACGGCCACAACAAGGAAATCCTCGTCAAGGTGGGGGATACCGTGAAAAAGGGCCAGGTGATTGCCAGGATGGGCAGCACCGGCCGTTCCACGGGCCCGCACGTCCACTTCGAGGTGCTGCGCAACGGCCGCCCGGTCGACCCCAAGCGTTACGTCAACGCAGCGCGCTGAGGCCGCGGCGCCGCAGTGCCGCGGCAGCCATTTCCCCCCTGCAGTACGACCGGAAACCGGTTAGAATAGCGTTTTTGACCGGCCGGGCCCCGCGCCGCCGGCGCGCGCGGCGGCCGTCTTCCACAACCAGCGAGCCGTACTCACAGGATGGTCAGCAAGGTCTTCAGCCGTATCTTCGGCAGTCGCAACGAACGGCTGCTCAAGCGCATGCGCCGCCAGGTGCTGCGCATCAACGAGCTCGAGCCCGAGTTCGAGTCCCTCTCCGACGAGGCCTTGCGCGCCAAGACCGAGGAGTTCCGCAAGCGCCTGGAGGACGGAGCGAGCGTCGACGACCTGCTCCCTGAGGCCTTCGCCGCCGTCCGCGAAGCGGGCAAGCGCGTGCTGGGGATGCGGCACTTCGACGTGCAGTTGATCGGCGGCATGGTGCTCCACGACGGCAAGATCGCCGAGATGAAGACCGGCGAGGGCAAGACCCTGGTCGCAACGCTGGCCGCCTACCTCAACGCGTTGCCGGCCAAGGGCGTGCACGTCGTCACGGTGAACGACTATCTGGCCAGCCGCGATGCCGAATGGATGGGGCCGGTGTATGCCGCCCTGGGCATGAGCACGGGGGTGGTGGTGGCCGGCATGGAGCACGAGGCCAAGCGTGCCGCCTACGCCGCGGACATCACCTACGGCACGAACAACGAATACGGCTTCGACTACCTGCGCGACAACATGGCGTTCCAGCTCGACGAGCGCGTGCAGCGCGCGCCGCATTTCGCCATCGTCGACGAGGTCGACTCCATTCTCATCGACGAGGCACGCACCCCGCTCATCATCTCCGGGCCGGCCGAGCAGAATGCCGAGCTCTACAAGCAGATCAACACCCTGGTTCCCCGCCTCAGCAAGCAGGAGGAGGAGGACGGGCCCGGCGACTACAGCGTCGACGAGAAGGCCAAGCAGATCTTCCTCACCGAGGAGGGGCACCAGCACGTCGAGGAGCTGGTCACCGGCGCCGGGCTTCTGGAAGAGGGGCAGAGCCTGTACGACGCGGCCAACATCGGCCTGATGCACCACATCAACGCGGCGCTGCGCGCGCACGTGCTGTTCCAGCGCGACGTTGACTACATCGTGCGTGACGGACAGGTGATCATCGTCGACGAGTTCACCGGCCGCACCATGGAGGGACGCCGCTGGTCCGACGGCCTGCACCAGGCGGTCGAGGCCAAGGAGGGCGTGGCGATCCAGCAGGAAAACCAGACCCTGGCCTCCATCACCTTCCAGAACTACTTCCGTCTGTACGACAAGCTCTCCGGCATGACCGGCACGGCCGACACCGAGGCCTACGAATTCCAGTCCATCTACGGGCTCGAGGTGGTGGTCATCCCGACGCATCGCCCGATGGTGCGGCAGGACCTGACCGACCAGGTCTATCTCACCCAGCGCGAGAAGTTCGACGCCATCATCGCGGACATTGAGGACTGCCATAAGCGCCGCCAGCCGGCCCTGGTCGGCACGACCTCCATCGAGGTGTCCGAATACCTCGCCGGCCTGTTGCGCAAGGCGAAGATCCCGCACGAGGTGCTCAATGCCAAGCAGCACGATCGCGAGGCGGAGATCGTCGCCCAGGCGGGGCGCCCGGGCGCGGTGACCATCGCGACCAACATGGCCGGGCGCGGCACCGACATCATTCTGGGCGGCAATCCGCAGACCGAGATCGCCAAGCTCGAAGACCCCGACGAGGCCCAGGTGGCCGGCGTTCGCGACGAGTGGAAGCAGCGCCACGGCGCGGTGCTCGATGCGGGCGGGCTGCACATCATCGGCACCGAACGCCACGAGTCGCGCCGTATCGACAACCAGCTGCGCGGCCGCTCGGGCCGCCAGGGCGACCCGGGCTCGACCCGTTTCTACCTGTCCCTGGAAGACAACCTGATGCGCATCTTCGCCTCCGACCGCGTGTCGGCGCTCATGCAGCGGCTGGGCATGGAGGAGGGCGAGGCCATCGAGCATCCGTGGGTGAGCAAGGCCATCGAGAACGCGCAGCGCAAGGTCGAGGGCCACAACTTCGACATCCGCAAGCAGCTGCTCGAATACGACGATGTCGCCAACGACCAGCGCAAGGTCATCTACGAGCAGCGCAGCGAGCTGATGGGCACGGAGGACCTCTCCGACACCATCGAGGTGATCCGCGAGGACGTCGTGCACGGCATCATCGACCCCTACGTGCCGCAACAGAGCGTCGAGGAGCAGTGGGACATCCCCGGCCTGGAGGATGCGCTGGAGGGCACCCTGGGCCTGCGCCTCGACATTCGGGCGTGGCTGGAGGCCGACGAGGAACTGCACGAGGAGAGCCTGCGCGAGCGTATTCTCGAGGCGGTGACGGGGGCCTACCGCGACAAGGAGGCCCAGGTCGGTGCGCCGGTCATGCGCCACCTCGAGAAGGCCGTGATGCTGCAGGTGCTCGATACGCAATGGAAAGAGCACCTTGCCGCGATGGATTACCTGCGCCAGGGCATCCACCTGCGCGGCTACGCCCAGAAGAACCCCAAGCAGGAATACAAGCGCGAGTCGTTCGAGTTATTCCAGCAGATGCTCGAACGCATCAAGCACGACACCATCACCCTGCTCAGCCGCATGCAGGTGCGCGGCGAGGACGACGTCGAGGCGGTCGAGGCCCAGCGGCGGCGCGAGGAGGCCATGCAGTTCGAGCACGAGAGCGCTCCGGCGGCCGCCGCCACGGTCGGTGGCGACCCCGAAGAGGAGGCCATCCAGCCGTACGTGCGCGAAGGACGCAAGGTCGGTCGCAACGAGCCCTGTCCCTGCGGTTCGGGCAAGAAGTACAAGCAGTGCCACGGGCGGCTGAACTGATCGGCCGCTGCTCCCCGGAACGCCTATGAGTCACGAGAAGCCTCCGCTGCCCGTGCTGCACACGGTCGCCGGCCTGCGGCTTGGCACCGTCAGCGCCGGCATCAAAAAACCCGGCCGCGCGGACCTGGTCCTGATGGAGCTGGCCGCGGGCAGCCGCTGCGCCGCCGTGTTCACCCGCAACGCCTTTTGCGCCGCCCCCGTTCAGGTGGCGCGCGAACACCTGCAGATGAGCGCGCCGCGTGCGCTGCTGGTCAATACCGGCAATGCCAACGCCGGCACCGGCGAGGCCGGCCTGCGCGACGCTCGCCGTTGCTGCGAGCAAGCCGCACGCGCGGGCGGCTGGCGGCCCAGCGAGGTGCTGCCGTTCTCCACCGGCGTGATCGGCGAACCGCTGCCTGTAGAGCGCCTCACCGCAGCGCTGCCGGCCGCGGCCGCGGCGCTGGGGGAAGACGGCTGGGCCGCCGCCGCGGCCGGGATACTCACCACCGACACGGTGCCCAAGGGCGCCTCGCGGCGCGTCGAGATCGGGGCGCACACGCTGACGGTGACCGGTATCGCCAAGGGCTCGGGCATGATCCGTCCAGACATGGCGACCATGCTTGCGTTCGTCGCCACCGATGCGGCGCTCGCGCCGGCGCTGCTGCAGCGCTGTCTGAACGAGGCGGTGGATCGCTCTTTCAATCGCATCACCGTGGACGGCGACACCTCCACCAACGACGCCTGCGTGCTGGTGGCGACCGGACAGGCGTCGCTGCCGGAGATCCAGGCCGCCGACACCGCCGCGTACGGGGCTTTGGCGCGCGCCGTTGCCGAGGTCTGCGAGGAACTGGCGCGCGCCATCGTGCGCGACGGCGAAGGGGCCACCAAGCTGATCACCGTGGAGGTGGGCGGTGGCCGCAGCGAGGGTGAATGCCTGGACGTGGCCTATGCCATCGCCCAGTCGCCGCTCGTGAAAACCGCCTTCTTCGCGAGCGACCCGAACTGGGGACGCATCCTCGCGGCCGTCGGCCGTGCCGGCGTGCCCGATCTGGACATCGCCGCGGTCGAGATCGCCCTGGACGAGGTGTGCATCGTCCGGCACGGCGGACGCGCCGAGGATTACACGGAGGAGGCCGGTCAGCAGGTGATGCGCCGCAACGAGATCACGGTGCGGGTGGACCTCGCACGGGGTGCGGCCCGGGTCCGCGTATGGACCTGCGACTTTTCCTACGACTACGTGCGCATCAACGCCGAGTATCGGACCTGAGCGGTCCCGAACTGCCATGAGCGCGATCGCGCCGGAGGACCTCATCCATGTCGCGGCGGCGGCGGTGCGCAACGCTCGGCAGCAGGTGTTGATCGCACGGCGCCCGGCCCACGTCCACCAGGGCGGCCTCTGGGAATTCCCGGGCGGAAAGATCGAGCCGGGGGAGTCCGCACAGCAGGCGCTCGCGCGTGAGCTGCAGGAGGAGCTGGGGATCACGCCTCTGGCGCAGCGTCCGCTCATCCAGATTGAGCATGCCTATCCCGGAGCGCCGGGTGCGGCTCGACGTGTGGCAGGTGGAGGCCTTCGCGGGCGTCGCCCATGGCGCCGAAGGGCAGCCGGTCCGCTGGTTGGCGCCGGAGGATTTGCCGGGGCTCGACTTCCCGGCGGCCAATCGCCCCATCGTCGCCGCCGTACGGCTTCCCGACCTCTACCTCGTGACCGGTGCCTTCGAGTCTCTCGAGGATTTCACCGCCCGGCTCGAGCAGGCGCTGGATGGCGGCGTGCGGCTGGTCCAGCTGCGCGCCAAGGCGCTGCCGGTGCGCGACTACCGCCGCCTCGCCCGGGCGGCGCTGCAGGTGGTCCGCGCGCGCGGTGCGCGGCTGCTGCTCAACGCCGAGCCGGCGCTGGCCGAAGCGCTCGGTGCCGACGGCGTCCACCTGAGCAGCGCCCGTCTGCGTGGGTGTGCGCGGCGGCCGCTGGGGCGCGAGAAGTGGGTGGCGGCCTCGGTCCACAATGCCGAAGAGCTGCGCCATGCGGAGGCCATCGGCGTCGATTTCGCCGTCCTCGGCCCGGTGGCGCCGACCCGCACGCCACCCGGACGCCGCCCCGCTCGGCTGGGGGGCTTTTCCGAGCTGGTGCGCGGCGCCCGGCTGCCGGTGTATGCCCTTGGCGGGCTGGGGGCCTCCGATCGCGGCGACGCCTTTGCCGCCGGCGCCCAAGGGGTGGCCGCGATCCGCGCCCTGTGGGCGGCCGCCGGCCGGGCGCCGGGCTGATGCGCCCGGCTGCGAGACGCGCCCTCGCCGCCGCCGCCGCCCTGCTGGTGCTGGGCCTGACCATCGGCACGGGCCGCTGGCTGGGCGGGCGCTTCGGGACGGACGCCGAGCCCCCCGAGACGACCCGCTTGCCGCTTACCGCGGCCTGTGATCCCACTGCAGAGGGCTGCACCGCCGCTGCCGGCGCCGCCCGGCTGCACTTCGCCCTGTCTCCGGATGCAGGCCCCATGGCGCCCTTCGAGGTGCACGTGCGCGTCGAGGGCGTGGCCGCCGAGGCGGTCGACGTCGCCTTTGAGATGCCCGGCATGGACATGGGCTTGAACCGCTACCGGCTGCATCGGCAGGCGCCGGGGACCTGGAGGACCAAGGCGACGCTGCCGGTGTGCGGCAGCGGCAGGCTAGACTGGCGGGCGCGCGTCACCGCGAGGGCGGCTGGCAAACGCTACGAGGCCGCATTTCCGTTCCGCCTCGGCGGCGGGTAGCCGACCGGCTACGGCTCCTCGTCCTCGCCGTGGCCGGCGTCCAGCAATTGCCGGTGGTCCGGAATACGGTGTTCCTCGTCGGCCCAGGCGCCGAGATCGATCAGCCGGCAGCGCTCGCTGCAGAACGGGCGCCACTTCGCCTTCGGTGACCATTCCACCGGCTTGCCGCAGTTCGGGCAGCGGACGGTCTTGCTCATAGTGCGCAACAACTCAATTCGAACTCCACGTCCTCAGGCCTCTGCCGTGGCCGCTCGCGGTCGCTGAATTCCATGAAGCGTACCGTGAAGCGGTGCTTTCCCCCGCTGATCTCGGCAAAGCAGCCGTCCGCCCGCGCCACGCGTACCCGTACCAGCTGATAGCCCGCCTCCGGGTCGAGGCTCTTCTGGTAGACGCCGCGCGGGGCACACTGCGCGGACCAGTCCGCGCTTTGCCGTAGCAGGTCCAGCAGCAGGTCGACCGGCTCGCGGATCAGGTCGAGTTCGCCCAGCCAGGCGCGGAGGTCCGCCTCCCGCGCCTCAGGGGGCCCCTGCAGCCAATAATGATAGGCGGGAAGGTCCATGTGTGTGGCGCCGCCGGGGATGGCGCTGCGCTGGCGCAGCGGGGCGAGGAATTCGTTGTCCCGCAGCCCCTGGCCGAGTTGCCCGCGCGCGGCGTGCATCGCCTCGCTGCAGCGCTCGAGCGCGGTGAGAATGCCGGTCAGCCGCGAGTCGTCCACCCCCGGCCGTGCAGCGAGCGGGCTGAGCACGGCCTGCACGCGTTCCAGCTCCTTGAGAAACTCGGTTTTCACGTCGGAGCGCGTCAGCAGCTCCAGTGCCTCGGTCAGGCCGGCGAGCGCTGCCCGCGTGTCCCAGGCGGAGGCACCCGCGGCGTGATGGTCCGCCTCGCGAAACAGGTGATGGAGGCGGATGAGGGTGCGTACACGCTCATTCAGCGGCTGCTCGAAGACGATGAAATCAGGCACGGCGGTGCGGCTCGCTCCTGTGTGCAGGGGTGGAAAGACGAGGCGGTGCGGCGACCGCGCCATTGTAGCAGCCGGGAGCGGCGGTGAGGACAGGTGCTCAGTGCGACCCGTGAGCGAGTTGGAGATAGCCTTCGTGAAGCTCGGCCACGCGTTGCGCCAGGACCGAGCGGTCGCCGTCGTTCGCGATGACCTCGTCCGCCCCCTGCAGGCGGACGGCGCGCGGCACCTGTGCGGCCATGATGGCGCGCACCGTTGCCTCATCGAGCCCGTCTCGGGCCCGGGTGCGGCGCACCTGCTCCGCCTCGTCGGCGTCGACCACGAGGACGCGGTCGACCAGATCCCGCTGCCCGGACTCGACGAGCAGCGGGATGACCACCAGGCAGTAGGGGGCGTCCAGCCGCGCGCGGGCCGCACGCACGGCGGTGCGGATGCGCGGGTGCAGGATTCCTTCGAGCATGCGGCGCTGCGACGGGGCGGCGAACACGCGCTCGCGAAGGGCGGCGCGATCGAGCCGGCCCTGCGGCGTGAGGATCGCCGGTCCGAAGTGCGCGACGATCTCGGCCAGTGCGGGCTGGCCGGGCTCCACGAGGCTGCGCGCAATCACGTCGGTGTCGATGACGGGGATGCCGCGCTGGGCGAAGAGGGCGGCAACCGTGCTCTTGCCGCTGCCGATGCCGCCGGTGAGGCCCACGCTCAGCATGGCGTCGGTCGAGCGGCCGCGCGCTCAGCCGAGCAGGCCGGCCCAGTGCAGGTAGGCGGTGTTGAGCTCATGGCCCCAGAGTAGCGCGATCCAGCCCGCCGCGGCCAGGTAGGGGCCGAAGGGCATGGGCACCTCACGCCCGTGCCGGCGCAGTGCGATCAGGCCGATGCCGACCACCGCGCCGACCAGCGAGGACAGCAGGATGACGGCCGGGAGCATCTGCCAACCCATCCAGGCGCCGAGCACCGCCAGCAGCTTGAAGTCGCCGTAGCCCATTCCCTCCTTGCCCGTCACGGCGCGGAACAGGTGGTAGACGGACCATAGGGACAGATACCCTGCAGCGGCGCCGATCACCGCGGAGGACAGGGTGGTGAACACGCCGAACAGGTTGAAGCCCAGCCCGCCCCACAGCAGGGGGAGGGTGATGTCGTCCGGCAGAAGCTGGTGATCGAAGTCGATGAAGGTCAACGCCACCAGCGCCCAGGTGAGCAGCAGCGCGCCGGCGGCCGCCCAGGTCGGGCCCCAACTGCCAGAGGGTGGCCGCGGACAGCAGCGCGGTGAGCACCTCCACCGCAGGATAGCGCGCCGATATGGGCGCCCCGCAGTCGCGGCAGCGCCCGCGCAGCAGCAGGTAGCTGAGCACCGGGATGTTTTCCCACGCCGAGATCGCATGGCCGCAGTGGGGGCAGGCGGAGCGCGGGGTCACGAGGTTGAACGGCGCCTCGTCCGCCGCCGCGGACGGTCCTTTTTGAGCGGCGTCCTCCAGTGCTGCCAGCTCGCGGCATTGCGCCGCCCACTGGCGCATCAGCATGCGCGGCAGTCGGTGGATGACGACGTTCAGAAAGCTGCCGACCAGCAGACCGAGGATGCCGGCGCTCGCCGTGGCAAGCGCCGGCGAGGCGGCCAGGAGAGAGATGACTTCCACGTCGGGCTAGTGGCCGACGACCTTGCCCATCTGGAAGATCGGCATGTACATCGCAATGACCAGGCCGCCGATCACCACACCCAGGAAGGCCATGATCAGCGGCTCGAGCAGGGTGCTCAGGCCGTCCACGGCATCGTCGACTTCCTGCTCGTAGAAGTCGGCGACCTTTCCGAGCATCGCGTCCAGCGAGCCGGCCTCCTCGCCGATGGCGACCATCTGCACCACCATGTTGGGGAACAGCTGCGCCCCCTTCATGGACATCTGTAGCTGCTGGCCGGAGGAGACCTCTTCGCGCATGCGCATCACGGCACGCCCGTACACCACGTTGCCGACGGCGCCGGCGACGGATTGCAGGGCATCGACCAGCGGGACGCCGGCGGCGAACATGGTCGACAGCGTGCGTGCGAAGCGGGCGATGGCGGCCTTGCGCAGGATCGGCCCGATGATGGGAATCTGGAGCGAGAACTTGTCCAGGCCCTGCTGGAATCCCTTGGAGGTCTTCTTCAGCCTGAGGATGAAGAACAAGGTGGCGCCCGATGCCGCCGAACACCGCCCACCACCATGTCTGGAACCATTCCGAAAGGTGGATCACGAACAGCGTCAGCGCCGGCAAGTCGGCGCCGAAGCCGGCGAACAGTTCCTTGAACTGCGGAATGACGAAGATCAGCAGGATCGCGGTGATGATGAAGGCCACCACCATCACGGCCGAGGGATAGAACAGGGCTTTCTTGATCTTGCCCTTGATCGCCTCGGTCTTTTCCTTGTAGGTGGCGATCTTGTCCAGCAGCTGGTCGAGGATACCGGCGTGCTCGCCGGCGCGCACCAGGTTGCAGTAGAGCTCGTCGAACTGATTCGGGTGCTTGGCCAGCGACTCGCCGAGCGGATTGCCCCCTTCGATGTCGTTCTTGATGCGCAGGAGCAGCTCCTGCATGCCCTTGTTCTCATGGCCGCGGCCGATGATCTCGAAGGCCTGCACCAAGGGCACGCCCGAGCTCATCATGGTGGCGAGCTGCCGGCTGAAGATGCAGATGTCCTTGGCCGTGATCTTCTTCTTGCCCGAGAACAGGGGCTTGGGTTTTTTCCTGACCTTCAGGGGATTGATACCCTGCCGGCGAAGCTCCGCCTTCATCAGGGAGAGATTGATCCCCGGCGATTCGCCCTTGACGCGCTGGCCGCGCTTGTCGGTGCCTTCCCAGAGGAAGAGATCCTGCTGCCTGAGTGCCTTTTCCGCCATGTCAGTCCTTGGTCACCCGGTTGACTTCTTCGAGACTGGTAATGCCGACCCTGACCTTGTTCAGGCCGGACCGGCGCAGGTCGGGGACGCCTTCCTTGGCCGCTTGCGCGGCCAACTGCATGGCATTGCCGCCTTCCATGATGATCCGGCCCATGTCCTCGGAGACGGGCATGACCTGATAGATGCCCACGCGCCCCTTGTAGCCCTCGCTGCACTGGTCGCAGCCTACCGGCCCGTAGACGGTGAAGCCCGCGGCGATGTCCTGCTCGGTGAAGCCCTCCTTGAGCAGGGCCTCCCTGGGCACCTCGATCGGTTTCTTGCACTGGCTGCACAGCCGGCGGGCGAGGCGCTGGGCGATGATCAGGTTGACGGCGGACGCGATGTTGTAGGGCGGCACACCCATGTTCGCCAGGCGGGTGAGGGTCTGCGGCGCGTCGTTGGTGTGCAGCGTGGAGAGCACCATGTGGCCGGTCTGCGCCGCCTTGATCGCGATCTCGGCGGTCTCCAGGTCGCGGATCTCACCGACCAGGATGACGTCGGGGTCCTGGCGCAGGAAGGCGCGCAGCGCCGCGGCAAAGTCCAGCCCCACCCTGGGGTTGACGTTGACCTGGTTGATGCCCGGCAGGTTGATTTCCACCGGGTCCTCCGCGGTCGAGATATTGCGATCGGCGGTGTTGAGGATGTTCACAGCCGTATACAGCGAGACCGTCTTGCCGCTGCCGGTCGGCCCGGTGACCAGCACCATGCCGTAGGGCTTGTGGATGGCCTCCACGAACAGCTTCTTCTGCTCTTCCTCGTAACCCAGGGCATCGATGCCCAGCTTGGCGCTGCTCGGGTCGAGGATACGCAGGACGATCTTCTCGCCCCACAGCGTCGGACAGGTGTTCACGCGGAAGTCGATGGAGCGGTTCTTGGACAGGTTCATCTTGATGCGCCCGTCCTGGGGGACGCGCCGCTCGGAGATGTCCATGCGCGACATCACCTTCACGCGCGCGGCGAGCCGGGGCGCCATGGTGACCGGCGGTGCGGCGACCTCCTTGAGGATGCCGTCCTGCCGGAAGCGGACCCGATAGCTCTTCTCGTAGGGCTCGAGGTGGATGTCCGAGGCGCCCTTGTTGATCGCGTCCAGCAGTACCTTGTTGACGAAGCGCACGACCGGGGTGTCATCCGCGGCATCGCTCTCGCTGACGTCCGCCCCGGGGGCCTCTTCCTCGTCGGCGAAGTCGACGTCGTCCAGATCCGCGTCCGCGAGCTCCGACAGAGAATCCTCGTTGGCGGCGAGCGCCGAATCGATCGCCTTGCGCAGCTTGTCGTCCTCGGCGAGCACCGGCTCGGTGTTCATGCCGACGTGGAACTTGATCTCGTCCAGGGCCTGCAGGTTGGTCGGGTCCGATACCGCCACGAACAGGCGATTGCCCCGCCGATAGAGGGGCAGCGCATTGTGGTGGCGGACCAGCTTTTCTTCGACGAGCTTGACGGTCTCTGAGTCGATCTCGACCGCCCAGAGGTCGACCACCGGCACGCCGAACTCCTGGGCCGCCGCCATGGCCGTGGTCCGCGCGTCGACCATCTTGTTGCGGACGACATAGCTTACGAACGCAAGCTTCTCCTTGAGCGCTTCCCTGTGCGCCTGATGCGCCTGCTCGTCGGAGAGAAAGCCCTCGGCGACGAGCCGCCGCGCCAGACCGCTTAATGGAACATTCGCCTGAGAGGTGACCATGATCGTATAGGTACCAGAATCTGAAGAGTGCGACTGTGACGAGCTTCGTGTAAACCCGCGGTCATCCAATGGCAATAAAGTACCCGCCTGCTTAGGCGCTTGCAATCATCCCCGCGGCTTCGAACGTTGTGCTCAGGGCCGGCCCGTGGCGTTTCCTGCCGTATGCTCTTGGGTCCGCGCGATGCGTGCGAGCATAACCTTTGCGGCGGTATTTTCGGGGTCGTGCTGCAGGGCCATTCTGTAGAATGCGGTGGCCTTCGCGAACTCTCCGGCTTGGTGGTAGCTGTGGCCCAGGCCGAGATAACCGCTCGCCCGCTGCGGCAGCTCGTGCATCACCACCGAGAAGTCGCGCGCCGCCCCTTCGCTCTGCCCCACTCTGAGATAGGCGTAGCCGCGAGTCAGCCTTGCAAGCGGGCTGGCGGGGTCGCGGACCAGGGCCTCGGTCATCACCCTGATCCGTTCGCGCGGTGGCGTATCGCAGCCGCTGTAGATGTCGACACGGCTGGCCTGCGCGTGAAAGTCCAGTCCGAACCGCTGGAGTGAGCGGGCGATCGCCTCCTTGGCCTGCGTACATTGGCCGAGGTGAAAGGCCTCTTGCGCGACCAGGAGCTGCTGATTGGCGCGAAGATAGTTGACGTAGAAGACGAGGTTGTAACCCAGAAAACCGATCGCTGCGACCGCCATCGCGGTTGCGGCCGGGCGAGAGACGGCGCGGCGCCGGCCTGTGGCCCGTGCGGCGCTGCCGACCACGAGCCCCAGGATTATCCAGAAGGTTGCCGCCGACGCCGGCTTCTGGAGAGGAAAGTCCACCCACGCGTGCGTGCCGAAGGCGATCAGCGCCATCAGCAGGCCGGCCATCTGGAGTCGCGTGCTGTCGTCTGCCGCGCCCGCCGTCAGGCGCCAGGCCAATACGACTATCCAGCTGTAGGCGAGCAAGACCAGCAGCCCGCCCGGGATGCCGAGTTCCGCAAACAGCTGCAAGGGGTCGCTGTGCAGGCGGGACAGCGTCCTGTATTCGTCCGCCCCGGGGATCGGCACCACCGCGGCCATGTAGGGGCGAAAGCTGACGCGAAACGCGCCATAGCCCGTGCCGGTCACAGGGTAATCGCCGATCAACTGCAAGGCGTTGCGGTAGGCCGCCACGCGCACCTGCGCGGACCGGTCCGTGACCGTGTCGTATTGGCCCGACAAGGTCCCGCTCGGGATCGGCAGCGACACCAGAACGGGCAGGCTGAGGGCAAAGGCCAAGGGCAGCCGTACGTCGCGCAAGCGTGCCTTGATGATGGCGCGCAGGGTCCCCCGGGCGAGCACCCCGAGGCATACCAGTTCAGCCGCCACCGCCAGCCAGGAGCCGCGCGTGCCGGATACGACCAGGAAGGACAGGCAGATGCCCAGGCCCAGGGCCGCCGCCCACCGCGCACGCGTCTGCGTGCTGACGAGCACGAGTGTGAGGGCGAGGGGGACGACCATGTCGAGGTAGATCGCCACGAAATTCTTGTTGGTGAACGTGGAGGCCGGCGCAGCGAATTGAACGTACCCGACGGGGTTGAAGCCAAACTCCTGCAGCACGCCGATGAAGGCGGCGACAGAGCCGCCCAGCACGGTCGCGGCCAGGATGTAAATGCGCAGCTCGCTGCGGCTTGCCTGCGCAGCACAGAAGGAAAGCATCAGCAATGCTGCCAACTGCACCAGCTGCAGGAGGGTGCCGCCGGGATCCTGGGTCCAGGAGAAGGACACGCAGGCCCAGAGAAAAAACAGTCCCAGTGGTACAAAGACGGCGTGCCAGTACATGCGTTCGCTTCGACGCACGCGGCTGATCGCCAATGCAAAGAGCAGGCTAGCGGCGGTCAAGCCGATGAGGAAATAGCGCGGCAGCGCAGACGCGTCGCGCAGGCCGGGCCAGTAGATCAGCGGAAGAAGGCAGGCGAGAAGGGCGAGCCCGAGTGCCAGGAGGTCCGCCACGCCTTTCGGCGTCGATACGGTCCCATGGTCGATGCTGGAGGCGCGGCAAGGGGCGGCGCCGCTACTCAAGTGTCAATACCACCGAGGTGGGAACCTTGTAACTTCCACCGCGACCGGTGGCGCTCGCGGCGTAGCTGTTTCCCGTCACCGTGACCGCATAGTCGAAATTCCGGGCGGCGTTGCTCTCCGCCGGCTGCCACAGGCCGCCGCTGTTGGAGGCGAGGGCGGCGGTATCCGTCCCCGCGAAATAGCTGTTGTTGTCCAGGAAGTATTCCTCCTCGGCGAGTTTTATCGCCTGGAGGTTGTTCCAGCCTTCCGTGTGGCGCGCAGTCTCCACGTAGCCGGAATAGGCAGGAATGGCAATCGCCGCGATGATCCCCAGGATGGCGACCGTGATCATCAATTCAATGAGCGTGAAGCCCTTGGAGGCACTCATGTGACGGTTTCCTGTTGGTTCCGCGCGTCTGCTCTCTTGCGCTCCGGGCGAGACGAGGCCAGCGTCGCCGCTGGCCTCGTTCACTTCAGCCGAACCGATCACTCCGGCGTAAAGTCTTTCGTATCCGCACCAGGGACGCGGTCGGTCGGGTAATCGCCGTCCGCGGTACCAGCCACCTTTGTGGCACCAATGACCACCGGGGTTCCGGAGACCGGGCAGTCGCTGGCGTCGAGGCCGGTGATATAAACCTGGCCTGCCGTACCGGCCGTGTCCGAATAGGCGTCGTTGTTCGCATCCCCGATGGCCTTCTTGCCGCCGTCGTTGAGCTGATCCAAGACGCTGACGCAGTTGCCGCCGGCGGCAAGCTTGGCGATCTCGTTCTTGACCAGGCGCACGGCGGCTCCCTGTTGGCCTTCGACCGGCGTTGATCTTCGCCTGCGTGATATAGCCGTTATACGCCGGGATGGCGATGGCGGCGAGGATGCCGATGATCGCCACGACGATCATCAATTCGATGAGGGTAAAACCCTGGGTCTTTTTCATTGTGCTCTCTCCGAGTTGTGCGTTTTGGCAAAAGGTTGTCGGGGGCGAAACCTTTGGCCACTTGTGCAAGCAGTATGCGTGCCAATTGTCGGTGTGCCGGCGCGCTATGTGGATTATCGGCCGCAAAGTCGGGTTCTTGCAGTCGCGAAGCGTGACGGGGTTCACGCCTTCAGCCTCCGGCGGGGCCGCGGCCGGGCGCTGCCCGGGCAAATTCGGCTCGTGCCGAGGAGCGGGGCTGACAAAATTGGTCACGATCTGACGCCGGTCGACGACGGGTTGTCGTCACCTTCAGTCGATCTCGAGTTTCTTCAGGCGGTAGCGCAGCTGCCGGAAGGTCAGGCCGAGCAGCTTGGCGGCCGCGGTCTTGTTGTAGCGGGTCTTCTCCAGGGCCTGCATGATGGCATGGCGCTCCTGCTCGTAGAGGTAGGGCTCCAGATCCACGGGCCCGTTTCGGGGCGCCGGCTCGCCGCCGTTGGCCTCCGGCAGCTTGAGGTCCGCCGCCGTGATGGTTTCGCCTTCACAGAGGGTCATGGCGCGCTCGAGGATGTTCTCGAGCTCGCGCACGTTCCCCGGGAAGCGGTAGCCGCGCAGGGCCTCGACGGCCTGCTCGTCGAGCGCGGGTATTTGGAGCCCCCAGCTCGCGGCGATGCGCGCCAGGAAATGCGCCACCAGGCCCGGGATGTCGGCGGGGCGCTCCCGCAGGCTGGGCACGCGCAGCTCGATGACGTTGATCCGGTAGAACAGATCCTGGCGGAACTCGCCGGTGTCCACCAGGGCCGCCAGGTCCTTGTGGGTGGCGCTGAGGATGCGCACGTTGATGGGCACCTCGACGTTGGTGCCCACCGGGCGCACGGCCTTCTCCTGGATGGCCCGCAGCAGCTTGACCTGCATGGCCAGCGGCAGGTCGGCGACCTCGTCCAGGAACAGGGTGCCGCCGTCGGCGGCCTGGAACAGCCCGTCCTTATCGCTGCTCGCGCCGGTGAAGGCGCCCTTGCGGTGGCCGAAGAACTCGCTCTCCATCAGCTCGGAGGGGATGGCGCCGCAGTTCACCGGCACGAAGGGGCCCTCGCGGCGCGCGCCCTGTGTCATGGATCAGGCGCGCCACCAGCTCCTTGCCGCTGCCGGACTCCCCGCTGATGTAGACCGGCGCCTGGCTGCGGGCCACCTTGGCGATGGTGCGCCGCAGCTCCTGCATCGGTCGGGAGTCGCCGAGCAGCGTCAGCTCGCCCCCGCCGCCGGCAAGGGGGCGGTCGGAGAGCTTGAGCGCGGTGTTGACGAGATTGCGCAGCACCTGCAGCTCCACCGGCTTGGAGACGAAGTCGAAGGCGCCGGCCTTGAGGGCCTCAACGGCAGACTCCATATTGCCGTGGGCCGTGATCACCGCCACCGGCACGTCGGGGTGGTCTTGCTGCATGTCGCGCACCAGGTCGATGCCGTTGCCGTCGGGCAGGCGCATGTCGGTCAGGCAGATGTCGAAGCGCTCGCGGGCGAGGAACGCCTTGGCGCCGTGCAGATCGGCGGCCAGGCGGGTCTCCAGGCCCATGCGGCTGAGGGTGATCTCGAGCAGCTCGCGGATGTCGGGTTCGTCGTCGACGACCAGGGCGTAGTATTTGGGTTCCGGCATATTGTCGTTCAGTTGATTTGTTTTCGCGGATCCTGAAAGGTCACGCGGAAGCAGCTCCCGCCCTGCTCCGCGCGGCGGTAGGTGATCTGCGCCTGGTTGGCCTCGGCCAACTCGCGGGCGAGATACAGGCCCAGTCCGGTGCCTTTCTCCTGGGTGGTGAAGAAGGGTTCGAAGACGTACTGGGCGGTGTCTTCATCGATGCCCGGCCCGCGGTCCACGACCTCCAGGTAGGGGCGCTCGAATTCCTCCGTCAGGCCGCTGCGCAGCTCCACCCGCGGCCGCGGCCCGGGCGCGGCCGCCGCGCTGTGGCGCAGCGCATTCTCGATCAGATTCGTGAGGATTTGCTCGAGATGGCTGGGGTCCACGTACAGTGCGACGCCGGGGCCGGTGCGCACGGCGATGGCCCCGGGCGGCACGTCCTGCATCTGGCCGAACCCCTCCAGGAACTCGGGCAGCCAGTCGTCCAGCTCGAAATGCTCGGGGCGCGAGTTGTTGCGCCGGCTGAGCTGCAGCACGTTCTCGATAATGCCGTTGATGCGCCGCGACTGCTCTTCGATGATGCGGGTGAGCTTGCGGTCGTGCACGTCCAGATTGGGCGACTCGGCGAGCAACTCGCCGGCGTGGCTCACCGCGCCCAGCGGATTGCGCACCTCGTGTGCGATGCTGGCAGTGAGCCGTCCCAGCGAGGCCAGCTTGAGCTGCTGCGCCTTCTGGGCCATGGCCGCGGTGTCTTCCATGAACACCAGGGTCCCGGTCTCGCCGATGGGCGCGAAGCGCGCCTGCACCTCGCCGAGCACCGGCGTCGGGCGGAAGGGGGGCAGTGGCCGTCCCGGGTGCAGGCGGCTCTGGTAGAGCTGTTCGGCCAGCTCGGGCGAGAGGGCCGCGAGGGTGTCGGCCCGATCCCCGGCCCGCCTGCCGAGCATGTTGCGCGCCGACTCGTTGACCAGGCGCAGTGCATAGTCGTTGTCCACCACCACGATGCCGGTCTGCATGCGCTGGATGACGTATTCGGTCAGCTGCGCCAGATTGGCCAGGTCCACGCCGCGTTGCCGCGCCAGCGCCTCGCTTTCGCGGATGCGCCGCGCCAGGACGTGGCTGAGGCTGGCGGTGGCGAAGAAGGTGAAGCCCAGCATGCCCGCCTGGGGGTAGGCGCTGGGGGTGTCGATGCCCAGCGTGTGCGCGTAGAACTGCTCGGCGAGGACCGTCAGCGAGGCCACCGAGGCATAGAACAGCGCCGTGCGCCCGCCCATGATGATGCTGCCGCCGGCGATACTGGCGACCATGAGCATGCCCAGGCCGCTGTGCACGCCGCCGCTGGCGTGCATCAGCAGCGCCACCGCCGCCACGTCGGCGAGCACGTTCAGATGCACCTGGGTCGGGAAGGGCGGCCAGTGCTGCTGGATGGCGAGCGCCGAGAGGGCGCCGATGCCGAGATAACCCAGGCTGAGGAGGAAGAAGAGCTCCGGCTGGCGGCTGCCCAGCGGCGGGAGCAGGTTGCCGCTCAGGTAAAGTCCTATGAAGACGCCCGCGATCAGGGACCGATAGACGTTCAGGAAGGCCAGGGGTTTCCAGGCGTTCTCGTCGGGCATTCCTTCGCCGAGCCGTCCCTCCGTGCTCAGCAGGTAAGTCTCCATGGGCGCATCTTAGCGCAAAGCGGCCCGCAGAATCAGCGGCCTGCGTCTCGGTGTGCCTCGCTGCAGTAGTGTCGGTCGCCGGCCTGCAGCGCCTCGCCCTCGGGGACATGCAGCCCGCAGAGCGCGCAGGGCACCACCTTCTCGCTCAACTGCGGGGCAGGCTTCTTGCGGGCGACCCGCTGCCGATTGCTGTCCAGCCAGGCCTGGACGAAGCGCCAGGCCATCCAGAGCAGGAAGATGATGATGAGCAGGCGAATGAGGTTCATGCGCGGTTCCGGGGGCTGTTTCCGAGGGCCGAATTTCCACGGGCGCGGCACGGCTTTGCGTCGGGCGCCCCAATCGCCCAAAATACCACCCTCGCTCCGGGCGGTCGAACATTGATGAACCTGCACGAGTACCAGTCCAAACAGCTGTTCACGCGCTATGGCATTCCCGTGCCGGCCGGCGCGCCGGCCGATTCGCCGGCCGCGGCCGAGCAGGCGGCGGGGCGCCTCGGCGGCGACGCCTGGATGGTCAAGGCCCAGGTCCACGCTGGCGGCCGGGGCAAGGCCGGGGGCGTGCGGCGCCTGGAATCGCCCGCGGCGGTACGTGAGTACGCGGCCGGGCTGCTCGGGCGGCCGCTGGTGACGGCCCAGACCGGTCCGGAGGGGCAGCCGGTGGGCAGTGTCCTGGTCGAGCGGCCCACCGCCATTGCCCGCGAGCTGTATCTCAGCGCGCTCGTCGACCGGGCGCGCGAACAGGTGGTCTTCGTCGCCTCCGCCGCGGGCGGCATGGACATCGAGGCGGTCGCGAGCCGCACGCCCGAGCAGATCATCAGCGTGGTCGTCGACCCGGTGGCCGGCCTGCAGGCCTACCAGTGCCGGCGCGTGGGCTTCGCGCTGGGGCTCGAGCATGCGCAGATCGCCCGCGAGCTGGTGCCGCTGATGAAGGCGCTCTATCGCCTGCTGACGGAGCAGGACCTGCTGCTGGTGGAGATCAATCCGCTGGTGGTGACCGGGGACGGCAGCCTGCTGGCCCTGGACGCCAAGATCGGCATTGATGACAACGCCCTGTACCGGCACCCGGAGCTGGTGGCGCTGCGCGACCCGAGCCAGGAGAACGCCGCGGAATACCAGGCGCAGCAGCACGGGCTCAATTACGTGGCGCTGGACGGCACCATCGGCTGTATGGTCAACGGCGCCGGCCTGGCCATGGCGACCATGGACCTCATCAAGCTGCATGGCGGCGCCCCGGCCAATTTCCTGGACGTGGGCGGCGGGACCACGGCGGACAAGGTCGCCGAGGCCTTCAAGCTGATCCTGAGCGACCCCAAGGTCAGCGCCATCCTGGTCAATATCTTCGGCGGCATCGTGCGCTGCGACCTCATCGCCGAGGGCATCATCCAGGCGGTGAAGGAGGTGCAGTTGAGGGTGCCCGTGGTCGTTCGTCTGGAGGGCACCAACGTCGAGCGGGGCCGCGCCCTGCTCGCCGACAGCGGCCTGGCCATCATCGCGGCGGAGGACCTCGCCGGCGCCGCGGCCCGGGTGGTGGAGGCCGCCGCCTGATGGCCATCCTCGTCGACCGCACCACGCGGGTGATCTGCCAAGGCTTCACCGGCCGGCAGGGCAGCTTCCATTCCCAGCAGGCGCTCGCGTACGGCACGCAGCTGGTGGGCGGCGTCACGCCCGGCAAGGGCGGTCAGATGCACCTGGACCGGCCGGTGTTCGACACCGTCCACGACGCTGTGGCGCAGACCGGCGCGAGCGCGAGCATGATCTACGTCCCGGCGCCCTTCGCCGCCGATGCGATTCTCGAGGCGGCCGATGCCGGCATCGAGGTGATCGTCTGCATCACCGAGGGGATCCCCGTGCACGACATGCTGCGGGTGAAGACCGCCCTGCGCGCATCAGGCGCGCGCCTGATCGGGCCGAACTGCCCGGGCGTGATCACGCCCGGGCAATGCAAGATCGGCATCATGCCCGGCTCCATCCACCGGCCCGGGCGTGTCGGCATCGTGTCGCGCTCGGGCACCCTGACCTACGAGGCGGTACACCAGACGACCCAGCTCGGGCTGGGGCAGACCACCTGCGTCGGCATCGGCGGCGACCCGATCCACGGCCTCAGCTTCGTGGATTGCCTGGCCCTGTTCGAGGCCGATCCGGTGACCGAGGGCATCATCCTGGTGGGGGAGATCGGCGGGACGGCCGAGCAGGCGGCGGCGGAGTATATCCGCGCGCACGTGACCAAGCCTGTGGTGGGCTATATTGCGGGCGTGACGGCACCGCCGGGCAAGCGCATGGGCCATGCCGGTGCCATCATCGCCGGCGACAAGGGCACGGCGGCCGACAAGTACGCGGCGCTGCAAGAGGCCGGGGTCGCCGTGGTGAGCTCGGCCGCGGAGATGGGCCTGCGCATGCAGCGGGTCCTCGCGGCCGCTTCCTGAAGACCACTGGGGCAGGGACGTTCATGGCGCTTCGCATCGTGCTCGCGCAGCTCGATTTTCTGGTCGGGGCGATCGGGCACAACGTGGATCGGATCGTGGCCGCCTCGGCGCGGGCGCGGGACGAGCTCGACGCCGACCTGGTCGTCTTCCCGGAGCTGGCGATCACCGGGTATCCGCCCGAAGACCTGCTGCTCTCGCCCTCGCTGCACCTGCGTGTCAGCCACGCCCTGGAGGAGCTCAAGCAGCGCGTGCAGGGGGTCGCTATCGTGTTCGGCTATCCGCAGCACGCCGCCGGTGGCTTGTTCAATGCGGCCTCACTGCTGCACGACGGACGCCTGGTCGCCACCTGCCACAAGCAGCACCTGCCCAACTACGGCGTGTTCGACGAGCAGCGCTATTTCACCCGCGGCGCCGGCTATTGCGTGGCCCCGTGCAAGGGCGTGCGCGTGGGGCTGACCATCTGCGAGGACATCTGGAACCCGGGACCCGTGCGGGAGGCCGCCGAGGCCGGCGCGCAGCTGATCCTCAATATCAATGCCTCCCCCTTTCACCGCGACAAGGGCCGCGAGCGCGAGGCGGAGGTGCTGCAGCGGGTGCAGGAGACCGGCGTGCCCGTCGCCTACCTGAACCTCGTCGGCGGGCAGGACGAGCTGGTTTTCGACGGCGACTCGTTCGTGATGGATGCCGGTGGTGCGCTCACCCATCGCCTGCCCGCCTTCGAGGAAACCCTGGCGCTGTTGGAAGTGGACCCGGGGGGGGACGGCGATCGCGGCGTTCGCCTGCATGCCGGCGACGTGCTGGCGCCCTTGTCGAGTGACGCGGCGGTCTATCGCGCGGTGGTGAGCGGCGTGCGCAGCTACATCGAGAAGAACGGCTTCGATGGGGTGGTGATCGGGCTCTCCGGCGGCATCGACTCGGCCCTCACCCTGGCGATCGCGGTGGATGCCCTGGGGGCCGAGCGCGTGGAGGCCGTGATGATGCCCTCGCGCTACACCGCCGACATGAGCCTGGAGGACGCCGCCGCCCAGGCGCAGAGCCTGGGCGTGGAATACCACGTGCTGCCCATCGAGCCGGCCTTCCAGGCCTTTCTCGGCATCCTCGAGGAGGAGTTCGCCGGCCGCCCGGTGGATACCACCGAGGAGAACATCCAGGCCCGTTGCCGGGGCGTGACGCTGATGGGCATCGCCAACAAGAAGCACCGCATCGTGCTCACCACGGGCAACAAGAGCGAGATGGCGGTGGGCTATGCCACCCTCTACGGCGACATGGCCGGCGGCTACAATGCCCTGAAAGACGTGCCCAAGACGCTGGTGTACCGCCTTGCCGAGTACCGCAACGGCGTGTCCCCGGTCATCCCGCAGCGGGTCATCGAGAGGCCGCCCTCCGCCGAACTCGCGCCGGGCCAGCAGGATTCGGACTCCCTGCCGCCCTATGCGGTGCTCGATCCCATCCTCGAGCTCTACGTGGAGCAGGACCGCAGCATCCGCGAGATCGTGGCGGCCGGCTACGACGAGGAGGTGGTGCGGCGCATCGTGCGCATGGTCGACCGCAACGAGTACAAACGGCGCCAGGCCCCGCCGGGGGTGCGCATCACCCGCCGCGCCTTCAGCCGCGATCGGCGCTACCCGATCACCTCCGGCTTCAGCCACGACCGCTACGGCGAGGTGGGCTGAGGCACCGCTTTCGTTGCGGCTGGACAGCCGGTATCTTGTAGTTTCCCGACGGACGAGAAGGTCGATACATGAAGAAGATCGAAGCGGTCATCAAACCGTTCAAGCTCGATGACGTGCGCGAGGCGCTCTCCGACATCGGCATCGCCGGCATGACCGCCACCGAGGTGAAGGGCTTCGGCCGGCAGAAGGGCCATACCGAGCTCTACCGCGGCGCCGAATACGTGGTGGATTTCCTGCCCAAGGTGAAGATCGAGCTGGTGGTCGCCGAGGATCAGGTGGAGCGCTGCATCGAGGCCATCTCGGGCGCCGCGCGCACCGGCAAGATCGGCGATGGCAAGATCTTCGTCACCCCGGTGGAGCGGGCGGTGCGCATCCGCACCGGCGAGCAGAACGAGCAGGCGCTTTGACGGCGCCGGCCGGAGCGGGCGTCAGCGGGAACTGACGGTCTCCTGCAGCGGGCGCCGGGGGCTGGGCGCGGGCAGTTCCGCGGGGTAGCCGACGCTGAGCATCGCCACCGGCACCTGCTCCGCGGGGAGTTCCAGTGCCTGGCGCACGCCCTGCTCGTCGAAATAGCCGACCCAGGTCGACGCCATCCCGGCCGCGACGACCGCCAGTTGGGCATAGGCGGCCGCAATCGTCGCGTCCTGGGTGGCGTAGAGGCTGCGTCCGCGATCGCCAAAGCGGGTGCCCGCCTCCTGCGGAACGGCGCAGAAGACCAGGCACACCGGCGCTTCGGAGACGAAGACCTGGTCGTCGGCGGCCCTGCGCAGGGCCTGCCGCACGCCGGCATCCTGCACCACCACGATGCGATAGGACTGGAGGTCGCCCGCCGACGGTGCGGCCACTGCGGCCTCGAGCACCGCATGCAGCTTCTCCGGCTCGACCTGGCGCTCGTGCAGATAGCGCCGCACCGAGTGGCGATGGCGGACCGTTTCGAAGAAGTCCCACATCAGGAATCCCCCGCCGCGCCGTTCGGCGCCCGGGCCGCGCGGCGCAGGTCTGCAAGCGCCGGGTTCTTGGGGTAGTTCAGGGCCAGCACCCGCAGGGCATCGTCGGCCAGCTTGGGCAGTCCCAGGGCGCGATAGCCGCGCACCATGACCACCAGGGCGTCCGCCTCCGCGGGGGTGCGCGGGAAGTTCTGCAGCACGTACTTCGCCCGGTTGACCGCTGCGAGCGGCGCGCCGCGGCGCAGGTAGTAGCCGGCCGCCTTCAGCTCATGGCGTGCCAACAGCTCACGCAGGTAGACCATGCGTTTGGCCGCATCATCCGCATAGGGGCTGTTCGGAAAGCGGGTGATGAGTTCCTTGAAGTGGTTGAAGGACTCGGTCAGGCGCTGCGGGTCGCGTTCCGCTACGTCCTGATCGAACACCTTCTGCAGGAACGAGGTGCCGCTGTCGAAGCTCGCCAGCCCGCGCAGGTAGTAGGCGTAGTCCACGTGTTCGTGGCGCGGGTGCAGCTTGATGAAGCGATCGGCGGCGACGATCGCCGAGTCGGGCTCGTTGTTCTTGTAGTGGGCGTAGGCCAGGTCGAGCTGCGCCTGTTCGGCGTACACCCCGTACGGGTAACGGGCCTCGAGCTTTTCCAGGAGGCTGATGGCGCTGTCCCAATTGCCGTCCTGCAGGTTGGCGTGCGCCTCCTTGTAGATCGCCTCGGCGCTCTTGCCGGCGGTCGGGTCGGGGGGCTCGCTGGCACAGGCGGTGAGGGCGAGCAGGAGGGCCAGAAAGAGGATTCGCAAGGGCTGGGTCATGCCAAGGGGACGTCGCGCCGGAAAATGGATTCGCATGGCCCGCGGGCGGGCCGTCGTGCGAGTATACCCGCAATCGCACCCGGAGTAGAAATGCCCGCCATGGAGACCGCCGAGGAACGTCACAGCCTGCGCATCCCCGAGCGCATGGCCGGCATGCGCCTCGACCAGGCGCTCTCCGAGCTGCTGTCGCAATTCTCGCGGGCCCGTCTGCAGCGCTGGATCCGGGAGGGGCAGGTGCGCGTCGACGCCCGCGTCCCGCGGCCGCGCGACAAGGTGCTGGGTGGCGAGCAGGTGGAGATCGCCGCCGTTCTCACGCCCGAGCGGGACTGGAGCCCCGAGTCCATCCCGCTGGAGGTGCGCTACGAGGACGAGGACCTGCTGGTGGTCAACAAGCCGCCGGGTCTCGTCGTGCATCCGGCCGCGGGCAATCCGGACGGGACGATGCTCAATGCGCTTCTGCACCATGCCCCCGAGCTCGCCCGCGTGCCCCGGGCGGGCATCGTGCACCGTCTGGACAAGGACACCAGCGGCCTGCTGGTGGTCGCTCGCACCCTGCAGGCACAGAATCGGCTGGTGAGCGCGCTGCAGGCGCGTGCCTTCAAACGGGAGTACCAGGCCGTGGTGGCCGGGGCCCCGACCGGCGGTGGCTCGATAGATGCGCCCCTCGGTCGCCACCCCGTGCAGCGCAAGCGCATGGCCGTCGTCCCCGGCGGCAAGCCGGCCGTGACCCACTACCGCATCCTCGAGCGTTTCCGCGCCCACACCCTGCTCGGTGTTCGCCTGGAAACCGGACGCACCCACCAGATCCGCGTGCACCTTGCCCACATCCGCTACCCCATCGTCGGCGATCCGGTGTATGGGGGACGCCTGCGGCTGCCCGGCGGGGCCTCTCCCGCGGCGCGCGGAGGCCCTGCGTGCGTTTCGGCGGCAGGCCCTGCATGCGCAGCGGCTCGGCCTGGCCCATCCGCGCAGCGGCCAATGGCTGGAGTGGGAGGCCCCGCCGCCGGTGGACATGAGGTGCCTGCTGGAGGTGCTGCGCAGCGACGCCGAGGCGGGGGCGCATGCGTGAGGGGGCGCTGCAGTTGATCATCCCCGACTGGCCGCTGCCGGCCGCCGTGCGTGCCTGTACCACCACGCGCAGCGGCGGGCGCAGTGCGCCGCCGTTCGACAGCCTCAATCTGGGCGACCACGTGGACGACGACCCCCGTGCCGTGGCGGCAAACCGGGTGCGCTTGCGGGCCGAGCTGGACCTGCCGGGCGAGCCCCTGTGGCTGCGGCAGGTCCACGGCACGGACGTGGCCCTGGCCGGGCACACGGCGGAGCCGGCAGTGGCCGATGCGGCCGTCGCCCTGGAACCCGGGGCGGTCTGTGCGGTGCTGACCGCCGACTGCCTGCCGGTGCTGTTCGCGAGCCGCGACGGCCGCCGCGTGGCCGCGGCGCACGCCGGCTGGCGCGGCCTCGCCGCGGGGGTACTCGAGGCGGTGGTGCAGCGCCTGGGGGTTCCCGCAGCGGAGCTGTTGGCCTGGCTGGGTCCGGCCATCGGCCCCGCCCGCTACGAAGTGGGTGAGGAGGTGTTTGCCGCCTTTCGGCCAGTGCCGGGCGCAACGGCGGCCTTCCGGCCGTCTGGGGCCGGGCACTGGTATGCCGATCTCTATGCGCTGGCGCGTCTGCGCCTGCGGCGTCTGGGCCTCGCTGGCGTGTATGGCGGCGCGCACTGCACCTTCGATGAGCCCGAGCGGTTCTTCTCCTATCGGCGCGAGGGCCGCACCGGCCGCATGGCCAGTCTCATCTGGATCCGGCCCTGAACCCCTGAGCGCCCCGGGTCCAGTGGCGCTGCGGACCCACTGGCGGCGCGGGCCGGATGCGGTATCATGCCGCTCATCGTTCGATCTTTCTCTTGAAAAGGGCGTGGGGTGCTCCTCTGGATTGTCGTTTTCAGCCTGATCGGCGGGGTGCTGAGCGTCTTCGCCGCCGGGGCCGTGCTGCTGCTGCCCGATCGGCACCGCCTCCAGGTGATCCCCCATCTGCTGAGTTTCGCCATTGGCGCACTGCTGGGTGCCGCGTTCCTGGCGCTGCTGCCGCATGCCCTGAGCTCGCCCGCACACCCGGACCCGCACCGGCTGGGGCTGACGGTGCTGCTCGGCATCCTCGGGTTCTTCCTCCTGGAGAAGATGGTGCTCTGGCGGCACTGCCATTCCGGGGAATGCGAAGCCCACGCCCCGGATGCGCCGCCGCACTCGGCCGCCGGCACCCTGGTGCTGGTGGGCGACGGCATCCACAACCTCGTGGACGGGGTGCTGATCGGCGCCGCCTTTCTCACCGACTTCCACCTGGGGGTGGTCACCAGCCTGGCCGTGGCGGCCCACGAACTGCCGCAGGAGGTCGGCGACTTCGCCATCCTGCTGCACAGCGGCTTCGGGCGCGCCAAGGCCTTGTGGTTCAACGCGCTGTCCGGGCTGACGACCGTGATCGGGGCCGTGGCCGCCTACTACGGTTTCAGCGGCGCGCAGGCGTGGTTGCCGTACATCCTGGCCATTGCGGCGGCGAGCTTCATCTACATCGCCGTGGCCGATCTCATCCCGGGGCTGCACCGCCGCACGCAGCTACGCGCGACGCTGGAGCAGGTGGCGTTGATTGGCGCGGGCGTGGCCTTGATCTACTTCGCCCATTCGACGCTGCATTGACAGGCAGGGGAGGCCGCGGCGGCCTCGCCAGGAGGCGGTGCTAGGGCTAATCCGGTGAACGACGCGCACATTCTCGGCTTCGGCGCCCTTGCGCTGCTGGCGCTCGCCGCGGTGCTGGGCTGGCGCCGCCTCATGCGCCGGCTGGAAGCGGCCAGCGTGGCAGATTGGGGACGGCCCTGGATCAACCGCCTGGACGGGCTGAACCGCCTGTTCTGCCGGCGTTTTCACCGCTTTCGCTTCGAGCCCGTCCCCCTCGGCCGCCACGGCCCTGCCCTGCTGGCCTCCAATCACGTCTCGGGCCTCGACCCGCTGCTGCTCGCCGCCGCCTGCCGGCGCCCGGTGCGCTTTGTCATCGCCGAGGAGCAGTATCGCCGTTTCGGCCTGACCTGGTTCTTTCGCGCCATCGGCTGCATCCCGGTGGACCGCGAGGCGCGCCCCGCGCGCGCCTTCCGCCAGGCCCTCAAGGCGCTACGCGACGGCGAGGTGGTCGCATTGTTTCCGCACGGCCGCATTCATCTGGACAGCGACCCGCCGCGCCGGCTGAAGCCGGGCGTGGCGCGGATGGCGCAGTTGTCGCGGGCGCCGGTCTACCCGGTGCGCCTGGACGGCATCCGCGGCCAGGGCCGGCTGGTGTTCGCGGTGTTCATGCGCAGCCGGGCGCGCCTGTCCAGTTTCGCGCCCCTGGACTGCGCCGAACTCGCCACGGCCGATTGTCTGGCGCGTCTCGCCGATTGTCTCGAGGGCCGTGAGCGGCCGTCGATCGCCAACTGAATTCGGGCGCGCTCGCGCTTGAATCCCCCGTCCGCGCCCCCATCTTAGGGGTAATCCGCGATTTTCCGAGGGGAACCACCCGATGCGAATGGACAAACTGACCAGCAAGTTCCAGATGGCGCTGGCCGATGCGCAGAGCCTGGCGGTCGGGCGCGATCACCAGTTCATCGAGCCGGTGCACCTGATGCTGGCCTTGCTCGACCAGGAGGGCGGCAGCGTGCGCTCGCTGCTCACCCAGGCGGGCGTCAACGTCAACCTGCTGCGCTCGCAGCTGGGCGAGGCGCTCGAGCGCCTGCCGCAGGTGCAGGGCGCCGCCGGCGAGGTGCACGTCTCCAACGACCTTGGCCGGCTGCTCAACGTCACCGACAAGCTCGCGCAGCAGCGCAGGGACCAGTACATCTCCAGCGAGCTGTTCGCGCTGGCCGCCGTCGAGGATCGCGGCCCGCTCGGCGAGCTGCTGCGCAAGGCCGGCGCGACCAAGGCCAGCGTGGAGCAGGCCATCGAGAATATGCGCGGCGGACAGAGCGTGCGAGGATCCCAACGCCGAGGAGCAGCGCCAGGCGCTGGAGAAGTACACCGTCGACATCACCGAGCGCGCCGAGCAGGGCAAGCTCGACCCGGTGATCGGCCGCGACGACGAGATCCGGCGCGTCATCCAGGTGCTGCAGCGGCGCACCAAGAACAACCCGGTGCTCATCGGCGAGCCGGGCGTGGGCAAGACCGCCATCCTCGAGGGCCTGGCGCAGCGCATCGTCAACGGCGAGGTGCCCGAAGGGCTCAAGGGCAAGCGCGTGCTGTCGCTCGACATGGGCTCGCTGCTGGCCGGCGCCAAGTTCCGCGGCGAGTTCGAGGAGCGCCTCAAGGCCGTGCTCAACGATCTGGCCAAGCAGGAAGGACAGGTCATGCTGTTCATCGACGAGCTGCACACCATCGTCGGCGCCGGCAAGGCGGAGGGCGCCATCGACGCGGGCAACATGCTCAAGCCGGCGCTGGCGCGCGGCGAGCTGCACTGCATCGGCGCCACCACGCTGGACGAGTACCGCAAGTACATCGAGAAGGACGCGGCGCTGGAGCGCCGTTTCCAGAAGGTGCTGGTGGATGAACCCTCGGTGGAGGACACCATCGCCATCCTGCGCGGGCTCAAGGAGCAATACGAGGTGCATCACGGGGTGGAGATCACCGACCCGGCGATCGTCGCCGCGGCCATGCTCTCGCACCGCTACATCACCGACCGGCAGCTGCCGGACAAGGCCATCGACCTGGTCGACGAGGCCGCCAGCCGCATCCGCATGGAGATCGACTCCAAGCCGGAGGAGATGGACCGGCTGGAGCGGCGCCTGATCCAGCTCAAGATCGAGCGCGAGGCGCTCAAGAAGGAGCAGGACGAGGCCTCCCGCAAGCGGCTGGAGAAGCTCGAGGAGGAGATCGCCGCGCACGAGCGCGAGTACGCGGATCTCGAGGAGATCTGGAACGCGGAGAAGGCGGCCCTGCAGGGCACGCAGCACATCAAGGAGGAGCTCGATCGGGCCCGGGTGGAGCTGGAGACGGCGCGGCGCGCCGGCGATCTGGCGCGCATGTCCGAGCTGCAGTACGGGCGCATCCCCGAGCTGCAGCGTGAGCTCGACATGGCCTCCCAGGCCGAGATGCAGGAGACCACGCTGCTGCGCAATTCGGTCGGCGAGGAGGAGATCGCCGAGGTCGTCTCCAAGTGGACCGGCATTCCCGTCTCCAAGATGCTCGAGGGCGAGCGCGACAAGCTGCTGCGCATGGAGGAGGGCCTGCATCGCCGCGTGGTGGGGCAGGACGAGGCCATCAAGGCGGTGTCCGATGCCATCCGCCGCTCGCGGGCGGGGCTGTCGGACCCCAACCGGCCGAACGGCTCCTTCCTGTTCCTCGGCCCCACCGGCGTGGGCAAGACCGAGCTGACCAAGGCGCTGGCGGAGTTCCTGTTCGACACCGAGGACGCCATGGTGCGCATCGACATGTCCGAGTTCATGGAGAAGCATTCCGTGGCGCGGCTGATCGGCGCGCCCCCCGGCTATGTGGGCTACGAGGAGGGCGGCTACCTGACCGAGCACGTGCGGCGCAAGCCCTATTCGGTGATCCTGCTCGACGAGGTGGAGAAGGCCCATCCGGACGTGTTCAATGTCCTGCTGCAGGTGCTCGACGACGGGCGCCTGACGGACGGGCAGGGGCGTACGGTGGACTTTCGCAACACCGTCATCGTCATGACCTCCAATCTCGGCTCGCAGATGATCCAGGAGATGGCCGGCGAGGAGAATTACGGGGCCATGCGCGCGGCGGTGATGGAGATCGTGGGCCAGCACTTCCGCCCCGAGTTCATCAACCGCGTCGACGAAGTGGTGGTGTTCCACCCCCTGGCCAGGGAGCAGATCCGGGCGATCGCCACCATCCAGTTCGATTACCTGCGCCGGCGCCTGCGCGACCGGCACATGGACATCGAGCTCTCGGAGGCCGCGCTCGACAAGCTCGGCGAGGCGGGATTCGATCCGGTCTACGGCGCACGGCCGCTGAAGCGGGCCATCCAGCACCAGGTGGAGAACCCGCTGGCGCAGGAGATCCTCTCCGGGCGCTTCGTGCCGGGGGACGTGATCGCGGTCGACGTGGAGGACGGCCACTTCAGCTTCGCCAAGGGCAAGCACAAGGCCTCCGCCGCTTGATGCGGAACTGTGAAACGCCCCGCTGTGCGGGGCGTTTTTTTTCGCGGAGGCTTTCTTTATGATGGGTGGCTCACTTGCCCGCCGAGCGGGCGTCACCTATGTTTGGTTCTAAATCCCCTTGATTAGAAAGACTTATGAGCCCGGCTTGGGCCTGACCGCTTGCGAGGGCAGTCGATGGCGGTGCTGAGACAACCCTGGGGCCGGGCACACGCGGTATTCAGCGCGCCGCTGGGGCCGGGCGCACTGCGGCGGCTTCCGGTGGCGGTCAACATCGTGTTGGTTGTCCTGCTGGCCTCGGTGGCGGCCAATCTCACCTGGCGGGTGCTCACGCCGCCGGCGCGGCCGGCGGACGGCGTGCCTGCCGCGGCGACGGCCGCGCGGGCGCCGGCGGCGCAAGCTGCGGACGCACAGCGGCTGGCCGGCGTGCACCTGTTCGGCACCGCGCTGCAGGGACCGGCGCCCACGGCCCCGATCGACGCGCCCGAAACGCACCTGAACCTCTCGCTACGCGGCGTGTTCGCCTCGCGCGACCCGCAGGAGGCCCTGGCGATCATCTCCGACCCGGGCGGAAAGGAGAAGCCGTACCGGGTGGGCGAGGCGCTTCCCGGCGGCGCGACGCTGCACGAGATCTATGCCGATCGCGTGATCCTCTCGCGGGGCGGCCGCCTGGAGGCCCTGCGCCTGCAGCGCGAGCGGTTGCCGCAGGGACAGGGCGCGCAACCGGCGGCCGTGCCCAGCGCCTCCGCGGGGGAGGCCCCGCCGGAGCCGCCCGAGCCGGCGACCCGCCCCGACGCCGCTCAGCGGCTGCGCGCATTGCGCCAGGAGTACGCGCAGGACCCCAAAGCGCTCTGGAACCAGGTGCGCATCACACCGGTGATGGGGGACAACGGCATCAAGGGTTATACCCTGAAGCACCAGGATGCGGGCTTGATGCGTGCCATCGGCTTGCGCGACGACGATGTCATCGTCGCCGTGAACGGCATGCCCCTCAGCGACCCGAGCGTGATGTACCAGGTGATGAACAATCTCACCACGGCGAACCAGCTCAGCCTCACGGTGGAGCGCAACGGCAGCCCGCAGACGCTGAATATCGACATGCAATAGCCACCAAAACAAGCCGCCGGCGGCGCGCTTCGTGCCGGCGCCAAGAACAAAGGAAATGCACCGCGTGATGGAGTCCGAGCACCCGAACCGCCCTGCCGCGGCATTGCGCCGCGTGTGTCTCGCCTTGTGCACGGCCGCTGCGCTGACGGTGAGCTCCTCCGCCCTCGCGCAGCAGCAGTCGCCGCCGGCGGGCATCCGCCAACAGGGCTCGCCGCAGCAGTTGACGCTGAATTTCAGCGACACCGACATCGGCGCCGTCATCAACGCGGTGGCGGAGATCACGGGCAAGAACTTCATCGTCGACCCGCGGGTCAAAGGCAAGGTGACGGTGATCTCCTCGCGGCCGCTGGACAAGGACGCCCTCTACGAGGTGTTTCTCTCGGTGCTGAAGGTGCACGGCTTTGCGGCCATCCCCACCGAGAATGCGGTCAAGATCGTCCCGGACGTGCACGCCAAGCAGGATGCGGTGCCGACCGTCACGGCCAAGACCAAGGAGCCCGAGGACGCCTTCGTCACCAGCGTCATCCCCGTGGAGAACGTTGACGCCGCGCAGTTGGTGCCCATCCTTCGCCCGCTGGTGCCCCAACGCGGCCATCTCGCCGCCTACCCCCCCTCGAACGTGCTGATCATTTCCGACAGTGCCGGCAACGTGGAGCGCCTGCGCAAGATCATCCAGCGCATCGACACGACCGTGAATGAAGGCATGGAGGTGATCCCGCTGCAGCACGCCTCGGCGGCGGAGGTCGTGCGCATCCTCAACGAGCTCGCGGCGCAGGGCCCCAAGTCCAAGGGCGCCCAGGCCCCCTTCGATGCGGTGGCCGATGAGCGCACCAACAGCATCCTGCTGAGCGGGGAGAAGAACGCGCGCGTACGGGTGCGGGCCATCATCTCGACTCTGGATACGCCGGTGGAGGCGGGCGGCGCCACCCAGGTGGTGTATCTGCGCTACGCCAATGCGAAGGACCTGGTGCCTGTGCTCAGCGGGATCAGCGAGAACATCGGGGCGAAAGCGACGCCGGGCGGGAAGGCGGCGGCGACCGGCGCCAAGAGCGACAAGATCAGCATTCAGGCGGACGAGAGCACCAATGCGCTCGTGATCAACGCGCCGCCGGACGTGTTTCGCTCCCTGCGTTCGGTGATCAGCCGGCTCGACGTGCGCCGCGCGCAGGTGCTCGTCGAGGCGGTCATCGCCGAGGTCTCCTCGCAGAAGTCCGCCGAACTCGGCGTGCAGTGGGTTGCGGACGGTCGCTCCGGCAACAACGCCATCGGGCTGATCAATTTCAGCACCGGCACCGCCATCACCGGCCTGCTCACCAACCCGCCCACGGTGGGTGACGGACTCAATCTGGGGATCGGCGACTTCAGCAAGAACAGCCTGAAATGGGGCGCCTTCGTGCGCGCCCTGGCCTCGGACAGCCACACGAACATCCTGTCCACGCCGAGCCTGGTGACCATGGACAACGAAGAGGCGGAGATCGTGGTCGGCCAGAACGTGCCGTTCGTCACCGGCTCGTTCTCCACCACCGGCACCGGCGCGATCCCCACCAATCCGTTCCAGACCATCCAGCGGCAGGACGTGGGCATCACGCTCAAGATCAAGCCGCAGATCAACGAGGGCAATGCGGTGCGTCTGGAGATCCAGCAGGAATCCTCGAGCGTGTCCAACAGCGCCCAGGCGGTGGACCTGATCACCAACAAGCGCTCGATCAAGACCAACGTGATGATCGACGACGGCCAGGTGCTGGTGCTCGGCGGACTGATCGAGGACCGCCTGCGCGAGACCGAGCAGAAGGTGCCCGGGCTGGGCGACGTGCCGCTGCTCGGCTGGTTGTTCAAGTACAAGCAGAACGTCAAGGAGAAGACCAACCTCATGGTTTTCATCCGCCCGGTGATCCTCAAGGACGAGGGGCTGCAGGCCCGCTACACCGGTGAGAAGTACAATTTCATCCGTGCCCAGGAACTGGCCGCGCGCGATCGCGGCATGACCCTGATGGCCGATGAGGAGGCCCCGCTGCTGCCCGAGCTGGGCGAGTTCATGCAGCTGCCGCCGCCCTACGACGAGACGCTGGCACCCAGCGCCGGTGCCGCGCCGCGTCTTCCCCCTGCCGTAACCCAAGGTGCGCCCCTGCCCGATGGACACTGATCCTCGCCATCCCCCGCGTCCGCTGCCGTTCGCCTTCGCACGCCGTCACGGCGTGCTGGTGACCGGGCAGAGCGACTCCCACGTGCAGGTGCTGCACCGCCCGGGGGTCACCACCCAGGCCCTGCTCGAGCTGCAACGCCATTTTGGCGTGCCGCTGAAGCTCCAACAGGTGGAGCCGCAGGAGTTCGACCGCGACCTGCAACGGGCCTACGAGAGCCAGTCGAACCAGACCATGGAGATGATCGAGGGCCTGGACGACAACCTCGATCTCGCCAGCGTCGCGGACTCGCTGCCCGAGCCCCAGGACCTGCTCGATTCGGAGGACGACGCCCCGATCATCCGCCTGATCAACGCCCTGCTCACGCAGGCGGTGAAGGAGGGGGCCTCGGACATCCACATCGAGCCCTTCGAGAATCGGCTGGTGGTGCGCTTCCGCGTGGACGGGGTGCTGCGCGAGGTGTTGCAGCCG
Organism: uncultured Gammaproteobacteria bacterium; assembly: GCA_963779865.1. Classification (GTDB taxonomy): domain Bacteria; phylum Pseudomonadota; class Gammaproteobacteria; order CAVZZX01; family CAVZZX01; genus CAVZZX01. The sequence goes on along the minus strand of CAVZZX010000003.1, from coordinate 1,167,789 downwards.
CAGCGCGTGCTGGCGCCGCTGCTGGCCTCGCGTATCAAGGTCATGGCGCGGCTGGACATCGCCGAGAAGCGTCTGCCGCAGGACGGGCGCATCTCGCTGCGCATCGCCGGGCGCGCAGTGGACGTACGTGTCTCCACGCTGCCCTCGGGCCACGGCGAGCGGGTCGTGCTGCGTCTGCTGGACAAACAGGCCGGGCGCCTGGACCTGGATCAGATCGGGATGTCCGAGCACACCCTGCGCACCATGGAGCACATCATCTCGCGCCCGCACGGCATCGTGCTGGTGACCGGGCCGACCGGCTCGGGCAAGACGACCACCCTGTACAGCGTGCTCACCCGGCTCAACGATCACAGCCGCAACATCATGACCGTCGAGGACCCCATCGAATACTACCTCGACGGCGTGGGCCAGACGCAGGTCAATACCAAGGTGGACATGACCTTCGCGCGCGGGCTGCGTTCCATCCTGCGCCAGGACCCCGACGTGGTGATGGTGGGCGAGATCCGTGACCTGGAGACGGTGCAGATCGCCGTCCAGGCCAGTCTGACCGGGCATCTGGTGTTCTCCACCCTGCACACCAATACCGCCATCGGCGCCATCACGCGCCTGCGGGACATGGGCGTGGAGCCGTTTCTGCTCGCCTCCAGCCTCATCGGCGTGATGGCCCAGCGGCTGGTGCGCCTGCTCTGCGACGACTGCAAGGAAGCCTACACGCCCAACGCGAAGGAACTGGAGGCCTTCGGCCTGCCGCTGGAGAACCCGCCGACCTTTTACGCGCCGGTCGGTTGCCCCAAGTGCAACCATTTGGGCTTCCGCGGCCGCGCGGGCATCTACGAGCTGATCGAGGTCGACGACCCGCTACGCCAGATGGTGCACGACGGCAGCGGCGAGCTGGCGCTGGAGCAGCATGTGCGGCGCTCCACGCCCAGTATCCGTCAGGACGGTCTGCGCCGGATCCTGAACGGCGATACCTCCGTGGACGAGGTGCTGCGCGTCACGCGCGAGGACTGAGGCGATGGGGGCCTTCGAGTACACCGCCCTCAATCCGCAGGGGCGCGAGCGACGCGGCGTCCTCGAGGGGGACACGCCGCGGCAGATCCGACAGCAGCTGCGCGAGCAGGGGCTCGTTCCGCTGCGCGTGGAGGAGGTGGCGCGGCGCGAGCGGGCCGCGGGCCGCTCCCGTGGCGGTCGCCTGTTCGGGCGCGTCAGCGCGGCGGATCTCGCGCTGGTGACACGCCAGCTGGCCACCCTGGTGCGCTCCGGACTGCCGCTGGAGGAGGCCCTCGGCACGGTCGCGCGCCAGTCGGAGAAGAACCGCCTCAAGAGCCTGATGATGGGCGTGCGCTCGCGCGTCGTCGAGGGCCGCACGCTCGCCGACGGCCTGGCCGACTTCCCGCACGTGTTCAACGACCTGTTCCGGGCCACGGTGCGCGCCGGCGAGCAGTCGGGGCACCTGGACATCGTCCTCGAGCGGCTTGCCGACTACACCGAGTCGCGCCAGCAGTTGAAGCAGAAGACGCAGCTGGCGCTGCTGTATCCGGCGATCCTCACGATCATGGCCGTGGGGGTGGTGGTCGCGCTGCTCACCTACGTCGTGCCCCAAGTGGTGCAGGTGTTCCAGAGCACCGGTCAGGCGCTGCCGCTGCTCACCCGCGGGCTGATCGCGCTGAGCGGCTTCATGCGCGAGTACTTCGTGCTGTTGGCGGTGGCGCTCGTGGCGGTGCTCGCCGGTCTGTCGTGGCTGCTGCGGCAGCCGGGGCCGCGGCGCACCTACCATCGCCGTCTGCTCGGGATGCCGCTGCTGGGCAAGTTCACCCGCGGGCTCAACACCGCCCGTTTCGCGCGCACCATGAGCATCCTGGTCTCCAGCGGTGTGCCGGTGCTCGAGGCCATGCGCATCGCCGCCGAGGTGCTCGCCAACCTGCCCATGCGGGCCGCGGTGGAGGAGGCCGCCACGCGGGTGCGCGAGGGCTCCAGCCTGTCGGCCGCCATGACCCGCAGCGGGCTGTTTCCGCCCATCTTCATCCACCTGGTGGGCAGCGGCGAGGCCAGCGGTCGGCTGGAGGAGATGCTCGACCGTGCCGCCGCCAATCAGGAGCGCGAGCTCGAGATGCGGGTGGCGACCCTGCTGGGGGTGTTCGAGCCCATGCTGATCCTGGTCATGGGCGGGGTGGTCCTGGTCATCGTTCTGGCCATCCTCCTGCCGATCTTCGAGCTCAATCAGCTGGTGAAGTGAGCCTGGCCGGTCCGGCGACGCAGCCTCCGGCGCACCGCCGCGAGCTTGTCGCAGGAGGCCCGGATTTTCGCCGGCGCTTGCCGATGCGCCCGCCGCGGCGGGTCGCCGGGTCGCCGGCCGACTGCTAGCCTAATCAAGGGTGGGCCGTGCAGTGCCCACACCCTCGGCATTGGCAGGCAGAACAACAATGAAGCGATTTTTCGTCCTGTGGGGTGGGGCCGCCCTCCTCGTCAGTTCGCTTCCGGCCACGGCCGCGCCCGCGCGCGCCGCCTCCATCGGGCTGTCGACCATGGACTTCGGCTACAAGGAGTTCGACACCGACGGTACGCTGCTCGACCGCGAGGACGGCTGGCTGCCCGGGGTGAGCGTCGGGCTGGTGGAGACGCGGGCGCGCTGGTACGGCGAGCTTCAGGCGGCCGTGTACGGCGGGGGCGTCACCTACAAGGGGCAGGTGCAGAGCCGCGACCCGACCGTCGACGGGCAGCCGATCCGCAGCGACACCGACCAGATCGTGGCTGATGGCAGCTTTCAGCTCGGCCACTGGTTCGGTCCCGCGGCACGCCCGCGCTGGGCGGCCTACGGCGGGGTCGGATATCGGTATTGGAGCCGCGACATCCAGGCCGGGCGACTGCCCGACGGCACGCCCGTGTCGGGGCTGCTCGAGCACTATCGCTGGTGGTACGCGCTGGCCGGTGTCAAGGTGAACCTTCTGCAACAGGCGCGGTCCCTTGTGCAGGCGGACCTGCGCTTCACGCGCACGCTCGGCCCCACCATGGACGTCGACTTCCGGGGCTATCAGGGGCTGGACAACGCCCAGCTCGATCTCGGCGAACGCACCGGGTACCGGCTCGCCCTGCCGTGGCGGGTTCGGGCCGGCGTGCGCAGCGAAATCAGCCTCGTCCCCTTCTACGAAGCCTGGGACATCGGCCGCAGCGCGCCCGAGGTCGCCACGGGCGGCGGCGTGCCGCAAGGGATCGTGGTCGAACCCCGCAGTGAGACGCGCAACTGGGGGCTTTCTGTGAACTATCGCCGCAGTTTCTAGAATTGTCTTCGGGGGAGGCGCGACGCCCGCTGCTGCGGCGGGTATGATCGGCCGATCTGTCGTTTTCCGCACTCTTAATCGTCGAGGGAGACTATGCAACGTTCCCGCATGCGCGGCTTTACGCTCATCGAGATCATGGTCGTGGTCGTGATCCTGGGGATCCTCGCCGCCGTGGTGGTTCCCACCATCATGAGCCGGCCCGAGGAGGCCCGTGTCGTGAAGGCCAAACAGGACATCCGGGCCTTGGAAGGGGCGCTCAGTCTCTATAAGCTCGACAACTACACCTACCCCAGCACCGACCAGGGCCTGGAGGCCTTGGTGAAGAAGCCCTCCGGCACGCCGGAGCCCAAGAACTATCGGCCCGAGGGCTACATCAAGAAATTGCCCACCGATCCGTGGCAGGAGCCCTACCAGTACCTGAACCCGGGCGCCCACGGCGACGTCGACATCTATTCCCTGGGGCCGGACCAGCAGCCGAGCGATGACGATATCGGCAACTGGAACATCGACTAGGGCCGCCGTTCGCCGCGCCGGCGCCGCGCTGCACCAGCGAGGCTTTACGCTCCTCGAGCTGCTGGTGGTGCTCGTGCTCATCGGCATCATCCTGAGCTTCGTCACCCTGACCACCAGCGGCACCAGCCCCCGGGAGCGGATGCAGGAGGAGGCGGTGAGGCTCGGCCAGTTGCTGCGCATGCTGCGTGAGGAGGCGATCCTGCAAACGGGGGAGTTCGCGCTCGAGAAGACCGAGACCGGCTACCGCTTCGATCGCCTGGTGGCGGTGCAAGCCGATCAGGGCGCGGATACGTCTCAGTCGACCGATGCCGCGCAGCGAGGGCCGCAATGGAAATGGGCGCCGATCGAGAACGACGCGCTGTTCCGCGCCCGTGAGCTCGATCCGGATATTCAGCTGCGGCTCACGCTGGAGGGGGTGTCGCCGCGAGCCGACCCGCAGGACGAAGCCCAGCGTGTGTACTTCTCGCCCAGCGGCGAGATCACCCCGTTTGAGCTGGAACTCGTCGATCGCAATGGGACGGACGCGGTCCGGCTGCGCGGAGAGGCCACCGGCGAGATCTCGCAGGGTGGCCCCGCAGCGGCGGACGGCACGCAATGAGGCGGGCGCGCGGCTTCACCCTGATCGAGGTCCTGGTCGCCCTGGCGGTCGTGGCGGTGGCCATGGCCGCGTTGATCAAGGTGGCCGGGGATAACACCCGCGACACCGCCTATCTCAAAGAGAAGACGCTCGCCCACTGGGTGGCGACCGACAAGGCCACGGCATTGCAGATCGCCCGCGCCTGGCCCGCCCCCGGACGCAGCAGCGGCACTGTCGTGCAGGCGCAGCGCGAGTGGCGTTGGACCGTGGACGTTCAGGACACCGCCGATCCCGAGGTTCGCCGCGCCGAGGTCAGCGTGCGCCCGGCCGATGCGGCGGAAACGGGCGCGCCGCTGGCGCGGCTGACGGCGTTCTTGGGCAAGCCGCAATGAAGGCTCGGGCGGGGCGCGGCTTCACGCTTCTCGAACTGCTCGTGGCGCTGGCGATCTTCGCGGTGCTGGCGGTGCTCGCCTACGGCGGCCTGTCCACCGTGCTCCATGCACGCGATCGCACCGACCAGGCGGCGAAGCGTCTGGGCGAGTTGCAGTCGGCGATGCTGCTGCTCAGTCGGGACCTGCGCCAGGCGGCGCCGCGACCGATCCGCGACGAGTTCGGCGATGCTCGGGCCGCCCTGCTGGGCGTCTCCGAGGGTGAGCCTCGCCTGGAGCTGACCCGTGCCGGCAATGCCAACCCGGCCAATCTGCAGCGCAGCACGCTTGAGCGCGTCGGCTATGCCCTGGACGGCGGCACCCTGTATCGGCTGTACTGGGCGGTGCTCGATCGCAGCCCGGACAGCCAGCCGCAGAAGGTGTCTCTGCTGACCCGGGTGGATGAGCTCAGCCTGCGCTACCAGGACGCCCAGGGCCAATGGCACGACAGCTGGCCGCCGCTGACCGCCAACGGCGGGCCGCCCCCTGCGCTGCCGGTGGCCGTGGAGGTCGGCCTGCAGTTGGCGGACTGGGGCCGCATCACGCGCCTGTTTGGCCTTCCCCGAGAAACGGAGACCACCACCCGTGCACCACAGCAGACGCCCCAAGGCTGAGCGGGGGGTGGCCCTGATCACGGTGATGCTCGTCGTCGCCCTGGCGACCGTGGCGGCCGTGGCCATGGCCCAACGGCTGCAGATCGATATTCGGCGCGCCGGCAATACCATGGGCAGCGACCAGGGCTATGCCTATGCGCGGGGGGCGGAGCAATGGGCCCTGCATGTCCTGGCCCGCGATCGGAAGGAGAACGCCGTGGACGATCTCACCGAGGCCTGGGCGACGCAGCTGCCACCGATCGCCGTCGATGGCGGCACCATACAGGGCTCGGTGAGCGACCTGCAGGGGCGGTTCAATCTGAATGACCTGATCGCCGAGGGCCAGGCCGGGAAGGTGGCCCAGGAGCGCTTTCTTCGGCTGTTGCAGCTGCTGGAGATCGAGCCCGCGCTGCTGCCGGCGATCCTCGACTGGCTCGATGCGAATCAGGATGTTACCTTCCCCGACGGGGCCGAAGACCCGTACTACCTGAATCAGCCGCTGCCGTATCGGGCCGCGAACCGACCGATGACCAGCGCCAGCGAACTGCGTCTGGTCAAAGGGGTGACCCCCGAGATCTATCGCCGCCTGCGCGACCTGGTCACCGCGCTGCCGGCGGCCACGGCCATCAACGTCAACACGGCACCTGCCGCGGTATTGGCTGCGCTGGCGCCGGGTGTCACGCTGGCGCAGGCGCAGCAGCTGGTTCTGGCGCGGCAGGAAAAGCCGTACAAGAACGTTGCCGAGCTGCTGCAGGCGCAGGTCTTTGCGGGCAAGCCGGTGAGCACGGAAGGATTGAGTGTGTCGAGCCAGTATTTCCTCGTTGACGCCACCGCAGTGGTCGGCCGCGTGCAGACCCGGCTGCGCAGCGTCGTGCATCGCGACGACGCGGGCCGCGGTACCGTGACCGCCCGCAGCGAGGGCCTGCTCTGATGGCGAAGCGGTTGTTTATCGCCTTCGCGCCGGGGGCCGGACTCGAAGCGGGGCCGGCGCGCTGGCAGCTGTTTGAGGGCAGCACCCCGGCGGGCGGCGGGGCGGGCGATCTGAGCGAGGCGGCGCCGCTTGCCCCCGGCGCCCGCGTGATCGTGCTGGTGCCCTCCGAAACCCTGTTGCTCGCCGACGTCGAGCTCCCCGGCCGCAATCAGCAGCGCCTGCGCCAGGCCCTGCCCTATGCAATGGAGGAGCGGCTGGTCGACGACGTGGACGCCATGCATTTCGTGCTCGGCCCGCGCCTGGAAGGCCAGCGCTACGGGGCGGCGGCGGTGCATCGGCAGCGTATGGCGGCCTGGCTGGAGGTGCTGCACGACGCCGGTATTCAGCCCGATGCGCTGGTGCCCGACGTGTTCGCGGTGCCCTTGCTCGAGGACGCCTGGTCGGCGCTGCTGGAGGGGGCCCGGGTGCTCGTGCGCACCTCGCGCGCGAGCGGTTTCGCGACCATGCAGGACACCGCGCCCCTGTTGCTCGAACAGGCCGTGCGCGAGGCGGGCGGGGATGTCCCGACGCATTTGAAGGTCTATGATGCGGCCGGCACCGGCGGCGACTACCTGCGCCCGGCCGGCAGCCAGCCCGCGCTCGACGCCGTTCCGTTTGCGGCGGGGCTGCTTGGCCTGGCGGCCGAGGCCGAGCAGCCGGAGAGCGCACTCAACCTGCTGCAGGGCGAATACAGTCCGCGTGCGCAGATCAGCCGGCGGCTGCGGCCGTGGTACGCCACCGGGGTCCTCCTGTTGCTGCTGGTGCTCATTCAGCCGGCGCTGTTCCTGTACGATTACTGGGGGCTGGCCGCCCGCAGCGCCGTGCTGCAGGGGCAGATCGAGTCCGTATTCCGACAGAGCTTTCCGGACGCCAAGCGCATCGTGAATCCCCGCGTGCAAATGCAGCAGCGCCTGAAGGCGCTGCGTCAGCGCAGCGGCGGCGGCGGCGCGCTGTTGGAGATCCTCTCCGCCGCCGGTCCCTTGCTCGCCAAGGAACCCGGCGTGCAGGTGCAATCGCTGCGTTACCGCAAGGGGCAGCTGGAGGTGGAGCTGGAGGTGAAGGATTTTCAGCAGCTGGATCGGCTCAAGCAGCAGCTGGCGCAGGCCGGTAAGTGGAGCATTGACGTGCAGTCGGCCACCGCACGCGGGGAACGCGTCCAAGGCCGGCTGCTGATCCGCTCATAGGGAAGCCCTCATGCGCGCCTATTTCGAAAACCTCAGCAAGCGCGAGCGCTATATGGTGGTCGCTGCCGCGCTCGTGCTGCTCGTGTTCCTGTTTTACGTGCTTGTGTGGCGTCCGATCGGCACGCGTGCGGAGGCGCTGCAGCAGCGCGTTCAGGGCCAGGAGAAGGCGCTGGCGTGGATGCAGCAGGCGGCGGTCGAAGTCAAGCGTCTGCGCGGCGGCGGCACGCCGACGCAGGCACGCAACGAATCGCTGTTGAGTCTCATCGAACGCACCGCCCGGGAGCGGGGCCTGAGCGGCGCCGTGCGCCGCGTCCAACCCGAGGGCCAGCATGGGGCCCGCATCTGGTTGGAGGCAGCGGGCTTCGATGACCTCGTGCTGTGGTTGCACCAGCTCGCCGATACCTACGGCGTGCGTATCAGCGAGGCCTCTGTCGAGCGCCAGCCCCAACCGGGCCTGGTGAACGCACGCCTGTTGGTGGAGGGGGCGGCGTGAGTCCACGCGCCCGGCGCACGATCGGCTATGCGCTGCTCGGCGTGCTCGCCTACCTGGGGTTCGCGATCGCGCGCTTTCCCGCCACAACCGCCTACCGCCTGTTGCAGGACCGCCCAGTGGGGCGTCTGGTGCAGGCGCGCGAGGTGAGCGGCACCGTTTGGGAGGGCACCGCCCGTGAGGTGCGCACGCCCGCCGTGCCGCTCGGCACCGTGCACTGGACGCTGAACCCGGCCGCTCTGCTGCTGGGGCGTCTCAGCCTCGACTGGGCGGTGCAGGGGGCGGGACACACGGGCAGCGGGCGCCTGGCCCTGCGATCCGGTGGGCAGGTGCATCTGGAAGAGAGCCACGCCCGGTTGTCCGCACAGCAGCTCACGCCGCTCTACGCCAACCTGCCGCTGCGGCTCACGGGCGAGGTGGAGGTGGCGGTGACCCGATTGGACATCGACCCGGGGCGGCGCTTCGCGGCGGTCGGCACGGTCGATTGGACCGATGCTGCCCTCACCGCGCCGCAGAACATGCGCCTGGGCAGTCTGCGCATCACCAGTGAGGCGGTGAACGATGGAAGCAAGCTGGTGCTCTCGGATCGAGGCGGCCCGCTGGCGGTCAACGGCGTCATCACCGTCGCCGCAAACGGCAGCTATCACACCAATCTGACCATGGCGGCGCGCGAGTCGGCGGACCCGAGCCTGGTCTCCAGCCTGCGTTTCTTTGGGCGGCCCGACAGCCACGGGCGCGTGCGGATCACGCAGCGCGGCCGCATTCCCGGCTGGCCGCAGCCGGCACGCGACTAGCCGCCTGGACTAGCGGCCCCGTGCCGGCGCGCCGCGCAGCGCGTCCACCTGCGGCGCATCGGGGTATTCGGTCTGCAGCGACTGCAGGGCCTCGTGCGCCTGCTCGTTCTTCCCCAATGCCCGATAGCCGCGCACCAGCAAGGCGAGGGCCTCCGGCAGCGCCTCGCTCGACGAGTAGCGGTCCAGCACGTACTGGGTGCGTTTGACCGCACCGGCGGCGTCCCCCGCAACCAGTTGCTGCTGGGCGCGATGCAGCTCATAGCGCGCCAGCCCGTTGCGCAGCTTGCGCATCCGGCGAATGCTGTCCTCGGCGTAGGGGCTTTGCGGGAAGCGCTGGACGAGGGCGGCGAACGCCTCGAAGGCGCGCCGGGCCTGCATCGGATAGGGCGTGGGCTCCTGCGCCGCGAGGCGATCTTCCAGTTCACGTTGCGCCGTGCGGTTCAGCGCCAGGCCGCGCATGTAATACGCGTAGGCTGCCTTGGCGTGGTCGCGGTACTGCGCGATGAAGCGTTCCGCATACTCCCGCGTCTTGTCCGTCTGCCCTTGCTGATACGCGGCATAGGCCAGGTCGAGCAGTGCCTGTGCCTGATAGCGGCCATGGGGCGCGTCCTCGACGAGTTGCTCGAGCTGGTGGCTCGCCTGCGCCCACTGTTTGGCTTGGAGGGACTGATGGGCGCTCTGGTATTCGGCATCGAGGGCGGCGTTGTCCTCTTCCGCGGCGGGCATCGCCACACAGCCGGCAAGCGCGACGGCGGTGGCGAGGATCAGCAAACGTGCGCGCATATTCCACCCTGGTGGCTGTGTGCGCGCCTAGGATAGCGCATCTGCGGTGGCCGGGCACGCGGGCGCGGCCTTGACGCGGATCAGTGGCCGCAACGCTAGGGCGTGCGTCGGCGAGGCGGCGGCCCTATGCTCGGATCGAGGTCCGGTCCCGAACGGAGGGAGCGATGCACGGCCGGGAGATGATCACGATCGACGGCAACGAGGCGGCCGCCCGCATCGCGTATCTGGCCAGCGAGGTCTGCGCGATCTACCCGATCACGCCCGCCTCGCCCATGGGCGAGCTGGCCGACGCCTGGTCGGCCGCGGGCCGTCGCAACGTCTTCGGCAGCATCCCGCGCATCGTCGAGATGCACAGCGAGGGCGGGGCGGCGGGTGCGGTCCTCGGTGCCCTGCAGGCCGGTGCGCTGACCACGACCGTCACGGCCTCGCAGGGCCTGTTCCTGATGCTCCCCAACATGTACAAGATCGCCGGCGAGCTCACGCCGCTGGTGATCCACGTTGCCGCGCGCTCCCTGGCGGTGCAGGCGCTCTCGATATTCGGCGATCACAGCGACGTGATGGCGGTGCGCCAGAGCGGCTTCGCACTGAATGGCCGCGGCATCGGTGCAGGAGGCGATGGACCTGGCGCTGGTGGCGCATGCCGTGACGCTGCGCGGCCGCGTGCCCGTGCTGCATTTTTTCGACGGCTTTCGGACCTCGCACGAGGTCGCCAAGATCGAGCCTCTGGCCGCGGCGGCGCTGATCGAGGGCGAACAGGTCCACGCCCATCGCCGGCGCGCCCTCTCTCCGGAGCACCCCGTGCTGCGCGGCAGCTCGTAGAACCCCGACGTCTACTTCCAGGGGCGTGAGCGGGTCAACCCCTTCTACGACGCCTTCCCGGCCGTGGTACAGCACGCCATGGATGCGCTGGCCGCACGCACCGGGCGCGCCTGCCGGCTGTTCGATTACGTCGGTGCGGTGGATGCCGAGCGGGTCATCGTGATGATGGGTTCCGGTGCGGAGACGGCGCACGAGACCGTGGATGAACTGAGCCGAGAAGGCGCGCGGCTCGGCCTGGTGAAGGTGCGACTGTTCCGGCCCTTCGATGCGGGCGCGCTGCTCGGGGCGCTGCCGTCCAGCGTCCGGCGTATCGCCGTGCTCGAGCGTACCAAGGAGCCCGGCAGCGACGGGGAGCCGCTGTACCAGAACGTGGTCACGGCGGTGGCGCAGGATTACATGCATGGCGAACGGCGCTTCGGGCACTGTCCGCAGGTCATCGGGGGCCGTTATGCGCTGGCGTCCAAGGAGCTCACGCCCGCCATGATCAAAGCGGTGTTCGAGGCGTTGGCACCGAGCGGCCCCGCAACGGGTTCACCCTCGGCATTCACGACGACCTCGGCCACACCAGCCTGGACTGGGATCCTGCCTTTCGCACCGATGCACAGCGCGATGCCTTTCAGGCCGTATTCTACGGGCTGGGCTCCGACGGCACGGTCAGTGCCAACAAGAACACCATCAAGATCATCGGCGAGCAGACGCCGATGTTTGCCCAGGGCTACTTCGTCTACGACTCGAAGAAGGCCGGGGCCATCACCGTCTCGCTGCGCGTCGGGCCGTGCCCGCTGGTGGCCAATGCGAGGGGCTGCTCGTCGATCTACGGCGGTAATCTGCCCACCACCCCCTGGACCACGCACGCCGAGGGGCGCGGCCCGGCCTGGTCGAATTCGCTGTTCGAGGACAATGCCGAGTTCGGCTTCGGCATGCGCATCGCCGTGGATGCCCTCCGTGAGGTGGCGCGCGAGCTGTTGGCGGACCTGCGCGGACCGGTCGGCGCCGCGCTCGTTGACGCCCTGCTCAAGGCGGATGCCGCCGATGAAGCAGCAATCCACGAACAGCGCGAGCGCGTGGCCGAGTTGCGCCGGCGCCTTGCTGCGGTGAGCGACGCCCGTGCGCGCGAGCTCGACACGGTCGCCGACTACCTGTGCCGCAGGAGCATCTGGATCATCGGCGGCGACGGTTGGGCATACGACATCGGCTTCGGCGGCCTGGACCACGTGCTCGCGTCCGGGGCCGACGTCAACATCCTGGTGCTCGATGCCGAGGTGTATTCGAACACCGGCGGCCACACGTCGAAAGCGACGCCGCGCGGCGCCGTGGCCAAGTTCTCCGCGGGCGGCAAGCCGGGCGCCAAAAAAGACCTGGCGCGCATCGCCATGAGTTACCAGAACGTCTACGTCGCCCAGGTCGCCTACGGCGCAAAGGACGTGCCGACCCTGCGCGCCTGTCTCGATGCCGAGGCCCACCGCGGCCCCTCGCTGATCATCGCCTATGCGCGCGCCAATTATCTGCAGGTGCTCGACAGCTACACGCCGCCGCCCGGCGTGTGGCGCTGAATGGACGGCTCAGGCGTGGGGATACGCCGGCCGCTCGCCCGCGGCGGGACAAAATGGCGCCCTTGGCGTGTTCGTAGGCCTGCTCCGGCACCGCGCCCTCCTGGGTGAGGCGGCGCAGCTCGCGCAGCTCGGCCGCAAGCCCGCGCTGGCGCTTGTTGCCGAGCGTCTCCTGGGCGGTCTCGATCTGTCGCTGCAGCTCCCGGGTGAAGCGTTGATAGGCCCGTCGATCCGGGCGCCCGCGATGCAGGGCGCACACGGTGCACCCCGCAAAGCGCGTGCGGTATTCGTCCAGGCTGTAGGAGCGATAGAAGAAGGTGGCCAGTGCCCCCAGGCCGCCGACCAGCGCGAGGAGCGCCACCACCAGCGGGACGCCGGGGACGGTCGTGCCCGCGCGGGCCACGCTGTCCCACCACAGGAGACCCGCAAGGCCCAAGCCGCCCCCGGCGGCGAGCAGCCAGCGCCAGGCGAGGTAACGGCGCCGGTGCGGCTCGGCGGCCAGCACGGCCAGGTGGATGGCGTAGCGCCGCCGGCCGAACAGCGATTGTGAAGCCACCTGCAGGCGATTGCCCGTCAAGGCGACGGCGCGGGTCTCGCCGCGCAGTCTGCTGTGCTGGATCAACCAGTCCGGAGTGGCGTCTTCCATCTTCGCCTGCACGAGTCGGTCTTTAGTGCATGCTATCCTCTGCGTCCCGGGGTGGAGAGGTGCGGGAGCGGAAAGTGTGCGCTGTGCCACAGAAGAAGGCTGGCGGTGCGCCGGTAGAGCCGCTGATCCGCCTCGACGCCTTGCGCAAGGGCTATCTGGAAGGCGGGCTGCGCCGGGAGGTCTTTCGCGGGCTCGGCCTGCGGGTCGAGGCCGGTGAATCGGTGGCCCTGCTCGGACGCAGCGGTAGCGGCAAGTCCACGCTGCTGAACCTGATCAGCGGCATCGACCTCCCCGACGGGGGCAGCGTGCGAGTGGCGGGCGCGGACATGGGGCGGCTGAGCGAGCGCGAGCGTACCGTGTTCCGGCGCCGCCATGTGGGCTTCGTCTTCCAGTTCTTTAACCTGCTCCCGACCCTGACCGTGATGGAGAACCTGCTTCTGCCGCTGGAGCTCATCGGCCGGATCGACGCCGACGCGCGGGCACGTGCCCAGCGGCTGCTGGAGCGCGTGGGGCTTGCCGATCGTGCGGAGAGCTTTCCCGACCGGCTCTCCGGAGGTGAGCAGCAGCGCGTGGCGGTGGCGCGCGCCCTGGTGCACCGGCCGGGTATCCTGCTGGCGGACGAGCCCACGGGTAATCTCGACGAGGGATCGAGCGCGGCGGTGCTCGAGCTGTTTGCCGAGCTTCGCGCCGAGTATGGTGCAACGCTGCTCATGGTCACCCACAGCGCGGAGATCGCGGCCGGCTGCGATCGCGTGCTGCAGCTGCGTGCGGGGCGGCTGGTGGGCGCCGGTACCGGGGACGGCTTCTGATGCTGCTGTTCCGTGCCCAGCTGCGCCACCATCGGCGCCATCCGCTGCAGTTCTTGCTGTCGGTGCTGGGCGTGGCATTGGGGGTGGCCGTGGTGGTGGCGATTGACCTGGCCAATGCCAGTGCCGAGCGCGCCTTCGCCCTCTCCAGCGCGGCGCTCACCGGCCCCGCCACCCATGAAGTCGTCGGCGGCCCGCAGGGGGTGCCGGAGGCCGAGTACGCACGCCTGCGGCTGATGCGCCGGGTGCGCCGCAGCGCGCCCGTGGTCGAGGCGCCGGTGAGCCGCGGCGACGCGGGCAAGGGCGCGCCGTTGACGCTGCTCGGCGTTGACCCGATCGCCGAGGCCGGCCTGCGCACGCGATTCGCGCTGGGCGGCGATGAGGCGGCGTTCGCCCGCCTCATCGCCGAGCCGCGCACCACGCTCCTGCCGGCCGCGACGGCGCGGCGGCTCGGGGCGCGGGCCGGCGACACGATCGCGCTGCACTACGGCCGCCGCAGCTTTTCGCTGCGGGTCATCGGCCTGCTTCCCCCGCGGGGGCCGCTCGACGGCCGCGCCCTGCGGGCGGTGCTGCTCACCGACATCGCCACCGCCCAGGAGGTGCTCGGGTTCGAGGGCCGGCTCACCCGCATCGATCTGGTGCTGCCGGACGCCGCCGCCGTGCAGGCGCTGCGGGCGGGGCTTCCCCCGGGGCTGCGCCTGGTCGGTGCCCAGGCACGCAGTACCTCGCTGGAGCAGATGACGCGGGCCTTCCATCTCAATCTGACGGCGATGAGTCTGCTTGCGTTGCTGGTGGGCGCCTTTCTCATCTACAACACCATGACCTTCGCCGTGATCCGGCGGTTCACCGAATTCGGCACGCTGCGCGCCTTGGGCGTGGGCGGCGGCCAACTGGTGTTGCAGGTGGAACTGGAGGCCGCGCTCATCGGCCTGCTCGGCACCGGCGCGGGCCTGCTGCTCGGCGTGTCGCTGGCGGACGTGCTGCTGGGGCTGGTGACCCGGACCATCAACGATCTCTACTACGCCAGCAGCGTGTCCTCGGTGTTCCTGACCCCCGCCTCCTTCGCCAAGGGCGCCGTGCTCGGCGTCGGGGCGACGCTCGCAGCCGCGCTGCTGCCGGCGCTGGAGGCCGGGCGCATCCGCCCCCGCGCCGTGATGACGCGCTCGGCGTTCGAGGCGCGGGTGCGCCGTGCGCTGCCTCTCGTCGCCGGCGCCGGGCTGGTGTCGATGGGCGCCGCCGGGGCCTTGCTGCTCTGGCCCACGCGCAGCCTGGTGATTGCCTTCGCGGCCCTGTTCGGCCTGATGGTGGGCTTCGCGCTGCTGGTGCCGTTGCTCGCGGTGCTCTTGCTGCGTCCGCTACGGCGCTTCGCCGCAGCGAGCGCGGGCCAACTCGGCAATCTGGCGGTGCGTGCCATCCGCGCCTCGCTGAGCCGCACCGGCGTGGCGCTCGCCGCGCTCACCGTGGCGGTCTCCGCGACCGCCGGCGTGGGCATGATGATCGACAGCTTCCGCGGCACGGTCCAGGAATGGCTGGCGGACTACCTGCGCGCCGACGTGTTCATCTCCCCGCTGGAGGCCGCCGGCCGCGAACAGGTGCTGTCGATGGCCGATGCGCGCGCCGTGCGCGCCCTGCCGCGGGTCGCCTATGTGAGTGTCGGCCGGCGCATCGACCTGCAGACCGAGCAGGGCCGCATCCAGCTGTTCGCGCTCGATATCCCGCGCGCGAGTTTCTCCGGCTTTCGTTTCAAGCACGGCGACCCCGCCGCGGCGCGGCGCGCCTTCTTCGAGGGGGGCGCGGTAATCGTGTCCGAGCCCTACGCCTATCGCCATGACGTCGGCGTGGGCGACCGGATCGTCCTGCCCACCCCGGCGGGGCCGCGGCGCTTCGCGGTGGCCGGCGTGTACTACGACTACGGCTCCGACCAGGGCTACGTGACCATGGCGCGGGCGACCTATGTGCGCGTCTGGCACGACCCGGCGATCACCTCCCTGGGCGTGTACCTGGCGGCCGGGGCCTCCGCAGACGGCATGGCGGCGCGGCTGCGCCGTCTGCTGCCGCAGGCCGCACGCCTGGACATCGTGTCCAACCGCGGGCTGCGCGAGGCATCGCTCGCCATTTTCGATCGCACCTTCACCATCACCTCGGTGCTGCGCGTGCTGGCCATCGTGGTCGCCGTGGTGGGGGTGCTCAGCGCACTGCTCGCCATCCAGCTGGAGCGGGCCCGCGAACTGGCGCTGATGCGCGCCATGGGGCTGACGCCGGGCCAGCTGTGGGCGCTGGTAATGGGGGAGAGCGGCATCCTGGGGCTGCTCGCCGGCGTGCTGGCGTTGCCGCTGGGCGCGCTGCTGTCGCTGGTGCTGGTGGCGGTCATCAACCGGCGTTCCTTCGGCTGGACGATGCAGCTGCACGTCGATCCCGGCCTGTTGGGGCAAACGGTGGCGCTCGCCGTGGGCGCGGCCCTGCTCGCGGGGGTCTGGCCGGCCGCCCGCATGGCGCGCATGTCCCCGGCGGCCGGACTGCGGGAGGAATAGATGCGGGCGGCCCTGCGCGGGGGTGTGCTGCTCGCCGGGCTCATCGGGCTGGGTGTCCTCGGCTGGTGGCTGGCGGGCGCATGGCACGCCCCGTCCAACCCGTCCCCCCCGACCCCCGCGAGGGCGCCGCTGGCCGAGCGCCTGGGGGCGGGCGCCGATGCGGGCTACGCGCGGGCGTTCGCGCCTCGGGCCTTCAGCTTTCCGCAAGACCACGGTGCCCACCCCGATTTCAAGCAGGAGTGGTGGTATTTCACCGGCAACCTGCATACCGCGGATGGGCGCCGCTTCGGCTTCGAGCTCACCTTCTTCCGCATCGCCCTGGCCCCGCGGCCACGGGGCGGGGACTCCGCCTGGGCGACCCGCCAGCTCTACATGGCGCATTTCGCGCTGTCCGACATCGCCGGTGGCGAATTCCACCATTTCCAGCGCTTCTCGCGCGGGGCGCTCGGACTCGCCGGCGCACGGCCGGCTCCGCAGGCGCCGCATACGCCGTTTCGCGTCTGGCTCGAGGACTGGCAGGTGCGGGCGCTGCCGGGGCCGGTTCCGCCGCGCTGCACCGCCCTCGGCGCCCCCGCCCGTTGTGCGGTGCTGCAGTTGTCCGCCGCCCAGGAGGGCCTCGGTGTGAGGCTGCGCCTCGCCAGCGGCAAGCCGCTGGTGCTGCAGGGGGACGCGGGGCTGAGTCGCAAGGGCGCGGCGCGCGGCAACGCCTCCTACTACTACTCCTTCCCGCGCCTGGCGGCGACGGGGACCCTGCGCATCGGCGGTCAGGCCTTCGAGGTGGAGGGCGGGGCCTGGATGGACCACGAGTGGTCCACCTCGGCGCTGGGACCGGGGCAGACCGGCTGGGACTGGTTCGCGCTGCAGCTCGACGACGGCCGCGAGCTGATGTACTACCGGCTGCGGCGCGCCGACGGCACGGCCGATCCCCACAGCGGGGGGGTGCTGGTGGATGCGCAGGGCCGCACACGGCGGCTGGACGCGGCCGATGTGGAGATCGGGGTCGAGGATCGCTGGCAAAGCCCCCACAGCGACATCCAATACCCCACGCGCTGGCGTATAAGGGTCAAGAAGGCGCCGGCATTCACGCTGCGGCTGCGCCCGCTGCTGGCCGACCAGGAACTGTATCGCGCCGCGGTGCCGTACTGGGAGGGGGCGGTGGCGGTGCACGGGGACGCGCAGGGTCGCGGCTATGTGGAACTTGCCGGTTACCGGCGCACTGCGCCTGCGCTGCATTGAACCCCCGCGCTCGCCCCGGGGTCCCATCAGCGATGGCGCCTCAGCGAGGACGTGTCATGCGAAACAAGCGCACCGGGCCCATCCGGCCCTCCGAGATCACCGACCGGGAGGTGTACCGCAACCGCCGCCGCTTCATGGCCGGCTCGGCGGCCCTGGTTGCCGGTGCCGCCTTCGGCAGTCTCGTGCCCGGGTTGTTGCCGGCCCGCTCGGCGGCGGCGACCGGCCATGGGCGGCGAGCGCTGGAGTTCACGTCCAACCGTGCCCTGTCCACGCAGGAGACGCGCACCCCCTACCAGGACGTCACCCACTACAACAACTTCTACGAGTTCGGCACCGGCAAGCGCGACCCGGCCGAGTACGCCGGCCAACTACGCACCGAGCCCTGGAGCGTGCGCATCGAGGGCGAGGTGGCACGTCCGGGCAGCTACGCGCTGGAGGACCTGCTGCGCCCCCACGGCCTCGAGGAGCGCATCTACCGGCTGCGCTGCGTGGAGGGTTGGTCGATGGTCGTGCCCTGGGTCGGCTTTCCGCTGCGCGAGCTGCTACGCCGCTTCGAACCCACTTCGCGGGCCAAGTTCGTCGAGTTCACCACCCTCTACGACCCGCAGCAGATGCCCGGCCAGCGCCGGGCGGTGCTCGATTGGCCCTACGTGGAGGGGCTGCGCATCGACGAGGCCATGCACCCGCTGACGCTGCTCGCCGTCGGCCTGTACGGGGAGGTGCTGCCCAATCAGAACGGCGCCCCGCTGCGCCTGGTCGTACCCTGGAAATACGGCTTCAAGAGCGGCAAATCGATCGTGAAGATCCGTCTCACTGAGCAGCAGCCGATGACCACCTGGCACAAGGCAGCCCCGCACGAATACGGCTTCTATTCCAACGTCAACCCGAATGTCGATCATCCGCGCTGGAGTCAGAAGCGCGAGCGGCGTATCGGCGAATTCTTCAAGCGCAAGACCGAGATGTTCAACGGCTATGCCGAGGAGGTGGCTCACCTCTACGCCGGCATGGACCTCAAACAGCATTTCTGATCAGAGGGGACATGCTCGACGACCACAGTCTGCGGCGGCTCAAGGCCGCCACGTTCACCCTGGCACTGGTGCCGCTCGCCGTGCTCGCGTGGGACGCCTTCGGCGACCGGCTCGGGGCCAATCCGATCGAGGCGATCACGCACAGCACCGGCTTGTGGACGCTGCGTTTTCTGCTGCTCACCCTGGCCATCACGCCGCTGCGCAGGGTGAGCGGCCAGGCCTGGCCACTTCGTCTGCGCCGCATGCTGGGGCTGTTCGCCTTCTTCTACGGCACGCTGCACCTGTTCACCTACCTGTGGCTGGACCAGTTTTTCTGGTGGGCGGAGATCGGGCACGACATCCTCAAGCGGCCCTTCATCACCGTGGGCATGGCCGCCTTTGCGCTCATGGTGCCGCTGGCCGCGACCTCGACCAATGCCATGATGCGACGGCTGGGCCGCCACTGGAAGCGCCTGCATCGGCTGGCTTACGCCGTCGCCACGCTTGGCGTCCTGCACTTTCTCTGGCTGGTGAAAGCGGACCTTCGCGAGCCGCTCATCTATGCCGCGGTGCTCGCTGCCTTGCTCGTGGCGCGGCTGCCGGGCCTGCGGCGGTTGGGGGCGGGGCGGGTGCTTTGGCGCCGCCCCGCCGCTTCGCGGGAATAAAGCGCGCCCGCCGCTCCACCATGAGGTGATGGGGCGGGGTGGGGCACGCAGGCACGGTGCATTGTGCACGGTGCCCGCGTGCAAAACGCAAGCTTCTGAATGGCGGGCAATTCCGCTTCCTTCGATGTATCATGGCCGTCCCTTTTTCGACCGGGTGGAGCGCGGCGGGGGCGCGTGCCCGTCGGAGAATTCCGATTGAGCGACGACTTCTAGCGAGGAGGATTTGATGTCTATCAGTCGACGCGAGTTCATCCAGTTGATGGGTGTGGCGGGTGCCGCCGGCATGCTGCCCGGCTGCGACAGCACCACCGGTGCACGGCAGGCCCCCGGCGATCTCTACGAGATCCCCAAGTACGGGAACGTGACGCTGCTGCACATGACCGACTGCCACGCGCAGCTGATGCCCGTGTACTTCCGTGAGCCCAACGTGAATATCGGCGTTGGCGAGGCCAAGGGCCGCCCGCCGCATCTGGTGGGCAAGAAGCTGCTCGACCACTTCGGCCTGCAGCCGAATACGCCCGAGGCGCACGCCTTCACTTACCTGAACTTCGAAGAGGCCGCCCGCAAGTACGGCAAGGTTGGCGGCTTTTCGCACCTCGCGACGCTGGTCAAGCGCATTCGTGCCGAGCACGGCGACAAGCGCACGCTGCTGGTGGACGGCGGCGACACCTGGCAAGGATCGGGCACCGCCTACTGGACTCGCGGGCAGGACATGGTCGGGGCCTGCAACACCCTCGGCGTCGACGTGATGACCGGCCATTGGGAGTTCACCTACACCGACGATGAGGTGATCAAGAACGTCAAGGCGTTCAAGGGCGAGTTCGTTGCGCAGAACGTCAAGGTCAAGGAAGACGCCATCTTCGATTACCCCTTCGAGGACTTCAAGGACTACAACGAGAACACACTGCGCGCCTTCAAGCCGTACACCATGCGCGACATGGGCGGCGTTCGCGTCGCGGTCATCGGCCAGGCGTTTCCCTATACGCCCATCGCCAATCCCTCGCGCTTCATCCCCTATTGGACCTTCGGCATCCGCGATCAGGAGATGCAGAAGCTGGTCGACGAGATCCGCCAGAAGGAGAAGCCGGACGTGGTTGCCGTGCTCTCCCACAACGGCATGGACGTGGACCTGAAGATGGCCGAGGTGGTCAGCGGCATCGATGTCGTTTTCGGCGGGCATACGCACGACGGCGTGCCGGCGGCGATGGAAGTGAAGAACCGCGGCGGCAAGACGCTGGTGACCAACGCCGGTTCGAACGGCAAGTTCCTGGGCGTGATGCAGTTCGACGTGCGCGGCGGCAAGGTGCAGGGCTACAAGTACCGCCTGGTGCCGGTGTTCTCGAACATGATCGAGCCGGACAAGGAGATGCAGCAGTACATCGACAAGTCGCGCGCGCCCTACGTCGACAAGCTGCGCGAGGAGCTGGCCGTGGCCGACGGCGTGCTCTATCGGCGCGGCAACTTCAACGGCACCTTCGATCAGATCATCTGCGACGCGCAGCGCGCCGTGGGCGATGCCCAGATCTCGCTCTCGCCGGGTTTCCGCTGGGGCACCACGGTGCTGCCGGGTCAGTCCATCACCATGGAGCATGTGATGGACCAGACCGCGATCACCTATCCGGAAACCTACGTGCAGGAGATGAGCGGCGACCAGATCAAGCTCATCCTCGAGGACGTGGCCGACAACCTGTTCAACAAGGACCCCTATTACCAGCAGGGCGGGGACATGGTGCGCGTCGGTGGACTCGACTACACCATCGACCCGACGCAGACCATCGGCAAGCGCATCACGGACATGCGGCTCGATGACGGCACCCCCATCAATCCCAAGAAGAAGTATAAGGTCGCCGGCTGGGCGACGGTGGGATCCCAGTCGCCGGGCAAGCCGATCTGGGATGTCGTGGCCGAGTATCTGCGCGATCAGAAGGTCGCCAAGTTCAACAAGCTCAACACGCCGACCATCAAGGGCATGGACAAGATGCCCGGGGTTGCCGACTATGCCGGCAAGGTGGTCTGAGCGCCCTCGCGGTACGCCAGCAAGGGAGGCTTCGGCCTCCCTTTTTTTTCAGCTCGGCGACAGTGAGCGAGGCATCCGGCTGCGCCGCGCACGTCAGGGCGGGCTGCGCGGGCGGCGCCGTCCTCCGGCGCCGGGTCCCTCAGCGGGCGGCGCCCAGCGCCAGGGCCCGCGCCCGCGAGGCCGCCGCATCCCGCTCGGCCCGCATGTCGTCCCAGTCCCCGGCGGTCTGCGACCAGCCCTGGGTCTGCTCGAGCACGAGGTCGGCGAGAAAGTCGATGTGCTCGGGACGCGCGTTGAGCGCGGGAATGTAGTGGTAGGCCTCGCCCCCGGCCGCGTGGAACAGCTCGCGGTTCTGAATGGCGATCTCCTCCAGGGTTTCCAGGCAGTCGGCGGCGAAGCCCGGGCACACGACGTCCACATGGCGGATGCCGTGTTCGGCCCACGCGCGGAGGGTCGCGTCCGTATAGGGCTGGAGCCATTCCTCGCGGCCGAAGCGTGACTGGAACGCCAGCTGCCAGCGCTCGGGCGGCAGCTCCAGCGCCTCGGCCACCAGGCGCGCGGTCTTGTGACATTCGCAATGGTAGGGGTCGCCGGCGTGCAGGTAGCGCTTGGGCAGCCCATGAAAGGAGAACAGGAGCCGCTCGCCGGGGCTGTGACTCGCCCAGTGCTGGCGGATGCTCGCAGCGAGCGCCCGCACGTAGCCGTCGCGATCGTGGTACCGGCTGACGAAGCGCAGGTCCGGCAGGTCGCGCCAGCGGCGCAGGGTGGCGGCCACGGCATCGAAAGTCGAGGCCGTGGTTGTGGCAGAATACTGCGGGTAGAGCGGCAGGACGAGGATGCGACGGGCGTTCGCCTGGCGCAGGGCATCGAGTGCCGCCGGGAGCGAAGGATTCCCGTAGCGCATGCCGAGCACCACCTTGACCGGGCCGGGCACGCGCCGCGTGAGCGCCTCCTGGAGCGCGGTCGCCTGGTGGCGGGAGATGGCGAGCAGCGGCGAGCCCTCCCCGCTCCACACCTTGCGGTAGGCGTGGGCGGCGCGGCGCGGGCGCACTCGCAGCACCACGCCGTGCAGTACCGCCAGCCACAGCGGTCGGGGGAACTCGACGACGCGCGGGTCCGCGAGGAATTCGCCCAGGTAGCGGCGCAGGGCCGCAGGGGTCGGGGCATCGGGGGTGCCGAGATTGGTCAGTAGGATCCCGGTGCAGCTCGGGCTGCCGTGGACGTAGTCGGGGTTCCCGATGTAGGCGGTCATACGCTGGAATCCTCCGCGGCCGGGCTCGTGACGAGGCTGGATGGGCGCACAGTATATAACGGTTCCGCACCGGATATTTGGCCGCGGCTGCGGCCGGCGGCGTGTCGGGGCGGGATGAATCGGAGCACAGGAGAATCACATGAGCGCAGACAAGGTGAGCCGGGGGGTCCTGCTGGACCGGGACAGCATCGATCGCGGTGACATCGAGTTCGAGACCTTGCACTCGACCCTCGCCGAATGGGAACTGCACGACGCGACCGCCCCCGAGGAGGTGGCCGAGCGCATCGCCGGCGCGCAGGTGGTGATCAGCAACAAGGTGCCGTTGACGGCCGCCGCCATGGATGCCGCCCCGCAGCTGAAGCTGATCGTGGTGGCGGCCACTGGCACCAACAATGTCGACCTGGAGGCGGCCCGCCAGCGCGGCATCACGGTGAGCAATGTGCGCGCCTACGCGACCCCGGCCGTGGTGCAGCACGTGTTCTCCTTGTTGCTGTCTCTGGTCACCCACATGCCGCAATATGCCGAGGCCGTGAGGGTGGGGCAGTGGCAGCGCAGCAAGCAGTTCTGCTTGCTGGATTTTTCGCTGCACGAGATCGCCGGGCGGACCATGGGCATCGTCGGCTACGGCGAGCTGGGGCAGGCGGTGGCGCACGTTGCGGAGTGCTTCGGGATGAAGGTGCTGGTCGCCCAGCGCCCGGGCGGGGCGCCGCGCCCGGGGCGGGTGCCGCTCGATGAGCTCCTGCCGCAGGTGGGCGTGCTGAGCCTGCACTGCCCGCTGACGCCGGAGACCAAGGGGCTGATCGACGCCCGCGCGCTGGATCTGATGGAGAATCAGGCCATCCTGATCAATACGGCACGCGGCAGCATCGTCGACGAACAGGCGCTGGCCGACGCGCTGCGGGCCGGCAAGCTGGGCGGGGCCGGGATTGACGTGCTGGCGGAGGAACCGCCGGTGCACGGCAGTCCGCTGCTCGATCCCGACATCCCCAACCTCATCGTGACGCCGCACGTCGCCTGGGCGAGCCAGGAATCGCGACAGCGGCTGGTGAACGAGGTGGCGCACAATGTCCGGGGCTTTCTGGTCGGAAAACCGCGCAACGAGGTCACCCCCGAGACCGCCAGCGGCATGCTCTGATCCGGCGCCGCACCGCCTGCTCGAGCGCGCCGGCGACCCGCAGCTCGCCGAGCGGGTCGAGGCGCTCGAGCGGGAGGCCGCGGACGGCGGCGCGGTGCTGCGCTGCGCCGCCTGCCGACGCGATATCGCCCGCCGAGAGGCGGCGGTGGAGATGGGCGGGGCGCACCAGCATCGATTTCTCAACCCGCTGGGCGCGGCCTTTCGCATCGGGCTGTTCGGGCAGGCGCCGGGCTGCGTCGCGACCGGTCCGGCCACCCTCGAGTACACCTGGTTCGCCGGCTATGCGTGGCAGGTTGCCCTCTGCGGCGGCTGCCACACCCACCTGGGCTGGCGCTACGCCCGTGCCGGCGCCGCACCCTTCTACGGCCTGATCATCGACCGACTGCTGCTTGATCGAACCCACTGAATCGCCTCGCTCACGCTACAGCGGCAGGCCGAGTTGGCCGTCCGCGGGGCGGTCATAGACGAACCGCTGCCCGCTGAGGCGCAGCGCCGGGCGCAGGGTGTGCACGCGCCGCTCGCCGGGGCCCAGCAGGTGGAGGATCTCGGCCCCCCGGTGGTGCAGGTAATCGGCGATGAACTGCCGGTGACAGGCCTCGGGCCGCGCCTCGGCGCACATGAAGGCGACGGGTCCGCGTGCCGCCGCCGCGAGCAGGCGGGCGGCCGCGGCGCGAAAGGCGGCGCTGTCCATGTGCGTGGCGAAGGCACGAAAGCCGGCCTCGCGCAGTGCGCTGTGTTCGGCGTCGGCAGCGCCGCCGGCCCGCAGCCCGCCCAGGTCCCGTCCCTCCCAGCAGTATTCGATGTGCACCGCCGCCAGCTGCCGCCGGAGCGCCTCGCGGCCGAACTGCGGGTGCCGCCGCGACTGCGGCCGGCTGCGCACGTCAATGAGGCAGGCCACGCCGGCCTGCTGCAGCAGCCGCTCGAAGTCAGCGGCGCTTCGGCTGCTGTGGCCGATCGAGTAGAGGCGAAGCGGGGCCGTGCTCATCGATACGCCCGGAGAATCGGGGGGCCTGCGGCGCGCTGGCCTTCGGCCGGGAATCGCCGCATGATAGTCCCGCTGCCGGCGCCTGTCTCACCCGGGACGAGGGGCCGATGCACTTCGGGAGCGATCCCATGCCCAATGACTTCCAACCGCAGGTCGGGGACTGGTATGAAACCGACGCGGGGTGTGCCTTCGAGATCGTGGCCGCGGACGAGGAAAGCGTAGAGGTGCAATACTTCGACGGCGACGTGGAGGCGTTCGACCGGGACACCTGGTCCGAGCTCGACCTGGCGCCGACGGCGGCCCCGAGCGACTGGTCCGGGCCCTTCGACGATCTCGAGCGCGACGACCTCGGCGAGGCCGATCTCCCGCCGGGGGCGCGAAAGCACAACCCCCTGGACGAGCTCTGAGCCGTCCTGTCGCTCAATCGCGGCCGGCGAGACCCACCCGGCCGGTCCAGTCGCGCGCGAACTGCCAGGCGCTGCGTCCGCTGCGCACGCCGCGGGCCAGCGCCCAGCGCAGCGCCTCCTCATGCATGGCCTCCCGATCGGCGACCACCGTTCCCATGGCCTGCAGCCAGTGATCCACGATCGCCAAATAGGTGTCCTGGTTGAAGGGGTAGAAGGACAGCCACAGCCCGAAGCGGTCCGACAGGGCGACCTTCTCGTCGACGGCCTCCCCGGGATGCAGCTCGCCCTCGACGTGCCGGGCCTGCAGGTTGTCCTGCATGGACTCGGGCAGCAGATGGCGCCGGTTGGAGGTGGCGTAGACGAGGACGTTGTCGGGCGTGGCGTGCAGGGAGCCGTCCAGCACCACCTTCAGGGCCTTGTAGCTGGGGTCGTCGGCCTCGAAGGACAGGTCGTCGCAGAACAGCAGGAAGCGCTCTGGGCGATCCGCGACCAGGTCCACGATGTCGGGCAGGTCGACCAGGTGCTGGCGCTCGACCTCGATGACGCGCAGGCCCGCATCCCCGAACTCGGTGAGCAGCGCCTTGATCAGCGAGGACTTGCCGGTGCCGCGCGCGCCCCACAGCAGCACGCTGTTGGCGGGCAGCCCGGCGACGAACTGGCGCGTGTTCTGCTCCAGGACCTGTTTCGGCTTGTCGATGCCCACCAGGTCGGCCAGGCGAATGCGGTGCAGCTGGCGCACCGGGTCCAGGTAGCCGCGCGGCCCGCGGTCGCGGCGCCAGCGGTAGGCCGGCGCGGCCTCCCAGTCGGGGGCGCGCTGGGCGGCGGGCAGCAGCGGTTCGGCCCGGTCGAGCAGGCGGTCCAGGCGCGCGAGCAGATGGTCGAGGCGATCGCTGTCCATGGGGCGGTTCAGTCGCGGATCACCGGGCGGTACTTGATGCGGTGCGGTTGAGCCGCCACATCGCCGAGCCGCCGCCGCCGGTCCGCCTCGTAATCGGCATAGTTGCCTTCGAACCAGACCACCTGGCTGTCGCCCTCGAAGGCGAGGATGTGGGTGGCGATGCGGTCGAGGAACCAGCGATCGTGGGAGGTGACCAGCACGCAGCCGGGGAACTCGAGCACGGCGTCCTCCAGCGCGCGCAGCGTCTCCACGTCCAGGTCGTTGGTGGGCTCGTCGAGCAGCAGGACGTTGCCGCCGCTCTTGAGCAGCTTGGCCAGGTGCACGCGATTGCGCTCGCCGCCGGAGAGCTCGCCGATGCGCTTCTGCTGGTCGGTGCCCTTGAAGTTGAAGCGCCCCACATAGGCGCGCGAGGGGATCTCGAAGCGGCCCACGGTCATGATGTCGTGGCCCCCGGAGATCTCCTCCCACACCGTCTTGCCGTCGTCGAGCGCATCGCGGCTCTGGTCGACGTAGGCGAGCTCCACGGTTTCGCCCAGGCGCAGGCTGCCCTCGTCGGGCCGGTCCTGGCCCACGATCATGCGCAGCAGGGTGGTCTTGCCGGCGCCGTTGGGGCCGATGATGCCGACGATGCCGCCGGGCGGCAGGTTGAAGTCCAGGTCGTCGATCAGCAGGCGCTCGCCGAAACCCTTGCGCACGTGCTGTGCCTCGATGACCACGTCGCCCAGGCGCGGGCCCGGCGGGATGAAGAGCTCGTTGGTCTCGTTGCGCTTCTGGTAGTCGCTCGAGGACAGTTCGTCGAAGCGCTTCAGGCGCGCCTTGCTCTTGGCGTGCCGGCCCTTGGGGTTGCTGCGCACCCATTCCAGCTCGTGCTTGATGGTGCGCTGCTGGGCCGCCTGCTCGCGCGCCTCCTGCGCCAGACGCTTCTCCTTCTGCTCCAGCCAGGAGGAGTAATTGCCCTCGAAGGGAATGCCGCGGCCGCGGTCGAGCTCCAGGATCCAGCCCGCCACGTTGTCCAGGAAGTAGCGGTCGTGGGTGACGGCCACCACGGTGCCGG
The DNA here is from genome assembly GCA_963779865.1 of uncultured Gammaproteobacteria bacterium. Lineage (GTDB taxonomy): Bacteria > Pseudomonadota > Gammaproteobacteria > CAVZZX01 > CAVZZX01 > CAVZZX01. The sequence continues at coordinate 1,141,171 of CAVZZX010000003.1, read as the reverse complement.
GGTATTCCTGCAGGAAGCGCTCCAGCCAGGCCACGGATTCGGCGTCCAGGTGGTTGGTGGGCTCATCGAGCAGCAGCATGTCCGGATTGGAGAGCAGCAGCTGGCACAGCGCGACGCGGCGGCGCTCGCCGCCGGAGAGCTTGCTCACGTCCGCCTCCCAGGGCGGCAGACGCAGGGCGTCGGCGGCGATCTCGAGCTTGCGCTCGAGCTCCCAGGCGCCGGCGGCGTCGATGGCGTCCTGCAGCGTGCCCTGCTCCTCGAGCAGGGCGTTCATCTCGTCCTCGGCCATCGGCTCGGCGAACTTCATGCTGATGTCGTTGAAGCGATCCACCAGCGCCTTGAGCTCGCCCACACCTTCCTCGACGTTGCCGCGCACGTCCTTGCTCTCGTCGAGCTGGGGCTCCTGTGACAGATAGCCGATGCGGATCCCCGGCTGCGGGCGCGCCTCGCCCTCGTACTCGCTATCGATGCCGGCCATGATGCGCAACAGCGTCGACTTGCCCGAGCCGTTGAGGCCGAGCACGCCGATTTTGGCGCCGGGGAAGAAGGACAGCGAGATGTCCTTGAGGATCTCGCGCTTGGGCGGGACGACCTTGCCCACCCGATTCATCGTGTATATATACTGAGCCATGCTGCGGTATCGTTGCTGCGGTGGCGGTGACAGGTCCGCGATCTTACTGCTTTTGGGCGGCGTTGTCCTTGCCCCCGCCATCGAGGGATGGAGCCGACCGGATTGAATGCCTCAATGAACGACCGGGATCAGGCTGCGGTCTGTGTGTACATCGGCGAGGCGCTGGCGCGCTATGGCTTCGGGCCGGGCCACCCCTTCGGTCCGGATCGAATGGATGCCTTCTGGGCACAGGCTCGCGAGCTGGGCCTGACGGAGCGGGTCTGCGTGCGCGCGCCGGTGGTGGCCACGCGGGCGCAGATCGAGCGCTTTCATACGGCCGCCTACGTCGACTTGGTGGAGCGCCTCTCGCGCACGGGTGAGGGCGTGCTGGATGGGGGCGACACCCCCGCCTTCCCGGGCATGTACGAGGCGGCGGCGGCCGTGGTGGGCAGTGTGCTCGATGCGCTCGCCGAGATCGTCTCCGGCCGGTGCCGGCATGGCTTCGTGCCCATCGCGGGGCTGCATCATGCGCGGCGAGACGGGGCCAGCGGCTTCTGCGTGTTCAACGACTGCGGGGTCGCCATCGAGACGCTGCGGGCCGACTACGGGATCCGCCGCATCGCCTACATCGACATCGATGCGCACCACGGCGATGGGGTCTTCTACGCCTTCGAATCCGACCCCGAGCTGATCTTCGCCGACATCCACCAGGACGGGCGCACCCTGTTCCCCGGGACCGGTGCCCTGGAGGAGACCGGGCGCGGCGCAGCGGCGGGAACCAAGCTCAACATCCCGATGGAGCCGGGGGCCGGCGACAAACAGTTTCACCTTGCCTGGGACCAGCTCGAGCAGTTCGTCGCCCGCCACGAGCCGGAATTCATCCTGCTGCAGTGCGGCGCCGACAGCCTCGCGGGCGACCCGCTCACGCAGCTCAACTACAGCGCCGAGGCGCATCGCTTCGCCGCGGCGCGCGCCTGCCACCTGGCCGAGGATTTCTGTCAGGGACGGGTGCTCGCGGTCGGTGGCGGCGGCTATAACCGCGCCAATCTTGCCGGCGCCTGGACCGCCGTGCTGCAGAGCCTGCTCGCTGCGGCGGAGTGACCGGGGCTCCCCATGCCCCTGCCGCGCCGGGGTTTAAATCCGACCGTTGATGTCGGACAATGCGCACGCGCCGCGCTCTGCGCCGGCCGAGCCACGGGACCGCGATCCCACGCGACTGACATCGAGGGGCGCCATGAAATCGATCAAGGTGACGGACACCGGCACGCTGAAGAACGAGCTCAACAAGTATCGCAAGGGCAAGAAGCTCGATATCAATCAGTTCAACCAGGTGGCCCGTCTGGCCTGGCTGGGCAAGATCGTGCTGCAGCCGCTCGAGCCCACGGAGCCCGAGGTGAAATCCTACCTGCTGTACTGCGACTTTCCCGATGTGATCCCCGAGCAGATCCTCAACAGCGACGAGGACCTCATCGGCCGCATCCACATCGTCGACTCCGAGCAGGGCGACGCGCTGGCGCGCATCGTCGAGCAGGGCTTCAACGAGCGCGTGGCGCTCTATCGCGAGCTCGCGCAGAAGGACTTCTACTTCGACGAGTTCTACGGCAAGAAGGACAAGGCGCAAAAGGGCAAGGCCGGGAACGAGGGCGGTCCCGCCAGCCAATGAGGCCCACCGCCGCCCGGGCCATCGATCTCGGGCGCGTCTCTCCGCAGCGCCTGCACGCCGCCTACCAGGCCATTGCCGAATCCGCGGCCGCCGATGCGCCGCCGGTACTGCTCTACCGCCACGCCAGAGCGCGCGCATCTGTCGATCGGCGCGAGCCAGTATGCGCCGCGCCGAGATCGACCTGACGGCCTGCCGGACACGCGGCGTGGAGGTGCTGCAACGCGTGCTCGGTGGCGGCACGGTGCTGGTGGATTCCGCGCAGTACTGCTTCTTCCTGATCTTCGCCGGGCGATCCCGACCGCCACGGCACCCGGCGGTGTTCGACCGGGGGCTGGACGTGGCCGCCCGCGTCTACGCCTCCTTCGGCTTGCAGTCGGAGCGGGTGGGGGCCACCGATCTGTGGCTCGGCGGGCGCAAGATCCTCGGCAGCGGCGCGGCGACGGCCGGCGCTGCGGTGATCTTTGGCGCCAGCTTTCTGCGCCGCTTCGACGCGGCGCTGTTCGCGTCGCTGGTGCGGGCGCCCTCGGACGGCTTCCGGCGCTGGCTTGCCGAGGCACTCGACGCCGCCATGACCGACTGGCAGACGCACGCCCGAGCACCGGACGAACCGGCGCTCGCTGCGGCACTGCACGAGGCGGTGCGCGAGGCGCTTGGCTGGACCTTGAGCGAAGACGGCCTGTCGAGCGCGGAGGAGGCTGCCGTTGGCGAGCTCCTCGCGGAGGGGGCCCTGGCGCCCGAACCCGGCGAGCGACGCTTGATCGCAGGAGGGATCAAGCTCAATCATCGCACCTATCTGGTGGAGAACGGGGCGCACGCCGACCGGCTGCGACTGCTCGTCCGCGAGCGGCGCATCGCGCGGATCGAGGCGGCCGACCCCGAGGACACCGCGCGCCTGCAGGCGGTGGTCGACGCGGAGCCCGAGCGCGAACGGCTGACGCGGGCGCTGGCCGCAGGCGATGCCGCGTGGGCCCGCCACTGGGCCGCCCGCATCGACGCGGCGTGCACGGGAATCAGGAGAGTATGGAATGGCTGAACCGACGATCGAACTGCGCCTGGAGCGCAAATTCATCCTGATGAGCGCCGACCCGGAGATGGAGAATACCCTGGCGCAGCAGGTCCCGGCGGGATGGGAGATGGTTCGGGTGAGCGATCTCGAACAACTTGGCGACTGGAACGATATCCTGCTGTATCGATTCCTGCTGCTCGACCTGGATGAAATCGACGCCTTCGACCCGCTGGACGTGATCCACCAGCTGCGCCGCGAATACATGCTGAACATCGCGGTGTTCTGCTTCGGCGGCGACGAGGCCCTGGTGGGCGAGATGCGCATGGCGCGGGCCGACCGGTTCTTCGGCCGCGAGGAGGTGGTGGAGCGTCTGCCCCAGTTCCTGGAACAGTACGGCTGGGGCGGATAGCCGGGCGCGAGAGGGTTGCACCGGCGTGGGGGCGGCCGGCGCCCCCACGCGGCACATTGGCGATCAGCCGATCCAGGCGTGCTCGCGCACGTCCAGGCGCAGCTCCTGGGTGAAGGTCTCGCCGTTGCCCTCGACGACCAGCGTGCCGACGTAGGTGCCCGGCTTGTCGTAGGCGAGCTTGCACTCGAAGGTGCCCGGCAGGGACACGCTCTTCTCGCACTTCGTCTCGCCGTCGACCACGAAGCGTGCCTTGGCGGTGCCCTCGCCGTCGAGCAGCGCCTGTACGCGGAATTCCTCGTTCACGGCGCGCCGGTACACTTCCGGATCCCGGTTCATGTTGTACTGAAGGTTGTTCAGCTTGACCAGCTTGACCAGCTTTTTCATGTGCGCTCCTCGATGCGTCCCCATGTACACAGCCGGCGGGGTCCCCAGCCGGCCTATGCCCAACTATTTTAGTGAAGTATAATATTTTAATTATACCTGAGTTCCCCGGGCAAACGCACCCGGGGCCAAACGCAGCCGGGGGGCGCCGGCATTCGCCGCGTGCCCACCGCGAGCAGAGGAAGTCATGGACGAACAGTACGAGGACGTCCTGGAGCGTTTCGAGCAGATCGATGAGCAAATCGCGGCGCTCGAGCAGGAGATGGTCGCGGAGGCGGCTCTGGCGCTCGAGCCGACGCTGCAGCGGTGCATGGGCATCGTCGATGCGCTGTTGCGCGCCTTTGCGGGCCACCATGGCAAGGACATTCCGGCGGCGGATCCGCTCGATGGCGAGGGGCTGCTGGCGACGCTGAAGGCCTTCGTGAAAGGCGAGCCGAGCCTCACCGCGGTGCGCGACAACGTGCGCGAGCTGGTCTATTACCGCAACTGCATCGATATGGAACGCCGCGATGCCTTGCCGGCCCGGCCCGAGCGCATGGCCGTGCGCACCACCCGCCATATCTATCTCTACCTGCGCACGCGGCTCATCAAGGAGAGCCAGCAGGACGCCAAGCCGCTGAGGCCCATGTAGAACACCCGCCGCGCCGCGGTCCGGGCCCTTGGGTCCGGGCGGCGGCCGCGCGCCGCAGACGTCAGGGGGAAGCCTGCATGAAGAAGCTGATCGACCGCATCCGCGGCGTGGAACGCGACGTGATCGAGGCCCCGCGGGAGGGCGAGGCGCCGTACTACGAGCCGCAGTCCAATGAGTTCGAGGTGTTCGAGGCGGCCTGGAGCAAGCGCCTGCCGGTCATGCTCAAGGGCCCCACCGGTTGCGGCAAGACGCGGTTTCTCGAGCACATGGCACATCGCCTCGGCCGGCCGCTGGTGACCGTGTCCTGTCACGAGGACCTCACCAGCTCGGACCTGGTCGGGCGCTTCCTCCTGGAGGGCGACGAGACGGTCTGGCAGGACGGGCCGCTCACGCGTGCGGTCAAGGAGGGGGCCATCTGCTATCTGGACGAGATCGTGGAGGCCCGCACCGACACCACGGTGGTCATCCACCCCCTGACCGACCACCGCCGCCATCTCCCCCTGGAGAAGAAGAGCCAGGTGGTGGATGCGCATCCCGATTTCATGCTCGTCATCTCCTACAACCCCGGCTACCAGACGGTGCTCAAGGACCTGAAGCCCTCGACCAAGCAGCGCTTCATCGGCATGGAATTCGACTACCCGAGCGAGGAGGTGGAGCGCAAGGTGGTGATCAACGAGTCCGGCGGGCTCGACGAAGACACGCTGAATCGCCTGGTGGCCGCCGGTCGCAAGGCCCGCACCCTGAAGGACCACGGCCTGGAGGAGGCGACCTCCACCCGAGCGCTGGTCTACGCCGGGGAGCTCATCAATGCCGGGCTGGACCCCATCACCGCCTGCCGGGCCGCCATGGTGCACCCGATCACCGACGATCCCGAGCTGGTCGAGGCGCTGATGGAGATCGTGCGCGTCCACTTCGAAGGCGCCTCGTCCGACGCGGCCGAGGCCTGAGGGCTTCGCGGCGCGCAGCCCCGGTCGGCGCCCCACCCCCATGGACCACGACGAACTCATCATCGCCGCCGAGGAAATCCTCCAGCACCTGGAGGCGGTCAGCTTTGTCGCCCAGCGCGACGCCAAGCAGGCGCTCCCGGCGGTCGAGCCCTTCGGCGCCGCGGACACGTTGTTCTGGCTGGAGACCGCCCGCGACCTGTTCTTTCACGATCGCGACGCCGGCAAGGCCTTCATGCGCGAGACGCTCGCGACCGTCGAGAAGACCGGCGTGCTGCGGCCCTGGGTGGAGCAGGCGGCGAGCTTCGCGCAATGGCGCGGTTCCTGGAAGGCCCTGGAGGCCTTCATGGAACAGGTCGGCGCGGTGTACCGCAGCTGGGGCGCCGCCGGCGAGCGACAGTGGTACGAGCTCGGCCACACCTGGCTCGGACGTCACCTGGACAGCGGCGTGGCCTACTTCCGCACCCCCTTCGAAGAGCTTTCCGGCGGCCGCGGGATCGAGGGCGCGCGTGCGCTGCTGGGGCCGGCTGAACGGCTTTTCCACGAGCGGCGTCTGGCGCTCGGCAGCTACATCGGCGGTGCGCTGCGGGTGCGGCGCCTGATCGGCGAGGCGGGGCTGGGAGAGTGGGCGCAGCGCGGCGCCGACATCCTGCAGTCGGGCCGCAAACGGGGCGAGGCCTACTTCCGCCTGGAGAGCGAGGAGGCCATGGCCATGCTGTTGGCGGCCACGCCGGGGGTGCGCACGCGTGAGCATGCGCGGCTCTATCAGCTCCTGGTCTGGGCCTGGTTCGGCGAGGACGTGCTGCTCGAGGACAGCGGCTGGCGACCGGACACCGGCCGGCCGCTGGTGGAGACCGATGGCCGGCGCCTGTTCCTGCCCGCGGTGATGCCCGAGCGCGAGGAGGCGCTGCTGGCGGTGGTTCACGTGGCCGGGCACTTGCACTTCAACACCTATGAGCGGCGTCACATCGATGCCCTGTTCGGGCTCGTCGGCATGCGCCATCCGCCCGTGGATGAGCAGCAGCGCATCACCTGGCGGCCGCTGTTCGCCAACTACGGCGAGGACCTGCTGCGCTTCCAGCTCCTGTTCGACCTGTGCGAGGACCTGCGCGTGGATGCCGCCATCGATCGCCTCGTGCCGGGGCACCTGCGGCGGCTGCGGCGTGCCGCCCGCGCCCAGGCGCCCGTGGATGGACCGGCGGCCGCCTACCGCGCCGCGGCCATCGCCAGCCTCGACGGCGCACTCGGCGAGGCGCAACTCGACGCGCCTGTGGCCGCCCTGTTGGCGCCGGAGGCGACGGTGGTCGACGCCTTCCGCGCGGCCCAGGCGCTGTACGCCGATACCCACTTGCCGCCGGTCGAGTCCCTGGCCGTGCGCGACGCGGCCCTGCTGCCGGGACGCAGCCCCAACGCCGCGCGGGCGGTGTACCCGCGTCATTGCCTGGACGAACGGGACCGCGAGCTCGGCGAGGGGGTGGATGCGGAGGCCCGGGACCCGCAGCCCCGCGAGAAGACCCAGAAGCCCCCCAAGAAGGCGGCCGGGGACGACCCGGACTTCAACGACATCCCGCCGGAGGATATCCAGGGCACCGGCGGGCGGGTCGGCGTGGGCATCCCGCAGCCGGCCATCGTGATCGGCCAGGGCAGTGCGCAGCAGCCGCGCCGCGAGGGCTGGGTCTACCCGGAGTGGGACTATCGCGAGAACGGCTACAAGCTGGACTGGGCCTGGGTCCAGGAGCGTGAGCTGGAGGAGCGCGATCCCGCCCGGGCCGAGCAGATCCTCGCCGCCCAGGGCAATGTCCTCAAGCGGCTGCGTCGGGCCCTGCAGATGCAGCGGCCGCACCGCATGGCGCCCCAGCGCAGGCAGATGGACGGCGATGAGCTCGATCTGGAGGCGACCCTGGAATTCGTCACCGAGCGCCGCGCCGGGCGGTCGCCGCGGCCGCACGTGTACAAGCGCCGCGGCGTGCAGACCCGCGACACCGCTGTGCTGCTGCTCGCCGACCTGTCCACCTCCATCATGGCCGAGAGCGCCGACGGCGAGGGGCGGGTGGTGGACAGCCTGCGCGCCGGGCTGATGCTCTTCGCCGAGGCCCTCGATGCCGTCGGCGACCCGTGCGCCATCGCCGGCTTCGCCTCCAAGTACCGCGACAACGTCAGCTTCTATCCCATCAAGCGTTTCGACGAGCCGCTCACGCCCGGCGTGCGCGCCGCCATTGCGGGGGTGAGCGGGCGGCTGGCCACCCGCATGGGCGCCGCCATTCGCCACGGCCTGGGCCAGTTTCGTTCCACCGCGGCGGCACGCCGTCTGCTGCTGATCCTCTCCGACGGGCGGCCAGCCGACTACGACGACGGCGGCGATCGGCGCTACCTGCAGGAAGACACGCGGATGGCGGTCAAGGAGGCCGCCGAGCGGGGCGTGCACCCGTTCTGCGTGACCCTCGACCCCGCCGGCAGCGAATACCTGCCGGCGATCTTCGGCGCCGGGCATTACCTGGTGCTGGATCACGTCCACGACCTGCCGCGCCGGCTGCCGGAGATCTACCTGCGGCTGCGCGGCTGAGCCCCAGACGGTAGAATCGGGCACTTTCCAGCGGAGACCCCCATGCCGGAACCGGCCGCACAGCACAGCGCCACCCCCGCCACGGCCGCCACGCGCAAGGCGACGTTGATCGGCGCGGCCCGCTATCGGCGCCACAGTTACGGCTCCAACCATCCGCTGGGCATCCCCCGCGTGTCGCTGACGATGGACCTCATCCGCAGCTACGGTGCCCTCGAGGAGCGCGAGTACCTCATCGGCCGCAAGGCCACCGTCGCCGAGCTCGAGCGCGTTCACACCCGTGAGTACGTGGCGGCCATGCAGCGCTGCGAGGCCCTCGGCAAGGTGCTCGATCGCTACCGCAAGCGGCACAACATCGGCACCTTCGAGAACCCCTACTTCGACCGCTTTTTCACCACCCCGGCCATCGCCACCGGGTCGAGCGTGCAGGCCGCCGAGGCACTGCTCGCCGGGCGCGTGGCCTTCAATCCCGCCGGGGGCATGCACCACGCGCGGCCGGATCAGGCGCGCGGTTTCTGCTATTTCAACGATCCGGCACTGGGCATCCTGCGGTTGCGGGACGAGGGGCTGCGGGTCCTGTACCTGGACATCGACGCCCACCATGGCGACGGCGTGGAGCTCGCCTTCGCGCAGGACGCGCAGGTGCTGACCGTCTCGCTGCACATGGACACGGGCTACGCCTATCCCTTCGAGGGCGGCCGCAGCGCTGATCGCGGCGCCCAGGAGAACGCCGTCAACCTGCCCCTGCCGCAGGCGACCAACGACACCGAGTACCGCTACGCCTTCGAGGCAGTGTGGCCACGGGTGCTGCGCGCGTTCGCGCCCGATGCGGTGGTCCTGCAGGCGGGCACGGACATCCTGGCGCCCGATCCGCTCGGCAAGTTCCGCATCTCGACCCAGCTGTTTCTGGAGATCGTCGAGCGCGTGCTGAACGACAGCCCCGCGCACGCGGATGGCACCGCGCGGCTGATGGTGGTCGGCGGCGGGGGCTATCATCCCTTGACGCTGGCGCGCTGCTGGGCCGGCGTGTGGGCGGTGCTGTCGGGCCGCACGCTGCCGGAGGCGATCCCCGCCGCCGGCGAGGCCCTGCTGCGCGCGGTCGATTGGGACCAGGACGAGGACGAAGACTATTTCGAGTCGCTCTTCACGCGCCGCCTCGACCCGGACTGCAGCGGGGCGCTGCGGCCGGTGGTTGAGGCGGCGGTGGAGCGGCTGCTGAACACGCACCCGCTGTTTCGGAGCCAGGCATGATAGAACGCGAACGCATCCAGGGCCACGCCACCGCAGAGGGCACCCGCCGCTATGCCGAGGCCCATCCCGATTTGGGCGAGGGCCACTTCAGCGATTTCGTCAAGACCCGCATCCGGCTGAGCTCCATCGGCGCGGGGACCTTCCCCGGTGAGCCGAGCGTCGAGGTGGATGCCGCCTACGCCGCCCTGCTCAGCCGCGCGCTGCAGTCGGGCATCAACGTCGTCGACACCGCCGCGCACTACCGCTATGGGCGCGCCCTGGCGGCGGTCGGGGCCGGTGTGCGCGACGCGCTGGACAAGGGGGTTCCGCGCGAGGCGATGTTCCTGGTCTCCAAGGGGGGCTTCGTCACCTTCCGCGGGGGCATGCCCGCCGATCCGCAGGCGTGGGTGCAGCAGGAGATCTTCGACCGCGGCCTCGGGCGCCCGGAGGACCTCGCCAAGTCCGCGCCGCACCTGATTTCGCCCGAGTATATCGACTACCAGCTCGAGCTCTCGCGCTCGCTGATGGGCGTGGAGACCCTGGACGCCTTTCTCGTGGACCAGCCGGAGGTGCACATCCCCGAGATCGGCAAGGACCGGCTCAATCCCAAGCTCGAGAAGGTCTTCACCGTACTGGAGAAGGCGGTGGCCGACGGGCGGCTGCGCTGCTATGGCATCTCCACCTACAACGGCTTTCGGGTGGAGACCGACGACCCGCAGTTCCAGTCCATCACCTCCATGCAGGGCCACGCCCAGAAGGCGGCCCAGACCGCCACCGGCGACGCGCACGCGAAGCACCACTTCATGCTGGTGCAGTTGCCCTTCAACCAGGCGATGCTGGAGGGCTTCACCCGCTTCAATCACGCCACCGGGCAGGGCAATGTCGCCTCCACCCTGCAGGCGGCCTTCCAGCTCGACGTCTACGTGATGGCCAGCCACACCCTGCTCAAGGGGCACCTGGCCGAGCAATCGGTCGACGCGGTGACGCAGTCCCTGGCCAGCCTCAATCCCGCCCAGCGCGCCATTCAGTTCAATCGCTCCACGCCCGGACTGGGAACCTCCCTGGTCGGGATGAGCAGCCCCGCGCACCTCGATGATGCGCTCGCGGTGGCCAAGCTGCCGCCCATGGAGCGCAAGGCCTATCTGGCGCTGTATCAGCGCGCCGAGTAGGCGGGCGCCGCGGCCCTTTCCTCCCAGCCTCAAGAATTCTCCGCGCGCGGCCGCTCTAGTGCCGGAGGGCGCGGCATCGGGCTGCGCTCGGCCCCCGCTTCGCACTGCGGCCTTGCCGCGAGGAGGTTTCCATGTTCGGGCGATTGACGCTCAAGGGAAAGCTGTTCTCCGCTGTCGGTCTCGCGGCGGGGCTCGTGCTGGCGGCCCTGGCCGTGAGCCTGGTGGACATGCAGCGGCTGCGCGGCGGCGTGACCGGGCTGGTCGACCACGAACAGGCGCGGCTGCTGGCGGTCGAGGCGCTCTATCGCGAGGGCCTGCTCGCGGGGCTGGGCGCCCGCGACGCGGTGGCGACGCCGTCGCTGGAAGGCCCGCGTGCCGTCGCCGCAGCGGCGTTGTCCGGCTTCGGGCACGACCTGCGAACCCTTGCCGCCGGGCGTGACGGTGCCGCCCTGCAGCGGCTCGCGCGGTACGGGCAGGCCTATCGCGCGGCTGCCGAAGCCGTGCTCCAGACGGTGGCGGCGGGCGATGGTGCGGCGGCCGAGGCGCTGTTGCGCGGCGATCTGGCCACGGCCTGGCGGCCGCTGCGGCAGGAACTCGAGCGGCTCGATGCGCAGGCGCGGGACGCGGTGCAGGCGGGTCGCACGCGCGCCGATCGGCTGGGCCGCCGCGCGATCGTGACCGGCATCGCCCTTGGCGCCCTCGCGGTGGCGCTCGGCGTCGGGCTGGTGTTGTGGATGGTGTCGGGCATGTCACGCTCATTGCGTGGCACCGCCGCGGCGCTGGATGAGATCGCCCGTGGCGAAGGCGATCTGACCCGCCGCCTGCCCGCGGCCGGCGGCGACGAGGTGAGTGCCGTGGCGCGGGGCTTCAATGCGTTCATGGACGGGATCCAGACGCTGGTGCGGGGCGTCTCCAGCGCGACGTGCGAGCTCAAGGGGGCCGCCGAGCGCATGGCGACCCTCACCCGGGAGACGACGCGCACCGTACAACAGCAGCAGGGCGAGACCGAACAGGTGGCCACCGCCATGAACGAGATGGCCGCGTCGGTCTCCGAGGCCGCGCGCCACGCCGCCCAGGCCGCCGAAGCGACCGCCCATGCCGACCGGCAGGCCGATGCCGGTAAGGTGATCGTCGTGGAGATGATGGGCTGCGTGGAGGGGCTGGCCGGCCGGGTCGAGCGCGCCGCGGGCGTGATCGATCGCCTGCAGGCGGAGAGCGGCAACATCGGCAAGGTGCTCGAGGTCATCCACGCCATCGCGGAGCAGACCAATCTGCTGGCGCTCAATGCGGCCATCGAGGCCGCGCGTGCGGGCGAGCACGGGCGGGGCTTCGCCGTGGTGGCGGAGGAGGTCCGCTCGCTGGCCACCCGCACCCAGCAATCCACCGAGGAGATCGCCGCGATGATCGAGCGCCTGCAGAGCGGCACCCGCGAGGCGGTTGCGGCGATGCAGGACGGCCAGGCCCAGGCGGGGAAGGGGGTGAAATTCACCGAGCAGGCGGCGGAAATCTTCGCCGAGATCGCCGGCGCCGTGGCCACCATCAACGACATGACCACGCAGATCGCGGCCGCGGCCGAAGAGCAGAGCCAGGTCGTGGAAGAAATCAACAAGAGTGTGGTGCGCATCGGCCATGGCGCCGAGGCGAGCGCCGAGGGTGCGCAGCAGACCCTCGCCGCAGGCGAAGACCTGGGGACCTTGCTGGTGCGGATGGACGGCGTGGTGCAGCGCTTCAAGGCGTGAGTACCCGGCCCCGGCCGCTCATAGTATTAGCATTTTCTAATATGGTCTAATCTGCTATCCTTGCGAAGGTTTTTTCCTGCGCAGTGGAGCGATTGCCATGCGCCCGATTGCGGGACTCTTTGCCGTCAGTCTGCTGTGGTGCGCCGCAGCGGCTGCCGCCGAGCTGCCGTTCAAGACGACGACGGCGGTGTATCAGAACGTGCCCGAGACGCGGGTCTTCGACGCGGAGATCGAGGCCGTTAACCGGTCCACGGTATCGGCACAGATCAGCGGCCGCGTCACCCAAATCAATTTCGACGTCGACGACTACGTGCGCAAGGGCGACGTGCTGGTGCGCTTTCGCGACACGGAGCAGCGGGCGGCGGTCAACGCCGCGCAGGCGCGCTTCAACGAGGCGCAGGCCGAGTTCAAGCGGATCAGCGACTTGTATGACAAGAAGCTGGTCGCCAAGTCCGCCTACGACAAGGCGCAGGCCGACCGCAAGTCCGCGCGTGCCAATCTGGACCTGGCGCGCGAGCGGCTGGCGCACACCGTGGTCCGGGCGCCGTACGCCGGCATCGTCATCGAGCGGCACGTGGAGCTGGGCGAAACGGCCAATGCCGGCCAGCCGCTGATGACCGGCATCTCCCTGGAGTCGCTGCGGGTCACCGCCCATGTACCCCAGGAGCTGATCGGTCGCATCCGCGAGCACAATCACGCGCGCGTGCTGGTCGGGCGCGAAGAGGACGGCGGCAAGGTGCTGGTCTCCGAGAACCTGACGGTCTTCCCCTATGCGGACCCCAAGAGCCACACGTTTCGGGTGCGCGTGCATCTGCCCAAGGAGGTCCAGGGCCTGTATCCGGGCATGTTCGCCAAGGTGGCCTTCACGGTGGGCGAGCAGCGCCGGCTGTTGCTGCCGCGCGAGGCCATCGCGCACCGCAGCGAGGTGACCGCGGTCTACGTGGTCGGCCAGAACGGGACGATCTCGCTGCGCCAGATCCGCACCGGCAAGATCCATGACGGCATGGTCGAGGTCCTCGCCGGGCTGGACGCCGGGGAAACCGTGGCCCTCTCCCCGGTGGCCGCGGCCGTCTACCTGAAGCAGCGCGAGGCGGGTCGCGGGGCTCATGAGTGACCGGCTCGGCATTTCCGGCAGTACCGCACGGCGGTTCCTGACTTCCGAGATCACGCCGCTGCTCGCGCTGGTCGGGCTGCTGCTGGGGCTGTTCGCGATCCTGGTGACCCCGCGGGAGGAAGAGCCGCAGATCAACGTCACCTTTGCCAACGTGTTCATCCCGTTCCCCGGCGCCTCGGCCAAGGAGGTCGAGGAGCTGGTGAGCACGCCGGCCGAGCAGATCCTCTCCGAGATCGAGGGCCTCAAGCACGTCTATTCGGTGTCCCGCCCGGGGATGGCGGTGCTGACCGTGCAGTTCAAGGTGGGCGAGGACCGGACCCAGGCGATCGTGCGCCTCTACAATGCCATCTACTCCAAGAGCGATTGGCTGCCGCAGGGGCTCGGCGTCGGGCAGCCGATCATCAAGCCCAAGGGCATCGATGACGTGCCCATCGTCGGCCTGACGCTGTGGACCGACGACCCCAAGCGCGGCGGCTACGAGCTGCAACAGGTGGCCCACGCGATCGAGGCCGAGCTCAAACGGGTACCCGGCACCCGCGACATCTACACCATCGGCGGGCCGGACCAGGTGGTGCATGTGCTGCTGGACCCCGCGGCGCTGGCCGGCTATGACATCTCGCTGGAGGACCTGCGGCGCGCCCTGAAGGTGAGCAACGCCACCCGTCCCTCCGGTTCGGTGGTGGACGACAACCGCGAGATCCCGGTGCAGACCGGGACCTTCCTCACCACGCCGGCCGAGGTACGCTCGCTGGTGGTGGGCGTCCACAACGGCCAGCCGGTGTACCTGCGGGACGTCGCCACCGTGCGCCGCGGTTCGGACCAGCCCGAGCAGTATGTCTGGATGGGGACCGGCCCCGCCGCCGCGAGCAAGGGCATCGCGGTGCAGGGGCGCTTCCCGGCGGTGACCGTGGCCATCGCCAAACAGCCGGGGACCAATGCGGTGAGCATCGCCCAACAGGTGATCGACCGCTTCGAGCAGCTCAAGGGCGTGTTCGTGCCCGAGGGGGTGCACGTGACGGTGACGCGCAACTACGGCGTCACCGCGAACCAGAAGGCCGAGCAACTCATCCATAAGCTGATCTTCGCCACCTCGCTGGTGGTGTTGCTGGTGCTGCTGGCGCTCGGCTGGCGGGAGGCGATCATCGTCGGCGGCGCGGTGGTGCTCACCCTTGCCATCACCCTGTTCGCGTCCTGGGCGTGGGGCTTCACCCTGAACCGCGTGTCGCTGTTTGCCCTGATCTTCTCTATCGGCATCCTCGTCGACGACGCCATCGTGGTCGTCGAGAACATCCACCGCCACATGCAGATGGGCGGCAAGACCCTGCTGCAGGCCATCCCCCTGGCGGTGGACGAGGTGGGCGGCCCCACCATCCTGGCCACCTTCACCGTCATCGCGGCCCTGCTGCCGATGGCCTTCGTGACCGGGCTGATGGGCCCCTACATGAGTCCCATCCCGATCAATGCCAGCATCGGCATGCTCATCTCCCTGGTGGTGGCCTTTGTGGTCACGCCCTGGCTGAGCAATCGACTGCTCAAGCCCGACCATCACCCCGCCCACGGGGATGGCGAGGGCGGACAGCCGGCGGGAGGCGCCTTGTACCGCATCTTTCGGCGCGGGCTGGGGCCCTTTCTCAACGGCGATGCGGGGCGCCCCCGGCGGATCCTGCTGGGCGTGGGGATCCTGGTGCTGATCGCCGGCTCGCTCAGTCTGGCGGCCTTCGAACTGGTGGTGCTCAAGATGCTGCCCTTCGACAACAAGTCCGAGTTCCAGGTCGTCGTCGACATGCCCGAGGGCACCACGCTGGAGCAGACGGCGCGGGTGATGGGGGAACTCGGCGATTACCTGTCCGGCGTGCCCGAGGTGACGGACTACGAGGTCTATACGGGGACCTCGGCGCCGATCAACTTCAACGGCCTGGTGCGTCAGTATTATCTGCGCAGCGGGGCGAACGTCGCGGATATCCAGGTGAACCTCACCGGCAAGCACGCGCGCGAGCGCAAGAGCCACGAGATCGCGCTGGCGGTGCGCAAGCCGCTACAGGAGATCGGCCGGCGCTATCACGCGAATGTGAAAATCGTCGAGGTGCCGCCCGGCCCGCCGGTGCAGGCGCCGCTGGTGGCGGAGATCTACGGCCTTAGCTACGACGGACAGATCAAAGTGGCCAAGCAGGTGCGCAAGGTCTTCGAAGCCACCCCGCACATCGTCGATGTCGACGATAGCGTCGAAGCCACCGCGCCGAAGTTCATCCTGCGCGTCGACCAGCAGAAGGCGGCCCTGCTCGGCGTGAGCCAGTCAGCGGTGGTGAACGCGATTTCCGCGGCCCTCAGCGGGGAGGACGTCACCTATTTGCATCCGGAGAACCTGAAGTATCCGCTGCCGATCCGCATGGAGTTGCCGGTGGGCGACAAGGCCAGCATGGCGCGGCTGCTGGACCTGCGCGTGCGCAGCGGCAATGGCGCGTTGGTGCCGCTGTCGGAAGTGGCCACCGCCGAGCGGACCACGCGCGAGCACGCCATCTATCACAAGGACCTGCTGCAGGTGGTGTTCGTCACCGGGGACATGGCCGGACCGCTGGACAGCCCGCTGTATGGCATGTTCGAGATCATGAGCCGCCTGACGCATACACCGGTCGCCAACGGGCAGGTCCTCGAGCAGTTTCTGTTCAGCCAGCCCGACAACCCGTACCGCTACAGCCTCAAATGGGATGGCGAGTGGCAGGTGACCTACGAGACCTTCCGCGACATGGGCATCGCCTACTCGATCGGGCTGATCCTGATCTACCTGTTGGTGGTGGCCCAGTTCCGCTCGTACGTGGTGCCGCTCATTATCATGGCGCCCATCCCGCTCACGGTCATTGGCGTGTTGCCGGGCCATGCCCTGATCAGCGCCTTCTTCATGGAGGCCAAGTTCACGGCCACCTCCATGATCGGCATGATCGCACTGGCGGGCATTATCGTGCGTAACTCGATCCTGCTGGTGGATTTCATCAACGAAGAGGTGCGCAAGGGGATGCCCTTCGAGCAGGCGGTGATCAGCGCCGGCGCCGTGCGCGCCAAGCCCATTGTCCTGACGGGCCTGGCCGCGATGCTGGGGGCGTTCTTCATCCTCGACGATCCGATCTTCAGCGGACTGGCCATCTCGCTGATCTTCGGCATCCTGGTCTCGACGCTGCTCACCCTGGTGGTGATTCCGGTGCTGTACTACGCCTACATGCGCAAGCGCCTGCACAAGATCACCGGCTGAGGCGCGGCTTCAGTCGGGATCTTGCGCGTGGCCCTTTTTCTCGCGGGCCAGTTCCCGGAGCAGGCGCTCCTGTTCGGCGAAGGAGGGTGCCTTGCGCTTGGGCGGTCGCGCGGCCTCGCCGCCGCTCACCGGCTGGTGTCCGGCGCGCTCGCCTTCCTTTTCGGCCAGGTAGTCACCGAATTGGGCCTGGGCGGCGCCCGCATCGGGATAGCGGCCGCGATACCCGCTCGGCGGCGCCGCCCCCGTCCCCAGGTACAGCGACATGCGCAGCGCCTTGTTCAGGGCGGGCACCCGCCGGTCGATCCACAGCAGGTCGTAGAGCGCCAAGCCTAGCTCGGCGGCCAGGGGCAGCATGGCCCAGCGGTTGCCCACCGTGAGCCACAGCACCACGGCACAGGCGCTGAGCCCGGCATAGAGCAGACTGGCGCCACGCGACTGCAGGTAGATGCGGTGGGCCCCGAGGGGGAACAGCAGCCACAAGGCATAGGCCGTGCCGCGACGGCGCATGCGCTGCACCAGCTGCTGATTCATGCTCTGCAGGCCGCCGCCCTCGAGGTCTAACTTGTCCCAGGCTCTCGGCATGACGGTGGCTCCCGGCGGCGCGTCGCAAAGACGCGCGAGGTGGAGGATCGCAAGCATATGAAAAATAAGTAAATTTATGCCTGCCTCGCAGTATCGGCTGTTTATCTTACTGCGCTGGACTGGTAATATCGAACATTAAAGAATTCTATATCTGCATATAGAATCAGGTTATGCCGGAGGGTGCCACACCGTGGCCGATCGTCGACTGCAAGTCTTCTACACCGTTGCCCGGCTGCTCAGCTTCACCCGCGCAGCCGAAGCCATGCACATGACCCAGCCTGCCGTGACCTTTCAGGTCCGCCAGCTCGAGGAGCATTTCAACACGCGCCTGTTCGATCGCACGCACAACCGAATCAGCCTCACCGAGGCCGGTATGCGCATCTACGAATATGCCGAGCGGATCTTCGAACTCTATTCGGAGATGGAGAACGCCGTGCGCGAACTCACCGGGGATGTCAGCGGCGTTCTGAACGTCGGGGCCAGCACGACCATCGCCGAATACATGCTTCCCTCGCTGCTCGGTGATTTCAAGGCACGCTACCCCGATGTTAACATCAGCCTCAAGGTCGCCAACAGCGACGGCATCGTCTCGATGGTGGAGAACAACGTCATCGACCTGGGCGTGGTCGAGGCGCCGGTGACCAACAAGAATCTGGTCGTGGAGCAATGCCGCACCGACCAGCTGGTGCTGATTGTGCCGCGCGGCCATGCGCTGGCCAGCTGCGATCGCGTGCCGATCACCCGCCTGCTGGACTACCCCTATATCCACCGGGAGCAGGGGTCGGGCACGCGCGAGGTGATCATCGAGCACTTGGCAGTGGCCGGGATCAAGCCGAGCGACCTGAACGTGGCGATGGAGCTCGGCAGCCTGGAGGCGATCAAGGGGGCCGTGGAGGCGGGGATGGGGATTTCAGTCCTCTCCCGCGCGACCATCAGCAAGGAGGTCAAGCTCGGTACGCTGGCGGCGGTGAACCTGGACCCGCCGCTTGAGCGGCCGTTTTCCTTCGTGCACCAGAAGCACAAGTTTCGCCTGCGCGCGATCGACGAGTTACTCGATTTCGCGCGCGACTATTGCAGCACCCATCCCGCCGCGGAAGTGGCGTAGCTGCACCGGGGCCAGTCAAACGGGAGACCCAGCCTGATGAAGACATTCTGCGTCGTTCAGCACACCTACTCGGAGTTTCTCGGCCTGATCGAGAGCCAGCTCGAGAAGCGGGACATCGGCTTCAGCTACTTCCGTCCCTTCGTCGGCCAGGCCTTGCCCGGCGCGGCGCTGCAGTTCGATGCGCTGTTCCTGCTTGCCGGTGCCTACCCCACCCTGGAGGACGAAGCCTGCCCCTGGGTGGAGGACGAAAAGAACCTGATCGGCATCTTCAAGAAGGCCCGGCGGCCAGTGGTCGGGATCGGCTTCGGCGGGCTGCTGGTCGCCGAGGAGGCGGGGGCCACGCCGTCGGAGGAACCCTTCCACACGCTGCGTTGGGCGACCGCCCGGGCGACCGCGGCGGGCAAGGACGATGCTCTGGCGCAGGCCGTGGACGGCCAACGGGTGCTGGTCTGGTACAACGGCTCGGCGGAGCTGCCCGAGGGCCTGGAGCCGATCGTGGTGGACGAGGAGGGGCGCTGGCTGGCCATTCGCCCCGATGAGCTGACCTACGGCATGCTGTTCCGCCCCGAGCTCAAGCCGGGGATGATCGAGGACGCCATCATGGAGGCGGGGCGGCTCACGCCCGACGACATTGGCGACTATCTGGTATCGGCGCGCGAGCATTGGGACGACATGCAGCGTACGACCGACCGGATCATCGTCGCGCTGGTCAAGGAGCTCGACCTCATGCAGGAGCGCCGCAAGGCGCCGGTGTTCAATCTCAGGGTGGAATGACTTGAACAAGCGCGAGAAGAGCCTGCTCGAATGCTTCCGCAAGCTGCCCGAGAGCGAAGCGCAGACCCTGCTCGCGTTCGCCGAATTCCTGCGCGAGCGTTGCGCGGAGCCGGTTCCCACCGAACTGCCCGCCCCCACCCCGGTGCCGCGCCCCGAGGGCGAGAGCGTCGTGGGCGCACTCAAGCGCCTCTCGGCGAGCTACCCCATGCTCGACAAGGGCAAGATGCTCAACGAGACCTCCATGCTCATGGCGCAGCACATCATGCAGGGGCGGGACGCCGGCGAGGTCATCGAGGAGCTGGAACTGGTCTTTGAGCGCCACTATCGAACCCTGGCCGGAAAAGAAGAATAACGCCGATGTTCGAGATTCCATGTTCGAAGTCATAGGGCAGTGGTTCCGGAGGCACTTCTCCGACCCCCAGGCCGTGCTGCTGGCCGTGCTGCTGGTGGTCGGCTTCACCATTGTGCTCACCATGGGCGAGACACTGGCGCCGTTGTTGGCCGCGGTGGTACTCGCCTATCTCCTGGAAGGGCTGGTGCAAATCCTGGAGCGGCGCGGGCTCGGCCGCATCTGGGTGGTCGCGCTGGTGTTCCTGATCTTCATGGCCTTCGTGATCTTCGTGATCTTCGGTGTGGTGCCGCTGCTCTGGAGTCAGCTCAAGCAGCTGTTCTCGGACCTGCCGACCTACGTGGCGGAGGGACAGAAAATGCTGCTGACCCTGCCGCAGCACTACACCTTCATCTCGGAGGCGCAGGTGCGCGAGATTATGGCAGTGGTGCGCAGCCAGATGGCCGAGTTCGGCCAGCACATCCTGACCTTTTCGTTGTCCTCCATCCCCAACTTCATCACCCTGGTGGTGTATCTGATCCTCGTGCCCCTGCTGGTGTTCTTCTTCTTGAAGGACAAGCGCCAGATCCTGGGCTGGATGAGCAGCTTCATGCCCCGTGAGCGCAGCCTCACCTCGCGGGTGTGGCACGAGGTCGATCAGCAACTCGGCAACTACGTGCGCGGCAAGTTCTGGGAAATCGTGGTCGTCGGCGGGGTGTCCTACGTCTTCTTCGCGCTGCTGGGGCTGAAGTACACCATCCTGCTGGCCGTGCTGGTCGGGCTGTCGGTCATCATCCCCTACATCGGTGCCACCGTGGTGACCGTGCCGGTGGCGCTGATCGGCTATTTCCAGTGGGGTTGGGGCGCCGACTTCGCCTGGCTGATGATCGGCTACGGGGTGATTCAGGCGCTGGACGGCAACGTGCTCGTGCCGCTGCTGTTCTCGGAGGTGGTGAACCTGCATCCCATCGCCATCATTGTCAGCGTGCTGGTCTTCGGCGGGCTGTGGGGCTTCTGGGGCTTGTTCTTCGCCATCCCGCTGGCAACGCTCGTCAACGTGC
Organism: uncultured Gammaproteobacteria bacterium; assembly: GCA_963779865.1. Lineage (GTDB taxonomy): Bacteria > Pseudomonadota > Gammaproteobacteria > CAVZZX01 > CAVZZX01 > CAVZZX01. The sequence continues at coordinate 1,120,621 of CAVZZX010000003.1, read as the reverse complement.
TGCTCAATGCCTGGCCGCGCACACCGCACCCGAACGAACCGACCCATCCCCCGGACCGCACCCTGTCCAACTGAGCCTCCGCGGGCCGCCGTGCCGGCCGCCCGCGGAGGGCTCCTCCCTCGGCGCTACAGCGCCTCGGAGGCGTAGTCCGCCAGCCGCGAGCGCTCACCGCGCACCAGGGTCATGTGCCCGGCGTGCTCCCAGCCCTTGAAGCGGTCGACCACGTAGGTCAGTCCGGAGGTGGTCTCCGTGAGGTAGGGTGTGTCGATCTGCGCAACGTTGCCGAGGCAGACCACCTTGGTGCCCGGTCCGGCGCGCGTGATCAGCGTCTTCATCTGTTTCGAGGTGAGGTTCTGCGCCTCGTCGATGATGAGGTACTTGTCCATGAAGGTGCGCCCGCGCATGAAATTCAGCGAGCGGATCTTGATGCGATTGCTGAGCAGGTTGTTGGTCACCGCCTGCCCCCACTCACCGCCGACCTCGGACTTGGTGAGCACCTCGAGGTTGTCCATCAGTGCGCCCATCCAGGGTGTCATCTTCTCCTCTTCGCTGCCCGGCAAAAAGCCGATGTCCTCGCCGACGGGCACGGTGACGCGGGTCATGATGATCTCGCGGTAGCGCTGCTCTTCCAGCGTCTGCTCGAGCCCGGCGGCCAGCGTGAGCAGGGTCTTTCCGGTGCCGGCCATGCCCACCAGCGTGACAAAATCGATCTCCGGGTCCATGAGCAGGTTCAGCGCCAGGTTCTGCTCGCCGTTGCGGGCACGGATGCCCCACACGGTGTTGCGCTCGCTGCGGAAGTCGCGGGTGAGCTCGATGGTGGCCTCGTCCCCCTCGATGCGGCGCACCACCGCCTCGAAGGGCTCCGGCTCGCTGCCGACCAGGAACATGCTGCGGTGCCATTTCTCCACGGCCGGGCCGCTCAGCCGGTAGAACGTGCGGCCTTCCTCTTGCCAGGACGCCATCTCCTTGCCGTGGTTGTCCCAGAAGCCCGTTTCGAGTTCGTAGCGGCCGGTGTAGAGGAGGTTGACGTCCTCGAGCACCTGGTCGTTGTGGTAGTCCTCGGCGTGAACGCCGACCACCGCGGCCTTGATGCGCAGGTTGATGTCCTTGGACACCAGCGTGATGTGCTTGTCGCGGAACTGTTGCTGCAGGGAAAGGGTGGTGCCCAGGATCTTGTTGTCCGCGCGGTTGCCCGGCAGCGATTCGGGCAGAATGTCGGGGAAGTTCCGCGTCTGGAAGAAGAGCCGGCCGGAGGTCGTGCCGTTGCGGTTGTCGGCGCGAAAATCCCCCAGCGTCAGGTCCAGGCCGTGCCCGATCGTCTCCGGGCTGGCATGGCCCATCAGCTCATCGAGAAAGCGGCTGCTCTGGCGGGCATTGCGCGCCACCTCGGAGTGGCCTTTCTTGTTGTTGTCGAGCTCCTCGAGGACGATCATGGGCAGGAAGATATCGTGTTCCTGGAAGCGGAACAGCGCGGTGGGGTCGTGCATCAGGACGTTGGTATCGAGAACGAACAGGCGTTTGCCCTCAATCGGATTGCTCATGTAGTGAAAGCTCCGGGTTGGACAGGACTGCGGCCGCGCCGCTCGCGACCGCTCACCGGTTGAGCTGTTTGACTGCTTCGAGCACCTCCTCGGCGTGACCGTCGACTTTGACCTTGCGCCACTCGCGACGCAGCACCCCCTGCTTGTCGATCAGAAAGGTGCTGCGCTCGATGCCACGCACCTGTCGGCCGTACATGTTCTTCATCTTGATGACGTCGAACAGGCTGCAGAGCCGCTCCTCGGAGTCGGAGAGCAGCTCGAAGGGGAAGCCCTGCTTGGCCTTGAAGTTCTCGTGGGAGCGCACGCTGTCGCGCGACACGCCAAGGATCACCGCCCCCTGGCGCTGGACTTTCCCGATCGCATCGCGAAACCCCTGGCCCTCGCGCGTACAGCCGGGCGTGCTGTCCTTGGGGTAGAAGTACAGCACCACGTTGCTGCCGCGCAGCCCGGAGAGCGTGATCTCCTGCTCGCCGGTCGCGGGCAGACTGAAATCGGGCACCGCCTTGTCCACACTCACTTTGCTCATGCGTCCTCTACCTTTGTTTCTGCGGCCGCGTTGGGGCGGCGCTGGCGTGCATGTGCCCGCATGGGTGCCGCCTATTTGATGGGCTCCATCACGGCGTCGAGATTGAGGCTGTCGCAGAACTCGAGAAACTGCTCGCGCAGGGTGGAGATGTGGGTGTCCGCCGGCACCTCGATGGTCATGTTCATCGAGAACATCCGCGTGCCGGTATGGGCGGCGGCGTAGCTTCCGGTGTAGAGGTCGTGGATGTTGATCCCGCGCTGGGAGAAGAAGCCGGCAAGCTGGGCGACGATGCCCGGGTTGTCCAGGGCGATGACCTCCACCGAATAGGGCACGGCGCTGTTGTCCAGCACCCGGGGCTCGGTGCGCCGGCTCTGCAGCGTCAGGCTCAGGCGGCTCTCAAGGGTGGGCAGTGCCTGCTCCAGCTTGGCGATGCTGCTCCACTTGCCGGCCACCAGCATGACAATGGCGAACTCGCCCCCCAGGACGGTCATCCGGCTGTCCTCGATGCTGCAGGCGGCGTCGCAGATCGCCTGCGAGAGTTCGTTGACGAGTCCCGGCCGGTCGGTCCCGAGGGCGGAGATGATGAGGAGGGTCTTCGCGGGTATCGTGGTCATACGGCTGAACGGCGGGGCCTCCGGCGGGTGATTGTTCCGGAAAGTCTACCACCATTCCTCCCCGGCGCCCCACTGCGCCCCCGGCGCCGTGCGCGGGCTTTGCGGCGCGTCACGAATGCCCCCGGCGCCATCTTGTCAGATGCAGGGCGCAAAAGTAACATGCACCTTTCCCTGTGACGGAGTAGGTCATGTTCCACGGCAGCATGGTTGCCCTGGTCACCCCGATGCGGCAGGACGGCAGCGTCGACGAGCCGTCCCTGGCCAAGTTGATCGACTTCCACATCAACAACGGCACGAGCGCCATCGTGGCGGTCGGTACGACCGGGGAGGCGGCCACGCTCGCGCATCGCGAACACTGCGAGGTGGTGCGCAAGACGGTGGAACTGGCGGCCGGCCGCATCCCGGTGATTGCCGGCAGCGGCGCGAACTCCACCTGGGAGGCCATCGAGCTCACCCGCTGCTCCATGGAGGCCGGCGCCGATGCCTGTCTTCTCATCACGCCCTACTACAACAAGCCGACCCAGGAAGGCCTCTACCGGCATTACCGGGCGGTTGCCGAGGCGGTGGCCATCCCGCAGATCCTCTACAACGTGCCGGGGCGCACCGCCGTGGACATGCTGCCGGCGACGGTCGCCCGGCTGGCGGAGATCTCGAACATCGTGGGCCTCAAGGAGGCGACCGCGGACCTCAACCGCATCCGCGAGCTGCTCGCCCTGTGCGGCGACAAACTGGATCTGTACAGCGGCGACGATGCGAGCGCCGTGGAGCTGATGCTGCTGGGGGGCCGCGGCGTGATCTCGGTCACCGCCAACGTCGCGCCACGCGCCATGCAGGACCTGTGCACCGCCGCGCTGGCCGGAGACGCCGAGCGGGCGCGCGCGATCAACGAGCGCCTCATGCCCCTGCATACCAAGCTGTTCGTCGAGTCCAACCCGATCCCGGTCAAGTGGGCGTTGCACGAGCTGGGTCTCGTCGCTGAGGGCATCCGGCTGCCGCTCACCTGGCTCTCCGAGTCCTGTCACCAGACCGTCCGCGACGCCCTGCGCGCCGCCGGCATCCTTTGAAAGTCGAAGCCTGCTCATGATTGCTCACTCCCCCCTGCGTGCCGTCGTTCTGCTGGCAGTGGCCCTGTTCGCCGTCGCGGGCTGTGCCTCCGACAGCGACAAGCCGACCTACGGGGGGGGGCGGGTGAGTAAACCGCTGGACGTGCCACCCGACCTGACGGCCCCCAAGGCGGATGCGGCCTACCCGCTGCCCGAGGTGGCGCCGCGCAGTGCGACCCTCGCCGGCCCCCTAGCGCGGGCGGGCGCGCAGGGTGCCGGTGCCGCGGCGCCCGGTGTTCAGCTCAAACGCGACGGGGCGGTGCGTTGGCTGGACATTCAGGCCCCGCCCGCGGCGGTCTGGACGCAGGCCAAGCACTTTTTGCAGAAACAGGGCTTCCAACTCGCCCTGGAGGCGCCGCAGCTCGGGATCATGGAAACCGAGTGGCGCGAGCACCGCGAGAGCGTGCCCGGCAACTTCCTGACCAAGCTCTTCAGCAAGAGCGGGGCTGCGGACCGGCTGGACAAGTACCGGATCCGCCTGGAGCAGGGCGAGACGCCGCAGCAGACCCGCCTGTATCTGAGCTACCGTGGCCTGCAGGCCGCGACACTCACGGGCAAGGGCGGCGATGCGGTCGAGAAGACCTGGGAAGTGCGCCCGGCGGACCCCGAGCTGGAGGCGGAGATGCTCCAGCGGTTGCTGTTGTTCCTCGGGGAGAAGGCGCCGGCTGCCGACAAGCAGCTCGCGCAACAGGCGCCTCAGCGCAGCGAGCTGGTTCAACAGGACGGCCACCCGGCGCTGCAGTTGGACGAGGGCTTCGCGCGGGCCTGGCGGCGCACCGAACTGGCCCTGGATCGGGTCGGCGTCATCGTCTCCGATCGCAACCGCGACAACGGCGTGTACTTCATTCGCATTCCCGACAGCTACGTGGCCCAGCAACCCGGCGGGGAACGCGGCTTCTTTGCCAGCCTGTTTTCGGGGGGCGCCGACAGCGGGCAGCGGGACTTCCACGTGCGCGTCAAGGCGGCCGGGGAGGGCAGCATCATTTCCATCGAGACCCCCGCCGGCGCGCCGGCCGATCCCAAGTTCAGTCAGCGCCTGCTGCAGCAGATCCGGGAGAACCTCGCTTAGGCGCCGGAGGCTCGACGTGCGTTTTGCCTCGCTGGGCAGCGGCAGCCGCGGCAATGCGACCTTGATCGAGGAGGGCGCGACGCGCCTGCTGGTCGATTGTGGTTTTTCGCTGCGGGAGACGCACCGGCGCCTCGAGCGTCTCGGCTGCGCGCCCGACACCCTCACCGCCATCCTGGTCACGCACGAGCACAGTGACCACATTCAGGGGGTAGGCCGCCTCGCGGGCCGGCACGGTGTGCCCGTCTGGACCACCCGGGGCAGCTGGGCGGCGCAGGACGGCGCGGGCGTGGCGGTGTACCATTTCGACTGTCACGAGACGTTCACCATCGGCGATATCGAGGTGCAGCCGTTCCCGGTCCCGCACGACGCCCGCGAACCGAGCCAGTTCGTGTTCGGCAACGGGGCGGTGCGCCTCGGGCTGTTGACCGACACCGGCTGCAGCACCCCGCACATCGAGCGCCAGCTGGCGCGTTGCGAGGGCTTGCTGCTGGAGTGCAACCATGACGAAACCCGGCTCGCCGAAGGCGCCTACCCGGCCGGGCTGAAACGGCGGGTCGGCGGGCGCTACGGGCACCTGAGCAACCGCCAGGCGGCGCAGATCCTGGAGCGGATCGACACCTCGCGGCTTCGCCACCTGGTCGCCGCGCACCTGAGCGAGGCGCACAACACCCCGGTGCATGCGCGTTCGGCGCTTGCCCAGGCGCTGGACTGCAGTGCCGAGTGGATTGCAGTGGCCGATCAGGACGGCGGGCTCGACTGGCGACAGCTCGACTGAGCGTCCATTTCCAAGTGGAGGAGAGTTCCCATGCATAAGGGCGAGCAGCTCTACGCCGGCAAGGCCAAGTCGGTCTACACGACCGGCGAGCCCGGCCAGCTGGTTCTGCATTTTCGCGACGACACGTCCGCCTTCGACGGTGAAAAGGTGGCGCAGCTGGCGCGCAAGGGTATGGTCAACAATCAGTTCAACGCCTTCATCATGCAGCGGCTGGAGGCGGCCGGGGTGCCGACCCACTTCGTGCGCCTGCTCTCGGACGACGAAGCGCTGGTGCGCCGCCTGGACATGATTCCGGTCGAGTGCGTGGTGCGCAATCTTGCCGCCGGCAGTCTCTGCCGGCGCCTGGGCGTGGAGGAGGGGCTGGCGCTGGAGCCGCCCACGTTCGAGTTCTTTCTGAAGAACGACCGCCTGCACGACCCCATGATCAACGAGAGCCATATTCGCAGCTTCGGCTGGGCCAGCGAGGCGGAGGTGGAGCGCATGAAGGCGCTCACCTTCCGGGTGAACGAGGTGCTCAAGACGCTGTTCCTGGACGCCGGTCTGCTGCTGGTCGACTACAAGCTCGAGTTCGGCCGGCTCGACGGCGAGGTGGTGCTGGGCGATGAGTTCACCCCCGACGGCTGTCGGCTGTGGGATGCCGCCACGCGCGAGAAGCTCGACAAGGACCGCTTCCGCCAGGGGCTCGGGGGCGTGGTGGAGGCCTACGAGGAGGTCGCCCGCCGCCTGGGGATCCGCCTCCCCTGAGGGCGCGCCTGCGCGCGCCCGCGCGCAGGCGCGCCCTCAAGTGCCCGCTGCTGCGGCCGCTACCAGTTGTAAGCTCTCCCGACGCTCTCAACAGGTGCGGCCCATGCAACAGCTACTCGCCCGTTTGAAGATCCGCCACAAGCTCTGGCTGGGGTTCGGCCTCATGATTGCCGTCCTCGCCGTCGTCGCGCTCACCGCCCTGCAGAGCCTGTCCAGCAGCCGCCAGCGCGTGCAGGCGGTGGTGCAGGTCAGCCAGCCCATGGTGCTGGCCTCGATGGAGCTGGCGGACGATCTGGACCGCGCCAGTTCCTCGCTTGGCTTCTATCTGCTCAGCCATGAGCAGCGCCACAAGCAGGCCTATCTGGATAACCTGAAGAACGTCGATCGCAAGCTCTCCGAGCTCAAGGAGCAGCCGCTCGTGAAGAGCGATCCCGAGGTTGGGCGGGCGGTGGCGGCGATCGCGAAGCAGATCGCCGAGTTTGAAACCTTCCGCGAACGTATGCTCGCGCTGCCCGACGACACCGCGGCCAACTTCCCCGGCATCGCCTTCGCCGGGCGGTCGATCAACCCGCTCTCCCAGCAGATGCTGCAGCTCATGAGCCAGATGATCATGGCCGAGGACTCCGAGCCCGCCACGCCTGCCCGCAAGGCCCTGCTGCGCGACATGGACGACCTGCGCTACGCGTGGGCCAACGTGATGAACGGCGTGCGGGCGTATCTGGCGTTCCGCGGCAAGGGTGCCCTGCAGGAGGCCGAGCTCTACCTGGATGCCACCGCCAAGAAGCTGCAGACGGTGCGGGACTACGGGGACGCGCTGAACTTCGAGCAGGCCGATGCGCTCGATCAGATCGCCAAGATCCACAAGCAGTTCGTCGCCAACTTCGCCAAGCTCAAGGAGATCCACGGCGGTGACAAGTGGCGCACCGATGCCTATCTGATCCGCTCGGCCATCGGCCCCTTGCTCGATGACGTCAAAGGCCGCCTCAACACCCTCGTCGAGCAGCAGCGGCAACGCACCGTGAGCACCAGCGCGAGGCTGCTCAGTCAGGTCAGCGCCACCCGGCAACTGGTTGCTGTCCTGCTCGTGGCCGGGCTGCTGCTCGGGTTGGCCGGCGCCTGGCTGACCAGCCGCATGATCACGCGGCCACTCAATGCGGCGGTGCTGGCCATGCGCGACATCGCTGAAGGCGAGGGGGACCTGACCCGGCGGCTCGAGGCGAAGGGGCAGGACGAGGTCGGGCAACTGGCCCGTGCCTTCAACAGCTTCATCGAGAAGATCCAGGGGGTGATCACGCAGGTGGCCGGATCCACCGCGCAGCTCGCCTCCGCCGCCGAAGAGATGTCGGTCGTCACCAACGAGACGGGCGAGGGCGTGCAGCGCCAAAAGGCAGAGACCGACTCGGTGGCCACCGCCATGAGCGAGATGACTGCGACCGTCCAGGAGGTGGCCCGCCATGCGGGTTCAGCCGCGGAGGCGGCGCGGCTGGCCGACCAAGAGGCGGGGCAGGGCCGGAGTGTAGTCGCCGAAACGGTAGAGTCCATCCAGCGCCTCGCCGACGAGGTGGAGAATGCGGCTGGGGTGATCCAGCGGCTGGAGGCCGGCAGCGAGGAGATCGGCACCGTGCTCGACGTCATCCGCGGCATCGCGGAGCAGACCAATCTGCTGGCCCTCAACGCCGCCATCGAGGCGGCCCGGGCCGGCGAACAGGGGCGCGGCTTTGCCGTCGTGGCCGATGAGGTGCGCACCCTGGCTTCGCGGACCCAGCAGTCCACCGAGGAGATCCACGCCATGATCGAACGCCTGCAGGGCGGCGCCCGCGATGCGGTGCAGGCGATGGAGAGCGGCCGTACCCAGGCGCGGGCCACGGTGGAGCGGGCCGGTCGGGCAGGCGGCTCACTGGAGAGCATCGCCGGCGCGGTGAGCGAGATCACCACGATGAACACGCACATCGCCGATGCCGCGCGCCAGCAGGGCGAGGTGGCCGAGGAAATCAACCGCAACGTGAGCACCATCACCCAGGTGGCGGATCAGACCGCCGGCGGCACCGAGCACCTGTCTGCGGCGGGCGCCGACCTTGCGCGTCTGGCCGCCGAACTGCAGGGGCAGGTCGGTCAGTTCCGCGTCTGAGGCGGCGGGCCGGGCGCTGTGATGCCCGTTTCGTTTCGGCGATCGAATTCCGTTATGATTCGCCCTTGAGCGCGGGCGCCCGGCATCGGCCGGGCGCCCGCGCTCAAGCATTATCCCTCTGAACTGCGATTCTGGAGCTATGGCGAGCGACACCTATACCGCAGGGTCCATCGAGGTCTTGACGGGCCTGGAGCCGGTCCGCAAGCGGCCCGGGATGTACACCCAGACCGAGCGCCCGAACCATCTCGCTCAGGAGGTCATCGACAATGGCGTCGATGAGGCCATCGCCGGCCATGCCCGGCGCGTGGACGTGGTGTTGTTCAAGGACGGATCGCTGCAGGTCACCGATGACGGACGCGGCATGCCGGTGGACCTGCACCCCGAGGAGGGCGTGCCCGGCGTCGAAGTGATCCTCACCCGCCTGCACGCCGGCGGCAAGTTCTCCCAAAAGAACTACCGCTTCTCCGGCGGGCTGCACGGGGTCGGCGTCTCCGTGGTCAATGCGCTCTCCAAACACCTGGAGGTATGGATCCGCCGCGACGGCCAGGAGTACAACATGGTCTTCGCCAACGGCGCCAAGATCTCGGACCTCGAGGCGATCGGCACGGTCGGCAAGCGCAACACCGGCACCACGCTGCGCTTTTGGCCTGACCCGAGCTTCTTTGACTCGGCGAAGTTCTCGCTCCCGCGCCTGCAGCACCTGCTGCGCGCCAAGGCGGTGCTGTGCCCCGGACTGAGCGTGAGCCTGACCGACGAGGCGAGCGGGGAGACCGACGAGTGGTGCTATGCCGACGGGCTGCGGGACTACCTGCTGGATGCGCTCACCGGCGAGGAACTGCTCCCCGAAGACCCGTTCATGGGCAAGCTGGAGGGCAACCAGGAGGCCGTCGACTGGGCTGTGGCCTGGGTGTCCGAGGGTGAGCGCAGCATCGCCGAGAGCTACGTCAACCTGATCCCCACCGCCCAGGGCGGCACGCACGTCAACGGCCTGCGCACCGGACTCACCGAGGCCATCCGCGAGTTCTGCGAGTTCCGCAACCTCGCCCCGCGTGGGGTGCGCATCGCCCCCGAGGACGTGTGGGACCGCGTCAGCTACATCCTTTCGGTGAAGCTCGCCGACCCGCAGTTCTCCGGACAGACCAAGGAGCGGCTGTCCTCGCGCGAATCGGCCTCGTTCGTCTCGGGCGTGATCAAGGACGCGTTCAGCCTCTGGCTCAACCAGCATCACGAGGCCGGCGAGCGCATTGCCGATCTGGTGATCCGCACCGCGCAGAGCCGCCAGCGCGCCGGGCGCAAGGTGGTGCGCAAGAAGGTCACGCAGGGGCCGGCCCTGCCCGGTAAGCTCTCCGACTGCACGGCCCAGGACTCCGAGCGCACCGAACTGTTCCTGGTCGAGGGCGACTCCGCCGGCGGCTCGGCCAAGCAGGCGCGCAACCGCGAGTTCCAGGCCGTGATGCCGCTGCGCGGCAAGATCCTCAACACCTGGGAAGTCGACCCCGCCGAGGTCCTGGGCTCCCAGGAGGTGCATGACATTGCCGTGGCCATCGGTGTGGATCCGGGCTCGGACCAGACCTCGGGCATGCGCTACGGCAAGGTCATCATCCTTGCCGATGCCGACTCCGACGGCCTGCACATCGCGACCCTGCTCTCGGCGCTGTTCCTGCGCCATTTCTGGCCGCTGGTGGCGGCCGGCCGCGTCTACGTGGCGATGCCGCCGCTGTATCGTGTCGACGTCGGCAAGGAGGTCTATTACGCCCTCGACGAGGCAGAGCGCCAGGGCGTGCTCGACCGGATTGCCGCGGAAAAGAAGAAGGGCAAGGTCATGGTCACGCGGTTCAAGGGCCTGGGCGAGATGAACCCCATGGCGCTGCGCGAGACGACCATGGACCCCGACACCCGACGGCTGGTGCGCCTCACCATCGCGCCGGGCGACGGCACCCAGCAACTGATGGACATGCTGCTTGCCAAGAAGCGCTCCGGCGATCGCCGCAAGTGGCTCGAGGAGAAGGGCGACCTCGCCGAAGTCGAGATCTAGACAGCGCCCCTTCGAGCAGCGATACAACCTGGACTTACTCCCTCCAATGGTCGATACGACGACGACTTCCTTCGATGACATCGAGCGCATGCCGCTCCGGCAGTTCACCGAGAAGGCCTACCTGGACTATTCCATGTACGTCATTCTCGATCGGGCACTGCCGAACGTCGGCGATGGGCTCAAGCCGGTGCAGCGGCGCATCATCTACGCGATGTCCGAACTGGGGCTGAGCGCGGCGGCGAAGTTCAAGAAGTCCGCCCGCACCGTGGGCGACGTGCTCGGCAAGTTCCACCCCCATGGCGACTCGGCCTGCTACGAGGCCATGGTCCTCATGGCGCAGCCGTTCTCCTACCGCTATCCGCTGATTGAGGGGCAGGGCAACTGGGGGGCGCCGGACGATCCGAAGTCCTTCGCGGCCATGCGCTACACCGAGGCCCGTCTGTCGCGCTTTTCCGAGCTGCTGCTCTCGGAGTTGGGGCAGGGAACGGTGGACTGGGTGCCCAATTTCGATGGCACGCTCGATGAGCCGGCCGTGCTGCCTTCACGGGTGCCGCACGTGCTGCTCAACGGCACCACCGGCATCGCCGTGGGCATGGCCACGGATATCCCGCCGCACAACCTGTGCGAGGTGGTGGCCGCCTGCGTGCGCCTGCTGGAGGAACCCGGGGCGAGCGTGGCGCAGCTCTGCGAGCACGTGAAGGGCCCCGACTACCCCACCGAGGCGGAGGTGATCACGCCGCGCGAGGATCTGCTGCGCCTGTATGAGACCGGCAGCGGCGGCATTCGTCAGCGCGCCCGCTACGAGCTGGAGGAGGGGGAGATCGTCGTCTCGGCCTTGCCCTTCCAGACCTCCCCGGCGCGCGTGCTCGAGCAGATCGCCGCGCAGATGAACGCCCGCAAGCTGCCCATGGTGGCGGACCTGCGCGACGAATCCGACCATGAGAACCCCACGCGCCTGGTGATTGTCCCGCGTTCCAACCGCGTCGATGCCGCGGAGCTGATGGACCACCTGTTCGCGACCACCGACCTGGAGCGCAGCTACCGGGTCAATCTGAACGTCATCGGGCTGGACGGGCGCCCGCGGGTAAAGAACCTGCGCGAGCTCCTCGGCGAGTGGCTCGAGTTCCGCACCGCGACGGTACGGCGGCGGCTCGAATACCGCTTGGACAAGGTGCAGCGACGCCTGCATCTCCTGGACGGCTTGTTGGTGGCCTACCTCAACATCGATGAGGTGATCGCCATCATTCGCGAGGAGGAGCGGCCCAAGCCGGTGCTGATGGAGCGCTTCGGCCTCTCGGATGCGCAGGCGGAAGCCATTCTGGAGCTCAAGCTGCGCCACCTTGCCCGGCTCGAGGAAATGAAGATCCGGGGCGAGCAGGAGGCCTTGGCGCAGGAGCGCGACGCGATCGAGAAGACCCTCGGCTCGAGCCGCCGCCTGAAGACCCTGGTGCGCAAGGAACTCGAGGAAGTCGCCAGGGAATACGGCGACGATGCGCCGCTCTCCGATTGTGGAGCGCGCCGCCGCCCAGGCCCTGGACGAGACCGCGCTGATCAGTGCCGAGCCGGTCACCGTGGTGCTGTCCGAGAAAGGCTGGGCACGCGCCGCCAAGGGCCACGATGTCGACCCGGGCGCACTCAACTACAAATCCGGGGACAGCTACCTGCACCACGTGCCCGCACGCAGCAACCAGCCGGCGATGTTCATCGACTCGACCGGGCGCGTGTACAGCATCCCGGCGCACACCCTGCCCTCGGCACGCGGCCAGGGCGAGCCGCTCACCGGGCGCCTGAACCCGCCGGCCGGGGCAACCTTCCGCGGTGTCATGGCCGGCGAGGGCAAGCAGCGCTACCTGCTCGCCAGCGATGCGGGCTACGGCTTCGTCGCGCCGCTGGAGGAGCTGTTCACCAAGAACAAGACGGGCAAGGCGGCCCTGAAGGTGGCGCGCGGCGCGCAGGTCCTGCCCCCGGCCGCAGTGGGCGACCCCGCGCAGGACCTGGTGGCTGCGGTGACCAGCGAGGGCAACCTGCTCCTGCACCCGGTGGCCGAGTTGCCCGAAATGGGCAAGGGCAAGGGCAACAAGATCATCGCCATCCCGGCGGCGCGTGCAGCCAGCCGCGAGGAGGTCGTCACGGCGCTCGCCGTGGTGGCCCATGGGCAGCCGCTGACCCTGTATTCAGGCAAGCGTCACCTGACCCTCAAGCCCGCCGATCTCGCGCACTATCTCTCCGAGCGCGGCAAGCGCGGCAGCAAACTGCCACGTGGTTTTCGCTCGGTGCAGCGCATCGAGGCGGGCGAGCGCGCTTAGGCGGCAAGGGCGCCGCCACGCCGGGCCCCTCAGGGCTTCGGCACGGGTTCGCCGGGCGGAACGATGCCGCTTTCGCGGCTGAGCTGGTCGAGCTTGTTGAGCACCCGCTGCGCACGCTGAATGTGGGCACGCAGGGCCTTGTCGCCGGGTACGAGGGGGCGCAGTTCGGTCCATACCGCGAGTGCTTCCTTGATCTTGCCCTGGCTGTAGAGCACTCGTCCGCGCTCGGTGCCCGCCTGGACGCGGGCGTGCACACGCGCCAGCAGCTCCTGACGCAATTGCTGCGTCTCGGGCGCCTGCGGACGCAGCTCGCTGAGAGCGATGAGCTGGCGGCGGGCGCCCGAGCAGATCGTCCTTGCGCATCGCCGCGTGGTAGGCATCGGCCAAGGCGTGGGCGCGCACCTCGGCGGTACGCTCGCGGGCTTCTTCCGCGCGCGCCCGGCGTGCCTCTTCCTTGCGCTGCTCCTGCCTGGCCGCGCGGCGCTGCGCCTGCTCCTTGGCGTGCTGCAGGCGCTGCAGGGCCGTCTCGGTGGCCGGGCTGCCATGCAGCTTCTGCGCGGTGGCCAGGTACCGGGACGCCGTCTCGTAGTCACCGCGGGAGAGGGCCTGCTCGCCCTCGTAGAGCAGGATCTTGGCCGTCGCCCGGGCCTTCTCCTGATAGGCGGTGAGCTTTTTGCGCGCCGACGTATCCCCCGGGTCGATGCGGACGATCTCCTCCTGGATGGGCTCGGCATGCACGAGCGAGCCGCCCTCGGCGAGGAGCAGGCGCCTGCGCAGGGTCGCGAGGCGCCGGCCGCGCCGGGCCAGCAGATCGGCGCGCCCCTTCTTCAGCGCCTCGCTATGGGGCAGGATGTCGAGGCCACGTTCATACACCCCCAGCGCCTCCGCCAGCAGCCCTTGCTGCGCGAGTGCCTCGGCCTGGGCGGCAATGCCTTGCTCGTAGCCCTTGAGCAGGCTGCGCAGGGCACGGCGTTTGGCCATCAGGGCGGCGTAGTCGGGATGATCGGGCTCCACCAGGCGCAGGGTGTCGATCGCGCGTTGGTATTCCTGCGCGGCGATCCAGTCGTCCACGGTGCGGGCAAGGTCAGGTTGGCGTGCGTAGTAGTGCGCGCAGCCGCCGGTGCCCAGCAGCACCGCGACCAGGGCCAGCCGCCAGCCGCGTCTCACGCCACCACCCGCTCCGCCAAAATGACCTCGATCTGCGCGTCCATGTCCGCGCGGTAGGTGGCCGCTACGTCCTTCACCACGTAGGTGTCTACGGGTTTGCGCTTGCCGCGCAGGCGGATCGACCGATGCCGGCGCGCCAGCACGCGCCATTCCACTTCCGGGTGCTTGTAGAGCTCCTCGGTGATGATGATCTGGCCGCTGTCGGCGGCTGCGTACAGGCGCGAGGCCAGGTTGACGGTGTCGCCCACCACTGTGTACTGCATGCGCTCCTGCGCGCCGAGGTTGCCGGCGAGCATCTCCCCGCTGTTGACCCCGATGCGGAAATGCACGGGGAATTTCCCCTGGCGCACGCGGATGGCGTTGAGCCGGGCCACCAGGCGCTGGATCAGCACGGCACAGGCGATGCCATGGAAGGCGTGCTCGGGGTCTTCCTCGGGGATGCCGAAGACCAGCATTGCGCAGTCGCCCATGAACTTGTCGATGTTGCCGCGGTAGAGCTTGCTGGCCACCGAGATGTAGGAGAAGTATTCATTGAGCAGCTGCGCCACCTCTTCGGGAGGCAGCTTCTCCGACATGCTGGTGAACCCGACGATGTCGGCAAACAGCACGGTGCCGCGCGCATGGTGTCCGCCCAGGCGGATCTCCTCCAGGTTGCCCAGGATTTGTTTGGCGACGCTGGTCGACACGAAACGCGAGAAGGCGGCTTCCACCTGCGATTTCTCCAGCAGGCCCTGGCCCACCTCGTTCAGGGCCGACATCAAATGGCCGAGCTCGTCGTTGCGCCGATCGCGGAACTGCACCGCCTCGCCCTTGTGAATGGCGGCACTCGCGTCCATCAATTCGTGGATCGGGCGCGAGAGCTTGCGGCCCATGAGCACCGCCATGATCGTGGCCAGCACGATCATCAAGGCAGTGGCGGCGCCGATGGCGCGGATGGCGTCGTGCTGCGCGCGGACCATGGCGGTACGCGGAAAGGTGACCACGGCGTGCCCGGCGATGACGTCCTTGAAGCGGATAGGGGCGATGAACGACACCACCGCCAGCGGACCGCCAGCGGCGGAAGGGCGTTGCCATTCACTGTCGGCCGTGTAGGTGCTGTCGTTGAGCTGCTCGGAGCGGCGGTACAGGTCGAGCAGGCCGGTGCCGGGCACGGCGCCGGCGCTCGCCAGGGGCTTGCCCCCTTCCGAGAACACGACGGCGCCGAGGATGTTCTCGTTGCGTGCCAAGGTGGTGATCAGCACGCGCAGGCCGAGCGTATCGTCGGCAAGGATCGGCTCCTGCGCCGCCTCGGCGAGTTGCCGGACCACCGTCTCGCCGAAGGCGTTCATCTGCCCGCGCAGGAGCTGCGTCTGGTTGGAGATGATGAGGATGCCCAGCAGCCCCATACCGGCCGCCAGCAGGAGGGTGATGGCCAGCGCGAACTTGTAGGCGATCGGCACGTGCGAGGGGGTCATCCGGCGCAGCAGGCGATGCAGGCCGCGATTGCCCCGGATGCCGATGATCGCCAACTGCCGAAGAAGGCGTTGTCCGCGCCGTGCGTTATCCATTAGAGACCGTCTGCCGAGCAGGGATCCGGCCGCCGAGCCGGCGGCAGGGCCAGAACGCCCAGTATACCCCGGCGCTGTCCATGGCCCATCGCGCCCCGGGCGCGAGGGGCGCGCGCATCTCAGGAAAGTGTGAACTGGTTCACGTTTCCGGCGGCTCCGGGCACGCTCGGCACGGCCGGGCTGCGGCTTCCCGCGGGTGATGCGGGTGATGCGGGTGATGCGGGCGGTGCGGGCAGCGCGGCGCATTCACGGAAAATGCGTTTGTCGCAGGCACCGCAGAGCGGGTGATTGAGCCGAGCGACGATGCCGCGGATGGCGTCGGTCTTGGACGCGAAGACGTTCTCCTCGCCGATCTCCTCCATATAGCCACCCTGGCGCAGGAAGTCGGCCACCGGTTTCTTGACGTCATAGAGATACAGCCCGCCACCCAGACCGCGCCGGCGCCTGGCCTCCTTGGCGAGCATCTCGGCCCCGGCCACGTCGACGAAGTTGATACCGCTCGCCACCAGCATCAGGTGGCGTTGGTCGGCGTAGCGGGAGTCGATCGCCTGCAGTTGCTCCTCCACGTGGTTCACGGCGCCGAAGAACAGCGAGCCGTCGATGCGCAGGAACTTCAGCTGCGGGCACTCGGGCAGCCGGTGTCCGGTATTGGTGACGAAGGCGCGCTTGTCGCGCTGCGGATCGGGCACCCGGCTGACGATCCGCGGGCGCGAGGTGCGGCTGAGATAGACCACCAGCGAGAGCACTACGCCCAGGATAATGGCGAATTCGAGCTCCAGGAACAGGGTGGCGAAGAAGGTGGTGGCCATGATGGCCGTTTCCGAGCGGCTGGCGCGGATGATCTGCCGGATATGGTGAAAATCGATCAGGCCATAGGCGACCAGGAACAGGATCCCCGCCATGGCGGCGTTGGGCAGGTAGGCCGCATAGGGTGCCACCACCAGCATCAGGGCCATGAGCAGCAGGCCGGCGAAGGCGGCGGCCAGCGGGGTGCGGGCGCCCGCTTCGTAATTCACGCCGCTGCGGTTGAACGAGCCGGTGGCCACGTAGGAGGAAAAGAAGCTGCCCACGATGTTCGACAGACCCTGGCCGATGAACTCCTGGTTGCCGTCGATGCGCTGACCGGAGCGGGCCGCCAGCGAGCGGGCGATGGAGACCGCCTCGGTAAGCGCGAGCAGGGTGGCGGCCACGGCGACCGGCGCCAGGTCCTTGATGGCCTGGATGCTGAGCTCCGGTGCGGAGAGCGGCGGCAGAGAGGAGGGCAGGGCGCCCACGGTGGAAATGGCCGTCGCCGCCGGCCCGAACACCGCGTCCAGGGCCAATGCCGCCGCCGTTCCGGCGAGCATGGCCACAATCATGTAGGGCACCCGTGGCACGAGGCGCCGGACCAGAAAGCCGGACACGAGCGTGATCAGCGCCACCGCCGTGATGTAGGGATTGATCCGCTCGATCTGATCGAACAGCGCCATGAACACCTCGTGGAAGTGCAGGCCCCGGGGGATCTCCACGCCGAAGAAGTTCTTGATCTGCTTGGTGGCGATGAGGATCGCTGCACCGGCAGTGAAGCCGATGACCACCGAGTGCGAGATGAAGTTCACCAGCGTGCCCAGCCGCGCCAGTCCCATCAGCAGCTCGATTGCGCCGACCATCAGCGTGAGGGTGAGGGCGAGCTGCACGTACTCCGCCGAGCCGGGCTCCGCGAAGCTGCTCAGCGACGCGAACAACACGATGGACGCGGCGGTGGTCGGCCCTGACACGAGGTGCCAGGACGAGCCGAACAGTGCGGCAATCAGTGCCGGGACCATCGCCGCGTAGAGGCCGTACTCGGGGGGCATGCCGGCGATCGTGGCGAAGGCCACGCCCTGCGGCAGGACGATGATGGCGCCGGTCAACCCGGCCAGCAGGTCGGCGCGCAGGGTGTCCCGTTCGACCAGAGGCAGCCAGCGCAGGAAGGGCAGCAGCTTGCGAAGGAGCAGGTTGCACTGGGGGCCGGTCGAAAGAACTCGTGCCATGCCAAATGCCTCGGGCGGCCGATTAAGAAAACGTTAAGATTCACAAACGAAGCGGCCAACTATATTGAAACGCAGCGGGTTTATCAACGATGGGCGTCCCCAACGCCCGCGAACAGTGACCGCTCAGGCACCGACCGTCCGGGGGCGCGGCTCCCCTCCATCCAGCACACGCGCTGGCCCCGCAAGGGCCGGCGGCCCGCACCCGTGCAGGCGCGCTTGCCACACGCACCGGCGGCCGCGGATCGAGGACTCTCCTCGAGCGGCGGGGGCGCATGGACGAGGGTCGATGAGCGGACGAATGCGGCGGTCGAGCGGCGCAGGCTGAGAGCAGGTCCGAGGCCGGCCGACCGGACCCGGCGTATCGGCCGGCGGCGCGGGGCTCAGCCGAGGGAGTTGAAATCGTAGCTGAGGGTCTCCTCCGGCTCCTGGAGGAAATGCCCCTGGATGAAGTCTACGGCGCACTGCCAGAGCAGGGCCAGGCTGTTCGCGTCCTCCACGAAGGTCGCGATGGTCTGCTTGCCCAGTTCGCGCGCATGCTCGGTGATGGCCTTCACGCGCTCCTGGTGCTCCACGTTCTGCGCCAGATGGGTAATGAGCGAGCCGTGGATCTTCAGGTAATTCACGTCCAGGTGCTTGAGGGCATTGAAGGTATTGGGCTCGGTGCCGAAGCCGCCCAGGGCGATTCGGCAGTTGAGCTCGCGCAGGGATTTGACCAGCTTCTTCGCCTGGTTCAGGTGGTTGAGCGCGCTCTGCTCGTTGAGCTCGAACACCAGCTTGTCGGCATCCAGGCGCAGCGCCTTGATCCGCTCCACCACCCAGGGCAGCAGGTTCTCGTCAGTCAGCGAGGCGCCGCCGAGCTTGATGAACAGGCGGGTGCCGGTGGTGCCCGCCTCACGGCGGTCGGCGAGCATCTTGAAGGCCCGGGAGATCACCCAGCGATCGATATAGTGCATCAGTCCCATCTGTTCGGCGGCCGGGAGAAACTCGGCCGGCCCGATGTCCGCGCCGCTCTCGTCGAGCATGCGCACCAGGACCTCGTAGTGCTCCCCGGCCTCCCCGTGCAGACTCACGATCGGCTGGTACAGGAGCCGGAACCGGTTCTGCCGCAAGGCCTCCTTGATCCGGTCGGCCCACTGCACGACCTGCTCGCGCTCGGCCAGTTCCGCGACCGCTGGATTGTGCACATGGGCGCGGTTGCCGCCGGCGCTGCGGGCGAGCTCGGCGGCGGTTTCGGCCCGTCCGAGACTGTCCTGGCTGCTCGACGTGGTTTCATTGATGGCGCTGATGCCCACACTCACGGTGCCCGTGATCGAGGTGCCTTCGACCTCGGAGATATGCTCGCTCACCAGCTTGCACACGCCTTCGGCAAGCCGCTCGGCTTCGCCCGCATCCAGGCCCGGCAGCAGGAGGGTGAAGACGGGCCCGTCGAAGCGCGCGAGCACGCCTTGATCGTTCAGCTTCTTCGACAGCAGCCCGGCCACGTCGGCCAGATAGAGGTCGCTGCCCGAGATGCCCACCTGCTCCTTGGCTTCCTTGAAATTGTCCAGGCTGATGAACAGCAGGGCGCCCCGGGCGGCGCCGGATACGGCCTTGTGGGTGAGCTTGTCGAGCTGTTCGAGGAAATAGCTGCGGTTGTACAGGCCGGTGAGCAGGTCCTGCTTGCTGAGGACGTTGAGCTTTTTCTCCAACTCGCGATTGAGCGACTGGTCGCGGATCACGATCTGGGTGCAGGCCTCGCCCTCCATGCTGGCGGGGGAGAGCTCCATGGTGATGTCGAAGTGGCGCCCCTCGGTGCTCTGCCCGCGCACATCGAGACTGTTGTCCGCGATGTCGCCCTTCGTGTAGTTGCGCAGGAACTCCTTGAACTTGGCATGATCCTCGGGGCTGACCATGTCCATGATGGGGGCGCCCTGGATCTCCTCGGCATCCTCGAAACCGAACATCCTGCCGTAGGCATTGTTGGCATAGATGTGCATGCCGTCGTGCACGTAGGCAATGGCGTCGCGCGAGTTCTCGACCAGCGCTCGGGCGCGCTTCTCGGTCTCGTAGAGCATGGCCTCGCACTGCCGATGGCTGCGCCGCTCATGCAGATCGCCGAGCTCGCGGCCGACCACGTGCCGCAGCCGCTGCGGCTGATCCAGCGGCACGGCGTCTCGGGCGCCGGCCTGCAGCAGTTCGAGCGGGGCTTGCGCATCGCCCGCATCCGTGATGAGGAGCAGCGGAATGTCGCGGCCGGACTCGGCGAGCATCTTCAAAATGTCGCCCGCCGCGAAGCCCTGTCCCCGGGGCCGCGTGAGAATCAGGTCAAGGGGGTGCTCGTCCATGGCCGCGCGCGCATCCTCGGCGTCCTCGGCCGGGATGTCGCGCACGATGTAGCCGGCGTTGCGCAGCGCATTCACCAGCCGCTGCGCTTCGTCCTGGACCTCGAAGATCACCAGCAGCCGCAGCAGATTGTCCTTACTCACACCTGTCCTCTGGGCCATTGTTTGGGCGGTTGCCACTCGCGTGCGTACCGGGATGCCGCCAAGCACGCAAACCGCTCGACACTACAACGTATCGGCGGCCCGGGTCCAGGCCTTGAGCCGTCCACGGTGCGCCGCGCTCTACAATTCGCTCCACAGCTCGCCGAAGGCGCTGTCGTCGGTTGCCGTGGTCAGTGCAACGAAGCGGTAGCGGCTGAAGCCCCCGCTGTGCTCGAGGGCGGGACCGAGCCGGGCGGCGAAACCGCGCCCCGGACCAATGGCCTCGACCGCGTCCCCCTCCTGGGCGAGAAGGGCCGGCACGACCAGGCTGGCCTCGGCCGCCTGCGTCTCCCCCGGCAGGAGCAGGGCTCGCTGCAACCCCGGCTCCCGGGCGCCGCCGCGCCGCTGCAGCCGCACTGCCAGCGCAACCGGCTCGCGCTCGATCAACTCCACGCCGAGCTCGACACAGGAGCCGTCGCGCCGGCGGATCCATCGCACCACGCCGGCGCTCCAGCCCCGCGGCGCGGCGGGTTCGGTCAGCCGCATGCCGACGAGCTCGCCGACCTGAACGCGTACGCCGTCGCTCTGCAGGCGAAGGGCCCAGCCGCCGGGGCTCACGTTGAGCGTGCGCCACTGGTGCGTGCGAGGTGCCGGCGGCTCGCTGGTGCCCGGGGGGGCCGAGGCCGCGTCCTGCGGCCTCGTGAAATGCACGTCCCACACGTCCGGCCCGGCGTCGTTGATGCTCTTCACCGTCGCGCTGTGGTAGCGCGCCGGGCTGTCCCCGAAGGCCACGTCCGCCGCCGGCCCGCCGGTGTCTGCGAGCAGGACGTGGTGCGCCGCGCGCAGCCCGAGCACCACGTCCACCGCCTCGTCGCGCCGGGTGCGCGGAAACCCGCGGCGCGGGGGAGCGCCCCAGGACACCCGCACGCGCCCGAGCAGGTCGCGGGTGAGCCGTCGCCCGGAGGTGCACTCCACCAGCGGGCCGGTCTGTGCGGCCAGCAGGCGTCGCAGCTCTGCACGAAGCGCGCCGGTGTCGAGCATGCGCCCGCCTGCGGGCGCGCCGCGCTCGCTCCCGCGGCTCCAGTGGCGCGGCGGGGCGTCCTCCCCGGCGGAGACCACGAACCGGCATTCGCTTGCGGCCGCGGGGCCGGGGGCCTGCTGCAGCTGCGTGTGCGCGGCCCAGTCGCCGAGTTGGCTGTAGAGGCTGGCCATCTCGTCCTGCCGCAGGCGATGCGGTCCGGCCAGCGCGAACAGCAGCACCCGTTTGTACTCGTCCACGATGCGGCTGGGACCGTGTTCGCCCCCGTCCACGGCTCGGGCCGCGATGCCCCGTGCTTCGGTGTCCTCGAACAGGCTGTGGAGGATGCGCCAGAACGCGGTCGGCGCCGCGGCGTAGGTCTGGTAGCAGGGGAGCAGGGTGCGCCCCATCAGGGCGATGGCGCGGTGGGCGGCCAGCGCCGCACCCGTGCGGTCCGCGAACACGCGGCGCCGCGGTGTGCCCGCGAGCGCCACGCGGTAGCCCGCGGCCATCTGCAGACCCAATTCGCGGGACAAGGCCGCCACCTGCTCCGCCTTTCGCGGCAGGGGGAAGGGCGTGCCGAGAAAGTGCTTGCAGAGGCCCTCGCGCACGTGCTCGAGCACCGGGTGCAAGGCTTCCAGCAGCTGCAATCGGGTGCGCGGCGGCAGCTCCATGGCATTGCTTTCGCGCAGTGCCGCATACAGGCGCCGCGCGGTTTCGCCGACGTTGGCCATCGGCAGCGCGGCAAGCCAGTGCTGTAGTTCTTTGCCGCGGGGATCGAAGCGGGGGGGCGCCTCCGCCAGGTTCCGCTTCAGGCCGTTCTCACGCAAGCTCGCCGGGCCTCCTCCGCTGCGGACGCATCCCGCCGTCTGGCTCCACCGGCGGTGTCCGGCGGGGCCGGGGCCGCCCGTTCCCGATGGTGCACCAAAGGCGATCCAGCGTCCAGTGCAGCGCTTCAGGGCGTGGGGCCGCTCACGCGCGTCTTGGCCGGCCGCTCGGGAAGCTCGCGCACCAGCCGCGGCACGAGGTAGCCGGGCAGCCGGGCCTCCAGGGCGTTGAGCAGGGCCAGGGCGCGCGCCTCGGCGATCTCGAAGTGAGCCGCGCCGCGGACGCGATCCAGCAGGTGCAGGTAATAGGGGAGCACGCCGGCCTCGAACAGCCCCTCGGAGAGGCCCACCAGGGCATCCACATCATCGTTCACGCCGCGCAGCAGTACGGCCTGGTTGAGCAGGGTCGTGCCGGTGGCCTGCAGGCGCGCGGCGGCCTCCCGGACCGGGCCGTCGAGCTCCCGCGCGTGGTTGCAGTGCAGCACCATCACCCGCTGCAGGGGGCAGTCGGACAGCCACTGCAGCAGCGGCGCGTCGACGCGTTCGGGCAGCACCACCGGCTGGCGCGTATGGATGCGCAGGCGGCGCACATGCTCGATGGCCGAGAGGCGCTTGACGAGGTCGGCAAGAATGGGGTCGGCGAGTGAGAGCGGGTCGCCGCCGCTGAGGATCACTTCCCCGATATCGGGGCGCGCGCCGATATAGTCCAGTGCCGCCGACCAGTCGCCGGGGCGCGGGTTGGCATCCGCATAGGGGAAGTGGCGCCGGAAGCAGTAGCGGCAGTGCACGCCACAGGCGCCGGTCGTCACCAGCAGGACCCGTCCGTGATACTTGTGCAGCAGCCCGGGCACCGGCATGGCGTCGCGCTCCTGCAGCGGGTCGAGGCCGAAACCGTCGTGCTCCGACAGATCCTCGTCCAGGGGCAGCACCTGGCGCAGCAGGGGATCGTGGGGATTGCCGCGCTCCATGCGCGCCGCGTAGCCGCGCGGTACGCGAAGCGGGAACTGGCGGGCGCCGGGGCCGGTGCGCGCGAGCAGCTCGCGCGGCAGGTCCAGCAGATCAAGCAACTCCGCCGGCGTGCGGATCGCCTCGGCCAGGGCGCGCTGCCAACGGGCGGCATGCACAGGGGCCGGGGTTCGCGCTATCATAGGCGGATCTTCCGTGTCGCAACCAAAGCGCAAATCGTCGCAGAACGGGGAAGCAATGGCCAGTTACAGCACCAACGAATTCAAGGGCGGGCTCAAGGTGATGATGGACGGCGATCCGTGCAGCATCGTCGAGAACGAGTTCGTCAAGCCGGGCAAGGGCCAGGCCTTCGTCCGCGTCAAGCTCCGCAACCTGCTCACCGGACGCGTCGTCGAGCGCACCTTCAAGTCGGGCGAGTCGCTCGAGGCGGCGGACGTGATGGAGACGGAGATGCAGTACCTGTACACCGACGGCGAGCACTGGCACTTCATGCATCCGGAGAGCTTCGAGCAGGTCGGTGCCGATGCCAGCGCGGTCGGCGACGCGGCCAAGTGGCTCAAGGAGCAGGACACCTGCACGGTGACGCTCTGGAACGGCAACCCGATCAGTATCACGCCGCCCAACCACGTGATCCTGCGCGTGGAAGAGACCGATCCCGGCGTGCGCGGCGACACCTCTGGCGGCGGCGGCAAGCCGGCTACCCTGGAGGGCGGCGCGGTGGTGCGCGTGCCGCTGTTCATCGACGTCGGCGAGTTGATCAAGGTCGACACCCGCAGCGGCGAGTACGTCGCCCGCGCCAAGGAGTGAGCCGCCGCGCGGCGCCTGCCGGAGAGGCCGGCGGGGGCGTGGACGATTGGGCGCCGTCGGCACCGCTCGAGGCATTGCGGATGCGCGCGGCGTTGCTCGCCCGCATCCGCGCCTTCTTCGAGGCGCGCGGGGTGCTGGAAGTGGACACGCCGATCCTCTCGACGGCCGCCGGCACCGATCCGAATATCGAGAGTTTCACCACCGACTATGTCGGCCCCGGCGGGGCACGGCGCCTGTTCCTGCAGACCTCGCCCGAGTTCCCCATGAAACGGCTGCTCGCGGCCGGTAGCGGCCCCATCTTTCAGCTCGCGCACGCCTTTCGTCAGGGGGAGTACGGGGCGCGGCACAACCCCGAATTCACCCTTCTGGAATGGTATCGGCCTGGTTACGACCACCACGCCCTGATGGACGAGGTGGAGGCGCTGCTGCGCCATGCGCTTGCCGGCCGGCGCGCTCTGGGGCCGGGCGAGCGGCTCCCCTATGCCGAGGCCTTTCGCCGCTACGCCGGCCTTGACCCCCTGAGCGCGGACCTCGAGACGTTGCAGCGGGTCGCCGCGCGCCATGGGATCACGCTCGGCGCGGCGCCACCGGAGGGCCGCGACGGCTGGCTGGACCTTCTGCTGACCCACCTGGTCGAGCCCCGGCTCGGCCGGGACGGGCCGACCTTTCTTTACGACTATCCCGCCTCGCAGGCGGCGCTGGCCCGGCTCCGGCGCGACGAGCCCCCGGTGGCCGAACGCTTCGAGCTCTACCTCGACGGGTTGGAACTGGCGAGCGGTTTCCACGAGCTGGGGGACGCCCAAGAGCAGCGCGAGCGCTTTGCCGCCGACCTGCAGCGGCGCCGGGCCGCGGGGGCGCCGGCGGTCCCGCCCGATGAGCGCCTGCTGGCCGCGCTGGCCGCCGGCCTGCCGCCCTGCGCCGGCGTTGCCCTCGGCGTGGACCGCCTGCTGATGTGGGCGGGCGCGGTCGCGCGTCTTTCGGACGTGCTCAGTTTCGACCTGGGCCGCGCCTGAGCCCGGCCGCCGTCGGTGCACCGTCGGCTAGGGCCCGGCGCCCGGCTCCTCGTCGCCCGCCTTGGCGCGTTCCATCTGGCGCCGCCATTCCTCGTAGCATTCGAGCCCGCAGTAGTGATAGACGTAGTCCGGACCTTCCAGGCTCTGGTCGACGGACGGGGGGATCTCCTTCAGACAGACCTCGCAGGCGATGGGTGCCTGGGCCTTGTCCGGCTCGGACTTTGGCATGGCCGACCTCCCGAAACGGGTGGTGAATGGGTACAGGGGCATGCCGCCGCGCGGCGCCCCTCCTAGGTAGTATCGCCCAATCTGCCGAGAAGTTGACCCATGCGTACCGCCACCGCCGGTGCAAGCCGCTCCTGCCAGTGCACCGCGGCCCCCTGCAGGAGGATCACGGTGGAGCCCATGTTGAAGCGCCCCATCTCGGCGCCGCGCTCCAGCCGCGGGCCGTCCTCGCCGTACGCCGTGCGGTGGACACCGCGGCGCGTGGGCGGTGTGACCACGCCGCTCCACACCGTTTCGATGCTGCCCACGAACAGGGCCCCGACCAGCACCAGGGCCATGGGCCCCGCGTCGGTCTGAAACAGGCAGGCGACGCGCTCGTTGCGGGCGAACAGGCCCGGCACCGCGCGGGTGGTCGCCGGGTTGACGCTGAACAGGCGCCCGCCGATGTGGGTCATCGACTGCAGCCGACCGGCACGTGGCATGTGGATACGGTGATAGTCGCGCGGCGAGAGATACAGGGTGACGAAACTGCCGCCCTCGAAGGCGTCGGCGGCGGCCTCCGAGCCAAGCAGGGCACCCACGCTGAAGCGGTGGCCCTTCGCCTGGAGCAGTTGCCCCTGCTCGATGCGGCCCAGCTCGCTGACGGTCCCGTCCACGGGCGAGGCCAGCGCCTCCGGCGCCCGGGCGAGCGGGCGCGCCCCGGGGACGAGGGCGCGCGTGAAGAAGGCATTGAAGTGCGGATAGGCATGCCGATCGGACTCCACGGCGTCGGCCAGGTCGACGCCGAAGTGCGCGATGAAGCGGGCGATGACCAGGTCCTTGAACCAGCGCCAACGCAGCCGCGTTGCGCGCTGCATCAGCCGCGACAGCAGGTGGTGCGGCAGCGGGTACTGCAGCGCGGCGAACAGGCGATCGCCCGCGCTGGCGCTGCGTGCGGTCAACTCGGCGGCGTCCTGCGGCGGGCGCGGCATGACTCAGTGCATATGCTGCATGGGCATGCCCGACATGCCGCCGCTGCCGCGGCGCACCTGCGCCGTGACCGGGATGGTGTCGCCGGAGGCGAGCGTCAGGTCCAGCGGCACCGTGTCGCCGGCGCGCAGCGGGTGCTTCGGGTGGAACAGCATCAGGTGATAGCCGCCGGGCGCCAGCGCGAGGGTCTTGCCGGGCGCGACGATGAGCGCGTCCACGGGGAGCATGCGCGCCATGCCGTCCTTCATCTCGCTGCGGTGCATCTCGACCCGTTCGAAGGCGGGGCTGGCGACCTTCACCACCTGCCGCGGTCGGTCGCCGCCGTTGTGCAACTGCATGTAGGCGGCCAGAACGCTGACCCCCGGGGGGGCCTCGCGGACCCACGCATCGCTGACGTCGAGTTCGGCGGCCTGTGCGGCGGCCAGCGGCAAAAGCAGGGCCAAGGCCCAGGCTACCCGCGCCAGCGGGCTACGGCTCAGTGCATGCATGGACTTGTTATCCCTTGTAGCTATCGCGAATCTTGCGGAAGTCGGCGCTGATCGCCGCGGCGTCCTGGGGGGGCGAGAACACGGCGCGCAGCGCGCCGCTCGGGTCAACCAGCAGGATCTGTGCGCTGTGGCTCACGGCATAGTCGCCCGTCTTGGGGTCCGGGTCCTCGAAGCCGTAGAGGATGCCCAGCTGGTTGGTGAGGGCGTCGATCTGGTCTGCGGTGCCGGTGGCGCCGACGAAGGCGGGGTCGAAATAGGCCACGTACTTGCCGAGCCGCGCCGGCGTATCGCGATCCGGGTCCACGGAAATGAAGACGAATTGCGGCGTCTGCCCGGCGGGACGCAGGCGGGTGTCGACGCCGTGCAGCACCTGCAAGGTGCTCGGGCACACGTCCGGGCAGTGCGTGTACCCGAAAAACAGGAAGCTCCAGTGCCCCTTCAGGGCATCGAGGGTGAAGGGGCGGTCGTTCTGGTCCACCAGCCGAAACGGCTTGAGGGGCTTGCCGCGCGGCAATACCGTCGCCGAGAGCGTGGCGCCGGGCGCCTGGAGGCGCCCGACGCTGGGGTGCTGAAGGGCGTTGAGCCAGACGCCCAGGCCGAGGCCCACGGCGCCGACCGCGGCGAACAGCACCGTCCAGCGCAGGCGGGAAGCGAAGCGCGGCGTGTTTTTCATGCGCGGATTATCCCATGTCTCGTCGTCCCGGTCATGCACTGCAGATTGATTCCGCCCGCGCGAACGTTTACGTTCGTGCTTGGCGCGATTTCTTGAAAGGCAACGCGAATGTCGAACATCAGCCTGCTGATTCCAAAGAACAACCGTCCCGTCTGGATCCCCGGGGCGCAGGCCCTCGCCCTGGACCCGGTCGCACTCGTCGACGTCCCGCTGCTCGGCTGGGTCGCGGCCGGCCAGCCCGTGGACCTGTGCAGCACCGACGAACGGGTGGCGGTGCCCGGACACATGGTGCGCAAGAACACCTATGCGCTGCGCGTGCGCGGGCACTCGATGGTGGACGACAATGTGCAGGACGGTGATGTCATCATCGTGGAAAAGCGCGAGACCGCCGAGAACGGCCAGTCCGTGATCGCGATGGTCAATGGGGAGCAGGTGACCCTCAAGCGCTTCTATGTGGAGCCCGACGGCATTCGCCTGCAACCCGCCAACCCGGAGATGGAGCCGATCTACCTGCGCAACGAGGAGGTGCAGATCCTCGGCATCGTGACCGGCGTCATCCGCGAGGCGTGATCCCGAGGCGGCCTGCGGGCCGCAGGACAGGCCGGCGGGGACAGTACAGGTCCCGCTGCGACAAGGTGCTGCAGCGGCTGCGCGCCGCCGCCGGCCGCCGGCACCATCCCGGACAGCCGGTTTTGTCCCCGCTGCGCGCCGGTGTTCCGAGAAGGCAGCCGTGGGCGGTCGGAGGCGGCCCCGCTCCAGGGGCCCGGATGCCTCGCCGCCGGTCTACTGATCCACGGGCGTATCGGCGAGGTTTCCCCACTCCGACCAGGAGCCCGGATACCCCTTCACGTGCTCGTAGCCCAGGGCCTTGAGCACGATGTAGGTGTGCGCGGAGCGGTGATGGGTCTGACAGTGGGCGACGATCGTCTTGTCCGGCGTCACCCCGTGCCGTTCGTAGAGGGTGCGCAGGTCCGCTTGCGGCTTGAGGCGCATGTTGCGGTTCGGGTCCATGGCATGCGTCCAGTCGACGTTGACCGCACCCGGGATGTGTCCGCCGCGCTGGGCGCGGATATCCACGCCCTGATACTCCTGAGGTGTGCGCGCATCGAGCACCACGACGCGGGCGTCGTGCAGGTGCTCGAGAATGAAATGCCGGTCCGCCACGGCGGCCTCGTCCGCGTGCGCCTCGAACGGGGCGGGCACGGCGTGCGGCACCTCGCTGGTGAGCGGATGGCTCTCGTTGGCCCAGGCGTGCAGTCCGCCGTTGAGCAGCGAATAGCGGCGGTGCCCCAGCACCTCGAGCGTCCACAGCAGCCGGCTGGCACGGCCGCCGCCCTCGTCATCGTAGGCGACCACGTGCGTATCGGGGCCAAGGCCGATGGCACCCAGAGTGCGCGCGAGCGCGTCCGTGGCGGGAAGCAGGCCCGACACGGGCGGTTCTGCCCGCACGATGGAGGCGTATTCCAGGTGCACGGCGCCGGGGATGTGCATGCGCTCATAGGTTTCCGCGGCGCAGAGGTCGACCACGCGCAGCCCGTCTTCCCCCAAGTGCTTCTCCAACTCGTCGGGTTCAAGGATCAGCGGCAATACACGTTCTGGCATGAGATCCCCTTCGTATCGGCTTGCGTATCGGCTTGTATATCGGCGCGGGCCCCGGCAGGCGCCGGCGCGGCCCAGTGCGCCCCGGACTGAGCGGCCGGGGTGTGGGCCCCATGTGCAGGGTGATACCGCCGCGGCCGGGATTCAAGCCCTGCGGCGCGGGGCCATCGGGACTGCGGGGAAAATATAGTATACTGTTGCGTTCAGGTTTCCGGGCCGAGGGAGAGCATCGGCGCACATGGGCGAGCAGAGCGGCGGGGCGGCGCGCGCGCCAATCCGCTTCTACACCGAAGACGAACTCGACGCGATCGAGGAGGCCGATCCCGACCGGGCGTTTCGCATTGCCCGCGCGCAGGCCATGGCCGAGCGCGGCCGTCAGCTCGATCGCGATCCCGAGGCGCATCCGCCTCCCGACCCCCGGCAGGTGGAGGATGCCATCGGCGATGTGCGCCAGATTCTTGCCCGGGACGGCGGCGACATCGAGCTGGTTGCGGTTGAGGGGCGCGAGATCCGCGTGCGCATGAAGGGGGCGTGCACGGGCTGCCCCAATGCCCCCCTGGACCTGAAGAACGTTGTCGAGCGCGTGTTGTTCAATGCCGTGCCGGGCGCGGCCCGGATATCCAATACCTTCTGAATTCTCGACGCTGCCGGCGCCAGCCGGGAGCGGCAAGGCATATTCGTCGTTTGAGAAGTAACAGGGCTTAAGGGGAGTTGATATGAGCATCCAATCCTTTCATCCGCCGCGCCGCACCCTCATGGGGCCGGGCCCGTCCGACGTTCCGCAGCGCGTGCTCGATGCGCTCGGCCGCCCGACCATCGGGCACCTGGATCCGGCCTTCGTCGGCATGATGGATGAGATGAAGACCTTGCTGCAGTATGCCTTCCAGACGCGCAATGCGCTCACCCTGCCGGTGTCCGCGCCCGGCTCTGCGGGCATGGAAGCCTGCTTCGTCAATATCGTGGAGCCCGGGGACAAGGTCGTCGTGTGCCGCAACGGCGTGTTCGGCGGGCGCATGAAGGAGAACGTCGAGCGCTGCGGCGGCGTGGCCGTGATGGTGGAGGATCGCTGGGGCCAGGCGGTCGACCCCAACAAGGTCGAAGCCGCGCTCAAGGACCATCCCGACGCCAAGGCGGTGGCCTTCGTGCATGCCGAGACCTCGACCGGCGCCCAGTCCGACGCCCGCACATTGGCGGAGCTGGCGCACGCGCACGACTGCCTGAGCATCGTCGATGCCGTGACCTCTCTCGGCGGCACGCCGTTGAAGGTCGACGAGTGGGGCATCGACGCGGTCTACTCGGGGACGCAAAAGTGCCTGTCCGCACCGCCCGGGCTCTCGCCGGTCAGCATCAGCGAGCGCGCCGCCGAGGCGATCCGCGCGCGCAAGACCCCCGTGCAGAGCTGGTTCCTGGATCTGAGCCTGGTCATGGGCTACTGGGGCGGCGGGGCGCGCCGCGCCTATCATCACACTGCGCCCATCAACACGCTTTATGGCCTGCACGAGGCCCTGGTCATGCTGCAGGAGGAGGGCCTCGAGAACGCCTGGCAGCGCCATGCGCACGTGCACCACGCCCTGCGGGCCGGCCTGGAGGCGATGGGCGTCGAGTTCGTGGTCGCCGAGGCCGATCGCCTGCCGCAGCTCAATGCCGTCGCCGTGCCCGAGGGCGTGGACGACGCGGCGCTGCGCTCGGCGCTGCTCAACGAGTTCGATCTCGAGATCGGCGCCGGGTTGGGTGATTTCGCCGGCAAGATCTGGCGCATTGGACTGATGGGCGCGAGCTGCACGCCGCGCCACGTCGAGTACTGCCTCGGGGCCTTGGACGAGGTGCTCACTCGCATGCAGGCGCCGATCCGCAGCGGCGTCGCCGTAGATGCCGCCAAGGCGGTCCTGCAGAGCGCCCCGGCCGCGGCGGCCGCGCTCTGAGCGACCCGCCCCGCCGAATCAGAGCCAACCGAAGAAGCCGCCGGCGGCCAGGAGGGCCGCCGCAGCGGCGATGAGAAGCAGGGCGCGTGCCGTGCGTGGTCGGGGCGTGCGCAGGTGCCAGCCGATCCAGGCGGCGAAGGCCGCCACGATGATGAGCAGCACCAGGGCGCGCACGTCTCAGCTCTGCAGCGGCCGTCCGCCGCCGCGCAGGGCCTGCGCGTCGAAAGCGGCGTCGATCCCTTCCACGATCCGGCTCAGCAGCCGAAACTCCGCAGCCCCGAGCTCGTCCGCCATGGCCTGCCGGCGCAGGGGGCCCAGCGCATCGATGAGGGCACCTCGGTCCACGCGGACCTCGGCATTCTTCGCCCCGCACCAACCGTGCCACAACCGCAGCACCTCGCCGCCCAAGGGGTGCGGATGGGTGTGGGCCACCGCGGCCTCCAGGGCGGCCGGCGGCGCCAGGCCGGCCAGCAGGATCCCCTGGGCGGGGGCGTCGAGCGCGAGCAGCAGTTTGGACAGGCGCATGTGCGCATTGTCGCCGCCGCCCGCTGCGCTGCCAAGTCGCGGCCTCAGCGCAGCAGGGTGATCAGCGCGATCAGCAGGGCGCAGGCGAGAATGCTGATGCGGGCATAGCTGCCCATCTTGGAGATCCGGTCGAAGCGCACCTGCCACACCTCGTGCGCTTCGCGCCAGGCGGCGCTGTGGCGCGGGCAGTCCGCCAGATGGCGGGCCAACTCCTTGCGATTCATCTCGTGCGGTGGCTTGGTTGTCATGCCCGGGACCTGCGAAGTCACTGATGCGAGGCCCGCCTGCGGGCGTCGCATCAGTGCAGGTATAGCATGCCGGCAGCGGGGACGGGCCCCGGCAGGGGGGCTCAGCTCCCCCGGCCGAGAAACAGCCAGGTCTCCACCACCGAATCGGGGTTTAGCGAGACGCTGTCGATGCCCTGTTCCATGAGCCACTTGGCGAGGTCGGGGTGGTCGGAGGGGCCTTGTCCGCAGATACCGACGTATTTGCCCGCGGCCCGGCAGGCGGTGATCGCCTGCGCCAGCAGGGCCTTGACCGCAGGGTCGCGCTCGTCGAAGCGGTCGGCCACCAGGCCGGAGTCTCGGTCGAGCCCGAGGGTGAGCTGGGTGAGATCGTTCGACCCGATGGAGAAGCCGTCGAAATACTCGAGGAACTGGTCGGCCAGCAAGGCGTTGGAGGGGATCTCGCACATCATGATGATACGCAGGCCGTTCTTGCCGCGTTCCAGGCCGTTGGCGCGCAGCAGCTCGATCACCTCGGCGGCCTCACCGACGGTGCGTACGAAGGGCACCATCAGTTCGACATTGGTGAGCCCGATCTCGTCGCGCACCTTCTTCATCGCGCGGCACTCCAGCTCGAAGCAGTCACGGAAGGACTCGGCGATGTAGCGCGAGGCGCCGCGGAAGCCGAGCATCGGGTTCTCCTCGTCGGGCTCGTAGCGTTCGCCGCCGAGCAGGTTCGCATACTCGTTGGACTTGAAGTCCGACAGGCGCACGATGACGGGTTTCGGCCAGAAGGCGCCGGCCAGCGTGGCGATGCCCTCGGCAAGCTTGTTCACATAGAAGCTCACCGGGTCGTCGTAGCCGGCACTGATGGCGCGGATCTCCTTCTGCACCGATGCCGGCTGGTCGGCGAAATTCAACAGGGCCTTGGGGTGGATTCCGATGGTGCGGTTGATGATGAATTCCAGGCGCGCCAGGCCGATGCCCGCATTGGGCAGGAACTGGAAATCGAAGGCGCGCTCGGGGTTGCCGACGTTCATCATGATCTTGAAGGGCAGCGGCGGCATGTTGGACATGTCCACCTCACTGATCTCGAAGTCCAGCGTGTCGGCATAGATGCGGCCGGTATCGCCCTCCGCGCAGGAGACGGTGACCTCGCGCCCTTCGGCGAGCGCGGTGGTGGCGTTGCCGGTGCCGACCACCGCGGGAATGCCCAGCTCGCGCGCGATGATGGCGGCATGACAGGTACGGCCGCCCCGGTTGGTGACGATGGCAGCGGCACGCTTCATGACCGGCTCCCAGTCCGGGTCGGTCATGTCGGTGACCAGCACGTCCCCGGTCTGCACCTTGTCCATCTCCTTGATGTCGCGCACCACGCGCACCGCGCCGGCGCCGATGCGCTGACCGATGGCGCGGCCCTCGATCAGCACCTCGCCGTGCTCGCGCAGGTGGTAGCGCTGCAGCATCTCCACGGCACCGTGGCTCTTTACGGTCTCCGGGCGCGCCTGGACGATGTACAGACCGCCTTCGATCCCGTCCTTGGCCCACTCGATGTCCATCGGCCGGCCATAGTGCTCTTCGATGATCAGCGCCTGGCGCGCCAGGTCCAGAATGTCCTCGTCGGTCAGGCAGAAGCGCTGCCGCTCGTCTTCGGCGACATCCGTGGTGAGGGTGAGCGCGTCGTCCCCGTCCGCGCTGTAGACCATCTTGATCGCCTTCTCGCCCAGGGTGCGGCGCAGGATGGCGGGCTTGCCCTCGCGCAGCATGGGCTTGTGGACGTAGAACTCGTCGGGATTCACCGCGCCCTGCACGACGGTTTCGCCCAGTCCGTAGGCGGCGGTGATGAAGACGACGTCCCGGAAGCCGGACTCGGTGTCCAGGGTGAACATGACGCCGCTGGCGCCGACGTCGCTGCGCGCCATCTGCTGGATGCCGGCAGACAGGGCCACCTGCTCGTGGGCGAAACCCTTGTGCACGCGATAGGAGATCGCCCGGTCGTTGAACAGCGAGGCAAAGACCGTCTTGATGCTGGCCAGCACCTGGTCGAGCCCGCGCACGTTGAGCAGGGTTTCCTGTTGCCCGGCGAAGGAGGCATCGGGCAGGTCCTCTGCGGTCGCCGAGGAGCGCACCGCCACGGACAACTCACTGCCGTGCAGTTCCTGCATGCGCCCATACGCCTTGGCAATGGCCGCGCGCAGCGGATCGGGCAGGGCGGTCTCCTCGATCCAGCTGCGGATGCGTGCGCCGGTGGCGGTCAGCGTGGCGACATCGTCGACGTCCAACTCGGCGAGGGCCTCGTCGATGCGCCGCTTGAGGCCGGAGTCCTCCAGGAAGTCGCGATAGGCCTGCGCGGTCGTGGCGAACCCGCCGGGGACGTTGACGCCGGCGTGCGTGAGCTCCCGGATCATCTCGCCCAGCGAGGCATTCTTGCCTCCCACCCGGGGAACGTCGTCCATCCCTACCTCGTCGAACCAGAGGACGTATTCTTTCAATGCGATCACCTTGCAGGTTGTGTGCGGCTCAAGCGATGATGCTTCAGACTTGCCCTGACGACGCTACACGCGGCGAGCCGAACAGGCCCCAAGCACATGCCGGCACCGTGTTTCGCATTGTGGGAAGGACCGGTCCTTCCCGGCGACCTGCGCCTTGAACCGGACTCCGGATGGGGCTGCATGAGGCGTTGTCAGGGATTCGTTTAGTAAAAACCCGACAGCCGTTCCGGTGCAAGCCCGGAAGGCATCTTTTTCGTTGAGACATGGCAGGATACGCCGATGCGACGCCTGGTGATTTACGTCTCCGACGGCACCGCGATCACCGCCGAGACGCTGGGTCATAGCCTGCTCACGCAGTTCGAAACCGTCGAGGTCGAGAGCATGACGCTGCGTTTCATCAACAGTATAGACAAGGCGCGTGAGGCGGTCGCCGCCATCGAGCGTGCCGGCCAGGCCGCCGGCACCAATCCGGTCGTGTTCAGCACGCTGATCGACCCCGAGATCCGGCGCATCGTCGGCGACAGCGCCGGCACCCACTTCGACTTCTTCGAATCCTTCCTGGCCCCGCTGGAGCGCGAGCTCGGGCACAAGTCCTCGTATACCACCGGCCGGGCACACGGCGTCGGCTACAACGTGGGCAGCTATCTCAGCCGCATCGACGCGGTCAACTATGCGCTGCGCAACGACGACGGCGCCGGCATGCAGGACTACCGGCGCGCCGACGTGATCCTGGTGGGGGTGTCGCGCACCGGCAAGACGCCGACCTGCCTCTATCTGGCGCTCCACTATGGGGTCTTCGCCGCCAATTACCCGCTCACGGTCGAGGATCTCGACGACCACCGGCTGCCGCCGACCCTGGAGCCTTTCCGTCAGCGCCTCGTGGGCTTGTCCATCGAGCCCGAGCGTCTGCACCAGATCCGCAGCGGGCGCCTGCCCGACAGCCATTACGCGTCCCTCAAGCAGTGCCGCTTTGAGGTGCGTCAGGCGGAGGCGGTGTACCGGAGCAAGCGGGTGCCCTTCGTGAACACCAGCAGCATGTCCGTGGAGGAGATCGCGGCCATGGTCATGGATCAAATGGCCTCGCGGCGCGGCGGCGCCCTCAGGTGACCACGTCGGGACGGCTGCGTCCGGTCCGCCGCTCCAGCTCGCAGAGTTCTCGCCCGGCCTCGATGAGCGAGGCCAATGCCTCCTGCGCATCCTGCTGCTGGCGCGCCGGGTCGGTCTCCACGTCCTCGACGTACATGCGCAGCGTCGCCCCCTGCGTGCCCGTGCCGGAGAGGCGATAGACCAGCCGCGCCCCGCCCGCGAAGAGGATGCGCAGCCCCTGTGCACGCGACACGCTGCCATCGATCGGATCGGTGTAGCTGAAGTTGTCGCAGGCCTCCACCGTGCGCCCGGCGAGGCGGGTGCGGACCAGCGTCGGCAGGCGTGCCTCCAGGTCGGCCATCAGCGCCTGGGCGGCGGCGCTGTCCAGCCCCTCGTAGTCGTGGCGCGTGTAGACGTTGCGGCCGAAGCGGGTCCAATGGGCGGCGACCATCTCGGCGACCGACGTGCGCCGCACGGCCAGCAGGTTGAGCCAGAACAACACCGCCCAGAGCCCGTCCTTCTCACGCACGTGGTCCGATCCGGTGCCGAAGCTCTCCTCGCCGCACAGCGTGATGCGGCCGGCATCGAGCAGGTTGCCGAAGAATTTCCAGCCGGTCGGCGTCTCGTAGCAGTCGATGCCCAGGGCCTCGGCGACGCGATCTACCGCCGCGCTGGTGGGCATGGAGCGGGCCACTCCGCTCAGGCCGCTTCGGTAGCCGGGCACGTGGTGGGCATTGGCGGCGAGGATGGCGAGGCTGTCGCTGGGGGTGACGAAGCAGCGCCGGCCCATCACCATGTTGCGATCGCCGTCGCCATCGGAGGCGGCGCCGAAGTCCGGCCCGTCGGCCCGCTGCAGGAGCTCGACCAGCTCGTGGGCGTGCACCAGGTTCGGGTCCGGGTGGCCGCCCCCGAAGTCCTCCAGCGGCACGGCGTTGACCACCGTCCCCGCCGGCGCCCCCAGGCGCTCTTCCAGAATGGCCCGGGCATAGGGACCGGTGATCGCGTGCATGGCATCGTAGCGCATGCTGAACAGGCCCGAGTCGAACAGCGCTGCGATGGCGTCGAAGTCGAAGAGTTCCTCCATCAGGTCCGCGTACTCGGCCACCGGATCGATCACCTCGACTCGCATTGCCCCGAGCGCCGTGGCGTGCAGGCGCGAGAGATCGACGTCGGGAGCGTCCACGATGCGGTACTCGCGGATCACACGGGTGCGGGCGTAGATCGCCTCGGTCAGCTGTTCCGGGGCCGGTCCGCCGTTGGCGGTATTGAACTTGATGCCGAAGTCGCCGTCGGCGCCGCCCGGGTTGTGGCTGGCCGAGAGGATGATGCCGCCTGCCGCGCGGCGGGCGCGGATGAGGGCCGAGGCGGCGGGGGTGGAGAGCAGGCCCGCGCGCCCGACCAGCACCCGCCCCACCTCGTTGGCGGCCGCCATGCGCAGGATGGTCTGGATGGCCGGGCGGTTGTAGAAGCGCCCGTCGCCGCCGAGCACCAGGGTGGCGCCTTGCACCGGCGCCGCACAGTCGAAGATCGCCTGCACGAAGTTCTCCAGGTAATGCGGCTGCTGGAAGGTCCTCACCCGCTTGCGCAGGCCGGAGGTCCCCGGACGCTGGTCCTCGAACGGCGCCGTGGGTACGGTTCGCGATTCCATGCTGTTCCTTCTTCTGCTCGGTGGGGTGCCGATGGCGCCCCGGATGGCGGCTGGGCCGAACGCCGGCCCCTCCCCAAGTATCGGGAGCGCGATCCGCGGCGGTCAAGGTGGCCTTGAAAGCCGTGGGCGGCGCCCCCATTGAAGCGGATGGTTTTTTCCCCCGCGGTACCCCGCGGGAAGACACGGTACAAGGGGAGCAGAACGAGCATGAGCGTTGACACGCATAAGGAGACCCTGAGCTTTCAGGCCGAGGTCAAGCAGCTGCTGCAGCTGATGATCCACTCGCTGTATTCGAACAAGGAGATCTTCCTGCGCGAGCTGATCTCCAACGCCTCCGATGCCTGCGACAAGCTGCGCTTCGAGGCGCTCACCGACGAGGCGCTTTACGAGGGGGAGCCCGAGCTGGAAATCCGCGTCGAGCTCGATCAGCAGGCGCGCACCGTCACCATCAGCGACAATGGCATCGGCATGAGCCGCCAGGAGGTGATGGACAACATCGGCACCATTGCCAGTTCGGGCACACGCCGCTTCCTGGAGAGCCTCTCCGGGGACCAGGCGCGCGATGCCAAGCTCATCGGCCAGTTCGGCGTGGGCTTCTATTCTTCCTTCATCGTCGCCGATCGGGTCACGCTCACCACCCGCCGTGCGGGACTGGGCGCCGAGCACGGGGTGCGCTGGGAATCCGACGGCGCCGGCACCTACAGCCTGGAGACCTGCGAGCGCCCCGAGCGCGGCACCAGCGTCACCCTGCACCTGCGCGAGGGCGAGGACGAGTTTCTCGACGCCCACCGGTTGCGCCATATCGTGCACCGCTATTCCGACCACATTTCCCTGCCCATTCGCATGCGCCAGGATGCCGGCGAGGGCGAGCCCGGGTACGAGACCGTCAACAAGGCCTCGGCGCTGTGGGCGCGGCCGCGCAGCGAGATCTCCGAGGAGGAATACAGGGAGTTCTACAAGCACGTCGCCCACGACTTCGAGGAGCCGCTGGCCTGGAGCCACAACTTCGTGGAGGGCACACAGGCCTACACTACGCTGTTTTACGTGCCCAAGCGCGCCCCCTTCGACCTGTGGGACCGCGACCGCCGGCACGGCGTGAAGCTCTACGTGCGGCGCGTGTTCATCATGGACGATGCCGAACAGTTGATGCCCGGCTACCTGCGCTTCGTGCGCGGGGTGGTGGATTCGGCCGACCTGCCGCTGAACATCTCCCGCGAGATCTTGCAGAACAACCGCCAGATCGATGCCATTCGCGGCGCCTCTGTGAAGCGGGTGCTTGGCCTGCTGGAGGGCGTGGCCAAGAGCGAGCCGGAGAAGTACGCCGAGTTCTGGGGCGAGTTCGGTAACGTGCTCAAGGAAGGCCCGGGGGAGGACGCGGGCAACCGCGAGCGGATCGCCAAGCTGCTGCGTTTCGCCTCGACCCACAATGAGGGCGCGGAGCAGAGCGTGTCACTGGATGACTATATCGAGCGCATGAAGGAGGGCCAGGAGAAGATCTACTACATCACCGCCGAGACCTTCGCCGCGGCGAAGCACAGCCCGCACCTGGAGATCTTCCGCAAGAAGGGCATCGAGGTCCTGCTGATGTACGACCGCGTCGATGAGTGGCTCTCGGCGCACCTGAACGAGTATGCGGGCAAGGCGCTGGTCTCCGTCGCCAAGGGCGCGCTCGAGCTCGGCGGGCTGGAGGACGACGCCGAGGCCAAGGAGGTCGAGCAGGCCGGCGAGCGCCTCAAGCCGCTGATCGAGCGCATGCAGCAGGTGCTCGGTTCACGAGTGAAGGAGGTGCGCGTCTCGCACCGCCTGACCGACTCCCCCTCCTGTCTGGTGGTGGGCGAGCATGATGTCGCGCTCAACCTGCAGAAGCTGCTCAAGCAGGCCGGCCACGACCTGCCGTCGCTGGAGCCCACCCTGGAGGTCAATCCCGAGCATCCGTTGGTGCTGCGCCTGGAGGGGGAGCAGGACGAGACGCGCTTCGCCGACTGGACGCACCTGCTGTTCGAGCAGGCCCTGCTCAGCGAAGGCGGCCAGCTCGAAGACCCGGCCAGCTTCGTCCAGCGCATGAACCAGCTGCTGCTGGTCGTGAGCGAGGCCGACTGAAGGGCAGATCGCCTCTGCGGGCTCAGAAACGCTCCAGCTCCGGGAAGGCCACCTCGCCCCGGTGCACGTGCATCGCGCCGAATTCGGCGCAGCGGTGCAGGGTGGGGACGGCCTTCCCGGGGTTGAGCAGCCCCTGCGGGTCGAAGGCACGCTTGACGCGGTGAAACTGCTCGAGCTCCGGGCCGGCGAACTGCACGCACATCTGGTCGATCTTCTCCATGCCCACCCCGTGCTCGCCGGTGACCGTGCCGCCCACGTGCACACACAGCTCCAGGATCCGGCCGCCGAGTGCCTCGGCGCGTTCCAGCTCGCCGCTCCGGTTGGCGTCGTACAGGATCAGCGGGTGCAGGTTGCCGTCCCCGGCATGGAACACGTTGGCGACGCGCAGTTCGTACTCCTCGGCGAGGGCGGTGATCCGCTCCAGCACCTCGGGCAGGCGCTTGCGCGGGATGGTCCCGTCCATGCAGTAGTAGTCCGGCGAGATGCGGCCCACGGCCGGGAAGGCGGCCTTGCGCCCCTTCCAGAAGCGCGCCCGCGCGGCCTCGTCCTCGGCGGTGCGCACTGACACCGCGCCACACTCGGCGAGCAGGTCGCGCACCACCATGATCTGATTCGACACCTCCTCGTGGGTGCCGTCCAGCTCGCACAGCAGAATGGCCGCCGCCTCGACGGGATAGCCGGCGTGGACGAAGTCTTCTGCCGCGCGGATGGCCGGGTTGTCCATCATCTCCAGGCCGGCGGGGATGATCCCCGCGGCGATGATGCGCGCCACGGCGCTGCCCGCGGCGGCCACATCTTCGAAGGCGGCCATCACCACCTGGGCGCGTTCGGGGATCGGCAGCAGCTTCACCGTCGCCTCGACGATGACGCCCAGCATCCCTTCGGAGCCGGTCGCCAGCGCGAGCAGGTCGTACCCGGGGCCGTCCAGCCCACGGCCGCCCAGGGTCACCAACTCGCCGGCCATGGTCACCAGCTTGACCTGCTGCACGTTGTGCACGGTCAGGCCGTATTTGAGGCAGTGCACGCCGCCGGAATTCTCCGCGATGTTGCCGCCGATGGTGCAGGCGATCTGCGAGGAAGGGTCCGGGGCGTAGTACAGGCCGAGCGGCGCCGCGGCTTCGGAGATGGCCAGGTTGCGCACGCCCGGCTGCACGCGCGCCGTGCGGTTGACCGGGTCCGTCTCCAGGATGCGGCTGAATTTGGCCAGGCTGAGCAGCACCCCGTTGTCGAGCGGCAGGGCCCCTCCGGACAAACCGGTGCCGGCGCCGCGCGCCACCACCGGGATGCCATGAGCGCTGCACAGGCGCAGGATCGTCTGCACCTGGGGGACCGTGTCGGGCAGCAACACCAGCCAGGGCAATGCGCGGTAGGCGGACAGCCCGTCGCACTCGTAGACGCGGGTATCCTCCTCGCGGTAGAGGATCGACTCGGGCGGCAGAACCTCCCGCAACGCCGCGATCACGGCCTCGCGGGCGGTCTCATGTTCGATGCGCACACTGGGGTCGGGGCGCACGGTACGCCTCTCCTGCCCGCGCAGGGCGGGCGCTCAGAACTCGTAGCGGCGGTGCTGGGGCTCCTTGTACGGCTCCACCCCGATGTCGGTCAGGGCCTGCTGCGCCTTCCCGCCGTGCTCGCCCAGCGCCTCGTTGTGCTTCTCCAGGCTGGCCAGCAGGTGGCGCGCCTCGTCCTCGCTCATGAGGACCCTCACTTCCTTCTTGTCGTCGTGTTCGATGCGCATGGCGCTCCTCCTAGTCGGCGTCGACGCTGGGCGGCTGGGGTGCATCGGCGTCCCAGGGATGTGGCGGTTGGCGGAATTCGTCGTTGGCCTTGTAGTAGGCCGTGTGCAACAGCCCCGCCAGATCCAGGGCGGCCGTGCTCATGTCTTCGTTGTGGTGCAGGATCGCCTCGGCCAGGGCATTTGCTTCCTTGATGTCGAAGCTGAGACGGATCTTCTTGTCCTCGGTCTTCTCGGCCTGCATCGTCGCCTCCTCTCGTGTGGCTGGACGTCCGCGGGCTTGGCTCCGCTCTGATACGCTAGTAAGCCTAGCAGGCTGTGAGAAACGGCCTGCAGGGGCGTCGCCGAGCACGCCGGGAGGGCGGATCGGCCGCCCCGTGCTCGCGGCGGCCAGCGTCGCTCCGCGCGTGAGGGGCGCCGCGCGCTGCACGGGCCGCTCGACTCACGTTCAAATAGACGACGATGGCGCCCGGCCCATCCGATGCGGGCGCCAGGGGGGTTGGGAGGGGACATGAGCAAGGCCGAGGCGGCACCCACGGACAAGGTACGGCTGGACAAGTGGCTGTGGGCGGCGCGTTTCTTCAAGACGCGCGCGCTGGCGACCGAGGCGGTCAACGCCGGTCACGTGCACCTCAACGGCGCGCGCAGCAAACCGGCGCGCGGCCTCGCGCCGGGCGACCGGCTGACGATCCGCAAGGGCCCGTACACCTTCGAGATCGAGGTGCTGGGCCTGGCCGCGCGGCGCGGACCGGCGAGCGCGGCCGAGCAGTTGTACCGAGAGGAGGCGCGGAGCCGCCAGCGGCGCGAGGCCCTGGCCGCCGAACGCCGCCTGCACGCCGACGGCGGCGCGGCGCCGGCGCGCCGGCCGGACAAGCGTTCGCGGCGGCGCATCATCCGCTTCCAGCGCCGCGAGGACTGAGCCGCTCCACTACACTGGTCGCCAGGAACGGAACAGGAGATCGCCATGCCGCGCCCCCAGACCCCCTCCGTTGCTGCGGATGTCATCATCGAATTGGTGGATCGTCCGGGCCATCCCATCGTCCTCATCGAGCGGCGCAATCCGCCGCACGGCTGGGCGATCCCGGGGGGCTTCGTCGATGTCGGTGAGAGCGTGGAGCGCGCCGCGGTGCGCGAGGCCGCCGAGGAGACGCGCCTGACGGTGCAGCTCAAGGTGCTGCTCGGGTTGTACTCCCGGCCCGACCGGGACCCGCGCGGGCAGACCGTGAGCGCCGTGTACGTCGGCCAGGCCACGGGAGACCCGGTCGGTGCCGACGATGCGGCCCATGCCGCCGCCTTCGAGCCGGGGCGCTTTCCCGAGGCGCTGGCCTTCGATCATGCCACGGTGCTGGAGGACTACCTGCGTTTTCGCGAGACCGGCCGTCTCGCGCCGCTGCGTATCTGAGCCCCGGGTAGAGGCCGGCCGCGCGAGCGGCTATACTGGCGGCCAGTTCCTATCCCCGACCGTCTGCGCTTTCCCGCCGTTTTGTCCACGCCGTGATTACGGGACCGTATCGGTGCACGTAGCGCAAGCGTACGTTTTTTTTCAGACTCTTGAGGAGAACGGCTCATGGCTACAATCGAGCTCACCAAGGACAATTTCGAAGAGGTCATCGACAACAACGACCTGGTACTCATCGACTTCTGGGCCAGCTGGTGTGGCCCCTGCCAGTCGTTTGCGCCGACCTACGAGGCCGCCTCGGAGAAGTATCCGGACGTGGTGTTCGCCAAGGTGAACACCGAGCAGGAGCAGGAGCTCGCCGGCTATTTCCAGATCCGCTCCATTCCGACGCTGATGATCTTCCGCGAGAAGGTGATCCTGTTTTCCGACGCCGGCGCCCTGCCGGGCAGCGCGCTGGAGGAACTGATCGGCAAGGCGCGTGAGCTGGACATGGAAGAGGTGCGCAAGGAACTCGCCGCACAGCAGGAAGAGCAGCCCAGCAACGCTTAGCCGGGCGAACCGGGCGATCCGGGCGATCCGGGCGATCCGGGCGATCCGGGCGATCCGGGCGATCCGGGCGATCCGGGCGATCCGGGCGATCCGGGCGATCCGGGCGATCCGGGCGATCCGGGCGATCCGGGCGATCCGGGCGATCCGGGCGATCCGGGCGATCCGGGCGCGGCCGCCGTGCGGCGGCCGCTCAGTCCGGGAACACGATGGCGACCACCTCGCGGAAGCGGCTCACAAAGTGGATGGTGAGCCCCTCGCGCAGGTAGTCGGGCAGCTCTTCGACGTCGCGCCGGTTCGCTTCGGGAAGGAGCAATTCGCGGATGCGCGCGCGCCGCGCCGCGATGACCTTCTCGCGAATGCCCCCGACCGGCAGCACCTGGCCGGTGAGCGTGAGCTCGCCGGTCATGGCCACCGGTCGCTTGATGCGCTCGCCGCGCGCGAGCGAGAGCAGGGCGGTGCCCATGGTAATGCCCGCGCTCGGTCCATCCTTGGGCGTGGCGCCCTCGGGCACGTGCAGGTGCACGAAGGCCGCATCGAAGAACTCCGGATTGCCCTCGAACTCGCGCAGGTGGGAGGAGACGTAGCTGTAGGCGATCTCGGCCGATTCGCGCATCACCTCGCCCAGCTTGCCGGTGAGCTTGAAGCCCCGGTTCTTGCTGTGCACCAGCGTGGCCTCGATGCTCAGGGTGGCGCCGCCCAACGACGTCCAGGCAAGCCCCGTGACCACCCCCACGCCGGCGATCGGCTTCTCGCGCAGGAACAGCGGGCGGCCGAGGTAGTGCTCCACCTGCTCGATGCCGATGCGCACCGGCCGCTTGGCGCCCTCGAGCAGCTCGACCACCACCTTGCGCACGATGCGCCCGATCTGCTTCTCCAGGTTGCGCACCCCCGCCTCTCGGGCGTAGCCCTCGATCAGGTGGCGCAGCGCCGGCTTGCTCAGACGCACGTCGCGCCCGGTGAGGCCGGCTTTTTTCAGCTGTCGGGGCCACAGGTGGCGCAGTGCAATGGCCAGCTTCTCCTCGGTGATGTACCCGGCCAGCCGAATCACCTCCATGCGATCGAGCAGCGGCCCTGGGATGGTGTCGAGCTGGTTGGCCGTGCACACGAACA
The DNA here is from genome assembly GCA_963779865.1 of uncultured Gammaproteobacteria bacterium. Taxonomy (GTDB): domain Bacteria; phylum Pseudomonadota; class Gammaproteobacteria; order CAVZZX01; family CAVZZX01; genus CAVZZX01. The sequence goes on along the minus strand of CAVZZX010000003.1, from coordinate 1,077,217 downwards.
GCACGCGCGAGAGGTCGAAGCGGGTGTCCAGATAATGGTCCAGGAAGTCGCTGTTCTGTTCCGGATCCAGGGCCTCGAGCAGGGCCGAGGCGGGGTCGCCCTGGAATGAGGCGCCGATCTTGTCCACCTCGTCGAGCATGATCACCGGGTTGGCGGTGTTCACTTCCTTCATCGCCTGGATGAACTTGCCCGGCATGGCGCCGATGTAGGTGCGCCGGTGCCCCTTGATCTCCGCCTCATCGCGCATCCCGCCCACCGAGAAGCGATAGAACTTGCGGCCCAGCGCATCGGCGATGGAGCGCCCGATGGAGGTCTTGCCCACCCCCGGCGGGCCGACCAGCAACAGGATGGACCCGCCGATCTCGCCGCGGTTGGCGCCCACCGCCAGGAACTCGATGATGCGCTGCTTGACGTCCTCCAGGCCCTCGTGGTCGCGGTTGAGGACCGTGCGCGCATGGCCGAGCTCGAGCTGATCCTCGGAGTAGCGGCCCCAGGGCAGCGCGGTCATCCAGTCGAGGTAGTTGCGGGTGACGGCGTATTCGGGTGAGCCGGATTCGAGGATCGACAGTTTCTGCAGCTCCTCCTCGATGCGCTTTGCCGCCGACTCGGGGAGCTGCAAGGGCTCGAGTCTGCCGCGGAACTGCTCCACGTCGGCGGTGCGATCGTCCTTGGCGATGCCCAGCTCCTTCTGGATCGCCTTGAGCTGCTCGCGCAGGAAGAACTGCCGCTGCTGCTCGCTCATGCTCTTCTCCACGCGCTCGTGGATCTCCGACTGCAGGCGTGCGACCTCCAGCTCTTTTTTGATCAGCACCAGCACCTTCTTCATGCGCGGCAGCAGGTTCACCGTCTCCAGCACGTCCTGAAGCTCCTCCTTGCGCGCCGTCGTGAGGCTGGCCGCGAAATCGGTCAGCGCGGAGGGCTCGTTGGGGCTGAAGCGGTTGAGGAAGTACTTGAGTTCCTCGCTGTACAGCGGGTTGAGCGGAACCAGCTCCTTGAGCGTGTTGATGATGGCCACGGCGTAGGCCTTCACCTCGGCCTCGCCGTCCTCGATGCGCTCCTTCGGGTACTCGACCTCGGCCAGGTACGGCGGCTTGTCCGACAGCCAGGCGACCACCCGGAAGCGCTGTGCACCCTCGGCGATGAACTGGATCTGCTCCCCGTGCTGCACCGCCTGGTGCACACGCACGGCACAGCCGCAGCCGGCGAAGTCGCCACGCACGTTGAGGGCGGCCGGGTCCTGCTCGTCGGTGAGCAGCAGCCCGGCCATCCGGTGGGCGGTGTCGCCGACGCGGCGCAGGCTCTCTATCCAAGGGTCGCGCTGCATCAACAGGGGGATGGTCTGCGCCGGGAAAAAGGGCCGATCCTGCACCGGAAGGATGTAGAGCTGGGAGGGGAGGATGCGGTCGGCAACCTCCAACTGGGACCCCGGCGTGGCCTGTGCATCGCGCTCGAGGAGCTGTTCTTCGACGTTTTCCTTGGCTGCCATTCGAACCCCTGTCTGCCTGTCGGGAATGGACGGGGCGAGTCCCGCCCCGGAAAACATGGCTCCCGGGGCCGCGGCTTTCAAGGCGCCGGCTTCAACAAAGCAGGCCGTGGAAGGGTTGGACCTGAACCGGCGTGCCTGCCTCGACGTCGCCCCATTCGGCCGGCAGCACGATGAAGCAGTTGGCCTGGCTCATGGAGCTGAGCACGTGCGAACCCTGCAGGCCGGTGGGGCGAACATGCAGGCGCCCGGCGGCGTCGCGCTCGAGGATGCCGCGCTGGAAGTCCATGCGCCCGGCGCGCTTGTTCAGCGGCGCGGCGCAGGGGACCTCCAGCAGCGGTGGCGGGTTCCAGCGCTCGCCGGCGAGATGGGCGAGGGCCGGGCGCACCACCTGCAGGAAGGTCGCCATCACCGACACCGGGTTGCCCGGCAGGCCGAAGAAGAAGGCCGTGCCGAGCCGGCCGAAGGCGAAAGGGCGTCCGGGCTTGAGGGCGATCTTCCAGAACTCGACCTGGCCCAGTGCGGCCAGCGTGTCCTTGACGTAGTCGGCCTCGCCGACGGACACGCCGCCCGAGGTGAGCAGGGCGTCGGCGATGTCGGCGGCCTCCTCGAAGGCGCCTCGCACCGCCTCGGGGTCGTCGCGCACCACCCCCATGTCCATCGTCTCCACGCCCAGGGGGCGAAGCAGCGCCTCCAGCGTGTAGCGATTGCTGTCATAGATCTGGCCGTCCTGGAGCGGCTCACCGATGCCGCGCAGCTCGTCCCCGGTGGAGAAGAAGGCCACCCGCAGCCGGCGGCGCACGGTCAGTTCGCCGATCCCCAGGGAGGCGAGCAGGCCGATGTCCGCGGGGCCCAGCCGGGTGCCCGCACCCACCACCACCTGCCCGCAGGCCACGTCCTCGCCGGTGTGGCGCACGTGTTCGCCTGGCCGGTGGCCGGCCCCGATGCGCACCCCCTGGGCGTGCGCCTGTACGTGCTCCTGCATGAGCACCGTGTCCGCGCCTTCGGGCAGCAGGCCACCGGTCATGATGCGCACGGCTTCGCGTTCGCCCACGCGGCCCGCGAAGGGGCGCCCCGCCCAGGCCGTGCCGATCACGCGCAGCTCGGCTCCCCCCTCATCGGGCAGGTCGGCCGCGCGCAGCGCATAGCCGTCCATGGCGGAGTTGGCGTGCCTGGGCACGGCCATGGGGGAGGCGATATCGGCCGCCGCAATGCGGCCCAGGGCGTGGCGTAGGGCAAGCTGTTCGGTGCCTTCGACCGGCGCGATGGCGCCCTGCAGGCGCGCGAGGGCCTCGTCCAGGGACAAGGAGTTGGGGTCGTGGTCGCTCGCGCCGCGCGGCGCGCCGGGTTTGTTCTGCTTCATTGCCGGTCTGCGGTCCTGGAAACCAAAGGATGAAGAGAGATTATGGCTGGCCGGAGAAACCCCGATCCACCGCCGGGCCCGCACCGCTGAGCGCATACTCGCGCACGAAGGCGGCGATGGCGTCCGGCGCGTCGAGGTCGAGCAGCGGCAAGGCGCGCGGCAGATCGAGCGGGGCGTTGCTGGCGACGGCCACCACCGAGGGGTCCTCGGCGCACAGCAGTGGGTGGCCCAGTTCCGGGCGGTGCAGCTCCACCTTCGGATAGCGCAGGTGTTTGAAGCCCTCGACGAGGATCAGGTCCAGCGCCGACTGATCCAGGTGGGCGAGCAACTCGTCGAGCGCCGGGTCGCCCTGGCGCTCGGGCGTCTCCGCCATCAGCGCCCAGCGGCGGCTGGAGGCGACCAGCATCTGTTGGGCGCCGGCCTTGCGCAGCTCATAGCTGTCCTTACCGGGGCGGTCGACCTCGAAACTGTGGTGGGCGTGCTTGACCATCCCCACCCGCAACCCGGCCTCGGTGAGCAGCGGCAGCAGGCGCTTGAGAAGCGTGGTCTTGCCGGTGCCGCTGAAGGCGGCGAAGCCCAATACCGGGCGGTTGGCGTTGCGCAGCATTCGCGAGTCCCGCGGTAAGTCAGTGGCAGGCGCATTCTAGCACCGGGGCGGCTCGCCCGGTTATCCTCGTCCGATGAGTCCGCCCGCGCACACGCCGCCCGCTCGCAGTTTTCGCGTCCTCGCCAGGGAGGTCGTGTACGCGGGCTTCTTCCGCCTGGTGCGCTACCGGCTGCGCCATGCGCTGTTCGCCGGCGGCTGGAGCCCCGAGCTGGTGCTGGAGCGCTTCGAGCGCGGCGAGTCGGCCGCGGTGCTGCCCTACGACCCGCTGCGGGACGAGGTGGTGCTGATCGAACAGTTCCGTATCGGGGCACTGGAGGCCGCCGGCGGGGCCTGGTTGCGGGAGATCGTCGCCGGCGTGGTCGAGCCGGGCGAGACGCCGGAGCAGGTGGTGCGCCGCGAGGCCGCGGAGGAGGCCGGCTGCACCGTCACGGCGCTGCAGCCCGTCTGTGACTACCTGGTGAGCCCGGGCGGCACCTCGGAACGCATGCACTTGTTCATCGGCCGCGTGGACGCCGCCGGGGCCGGCGGCATCCACGGGCTCGAGCACGAGAACGAGGACATTCGCGTGCAGGCGCTGCCCGTCGCCGCGGCCCTGGAGCTGCTGACGCAGGGCGCCATCGGCTCCGCCGCTCCGATCATCGCCCTGCAGTGGCTGGCCCTGCACCGCGACGACCTGCGCGCGCAATGGGGGGCATAAGCGCCGTGCCCCCGGTGCCTCACTGAGCGAATTCGAGATCCTCGCGCACCGCGTCTATGCCGGCCTGGGCGCAGGCCTGGTCCATGTCGCCGGTGACCTGGCGCGCCGGCGCACCCGACACGCCGACGCCGCCATACATCTGCCCGCCGATGCGGATCGGCAGCCCGCCGCCGATCACCAGCGCGCGCGGGACTTGGCGCAGGTGCACGTTGTCCGCCAGATCAGCGGTGGCGCTCTGAAAACTGGCCGCCGCGTAGGCCTTGCCGCGGCTCACGTCGATGGTGTGGGGGCCGGCCAGCGGGTGGCGCACGAACGCCTGCAGGTTGCCGGCCCGATCCACCACCGCCACGGCGACCTGGTAGCCCTGTGCGTTGCAGTGCTGCAGGGCGCCGCTCGCCAGCCGCTGCGCGTAGTCGGCGCTGAGCACGCGCACTTGCACGGACGGTGCCTCGGCGAGGGCCGAGCTGATCAGCACACCGCCGAGCAGGGCGCCGACGATCCATTTGCCAAGCATGGCTGTTCTCCTCATCCGGTCGTGAAATCGTCGCCCTCGGTGGCCCGCGGCTCGGCATCGAGCACCGCCCCGAGCGCGTCGAGGCCGTGGCGTGCGCACTTGTGTCCGGCGAGCCGGGTTGCGCGCGACAGCGTCTCCGCGCTGCTCAGTCCGCGCACCAGCCCGTCGATGATGCCGGCGTTGAGCACGTCGCCGGCGCCGAGCGTGTCCACGATCCGCGCTGGCGAATAGGCCCCCTGGTGCCGCACGCCTTCCCCGCTGCTCGCATACGCCCCGTGTTCGCCCCACCCCAGGAACAGGCGTGCGCGCGGCGCCTGCGCCTGCGCCCAGTCGAGGAAGGCGTGCGGATCGGCGAAGCCGCGTTGGCGGGCGAAGGCGCGCGAATAGATGATGACGTCGGGCAGCGGCAGGAGGGCGGCGAGGCCGTCGCGCGGTTTTTCCACCTCCAGCGAGCAGGGCAGCCCCGGGTGCTCGCGGCGTATGCGTTCGAGCATGCGCCGCGTCTCGGCGGCGTTGCGTGCCTCGAAATGCACCCAGTCGAAGCCGGCGAGCTCGACCCGCGCGAAGTCCTCGAAGGCGTACTCCGGCAGGTTGCGGAAATGCACGATGCTGCGCGAGCCGCTCTGCCGGCTCAGGGTGATGTAGGAGGTCGGCATCTTGCCCTCGCCCAGCATGCGACAGGGCGCACAATCGATGGCGTAGCGATCGAGCTCGGCGCGGACCCGCCGCCCGTCCGGCTCGTCCACCAGCACGCCCGCCCAGCTGCAGCGGTGGCCGAGCTGGCTGAGCACGACCAGGGTATTGGTCGCGTTGCCCCCGCGGCGCACCTGTTGGGTCAGGGCGCGGACCTCCTGGTCCTCGTGCGGATAGCGCTCGACCTCGTTGATGATGTCGAGCGTGGCGATGCCCACGGCCAGGATGCGGCTCATGTCCGCTCCCCGCAGCGCGAGCCGTGCCGCGCCAGGGCCCAGGCGACGTGTTCGCGCACCACCGGCGAGGGGTGCGCGCAGCGCGTCCGCAGCGTGCGTACCACCTCGTCGCTGGTGGGCGCGTTGCCCAGGGCCACGGCAATGTTGCGCAGCCACCGTTCGTGGCCGATGCGCCGGATCGCCGAGCCTGCGGTGCGCGCCAAAAAGGTGGCCTCGTCCCAGGCGAACAGCTCGACCAGCTCCGGCGCATCCAGGCCATGGCGAGGCAGAAAGTCGCTCTCGCCGCTGGGGCGGGCGAAGCGGTTCCACGGACACACCAGCTGGCAGTCGTCGCAGCCGTAGATACGGTTGCCCATCGGTGCGCGCAACGCCTCGGGGATGCTGCCGTCCAGCTCGATGGTGAGATAGGAGATGCAGCGCCGTGCGTCGACCTGGTAGGGGCCGACGATCGCCCCGGTAGGGCAGGCGTCGATGCAGGCGCTGCAGGTGCCGCAGTGATTGGTCGCCGCGGCATCGGGCGGCAGGGGCAGATCGGTATAGAGCTCGCCGAGGAAGAACCAGGAGCCGGTCTTCTCCTGCAGCAGGTTGGAATGCTTGCCGATCCAGCCCAGGCCCGCCTTCTCGGCAAGGGCCTTCTCCATCACCGGCGCACTGTCCACGAAGGCGCGGTAGCCGAACGGCCCAATGGCCGTCTCGATGCGGTCGGCGAGCCGCTGCAGGCGCCTGCGCATCAGCTTGTGATAGTCGCGCCCGAGCGCGTAGCGCGAGACGAAGGCCCGCTGCGGGTCGGCCAGCACGGCGTCCGGCGCGGCACCCGCCGGCGGCAGATAGTCCATGCGCGCGGAGATGACGCGTATCGTGCCCGGATGCAGCTCGGCCGGACGCGTGCGCCGGGTGCCGTGCCGTGCCATCCATCCCATCTCGCCATGGAATCCGCGCGCCAGCCAGTCGCGCAGGTGGCGCTCGGCATCCTCCAGGGCAGTGTCGCTGACGCCGAGCGCCTGGAAGCCGAGTTCGCGGCCCCAGCCCAGGATACGCCCCTTGAGCTCGTGCAGGGCCTGCGGATCCAGATCGGTGCGGTTCTGCGTGTCGTCCATCCCCGTTATGATACCCGCATGTCGACCTTGCCCTATACGCTCTACCGCGCCGAGCAGGTGCGCGCGCTCGATCGCGCCGCCGTCGACCTGGCGGGAATCGCCGGCGCGGAACTCATGGAGCGCGCCGGGGCGGCGGCATTCGACGCGCTGCGCACCAGCTGGCCCGGCGCGCAACGGATCGCGGTGCTGTGCGGGGCGGGCAACAACGGCGGCGACGGCTACGTGATTGCGCGGCTGGCGTTGCAGGCCGGGCTGGACGTGCAGGTGGTGGCGCTGACCCCGGCGGCGCGGCTGCGCGGTGAGGCGCGCGGCGCCCAGGAGCGCTATGTCGCCGCGGGCGGGCGCGGCGCGGCGCGGCTCGAGGCGGCGCTGGCGGGGGCGCAGCTGGTGGTCGACGCCCTGCTGGGAACCGGCCTGCGCGGCGCGGTCGAGGGTGAGTGGCGCGCCGCCATCGAGGCGGTCAATGCCAGCGGCTGCCCGGTGCTGGCGGTGGATATCCCCTCCGGCCTGGCGGCGGACAGCGGCGCCGTGCTGGGCGCGGCGGTCCGGGCGCGGCAGACGATCAGCTTCATCGGCCTCAAACAGGGGTTGTTCACCGGCCAGGCCCGCGAGTATTGCGGCCGGCTGACGTTCGCCGGCCTGGGCGTGCCGGCCGCCATCTACGGGGCGGTGCAGCCGGCGGCGTGCCGCTGCGATTATCCCTGGGCCGCGCAGTGGCTGTCGCGGCGCGCCCGGAGCGCGCACAAGGGCGATTTTGGGCATGTGCTGGTCATCGGCGGGGCAGCGGGCATGGCGGGCGCGGCCCAGCTGGCGGGGGAGGCGGCCGCGCGGGCGGGCGCCGGCCTGGTCAGCGTGGCGGCCCCTCCGCAGCAGGCGGCATCCCTCGGGCTGGCGCGTGCGGAGCTGATGGTGCACGGCGTCGCCGACGCGGCCGCATTGCAGCCCTTGCTCGACAGGGCGAGCGTGCTCGCCGTGGGGCCGGGGCTGGGGCAGGCGGCGTGGGGACGCGAGATGCTGACGGCGGCGCTGCGAGCCGATTGCCCACAGGTCCTGGACGCCGACGCCCTGAACCTGATCGCCGCGGCGGCCCGGCCGCCGGCCGCACGCGCCGACCGTATCTTCACGCCGCACCCGGGCGAGGCGGCCCGCCTGCTCGGTCGCCGTGTCGCCGAGATCGAGACCGAGCGTTTTGCCGCCGCCGCGGCCTTGCAGGCGCGCTATGGCGGCGTGGTCCTGCTCAAGGGCGCGGGCAGCCTGGTTGCCGATGGCCACGATGCCCCGGGGGTGTGCACCACCGGTAACCCCGGCATGGCCAGCGGCGGCATGGGGGACGTGCTCACCGGCCTCACCGCCGGCCTGCTCGCCCAGGGGCTTGCTGCCCCGATCGCCGCCCGCGTCGCCGCGGTGGTGCATGGCGCGGCCGCCGACGCGGCGGCGGCGGCGGGCGAGCGTGGCCTGCTCGCCGGCGACGTGCTGGCGGCACTGCGGCCGCTGCTCAACCCCGGGGCCTCGGCGTGAGGCGCTACCGTCTCGCGGACGCGGCGGCCACCGAACGCTTCGGCGCCTGTCTGGCGGAGAGCTGCGCCCCGGAGGACGCACTGACGATGCACCTGCGCGGGGAGCTGGGCGCGGGCAAGACGACGCTGACGCGCGGCCTCCTGCGCCGCTGGGGGCATCGTGGAGCGGTGAAGAGTCCGACCTACACCATCGTCGAGCCGTACGAGCTCGGCGGGCGGCGCGTGTTCCACTTCGACCTGTACCGGCTGGGCGACCCGGAAGAGCTGGAGTACCTGGGTTTCCGCGACTATCTTGAGGAGAAGGCGGTCTGCCTGATCGAGTGGCCGGAGCGGGGCGCGGGGGCGCTGCCCGAACCCGATCTGGAGGTGCGGCTGGCGCAACCCGAAGGGGAAGGGGGGCGCACTGCAGAGGTGCTTGCCCGCGGCGCGCGCGGACGGCGCATGGTCGAACGCCTGGAGGCGGCCGTGCGGCGGCGCTTGCCCGATGCACTGGAGAGTTAGGCTCCGATCTTCGATACACCTCAAAGATCATAATGTAGGTGTATAAATTAACTCGAAAAAGTTCTTGAAATTCCCTGCTCGCCGTGAGCATAATTCACGGTAGAGAGACCATGGGGGAGTGGGACGAATGGGGATGAGGAGCGTCGCGGCGCTCGCTCTGCTGTTGATTGCCTCAGCAGCTCTTGCCGCGCCGGTGGCGGTGGAGGGGGTGCGCATGTGGCCCGCTCCCGACAACACGCGGCTGGTTTTCGATCTCAGCGCGCCGGTCGAGCACTCCATATTCGCCCTGCGTAACCCCGATCGCCTGGTCATCGACATCAAGCATGCCTCACTGGACAAGCTGCCTCCGCTCGACTTCGACAAGAGCCTGATCAAACGCATCCGTTACGCGCCGCGCAACGGCGACGATCTGCGGGTGGTACTGGATCTAAAGGAGCGGGTGCGTCCCCAGAGCTTCGTGCTCAAGCCCAACCAGGAATACGGCAACCGGCTCGTCGTCGACCTCTACGATCAGGCGCAGAGCCCGGAGCGGGCACGTCGCGCGGAGCCCACCCCGGGCACCCCGCGTGACATCGTGGTGGCCATCGATGCCGGCCACGGGGGCGAGGACCCGGGGGCGATCGGGCGTCACGGAACCCGGGAGAAGGACGTGGTGCTGGCCATTGCCCGCCGCCTCGAACGGCTCATGGAGAAAGAGCCGGGCATGCATCCGGTGATGATCCGCGACGGTGATTATTATGTGGGCCTCCGGCAGCGTGTGATCAAGGCCCGCGAGCAGCGCGCAGACCTGTTCGTCTCCATTCACGCCGACTCCTTCCGTGACGCCCGTGCGCGCGGCTCCTCGGTGTTCGTGCTCTCCACGCGCGGCGCCAGCAGTGAGGCGGCCTCCTGGCTGGCCGACCGGGAAAACAGCGCGGACCTGATCGGCGGCGTGAGCCTGGACGACAAGGACGAGCTGGTCGCGGCCGTACTGCTCGACCTGTCCCAAAATGCCAGTCTGGAGGCCAGCCATGCGGTGGCCGAGCAGGTGCTCGGCGGGCTGCGGCGAGTCAACCGGCTGCACAAGGGCCGTGTGGAGCGGGCCGGCTTCCGGGTGCTCAAGGCGCCCGACATGCCGTCCATCCTTGTCGAGACGGCCTTCATTTCCAATCCGTCGGAGGAGCGCAAGCTGCGCAACCCGCACGAGCAGGAGTCGCTCGCGCGGGCCATCCTCAGCGGCGTGCGCCGCTACTTCGAGAGCAACCCGCCGCCCGGCACGCTGCTGGCCAAGCGGGGCAAGACCCATGTGATCGCTCGCGGGGAGACGCTTTCGGGCATCGCCCACCGCTACCGGGTGAACCTCGAGTCGCTGCGCGCGGTCAACGGCATCCGCGGCGACATGCTCCAGGTGGGACAGGAGCTGCGGATCCCGCGCAGCGGCAGCTGAGACGCGGACCCTTCCTGCCGTCCCGCCCCTTCATTTAAGCTACCCACATGTCGTCGGTCCCTTTTCCGCGGCGCCGGCCGATCCGGCGCCTGCCCTCGCAGCTCGCCAACCAGATCGCCGCCGGTGAGGTGGTCGAGCGGCCGGCGTCGGTGGTCAAGGAACTGGTGGAGAATGCCCTGGACGCGGGCGCGCGCCGCATCGAGGTGGACATCGAGGCGGGGGGCAGTCGGCTGATCCGGGTGCGCGACGACGGGGGCGGCGTCGCCCGCGAGGAGCTCGCGCTGGCGCTCAGCCGCCATGCCACGAGCAAGATCGGCGGCCCCGAGGATTTGGCGGCCATCGCCAGCCTGGGTTTCCGCGGCGAGGCGCTTGCCAGCATCGGCTCGGTCTCGCGCCTCACCCTCACCTCTCGTCCCGCCAGCCAGGAGTGTGCCTACCGCCTGTGCAGCGAGGGTCACGAGCCCGCGGCGCAGAGCGTACCGGCCCCGGCCGCGCATCCGCCGGGCACCAGCATCGAAGTGCGCGACCTGTTCTTCAACACCCCGGCACGGCGGCGCTTCCTGCGCACCGAAAAGACGGAGCTCGCGCACGTCCACGACACACTGAAGCGGGTTGCTCTGGGGCGCTTTGACGTGCGGCTGATCCTGCGCCACGAGCAGCGCACCCTCGCGGACTGGCGCCCCGGGAACGACCGGATGGCGCAGGAGCGGCGCGTGCGCGCGGTGTTCGGCAAGGGCTTCATGGATGCGGCGGTTCACCTGGAGCTGGCGGCGTCGGGCCTGCGGGCCTGGGGCTGGGCGGCGCAGCCGCAATTCGCGCGCAGCCAGTCGGACCTGTTGTTCCTCTATGTCAACGGCCGCCCGGTGCGCGATCGCCTGCTTGGCCACGCCGTTCGCCAGGCCTACCAGGACAGCCTGCCGCCCGGCCGCCATCCGGCCCTGGTGCTGCATCTCGAGCTCGACCCCGCCCAGGTCGACGTCAACGTCCATCCGACCAAGCACGAGGTGCGCTTCAGCGAAGGCCGCCTGGTGCACGACTTCCTCGTGCATGCGCTGCGCCAGGCCCTGGCGGCAGAGCCGCCGAGCGCGCCGCCGGTGGCAGCACCCGCCGTTTCCGGGCGCCGCGCCGGCGTACGCCCCGCTATTTCCGCCGCGTCCGGGGGCGCCACGGTGGCCGAACAACTGCCGGTGTACCAGGCGCTGTACGCGCCCCGCGGTCGCCGGCCGGACCGGTCTGCGGACGCGCCGCTGCACATGCCCCCGGGAGCGACGCCGGTGGCGGCGCTGTCCGTCCGCTTCCTGCTGGCGCGCCGTGCGTCGCGTCTGTGGCTGATCGACCTCACGGCGGCGCGTCTGGAGTTGGCCCGGGCGGACCTGCTGGCGGCGCTCGGCGAGGGGCCGCCGCTGATCGCCCGGCCACTGCTGATCCCGGCCAACGTGCCGGTGACTGGCGCCGAGCTGCGCGGGCTGACCGGCGCGGCCGAGACCTTGCACGCGACAGGCATCGTCATCGACGCCGCCGGGCCGGCGGCGGTGCTGTTGCGCGCGCTGCCGCCGCTGCTCGCGGGCGCCGACCCCGTGGCGCTGGTGCGCTGCCTGTGCGCGGCGCTGACCGGCCGTGAGCCACGGCCGCAGGCCGAATGCCTGGCCGGGGCGCTCGCCCCCCTGGCCACCTTCGGGGAGGCGGGGGCCGCAGCGCTGCTGTCGCGTCTGGACGCCGATGCCGCAGCCTGGGCCGGGGCGGCCCGCCCGGTGGACCCCGAACAGGTGGGCACCTGGTTTTCCTCGCTCGCACCCGAGCCGACGGGCGCCGGATGAGCGTGCCCGATCCCGCCAGCCCCGCGGTGTTTCTCATGGGACCGACCGCGGCGGGCAAGACCGAGCTGGCCGTGCAGCTGTGTGAGCGCCTGCCCCTGGAGATCATCAGCGTTGACTCGGCCCTGGTGTACCGCGGCCTCGATGTGGGCGCCGCCAAGCCGGACGCGCAGACGCTGCGCCGGGCGCCCCACCGGCTGATCGACATCCGCGACCCGGCCGACCCGTATTCGGCGGCGGATTTCCGCGCCGATGCGTTGGCGGCCATGGCGGAGATCACCCGTGCGGGCCGCATTCCGCTGCTGGTGGGGGGCACCATGCTCTACTTCCGGGCCCTGGAGCACGGACTGGCCGAACTGCCGGAGGCCGACCCGCAGCGGCGCGCCCGCCTGGAGCGCGAGGCCGCCGCCCAGGGTTGGCCGGCGCTGCACGCGCGGCTGGCCCGCATCGATCCCGCGGCCGCCGCGCGGGTGCATCCGAACGATCCGCAGCGGATCCAGCGGGCGCTGGAGGTCTACGAGCTGACCGGGCGCCCCTGGAGCGAGCATTGGCAGAGCCAGCCGATGGCGCCCCTGCCGTACCGATTGATCAAGCTCGCGGTGGCGCCCTCGGACCGGGGCGAGCTGCACCGGCGCATCGCACTGCGCCTGCGGCACATGCTGGACCAGGGGCTGGTCGCCGAGGTTCGACGGCTCTATGATCGGGGCGATCTCGCTCCCGCCCTGCCCGCGGTTCGGGCCGTGGGCTACCGCCAGGTCTGGGCCTACCTGGCCGGCGAAACCGACTATGATCGCATGGTGGAGCGAGCGATCGTGGCGACGCGTCGCCTCGCCAAGCGCCAGCTGACCTGGCTGCGCGCCGACCCCGATGCCGTGTGGTTCGACAGCCTGGCGGGCGACACCGCGGCGCGGGTGCTAACTTTCCTGGAAGGGGAACTCGGCGCTCGCTGAGGTGTCAATGTGCTAGAATTTCGCAGGGGCAGGAAGCCGCTCGCGTTTTTGAGGATTGCGTGGTTAGCGACTGCGTGTAATCGACAGTCACCATAATAATGAGGCCAGGAGAATTACAATGAGCAAAGGGCAAGCCTTGCAAGACCCGTATCTGAATGCCCTGCGGAAGGAACGGGTGCCCGTATCGATCTATCTGGTCAACGGCATCAAGCTGCAGGGCCAGATCGACTCCTTCGACCAGTTCGTCGTCTTGCTGCGCAATTCCGTAAGCCAGATGATCTACAAGCACGCCATTTCCACGGTGGTCCCCGCGCGCAATGTCAAGCTTCCCCTGTATGACGAGACTCCGCCCGGCAACAATGCGTAATTCGGTGACCGGCCGCGCCGCCACCAGGAGCGCATTGCTTGTTTGAACGGCCGAGAGGCGGCGAGCGCGCGATTCTCGTCCACCTCGACTTCGCGGCCGGACCCGATCGCGAGTCTCTGGAGGAGTTCTCCGAACTGGCCCGCTCCGCGGGCGTGGACCCCGTTGCCACGGTCACGGGGGCCCGCCAGTCCCCCGATCGGAAGTACTTCGTGGGCACCGGCAAGGCGGCCGAGATCGCCGCGATTGTCGCGGCCGAGACGGTCGAAGTGGTGCTGTTCAACCACGCCTTGTCGCCCGCCCAGGAACGCAATCTGGAGCGCCTGCTGCGGTGCCGAGTGCTGGATCGCACCGGGCTCATCCTGGACATCTTCGCCCAGCGGGCACGTACGCACGAGGGCAAGCTGCAGGTGGAACTGGCGCAGCTGCGACACCTCTCCACACGGCTGGTGCGCGGCTGGACCCATCTGGAGCGCCAGAAGGGCGGCATCGGCCTGCGCGGCCCGGGTGAGACGCAGCTGGAAACCGACCGCCGCCTGCTGGGCGAGCGCATCAAGCAGCTCAACAAGCGCCTGGAACGCGTGCGTCGGCAACGCGAGCAAAGCCGCCGCGGCCGGCGTCGCGCGGAGCTGTCCACCGTTTCTCTGGTCGGCTACACCAATGCCGGAAAATCGACCTTGTTCAACCGGTTGTCGCGGGCGCACGTGTTCGCCGCCGACCAGCTGTTCGCCACCCTCGACCCGACGCTGCGGCGCATCGAGCCGCCCGGCGGGGGGCAGCCGTTCATCCTGGCCGACACGGTCGGATTCATTCGCGAGTTGCCGCACGACCTGGTGGCGGCCTTTCGCTCCACCCTGGAAGAGACGCGTTCGGCGAGCCTTCTGCTGCATGTGATCGACGCCGCCAGCGGCGAGCGGGACGAGAACCATGGCCAGGTCAACCTCGTGCTGCACGAGATCGACGCCGGCGACATCCCGCAGTTGGAGGTCTACAACAAGGCGGACCTGGTGCCGGGCGCCGAGCCGCGCATCGAGCGCGATGCGGACGGGCGGGCGGTGCGCGTCTGGGTATCGGCGCTGACCGGGGCGGGGCTCGACCTGCTGCTGCAGGCGATCGGTGAGCGGGTGAGTGGGGAGAAGATCAAGCGTCAGCTGCACCTGCCCGCGACCGCCGGCCGGCTGCGCGCCCGGCTCTATGCGCAGGGCGTCGTGCGGCACGAGGAGACGGTCACGGACGGCAGCTGTCTGCTCGACGTGGAAATGGACGCGCGTCAGCTGCAAAGCCTCTGTCAGGCCGAGGGAATCTGCGGTGACGCGGCCGCGGCCGAAGCCTCATGCCTTGCCCGTATTGCCCAAGCCCCATAGAATCTGCACTTCATCCACTTCATGCCGGCCTCCGGGCGGGCCTCAGAGCAACATCGCGGAGTAATCCATGGCCTGGAACGAACCGGGAGGTTCCGGGGGCAAAGACCCCTGGGGCAGGCGCAATAACGATCAGGGCCCGCCCGACCTCGACGAAGTCCTCCGCAAGCTGCAGGAGCGGCTCGCCGGGCTGTTCGGCGGAGGCGGAGGTGGGCGCTCGGGGCGTGGCGGTTCCTTCGGCATCGGGCTGATCGTGCTCGTGCTGCTGGCGATCTGGGCCTTGTCCGGTATCTATATCGTAGACGAGGGACGCCAGGGCGTCGTGCTGCAGTTCGGCGATTTCCAAAAGACCACCAATCCGGGGCCGCACTGGTACCCGCGCTTCATCCAGAGCGTGGAGATCGTCAATGTGGCGCAGAGCCGCAGCGTGACCATCGGCACCACCGCTGAGGAGTCGCTGATGCTCACCCAGGACGAGAACATCGTCGACGTTCAGTACACGGTGCAGTACAAGGTCAAGGACCCCAAGGAATACCTGTTCAACGTGCGTGGTCCGGACACGACGCTGCGGCAGGCAGCCGAGAGCGCCATGCGCGAGGTGGTCGGCAAGAATTCCATGGACTTCGTGATCACGGTGGGGCGGGACGACGTTGCCGCCAAGGCGCGGCAGCTCGCGCAGCACATCCTCGATCGCTACGACACCGGCCTGCTCATCACGGAATTGAACATGCAGCAGGCGCAGCCGCCCGAGCAGGTGCAGGACGCCTTCCTCGACGCCATCAAGGCGCGTGAGGACGAACAGCGGCTGAAGAACAACGCCGAGGCCTACAAGAACGACATCCTGCCCAAGGCACGCGGCAAGGCCGCGCGCATGGGCGAAGAGGCCCAGGCTTACCGCAAGGAAGTGGTGTCCCGGGCGCAGGGCGACACCGCGCGCTTCCTGGCGGTGCTCTCCGAGTACAGCAAGGCGCCGCGGGTGACGCGCGATCGCCTGTATCTGGAAACCATGCAGTCGGTGCTGGAGCGTTCGCCCAAGGTCATGGTCGACGTCGACAAGGGCAACAGCCTGCTGTACCTGCCGCTGGACAAGATCCTGCAGGGCAGGACGGCGGGTGCCGCCAGTGTGCCACCCGCTGCGGCCTCCGGCGGCGAACCCCAGGCGAGCAGTGCGCCGGCCGACGGGACTTCGCGTTTCCGCGACCGCCTGCGTGGACGGGAGATACCATGATGAATGCCGTGAAGACCAGCCTGATCGTTATTGCCGTCATCGCGGTGATCGTGCTCTTCAACTCGATCTTCTCGGTCGACGAGCGGCAGCTTGCCATCAAGTTCCGGCTGGGCGAGATAGTCCAGTCGAAGTACGATCCGGGCATCCACTTCAAGTGGCCCTTCGTGAACAACGTGCGCAAGTTCGACGGGCGCATCCTCACCATTGATGCCCGGCCGGACAGCTATCTGACGCAGGAGAAGAAGAACGTCATCGTCGACTACTTCGTGAAATGGCGCATCGGCGATGTCGTGCGCTATTACACCTCGATGTCGGGCAGCGAGACGACGGCGCAGAACCGGATCACGGCCATCATCAATGATGGCCTGCGCAACGAGTTCAGCAACCGCACCATCCAGGACGTCATTTCCGGCGAGCGCGTGCAGATCATGGACACGATCAACGCACGCGCCAACCGGCAGGTGCGCAAGTTCGGCATCCAAATCGTCGACGTTCGGATCAAGCACATCGATCTGCCGCGCGATGTGAGCACCTCGGTGTATCAGCGCATGGAGGCCGAGCGTGCGCGGGTCGCCAAGGACTTTCGTTCGCGCGGCCACGAGGCGGCCGAACGCATCCGCGCCGACGCCGATCGCCAGCGCACCGAGCTGCTGGCCGAGGCCTACCGCAAGGCGCAGGAGATCCGCGCCGAGGGCGACAAGCAGTCGGCGGAGATCTATGCCAAGGCGTACAGCAACGATCCGGAGTTTTACTCCTTCTATCGCAGCCTGGAGGCGTATCGGACCTCGTTCGGCAACCAGGACGACGTGCTGGTGCTGCAGCCGGACTCCGAATTCTTCAAATACTTCAACAAAGTCGCCCCCAGGGCGCTGCATTAGCGGCGCACGCGCGGCACTGTGGTCGAAGGCGTAGCATGTGGAATCAGCTGCTTGTCGCGCTTGCGCTGGTCATGGTGATCGAGGCGATCATCCCGTCCCTGAGTCCGCGCGCCTACCGGCGCGCGATCGGCATGATGATGCAGCTCGACGATCGACTGCTCCGCGCCTGGGCCCTCTCGAGCATGCTGCTCGGCGCGGTCGTGATTTATCTACTCAACTAGAACCACCCAACCAGGCACGAGGCAGCGAGAGAATGCAGGATCACGACAGCTGGCTGTTGCCCGAGGGCATCGATGAGGTGCTGCCCCCGCAGGCCGAGCAGCTGGAGGGGTTGAGTCGGCGCTTGCTCGACCTCTATCGGGGCTGGGGCTATGAGCTGGTGGTGCCGCCACTGATCGAATATCTCGACACCCTGCTCACCGGCACCGGCAACGATCTCGATCTGCAGACCTTCAAGCTTATCGATCAGCTCAACGGCCGCCTGATGGGCGTGCGCGCGGACATGACCCCGCAGGTGGCGCGCATCGACGCCCACCATTTGCGGCGCGACACGCCCACCCGCCTGTGCTATCTCGGCTCGGTGCTGCAGACGCGCCCGGACGGCTTCGCCGGTTCGCGCAGTCCACTGCAGATCGGCGTCGAGCTCTACGGCCACGGCGGCATAGAGAGCGATGTCGAGGTCCTCGCGCTGATGGTGCAGACCCTGGCCGCCGCCGGGCTGGAAAATCCTTATCTCGACTTGGGGCACGTGGGGATTTTCGGTGCTCTGGCGCGCCAGGCCGGACTGGATCGGGCACAGGAAGCCGCGCTGTTCGATGCCCTGCAGCGCAAGGCCGTGCCCGAACTCGAGGAACTGGTCGCCGGATGGGCTCTGCAGGAGGACGCGGCCCGCATGCTGCGCCGCCTTGCCGTGCTCAACGGGGGCGAGGAGGTGCTTGCCGAAGCGCGCCGTGAGCTCGCGGCGGCAGCACCGGCGGTCCATGAGGCGCTCGATACACTTGAGCAGCTCGCCGGGCTCGCCGCGCGGCAGTTGCCGGCGGCCTCGCTGCACTTCGACCTCGCCGAACTGCGTGGCTACCACTATCATACCGGCGTCATTTTCGCGGCCTTCGTTCCGGGGCGGGGCCAGGCGGTGGCCCAGGGCGGCCGTTACGACGGCATCGCGAAGGTGTTCGGGCGCGCCCGGCCCGCGACCGGCTTCAGCGCCGACCTGCGCACGGTCATGCGCCTGGGCGGTGTGCCGCCGCGTGGCCGCGAGGCGATCTTCGCGCCGTTTGCGCAGACGCCCGGGCGCGATGCGCAGATCGCCGCGCTGCGGGACGCGGGGGAGGTCGTGATCGACGAGCTGCCCGGGCAGATCGGCGGTGCGGCCCAGATGGGCTGCGGGCGCGAGCTCGTGTGGCGTGACGAGCGTTGGCAGGTCGTTGCCGCCGACAATGAAGACGTATAGGGGCGCCGTGGCGGCGCGCGGGGCGGACACAGGGCACGGGCAGATGGGCAAGAACGTCGTCGTAATCGGCACCCAGTGGGGAGACGAAGGCAAGGGCAAGGTCGTCGACCTGCTGACCGATCGCGTGGCCGCGGTGGTGCGCTTCCAGGGCGGGCACAATGCCGGCCACACCCTGGTGATCGACGGTCGCAAGACGGTCCTGCATCTGATTCCCTCGGGCATCCTGCGCGCGGGCGTGCAGTGCCTGATCGGCAACGGCGTGGTGCTCTCGCCGGCGGCCTTGCTCGAAGAGCTGCAGATGCTCGAGGACAGCGGCGTACCGGCGCGCGAACGCTTGCGTATCAGCGAGGCGTGTCCGCTGATCCTGCCGTACCACGTGGCGCTCGACCAAGCGCGGGAGATCGCCCGCGGCAAGCTGGCCATCGGCACCACCGGCCGCGGCATCGGGCCGGCGTACGAAGACAAGGTCGCGCGTCGCGCGCTGCGGCTGGGGGACCTGTTCCATCGTGAACGCTTCGCCGCCAAGCTCGGCGAGGTGCTCGACTACCACAACTTCGTGCTGCAGCACTATTTCAAGACCGAGCCGGTGGACTTCCAGCAGGTGCTGGAGGAGACCCTCGCCATGGGCGAGCAGGTGGCGCCGCTGGTCGCCGATGTGCCCGAGATCCTGCACGAGCAGCAGCGCCTGGGCGCGAGCGTTCTGTTCGAGGGCGCGCAAGGCTCGCTGCTGGACATCGATCACGGCACCTACCCCTATGTGACCTCCTCGAACACCACTGCGGGCGGCGCGGCCACCGGCAGCGGGGTGGGGCCGCGCAGCTTCGACTACGTGCTCGGCATCACCAAGGCCTACACCACCCGCGTGGGCTCGGGGCCGTTTCCCACCGAGTTGTTCGATGCCATGGGGGCACACCTTGCCCAGCGTGGCCACGAGTTCGGCGCCACCACCGGCCGCCCGCGGCGCTGCGGCTGGTTCGACGCCGTGGCCCTGCGGCGGGCCATCCACGTCAACAGCGTGACCGGCCTGTGCATTACAAAGCTCGACGTGCTGGACGGTCTCGACACCATCCGCATCTGCGTGGGCTACCGCTGCGAGGGGCAGGACCATGCCACGCCGCCCGCCGGGGCGGAGGCGATCGCCGCCTGCGAGCCCGTCTACGAGGACATGCCCGGGTGGGAGGAGTCGACCGTGGGGGTGCGCCGCTACGAGGATTTGCCGGCCACCGCGCGGGCCTACCTGGAGCGGATTGCCGAGATCACCGCCACGCCCATCGACATCATATCCACGGGGCCGGATCGCAGCGAGACAATCGTGTTGCGCCATCCCCTGGACTGAGGCGGCGATGGGATGGGAACCGAAAATGAAAAAGCCCGACGGAGAGCTCGTCGGGCTTTGTCTGTCAGGACCGAAAGCGCACCGCTTTCGTCCTGATATATGGTGCCGAGGAGAGGACTTGAACCTCCACGGGGTTGCCCCCACTAGCACCTGAAGCTAGCGCGTCTACCAATTCCGCCACCTCGGCCTAGGGCAGCACGGGTCCGCCCTGAGAGCCGCGCACTTTACAGCGAGTCTTGGGGATTGTCAATTCACACCAAGGTGCGCCGAAGAGGGCGCACCGCCGGGCCGTTCACACCTCACGAGGGGGCCGGCCAAATGGATAAAGGAAGCCGCAACACATGAGCAAACACGTTCCCGACAGCGATCCCTTCGCCGAGCGCGAAGCCGAGCGCTACGACAACCCGATCCCGAGCCGCGAGCACATCATGACGCTGCTCGACGAGGAGGGTGCGCCGCTCACTCTCGATGCGATCGCGCAGCATCTGGAGCTGAGCGACCCGCGCGACCTGGAGGCCCTGCGCCGCCGGCTGCGCGCCATGGAGCGCGACGGCCAGCTGATCCGCAACCGGCGCGGCGGCTATGGGCTCGTCTCGCGCATGGACCTGGTGCGCGGCCGCGTGCTCGGCCACCCCGACGGCTTCGGCTTCCTGGTGCCTGACGAAGGCGGCGGCGATCTGTTCGTCTCACCCAAGGAGATGCGCCGGGTCATGCACGGCGATCGGGTGGTGGCGCGGGTCACCGGCATCGACCGGCGGGGCCGCCGTGAGGCGGCTATCGTGGAGGTGCTGGAGCGTGCCCACGAGCAGGTGGTCGGACGCCTGTTCGTCGAGTCCGGCGTGGGCTTCGTCACACCCGACAACAAGCGTCTTCCCCAGGACATCCTGGTGCCGGAGGACCAACGCTATGGGGCGGTGCACGGTCAGATCGTAATGGTGCAGATCCTGCAGCAGCCCACCAGCTACCGGCAGGCCATCGGGCGCGTGGTGGAGATCCTCGGTGACCACATGGCGCCGGGCATGGAGATCGACGTCGCCATCCGCGCCCACGGGCTGCGCCAGACCTGGTCGCCGCTGGTGGAGGCGGAGATCGAACATTTCTCCGAGGTCGTGCCCGAGGATGCCAAGACCGGGCGCGAAGACCTGCGGGACCTGCCGCTGGTGACCATCGACGGGGAGGACGCCCGGGATTTCGACGACGCGGTGTTCTGCGAGCCGGACGGGCAGGGCTGGCGCTTGATCGTGGCGATCGCCGACGTCGCTGCCTACGTGAAGCCGGGGACGGCGCTGGATGCCGAGGCGCGCGAGCGGGGCAACTCCGTGTACTTTCCGGAGTACGTCATCCCCATGCTGCCGGAGATCCTCTCCAACGGCCTGTGCTCGCTCAACCCCGAGGTGGACCGCTTGTCGCTCGCCTGCGAGATGCGTATCGATGCCGAGGGGGAACTGCGCGACTATCGCTTCCTGGACGGGGTGATTCGCTCGCACGCGCGGCTGACGTACAACAAGGTCGCCGCCATGGTGGTGGAGCGCGACCCGGCCCTGCGCGAAGAGTATGCGGCGGTGCTGCCGCACGTGGAGCACCTCTACGCGTTGTACCGGTTGCTGCGCGGCCGGCGCGAGGCGCGCGGCGCCATCGACTTCGAAACCACCGAGACGCGCATCGTCTTCGGTCCGGAGCGCAAGATCGAGCGCATCGTTCCGGTGGAGCGCAACGAGGCGCATCGGCTGATCGAAGAATGCATGCTGATGGCCAACGTCTCGGCCGCGGATTTTCTGCTCGAGCGCGAGATTCCCGCCCTGTACCGCGTCCACGGGGGGCCCAATCCGGAGAAGCTCACGGCACTGCGCGAGTTTCTCTCGGCCCTCGGTCTGCAGCTGCACGGTGGCGATGATCCGGAGCCGCGCCACTACGCCGAGCTGCTCGCGCAGGTCGCCGAGCGCGAGGACCGGCACCTGATCCAGACCGTGATGCTGCGCTCGCTCTCCCAGGCGGTCTACAGCCCCGAGAACGTGGGTCACTTCGGGCTCTCCTACGAGGCCTACGCGCATTTCACCTCGCCGATCCGCCGCTACCCGGACCTGGTCGTGCATCGCGCCATCCGCCATGCCCTGCACAAGGGCAAGCCGCGGGACTTCATGTACGGACAGGACGACCTGGTCGCCTTGGGCGAGCACTGCTCGAGCAGCGAGCGGCGTGCGGACGAGGCCACCCGCGATGCGGTGGATTGGCTCAAGACCGAGTACATGCTCGACAAGGTGGGCGAGGAATTCGAAGGCTATGTCACCGGCGTGACCGGCTTCGGCCTGTTCATCGAACTTGACCGGATCTATATCGAAGGCCTGGTGCACGTCACCGCCCTGCAGAACGACTACTACCACTTCGACCCGGTGCACCATCGCCTCACCGGCGAGCGCACGGGGACGGTCTATCGCCTCGCCGACAAAGTGCGCGTGCGGGTGATGCGCGTCGACCTCGACGAACGGAAGATCGACTTCGAGTTGGTGCTGCCCGAGCAGCCCGCGGCGCCCGGAAAGCCACCCTCCAAGTCGCCCCAGCACCGCCCCGGCAAGCGCAGCAAGCGCGGCGGGCGGCGTCGGCGCGGGAAGAAGCGCACCGCCGGCCCCGATGGCGACTGAGCGGATCCAGATCCACGGGCTGCATGCGGTCGCGGCGGCCCTTCGACGCGACCCCCTGGCCGTGGAGCACGTCTGGGCCCTGGAGGGGCGCGAGGACGCACGCATGCGCGAGGTCCTGGAAGACGCGCGTGCCGCCGGCGCCCACGTGGAACGGATCGGGCGGGCCGCCCTCGACCGCCTGGTCCAGGGGGCCAGCCACCAGGGCGTTGTCGCGCGCCTGCGCCCTCGCCCCGCCGGCGATGAACGCACGCTCGAGGTCCTGCTCGAGGCCCTGGACGAGCCGGCCCTGTTGTTGGTGCTCGACGGCGTGCAGGACCCGCACAACCTCGGCGCCTGCCTGCGGACCGCCGATGCCGTGGGGGTGCACGCCGTGCTCGTCCCCCGCGATCGCGCCTGCGGGCTCACCCCGACCGTGCGCAAGGTGGCCAGCGGCGCAGCGGAGAGCGTGGCCTTCATCCAGGTCACCAATCTGGCGCGCAGCCTGCGCGCCCTCCAGCAGAGCGGCGTGTGGCTGGTCGGGGCGGCCGGGGAGGCCGCACAGGAACTTTACGAGGCGGATCTACGGGGGCCGCTCGCCCTGGTGCTCGGCGCCGAGGGGCGGGGCCTGCGGCGACTCACCCGCGAGGTGTGCGATGTGCTGGTGCGGCTGCCCATGCACGGCGCCGTATCGAGCCTCAACGTCTCGGTGGCCGCGGGCGCCTGCTTGTATGAGGCGCTGCGGCAGCGTCGGCCATCCGCGTGATTGCAATGCCCCCGCCGCGCCGGTAGAATTCCGGCCCTTAATATCCGCCCGCCCCGCGGGTGACAATCCGATTTCTCCTTGCCTCACCGCGCCGTGTCGCGGGAGGCTGCAACCCGGAAGGAGCGCCATGCGACACTTCGAGATCGTTTTTCTGGTCCATCCCGACCAGAGCGAGCAGGTCCCCGGCATGATCGACCGCTACCGGTCCACCATCGAGGACGGGGGCGGCACCGTGCACCGCCTCGAGGACTGGGGCCGCCGGCAGCTCGCCTATCCCATCAACAAGATCCACAAGGCACACTACGTTCTCATGAACGTGGAGTGCGCCCGCGAGACGCTCGAGGAACTGGTCAGCGTGTTCCGCTTCAACGATGCCGTGATCCGGCACCTGGTCGTGCGGCGGCCGCAGGCCGACACCGAGCCCTCGCCGATGGCAAAGTCCCGCGAGGAGCGCGAAGGGCGGGATGAGGGCCGCGACGAGCGCCGTGACGAAGGGCGCGAGGAGCGTCGCGAGCCGCGTCGCGAGTCGGAAGAGCCGTCCGAGGCGTCCGCCGAGAGCTGATCTGCGGGGGTGGACAACCGCTGCGTGCTGGCCGGGGTGGTGGTGCGCGGTCCGGAGCTTCGTAGCAGCCCGGCCGGTATCCCCATCGCACGCTTTCTGCTCGAGCATCGCTCGCAGCAGAGCGAGGCCGGACTGGCGCGCGAGGCGGTGTGCACCCTTCCCGTGATCGTCACCGGGACACAGTTGCAGAACGGCGTGCGCACCCTGGCCGCAGGGGCGCAGGTGCGGGTGAGCGGGTTTCTTGCCCGCGCCAATCACCGCCGCGGCGCCTTTCAACTGGTCCTGCATGCACAGAACCTGGAGCTCTTGGCGTCCGCCGATGCGGCGCCGAAGCCATAGTGTCGAAAAGGAGCGAGCAATGGCCCGTTTTTTCCGTCGTAGAAAGTATTGCCGGTTCACCGCCGAAGGCATCAAAGAGATCGATTACAAGGATCTCGCGACCCTGAAGAATTACATCACCGAGAGCGGCAAGATCGTCCCCTCGCGGATCACCGGCACAAAGGCGCGCTACCAGCGCCAGCTGGCCGAGGCGATCAAGCGGGCGCGTTTCCTGGCGCTGCTGCCGTACACCGACCGCCATTGATGGCGGGGGCGGGCCCCGGGCCCGCCCGAACCGGCATTTTATCGACGTGCGCGCTCTCGCCGAATACCTCATGCGCGGGCGCCTGCAGGCCTGGTCGGCGACCGGGCTCACCGCGCTGCTGGCGCTGCTGTGGGTGCCGCTCAGTTGGCCGGTGAGCTACCTGAGCGGGGCGGCGGTGGGCCTCGTCACGCTCGTCCAGGGGCCGCGCGAGGGCTTGTTCAACGCTCTGGGGGCCGCGCTGCTGGTGGGGCTCCTGAGCCTGGCGATCTTCGGCTCGCCGGTGCTGGCGCTGGCCTTCGCGCTGGTCGTCTGGTTGCCCGCCTGGCTCGCCGCATACACGCTGCGCGCGACGGTGTCGCTGTCTGCCGGCGTGCTGGTGGTCGCCGCCCTCGCGGTGATGGTGGTGGCGGCGGTATACCTGCTGAGCCCCGCTCCGGCGGCCTTCTGGCAGCACTACTTCACGGCGGTGGCGCTGCCGGCGATGCAGCAGGCCGGCGTGCACGTGCAGGGCGGGGGCGACCTGGAAACGGACCTGGGCCGCATCAGCCGGATCATGACCGGCATGAGCGCCGCTTTCGCCCTGGTGGGAACGGGGCTGGCCCTGTTCATCGCCCGTTGGTGGCAGGCGCTGCTGTACAATCCGCGCGGCTTTCGCGAGGAGTTCCAGCGGCTGCGTCTGGGCTCGGTGGCAGCCTGGGCCGCTGTGGGGGTGGCGGTGCTCGGCCTGGCGAGCAGTGGAACGGTGGCCGAGTTCGCCGGCAACCTGTTCCCGCTCGCCGTGGTCCTGTTCTTGTTTCAGGGGCTGGCGGTGGCCCATGGGACGGTGGCGGCATCCGGTGCACACAGCGGCTGGATCATCGGCCTGTATGCATTGCTGCTGATTATGCCGCAGACCCTGCTGTTGCTCTCGGCGGCGGGATTCATCGACAACTGGATCGATTTTCGCGCCCGCTTGCGACGTGATCGCTAGGGGCGGTGAGCTCGGCAAATACAGGTGTGAGGTAAACGACAATGCAAGTCATTCTGCTGGAGAAGGTGCGCAACCTGGGCGGTCTGGGCGACCAGGTGTCGGTGCGGCCCGGTTATGGTCGCAACTATCTGGTACCGCAGGGCAAGGCGGTGCCGGCCACCAAGGACAACGTCGCCCGCTTCGAGACGCAGCGCGCGGAGCTCGAGCAGCGCGCCGCCGAACGCGCGCAGGCCGCGCAGCAGACGGTGGAGCAGCTCGAGGGGCTGGGGCAGGTGCGCATCGGGGCGAAGACGGGCGACGAGGGCAAGCTGTTCGGCTCGGTGGGGCCCGCCGACGTGGCGCAGGCCATCACCGCTGCCGGCGTGGCGGTGGAGAAGGGCAACATCCTGATGCCCGAGGGTCCGATTCGCAATGTGGGCGAGTACACGGTCGGCGTGCTCCTGCACACCGACGTCGAGGCCAGCGTCACGCTGCTCGTCGAGAGCGAATAAGCCCTCTCCCGGCTCGATCGGGCGGGCCGCCCGGCCCGCCCGATCGAGCCGCTCGTTGCGCGTCCCTCCGGCTGTGTCCTCGGTCTCCTTTGGGGGCGGCGGCGATGTGGTATGCTCAGCTTCGCGTGCCGATCCGGCGCACTCCCGCGAACCACAACGACCAGCTTCGCTTGGGGACGTTGCCTCGATGCAAGAGCTTGCCTACCCGAACCCCGTCGACCCCCAGACCGCGTCGCTCAAGGTTCCCCCGCATTCGGTGGAGGCCGAACAGTCCGTGCTCGGCGGCCTGCTGCTCGACAACGGCAGTTGGGACTCGGTGGCCGATCAGGTCAGCGAGGAGGACTTCTACCGCCTCGACCATCGCTTGATCTTCCGCGCCATCAAGGACTTGGCCGAGCACGGCACGCCGTGCGATCCGGTCACGCTGCAGGAGTGGTTGGCCGAGCGCAACGAGCTCGACAACGCCGGCGGGGTCGCCTATCTGGGCAGCCTGGCACGCAATACGCCGAGCGTGGCCAACATCAAGGCCTATGCGGGCATCGTACGCGAGCGTTCCGTCCTGCGGCAGCTGGTGCGGGTGGCCACCCAGATCGGCGATGCGGCGTTCAACCCGGAGGGGCGCGGCAGCGCCGAGCTGCTCGACCACGCCGAGCGCCTGGTGTTCGAGATCGCCCAGCAGGGCGGGCGCAGCGGGAGCGGCTTCACCGGGATCAAGGACCTGCTGGTCAAGGCGGTCGATCGGATCGACCAGCTGTTCCAGCAGGAAGACCCGTTCACCGGCGTGCCCACCGGTTTCCGGGATTTCGACGAGATGACCTCCGGTCTGCAGAAGTCCGACCTGGTCATCGTCGCCGGGCGGCCCTCGATGGGCAAGACCACGTTCGCCGTGAACATCGCCGAGAATGCGGCCATCAAGCACAAGGTGCCGGTGGCGGTCTTCAGCATGGAGATGCCTGGCGAGCAGCTCGCCATGCGCATGATGTCCTCGCTGGGGCGTATCGACCAGCACCGGGTGCGCACCGGCAAGCTCGAGGACGACGACTGGCCGCGCCTGACCTCGGCCGTGGGCATCCTCGCCGAGGCGCCCCTGTACATCGACGACACGCCGGGGCTGTCCCCCACCGAGCTGCGCGCCCGCGCACGGCGCCTGGCGCGCGAGCACGGCCTCGGGCTGATCGTCATCGACTACCTGCAGCTGATGCAGGTGCCGGGCAGCAAGGAGAACCGCACCGCGGAGATCTCGGAGATCTCGCGCGGACTGAAGAACCTCGCCAAGGAGCTCAACGTCCCGGTCATCGCGTTGTCCCAGCTCAACCGCTCTCTGGAGCAGCGCCCCAACAAGCGGCCGGTGATGTCCGACCTGCGCGAGTCCGGCGCCATCGAGCAGGACGCCGACGTCATCGTCTTCATCTATCGCGACGAGGTGTACAACGAGGACAGCGCCGACAAGGGCACCGCCGAGATCATCATCGGCAAGCAGCGTAACGGGCCCATCGGCACCACCCGCCTGACCTTCCTCGGCCGCTACACCCGCTTCGAGAACTTCATCCACGACGTGCCGCGCGACGAGGACTACGCGTGACCCGCGCCACGCGGGCCGTCATCGACCTGCGGGCGCTGCGGCACAACCTGGCGCGGGTGCGCCAGGCGGCGCCCAGCGCGCGGGTCATGGCGGTGGTCAAGTCCAACGGCTACGGCCACGGCCTGGTGCGGGCGGCGCGGGCCTTTGCCGACGCACAGGCGCTGGCGGTCACCTGCCTGGACGAGGCGCTGGAGCTGCGCGAGGCGGGCCTGGATGCGCCCATCGTGCTGTTGGAAGGCTTCACCGCACCCGCCGACCTGCGCCTGCTGCGCGCCCATGCACTGGATTGCGTCATTCACCACGACACTCAGCTGGAGATGCTCGACGCGGCGCCGCGCGGCGCGCCGCTGCGGATCTGGCTCAAGGTCGACACCGGCATGCACCGTCTGGGATTTGCCCCGGCGCGGGTCGGCGCGGTCCTGCAGCGTCTGCGCGAGTGCCCGCATGTCGAGCCCCGCGTCCGACTCATCACGCACCTCGCCAATGCCGACGATCGCGCCGATCCGCGGACCGACGCCCAGGTCCGGCGCCTGCTCGCGGCCGCCGAGGGCTTCGCCGGCGAGATGAGCATCGCCAATTCGGCGGGCGTGCTCGCCTGGCCCCAGACCCACGCCGACTGGGTCCGGCCCGGCATCATGCTCTACGGTGTCAGCCCGTTCCTGGACGAGGTCGCCGCGGCGCAGGATTTGAAGCCGGCCATGACCCTGCACTCGGCGCTGATCGCCGTGAACCGCTTCCGCCAGGGGGATGCGATCGGCTACGGCGGCAGCTGGACCTGTCCGGAGGACATGCCGGTGGGCGTGGTGGCGATCGGGTACGGCGACGGTTACCCGCGCCACGCGCCGAGCGGCACGCCGGTCCTGGTCAATGGCCGCCGGGTGCCTCTGGTCGGCCGCGTGTCCATGGACATGCTCTGCGTGGACCTGCGCAGCCAGCCGCAGGCGATGGTCGGCGACCCGGTGGTGCTGTGGGGGGAGGGGCTGCCGGTGGAGGAGATCGCCCGCCGGGCGGGCACCATCGGTTACGAGCTGCTGTGCGGCGTGGCCCCGCGGGTGAAGGTCGAAGTCATCGGATAGGCGCGCGCCGTCGCCGCTTCCAGAAACATTATCCAGGCAGGAGAACAAGCAATGAACAAAGGCCTGCTGGCCACGGCCTTCCTCGCCCTGGCGGCGAGCGGCTGTGCCGCACCCGTAGGGATGTACCGGGCCGATGCCGCCCACACCGGCCGCTATGCGGGCGAGGGGCCGCGCGAGCTGCACCGCCTGCAGTGGAAGTATCAAGCGCAGAGCAAGAGTTTCTCGGCCCCTTTGGTTACCGGCGATGCGGTGTTCTTCGGCACGGCGGACGGCCGCCTGCACGCGGTTGACCGCGCCAAGGGCACGCCGCTGTGGTATCAGCGTACCGACGGCAGCGTGGAAGGCGGTCCGGCACGTCGTGGAGACAGCCTGCTGTTCGGTTCGGCCGACGGCGGCTTGTATGCCGTGGCCCTGCAGGGGGGCGCGTTGCGCTGGCGTTTCGATGCGGGTGCGGGGGTGTATGCCGCGCCGACGGTGAGCGGCGACGCGGTGTATGTGGGCACCGCCGACGGGGGCCTGCACGCAGTCGGCGTGCAGGATGGCCACGGGCGCTGGCGCCATGCCACCGGCGCGGGGGTCTACTCCTCGCCCGCGCTGGTCGACGCGGTGCTCTACGCCGGCAGCGACGACGGCCACCTCTACGCCCTGGCGGCCGACAGCGGGCGCGAGCGGTGGAACTTCAAGACCGGCGGACGGGTGTATGGAGCGCCCGCGGTCAGCGGCGACAGCGTCTACATTGGCAGCACCGATGGCCGCGTCTACGCGGTGGCGCGCGACACCGGCCAGGAGCGCTGGCATTTCGCCACGCGGGGCGAGGTCTACGCCGCCCCCGCCGTGGGGGCCGAGCGGGTGTACGCTGCGGCGACCGACCGCACGGTTTACGCCCTGGAGGCGGGGAGCGGCGCGGTGGCCTGGCGCTTTTTCGCGCACGACCCCGTGTATGCGCCGCCGACCCTGGCCGACGGCGTGCTCTACGTGGGGACCACCGGCGGCACGCTGTTCGCGCTGGCGGCCGACAGCGGTGCCGTGCTCTGGCAGTTCCGCACCGATGCCGGCATCTACGCGGCACCGGCGGTCGCCGACGGTGTGGTGTACTGCGTGGATCAGGCCGGCAATCTCTACGCAATCCGCTAGCCGCAGGCCGTTGCATGGCGCGCCTGTGCATCGTGCTCGCGGACCACGGCCTGGGCCACCTGGCCCAGGCCGCGCCGGTGGCCGCTGCCCTGCGCGCCCTGCGGCCGGACTTGGAACTGGTGCTGCGCACGCGGCTGGCGCCCGAGCGCTTGGCCGCGCACTTTGCGGGGCCGTTTGAACATCAGCGCGAGAACCCGGAAGTCGGCATGGCCATGGACAGCGCTCTGGACGTGGATGCCGCCGCCAGTTTCGCCGCCCATGCGCGGCTGCATCGCCACTGGGCGGCGGCCATCGAGGCCGAGGCGCAGGCCCTCGCCGGCAGCGGGGCCGATCTGGTGCTGGCCAATGTCTCCTATCTCGCCCTCGCCGCTGCGGCCCGCGCCGGGATCACCGCCTACGCCTTGTGCTCGCTCAATTGGGCCGACGTATTCGGGGCCTATTGCCGGTCGTTTCCCGGCGCGGCGGAGATTGAGAGCCAGATGCGGGCGGCCTATGCCCAGGCGGCCGGGTTTCTCCAGCCGACGCCCTCCATGCCCATGTCGCTGCCCGTGCGGACGCTGCCCATCGGGCCCATCGCCCGGGTGGGCAGGAACCGTCGACACGAGCTGATGGGGCGTCTGGGGCTCGCCGCGGGCGAGCGCCTGGTCGCGGTGTCGCTGGGCGGGGTGGCAATGCCGCTCGAGTTTGAGCGCTGGCCGCGGCGCGAGGCGCTGCGCTGGATCGTGCCCCGCCCCGTGTCGGGGCGGGAGGACTTCATCGCCTTCGAGGAGCTGGGCATGCCGTTCATCGACGTGCTCTGCTCCAGCGACGCCCTGGTGAGTAAGCCGGGCTACGGCAGCTTCGTCGAAGCCGCGCTCAACGACGTGCCGGTGCTCTATACCCGGCGCCCGCAGTGGCCGGAGGAGCCCTGTCTGGTCGATTGGCTGGCGCGGCATGGGCGCTGTCTGGAACTGTCGCGGCGGGACCTGGAGCAGGGGCCGGCGGCAGCGCTCGAGGCGCTCTGGGCGCAGCCGCCCGGGGCGGGCGTCGTCGCTCGGGGCGCGGCGCAGGCCGCCGCTGTTCTCGCGGCTGAATTGGAAACGGAGCATAGCGACTGATGGCGAAGGCGAAGACGGCTTACAGCTGCAGCGAGTGCGGGGCCCAGCAGCCCAAGTGGGCCGGGCAGTGCCCGGAGTGTGAGGCCTGGAACAGCCTGGTAGAGGTCACGGTGGCCGGCGGGGCTGGCGGGCGCCCGCGTTTCGCCGGCTATGCCGGTGCCGAGGCGGCCGGCGTGCAGTCGCTGGCGGACATCGCCCCGGACGAGGTGCGCCGCACCGCCACCGGCGTGGGCGAGTTCGATCGGGTGCTCGGCGGGGGGTTGGTGCCCGGCTCGGTGGTGCTGATCGGCGGCGATCCCGGCATCGGCAAATCGACGCTGTTGCTGCAGACCCTGGTGCAGCTCGCCGGTGGCATGCGCGCCCTCTATATCACCGGCGAGGAATCCTTGCAGCAGGTCAGCCTGCGGGCGCGCCGGCTCGGGCTCGAGGGCGGTGCGCTGCGGCTGATGGCCGAGACCGGTGTCGAGCGGATCCTGGACAGCGCCGCGCGCGAGCAGCCGCAGGTGATGGTGATCGACTCCATCCAGACCATCTACTCCGAGCAGTTGCAGTCCGCCCCCGGCGCGGTGACGCAGGTGCGTGAAAGCGCGGCGCGCCTGGTGCGCTTCGCCAAGGCCTCGGGCACGGCGGTCTTTCTGGTGGGGCACGTGACCAAGGAGGGCACCATTGCCGGACCGCGCGTCCTGGAGCACATGGTGGACACCGTGCTCTACTTCGAGGGCGACCCCGGCAGCCGCTATCGCGTGATTCGCGCCATCAAGAACCGCTTTGGGGCGGTCAACGAGCTCGGCGTGTTCGCCATGTCCGACCGCGGGCTGCGCGAAGTGGCCAACCCCTCGGCGATCTTTCTCTCGCGTCACGGCGAGCCGGTGCCGGGCAGTGCGGTGATGGCGACGCTGGAAGGCAGTCGGCCCCTGCTGGTGGAGGTGCAGGCCCTGGTGGACGAGAGCCGGCTTGGCAATCCGCGCCGCGTGAGCCTGGGTCTGGAGCAGAACCGGCTGTCCATGCTGCTGGCGGTGCTGCATCGCCACGGCGGGGTGGTGACCTATGACCAGGATGTGTTCGTCAACCTGGTCGGCGGCGTGCGTGTGACCGAGACGGCGGCCGATCTGGCCGTGCTGCTGGCGGTGCTGTCGAGCCTGCGCGACCAGCCGCTCTCCCATGAACTCGTGGTGTTCGGGGAGGTGGGGTTGGCCGGTGAGATCCGCCCGGTCCCCAACGGCGCGGATCGGCTCCAGGAGGCGGCCAAGCACGGCTTCCGGCGGGCCCTGATCCCGAAGGCGAATGCCCCGCGCCGGGCGCCGGAAGGCCTGGAGGTGGTGGCGGTCAGCCGTCTGGAGGAGGCGCTCGCGGCGTGCTGAACGCGGCCAGCTCGGCGAGCTCGCGCTCCAGCAGGCGCGCATCCCCCAGGTTGAGCTCCAGCAGGCGACGCAGGTGCGAGATGCTCTCCAGGTCGATCTGCTCGCAGCACAACCCGAGCCGTGTCTCCTCGAGGTGGGCGATGCGCCCCTGCATGCGGATGAGGGCGTGCTCGGCAGCCTCCCCCAGGCGGATCTCCAATTCGCAGGGTTCTCCGGGTGCCGTGTCCCAGCCCGACGGCCGGTCGAGCAGCGCGCCCTTGAGCGAGAGATCGAGCAAGCGGCCTTCGAAACGCCGTCCCCCGTGGGCGATCAGGGCCGCGTGCGCATCGAAAGGCACGCGCGTGAAGTGGCGCTGCTCCTGGCGTTTGGTCACGGGGACTCGCCCATCATGATCACTCGTAGTAGAACTGCATCCTGACGTTGCCGATCTGGATGATGTCGCCGTCGCTCAACGGGTGGGCCTGTTCGCCGATCGCGTGGCCGCCCACCGAGGGCGCTTCGCGCCCTTCCAGATGCGAGAGGAAGTAGCCCTCATTGCGGCGCGCGATCACCGCGCGTGCCACGCCGGGCTTGCCCAGGTTGGTCAAGGCGCGGTTCAGGCTGAGGGTCTTGCCCAGATTGTGGCCGGTGAGGATCTGCAGCCAGGCCGAACGCGCCTGCGGCAGGGCCGCTCCGGCAGGCGCGGGCTCGTTTGCGGTGGCCGGCGGCGGTACCGGTTCGGCCTCGAACTCGGGCCGTTCCTCGAAGCGATAGCTCAGGGTGTGCTTGCCCACCCGCATGACGTCCCCGTCGCTCAGGCGGTGTTCGGTGATCTTGTCCTGATTGACGAAGGTGCCCTCCGGCGAGTCGAGGTCCTGCACCGTGGTGATGTTGTCCTCGGTATGCAGGCGCGCGTGTCGGGGCCCTACCGCAAGGCTGTCGATGTGAATGGCGCATTGCGGGTCGCTGCCGATCAGCATCTCGCCGACGAGCACCGGGAATACCTTGAGGGTTCTGCCCTTGAAGGAGAGGGTCAGCTTTGACACCGCCGCTCCGTGTCTTTTTAGACTTATGAATTCGGGCGATTATAGACGCCCGGCTTATAGGTGTACATCGGCCCGGTTCGCAGTTTCGTTAACGCGCGGCGGCGGGCTTGCGCCGCAGGGACGGGTTGAACTTCACCGTTTTCACCGCGTTGCCCGTGGTCTGCACGATTTCCAGCGGATAGCCTGAGAGAAGCAGGCTGGTGCCCGGTTCGGGAATCGTTTCCAGGTATTCGAGTACCCGCCCGTTGAGCGTCTTCGGCCCCTTGGGCGGCAGGTTGAGCTTCAGCAGGCGGTTGAGCTCGCGCACCGTGACGCTGCCGTCCACGAGGTAACTGCCGTCCTCCTGAAGATGGATATCGCGGTGCGAGGCCGCCGGATCGGTCGTGAACTCGCCGACGATCTCCTCGAGAATGTCTTCCAGCGTCGCCAGGCCCTGTATATCGCCGTATTCGTCGACCACCAGCCCGATGCGGCGGCGTTGGCGCTGAAAATTCAGCAACTGTGTGTTGAGCCCCGTGCCCTCCGGGACGAAATAGGGCTCGCCCAGGATCTCGGCGAGGTCCTCCCGGTCGAAGCTCTCCCGCTGGAAGAGCCGCAGGGCGTCGCGCAGATGCAGCATGCCCACCACATGGTCGATGTCGCCGCGGTACACGGGGAGCCGCGTATGCTGGCTGTTTACCAACTGCTCCATGATGGTGGCCCACTCGTCTTCCAGATCGATGCCGACCACCTCGTTGCGCGGCACCATGATGTCCTCCACCGTCACCTTCTCCAGGTCGAGGATGTTGGTGAGCATGCGCTGGTGCCGGCGCGGGATCATGGCCCCGGCCTCGTTCACCACGGTGCGCAGTTCCTCGGTGCTCAGCGCGTGCGAGGAGCCGCCGGTTTCCACCACCCCCAGCATTCGGAACAGGCCGGAGGTGAGCAGATTGACGATCCACACCAGGGGGAACAGGACACGCAGCAGTGGGGTGAGCACGAAGGCTGCCGGAAAGGCCACCCGCTCGGGGTGCAGGGCGGCGAGGGTCTTGGGCGCCACCTCCGCGAAGATCAGGATGACGAAGGTGAGCAGGCCGGTACCGATGGCAATCCCCGTCTCCCCGAGCATGCGCAGCCCGATGATGGTGGCAATGGCGGAAGCGAGGATATTGACGAAGTTGTTGCCGAGCAGGATCAGGCCGATCAGACGCTCGGGGCGTTCCAGTAGACGGCTGGCGCGCAGGGCCCCGGCGTGTTTCGCCTTGGCCAGGTGCCGAAGGCGGTAGCGGTTGAGGCTCATCAGCCCGGTTTCGGAGCCCGAGAAGAAACCGGATAGCACGATGAGAAACACCAGCGTTCCGAACAGGGCGCCTAGCGGAATGTCGTTCAAGAAGCGTCGGTCCTCCGCTGCAGGGGGCCACTCAGTATAGCAGACCCCCACCTGCGCCCGGGTTGCGCTCGGCTAGCGGTGCAGAATGAACTCCAGCACCAGCTTGCTGCCGAAGTAGGCGAGCATCAGCACGACGAAGCCTGTCAGGCTCCAGCGGATCGCCGTGCGGCCGCGCCAGCCGAATTGCCACCGCCCCCAAAGCAGCACGCCGAACACCACCCAGGCGAGGATCGACAGCACCGTCTTGTGGACCAGGTGCTGGGCGAACAGGTCGTCGATGGCCACCATGCCGCTCAGCAAGGCGAGGCTCAGCACCACGAACCCCAGGGCTATCATCTGGAACAGCAGCGATTCCATGGTCTGCAGTGGGGGCAGTGCGCGGATGAAACCGCCGGGCTGCTTGTTGTGCAGGTGTCGGTCCTGTACGTAGAGCAGTGCGGCCTGCAGGGCCGCGATGCTGAGCAAGCTGTAGGCCAGTATCGACAGAACGATGTGCCACTCGAGCTCGGCGGGCACGTCGCGGAGGGTATCGGGCTGCACCGGCGAGAGTTCGGTGAGCAGGAGCAGCAGCGCCGCCAGCGGCAGGACGGCGATGCCGAGGTTCTCCACCGGCCGGCTCATCGCGGCAAGCAGCACCAGCAGCGCCGCCAGCCAGGACACCAGCGAGGCGGCCTTGAAAAAGCTCAGGTCCAGCCCCTGGGCCGAGAACACCAGGTGAAACAGGACGGCGCCGTGTAGCCCGACCGCCGCCAGACCGAGGAACAGCGACAGATGGGGAGGCCGCTCCCCGACGGCATGGCGAAGCAGGCGGCGGACCAGCAGAGCGCTGGATACGCTGTACAGGACGATGGCCAGAAAGCTCAGCAGGACGATGGGCATGCGGCGGGCACGTTCGCTGGGGTGCGGGTCAGGCGCGCAGAACGCTGCATCGGGCCGCGCTGGTCGCTAAGTGACCAACGCGGTCACTGCCGGCGGCGGACGCCGGGCCGGCGTTCGGACGGCTTTTTAACTGCTTGTTCATATTCACGTAACTTTGTGACGACGGCA
This sequence comes from uncultured Gammaproteobacteria bacterium, assembly GCA_963779865.1. Classification (GTDB taxonomy): domain Bacteria; phylum Pseudomonadota; class Gammaproteobacteria; order CAVZZX01; family CAVZZX01; genus CAVZZX01. The sequence continues at coordinate 1,042,024 of CAVZZX010000003.1, read as the reverse complement.
ATGTACTACCACTTGCTCAGAGTGGCACAATTATGGCATAGCCAGCATGGCTGCCGCTCCACGGCCGGGCCGCAGAGCCGGTATAAGAACATAAATTGCAATAATAAGCTAAGCAGTGGGCGGTGCCGGACGGGCACGCCTCCTGCAGGCGACGGCGGGTACTGACATGGATATTCGTGTTTTGGGGTGCAGCGGCGGCATCGGCGTGGGTCTTCGGACCACGACCCTGCTGATCGACGACGATGTGCTGGTCGATGCGGGCACCGGGGTGGCCGATCTCACCCTGGAAGAGATGGCGCGCCTTCGGCATATCTTCCTGACCCATTCGCATCTGGACCACATCAACAGCATCCCTTTCCTGGTCGACAGCGTGTTCGACCGGATCCGCGAGCCGATCGTCATCCACGCCCAGCAGGCGACCATCCAGGCCCTGCAGGAGCACATCTTCAACAATGTGATTTGGCCGGATTTCTCGCGGCTGCCGCACCCGGAGCGGCCCGTGCTGCGCTTCGAGGCCATGGCCCCCGGCGAGCTCTGCCGGCTCGGCGAGCGCAGCTTCGAGATGATTCCGGTCAACCATGTGGTGCCCGGGGTCGGCTACCGCGTGGCCACGCCCGAAGCGGCCTTCGCCTTCAGCGGGGACACGACCACCACCGATGAGTTCTGGGCCGTGCTGAACGCGCGCCCGGGGCTCGACCTGCTGATCGTGGAGTCCGCCTTCGCCGAGGAGGACATCGATCTTTGCCACCGGGCTGGGCATTACTGTGCCTCCCTGCTGGCGCAGGACCTGGCCAAGCTGCAGCATCCCGCGGCGGTGTACATCACGCATCACAAGCCGGGAGAGGAAGAGGCCATCTTCGCCGAGTGCCGCGCCTCGATCACCACCCATCAGATTCACCGGCTGTCGGGCGGGGCGCGTTTCCGGCTATAATCCGGCTCTCGATTTCGCGCGCCGCGCCCCCGGGCGCCGTGCCCTGAACACCCCCGGAAATCCGCATGTTCGAAGGACTCAGTGACCGATTGGGCCGTACCCTGCGCGACCTGCGCGGAGTGGGGCGGCTCACCGAAGACAACATCAAGGACAGCCTGCGCGAGGTGCGCATGGCGCTGCTCGAGGCCGATGTCGCGCTGCCGGTGGTGCGCGAATTCGTCGCTCACGTCAAAGAGCGCGCGGTCGGCGAGGAGGTGACCAAGAGCCTCACGCCGGGCCAGGCCCTGGTCAAGATCGTCAACGACGAGCTCGTCCACGTGATGGGCGAAGCCAACGAGGAGCTCGATCTCAACGCCACCCCGCCGGCGGTGGTGCTGATGGCCGGGCTGCAGGGCTCGGGCAAGACGACGACCGTGGCCAAGCTCGCCCGCTGGCTGCGCGAACGGCGCGGCAAGTCGGTGATGGTGACCAGTGCCGACGTCTACCGGCCGGCGGCCATCGAGCAGCTCGAGCGGCTCGCGGGCGAGGTCGGCGCGGACTTCCACCCGAGCCGCCCCGATCAGGACCCGGTGGAGATCGCCACCGGCGCGCTGCAGGCCGCGCGGGTCGCCCACCGCGACGTGGTGATCGTCGACACCGCAGGGCGTCTGCACATCGACGAGCCGTTGATGGACGAGATCAAGCGCCTGCACGCGGCCCTGAACCCGGTCGAGACCCTGTTCGTGGTCGACAGCATGACCGGCCAGGATGCGGCGAACACCGCCAAGGCCTTCCACGATGCCTTGCCGCTGACCGGGGTGGTGCTCACCAAGGCGGACGGTGACGCCCGCGGCGGTGCCGCGCTGTCCATCCGGCAGATCACCGGCAAGCCGATCAAGTTCATCGGCGTGGGCGAGAAGACCGAGGCGCTGGAGCCGTTCCACCCCGAGCGCATCGCCTCGCGCATCCTCGGCATGGGCGATGTGGTGAGCCTGGTCGAGGAGGTGCAGCACAAGGTCGATCGCGATCAGGCCGAGCGCCTCGCCCGCAAGCTCAAAAAGGGCAAGGGCTTCGACCTGGAGGATTTCCGCGAGCAGCTCGAGCAGATGGATAAGCTCGGTGGCATGGGCGCCCTGCTGGAGAAGCTGCCCGGGGCCGGGAACCTGCCTCAGGGCGTGCGCGAGCAGGTCGATGACCGCCAGATGCGTCGCCTGGCGGCGATCATCGGGTCCATGACGCGCCAGGAACGGCGCCATCCGGACATCATCAGTGGCTCGCGCAAGCGGCGCATCGCCGCCGGTTCGGGCACCCAGGTACAGGACGTCAATCGCCTGCTCAAGCAGTTCAAGCAGATGAGCAAGATGATGAAGAAGATGAAAAAGGGCGGCATGAGCAAGATGATGCGCGGGCTGGCGGGGCGGATGCCGCCCGGGAAGCTGCCTTTCTGAGGCCGCCCCCTTCACATTTGGTGAATTTCGCGTAAAATGCGCGGCTTAAGTTTGCGGGCCGTCCGTCCAGCGGAGGGCCTGATTTGTTTCTGAACCGGACAAACTAGGGATTCGCACCCGATGGTAACCATTCGTCTGGCGCGCAGCGGCGCCAAGAAGCGGCCCTTCTACCACATCGTGGTGACCGACAGTCGCAACAAGCGCGACGGCCGGCACATCGAGCGGCTGGGGTACTTCAACCCGATCGCCGCCGGCCAGGAGTCGCGCCTGAACGTCAATCGTGAGCGCATCGACTATTGGCTCGGGCAGGGCGCCGCGGCCTCCGAGCGCGTGTCCAAGCTGCTCAAGGAATCCGCCTGAGCACTGGTCCGCGGCTGCGCTGAGACCTCCGGCGCGATGGTGGAACAGGCGGACGAGACAGTCGTGTTGGGCCGCATCAGCGGCCTGCACGGGGTGCGTGGCTGGGTGCGGGTGTTCTCCTACACCGAGCCGCGCGACGAGATCCTCGCCCATCCCGTCTGGTCCCTGCGGACCGCGGCGGGCTGGCGCCGAATGCCCCTCGCCGAGGGGCATGCTCACGGCAAGGGCGTCATCGCTCGGCTCGAGGGGTGCACGGACCGGGACGCGGCAGCGGCGCTGGTCGGTGCGGACATCGCCATCGCCCGTTCGGCGCTGCCGGTGCTCGAGGAGGGCGAATACTACTGGGCCGACCTCATCGGCCTGGAGGTGGTCGATCTCGGCGAGCGCGCGCTCGGCACCGTGGTGCGCCTGATGGAGACCGGGGCCAACGACGTGCTGGTGCTGCGGGACGCCGCGGGCGAGGAACGGTTGATCCCCTACGTGCCCGGGCCGATCGTCCACGATGTGGACCTCGAGGCGCGTCGCATCCGGGTCGATTGGGAGCCCGATTACTAGTCGCCGCGGGCGAGGCCCCTAATGCGTATCGAGGTCGTGACGCTGTTCCCGCCGATGTTCGACGCGATCACCGGCTACGGGGTGAGCGGTCGGGCCGTCGAGCGGGGCCTTCTGGAGCTGGGGTTCTGGAATCCGCGCGACTACGCCCGCGACAAGTACCGCAGCGTGGATGATCGGCCCTATGGCGGCGGCCCGGGCATGGTGATGATGGTCGACCCGCTGCGCGCTGCGCTGCAGGCCGCCCGAACCGGGGCCGGGGTGGAGAAGGGCGCGCGGGTGCTCTATCTCAGCCCGCAGGGCCGCCGGCTCGATCAGGCCGGGGTGCGCGCGCTGAGCGCACGCTCGTCCCTGGTGCTGCTCTGTGGGCGTTATGAAGGCGTGGATGAGCGCCTGATCGAGTCGGAGGTGGACGAGGAGTGGTCCATCGGTGACTACGTGCTCAGCGGTGGTGAGCCCGCGGCCATGGTGTTGATCGATGCCCTGGCGCGCTTGCTTCCGGGGGCGCTGGGCCACGAGGACAGCGCAGACCAGGACTCCTTCGAGCAGGGCCTGTTGGACTGCCCGCACTACACTCGACCGGAGGTGGTCGACGGCGTCCGGGTGCCGCCGGTGCTGCTCAGCGGCGACCATGCGGCCATCGCGCGCTGGCGCCGGAAGCAGGCCCTGGGGCGCACGTGGCTGCGCCGTCCCGACCTGCTGCAGGATTTGGAACTGGATGCACAGCAGCAGGTGCTGCTTGCAGAATTCATTCGTGAACATGAACCCGGCCGCTGAAATGCGCGTATAATGGCCGGCCTTTGTCGGGGAGCGAACATGAGCAACATCATCGATCAACTCGAAGCCGAGCAGATGAACCGCGACGTGCCGGAGTTCGGCCCCGGCGACACCGTGGTGGTTCAGGTGAAGGTCACCGAAGGCAATCGCGAGCGCCTGCAGGCCTTCGAAGGCGTGGTCATCGCCAAGCGCAACCGGGGCCTGAATTCCGCCTTCACCCTGCGCAAGGTGTCCCACGGCGAGGGCGTGGAGCGCGTCTTCCAGACCTACAGCCCGCAGATCGATTCGATCAGCGTCAAGCGTCGGGGCGACGTGCGCCGCGCCAAGCTGTACTACCTGCGGGAGCGTTCCGGCAAGTCCGCGCGCATCAAGGAAAAGATCTGACCGCCTCGCACACCGCCCCCATCTACGGGGGCGGTGTGCGACGGCCGGCGCGCCTGGCCGCGCCCTCGCCGGATCCTGGGGCGAGCCGCGCCCATCCAGGAGAGATCTCCCGCCCGTGCGATCGCTGCTCCTCGCCCTCGCTCTTCTGCTCGCGCCGCTCGCCTGCCTGGCGGCCAGCGCCTCCGACACTCTTGACCAGATCCGCCTGCTCGCTGCGGGGGGCGCGCCGGCCCTGGCCTTGCGCACCCTGGACGGTGTGCAGCCGGCGGCCGCGACCGATGCACCGGGGTGGATGCAGTGGGAGCGCGAGCGCGTCCGCATCCTCGAGGCGAGCGGTGAATGGCGGCACCTTGCCGAGCGGCTGGCCCAGCTGCCCGCCGGCCTGCCGACCGAGTTTCGCCGCTGGGCCCTGACCCAGCGCGCCCGGGCCGAACTGCAGCGCGGTGCCGGCACGGACGCGCGCCGCACGCTGCGCGAGTTGCTCTGGGACCCGGCGCTCTCCGCGCCGGGGCAGCGGCGTGACTGGCGCCGCATGATCGTTCACAGTTATCTGCTAGACCAGCGCGCCAGCGATGCGGAACACGCGATCGTGCGCCTGCAGCAGGACTATCCCTCGTCCGAACCGGCCGATCTCCGCCTGCGCGCGCGGGCGTCGCTGCTCAGCGGCCATGCCGGCGATGCCGTTCGCCTGTTGCAGGGCGATGCGCGGCAGGGGCCGCAAACCCAGGCCCTGCTGCTACTCGCCCGCCTGCGCAGCGGCCAGGCGCCGCCGCGGCGGGTAATGCAGGCGGCGCTGCACCGGCTGCGCGGTGATCCCGCCCCCCGCGTGGAGACCCTGCTCTGGGCCGTTGCCGCCGAGGCGGCGGCGCAGGCGGGCGACCTCGCCACGCAGGTCAACGCGACCGAGCACGTACTTGCCGCCGGGCCGCAGGCCGCCTTGCCCGGCGGTGTATTCGCCCTTGATGCCGACGGCCTGTGGACCGCCTACCTGAGCTACGCACGGGCGCTGGGCAACCGGGCGCAGTACCTGATCGGGGATGACGCCCGCTGGCTGCAGGCGGCGGGCGAGGCGGCCCAACGCTATCCCGTGCGTGCCCGTTCGCTGTACGCCATGGTTATCCGCCACGGCCAGAGCGAAGCGGCACAGACGCGGGCCGCGCGGGCCCTGGTGGCGTCGCTGAACGCCCGCCGGGGCGGGGACCGGCTGCTCAAGCAGTTGTTTCTCCACGGCAAGTTCTATGCCGCGCCCGCTGCCATCCCCGTCCCCGTGCGGCGCCGGCTGGTCGACCTCGCCCTGGCCGATTCGGACATCCGGCTCGCCTCGCGCCTGATGGCGACGCTGGACCAGCCGCCCGCGGCGGCGGATCGCTTTCGCTGGGGCGTGCGCCGCGCCCGCATTCTGGTCATGGGCGGCCAGCCCCGCGCGGGCGCACAGGCGCTGCAGGAACTCCTCGACGGCAGCGGCGAGCTTGGCGTGAAACGGCTGCGTCACCTGCTGCAGGTGGTCTTCGATCTGCAGACCGTCGGCGAGCACGAGGCGGCGCTCGCGCTGTTAGCCCGCCTCCTGAAACTCAGTGACGACGCGCAGTTCACCCGCGAGTTGCTGTACTGGATGGCGGAGTCGGAGGACAAGCTGGAGCGCCCCCGTGCCGCCGCCCGCCTGTATCTGCGCTCGGCGCTCCTGCCCGGTGCGGACACCATGGACCCCTGGGCGCAGACGGCCCGTTTCCAGGCCGCCAAGGCGCTCGCCCAGGCGGGGCTGGTGGGCGACGCACGCCGCCTCCTGAAACAGCTCCTGGAGGTCACCACCGACACCGGTCGCCGGGCGGTGCTGCAGCGCGAGCTCGAGGGCCTTTGGCTGGTCCGGTCGCCGGGTGCGAGCGCGCTTGCGAGCCCCTCTTCGGCGCCAGTAGACTGAGTGCATGACAGCCTCCGGCCCGCAATGGCACGCGATCGTCGTCACCCCCATCGGGGGCGTTGGCCTGGCCCTCACCCAAGGCCGCCTCAGCGCGATCGGCCTTCTGGGCCCCCACGCATCGGCGATGCCGGCGCGGCAGGCGCCGGCCCGCGCGGTGCAGCGGCAGCTCGCCGCCTATTTTCAGGAGCCCGGCTACCGTTTCGACTTGCCACTGGAGGCGGTGGGCACGACGTTTCAGCGGCGGGTGTGGCGCGCGATGCGCGAGATTCCGGCCGGGTGCGTCCGCACCTACGGTGCGCTCGCCGCGGAACTCGGCAGCTCGGCACGGGCGGTCGGCGGCGCCTGCCGTGCCAACCCGCTGCCCATCGTCGTGCCCTGCCACCGCGTGGTGGCGGCCCGCGGGCCCGGCGGGTTCGCCGGTTCGCGCACCGGCTTCAACCTCCAGATCAAGCAATGGCTGCTGCGCCACGAGGCGGCGGCACGGCGGGCGTGCGCATGAGCGAGCCCGATGCCGCACTGCTCGAGCGCTTTCTGGACGGACTGTGGATGGAGCACGGGCTGAGCGAGAACACGCTGAGCGCCTATCGCAGCGATCTCAAGCGGCTCGCGCGATGGCTGCAGGGCGCGCGCCGGCGTTCGCTCGCCGAGGCCGAGCGGACCGACCTGCTGGCCTTTCTCGCCGCGCGCGTGCAGGCGAAGGCGAGCCCGCGCACTGCGGCGCGCCTCGTCTCGAGCATGCGTCGCTTCTATCGTTATCTGCATCGCGAGGGGGTCGTGCGCAGCGATCCGAGCTTGCGCATCGATGCGCCGCGGCTGGGGCGCCCGCTGCCCGCGGCGCTGAGCGAGGACGAGGTGGAGGCGCTGCTGGATGCGCCGGAGGTCGGCAGCGCCCTGGGCCTGCGCGATCGCTGCATGCTCGAGGTGCTCTACGCCACCGGCCTGCGTGTCTCGGAGTTGGTCGGCTTGTCGCTCACCCAGATCAACCCGCGCCAGGGCGTGCTGCGGGTGCTGGGCAAGGGCAACAAGGAGCGCCTGGTGCCGCTGGGCGAGACCGCCCTCGACTGGCTGGAGCGCTATCTGCGCGAAGCGCGTCCGCTGCTGCTCGGGGCCGCGCCCTCGGAGGCGCTGTTCCCCACGCGCCGGCACGGGCCGATGACCCGGCAGGCGTTCTGGCACCTGATCAAGCGCTACGCCGTGCGCGCCGGCGTGCGCAAGTCGTTGTCTCCGCACACGCTGCGGCACTCCTTCGCGACGCACCTGATCAACCATGGTGCGGACCTGCGCGTGGTGCAGCTGCTGCTTGGCCACAGCGATCTCTCGACCACCCAAATCTATACGCACGTCGCCCGGGCCCGCTTGCAGGGCCTGCACCGGCAGCACCATCCGCGTGGCTGAGCGGCACGGCGCGGGGCAGCCGCCCGCGCGGGCGCTCGTGCATCCCTACCGAAGAAGGACACCCATGAGAACGACCATGCGTATCGCGGCCGCTTGCGGCGCGGCTGTTTTCTGCACGACGCTGCAGGCTGCCCCCGAGGCGCCGGTCCCGCAACCGGTGCTCGATGCGGTCCATCGCCTGGTGCCCGGCATCCCCGCCGGGCCGGTGAACCCGGCGCCGATGAAGGGCTTCTATGAGGTCGTCGTCGGGCCGCGCCTGTTCTACATCAGCAGCAATGGCCGCTACCTGCTGGACGGGGACGTCATCGACCTCCAGCAGCGCAGCAACCTGAGCGAGGCACGTCGCGATGCCTTGCGGGCTGCGGCGATCGATGCCGAGGGGGAGGGGTCGATGATCGTGTATTCCCCCAAGCACGTGAAGCACACGATCTCGGTCTTCACGGACATCGATTGCACCTATTGCGGGCGGCTGCACGGGGAGCTCGACAAGTATCTGGCACGGGGCATCCGCGTACGTTACCTCGCCTATCCGCGTGCCGGCCTGCACAGCGCCTCGTACGACAAGGCGGTGTCGGTCTGGTGTGCCGAGGATCGGGCGGCGGCTCTGACGCGTGCCTTCGCGGGGACCGCTCTGCCCAAGCGCGACTGCAAGAACCCCGTTGCCCGGCAGTTTGCCCTCGGCAATCTGGTGGGCGTGCGTGGCACGCCCACCATCGTGCTGGAGGACGGGCAGGTGCTGCCGGGCTACGTTCCCGCCGCCCAGCTGGCCGGTCTCCTGGAGGGAGGGCAGGCGAGCGCCCGCTGAGGGCATGCCGCCGCCGCGGCGCCGGCACCGGTGATCCTGGCCAAGCTGCTTCCGTTGTTATTGCTGTTCGCGGCCGGCGTGGCGCTGCGGCGGCTGGGCTGGGCGCAGCGGCGCCATGCGCGGTGGCTGTTGCAGGCCACGGTGTGGGTGGGGCTGCCGGCGTTGGTCCTGTCCACCGGGCCGCTTCCATCGCATCGGCGTCCCTGCTGCTTGCCTTGTTCTATCGGCCCCTCGTCATCCTCGCGCATCGGCTGATGCGGCGCCGACTCAAAGCGCGAGGGTGACGCGCACGATGTTCGGCTCCTCCTCCACATTGGCGGAGGTGAAGCCGAGCACGGAGGCCAGCTTGAGCATGGTGCCGTTTTCGCGCAGCACGTCGCCGTAGATCTCGGCCAGGCCGCGGCTGTTGGCGTAGTCGATGATGCGGCGCATCAGCAGGATACCCAGCCCCATGCCGGTCATATCCCCGCGCACCAGGATGGCAAACTCCCCGCGCTCGTTGTCCGGGTCCGTGCTGAGGCTGACCACGCCGTAGAGCTGCGTGCGTCCGGGAATGCCCGCTTCGGTGAGGATGAGCGCCATGTCGCGGTCGTAGTCCAGCTGCGTGAAGCGCGCCGCGGCGACGTGCGAGAGGGTCTTCATGGGCACGAAGAAACGCAGTCGGATTTCCTCGGCCGAGAGCTTGGCGAACGCGCCCTGCAGCGCGGGCTCGTCCTCGGGGAGGATGGGGCGCAGGAGCAGGTGGCGTCCGTCGCCGAGGGGCACGAGCTCTTCGAGCTCCTTCGGATAGGGGCGGATCGCGAGGCGGTCGGTGGCGCCGCCCGTCGCGACCTGCACCCGCACGCGGGCATCGAGCGCCACCACCCCGTAGCTGTCGGCGAGCAGTGGGTTCACGTCCAGCTCGACAATCTCGGGGATATCGATCACGAGCTGCGAGATGCGGATCAGGGTGAGCGCGATCGCCTGCAGGTTCGCCCCCGCCTGGCCGCGATGACCATGCAGCAGCTTCGCGATGCGGGTGCGGGCGATGAGGTCCTGCGCCAGGCGCATGTTCAGCGGCGGCAGCCCGAGCGCCTGGTCGCGCACCGCCTCCACGGCGGTGCCGCCCTGCCCGAACAGCACCACCGGGCCGAACTGCCTGTCCTCGGTCACGCCGAGGATCAGCTCGTAGGCGGAGGGGCGGCGGACCATGGGCTCGATGCTGAAGCCTTCCAGCCGCGCCTCGGGCAAGCGGCGCGAAACTCGTTCGAGCATGGCCTGGGCGCTGTCGCGTACGGCGGCGGGGCCGTTCAGCTCGAGCGCCACGCCGCCGACGTCGGATTTGTGGATGACATCGGAGGAGAGGATCTTCAGCACGACCGTGCCGCCGATGTCCGCCGCGACGGCGGCGGCTTCCTCCGGATCGCGGGCCGTACGCGTGGTGATGACCGGCACGCCGTACGCCGCGATGACCTCCTTCGCCTCGGGCTCGGTCAGCCACTGCCGTCCCGCGCCCAGCGCGCGTTCAATGGGGGCGCGGGCGCGGGCGAGGTCGGGAACGAAGTCCGCCGGGATCGAGGGCGGCGTCTCGATCAGCATCTCCTGACTCTGGCGGTATTCGACCAAATACATGAAGGCCTGCACCGCCTTCTCCGGCGTGTCGAAGGTCGGGATGCGGTTGTCCGCGAACAGCCGCCGGGCGGCTTCGGCCGAGGCCCCGCCGACCCAACTCGTCAGCAGCGGCGGCTCGCGGCGTGTGCCGCGCGCCTGCACGATGGCGCGCGCCGCATCGGTGCTCGAGGCGATCGCCGTGGGACAGTTCAGGGCCAGCACGGTGTCCACGCCCGGATCCTCGAGCAGCGCAGCGAGGGTATCGGCATAGCGCTGTGCGGGTGCATCGCCGATGATGTCCACCGGGTTGCCGCGCGGCCAGGTGGGCGGCAGCACGCTGTCGAGATGCGCCAGTGTGGCCGGTGCGAGTTCGGCCAGGTGGCCGCCGTAGTCCACCAGCGCGTCGGTGGCGAGCACGCCGATGCCGCCACCGTTGGTCAGGATCGCCAGGCGATCGCCGCGCGGCGGCCGCGTCAGGGCGAGCATCTCCACGGCCATGAACAGCTCGTCGAGGCTATACACCCGCAACATGCCCGCGCGGCGAAAGACGGCATCGTAGACGGCATCGGTCCCCGCCAGCGCGCCGGTGTGCGAGGCCGCGGCGCGTGCCCCTTCGGCGTGCCGCCCGCCCTTGACCACGATCACCGGCTTCATGCGCGATGCGGCCCGCGCTGCGGAGAGGAACTTGCGGGCGTCGGACACCGCTTCGATGTAGAGCAGGATGGCGGTGGTGCGCACGTCGTTGGCCAGATAGTCCAGCATGTCGCCGAAGTCCACGTCGGCCATGTCGCCCAGAGACACGAGATGCGAGAAGCCGATGCCGCGGGTATGCGCCCAGTCGAGCACCGAGGTGACGATGGCGCCCGACTGCGCCACGAAGGCCAGCCGGCCGGCTCTCGGGGTGAGGTGCGCGAAGCTCGCATTCAGCCCGATCTCGGGGACCAGCACGCCGAGACAGTTGGGCCCGACGATGCGCAACAGGTGCGGGCGGGCGGCCTGGCGCAGGGCCTGCTGCAAATCCTTTCCGTGTTGTTCGGCGGCTTCGCCGAAGCCGGCGGTGATGACGATGGCCGCACGCGTGCCGCGCGCGCCCAGTTCGGCGACGATGGCGGGGACGCTCTCCGGCGGCGTGCTGATCACCGCGAGGTCCGGCGTCTCGGGGAGCGAGGCGACGTCGGGGTAGGTGAGCACGCCTTCGATGGCGCGATACTTCGGGTTGACCGGCATCACCGGCCCGTCGAAACCGGCCGTGCAGGAGGTTGCGCGCCAGGACCGCGCCGACCGAGTCCGGCCGCTTGCTGGCGCCGACCAGGGCGATCGAGCGGGGCTTGAAAAGGTACTGCAAATTGCGGATGGTCATTGGACGTGCTGTTTCCTGGGCCGGCGGGCGCTCTGCCAGAATGATGGGTGCCCAAGGGCATAATGGATAGCCGCGCCGCCCGGATCAAACGGAGATCGCTCGCGCCCGCAACGGGATGCCCAACAGATGCCGCCACAGATGCCCCCACAGATGGGGACCCCGCTGATCGCCAAGCCGCGCCCGGACGCGGCAAATCTGGTCGATTACGAGGCCGCGCGGCGGGCGTTCTCCTGGGCGGCCGTCCGGCGGGAACTCGGCGTCTCCGGGGATCGACTGAACATCGCCGAGGTGGCCCTGGATCGTCAGCTTGCCGGTGGCGGTGCCGATCGTGCGGCGCTGCGCTGGGCGCGCCTCGACGGCCGGGTGGAAACCATCTCATACGGACAGCTGGCAGCGCGTAGCCGCGCCTTCGCCGGGGCGCTGGCGCAGCTTGGCCTCACCCCCGGCGAGCGCGTCTTCTCACTCACCGGGCGCATCCCGGAGCTGTACGTTGCCGCCTTCGGCACCCTGCGCTACGGGGCGGTGTTCAGCCCGCTGTTTTCCGCCTTCGGCCCCGAACCCTTGCAGGCACGCCTGGAGCTGGGCACCGCCCGGGTGCTGCTCACCACCGCCGCGCTGTATCGGCGAAAAGTGGCGGCGCTGCGCAGCCGACTGCCGCAGCTGCAGCACATCATTGTGGTCGGCGGCGCAGACGGCCCTCCGCTGGCGGGGGACGGCCTACACGACTTCGAGGCGCTGTTGGCCGGCGCCCCTCCGATGCAGGGGGCGGCGCCCACCCGCGCCGAGACGCCTGCGCTGTTGCACTTCACCAGCGGCACGACCGGGCGTCCCAAGGGGGCCGTGCACGTGCACGAAGCAGTGCTTGCCCACCACGCCACCGCGCGTCTGGCGCTGGACCTGCGGGCGGGCGACGTGTTCTGGTGCACCGCCGACCCGGGTTGGGTGACCGGCACCAGCTACGGGATCGTGGCGCCGCTCGCCGTCGGGGCGACGGTTCTCGTCGATGAGGCGGACTTCGACGCCGAGCGCTGGTATCGCCTGCTCCAGGAGGAGCGTGTGTCCGTCTGGTATACGGCGCCCACCGCCGTGCGCATGATGATGCGGATCGGCGCCGCCTTCGCCGCGCGCTTCGACTTGTCCGCCCTTCGCTTTCTCGCCACGGTGGGTGAGCCGCTCGGCCGCGATGCGGTGCTGTGGTCGCAGGAGGTGTTCGGTCGCCCCTTCCACGAGACCTGGTGGCAGACGGAGACCGGCGCCATCATGATCGCCAACTTTGCCGCCGAGGCGATCGCGCCGGGCGCCATGGGCAAGCCCTTTCCCGGGATCGAGGCCGCCGTGGTGGAGCGCGAGGGCGCTGCCCGCCGGGCGCTGCCGCCCGGGGCGGTCGGGGAACTGGCGCTGCGTGCCGGCTGGCCGTCTATGTTTCGGACCTACCTGGGCGAAGAGGCGCGCTACCGGAGCTGCTTTGTCGCAGGCTGGTACCTCAGCGGCGACCTCGCGCGCGTGGATGAGAACGGGTATTTCTGGTTCGTCGGCCGGGCCGACGACGTCATCAAGTCCGCCGGCCACTTGATCGGGCCGCACGAGGTGGAGGCGGCGCTGCGTACCCATCCGGCGGTGGCGGAGGCGGCGGTGATCGGCCGCCCGGATCCGACCATCGGGGAGGTCGTGACAGCCTTCGTGACCCTGCGCAATGGCGCTCACCCCCACGAGGCACTGCGGCGCGCCCTGCTCGCGCATGCGCGTCGGCAGCTCGGTGCCGCGATCGCGCCGCGCGAGATTATCTTCGCGGCAGGATTGCCAAAGACGCGCTCGGGAAAGATCGTGCGTCGCCTGCTCAAGGCGCGGATGCTCGGCCTGCCGGAGGGCGACCTGTCTACGCTCGAGAACGAACAGCACACGGAGATACGATGAACACTCCCTCCCCCGCGGCGACCCGTGAACTGGTGCTGGAGGTGCTCGGTGAAGTGGCACCCGATGCGGACCTTCGACGGCTCGACGCGGAGACGAGCTTTCGCGACCAGTTCGATCTCGACTCGATCGACTTTCTGAACCTGGTGCTGCGCATCGAGAAGCGCCTTGATACCAGGATTCCGGAAGTCGACTATCCAAAGCTCTCCAGCCTGGACGGTGCCGTCGCCTACCTGTCGGGCTTGAGCGTGTGAACACGACCCCCCGTCTGCGCGATTGACTGCGCGCAACGCGTGTCTATGGTAGGAGGACTTCGGCACGCCCCTGATCAGGACGGGAGGACCCATGATGGACGCGCAGAGGCTGGTTCGAAAGCATGTGTTTGTAGGTCTGCTGGTTCTGGGTACGGCCGCGGGCGGTGATGCCTATGCAGGGGGGACGCTGGCGGCAACGCCGGGGCAGGGCACGACACCCGGGCAGACCCGGCTGGGCACGCTCCCGGACTTCTCCGCACTGGATCGCAATGGCGATCAGCAGATCAGCAAGAGCGAAGCGCAGCCGCATCCGCGCCTGAAGGCCAACTTCAACGAGGTCGACACGGACAAGGACGGCAGCATCAGTCGATCCGAATTCAGCGCCTTCGAGAAGCAGATGCAGGTGCCGGCTGAAGAGTAGTGCGGTCGCCTTTGTTCTCGCGCTTCCGTCAAGAGCCGCCTTCGGGCGGCTCTTTCATTGATGGATCGCCACGGTGCTTGTCGAATCTCGTGACGTGAGTACATACGGGGCGTACCCGCGAACCGTGTGTGGGCACGTTTGATCCGGTATTTATAGTTTTTTCATGCCCTCGCTGTGCTTTCTTGACCGAGCGGTCTTCACTCCTAGACTTCGCGTACGTCGCAAGGCGGCGACGTGGTAAAGCTCGGTGCGTTGCAGTGAGGCATGCGCGCCGTTTTGCCGAACAGCACCTTACCCGAACGGGATCTTACCCGGACGGGACCTTACAAGGAGGAACGAACATGAGCATGGAAGTCAGCCACGAGATCACTCCGCTGCGCAGGAAGATTCGGACGGTGCTGGCGGCCGCCGGCATCGCCACCGCGATGGCAGTCACCCCGGCCCTGGCCCAGCAGGGTTACAACCAGCAGGGACAGCAGGGCTATGGGCAACAGAGCTATGGCCAGCAGGGCATGATGGGGCAGGGCCAGCAAGGCATGATGGGCCAGCAGGGGCGCCAACAGCAGGCGCAGCAGGGCCAGCAGGGCCAGCAGCCTTTCCTGTACGGCGCCCTCGCCAATCAGGGCGGCTATGGCGGCGGTTATACCGGCAACAACCCATTCATCTGGGCGGCGCTGGCCAACCAGGGCGCTCAGTCCAACCAGAGCAACCAGGGCGGTGGCTTTGGCGGCAACAATGCTGCCCTCTGGGCGGCACTGGCCAATCAGGGCGGCAACGTGAACCCGCTGATCTGGGCGGCGCTGGCCAACCAGGGCGGCTTTGGCGGCCAGGGCGGCCAAGGCAGTCAGTCCAACCAGAGCAATCAGGGTAGTCAGGGCGGTGGCTTTGGCGGCAACAATGCTGCCCTCTGGGCGGCGCTGGCCAACCAGGGCGGCGGTCAGGGCGGTAACATGAATCCGCTGATCTGGGCGGCGTTGGCCAACCAGGGCGGCGGTCAGGGCGGGAGCGTCAATCCGCTGATCTGGGCTGCGCTGGCTAACCAGGGCGGTGGATTTGGCGGCCAGGGTGGCTATCGAAATCAGGGCTCCGGCGGTGGTTATGCCGGCGGTTCTGGCCAGGGCGGCGGCTTTGGCAACAATCCTGCGATTTGGGCGGCACTTGCCAACCAGGGGGGCGGCCAAGCTGGCGGCTTCAGCAACAATCCCGCGCTGTGGGCGGCGCTGGCCCACCAGGGTGGAGGCCAGGGCGGCGGCTTTGGAAACAACCCCTGGATCTGGGCTGCTCTGGCGAACCAGGGTGGTTTTGGCGGGAGTCCGCAGCAGCAGGCCAACCAACGCCTGAGCCAGCAGCAGCAGATGCTGCAGAACGCGAAGCAGCAGTTGTCGCAGATGGAGCAGCAGCAGCAGCTGAACGATCAGCAGAAGCAGGCGCTGCAGCAGGCCCAGCAGGGCATCCAGCAGGCCCTGCAGCAGGTGCAATCGGCTGTCCAGCAGATGCAGAAGAGCAGTCAGCAGGGCGGCGGACAGCAGGCGTCCGCGCAGGGCGGCCAGCAAGGCGGCGGCCAGCAGGCGTCCTCGCAGCAGCAGGGCGGCACCTCTGAGTTCGCGGCCGGGGAGTCCGGCGGCAGCCAGCAGGGCGGCGGCCAGCAGGGCGGCGGCAATCAGTAAGCCGTCATCGCGCGGGGGGCCTCTCTCCCCCCGCGCCTTTTCCCGGATCGATTAGGAGCATCGCAAGGAGGTGCCAGCATGGACAATGGACTGACCAAGCGGCGTAGGCTCGGACGCGTCCGATACGGCCTTGCGGCCAGCGCAGTGGCGCTGTGTTTCGGCGCAGCGCCGGTCCTTGCACAGCAGGGGCAGCCCGCCAATGCGGGCAGCACGAGCCAGCAGGCCGCTCGGGGGCAGAACGGCGCAGCGGGCGTCAGCAATCCGTGGATTTGGATGGCGCTCGCCAAGCAGGGCGGGTTCGGCAGCGGTTCGAACAACCCCTGGATCTGGGCGGCCCTGGCAAACCAGGGTGCGTTCGGCAACAGCATGGGGAACAACGCTTGGGCCTGGGCGGCTGCGGCGACCGAAAACGGGCCCGGGGGGGCCAGCGCGCAGGCCGGCAATCCCTTGTTCTGGGCGGCGCTGGCGAGCGGTCATTCGCCCGCCGGGAACAACCCGCGCGCCTGGGCGGCGCAGGCCAACCGCGGCGTGGCCCCCGGTTACGGCCGCGGGATGATGGGCGGTGCGGGCATGCCTCGGCCGGCGGTCGCCCTGCGTCAGCAGCAGCAGATGCTCACCCAGGCGCGGCGGCAGCTGCAGCAGGTGCAGCAGAACCCGCGTCTCAACCAGGACGTTGAGCGCGCGCTCGAGCAGGCGCAGGACAGCACTTATGCAGCGCTGAAGAGCGTGCGCCAGGCCCTGCAGCAGCTGCAGCAGCCGCAGGCGCAGGCCGGCGGGTCCGGTCAGCGGACGTCGGAGTTCGCGGCTGTTGGCGGCAACAACGGCAACAGTGGCAACAATCACGGCAACAACCTGGGTGGCGCCGGGAACGGCGGGTCCAATCGCAGCGGCGGCGTATCCGGCGGCATCGGCGATCAGCAGAGCGGCGCCGGTGCCGGCAACGGCAACAATGCTGGCGGCGGCGCTGGCGGCAACAACGACAACGGGATCTTCGGCGGCGTCTTCCAGTGAGCCGCAGCGGCGGGGCAGGGAGGCCCGCGCCGCCTGTCACCGACAGGAACACCACGCATCGGGAGGATGCCATGAAACGAGTGTCGCAAGTGCTGATGGGCGGAGCCCTGGGCCTGACGGTCGGTGCGGCGGCCGCAGCCTCCGCACCGCCGGCGGGCGCGGCGCCGCCGCCCGCCGGCGGTCCGGTCAACGCGGTACTGCAGGAGGTGCACGCAGCCCTGCAGCAGGCGGACGCTGCGCTGAGCGCCGCGAGCAAACCGCAGACGCCCCCTCGCGTTGCCTTGAGGACCATGTATGACGCGGAGGCCGCTCTGTTGTATGCAAACGGGGCGCTGATGGAGATGGCCTCCGGGACAGGCGGCCCGGTCGGCCCGGGCTCCGCCGCTTCGGCCGGCGCGAACGGGGCTTCCGTGCCGAGCGCCTCCAACCCCGTCCCGTCGCAGCAGCCGCCGCAGACCGGGCAGGCGGGCGGCGGCGCGGGTGCGACCTCGCCGCGCGCCGCCAACGGCGCGGCTGGGAACACAGCGGCGCAAGGCGGGGGCGCGGCCCCGGCAGTCGCGTCGGGCTCCGCCTCGGCCGGCGGGCAGGGCGGCGCCAGCACGGCGGGGGCGAAGCCGGGCTTCAAACCCCAGGACACCGCCGCGGGCGGTCAACTCGGGCCCGGGCAGGCGGAGATGCCAGGCACTGCCGACGATCAGGGCACCACGCCGCCGCCGGTGGTCTCGGGCACCCAGGAGTATCACACGCCGTCGCAGGAGTTCCCCGAACCGGCGGTCTCGGTGGATGAGTCCGGGAATGCCGGCGAGCGCAGCGGCGCGGCAGCACTGGAGTCCGACTCCGGTGCGCAGGGTGGCACGCTGGCGCCCGAAGAAGCCGAGCAGCCGGGCGTGCAGGACAATCCCGATACCGGCGTCGACGGCGGACAGATGGTAGCCAGGGCCGAGCCGCCGGGCGGCGCACCGCAGCTGACCCTCGAGGAGGCGAACAAGCTGATCGGCAAGCCGGTCGTCAATCCGCAGGGCAAGGACCTCGGGCAGGTGGTGCGCATCGACGCCGGGCCCGGGGATCAGGTCAGCCGGGTGGTCATCCAATACGGCGGGGTACTAGGCTTTTTCGAGAGCAAGGCGGCGGTCAGCACCGATCGTGTCGTCGCCGTGCGGGACAACCGTCTGGTGGTCAATCTGCGACCGGACGAGCTCGACAAGCTGCCGCGTGCCGAGCATTAGCCGGGATTCCCGAAGGGGCCGCCGCGATTCAGGGAGGAATCGTACATGGAGCGAACAAGCACGCCGATTCTCGTCGCGGCGGGGCTGATGGTGGCAGCGGGACTTGCGCCCAGTGCCGGTGCCGCGCCGCAGTACAAGGACCCGGTGCTTGCGTCCAAATCGGCGGAGCGCAAGTCCATCGAGGACCGCTTCAAGAAGGCGGACCGCAACGGCGACGACAAGCTCAGTCGCAAGGAGGCGAACGGTCTGCTCGGTATGGACAGCGCGGGATTTCGCGAGGCCGACAAGGACAAGAGCAAGGATTTGAGCAAGGAGGAATACGTCGACTGGCGCGTGAAGGCGATGCAGAAGGACCTGTTGTCGCTCGGTTATACCCCCGGCGCGCTGGACGGTAATCTTGGTCCGAAGACGCGCGGGGCGCTGCGCAAGTTCGCACAGGATGAGGCGCTCACGGGGGCCGGCACGGAGGAAATCATTGGGCAGCTCGCGCTGAAGGCCAGCGAGGAGTCCACGCGCAAGCTGCGCGGCCGCGTGGAAGGTGCGCAGCCAGGCTCGGCGCACAAGGGCGCCGCACAGGAGTCGGCGCGCGGCGATTCGCAGCCGGATAGCGCACAGGCGCTCGAGGAGGGCGGCGCGCAGAGGCAGTCCGCAGAGACGAAAACCGCCTCCGAGCACGGGAGCAAGCTGGTGGTAAACGTGGAGAACCCGCCGGAGAAGGCGCCCGTTCATGTCACGGTCGAGCCTGAGAAGGGCAAGGCACGTGAGGCCGGACCGAAGTTGAGCTTCCGTGAGCTCGACCTCGACGACAACGGCTCCATCAGTTGGGAAGAGGCGCAGTTCAGCAAGCCGGTGCAAAAGCATTGGCAGCAGGCCGACAGCAATCACGACGGCAAACTCAGCCGCTCGGAGTTCAGCGCCCTGGAAGGACGGGTAGGCACGCCGGTGGGAAAATCCGCTGCGCAGACGCCCGCCGCCGGCAAGGGTGGGGAGGGGGTGAAACCGCCGCCCTCGCAGACCGGTAGCAAGCGGCCATAGCCAGCACGGCTTCGCCCTCGGCTCCAGGGCCCCGCGAGAGGAACCGATGAACACGCATGCAGCGCTGGCGCTCTGCGCGGCGGCGTTTCTTGCCGCAGCACTGCTTTCCGGCTACGTGAAGAACCGGGTTCTGGTCTCCGAGCCCCTGGTATTTCTACTCATCGGCATCCTGGTGGGCCCGGCGGCCCTGCACTGGATCGATCTGCCGTCGATTTACCACGATGACAATCGCTTCCTCGAGCAGGCGGCGCGCATCACGGTTGCGATCTCGGTCATGGGCGCGGCGTTGCGCCTGCCGCGGGGGTACTTCACCTCGCATGGACGTGAGCTGGCCGTGCTCCTTGGCCTGGGCATGCCCATGATGTGGGCGGCCAGCGGTTTGCTGGCCGCGCAGCTCCTCCCCGTATCCGTGCTCTCCGCCGCCGTGCTGGGCGCGGTGCTAACACCCACCGACCCGGTCATCTCGGCCTCGATCGTGACCGGCAAGGTCGCCACCCGAACGATTCCCGGACGTATCCGTCACAGTGTGTCGGCTGAATCGGGTGCGAACGACGGCCTGGCCTTGTTGTTCGTCATGGCGCCGGTGCTGCTGATCGACAATTCCATAGACGAGGCGCTGCGCGCGTGGCTCTTGCACACGCTGCTGTGGGAGGTCGGGGTGGCCCTCGTATTGGGGGGCGCCATCGGCTGGCTGGCGGGACGCGCGCTGCGCTGGTCGCGGCGTCAGGCGTTCACCGAGAAGACGTCCCTGCTCATGGTGAGCCTCGCCTTGACGCTGACCGTCCTGGCGTGCCTGCGGCTTCTCCACAGCGATGGGATCCTCGCCGTATTCGCCGCCGGGCTGGTGTTCAATCGCTTCGTGCAGGAGGACGACGAGAGCGAACAGGGGCGCATTCAGGAGGCGATCAGCCGCCTGTTCGAGTTGCCGGTCTTCATTCTTTTCGGCATGGCGCTTCCCTGGGACGCCTGGCTCCGCAATGGCTGGCCGCCACTGGTGTTCGCCGTGGCGCTGCTGCTGCTGCGCCGGTTGCCGGCCTGGCTGCTGCTGTCCGGCTTGTTGCCGTCCCTGCGGCGGCGCCGTGAGGTGCTGTTCACCGGCTGGTTCGGGCCGGTGGGGATCGCCGCCCTGTTCTACGCGACCAAGGTGAACCGCGAGCTGGGCGAGCCCCTGCTGTGGGAGATCGCCAGCCTGGTCATCTTCGTCTCCATCCTCGTCCATGGCATCACGGCCACGCCGCTGGTGCGCATTTTCGAGCGGGGCGAGGCCCGCTCGGGGCGCCCTGCGCCGGACTCCCTCGTCTAGCCCGCCTTGCATGGCCGCTGGAAAAGGCTATGGATTAATCAGGGGAATCCGAACCGCTGCGGCGGCACTGGAGCGAACATGCAGGATGCACGCAAGACCGACCCGGGCGCGGACACGCCGCGCACCCTCGCCACACTGTTTGCCGAGTTGATGCGTGAGGTGCGCGCGCTGTTTCAGCAGGAAATGGCGTTGGTGCGCACCGAGTTGGGTGAAAAGATCGCACAGCTTGGTACGGGCTTTTTGGGGATCGTGGCAGGCGGCATCGTCGTCTTTGCCGGCTTCGTGCTCCTGCTCGAGGCCGGGGTGTTGCTGCTTTCGTTGTGGATCCCATTCTGGTTATCGGCACTTGTGCTCGGCATCCTCGTCGTCGTTCTCGGCGCCTTTTTTTTTCAAGTGGGTGTCAAACGTCTCCAGGCCCGTAGCCTGATGCCCTCGGTCACCATCGAATCCATTCGCCGCGACACCGCGCTGCTGAAGGAGCACCTGTGATGATGGCGCGGCGGGAAATCGAGCAGGACCTTGACCGCACCCGCGCGGAGCTGGACGCCACGATCGATGCCATCGCCGCCCAACTCGGGCCCGGTCCGCTGGCGGCCCAAGTTGCCGAGTCGCTGCGCGAGGGGATTCTCAGGGACTACGCACAGGCCACGAAACAGGCCTTGCGCCGCAATCCGCTGCCCGCCGTGCTGATGCTCGCCGGGGCCGGCTGGCTCCTCTACGAGGTCGTTCGCACCCGTCGTTGACAAGTGGCCGGGCCTCACCGCGGTGGTGTTTCGCTGCAATGCAGAAAGGCCAGGGCCTCGCGCTCGGCCGCGCGCAGGCGCCCCGCGGCACGCCGCAGGCGGCGCTGTCCGCAGCGGATATCCTCGAGCAGGGTCCCCGCCTTGTAGGCCGCTTCCACGGCCGGATGAATGTAGTAGCGGCGGGAAATCGAAGGGGTGTTGCCCAGCAGTTCGGCGACCTCCTTGACCGTCTGCGTGAACGCCCGGGCGCTGGGTCGTGACCCGGCCCGGGCGCGTGCGGCGAGCCGTTCCACGGCCGAGACGGTGCCGCCCCAGGTACGGAAGTCCTTCGCGGTGAACTGGTCCCCCATGGTTGCATGCAGGTAGTCGTTCAACTGCTCCGACTGCAGCGCCGTCAACGCGCCGCCCTCGTCGTAATACTGGAAGAGTTCCTGTCCGGGCAGGTCCTGGCAGCGCCGCAGGATGCGCGCCAGCCGCCGGTCGCAGTCCCGGACGCTGTGCAGTTTTCCGCCTTTGCCGCGAAAGCGCAGGCGCACACAGGTGCCGTTGATGCGCGCGTGCTCGCTCCGCAGCGTGGTGAGACCGTAGGAACCGTTGCCGCGGGCGTATTCTTCGTTGCCGACGCGTACCAAGGTGTCTTCCAGCAGACGCATGGCAAGCGCGCAGACGCGGCGTTCGTCCAGGGCCGGGCGGCGCAGGTCCCGGCGCACCCGGGCGCGGAGGGTCGGCAGGGCATAGCCGAAATCCAGCAGGCGGTGGAACTTGGTGAGATTGCGGGTTTCGCTCCACCGGGGGTGGTAGCGGTATTGTTTGCGCCCCTTGGCGTCGCGCCCGGTGGCCTGCAAGTGACCGCGGGCGTCCGCACAGATCCACACCTCGGACCAGGCCGGCGGCACCGCCAGGGCGCGAATGCGCGAGAGGGTCGCCGCGTCGCGGACGCGCTGTCCGTTCGCGTCGATGTAGGTGAAGCCGCGGCCGCAACGCCGCCGGCGAATGCCGGAGGCATCGTCCCCGATGTAGCGCAGGCCGGGTTTCGGGGCGATGGATCGGTTCATGGCGTTCCCGCATCAGTGGGCACGAGCAAAGCTTAGACCGGCCTCGCCGCAGGCATTTCATATACTCCAGGCAACTGAGCACACCAAACGGAGGATCCATGCAGAGCCTCAGCATCGCCCTTGTCCTGGGCACGGCGCTCGCCCTGCTCGCCGGCTGTTCGGACGTCACGCGCGCGTTCGACCTGAATGATCCGCCGCCTTACGTGGAGTCGGCCAGCCTCGCGGTACACGGCGGGACCGCCGACCTGGAGGTGGTGTTCGGCGACGGCGCGCCCGCCCTCGAGCGTCAGTTCAGCGTGCGCGAGCAGCCGGGTGCTCAGGCCGGCTATGTGCTGGCCGATCCGGACGGTCGTGATCTCTCGTTTCGTCCCACCAATACGCCCGGCTTCTGGCAACTCGAGCCCTTGCCCCTCCAGCGCGAGCGCAACCCGCTCTCGAAGCCGACCCTCTGGCGCGTGGGCAGTTGAGGCGAGGCGCGAAAAAAAGCGCTGCGGATTATGGGCTTGAATATCCGTTCACATTCTCTATGGTAATGAAATGGGAGGGCCGAGAACGGCCACCAAGCCATCGTTCGCAAGGAGGTGAACCATGGGCAGGAGTATCTGGCAGGACTGGGTGAACCTGATCCTCGGTGTGTGGCTGATCGTGGCGCCGTGGGTCGGCGTCGGGCCGGCGAACGGGTTCGTTGCCTGGAATTCCTACATCCCGGGCGTCATCGTCGCGGTGTTCGCGCTGGTCGCGCTGGCACGCCCCCAAAAGTGGGAGGAATGGATCAACCTCATCGTGGGGGTTTACTTGATCGTCTCGCCCTTCGTCTTCGGCTACACCGGCTTCGTGCAGGCGGCCTGGAACCATGTGATCGTCGGCCTGCTGATCGCGGGCGACGCCATCTGGGCGGCCTCGGTGCGGCCGATGGCACATCCCACACCCTGAGGGCGACAGGCGGGCTGAGGGCGACAGGCGGGCGGCCGCCGCACGGCGGCGGCCGTTCCTTCGCTGCGGTGCGAAGGCGCCTGCGTCCCCCGTCGCCCGGCACGGCTCGCGGGGGGCAAGGCAGGTGAAGATGTGCTCTGGCAGGACAGCCTGGACCTGGGGTTCGGCATCTGGCTGTTCACCGCGTCGCCGCCCGGTCTCGCTTGGCGGGCTCGCCGCGTGGACTGCCTGCCTCCTCGGTCATCCGCGCTGAGGCAGTCCACCGTTCTCAGCGGAAGCGATCCAGATCGGGATTGGTGATCTTCTGCTCGGGTAGTCCGAAGATCTGGGGCAGCTGTGACAGCTTGGGCATGCCCGTCACGAGCTTGACCTTGCCGTTGGCCTTGTACAGTACCGCGGGCGTGCCCTGGGCACCGATCTCCTGCATCATCTTCGTGTTCGCCTCGATGGCCTTCAGGTCCTTGGGCTTGGGATCGAGCGTGGGACCGATGCCGCCGTCCTCGAAATTGCTCTCGTGCTTCTCCAGGGCCTTGGCCGGGTCCTTCGATTCGAGGATGGCTGCCGCCGTGGCGGCGCTGTCCGGGTGCAGGTAGGCGACCGGGATCCAGCGTACCTGCAAGCCGGCCGACTCATAGGCCTGCGCCGCCTGCCAAAGGGCGTGGCAGTAAGGGCAATACGGGTCGAACAGCACGTATACGATGCTCTTGGGGTTTTCGGCACCCTCCGCGATCCAGGTCGCCTTCTGCGCCTTTTGCCAGGCCCCTTGGTAATCGGATGCCGGCATGTACTTGGCGACCTGATCGGCCGTGAGATTATTGCCTTGCTCGTCGAGCATCTGGCCGACAACGGCGTGTTTGCCGTCTGGCGTGACATACAGCACCGCCGTATGGCCCTCGGCGCTGATCAAATATCCGGTCAGCCCGGCCGGCGCCTCGAAGCTCTTTACGAGTTTCATGCCGGGGCGCAGCACGTTCTGCACCACGGCCGGGGGCTCTGCCGCCTGCGCAGCGCCTGCGGCGAGGCCGCCGAGCAGGGCCAGTGTCCACCTCTGCATAGGATTCTCCTTGTCGTGTTCCGTTCACCCGGGCCGCGGCCGGGCGCAAAAGCGTAAGCCGAATGTACTGATGATAAGAGATAAGCGGGCAAACGGCGAGTGGCCCCCCTGCGGGAGGCCTGGGGCGCTGACTATACTCGTTGTGCCGGTCACCGGCGAGGGAGGTGCACATGAACGAAAGCGCGCCCGGGCTGCGGCAGGAGCAGCCTCTCTCCGAGCGCGAGCTCGAGCGCATCGATGCCTACTGGCGGGCGGCGAACTATCTCTCCGTGGGCCAGATCTATTTGCTCGCCAACGCGCTGCTGCGCGAGCCCCTGCAGCTGGGGCATATCAAGCCGCGTCTGCTCGGGCACTGGGGTACCACGCCGGGGCTCAATTTCCTCTATGCCCACTTCAATCGGGTCATCAAGCGCGATGACCTGAACGCCATGTTCATCACCGGGCCGGGACACGGCGGACCGGCGTTGGTGGCCAACACCTGGCTCGAGGGCACCTACAGTGAGTTTTACCCCGACGTGCCGCAGAACGCCGAGGGCATGCACCGGCTGTTCCGCCAGTTTTCCTTCCCCGGCGGGGTGCCGAGCCACGTGGCGCCGGAGACACCCGGTTCGATCCATGAGGGCGGCGAGCTCGGCTACTCCCTCTCGCACGCCTTCGGCGCCGCCTTCGACAACCCCGATCTGCTGGTGTTCTGCGTGGTCGGCGACGGCGAGGCGGAGACGGGGCCGCTCGCCGCCGCCTGGCACTCCAACAAGTTCCTCGACCCGGCGACGGACGGGGCGGTGCTGCCGGTCCTGCACCTCAACGGCTACAAGATCGCCAATCCATCGCTCCTCGCGCGCATCGCGCCTGAGGAGCTCGAGGAGTTGATGCACGGCTACGGTTACGAGCCCTACTGGGTGGCCGGGGAGGATCCCCGGGACATGCACCAGCAGATGGCCGCCACGCTGGACCGCATCGTCGAGGA
This sequence comes from uncultured Gammaproteobacteria bacterium, assembly GCA_963779865.1. GTDB lineage: Bacteria > Pseudomonadota > Gammaproteobacteria > CAVZZX01 > CAVZZX01 > CAVZZX01. Next base: position 1,016,945 of record CAVZZX010000003.1, on the reverse strand, counting down.
GATCCGCGCCATTCAGCGCCGGGCCCGCGAGGGCGGCGTGCTGCTCCGCCCGCGCTGGCCCATGATCATCCTGCGCTCGCCCAAGGGCTGGACCGGTCCCAAGGAGGTGGACGGAAAGAAGACCGAGGGGTATTGGCGCTCCCATCAGGTGCCCCTCTCCGAGATGGCCAGCAAACCGGGGCACGTCAAGATCCTCGAAGAGTGGATGAAGAGCTACCGGCCCGAGGAGCTGTTCGATGCGGACGGCGTGCCGAAGCCTGCGCTGCGTGAGCTCGCCCCGGCCGGTGAGCGGCGCATGGGCGCCAACCCCCACGCCAACGGCGGGCTGCTGCTGCGCGGCCTGACGCTGCCGGACTTTCGCGACTATGCGGTGCCCGTGAGCGAGCCGGGTCGCAGTCAGGGCGAGGCGACCCGGCGGCTGGGCGATTACCTGCGCGACGTCATGGCGCGCAACCGTGCCGCCCGCAACTTCCGCGTCATGGCGCCCGACGAGGCCGTCTCCAACCGCTTGGGAGCGCTGCTGGAGGTGACCGATCGCGCCTGGATGGCGGCACGTTGCCCGGAAGACGACCACCTGGCGCCCGACGGGCGCGTCATGGAGATCCTGAGCGAGCACACCTGCCAGGGCTGGCTCGAAGGCTATCTGCTGACCGGTCGGCACGGCCTGTTCACCTGCTACGAGGCTTTCATCCACATCGTCGACTCGATGTTCAACCAGCACGCCAAGTGGTTGAAGGTGAGCCGCCATGAGGTCCCCTGGCGGCGGCCCATCGCCTCGCTCAACTACCTGCTCACCTCACACGTCTGGCGACAGGACCACAACGGCTTTTCCCACCAGGACCCCGGCTTCATCGATCATGTGGTCAACAAGAAGGCGGACATCATTCGTGTCTACCTGCCGCCCGATGCCAATACCCTGCTGGTGGTCGCTGACAAGTGTCTGCGCAGCCGCGACTTCATCAACGTCATCGTGGCGGGGAAGCAGCCCGAGGCGCAATGGCTGGACATGGACGCAGCCGTGAAGCACTGTGCCCAGGGCCTCGGGATCTGGGAGTGGGCCAGCAACGATCACGGAGCGGAGCCGGACGTGGTGATGGCCTGCGCGGGGGACGTGCCCACGCTCGAGACCCTGGCAGCGGTGGACCATCTGCGCCGTCTGCTACCGGAGTTGAAGGTACGGGTGGTGAACGTGGTGGATCTGATGACGCTTCAGCCCAGGGAGGAACATCCGAACGGGCTCTCCGACCGGGACTTCGACACGCTGTTCACCACCGACAAGCCGATCATCTTCGCCTATCACGGCTACCCGTGGCTGATTCACCGCCTCACCTATCGGCGCACCAACCACCCCAACCTGCATGTGCGTGGTTACAAAGAGGAGGGGACCACGACGACCCCCTTCGACATGGCGGTGCGCAACGACCTGGACCGCTACCATCTGGTCGCCGATGTCATCGACCGTGTCCCCAAGCTCGGATACCTCGCGGCCTATGCCAAGCAGGCGATCCGCGACAAGCTGATTGAGCACCGGGAGTACATTCGCGAGTACGGCCAGGACATGCCCGAGGTGCGCGATTGGCGCTGGTCCCACTGAAGGGCCGTTGATCTCGATCAATACACCCGACCGCGCCGCTCGGTTATCGTCTGTGCCGTCGCCGAGGCGATCCCCAACCGCGACCCCGAATGTGGGGGCCGGGGATGCGACCGGCGGCTACGGCCATGATCGCGGCGTGATGATGGGGCCACGCCATGGCGCTCGAGCAATGAATCCGGACTACTGCGGGCACGGCGCCGGCTTTGGTGCGGCGGACGAGGGCAGCGACCAGCAGTAGAATGGGCCCGATGCCCGGCTGGCACTGTTTCTGGAGCCAGGAAGGGAGTCTCGCTTCCCCCCTGACAAGTGGACTGCAATTCATCTGCGCTTGCGCAGAAAGGAGAAATTCACGATGAACGCGACACAGCAAAGGACGATCCGCAGGACCTTGGCCACGGCCCTGATCCTGGGGACGACTGCCACCCTGTCCGCGCCGGTGTTGGCCCAGCAGGGCGGCGGCCCCTCCGGCAATCAGCAGCCTGGGCAAATGATGCAGCAATACGGGGGTGGCTACGGCCCGGGCGCGCGCGGCCCGCAGGGCGGTTACGGGCCGGGCGGCGGTTACGGCTACGGCCCCGGAATGATGGGCCCGGGCATGATGGGTGGTTACGGCTATGGCTACGGGCCGGGCATGATGGGCGGCTACGGTCCGGGCATGATGGGCGGCTATGGTCCAGGTATGATGGGCGGCTATGGTCCAGGTATGATGGGCCCGGGCATGATGGGCGGTTACGGCTACGGCCCCGGAACGATGGGCCCGGGAATGATGGGCCCGGGCATGATGGGCGGCTATGCTGGCCCCGGCTATGGTCCGGGCATGATGGGGCCGGGCTACGGCTATGGGCAGGGTCCGCAGGGACCGGGTTACGGAGGCCGCGGTGCCTGGGGTGGCATGGGCGCGCTGAATCTGAGCGAACAACAGCAGAAGCAGATCCAGGATATCCAGCAGAAGACCTTCGAGGCGCAGGCCAAGGAGCGCAGCCAACTGGCCGAGGCCTCTCAGAAGCTGCAGCAGGAGCTCAGCAAGCAGAGCCCGGACCAGAACGCGGTCTCGAAGACCTACGACCAGATCGCGAAGATCCAGAAGCAGATGCTGGAGAACCGTCTGCAGGCACACAGCCAGTTCGAGAACGTACTTTCCGAGGAGCAGCGCAATCAGCTGCGCGGCATGTACGGTCCCGGCGCGGGCATGATGTACTGACTGAGCCATGAACTCGGGGGGCCGGTGCGCCGGCCCCCGGACTTTGAATCGGGGATGCGGAGGTGTTGCGATGTGGGACGGCGGTTACGGCGGCTATGGGGGATGGGCCGGCCATTATGGAATGGGATACGGCTTTGGGTGGATATTCATGGTGCTGTTCTGGATCCTTTTGATTGTCGGCATCGTGGCGATCATCAAATGGGCGTTTTCGTCCGGCCATGGGCCGACCCACGTGCTTCCGCCGTCGCCCCAGCGCACGGCGCACGACATCCTTAAGGAGCGCTACGCGCGCGGCGAGATCGACAAGGACGAGTTCGAGGAGAGGCGGCGCACCCTTGGCGAATGAGCAGCGAAGCGCCGGGGGCCGCGCGCCCGTGCGGCTGAGCTATTTCTCCGACGTGCTGTGCGTCTGGGCCTACGCGGCCCAGATCAAGCTCGAGGAGGTGCGTCGCCGTTTCGGACCGGCGGTGCAGATCGAGCATCGGTTCCTGCGCGTGTTCGGGGATGCGCACACGCGCATCGAGCAGGGCTGGGCCGGGCGAGGCGGCTTCGAGGGGTTCGGTGAACACATCCGGAAGGTTGCGGCGGATTTCGACTACATCGCCGTGCATCCCCACCTGTGGACGCGTGTGGCCCCCTCGGGCTCGGAGCCCTGTCACCTGTTCTGCAGGGCGGTGCACCTGCTGGAGGAGCAGGGCCTGATCGACGCGCGTGCCCAGGAGCCGGGACACGGCCGCACGCTGTTCGAAGAGTTCGTATGGCGTTGTCGGCTCGCCTTCTTCGCAGAGGGGCGGGATATCGCCAACTTCGCTGTGCTGCGCGAGATCGCCGCAGCGGTCGGGCTTCCGCTCGCGGAGATCGAGGCGCGGATCGAAGATGGCAGTGCCTTTGCCGCGCGCGCGGCGGATCAGGAACTCAAGGAGCGCTTCTTCATCGAGGGCAGCCCGACCTTCCTGCTCAACGAGGGCCGGCAGAAACTCTATGGAAATGTCGGCTACCGCATCCTCGAGGCGAATATCGAGGAGCTGATCGAGCGACCGCGCGAGAGCGCGAGCTGGTGTTGATTACTGCAGCCCGCCGGGGCGGCAGACGAGCATTCTGACGATCCCCGCCGCGAGGCCGATATCCTGCTCGACGACGAGCCCGGCGGCGCGCACGTTGGCGAGGGTGTCCCGGTTGATGTTGGGGCCGAGCACGCGCGAGACGATCGGGTTGAGCCGGTCGAACGCACCGGCGAGCCACGGCTGGGGCGGGCGCACATGTTCGAGCAGCAGGATTTGCCCCAGCGGCTTGGTGACGCGGCCCAGCTCGCGCAGGCCGCGGACGGGATCCGCCACGGAGCAGAAGAGGAATGTGGCCACGACGGTATCCACGCTGTGCGGCGGCAGTTCCAGGCGTTCGACGTCCATCACCGCCAGCCTCACCGGGCTCGCGCAGCGCTTGCGCTCGGCGCGTTCGATCATCCGCGGGCTCAGATCGATCCCGGTGATGTCCAGGCTGCGGCGGTAGTGGGGAAGATTCTTGCCGGTGCCGATCCCCGCCTCGAGTACGACGGGGCCGCGCACGCGCCCGATCAGCCGGCGTCGCCAGTGCGCCATCGCGAGCAGCTCCATCGGCGCCTCCAGGAAGTCGTAGAGCGGCGCGAGGCGATCGTAGCGGCGCAGAACCGGGACGCTGCTCGTACGGACCTTCATCGACTTCTCCTCGGACGCGGGCGGTGGCCCCGGGGGCAAACAGCATAACCCAGGCGCCGCGGGCGGTGAGCCTCGGCCGATGCGATGGCCATGTTCCTTGCGCGGGGGCGCAAACGGCGCAGGAGACGCGGGCGCCCCTCCCTATCGGGCTGCCGAGGTCTGCTGCGCGTCATTGGCTGCCGCTCGTGGGGCCGTCGGCGGGGGTGATTTAAGCCGCCGGATCGTGCTGAGCAACGCCGGATCGTCCCAGTTGCGCCCGCCGATCGCCTGATAGACGATGCGGCCGCTCGGATCGAGGATGAAGGTCGTGGGCAGGCCGCGGATTGGCCAGCGCTCGGTCGTCTTCCCCGCACTGTCGAAAAGGACGGGGAAGCTGACCGGGTAGTCCGCCATGAAGCGGAAGACGGTGTCGCGGTCCTCTCCCATGTTCACCGCGAGCATGGCGATGCCCTCCTTGTGCAGCTTCTTCCAGGCGCGCTCCATCGAGGGCATTTCGCGCCGGCAGGGGGGACACCAGGTCGCCCAGAAGTTCACGATCAGCGGACGGCCGCGATAATCGTCCAGCCGGTGAATCTGCCCGTCCATGTCGTGGAGGACGAGCCGAGGCGCGGGCGGATGTCCGGCCACCTCGTTGAGCGTTTGTGCGGCCGGGAGCGTGTTGCTCCCCAGCAGCAGCGCGAAGGCGACAAGCGCCAGGAGCGGGATTCGGTTCACTTTTCCTCCATGCGGGTGTCGGGGGCGCAGCGCACCGGGCCGATCAGGGCCTGGTGCGGCCGGCCTTCGCCGGTCCACTGCACCCGCACCTCCATGCGGGTGCCCGGCTCGACCGGGTAGGTCGTCATTCCCATGTTCCAGTCGCCCGGCGCGAACACCTGGGTCGTCGGAAACAGGGCCCACTGAAAGGCAATCCGCGCGGCGCGGGGCACGCCCAACTGCTGCCAGCGCTGCTGCCATCGGTCCTTGAGGAGCAGGGGGTGGAAGCCGGCAGCCTGGCGGAAGCCCCAGTCGTGCAGGTCGACCCGGATCGGGCCTGGATTGTCCGCGCTGTTGGTGACGACGGTCTGCAGCACGCAGCGTCGGGCGATGCGTTCGGCGGCTGCCGGGGCAAACCCGCGCCCCTGGAAGAAGGCGCGTGTCTGGTCCGGCAGGCGTTGAATGAGTTGAATGCGCACCCCCGCTTCCTGCACCTGCCACGCGTCCAGCCCGGTGCGCGCATCGACGTAGTGTTCGGTCTTGGGGCTCGCGAGGGCGACGAGGGGCAGCAGAACCGTGAAGGCCATACCGAGGCGGTGTACTGTGGGCAAGTGGGGGCTCCTGTGGACGGTATACAAGGCCTCGTGTGCCGGCCCCTGCCGAATGGCAGGCCCTACACTCATTACATGTTTGGACAACATCGCAGGGAGTTCAAGCCATGCTTGCAGCCACGTTCCGCTGGATTGCCGTCTTTTTGACTCTCGCTGCCGTATCCGGCCCACTCCAGGCCGCGCCCGAGTCGGCGTCTGCCCTGAAGGACGAGGCGGCCCTCGCCGGCCTTCAGAGTGCCAAGGGGGTGTTCCTGATCGCCGTCGACAATCCGGGGCGGGTCGCCCATGTCCTGCAGGTGGTGGAGAAGACCCGTAAGGGTATGATCGACCAAAACGTGAAGCCGAACCTGGTGACCGTGTTCGTGGGGCCGGACGTCGCCTTTCTCACCCGCGATCGGCGTGGCATCTCCTACATGGACCAGCGGGCCGTAAGCGGCATCCAGGCCATGATCGAAAAGCTCGCCAAGTCCGGCGTGCGCTTCGAGGCCTGCGGCATCGCCATGCACGGCATGGATGTGAAACCCGCCGACCTGATTCCGCAGGTGCAGGCCGTACGCAACGGCTACACCTCGGTGATCGGCTTTCAGAACCAGGGCTATGGCCTCGTGCCGGTCTACTGAGCACCGCCCTCGGACAGGCGGGCTGCCGGGAGGTCCCGGCAGCCCGTTGCACAGGCTCAGAACCACATGCGCACGCCGGCCACCCACCAGGTGCTGGAGACGTCTTCGCCTTCGCTGCGCACCAGGTCGGCGGTATCGCCGAGACTGCGCTTCCAGGACACGCCCACGTAGGGCGCGAACTCGCGCTTGATCTCGTAGCGCAGCCGAAGACCCGAGGCGTACGTAGTTGAAGCCCTTGCGCACCCCGAACTCCGCCACGTCGCTGGCCGCGACCGCGGTCTCCAGGCGCGGCTGGAGGATGAGTCGCTGCGTGAACAGCAGGTCGTACTCGCCCTCCAGGCGGGCGGAGACGTCCCCGTCCTCGCTGATGCGCAGCTCCGGGTTGAGCTCGAACCAGTACGGCGCCAGGCCCTGCAGACCGAGCACCGCGAAGGCGCGGTCCTGGTTCGCACCCGGGCCGTAGAGGCTCTGGTAGCCGACGCCCACCTGCGCGTCCCAGTAGGGCGCAATCAGGCGGCTGTAGAGCAGCTGCGCCGTGGCCTCGCCGCCGCTGCCGCCCGAGGCGACGTCCTCGCCCTCGGTCTTGAACCACACGCGGTTGTAATCGCCGCCGTACCAGCTCTTGACGTCCCAGTTGAGGGTGTTCTCATTACTCCCCCAGGCATACTCCAGCCGGTCGAAAAGCACTCGCCCGTAATGGCTATCGTCCTGCATCGGTGGCGGCCACTTCGCCCGATCCGGCGCCAGGGGCAGGGCGCCTGGCGGTTGGTCCTGAGCGGACGCCGGCGGCGCCAGACCGGCGAGCAGCAGGGATGCGCTCACCAGCGCGGCCATGCGGAGGGGCAGCTTGTTCGTCTTCATTCGTTCACCTCCAGCGGGATCAGGACACGGACACGACACGGAACATGCCGGCCTTCATGTGATAGAGCAGGTGGCAGTGGAAGGCCCAGTCGCCGGGCGCCTCCGCCGTGATGAGCGCGCTCACGCGTTCGCCGGGCTTGACGCTGATGGTGTGCTTGCGCGGGCGCAGCTCGCCATTGCCGTTCTCCAGCTCCATCCACATGCCGTGCAGGTGAATGGGGTGATCCATCATGGTGTCGTTGACGAGCACCAGTCGCAGGCGCTCCCCGTGGTGAAAGCGGATCGGCCCCTTGACCTCGGAGAACTTCTTCCCGTCGAAGGACCACATGTAGCGTTCCATGTTGCCGGTCAGGTGCAACTCCACTTCCCGGCCCGGGGGACGCTTGTCCGGCCAGGGGGTCAGGCTGCGCAGGTCCGTATACACCAGCACGCGGTGGTCCGGCGTGCTGCGCAGGCCCACGCCCGGCTCGTTCAGGCGGCTGTGCGGGTGCTCGGCCACCATGGCCGCGCCGGGACCGTGGTGGTCCGGGCCGTGCGTGTACTGCTGGTCGGCGCCGGGCATGTCCATGCCGCCGGCCGTCGGCCCCGTGGCCATGGAGCCGCCACTGCCGTTCATCTCCATTCCATTCATGGCGCCATCGGCGTCGGCGGTCTTCATGGCGCTGCCGTGTCCCGCCTGCGTCTGCGGCGTGGTGCCGGCGTTCATCTGCATGCCGGCCATGGCGCCGCCTGCGACGGCGGGCGCGGCCTTGTTCATGTCCACGCCGCCGCTGGCCATAGCCATGCCGCCGCTGGGCGTACCCATACCACCGCCGGTCATGCCCATGCTGTTGGCGCCGCCCATGTCCATCTCCATCCCCATGGCGGCCATGCCGCGGTCGGGTACCGGTCGGCGCTTGGGGATGGGCCCCTGCATGCCCGCGCGCGGGGCCAGGGTAGCGCGGGCGTAGCCGCTGCGGTCCATGGATTCGGCGAAGATGGTGTAGGCGCGCGCCTCATGCGGCTCGACGATGACGTCGTAGGTCTCGGCCACGCCGATGCGGAATTCGTCCACCGGCACCGGCTGCACGTGCTGGCCATCGGCCGCCACCACCGTCATCTTCACGCCGGGGATGCGCACGTCGAAGAAGCTCATCGCCGAGCCGTTGATGACGCGCAGGCGGATCTTCTCCCCGGGGCGGAACAACGCCGTCCAGTTGGACTCGGGGGCGAGGCCGTTGACGAGGTAGGTGTAGTCGTGCCCCGTGACATCGAGGATGTCGCGCGAGCTCATGCGCATGCGGCCCCACATGGCGCGCTCTTTCCAGGCCTGGCCCCAGCCCTTGTTTCCCACGTCCCGGAAAAAGTCGGAGACGGTCCGCTTGTGATAGTTGTAATAGCCTTCCGCCTCCTTGAGGTTCGCCATCACCTCATGCGGATCGGCAAAGGTCCAGTCCGAGAGCATGACCACGTAGTCGCGATCATAGGCGAACGGCTCCGGCTCGGCGGCGTCGATGATCAGCGGGCCGTAGTGGCCGACCTGCTCCTGAAGCCCGGAGTGGCTGTGATACCAGTAGGTCCCGTTCTGGCGCACGGGGTAGCGATAGGTGAAGGTCTCTCCCGGACGAATGCCGTAATAGGTGACGCCCGGCACGCCATCCATGGCATTGGGCAGGAGAATGCCGTGCCAGTGGATCGAGGTGTCCTCGTCGAGGTGGTTGGTGACGCGCAGGATCGCCTCGCGCCCCTCGCGCAGGCGCACCATGGGCCCCGGGATCGACCCGTTGATGGTGATCGGGTTGGCCTTGCCTCCGCCGATGGTGACCGGCTGGCGACGCACGGCCAGGTCGATGACGTCCGTCTCACCCTGCGTGCGCCGCGGGGCGACGGTGTTTCCGCTGTTCTGCCAGGCGTAGGCCGGCGCCAGGCTATCGAGCCCGGCCAGCAGCCCCATGGCCGCCGTGCCCTGCAGGAAGCGGCGCCGCGTGAAAGTGGGGTGGTTCTTCATGGTTTGTGTGTCTCACTCAAGATCTGCTGCAGGATCCGGAAACTGCCTCGCGCGGGCGGACCACGCGGGAATCGCGCCGCGACCCTCGGCCGGGCGGATCGATCCGGTATGGCGAATGGCTCAGGAAACGGAGCGCGCCGACACGCGCGCCCGGTCAGATCCGCAGGCGCAGCGTGCGCAGATAGGTGAGGGAGTGGTCGGTGGCCGCGGCGAGCAGCGCTGCGGGCGCAAGCCGCTGGCGTACCGCGAATAGCGTGCCCCGCGTCGGTGCGGACGGGGGGAAGGGACTGGGGGTGAGGGCCGTGGCCGAACCGGAGCCGACGTGGCCGGGGGCGCTGAGCTCGCAGCAGTGGTCATAACAGGACGGCGCACCCCGGTGCTGCGGGCTCTGTTCCGCGCTGTGCCGGGCCTGTGCAGACATCCCCGGCAGCTGCGGCGCCGACAGCGCGGCGACACAGGGGAGCAGGGCCGCGGTGAGGAACATCAGCATCAGTGCCGCGGCCAGCGGCAGACCGCGGCCGCGTGTACGCCTGCGCGGACGGCGCTTTATGATCGCCATGATCGCCATGATCGCCATGATCGCCCCTTCGCTCATGGCATGAATTCTAAAGCGGCCGGGAGCGGTGAGACAAGCGCCACGTGGCTCGCTGCCAGGCGGGCGAGGCGGAAACGAGCGGCCGCCGCGGGCGGGCGCGGGGATCTTTTCTATGCTGGAGGCAGAACCATCGTGCAACAACAGGAGGAGCCGCCATGCGCTTCATCTTCGGATTCATCGTCGGCGTGCTCGTGCTCGTCGGCGCGGGGGTCGCCTACATGTATTCGGGCGCCTATAACGTCGCGGCGAGCGTGCCTCACACCGCGGTGGGTAAATGGGTCTTCCACACCACGATGGAAAACTCGGTCCGTGCCCACGCCCAAGGCGTCAACGCGCCGCAACTCACCGACCAGATGGCCTTCGCCGGCGCCGCTCACTTCGACGAGGACTGCGCGATGTGCCATGGGGCGCCGGGCGTCAAGCCCAAGGAGGTCGCCAAGGGCATGCGTCCCGAGCCGCCGGATCTCGGCAAGGTGGGCAAAGAGATGACCACCGGGCAGATCTTCTGGATCGTCAAGCACGGCATCAAGATGACGGGCATGCCCGCCTGGGGCGAGATCGACGACGATGCGGACCTCTGGAAAGTGGTCGCCTTCGTGCAGCGGCTGGCGAACATCTCGCCGGAGCAATACCAGCAACTGGTCCATGCGAAAGGCGGTGAACAGGGCGGTTTAGGGAAGGCGGGGTCGCCCGGCTGAGGGCGGCGGCCGCGGCGCGCTCAGTCCGGCGCCGGCAGCAGGGCCAGGCCGCGCGGGTAGAGCAGCTCGCCCGCGCCGCTGCCGGCGCGCGCGAAGCTCGTCCAGCCGCGGCCGGACATGTCGTCCACGCGTACGATGCGGCTGCGCACGTCCTCGTCCAGGATGTAGATGCGGCCGGTGCCGTCCACCGCCACGGCGGTGGGCGCCGTGAACGCGTCGGGTCCGTCCGGCTGCGAGTAGAGCGCCACCCAGCCGCCGCCCAGGATGTTGTCAATGCGCACGATGCGCTGGTTGGCGCGGTCGGCAATGTAGATCCGCCCGGCGGCGTCCACGGCCACGTCCGCGGGTTGGTCGAAGCCGCGCTCGCCGGCGCCGAACACGCCGTATGCCTGCCATCCGAGGCCTGCCACGTTGAGGATGCGCACGATCCGATTGTTGCCGGTATCGGCCACATAGATGCTGCCGTCGGGGCGCACCGCAATGCCCTCGGGGCGCCGAAACTGCCCGACGCCCAGGCCGAAGCTGCCGAAGCTCACCCAGCCGCTGCCGTCGATGGCGTCGACCCGCACCAGCCGGTGGTTGTTCGTGTCCGCGACATAGATCCCGCCCGGCCCGACAGCCACGCCGGAGGGGGTGCTGAATTGCCCGACTCCGCTGCCGACCGTGCCCAGGCTCGTCCAGCCCTGCGCGCCGAAGGTGTCGGTGCGGATCAGGCGGCCGGTGCCGGCATCGGTGATGTACAGCGTGCCGCTGGCGTCGGCCGCCACGTCGCGCGGCGAGAGAAACTGGCCCGTGCCGGTGCCGATCTCGCCGAAGCTCTGGAAGGCGCCGCTCTCCGGGGTGAGCAGGGCGATGCGGCGATTGCCGGTGTCGGCCACCAGCAATTGCGGGCCGGCGGCGCCTGCGCCGCCGTTGCCCCCGCCGTTCAGGTGTATGGCCAGCCCGGCATCGCCCCCGCCGCAGCTCGTGAAGAGCAGCGCGGCGGCGAGCACGGCCCCGCGCGGTATCCACCACATGCCTGTCGCGCCTTTCGCTTCCGTGTGATCTCAGCCTAGCCCAGCGGCCGGCCGGTTTGCGGGCAAGGCGTGCACGAGGCTCAAGTATTGCCGCGCCGGGACGCTAGTTCGGGGCTGAACCAACCTGGATTACGGAGACTCCCGGCATGCTACGACGGCTCAAAATCGGTCAGCGCCTTGCACTCGGCTTTGCGACGGTGCTGGTACTCGCGGTGGGGCTGATTACCCCGGTGGTCCTGGGCAAGCTCCAGGAGGTGGTGCACCGGGCCGAGGTGCGCGAGCTGCAGGGGCTTTATCAGACTGCCGATGCCGCGATCGGTGCCGAAGGACGTCTGGCCAGTGCCCTGAGTGAGCTGGTGGCCGACCTGCCGCCGGTGCAGGAGGCCTTCGCCGCGCGCGACCGCGGACGCTTGGAGGCCCTGCTCGGCCCCGCCTTCAGCCGCCTGAAGAGCAGATTCGGTGTGCGCCAGTTCCAGTTCCACACCGCCCCGGCTACCTCGTTCCTGCGCCTGCACCGGCCGGAGAAATTCGGCGACGACCTGTCTTCCTTCCGCGAGACGGTGGTGCAGGCGAACCGGACCGGGGAGTCGATCACCGGCCTGGAGAAGGGCGTGGCCGGTCTGGGCGTGCGCGGCGTGGTGCCGGTGCGGCAGTCGGGGCACCAGCTGGGGACGCTCGAATTCGGGATGTCCTTCGGCAAGCCCTTTTTCGAGCGCTTCAAGAAGCGCTATGGGGTGGACGCGGCGCTGTTCGTGAAGGGGGACGAGGGCTTTGCGCCCTTCGCCGCCACCTGGGACGGTGCAACGTTGTTGAAGGCGCAGGCGCTGCAGGACGCGCTCGACGGCGCCCCGGTGCCTGGCCGCGCGACACTGAACGGGCGACCGGTCGCGGTGCTTGCGGGCGCGATCAAGGACTTCTCCGGCCGGCCGGTCGGCGTGCTCGAGCTCGCCATGGACCGATCGGACTACGCGGCGGCGCTGGCCGCGGCACGCCGCACGGTGTGGCTGGTGGCCATCCTCGCCCTGCTGGTGGGCATGGGCGTGGCGTGGCTGGTCGCACGCGGCATCACCCGGCCGCTGCAGCGCGCGGTGGAGGCGATGGACGACATCGCCAGCGGCGAGGGCGACCTCACGCGCCGGTTGGAGGCGCAGGGATGTGACGAAGTCGCGCTGCTGGGGCAGGCCTTCAACCGTTTTGCGGACAAGCTGCGCAGGCTCATCGCCGACGTGGGCGAGGCGACCGGCGAGCTGGCCGCCTCCTCGGAGCAGATGGCGGCGGTCACCACGCAGACCAATGCCGGGGTGCGTCAGCAGCAAAGCGAGGCCGAACAGGTCGCCACCGCCATGCATGAAATGGCGGCGACCGTGCAGGAGGTCGCGCGCAACGCGGGTCAGGCTTCGGAGGCCGCGCACGGGGCGGGGACCACCGCGGGGGCCGGTACGCGGGTGGTCGCCGAGACGGTCTCGGCCATCGAGGCGCTCGCGCATGAGGTCGAGCAGGCCGCCACGGCGATGCAGCGGCTCGATGCGGACAGCGAGGCGATCGGGTCCATCGTGGAGGTCATCAGCTCTGTTGCGGAGCAGACCAACCTGCTGGCGCTCAATGCCGCTATCGAGGCCGCCCGCGCCGGCGAGCAGGGGCGCGGCTTTGCGGTGGTCGCCGACGAGGTGCGCACCCTGGCACAGCGCACCCAGACCGCGACCCATGAGATTCGCGAGACCATCGAGCGCCTGCAAGGAGGCTCGAACCGAGTGAGTGCCGCCATGCAGCGCAGCCGCAGCCAAGCGCAGCGCACCGTGGAGGACGCGGCCCGCGCCGGGGAATCTCTGCAGGAGATCAGCCGGGCGGTGGACAGCATCACCGACATGAACGCGCAAATCGCCAGCGCGGCCGAAGAGCAATCTTCGGTGGCGGAGGAGATCAACCGCAGCATCGCGGGGATCAGCCGTGTCGCGGACGACACCGCCGCCGGTGCGCAGCAGACCGCCGCCGCCGGGCAGCAGGTGTCTGCGCTGGCGGCGCGCTTGAAGGCCCTGGTGGGCCAGTTCCGCTACTGAGTCGCCCGGCTCAGCAGCGCCGCTATTGGCCGAGACCCCCGCTGCCCGGTGTCGGTGATCCGGCACCGGGCGCGCCGGGGCGCCCGGTGTTGATGGAACCGCCGCCCGGTGCTGTCGACCCGGGCGACGCCGGGCCGCTGCCCAAGGGGCTGCTGCCGAGCCCCCCACGCGGCTGGCTGCCGCTCGGGGGCGTGCCCAGCGCGGGTCCCGTGCCCAGCGTTCCGCCCCGATTCGGCAGGGGGTGAGGCGGCTGGCCGGTCGAGGGGGGCACCGGCCCGGGCGCGAGGTTGCGGCGTCGATTCGGCCGCAAGGCGGTGCCGCCCGGTGTATTTGGCGCCGCCGCGCCGCCATTGAGGCCGCCGCCCCGGTTCGGCTGTAGCGGCATGCCGCCTGGCGTCCCGCCTGAAGGGCCGCCTGGCGTGCCGCCCATCGAGGGGGGCGTGATCGTCGGCCCCGGGCCGCTCGCGCCGGCCTGCTGTGCCAAGGCGCCCGCGCAGGCGCATACACTGCCGGCGCAAAGCAGCGCACAAAGCCCAAAGCGTCGTGCATTCATCTGTTCGTTCCCTTCCGTGGCTCGTATGACGGGGCAAGTCTAGCAGGTGGTTGCCGGCCATCTATCGGTGGGCTGCGTGGGCTGGCGGCCGTGCGCCCGGACGGGACGGCGGCGCGGCGGAATCAGGCGCAGGGGTTGCGCAGGACAGCTTCGATGCCCTCAAGCTGGGCGGGTTTGAGCAGGTGCCGGTCGAAGCCGGCTTGCTGGGCGCGGGCGGTGTCCTCGGGGTAGCCGGACAGGGCGACCAGCACGGGCGCCGCGGCGGCGAGCTGTTCGCGCAGACGCTTGGCCAGCGTGTAGCCGTCCATGTCCGGGAGCCCGATGTCCAGGAAGGCGATCTCCGGGCGCCAGTCGCCGACGGCGTCCAGCGCGGCGGCCCCGCTGTAGACGGTGCGCACGTCCTGCCCCAGCGTTTCGAGCAACATGGCCAGCGAGTCGGCCGCATCGTGATTGTCGTCGACGATGAGCACCCGGCGTTGCGGGAGTTCGAAGTTGTTCATCCTGTACTTATCCTTGCCAAGTGCACGCTCGCGCCGCGCCGGGCGGTGACAATCGCATAAGCTAACGTGTCCTGCCGCCGCCGCGCTATATCACATGATGGTCTCGGCACACGTCCGCGGTTGAGCCGGCGCATGGCGGGCGGCGGCCCTCAGGCGCCGCGCTCCACCGCCCCACGCAGCAGTTCGGTGAGCTGGCGTACCCCGCGGCCGCGACGCTCACCCTGACCGTAGACCAGATACAGGGCCGTTTGGAAGCGCGCGCCTTCACGCCGTGGCAGCGGGAGGAGGTGTCCGTCCTGCAGCAGGGGACCGATCCGGTGCAGGGGCAGCCAGGCGATGCCGAGGCCCGCGCAGACCGCCGCCAGCGCGCTCTCCATGCTCGACACCGTCCAGCGGTGTTCGGCGCCGAGCGAGCCGCTGTCGCGTTGCTGGTGAACGCCCGAATCGCCGCTCGCCACCTGCATACTTCGATGAATTCAAGTGGAACTTTGCGCTTTTACATTGGTATGGTCGACCGATAATGAGGTCGGCCCAGGCCTGCCTGCGCGCGCCGCCCGTGCCTTCATCCGCGAGGAGTACCCATCCCATGCCACACGACAAGCCCGCCCAGACGGCCGTTCCCATTCACGAGCTCCTGGCGCGGCGCTGGAGTCCGCGCGCCATCCAGCCCGAGGCGCCGGTCAGCTGTGCCGAGCTGGTTGCGCTGCTCGAGGCGGCGCGCTGGGCGCCTTCCTGCTTCGGCGCTGAACCCTGGCGCTACGTGGTGTGCGACCGCGGCGAGGACGCCGCGGCGTGGCAGCGGGCCCTGAGCTGCCTCAACGACAACAACCGGCGCTGGGCCCGGCATGCGCCGGTGCTCCTGCTCGCCGTGGCCGCCTCCGGCTTCCGCGGGAGTGACAAACCGAACCGCTGGGGTCAGTACGACACCGGGGCCGCGACCGAAAATCTCTGTCTGCAGGCCGCGGCGCTCGACCTGGTCGCCCACCAGATGGGCGGCTTCGATGCGGAGGCGGCGCGGGCGGCCTTCGGCATTCCCGACACGTTCGTGCCGATGGCGATGGTCGCCGTGGGCCGCCCCGGCGATGCCGATCGCCTGCCCGAAGACCTGCAAACGCGTGAGACGGCGCCGCGGCAACGCTCGCCGCTGGCCGAGATTGCCCGCAGCGGACACTGGCAGAACGGCTTCACGAATCGTGGCGAGTGAGGGACACGCTGATGAGTCCGACACGCGAGTTCTGGAACGTGCGTTATGCGCAGGAGGATTACCTGTACGGCACGCGGCCGAATGCCTTCCTCGTCGAGCAGAGCGACCGGCTGGGAGCGGCGGCGCGCGTGCTGGTGATCGGCGACGGCGAGGGGCGCAACGGCGTCTGGCTTGCAGAGCAGGGCCATGCCGTCACAACGCTCGACTACGCGCAGGCGGCCGTGGACAAGGCCGCTCGCCTTGCCGCGCAGCGTGGCGTGGAAATGCGCGCCATCCACGCGGACTTCCTGCAGTGGGACTGGCCGGAGGGCGAGTTCGATGCCGCAGTGGCGATCTTCGTCCACCTGCAGGCGTCCGAGCGGCGCCGGATCCACGCCGCGCTGCTCGCGGCGCTGCGCCCGGGCGGGATGCTGATCCTGGAGGCCTTCACCCCGGAGCAGCTGCGCTACGCCAGCGGCGGTCCCCGCGACGCGGCGCTCCTCTACACTGCGGCGCAATTGCGTGGGGACTTAGCCGGCGCCGAGCTGTTGCTCCTGGAGGAGCGGCTCACCGTCCTGGACGAGGGGCCTGGGCACCGCGGCGAAGGCGCCGTGGTTCGCCTGGTCGCGCGCCGCCGCTGACCGCCGGCGGGGGCCGCGCGGGGCTCGGCGGGGCCCCTCAGCGCTTGTAAATCACGTACAGCGCGTGAATGATGCCTGGCACGTAGCCGAGGATGGTCAGCAGGATGTTGATCCAGAAATGCTTGGTGAAGCCGACCTCCAGGAAGGTCCCGAGCGGCGGCAGGATGAAGGCGAAAATCACCTTGAAGATGTCGCTGGCTGTCACTGCCATGGAAGTCTCCCTGCGCCCGGCGGGCGCCGTCGAGTTTCACGATTCCTATACTCATAGCAGTTTTGCCGACGGAGATGAGGTATGAACCGCCAGCGACATGGTCGCCCGGCGGGTGAGGCGGCGCGCCTGGATAGGCTCAACCGCCTGCGCCGGCTCAGTCGCATCCTGGACAGCGCCATCCCCCTGCCCGGTGGTTATCGCATCGGGATGGACGGGATCGTGGGCCTGATTCCGGGGCTGGGCGACACCATCGGCAGCGCCTTTTCCGGCTACATCATCCTGGAGGCGGCGCGCTTGGGCGCCTCCACCCCCACCCTGTTCCGCATGGTGTTGAATGTGCTTCTCGAGTCGGTGGTTGGCATCGTGCCGGTGGCCGGCGACCTGTTCGACTTTGCCTGGAAGGCAAACGAGAAGAACGTCCGGCTGCTGGAGACGCAGCTGGATCGCCCGCCGCCCGACAGCAGCGCCGAGCGCCGCCTCAAGCGCGTGGCCATCGGCCTGCTGGTGTTGATGGTGGGCGGGGTGCTCGCGCTCTCGTGGGGCGCGATCGAACTGCTGTTGGCGCTCGCGCGGGCGCTCGGCGGGGGCTAGGAGGGCGCTCGGCGGGGGCTCGGCGGGGGCTAGGAGGGGGCTAGGAGGGGGCTAGGAGGGGGCTAGGAGGGGGCTAGGAGGGGGCTAGGAGGGGGCTAGGAGGGGGCTAGGAGGGGGCTCGGCGGGAGGGCTGGACGGGCGCCGTGCCGCCGCTTTGCTAAGGTTTGGGGCAGGAGTTCGGCACGGAAAAAGGAACAACCGCATGGTGCCCGTTTGGCTCGACGTTCTCGCCATCGTCTCGCTCTCGCTCGCCACACTCTCCACGCTGATCATCCTGTTCGACATCGTCATTGTCGGCAATCGCCAGCACATGTGGATCATGGACGTCGTCTGGCCCGTGACCGCGCTGTGGGCCGGCCCGGTCGGCTTGTGGGCGTATTTCAGCTTCGGCCGACTCTCCACCCATCGGGCAATGATGGAGGCCAAGCAGCGGGACGAAACGCCGCCGTCGAAGAGGAAACCGTGGTGGCAGAGTGTCTCGGTTGCCGTCACCCACTGCGGCAGCGGCTGCACACTGGGTGACATCCTTGCCGAATGGTTCGTCTTCTTCGTGCCGCTCACCCTGTTCGGCATGAGCATCTTCGGCGCCTGGAGCCTCGACTACGCACTGGCGTTTAGCTTCGGCATCGCCTTCCAGTACTTCACCATCAAACCGATGAAGCAGCTGAGCCCCAGGCAGGGCCTGATCGCCGCGATCAAGGCGGACACGCTCTCGCTGACGGCCTGGCAGGTCGGCATGTACGGGTGGATGGCCGTGGTCACCTTTCTGATCTTCGGACACGAGTTGCCGAAGAACGGCCCGCTGTTCTGGTTCATGATGCAGATCGCCATGTTCGCGGGCTTCGCCACCGCCTTTCCGGTCAACGTCTGGCTGCTCAAGCGGGGCATCAAGGAGCCCATGTAGCGCGGACATTCCCGTATTGAACAATCGAATATCCACGCTATACCGGTACTGAGGAAGGGCGGCGCAGCCGCTCACGCTTTTAGACATGGAGGTTCGCAATGAACAAGAAGACGTTCGCTTTCGTTTCAGCGATGTCCCTGACGTGTGCGCCGGCATGGCTGCTGGCCGCGCAGAACGGCAGCGACATGCAGGCGGGCAGTGGGGGCCAGGCGGGCAGCGCCGCGGTGGCGCCGGCACCCGGAACCGGAAGCTCGATAGGCGGCGGGTCCCAGGCCCAGACGGGCAGTGGCACCGAGAGCTCGGATCAGGCCCAAATGGAATCGGGCAACGGCACCGGCGCGAGCGATGATACCGGCGCGCAGGCGGGCACCACCGATCTGGGGGCGCAGTCCGGCGGGCCGGCCACCAGTAACGAGGCCGCCATGGAAGGGGGCTCGCAGCAGCTGATGAGCAAGAAGATCAGCGACATCAACGGAATGAGCGTCGTCAACGCGCAGGGCAAGGAGCTCGGCGAGGTGAACAAGGTGGTGCGCAACAAGCAGGACCAGCGGCTGGCTGCGGTCATCTCCGTCGGCGGGTTCCTGGGGATCGGCGAAAAGAAGGTCGCGATCCCCTTTAACGAGCTGCAGCTTCAGGGCGGCAACCTCGTCGCGTCGATCGGTGCCAATGAAGATCAGCTCAAGCAGCAGCAGAAGTATGACAAGTCCCAGTACCAGGAGGTGCAGGCCGAGCAGACAGTCGCCGCGGCGATGAGCGGCGGCGCCGCCGGTGCCACTGCGCAGAGCGAGCCGGGAACGGCTGCCGGCGGGGCAGGCGTCGGCGCCGGCGGAGCGGCGACCGGCACGGGTGCGGCCACCGCGCAGAGCGAGGGGGGGGCCGGCGCCGCCGGTGCTTCCCAGCAGACCGCCTTCGCGGACATGGACAAGAACGGCGACGGCTATATCAGCAAGGATGAAGCACAGTCCAATGCGCAGCTGAACGACCAGTGGGCGCAGGCCGATACCAACGCCGACGATCGCCTCTCGCGGGCCGAGTTCAGTGCCTTCGAGCAGGGCAGCGCCGGTGGCGGCGGTGCCACCATGGGGGGGCCGCAGGTCCAGCAGGGCGGCTCGTCCTCGGGCGGGCAGTCCGGTGGCGGTGCGGCCTCGGACACCCAGATGGGCGGCCAGACCCCGTCCGGCCCCGGGGCGCCCCAGCAGTAAGCGGCGGCGCTTGCCATGCCCGGGCGCCACTGCGGCGCCCGGGCTCTTTTCCGATACGCTAGCGGGAGCTCTCTTCATGGATGCCTTCAAGCTGTTGAGCGACGACCACCGCAGCGTCGAGTCGCTGTTCGCCCGCCTGGATGCCGTCACCGGCGCGCAGACGCGGGCCAATCTCTTCGCCGAGCTCAAGCAGGCCCTTGACGTGCACGCGGAGATCGAGGAGGAGATCTTCTACCCCGCCCTGCTGCACGAAGAACTCACCGCCGGCCTGGTGCGCAAGGCACTCGACGAGCACGGCAGCGTGAAGCAGACGCTCATCCGCATGCAGGCCATGCCGGCGGACGACACGCCCTTCGGCGAGGCGCTGGCCGGGTTGCGGGGCGAGGTGGACGCGCATGTCGCCGAAGAAGAGCGCGAGCTGTTTCCCAAGGCCGAGCGGGTGCTGTCCACCCGGCTGCGCGAGGACCTGGGCGAACGCATGCAGCGGCGCCGCGAGGAGCTGTTAGGCGCTCAGGGCAGCGCCGTGCGTCAGCGGGTGGAGGAGATCGAGTCGGCATCGCGGCAGATGGTGGCGGAATGGGCCGACGTCGCCCGCCAGCGCGGCCGGGCCGCGGTTGCCACGCAGACGCGCAGCTTGGGCGAGCAGCTCCACGGCATCGCCGGGACCCTGCGCGACACGGCCGACTCGCTCGGTGAGCAGGGTCAGGCTACGCTCTCGGAATACGTGCACGACGCCGCGGACGGCCTGGAGCGCACGGCTGCGAACCTGCGCGAGGGCAATGTCGAGGAACTGGTGCAACGCGTCTCCGGGTTCGCGCAGCGCCGGCCGGCGGTATTCGTCGGCGGGGCCGTTGCCGCCGGTTTCCTGTTCACGCGCTTTCTGCGCAGTTCGGCGGCACGTCGTCCGCGGTCCGCGTCGCCGCCCCCTTCGGCATCCGCTGCCGTGCCGCGCGAAACCGCGTTGGAGGCGCGCGCAGCCGCCCCCCTTCCCAGCGAGAGGCATTGACCATGGCACACACCGAGCCGGAGCATGAGATGCCACCGCAGTCCAAGCCGGTCACGAGCCTGCTGGCCGATCTGATGCGCGAGAGCACCACGCTGTTGCGCAATGAGATCCAGCTCGCCAAGGCCGAGCTGTCGCAGAAGGCCTCCGCCGCGGGGGCCGGAGCCGGGGCGCTGGCGGTGGGCGGAGTGGTCGCCTTTGCCGGGCTTCTGGTGCTGCTCGCCGCCGCCGTGATCGCCCTCGCTTTGGTCCTGCCCTGGTGGGCGTCCGCGCTGATTGTCGGCGGCGCGGTGCTGCTGATCGGCCTGGTGCTGCTGGCGGTGGGGCGGAGCAAGCTCAAGGCCGCGAGCACGCTGCCGAAGGCGACGGTGACCTCGCTGCGCCGCGACAAGGAACTCATTCAGGAGCAGATGCGATGAGCGAACAGCAATCCCGCGACGAACAGATGCGGCAGGGCCACCACGACGGTACGCGCGGGCCCGAGGAGATCGAGGCCGATCTGGCGCGCACCCGAGCCGAGTTGGACGGGACCTTGAATGCCCTCGAGCAGAGCCTGGCTCCGGCGCGGCTGATGAACAGTTTCATCGCCTACGCACAGAGCAGTCCGGCGTCCGACTACGTGCGCACGCTCGGCGACACGGTGCGCCGCAATCCGGCGCCGCTCGGGTTGATCGGCGCCGGTGTCGGCTGGCTGCTGCTGTCGGGACGGCAGGACGGCGAGGAGGACCCCGACCCACATGCGCAGGCGCCTGCGGAGGGTCGCATGCATCGCGCCGGCGCGGGCTTGCGTCGCCGCGCCGCCGGACTGGGTGAGCGCGCCCGGGCGACCGGCGTGGGGCACGCAGCGGCCGAGCAGGGCGGACGCGCGGCCGAAGGGCTGCGCAGCGCACTCCACGAGCACCCCTTTCTTATGGGCGCGGCGGCGTTCGGCATCGGTGCAGCACTGGCAGGTCTGCTGCCGTCCACGCGGCGCGAGGACGCCACCTTAGGTCCCACCCGAGATCGTCTGGTGGAACGGGGGCGCGAGCGCGCCGAGGCGGAGGTGGAGCGCGCCCGCGCCGCCGCCGATGCCGCGATGGCCGCAGCGCGCGAGCAGGCCGAGAGCGAAGGGCTGACGCCACGTGCCGGCAAGCAGCACCTGCGCGAGCAGGCCCACGAGCTCGGCGAAAAGGCGCGGCACGTCGCCGAGTCGGCGCGCGATGCGGCCGTCGAGACGGAGAAGCAGGCCCACAAGGGCGAATGAGCGGCGCATGCGCCGCGCTGCGGCTGGAGGCGGCCGCCGCGGCCCTGCGAGGCTGCTCGGCGGCCTGAGCCGTTTCGTCGTGTTCCTCAATTGGGCCTTGCTCGTGGCGGTGTTCGGCTTCGTCGTCTACCTCATCGTCGCGGTGAAGCCGCACTAGCGCCAGCCACCGCCGGACCAGTCCCAGCGAGCCGCCGGGCCGTGCCGCGGTGTGCCATCGTAGGGATTTGCCTACATGAAAATCCGTATTTTCCTACAGGAAGGATCCCGCGCTCGCATCTACCTTTAGAGTTGAGAATCGCCCCCACGCCCGGCGTGGGCAAAACAACGATACTCCGCTCGACGGGAGCCCCTCAGAATGCTTGCTGAACGTCGCCTTGCGGGTGCAGTCCGTGCCTCACGCGCGTCCACCGCACTCGACGATCTGCGCTCGGCGCTCGCCCAGGTGCGCTGCGATACCTATCTCGACGACGATGAGTTGGCGGTGCTCTCAGCGTGGCTCCGGCGCAGCGCCGAGGCGGCCGGCGACTGGCGGCTGCGAGTGCTGCGCCGACGCCTGCGCACCATCTTGCGCGACGGTATGCTGCTGCGCGGCGAGGCGGCGCACCTGGGCGAAGTGGTGGCCCGGCTCACCCAGCCGGAGGAGGTCGAGCTGGCCCTGCCCGATTCGCTGCGCGCAGGCGCAGTGTGCTTTGCGGGGCGCCGTTTCTGTTTTGCCGGGGGGTTTCTCTATGGGGCCCGTGAGCTCTGCGAGGGCGCGGTGAAGGGGCGTGGGGGCCTTACCGTACGCAGCGTCAGCCCGGCGCTGGATTACCTGGTCGCGGGGACCTTCCCCGGCGGCTGCGGCGCTTCCGCCCGGGCGGGAAAGCTGGTCCGCGCGCTGACCCTGGCGAAGAGCGGCGCCCGCCTGCGCATCCTCTCCGAGCGTGAGTGGATCGATGCACTCGATGGCGCCGCGGTGCCTGCGCCCTGCGGGTACGCCGGGCTGGCCGGGTCGGACGCCGGGCGCGGTGAGAGCGAGCGCTGAGTGGTCTCACGCCGCCTGAGAGCGTTCCCCGTCCCGGCTATCGTTATCGTACGGGGATCACGAAACGAGTGTGCCCGCTGCGCGCGGCGGCGCCCGTGAGGCCAGCAGCTGCGCGAATGCATGCTGCGCCTCGCGGCACGATTCCTTGAAGCTTACACCCACCCCCTTGCTGCTCGTCCGGCTCACCCGGGCATGGATGATCCACAGCCGTTCCTCGAACACGAAGCCCACGCGCAACAGCCTCTCGCCGAAAATCTCTTCGGCCTCGGTTTCAATGAAACCGCCTTCGCAGCTGGCGTCGTGGATGCGCGCGGGCAACAGCCGGTTGCCTCGTGCATGCAGCACCACACTAAGCCGTACGGTGCTGCGCTGCGCGCCGCGCCGGTCTGCCGCCCCTTTTCTCCACGTTGCTTCGTCCACCGCCATTGCGCCGTTTTCCGCTTCCTCTGTGAAGCTATAGGCGGTGGCGCGTCGGCCGTCTGTCGGGGCGGCTTGCAAGGGGGCTAGGGGATCACCCGAAAACGGGCGTGCCGGTCAGGGGGTGACGATGCGGTTGTCAACCTCGCGCACCCCCGCTACGCACCAGGCGTCGTGCTCCGCAAGGCGTTTCTGTTCGGGGTTGGCGATGGCGCCGCCGAGCACGACGCGGGCGTTCTCGGCGCGAATGGTGAGCTGATCGCTGCTCAGCAGGTGGTCCTTTTCCAGGATCAGCCGTACGGCATCGGCCAGGTCGGCATCGGTATCGGCCTCCTGGGGCGTGACCTCCAGCTCGTTGGCCACGTCCAGCGTCCCGGGGATCCACCAGGCCAGGGCTTCGGCCAGACGCCGGTGGGAGTGGCTCCACACCTTTCCGCGCAGGTGGATGCTGCCATCCTCGACGCGAAACACGATTTCGCCTGCGGCATCACCCGGCTCGCGCAGGGTCTGCGTGCGGCCGCTGTCCTCCACCTGGCGCAGCACGTGCTGCACGAGGGCGTCCTCCGAGAGCAGCGCGCGGCGCAGGTGGTCGCCGAGCTGTGCATCGCTCATCGGCTCCGCCGCGTGCACCCGTATCCGATCCACGACCCGGCGGACGCCGTTGACATCCCCGGCGAGGCGCACGGCCAGGCGTTTCTCGGCGAGTTCCGCGACCTCGCCCTCGATCACCACCGCCCCGCCGCGGGCGTCGGTCCTGAGCTGCGAGCGGTGCAGGTTGATTCGGGGGTCGCGCTCGAGCGCAGCCAGCACCGCCTTGGCCAGATCCTCATCGGACATGTGTCCACCTCCGCTGCGAGATTCATGAACTGTTCTGGCTATAGTTGCCGGCAGCAGCGATTGCAAGCGCAGTGTACCGGCTTGTAGCGCACCGGCTTGTAAGGATTACATCGGGCTTGAAGTTTTTTCCGCAGCGGCGGTGCGGCTTTGTGCCGGCGTGTTGCGGGCCGAACGCTCTTAACGCCCTGATCCCGTCGCATTTACGCACGCGCTGAGGAGTTGGCCCGATTTCTGCTCGCTCTCGCCGAGACAAGGTGTGCGCCGCCGGCCCTGACCCCCCGGCCAAGGCGCTGCGCCCACGACGCGGGAGAAGTCAGGATATGAAACGCATACGGATCGCCATCGTCGGTGTCGGCAACTGCGCAAGCGCCCTGGTGCAAGGCATCCACTATTACCGGGCACGGGGCCCCCACGAAGCGGTGGGCCTCATGCACTGGGATATCGGCGGGTATTCTCCCGGCGACATCGAGGTGGTCGCCGCCTTCGACATTGACCGGCGCAAGGTCGGCCGTGACGTGAACGAGGCGGTGTTCGCCGAGCCCAACTGCACGACCGTGTTCTGTCCCGGGCTGCCCTCGTCCGGTGTGCGGGTGTCGATGGGGCGCGTCCTCGACGGGTTCTCCGAACATATGCAGGACTACCCGGAGGGACGGACCTTCGCCTTGGCCGGGGAGCCCGAGGCGGATCGGGCAGCGGTGGTGCAGACGCTGCGCGACGCGGGGGTCGAGGTATTGCTCAACTACCTGCCGGTCGGCTCCGAGCAGGCCACGCGCTTTTATGCCGAATGTGCCCTCGAGGCCGGGGCAGCGCTGGTCAACAACATTCCCGTGTTCATCGCCAGCGACCCACATTGGGCGCGGCGCTTTGCCGAGCGCGGCCTGCCCTTGATCGGGGACGATATCAAGTCGCAGCTCGGTGCCACGATCGCGCATCGCATGCTCACGGACCTGTTCCGCAAGCGGGGTGTGAAGCTCGAGCGCACCTATCAGCTGAATACCGGGGGAAATACTGACTTTCTGAACATGCTCAACCGGACCCGTCTGATGTCCAAGAAGACCTCCAAGACGGAGGCGGTGCAGTCGGTCACCGCAGCGCGACTCGAGGACGAACACATCCATGTGGGGCCGAGCGACTATGTCGCGTGGCAGAAGGACAACAAGGTCGGATTCATCCGCATGGAGGGACGACTGTTCGGCGACGTGGCCATGAATCTGGAGATGCGCCTGTCGGTCGAGGACTCGCCGAATTCGGCGGGTGTCGCCATCGATGCGCTGCGTTGCTGCAAGCTCGCGCTGGAACGCGGCGAGGGCGGCGTGCTCTATGGCCCCGCCGCATATTTCTGCAAGCACCCGCCGCGGCAGCATACCGACGATGAGGCCTACCGGCTGACCGAGGCCTTTTTGTCGGAGAACTGGGGCCGCAAGCTCCAGGATCTGCCGGCGGCCGGCGGCGACACAGCCGCGGTAAAAGTGAAGAACCAGGATACGCGCAGCTGAGAACACGGCCAGAGGAGCAGGGATGATCGAGGCAATAAAGCTGTGGAACGAGCCCAATAACCTGTCCCACTGGGACTTCGAAATGGATCCGCAATGGCGTGAGTTCGCCGCCATGCTGCATCACGGCTCGGACGCGATTCGGTCGCGCTGTCCGGGCCTGCCGCTGGTGCTCGGCGGCATCTCGCCAATCGACCCCAATTTCATTCGCCTGTTGAGGAGCTACGGCTCGCTTGAGCAGGTCGACGCCGTCGCAGTGCACGGCTTCCCGCTGGACTGGAACCATTGGATGATCGACGAGTGGCCCGACAAGGTGGCGCAGATCCGGGAGGAGGCGGGCTTGCCCGTGTGGGTCGCGGAGGTGGGGGTGTCGACCTTCGGTGCGGATGAGGTGCAGGTCTTCGGCCTGCAACGCACCACCGAGCTGCTGCTCGGTCGGGCCGAGCGCATCTTCTGGTACAGCCTGCTCGACCTCCCGCAGGCCTGGGGGGCCACCACGCGGCACAAGGAGAGCGAGGGCAGTGCCTATTACCGACACTTCCACATGGGCCTGATCCGCGCGGACGGCACGCCCAAGCCCGCGGTGGAGCATTTCGATCCGCGGCTGGGGATCTGCCAGTGGTTTCACTTCAACGATGAACGGCTGGCGTTCGCGGTCCAGTGGTTGCGGCGTCTGGGGGTGCGCAAGCTGCGTACCGGGATCAGCTGGGCGGACTGGCACCGTCCCGGCGCGCAAGACTGGTTCGATCGGCAGATGGCGGCGCTCGATGAGTTCGACACCACCATCACCCTGTGCTTCACGCCGCCCTCGCGCGGCCGCCGCGGCTGTCACACGAGCCCCCCGCTGGTACCGGAGGAGTTCGGCGAGTTTGCCGCCCAGGTCGTGGAGCGCTACGTGTTGCCCGAGCGGCGCAAGAGGGGGCGCATGTCCGCGCCGGAGCGGGAGCTGGCGTGGCGCTAGTGCTGCTGATCCGGCACGCCGACAATGATGCCGTCGGCACGCGGATTGCCGGACGGCTGCCGGGGTTTTCGCTCAATGCCGCCGGGCGCGCGCAGGCGCAGGCGCTGGCCGAACGGCTCGCCGCGGTGCCGATCGGGCGGGTCTATGCCGGGCCGCTGGAGCGCGTCCAGCAGACCGCCGCCCTCATCGCCGAACGGCACGGGCTTGCGGTACACACCCTTGCCGCGTTCGACGAAGTCGACTTCGGGGAGTGGCAGGGGCGGCGCTTCGAGGACCTGGCGGGCGATGCCCGCTGGCGTGCGTTCAACACGTTTCGCAGCGGAACGCGTATTCCCGGCGGAGAACTCATCAGCGAGGTGCAGACGCGCATGGTCGGCGCCATCGAGCGCCTGCTCGCCGAGCGTGCGCCGGACGTGCTGGCCATCGTCGGCCACGCCGATCCGATCCGCACCGTCTTGTGCTATTACGCAGGTATCCCGCTGGATCTCATGCTGCGGCTGGAGGTCGGTCTCGCCTCGGTGAGCGTGCTCTCGGCAGGGGAACAGGGGGCACAGCTGCTGTGTGTCAACCATACCGGCGCGTTACCGGCCCTCGCCTGAAACCGAATCGGGAGACCCATGACACGCTCGCACGACCTGGCTTACCCGGACGTCTCGGACAACGTCGCCAAGGCGGTCGAGGAGTTGCAGCCGTGGTTCCACAACCTGCACCTTCCGGACGGCACCCAGACTGCGCCGGAGCACTTTCTCGGCGATTTCCCCGCCTACAAGTGGGCGGAGCTCGCGCCGCTGCTGCCGGAGAGCCTGCACGGCTGGAACGCTCTCGATATCGGCTGCAACGCCGGCTTCTACAGCTTCGAGCTGGCCCGGCGCGGCGCCTACGTGACGGCGATCGATTCCAATTCGCACTACCTGCGCCAGGCGCGCTGGGCGGCGCGGCAGTATGAACTCGACCAACGCATCGAATTTCGCAACATGCAGGTCTATGACCTCGCGCGCACGGCCGAGCGCTATGATCTGGTCCTCTTCCTGGGCGTGTTCTACCACCTGCGTTACCCTTTGCTGGGACTCGATATCGTCACCCAGAAGGTGCGCCGTCTGTTGTGCTTCCAGACACTGACGATGCCGGGCGAGGAGGTGTTTGCCGCGACCGCGGACCGGCACATGGACGAGCGCGAGCTGATGCGCGATCCGGGCTGGCCCAAGATGGCCTTCATCGAGCACCGCTTCGCCGAGGATCCGACCAATTGGTGGGCGCCCAACCATGCCGCCGTCGAGGCGATGCTGCGCTCGAGCGGCATGCGGGTGAGCGCCCGTCCCGGCCACGAGGTGTATGTGTGCATGCCCGACCCCGAGCAGCGCGGCGTGCAGGCTGGGTGGAACCGCGACGAGTACGACGCCGCGCTGGGTCGGGACGACGGCAGCCCGCGGCGACTGCGCTAATGTGCTCGGGAGGTGCTGCCGTAATGCTCGAAAGGGCGGCCAATATCTTGCTCTGCCTGCGCTACGGCATCGGCGATCTGGTCATGGAGACGGCGGTCCTCGATGCCCTGCGCGCCGCGGCCGGTGCGGCGCGGATCACCGGTCTGGGCGCTCGCCCGGCCATCGAGTTGCTGGAAGTGGATCCGGCCGTCGATGAACTGGCCTGCGTGCAGGACATGGGCTTCGGCCACTGGGGCGATCAGGGCGATGCGCACAGCCGCAACCGCCTCAGCCGCTGGCTGGAGGCGCGCCGCTTCGATGTCGTGCTCGACCCCTCCCATGCCGTGCTCGCCGTCCGTGACCTGCTTTGGGCCCGCGGCGGCCCGTTGCTGGACAGCGGCCTGGGCCGGCAGGAAAAGGCGCTTGCCGAGCAGGGCTCCGGGCTGGGCGCAATCCGCCAGTCCGTCGCCGAGGGCTGGGGGCTGCGGGTGCCTGTCGACAGCCGCCCGCGCGTGCACCTCGATGCTGAGGACCGGCGCTTTGCAGGAGACTATCTCGCGGCACGCGGCCTGCGCGAGCCGCCCTATGCGGTGTCGCCGGTTGCCTCCTCGCCGCTCAAGCGCTGGCCGCTGGAGCGCCTCGCGGAGACGGCGGATGTATTTGCAGAGCAGGGCCGGGGCGTGCTTATCGTGGGCGGGCCGCAGCGTGAGTGCGCGCGTGCCCTGCACGCCGCGATGCGTCACGCGCAGGGCGCCCATGTGGTGGAAGCCCTGCCGCTGCGGCGCACCGCCGCCCTGCTTGCGCGCTGCGCGGGGCTGGTGAGCAACGACACCGGGCTGATGCATCTGGCCGCGGCCGTGGACACGCCGGTGGTCGGGATCTTCGGACCCACCAGCGCCGCGGTGTACGCTCCGCCCGGGCAGAGGCCGGTGAGCGCCCAGGGCGACTGTCCGCACCGCAAGACGTGGGGATTCGGCCCCTCCGAATGCCTGGTGCAGGATCACTGCTTTCTCAATGTCCGAAGCTGCATCGACACGGTGTCCGGTGCAGCCGTCAGGGCCGCGGTACGCACGCATTTCGGACTCGCTGGTGCCGCGGCAGACCACCATGCGGATGCGGAGGGGTTCGATCATGTCAGCGCAGGCGACCGCACCGAATCGTACGCTCGACCTGAGTGAGCTGGAGCACGCGCCGTTTCGTGACATCCTCGCGGACCTGGAGGCGCTGCGGGCACGCGATTCCATTTCCTACCTGCACCCGAGCAAGCGCTGGGAGTACCCCTGGGCGCTGGAGCGGGCCGACTTGGCGCCGGGCAGCCGGGTGCTCGATGCCGGCTGCGGCGCCTCCATCTTCCCGGTGTATCTGGCGCGCGCCGGTCATCGGGTCAGCGCCCTGGACCTGGACGTGCCGCAGGGCCTCGCGGCGGCGCACGGCGTCTCCATCGACTATGTACGCGGTGCCCTGACCGAGCTGCCGTTCGAGGACGAGAGTTTCGATGCGGTGTTCTGCATCTCGGTGATCGAGCACCTGGGCCGCCGCGGCATTGCGCGGGCGCTCGCGGAGCTGCGGCGCGTGACCCGAGCCGGCGGCAGGCTACTGCTGACCACCGACTATTACGAAGATGCGGAGGCGAAGCTCTGGTACGAAGGTCCCGGGGCGTCGTTTCCGGTCGAGTGGAGCTTTTTCGACGAACGGCGCCTGCGCGAATACCTGCTGGAGGCCCCCGGTCTGCGCCTCGACGGCGCCATCGATCTGGACGTCGACTGGGCCGCGGTCAAGCCACGCATGCGGCGCTTCCATGGCTATCCCTACACCTCCGTCGGCGTCGCGCTGCTCCGGGTTTAGAGCCGGTCAGCACGACGCGGGCTCGGGCAGCCCGTTCTGAGCGGCGGGACCATGGGCACATGGGCACATGGGCACATGGGCACCGCCTCCTACATCCTGTTCGGCACCCGGTCCAGCGAGCATCTCGCCTTCAGCTCGGCCTGCCCTGGTGCCGGACGCGCCATGAGCCGGCATCAGGCCACGCGGACCTGGGCGGTGGCGAGGTCCTGGCCGAGCTCGCAGCGCGGCATCCTCATCCGCAGCCCCTCGCGGCGCGGGGTCGCCGAAGAGGCGTCGGGGGCTACAAGGACGTCGCCGCAGTGGTCGCGGCCACCGGCCGGGCCCGCTCGGCCCGGCCGGCGGTCCGTGTGGAACCCCTGATCACACCATCGAGGCGTTGAATGGCCTCATTCAACGACCGAACGGCTCTGGATGGCCTTCTTGCGGCGCTCGTACTCGTCCTTGCTGATCTTGCCGGACTGGTACTCCTTGTTGAGCTCGTCCATGGCCTGCTTGTTCTGGTATTCGTAGGCCGCCCCGGCGCCAAGCGCCCCGACTGCGGCGCCCTTGGCGGTGTCGCCGCTGCAGCCGGCGGCCCCGAGGGCGATGGCGCAAGCCGCGCCGGCGGCGAGTGCTTTGCTGATCTCCATGGCTGCCTCCTGTATTCACCGCTCCTTGGTTATGGATGCACAGGCCGTGCCCGACCCGGCTGTCCACAGTATAGACAGCAGGGTAGGGGCCGTGTGTGGCGGCGCCACGCATCGACAGACGTGATCGGCGTCAATTCCGGCGCCCGCGTGTTCGCCTATACCTAGCCACTGAGCCGCCGGTTTCCGGCGCATTCGACCCATTACGCAAAGGAGGCACCGCCATGGCTAAGGCGAAGGAATCCACTAAGACGAAGGAATCCAAGGAGCTCAAGAACGCTGGCGCGGCGAAGGGCGAACGGGACATGCAGCCGATCAGCGGTCGCGTCGTGTCGCCCTTCGACGAGATGGAGCGGATGATCGAGAACACCTTCGGGCGCGGCTGGATGAGCCCGTTTCGCCTCGCGATGCCCGGCCTCGGCGAACTGGGGCGGCTCGAGCAGCGCCTGCCGCGGGTGGACGTCGTCGAGCGGGACGATGAGGTCGTGGTGCACGCGGAGGTGCCGGGCGTCGACAAGAAGGACCTGGAGGTCTCGACCAGCGGCGATACGGTCACCATTCGCGGCAGCACGCGGCGGGACTCCACCGAGGCAAACGCAGATTACTACCGGCGCGAGATCAGCAGCGGCAGCTTTTCGCGCACCGTGGCGCTGCCCTGCGAGGTCGCCGAGGAGAACGCGAAGGCGAAGTTCAAGGACGGTGTGCTGGAGCTGGTGCTGCCCAAGTCGGCACGCGCGCGGCGGCGCAGCATTCCGGTGGACTGAAGGGACCTCGGGAGGGGCGTCAGCCCGGGTCTTCGGCATCGGCGCGGCGTAGCCGGGCATCCACCTCGCTGGCCAGGGCGCGCAGCTCGGGACCGACGGCGACCGGGTAGGCGGGCGCCGGGCTCAGCGCCTGGAGCGGCTGCGGCAGGGCGTCAACCTCTCGCCGCACGCGCTCCCGGATCGCGCCCAGCGACTCCGGCGCGCTGCTGCGTCGCCCGGCACGCATCACGCATTGCAGCAGCGGCGTGCCGTCGGCCGGCGCGTCGTGCAGCGTGAGCAGGTCCCCCACAAAGCCGCCGGCGTCGTCGGTGCGTCGGTAGACCTGCTTGCGGCCGGGCCAGTTCGCCTTGCCCTCGGAGTGTTTGCGCCGGCCCAGACCGGCGTACTCGGTCAGCTTATAGGCACAGTCCAGCGCCGGCGCGTCCGCGGAGAGGGTCATGTTGGTGCCCACGCCGAAGCCGTCGATCGGCGCGCCGGCATCGAGCAGGGCGCGGCGCGCGTACTCGTCCAGATTGCCACTCGAGAAGATCCTGACCTCGCGCAGGCCGCCGGCGTCCAGGATGCCCCGGACGCGGCGCGCGTGCTCGGCGAGGTCCCCGTCGCCCGGCTCAACGTCGGTGGGGCGAATCGCATCGTGCAGCAGCATCACCTGGAAGCCTTCGGTCAGCGCATCGCGCACCGTGCTGAGCACGCAGTATTCGGTGGCCAGTGCGCCGATGAACAGCCGGCTCACCCCCACAGCAGCTGCGCCAGGCCGGTCCCGTCGAAATCTGAATAGGTCTCGGCGTCGGAAAAGCGCGCCTTGCAGATCACTGGAACATCGGGGGGCAGGCGCAGGTCGGCTGCGAAGGCCGCCCCCGGCGACTGCACGACGCAATGCGGCGGCCACGGGCCGCCTTGGGCACGGAATGAGCACTGATCGGCTGGGTGCCAGTCGCGCGTGGCGAAGATCGGCAGCCGCGTGTCCTGGAACAGCTCGAGGTAGCGGTTTAAGACCGGCACGACTTCGTCGCCGCGGGGCACCGGCAATGCACCGCCGGGAAGAAAGTCGTTGTGGATGTCGATGACAATGCGAGCGTCGCCAGGCATCAGCTTGACGGTGTTTCTCGCCATGCTCCGCCTCCTGCTTCACGCGTCGGGAGGCAACGAAAATGCCTTGCCCTCCCCGTAGTTTCGAAGGCGGTGCGCGGCAGATCAAACAGGCCGCCCAGCGGCACGGCGCGCGTTCTAGTTCGGGACCACGACGACGACGTAGTGCGAGCCGTTGCCGCTTGCGCCGGCCGCGCGGTTGCCACCCAGGCGCACCGTCCCGGCGGCGTAGCTCGCCGAGTACACACGCAGCGTCGGGGTGGTCGTGTCGGTGGTGGCAATCTGCAGGCCGGTGTCGGTGAAGCCGACGAGCCAATCCGGCAGCGCGGGCGCGGCCGCATCGTAGCCGACGTACACGGTGGCCGGGCGATCGATCGAGAAGTCGAGATAGTCGCTGGCGGTGTTGTCCCGCTCGGCGTTCGCGGTCATCACCCAGATCCCGTCCCGAAGCTCGGCGGGGATGCTGCTGAGGGTGGCCGTGCTGTCCACGTAATAGGTGTCCCCGACCTCGAGCAGGTTCTGCTTCAGGTAGGGCGCGCTGGTGGAATGCGCGAGATTGGCCAGCACGAAGGGCAGCGCCGTGGCCCCGGTCAGGGCGTTGCGCCACAGCTGCGCCATGACCGCATAGCCCAGGCCGTTGGGGTGCAGTCGATCGGCGAACAGGCTGAAGCGGTTCTCGCCGTCCCCCAGGAAATAGCCGTAGAAGTCGGGACCGATGCTGATGCCGTTCAGTTCGTTGCGAATGACGTCGTTGTATTTGGCGACGTACTGTGTGTTGCGGGTGGCCGTCGCCGGGTCGCTGAACAGGCTCGAACTGCCGAAGGCCGGGGGGATGAGGGCGACGACCGTGCGTTTGCCGGCCGCGGCGATACGATCGACGATCCCCTGCATATTGCCCTTGAAGGTGCCGTCGCAGCCGCTGCCGGTGCAGCCAAGCCCCGGCGGCACACGGGCGCCGGCGTCATTGGTGCCCAGCAACAGGAGGACTTCCTGCGCGGCGGGATAGCGCTCGAGGATGGAGTCGATGCGGAACAGCAGCGTGTCGGCGGACTCGTCGCCGGGGACGCCTTCGTTGAACACGATCTCCGGGCGCACCAGGGTCGCGGCCAGCAGGTCGTTGAGCGGCGCCTCGAATCCCTGAAAGGCCACCTGGCGGCCGTCGGCGGAGCTGTCGTCGGCCGCGTAGTTGTCGTACTTGCCATTGGTGATGCTGTCGCCCACGGCGATGCGAAAGTCGCCCTGGGCGCCGACCCGCGGGTTGCTGTCCTGGGCGGACGTGCCGGTGATGCGGCCCGCCGCCGCGTAGTCGGTCGCGGCCAGTCCGGTGCAGGTGCTGGTGTAGAGGCCCGGTGAGGGGTTCTGCACGCTGCCGCAGGGGCTGCCGTCGAGAGTCAGTTCCACCTGTTCGCCCGCCGGCACGTTGGCCGCCCGGGCCGAGATCTGCACGCGGTCGGCGGACGTCACGGAGTAGGCCAGTGGCGCCCCCACGATCAGCTCGGGATCCGTGCCGGGCTGCGTGAGCAGGACGTTGTCGAAACTGGCGAGGTCGCGGGTGAACAGGGCGACGCTCCCCGCTGCGATCGCGGCGTCGTGCACGGCGAACAGGGGCTCGCCGTCGCGGTAGATCAGGATCTGCGCGCCGCGCAGCACGACGCCCAGGGCGATGCGCTGCCCGCGCCGGTAGCCGCGCCCATCGACGGCGAGGGTCGAGAACTGTCCGCCCGCCTTCTTCTCCAGGCGTGTAAAACCTTCGCGGCTGTTGATGGTGAGCCGATAGTAGTTGTCATTGTCGCGGTAGCGGAACATCACCCCCGCGGTGAGCCCTTCCTGCGATTGCGGGGTGAGATCGACCGTGAAGCGGTAGTCGCTCAGGGCAAAGGCGCGGGCACTGTCCAGATAGCTGTACGTGCCCAGCTGATAGCTGCCGTCGAGGGCCTCGCCGATGGTGCCCACCGGGTCGTCTTCGCGGTAGGCGCCGCTGACGACGTGCCAGTTCGAGCTGCCGCCGGAGTCGTCGACCACCGTCCAGCCGTTCGCGTTGCCGTCGCTGAAGTCGTCCGCGGGCAGCGTGCCACCGTTGTCGACGCTCACGGCGGCGTTCACCGTTTCGGTGCCGCCGCCGCTGAGGTCGATCTGGGCGGAGAGGCTGTGGCCACCGTCGGCCAGGACGGTGGTGTCGAAGGGCGCGGCGCTGTCGTCGGGGTTGGTGCCGCCCAGGTCGTAGGGGGCGATGTTCTCGGTCTTGGCCAGGCTGCCGTCGATGTAGAAGCGCACCTGGCGGACGCCCGAGGAGGGGCTGGTGAAGACATATACCTCGCCGCTGAGGCTCTGCCCGTCGAGGGCCACGGGGCTGGAGCGATCGGGCGAGTGGCTCAGCAGCAGGGCATAGCCGCCGCTGCTGGAGACGGTGAAGCTCACCTGCAGGCTGGCGTCGGTGTAGCCCGAGGCGGAGGCGGTGAGGGTGGCGGTGTAGGTGCCCGCGGCGAGGCCCGCCGGATCGGCGCTCACGGTGAGGCCCTGCGGGGCGGTGCCCGAGGCGGGGGAGCCCGAGAGCCAGGCGGCGCTGCTGGAGAGGCTGTAGCCGGGGCCGGCGCCGTCGCTGGCGCTGAGCGAGACGCTGGTGCTCGCCGGGCTGCCGCCCTGCGCGGCGCTCAGGCTCACGCTGGCCGTGGAGAACTGCAGGGCCGGGGCCTGGTTGGCGACGCTCACGGTGGCGTTCACCGTTTCGGTGCCGCCGCCGCTGAGGTCGATCTGGGCGGAGAGGCTGTGGCCACCGTCGGCCAGGACGGTGGTGTCGAAGGGCGCGGCGCTGTCGTCGGGGTTGGTGCCGCCCAGGTCGTAGGGGGCGATGTTCTCGGTCTTGGCCAGGCTGCCGTCGATGTAGAAGCGCACCTGGCGGACGCCCGAGGAGGGGCTGGTGAAGACATACACCTCGCCGCTGAGGCTCTGCCCGTCGAGGGCCACGGGGCTGGAGCGATCGGGCGAGTGGCTCAGCAGCAGGGCATAGCCGCCGCTGCTGGAGACGGTGAAGCTCACCTGCAGGCTGGCGTCGGTGTAGCCCGAGGCGGAGGCGGTGAGGGTGGCGGTGTAGGTGCCCGCGGCGAGGCCCGCCGGATCGGCGCTCACGGTGAGGCCCTGCGGGGCGGTGCCCGAGGCGGGGGAGCCCGAGAGCCAGGCGGCGCTGCTGGAGAGGCTGTAGCCGGGGCCGGCGCCGTCGCTGGCGCTGAGCGAGACGCTGGTGCTCGCCGGGCTGCCGCCCTGCGCGGCGCTCAGGCTCACGCTGGCCGTGGAGAACTGCAGGGCCGGGGCCTGATTGGCAACGCTCACGGTGGCATTGAGGGTTTCGGTGCCGCCGCCGATCAGACTGATCCGGGCCGTGAGTGTATGGCTGCCCTCGCTCAGGCTCGAACTGTGGAACGGGTAGGCACTGCCGTCGCTCGCGGTGCCGGCGAGATCGTAGGGTGCCGCGTATTCGGTCTTTGCCAGGCCGCCGTCGATGTAAAAACTCACCTGCTTGGTGCCGGAGGACGGGTCGGTGAAGACATACACGTCGCCGCTGAGGCTCTGTCCGTCGAGGGCCACCGGGCTGGATCGATCGGGCGAGCGGCTGAGCAGCAACTGGTGCGTGGCCGCGGACGCGGCCGCGGGCACGAGGAGGCAGAGGGCCAAAACCAAGCCGAGGGCCCGCTGTAGCATTGTGTTGGCGGCGTGCTTCATCTCAGAAGCCCGCTTCGCCGGGCTCGCCCTCCGCGCAGACGCGGTAGGGCGCGGGCGTGGCCGTGTCGGTGCCGCGCTCCACGCGGCGCAGCAGGAATACGCGCCGGGTCGCCTCCCGATCCGGGCTGGAGATGGTGGCGCTGAACGCCACGCCGTCACCGCCGACCACGCGCGGCGCGCTCAGCGCAAAGCGGGCGTCCCGGTAACTGTCCAGGAGCCGCGGCCCGTAGTGGGGGTTGCGCAACAGGGGCAGCCGCTTGGTCCGCAGCTCGCAGCCCAGCAGCGCGCTGGCCGCGGGTGCGTCGCCGCGCTGCAAGGCATCGAGGTAGGCGAGAAGAACGGTGCGGGCCTGCTGCGGCGCGGGCGCAGCGCTCACCCCGGCCGCGGGTCCGATCACGCCCAGGAGGGCGAGACAGAGCGCAACCGTCCATTTCCGTATGGACATGCGTGTGGGTCTCCCTGACACAGTGCCGCAGCGGCGATACCGGGGACGGGGCGCATCGTGAATGAATGATGCCGTCCCTGGCGGCCGCATCCTGCGGCGTTCCGTTTTCTTGTCCTGTTCTACAAATCAATAGCGGATGCACGGGAAAACACAAGCCGGCGCGGCTGCTACGCTTTTCAGTACCGGGACGGTGCCCGTTGGGGACGGGCGAAGACCAACAGGGGGAGGACATCATGAAAGCCATCATTCCGCTTGCGGCCGTGTTGCTGACGGCCGGCTGTGCCACCGAAAAGAGCCCGACGTTGATCGGGGAGCTGTACTCACACGGCTGCGACGTGAGTTCTTACGAGAGCAACGATCGTCTCGGTTCGGTGCGCGTCACCTGTCAGCATGCGGCACAGGAGGAGGATCGGGGCGGCTATAGCCGAACGGCCGCCATGCGCTGATGCGGCCGCGGGGGGGCGCGTCCGCCGCGAGGGCGGGCGCGCCTCTCCAGCCCGTTCCCTGCCGCCCGCCATCGCAATTCTGGAACCGAATCGACCTCCCGCCCCACGCTTTTAGGGTAAATTCCCGTTCGCCCGCTGCCTCATCGCCGCATGCGGGGGGCTTGCGCCGGTTGCGGCGGAGCCCGCCGCGCCGGCGAGGGACAGCGGCGCACGCGCAGTGGTACACTGCCCGATTTTAAGCGCCTGTTAAGCGCCGATCGGTACAGTGCGTCCGCCAGCGTGGGCGGACCGCGGCCGCTTCATCTCCCATTTGTGAGCACTCGAGCATTGCGGATTCTGCAGTTTCGCACCACTTCCTGGCGCAGCCCCCGCACGGACGCCCTGATCCTCCTGCTCGTGGCGCTCCTCATGTTCGTTTCGGGCCTGGGCATGCGCGACCCGTGGCCGGCCGACGAGCCGCGCTTCGCGCTGATGGCCAAGGAGATGGTGGAGAGCGGACAGTGGTTCTTTCCCCACCGCGGTCATGAGTTGTATCCCGACAAGCCGCCCGTCTTCATGTGGACGCAGGCGGCATTCTACGCCCTCACCGGGTCGATCCGCGTCGCCTTCCTGCTGCCCTCGCTGCTCGCCTCGCTGATCAGTCTTCTGCTGGTCTGGGATCTGGCCCGGCGGCTATGGAACCGGCGGGTGGCGCTTGCCGCGGGACTCACCCTGCTCGCCACGATCCAGTTCACCCTGCAGGCGAAGACGGCCCAGATCGACGCCATGCTGGCGATGTGGACGACGCTGGGATTCTACGGCCTGGCCCGCCACATGCTGCTGGGGCCGGCCTGGCGCTGGTACTACATCGGCTTCGCCGCCGCGGGACTGGGCGTCATCACCAAAGGCGTGGGGGTCCTGGTGGCGCTGCTGCTGATTCCCTACTGGTGGGGACGGTGGCGCGGCTGGCGGGCACTGGCCCCCATCGCGCCAAGCCCGCTCAAGTGGTGGCTGGGACCGGTGGTGATGGTCGCGGCGATCGCCCTGTGGGTGGTGCCGATGCTGATCCAGGTGGGGCTCAGTGACGACCCCGCCCTGCACGCCTATCGCGACAATATCCTGCTCAAGCAGACGGCGGAACGTTATGCCAGTGCCGAGTACCACTATCAGCCGTTCTGGTACTATGTGCTCGGCGTGATCCCCTGGGCATGGCTGCCGGTGAGCGCCGCCACGCCCTGGATCGTGCCCGCGTGGCGCCGCCGTCTGCAGCGCGCCGATGCGCGCTACCTGCTGCCGCTGGGCTGGATCGTCCTCATCGTGCTGTTCTTCAGCTTCAGCCCGAGCAAGCGCGGGGTCTACATGCTGCCGGCGGTGCCCGCGTTGGCGCTGGCGGCCGCGCCGCTGGTGCCCGGACTGCTGCGCAAGCGCGGGGTGCAGCGCAGCCTCTTCGGGGTCACCCTCGTACTTGCGCTGGCGGCGGCGCTCTTTGGGCTGGCGGGGCTCGTCGACCACCGGCTGGCCGCGCGGATGCTGCAGCAGCATCACCTCTCGCCGTGGTTCATGCTGCTGGCGATTGGCGCCGCGGGCTTGGCGTGGGCCCTCTGGGCGCGCCCACGGCGGGGGGCGGCCGCCTGGGCCGGATACCTCTTCACCTTGTGGGCGGTGTTCGGCTGGTGGGTATACCCGCAGCTCAACCCCGCCCGCTCGTCGTCCTATCTCATGGCCCAGGTGGGCGATTTTATCGGCCCCGATGCGCAACTGGCGCTCGTGGCGTGGAAGGAGCAGACCCTGCTGCAGGCCGATCGCCCCGCGACGACCTTCGGCTTCCGGCGCCCCGCCGGGCTCCAGGAGCGCGATGCGGCCCACTGGCTCCTGCAGGGCGGCAACCGCTGGGTGCTGTTGCAGGAGCCGACCCTGAAACCCTGTTTCGACTTGCGGCAGGCGCACGACATGGGGCGCTGGCACGGGACGGAGTGGTACCTGGTCAATGCGGCGGCGGTCACCGCCGTCTGCCGCGGTGACACGAACGAGAGCCAATGACGAGAGAATGACTATGGACCTGTCCATCGTGGTCCCGGTTCACAACGAAGAGGAAAACGCCCGCTCCCTCGTGGAGGAGACGGCGAAGGCCCTCGACGGACATGTGGACTACGAGATCATATATGTCGATGACGGCAGCAGCGACGGCACGCTGGCAATGCTGCAGGCGCTCAAGGCCGAGCAGCCACGCCTGCGGGTGCTGCGCCACCTCAACCGCTGCGGTCAGAGCACCGCCATCCGCACCGGGGTGCGCGCCGCGCGCGCCGAATGGGTGGCCACCCTGGACGGCGACGGGCAGAACGATCCCGCCGACGTGCTCAAGCTGCTCGCCGAGCGCGACGCCCTGGCCGATCCGCAGGTGGCGATGCTCGCCGGCTGGCGACACCAGCGCCACGACACCTTCGTGCGGCGCTTGTCCTCGCGGGTTGCCAATCGCATCCGCGCGGGCATGCTGGGCGATGCCACACCCGATACCGGCTGCGGCCTGAAGCTGTTTCGCCGCGACGTGTTCCTGGAAATGCCGTACTTCGACCACATGCACCGCTTCCTTCCGGCGCTGGTGCAGAGGGCCGGGGGCACGGTCCGGGTGGTGCCGGTAAACCACCGGCAGCGCTCCGCCGGGCGTTCCAAATACGGCATCAACAATCGCCTCTGGGTCGGCATCGTCGATCTGTTCGGGGTGAGCTGGCTCAAACGCCGGGCGAAGGTCCCGCGGGTCGAAGAGGTTAGCTGAAGGATGAAGACTGAGACGATATGGCTGATCGTCGGCTTTGCCGGGCAGGCGCTGTTCACGGCGCGCTTCCTGGTGCAGTGGCTCACCAGTGAGCGTGAGCGGCGTAGCGTGATTCCGGTGGCCTTCTGGTACTTCAGCATTGTTGGCGGCGCGACGCTGCTGGCGTATGCGATCTACCGCCAGGACCCGGTGTTCATCATGGGGCAGTTGGGCGGCGTGTTCATCTATGCCCGCAACCTGTACTTCATCCACCGCGAGCGCGTGGAGGCGGCCGGCAACGCCTGACGCGAGCAGGCCGCGCGCCGGCTAGCCGCCGGTGCGCGCCAGCTCCAGGTCTTGCGGTGCGGTGTCGGTGCCTGTCGCGGCGCTGAGATAATCCCGCCGCGGCGGCCCGGTATAGAGCTGGCGCGGCCGTCCGATCCGATACTCCGGGTCCTCCAACATCTCCTTCCACTGGGCCAGCCAGCCGACGGTCCGGGCCATGGCGAAGATCACCGTGAACATGTTCAGCGGGATGCCGATGGCGCGCAGGATGATCCCCGAGTAGAAATCCACGTTGGGATACAGGCGCCGCTCGCGGAAGTACTCGTCCGAGAGCGCGATGCGCTCGAGCTCCATGGCGATCTCGAACAGCGGGTCGTCGCGCGGACACAGCTCCTCGAGCAGGTCGTGGCAGGCTTGCCGGATCACCCGCGCCCGCGGGTCGTAGTTCTTGTAGACGCGATGCCCGAAGCCGACCAGGCGGAAGCGATCGTCGCGATCCTTGGCGCGTGCCACCAGCTGCGGCACCTTGCGCACCGACTCCACCGACTGCAGCATGCGCACGACCGCCTCGTTGGCGCCGCCGTGTGCGGGGCCCCACAAGGCGCCGATGCCCGCCGCGATGCAGGCGAAGGGGTTGGCGCCCGAACTGCTCGCCAGGCGTACCGTCGAGGCGCTCGCGTTCTGCTCGTGATCGGCGTGCAGGATCAGCAGCAGTTCGAGCGCGCGGGTGACCACCGGGCGGATTTCGCAGGGCGCCCCGGGCAGCGAGAACATCATGTGCAGGAAGTTGTCGACGTAGCCGAGCGAGCTGTCCGGGTACATCAGCGGCTCGCCGATCGAGTACTTGTAGCTGGCCGCGGCGATGGTCGGCATCTTCGCGATCAGGTGGTGGGCCGAGGCGATGCGATCGGCCGGGTTGTGGATGTCGACCGAGTCGTGGTGGAAGGCCGACAGAGCGCCCACCACCCCGACCAGGATGGCCATGGGATGGGCATCGTGGCGGAAGCCCGAATAGAAGCCGCGCAGCGCCTCGTGAATCATGCTGTGGCGGGCGATGCTGCGCTGGAAGTCCTGCAGCGCCTCGGTGCCGGGCAGCTCGCCGTGGAGCAGGAGGTAACAGACCTCAAGATAGCTGCTCTGCCAGGCGAGCTGTTCCACCGGATAGCCGCGGTACAGGAGCTCGCCGCGTTCGCCGTCGATGTAGGTGACCGCGCTG
The DNA here is from genome assembly GCA_963779865.1 of uncultured Gammaproteobacteria bacterium. Lineage (GTDB taxonomy): Bacteria > Pseudomonadota > Gammaproteobacteria > CAVZZX01 > CAVZZX01 > CAVZZX01. The sequence continues at coordinate 975,970 of CAVZZX010000003.1, read as the reverse complement.
CGGCAGCTCGCCGTCGACATGTAGCCCGGGTCGTAGGTGAACATGCCGAGCTCGGCGCCGAGCCGGCGGACATCGATCACCGGCGGGCCCTGCGTGCCGTGCAGGACGGGCAGCTCGATGCGGCGCCCGGTCGCATTGTCGGTGAGCGTGACGGTGGGTGCGCTCATGTCCAGCCCTCCTCGGGCAGGGCCGCTTGGCGGCCCTGCCCCTGCCGTGCCTACAGGGCGCTGCCGTATTCCATGGCGATGTCGTAATCGCCGCCGCCCTGGTCGGAGTCCTCGTCCTCGTCCTCGTCGAACTGCGCCTCTTCGGTGGAGCCGTTGAGCGCGCCCAGGGAGGACAGACCGCCGGCGATCAGCCCGTTGACGGCGTCGAAGTAGCCGGCGCCGACCTCGCGCTGGTGGCGCGTCGCGGTGTAGCCCTCGTGCTCGGCGGCGAACTCGGCCTCCTGCAGCTCGACATAGGCGGACATTTGCACCTCCTTGTAGCCCTTGGCGAGGCGGAACATGCTGTAGTTCAGGGCATGGAAGCCCGCCAGGGTGATGAACTGGAACTTGTAGCCCATGGCGGCGAGTTCGCGCTGGAAGCGGGCGATGGCGCCGTCGTCGAGGTTCTTCTTCCAGTTGAAGGAGGGCGAGCAGTTGTAGGCGAGCAGCTTGCCCGGAAACTCGCGGTGGATCGCCTCGGCGAACTGGCGCGCGTACTCCAGGTCCGGCTTGCCGGTCTCGCACCAGATGAGGTCGGCGTAGGGCGCATAGGCCAGCCCCCGCGCAATCGCCTGACGAATGCCGTTCTTCACCCGATAGAAGCCCTCGCCGGTACGCTCGCCGGTGAGGAAGGGCTTGTCGCGGTCGTCGATATCGGACGTGAGCAGGTTGGCCGCCTCGGCATCGGTGCGGCCTACCAGCACCGTGGGCACGCCCATCACGTCGGCCGCCAGGCGCGCGGCGACCAGCTTCTGCACCGCCTCCTGGGTGGGGACCAGCACCTTGCCCCCCATGTGGCCGCACTTCTTGGCGGAGGCGAGCTGGTCTTCGAAGTGCACGCCGGCCGCACCGGCCTCGATCATCTCCTTCATCAGCTCAAAGGCGTTGAGCACGCCGCCGAAGCCGGCCTCGGCATCGGCCACGATGGGCAGGAAGTAGTCAACGTCCCCGCTGCCTTCCATGTGCTGGATCTGATCGGCGCGCTGCAGGGTCTTGTTGATGCGTCGCACCACGTGCGGCACCGAGTTCGCCGGGTACAGCGACTGGTCGGGGTACATCTCGCCGGCGAGGTTGGCATCGCCCGCCACCTGCCAGCCCGACAGGTAGATGGCCTTCAGTCCGGCCTTGGCCTGCTGCATGGCCTGGTTGCCGGTCAGGGCACCGAGGGCGTTGAGGAAGGGCGCTTGCTGCAACAACCGCCAAAGCTTCTCGGCGCCGTCGCGGGCGAGGGTGTATTCGATCTGCTTGCTGCCGCGCAGGCGCACCACCTCCTCGGCGTCGTAGGGCCGGGTGATGCCGTCCCAGCGCGGGTCCTCCTGCCAGGCCGCGCGAACGGCGCGCACCTGCTCCTGTCGTGTCTGGCTCATCGCTCTCATCCTCCGTGGATCCGGTCCTGCACCGCTGCGGCGGGTGCATGGCAGTGGCGTTCCACGGTAAAGCTAGAGAGCGGCTCAGTATTTGACTATTCAATCCTCGGAATAGTAACTATTGTTTTTACTAATGCTCTGCGCGGGAGGACAGTGCATGCGCGTCCCTGCGTCCCACCGCAGCAGCCGCCTGCGGCAGCTGCGCGCCTTCTGTCAGGCGGCCCAGACCGGCAGCATCTCACGTGCCGCGGAACGCCTGTGTCTGAGCCAGCCTTCGGTGTCGCTGCTCATCAAGTCCCTGGAGGAGGACCTCGGCGCCCGGCTGTTCGAGCGCCGCGGTCCCCGCATCGAGCTCAGTGCCGCCGGGCAGATCCTGCTGGACACGGCGCTGCCGCTGGTCGAGGGCATGGAGCACCTGCCAGAGCTGTTCGCTGCCCGACTCGGCGAGGCGCAGAGCGGGGCGCTCGACATCGCCGCCGGCGAGTCCACCATCCTTTACCTGCTCTCGGACTTCGTGAAGGCGTTCAGCGAGCGTCATTCACAGGTGCGCACCCATCTGCACAACGTCACCGGGCGCGACGGCATGCAGCTGCTGCGCAGCGGCGAGGTCGATTTCGCGGTCGGCTCGATGGTGGAGGTGCCGGCGGACGTGAGCTTCATCCCGGTGTTCACCTACGACCCGGTGCTGATCACGCCGTTGAATCACCCGCTCGCGAAGAAGAAGCGGGTGAGCCTCGCCGACATCGGCCCCTGTGGTCTGATCCTGCCGCCGCGTCACCTGTCCACCTGGCGCATCGTCGATCTCGTCTTCCAGCAGCACGGGCTTGGCTACGAGGTGCGGCTGGAGGCCGGCGGCTGGGAGGTGGTGAAGAAGTTCGTCGAGTTGGGGCTGGGCGTGTCCATTGTCACCAGCATCTGTCTCACCGGCAGTGAGAAGCTGCACACCGTCGCCTTGAGCGAATATTTCCCGCAGCGTACCTATGGGGTGGTGATGCGCCGCGGGAAGTTCCTCTCACCGCAGGCACGCGCCTTTCTGGAGGTCATGGACCCGCGGTTCTTCGAACGCCGCGCAGTCGTCGATGCCGGGGTGGCGGGCGGCGGCTCGTTGATCGGCGGGCACGACTTCACGGGACACGACGAATCCCTGCCGCCGCATTGAGCACACCGGACCGTCAGGCGGCTGACTCCGGGCCGCAGGGTGGTTAGACTCCGCAGCGTGGATCAAGCACGAAGGGATAACGAGAGCATGCCCGCACGTCTCACCGATTTGTTCGCCGCCATTGACCGCGGCGATGCCGAGGCCTTCGCCGCCTTCCTCTCCGCGGACGCCAGGTTCCGTTTCGGCAATGCCGAGCCGATCCACGGGAGGGCGGCCATCCGCGATGCGGTGGCCGGGTTCTTCGGCGCCATCGCCGGTGCACAGCACACCCTGGAGGACAGCTGGGACACCGGCAACGCTGTGGTCTGTCACGGTACGGTTCGCTACACGCGCCGCGACGGCAGCACCCTCGTGGTGCCCTTCGCCAACGTGATGAAGATGGAGGGCGAGCGGATTGGCGAATACCTGATCTTTGTCGATACGTCGACGCTGTTCGCCTGAGGGTGTCGCCGCGCGACGTTTGAACAGGGCTAACGGAAGTCGCGCGAGGGCGCATCCAGCGGGCCGAGCAGCGCACCGCGATCCTCCAGCCGTCGTGCAATGACGTGGATGACCTCGCCCTCGCGCTGCAGGGTGCCGTCGACGATCAGCAACCGGCCGTGGAACACCTCCTTGCGGAAACGGTCCACGTGCCCCGGCCAGACGATGACGTTCAGCACACCGCTCTCGTCCTCGAGGGTGAGGAAGATCACCCCGCGCGCCGTCGAGGGGTGCTGACGGGTGATGACCAGGCCGGCGATGCGCACCGGCGTGTCGTGCGCCAGCATCTTCGCCTCCTGCGTGCTCGCACAGTTGAGCTGCTGCAGCCTGCCGCGCAGCAGGGCGAGCGGGTGGCGGCGCAGCGTGAGCCCGACGCTGGCGTAATCGGCGACGATGTCCTGCGCCTCGCTGGGCCGGGGCAGCAGGGCCAGTCCCTCGTTCACGGCAGGTTCGCCGTCGAACAGGGCCATGGGCGCCTCGCTGGCGAGCGCGGCCCAGCGGGCCTGATGGCGGTGGCCGGCGAGGGCGGCGAAGGCATCGGCGGTGGCGAGGGCGTTGACCTCGCGGCGGGTGAGGGCCGCGCGCCGGGTCAGATCGGCCACGTCGCGGAAGGCCTGCGCGCGGCGCGCGGTCTCGATGCGCGCGGCGCCCGTGCGGCTCATGCCCTTGACCAGACGCAGACCGAGCCGCAGCGCCAGGCGCCCGCCCGGGGCGCGCTCCAGGGTGCAGTCCCAGTCGCTGCGGGTGACGTCCACCGGCCGCACCTCCACGCCATGGTCCTTCGCGTCCTGCACCAGCTGCGCCGGGGCATAGAAGCCCATCGGCTGGCTGTTGAGCAGGGCGCAGGCGAAGGCGGCCGGCTCGTGATGCTTGAGCCAGGCCGAGACGTAGACCAGCAGCGCGAAGCTGGCGGCGTGCGATTCGGGAAAACCGTATTCGCCGAAGCCGAGGATCTGCTGGTAGATCTGGCGGGCGAACTGCTCCGAGTAGCCGCGCACGCGCATGCCCTCGATGAGGCGCGGCTCGAAGCGCGCCAGCTTGTCCTTGCGCCGCCAGGAGGCCATGGCGCGGCGCAGCTGGTCCGCCTCCCCGGCGGAGAAGCCGGCCGCGACCATGGCCAGCTTGATCACCTGCTCCTGAAAGATGGGCACGCCCAGCGTGCGTTCCAGCACCTCGCGCACCGCCTCGCTGGGGTAGGTGACCGGCTCCAGCCCCTGCCGCCGAGCGAGGTAGGGATGCACCATGTCGCCCTGGATGGGGCCGGGGCGCACGATGGCCACCTCGATCACCAGGTCGTAGAAGCAGGCGGGCTTGAGGCGCGGCAGCATGCTCATCTGCGCGCGCGACTCGATCTGGAACACGCCGATGGTGTCGGCGCGCTGGATCATGCGGTAGACCGCCGGGTCCCCCGCCGGCAGATTGGCCAGGGTGAGCTCGCGGCGGCGGTGCCTTTTCACGAGCTCGAAGGCCTTGCGGATGGCGGTGAGCATGCCCAGGGCGAGGCAGTCGACCTTGAGCAGGCCCAGGGCGTCGAGGTCGTCCTTGTCCCACTCGATGACGGTGCGCCCCGGCATGGCGGCGTTCTCCACCGGCACCAGGCGGGTGACCCGGTCGCGCGCGATCACGAAACCGCCGACGTGCTGCGACAGGTGGCGCGGAAAGCCGATGAGCTCGCGCACCAGGGCGAGCAGGCGCACGATGAGCGGATTGTCCGGATCGAAGCCGGCCTCGCGGATGCGCTCGGGGGTGACGCGCTGGCCGTCCCACCAGCTGAACGTACCCGCCAGCCGCTCGACCTGATCCAGGCTCATGCCGAGCGCCTTGCCGACATCGCGAAAGGCGCTCTTGGGCCGGTAGGTGATCACGGTGGCGGCGATGGCGGCGCGCTCGCGGCCGTAGCGCTCGTAGACGTACTGGATGACCTCCTCGCGGCGCTCGTGCTCGAAGTCCACGTCGATGTCCGGCGGCTCGTCGCGTTCCTTGGAGACGAAGCGCTCGAACAGCATCTCCATGCGCGAGGGGTCCACCGAGGTGATCTGCAGGCAGTAGCACACCACCGAGTTGGCCGCCGAGCCGCGGCCCTGGCAGAGGATGCCGCGACTGCGGGCGAAGCGCACGATGTCGTGCACGGTGAGGAAGTAGGGCTCGTAGTGCAGCTCGGCGATGACGGCCAGCTCGTTCTCCACCAGCGCGTGCACCTTCTCCGGCGCGCCTTCCGGGAAACGTTCGCGCAGACCGGCCTCGGTGAGCGCGCGCAGGTGGGCGCTCGGCGTGCAGTCGGCGGGCACCAGGTCGTCGGGGTATTCGTAGCGCAGCTCGTCGAGGCTGAAGCGGCAGCGCGCGGCGATGCGCAGGGTCTCTTCCAGCAGGGCGGGCGGGTAGAGCCGGGCGAGGCGCTCGCGCGGGCGCAGATGGCGTTCGCCGTTGGGGAACAGCGCGTGCCCGGCCTGGGGCAGGGGCGTGTTCAGGCGGATGGCCGTGACCAGGTCCTGCAGGGCGCGCCGGCCGCGCCGGTGCATGTGCACGTCGCCGGCGGCGACCAGCGGCAGGTCCGTCTCGGCGGCGACGGCCTCGAGGCGCCGCCGCCGCGCCCCTTCGCCGCTGCCGTGCAGGCACTCGAAGGCAATCCAGGCGCGCCCGGCAAAGCGCGCTGCCAGCCAGGCGGCATCGGCCCGCGTGCGGGCGGATGCGGCCTCCGGCTCGGGGATCAGCAGCGCCAGGCAGCCCGGCACCCCGGCGTCCAGGTCCGCCGTCTCGAGCCGATAGGCGCCTTTCTTCGCGCGGCGCCGTCCCAGCGTGATCAGCTCGCAGAGATTACCGTAGCCCTCGCGGTCCGTGGCCAGCAGCGCCAGGCGGGGCCCGTCCGCCAGCCGCAGCTCGCTGCCGACGATGAGCCGCAGACCCAGCTCCCGGGCGGCCAGGTGCGCCCGTACCACGCCCGCGACGGAGCACTCGTCGGTGAGGGCCAGGGCGGTGTAGCCGAGCCGGGCGGCCTGCCCGACCAGCTCCTCGGGGTGCGAGGCCCCGCGCAGGAAGCTGAAGTTGCTCAGGCAGTGCAGCTCGGCATAATCGGGGGAGGGCGACATGATGGAGCGGGCCGGGGGTGCCAAAGAGAGGTGTTAATAATAGCAGTATTCGTGGGGGCCGCCATCGCTCTTGGGGTGAACCGGCGCACGGAACGACGAGGTCGGCGTGAGCGCCGCCTACGACCGCATCGCCGCCGAGTACGCCCGGACGCGCACGAGCTTTCCGGAGCGCCCGCAGGTGGAGCGCTTCGCCGGTCTGCTGCCGCCGGGGGCGCAGGTCCTGGACCTCGGCTGCGGCAGCGGCGCGCCGATCGCCCGCCATCTGCTGGACCGGGGTTTTGCCGTCACCGGCGTGGATCTCTCGGCGCAGATGCTGCGGCTCTTTGCGGCGCACTGCCCGCAGGCGCGGGCGCTCCAGGGCGATATTGCCGAGCTCGAGCTGCCGGGCGGTTTCGGCGGTCTCCTCGCCTGGGATGTGTTGTTTCACGTGCCGCGTGCGCGGCATGCGGCGATCTTCCTGCGATGGAACCGCTGGCTGGCGCCCGGCGCCCCGCTGCTGCTCACCGCCACCGGCAGCGCCTGGGAGGGGACGGCCGCGATGTTCGGCAGCGAGCTTTTCTACAGCGGCCATGCACCGGCGACGACCATCGCTCTGCTCGAGGACGCCGGCTTCGAGGTGCTGCGCGCGGAGACCGGGCCCGCGGGCCCCGCCGGGCGCTGCGTCATGCTGGCGGTGAGCGCTGCAGCCTGAGAGGCCTCAGCCGAACACCCCGTGCAGGAACCAGTGCTGCGGCGGACGCAGCTCGCGGTAGACCCACAGGCGCCGCCGCTGCGGCGTCTCGGCCACGAAATAGTCCCGCCGCACGTCCTCCCCGTCCCACCAGCCGCCCTCGATGCGTTCCGGGCCTTCGTGCAGGGTGAGCCGGCCCTCGAAGCAGGGGCGGCCATCGCTGCACTCCAGCGGTTCGGGCCGCTCCAGCAGCCACAGCGGACGGCCGCTGAAGCGCGCCGCGCCGCTGGCCTCGCCGGGACGGCAGGGGCGCCAGGCATGCTCGGGCCGATGTTCGGGGCGGGTGTCCAGGCCGCTGACGGCGTCCTCGCCCAGCCGGGCCTGCAGGCGCTCCACCAGGCGGCGCCAGTCGCCGCGGCTGCGGACCTCGGCAAAAAGGCCGCGGGGGCTCGATTCGAGCGGGAGCAGCCGTTCGGCACGCAGGGCGACCTCGTCGACGGCGGCGGGCAGCTCGTGCTGCTCGAGGCGCTCACGGACCAGGGCCAGCAGATGGTCGGGCTCGCGGTTGGGGGCGACCAGCCCGACGGGGAGGCGGCTCACCGGCCGGCTGCCCTTGCAGAACGCGATATCCAGCTCCTGGACGCCGCAGCCGCGGGCGAGCAGGAATCCGCCCAGCTCGATAACCAGCCGCCGCAGGGGGAAGAGCAGGGCCGCGCTGTTCTCGACTTCGGCCGGGAGCTGCACCCGGGCGGCGAAACGCTCGGGCGGCTCGAAGCGGGGCCGGGGATCGGGCCGCCGCCCGAGCGTCCGGTCCAGGTAGTCGGTGAGCGTCGGCCCCAGCCGTCGGGCGAGGGCCGCGCGCGGCAGGCGCAGGCAGTCGCCGATGCGGCGCAGGCCGACGCCGCGCAGCGCAGCCAGGGTCTCCTCCGGCAGCTCCAGCAGGGACAACGGCAGGCCGCGCAGGGCGCGGCTCAGCGCCTGGCGATCGCGCACCGCCTCGGCATGGCCGGCCCGGGCGAGCAGCCAGGCGCCGAGCGCGGTGGGGGCGACGGCGTGCCGATGCACGTAGCCCATCTCCCGCAGCCCGGCATCGACATGGCGGCACAGGGGCTCGAGCCCGGCGAACAGGCGCAGGCTGCCCTCGATCTCCAACAGCAGTCCGTTCGGCGGCTGCAGGCTGACGGTGGAGGTGAACTGACCCGCCCAGAGCGCAAGCCCGTGCAGGGCCTCGGCCTCGGCGGTCTCGTCGCGCGGATGGATCCGCAGGTCCGCGCGCAGGGACAGCGCGGCCTGCAGGCTCATGCCGGGCCCGATGCCGCAGGCGGCCGCGGCGGCATTGCCGCTATGGACCCACTGGCGGCCGGCCGTGCCGCTGTAGACCACCGTCGGCCGTTGGCCCTCGGCGGGGAATACTTCCAGCGGCAGGTGGGGCAGGAGCAGGCTAAGCCACAGCATGGGGGCGGGGACAACGGACCGGCCGCGCGCCCCAGCCCCCGCGGCGTTTGAGGACATGGATCAGGCTGCCGTCCGGCGTGGCCTCCAGCTGCAGGCGCAGGGCCGCCGGCGAGGGCTGGGCGGCGGCCGTCGGCGGCCGGAACAGCACGCCGAGGGCCTCGCCGGCCTCGGCGGCCAGTTGCAGGCGCCGCAGGCCGCGCATGTCCGCCTCGGGCAGCCAGCCGAGCACGGCGCCGCAGGTGCGGGCGCGCAGGGTCTGTTCCAGGGCCCAGGCGGTCTGCTTCTTGTCCGGCGGCCGGATCAGCAGGATGCGCTCCAGGCGGATGCCCGCCGCCGCCAGTGCCGGGGCGTAGGGCAGGTGGGGGGGCGCCACGAAGGCGACCCATTCGTCCTCGCGGGTGAGGCGGGAGAGGGTCGGCATCAGCAGCGCGAGCTCGCCCGTGCCGGTGGCCGGGAGCAGGATCTCGGTGAGGGCGCCGCGCGGCCAGCCGCCGCCGGGCAGCTGGGCGTCGAGCTCGGCGTGGCCGCTGGGGAGGCCCGGGGCCGGGTGGTAGAGGGAGCTGTCCCCGCCGCGCCACAGATCGGCGCGCTGCAGCAGCTCGGGCAGGCTCATAAAGGTTCGCCGTTGCGGATCACCCCGACGCCGATGCCTTCGATCTCCAGGGGCTGCTGGGCGAGATCGACCTCGATGGGGTCAAACTCGGGGTTCTCGGGCAGCAGGGAGACATGACTGCCTTTGCGCCGGAAGCGTTTGACCGTCACCTCGTCATCGAGGCGGGCGACCACGATCTGGCCGTTCTGGGCCTCCTGGGTGCGATGCACCGCCAGCAGGTCGCCGTCCAGGATGCCCGCCTCGCGCATGCTCATGCCACGCACCCGCAGCAGGTAGTCGGCCGGTGGCCTGAACATGTGGGGATCGAGCTGGTAGCGGGTCTCGATATGCTCTTCCGCCAGAATCGGGCTGCCCGCCGCGACCCGTCCGATCACCGGCAGCCCGGTCTCGACCAGGACGCGGATGCCGCGGGAGGAGCCGGGCAGCAGCTCGATGACCCCCTTGCGGGCGAGGGCCTTGAGGTGGCCTTCGGCGGCATTGAGCGAGCGAAAGCCCAGCGCCCGGGCGATCTCCGCCCGCGTGGGGGGCATGCCGGTGCTCTGTACGGTGTCCTGGATGAGTTGGAGGATCTCGGCCTGGCGGGCGGTCAGTTTCTGCATGGCGGGAGACAGGCTGTATGCGTGATTTGGTGTAATTATATTCATGTTTTACCCCCTTGCAAGCCCGGCGACTGCTAATCTCCCGGGTCGGTATGCAGGACGAGGACGGGGCCGGGGCTGTGCAGTTCCACCCGGCCGTGCCGGGTGCGGAGCAGTTCGGTGAGGCCCCCCAGATCTTCGAGGCCGCGGATCGCGGCGATGCGCTCCAGCAGCTCCGTGTCGCCCACGAGGTCCAGCACTTCCGGTTCGTGGTCCGCCTCCCCGCCAGGATGCAGACGTGCGAACAGGGTGTGGTGATAACTGCTGGGTAATTCGAGCTCGACCTTGCCGACGCGGGTGATCGCTTCGCGGGCCGCGTCGACGCTGTCGCGATCGCGCCAGAGGATCCGCGTCTGCGCGTGAGGGGCCATGGCACCTCCCTGTGATAACCGCTGAAAATTCCTACAAGGATAGTCCCGGTGCACGGATATGCGCGCGCGTGGGGGCATCGGCTTCTACCGTGTGACCGTGGTCTCAGAACGCAAGTCACACGGATGCGGGATGGTATAGTCAGTGCGTTACAGTCGGAAGGGGAGGGTCGATGACTGATGCCGATGGCTTGGTAGCCGCCTACCTTCTGGATGGTAAGGGCGGCGGCACCGAGTTGGATTGGCCGGCCGTCCGCGACTGGTCGCCGGAACAGGGGCTGCTCTGGGTGCACCTGGACTATACGGCCCCGCATTCCCGCCAGTGGCTGCGCGAGCAGGCGGGTCTGACTGCGGTGAGCGCCGAGGCCCTGGTGGCCGAGGAGACGCGTCCGCGCAGCGCCGCGATGGAGGAGGGCCTGCTGATCATTCTGCGCGGCGTGAACTCCAATCCCGGGCAGGATCCCGAGGACATGGTGTCGCTGCGCATGTGGGTGGAGCGGGGGCGCATCATCACCACCCGCAAGCGGCGCCTGCTGTCTGTCGTCGACCTGCGTGAGAGCCTGGCTCAGGGACGTGGTCCGGCCTCTGCGGCCGAGTTCGTGGTGCGCATCACCGACCGGCTGGTGGCGCGGATGAGCCGCGTCATCGACGGCATCGACGACACCGTTGCCGAGCTGGAGGATTCGGTGCTTACCGAGCAGAGCCAAGGGCTGCGGATGCGCCTGGCGGCGCTGCGTCGGCAGACCATCATCCTGCGCCGCTACCTCGCCCCGCAGCGCGAGGCCTTGGCGATGCTGCTGGCGGAGCAGGGCGGCTGGTTCGAGCCGGTCATGCGCGTGCGCCTGCGCGAGGTCGCCGATCGCCTGACGCGCTTCGTCGAGGAACTGGACGCCGCCCGCGAACGCGCGGCCGTCACCGGCGAGGAGCTTGCCAGCCGCCTCTCGGAGCAACTCAACCAACGCATGTACGTGCTGTCGCTCGTTGCCGTGGTGTTCCTGCCGCTCGGCTTTCTGACCGGTCTGCTCGGCGTCAATGTCGGCGGCATTCCCGGCGCGGCCGATCCGCAGGCCTTTGTGGTGCTCATCCTGTTGCTGCTCGCCGTGGGACTGGTGCAGCTCATCGTGTTCCGCTGGAAGCGCTGGCTGTAGCCCGCTCATCGCCGGTGTAACGGACGCGCCAGATGCGGCCTTGCTCCGAGTCGCCGATGTAGAGCGTGCCGTCGGGGCCTTGTGCCAGGCCCATGGGCCGGAAGCGAGCCTCACCGGGGCTGGCGATGGGACGGGAGCCCGCGAAGCCCTCGGCGAACACGTCCCAGCGCGGGGCCGGCGCGCCGTGGCCCCAGGGCACGAACACCACCTTGTAGCCAGCCTGCGGCGCCGGTGCACGGTTCCATGAACCGTGGAAGGCGACGAAGGCGCCGTCGCGATAGCGTGCCGGGAACTGTTTGCCCGTATAGAACAGCAGGTCATTCGGCGCCCAGTGCGCCGGAAAGGCGAGCGCCGGCCCCTCGAAGCGCGCACAGCGTCCCACCTTCCGTCCGTCGCCGCCGTATTCGGGCGCCAACACCTTCTTCTTCTGCTGCGGGTCGTAATAGCAGTACGGCCAGCCGAAGTCATCGCCGCGCTGGATGGCGATGAACTCCTCGGCGGGAAGCTCCGCGCTCTGTGACTGTGTATAGCGCTGCGGCCACAGCCGGTGAAGGCTGTCGCGGCCGTGCTGCACCGCGTACAAGGTGCGGTTGCCGGCATTCCAGGCCAGGGCGACCGCGTTGCGAATGCCGCTCGCGAAGTGCAGCCCCTGCCCGTAGCGCTGGCCGGGCTGCGCGGCGTCGTAGCGCCAGATCCCTGCGTGGCCCTTCAGTTGCGGGCAGGGATCGCGACCCGGCGAACCGGTGGTGCGGGTCTGGCGTTGGCAGGCGTTCGAGGGGCCGCCGATGTCGACGTAGAGCCGGTCCTGTTGCGGGTCGATCGCGAGGGCCTTCGCGGCGTGCTGAGCCTGCGGCGGGAAGCCCCGCACGATCGTCACCCGTGGCGAGCGGGGCACCAGGGCCGCGCCGAGCCGATAGCGATACACGGCGGTGTCGGAGCTCAGGTAGAGCATGTCCCGCGCGATGGCAATGCCGGTGCCCACGCTGGCGTCGAAGTAGCGCACGGTGTCGGCCCGTCCGTCACCGTTGGTGTCGCGCAGCGCGGCGACACCGCCGCCCCCGTGCGACTCGCGCAGGCGCACGTAGACGTCCCCGTTGGAGCGGACCGCGAGGTGACGGGCCGGGCCCACGCCCTGGGCGAACACCGTGGCGCAGAAGCCGGGCGGAACCTCAATCGAGGCATCGCTGGTGCAGCCGGCGGCGTAGCCGGGACCGGCGTGCGCGAGAAGCAGGGCGAGTGGAGCAATGAGCAGGTGCCTTGTGTGGCGCATGGCGGACCGACTCCCTGTCGTTGCCGGCGTTCTCTGTCAGCGCGCCGCCGATTGGCGGCGGGTCAGGCGCTGGCCTTTACTTGTTCACAAGTACAGGGTAGGCGGCGGGAACGCCGTCTGCGTTCGTTCGCTCAAGGATCTGGAGGACGGCATGCAGACGTCAACGGTGTTTCGATGGGGAACATGCCTGGGGGTAATGCTGCTGCTCGGCAGCGTGCAAGCGGCACCTGCGCATGCGGACTCCGCGGGCGTGTTCGCGCGAGTCGATGCCAACGCAGACGGCACGATCAGCATGCAGGAGGCCTTTGACCGAAACAAGGACGGCGTGGTGAGCCTGGACGAGGTGTATGCCTATCGGCAGGCGCTGCGCAACTGGATGGCGGTGAAAAACGATCCCCGCTCGGGCCTGGACCGGGCCGAATTCAGCGCCTTTGTGAGTCGGTCCGCCGTCTCGGAGGGCGAAGCACGCTGAATGCGAACCTGGATGCGGGAGGACTGGAACACAAAAAGGCGTGGCGGGTGCCGCAGGCACCCGCCACCTGGGGCTGACAAAGCAGGGCTACTGGTTGTTCTGCGTGCCCTGCTGAACCGCCTCGCCGGCCTCGTCGGCCGCGTTGCCCACGGCATCGCCGGTTTGCTGGGCGGCGTTGTCGATGGCCTCGCCGGTCTTCTCTGCGGGGCCTTGCTGATCGCAGCCCGCAAGCAGGGCGAGGGTGAACAGCGTTGCAATGCTCAGGATCTTGACGCGCGAAGTCATAGGTTCTCGCCTCTTGTTGCTGTGGAAAAAATGGAACGGCTCGGCAGTGACGTGCGCCGAGCGATCAGGTATGCACCAGGCCGAGAACGCCGAACAGGATCAGGTAGAAGGCCACGATGTAGTTCAACAGGCGGGGCACGATGAGGATCAGTATCCCCGCCACGATGGCCACAATGGGCTGCAGAGCAATCACGTCCATGTGTCGAATCCTGCCGTTGCTTCACCTGCGCGGCCGTCCTGGCCAGCGATTTAGCCCCAAGTGTAGACAAATGGTGTGGACTTTCCATGGCGGGCTGATCCCCATGCGGGCAATCCCGTACGGGCGTCACTCTACTGATTTTGTGTCTATTCTTGTCGACAGGGATTTGTACGCCGCAGGAGGCCGCCGTCATGCTCGGATGGGCAATTACGTTTCTCATTGTGGCTCTGATCGCGGGGTTGCTGGGCTTTACCGGGGTTGCCGGTACCGCCGCCTGGATTGCCCAGGTGCTGTTCGTGATCTTTCTGATCGCGTTCGTGGTGTTCCTGATCATGGGACGGCGACCGCCTGTCTAGCGAGGCGACGCACAGCGGAGCGCACTCACTTTTGACCTACGACTAGCAGAGAGGATTCCTTCAATGCGGAAATTCTTCGTGTACCTGTTCATGGCCGCTGTCCTGAGCTTCGGCCTGGCGGCCTGCGCCAGTTCGCCGAAACATGCCAGCACCGGCCAGTTCCTGGACGACCGGGTGATCACCACCAAGGTGAAGACCAAGCTCCTGGAGAACGACAACACCTCTGGACTCAACATCGACGTGGACACCTTCAAGGGAACCGTCGAGCTCAACGGCTTTGTCGGCTCGGAGAAGGAGAAGCAGACCGCGACCCAAGTGGCAAAAGGTGTCGCCGGCGTGCAGAAGGTGATCAACAATCTGGTGGTCAAGGGCCAGCAGGATCAGCAGAGCCAGAGCCAGTAGGGATGCTGGCGGGAATGCCGGCGGGAGGCCGGTAAGGATGGACCCCATGACTGCGGAGGACGCGATGGATAGCGAACAGATCGAGGAAACGCGGGAAACAGCGCACGAGACCACCGATCGCCTGAGCCACGCGGCGCACGAGAGAATCGATCGCGTGGCCCGGCAGGGAGAGCGTGCCGAGGCGTACCTGCGTGATGCGGGCCGCCGCGCGACCGACCGGACCCGGGAAGCCTCGGACGCAATGGTCGACTACGTGCGCGAGCATCCGCTGGCCGCCGTGGGCACGGCGCTCGCGGCGGGGGTGGTGCTCGGTGCGTTGCTGCGCCGGCGCTGAGCCGCGCCCGCGCGGCATCGCCCGGTCCTGCCACCGCTGCTGCACGTCGCCGCCGTCGATGGCAGGGCCGGCGGCGGCCTCCCCTTGCGACTAGAAGCAGACCGCCCTGTCTCATGCGCAAGCACACGCCTCTTCGCAAGGAGTCGGCCCGCCCCCCGCTCGGCGGCGCGCCGCAACCCGCCGCCGCCCTGGCGCCGCGGCGCACGGTCGTCGTGCGTCCGTCGAAGGCGATCACGGGGCTGTTTGTGCTGGCGCTGCTCTTCGCGCTGTATCTCGCGCGCCAGGTGCTGCTGCCGGTCGTTCTCGCCTCATTGCTGAGCTTCCTGCTCGCGCCGGTGATGCGCGGCTTTCGACGCCTTCGGATCCGCGCCAGCATTGCCGCGGCCATCGTCGTTCTGGCCTTGGTGGGCGCGATCGTCTCTGCGGTGGGCGTGCTGGCCGAACCGGCCTCGACATGGCTGGACAAGGCCCCCCAGGTCTTCGCCCAACTCGAGGATAAGCTGTCCCCGCTGAAGCGCACCGTCGAGGAGGTGAGTCAAACCGCGGAGAAGGTGGAGCAGTTCGCCTCGGCCGACGGCGGCCGCTCGGTGACCGTGCAGCGCTCCACGCTGCGTGCGGTCCTGTTTGCCAACGCGCAGAACCTTCTCTACGGCGCCCTCGTCGGCGTGTTCATGCTGTATTTCATACTCGCCACCCGCGAGATGATGCTGTTCAAGTTGCGCAAGGTGCTGCCGAGCCGCGAGGACAAGGAGCATGCCGTAGAGATCGCGCAGGCCATGGAGGTGGAGGTCTCCCGTTACCTGTTTACGGCCGCCATGATCTACACGGGACTGGGCGCCGTGGTTGCCACCGCCATGTGGCTGCTGGGGATGCCCAACCCGCTGCTGTGGGGCGTCATGGCGGGGCTGCTCAACTTTGTGCCTTATGTCGGGCCGATGGTGACGCTCACGGTGATTGCCGCGGTGGCGCTGCTGACCTTCGATGAACTCGGGCGGGCGATGCTGGTGCCCGCCGTGTTCCTGCTCATCACCTCCATCGAGGGGCAGCTCGTCACGCCGCTGATCATGGGGCGGCGCCTGGAACTCAATCCCCTGGTGATCTTCTTCGGCATCGTGTTTTGGGGCTGGCTGTGGGGGGTGCCCGGCGCATTGATGGCGGTGCCCATTATGGTGACGCTGAAGATCATCTTCGACCGCATTCCCAGCCTTTCTGCCGTCGGCGAGCTGCTCGGCCGCTGAGCGGCCGAACGCGCGCCGCGATTCACCCGTCCATCCATACGGCGGAGAGCTTCAGCTGAAAGAAGAACAGGGGGATCAGCTTGGGGTGTACCTTCGGTATGTAGGTGATGTTCAGCGCCAGTGTTCGTGTCCCGACGGACAGGGCCGGCAGCACGCCTGGGAACGGCGCGCCGCCGTGATAGCCCTGGCGGGTCATGAGAAAGGCCACGGCACCGGCGTCGACGTGGAGCCCGTCCAGACGGGGCGCGATCATGAAGCGGCGCAGCAGCCCGCCGCCGGCGTAGTAGGACGGGTTCGCGTTGGAGTCCGAAAACCCGGAGACCGAGAGGAACGGCACCCAGCGGCGCGCGCGGATCGGCTCGAAGTCGTATTGCAGTCCCGCACCCAGGTTGCGTTCGTTGAGGTGAACCCCGGGGCGGGATTCGAGGTGCACGGCCTTGCCGTTGATGAGCAGGCTGTAGTCGCCGGCGGCGGCAAGGCCGGAAAGCGCCAGGAGAAACACACATACCGCAGCCGCGAGCAGCCGGGGATGCGGGCCCCGGCACTTGCTTCGGGCGGCGGAACAGGGCCGTCGCATGGAGGGAATTTCCTCACCGTAGATGAAAGGCGCTCCGCCCATCCGCGCGGAGCCTGAAAGCGAAGTTCCCTTTCTGCTTCTATCCGCTGCTGCGGGAGATTATCGAACGCACGGGGCCGGGACTTGAGGCGGGTTTTGTGATGCGCGTCCCGTCCTGGACCTGGACTGCCCACGGTGCGGGACCCTGAAACGCGAACACCCCCGCGAGCGGGGGTGTCCGGAAGTCGAACCGACGGAGGCCGGGCTACTTGATGTCGACCTTCGCCTCCTTGCGCAGCTGGCCGACATACTCGCGCAGCTTCTGACTCTGCAGCACCTGCCGCAAGCGGGGCTCGATCTTGTCGAAGGGCGGCGGGGTGACCTTGCGGCTGTCCTCCAGCTTGATGACGTGCCAACCGAACTGGGTCTTCACCGGCTCCTTGGTGTACTCCCCCTTCTTCAGGTTTTCGACCGCCTGGGAGAACTGCGGGACCATCTGCGAGGGATTGAACCAGCCGAGTTCTCCACCCTGCTCGCCGGAGGGGCCGATCGACTTCTCCTTGGCAAGCTTGGCGAAGTCGGCGCCGTTCTCGAGTTCCTTGACGACCTTCTTTGCGTCATCTTCGCTGGCGGTGAGGATGTGTCGCGCCTTGTACTCGTGAACGTTCGCGTCGGCGACGCGCTCCTTGTATTCCTTGCGCAGCTCGTCTTCGCTGATCTTGGTCTTCGAGAGCTGGTTCCTCAGGGCGGCGGCGATCAGGATCTCCCGGCGTTGCAGCGCCAGCTGCTTCTTGACCTCCGGCTCCTTCTCCAGCTTCTTCTTGCGGGCGTCCTCGTACAGCAGTTCGCGGTTGACCAACTCCTGGAGCATGGCGTTCTTGTCGTGCGGAGTCTTGTCCTCCGGCGCCTGGGCCGCCCGCTGCTGGGCGTAGAAGTCAAGGGTTTGCTGGGTGATGGGATGGCCGTTGACCGTGGCCAGCACCTTGTCTTCGGCATGGGCGGCGAACGCGGCAAGCGGGAGCACCGCGGACGCCACGAGCAGCGCCAGCGTCCTGGAGGATCGTTGGGACATGTACAACTCCTTCATGTCAGGGATTCGAGTTCTTCGGGGGTGTGCGCCTTGACGCTCAGGGCGTGGATGTCGGTGGTCATCGCCTCGCCGAGCGCCTCGAAGACCATGCGATGGCGCTCCAGCAGGTTCTTTCCGACAAACGCCTCGGAGACCACGACCACATTGAAGTGGCCGCGCCCGTCGCGGGCACCGGGGTGCCCGGCGTGCTTGTGGCTGTCGTCGACGATGTCCAGCCGTTGCGGGGAAAAGGCCTCGGTGAGGCGCTCGCGGATCATGCTCACGCGGTCCTGCGTCATGCGGGGAATACCCTCTTGAACGGTTTCACCAGCACATCGGCATACACGCCGGCGTCCAGGTAGGGATCGGCCCCGGCCCAGCGCTCGGCGTCCTCCAGGGACTCGAACTCGGCGACCACCAGGCTGCCGGTGAAGCCGTTCGGACCGGGGTCCTCGGCGTCGATCGCCGGATGTGGGCCGGCCAGCACCAGGCGTCCGGCGTCCTGCAGCGCCTGCAGGCGCTCGAGGTGTGCGGGGCGGGCGGCCTGACGTTTCTCCAGACTGCCGGGGGTGTCGGCCGCGAGGATCGCGTACAGCATGCGTGCTTATTCTCCTTCCGGCTCCGGTTCCAGATAGCGGCTCAGATAGATGCTCTGCAACACCACGAAGGCAACCGTGGCGCCGAGCATGCCATAGGTCTTGAAGTCCACCCAGGTCTCGAGGCTGAAATGAAAGGCGACGTACAGGTTGGCGGCGCCGAGCAGCACGAAGAACCCGCTCCAGGCCAGATTCAGGCGACGCCACACTGTCTCCGGCAGGCGCAGGGCGCTGCCCATCATGCGATGGACGAGGGGCTTGTCGCCCAGGAACTGGCTGCCGAGAAAGGCGAGCGCGAACGCCCAGTTGATGGCGGTCGGCTTCCACTTGATGAACACCGGGTCGTGCAGCAGCAGGGTGGCGCCGCCGAGCACGGTGATGAGTGCCAGGCTCACCAGGTGCATGCGCTCCACGCGCCCATGGCGCAGCTTCATATAGGCGACCTGAGCGATCGACGCGAGCATGGCTGCGGCGGTGGCCATCAGCACGCCCTGCTGCGGGTCGTCGGCCATCTTGAAGGCCGCGAAGAACAGCAGGACGGGGAAGATATCGAAGAGGAATCTCATGTGCGGTGCGGTTTTGCCCGTAGTCAATGGAGCTTGCGCGGCGCGCTGCGTGCGCGGTACTCGTCCAGCAGGTCGCGCGCGCCCGCCGGCAGGTTCATGGCCTCGGCCTGGCGGGTGCCCTCTTCGAAGAACGCGGGGGCGTCCGCCGGCAGGTTGTTCTGCAGATCCTCGAAGGCCGCGCGCATCGCCGTGGTGTCCAGCGAGCGCGTGGCCACGATGCCGCGGTTCAGGTTTAGGACCCGCCAGGGGCGGCTGGGGTTCCCTTTGTCGAGATCGTGGCGCACCGCCGGGGCCGCGGCGCCGGCGATCTCGCCCATGCTGCGGCTCAGCTCGCCGAGCAGGTCCGTGTCGCCGGTGCGGTTGGCGATGCCGGCCAGTGCATTGACCACCGGCTCCAGGTCGCTGAGCGTGCCGCCGTGGCGGGCGACCCACAAGGCCACGGGCAGGGTGACGGCATCGAGCTGCTGGCGCGCCTTGCTCTGGGAGAGCTGATCGGCCCACTGGCCCAGGTCCGCCAGCAGGCTGAAGCCGTATTCGCCCAGCTCGGTGATGTCCTCCGGGCTGGTGCCGCCAGCGGGCGGCGGGCTCGGCGCGGCGCCGTCGCGGGCGGCGGCCAGGGTGTCGTAGATCGACTGCTCCCCGGGCGCGACCTCCCCGCTCTGAGTGCGTTCGATATGACGGAGGATGTCCAGGAACTGGCGCAATGCCTCGGTCAGCAGTTCCGGGCTGACCACGTCCGGGGAGTGGGGACCGGACTGGCGATGGGCTTCGATCACCGCGTGCGCGGCGTCCTCGACGATCTCGCCGACGGCATCGATGTCGCTGGAACTGATCTGCATAGCACCTCGTCCAATTTCGTGCCGGCTCAATTTCGCGCCGGCCCCGGGCGGCCCTACACTTTAGCATAGCTGCGCCGGCCGGACAGCCGCGGGGGACAGGGCCCTGCCCCTGCTGATAAACTAGCAGGATGACATTGCAGTACGATCTTCATTCGCATTCCACGGCCTCCGACGGGAGCCTGCGGCCCACCGAGCTGGTGCAGCGCGCCGCCGCGCAGGGCGTCGACGTGCTCGCCTTGACCGATCACGACACCACCGCCGGCCTGGCTGAGGCGCAGGCGGCGGCGCAGCAGGCGGGGATCGAGCTGGTGCCGGGGGTGGAACTGTCGGTGACCTGGAGCCACCAGACGATTCACATCGTGGGTCTGCAGATCGACCCGGAGGATATTGCCCTGCAGGCCGGCATTCGGCGCCTGGGGGAGTTTCGCCAATGGCGTGGCGAGGAAATCGCCCGCCGCCTGGGCAAGGCCGGCATCGCCGGGGCCTACGAAGGGGCGCGGGCCTTCGCCGGCGGGCAGATCCTGAGCCGTACGCATTTCGCCCGCTTTCTGGTGGAGAGCGGTCACGCCCGTGACGTGCGGGCCGTGTTCAAGCACTTTCTGGTGAGCGGTCGGCCGGGCCATGTGCCCGGGGAATGGGCCGCGCTCGAGGAGGCCGTCGGCTGGATCTGCGGCGCCGGCGGGCAGGCCGTGCTTGCCCATCCGGCCCGCTACCGGCTCAGCTCCAGCCGGCGCCGCCAGCTGATTGGCGAGTTCCGCGAGTGCGGCGGGCGCGGTATCGAGGTGGTCTCGGGCAGCCACGGTCCGCAAGACGTGCGGGTCATGGCACGCTTTGCCGAGGACTTCGACCTCTACGCGTCCTGCGGCTCCGACTACCACGGACCGCAGAACGCGTACATGGAGCTCGGCGGCCTGCCCCCGCTGCCGGCCGAGTGCCGCCCCATCTGGCAGAGCTGGCCGGTGACGCGCTCTGCGGCGCGTTCGCTGGGCTGAGCTCGTCGATGAGCCAGTTTTTCCAGATCCATCCCGAAACGCCGCAGCCGCGCCTGGTGTATCAGGCGGTGGGCCTGCTGCGCGAGGGGGCGGCGATCGTCTATCCGACCGACTCGGCCTATGCGCTGGGCTGCCGGATCGGCGAAAAGAAGGCGCTCGATCGCATCCGCGACATCCGCCGGCTCGGACCCGACCACAACTTCACCCTGATGTGTCGGGATCTCTCCGAGATCGGTACCTACGCGCGTGTGGACAACGTCGCTTACCGCCTGCTCAAGTCCTTGACCCCCGGGCCCTATACCTTCATCCTCCCGGCCACCCGCGAGGTGCCACGGCGCCTGCAGCATCCCAAGCGCAAGAGCATCGGCATCCGGGTTCCGGAGCATCCCATCGCCCAGGCCCTGCTCGAGGAACTGGGCGAGCCCCTGATGAGCTCGACCCTGATCCTGCCGGGCGAGGAGATGCCGATGGTGGACCCCTACGACATCCGCGAGCGGCTCGAGGGTCAGGTCGAGCTGATCATCGACGGTGGGGTCTGCGGGGTCGAGCCCACCACGGTGGTCGATCTGCAGGGGCAGGCACCGCGCGTCCTGCGCGAGGGAAAGGGCGACACCGCCCCCTTCGGCGACTGAGGTTGCCGTGTCCCGCACAACTACGGATATAATCGCCTGATGGAGCAACTGTCGCTCGTGCAAACCATCGCCGTCGCGGCGCTGCCCCTGCTGTTCGCGATCACCCTTCACGAAGTCGCCCACGGTTGGGTCGCCAACCGCCTCGGCGACCCGACCGCCCGCATGCTCGGGCGGCTGACCATCAACCCGATCAAGCACATCGACCCGGTGGGCACGGTGCTGGTCCCGCTGAGCATGCTGGCGCTGACGTCGCTGGCAGGCGGCACGCCGCTGGTGTTCGGCTGGGCCAAGCCGGTGCCGGTCACCTGGGGCAACCTGCGCCAGCCGCGCCGCGACATGGCCTTTGTCGCCCTGGCCGGTCCGGCCGCGAATCTGCTCATGGCGATCGGCTGGGCCCTGCTGTTGAGGCTGGGGCTCTCCGTTGAGCAGGGGATGCCCTGGGCCGCGGTGCCGCTGGCCTATACGGGCCTGTTCGGCATCGGCATCAATCTTGTGCTGATGCTGCTCAACCTGCTGCCGGTCCCGCCGCTGGACGGGGGGCGCGTGCTCAGCTCGCTGCTGCCGCCGCGCTTGAGCTATCGCTTCTCGCGTATCGAGCCATTCGGCATCGTGATCGTCTTGCTGCTCCTGTTCACCGGCCTGCTGTGGACCCTCATCGGTCCGCCCCTGGCCCTGCTGCAGCGGGCCATCCTCGGTTTGATCGGTCTTTAGGGAGTCTCCGTGAATCCGGCCACCACTGCGCAACAACGCGTGCTCTCCGGGATGCGTCCGACCGGCGCCCTGCACCTGGGGCACTATCACGGCGTACTGAAGAACTGGCTGAAGCTGCAGCACGAGTATGAGTGCTTCTTCTTCGTCGCGGACTGGCACGCGCTGACGACGCACTACGAGGCGCCCCAGGTGATCGGCGAGAGCGTCTGGGAGATGGTGATCGACTGGCTGGCGGCCGGCATCAATCCCGGCTCGGCACACGTGTTCATCCAATCGCGGGTGCCGGAGCATGCGGAGCTGCACCTGCTGCTGTCGATGGTGACGCCGCTCGGCTGGCTGGAGCGGGTGCCGACCTACAAGGACCAGCAGGAGCAGCTGCGCGACCGCGACCTGGCTACCTACGGCTTTCTGGGCTATCCGCTGCTGCAGAGCGCGGACATCCTCGTCTACAAGGCCGGCCTGGTGCCGGTGGGCGAGGACCAGGTGCCGCACGTGGAGCTGACCCGTGAGGTCGCACGGCGCTTCAACTATCTGTATGGGCGCGAGCCGGACTTCGCCGAGAAGGCCGAAGCCGCCGCCGGCAAGATGGGCAAGAAGAACGCCAAGCTCTACCGCGAGCTGCGGCGGCGCTATCAGGAGGCGGGCGAGCAGGAGGCGCTGGCGACCGCCCGGGCGTTGCTCGAGGACCAGCAGAACATCACCCTCGGCGATCGCGAGCGCCTGTTCGGCTATCTCGAGGGCAGCAGCAAGATCATCCTGCCCGAGCCCGCAGCCGCTGCTCACCCCGGCCTCGAAGATGCCGGGCCTGGACGGGCGCAAGATGTCCAAGTCCTACAGCAACGCCATCGGCCTGCGCGAGGAGCCGGCCGCGGTGGAGCAGAAGCTGCGCACCATGCCGACCGACCCGGCGCGGGTGCGGCGCACCGATCCCGGCGAGCCCGAGAAGTGCCCGGTCTGGGAGCTGCACAAGGTATACTCCGACGAGGAGACGCGGGCCTGGGTCGTGGAGGGCTGCCGCAGCGCCGGCATCGGCTGCCTGGACTGCAAGCAGCCGGTCATCGACGCCGTACAGGCTGAGCTCAAGCCGATCCGCGAACGTGCGCAGGAGTACACGGAAAATCCGACGCTGGTGCGTAAGATCGTCAGCGAGGGCACCGAAGCGGCCCGGGATGTCGCGCGCGACACCCTGGACGAAGTGCGCAAGGCCATGGGACTGGCCTACCGCTGAGCCGGCAGCCATGCCCAATCGCTAACAGGCATCCAGCCGATGACCGAGACCGACGCCGTCACCCCGGCTCCCGACCAGCAGGAGATGCCCTTCGCCATCGTGTTGGGTAACGCCCTGACCGAGCTGCCGAAGGACCTGTACATCCCGCCGGAGGCCCTGGAGGTCTTCCTGGAGGCCTTCGAGGGCCCCCTCGATCTGCTCCTGTACCTGATCAAGCGCCAGAACCTGGACATCCTCGACATCCCCATCGCCGAGATCACCCGGCAGTACATGGACTACGTCGAGCTGATGAAGGAGCTGCAGCTCGAGCTCGCCGCCGAATACCTGGTGATGGCCTCCATGCTGGCCGAGATCAAATCGCGCATGCTGCTCCCGCGGCCCGCCGAGGAGGAGGGCGACGAGCGCGACCCGCGCGCCGAGCTGATCCGTCGCCTGCAGGAATACGAGCGCTACAAGCAGGCCGCGGAGGACATCGACGCCCTGCCGCGCATGGATCGCGATCTGCATCCGGTGGTCGTGCCCATGCCGGCGCGGCGGACCACGCAGCGGCCTCCCGACGTCGATCTGCGCGAGCTGCTGCTGGCCCTGCATGAGATCATGCAGCGGGCCGAGATGTTCGCCCATCATCATATCCAGCGCGAGCCGCTGTCCGTGCGCGAGCGCATGTCGCGTGTGCTCGACGCCGTCAATGCGGCGCGCTTTACCGAGTTCACCACGCTGTTTACGGTCGAGGAGGGGCGGCGCGGCGTGGTGGTCACCCTGCTGGCGCTGCTCGAGCTCATCAAGCAGTCGCTGGTCGAACTGGTGCAGAACGAGCCCTTCGGCCCGATCCATGTGAAGGCGGCTGGCGGCGCCGCCCACGGGGAAGCGGCGAGTGCCGACCCGAGCGAGGGCGCAGAGTGAGGGTGGAAGCCATGGAACAGCAAGAACTGAAAAACGTCGTAGAGGCCGCGCTGCTGGCCGCGGGCCAGCCGCTGAGCCTGGACAAGCTGCTGAGCCTGTTTCCAGAGGAGCAGGCGATCGAGCGCGAGGCCCTGCGCGGCGCCCTGGCGGCGTTGCAGGTCGACTACGCCGAACGCAGCGTCGAGCTGGTCGAAGTCGGCAGCGGCTGGCGCTTCCAGGTGCGCAGCGAACTCGCCCCCTGGGTGTCGAAGCTGTGGGAAGAGCGCCCGGCGCGGTATTCGCGCGCGCTGCTCGAGACCCTCGCCCTGATCGCCTACCGCCAGCCGATCACGCGCGCGGAGATCGAGGACATCCGCGGCGTCACGGTGAGCAGCAACATCGTCAAGACGCTCCTGGAGCGCGAATGGGTGCGTGTCGTCGGGCATCGCGACGTGCCCGGCAAGCCGGCCATGTACGCCACCACCCGGCAGTTCCTCGACTACTTCAATCTGAAGAGCCTGGACGCATTGCCGACGCTGGCCGAGCTTCGCGATTTCGACACCCTGGACCGCGAGCTGCAGTTCGGTGACCTCGGTGGCCGCTCGCAGACGCCTGCGCCGGACCCGGCCGTGGAGGCGGACGAGGCGCCGGCCGCCGGGGCCGATGCGACCGGGATGCCCGGGGCCACAGAGACGGGAGAACCTGACTCTGCGGGTGCAGCGCAGGAGGGCGCGGCAGGCGCTGTCGACGGTGCGCCGCTCGGCAACGAAGGGGCCCGTGAACCCGCCGATGCCGATGCCGATGCCGAGACGGCCGCACACGCGGAGACGGGCGCCCAGCACCCCGCCGACGCGGCGCCCGAGGAGGCCTCCCAGGGGGAGGCGAGCGAGCACCCGGAAGATCGTCGGGACGAACAGCGGCTGTCGGGCGAGGTGGAGGCGGCCGAGCAACAGGAAGACGTTGCCGACGACGCCACGCCCCGGCTGACCGTCTGACGACGGCGCGCATGGACGAAAAGCTGCAGAAGGTGCTGGCCCGCACCGGCCTGGGCTCGCGACGCGAGTTGGAGGGCTGGATCGAGGCGGGTCGCGTCAAGGTCAACGGCCGCCCGGCCAAGCTCGGGGACCGCGTCGCCGCTTCCGATCGGATCCTCGTCGACGGCAAGCCCCTGCCCCAGGGCGGCAAGGCGCCGGCGTTTCGCATCATTGCCTACCACAAGCCGGTAGGCGAGATCACCACCCGCCACGATCCCGAAGGCCGGCCGACGGTCTTCGACAGCCTGCCCACGTTGCACAACGGCCGCTGGATCCCGGTCGGCCGGCTGGACGTGAATACCGCCGGGCTGCTGATCTTCACCACCGACGGCGAGCTCGCCAACCGCCTGATGCACCCCTCCTCACAAGTGGAGCGTGAATATGCCGTGCGCGTGCTCGGCGCCGTCCCGCCGGATACCCTCGAACGTCTGCGGGCCGGGGTGGAGCTCGAGGATGGGCCGGCGCGTTTCGACGACATCCTCGACGCGGGCGGCAGCGGAGCCAACCACTGGTACCACGTCCTGCTCCGCGAGGGACGCCGACGCGAGGTGCGGCGGTTGTGGGCTGCGGAGGGCGTGACGGTCAGCCGCCTGATCCGCGTGCGCTACGGGCCGATTGAGCTTGGCCGCGATATCCGCGCGGGCAAGTTCCGCGATCTCACCGCGCCCGAGCGGCAGCGGCTGTTCGAGTGTGCCGGCTACCGGCCCCCGCCGCCGCCCACCCGTGGGGGAACCGGGAAGAAGAAGGTCGTGCGCCGCAAGAAGGCCGGCGTGCGGCGCGGACGCACCCGTTAGAGAGCCCCGCGCCGCGGCGTCTCCGCTGCGGCCCGCCCCGGCGCTCATGCATGGCGCCGCGCGTTCGCGCCCTCGGCATGGGTGCGGCGTGCCTCGCCGCCCCGCTCCGGCGCCGCGCCCAGCGGCCTTGCGTCCGCCATCGGCGGCCCACCCAGAAAGGCCCGCACGACCAGCGCGGCCGCGAGCAATGCATCGGCGGCGAGCAGGCCGTGGCCGAGCAGGTCCTGATCGCTGAGCAGGTAGCTGGTGCAGACGCGTTGCGGGGCGACCAGGTACAGCCAGCCCATCACCCCGAGCATGGCGACGGCGTTGCTCCAGACCAGCCCCCGGCCGATGGTGCCCAGCGCGCCCCAGCTCAGCCGCAGGCGCCGCCCCCGCCAGCAGCAGGCTGGCCGCCTTGGCGGCATCCAGCGTCGTGTGCTGTACGGCTGCGTCGAGGCTGCGGGGCAGCAGCCAGACGGCGAGGATAAAGCCGGCCAACAGGATGCCCGGCACGCCGCCGCGGTTCCACGGCCGCACCCGTTCCCGGGAGGCTGCCGGCACCGCCCCGGCCATCCAGCCGCCCGCGGCGACCAGCAGCGGGACCTGCACCAGCATGTGCGCCGCCATGGTGGCTTCGAGGATCCCGCGCAAGGGGGGCAGCACGGCGGCGGCGGCCAACGCGGCCACCAACAGCAGCTCGATCGGGTGGACGCGCACCTTACAGCTCCTTCAGGGCGTCGAGGGTGGGACCGGGCTCGCCGAGGTCGACGATGCGGGCCAGACGGCCGCGGCGATCGAGCAGGTGCAGGGCCGCGTTATGCTGAAAGCCGCCCATGCCATCGGCAATGACCACGACGCCGAAGCGTCGCAGCAGTATCTGCAGGTCTTCATGGCGCAGCGGACGCGCGATGCGCCAGCGCGCGTGTTCGGCATGGAAGCGGTGGGCGTAGTCGGCCAGCCGCGCACGCGTGTCCCGGGGATCGAAGCTGATGCTGAGCAGCAGCGCATCGCCCTTGCCGGTGCCGGCTGCGGCGTCCAGGCGCCGGGTCAGCCGCTCGAGGGCACCGCCCGCCGCCACGCAGACCGTCGGGCAGCGCGTGTAGATGAAATCGACGACGACCGGGTGGCCGCGTAGATCGGAAAAGCGGAAGCGCTTCCCCTGGGCGTCTTCGAGGAGAATATCGGGCGCGGGGCGCGGCTGCTCGCGCACGGCGAGCCTCCGCGCCGCCTCGCTGGTATACACCCGGAGGCCGTCCGTGGCCCACCAGAATGCGCAAGTGCCCAGCGCCGCGATGAGCGCGGCGCTGAGCATCGAGGGCGCAAGAGCCCGCATCACCCCTCCGCGGGCCGGGCGACCAAGGCCTCGGGACGCGCCCGCAGCCGGCTGAGGAAGCGCAGCACGAACACCAGCACCGCCCCGACCACCAGCACCACGAAGGCGGACGCGAGGCGATCGTAGCCGACCCACTGCGGCAGGTGTGCGGCATAGCGGCGCGGCACGCTCTGGCTTCCCGAGTACAGGAAGGTCAGGACGAAGCCGAGCGCCCCTACGGTGAAGCCCCAGAACGCCAGCCGGTCGATAAGGCTGTCGCGGCCCGGCACGCCGCCCTTGGCCAGGAAGTACATGAAACCGAACAGCATCGAGGCCACGCCGATGAGCAGATAGAAGTGGAAGTGACCCGGCACCCAGAGGGTGTTGTGCATGACCGAGTTCACCGAGATGGTGGCGTCGATGATCGCCGGGATGACGCCGGCCGCCCAGCCGAAGGTGGAGAGCAGCAGCAGGCTGGAGGCGAGATCCCAGCGGATCCCGGAGCGGTAGACGAGCATCAGTGCCCCGTACGCGGTGACCACGAGCACCGGCAGGCCGCTGGTGTAGGAGATGATCTGGCCCATCACCGTCATCCATTCGGGCATCGCAAAGTCCATCAGCAGGTGATGCGGATAGACGATGATGACCATCACCGTGGAGGCCGTCCACGCGGCGAGGAAGGCCTTGTTCGGCTTCCACGGGCGCTGCGCATAGATGGGCAGGATCTCGTAGACCGCGATGACCGCCATGTAGATGGTGGCGTTGATGAACACGTGGCCGAAGAAGTAGATGAGGTTCTTGGCCAGCAGCGGGTCCACCGTGAAGGCGGGGTGGTACAGGTTGACCAGGCTCATCACCAGGATGGCGGCGCCGGCGGTGATGCCCAGCGTGTTCACGATGAGCACCATGGTGCTGGCCACCACCGCCGGGGGCGGCGCGTTGCCGTCATCGGGACCGAACAGCTGCGGCCAGCCCAGCGCGCGTCCGAGGCTGCCGTAGCGCTTGAGGATGGCGCGCGCGGCGTCCAGATGCAGGATGAGAAAGCCGGTGCCCACCAGCAGCAGCCCGACCATGAAGGCGGCGGCGGCGTTGGCGCTCCAGATGCCCATCGAGGAGGCCGGTAGCGGGTACAGGAAGGTCCAGCCGCCGGCAAAGCCGCCGAGGAACACCCCGCCGAGCACCAGCACCACGCCCAGCAGGAAGAGCACCAGATTGGCCATGAACACGCGGCGCGAGAGGTCCACGTGCTGGCCGAGGAAGTACCACATGATGGCGGCGCCCCCCAGTGCGGCGACGGCGACCATGCCGGCGCCATGGACGGTGAGCACCTCGTAGAAGTGGTTCACGGGCAGATTGATGAGCTGCGCCTGCGCAAGGCGCATGGTCAGGCCGAGCAGCATCATCAGCAGAATGATCACGCCGGCCACGGCCATGTAGGCCGTCACCGCACGGCGCGCGGCCGGAGCGAGAGGTGTCGCGGATTGTGCTTCGGACATCGGAAGGCTCCTTATCGATTCTTGGGTTGGTCGTTGCCGGCGACGACCTTGAACTCGGCGGTCATCTGGTGATGGGCGATGCCGCAGTATTCGAGGCACATGATGCGGTAGGTGCCCGGGCGATCGAAGGTGTGAACGAGGCGATTGGTGTAGCCGGGCATGGCCTGGGTCTGCGCCACCAGCCGCATGTCGGCGTCGTAGACGGCGAAGCCGTGATTGACGTCGGCGCTGGTCACATTGAAGACCACCGGCGTGCCCGCCGGCGCCTGTTCCCGATCGAGCTTCCAGTACCATTGGTGGGCCACGACGCCGATGTTGAGGGGCTGCGTCTGGCGCTGCGCCGCCGTGTACGGCAGGTCACGCAAGGTGTAGCCGACCACCGGGGTGCCGATCAGCACCAGGGCCCAGAACAAGCGGCCCCGCAGGCGATAGGCGCGATCCTTGATCGGGCCGTACTCGGCGCGTTCCCGGCTTTTCAGGATCACGAACAGAAACACGGCACCGAGCGCCGCGATGAGCAGCACGGTGAGCTGCCAGACTGCTTGCTGGGGCATAACGAATAGTCTCCCGATGCGTAAGGACATAAAGATGTATTGGAAATACATTTTTACTGTCTGCGCGCCTACCGTCAAGCCCCGAAGTGATAGAATCGTGCTCATTGCTACGTACCGGTGGCCGCATGCAACTCACCAGACATACCGATTACGCCCTGCGTGTGCTGATGTACCTCGCTCTCAACAAGGAGGGGCTCGCCACGATCTCTGATATCGCGGACGCGTATGCGATCTCGCGCAACCACCTGGTCAAGATCGTCCACGAACTGGCCGGGCACGGGCTGGTGAAGACCTACCGCGGCAAGAGCGGGGGCATGCATCTCGCCGTACCTGCGGAGGAGATCGGCGTCGGCGATGTGGTGCGCCGCATGGAGGGGAACCTCGAAGTGGTCAACTGCACCGGGCCACGCTGCGCCATCCTGCCCGACTGCCGCCTGCGCGGGGTGCTCACCGAGGCACGCGACGCCTTTCTCAAGGTGCTCGACGCCTACACCCTGCGGGACCTCATCGCCCGTCGTGAAACGCGCCTGGTCGATCTGCTCGGCGCTCGATGAAGCGGGAGTTCGAGGAGGTCTTCGAGCGTCTCAGTGCCTGCTACGGGCCGCAGCAATGGTGGCCGGCCGACTCGCCCTTCGAGGTCATGGTCGGGGCGGTGCTGACGCAGAACACCGCCTGGACGAACGTGGAACGGGCCATCGCGAACCTGCGGGCAAACCAGGCTCTGGCGCCCGAGGCGATCCTGTCCGCGCCCACCGAACGCCTCGCCGCATGGCTGAAGCCCTCCGGCTATTTCAACGTGAAGGCCCGGCGCCTGCAGAACTTCTGCGCCTGGTATCTCGACCAGGGGGGCTACCAGCGACTGCGGCGGTGGGACACCGCGCGCCTGCGCCGCGGGCTGCTGTCGGTGAGCGGCGTGGGCCCGGAGACGGCGGACGATATCCTGCTCTATGCCTTTGCCCGTCCGGTGTTCGTGGTGGATGCCTACACGCGCCGGATCTTCACGCGCCTGGGGATACTGGAGGAGGGGCTCGATTACGAAGGGGTGCGGGCGCGCTTCGAGGAGCGGCTGGCGGCTGCAGAGGATCCGGTCGCCCTGTTCAACGAGTATCACGCCCTGATCGTGCAGCACGGCAAGGGCGTCTGCCGGCCCCGGCCGCGCTGCGACGAGTGCTGCCTGCGCGCGGGCTGTGCCGGCAGTGGCTGAGGGCGGCAGTGGCTGAGACCGGCGCCCGCCGGCGGCGGCCGCATATTGCCGCCCCGGGTTGCCGGCGCGCCGGTCGCGAGCGTCAGCTGGCCTCGCGCAGCTGGTGCTTGGAGCGCAGCGTGAAGGGCTTCAGGGCGCTGGGCAGGATCACCCGCTCGGCGAGCAGCACCACCGCCTTGGGGTGCGTCTTGTCGGTGGCGATCTGGCGCAGCAGGGCCTGGATGCCCGCGTCCTCCATGGGCTCGTTGAAGCCGCGCAGCAGGTAGATGCCGTAGTGCTGCACCCCCTGGATGTGTTCGAGGATGCCGCGTGGCGACTGGGTGCCGGGGATGGCGATGTGCGGTGCGCCGAGTCGGCGCATGCCCTCGGTCGGGGCCCAGGAGTAGATCGCCCGGCTGCTGTAGCGGCTCATTCGGTTGAACAGGTCCAGCACCCGTTCGACGTCGTAGGTTTCCATGGCCACGAGGCTGTGGCCGGCGCCGAGCACGCGCTCGAGCTGATTCAGGTAGTCCACGATCCCGCCCCCACGGTAGATGTACCTCGCCCGCACATTAGATCGGGGACGGGGCGGCGATCCGTGAAGCAGTTCAAGCTTCCGACGCACGGCCCCGTGACGCGGGCGCGCTGCAGACCCGGGCGCGGCCGGTGCGCTTGGCCACATACAGGGCCCGATCGGCCTCGTGAAACAGTTGTGCGGCATCCTGGCCCGCGCGCAGGGTTGCCACCCCGATGCTCGTCGTCAGCGCCAGATCCAGGTCGTGGACGTGCCACGGGGCGCTGCGCACCGCCTCGCACAGGCGCTCGCCCAGCCGGCGTGCGCCCCGCGCCGGCGTGTTCGAGAGCAGGACCGTGAATTCTTCGCCGCCGAAGCGGAACAGCAGGTCGCAGCCGCGAATGCACCGCTGCAGCAGGCGCGCGAGGTCGCGCAGCACCGCATCGCCGACGGCATGCCCGTGGGCATCGTTGATGTGTTTGAAGCGGTCCAGGTCGAGGACCAGCAGGGACAGCGGATTGCCATGCCGGCGGGCGAGTTCCACCTCACGCGAGAGGGCTTCATCCATGGCCGCACGGTTGCGCACACCGGTGAGGGCGTCCACATAGGCCGCAGCGAGCGCGCGCTGGTAGAGCAGAGTGTTGCGCAAGGGGTAGAGCAGGGGCGTGAGCAGTCCATGGATCTGCTCGGTCTGGGCATCACTGAACGGCTTGCGCCCGAACAGGCGCAACTCACCCAGACACTCGCCCCCGAGCTGCAGCACGCACGGCAGCGGGTGAGCCGTCCGGCGGCCGAAGCTCACCGCTGCGCCCTCCGGGGGCGCGAACTCGGCGCCCGCGTGCGGTACGGCTGCCGCGAGACTGTCCAGGAACAGCTGCAACACGGTTTGCACGTTCAGGGAGGTCTGCAGCAGACCCGACAGCCGCACGGCATGGGCGACCGCCGGGTCGGCCAGTAGAGTGGCCGCCGGCTCGCTCCGCGGCGCAGCCGATGATGGTGGGGGATGGTGGCTCATGGTGTTCCTCGTCTTCGCGCCTTACCAAGCGAAAACCCTGCCATCCGTGTGCAAATAGCTTCGGCCAGGCCCTGGCGCCGGTTCGCACCCGGCCGGCCACAGCGCGCGCCGCGCCCGCGTCAGGATCCCGGCGTCGAGTCGCTTGCTCCCGCGCCGCGATCGAAGCGTCCTCCGGTGATGCCGCTGCTGTCGGGCCCCATCAGGTAGAGGTACGCGGGCATGATGTCCTCGGGCATGGCGACCGTCTCGCGGTCTTCGGCGGGAAAGGCGATCCGGCGCATCGTCGTCTGCACGGCGCCCGGGTCGATACTGTTCACCCGCACGCTGGAGCTGCCCTCCAACTCGTGCGCGAGCACCTCCATGAAGTTCTCCACAGCCGCATTGGAGACGGCATATGCGCCCCAGTAGGCCCAGCCGCGGCGTCCGACCTGAGCGCCGGTGAACAGCACCGAGGCGTCGTGCGAGCGCCGCAGCAGGGGCAGCACGGCCTGCGTCAAGAGGAAAGGGGCCGTGCAGTTGACGTGCATGACGCGCGCCCAGATCTCCGGCGGGTACTGGTCCACCGGCGTCCGGGTGCCGAGCATGGCGGCATTGTGGAGCAGCCCGTCCAGGCGACCGAAGCTCTCCTCCAGGCGCTGCGCCAGATCGGCATAGTCCTGGGTGGTCGCCCCCTCGAGGTCCATCGGGTAGATGGCCGGCTGCGGCCCGCCGGCCTCCTCGATCCGGTCATACACCGCTTCGAGCCGGGCGACCGTGCGCCCGAGCAGCACGACCGTGGCGCCGTGGGCCGCGAAGCTGCAGGCCGCCGCGGCGCCGATGCCACTGCCGGCCCCGGTGACCAGGATGATGCGATCGCGGAGCAGGTCGGGGCGGGGCTGATAGTCGGGCATGTGGTGTATTCCTGTATCAAGAACGGGCGGGGCTCTCGGGCGAGAGCTGCTCGAGCACGGCGCGCGCGCATTGTACTCCACTGCGGGCGGCGCCTTCGAGCGTGCCGGGATAGCCGGTGGCGGTGTAATCACCGGCCAGCCAGCAGCCCGGGAGCGGCGTGGCGGTCGTCGGGCGGTGACGCTCGCTGGGGACCTCGCAGGAGAACGTCGCGCGCTTTTCGCGGATCACCAGCGTCTCGGCCGGCGCCGGCCAGGCCGGGAACAGAGCGGCGAGTTCGGCGGCGACCCGGGCGCCCAGGGCGCGATTGTCCAATTCCAGGTGCGGGCCCGGTCCGCTGATCACGGCCGCGAGCAGGCCGGGGGCGCCGGCCAGGCGGCGGTCGAACAGCCAGTGCGCGCTCATGTCGACCAGCCCCAGGATGGGCTCGGGCAGGCGCACGCCCGGATCCCCGTAATTGAGGTACACCGTGCAGATCGGCTGGTGCTGCAGGCGCTCGATGTCCGCCGCCAGCGCTTTGAGGGGGGCGTGCGGGGCGAGCAGACGCGCCGCCGCCCAGGGCGAGAGGGCGACGATCACCTGGTCGAACTCCTGGCGCTCGTGTTCGAGCACCACCGCCTGGACCCCGGTGGGGCCCGCCTCGATCCCCATGACGCGGCTGCCGAGACGGATGCGCCCGCCGTGCGCCTCGATGTACTCCATGGCGGGTTCGGGGAGCAGCGTTCCCAGGTCGGTTGCCGGGAAGATCAGGTCGGAGTCTTCGCGTCGCTGCCCGAAGGCGTCGCGCAGCACGTTCAGAAATACCTGCGCGGACGCGTGCTCCGCGGGGGTGTTCAAGGCGGCGAGGCAGAGCGGCCGCCACAGGGCCTCGCTGGGACGGCCCTGCTGGCCGAAGCGGCGGAACAGCTCGGCCGCGGTGATGTCCTGCGGCAGCCGAAAGTCGAGGCGGGCCACCTGCACTGCGAAACGCAGGGCGCGCAGGCGCTCGCCCCAGCGCAGCCCCCGCGCACCCAGCAAGCCCGCCGCCAGGTGCAGGGGCGCGGGCAGCGCGCGGGTGCGCAGCAGCACCTCGCGCCCGTCCGCGTAGCGCATGGGCAGGCGCAGGGGCAGCCGCTGCAGCGCGCGTTTGGGGTCGGCGCCGACGGTGGCGAGGAGCTCGAGCGTGGTGCGGTAGGCGCCGATCAGCAGGTGTTGGCCATTGTCCACGCGCAGCGCCCCGAAGCGCACCCGGCGGGCGCGCCCGCCGAGCTGCCGGGCCGACTCGAACACGGTGGGGGCGATGCCACGCTCGGCCAGGGTGACGGCGGCGGCCAGACCGGCCCAGCCACCGCCGAGCACCGCCACGCGGGCCGCGCTCATCGGCGCGCCCGCGCCTGCCGGCGGCGCTCGCCGCGCTTTTCCTGGCGCAGCGTCCGCCAGGCCAGCCACAACTTGCGCAGGGGCGTGAGTGCGACCTTGTGAGCCATGACCCGGAACCCGTCTGCCTCAACCTCCTCGAGCGTGGTGCGGTAGATCGCCGCCATGATGAGGCCGGCGCGCTGCCGGTAGCGGTCCACCGCCGGGAGCTGGTCGAAGGCGCGCTCGTAGTAGTGGCGCGCGCGCTGCGTCTGGAAGGCGAGCAACTCGTGCAGCGCAGCGCTGTCGCGCAGCTGCAGCAGGTCGTCGCTGTGCACGCCGAAACGCGCAAGCTCGTCCTGCGGCAGGTAGATGCGTCCGCGCTGCGCGTCCTCGCGTACGTCGCGGATGATGTTGGTGAGCTGGAAGGCGGTGCCCAGGTCGTGGGCGTACTTGAGGGTGCGCCGATCCTGGTAGCCGAAGATCTCCGCGGAGAGCAGACCGACGACCCCGGCGGCGCGGTGGCAATAGAGGCTCAGTTCGCTGAAATCGGCGTAGGCCACCTGATCCAGGTCCATCTCCATGCCGTCGATGATCTCCTCGAGCTGCTCGCGCGGCAGATCGAAGCGCTCGACCGCGGGCTGCAGCGCACGGGTCACCGGATGGCGAGGACTCCCCGCGTACAGGTGGCCCAGTTCCTCGCGCCACCAGGCCAGCTTGGTGCGGGCCAGCGCCGGCTCCTGGCATTCGTCCACCACGTCGTCGACCTCGCGGCAGTAGGCGTAGAGCGCCGTGATGGCCGCGCGCTGCTCCGGCGGCAGGAACAGGAAGCTGTAATAAAAGCTGGAGCCACTCTGTGCCGCCTTTTCCTGGCAATAGGCGGCGGGTATGTCGGCCTGGCTGGACATCGGCTGGGTGTGCGTGTTCTTTGGCTTTTCGGCCCGCAGGCGGAAGCGGGCAATGGTAGCAGGTTTGCGCGCCCCGCGGGCGCTCAGCGCAGCGGCGCGCTGCCCGCGCGCCAGAGCATCCACAGCCAGTCGCGCGGGCCGAGCCGCGGGCGGGCAAACACGTCCTCGCGATTCTCATGCAGATGCTGCAGCACCCGCGAGCCGCCCATGACGATGAAGCGCAACTCGAAGGCGAAGCGGCCCTTCAGGCGCAGCCCGAGCGGTGCGCCGGCCTCGAGCAGGCCGCGGGCGCGCCGGATCTGCTTGTCCAGGAGGCTGCGCATGGCGAAATCGTTGACCCGATCGCGGATGTGCGCCTCGCTCACGCCGAACCGGCGCATCTCGTCCTCGGGCAGGTAGATGCGGTCGTTCTCGTCGTAATCCTGGGCGAGGTCCTGCAGGAAATTGATCAGCTGCAGGGCGCTGCAGATCGCGTCCGAATAGGCCAGGTTGCGTTCCTCGGCCGCGTCGAACAGGTGCAGGAGCAGGCGGCCCACGGGGTTGGCGGAGTAGCGGCAATAGCCCATCACCTCGCCGAAGTCGGCATAGCGCTTCTTGGTCACGTCCATTCGAAAGGCGTGCAGCAGGTCGTGGAAGAGCTGCCCGGGCAGGGCGTGGCGCGGGACCGCGTCCGCCAGGGCGACGAACACCGGGTCCTCGCCCGGTGCCCCGGCCAGCGCCGCATCCAGGCGCGCGGCGTAGTCATCGAGCGCCGCGAGCCGCGCCTGCGCCGGTGCCTCGCCCTCATCGGCCAGGTCGTCGGCCGTGCGTGCGAAGGCATAGATGGCGCTCACCGGTCGGCGGTAGCGGGCGGGAAGCAGGCGCGAGGCCACCGGAAAATTCTCGTAGTGGGTGCGTGCAAGTTGCGCACAATGGCGATAAGCGGCTTTGGTGTCCATGGCGCGCATGATAACTTACCAAGCCGTCGTCAAGCTTGGGGGGAGGATAGATGCGCGGAATCAAGAATCTGGTCGTGGGGCTGATCCTGGGCTTCGTGCTGGGCTTCTGGTTCGGGGTGAACATCGGGCGTGACCGGCCGCTGTTCAGCAATCCCTTCCAGGAGCAGACCTTGCAGCAGAAGCTGAAGGACACCAGCCGTGACGTTGGACGCGGTGTCGGCGAGGCGGTCGAGAAGGGCGGCCGCGCGCTGCAGGACAGCTTCAACCGCTGAGCGGGCGGCGGGCATCACCTAGCCGCCGGCGCTCTCCACGCTGCGCGGCGCCGTCTCCACCTGCTCCAGCGACTTCGCCTCCTTGCGCGCGCTGATGCCCAATTCACGGAACTTGCGCGCTCCGGGCAGGACGCGGGCGTCGTAGGATCCCACCGCGCTGTTGTAGTGTTTGACGCTGCTCTCCAGGCTGCGTCCCAGTTTCCCGAGGTGCTCGCCGAAACTCAGCAGGCGCCCGTAGAGGTCTTCGCCGACCTCGCGGATGCGCTCGGCGTTCTCCGCCAGTTGTGACTGGCGCCAGCCGAAGGCCACCGCCCGCAGCAGGGCGACGAAGCTGGTCGGTGTGGCCAGGATCACCTTCTGACGCAGGGCCTGCTCCAGCAGGTCGCGATCGATCTCCAGGGCGGCGCTGAGAAATTGCTCGCCGGGGATGAACAGCACCACGAAATCCGGCGTGGCCTTGAACTGACTCCAGTAGCTCTTGCTGGCGAGCTCGGCGACCCGTTGCTGGACATTGCGGGCGTGCTGCGCCATGGCCCGCTTGCGGGTCTCGTCGTCGGTGGCTTCGATGGCGCTCAGGTAGGCGTCCAGCGGGGTCTTCACGTCGACGATGATCTCGCGCCCATCGGGCATGCGCACCACCATGTCCGGGCGCAGCGCGCCGTCCTCGGTGCGCGTGTGCTCCTGCTCGAAGAAGTCGCAGTACTCGATCATTCCGGCCAGCTCGGCGAGCCGCTTGAGGGTCATCTCGCCCCAGCGGCCGCGCACCTGCGGGCGACGCAGCGCATTGACCAGGTTGCGGGTTTCGTCCTGCAGGTTCTGCTGGGTGCGCGCCATGTGCTCGAGGTGGCGGTTCAGTGAGCCGTAGGCCTCCTTGCGCTCCTTCTCCAGCTCGCGGATCTGGGACTCGGTCTTCGCCAGCGCCTCGCGGATCGGTTTGACCAGGGTTTCGATCGCCTTCTCGCGTTGGCTCAGTTCCCCCTGGGCGTGCGTCTGGAACTGTTTCAGGTTCTCCTGGGCCAGGCGCAGGAACTCCTCGCTGTTGTGCTTGAGGGCCTGCTGGGAAAGGGCGCTGAAGCTCTCCGAGAGTTGCCGTCGCACCTCGTCCATGGCCGCGAACTTCTCCTGCGTCGCGCGCCGCTCGGCGTCCAGCGTGGCCTGCACGCTGCCGGTGTGTTCACGCAGGCGGGCCAGCTCGGACTGGGCACGCACACGGGCGAGCAGCCAGCCGATGAGCAGCCCGAGGCCGCAGGCGAGCGCGATGGCGATGTAGGCGGAGCTGGCGGGCATGGGGTGTCGTTCTTGTCGTGGTGTGGGCCGGTGTACTCCAGTGTACTACCGGCACGCGGACGCGGTCAGCCGGCGGCGCGCACGCCGGCGTGGTGTTCCAGCCAGTCCAGGATGGCCAACGGCGTCTGCACCAGTGCGTCGGCGCCCCAGTCCCGCGGGTCCTGTCCGGTCTCGATGTAGCCGAACAGGGCGATCAGGGTCCTCATCCCCGCCCGGCGCCCCGCCTGGATGTCGCGTTCGGCGTCGCCGACGTAGATACATTGGGCCGCACCACTGCCGGTGAGTTCGCAGGCATGCAGCAGCGGCGCCGGGTGCGGCTTGCGCTCGGGCAGCGTGTCACCGCTGACGATGCAGGCACTGCGCCTTGCCAGGCCGAGTTGCTCGAGCAGCGGCTCGGTGAGAAAGGCCGGCTTGTTGGTCACCACGCCCCAGCGCAGCCCGCGCTGCTCCAGCCCGGTGAGCAGGTCGGCCATGCCGGGGAACAGGCGGGTATCCACCGCGAGCCGCCCGGCGTAGGCCTCGAGCAATTGCCGGCGCAGTGCCTCGAATTGCGTCGTGCCCGGCTCGGTGCCGAAGCCCAGCTGGATGAGGGCCTGGGCGCCATTGGAAACCACCGGGCGGATGCGCTCGAAGGGCAGCGGCGCGCGGCCGTTGTCGAGCAGCACGCGGTTCAAGGCGGCGGACAGATCGGGCGCCGTGTCGGCGAGGGTGCCGTCGAGGTCGAACAGGACAGTGCGGATGCTCATGAGGTGTGGCTCTGGCGGGTTGCCGGATGGCTCAGGTTGCGGCGCATTTGAACACGCCGCGGGCGGCGCGTGCCGTGCCCCGCCTCATTGTTTGACGCAGTGGAGCAGGTAATTCACGTCGATGTCGCGGCCGAGGCTGTAGCGGCGCGACAGCGGGTTGTAGCTCATGCCGGTGATCTCGCGTACGCCCAGACCGGCGTGGCGGGCCCAGGCTTCGAGCTCCGAGGGCCGGATGAACTTGGCGTACTCGTGGGTCCCCCTGGGCAGCAGCTGCAGGAGGTATTCGGCGCCGACGATGGCGAACACGAAGGACTTGGGGTTCCTGTTGATGGTCGAGAAGAACACCGCGCCGTCGGGCTTGGCCAGGCGGGCGCAGGCCGCGATCACCGACTCGGGCGAGGGGACGTGCTCGAGCATCTCCATGCAGGTGACCACGTCGTAGCTGCCGGGGCGCGCCGCCGCCAGCGCCTCCGCCGTGGTCTGCAGGTATTCGACCTCCACCCCCGATTCCAGCCCGTGCAGCTTGGCGACCGACAGCGGGGCCTTGCCCATGTCGATGCCGGTGACCTGCGCGCCGGCCGCCGCCATGGATTCGCTGAGAATGCCGCCGCCGCAGCCGACGTCCAGGATGCGACGGTCCCGCAGACCGGCGCGCCGCTCGATGTAGCCCAGGCGCAGCGGGTTGATCTCGTGCAGCGGCTTGAATTCGCTCTCGGGGTCCCACCAACGGTGGGCGAGCTCTTCGAACTTGGCGATTTCGCCCTGATCGACATTGGCGTCGATGTCGGGCGCGGCGGAGTCGGTGTGCGGCTGGGTGTCGTTCATGCCCATAGCATAACGGCAAACGCGGGCCGCGTTAACCAACTCGGCGGGAGAGCCCGTGCCGTCGGGGGAGGTCAGTCGTGCGGGTCGGTGCTGGCGATGCGCTCGCCCCAGGCGCTGGCGAGCCGGGCGACTTCGTCCTGGTCGAGCGTCGTCAGCACGCGGTCCTTGAGCAGGTGACGGCCGGCCACCCAGACGTCGGTGACCTTGTCGCGGCCGGTGGCGTAGACGAGCTGCGACACCGGGTGGTAGACGGGTCGGCTCTCCAGGCCGCCGAGGTCCACGGCGGCCAGATCGGCGGCCTTGCCGGGCTCGATCGAGCCGATCTCCTCTTCCAGTCCCAGGGCTCGGGCGCCGTTGAGGGTGGCCATGCGCAGGGCGGCCGCGGCCGGCACGGCGCTCGCGTCGCCGGCCACGGCCTTGCCGAGCAGGGCGGCTGCCCGCATTTCGCTGAACATGTCCAGGTCGTTGTTGCTCGCGGCGCCGTCGGTTCCGAGGGCGACGTTGATGCCCGCCTCGAGCAGCCGCTGCACGGGGCAGAAGCCGCTCGCCAGCTTCAGGTTGGACTCCGGGCAGTGCACGACGTGGGCGCCGGCCTGTGCGTAGGCCTGGATCTCCGCCTCGGTGAGCTGGGTCATGTGCACGCCGAGCAGCCGTGGCGAGAGCAGGTCCAGCCCTTGGAGCCGTGCCAGGGGGCGTTCCCCGTGGGCGGCCTTGGCCTGGCGAATCTCCTCGGCAGTCTCGTGCACGTGCATATGGATCGGCACATCGAGCTCCTCGGCCAGCGTCACGATTCGGCGCAAGGGCGCATCGGAGACGGTATAGGGGGCATGCGGCGCGAAGGCGGTGCTGATCAAGCTGTGCGAGCGATAGCTGTCATGCAGGGCCAGGCCCTTGTGCAGGTAATCGTCGGCGTCCCGGGCCCAGGCGGTTGGAAAATCGATGACGATCATGCCGAGCACTGCGCGCATGCCGGCCTGGTCGGCGGCGCGCGCGGTGTGCTCGGGGAAGAAGTACATGTCGTTGAAGCAGGTGGTGCCCCCGCGCAGCATCTCCGCGCAGGCGAGCAGGCTGCCGTCGTGCACGAACTCCGGCCCCACCCAGCGGCCCTCCGCGGGCCAGATGTGGCCCTTGAGCCATTCCATGAGCGGCAGATCGTCCGCCAGCCCGCGCATCAGCGACATCGCCGCGTGGCCGTGGGCGTTCACCAGGCCCGGGATCAGCGCGTGGTCGGGGAGCTCCACCCGTACGCGTGGGCGGTATCTCGCCTCCGCCTGCGCGCGCGGCAGCACGGCTTCGATACGACCGCCCTCCACGGCCACGGCATGGTGCTCGAGCACCGTATCGGCGGGCTCCACCGGAATGACCCAGCGGGCGAACAACAGGGCGTCGACTTGCATGGGCGGAAGATACCCTTGCGCCGCAGGGCGCCGCAAGCCGCGTGCAAGGCGCTTCATGATAGAATAAGCGGTTTCCGAACCCCTCAGGCAAACCCCGAGCGCGAAGCCCACACATGGCCCACGACACCATCCGCGCCGTCGACTGGCGCGACGATCAGCTCATTCTCCTCGACCAGCGGCGCCTGCCGCGCGAAGAGGTCTACCTGGCACTCGATGAGGTGGAGGCGGTTGCGAGCGCCATCCGCGACATGGTGGTCCGCGGTGCGCCGGCCATCGGCATCACGGCCGCCTACGGGGTGGTGCTCGCGGCGCGCGCCCGGTATGCCGCCGAAGGGCGTGCCTGGCGAGAGGCGATCGAGGGCGATCTGGCGCGCCTGGCCGAGGCGCGGCCCACCGCGGTCAACCTGGTCTGGGCGCTGGAGCGGATGCGCAATCGCGCCGCGGCCCTGGAGGGGGAGCGCGACCCGGCGGCGGCTCTGCTGGCGGAGGCGCGCCGCATTCACGAAGAGGATGTGGCGGCCAACCGGCACATGGGCGAGCTCGGCGCCGCGCTGATCGAGGGCGGCAGCGGCGTGCTCACCCACTGCAACACCGGTTCGCTGGCCACCGGCGGCTACGGCACCGCCCTGGGCGTGATCCGCACCGCCTACGCCGGCGGGCGGGTGGCGGAGGTGTTCGCCGACGAGACCCGTCCCTGGCTGCAAGGCGCCCGGTTGACCGCCTGGGAGCTGGTGCGCGACGGCATCCCGGCGATGCTCATCGCCGACGGCGCCGCGGCCGCCCTGATGCGCACCGGTCGGGTGCAGTGGGTGGTGGTGGGTGCCGACCGGATCGCGGCGAACGGCGACGTGGCCAACAAGATCGGCACCTACTCCCTGGCGGTGGCCGCCCGTCACCACGGCCTGCGCGTCATGGTCGTGGCGCCCACATCGACCGTGGACCTCGCTGTCGTGCGGGGCGAGGACATCCCCATCGAGACCCGTGAGGCCTCGGAACTGCTGTCCCTGGGCGGCGAGCCGATCGCCGCCCCCGGCATCGCTGCCTGGAATCCGGTGTTCGACGTGACCCCGGCCGAGCTCATCGACGCCATCGTCACGGAGCGGGGCGTGGTGCGCCGACCCAGCCCCGATTCGATGCTGGCCATGATGCAATCGGCCTGACGCCGGCCGCAGCGAGGTGGCTCTCGCCGCCTCAGGCGCGTTCTCAGCGTATTTCCTAAAGCTGCGGTAGGGGAAGGCGTATGATATGATCCAACGCCTGTATGCGCCTCGCCATGCCTTGGCCGCGCGCCAGAACCCCTAATTAAACCAAGGAAATTCCACCTCCGATGGTCGATTTCGCCAAAGAGGTCCTCCCGGTCAATATCGAGGAGGAGATGAAGCAGTCCTACCTGGACTACGCCATGAGCGTCATCGTCGGGCGTGCGCTGCCCGATGTCCGGGACGGACTCAAGCCGGTTCACCGCCGCGTGCTCTACGCCATGCAGGAGCTCGGCAACGACTGGAACAAACCCTACAAGAAATCGGCCCGCGTGGTCGGCGATGTCATCGGTAAGTACCACCCGCACGGCGACTCGGCCGTGTACGACACCATCGTGCGCATGGCCCAGCCGTTCTCGCTGCGTTACATGCTGGTGGACGGGCAGGGCAACTTCGGCTCGGTCGACGGCGACTCCCCGGCGGCGATGCGCTACACCGAGGTGCGCATGGCGCGCATCGCGCACGAGCTGCTCGCCGACATCGACAAGGAAACGGTCGACTTCGTCCCCAACTACGACGAGTCCGAGCGCGAGCCCTCGATCCTGCCGACGCGGCTGCCCAACCTGCTGATCAACGGCTCGGCGGGCATTGCGGTCGGCATGGCGACCAACATCCCGCCGCACAACCTCACCGAGGTGGTCAACGCCTGCCTGGCGCTGATCGAGGACCCCGACATCGACGTGCAGGGGCTCATGGAGTACGTGCCGGGGCCGGATTTCCCCACCGCCGGCATCATCAACGGCGCGCGCGGCATCGTCGAGGCCTACCTGAGTGGGCGTGGCCGCATCTATGTGCGCGCCCGCACCGAGGTGGAAACGGACGCCAAGACCGGCCGCGAGACCATCGTCGTCCACGAGCTGCCCTACCAGGTGAACAAGGCGCGCCTGCTCGAGAAGATCGCCGAGCTGGTCAAGGAAAAGCGCCTGGAGGGCATCAGCGAGCTGCGCGATGAGTCCGACAAGGACGGCATGCGCATGGTGATCGAGCTGCGTCGTGGCGAGGTCGCGGACGTGGTGCTGAACAACCTCTACCAGCACACCCAGATGCAGACCGTGTTCGGCATCAACATGGTGGCGCTGGTCGACGGCCAGCCGCGTCTGCTGAACCTCAAGCAGGTGCTCGAGGCCTTCATCCGCCACCGCCGCGAGGTGGTTACCCGGC
Organism: uncultured Gammaproteobacteria bacterium; assembly: GCA_963779865.1. GTDB lineage: Bacteria > Pseudomonadota > Gammaproteobacteria > CAVZZX01 > CAVZZX01 > CAVZZX01. The sequence continues at coordinate 933,253 of CAVZZX010000003.1, read as the reverse complement.
GCACGGTCTACGACCTGCGCAAGGCCCGCGAGCGCGCCCATGTGCTGGAAGGGCTCGCCGTCGCGCTGGCGAACATCGACCCGATCATCGCCCTGATCAAGGCCGCGGCCAGTCCCGCGGAGGCCAAGGAGCGCCTGGTGGCGACCCCGTGGGCCGCCGGCGTGGTGGTCGACATGCTCGAGCGCAGCGGCGCCGAGGCCTCGCGCCCCGACGGGCTGGATGCCCGCTTCGGGCTGCGCGAGGGCATGTATCACCTCTCCGAGGCCCAGGCCCAGGCCATCCTGGAGATGCGCCTGCACCGCCTGACCGGGCTCGAGCAGGAAAAGATCGTCAACGAATACAAGGATCTGCTCGCCACCATCGACGCGCTGCTCGAGATCCTGCGCAACCCCGACCGGCTGATGCAGGTGATTCGCGACGAGCTCGCCGAGGTGCGCGACAAGTACGGCGACGAGCGCCGTACCGAGATCCGTGCCAGTCACGAGGACCTCACCCTGGAGGACCTGATCAGCGAGGAGGACGTGGTGGTCACCCTCTCGCACCAGGGCTACGCCAAGGCGCAGCCGCTGACCACCTACGCGGCGCAGCGGCGCGGCGGGCGCGGCAAGGCGGCGGCCTCCTTCAAGGAAGAGGACTTCGTCGACAAGCTGTTCATCGCCAACACGCACGACACCATCCTGTGTTTTTCCACACGCGGGCGCGTGTACTGGAAGAAGGTCTACGAGCTGCCGCAGGCCGGGCGCACCGCCCGCGGCAAGCCGCTGGTCAACCTGCTGCCGCTGGAGGAGGGCGAGCGCATCACCGCCGTGCAGCCCATCCGCGAGTACGAGGAGGGCGTCTACGTGTTCATGGCGACCGCCAGCGGCACCGTGAAGAAGACGCCGCTGGAGGACTTCTCGCGGCCGCGCAGCTCCGGGATCATCGCCGTGGACCTGCGCGAGGACGACCAGCTCATCGGCGTCGCCCTGACCGACGGCAAGCAGGAGGTGATGCTCTTCACCAGCGGCGGCAAGGTGGTGCGCTTCCCCGAGGATGCGGTCCGGCCCATGGGGCGCACGGCCTGCGGCGTGCGCGGCATTCGCCTCGGCAAGGGCCAGCGCGTGATCTCGCTGCTCATCGCCGATGAGGACGGCTGCGTGCTCACCGCCACCCAGAACGGCTTCGGCAAGCGCACCCCGGTGGCGCAGTACCCCACCCATGGGCGCGGCGGTCAGGGGGTCATTTCGGTGCAGACCTCCGGGCGTAACGGCGAGGTCAGCGGTGCTATCCTCGTGCATGACGACGACGAGGTGATGCTGATCACCAACGCCGGCACCCTGGTGCGCACCCGCGTTGCCGAAATCTCGATGATGAGCCGCAACACCCAGGGGGTGAAGCTGATCAGCCTGGGCGGCGACGAGCAGCTGGTCGGCATCGAGCGCATCGAGCCGTTGAACGGCGAGGCCGAAGAGGGCGAGGAGCCCGATGGCATGGACGAGGCCGAATAGCCGGCCCCGAGTCTGACACTGAACACCGCTCTCCCGAGGAGACGTAATGTCCCGAGTCTTTAATTTCAGCGCGGGTCCGGCCATGCTGCCGGCCGAGGTCATTCGGCGCGCCAGCGACGAGCTGCTGGACTGGCATGGCGCCGGCATGTCGGTCATGGAGATGAGCCACCGCGGCAAGGAGTTCATGTCCATCGCCGAGAAGGCGGAGGCGGACCTGCGCGAGCTGCTCGGCATCCCCGCCGGGTACAAGGTCCTGTTCCTGCAGGGCGGGGCCTCCAGCCAGTTCGCCATGGTGCCGATCAACCTGCTGCGCGGCGGGGGACGGGCCGACTACCTCAACACCGGTTCCTGGTCCAAGAAGGCCATCGCCGAGGCGAAGCGCTTCTGTGCGGTGCACGTGGCGGCCAGCACCGAGGCGGAGAAGTTCACCCGCGCACCCAAGGCGCAGGAGCTCGACCTCAGCGCCGACGCCGCCTACGTGCACTACACGCCCAACGAGACCATCCACGGGGTGGAGTTCCCCTACGTGCCCGACACCGGTGAGGTGCCGCTGGTCGCCGACATGTCCTCCACGCTCCTCTCACGCCCCATCGACGTGGAGAAGTACGCCCTCATCTACGCCGGTGCGCAGAAGAACATCGGCCCGGCGGGGGTGACCGTGGTGATCGTGCGTGAGGACCTGCTGGGCGAGCCGCTGCCGGGCATGCCCAGCATGTTCGACTACAAGATCCACGCGGACGCGGATTCGATGTACAACACGCCGCCGACCTATGCCTGGTACATCGCCGGTCTGGTGTTCGAGTGGCTCAAGGACCGCGGCGGTCTGGAAGGCATGGCGGAGATCAACCGCCGCAAGGCCGGCAAGCTCTATGCGGCCATCGACGGCTCGGATTTCTACGCCAACCCGGTGGAGCCCGAGAGCCGCTCCTGGATGAACGTGCCGTTCACGCTGGCCGATCCCGAGCTCGACGCGAGCTTCCTGGCGGAGGCCAAGCAGGCGGGCTTGGTGACGCTGAAGGGCCACCGCTCCGTGGGGGGCATGCGCGCGAGCCTGTACAACGCCGTGCCCGAGGAGGGCGTGGACGCCCTGGTCGATTTCATGCAGGCCTTCGAGAAGAAGCACGGATAGAAGAATTCACCGCAGAGGACGCGGAGAACGCAGAGATAGACGAAGCCGGGGCCTCTGCCGCTCGGCGCGTGCGTGGTGAGACGGCCGCGGTGCGGAGGACTCGGGACGCCGAGGAACGGAGGCGGAGAGTGGAAGCAGAAGGAATCCTTTGCTCTGCGCGTGCTGCGGTAAAACGGCCTTTTCAGGAGCCCGGATGTACAAGATTCTGACCCTCAACAACATCTCCGTGGCGGGCCTCGACCGCCTGCCGCGGGATCGCTACGAGGTGGCCTCCGAGATCCAGCATCCGGACGCCATCCTGCTGCGCTCGTTCAACATGCACGACATGGCGCTCCCCGAGGCGCTCTGTGCGGTCGGCCGCGCGGGCGCCGGGGTGAACAACATTCCCGTCCAGCGGCTCAGCGAGCGCGGGGTTCCCGTGTTCAATGCGCCCGGGGCCAATGCCAACGCGGTCAAGGAGCTGGTATTGGCCGGCATGCTGCTCGCGGCCCGCAACATCTGCCAGGCCTGGGACTACGCGCGGCGGCTCGAGGGGACGGACAAGGACCTGGGCAAGCAGGTCGAGGCCGGCAAGAAGATGTTCGCCGGCTTCGAGCTTCCCGGCCGCACGCTGGGCGTGGTGGGCCTGGGCGCCATTGGTCGCAAGGTGGCGAACATGGCCATCAAGCTCGGCATGAAGGTGGTCGGTTACGACCCCGGCCTGACCGTGGAGGGGGCATGGAAGCTCTCCGCCGACGTGCAGAAGGCGGGCAGCATCGATGAGCTGCTCGCGCGGGTGGATTTCGTGACCTTCCACGTGCCGCTCATCGACGACACCCGGCACATGATCAACGCCGAGCGCCTGCGCCACATGAAGGACAACGTGGTGATCCTCAACTTCGCGCGCGCCGGCATCGTCGACGACGCCGCGGTGGTCCAGGCCCTCGATGCGCGGAAGGTCTACGCCTACGTGTGTGATTTCCCCAGCAATCTGCTCAACGGGCACGAGCGTGTGATCGCCCTGCCGCACCTGGGGGCCTCCACCCGCGAGGCCGAGGACAACTGCGCCGTGATGGTGGCCGACCAGGTGCGCGACTACCTCGAGAACGGCAACGTGCGCAACGCGGTGAACTTCCCCGAGGTGGTCATGCCACGCACCGAGGGCTACCGCATCGGCATCGTCAACAACAACGTGCCGAACATGGTGGGGCAGATCTCCACCTGCATGGCGCAGGCCGGACTCAACATCGTCGATATGCTCAACCGTTCGCGCGGGCAGATCGCCTACACCCTGACCGATGTCGACAAGCCGGTCCCCGAGGCGGTGCTCGACGCGATCCGGGGCATCGATGGCGTGCTCGCCGTCAGAACGGTATAACAGAACAACAGCGACTCACCGGGGCCGCAGGGCACGCATGAACGACAAGCTCAAGAGCCTTCGCGAGCGGATCGATCGCCTCGATTCGGAGATCCAGGACCGCATCACCGAGCGGGCCCGCTGCGCGCAGGAGGTGGCGCGCACCAAGGAGAACGGCGACGGGCCGGCCGAATACTACCGCGCCGAGCGCGAGGCGCAGGTGTTGCGCCGCGTCATGGAGCGCAACACGGGACCGCTCGCCGGTGAGGAGATGGCGCGGCTGTTCCGCGAAATCATGTCCGCCTGCCTGGCGCTGGAAGAGCCGATGTCCATCGCCTTCCTGGGGCCGGCGGGCACCTTCACGCAGGCCGCCGCGCTGAAGCATTTCGGGCATGCGGTGAGCACGGCGCCGCTGGCGACCATCGACGAGGTGTTTCGGGACGTCGAGGCGGGCGCGGCGCACTACGGGGTGGTGCCGGTGGAGAACTCCACCGAGGGCGTGATCACCCATACCCTGGATCGCTTCGCCGCCTCCACGCTCCAGATCTGCGGCGAGGTGCAGCTGCGTATCCACCACTTCCTGCTCGGCACGTCCGACCGCCTGGAGGACATCCGGCGCGTCTACTCGCACCGTCAGTCTCTGGCTCAGTGCCGCAAGTGGCTGGATCGGCAGCTCCCGAACGTCGAGCGCATCGACGTGAGCAGCAACGCCGAGGCCGCCCGGCTGGCCGCGGACGAACCTGGGGCCGCGGCCATCGCGGGTGAAGCGGCCGGCGAGATCTACGGCCTCACGCCGCTGGTGCGCAACATCGAGGACGAGCCGGAGAACACCACCCGCTTTCTCGTCATCGGCCGGCGCAGCCCCGCTGCGAGCGGCAGCGACAAGACCTCGCTGCTGGTGTCCACGGCCAACCGGCCGGGCGCACTCTACCGGCTGCTCGAGCCGCTGTCGCGCCACGGTATCTCCATGACTCGCATCGAGTCGCGCCCCTCGCGGCGCGGGATGTGGGACTACGTCTTCTTCGTCGACATCGACGGGCACGTCGATGACCCGCCGGTCGCGGCGGCGCTGGGCATCCTCGAGCAGGAGGCGAGCCTGTTCAAGGTGCTCGGCTCCTATCCCAAGGCCGTGCTCTGAGGCCCTTCGGCCCTTCGCCCGCCAAGAGCCCTGCGGGCGGTCGCGGGTCCACTGCCTCCAAAGGCGCGCGTCCCGGACCCCGGCCCCCGGACCCCGGACCCCTTACCCCGGGGCCTGGGACCCCGGCCCCGAGCTCTCGGCCACTGGACCACCGGACCTGCGCGCGGCCGACTGTCATCGGCGCGCGGCCTGTGGGAGAATACGCGTTTTTTCGCCCCTCGGACGGCAATGGCGCAATTCCAAGCGATTGAACTGGCGGCCCCCGGTGTTCGGGGCCTGCGGCCCTATGAGCCCGGCAAGCCGCTGGAGGAGCTCGAGCGCGAGTACGGGGTGCGCGATGCGGTGAAGCTCGCCTCCAACGAGAATCCGCTCGGGCCGGGGCCGCGCGCCCGCGCCGCCCTGGTCGCGCAGCTTGACGGGCTGGGGCGTTACCCCGACGGCAACGGCTTCGTCCTGAAGGCGGCGCTGAGCCGCCGGCTCGGGCTCGGGGCGGAACAACTCACCCTGGGCAACGGCTCCAACGACGTTCTCGAGCTGCTGGTCCGCGCCTTCGCGACCGCCGACCAGGAGGTGGTGTTCTCCGAGTACGCCTTTGCGGTCTACGCCCTCGCCACCCAGGCGGTCGGCGCGCGCGGCGTGGCCGTGCCGGCACGCGAGTTCGGGCACGACCTCCACGCCATGCACGCTGCGATCGGCGAGGCCACGCGGCTGGTGTTCATCGCCAATCCCAACAATCCCACCGGGACCTGGCTGGATGCCGACGCGCTGGAAGGATTCATTCGCGCCGTGCCTCGCAAGACCCTCGTGGTGGTCGACGAGGCCTATGTCGAGTACGCGAGCGATGCGCAGCACGGGGCGCCGGGCTATCGCTCGGTGCTCGAGCTCCTGCCGCAGTGCCCGAACCTGGTGGTCACCCGCACCTTCTCCAAGGCCTACGGGCTGGCGGGGCTGCGGGTCGGCTATGCGGTCTCCCATCCGGCGGTCGCCGACCTGATGAACCGGGTGCGCCAGCCCTTCAACGCCAACAGCCTGGCCTTGGCGGCCGCCGCCGCCGCGCTGGAGGACGAGGAGCACCTCGCGCGCAGCATCGCCCTCAACGCGGCCGGCATGCGGCAGGTCACGGCAGGACTGCGCGAGCTGGGACTCGATTTCATTCCGTCGGCGGGCAATTTCGTGAGCGTCGACGTCGGCGGCGAGGCGGCGGGAATCTACGAGGGCCTGCTCCGCGAAGGGGTGATCGTGCGGCCCCTGGGCGGCTACCGCATGCCGCGGCATCTTCGCGTTACGATCGGTACGGAAGCGGAAAACCTGCGCATGCTGGCAGCCCTGAAAAAGGTGCTGACCGACACGCGCCCCTGAACAGCCTGGCCGGAGCAGAGCGACCAATGATCATCATCATGAATTCCAGAAGCAGCGAGGAGCAGATCGCTGCCGTCGAGAAGAAGCTGGCCGCCATGGGTTGCGAGGCACACGTCTCGCGTGGCGTGGAACGCACCGTGATCGGCGCCATCGGCGACGAATCGCGCCTGGATCGCGAAGCCCTCCAGGCCCTGACCGGTGTCGATGACGTCATTCCGGTCATGAAGCCCTACCGCATCGTCGCCCGCGATCACCACGAGCAGGACAGTGTGATCGACATCCGCGGCGTGAAGCTGGGCGGCAACACGGTGCAGGTGATCAGCGGCCCCTGCTCGGTCGAGACACCCGAGCAGATGGAGGCCGCGGCCAAGGCGGTGTCCGACGCGGGCTGCCGCCTGATGCGCGGCGGCGCCTTCAAGCCGCGCACCAGCCCCTACAGCTTCCAGGGCCTCGGGGTGGAGGGGCTGGAGATGTTCCGCACGGCGGCGGACCACCACGGCCTGCCGATCGTCACCGAGCTCATGGACGTGCGCATGCTCGACACCTTCATGGAGCATGACGTCGATGTCATCCAGATCGGCACGCGCAACATGCAGAACTTCGACCTGCTCAAGGAAGTGGGCAAGGTGCACAAGCCGGTGATCCTCAAGCGCGGCATGTCGGCCACCATCAAGGAGTGGCTGATGGCGGCCGAGTACATCGCCGCCGGCGGCAACCACGACATCATCTTCTGCGAACGTGGCGTGCGCAGCTTCGAGACCTATTATCGCAACATGCTCGACGTGACCGCGATCCCGGTGCTCAAGCGCGAGACGCACCTGCCGGTCATCATCGACCCGAGCCACGCCGGCGGAAAGGCCTGGATGGTCCCGGCGCTGGCGCAGGCCGCGGTGGCGGCCGGAGCCGACGGCCTGCTGGTCGAGAGCCATCCCAACCCCTGCGACGCCTGGTGCGACGCCGACCAGGCGATCAGCCCCGCTCAGCTCACCGAACTCATGGGGACCTTGCGCGGCATCGCCCGGGCGATCGGCCGCGATCTCTGAGGGGCATGCCGGCCGCGACATGATGCGCACGGCTGGAAGAAGGCAATGATCGAGCGTCTGGCTATCATCGGGGTCGGGTTGATTGGCGGTTCGCTGGCGCGTGCGCTGCGCCGGGCGGGCGCCTGTCGTGCGATCGTCGGCTGCGGGCGCGATGCGGCGCAGCTCGAAAAGGCGCTGGCCCTGGGCGTGATCGACAGCTACGAGCGTGACCCGGCGCAGGCGGTGGCCGGCGCTGACGTGGTCGTGCTCGCGGTTCCGGTGGGCGCGACCGAGGCGGTCTACCGCCGGCTCGCGGCCGGCCTGGACGCGCAGGCGGTGGTCACCGACGTGGGCAGTACCAAGGGCAGCGTGGTCGAGGCGGTGCGCGCCGCCACGGGCACCCTGCCGCCCAATTTCGTGCCCGGGCACCCCATTGCCGGCACGGAAAAGAGCGGCGTGGAGGCGTCCCTGGCCGACCTGTTCCAGGGGCGCCGCGTGATCCTCACGCCCCACGAGGACACGGCCGCCGAGGCCGTGGCCCGGGTGCGGCGCATGTGGGAGGCCTGCGGCGCGGCGGTGAGCCTCATGGGGGTGGCGCATCACGACCAGGTGCTCGCCGCGACCAGCCACCTTCCGCACGTGCTGGCCTACGCCCTGGTCGACAGCCTCGCGCGCATGGAGGATTCCACCGAAGTCTTCGCCTATGCGGCCGGCGGATTCCGCGACTTCACCCGCATCGCCTCGAGCGACCCGCAGATGTGGCACGACATCTGTCTGGCCAATCGCGAGGCCCTGGTGCCGGTGCTGGAGCGCTTCGGGGCCGATCTGGGACGCCTGTGCGCGGCCATTCGCAACGGCGACAGCGACGCCGTGCTGGATACCTTCACACGGGCCAAGCAGGCCCGCGACACCTTCTGCGACGACTGAGGACGCATACTGCCCATGTCCGGGAATCCCAGCGTGAGCTTCACCGTGCGGCCGGGCGGCCGACTCCAGGGCCGGCTGCGGGTGCCGGGGGACAAGTCGATCTCCCACCGCGCCATCATGCTCGGGGCGCTGGCGGACGGCCGCACCGAGATCGAGGGCTTTCTCGAGGGGGCGGACAACATGGCGACGCTTGCGGCCTTCCGCGCGATGGGGGTGCCGATCGAGGGACCCTCCGGCGGGCGGGTGAGCATTGACGGCGTGGGCCTGCACGGACTGCAGCCGCCGGCCGGACCCCTGGACATGGGCAATTCCGGCACCGCCATGCGCCTGCTGGCCGGGCTGCTGGCCGCGCAGCGCTTTGACAGTGAGCTGAGCGGCGACGCGTCCCTCAACAAGCGCCCCATGCGTCGGGTGGCCGACCCGCTTGCCCTGATGGGGGCGGTGGTGGCGACCGGGGAGGGCGGTACGCCGCCGCTGCGCATCCGCGGCGGCCAGCCGCTGCGGGGCATCGACTATTCCATGCCGGTGGCGAGTGCGCAGGTGAAGTCCTGCCTGCTGCTGGCCGGGCTCTACGCCCAGGGGCGCACCTGCGTGGAGGAGCCGGCACCCACCCGCGACCACACCGAGCGCATGCTCGGGGGCTTCGGCCATGCCGTGCAGCGGGAGGGGGGCCGGGTCTGCCTGGAGGGCGGCGGGCGGCTGCACGCGGGCCGTATCGACGTGCCGGCGGATATCTCCTCGGCGGCCTTCTTCCTGGTGGGCGCGGCCATCGCCGAGGGTTCGGACCTGCTGCTCGAGCACGTCGGCGTGAACCCCACCCGCACCGGCGTCATCGACATCCTGCAGCGCATGGGCGCCGACCTCACCCTGGAGAACCGCCGCGAGGCGGGCGGCGAGCCCGTGGCCGACATCCGGGTGCGGTACCGTCCGCTGCGGGGGATCCGCATCCCCGAGGAGCTGGTGCCCCTCGCCATCGACGAGTTCCCGGCCCTGTTCGTCGCCGCGGCCTGCGCCGAGGGCGAGACGGTGCTCACGGGCGCCCGCGAGCTGCGCGTGAAGGAGAGCGACCGCATCCAGGTGATGGCCGACGGGCTCGCGGTCCTGGGCGTGGACGCGCGCCCCACGCCCGACGGGATGATCATTCGCGGCGGCGCCCTGGGCGCCGGGCGCATTGCCAGCGACGGCGATCACCGCATCGCCATGGCCTTCGCCATGGCGGGGCTGCGCGCCGGCGGAACCATCGAGATCGAGGACTGCGCCAACGTGGAGACCTCGTTTCCCGGCTTCGTGCCGCTCGCCCGCGGCGCGGGTCTGGGCATCGCCTGAAGCCGAAGGAACCCCCAGCGCGGATCCCAGTCTCATGCAGGATACGACAGACAAGCCCCCCGTCATCGCCATCGACGGCCCGAGCGGCTCCGGCAAGGGCACCGTCAGCCGTTTGCTGGCGGAGCGCCTGGGCTGGCACCTGCTCGACAGCGGGGCGCTCTACCGGCTGGTGGCGCTGGCCGCGCGCCATCATGGCATCGAGCAGGACAACCAGGCCGCCCTGGAGACCCTGGCGGCGCACCTCGACGTGCAGTTCACCACAGGCGCGGCGGGGGAACCGGCCGTGATCCTCGAGGGCGAGGACGTGAGTGATGCCATCCGCACGGAGGAGTGCGGCAACGCCGCCTCCCGGGTGGCGGCCGTGCCGGCGGTGCGCCAGGCGCTCCTGGCGCGGCAGCGCGCCTTCCGCGAAGCGCCCGGTCTGGTCGCCGACGGGCGCGACATGGGCACGGTCGTTTTCCCGGACGCGGAGGTCAAGATTTTCCTCACCGCGAGTGCCGAGGAACGCGCCCGGAGGCGCCATAAACAGTTGAAGGAAAAGGGGGTCGGTGGTAGTCTTGGCGCCCTTGTGGCGGAGATTGCCGAGCGCGACGAGCGGGACAGCCGACGCGCCATTTCGCCCTTGAAGCCCGCTCCCGACGCCGAGTTGCTCGACACCACGGCGCTGGGAGTCGATGCCGTGGTGGAACGGGTGGTCGAGGCCTGCGTGCGCAGGCTGGGTCTGGCGCTCTGAGCGGTCACTGCGACAATTTCGGATTCCGGCGAGCGGAGCTTCGCCGGGCACATGTGAAACCAAGCCTTGCGGGCGCGCGCCCGCACCGCAACAACCCGGTCCTCCTGTTTGGACCAAGGACTACGCGTAATGAGCGAGAGCTTTGCTGAACTCTTCGAACAGAGTCTGACCGCGACGCAGATGCGTCCCGGCGCCATCATCAAGGGCACGGTGGTCGGCATCGAAAACGATCTGGTCATCGTCAATGCCGGTCTGAAGTCCGAGGGCATCATCCCCGCGGAACAGTTCAGGAACGACAGGGGCGAGCTGGTCGTCGGGGTCGGCGACGAGGTCGAGGTCGCGCTGGACGCGGTCGAAGACGGCTTCGGCGAGACGCGCCTGTCGCGAGAGAAGGCCCGCCGCGCGGAGTCCTGGACCCGCCTCGAGAAGGCGTACGACGCCGGCGAGAGCGTGACCGGGCAGTTGGTGGACAAGGTCAAGGGCGGCTTCACGGTGGAGATCGAGGAGATCCGTGCCTTCCTGCCCGGCTCTCTGGTGGACGTGCGCCCGGTGCGCGACACCACCTATCTCGAGGGCAAGGACCTCGAGTTCAAGGTCATCAAGCTGGATCGTCGCCGCAACAACGTCGTGGTCTCCCGCCGTGCCGTGGTCGAGGCGGAGACCAGCGAAGAGCGCGAGGCCCTGCTGGAGAATCTCCAGGAAGGGGCGATCATCAAGGGCATCGTCAAGAATCTCACCGAGTACGGCGCCTTCGTCGACCTCGGCGGCATCGATGGCCTGCTGCACATCACCGACATGGCCTGGAAGCGGGTCAAGCACCCCAGCGAGATCGTCAACGTCGGTGACGAGATCGAGGTCAAGGTGCTCAAGTTCGACCGCGAGCGCATGCGTGTGTCGCTGGGCCTGAAGCAGCTCGGCGAGGACCCGTGGGTCGACATCGCCCGGCGCTACCCGGAGAGCACCCGCCTGTTCGGCAAGGTCACCAACATTGCCGACTACGGCGCCTTCGTCGAGATCGAGGAGGGTGTCGAGGGTCTGGTCCACGTCTCCGAGATGGACTGGACCAACAAGAACATCCACCCGACCAAGGTGGTGCAGGTCGGCGACGAGGTCGAGGTCATGGTGCTCGACATCGACGAGGAGCGCCGCCGCATCTCCCTCGGCATGAAGCAGTGCCAGGCGAACCCGTGGGAGGCCTTCGCCGCCACCCACAACAAGAACGACAAGGTCAGCGGCACGATCAAGTCGATCACCGACTTCGGCATCTTCATCGGCCTGGACGGCGGCATCGACGGTCTGGTGCACCTGTCGGACATCTCCTGGGCCATCCCGGGCGAGGAAGCCGTGCGCCAGTACAAGAAGGGCGAAGAGGCCGAGGCCGTGGTGCTGTCGGTGGACCCCGAGCGCGAGCGCATCTCCCTGGGCATCAAGCAGCTGGAGAAGGACCCGGTCTCCAACTACATCGCCGAGCACGTCAAGGGCAGCATCGTCATCGGCAAGGTGAAGGAGGTCGATGCCAAGGGTGCGGTGCTCGAGCTCGAGGAAGGTGTGGAAGGCTATCTGCGCGCCTCGGAGATCTCGCGCGATCGCGTCGAAGACGCACGCACCATCCTGAAGGAAGGCGAAGAGGTCGAGGCCAAGCTGATCGGCGTCGATCGCAAGAACCGCAACATCAATCTCTCCATCAAGGCCAAGGATTCCCAGGAAGAGGCCGAGGCGATGCACGATTACAATCGTAGCGCCGCCGCCAGCGGGACGACCACGCTCGGCGACCTGCTGAAGGAGCAGATGGAGAATAAGAACGACTAAACTGGGGCAGCCGGGCGGCTCTCCCTGGAGAGGCGCCCGGCTTGGGAATGGAAATCGTCAATGACGAAGTCGGAACTGATCGAGATCCTCGCGGACAAGCAGAGGCAGCTGAACTATAAGGACGTGGAGCTCGCTGTGAAGACCATGCTGGAACACATGGCGCAGACGCTCTCCAGCGGCGAGCGCATCGAGATCCGTGGTTTCGGCAGCTTTTCCCTGCATTATCGGCCGCCACGGGTCGGACGCAATCCGAAGACGGGCGATCCGGTTACCCTTCCGTCCAAGTACGTGCCGCACTTCAAGCCGGGCAAGGAGTTGCGCGAGCGCGTCAACGGCAGCATGGAAGAGGTCGCCATCTCCGAGTGAGTCAGACGAACTCGGTGTGGAACGATGAAGCGGCACGGGGCGTGAGCCCCGTGCCGTTTTTTTCTTTGCGGTGATGCGGCGAAAATCTGTGGCAGGGCGGCGCTTGCGGCCGCGCCCGGTCGAGCCGTCGGGCGAATCGCGGTATCATTCGAGCGCAGCGGAGACTCTTCCGCGATCGGTCATCTCGACACGGGGGAGACATGAAACGCGTCATCAGCTTCATCGTATTCTTTGTTGTGGCGGCCGTCGGGATCGCCTTCGCCGTGCTCAACGCCGACCTGGTCCACCTCAACTACTATTTCGGTGCGAGCCGGGCGCCGCTGTCGTTGGTGCTGGTCCTGGCGATCGCGGCGGGCGCCGTGCTCGGGATCATTGCCAGCGTCGGCATGCTCCTGCGCATGAAGCGCGATAACGCACGGCTGCGCAAGGCCGTGGACCTGTCCCGGAAAGAGATCGCGAACCTGCGCGCCATTCCTCTGCGCGACAGAGATTGATGCCATTCGAGCTCCTCTTCCTGCTGCTGCCGGTGGCGGCGTTCTCGGGATGGCTGATCGGCCGTCGCGGCACGCCCCGCGCATCGCATCCCGCCTATCCGGAGGTGCCGGCGGACTACTACAAGGGCCTGAATTTCCTTCTCAATGAGCAGCAGGACAAGGCCATCGAGGTCTTCACGCAGATGCTCGAGGTCGACAGCAATCAGGTGGAAATCCATCTGGCGCTGGGCAACATGTTTCGCCGCCGGGGCGAGGTCGACCGGGCCATCCGTATCCACCAGAATCTCATCGCCCGGCCCATGCTCGACGCCGAACAGAAGTTCGCCGCCCTCTACGCCCTGGGCCAGGACTACATGCGCGCGGGGGTGTTCGACCGCGCCGAGAGCCTGTTCCGCGAGCTGGTCGAGAACAAGGTGCACACCCGTCCTGCGCTGCAGCTGCTGCTCGACATCTACCAGCAGGAGAAGGACTGGGAGCGCGCCATCCAGACCGCGCGGCGGCTGGAGGGGGTGACCGGGGAGAAGCGCAGCGGAATGATCGCTCAATTCTACTGCGAACTGGCGGAGCAGAGCCTGCAATCGGGCGAGCCGGGCAACGCGCGCAAGATCCTGCGCCGTGCCGTCTCCGCCGATCGGGCCTGCGCGCGCGCCAGCCTCATCGAGGGGCGCCTCGAGCTCGAGGCGGGCAATCACAAGGCGGCGATCCGCGCCTTCCGGCGGCTCGAGGAGCAGGACCCGGACTACCTGCCCGAGATCATCGAGCCGCTCGCCGAGGCCTATCGCGGGCTGGGCCGCCCCACTGAACTGCGCGACTACCTGCGGCAGCTGCTGGGGCGCCACGCGGCGATCTCGATCATGCTGGCCCTGGTGGACCTGATTCGGGGCGAGGAGGGCGATGCCCGGGCGGCCGAATTCGCCACCGAGTACCTGCGGCGGCGGCCTTCGGTGCGCGGCATGGACCGCCTCATCGAGCTCAACCTGTTACAGAGCGACGGCGCCGCGCGCACCCAGCTGCAGATCCTCAAGGAGGTCACGGCACAGATGCTGCGTGACAAGCCGGTCTACAAGTGCAGTAACTGCGGATTCACCGGCAAAACGATCCATTGGCAGTGTCCCACCTGCCGGAGCTGGAATTCGGTGAAGCCCATCCACGGCGTGGAGGGGGAGTGATCATGGACGAGCCGCGCATCATTGTGGCGCTGGACTTCCCCAGTGAGCGGCAGGCGCTGGATCTCGTGGCACGCCTCGAGCCGCGTCGTTGCCGCCTGAAGATCGGCAAGGAGCTGTTCACCCGCGCCGGCCCGTCGCTGGTCGAGCGGCTGGTCGGGCAGGGCTTCGACGTCTTCCTCGACCTCAAGTTTCACGACATCCCCAACACCACGGCGCGTGCCTGTGCGGCGGCCGCCGAGTTGGGCGTGTGGATGCTCAACGTACACGCCCTCGGCGGGCGGGCGATGCTCACCGCCGCCCGCGAGGCGGTGGAGGCGGCGTCCAGCCGCCCCCTGCTCCTGGCGGTGACGGTGCTCACCAGCCTGCAGGCGGATGCCCTGCACGAGGTCGGCCTGGCGGGCAGTGTGCCGGACAACGTCGTGCGGCTCGCAGGCCTGGCCCAGGACTGCGGCCTGGACGGCGTGGTGTGCTCGGCGCAGGAAGCCGCGGACTTGCGTGCCCGCTGCGGTGAGGATTTCACCCTGGTCACCCCCGGGATCCGCCCGGCCGGTTCGGCGGCGGGGGATCAGCGACGCGTCGTCACGCCGGCCGAAGCCGTGCGCCTGGGCGCGCACTACCTCGTCATTGGGCGCCCGATCACGGCCGCGGCGGAGCCGCTGCAGGCGATCGAGGCGGTCGAACGCGAGCTCGCCGGCGCCGTGTAGGCGCAGTCCGACGTAAATTTCAGTCCCGCCCTACGCAAGATTACTGTCTTTTCCTACAGCGTCTCCCTTGCCCCCATCCGCGCGGCTGCTACGCTGGGCGGGCCCTGCGGCGCCGTGCCGCCGCAGGGCGGCAAGCAACAACAAGCAACCCGACAACCACACATGGGGGAGATCCAATGAGGGGAAGCAGAATCGTTCTTTTCGTCGCCTTGCTGCTGAGCTCGGTGTTGGCCTTCGCCGGACCGGTGAACATCAACACCGCCGGCCCGGACGCTATCGCCACCGCGATGAACGGCATCGGCAGCAAGAAGGCCGCCGCCATCGTCGCCTGGCGCGAGGCGCATGGGCCCTTCAAGCGCGTGGAGGAGCTCACGCAGATCAAGGGCATCGGCGCGACGACCGTCGAGAAGAACCGTGAAAACATCCGTCTCGACGACAAATAGCGCGGACGGCTCACGGGAGTGGAGGGGCACCTTCGGGTGCCCCTCTTTTCGTGACCGAGTGCGGCGCGGGCCGATTCTCGGGAGATTGCTCACGTTTTCGTGGCCCGCGGCGGCTTTGCGTTTGCCCGTTCGCGGCGGCTCCGGATACACTTGGGGACAACTAAAAAAGTGGCTGTTCAGCAGCTTACACCAGAGAACTGAGACGTGACCAAGACGCCCCCGCCGGTCCCTGACAAGCTGTTTGATTCGTCGCAAACCGCCGCTGATTCGACACCTGCGCCGCCTACGCGGCGTCAGCGCTCCGGTGCGAACGGCTGGAAGCTGGCTTTGCTCTGGCTACACTCTTTCGTAAAGAGCGCGCATTCAGTGGCTTACGCAAGGCAGTCCTACGTGACCGAAAAGCCCCCAAACACTCCAAATATTTCCCCGCACTACGTTGAGTACCAGCACGAGGACGAGATCAGCCTCGTCGACCTGTGGCTCGTGCTCGCCCGGCGAAAGTGGCTGGTGTTCGGCAGCATGCTCGTCGTTCTGGGGCTCGCTGCGCTGTACACCTTTACCAGGGTGCCGATGTACCAGAGCCGCGCCGTCGTGGCCATCGGGAGTGTCGGGGAGCATGGGCTGCTCGAGCAACCCGACGCGGTCGTCCAACGGCTTACGGAGGAGTACCACGTCCACGACAGCTCCGAAACGGCGATTACACCACCGTATGTGGACGAGGTGAAGAAGGAGGGGCCCAGTGCCGTGAGCGTCACGGTGGAGGACACGACCCCGCAAGGAGCGCAGGCCTTCGCCAAGCAGGTCGTCGACAAGCTGCTCGGGAAGCACGACCAGGTGTTTGAGCAGGCAGTCGCGGCGCAGAAGGTGCGCCTGGATTCCCTGAACCGACAGATCGCCAATTTCGATGCCCAGAGCGAGTCGCTCGCCCGGCACATCGATGCACTCCAGGAGCGGGACCCCGGCCAGTCGGCAGTGCTGGCGTTGGAGCGCGGGATGCTCCTGTCACAAAAACCCGCCTTGGAGGAGCAGCGTGCGGATCTGCAACTCACTTTGTCGGCGCTGAGTTCGCAACCGACAAAGCTCATTCGTACGCCGTCGCTCCCGCGCGGCCCAGGCAACATCGACGTACAACTCTATCTTGCCTTGGGGCTGGTGCTCGGCCTCATGCTGGGCGTGTTTGTGGCGTTCTTCGCCGAGTTTCTCGCACGGGTGCATCAAGAGATGCAGTCCCGCGAGGACGCCGGGCGCGACTGAACTCGCCCGCCTCGGCCGCTCTGCTAGCTTTACGTATACGAAAACAAACGGACGCAGATTGGGGGCGGGGTGAACGAATTTTCAGAACAGCTGAACGCAGCCGTGCGTCTGGCCGACGAGGCCGGGGCCGCGGTGATGCGCGTCTACGGCAGGGACGACTTCGAGGTCGAGCACAAGGACGACGATTCGCCCCTGACCGCCGCCGACCGGGCGTCCCATGAGGTGCTCGAGCGCGGCCTCGCGGAAATGGCGCCCGCGATTCCGCTGCTCTCCGAGGAAGGGGCGGCCATCGCCTTTGAGACGCGGCGCGCCTGGGACCGCTACTGGCTGATCGATCCCCTGGACGGTACCAAGGAATTCATCAAGCGCAACGGCGAGTTTACCGTCAATATCGCCCTCATCGAGGACGGCCGGGCGGTGCTGGGTGTGGTGCATGCGCCGGCGCTGGGCGCCACCTACTGCGCAGAGGCGGGCACGGGCGCGTTCAAGCGCACGGCCGGAAGGCCGGGGTGGGAGCGCATCGCCGTGGCGGCGCCGCCGGCGGGGGCGCCCTGGCGCGTGGTCGCCAGCCGTTCCCACCGGGGCGAGGCGGTCGATGCGCTGCTCGCGTGCCTTGGCGAGCACGAGATCGTGAGCATGGGCAGTTCGCTCAAGCTGTGTCTGGTGGCCGACGGCAGCGCCGATCTGTACCCGCGTCTGGGTCCCACCAGCGAATGGGACACCGCGGCGGCGCAATGCGTCGTCGAGGAGGCCGGTGGGCAGGTCCTGGAGCGCAGGACCCTGCAGCGGCTTCCCTATAATTCCAAAGAAAGCCTTCTCAATCCTGAATTCATCGTTTGTGCGGGAGTAAATGACGAATGGACGCGATGCCTTTGAACAAGAACAGCACGGAAACCTGCGAATCGGCCCCGGAGGACGCGCTGCGCGAGCTCTATCTGTCCGCCGAGGAGGCCGAGCGCGAGAAGGAGCGGGCGCTCGGCTATCGCAGCTGGGACCTCTCCTCGCGCCAACTCTGCGACCTCGAGTTGTTGATGAGCGGCGCCTTTGCGCCACTCGAGGGCTTTCTCACCCGCCGCGACTACGAGCGGGTCCTGAGCGACATGCGCCTTGCCAGCGGCCGCGTGTGGCCGATGCCGATCGTGCTGGACGTGACCGAGGCCTTCGCCGGGAAGCTCGCCAAGGGCGAGCGCCTCGCCCTGCGCGACCCGGAGGGGGTGCTGTTGGGCACCCTGGAGATCGAGGACATCTGGCAGCCGGACAAGGCGGCCGAGGCGCAGCACGTCTACGGCACCACCGACACGCTGCACCCCGGCGTGCACTATCTGCAGCACCGCATGCATGACTGGTACGTCGGCGGGCGCGTGCGCGGCATCGAAGCCCCCTCGCACTACGACTACCGTCATCTGCGCGACACGCCGCGCGAGCTACGCGCCAAGTTCGAGAAATGGGGCTGGAAGCGGGTGGTCGCCTTCCAGACCCGCAATCCGATGCACCGCGCCCATCAGGAGCTCACCTTCCGCGCCGCGCAGCAGGCCGAGGCCAATCTGTTGATCCAGCCGGTGGTCGGCATGACCAAGCCCGGCGACATCGACCATTTCACCCGGGTGCGCTGCTACGAGCACCTGCTGCACCGCTATCCCGAGCAGACCACCACCCTGAGCCTGCTGCCGCTGGCGATGCGCATGGGCGGCCCGCGCGAGGCCCTGTGGCACGCGCTGATCCGCAAGAACTACGGCTGCACGCATTTCATCGTGGGCCGGGACCATGCCGGCCCGGGCAAGAACGCGGCCGGCGAGGACTTCTACGGCCCCTATGCGGCGCAGGAGCTCGTGGCGCGCTATCAGGACGAGATCGGCATCGAGATGGTGCCCTTCCAGGCGATGGTCTATGTCGAGGAGAAGGCCGAGTACCGCCCCGTGAACGAGGTGCGCGAAGGCGAGACGGTGCTGAACATCTCGGGGACCGAGCTGCGCCGCCGCCTGCAGGAAGGGCGCGATATCCCGGAGTGGTTCTCCTATCCCGAGATTGTCGAAGAGCTGCGCAAGACCTACCCGCCGAAGCACAAGCAGGGCTTTACGGTGTTTTTCACCGGGCTCTCGGGGGCCGGCAAGTCGACCATCGCCAACGCGCTCATGGTCAAGCTCCAGGAGCTCGGCGGGCGTTCGGTGACGCTGCTCGACGGCGACGTGGTGCGCAAGCACCTCTCCAGCGAGCTGGGCTTCTCGCGCGAGCACCGCGACCTCAACATCCTGCGCATCGGCTATGTCGCCAGCGAGATCACCCGGAACGGCGGCGTGGCCATCTGCGCGCCCATCGCCCCGTACACGGCCACGCGCGATGAGGTGCGCGAAATGGTGGGGACGGCGGGCGGCTTTCTGGAGATCCATGTCGCCACGCCGCTGGACATCTGCGAGGAACGCGACCGCAAGGGGCTCTACGCGAAGGCGCGCGCCGGGCAGATCAAGGGCTTCACAGGGATTGACGATCCCTACGAAGAGCCGCAGGATCCGGAGCTGCGGATCGACACCAGCGAGTGCAGTGCCGACGAGGCGGCGCACCGGATCCTGCTCAAACTCGAGAGCCTCGGCTACATCAAATAGCGGCCCACCGCTCAAGCACAGGTAACAGGCGTTGATTATCCCGGTGATTCTCTCCGGCGGTTCGGGCACCCGCCTCTGGCCGCTCTCCCGTGAGCTGTATCCGAAGCAGCTCCTGCCGCTCACGGGGGAGCAGAGTCTCCTGCAGGCGACGGTGTCACGCCTGGAGGGGCTGGCGGGCGAGGCGCCCATCGTCGTCTGCAACGAGGAGCACCGGTTCCTGGTCGCCGAGCAGTTGCGGGAGGTCAAGGTCGCGCCGTCCTCGATCGTGCTCGAGCCCGAAGGGCGCAATACCGCGCCCGCCCTGACCCTGGCCGCCGTGGCCGCCCAGGCCACCAACGCCGACGCCGTCCTGCTGGTCATGCCGGCAGACCACGCGATCGGCGATCTCAAGGCCTTCCGGACCGCCGTGCGCCGGGGGGCCGAGCTGGCGGAGGCCGGCGAGTTCGTCACCTTCGGCATCGTGCCCACGCGCGCCGAGACCGGCTACGGCTACATCCAGAAGGGCAAGGCCCTGGCCGCCTCCGGGGCGCACCGGCTGGAGCGCTTCGTGGAGAAGCCCGATGCCGCGACCGCGGAGAAGTACCTCTCCTCCGGCGACTATCTCTGGAACAGCGGCATGTTCATGATGCGCGCCCAGGCCTGGCTGGAGGCGATTGGCCGCTTCCGGCCGGAGATCCTCGAGTGCTGCCAAGCGGCGCTGCGCGGGGGCCGGGACGACCTGGACTTCTATCGCGTGGATCGGGAGGCCTTCCGGGCCTGTCCGAGCGATTCCATCGACTACGCCGTCATGGAGAAGATCACCGGGGAGGCCGGCTATCGGGCGGCGGTGGTGCCGCTCGATGCGCAGTGGTCCGACGTGGGGGCCTGGTCGGCGCTGTGGGAACTCGGCAGCAAGGACGAGGCGGGCAACGTCACGCGCGGCGACGTATTCGCCTACGACACGCGCAACTCCATGCTGCTGGCCGACAAGCGCCTGCTTGCCGCCATCGGCGTGGACGACCTGATCGTGGTCGAAACCACCGATGCGGTCATGGTCGCGCGGCGCGATCGGGCGCAGGACGTCAAGCGCGCCGTCGAGTGGCTGAAAGCGAACGGACGCGAAGAGAGCCGCAATCATCGCTGCGTCTACCGTCCTTGGGGCACCTACGAGACCATCAACCTGGGTGAGCGCTACCAGGTCAAGTGCATCACCGTGAAGCCCGGCTGTGCCCTGTCCCTGCAGATGCATCACCACCGGGCCGAGCACTGGGTCGTGGTCCGGGGCACCGCCAAGGTCACCCGCGGCGAGGAGACCTACCTCGTGGCCGAGAACGAGTCCACCTACATCCCGCTGGGCACCACCCACCGCCTGGAGAACCCCGGCGCCATTCCCTTGGAGCTCATCGAGGTCCAGTCCGGCGCCTACCTGGGGGAGGACGATATCGTCCGGCTCGAGGACAAATACGGCCGCACGAACTGAATCGCAGCCCGAACTACGGCATAATGCGCCGATAGAGCCGTTCTCCACGACCTAAGCCTTTGTTTCCTGTGTTGCTCTTGATGAATGAGTTCGTGTGATGGCCGCTGAATTTCCGGAGCGCAAAGGCATCATCCTGGCCGGCGGATCGGGCACCCGCCTGTATCCGATCACGCTCTCCATCAGCAAGCAGCTGATGCCGGTCTACGACAAGCCGATGATCTATTACCCGCTCAGCACGCTCATGCTGGCGGGCATCCGGGACGTGCTGGTCATCTCTACACCCCAGGATTTACCGCGCTTCCGTCAGCTTCTCGGCGACGGCTCCGCGCTCGGCATGGCGTTTTCCTATGCGGAGCAGCCCTCGCCGGACGGTCTGGCGCAGGCCTTCCTCATCGGCGAGTCCTTCATCGACGGCAAGCCGAGCGCGCTCGTGCTCGGGGACAATATCTTCTATGGCCATGACCTGGCCGCGGCGGTACAGAACCGCCAACCGGCGTATCGAGGGCGGCACCGTATTTGGCTACCACGTTCAGGATCCGACCGCTTACGGCGTGGTCGAGTTCGACGAGAGCGGCGCCGCCGTCGGCATCGAGGAAAAGCCGAAGACGCCTCGGTCCAACTATGCGGTCACCGGGCTGTATTTCTACGATGAGAACGTCGTGGAGATTGCCAAACAGATCCGCCCCTCGCCCCGTGGGGAGTTGGAGATCAGCGACGTCAACGCGGCCTACCTCGCGCAGGATGCGCTGAGCGTGGAACTGCTGGGGCGCGGGACGGCCTGGCTGGATACCGGGACCCACGAAACCCTCCTGCAGGCGGCGCAGTTCATCGAGACGCTGGAGCAGCGCCAGGGGCTGAAGATCGGCTGCCCCGAAGAAGTCGCCTATCGCATGGGCTATATCGATGCCGAACAGGTGGGGCGCCTGGCGCAGCTCTATCGAAAGAACGGCTACGGGAAGTACTTGTTGCGCATGCTGAAAGAATCGGTGTACGGATGAAGTTCACCCCCACTGAGATCCCCGAGGTCGTCCTCGTCCAGCCGCAGGTGTTCGGGGACGGGCGCGGCTTCTTCATGGAAACGTGGCACGCGGACAAGTTCGCGGATGCCGGGCTCGACGTGGACTTCGTACAGGACAATCACAGCCATTCGGAGCAGGGGGTGCTCAGAGGCCTCCACTACCAGATCGAACACGCCCAGGGAAAGCTCGTGCGCGCGCTCCTTGGAGAGATCTTCGATGTCGCCGTCGATCTGCGTCGTTCCTCTCCGACGTTCGGAAAGTGTGTAGGGACCGTGCTGTCGGCTGCGAACAAGCAGGCGCTTTGGGTTCCACCCGGCTTCGCCCACGGCTTCCTGGTGCTCAGCGAGGCCGCCGACGTCGCCTACAAGTGCACGGACGTCTATTCGCCTGAGCACGAACGCACCCTGCGCTGGGATGACCCGGAACTTGCCATCGACTGGCCGCAGACACCCGGGGCATCTCCCATCCTTTCGGAAAAGGATGCAGCGGGATCGGCGCTGGCGGACGCGGAGGTGTATCCATGAAGGTGCTGGTCGTGGGGGCCGGCGGGCAGCTTGGCCGCGAATTGCAGCAGACGCTGCCAC
This sequence comes from uncultured Gammaproteobacteria bacterium, assembly GCA_963779865.1. Taxonomy (GTDB): domain Bacteria; phylum Pseudomonadota; class Gammaproteobacteria; order CAVZZX01; family CAVZZX01; genus CAVZZX01. The sequence goes on along the minus strand of CAVZZX010000003.1, from coordinate 910,895 downwards.
CCGGCATTGAGGCGCTCTGGCTCACGCGCGAGGACCTGGACCTCACCGACCGGGAGGCGGTGCTGAGCCGCGTCAGGGAGCGGGGTCCCACTCACATCATCGATGCCGCCGCCTATACCGCCGTGGACCGGGCGGAGAGCGAGCCCGAACGTGCCTACGCCATCAATGCGCACGGCGCGGCGCATCTCGCCGAGGCGGCAGCGGCGAGCGGTGCGCGGCTGGTCTATGTCTCCACGGACTTCGTTTTCGATGGGTCGCAGTCCCGCCCCTATGCTCCGACGGCGAGGCCGAACCCTCTTGGTGTCTACGGCGCCAGCAAAGCAGCCGGCGAGCAGAAGGTGCTGGAGTGGGTGCCCGATGCCTTGGTCGTCCGTACCGCTTGGCTGTATTCAGCGCAGGGCGGGAATTTTGTGAAGACCATGCTTCGCCTGCTCGCTGAGCGGGACTCCATCGGCGTCGTGGACGATCAGGTGGGCTCACCCACCTGGGCGCGTGGCTTGGCCGAGGCGCTGTGGGCCTTGCTCGCCGCCGACGCCCGAGGGATTCATCACTGGACCGACGCCGGTGTGGCGAGCTGGTATGACTTCGCAGTCGCCATCGGCGAGGAGGGCCGTCGGCTCGGGCTGCTCTCACGTCCGGCGCAGGTCCTGCCGATCGGCACGGACGAGTTTCCCACGGCCGCTCGACGGCCGGCGTTCAGCGTGCTCGACAAGGCGGACACCTGGCGCTTTCTGGGACGCAAGGGTATGCACTGGCGCGCTGCGCTGCGCGGCATGCTGGAGGAGCTGGCCACGGCCGACAACGGGGCGGGTGCGCATCATGCGTAAGCTGCTCGTCACCGGCGGTGCCGGGTTCATCGGCGCGAACTTCGTCAGGTACTGGCTCGGCCGCCATCCCGGACGATCGGGTGGTGGTGCTGGATGCCCTGACCTACGCCGGCAACCGGGAGAGCCTGGCGCCGGTTGCGGAGGCGAGGGGCTTTCGCTTCGTCCACGGCGACATCCGAGACGAGCAACTCGTGGCTTCCCTGCTGGAGGAAGAGCGGCTCGACACCATCGTGCACTTTGCTGCCGAGACGCACGTCGACCGCTCCATCGCCGGTCCGGACGCCTTCATCGACACCAATGTGAACGGCACGCATGCCCTGCTCAAGGCGGCGCGGCAGGTGTGGCTGGAGGGGCCCGAAGGCGTTCGCAAGCACCGTTTTCACCACGTCTCCACCGATGAGGTCTACGGCTCGCTGGCACCCGACGCCCCGGCGTTCACGGAGGCCACCGCCTACGCCCCGAACTCGCCCTATGCGGCGAGCAAGGCCGCGTCCGACCACCTGGTGCGTGCCTATCAGCACACCTACGGTCTGCAGACGACCACCAGCAACTGCTCCAACAACTACGGGCCGTTCCAGTTTCCCGAGAAGCTGATCCCGCTCATGATCATCAACCTGCTGCGCGGCGAGCCGCTACCGGTTTACGGGGATGGTGGCAAACGTCAGGGACTGGCTGTACGTCGACGATCACAACCGCGGCATCGAGCTCGTGCTCGAAGCGGGCCAGCCCGGCGAGACCTATAACCTCGGCGGCAACAACGAGTGGCGCAACATCGATATCGTGCGCCTGCTGTGCTCGCTGATGGACGAGGCCTTTGCGGAGCGGCCGGAGCTGGCCCGTGAGTTTCCGAAGGCTCCGCCGGCACGCGGTGCACGCAGCGAGGAATTGATCCGCTTCGTCGCTGATCGGCCCGGGCATGACCGCCGCTACGCGATCGATGCGAGCAAGGCCCAGACAGAGCTGGGCTATGCGCCGGCGGAAACCTTTGCCAGCGGCCTGGCGCAAGACACTGAATTGGTACCTGCACAATCGCGGCTGGTGGGAGCGGGTGATGGACGGCCGCTACCGGGAATGGCTGGCCGAGAACTACGGCGGGCGGGCTGCCCGGATAGAGCGCGAAGCATAGGAGCGATTGATGCGCATTCTGGTTACGGGGTCGGCGGGTTTTATCGGTGCCGCACTATGCCTCCGCCTGCTCGAGCGCGGTGACGAAGTCATCGGCGTCGACAATATCAATGACTATTACGACCCGGATCTCAAGCTGGCCCGGCTGGATCGCTTCAAGGACGATCCGAACTTTACCGACGTGCGCATGGATATCGCCGATCGCGAAGGCCTGATGCGGGTGTTCTCCGAGTATGAGCCGCAGCGCGTTGTCAATATGGCGGCCCAGGCGGGGGTCCGCTATTCGCTCGAGAATCCGGCCGCCTACATCGACACCAATCTGGTCGGATTCGGCAACATTCTCGAGGGCTGCCGTCATGCACGGAGTCGAGCATCTGGTATATGCCTCCAGCAGCTCGGTGTACGGCGCCAACAAGGCCATGCCGTTCTCGGTGCACCACAATGTCGACCATCCCATGAGCATGTATGCGGCCACCAAGAAGGCGAATGAGCTCATGGCCCACACCTACAGCTCGCTCTACCAACTGCCAACCACGGGGCTGCGCTTCTTCACCGTGTACGGCCCTTGGGGCCGGCCGGACATGGCGCTGTTCCTGTTCACCCGCAAGATCCTCGCTGGCGAGCCCATCGATGTCTTCAATTACGGGAATCACCGGCGCGACTTTACCTATATCGACGACATTGTCGAAGGCGTCATCCGCACCCTCGATCACGTGGCCGCAGCCGAACCCTCAATGGTCGGGCGAAGAGCCCGACTCGGCGACCAGCTACGCGCCGTATCGGCTCTACAACATCGGCAACAACGAGCCGGTCGAGTTGCTTCGCTATATCGACGTGCTTGAGGAATGTCTCGGCCGCAAGGCCGAGCGAAACTTGCTGCCGCTGCAGCCGGGCGATGTCCCGGACACCTACGCCGATGTGGATGAGCTGATCCGGGACGTGGGCTACCGCCCGCAAACGCCGGTGGAAGAGGGCGTCGCCAAATTCGTCGACTGGTACCGGGACTACTATCGGGCCTAGTCAATCCCGTCGATCCGGCGCTCTTCGTCGCGCCCGGAATCGGGCGCCCACGGCCTGGCCCGGTTGCCGGTGCGCGACACGCGGAACTCACTATCAGTAGCAGCGAATATTCGAAGGCTCGGCGATATACGCAACGTATCCTTAGGGGAATAGGGGCGGACAAATCCCTAGCCCGAACATTGAGTTTCCCTCCCGAATCCGTGTAATATCTCCTCATGTTCAACTATTGAACTTACGGAGGGGAGCGGACGCATGCTTGATGACGAGACTCGCTATCGCCTCCTCAAGATATTGGAGATAGACCCGGATGTAAGCCAACGGGTCTTGGCGCGCGAGCTCGGTATTAGCCTCGGCAAGGTTAACTACTGTCTCCGAGCTGTCATTGAGAAGGGCTGGGTAAAAGCGGGCAATTTCAGGAATAGCAAGAACAAGAAAGCCTATGCCTATTTTCTCACTCCTCATGGCCTCGAGGAGAAGGCGCGTACGACGATGCGATTCTTGAATCGAAAGCTGTATGAGCAAGAGGAAATCAAGCGCCAGATCGAAGAGCTTCGTCGGGAAGTACATGCGCTAGGGGAGACCGAATGAGCTGTTCATGCCGCGATTGCTCGCCGCGTCACCGGACGGGCGTCGAGGCAGTTCATTCACGGGTGAGGGTAAGTAAATGCAGCTGTTCGTAGATTTCGAAACACATCCGCGGCATCTTGAGAACCAAAACAGGGAAAGCATCTTCCGTATACGGATCGTCGCTAGGGGGGGCAGGGGTAAGCGGGCCCAAGTGGCGAACAGATTGGCCGGATCCAGGGCTTTGTTCTTGCAGACCGGAATGTGGCGTGACTCTATCCCAGCAGCCAGACGGCGCTCTCAATTCATATGAATCAGTCGGGCTCAAACGGGTCGTTCATTGTTTTCGGTGCCCCCGCAATCGAGCAGCCGGAAATCGATGAGGTTGTTGATAGCCTCAAGAGCGGTTGGCTCGGCACAGGACCGAAGGTCGCTGCGTTCGAGCGCGAATTCGCATCCTACAAAGGGACCGAAAATGCCATTGCGCTCAATTCCTGCACCGCAGCGCTTCACTTGGCGCTGCTCGCCGCCGGAGTTGGGCATGGTGACGAGGTCATTACGACGCCGCTCACCTTTTGCGCCACCGTGAACGCGATTATCCATGCAGGGGCGACGCCCGTGCTGGCCGACATCGACCCGGTAACAATGAATATCGATCCGGCCCAGGTGGCGCGCAAAGTCACTTCTCGCACGAAGGCTATCCTTCCGGTGCATTTCGCTGGTCGGCCATGCGACATGGACGCGCTTTGTGCAATAGCGGAAGAACACAGCCTTAAGATCATTGAAGACTGCGCCCACGCAATCGAAACAGAATATCACGGACGAAAGTCGGGAACTTTCGGCGATTTTGGTTGCTTCAGCTTTTACGTGACGAAGAACATCGTCACTGGCGAAGGCGGTATGGTCCTTGCTCGCAAAGAGGAGGACGCAGCTCGCATCAAGGTGCTAGGCCTTCACGGGATGAGCAAGGACGCATGGAAGCGCTTTGGGGACGAAGGTTACAAGCACTACCAGGTCGTGGAGTGCGGTTTCAAGTACAACATGATGGATCTTCAGGCGGCCATCGGCCTTCATCAGTTGGCGCGGGTGGAGGCGTATTGGGAGCGCCGCCGTGCTATTTGGGCACAGTACAATGAGGCGTTCGCAGAGCTCCCCATTGGTTTGCCGGCTGTGCCGGAAGACAATACACGCCATGCCTACCACCTGTACACGATCCTGATTGACGAGGTGCGATGCGGCATTTCTCGAGACCGTTTTTTGGACGAAATGACGCAACGCGGCATCGGCGTCGGCGTGCATTATCTGGCGATTCCTGAGCATCCCTACTATCAACGTGCCTTCGGATGGCGCACGACCGACGCGCCAGTTGCGTCCAGAGTGGGACAGCAGACCGCCAGTTTGCCGATTTCTGCGCGACTCTCAGCGGGAGAGGTGCAGCGCGTGACGGCGACAGTGACGGAAATTCTGGGAGGTCATCATGTCTAGGGAATGCCAGGTGATTCCGCTGTCGCTCGACTACAAGGGAGCGCGTGACTATCTCCATGGAACGGATATTTGCAATGCGGTATTTGACGCCGTGGAAGAGCACTGCAAGATTCGCAACTATTCGGGCGAAATGTCATTCCATCGTTTCGCGCGGACTCAGTGCGACATGTTCCTTGTCGAGACCCAGAGGGGGGAGTACGGGCAAGTGCCTTCTCAGCGGGTCTGCGAGGGGCGGTTTTGGGAAGAGGGGAGCGAATGGACCGTGTGGTTGATGGAGACGAGGCGCCCCGTAGAAGATCGTCGAGCCTTCGATGAGGACCGGATTGTCGCAGCCGCCGATGTCGTAGGGGATGCCATTTGTCAAAAAATGCAGTTGCCGTTTAGCCCTATCGAAGTCTGCGTCGCATTGACAAAGCACCTTCACAACACGAATTTTCCACTCGCGCAGCAGCGCTGGATATTTTCTAAAATAGAATTCATGCGGAAGTTTACGGCCGCGGACAAGCGGGCGCTTCAAGTGCGCGTGCTGACGAACCTCCATAACAGAATCACTAAGTCGGCGATAAGGTCCGGTGAGGAGTTGGTGGGGCACATTTACTTTTCTGCGGTGGCGAAATGATCTCTATAGAAGCTATTGCCTCCTATGTTCCTGAAGGCAGGGAGGACAACTTGGCGAAGTGCGGGCAGTTTGAAATGACTCCGGACTTCGTTCATGAAAAGATCGGCGTCCTCACGGCGGCGCGTGCAGGGGACAGTGAGTCATCTTCGGATATGTGTATTGCCGCTTTCTCGGCACTTGAGGGGAAAGTTACGCTCAATGTGTCAGAGGTTGAGTGCATTCTGGTGTGTACCCAAAACGCGGATAACGGTGGACTGCCGCACGTCTCGGCGCTCGTCCACGGCGCGATTGGCGCGAGCGACGCGTGTGCGTGCTTCGATATCGGGCTGGGATGTTCAGGCTACGTGTATGGGCTGTCCATCGCGCAGGCGTTCATGGAGGCGAATGGATTTCGGCGGGGGCTTCTGTTCACCTCAGACCCCTACTCAAAAGTCGTGGACCCGCGCGACCGAAACACATCCCTGCTGTTTGGCGATGCTGCAACAGTGACGCTCTTATCGGACAGGGGAATTTGGATGCCCTCGAATTTCACTTTTGCAACGCGTGGGAGTGCGGCGGAGCATCTACAGGTAAGAGACGGAACGTTACGGATGAACGGGCGCGCGGTATTCAACTTTTCAGCGACCGCCGTGCCTCAGCAGGTCCGCGCCTTGCTCGATAAAACGGATCTGACTGTCAGCGACATAGACTTGTATTTTTTCCATCAAGGGAGCCGCTACATCGTCGAAAATCTGAGCTCCCGCTTGGGGATCCCCGCAGAACGTGTTCCGCTCAAGCTCGCGCAACAAGGAAACACCGTCTCCTCGTCCATTCCGTTGATGCTGGAGGAACACCTTCAGCAGCTCCAATTCCGGCGTTTTCTACTCGCAGGGTTCGGCGTTGGGCTCTCTTGGGCGAGCTGCATATTGACAAGACTCGAACACCACGAAGCAGAAGGGGAGAACGCGAAATGAGTGAAGTTAAAACAGATGTTACTGAAATAGTCCGGGAGATTGCGAAACTACCGCGGAATATGGACATCGATCCGAAGGCCGAGTTGCCTGACCTTGGGGTCGACTCATTGGAAGTCGTCAATGTCTTTCTCATGATTACGGAAAGGTATGGGATCGACATCAGTGATGACGAGATTGATCAACTTACCACCATCGACCAGATCTCGGAGCACCTCGAAAAGCAGCTGGCGCAGCGATGAAGGGAGCCGGTTTTACGTCTTTTGGTCTGAGGCAGGTTGTGCGGGACATATGGATGCTCTTCATCGTCTATACGCCCGGCGAAACGGGGGTGCGGCTGCGGCAGCGCTACTATCGGCGACGCCTTCGGAGATGTGGCGAAAACTTCGTCGTCCGAACAGGCGTTCAGCTGTCGGGGCTAGACCAAATCGAGGTCGGGGACGATGTGACGCTGCGGGAGAACGCGATTATTCAGACAGGTGAGCCGTTGCCACCGAGTGAAGAGCGGCGGAGCATAAAACGCGTGGAGCGCCCTAACGCAGGAGTGCGGGGGCGGGTCGTGATTGGTGACATGAGCCGCATTGCGCACGGCGTGCTTATCCTCGGTTATGGCGGGGTCAAGATCGGCGAAAAGTGCGGAATCGGACCTGGGGCGGTGATTCTATCGGAGTCCTTCCACCATAAGGGCGATGATCCTTCAGTCACATACAAGTACAGTCAAGGTGCCGCGCCAGAGGAGCAGTGTGTCGCACAGGGCTACGTAGAACTGCAGGACGGAGCCGGCGTTGCGTCGCATGTCGTGGTGTTGCCGGGCGCGGAGATCGGCCGAAACTCGTGGGTATTGCCCAATAGTGTCGTCCGCGTCGGCGCACGGATCCCCGATGGGGTACTTGCGAAGGGCGACCCGGCTGTCGTGATTCAGCAGCGGACTCTCCCCGTAAGGCGATCCTAATAGTATGTCTGTTGATAAATATCTTTCCGGGCAGAGGCGGTCTGCTCCCCAGTTTATGGTGATAAAGCGGGGTGCGCAGGCAATCGTCCGCGCGGCGCAAGGACGCCTCCAGGGGCGCCTGCTTGATGTCGGATGCGGGACGAAAAGAAAGCAACTCTTGGTGGGGGACCTCGTTGACGAGTACGTCGGATTGGATCATCGCGACTCTCTTCACGACCAGTCGAGCGTTGATATCTTTGGAACGGCTTATGAAATCCCTGAACCTGACTGTTCGTTCGACAGCATTTTGTGTACCGCCGTGTTGGAGCACCTTGAAGAGCCCGAGCTGGCATTGCGTGAGGCATTCAGGGTCTTAAAGCCGGGCGGGCACGCAATCTATCGGTCCGAATGTTTTGGCATCTTCATGAGGAACCGCGAGATTTCTTTCGGTACACGAAGTACGGCATCAAGCATTTGATGGAGAAGGCCGGATTCGAGGTGACTGGCCTCATGCCCGTCTCCGGATTTCTGATGACTTTTGCAGCGGAGATGGCCTACTTCCTGCAAAGGTTTCGCCGTGGACCTCTCAAGTTCGTGGTAGATGGAATTGTTGCCGCGAATAATGCGGTGGTTCCGTGGCTGGACGATAGATTCCCAAGTCCGGAATTCACGTGGCTTTATCTGGTCGCTGTCCGAAAGCCCGACGGGCCCGCCGCTCCGGTCGAGGAACTCAGCCTCCCCAACCATGAGGCATAACACTACGGAGTCGTCGGCCACCTCCCCCGCGGAGGCGTGGGCAAAGAAGGCTGCACCGCAGCTGTCGCTTGGACGCGCCGCCGGTGCGGCCGGGCGCTGGACCGCAGGCGCGGCGGCGGTTACGGCGGTGGTCCAGTTTACGCAGCTCGCGGTGATGGGGCGGCTGCTGCTTCCCGGCGACTTCGGTTTGATGGCCATGATGATGGTGGTCGTAACGCTCGCGAACTTCGTGGTCGATCTCGGCGTATCGAACTACGTCGTACGTACGACGGATCTCTCCAAAGGCCTGTTCAACGCACTCCTGGTGCTGTGTATCGTGGCCGGAGTCGGCGTGACCCTGGTGGTCGCTGCGGCCGCCCCGCTGGTGGCGGCGTACTATCGAAGTCCGCGCCTTGAAGAGCTACTTCCGTGGCTGGGATTGACGAGCATGGCGGCGGCGGTCGCACAGCCGTCCGTCGCCTTGCTGCAGCGCCATCTGCGCTTCAGGGACATAGCCGTGGTCGACGTCGCGGCATCGTCGATCGGGCTGATCGCGGCGGTCAGCATCGCGGTTGCCGGCGGTGGGGTCTGGGCGCTTGTCGGGGGGCAAGTTGGAAATGCCGTGGCGAGGGCGGCGATCGCCGCCCTCATCGGTATTTTTCCGATGGGCGGGGGAATGGCAGTCGACTTCCGAGGCTTGGGGGCTGCGATTCGTTTCGGCAAGTTTCAAGTGGGGGAGCGGATTTTGAATTTCGCGGGATGGAATGTCGACAAGGTGATCGTAGGCCGTTTTCTGGGCAACAGTGCCCTTGGCGTCTACTCGGTCGCCTTTCAACTGGTTCTGAAGCCGTTCTCGATTTTAAACCCGATTTTCGGGCGCATCGCGCTCCCGCTTCTTTCTCTTGTGCAGGATGATGACGCGCGGCTCAGTCGGGGTTATCTGGAAGTGGTGCGTACCGCGGCATTTATTTCCTTTCCGGTGTACCTGCTGCTGCTCGTTTCAAATGATGCGATAGTCCTGCTTTTGCTCGGGGATAAGTGGGCGCGAGCGGCAGACCTGGTTTCGATCTTGGGCGGGCTGGGCTTCGTGTTCTCTCTGGGAAACGTGAACGGAAGCTTGCTGCTGGCGAAAGGGCGGGCCGATTGGGCGTTCGCATACAATGCGCTTGCCTTTCTCACGTACGGTTCTGCCGTATGGATTGGAAGTCACTACGGCATCACGGGAGTGGCGGAAGGATTCCTTATCGCCGCGACGTGCGTGCTGTTTCCGTTGTCGTTCGGCCTGCGCTGGCTACTCGTGCGAATGTCGCCCATCGCTTACTTGAGGGCGCTCTTCCACATCCTCGCCGCTGCGTTCGTCCCACTGTCCCTCTGCTCGTATGTGGAACAGGAATTGGTTCAGTCGTTCGGACGCATACTCGCGGGTGGCCTCTGCGGCATCTTCGCGATCGGCTTCTATTTCGCCTATCTATGGCTAGCAGAACGATCGCTAGTAATCCGTACATTCGGCTTTGTATTCCGCGGTCCTAGGGAAAGAGCGGCATGTGCGGAATAGCGGGCTATTCGGTTTTAGACGCCTCACAGTCCGGAGCGCTTATACACGCGATGTCGGCCTCCATCCGCCATCGTGGCCCCGACGACGAAGGTTTCGCCTTCTTCAATCGGGCCACTCAGGCAGGAGAAGCCTACGCGTCGACTCGCAGTCCGCGTGTCGTCAAGTGCGAGTTGCAAGAGCTTCGTCCCACGCATCAGGTTTCGGCGCATCATACGGCGCTCGCTCACGTACGATACTCGATCATAGGCCCGGGCGCCGGCGGTCATCAGCCGATGTGGAGCAGCTGCTCGAATGTATGCCTTACCTTCAACGGCGAGGTGTACAACTATGTGGAATTGCGTGAGGAGCTCGCAGCGCGCGGGATGGTGTTTCGCGGGGATTCGGACACGGAGGTGCTGCTTGCCGGCTATCTGGCTTGGGGCGAGGAGGTGTTCGAGCGCGTGAACGGCTTCTTTGCGGTGGCGTTGTATGACAGACGAAAGCGCGCGACCCTGCTTGCTCGCGATCGCCTGGGCAAGGCGCATCTGTATCTCAAGCGTGACAGGAACGGAACCGTGTTCTGGGCATCGGAAATCAAGGCGCTGATCGCCGCGGGCGTCGTGTCTAATGACTGCATCGATACTCGTGCCGTCGCCGATTTTATTTTTTTTAATCGGCGTGACCAGCGCGGGACGCTATGGGCAGACGTTGAGGACTTCCCACCCGGGCACCTTGCGTGGGTCGCCCCGCAGCGGGTGTTTCGCCCGCAAGCGTATTGGATGCTGCCGCACGGACGGCTGCGCCGTGCCGACCTCTCGCAGCGTGAAGCAGCGCACGGACTGCGGGAGCGATTGGTCGAGGCCTTGAGAATACGCTTGCGCGCGGATGTGCCTATCGGCTTCGAATTGAGTGGGGGCATGGATTCGTCGGCCTTGGTCGGGCTCGCGGCCGCGGATCTCGACGCGAGGTTCAGCGCCTATACCATTGACTTCGACACACCGGGCGCAAGTGAGACTGGCTATGCACGCCAAGTGGCGGCGCGTTACCCAAACCATATCGAACACAGAGTATTGCGGCCGACCAAGATGAGTTTTTGGGAGGACGCGGATCGCTTCGTATGGGAGCAGGAGGAGCCATTTCACGCACCGAACCTACACGCCAACCAGCAGTTGCGCCGCACCCTCAAGGCGGAAGGGGCCCATGTAGTGATTTCCGGATCTGCGGGAGATGAGTTGCTGGCCGGCTATGCATCCGATTACCTGGCACCGTTTCTGCGACACCTTTTGGCGCGCGGTGAGATGAGTAGGTTTCTTCAGGAGCTTTATCGCAATACGGAGCTTTCTGCGTGGCGAGCAGTGAAGCGCTTGCTTGCCGATCTGTTGCTGAGCGAGGGGGCACGAATCCTCTACGCGAAGAAACGAAGCGGCGAGGGGGCATTGCTTGCCAAGGTTGTTTCCGAGGATGTCGCAAGCGCATCGAAAGGCATAGTGAGTCCCGCATCCGATAAGTCGTTTTCGACGCGCGTGCGCGCCAACATGACATATCGCAAGATGAATTACTGGCTTCGCTCCGGAGCCAAGGCGAACTACGGGATCCCGATTGAGGCGCGCGCCCCCTTCCTCGACTTCCGGGTCGTTGAGTATTGCATGCAACTCCCGCCGGAGTACCTCATTGTTGATGGATGGCATAAACATCTCCTGCGGATGGCGGTTGACGATATTTTGCCGCGCGATGTTGTGTGGCGACGAAACAAGATGGGGTTTCCCTTTCCGTGGACAGAATGGTTGGTTGCGAGCCGCCGTGTTGTCGAGCGCAACCTAAAGGGGATTGACTGTCCGTATGTACGTGGACATAAGCTGATGGAGGCTTACGAGAATCTCGCGTCGAGGGCGCCGACTACGCTATGGCGCCTCATCTCGGTGTCTCTGTGGTGGCGGCGCGTTGTTGAAAGGCGGGAAATCCTAGCGTCATGACTGCCGAGACGACCGTTTTGCATGCGACGCCGATCTGGCTTCCCCAGACGCAAACATGGATGTATAACCAGGTGGCGCAGTTGGGCCGCCTGGGAGTCGGATCGCATGTGGTATGCGAACGGACGGAAAATCTGGAACAATTTAGTCTCCCACACCTCCACTCGTTGTCGGAAGAAGCAGGGTGGCGTCGAGTGCTCGACAAAGGAATGCGCAAGCTTAGGATGCGAAAGCATCTTGAGCACTTGGTGCGGGTCGGGAACAAAGTCGGTGCGTCCATTGTTCACTCCCACTTCGGGAACACGGCGTGGGCGAACCTTGGAGGAGTGCGAAAGCTTAAGGCAAAGCATGTCGTCACGTTCTATGGCCTGGACGTAAACAGGCTTCCGAAAGAGCATCCCGTTTGGCGGAAACGTTATCGCCGGTTGTTCAGCGAAGCTGATCTTTTTCTCTGTGAAGGGTCGCACATGGCCCAGTGCATCGTGGAACTCGGATGCCCGGAAGAGAAGGTGCGGGTACATCATCTGGGGATTCCGCTGGAGGATCTGCACTACGCCCCGCGAGAGTGGCGCTCCGGCGACCCCCTGCGAATCTTGGTGGCGGCGTCATTCCGGGAGAAGAAGGGGATACCATACGGAATCGAGGCGATTGGACGGCTAAGGAAAGAGTTCCCGATCCAACTTACCATTATCGGAGATGCCGGAAGCGACTCGGAGAGCCGGCTCGAGAAGACACGGATTCTGGATGCTGTTAATAGATATGAAATGGAAGGGTACACCAGGCTTCTTGGCTTCCAGACGTATCAGGCGATGCTCCGCGAGTCGTATACGCACCATATCTTCCTGCAGCCGAGTATTACCGCTTCGAACGGGGATACCGAAGGGGGAGCGCCGGTGAGCATCATCGAAATGCTGGCGACGGGAATGCCGGTAGTGAGCACTAGACATTGCGACATTCCCGAAGTGATGGGGGAGGGGTTGCACGACATGCTGGCGCCGGAACGTGACGCAGAGGCATTGGCGGATATCCTGCGTCGGCTGATTCGTGCCCCTGACCAATGGCTGCGCATTGCGGAATCCGGTCGAAAACGCGTTTCCGAGGTGTACGACTCGCGCATTCAGGCCAAAGCTTTGGCAAGAGAATACCACGCCCTGATGGCGACTGAGGTGATTGAGTGATCCGGGTTGTATTGAAAAGATTGCGATATGCCGCGTCTGTTGCGGCGAAGATCATGCAAGGCTCGCCGGACAAATATTGCGCATGCTGTGGCTACGCAGGGCCGTTTTATGCGGTCGGGAACCCGCCACGTTATGGCGCGCAATGTCCCGCCTGTGGGGGCCTTGAGCGTCATCGCTTACTTGCGCTCGCAGCGGATGAGCGCGAACTCTTTACGGGAAGGGAAGTATTGCATTTCGCGCCGGAAGCGGCGTTTGTGCGCTTTATCCAGCCTAAGGCGAGACGCTACGTTACGGCGGATCTCATCCCCGGGCGAGCGGACCGGGTGATGAACATCGAAGCGCTGGATGCGCCGAATGAAAGTTGGGATGTGATCCTGTGTTCTCATGTGCTGGAACATGTCGACGACCGGTTGGCGCTCTCGGAGATGTTCCGCGTGCTGCGATGCGGTGGTCTGTTAATCGTGATGGTGCCGATTATCGAGGGCTGGGATCGCACGTATGAAGAAGATGGCGTCGCCACCGATGAATTGCGAGAGGCACATTACGGACAGAGTGACCATGTCCGGTATTACGGTAGGGACCTGCGGGAGCGTATCGCGCGGGCCGGATTTTCAATCGATACGGAATATACCGCTTTCGGAGGCGACGTCGTGAAGTATTCGCTGCTAAGGGGCGAAAAGGTGTTCCTTTGCAGAAAGGCGGCGGCGTGAGGGCGCGTGATGCGTAAGGCGGTCGTGTTCGCTCCCTTCTGGGGGCGGCCGGAAAACATCGGAAACCTCCGGATCGAACGCTTCATCCGGTGGCTGTCCGAGTCGGGTTTTTACGTCGTTTTAGTACGGGCCGACGCACGTTCGGTCGTCGTGGAGAAGCCTTGGGGTGTGGAGGTCAGTGTGCGCGACCCTCTGGGCCTTTATCGAGGAAATGCAAGTGAGGGACAGTCGTCGGTTCGCAAGCCCAATCGGCTCCGACGTGCATTAGCATACCTCGTACTCTATCCAGATCCAGGCATCGTGTTGGCGCGGGCAGCCTCCAAAAGTGCGGACGTACTCGCGCACGCTTCGGGGGCGGAGTTCATATTATCGTCCAATCCGCCGGAGTCGGCCCATCTGGGGGCGCGCGCGCTGCACAGCGGCTCGAGCTTCGGCACATCGTCGATATGCGGGACGGATGGCTCGACGAACCACTGCGGCCGGTTCTACGGCGTTCGAGGCTTCGCCGGTATGTCGAAGGGCGATTCGAGGAGCGGGTCCGAACAGCTCGGCGGGGGTGATCGTGACTTCAAGCATGTGGAAAAGGCTCCTATGCAGACGATATCCGTCGTATTCGAACAAGGTCTCGGTCTTGACGAATGGATACCCGAAGAATTATTTCACGAGGCAAGTGTCGACGCGCCGCAACCGAACCGACGGTTTGCTGCTCGTGCATGCAGGGAGGTTTTCCGGCTCCGATCCTGGGCGTTCCCCGCAACGCTGCTCGAGCCTCTGCTTCACGGGGTCGCGGGGTCGTTGATTCACGGCACCGTTGTGCTGGCCGGGGCGCTATCGGAACGTGAAAGCAGCGAGGTGCGTGCGTTTGCTGAGCGCCTCCGCGAATATGGATGGGCGATTTGCTGCAAAGGATGGCTCGCCCGCGACGAGGTCCTCCGGCTGTTGATGGAGGCGGATGGACTACTGCTTTCCACCGTAACCCGCGCCCAGATTCCGGGTAAGCTTTTCGAATTATCCCGACTCGTAGCCCCATTATGCTGGTCGCAAATCAAGACAGTGCCTCCTGGGAGCTCTGTCAAGGCTCCGCAGGCGTTCCTTGTGGAGCACTTGGACAAGGGGGCGGGACAGTGCGACGCTTCCTCGACGCATGTGCTCGTCGAGACGGCACAGTCGTGATTCCTGAGGAGTATAGCGAGAGCGTCTCTCGGAAGAAATGAAAACGATTTTACACCAGTCGGGAATTGCCTTCCCGGCCACGCCGCGCGAAGGGCGGAGCATCGGCGCGTGAGCCGCCCTGTTGCGAGTGACAACGACGGAATACACCACCCCGTGGCTTACGGGGCGGTCGCCGAACGCGGCCTCAAAAAACTCTATGGGGCGCTGTTCCTGTGTTTCTTTCTAATGCTCGTACTTCCCACCATATATCAGCTGCAGCGCGGGGCAGTGCTGGCCGTGCTCGTCATCATCGGTGTGGGACTCGCATCCACGCATTGGAAGCTCGAACGCGCGCCGTTGGTCGTTTGGCTGATGACGAGTGCTTCCGGGGTGTTCTTTATCTTGTGGGGGCTCATGCATGGCGCCCCCGGCGCACTCCGCGTTTCCACCGTCTACATACTCTGGCCTGCCCTGTACATGCTCTTCATCGGGCTGGCGACACCGGTTTTTTTCATGTCCCTCACGAGGGTATTGGTGTTTCGGATCTGTGCGGCCGCGCTGATGCTGTTGTCGGTCGTCGGCGGTGCTTTGCTCGGACAGCAGGCATCGGTGACGCAATGGTTCGCGTTTTAAGGCGCCGCTGTGGGAGTATACAGAGGATATATCGAGGTGACATCGTACAACATGGCGACAGTCATCTACGGTCTCCCGTTCCTTACTGCACATGTTATGTATCTGAGGCGTTCGGCCTTGTGGAAACACAGGGTGGGGGTCTGGTGTGCGTGGTTACTGGTTCTCCTCGTCTGTCTGGCGTCCGGACGGAGGGCTTTCTGGCTCCTCTCAGCGATGACGCCGTTAATCGTCCTCAGTCTCTACTTTCTAGTGAGAGGGCGATTGCCGTGGCGGCGGATCGCAATGCTGGCGCTCGGTACGGTTGTGCTAGGAACAATTGCATTGAGCGTCATCGATATTTCTCTTACGGCCGTGTACCACCATTTCCTTTCAGCGTTCGGTGGGCACGGCGAACAGTCGGCAAACCTGAGACTTCAGCAGTGGGGTGCAATGGTCGACGCATGGAAGGAGCGCCCGCTACTCGGCCACGGCCTCGGGGCGACGCTCCATTCCATAACCCGCAGTGAAACGATGCCTTGGAGCTATGAACTCTTCTACGGCGCGCTGTTGCTCAAGATTGGATTGGTGGGCGTGACCGTCTACGCAGTGGCAACAGGGTGGGTATTTTACCCGGGTATCAGTGGCTCGTAGGAGTGAGCTTTCCGAGGCCATTCTTAGTGCCTCTACTGGCAGGTTTGGCGGGCTTTTTGGTCGTAAACGCTACGAACCCCTATCTTCTTAAGTTCGATTATCTATGGACCATCTTTCTTCCGGTCGCGGCGATCAACGCGTTTCATCTTCGCTTATGGCCGTCGACATAGTTATCGTCAACTGGAATTCCGGGCGGCAGCTGTCCGAATGCCTCGCATCCATTAAGCAATATGGCGGCGAACGAGTCGGATGCGTCGCTATTGTAGATAACGGTTCCACAGATTGTTCTATGGACGGCATTGAGACGGGTCACGGGCTTCAGGTCCGTGTTATCAGAAATGACCGGAACAGGGGGTTTGCGGCAGCCTGCAATGCTGGCGCCCGCTTGTGTGCGTCATCGTACATCCTTTTTTTGAACCCGGATACGCGCTTGTATGAAGACTCGATTTCCACGGCATTGGCCGCGTTCAGCGAACGCGGGAATGAAAAGGTTGGGATAGTCGGGCTACAGTCGCTAAACGATGATGGCGATGTGGCGCGGACATGTGCACGCTTCCCCGGGGTAACGCACTTCGCGGCAGGATCCCTGGGGCTCGACAGGCTAGCCCCCTTCAAAAAATTTGGCGTTCATATGAAGGAGTGGAAGCATAACGAAACCGCGATCGTCGACCATGTGATAGGAGCGTTCTATCTCATTCGCCGTAGTGTGTTCATGCAGTTGGGCGGTTTTGATGAGCGGTTTTTCGTATACCTTGAAGACTTGGATCTTTCCTTGCGCGCGTACCAGGCGGGGTGGAGTTGCCTTTACGTGGCCGAGGCGAAAATATTTCACGCGGGCGGGGGGTGTTCGCGGCAAGTGAAGGCATCGCGGCTGTTTTATTCTCTCCGCAGCCGACTGTTGTACGGATTCAAGCACTTTCCCGCGTGGCAGGGTTGGCTCGTTTTCGGGTTTACGCTTGTCGTCGAACCACTCAGTAGAGTCGGTTTCTGTGCTGGGAAGAGGGACTGGAACGCCGTGCGGGATACGGTAGAGGGATATCGGTTATTGTTTCGGCACATTCCCGAAGTACTTTCGCTTCGAAAGCAGCGCACGTAAGTGACAGTGCAGGACTCCTCTCCCCCGGTTTCGGAAAGGCAATAAGGATGCGAATTCTTTTCCTCTCCAAGTATGAGAGCCTGGGGGCGAGTAGCCGGTATCGCACGTTGCAGTACCTCCCGTATTTCCAAAGCTTCGGCGCCGAGTGTGTCGTTTCGCCTCTGTTTTCTAATGAATATTTGAGAAAGAAGTATGCCCTTGGGAAGGTCCCTGCACGTAGGCTGGTGAGCGCGTTTTTGAGGCGTATCCATGTGCTCTATCGGGCGGGAGATTTTGATGTCGTCGTCATTGAAAAGGAGCTTATCCCATTTCTTCCAGCAGGTCTCGAAGAGTGGCTTCTTCGGCGCGTGCGGGCATACACACTCGATCTTGACGACGCTCTTTTCCATATATATACAGAACACCGTTCGTCTCTCGTGCGAGAGCGGTTGGGCGGCAAGTTCGAGCTCCTGATGTCAGGGGCGGCCCTCGTCACCGCAGGCAACCCATACATCGCGGAGTATGCACGGAAGGTGAGTCGATGGGTCGAGCTATTGCCGACGGTTGTAGAAGCGGAAAAGTATGAGGGTGCGGGAGAGTTCCGGGGCGGGCCTTTCGTGATTGGCTGGATTGGAACGCCGAATACACAGAAATATTTGCGGGAGGTGCAAGGGGCGCTTAGGCGTTTTGCTCGCGGAAGAAACGTGGAGCTTTGCGTTGTGGGGGCTCGAGAGGATTTTGTCATTCCGGGTATCTCTATGCGGCGCCTTCCCTGGTCAGAAGCATCCGAGGCGGACATGATTGCCCGATTCGATGTAGGGATCATGCCGATTCCGGACGAACCGCTGGAGCGCGGGAAGTCTGGTTTGAAGATTATTCAGTATATGGCTAGTGGAAAACCGGTTGTGGCCTCCCCCGTCGGAGTGAACGTAGACATCGTCGGAAATGGGGGAGGGTATATGGCGACGACAGAAGACGAATGGTACGCCGCACTTTGCTCGTTATTCGAGAATACAGAAGAACGCCGTCTCTTGCGACGAACGGGCCGTGCGCTGGTCGCCGCGCGCTACGACTTGAAGAAATGGGCTCCGCAGTACTATTCCTGGCTGCGAGCGGCTGCGGAGACTCGGGGGCACTGATTTGGCTACGATGAACCCACGGCGGATATACAGGCGGTTGTTCCCGACCGCGCGCAGAGTATTGGTCGAAAATGATATCAAGGGCTTTGCCGGAGACATGATGAAGCGCGTCCTGGTCGTGGGGGCAGGTCACGATCCATACCGGCATCTTTTCCCGAAGGTCGAATTGTATACGACGCTTGACGTAGTGCGTGGTGGTGCGATTAACGTTGTCGGGGATGCGGCTGCGCTTCCATTCAGGGCAGAGACTTACGATTGTGTGGTCGCATTGGAGGTCATGGAGCATGTGCGAACTCCAGAGAAATTGATCGAGGAAGCCTATCGAGTGTTGAGCGTCGGAGGTACCCTGATTGTCTCCGTGCCCTTCATGTACCACCAGCATGCAGACCCATATGATTTTTGGAGGCCAACGTCGACCGCGTTAGAACAATTGCTTGACCGGTTTTCGAAAACGCGGGTGACTGCGCAGGGAAATCGTGTGCAAGTTCTCTCCGACCTTGTCACAACAAGCTTTTCTCCCATGCCTGTTTTTTTCTTGCTTCGAATATTCAACCATTTTCTCGGGCGGCTCCGGTGGGGCGGGAGAAGTAGCGCGCCGAGCGGTTTCTTTGCGGTAGCGGTAAAGTGAGCGGATGATCGAAGATCAAGTTTCGGTGGCGCGCAAAAAGCTTCTTTTCGTTGTGACTGAAGACTGGTATTTCTGCTCGCACCGGTTGGGGCTCGCAGCGGCTGCACAACGTGCCGGCTTCGAGGTTAGCGTGTTGACCAGAGTCGCTGCGCATGGCCCGACGATACGCGCGGCGGGCGTGCGCCTGATCGAATCTACTTTGAATCGGCGCAGCCGGTCCGCCTTTGGTGAACTGAGGGAGATCTGGAGGCTCATTCGTCTCTATCGCCGGGAAAGGCCGGATATTGTGCATCATGTGGCCATGAAACCGGTTCTGTATGGCTCCATCGCCGCGTTTTTCAGCGGAGCAAGCGTTGTGAATGCACTGGGGGGGCTCGGGCACATTTACAGTTCGCACTGCCTCAAGGCAAGGGCAATGAGGGCCGTGATCGGCGTTGCATTGCGCCTTACTCTCGGGGGGACGAAACGACGGCTTATTTTGCAGAATCCTGAAGATCGGAAAGTCTTGCTGCGGGCGAACTTGGTGCGTCCTGAGAATGTGCGTCTCATCCGGGGCGCTGGCGTCGATCTTGAAGAGTTTTCTCCTCGGGCCGAACAGCCTGGCATCCCAATTGTTGCGCTTGCGGCCCGCTTGTTGTGGTCGAAAGGGGTTGGCGAATTCGTTGCGGCCGCCCGGCTTCTCAACAATACCGGGGCTCAGGCACGCTTTGTTTTGGTGGGAGATGTCGATGAGGACAGCCCGGATTCCATCCGGCGCGAACAGGTTGAGGAGTGGGCCGCGTCCGGTGAGGTGGAATGGTGGGGGCATTGCGCTGATATGCCGCTTGTCTTTTCCAGAAGCCACGTGGTTTGCCTGCCCTCGTATTACGGGGAAGGCGTCCCGAAGAGCCTAATCGAGGCCGCTGCATCGGGGAAACCCATCGTTACCACGGACTGGCCGGGATGTCGCGAGATTGTCCGGGATGGGGATAACGGATTTCTCGTGCCACCCAGGAGCGTCGCTGCCCTCGTAGAGGCCATCGGCCGTCTCCTCAGCGAGCCGGAACTGCGGCAGCGTATGGGCTCTCGCGGGCGCTACATTGCCGAGGCGGAGTTTTCGCTCGAGTCAGTGGTGCAAGACACGCTGAGCGTATACAGGGAGTTGCCGTGCTGAACGGAATTCTGGTTACGGGAGTTACCGGATTCGTGGGGCGGTCGCTACGCCACCGGCTTAGGGATATTGGCATGCCCTGTCGGGGAGTTTCCAGACGCCGCTCGCCCGTCACGGACCGAGTAGTCGAAGATGGAGGCGCTGAAACCGACTGGAGCGCTGCGCTTGCCGGGGTGACTACGGTGGTTCACCTTGCAGCTAGGGTGCATGTAGTAAAGGAGCGTACCGCCCAGCCAATGTCCGAGTTCAGGCACGTTAACGTGGCTGCGACGGAGACACTCGCCGTGCAGGCAGCCGCTGCAGGGGTGCGACGATTCGTATTCGTCAGTTCGGTCAAGGTGAACGGGGAGCGTACTACGTGGCCTGGCGCCCCCTTCGGAGAATCGGATCCGGCCGCGCCCGAAGATGCCTATGCTATGTCGAAGTGGGAGGCCGAACAGGCTCTGGCGCGGATCGCGGAGCAAATGCACCTGGAGACGGTCATCGTGCGTCCCCCGCTGGTGTATGGCCCAGGCGTCAAGGCAAACTTCCTGCGGCTGCTTCGGGCTGTGGACCGCGGCGTGCCGCTTCCGTTTGGATCGATCGACAATCGCCGGAGCCTGGTTTCGCTGGATAATTTGGTCGATCTGCTGATTCACTGTGCGACGGCGCCCGCGGCGGCCGGAGGGACCTTCTTCGTGTCCGATGGTGACGATCTATCAATGCCGGAACTGGTTCGGCAAATCGCGCACGCAATGGGCCGTCGGCCGCGCCTGATCAACGTGCCCCCGACGCTGTTGTCCGCAGCTGCGCGTCTGGTCGGGAAGGGGGACGTGTTCGACCGCTTGGGCGGATCCCTCCACGTGGACATCAGCGAAACGCGAAAACGCCTTGGCTGATCTCCGATGCACCGCGCCGCCGGACGCATACGCGATCTCGAATGGGAGGCGGAACAGGCACTCGGCCGCCTCGCGGCCGAGACGACTTTCGAGGCCATCACCGTCAGGCCACCGCTGGTCTACGGCCCGGGAGTGCGGGCGAATTTCCTTCGCCTCGTGCGGCTGGTCGAACGTGGGTGGCCGCTGCCACTCGGAGGTATTGATAACCGCCGCAGCCTGATATCACTGGACAACCTCGTCGATCTGTTGGTGCATTGCATTGAGGCTCCCGCAGCCGCCGGAAAGACCTTCTTGGTCTCGGACGGCGAGGACCTCTCGACCCCGGAGCTGATTCGGCGCATTGCGCAGGCCATGGGACGGGAGCCTCGCCTGTTCCGCATGCCGCCCAAGCTCTTGTCTTCGGCGGCGCGTCTGCTCGGAAAAGGAGAGGTGTTTGACCGGCTGGGCGGATCGCTTCAGGTGGATATCAGCGAGACCCGGAAGCAGCTGGGGTGGACGCCGCCGCAGTCGGTGGATGAAGGCATTGCACAGACGGTCGAGTGGTATCTGAAGGAGGGCCGAAACGCCCGGGCGTGATATCCTCTCCTCTTCTGTTTCGGCTTCGCTCCCGTGTCGATGTCCATCCTGACCTTCGTTCTTTCCTTTATGCTGTCCGCCTTTCTGACCTGGCGTTTCTGCGACCCGGCGTCTCGACTTCACATCCTCGATGAGCCCAATGAACGTTCCCTCCACGAGCAGCCGACGCCCCGGAGCGGGGGGGTGGCGATCTTCCTTGCCGTGGCGGCAGCGTTCGCGATTGGGAGCTGGAGCGGGAAGGGTGGCGGTCCGATGCCATGGGTGGCGGTCGGCGTGCTGGCGATCGCGACCGTTTCACTGATCGACGACCTGCGGGGCGTTCCCCCGCTTTACCGGCTCGGGGCGCATCTGCTGGCGGCGGGGCTGCCGCTCGCTGGCGGACTGACCCTTGCGACGATTCCTCTTCCCGGACTCTCGCTCGAATGGCCGCTCTTTGTCGGCAGCACGTTTTCCATCCTCTTCATCGTCTGGATGCTGAACCTGTATAACTTCATGGACGGGATGGACGGCTTTGCGGGGGGGATGGCGGTGGCGGGCTTCGGGACCTTCGCGGTGCTCGGCGGCCTGTCAGGCGAGACGGAGTTCATGTTCTGGAATCTGGTGCTCGTGGCTGCGGTCGCCGGATTTCTGCTCTTCAATTTCCCGCCCGCCCGGATCTTCATGGGGGATGTGGGATCCTCCGTCCTCGGGTTCCTGGCGGCGGCGTTCGCGCTTTGGGGGAGCAAGCTCGGCGTCTTTCCCTTCTGGGTGGCTGTGCTGGTGTTTTCTCCCTTCGTGGTAGACGCCACCGTGACCCTGGTGCGGCGTCTGCTGCGCGGAGAGCGGGTCTGGGAGGCGCACCGCACGCACTACTACCAGCGTCTGGTGCGGATGGGCTGGGGGCACCGGCGGACGCTGCTGTGGGAGTATGCCCTGATGGCGCTGTGTGCGGCCGCGGCGATCCTGGCGGTGCATGTCGGCCCGGCGGGGCAGTGGAGCATCGCGCTCGTGGTGGCCGCCCTCTATATCGGGCTCATGAATTGGGTGGACCGCCGCGCCCCGCGCTCGCCAGTGCCGCGCGCCTCGACCGCCAAGCAGTGAACCCCTCCCTGTACCCAGACTGCCTCGCTGGTTATACTTGTCGTGCTCCGGGAGCACAGTTCCCTGGGCACGTCAAGATGCCGGTCAGTGGGGTTATCCGCAAAGCATGAAGACCAGCCTGCGCAGGATCGCGGTGTTCGGCCACGATATGGTGATGGTCGGGGTGGCGTGGTCGCTCGCTTTGCTGGTCCGCTACGATTTTCGCCTGCCCGCTATCGACTGGCCCCATTTCACCAAATTCCTCGTCATGGTGCTTGCGGTCCAGAGCCTCGTTCTCTGGTGGAGCGGCCTGTATCGCGGGCTCTGGCGTTTCGCGAGCGTGCGGGATCTGTGGAACATCATTCGTGGCTGCATCATTGGTGTGCTGGCCATCGGCGCGGCGCTGTTCATCCACAGCCGCCTCGAGGGCGTGCCGCGCAGCGTCCTCGTCATGTACCCGATTTTCCTGGCATTTTTGCTCGGCGCGCCGCGGCTGATGTACCGCCTGTGGAAGGACCAACGCCTGGGGGTGCTGCGGGATTCCCCTTCAAAGCGTGTGCTCGTGCTCGGCGCCGGGCGCGCCGGCGAGATGCTGGTGCGGGACATGCTGCGCGATGCCGAATACCTTCCCATCGGCTTTCTGGAC
Source organism: uncultured Gammaproteobacteria bacterium (assembly GCA_963779865.1). Lineage (GTDB taxonomy): Bacteria > Pseudomonadota > Gammaproteobacteria > CAVZZX01 > CAVZZX01 > CAVZZX01. Next base: position 887,681 of record CAVZZX010000003.1, on the reverse strand, counting down.
GACCACGAGCGGCTGCGCGGGGCGAAGGTGCACGGGGTGCCCGTGCTCGGCACGATCGCGGACCTGCCGACGGTCGCCGCCCGGCGGGACGTGGATATGGTGGTGATCGCCATGCCCTCGGCCTCCAGCGCACAGATGCGCCGGGTGGTGGAGGTCTGCGAGCAGACGGGGCTTCCCTTCCGGACGGTACCGCCGCTCGAGGATATGGTGGCGGGCCAACTCTCCGCGCGCGAATTGCGGGAAGTGTCGCTGGATGACCTGCTTGGCAGGGAGCCGGTGTCCCTGGACTGGCAGGCGATCAACAAGGGGCTGACCGGGAAGGTGATCCTGGTCAGCGGCGGGGGCGGCTCCATCGGCGCCGAGCTCTGTCGGCAGCTCGCCCAGCTCGGCCCCAAGGCGCTGGTGGTCTTCGAGCGCAGTGAATACAACCTCTACGCCATCGAGATGGAGCTGCGCCGGGAATTCCCGGAGCTGCCCATGTATGCGCGCCTCGGGGACGTGGCCGACGCCGCGGCGGTGGACCATGTCCTGGGCGAGTTTCGACCGGACGTGGTCTTCCACGCCGCCGCCTACAAGCACGTGCCCCTGCTGCAGGAGCAGGTCCGCGAGGCGGCGCGAAACAACGTGCTGGGGACGAAGGTGCTTGCGGCCGCGGCGGACCGGCACGGGTGCGAGAGCTTCGTGCTGATCTCGACGGACAAGGCGGTGAACCCCACCAACGTCATGGGGGCGACCAAACGGGTGGCGGAGATCTTCTGCCAGAACCTGAACCTCCACTCCCGCACGCGCTTCATTACGGTGCGCTTCGGGAACGTCCTTGGTTCGGCCGGCAGCGTGATCCCGCTGTTCAAGAAGCAGATCGAGGCGGGCGGGCCGGTCACGGTCACGCACCGGGAGATCACCCGCTACTTCATGACCATCCCGGAGGCCTGCCAGCTCATCACCCAGTCGGCCGTGATGGGGCGGGGCGGGGAGATCTTCGTGTTGGACATGGGCCAACCGGTGCGCATCGGCTATCTGGCGGAGCAGCTCATCCGCCTCTCCGGCAAGGTGCCGGGCAAGGACATCGATATCGTGTATACGGGCCTGCGCCCTGGGGAGAAGCTCTACGAGGAGCTGTTTCACGAGCAGGAGAGCCTGGCGGCGACGAGCCATGAGAAGATCCTGCTCGCTCGTTCCCGGGAAATCGATTGGGACTTCATGCAGGCGGTATTGCATGACGTCGAGGCCGCCTCCCAGGCCTACGAACCCGAGCGTCTGCTGCTGTGTATCCGCAAGCTGGTGCCCGAGCTGCAGGACGGGGCGGAAGAGCGGCCCGGCAACGTGGTCCCGCTCAAGCTCAGCGGCGCCTGAGGCGGCGCCCTCCTTGCCGCGACGTTCGGCCGTTCCGCCACCGCAGTTGGAATCCCGCACCGATAATCTACAATTCCTTCAAAGAACTAGCGTTACGCGCTTTCCATACCCAACCTTTTTTGTCGGGAATTCACAATGAAATTGACTATCTTCGGGACGGGCTACGTCGGCCTGGTCACCGGCACCTGCTTTGCGGAGGTCGGCAACGACGTGATGTGCGTGGACGTCGATGCCGCCAAGATCGACAAGCTCAACAACGGCCAGGTGCCCATCTACGAGCCCGGGCTGGACGAGATGGTGCGCCGCAACGCCAAGGCGGGGCGCTTGACGTTCACGACCGACACTGACAAGGGGGTGGCGCACGGGCTGGTCCAGTTCATCGCCGTGGGAACGCCTCCCGACGAGGACGGTTCGGCGGATCTCCAGTACGTGCTTGCCGTGGCGGAGTCCATCGGCCGGCACATGGAGGGCTATCGCATCATCGTGGATAAATCGACAGTCCCCGTGGGGACGGCCGACAAGGTGCGTGACCGGGTGAGCCGCACCCTCGAGGAGCGGGGGGCGAATCTGCGCTTCGACGTGGTGTCCAACCCCGAGTTCCTGAAGGAAGGGGCGGCCATCCAGGACTTCATGAAGCCCGACCGCATTGTCGTGGGCACCGACAACCACGACGCGGTGGAGGCGATGCGCGAGCTCTACTCGCCCTTCAACCGGATGAACGACCGGCTGGTGGAGATGGACATTCGTTCGGCGGAGCTGACCAAGTACGCCGCCAACGCCATGCTGGCGACCAAGATCAGCTTCATGAACGAGATCGCCAACCTGGCCGAGCGGCTGGGGGCGGACATCGAGGCGGTGCGCCGCGGCATCGGCTCGGACCCGCGCATCGGCTTCCATTTTATCTATCCCGGTGCGGGCTATGGCGGCTCCTGCTTTCCCAAGGACGTGCAGGCCCTGGAGCGCACCGCGCGGACAGTCGACTACGACGCCACCCTGCTGCAGGCCGTCGAGGCGGTCAACGACCGGCAGAAGAGCGTGCTTCTGAACAAGGTCCTTCGCCACTTCGGCGACGACCTGAGCGGGCGGACCTTCGCCGTGTGGGGGCTGGCCTTCAAGCCGAATACCGACGACATGCGCGAGGCACCCAGCCGCGTGATCATGGAGGGGATCTGGAAGGAGGGCGGGCGCGTCAAGGCCTACGATCCGAAGGCCATGGAGGAGGCGCGCCGCATCTACGGGGAGCGTGAAGACCTGGAGCTGTGCGCGTCGCCGGAAGAGGCCTTGGCGGGGGCGGATGCCCTGCTCATCCTCACGGAGTGGAAGGAGTTCCGCAGCCCGGACTTTGACGGGATCAAGGCCAGCCTCAGCGCGCCGGTGATCTTCGACGGCCGCAACCTCTACGACCCGCAGACGATGAAAAAACAGGGCTTTACCTACTTTGCGATCGGCCGGGGCGAGCGCGGCTGAGCCGCTGCTCCACCCGCTATGTCGGGGCGCGATGGGTGCGGTTTACCCGCATGTACGCGGGGAGGCGGGCGTCTATACTGGGGTTAAGCTTCTAGACGCATCGCTCCCCCGTCCGGGCCGCATCCGAGCGGCTGGCGTGTGGGCCGAGCGTGCGATGTGAGTGGCGGCACGTCCGATTCAATGCTCACAATAATTCGGGATCGCGGGGTGGACGTCCCGCGTGTGGGCGAGCCGCTGAGTTGAACAATCGTATTTCCCGTCGAAGCACGAGAGTCGCAGGAAGGTAGCCTAAGACATGAAGGACAGAAAGATTCGCAAGGCCGTGTTTCCGGTAGCAGGTTTGGGTACGCGGTTCCTTCCGGCCACCAAGGCCAATCCGAAGGAAATGCTCCCGATTGTCGACAAGCCCCTGATCCAATATGCGGTCGAGGAGGCCATCGCGGCGGGCATGACCCAGATGATCTTCGTCAACGGCCGCAACAAGCGGTCGATTCCCGATCATTTCGACAAGGCCTACGAGCTCGAGCAGCGCCTCGAGGCCAAGGGCAAGCACAAGCTGCTCGAGATGGTGCGCGGCATCATCCCCGACAATGTGGAATGCATCTACCTGCGCCAGGCCGAACCCCTCGGCTTGGGCCATGCGGTGGCCTGCGCGCGGCCGGTGGTCGGCGACGAGCCCTTTGCGGTCATCCTGGCCGACGACCTCATCGACGGCGACGGCGATCACTGCCTCACGCAGATGACCAGGGTCTTCGAGCAGTACAACGCCAGCGTCCTCGGCGTGGAGGAAGTGGCCCGCGACGACACCGACAAGTACGGTATCGTGGACGTGAACCGGGTGAGCGACTCCGTCTCGCAGATCAACGGCATCGTGGAGAAGCCCAAACCGGCTGACGCGCCGTCCACGCTGGGCGTGGTCGGGCGCTACATCCTCACGCCGCGCATCTTCGACCTCCTCCAGGAGACGCAGACCGGCTCCGGCGGCGAGGTGCAGCTGACCGACGCCATCGCGCGCTTGCTCAAGGAGGAGCAGGTCCTCGCCTACAACTTCCAGGGCGTGCGCTACGATTGCGGCGACAAACTGGGCTATCTGCAGGCCACCGTGGAATATGCGCTCAAGCACCCGGAACTGGCCGAGCCGTTCTGGACCTACATCAACGAGCGCTTCTGCATTCCCGCCGCTCAGGCGAAAGTGCGCGCCTGACGACTCAAGACGACTGGCATGCAAAGCAAAGACCCGGAGCCTGGCTCCGGGTTTTTTGCTTTGGGGAAGGCATTTCACCGCAGTGGCGCGGAGAGCGCAGAGCAGAAGAGTTGGAGTCATTCACCGCAGAGGCACACAGGAAAGACGGGCTTCACCGCAGAGATTGCCAGAATACCGCTCCTCCGCGCGTCCTGAGATGGTCGAAGGACGGTCGGCTCAATTCGGTGGTGTCGTGCAGTTCGCCCTTCGACGGGCTCAGGACGAACGGCTCGGGGGCGCTCAGAAGTTTTGATAGAGAGGAGGGAACGAGGCCACCGAGCTTCTAGCCCGGGCCGGACTCGACGATTTCAGCGGGACTGAAATCGGATTTATGCCCGATGGGTACGTGCGAAGCACGCCCGCCGGGCTCGCGCCACGGAAGGCGCGAGTCAGCCAGCGAAGCTGGTGAGAGACGGCTCTGAGAAGTTTGGGGAGGGAAGGGGGGAGGCGGACGATGCCCGCCAATTTCTATTTGGCTCCCCGGGCCGGACTCGACGATTTCAGCGGGACTGAAATCGGACGTGCGAAGCACGCCCGCCGGGCTCGCGCCACGGAAGGCGCGAGTCAGCCAGCGAAGCTGGTGAGAGACGGCTCTGAGAAGTTTGGGGAGGGAAGGGGGGAGGCGGACGATGCCCGCCAATTTCTATTTGGCTCCCCGGGCCGGACTCGACGATTTCAGCGGGACTGAAATCGGACGTGCGAAGCACGCCCGCAGGGCTCGCGCCATGGAAGGCGCGAGTCAGCCAGCGAAGCTGGTGAGAGACGGCTCTGAGAAGTTCGGGGAGGGAAGGGGGGAGGCGGACGATGCCCGCCAATTTCTATTTGGCTCCCCGGGCCGGACTCGACGATTTCAGCGGGACTGAAATCGGACGTGCGAAGCACGCCCGCAGGGCTCGCGCCACGGAAGGCGCGAGTCAGCCAGCGAAGCTGGTGAGAGACGGCTCTGAGAAGTTCGGGGAGGGAAGGGGGGAGGCGGACGATGCCCGCCAATTTCTATTTGGCTCCCCGGGCCGGACTCGACGATTTCAGCGGGACTGAAATCGGACGTGCGAAGCACGCCCGCAGGGCTCGCGCCACGGAAGGCGCGAGTCAGCCAGCGAAGCTGGTGAGAGACGGCTCTGAGAAGTTCGGGGAGGGAAGGGGGAGGCGGACGATGCCCGCCAATTTCTATTTGGCTCCCCGGGCCGGACTCGAACCAGCGACCCGGTGATTAACAGTCACCTGCTCTACCAACTGAGCTACCGGGGAATAGGCGCGCTATGGTACTGGGACTTCCCTATGGGGTCAATATGCAGGCGCGGCCTCAGTGTGCGCAGGACACCGGTGTGCCGTCGGCATAGGTGCGTGCCCGTCGGGCGCGGCCGGTCTTGGAGACGATCAGGCTGTGGCCTCGACCTGCGTTGCAGAATACGAAGGTGCCGTTGTTGTTGGTGATGCCACTCGGGACGTAGCGGATGTAGCGGTCGCTGGGGAAGCCGGAGAAGGTCAGGTGCGTGCCGGCGAGCGCCGCGTGGGTGCGCAGCAGCGTTTCGCCGCCCTGGTGCTGACGGTCGCCGTCGCGATCGACGAACACGATCCAGCCCCGGTCCCAGCGGTCGCCATGGCCGCATTGGCTCTGATCGGCGCTCAGGCAGGCGAGCACCTCCCGGCCGCGCTTGATGGCCTCGCTGCGGGCGAGGCTCAGGTCGGCGACGAGGGCGTTGTGCTGGGCGGCGCGGCGGTTGGTCGCGACGATGGCGTGCAGGCCCGGGACCGCGACGCCCGCGAGGATGCCCACCACCGCCAGCGTGACCAGCAGTTCGAGGAGTGTGAATCCGGAAAAGAGAAGGCCCCGCCGACACTGGTCGGCGGGGCCGAATATGGCGACATCCATGTCCGCTCCCCCACGTCCGTGTAAGGAGACAGTACCGCGAACGGCGGCGGAGTTCTGTAAGGCTTTTCAGTAAATTTTTGTAGGAAAATGCCTATTTTGTGAGCACCCGCTCGAGCCGTCCGAGCGCGTCCCGCAGCAGGTCGAGGCTGGTCGCGAAGGACAGGCGCATGTAGCCCTCGGCGCCGAAGGCCGAGCCGGGCACCAGCGCCACCCCGGCGTCCTCCAGCAGGAACTCGGCCAGCTCCACGTCGTTGCCGATGCCCTCGAGCGCCGCGATCGCCCCGCGCATGTCGGGGAAGGAGTAGAACGCGCCCTGCGAGGGCAGGCACTCCACCCCGGGCAGCCGGTTCAGGGCATCGACCACGTAGTCGTGGCGCTCGCGGAAGGCCGCGCGCATGGTGGCGACGCAGCCCTGGTCGCCCTCCAGCGCCGCCTGGGCCGCGACCTGGGCGACGGAGGTGGGGTTGGAGGTGCTCTGCGACTGGATCTTGCGCATGGCCGCGATCAGCCGCGCCGGGCCGGCGGCATAGCCGATGCGCCAGCCGGTCATGGAGTAGGCCTTGGAGACGCCGTTGACCACCACGGTGCGCTCGTACAGCTCCGGGGCCGCATTGACGACGTTGACGTAGGGCGCCTCCTCCCAGCGGATGTGCTCGTAGATGTCGTCGGTGATGACCAGCACCTGCGGGTGCTCGCGCAGCACGGCCGCCAGCGCCGCCAGCTCCTCGCGCGTGTAGGTGACCCCGGTGGGGTTGGAGGGGCTGTTGAGGATCAGCAGCCGGGTCTTGGCCGAAACCGCCCCGGCGAGCTGTTCCGGCGTGATCTTGAAGCCCTGCTCGAGGCCGGTGGCGATGACCCGCGGCACACCGCCGGCCAGCTCCGCCATGGCGGGGTAGGAGACCCAGTAGGGTGAGGGGATGATCACCTCGTCGCCCGGGTTCAGCAGGGCCTGCATCAGGTTGTAGATGCTGTGCTTGGCCCCGCAGGACACCAGAATCTGCTCCGGCGCGTAGTCCAGGGCGTTGTCGCGCCGGAACTTGCCGACGATCGCCTGCTTGAGCTCCGCGGTGCCGTCGACGGCCGTGTACTTGGTCATGCCGCGGCGGATCGCCTCGATCGCCGCCTCCTTGATGTGCTCGGGCGTGTCGAAATCGGGCTCTCCGGCCCCCAGGCCGATGACGTCGCGGCCCTCGGCCTTGAGCTGTTTGGCGCGCGCGGTGACCGCCAGGGTGGGCGACGGTTTGATGCGTTCGACCCGTTCGGAGAGCTGCATGTCCAAGCCGATGTCCTCGTGGCAAAGCTGGGTTGACAGGGTGTTGTAATATACTGGAAATCGCATGCGCTCAGAAACCTCCATGACCCGCCGATTCGAGCTCGTCTCCAAGTTTTCCCCCGCCGGCGACCAGCCGCAGGCCATCCGCAAGCTGTCCGAGGGCCTGCAGGCCGGGGAGGCCGCCATGACCCTGCTCGGGGTCACCGGCTCGGGGAAGACCTTCACCGTGGCCAACCTGATCGACCGCCTGCAGCGGCCGACGCTGGTGATGGCCCCCAACAAGACGCTGGCGGCGCAGCTCTATGGCGAGTTTCGCGAGTTTTTCCCGCGCAATGCGGTGGAATATTTCGTCTCCTATTACGATTACTACCAGCCGGAGGCCTACGTCCCCTCGACCGACACCTACATCGAGAAGGACTCCTCCATCAACGACCATATCGAGCAGATGCGCCTGTCGGCCACCAAGGCGCTGTTCGAGCGCCGCGACACCATCATCGTGGCCACGGTGTCGTGCATCTACGGCCTCGGCGACCCGCAGGCCTACCACAGTATGGTGCTGCACCTGCGCCGCGGCGACATCATCGACCAGCGCGAGCTGCTGCGCCGGCTGACCGAGCTGCAGTACACCCGCAACGACATGGAGCTGCGCCGCGGCACCTACCGCGTACGCGGCGAGGTCATCGACATCCACCCGGCGGAGTCGGAGGCCGAGGCCGTGCGCGTGGAGCTGTTCGACGACGAAATCGAGCAGCTCTCCTACTTCGACCCGCTCACCGGCGAGGTCCTGCAGCGGGTGCCGCGCCTCACCGTGTACCCGAAGACCCACTACGTCACGCCGCGCCAGACGCTGCTCGATGCCGTGGAGCACATCAAGGACGAGCTGCGCGGCCGCCTGGAGCAGCTGCGGGGCGCGAACAAGCTGGTCGAGGCGCAGCGGCTGGAGGAGCGCACCCGCTTCGACATCGAGATGATCATGGAGCTGGGCTACTGCTCAGGCATCGAGAACTACTCGCGCTACCTGTCCGGGCGCCAGGCCGGCGAGGCGCCGCCGACGCTGATGGACTATCTGCCCGACGACGCCATGCTGGTCATCGACGAGTCGCACGTCACCATCCCGCAGATCGGCGCCATGTACCGGGGCGATCGCTCGCGCAAGGAGAACCTGGTCGAGTACGGCTTCCGGCTGCCCTCGGCGCTGGACAACCGGCCGCTCAAGTTCGAGGAATTCGAGCGGCTGATGCCGCAGGCCATCTTCGTCTCCGCCACGCCGGGGACCTACGAGCGGGACAACTCCGGCGCGGTGGTGGACCAGGTGGTCCGGCCCACCGGCCTGGTGGACCCGGAAGTGGAGGTGCGCCCGGCGACCACCCAGGTCGACGACCTGCTCTCGGAGATCCGGCTGCGGGCCGCGGCGGGGCAGCGCGTCCTGGTGACCACGCTGACCAAGCGCATGGCCGAGGACCTCACCGACTACCTGGGGGAGCACGGTGTGCGCGTGCGCTACATGCACTCGGACATCGACACCGTCGAGCGGGTGGAGATCATCCGCGACCTGCGCCTGGGCGAGTTCGACGTGCTGGTCGGCATCAACCTGCTGCGCGAGGGGCTGGACATCCCCGAGGTGTCGCTGGTGGCGATCCTCGACGCCGACAAGGAGGGCTTCCTGCGTTCGGACCGGTCGCTGATCCAGACCATCGGTCGCGCCGCGCGCAACCTGCACGGCAGGGCCATCCTGTACGCCGATCGCATGACCGGCTCCATGGAGCGGGCGATGGAAGAGACCGCCCGCCGCCGCGAGAAGCAGGTCGCCCACAACGAGGCGCACGGCATCACCCCGCGCGGGATCAGCAAGGCGGTGGCCGACATCATGGAAGGGGCGCACGCCGGGGCACCGGGATCGGCGCGCCGCTTCGCCAAGCTCGCCGAGGAGACCGCCGAGTACGGCTCGCTCACCGGCCCCGAGCTGGCCCGCAAGATCAAACAGCTCGAAGACAAGATGTATCGTCACGCCCAGAACCTGGAGTTCGAGGACGCCGCCCGGCTGCGCGATGAGCTGCACCGGCTGCGCGAGGGGAACCTCGGGCTGCTGGAGGAACTCGAGAAGAGCTAAAGACGGTTCACCACAGAGGACACAGAGGGCACAGAGAAAGCTGTTAAAAGCTGTTCACCGCAGAGAGCGCAGAGGACACGGAGCAGAGCCAAGCGATGCCCTCGTGCGCTCGGAGAGTGCCGGGCAGCCCCTTCCTTGCGGCTGCGGCTGCCTTTCGAATCACGGGAGCAGGCACCGTTCGTACTGAGCCTGTCGAAGTACGGGCGGGGCCGGCGACTCAGGGCGTCGGGCGGCTTCGTTCGGTTCGCCCTTCGACAGGCCCTTCGTCTTCGCTCAGGACAGGCTCCGCCTTCGCCGGCTGATGCGGCTCACGAATTCGCCTGCCGGCCAGAGCATTCGCGCCCGCTGTCCCCGAAGTTCACGACCCAGAAGCCATTCCAATCCTTCTCGTCCTATCCTTCTCTGTGTCCTCTGTGCCCTCTGTGGTAAATCCCTTCTTCTGCTTTTCTCTGCGTTCTCTGCGCCCTCTGCGGTGAATTGCCTTTCTACAGCCGCCCGCTGCCGAGCAGCGGCATGCGCCAGTACGAGATCCCCGTGCCGGCGAAGCGCTGCCGCATGTCCTCCAGCAGGGCATCGGCCCAATCACCCTCGGCGAGCACGTGGAACATGACCTGTCGCTGGCGGCCGACGACCTGCTCGGCGACGTTCAGTTGGCCCGGGCCGACGCCGTGGCCGCTGATGGGCATGCTGGTGAAGGCGGGCAGGCGCTCCTGGCCGAGCAGCCAGTCGACGACCGTCTCCTCCAGGTCCGGGGTGACGACAATGACAAGGAGGGTGTCGTTCATGGCGTGGTCTCCTGCGCACGGGCAAAGCCGAAGCGGCGATAGAGGATGGGCAGCAGCACCAGGGTGAGCAGTGTGGAGGTGACCAGACCGCCGATGACGACCACCGCCAGCGGGCGCTGGATCTCCGAGCCGGGGCCGCTGGCGAACAGCAGCGGCACCAGGCCGAAGGCGGCGATGCTGGCGGTCATCATCACCGGCCGCAGCCGCCGCCGCGCCCCCTCGACCACCACACGATCCAGTGCCATGCCGCCGGCGCGCAGCTGATTGAAGTAGCTGACCAGCACCACACCATTGAGCACGGCGATGCCCAGCAGGGCGATAAAGCCGACCGAGGCCGGCACCGAGAGGTATTCGCCCGAGAACCAGAGCGCGAACACCCCGCCGATCATCGCGAAGGGGATGTTCAGCAGCACCAGCAGCGCCTGGCGCAGCGAGCGGAAGGTGCCGAACAGCAGCAGGAAGATCAGGCCGATGGCCGCCGGCACCATGATCGAGAGCCGCTGCGCGGCGCGCTGCTGGTTCTCGAACTGGCCGCCCCAGGACAGGTAGTAGCCGGCCGGAAATTCCACCTTGTCCATCACCGTGCGCCGCGCCTCCTCGACGTAGCCGACGATGTCACGTTCGCGCACGTTGGCGATCACCACGGTCATGCGCCGGCCCTGCTCGCGGCCGACCTGCACCGGCCCCTCGACGCGGCGCAGCGTGGCCACCGAGGCGAGGGGCACCCGCCGGCCGTCCGGCAGCGTCAGCAGCATGTTGCCGAAGTCCGCGGGCGAGCTGCGCAGATCGCCGGCGCCGCGCAGCAGCAGGGGCAGACGGCGGCTGCCCTCGTAGATGGTGCCCATGCGGCTGCCCTCGAGCTGGGTGCGCAGGATGGTCTCGAGCGCGTCCACGGAAAGGCCGAGGCGGCCCGCGGCGGTGCGGTCGATGTCGGCCTTGAGGTACTGCACGCCCGAGTTCTGCGCGGTGAAGACGTCCTCGCTGCCGGGGATGCCGCGCAGCACCTCGGCAACGGCGGCGGCCTTGCTGTTCAGGGTGTCGATGTCGTCGCCGAAGATCTTCACCGCCACGTCGCCCCGCACGCCGGTCAGCATCTCGTCCACGCGCATCTGGATGGGCTGGGTGAAGCTGTAGGCCATGCCGGGGAAGCCCTGCAGCACCTTGCGCATCTCGTCGATGAGGGTCTGCTTGTCGGGCGCCTGCCACTGCTCGCGCGGCTTGAGGGTCAGGAAGGTGTCCGTCTGGTTCAGTCCCATGGGGTCCATGCCCAACTCGTCAGAGCCGGTGCGGGCCACCGCGCCGACCACCTCGGGCACGTCCTTGATGAGGGCACGCTGCACGCGCTGGTCGAGGTCGATCGACGCCTCCAGGCTGATGGAGGGCAGCTTCTCCAGCTGCACGATGACGTTGCCCTCGTCCATGGTCGGCATGAAGGTCTTGCCGATCTGGGTGAACACCACGGCGGTGACGGCGAGCCCGAGCAGGGCGGCGGCGCCGACCGTGCGCGAGTGGCGCAGCGACCACTGCAGGGTGGGGCCGTACACCCGGTGCAGCTGGCGCACCAGCCAGGGGTCGCCGTGTCCGACCTTGCCGAGCAGATAGGACGCGAGCACCGGAATGGCGGTCAAAGAGAGCAGCAGCGAGCTGCCCAGGGCGAAGACGATGGTCAGCGCCACCGGGATGAACAGCTTGCCCTCCAGTCCCTGCAGCGTGAGCAGCGGGAGAAACACCAGCACGATGATCAGGATGCCGGAGGTCACCGGCACGGCCACCTCGCGCACGGCGCGATAGATGAGGTGCAGGCGCGGCAGCCGGCTTTGTTCGCCGCTGTCGGCCAGTTCGGCGACCACGTTCTCCACCACCACCACGGCCGCGTCGACCAGCATGCCGATGGCGATGGCCAGCCCGCCCAGGCTCATCAGGTTGGCCGACAGCCCGAAGGCGCGCATCAGGATGAAGGTGGCCAGCGCGGCCAGCGGCAGGATCAGTGCGACGGTGAGCGCCGCACGCAGGTCGCCCAGCATGAGCACCAGCAGAATGAGCACCAGTACGATGGCCTCGGTCAGCGCCTCCTTTACCGTGCCCACGGCGTGTTCGACGAGGTTGCTGCGGTCGTAGAAGGCGCTGATGGTGACGCCCTTCGGCAGGCCGGGCGCGAGCTCGGCCAGCTTGGCGCGCACGCCCGCGACCACCTCCTGGGCGTTGGCGCCGCGCAGTCCGAGCACCAGGCCCTCGACGGCCTCGCCGTTCCCGTCGCGGGTCACGGCGCCGTAGCGGGTCATGGCGCCGAGCTGCACCGTGGCGATGTCGCGCACCCGCACGGGTACCTCGGGGGTGGCCTTCACCACGATGTTGCCGAGGTCCTCGACCGAAGTGACGCGCCCTTCGCTGCGCACGAGCAGGGTCTCCTCGCCCTCCACCAGGCGCCCGGCGCCGTCGTTGCGGTTGTTGTTTTCCAGGGCGTCGCGCAGCGCCTGCAGGCTCACGCCGCGCGCGTTCATGCGGGCGTTGTCCGGCACCACCTCGAAGCTCTTGACCACGCCGCCCAGGGCGTTGACGTCGGCCACGCCGGGGACGGTGCGCAGGGCGGGGCGGAGCACCCAGTCGAGCAGGGTGCGCCGCTCCATCAAGCTGAGGTCGCCGCCCTCGATGCTGAACATGAACATCTCGCCCAGCGGCGTGGTCATCGGCGCCATGCCGCCCTGGGCGTCGGTGGGCAGCTCGGGCCAGACGCCGTTGAGCCGCTCGGCGACCTGCTGGCGCGCCCAGTAGATGTCCGTGCCGTCCTCGAAATCCACGGTGATGTCGGCCAGGCCATACTTGGTCGTGGAGCGCAGCATCCTCTGTTGCGGGATGCCGAGCATCTCGACCTCGACCAGGGCGGTGACGCGGGCCTCGACCTCTTCGGGCGTCATGCCCGGCACCTTGATGACCACCTTCACCTGCGGCGAGGACACGTCCGGGAAGGCGTCGATCGGGATCCCGCGCCAGGCGAGGATACCGCCGGCGGCGAGCACGCCGACCAGCAGCAGCATGAAGACGCGCTGCGTAAGGGCGAATTGGATTATCCGCGCCAGCATCACTCGCTCCCTCCGACGCCCAGCCAGGCGCCCTTGATGGCCGCGAGGCCGGCGACGGCGACGCGCTCGCCGGGCTTGAGCATTGCTTTCACCACGCTCTGCTCACCGCGCTGGCCGAGCACCGTGACCGGTCGCGCGGCGAAGCCGTCGGCCTGCTGCACGAAGACCATGGCCTTGTCGCCGCTGCGCACGACCGCGGCACGCGGCACGCTGTATAGGTGGGTGTCCGACTCCAGGGCGAGCCGGACCTCGACGAACTGGCCGGGCCGCAGGCAGCCGGGGTTCTTTGTCACTTCGACGCGCACCAGGGCGGTCTGGTTGGTCGGGTCGACCTCGGCGCCGACCAGGGTGATGCGGGCCCGTGCGTCCGGGCAGCCGTGCACCTCGGCGGGCAGGTCCGGCTGCAGGGCACCGAGCATGTCCAGGGGCACCCGGACCGAGAGCCACAGGGAACCGAGCCGTCCGACCCGGTACAGCGCGTCGGCGATGTCGACACGCTGGCCGGTGACGGCCATCTGCGCGAGGACCACGCCGTCGATGGGCGAGGCCACCGACAGGCCGCTGGAGAGGCGGCGCTTCTTTTCCAGCTCCTGGATTGCGTCGGCTGACATGCCGGCGAGGGCCAGCCCCTGGCGGTTCTCCTCCAGCGTGGCGCTGGCCTGCTCGAAGTGGCTGCGCGTCTCCAGGAAGCGGCGTTCGGCGATGATCCCTTCCTTGTAGAGCTTCCGGTCGCGGTTCAGGTCGGCACGTGCCAGCTGCATCGCCGTCGCGGCGTGCAGGAAGGCGCGCTGCAGGCGGATGAGTTCGGGGCTCTCCAGCTCGGCGAGCATCTGGCCGCGCTTGACCGTGTCGCCTACCGCGGCGCGGATGGCCGTGACCAGCCCGGTTTGGGGCGCGGTGACGACGCGCTCCTGCTCCGGCGGGATGACGACCTGGGCCGGCACACGGTTGGTGAACAGGGCCGTGGTTTCGCTCACCGCCTCGGTGCGCACGCCCACGCGCTGCATCTGCTCGGCGCTGAACGGCACCACCTGCGCCGCGTGCAGCGGCGCAACGATGGCGGCGAGCAGGAGGAGGAAGGACTGCGAACGCATCATGGAATGACTCCGACGGCCTGGTTGTAACGGGCAACCGCGCGCTGGTGGGTGATGCGCAGCTGCTGGACATTTCTCTCTGCCGCGAAGGCGATATTCTGCACGCGCAACAGGTGCACGAGGTCCGTCTCCCCGGCGGAGAAGGCGACCTTGGCCAGGCGCAGGTTCTCGGTCGCGAGCCGGTTCTGCTCCTCGGCCAGGGCGAGCTGGGCCGTGGTGGCCTCCACCTGCTGCTCGGCGTCGTGCAGGGCCACCTCCAGCTCGCGGCGGAGCGCGATCAGGCGCGACTCCACCTCGGCGAGGCCCACTCCGGCGGCGGTGACCTTCGGCCGGCTGTGCGCCGCGGTCCCGAGAGGCAGGGTGAAGGAGAGACCCACGCTGCCGACCGACTCCAGGCCCGAGCTGTCGCGCTCGCTGCGCGTGCTCAGGCCCAGGGTCGGGGATTCGGCCTTGCTCTCCCGGGCCAGGGTGAGCCCCTGACGGGCCCTGGCCAGCTCGCGTCGCAGCTGCACCAGCAGCGGATGGTCCTCGGGCACGGTGGTCTGGGTGCTCATCGGTTCGCGGCGGCGCTTGGGCAGGTTCAGCAGCCCGGTGAGGATCTGGTAGCGCTTGAGCGCGTGCACGTAATCGGTCTCCGCCTGCACGTAGACGCCCTGCCGACGCAGCGTCTCTTCCCTGGCGAGCAGCAGGTCGGTGTTGGCGGCCTCGCCGTAGCGCACCCGCTTGGCCACGTCCGCCTGCAGGGCCTGGGCGGTATCCCATTCGTTCTTGGCGAGCAGGGCGGCGTTGCGTAGCAGGGCGGCCTCCCAGAGCACCTCGCGCACGTCGCCGGCCACCAGCAGGTGCAGCGCCCCGGTGCCGGCCTGCACCGCCTCGGAGTTGGCATCCGCCCAGGCGCGCGCCGCACTGCGCTCGCCGGGGCGCCACACGGGCACCGACACGCCGATCTCCCATTCGCGACGGCCGATATCCCGGTCGAAGCGGTCACTGTAGTAGTCCCCGAACAGGGAGGGATTGCCGGAGATCAGGCTTTTGGCGTGCTGTTGCCGGGCCGCGGCGTCCTCGCGCCGGGCCGAGAGCGTGCCCTGCTGGGCGCTGCGCTCGAAGGCGCGGCTGACCACCTCCGCAAGCGGCTGGCGCGATTCGGCGAAGATGCTCTTCTCCGCGGCCTCCTCGGCCAGGGCGGCCGATGCCGCCGCGGCGGCGTCGGAGGGCGGTGCCGCGACGGCGGCGTGGGTCGCGGCCATGGCGAGCAGGGCGGCGCTCAGTGCGGTGAGGGCGGGGCGAAGCATCGCAGGTCTCGTTCCGGGTGGCGTTCGTCGCGTCGACGTCGATGGCGCGTATTGTGGGCGGGGAGGCTGAATCGAAACTGAACAACCGGCGGGTGCCCGTTTGCGCATGGTCGCTTGTCTCCCGGAAAACCTTTGTGCTATCTTGCGCGTCCTCAAAAGGCGCGTAGCTCAGTTGGTTAGAGCACCACCTTGACATGGTGGGGGTCGTTGGTTCGAGTCCAATCGCGCCTACCAACTTTTGAGCGGCTCTCTGCCGGGAGCACGATTTCCGAGCGCAAGATCCGGACGCGCGCCCACGGGCGTGTGGCCCGCTGCCGTGGCGTGACCATCCGCCTGTTTTCCCGGCCGCGCAAGCGGTTATTTTCTACGCCTCATCCCTTGCTCGTTCCGCAGCCGGAAATCCCCCGCAGCGCGACGTCCCCCGTAGCGCGACGTCCCTAGCGCCGAACTGGGCGCCGAACTGGGCGCCGACCTGGGCGCGCGGCCCCCCGGCCGAGGTCCGCCCGCCGCCTCGACGGGGCGCGGCGGCCCGTTGTGTATAATCGAACCCCACCCTGCCTCATCTGTGCACGACGACAGGAGTTGCTCCATGGCATTTCAGTCCATCAATCCCGTTGACGGCTCCACGCTGAAGAGCGTCGACGCCTTCACCGATGCCGAGCTCGACCGGGCCATCGCGGACACCGCCCGGGCGCGGGAGCTCTGGTGCGCCACGCCGCTGGAGGAGCGCTGCGAGCTGCTCCGCAAGGCGGCGGCAGTGCTGCGCCGACGCAGCGAGGAGTTCGCCGCGATCATTACGGCCGAGATGGGGAAACTCATCGGGGAAGCGCGGGCGGAGATCGAGAAGTGCGCGGTCGGGTGCGAGTACTACGCCGAGCACGCTGCGGCCTTTCTGGCCGACGAGCCGGTGGAGAGCGATGCGGGCAAGAGCCTGGTGGCCTATCAGCCGCTGGGCACCGTGCTGGCCGTGATGCCCTGGAACTTCCCCTTCTGGCAGGCCTTCCGCTTTGCGGCGCCGGGACTGGCCGCCGGCAACACGGCGCTGCTGAAACACGCCTCGAACGTGCCGCAGTGCGCCCTGGCCATCGAGTCGGTGTTCACCGAGGCAGGCTTTCCCGAGGGCGTGTTCCGTGCCCTCATGATCCCGGCTTCGAAGGTGGCGCGGGTCATCGAGGACCCCAATGTGCATGCCGTGACGCTCACCGGCAGCGAGGCGGCGGGCCGTCAGGTGGCCGCCACCGCCGGGGCCAATCTCAAGAAATGCGTGCTCGAGCTCGGCGGCTCGGACGCCTTCATCGTGCTCGAGGACGCGGACCTGGAGTACACCGCGCGCATGGCAGCCGTGTCGCGCTACCTCAACGGCGGGCAGAGCTGCATCGCCGCCAAGCGCTTCATCGCGGTGGAGGCGATCGCCGATCGCTTCGTCGCGGCCTTCAAGGCCGAAGTGGAGAAGCTGCAGCCCGGCGACCCGATGGACGGCGCCACCACGCTGCCGCCGATGTCCCGCCAGGACCTTCGCGACGAGTTGCATCGGCAGGTTCGCGACTCGCTTGCGGCCGGGGCCGTGGCCGTGATCGGCTGTGAGCCGGTGCCCGGACCGGGCGCCTATTACCAGCCCTCGATCCTGGATCACGTCAAGCCGGGCATGGTGGCCTACGCAGAGGAATTGTTCGGGCCGGTGGCCATTGTCATCCGCGCGCGGGACGAGGCCGATGCCGTGCGCATCGCCAACTCGAGCCGCTTCGGGCTCGGCGGGAGTGTGTGGACCGGTGACGATGCACGCGGCGAACGTGTTGCCCGCCAGCTCGAATGCGGCTGCGCCTTTGCCAACGGCATCGTCAAGAGCGACCCGCGTCTGCCCTTTGGCGGGGTGAAGGCCTCCGGTTATGGCCGGGAGTTGTCCCACCACGGCATCCACGAGTTCGTGAACGCCAAGACTGTCTGGATCAAGTAGCCGGGCCCGGTCCTCACGGGGCATGCCGCCTGTCCGGGCGGTGAGGCGGTATGCCCCCCGGGAGTTCGGCGCGCCGGTCCGCGGGCCGTCCCTTTCCCTTCCCTTCCGTCCCGTTCCCTTCCGTCCCGTTCCATTCGCCCCTTTCCATTCGCCCCTTTCCATTTGCCCCTTTCCATTCGCCGCTTCCATTGGGGCCGTTTCCGTTCGTCGCCTTCCCGTTTGTGCCCTTGCGTGCCAAGCCGCGCCCGTCGTGGTCATGCACCGGCACCTCCTCGGGTGCAGATCCCGAAGGTGGCGCCGCGCGCCTCGGACATGCAAGGATGAATTGCATGGCCACGCGCTGGGTGCGCCCGCGCGCTTTTCCGGTTTCACCCCAGGAGGATTGCGTCAGAGATGGTGAGTTTTTCCTCGTCGGCCGAGCATTGGCCCGTGCTGCGGTTGGCCCGCATCGAGGCCAGCGTCTTTCGAGCGCCCATTGAGCGCCCCGTCATCACCTCGTTCGGGACGATGCACGATCGGCCCGCGCTGCTGCTGCGCGTGGAGGATGCCGAGGGTGCCCACGGGTGGGGCGAGGTGTGGGTGAATTTCCCCGGCTGCGGCGCCGAGCACCGGGCGCGGTTGATCGATACCGTGCTGGCCCCGCTGGCCCTGGACCGGCCGTTTCGGCATCCCGCTGAATTGTTCGCCGGGCTGACCGCGCAGCTCCGCCTGTTGGCCTTGCAGGCGGGCGAACCGGGGCCGCTTGCACAGGTGGCCGCGGGGCTGGATATCGCGGTGTGGGACCTCGTTGCACGCCGCCTGGGCCGGCCGCTGCGGAGCCTGCTGCGCCCCGATGCCGCCGCGGCCGTGCCCGCCTATGCCAGCGGCATTCACCCGCGCGAGTTCGCGGAGCGCGTGACGTCCGCGCGCGCGGACGGCTTCGAAGCCTTCAAGATGAAGGTGGGATTCGATGCGGAGCAGGACGTGGATGCCGTTGCGCGGCTGGCGGCGTCCCGCCGGCCGGGCGAAACGATGATGCTGGACGCCAACCAGGCCTGGGACCTGCCGACTGCCACCCGCATGGCGCAGCGGCTGGAGGCCTACGGGATCGGCTGGCTCGAGGAGCCCATGCCGGTGGATCGGCCCTGGTCGGAATGGCGCAGTCTGGCCACGCGCACCTCCATTGCGCTGGCCGGTGGCGAGAACCTGCGCGGTGCCGAAGCATTTCACGCGGCCATCGACAGCGGCGCCTTGGCCGTGCTGCAGCCGGACATGTGCAAATGGGGCGGGTTCAGCGGCTGTTATCCGGTCGCGCGCACGGTCATCGATGCCGGGCACCGCTATTGCCCGCATTTTCTCGGTGCCGGGGTCGGCCTCGCGGCGTCGGCACACTTGCTGGCCGCGGTGGGCGGGGAAGGGCTGCTCGAGGTCGACGTCAATCCCAATCCCTTGCGCAGCGCACTCGTGCAGTCCGCGGCGCGCCTGGAGGGGGGGTGCTTCGTGTTGGGCGACGCGGCCGGCCTGGGTGTGGAGCCCGATGCGGCCGCCGGTGCGGCCTGGCGCGTCCTGCACACGGTGCGTGATGTCGCCGGCAGCTCCGCGTAGACGGCCCCTCGACGCGCCGGCGTCAGCGACTGGGGCGGGGCGCGGCTTGGAGCGGTGATGTATAAGAGTTAACTGATATAATTGACCGTGACCGCGCGGCCCTCTAGTATCCGGATCGTGGTCCCGCGCCATGGCACACGCACATGGGGCGGACCGGCTTCCGGTGTTCCCTGCGGGGGGCATCCTTTGCACGTCTATCGACTCGAAGGAGAACGCATCATGGCCGCCGAGCCGTCCCCGACATCCGCCGCCTCCTCATCCCGGGTGGCCGATAGCATCGCCCGCACGCTGAGTGCCTACGGCGTTCGGTTCGCCTTCGGCATTCCGGGCAACGATGTGCTGGAGACGATCCGCGCCTGCGAGGAGAACGGCATCCGCTTCGTGCTCGCCAAGGCGGAGCCGTCGGCCGCCTTCATGGCCGATGCGGTCTACCAGCTCACGGGGGCGCCCAGCGCCTTGATCCCCGCCCTCGGTCCGGGCCTGACCAACGCCGTGTCCGGCATCGCCGGCGCCTGGATGGAGCGCTCAGCCGTGATTGTGCTCTCCGGCGAGATGGCGTCCAATCGGATGGGCATCTACAACCACCAGGTCTGCGACCACGTTGCCCTCGCGGCGCCGGTCACCAAGTATGCGGCGACGCTCAATCCGGAGCGCCCGGCGCAACACGTCGCCAAGGCGCTCGATATCGCGATGGAGCACCCACGCGGCCCCGTGCTGCTGAACGTGCCTGCGGATTTCAACCGCCAGGAGGCGCCGGAGGAGGAGGCGCTCGTGCCGCCGACGGTGTTCCCCAGCGTGCTCGCCGAGCAGCAGGTGGCCGCCCTGGTCGCCACGCTCGAGAAGGCGAAGCGGCCGGTGCTGCTGATGGGGCGGGGCGCCTTGCAGGAGGGGGTGACGCCGGCGTTGCGCGCCTTCGTCGAGCGCTGGCAGATCCCGGTGCTCGCGACCTACAAGGCCAAGGGCGTCATCGACGAGAAGGCAAGCGAACACAGCCTGGGCGCAGTGGGGCTCAGCCCGGTGGTCGACGCCCGCGTGCAGAGGTTGCTCGATCGGGCGGACTGCGTGGTTCAGGTCGGCTTCGATCCCATCGAGCTGCGCGACGCCTGGCTGAACGCATGGCCCGAATCGCGCAGCTGCATTTCCATCGACTGGGCGCGCCACAACCATCGCATCTTCCCGGTGGGGCAGCAGGTGGTCGGCGACGTCCCCGCGATCCTGGATCAGCTCCGGCCCGCGGCTGCGCGGGAGCGGCGCCTGTGGACGGAGGGCGAGCCCGCGCGCCTGAAGCAGGAGCTCGCGGAGATCACCCGGCCGCGCGAGGACGCCGCGGCCATCAGCCCCGCGGCGCTGTTTCGCAGCATCAGCGACCAGGCGACGGCCGACTGGATCATGAGCGTGGACGTGGGCGCGCACCGGATCCTGGCCAATCACGTGATTCAATGCACCGAGCCCGGCCAGCTCCTGCAGTCCAACGGGCTCGGCTGCATGGGCTACAGCGTGCCCGCGGCGATTGCCGCGCAGCTCGTGCATCCGGAGAAGACCGTAGTCGCCACCCTGGGCGATGGCTGCATGCTCATGACCCAGGGCGAGCTGGCGGTGGCCGCCGAGCTCGACCTGCCGCTCGTCGTCGTGGTGCTCAACGACTCCGCGCTGAGTCTGATCAAGCTCAAGCAGAGCAAGATGAAGATGGACCCGCGCGCGGTGGACTTCGTCT
Organism: uncultured Gammaproteobacteria bacterium; assembly: GCA_963779865.1. Lineage (GTDB taxonomy): Bacteria > Pseudomonadota > Gammaproteobacteria > CAVZZX01 > CAVZZX01 > CAVZZX01. The sequence continues at coordinate 866,859 of CAVZZX010000003.1, read as the reverse complement.
CGCCGCGCTTTGACCGCATCGCCGAAGGCTTCGGCGGGCGCGGCGTGCGCGTGGATTCCATCGAGGCCTTCGAGGCGGCCTTGCGCGAGGCGGTGGCGTCGCGCAAGTTCACGCTGATCGACGCCCAGATCGACCCGCGCGAATACTGGGACGAGATGTAGCCGCGCGGCGGGCGGTGCGAAGCGGAGCAATACAAGCCTATGCTGAAGAGCGGGGACAGCGTGGCCACGGGGCACACCGGGGGCGCCGCAGCGTGCGAGGACGACTTTCTCGTCGTCGGCGCGGGCATTGTCGGTCTGACGCTTGCACACCAGCTGACCGTGCGCGCGCCCGGTGCGCGGGTCACGGTGATCGACAAGGAAGCCTGCGCCGGCATGCACGCCAGCGGGCGCAACAGCGGCGTGCTGCACTCGGGCATCTATTATGCGCCGGGCAGTGTGAAGGCCGAGGTGTGCGTAGCCGGTGCGCGGCGCATGAAGGCCTTCGTGCGCGAACACGATTTGCCGCTGCGCGACAGCGGAAAGCTGGTGGTTGCCACCGACGAAGCGGAGGTCTCCGGCCTGGAGCGCCTGCTGGCCAACGCCGCGGCCAATGGCGTGCAGGCGCAGCGGGTGGATGCACAGCAGGTGGCCGAGATCGAGCCGGATGCGCAGACGGTGGGCTATGCCATTCACTGCCCGGAGACCGCCAGTGTCGATCCCCGCGCCATCGTGGAGCGCCTGGTGAAGGTGCTCGAGTCGCGGGGCGTACGCTTTCGCTGGGGGGTGCGCGTGCACGATGTCGACCTCGAGCGCCGGCGCGCCCTCACCGATGAGGGCCCGCTCTCCTTCGGCTTCCTGTTCAACTGTGCAGGGGCCTACGCCGACCGGCTGGCGCACGCCTGCGGCTGCGCTCGCGAGTACGCGCTGGTGCCGTTTCGCGGCGGCTACTTCCGTCTTCGCCCCGGCGCGGGTCCGTCCGTGCGCAGCCACGTCTATCCGGTGCCCGATCCCAAGCTGCCGTTCCTGGGCATCCATGTCTCGCGCGGACTGGGCGGGGACGTGAATATCGGCCCGACCGCATGGCCGGCTCTGGGGCGCGAACACTACAGCGGCCTGCACGGTGTCAGCGGGCGCGATGCGGCGCTCATCGCACGGGTGCTGACGCGGCTGTATGTCGGCGGGGCGGGTTTCCGCCGCCTGGTGCATGCCGAGGTGCGAAACCGCATGCGCCGATTTGCCGGGCGCGCCGCGGCACGCATGGTGCCCGCGATCCGCTCGGGCATGCTCGAGCGTGCCCCCAAGGTCGGCATCCGACCGCAGTTGGTGGACCTGCAGCGGCAGACGTTGGTCATGGATTACCTCACGCTCGGCTCGGGCCCTGCGCTGCACGTGCTCAATGCGATCTCACCGGCCTTCACGAGTTCGTTCGCGTTCGCGGACCGGATTCTCGATGGCGCGCTCGGCGGCGCGGAGGCCGCGGCGCCCGCGTCGGCCGTGGCCGATTCGGGAGGCCTGCCATGAGCCGCTCCGGTGCCGCACGCAGCCACATCCAACTGGACGAGGCGGACAACGTCACGACCTTGCTCGACGACCGCGCCGATCTGGCGACCCTGGCCGGCGGTCAGCCGGTGGATGCGGGCGTTCCCTTCGGCCACAAGGCGGCAGTTCGGGCCATTGCCGCCGGCGCGCCGGTGCGCAAGTACGGGGTGGTCATCGGCACGGCAACGCAAGCCATTCGCCCGGGTGAACACGTGCACGTGCACAACTGTGCCTGATCGCACGCAGGAGGAAACAGTGGCGCAGTGGAGCTTTGAAGGGTATCCGCGTGCGGACGGGCGCTTCGGCATTCGCAACCACGTTGTCGTGCTGTCGACGGTCGCACTCACCAACCGGCTGGCGGAGCTGATCGCCGCGGGCGTGCCCGGTGCGCTGTGTGCCAGCGGGGAGTTCATGCGCGGCCTGCGCGGCCCCGACGCGGCCGTGCAGCAGCGCTTCCTCGACGGCCTCGTGCATCACCCCAACCTCGGCGGCGCCGTGCTGTTGGTGCACGACGTGCCGGCGGCCGAGTCGTTGCGGGCCCGCTACGCGCAGGTCGGCAAGCCGCTGGCCGTGCAGGCCTTCATGCAGGCGGGCGGGATCCAGGACGCCGTCGAGCGTGGACGCACGGCCTTGCAGCAGGTTTTGCGCGAGGCGGCGCAGGTCGCCCGCGTGAGCGCCCCGCTGGGCGAGCTCACGGTGGCGCTGGAGTGCGGCGGTTCGGACGCGACCAGCGGCCTGTGCGCCAACCCCACCATCGGCCGCTTCGTCGATGCGCTCATCGCCGCGGGCGGCAGCGCCATCGTGTCAGAGACGGCGGAGTTCATCGGCGCCGAGCACGTGGTCCGGGCACGTGCCGAGTCGTCGCAGGTGGCCGAGGCGATTCTGGCGCGGCTGGCCATGCGCGAAGCGATGATGCAGCAGGACGGCACCGACTACCGCGGCGTGAATCCCACCGCCGAGAACATTGCGGCCGGACTCAGCACGCTGGTGGAGAAAAGCATGGGGGCGGTCGCCAAGACCGGGACGACGCCGTTTCGCAGCTGCCTGGACTTTGCCGAGCGCCCCTCGGTGCGGGGCCTGCATTTCATGGACACGCCGTTCTTCTCGCCCATGTCCATCAGCGGCATGGTGGCCGCCGGAGCACAACTCACCCTGTTCGGGATCGGCGTGTTCAATCCCTCGGGCAACCCGCTGGTCCCCACGCTCAAGGTGTGCGGCAATCCCCATACCGTGGACGTCTGGGCAGACGGTATCGATCTCGACGTCAGCGCCCTGGTGCGCGCGCAGACCGACCTCGAGCAGACGAGCGCGCAGCTCGGCGACCTGGTGCGGGCGGTCGCGGGCGGCGTCTCCACCCGCACCGAAGACTGGGGCGAAGGCCAGCTCATGTGCCCCAAGACCACGGCACCGCTGTGAGGCAGGCGCAGAACACCATGGGTAAACCGCAGCCGAAGAACATCAGCAGCGCGGCGCTCGAGGAGGCGCTGCGCGCCGTGATCGAAGGCGAGGTGCGGTTTTCCGAGGGCGACTGTGCACTCTACAGCGCCGATGCATCGAACTACCGGCAACTGCCCTACGGTGTGGTCCTGCCGCGACACGCCGAGGACGTCGAAGCGGCGTTCCGCGTCTGTCGTGAACACGGCGTCCCGGTTCTCTCGCGCGGGGGCGGCACGTCGCAGAACGGCCAGTGCTGTAACGTGGCGGTGGTGCTCGATTACTCGAAGTACATGAACCGGGTTCTGGAGATCGACGCCGAAGCGCGCACCGCACGCGTGGAGCCCGGCATCGTCTGCGACGCCCTGACCGCGGCCGCGCGCCCTCACGGCCTGGTGTTCGGTCCGGACCCGGGCACGCACAGCCGCTGCACCCTGGGCGGGATGATCGGGAATAACTCCTGCGGCGCTCATTCGGTGGTGGCCGGCAAGACCGATGACAACGTCATCGAACTCGAGGTGCTCACCTACGAGGGTGAACGCTTCTGGGTCGGGCCGACCGACGAGACGGCCTACGACGAGATCGTGTCCGCAGGCGGACGCCGTGCGGAGATCTATCGGCAGCTCAAGCAGCTTGCCCGGACGCACGGGGAGTTGATGCGCAGCCGGTTCCCCTCCATCCGCAGGCGCGTGTCCGGCTACAACCTCGATCGCCTGCTTCCCGAAGAGGACTTCAACGTCGCCCGTGCGCTGGTGGGCTCCGAAGGCACCTGCGTGGCGGTCCTGCAGGCGCGGGTGCGCCTCATCCCCGAGCCGCTCGCGCGGGTGCTGGTGGTGCTTGGCTTCCCGGATATTGCGGTGGCCGCCGATGCGACCCCGCACTTGATGCAGCACCGGCCGCTGGCGGTGGAGGGGATCGACAGCGAGATCGTCGCGGGGCTGAAGCGGCGCGACATGTGCGCCCAAGGCCTGGCGCTGTTGCCGCCGGGAGAAGCGTGGTTGTTCGCCGAATTCGGCGGCGACGATGTCCGGGCCGCGACGGCGGCGGCCCGCGCCGCGCAAGCCGCGATGGAGGAGGACGGGCGCACCACCGGCGCGGTCCGGTTGGAGGACCCGGCGCGGCAGCTCGCCGCCTGGAGCGTACGCGAAACCGGCGCCTCGCCCAGCATTCGCCAGGGCAACGAGCCGGAGATGGTGGTGGGCTGGGAAGACGCCGCCGTCGATCCGGAACGCCTTGGAGACTACCTGCGCAAGTACCGTGCGCTGCTGCACAAGTACGGATATCGCTCCTCGCTGTTCGGGCATTTCGGCGACGGCTGCATACATGGGCGCGTCAACTTCGATCTGCGCAGTCGCGAGGGCGTGCGCGACTGGCGCGCCTTTCTGCACGAGGCGGCCGAGCTGGTCGTCGCTCACGGCGGCTCGCTGTCGGGCGAGCACGGCGATGGTCAGGCCAAGGCCGAGTTGCTGCCGCTCATGTACGGCGATGAGGTCATGGAGGTGTTCCGCAGCTTCAAGCGCATCTGGGATCCGGCCGGGCAGATGAATCCGCGCAAGCTGATCGATGCCTACAAGCTGGACGACAACCTGCGCCTGGGCCCGGATTACGCGCCCAAGTCGCTGCCGACGCGTTTCCATTTCGGCGGCGACGGCGGCAGTTTCGCGCAGGCCACCGAACGCTGCAATGGCACCGCCAAGTGCCGCGCACGGGCCCCGGGGCTGATGTGTCCCAGCTACCGGGCGACCGGCGAGGAGCGCTACTCCACGCGCGGCCGGGCACGCCTGTTGTTCGAGATGACGCGCGGCGAGATCCTCGACGATGCGTGGAACAACGCCGACATCAAGGACGCGCTGGACTTCTGCCTGTCCTGCAAAGGCTGCAAGAAGGAATGCCCCACGGCGGTGGACATGGCCACCTACAAGGCCGAGTTTCTCTCCCACTATTACACGAAGAACCGGCGGCCGCGGGGGACGGCGCTGATGGCGCGCATCGGCGACTGGGCGCAGTTCGCGGCGCGTGTGCCGCGCCTGGCCAACTGGATGGCGCGCGGGCGCGGCGTCGGCCGCCTGGCGCGCCTCGTGGCGGGGACGGCGCCGGGTCGCACCTTCCCCGCACTCGCGCAGCGGCCGTTTACCGCCGGCTTCACGCCCGATGCCCTCAACGAGGGCGGGGGTGACGCGGTGGTGCTGTGGCCCGATACGTTCAACAACTACTTCCAGCCCGAGGCCGCTTCGGCGGCGGCGCAGCTCCTGCGTGCCGCCGGGTACCGCGTGCTCCTGCCGCCGCGGCCGATCTGCTGTGGACGGCCACTCTATGACGCGGGCTTGCTGGACGTCGCCCGGCAGCGTCTGCGTACGGTGCTGGAGTCCTTGCAGCCGTTCGTCGATCGCGGCATACCGCTGGTGGGGCTGGAACCGGCCTGCATGTCGCTGTTCCGCGACGAGGCGCTGGATCTGCTCGGCGAGGACGCGCGCGCCCGTGCCCTGGCCGACCGCAGCTTCCTGCTCAGCGAATTTCTCGAGCGCTCGGGCTTTCGGCCGGCCTCCGCGGCACGCGGCGCCGCCGTCCTGCATGGGCATTGTCACCAGAAGGCGGTGTTCGACGCCGGCGCCGAACGGCGCCTGCTCGAGGCGGCGGGCTACCGGGTCAGCGAGCCCGAGCCCGGTTGTTGCGGCATGGCGGGTTCGTTCGGCTTCATGCCGCAGACCCTGGAGGTCTCGAGACGTCTCGGCGAGCAGGCCTTGCTGCCGGCAGTGCGCACGGCCGGCCCGGAGGCGGCGATTGTCGCCAGCGGCTTCAGTTGCCGGGAGCAGATCCGGCAAGGCTCCGGGCGACAGGCCCTACATCTTTCCGAGGCGCTGCTGGCCTGTGTGGCCGCGACGCCGCAAGACCTCGAGCAAACGACTCGCAGCGACGACGCTGTCGTGGCGACGTCGGACGATGCCTGAGCAGCAAACGGGAGGTGCTATTTCAGATACGAGGTGTGTGCAATTCATCACGTAGGTTAACGCGCTTACGGTGAAGCCCGTGCACTATGTGCGGGCCTGAGCCTGCCGGCGAACGATCTCAAAGAAGAGAGGAGGAGTAATGAAACCACAACGTCACTTACTACGCTCCGTAGTCTCGGCCGTCGCCATGTCTGCGGCGCTGGTGGGTTGGGGGGCAGCACATGCCGAATACCCCAGCAAACCCGTCGAACTGGTGGCCCCGTACGGGCCGGGCGGCGCCTCCGATCTCGCATCGCGCACGCTCGCGTCGGTCGCCCCCCAATACCTCGGGCAACCCGTGCTGGTGGTCAACCGCACCGGCGGCGGGGGGATTGTGGGCTCGAACTTCGTTCACAACTCCCGGCCGGACGGCTACACGCTGCTCACGGCGCGCGTGGGGGCCGAGGCGGTCGGGCCGGCGCTCAACAAGACCATCCCCTACAAGTACGACGACTTCACCATGCTGGGGCTGCTCGAGCTCAACCCCTATGTCTTCGTCGTCAAGGCCGATTCGCCGTACAAGACCTTCGGCGACCTGGTCAAGGCGCTGAAGGCCCATCCGGGCAAGCTCAGCTACAGCACCTCCGGGCCGGGAACGATCCTCAACATGGGCCCGCAGATGCTGTTCGATTCGCTCGGCCTGAAGCCGAACGCCGCAACGATGGTGCCTTACAAGGGCGGCGGCGGCGCGGCCACGGCGCTGCTCGGCGGACACGTGGATTTCCTTGGCGTGAACCTGGCCACCGTGCTGAGCAACGTGCAGGCCGGTAAGCTTCGTGCGCTGGCGGTGACCACGCCGGCACGCTATGAGGGGCTGCCCAATGTGCCCACCGTGAAAGAGCTCGGCTATCCGAAGCTGGAATCCATCATTGGCTGGAGTGCCTTGTACGGGCCGCCGGGGATGCCCAAGGAGGCGGTGCAGAAGTGGACGGCTGCGCTGCAGAAGATCGCCCAGGACAAGACCTGGGTCGGCCTGGAGAAGAAGCTCGGTTCGGTTCCCTACATCAAGTCGCCCGAGGAAACCGCCAAGTTCGTCGACAACCAGTACCAGACCTATCACAGGCTCGCCAAGAAGATCGGGCTCATCGTCCAATAACGGCACTGCAAACAGCCGCCGGCCGCATCCGGTCGGCGGCTTCATCTGGAGTTGTTGCGATGAAGACAGCTGCCCTCGGCATTGTATTGATCGTCGTCTTCGCCGTGGTGTTGTTCGTGGCCATTCCGAACGGCATCTGGGTGCCGCAGAGTCTCCCCGATGGGGCCATTTCGCCCGCGGCATGGCCCAGTGTGGTCAGCACCGGCCTGATCTTGCTGGGGATGGTGCTGGTCGCCCAGGGCCTGTTCGAAGTGAAGGCCATGCAGGGCGCTCCCCGCCAGCGTGCCGCTCGCGCGGACGATGCACTGCCCGCGGCGCTCGCCTGGGGCAAGATCGCAGGGGCGCTGATGCTTCTGGCGCTCTACGCGTGGGCCCTGCACGTGCTGGGGATCGTCCTGAGCTCGGTGATTGCCCTGCCCCTGTTTGCGCTCCTGTACGGCGAGCGCCGGGTAGTCATTCTGGCGCCGCTGGCAATCCTGCTGCCGGTCGGGCTCTACTACTTCTTCACTCAGGTGGCCAATATCCCGATGCCCACCGGAATCTTTGGCTGAGAGGCTTCCCCATGCTCGAGACGATACAGGCCGGATTCGGGTTGTTTTTCTCCGGTGCGAACATTGTGGCGATCTTCGGCGGCATGGTCGTCGGCGTGCTGATCGGCGCAATCCCCGGCATGACCGGCACCATGGGGGTGGCGCTCGCGCTGCCCTTCACGTTTTACATGCACCCGATTACCGGCATCCTGTTGCTGGTCGGGATCTACAAGGGGGCGATCTACGGCGGCTCCATCCCCGCGATCCTGATCAAGACGCCCGGGACGCCCGCGGCGGCCTGCACGGTGCTCGACGGCTACCCCATGGCGCGCAAGGGCCAGGCGGGCAAGGCGCTGCAGATGGCGCTCTATGCCGGCTGCACGGCAGATGTCATCTCCAACATTGCGCTGATCTTCTTCGCCGGCTTCATCGCCAGTTTCGCCCTGCGCTTCGGGCCGCCGGAATACTTCGCGCTGATCACCTTTTCGTTGACCATCATCGCCGGGGTCTGCGGCATCAGCCTGACCCGCGGCCTGGTGTCCGCGGGACTGGGGCTGCTCGCCGCCACCATCGGGCTGGATCTGGTGTATGGGTCGAGCCGCCTGGCCTTCGGCTCGGCGGACCTGATGGGGGGGCTGAATTTCATCCCGGTGCTCATCGGCCTGTTTGCGCTGCCGGAGATCATCAATGAGTACGCGCGCCGCCAAAAGGGACATGCGGCCACCCGGGTCGACCGCAGTTCGGTGACCTGGACGGATTATCGCGGTTCGCTGAAGAGCATCGTGCGCGGCAGCCTCATCGGGGTGGTGCTGGGCGCCATCCCGGGGATCGGTGCGGCCCCCGCCTCGTTCATGTCCTACAGCGAGGCCAAGCGCAACTCAAAGAACGGCGAGCGCTTCGGCGAAGGGGAGATCGAGGGCGTCGCGGCCGCCGAGGCCGGCGCCAACGGCGTCACGGGCGCGACGCTCATCCCGCTGCTGGCCCTCGGTGTGCCGGGCGACGTGATCACCGCAGTCATCCTGGGTGCGTTCATGATCCACGGCCTGACCCCCGGGCCGATGCTGTTCCAGCAGCACATCAATGAGATCTACGCGATCTTCTGGGGAATCCTCTTCAGCTCGGTACTGCTGTTTCTCACCGGCAAGGTCGCCATTCGCGCATTTGCACGCCTGGGCGAGGTGCCCAACAGCATTCTGTTTCCCATCGTGATCGTGCTGTGCTTCTACGGTGCGTATGCGGTGAACTCGAGCATGTTCGACGTGGGGGTGATGGTGCTGATGGGGGCGCTGGGCTTTTTCATGCTCAAGTTCGACATTCCCCCGGCGCCGTTCCTCATTGCCTTCATTCTCGGGCCGATGTTCGAGGACAATCTGCGCCGCTCACTGTTGCTCTCGAAGGGGTCGCTGGGCATCTTCTTCAGCAGCGCGATCTGCTGGTTCTTCATGGCGCTCACGGCGCTGTCGGTCTTCCTGGTGGTGCGGCGCAATCTGCGCGAGCGAGCCCAGCGGCGCGAGCGCGCGCAGCTCGGGGCCGGGGAAGGCCGGCTGGTGGACGAGCCCGGCGCCTGAGGGGCCGGGCGGGGCTAGCGCGATTTGGAGAGATCGTTGAAGTAGACGTGCCGTGCGGTGTTGACGTGGCACTTGCGCACCTCGACCGGGCGGTCGTGATAGGTGAACGCCAGCCGCTCGATCTCCAGGATCGGCGCCCCTGCGGCGACGCCGAGCAGCTCGGCGTCGCGGGCATCGGCGGCGATCGCGCGCAGCTGCTCCGTGCTGTGCACGATGTTGATGCCGAACCGCTGCTGAAAGAGCTGGTAGATGGTGCCGGTGCGGTGAGCCAGATCCTCGGGCCCGAGGCCGGGAAAGCTCGCGGCGCTGACCAGGATTTCGTCCACCTCCACCGGCTCGTCATCGAGCTTGAGCAGATTGCAGATGCGCAACACCGGCGCCCCGGGGGGGATGCGCAGGCTGCGCGCCGTCTCCACATCGGCGCGGTCGTGTTCGAAGGAGACGAGCTCGGGCGAGGGGGAGCGCTTCTGGCCGTCCTTCCCGACGATATGAAAGAAGTAATAGAGGGAGCGCGCAGGGCTGTGCGCGGCCACGAAGGTGCCGCGACCCTGCTGGCGGATCAGCATCCGCTCGGCCACCAACTCGTCGATGGCCTTGCGCACCGTCCCCGTGCTGACCTGGAATTGCGCGGCCAGCCGGGCCTCACTCGGGATCGGCTCGTTCGGTTGCCACTGGCCCTTGGCAAGGCCGTCGGTCAACAACGCCTTGATGCGCTTGTACAGCGGGCCGTGGCCGAGATCGGGTTGGCCGATGGGTCCCTGCATGCTCTTTTCCCCGGGTGGACAACAGGACCCATGCAGTCTACCACTACCCGATCGGCGGTGAGTCATGCAGGTAAGCTAGTCGTGTAGGTCATGCAGTTGACTGGGCTCGGCGGCAAAGGATAGGCTTGCGCAACACGTGGCCCTCTCTCGCCCGACGAGAGCGGCGCCGTCTGCGGGCATCGGCGCATCCGGGCCTGCCCCTTCTCTGAAACGTACGCCACAGGACCAGCGCATGCCTCGGGTACTCGCCGCCGACACCTTGTTCGATCTCGCCGCCCGCGCGCTGGAGCGCGCAGGCGCCTCCGCCGCCGTCTCCGCTACGGTTGCACGTCATCTGCTTGCCGCCGAGGCGCAAGGCCTGACCTCGCACGGACTGTCGCGGATCCCGATGTACTGCGGACATCTCGCCAACGGCCGTACCGACGGGAACGCCGTGCCGAGCATCGCGCGGGAGCGGGGCGGGGCGGTGCTCGTCGATGCCAACTACGGGATGGCCTTTCCCGCCTGCGAGATGGCGATCGGCGAGGCGATTGAGCGCGCCCGTTCATTCGGCGTGTCGTTTGCGGGCATCGCCCACAGTCACCACCTGGGCGCCGCGGCGCTCCACCTCAAGCCGGTCGCCGAAGCCGGCATGGTCGGCCTCGCCTTCGGCAACTCCCCGGCAGCCATCGCGGCCTGGGGCGGGCGCACACCCCTGTTCGGTACCAATCCGATCGCGGCGGCGTTTCCACGCCGCAACGCGGAGCCGCTGGTGGTGGACCTGGCCTTGTCGCAGGTCGCCCGCGGCAAGATCCTGGTGGCCGCCCAGCGTGAGGAGTCGATCCCCGAAGGCTGGGCGCTGGATACCGAAGGGCGGCCCACCACCGACGCCCAGGCCGGACTGGCCGGGACCATGGCGCCGGCCGGCGGCGTGAAGGGGGCCATGCTGGCCATGGTGGTGGAACTGCTCTGCTGCGCCCTGACCGGCGCGGACTTCGGCTTCGAGGTGGACTCCTACTTCAGCGCCACGGGCAACCGCTCGGCCATCGGGCAGGCCTTCCTGGTGATCGACCCCGAGGCCCTGGCCGGCGGGGATGTGTACAACGAGCGGCTCGAGACGCTCATCGAGCACATGCTCGCGGACGCGGGCGTGCGCCTGCCGGGCGAGCGCCGGCGGCGCAACGCCGCGGCAGCCAGCGAGAACGGCATCTCCGTGCCCGACGCGCTGTACGAGAAGATCCATGCGCTGGCCGGCGCGCCGGTCGAAGGCTGAGGGCCTCCGGCGGGGCCCCTGGGGCGAGGCGCGCAACGCGGGCGGTGCTTTGACCGCACCCGTGAAACCCTATATCATCGGCGGTTGCAGCAGGTCCGTCGGCGCCCGGTGCGCGGCGGACGGCCTCTGGAGAAGGGCTTCTCTCCGACCGGTGGTCGGCCGCACGCCGGCCAGGCGCCGCCGGAACTCTTAGAGGAAACACATCCTCCGCAAACGATGCGGCCGTGGTCGCGTCTGTCGTTTTGCGGTGGGCTTTGTTCACGTGGTCCCTCGTATAGACCACCACTGAAAGGCGGGACCCCCCAGCATGCCGGTCATCACCCTTCCCGACGGTTCCGAGCGCCGCTTCGATCACGCCGTGAGCATCCAGGAAGTCGCCGAATCCATCGGCCCCGGGCTCGCCAAGGCGGCGCTCGCCGGCAAGGTCGGCGAGCGCCTGGTGGATACCTCGCACCGCATCGAGGACGACGCCCAGGTGGCCATCGTCACCGATCGCGACGAGGAGGGGCTTGACGTCATCCGCCATTCGACCGCCCACCTGCTGGCGCAGGCGGTCAAGGAGCTGTTCCCCGAGGCGCAGGTCACCATCGGTCCGGTGATCGAGAACGGTTTCTACTACGATTTCGCCTACGATAAGCACTTCTCGCCCGAGGACCTGGCACGCATCGAGACCAAGATGCAGGAGCTGGCCAAGGCCGATTTCAAGGTCGAGCGCACCGTGATGCCGCGCGACCAGGCCGTCGAGTTCTTCCGCGACATGGGTGAGGAGTACAAGGCGCAGATCATCGAGGACATCCCCAAGGGCGAGGATATTTCGCTCTACAAACAGGGCGATTTCATCGACCTGTGCCGCGGCCCGCACGTGCCGAGCACCGGCAAGCTCAAGGCCTTCAAGCTGATGAGGCTGGCCGGCGCCTACTGGCGTGGCGACTCGAACAACGAGATGCTGCAGCGCGTCTACGGCACCGCCTGGCGCAACAAGAACGAGCTCAAGGACTACCTGCACCGCCTGGAAGAGGCGGAGAAGCGCGACCACCGCCGCATCGGCCAGCAGCTGGACCTGTTCCACACCCAGGAAGAGGCGCCGGGCATGGTGTTCTGGCACGACAAGGGCTGGAGCATCTATCAGCGCATCGAGCAGTACGTCCGCAGCACCCTGCGCGAGCACGGCTACCAGGAGGTGCGCACCCCGCAGGTGGTGGATCGCAGCCTGTGGGAGAAGTCGGGGCACTGGGACAAGTTCGGCGACGACATGTTCACCACCGCCTCGGAGAACCGCGAGTACGCCATCAAGCCCATGAACTGCCCGTGCCACGTGCAGATCTTCAACCAGGGCCTGAAGAGCTACCGCGACCTGCCGCTGCGCATGGCCGAATTCGGCTCCTGCCACCGCAACGAGCCCTCGGGCACGCTGCACGGGCTGATGCGGGTGCGGGCGTTTACCCAGGACGACGCCCATATCTTCTGCACCGAGGACCAGATCCAGGCCGAGGTCTCGGACTTCATCGACCTGCTGTTCCGCGTCTATGCCGACTTCGGCTTCGGGCACGTGATCGTCAAGCTCTCGACGCGCCCCGAGCAGCGGGTGGGGGCCGACGAGGTCTGGGACAAGGCCGAGCACGCCCTGGAGCAGGCCCTCAACGCGAAGGGCCTGGAATGGGACCTGCAGCCCGGGGAGGGCGCCTTCTACGGGCCGAAGATCGAGTTCTCGCTCAAGGACTGCCTGGGACGGGTCTGGCAGCTGCGGCACCATTCAGGTCGATTTCTCCATGCCCGGCCGCCTCGGGGCCTATTACATCGACGAGCACGGCGACAAGCAGGTGCCGGTCATGCTCCACCGGGCCATTCTCGGCTCCATGGAGCGCTTCATCGGCATTCTCATCGAGCACTACGCGGGGGCGCTGCCGGCCTGGCTGGCCCCGGTGCAGGCGGCGGTGCTCAACATTACCGATCGGCAGGCCGATTATGCCCGCGAGATCGAGCAACGACTGCGCGCGCGCGGCCTCGCGGTGCTCGCCGACTTGAGAAACGAGAAGATCGGCTTTAAAATCCGCGAACATACCCTGCAGCGGACCCCCTACCTGCTGGTGGTGGGCGACCGCGAAGTGGAAAACGGGTCAGTGGCCGTGCGCACGCGTGGCGGCGAGGATCTCGGGACGATGGGCGTCGACGCCTTCGCCGAGCGGCTCGCTGCGGAGATCGCGGGCCGCGGTCGTCATTCTTTGGAGGATTAGAGCATCGCTGTAAGACGCAGACCCCCCCCTCAGCCGGTAAAGCAGGGGCCCCGGACCAATCAGGACATCACCGTACCCCAGGTGCGCGTCATCGATAGCGACGGGAGCCAGCTCGGCATCCTGCCGATCGAAGAGGCCCTGCAGGTCGCTGAGGAGCGTGAGCTCGACCTTGTCGAGGTCGCGCCGCAGTCCGAGCCGCCCGTGTGCCGTATCATGGACTACGGCAAATTCGTGTTCGAGGAAAGCAAGAAGAAGCAGGCGGCGCGCAAGAAGCAGAAGCAGATTCAGATCAAGGAAGTGAAATTCCGTCCCGGGACGGAAGAAGGAGACTACCAGGTCAAACTACGCAACCTGGTGCGTTTCCTGGAAGGCGGGGACAAGGCCAAGGTGACGCTGCGCTTCCGCGGGCGGGAAATGGCCCACCAGGAGATCGGACGCGACCTGCTCAAGCGGGTCGAGGAAGATCTCGCCGAACTCGGCACGGTGGAGCAGTTTCCGCGCATGGAAGGGCGGCAGATGATCATGGTCATTGCCCCGAAAAAGTAGCGATGCGCTACTGCCCGCCGGATTCGGCATCCAGGCGGCCAGTCGAAAACGCGCATTCCCATATATCCATAAATGCGGAGTAGTGAAATGCCGAAGATGAAATCCAATCGCGGCGCGGCCAAGCGCTTTACGCGCAAGGCGGGTGGCTTCAAGCGCGCCCAGTCGCACCTCAACCACATCCTGACGAAGAAGAGCACCAAGCGGAAGCGTCACCTGCGCAACATGGAAATGGTCAACGAGGCCGATGTTGCTGCGGTGCGCCGCATGTTGCCCTACAGCTGACGGACGGGGAGGTAAAGCGACATGCCACGAGTCAAACGCGGCGTTACCGCCCATGCGCGCCACAAGAAGATCATCAAGCAGGCCAAGGGTTATTCCGGCCGGCGCAAGAACGTCTTCCGTGTCGCCAAGCAGGCGGTCATCAAGGCCGAGCAGTATGCCTATCGCGACCGGCGTCAACGCAAGCGCCAGTTCCGGGCGTTGTGGGTGGCCCGCATCAATGCGGCGGCCCGCGAGTGCGGTCTGTCGTACAGCCGCTTTATCTGCGGGCTGAAGAAGGCCGGTATCGAGGTCGACCGCAAGGTGCTCGCCGACATTGCGGTGTACGATGCGACCGGATTCGCAGCCCTCGCGGAGCAGGCCAAGGCCAACCTCTCGGACTGACGCGAACCGTACGCCCACCGCAAGTCACTTGCGCCCGCACGTAATCGCAAAAGGGGAAGGCCACTGCCTTCCCCTTTTTGCTTTGCGGGCCCACAGCCGATCCGGAGTAGACCGTGCAGGATCACATCGAACAACTCACCTCCGAGGGACTGGCGGCCGTCGCGGCGGCGTCGGACCTGCGCGCCCTGGACGAGGTGCGGGTCCGCTACCTTGGCAAGAAGGGGGTGCTGACCGAGCAGATGAAAGCGCTCGGCAGGCTCTCGGCGGAAGAGCGCCCGCGCATGGGGCAGGCGGTCAACGCGGCCAAGTCGCAGGTCCAGGCGGCGCTGGAGGCGCGCCGCGAGGCGTTGCAGCAGGCGGCCCTGGACGCCACGCTGGCGGCCGAAACCCTGGACGTGACGCTGCCGGGCCGCGGGCAGCGCAGCGGCGGCCTGCACCCGGTCACCCGGACCCTGGAGCGCATCGAGGACCTGTTCGTGCAGCTCGGCTTCGAGATCGCCGAGGGACCGGAGATCGAGGACGACTACCACAACTTCGAGGCGCTCAATATCCCGGAGTCGCACCCGGCGCGGGCCATGCACGATACCTTCTATGTCGATGCCCATCGCGTGCTGCGCACCCATACGTCACCGGTGCAGATCCGGGTCATGGAGCACCGCCAGCCGCCGCTGCGCGTGATCGCCCCCGGCCGTGTCTACCGCTGCGACTCGGACGTGACGCACACGCCCATGTTCCACCAGGTCGAGGGCCTGATGGTGGACGAGGACGTCACCTTCGCCGATCTCAAGGGCATTCTCGCCGATTTCATGCAGCAGTTCTTCGAGCGGGAACTGGCGGTGCGCTTCCGGCCCTCGTATTTCCCCTTCACCGAACCCTCGGCGGAGGTGGACATCGGCTGCGTGATCTGCGGCGGCAGCGGCTGCCGCGTGTGCAAGGGCAGCGGCTGGCTCGAGGTGCTGGGCTGCGGCATGGTCCATCCCAACGTCTTCGCCCACGTGGGGGTGGACACCGAGCGCTACACCGGCTTCGCCTTCGGCATGGGCGTGGAGCGCCTGGCCATGCTGCGCTACGGCGTGGACGACCTGCGCCTGTTCTTCGACAACGACCTGCCGTTCCTGCAGCAGTTCGGGTGAACCTCCCGGCGGTGCGCAGCGGCCGCGGACACGGCCGCTGTTCCCAGCGATGAGACGAAACAATGAGATTCAGCGATAAGTGGTTGCGTGAGTGGGTCAATCCCCCCGTCGGTGCGCAGGAGCTCGCCGAGCAGCTCACGATGGCCGGTCTGGAGGTCGATGCACTCGAGCCGGTGGCGGGCGCCTTCGAGGGCGTGCTCGTCGGTGAGGTGCTCGAGGTCAGCGCCCATCCCGATGCGGACAAGCTGCGCGTGTGTCAGGTGGCCATCGGGGACGACACCCTGCAGATCGTCTGCGGGGCGCCCAATGTGCAGGCCGGAATGAAGGCGCCCACCGCGGTGGTGGGGGCCAAGCTGCCCGGCGGACTGGCCATCAAGAAGGCGAAGCTGCGCGGTGTCGCCTCGGCGGGGATGCTGTGCTCGGCCCGTGAGCTGGGCCTGGCCGAGGACGCGAGCGGTCTGATGGCGCTGCCGCCCGATGCGCCGCCCGGCAGTGCGCTGGCCGACTACCTGCAGCTCGATGACGTGAGCATTGAAGTCGACCTGACGCCCAATCGCGGCGATTGCCTCAGCCTGCGCGGGATCGCCCGGGAGATCGGCGTGCTGAACCGCGCGCCGGTGACCGGCCCGGCCATGGAGCCGGTGCCCGCGCACAGCGAGGCCCGTTTTGCGGTTACCCTCGCCGCGGAGGGCGATTGCCCGCGCTATGCGGGGCGCGTCATCGAGGGTGTCGACGCCGCGGCGGCCACGCCGCTGTGGATGCGCGAACGCCTGCGGCGCAGCGGCGTGCGCAGCCTCGGGCCGGTCGTCGACGTCACCAACTATGTGATGCTCGAGCTGGGCCAGCCGATGCACGCCTTCGATCTGGATCGGCTGCAGGACGGGATCCTCGTGCGCCGCGCCGAGGCGGGCGAGGCCATTGAGCTGCTCGATGGCCAGCGCGTGGAGCTCGAGCCGGGCAGCCTGCTCATTGCCGACGGCTCCGGACCGGTCGCCCTGGCCGGCATCATGGGCGGCGCGGCGACCGCGGTGAATGCCGGCACGCAGCGCATCTTCCTGGAAAGCGCCTATTTCGATCCCGTGGCCATCGCCGGCCGGGCGCGCTCTTACGGGCTGCACACCGATTCCTCGCACCGTTTCGAACGCGGCGTCTCGCCCGAGCTGCAGCGCCTCGCCATCGAGCGGGCCACCGCACTGCTGCTGGAGATCTGCGGTGGGCGGGCCGGGCCGGTGATCGAGGTCGAGCGGGGCGACGCGCTGCCGGTGCGCACGCCGCTGGCGCTGCGGCGGGCGCGCATCGCGCGGGTCCTGGGCGTGAGGCTCGCGGACAGCGAGGTCGAAGACATCCTGCAGCGCCTCGGCATGGCGCCGCGCGCGAGCGAGGAGGGTTGGCTCATCCAGCCGCCTGCATTCCGCTTCGACATCAACGTCGAGGAGGACCTGATCGAGGAGCTGGCGCGCATCCACGGGTACGACCGCCTCCCGGTCACCCGCCCCAGCGCGGCACTGGTGCCCGCGCCGCGGCCGGAGGCGGAGCTGGGCCTGCGCCGGATGCGCCGGCTGCTGGTGGACCGGGGCTATCGCGAGGCCATCACCTACAGCTTCGTGTCGCCGGCGCTGCAGCGGCTTACAGACCCCCACACCCCCCCGATCCCCCTGGAGAATCCCATCTCCGCCGAGCTGGCGGTGATGCGCACCAGCCTGTGGCCGAGCCTGCTGCAGGCCTTGATACGCAACGTCAATCGCCAGCAGGGCCGGGTGCGCCTGTTCGAGTATGGCTTGAGGTTTGTCCCGCAAGGCGAGGAAATCGAGCAGAAAAAAATGCTGGCGGGTGTTGTTTTCGGCGAGGTCCAGCCGGAACAGTGGGCCCTGGGGGCGCACCCCGCGGACTTCTACGACCTGAAGGGCGATGTGGAAGCGCTGCTCGCGTTGACGGCGCGCCCCGGGGACTTTATCTTTGAGCCAGAACAACATACGGCGCTGCACCCGGGCCAGTCCGCCCGGATTTATCGAGGACAGCGGCCGGTGGGCTGGCTGGGGAGCCTGCATCCCTCGCTGAAAGACGAGCTCGACCTGCCGCGCGCGGCGCTGCTCTTCGAACTCGATCTGCAGGCGCTCGGGGAGGCCGCGATCCCCCGCTTCGAGCCCCTTTCCAGATTTCCTGCCATCCGCCGCGACCTCGCCATCGTGGTCGATGAACCCGTGTCCGCCCGTGCCGTGGCGCAGTGTGTGCGGGCAAGCGTCCCGGAACTCCTTCGCGAGTTCGAGTTGTTTGACGTCTATCGCGGAAAAGGCATTGATTCTGGGAGAAAAAGTTTCGCTATAGGCTTGACCCTACAGCATCTTTCGCGCACTCTTACCGATGACGAGGTGGACGGACTCATGCACCGCCTGGTCGAGACCCTGCGCAGCGAGCTGGGTGCATCACTGAGAGAATAGGGCTGGAGATGGCACTGACCAAGGCGGATATGGCGGAGCGGCTGTTCGAAGAGCTCGGCCTGAACAAGCGCGAAGCCAAGGAGATGGTGGAGCAGTTCTTCGAGGAAATCCGCTCAGCCCTCGAGCGTGGCAACCAGGTGAAGCTCTCCGGCTTCGGCAATTTCGACCTGCGGGACAAGAAGCAGCGCCCCGGCCGTAATCCGAAGACGGGGGAAGAAATCCCGATCACGGCGCGCCGGGTGGTGACGTTCCGCCCGGGGCAGAAGCTCAAGGCGCGGGTGGAAGCGTATGCTGGAACCAAGCAACAATAACGAACTGCCGCCCATTCCGGGCAAGCGCTACTTCACCATCGGCGAGGTGAGCGAGCTCTGCAGCGTCAAGCCGCATGTGCTGCGCTACTGGGAGCAGGAGTTTCCCCAGCTCAAACCGGTCAAGCGGCGCGGAAATCGGCGTTACTATCAGCGCCAGGACGTCATCATGATCCGCCAGATCCGCAGCCTTCTCTATGAGGACGGCTATACGATCGGCGGCGCCCGCCAGCGCCTTTCCGACTCGGAGGCCCGCGAGGACATCAACCACAGCAAGCAGGTGATCCATCAGCTCCGCCTGGAGCTGGAAGAGATCCTCGATATCCTCAAGCGCTGATCTTTCAGCGCCAAAACGGGTTCCCCGCAGCCCCCGGCTGCGGTATCATTCTCGCCGTCCAAGTCGGCGGTCGCCGACAGCGATTTCGGGGCGTAGCGCAGCCTGGTAGCGCACCACAATGGGGTTGTGGTGGTCGGAGGTTCAAATCCTCTCGCCCCGACCAAACTTCACTCTCAGCATCCGCAAGTTGATCGGCTTCGTTCCGGCGCCCCTGGCGGGGCGCAGTGGTCGGAGGTTGAGCCGCGCCCTCCTTGGCGCGGCCCCTGCGGGCGCGCTGAAACGCGTCCCGTGGCGGCGCTCCCGGCGCCACGGTCAAATTTTCTCGCCCCGACCAATTCACTTCCGAATATTCCTTAGGTTCTTTGCCCCGTTCGGCGCCCCTGGCGGGGCGCTGTGGCCGGAGGTTGACCTGCGCCTTTCCTGGCGCAGGCCCTTCGGGCGCGCTGAAGCGCGTCCCGTTTCGGTGTCTCGCAGCATCCTGCTGCTCTCTCTTCGAGCGCCGCCTGTTGGCGGCGACCCAATGCGCTCCCGGCGCATTGGTGTCTCGCAGCATCCTGCTGTTTGCTCTCCGAGCGCCGCCTGTTGGCGGCGACCCAATGCGCTCCCGGCGCATTGGCGTCTCGCAGCATCCTGCTGTTTGCTCTCCGAGCGCCGCCTGTTGGCAGCGACCCAATGCGCTCCCGGCGCATTGGTCCCGGCGCCAGGGTCAAATCCTCTCGCCCCGACCAGTTCACTCCGAGTATTCCCAGGTCGTTTGGTTTGTTCGGTGCCCTTGGCGGCGCCTGAGCGCCGGCGTACCGAGGCCATCGACCGGCTCCGTCCGTACTTCGACAGGCTCAGTATGAACGGATCCTACGTTCGTTCCTGCGTGCCTCGGATCCGAACGGAGCCTGTTCCATACTCCCGTGCCTGCCGCCTGCCGCCTGCCGCCTGCCGCCTGCCGCCGCCCGCCGGCCGTGCTGCATCGCCGAGCCCGTTCGTCCTGAGCCCACCGAGCCGTTCGCCCTGAGCTTGTCGAAGGGCGAACATGGCGGAGCCCCGGCCCGGGGCCGCGCTTCGACAGCCTCACCGCGAACAAAGCCCACTTCCCCGGCGGTGAGCGCGGCCCTGGCCGCCGGTGGTCTAGACTGGCTGCGATGACGAGTTTCGCACACGTCCAAACCACCGCTTCCGGCCGTCCCGGTCGATTCGCGAGGTCCCGGCTACGCTCGCGCGGGCAGCCCGCATGCCCTGTTCGAGCGGGGTGAGCGATGCAGTTCCCGCGCCCGCTGGTGGACAGTTATGGAGCCAATCTCGCGGTGGCGATCTTCGCCATCTCGCCTTTCATCGTGCTGACCACGGCGGCGGGGCTTTACCGGCCGCAGATCATCGCCGATCTGGCTTCCTCACCGACCGCCTTGGCGGTCATCTCCGGGCTGGCTACCGCGGGCTACGCATTCGGGGCGTTGCTCGGCGGCGACCTGGCCCAGCGTTTTCCGCAACGGCCTTTGTTCATCCTCTGCGAGAGCCTGTTCGCCCTTGGCTGTCTGCTCAGCGCCGTCGCGGGGGGCGAGGTCACCTATGGCGCCGGCCGGGTGCTGGCCGGCTTCGCCACCGGGGTATTGCTCATCGTGGCATTGCCGCCGGTGATACAGCGGTTCCCTCCCGGCCGCATGCCGTTCACGGCCGCCTTCGTCAATATCGGGTTCTTCGGCGCGGTGACGGCCGGGCCGCTGGTGGGGGGCGCGGTCGCCTACGGGGAGGCGTGGCGGCTGTTCTACGGCGGTATCGCCCTTGTGGGCGCGGTGACTCTGCTGGTCGCGCTCTTCACCTTACCCGATCGGGATCCCCCCAATCCGGACCTGCCCTTCGACCGGACGGCCATGGTGCTCGCGTTCGTTGCGACGGCGCTGCCGTTCTGGGCCACGGGCGAGCTGGCCGGCCATCACTTCTCGGCCTGGGTCTTCATCATTCCCCTGGCCGTGGGGATGACGGCGTTCGCGGCCTTGCTATTGGTCGAGTACCACAAGCAGGAGCCGCTCTCGCCGGTCAAGGCGATGTGGCGGGCCCACCCGCTGATCGGCACGGTGGCCGCCATGGTGGGGGGCGGCGCCTATATCACCTTCCTCGCACTGGCGCAGCGCTATCAACTCGAGGTCGTCGGCCGCAGCGCCCTGGCCACGGGATTGGCTTTCTGGCCCCAGGTGGTCGGCGTGGTGATTGCGGCAGCCCTGCTGGGGGTTCTGTTTCGCACCCGGTTTCTGCCCATATTGACGCTATCGGGGATGGTCCTGTTGATGGCCGGCGGCGCGCTGTTGCTGATGCTGCCGCGCGAGGGCGGGCATGCCACCGTGCTGGTGGCCAGTGCGCTGCTCGGCGTCGGCGCGGGCGCGACCGTATCGCCCGGTCTGTTCATGGCGGGCATGTCGCTGCCCGCGAAGATGGTGGGGCGCACCTTCGCCATCGTCGAGTTGGTGCGCTCGGAGGCGGACTTCATTCTCTCGCCGGTGATGCTGCAGGTGGCTCAGCACGGATCCGGGGGCGGCGAGCTGAGCCTCGAGGGCATCCGCGTGGCCGTGTGGGGGACGCTGGCGCTCACCGCGCTGGCGACCTTGGGCGGCGTGGTCCTGTATCTGGCCAGTGCGGGGCGGCACCTGCCGCGGATCGACCTGGAGGCGTGGCTCGGCGGCCGCGGCTCGGCCTTCGAGGCGTCGCCGTTCGGCGAGGCCGTAAGGCGACGGCGGCGCAAGCGTCTGCGCCCGAGCGAACTCTAGCCGGGGCGAGGGCAGGGATGCTGGCAGCGCGCTTCTCGTCAGTCTCGCGATGAGGCCACCACGATGCTGACGGCGGCGGGCGCAGAGCGCGCACCGTCGTTGTCGGCGACGGTGTAGCTGAACGCGTCGCTGCCCACGAAGCCGGCGACCGGCTGGTAGTCGACCTTGCCGTCGCCCTTCACCGTGGCGGCACCGTTGTCCGGCGGCGAGTCGATGAGCACGCTGCCCTTGTCGAGCTTCCCGTCCGGGTCGCTGTCGTTGTCCAGCACCGCGATGGTGACGGCGGTGTCCTGCGACGTCTCCGCGCTGTCGGCGTTTGCCAGCGGCGAGAGGTTGGAAGAGACCACGACGGTGACGGTCGCCGCATTTGAGCGGGCACCGTCGTTGTCGGCCACCGTGTATTGGAAGGTGTAGGTCCCGGCAGCCACGGCCGTGTAGGTGATCTTGCCATCGCCGGCGACGCTCGCCGTCCCCGCCACCGGGTTGCTGACCAGGCTCACGCTCGCTTTGTCGAGACTGCCGTCGGGGTCGGAGTCGTTGTGCAGCACGCCGATCGTGACCTGTCCGCCGAAGCGCGTCACGGCGCTGTCGTCCAGTGCCACCGGTGGGGCATTGGCCGTCACGGTGACGGTCACCGTCGCCGGATTGGAGCTGGCGCCCGCGTTGTCGGCGACCGTGTAGGTGAAGGTGAGGGTGCCGGCGGTCGCAGGCGTATAGGTGATCTGCCCGTCCTTCTCCACCACGGTCGTGCCGGCGGCGGGAGGGCTGGCAATGCGGACGCTGGCGGGGGCGAGTTTGCCGTCCGGATCGCTGTCGTTGGCCAGCACGTCGATCTTCACCGCACTGCCGATGCGCACACTGGCCGTGTCGTCCACGGCGAGCGGCGGCAGATTGGCGAGCACGGACACCGTGACGCTCGCCGCATTCGAGGTGGCCCCGTCGTTGTCGGTAACCGTGTAGTCGAAGCGGTCCGTGCCGCTGAACCCCGCCGCCGGCGTGTAGGTGACCGTTCCATTGTCTGCGGCCACGGCGTGGCCGTGTCCCGGCGCCTGCACGATGGCGATCCCCTTGGGGTCGAGTGAACCATCCGGATCGTTGTCGTTGGCCAGCACAGAGATGGTGGTGGGCTGGCCGCTGATGGTCTGCGCGCTGTCGTCGGCCGCCTGCGGGCGGATACGGATGGTGACGGTGGCGGGCGCGGAATCGGCATTGCCGTCGTTGGCCCGATACGTGAAGCTCTCGCGCTGCGCCTTGCCGGCCTCCGGCGTATAGACGAAGCCTCCATCGGCGGCCAGTTGCACCTGCCCGGTCGCCGGCGGGTTCTCCAGCTTTGCCGTGAGCGTGTCGTCGGTATTGAGGTCGGTGTCGTTTCGCAGCACACCGTCTTTCGCGGCGACCTGCAGGCTCTGCCCGGCATCGGCATCGAAGGCATCGTCGGCGGCCACCGGCGGCTGATCGATGCGGATCGTCGCAGTGGCGGGTGCCGAGTCCGCAATGCCGTCGTTGGCTACGAAGGTGAAGCTGTCGCTGGCCGCAGTCCCGCCGTCGTGTGTATAGGAAAAGGAGCCGTCGGATGCCAGCGAAAAGGCGGCGGCGTGCTGCGGGCCGGCCGTGAGCCGCGCCGTGGGGGGCGAATTCCCGCCGTCCTGCACGTCTTTGAGGACCCCGTCCGCCGGGGCGACGGCCAGGGTCGTCCCCGCGACCACCGTATAGTCGGCCTGGACGCCAGTCACGCTGGGTGGGTCATTGCCGCCGACACCGGAATCCACCCATCCGCATCCGGCCACCATTGCGGAGAAGGCCAGGACAGAGAAAGTGATGAGGCGCCTGCGCGCTAAGCCAATCTGGATTCGATGCATCCTGCTCTCAGTCTTGCTGTAGTCGGTCGGGGTGACCGGGACTCAGCGGCGCGGCCTTCCCGGCGCGCCTTTATCGTTTTCTCCACGAAGTATGGATGTTTCGCCCGGCCTGACAACTGCGGGCAATCCCTTAGGGGGAGGCGGAGGGGCACCGGTAGTCGCTATCAAGCGTGTCCCGCAGGGCCGTCAGCCACGCCGCGGCCAGCCGCTGATAACCGGCCGCGTCGGGGAAGTGCGCATCGCCGTAGAGGGCCTCGTCCGGCCGGCCCTCGGGCCCGCGCAGCGCGGCGTCGAGCGCAACCAGGTGGATAGCCGGATCGTCGTAGGCCGCGACAATCGCGGCGAGGTTCGCGTTGAATGCGGCCGTCTCCTCACCCGGCTCCGGCGGCGCAGGCGCAAGCCGGGTACCGACGAAGAGTGTCACGGGGTGGTTGCCCGGCGTCTGTGCCCACAGCCGGATCTCGTTCAGGAGCGCCTGCATGCCGGATGCCGAGGTATCCGCGCCGCTGTCGCCGGCGGTGAGCAGCACGAGGTCCGGACGCGCCTGATCCAGCCAGGCGCGCACGCCGTCGTGCGGGTAGCCGATGCGTCCCCATGCGAGTTCCTCGTTGCTCCAGCCGATGTGTCCCTCGTGGTCGGGGTCAACCGCCTCGAGGCCGCCGCCGGCGCGCACGCTGCCGACGAATTCGGCGCGGTAGTCGTGCTGAGTGAGAAGCTGCTGCAGCGGCGCGCGGAATCCGCCGCGCTGGGCCTGGGCGGGCATCTGCGTGGCCTCGTGCGTGAGCCCGGCCGCAAGGCCGGCGCCGAGGACCATGATGCGCGGCTCATAGATGATGTCGACCGCGCCGTCGTCCGAGCGGCCGGCGTGGTCGACCACCGCGAATGCGAACCTATCGCCCGCCGCCGCGTCAGCCTGCAGGCCGGGCTGATAGCGAAAGTCGCCCGAGGTGTTGTCGAGCAGGGCCACGCTCCCGCGGTCGGGCTGCATGACGATCGAGAACAGCGGGCGCCCCGAAACGAGGGCCTGGAGCTGCTCGCGCAGCGGGCGGTCTCGAGACGTCACCCAGCAGCCGTGCTGCGCGACCGGCGGCAGGTCGATGGCCAGCGTGACGCTGGTGACCGCCGACTCGTGTCGCCCGTCGCTGGCGCGATAGGTAAAGCTGTCGTGGCGCGACTTGCTTCCGTCGTGGCGATATTCGAAGGAGCCGTCGCTCGCGAGAGTGAGCGTGCCGTGCTGGGGGCGCGACACCACGGCCGCCTGCAGCCTCGGGTTGCGCTGGGCCGCGGCGGCGGTGAACCGGCTGCCGATCAGCTGGACGCCGCTGGTCGAACCGCCGCTGTCGGCGCTGCCGTCGTTGGCAAGCACGCCCGTATCCGACGTCACCGCATACTCGGTCGCGGTGACGGTGTAGCTGTCCGCCTCCGTGCTGACCGCGGAATTGACCGTGACGGAGACGGTCGCCGTGTCGCTGCCGCCACGGTCGTCCTCGACAGTGAACCCGAAGCTGTCATCGCCCACATAGCCGGAGGGCGGGTTGTAGGTGAAGTCCCCGTTGGACTGCATGGAGACGTTGCCGCCCTTATCGCTGCTGGAACCGGCGGAGAAGGTGAGCGGGTCTGCATCCGGATCGCTGCCGGTTGCCGTGTTACTGACGCTCGTGTCCTGTTCGGTGGTGATGTTCAGGTCGTCCGCGGTCGGCGCGGTATTGGACGAGGTGACCGTGATGCTCACCGTGCCGGTGTCCGTGCCGCCCTTGCCGTCGGCGACGGAGAAGCTGAAGCCGTCCGGGCCCGCGTAGCCCGATGCCGGCGTGTAGGTGAAGTCCCCGTTCGATTTCACGTCGGCGCTGCCGTGCGCCGGGCCGGAGGCGAGGGCGAAGCTAAGGCGATCGCCGTCCGGATCGCTAGCGCTGAGCTTGCCGGTCTTGGCCGTGTCCTGTTCGGTGGTGATGTTCAGGTCGTCCGCGGTCGGCGCGGTATTGGACGAGGTGACCGTGATGCTCACCGTGCCGGTGTCCGTGCCGCCCTTGCCATCGGCGACGGAGAAGCTGAAGCCGTCCGGGCCCGCGTAGCCCGATGCCGGCGTGTAGGTGAAGTCCCCGTTCGAGTTCACGTCGGCGCTGCCGTGCGCCGGGCCGGAGGCGAGGGCGAAGCTAAGGGGATCGCCGTCCGGATCGCTGGCGTTGAGCTTGCCGCCCTTGGCCGTGTCCTGTTCGGTTGTGATGTTCAGGTCGTCCGCGGTCGGCGCGGTATTGGACGAGGTGACCGTGATGCTCACCGTACCGGTGTCCGTGCCGCCCTTGCCGTCGGCGACGGAGAAGTTGAAGCCGTCGGGGCCCGCGTAGCCCGATGCCGGCGTGTAGGTGAAGTCCCCGTTCGATTTCACGTCGGCGCTGCCGTGCGCCGGGCCGGAGGCAAGGGCGAAGCTAAGCGGATCGCCGTCCGGATCGCTGGCGCTGAGCTTGCCGGTCTTGGCCGCGTCCTGTTCGGTGGTGATGTTCAGGTCGTCCGCGGTCGGCGCGGTATTGGACGAGGTGACCGTGATGCTCACCGTGCCGGTGTCCGTGCCGCCCTTGCCATCGGCGACGGAGAAGTTGAAGCCGTCCGGGCCCGCGTAGCCCGATGCCGGCGTGTAGGTGAAGTCCCCGTTCGAGTTCACGTCGGCGCTGCCGTGCGCCGGGCCGGAGGCGAGGGCGAAGCTAAGGCGATCGCCGTCCGGATCGCTAGCGCTGAGCTTGCCGGTCTTGGCCGTGTCCTGTTCGGTGGTGATGTTCAGGTCGTCCGCGGTCGGCGCGGTATTGGACGAGGTGACCGTGATGCTCACCGTGCCGGTGTCCGTGCCGCCCTTGCCATCGGCGACGGAGAAGCTGAAGCCGTCCGGGCCCGCGTAGCCCGATGCCGGCGTGTAGGTGAAGTCCCCGTTCGAGTTCACATCGGCGCTGCCGTGCGCCGGGCCGGAGGCGAGGGCGAAGCTAAGGCGATCGCCGTCCGGATCGCTGGCGCTGAGCTTGCCGCTCTTGGCCGCGTCCTGCTCGATGGTGAGGGTGGAATTGCTGGCCCGGGGCGGCGAGTTGACCCTGGCGATGCGGATACTCACCGTGCCGGTGTCGCTGCCGTCACGGCCGTCCGATACACGGAAGGTGAAGCTGTCGGTGCCTGCATATCCCGCCGCGGGCGCATAGACGAAAGTCCCATCGGGGTGCATGGAGACGCTGCCGTGGCTCGGGGCCGTGGCCACGGCGAAGCTAAGGGGATCGCCGTCCGGGTCCGAGGCGGTGACGGTGCCCGGCGTGGAGCTGCCCTCGGCGGTCGTGAGATCCAGGTTGTCGGCCGCGGGCGGGGAATTCGCCTTCGCGATGCGGATGCTCACGGTGCCGGTGGCGGTGCCGCCGCGACCGTCCGAAACCTGGAAGGTGAAGCTGTCCGACCCCGAGTAGCCGGGCGCCGGCGTGTAGGTGAACCGGCCGTCGGCCTGCATGGAGAGGCTGCCGTGGGCGGGGTTCGAAGCCACGGAGAAGCTCAGCGGATTGCCGTTCGGGTCCGAGGCGGTGACGGTCCCCGACTTCGGGCTGTCCTGGTCGGTCGAGATGCTGGTGTCGTTCGCGATCGGGCGCCGGTTGGCGAGCACCGCCACCGTCACCGTGGCGGCGTTCGACGTCGCGCCGTCGTTGTCCACCACCGTGTATTGGAACCGGTCGGTCCCCGTGAAACCCTTGTCCGGGGAATAGGTGATGCGCCCGTCGTCACGCGGCGCGGCCGAGCCGTGCGAGGGGGCCTGTACGACGGCGACGCCTGTGGCGACCAGAGCGCCGTCGGGGTCCCGGTCATTGGCCAACACGGCAACGGTGACCGGCTGGCCGTCGGGGGTCTGCGCACTGTCGTCCGCCGCCTGTGGGCGAATCCGGATCCGCGCCGTGGCTTCGGCCGTGAGCTGGCCGTCGCTCACCGTGTAGGTGAAGCGGTCGGCGCTGGGCGTGTTGTCGGCGCTGCGGTAGGTGAAGGCCCCGTCCGCGGACAGCTCCACGGTCCCGAACTCCGCCTGCTGGAGGAGCGTCGCCGAGAGGTGATCGCCCTGATTCAGATCGCTGTCGTTGGCGAGCACGCCGTGCGCGGCGTCCACCTGCAGCGTCTGGCCGAGGGAACGATCATAGACATCGTCGCCGCCGGTGGGAGGCTGCTCAACGCTAATCAGAACCTTGGTGACGGGGGAGTCGGCAATGCCGTCGTTGGCGACGTAGGTGAACTGATCTGCGGCGGTGTGGCTGCCGTCGTGCACGTAGGTGAAGGCGCCATCGTCGTGGAAGGTGAACTTTGCCGCATGCTGGGGTGAACCGCCCGGTGCGAGGCGCGCGGTGAGGCCGGTGTTGCCGCCGTCCGAGTCGTTGGCGAGTACGCCGTGGGCGGCGTCCACCTGCAGGACGCCGCCGGCCGTGACCGCGTACGCGTCTTGCGTCTTGTTGGTCACCGGGGGCTCGTTGCCCCCCACGCCGGAATCCACCCACCCGCAGCCGGCGAGCAGGCCAAGCAGCGCCATCGAAAGGAGCAGGAGCCTCAAGGCTCCGCGGGGCTGCATCGTTCAGCGTCCTGCCGAGATGTCGTTGTGGATTGCCGAATCGCCTTCGATCCGTCTCCCTGCACCGAGTATGGTTGCTGTGCGCCGGCTTGCAACCGCCGGGCTCCCCGCCCGTGAGCGCAGGCGCTCAGCTCCCCGGGCAACTCGCGCCGCGCGCGTCCAGCACCCCCCTGAGCCGGGACTGCCATGCCGACGCCATGGCATCGTAGCCGGACTGGTTCGGGTGCAGCGTGTTGGCATACCGCGCCGGGTCCGGTTCGTTGTCGCTGCCCGCAAGGGCGGCGTATTGGTCGACCAGGCTTACGCCACCGCCAGAGAGCCCCGGGAGCAGGTCGTAGTCGAGGCTTCTGACCTGGGCGTTGGTGAAGCTGGTGGGCTGGTTGGCGCCGATGATCTGCCCGAGCAGGACGTCCACCCGGGAGACGGACGCCTCGGAGGCGGCCCAGTTGTCGATGTTGGCCAGGATCGACTGGATCCCGGCATAGATCTGGTCGGCGGTCTTCCCGGTGTTGAAGTCGTTGGTGCCGATGTGCAGCAGCACGATGTCAGCGGGATTCTGCGTGAGCCAGCCATTAATGTGTTCGGCGACGCCATTCGGGTCGCTGCCGTCCCACAGGTAGGCGTCGCTGTAGGCCCGGCTGCGAATCCCGCTGTGGCCTTCGTTGTCGCGATCGAAGCCGCTGGTCGGCCCGTTGGCGGTGCTGCCGACGAAGTCGACGGCGTACCCGTTCTGCGCGAGGGCGTCCCAGAGGGGCTTGCGATAGCCGGCACGGGCGCTCGGGCTGCTGCCGTCGGGATCGTATTGGTCGTATTCGCCGTTGGTGATGGAATCGCCCAGGGGCATGATGCGCGGTCGGATGATGACGTCGACGCTGCCGGTGGCCGTGGCGCCATCGCCGTCGGTCACCGTATATGTAAAGGAGTCGGCGCCCCATGGGGCGTTGGCGTCCGGCGTGTAGGTGACGGACGCGGTGTTGGTCGTGTCCACGCGGCCGTGCTGCGGCTGGGTCACCGCATAGGTCAGGGCGCCGGCCGGCGTTTCCGCGTCGCTGCCCGGGAGCGTGATGGTGCCGATGCCGTCGCGTCCGACGTCGGTGCACACGTTCCCGGCGATCGGCGGGTCGTTGACCGGGGTGATCGCGATCTGGACCGTGGCCGTCAGATCGGCGCCGGCCGCGTCCTGCACCCGGTAGCGGAAGCTGTCGGAACTCGTTTCGCTGCCATCGTGGGTGTAGGAGAAGGAGCCGTCGTTGTGCAGCACGAGGGCGGAGGCATGGGCCGGCGCGGCATCAATGGACAAGGTCACTGGCGCGGTCAGCCCGACGTCGTTCTGCAGGACGCCGGGGGCGGCCTCATCCAGAGTGCCGGCTTCGGCCACCGTGTAGCTGTCGTCCACCGCCTGCGGCGCCGAATTGATGGTGATGGTGACGCTCGCCGTGTTCGAGCTGGTCACGCCGTCGCTGGCCGTATACGTGAGCGTATCGGCCGTCGCGTTGCTGCCGTCCTGGGTGTACACGATGCTTTGCCCGGACACCGCGGCGGAGCCGTGCGCGGGAGGCGTGACGATGGTGATGGACAGCGGATTGCCCTCGGGGTCCTTGTCGTTGGCCAGCACATCGATGGTCACGGTGCCGGCGTGATCGACCGTGGCGCTGTCGTCGGCAGCGACCGGCGGCGCGTTGATGATGCTGATGGTTACCGTGGCGGGCTCGGAGACGTCCTTTCCGTCGGTCGCCCGGTAGGTGAAGCTGTCGGTGGCGGCATCGCCGAGCGGCGCGCTGCCGTCGTGCTGGTAGCGCACGCTGCCGTCGGCGAGGACGGTGAGTGTCCCGTGCGTGGGCTGGGTAAGGATCTCCGCCGAGAGGGGGTCGCCTTCCGGATCCGCGTCATTGCCCAACAGGTCGATGTCGACCGCGTCCCCCTGGTGCACGGTGGCGCTGTCGGCGGCGGCGACCGGCTTGTCGTTCACCGGTTTGATGACGATGCGCACCGGCGTGTCCTGCGAATAGTCGATGCCGTCGTACGCCTGGTAAGTGAAGCCGTCCTCGCTCGCCCCGTCGGTGCCGTCGTTGGTGTATTCGAAGCCCCCGTCGAACAGTCCGTCCGCATCGGTCTGCACCCTCAGGGAGCCGTGTTGCGTCCGGGTGATCAGTTTCGCCCGCAGCGCCGTGTTGCCGCCATCCACGTCGTTGGCGAGCACGCCCGGTGCCTTGACGCTCAGTGTTGCCCCCTCCGCCACTTCGTACACGTCGCGCGCCTTGGACGTGTTGGGGGGCTGGTTGCCGTTGACGCCGGTGTCCACCCAGCCGCAGGCGCTCTGCGCCACTGCGAGCGCCAGAAGTGCGGCGGGCCGGGCGAACGCGCGGGTGTTTTTTTTCATGATGACGGCGACAGTTGGCCACCGGCTCCGCCCGGGTAGGGAAGGGAGCGGCGGCGTTATCGGAGTTTTCCTTACACCAAGTATGGTTCGGGAGGCGGGTGGTGCAAGGCGAGTGGCCGATCTCGGGCCTGCGGGCTCGGGGGCTCAGTGGACGGGACAGCGGGCACCGCGCGTGTCGAGCACTCTGAACAGTTGCTCCCGCCACGCCGCCGCCATGGCGTTGTAGCCGGTTTGATTTGGATGCAGGGTGTTGGCGTAGAGCGCCGGGTCCGGTTCGTTGTCGCTGCTGCGGGCCAGCGCGGCGTACTGGTCGACCAGCCTCACATGGGCCGTAGCCAGCTGTGGAAGCAGCTCGTAGTCGAGTCGCCGGACGTCGGCGTTGGTGAAATTGGACGGCTGGTCAGCCCCGATGACCTGCCCGAGCAGCACGTCGGCGTGGCCGACCGAGGGCTCGTTGCTGGCCCAATTGTCGATATTGAGGAGGATCTGGCGGGTGCCTGCGCTGACCTGATCGGCGGTCTTGTGCGTGTTGAGGTCGTTGGTGCCGATATGCAACAGCACGATGTCGGCCGGATCCTGGCGTAGCCAGCCATCGATGTGTTCGGCGACGCCCTTCGGATCGCTGCCGTCCCACAGGTAGCCGTCGTTGTATGCCTGAGTGCGAATGCCACTGTGGCCCTCGTCGTCGCGGTCGAAGCCGCCGCCGGGGCCGTTGGCAGTGCTGCCGACGAAGTCGACCCGATATCCGGCGGTGGTGAGCGCGTCCCAAAGCGGCTTGCGATACCCGGCGCGGGCGCCCGTGTTGCTGCCGTCCGGATCGTATTGGTCGTACTTGCCGTCAGTGATCGAATCACCCAGGGGCATGATGCGCGGCCGGATGATGACATCCACGCGTGCGGTGGCAGTGGCGCCGTCCTGGTCTGTCACCACGTAGGTGAACGAATCGGGACCCCACGGTGCGTCGCTGTCCGGGGTGTATGTGACCTGTGCGGTATGCGTGGTGTCCACTCGCCCGTGCTGCGGCTGCTGCACCGAATAGCTCAGCGCGTCGCTCGGGGTCTCGTCGTCGCTTCCAAGCAGCGTGATCTGAAGCGACTCTCCGCGGCCCGTGTCGGTACAGATGGCCTGCGCCGAGGGAGGATGGTTCACGTCCACCGTGGCGCCCGCCGGCGCATGATCGTTGCCCCCGCCGCATGCCGATTGGAGCGCGGCACACAACAACAGCGTCGATATCCGTAGGCGCGGAGACAGGGTGTTTACTCTTTGTTGAGAACCGGGATGAGGTCACAGCCGACCACTCGCTCATGCGCAGATGCGCCGGCGGCGCATCACTCGCATCTATTCCACACGACAAGTATGGATCCGCAAGGCTGGGTCGCAAGGGGCTGCGATGACGGCGCCCCGCGTTTTTCTGATCCGTCGAGCGCGCTCGCTCAGAGCGGACAGCCCGCGCCGCGCCGGTCCAGCAGTTTTGCCAGCGCAGCCTCCCATGCGGCAGCCATCGCGTTGTAGCCGGCCTGATCCGGGTGGAGGGTGTTCGCGTACAGGCCCGGATCGGGCACCTGATCATGGTTCCGGTCCAAGGCCCCGTATTGATCCACGAGCGTGATCTGGTCACCGGCGAGCTGGGGAAGCAGCTCGTAATCGAGCCGGCGGACCTCGGCATTGGTGAAGTTGGCGGCTTGGTTGCCGCCCACGATTTGCCCGAGCAGGAGCTCGACCGTGCCAACCGATGGTTCGCTCGCGGCCCAGTCGCGGATGTTGCTGAGGATCTGAGCGGTGCCCGAATAGATCTGGTCGGCCGTCTTGTGGGTGTTGAAGTCATTGGTGCCGATATGCAGCAGGATGATGTCGGCGGGGGTGTTGGCAAGCCACGCGCCGATATGCTCGGAGACGCCCTGGTGATCGCTGCCGTCCCAGGTGTATGCATCCGCATATGCCCGGCTTCGAATACCTCCCATCCCCTGGTGATCGCGGTCGAAGCCACCGCTCGGCCCGCTGGCCTGCCCCCCGACGAAGTCGACGCGATAGCCTGCCTTGGCGAGGGCCTCCCAGAGCGGCTTGCGATAGCCGGCGCTGGCGCCCGGCGTATTGCCCCCCGGGTCGTATTGGTCGTACTCGCCCTGGGTGATGGAATCGCCCAGCGGCATGATGCGCGGCCGGATCACGACGTCGATCTGGCCGGTGGCGCTGGCGCCGTCCGCGTCGGTCACCGTATAGGTGAAGGCGTCGCGGCCCCAAGGGGCGTCGGCGTCCGGCGTGTAGGTGACCGTGGAGGTGTTGCTCGTGTCCACGTGGCCATGGGCCGGCTGGGTGACCGAATAGGTGAGGGCGGTGGCAGGGGTTTCCTGATCCTGGCCGGGCAGCACGATGGCCCGTCCGCCCGACTGCCCGCGGGGAATGTCCGTGCAGCGGTCGGGCGCAAGGGGCCGGTGGTTGATGTGCAGGATGACCGCTGCGATGGCGCCGCTGGCACCGCCCGTGACGCGATACTCGAAGCGATCGGTGCCAGTCGCGGCAGGACTGGCGACATAGGTGAAACTGCCATCCTGCCTCAGCTGAACACTCCCCTCGGCGGGGCCGGAGACCAGCATGGCCTGAAGGCGGGTGCCGCTCGCGGCGGCGTCGTTGGCCAGCACTCCCGGCGCCGGGACGCTTAGCGCTTCGCCGGAGGTGGCCACATAACTGTCATCAGCACCATCGACGCTGGTGGGCGGTGCGGGGGGCGTAGCCGCACCGCTGCCGCCTCCGCAGGCGCAGAGCAGCGCCGAGAGGCACAGCAGTACCAGTGAACTCCTGGCGAGTGGTGCCGTTGTCCTTTCCATGGAGATCGGGCGTCCCGCATCCGCTGCGGAGCGCAGGGTGGACTCGCTGTTTACTTGAATTATTCCAGTTAAGTATGGCCTTTCACAGGTGGTTGGCAAGCCCGCGTTCGCCCGCGAACGCGGGGTTCCACCTAGGGGTAAACCCTAGCCTGGGGGCGGCCCTCCTGCCGGTTCCCCTGCCTTGCGCAGGTGTGGAGCGTGGTCTTAACTTTCGAGGTAAACGACGCAACTGACCGAACTTGCTGATGCATCCTTTCCCGCACCGTTGGGACGTCGAGAACGTCGTTCGCACAGGGAAGGCTCTCGGAGGAGCTGGTGCTACACCTCGTAGGGATACGGTGGATGAAAAGAATAACCTACAACTTGGTGTGCGCGGTATTCGTGGCAATCGCAGCAGCCCCAACGTACGCGGCCGAGGGGACGCCGCGGGAGAGTTCCTCTGCGCCGGTTCCCACGCTGGGTGAAACGTCCTGGCAAGGTGCCGGCGGGGGGCGCGTCGAATTCGCAAATTTCAAGGTGAGGCTCTTCGACCCGGGAATGCTGCACGTTTCCGAAGATCGCGCCTTCTCACGAGCCTTTGCCGATCTGTCGTTCGCTCGGCATCTGGATCAAGAGCGCATGCGCGCCCTGCGCGAGACGGGAGCAGGGCACCGCGAGCTGGGTGGCTATGCGCTGTACGGGGCGTGGGAGGCGGATCCGTTCGGGCGGGATGAGGCAGCGGTGTTCTCGGACCTGAGTTTTGCCTTTCTGGGCGATCCGCCCACGGCCGGCATCGATTTCGCACCACGAGAGCCGCGCACGGACGCTGAGCTAGTGCGCACAAGGAGTGCAGGGGGCGACCGGGTCGTCACGAGCGAGCGCCTACCCGGATCGGTGCTCGCGGCGCTGGTTGCCCTGATCGGTCTGGTGGCCGTTGCTCGACGCAACGTCTCGGGGGAGGGCAGGCGTTAGCGCATCGGGTGCCTCCAGGGCCGGGCGGCACAATTCCTGAAGTATTGTGCTTGGGAGAAGTTGGAGAATGAAAATGCGACGCACTCAGCGGGGAGACGGGGATTTGCCTAAGGACGCAGTCACGAAGCGCGACTCGCGGGCACGGGGAAGTGGGGCTTTTCGGATGGTGCTTGTGCTGATCGCGGCGATCATCCTGGCCGGCTTCGGCGCCACCGCCGGTGCCATCGCGCAGGATGATTCGTACAAGATCGGGCCCGAGGACAAGCTCGAGATCTCCGTCTGGCGTGAAGAGGGGCTCCAGAAGGAGGTCCTGGTGCGTCCCGACGGGGGCATTTCGTTCCCGCTCGCCGGCGATCTCCATGTCGCAGGTAAGTCGCCGAGGGAGGTGCAGGAGGAAATCACGCGCAAGATTCGCCACTACATTCCGGACGCGGTGGTCACCGTGTCCGTGGTGGAGGTGTCGGGTTATCGCATCTACGTGCTCGGCAAGGTCAACAACCCCGGGCAGTTCGTCGTGGGGCGCTATGTCGATGTGATGCAGGCGCTCACGCTGGCCGGGGGCTTGACCCCGTATGCATCCGAATCGGACATCAAGATCATTCGCAACGAGGGTGGCCATCAGAAGGTCTACCCGTTCCGATATTCGGCGGTAAAGCGCGGGGAGCACCTTGAGCAGAACATACTGCTCAAGAGTGGCGACACCGTCGTCGTGCCATAGAAAACGACAACAGGGCTGCCGCCCCTGGGACAAGCAGGCGGCGTCCGATCCAATTGCGAAGCGTGCGGTGGGGGAGAAGAGAGTGGCAAATCAGCCTGCAGCCCGCATTCCGAGGCGTTCGAACCATGAGCTCGGGATGACGGGGGCACCGAGGACGGTGAGCGCCGGCCATGTGGCCCGTTGGTCCGGGGTGATCGGCCTGTGCCTGCTTGGCGCGGCAACATCGGCCCATGCCGAATCCTGGCAGATCCAGCCGGCCGTGAGCGCACAGGAGAGTTACGACGACAACCCACGCCTGTTGCCCGGCGAGAAGCAGTCGGTGTTCGCAACGAGCGCCTCTGGGGCTTTGGAGCTCAGCCGTCTCACCGAGATAGAAGAGGTGCGCGGACTTGTGCGCCTGGATGGCACGACATACAGCGGAAGCACCCGCGGCCTGCGCGACAAGGTGCAGGCGCTGGCACGGCTGCGCGCCTTCCGCAAAGGTGAGCTGAGCCGGTGGGGCGGAGAGCTCTCATACCGCCGCGACGACCTCTTGGAGACGGTACAGGTCGTGCTGAACCCGCAGGACGTGACGGTGACGCCGGATGACACCGTCGACACCGCCCTGGTTCGCCAGTCGGTGACGCGCAACCGTCTCATTATTCAGCCCCAGTGGTCACGGCACCTTACGTCCCGGTGGAGTGTCGGTGCGCAATACCGTTACTACAGCGTAGGTTACGACCAGACGGAGGGCACCGGGCTGGTCGAATATACGGACAATCGGGTCAAGGGGACCACGTCCTATAACGTGACGGAGCTTGACTCGGCCAGTCTCTCCCTCGAGGCCTCCCGCTACGACGCGGCGATGGTCGACCGCGTCTACGACAGCTATACGCTCCTCGGTGGCTACGAGCACAAATTTACGGAGCTCATGCGTGGCGGCATCGAGGCCGGTATCAGTCACGTGAACATCAACACGGAGACGCAGTCCGGCTCTGAAGACGGCTACATCGTGCGTCTTACGGGTACTAAACTGACCGGCCTCACCCGGTTCGGGCTCAGGATGGGGCACGAACTCTATCCGAGCGGCTCGGGCGACGTCGTGCAGACAGACGAAGCCGTGTTCAACATGTATAGAAAGATCACGCAGTTGATGAGCTTCAGTCTTCGTACTCGTCTCTACGAGACAAAATCCCTGCGCCGAGACAATCCCGATGCGAATCGGCGCTATCTGACGATTGACGCGGGGCTGCACAAGAAGCTCACGCGCTGGTGGACCGTGGAGGGTGCCTACCGCTATCGGCGCCAGAAACGCGATATTGATCCGCAGAGCGGCGAGAGCAACGCACTGCTGGTGTCGGTGAAATACACGCGACCCACGGCGGTCGGCGATCTGTTCGGGCAATAGGGCGGCCAACGGCCCAGAGGACGCATTCGTGCAAACGATTCAACAAGATAATGGAATGGATCTGGGGGACTACTGGGCAATCCTCAGGCGCCGGAAGTGGATGTTCATCGCGCCGCTTTTGGTCGTGCTCACGATCGCGCTGGTGCTCGCGGTGGTGCTTCCCCCGGTGTACCGCTCGACCGCCACCATCCTGATTGAGCGCCAGGAGATCCCCGACGATCTCGTCCAGACGACGGTCACCGGCTACGTACAGGAGCGGATCCAGGCGTTGAAGCAACGGTTGCTGACCCATCAGCGCCTGTGGGGCCTCGCGCAGAAATACAACCTCTATGCCGATGAGCGCGCGGACATGAGCGACGACGATGTCGTGCAACGCATGCGCGAAAACATCACGGTGGAGATGGTCGATGTCGAGGCCAGCAATCCCGGAACCGGGCGCAATGCGGTGGCCACCGTGGCATTTACGGTGAGTTTCGCCGGACCGAATGCGGCCAATGCCAAAGCGGTCACCAGCGAGCTGTCGAACATGTACCTCGAAGAGGATAAACGTTCGCGCACGCAGCAGACCGAACAGGTGACACAGTTCCTGCAACAGGAGGCTTCCCGGTTGCAGGGGCGGATATCGGAGCTGGAGACGAAGCTGGCGAACTTCAAGCAGAAGCACGTCAATGACATGCCGAGCATGAGTGATCTCAATCTGCGCCTCTTTCAGCAGACGCAGGACCAGATCCAGAACGTAGAGGACCGGATCCGTTCGCTGCAGGAGCGCAAAGTCTTCCTGCAGTCGCAGCTCGCGACGACCTCTCCGTATGCCCCGATGGTGGGCGATCAGGGGCAGCGCGTGCTCAGTCCGCAAGAGCGGCTCAATATGCTGGAAGCCGAGTATGCGCGGCTCACGGCGATCTACAACAAGAATTATCCGGATGTGAAACGGGTGAAGACGCAGATCGACCAGCTCAGGGCGGAGGTGGGCGACAACGGGGAGGGCGCGGCGCTGTACCGGCAGCTCGATGCGATGAATCAGAAGCTGGCAGAGATGCGGCAGCATTACTCGGCCGACTATCCTGACGTCAAGAAGCTGAAGCGATCCATCGGCGAGCTGCAGGACAAGATCAAGCAGCTCCCGGCGCACAGCCAGGACAACCGCCAGCTCAAGCAGCCGCCGGATAACCCGTCCTACATCAGCCTGCGCACCCAGATGGATGCCATGAACGTGAACATGAGTTCCGCCCAGGATGAGCTCAAGCAGCTGCAGCAGAAGGCCGACGAGCTCCAGCAGCGGATCCGTCAGACGCCGGACGTTGAAAAGCAATATCTCGCCTTGAGCCGCAACTACAAGAACGCGGTCGACAAGTACAACGAGGTGCGAGACAAGATCCTCAAGGCGCAGGCTGCCGTGCAGCTCGAAGTGCAGCAGAAGGGGGAGCGCTTCTCCCTCATTGGGCCCGCGCGCGAGGCCGACGCGCCCGAGAGCCCCAACCGGCTGGGGATCGTATTGCTCGGCGGTGTGCTCGGCATGGGGGCCGGGCTTGGCGGCGCCGCCTTGGCCGAGTATTTCGACCGCACGGTGCGTGGCGTACGCGGGGTCGCGGACCTGTTCGGTGCGCCGCCTCTGGCCTCGATTCCCTACATCAAGAATGACCGGGACATTCGCCACCGGCGGGTGACCGCCGGCGCGACGGTCGCCGGAGTGACGCTGCTGCTGGCGGTGACGCTCGGCGCGGTGCATACCTTCTACAAGCCGCTGGATCAGATCTGGGGCGAGTTCAGTCAGGGGACGGCCACGGCGTCCGCCGAAGCGGGGGCGAGCTCTGGATCGGCCGCAGGGAAACAGCAGTGAGGGAGTCCGAAGGCGATATGGACAGAATAGGCAGGGCGCTGGAAATCGCGCGCAGCAACACCCGTCCGGGGCGCAGCCGGTCCTCGGGCGGCCGCGAGGTGAACGTGTCGTACACGCAGACGCAGACGGTGCCCGTGGCACGCAAGACCTTGCGACGCAGCCGTCTTCTGCCGGCCTTCCACGAGGAATTCCTGGTCGATGCCTACCGCCTGCTTCGCACACGGGTCCTGCGCCGGATGGCCCAGAACGGCTGGAACACGATCGGCATCACCAGTGCCGGGGCACGCGAAGGGAAATCCCTGACGGCGATTAACCTGGGCATGAGCATTGCCCTGGAGCGCCGGCATACGGTGCTGCTGGTGGACACCGATCTGCGCCGACCCGCGGCACACCACTATTTCGGCCTCACCCCCGAGTACGGGCTGGTCGACCATCTGAGCAGCGACGTGCCCGTGGAGAAGATTTTGATTCACCCGGGCGTCGAGCGGTTTGTGTTGTTTCCGGGGAAGATCGGCTCGAGGCAGGCATCCGAGTTCCTGTGTTCGGACCGCATGGAGTCACTGATCAAGGAGCTCAAGGCCCGTTACCCGGATCGGATCATCATCTTCGATCTCCCGCCGGTCCTGGTGGGGGACGATGTGGTGGGCATGGCGCCGATGCTCGATGCGATGCTGCTGGTCATCGAGGAGGGCAAGACGGAGTCCGAGCAGCTGCGCACTGCCTTGCATCTCCTCGAGGGGGCCGAAATCCTCGGAACGGTGCTCAACAAGTCCGAGGAGACGATGAGCACCTACGATTACTACTACTGAGGCGAATGCCGGGTGCGTTCATGTACGAATCGTTCTACGGACTGAGGGAAAAGCCCTTCTCCCTGTCGCCCGACCCGGAGTACCTGTACCTGAGCCGGCAGCATGCTCGGGCGTTGACGCTGATTGAATACGGCCTGGTCAACCAGGCCGGGTTCGTCGTGCTCACCGGGGAGATCGGCGCAGGCAAGACGACGCTTGTACGCCGCGTGCTGCAGGACATCGACGAGCAGTTCACCATTGGTATCGTGAGCAATACCCACTGCGAATCGTTCGATGAAATGCTGCGTTGGGTGCTGCTCGCCTTCGGCCGTGAATATCGCGGCGGCGAGAAGGTCGAGTTGTACCACAATTTCACCGCGTTTTTGATCCAGGAGCGGGAGGAAGGGCGACGCCCGGTGCTGATTGTCGACGAGGCGCAGGGGCTCGACAAGCGGGCACTCGAGCAGTTGCGCATGTTGTCCAATGTCAATGTCGACAAGGACCAGCTTCTGCAGATGATCCTGGTCGGTCAGCCCGGATTGTGGGAGTTGCTCCGCACGCCGGAGCTCGAGCAGTTCGCGCAGCGCGTGGCAGTGGACTTTCATATCGATTCGCTGCCCAGAGAAGAGGCCGACGAGTACATCGCCCACCGCCTGCGGGTCGCCGGTGCCAGCGAGCGGATCTTTGATGAGGGGGCTCTGTCGGTAATCTGGGAGACAGCGCGCGGACTGCCGCGGCTTATCAATCTTATCTGCGACACGGCGCTGGTGTATGGGTTCTCCGACGGCCAGCGGCGCATCGGGGCCGATCTCATCAGGGAAGTGGTGGCCGATAAACGCCGCAGCCTGTCTCCGCTCGGGCAGGGTGGAAACCTCGACGGGGGCGGGCTCAAGCCGGTCAGCCTGGACAAGATTTCAAAGAGCTGAATCGTTCATCGGACGAGTGGAAAGTAAGGACGCGGAGAATTCAAATGAAGGCAGTTTTGCTCGCGGGTGGATTGGGGACACGCTTGTCGGAAGAGACCAGCGTGCGGCCGAAGCCGATGGTGGAGGTCGGCGGTCGTCCGATCCTGTGGCATATCATGAAGATCTTTTCCGCCCACGGCATCAACGATTTCGTCGTGTGCTGTGGCTACAAGGGTCACGTGATCAAGGAGTTCTTTTCCAATTACCTTCTGTATCGCTCGGATGTCACCTTCGACATCAAGCACAACAAGATGGAAGTTCACCAGAACGGTGCCGAGCCGTGGCGGGTGACGCTCGCCGAGACGGGGCCGGAAACCATGACCGGCGGGCGGCTCAAGCGCGTCGCCGATTATATCGGCGGTGAAACATTCTGCTTCACTTATGGTGACGGGGTCGCCGATGTCGACGTCGGGGCCCTGGTGGAGTTTCATCGCAGCCAGGACGTGTGGGCGACGCTCACCGCCGTCCAGCCGCCCGGCCGGTTTGGGGCCTTTCGGCTGGGGGGGGATCAGTCTCGCATCGAGAGCTTCCACGAGAAGCCCGAAGGCGACGGCGCATGGGTGAACGGAGGGTTCTTTGTCCTGGAGCCGGAGGTGCTTGAATACATCGACGGGGATGAAAGCGTCTGGGAGGCCGAGCCACTGGAGCGGCTCGCCCGCGACGGGCGCCTGGCGGCGTACAAGCACCACGGCTTCTGGCAGCCCATGGACACGCTGCGCGACAAGAATTACCTCGAGAAGCTGTGGGCAAGCGGGAAGGCGCCCTGGAAATTGTGGTAGACCGGCCGTCGCCACGTGGATAACGAAAGGAAGAGATTAGGTGATGAGAATACTGATTACGGGAAATATGGGCTATGTCGGACCCAGCGTCGTGCGCAGCCTGCGTGCCGCCTATCCTCAGGCCGAGCTCGTCGGCTTCGACGCGGGGTACATGGCGCACTGTCTGACCGGCGTCAGCTTCCTCCCGGAACGGCTGCTCGATCGACAGCTGTTCGGCGATGTGCGCGACATCTCCGAAGAGGTGCTCGAAGGCGTCGATGCGGTGATTCATCTGGCGGCGGTATCGAATGACCCGATGGGCAAGGCGTATGAGGCGGTGACCGAAGAGGTGAACTACCGAGCGAGTGTGCGGCTCGCCCGCCTCGCGAAAGCGGCCGGCGCCTCGGCCTTTGTCTTCGCCTCGAGTTGTAGCGTCTATGGCTACGCCGAGGGCGGGGCACGCAGCGAGCAAGCCGATTTGAACCCCCTCACGGCCTACGCACGCTCCAAGATCAACACCGAACAGGACATCGCGCCGTTGGCTGGCGATGATTTCGTGATCACGAGCCTGCGTTTCCCGACCGCCTGCGGCATGAGCGAGCGTCTGCGGCTGGATCTGGTTCTGAACGACTTCGTCGCCGCCGCGGTGGCCACCGGGCGCATTCAGATTCTCAGCGACGGCACGCCGTGGCGCCCGCTCATCAATATCAACGACATGGCCCGCTCAATGCTGTGGGGGATCGAGCGCGAGGCCGGGCATGGCGGGGCGTTCCTGGCCGTCAACGTGGGCCGCAACGAATGGAACTTTCAGATCCGCGACCTGGCGCAAGCGGTCGCTCGCCACATTCCCGGCGTCGAGGTCGACGTGAATACCGATGCGGCGCCCGACAAGCGGTCGTACCGTGTGGATTTTTCGCTCTACGCGAGCTTGGCGCCGAATCACCTGCCGCAGTACAGCATCGAGGACTCCATCGCCGGGCTCTACGAGGGGCTGCGCCGCATGGGGTTTGCGGACGCCGGTTTCCGCGAGAGCGACCTGATGCGGTTGCGGGTGCTGGGTGCGCTGCGCGATGCGGGGCACCTTGACAGTGAATTGCGCTGGCGCAGCCGCGAAGACGCCGCGGTGCAGGCGCCGCTGGTGAAAAGCGCGTGACCGGGAGAGATTGAACAAAATGATTTTCAACGAAACAGCGATTCCGGGTGTGGTCGAGATCGAACTCGATCGCAAGGGTGATGACCGTGGGTTCTTTGCCCGCATGTGGTGCCAGCGTGAATTCGAGGAGCATGGCCTTACCTCGCGGATTGTGCAAACGAACGTCTCCTTGAGCCGTTACAAGGGCACGGTGAGAGGGCTGCACTACCAGCGGGAGCCGCATGCGGAGGCAAAGCTTATCCGCTGTATCGGGGGTGCGATCTTCGACGTGGCGGTGGACCTGCGGGCCGACTCGCCGACCTTTCGGCAGTGGGTGGGCGTGGAGTTGACGCCGGAGCGGCGCAACATGCTCTTCGTGCCGGAAGGTTGCGCGCACGGGTTCCAGACGCTCGAAGACGACAGCGAGGTGCTGTACCAGGTCTCGGCCTTCTATACGCCCGAGTCCGAAGGCGGGGCACGCTACGACGACCCGGCGTTCGGCATCGCGTGGCCCCTGGAGGTGAGCGTGATCTCGGACAAGGATGCCGCCTGGGCGCCGTTTGGCGACGGCGCCCGGCGCGCGGCGCAGGGAGGCTGATGCAATGGTGATCGTCGACAAGGTGCTCCAACAACGCGCCGCCGAAGGCCGGCCGGTGCGCGTGGCGATGCTCGGCGCCGGATTCATGGGTCGAGGGATCGCCCTGCAGATCGCCAGCGCCGTGGAAGGCATGGAGTTGGTCGGTATCGCCAATCGTCACCTGGATGGCGCGGTGAAGGCTTTCGAGCAGGCTGGGCAGAGCGACATCGCCCGCCCGGAGGGCGCGGGGGAACTGTCTCGTGCGCTGGCCGCCGGCAAGCGGGTGGTCACGGAGGACCCCACGCTGCTCGCCGCCGCCGACGGCATCGACGTGGTGGTGGAGGTCACCGGCAGCATCGAGTATGCCCTGGCCGGTGTGTTGACCGCCATCGAGCATGGCAAGCACGTCGTGATGATGAACGCCGAACTCGATGGGACACTCGGCCCCATCCTCAAGCAACGCGCCGATGCCGCTGGGGTGGTCCTGACCAACGCCGACGGCGATCAGCCGGGCGTGATCATGAACCTGTACCGCTTCGTGAAGGGCATCGGCGTACGGCCGGTGCTGTGCGGGAACATCAAGGGTTTGCACGACCCCTATCGGA
Organism: uncultured Gammaproteobacteria bacterium; assembly: GCA_963779865.1. Classification (GTDB taxonomy): domain Bacteria; phylum Pseudomonadota; class Gammaproteobacteria; order CAVZZX01; family CAVZZX01; genus CAVZZX01. Next base: position 823,938 of record CAVZZX010000003.1, on the reverse strand, counting down.
ACCCCACCACGCAGGAGTCGTTCGCGCGCAAGTGGGGGCAGAAGGCGCACATGGTCACTTCGTTCGCAGACGGCACCAAGATCTCATTCGAGCAGGCCATCGTGGCGAATGCGACGGGCATGCGGGTCGCCAAGCGCGGCATGCATGGCCCCACCGTGCCCTCGGGCACGCCCATCGCGCAGGCGGTGGACTGGTACCCGATGGAAGACCTCGTCCAGGGGGAGGGAATCGTCGATTACGTGACCGGCGCCGATCCCGGACCGGGCGTGTTCGTGCTGGGTATCCACGAGGACCCGGTGCAGCGCCATTACCTGAATCTCTACAAGCTGGGTGAAGGACCGCTGTACTGTTTCTACCGTCCTTATCACCTGTGCCACTTCGAAGTGCCCAACTCGATCGCGCGCGCGGCGTTGTTCGCCGACGCCACCATCGCGCCCCTGGGGCCGCCGATGGTGGACGTCGTGGCCACGGCGAAGACCGATCTCCGCAGGGGGCAGGTCCTGGACGGGATGGGACATTACATGAGCTATGGGCTCGCGGAGAACGCCGATACGGCCGTTGCCGAGGGCCTGTTGCCCATCGGCTTGGCCGAGGGCTGCGTGCTTCGGCGCGATATCAAGAAGGACACGGTGCTGCGCTACGCCGACGTCGAGCTGCCGGCCGGACGACTCAGCGACCGGCTGCGCAGTGAACAGTCCGAGCACTTCTTCCCCGGCATGAAGAGGGCGGCCGTATGAACGTGGCAAACGCAGCGGACGGCGGCGGGGACCTCCCTGTCGTCCACATCGAGGGAGGCCGCGGCGGCTGGAGGCGGACCGACTTTCAGGAGATCAAGGCCTACCGCGACCTCTTCTACTTTCTCGTCTGGCGCAATGTCAAAGTGCTCTATGCCCAGACGGTGCTCGGCTTCGCGTGGGCGATTCTCAATCCGCTGATCCAGATCCTCGTGTTCACGGTGATCTTCGGCCACGTGGCGAAGATCCAGACCGACGGCATTCCGTATATCCTGTTCTCGGCGGTGGCGATCGTCCCGTGGACGTACATGTCCGATGCGATGAACATGTCCAGCCAGAGCCTGGTGTCAGGGCAGAACATGCTCGGGAAGGTGTACTTTCCGCGCATCATATTTCCTCTCACGCCGGTGTTCTCCAAACTGGTGGACTTCGTGGTGTCGCTGATCATCGTCGCCGGAGTGATGTTGTATTACGACGTCAGCCCGTCGTGGAGCCTTCTGTATCTGCCGGTGTTCTTCGTGATGATGCTCGCGGTGCCCGCGGGGCTCGGGATGTGGCTGTCCGCCCTGGCGATTCGCTTTCGCGACGTCAAGTTCGCCATGCAGTACCTGATCCGGATGCTCATCTACACCGCCCCGATTCTCTACACCGCGAGCTCCATTCCGCCGGGGTATCGCTTGGCCTACTCCCTGAACCCGATCGTCGGGGTCATCGAAGGCTACCGCGCGTCGCTGCTGGGGCTGCCCGTGCCGTGGGAGTTCGTGCTGCCCGGGTTGCTGACCTCCACGCTGCTATTCGTTACGGGCGCCCTATACTTCAAGAAGATGGAGCACGTGTTCGCGGACGTGATCTGAGACGTATACACAAGGAACTGAGAATGAGCGAGAGCGCGGGCACCGAAACCGCAGTCAACGTAGAGCATGTCAGCAAGCGCTACCGGATCGGCGCCAAGGAGCAGCGGCGCGACACCTTCGGAGGCGTGATCGTCGATGCGCTCAAGAGCCCGCTCGCCAACTTCCGGCGATACCGGTCTCTGTACGACTTCCGCGACGCGAAGCATGGCCGCGAAGCCGACGACGTGCTCTGGGCCCTGCGCGACGTGCACTTCCACGTGTCCCGGGGGGAGGTGGTCGGGATCATCGGGGTCAACGGCGCGGGAAAGTCGACCTTGCTGAAGATCCTCTCGCGCATCACGCCGCCCACCGGTGGGCGGATAGACATCCATGGGCGGGTGAGCAGCCTGCTTGAGGTGGGCACCGGGTTCCATCCGGAGCTGAGCGGGCGCGAGAACATCTATCTCAACGGCACCATCCTCGGCATGCGCAAGCGCGAGGTCGACCGTAAATTCGACGAAATCGTCGAGTTCTCCGGCGTCGCCAAGTTCCTGGACACGCCGGTGAAGCGGTATTCCAGCGGCATGCGTGTGCGCTTGGCCTTCGCTGTCGCGGCGCACCTGGAGCCGGAGATCCTCATCATCGACGAGGTGCTGGCGGTCGGCGACGCCGCCTTCCAGAAGAAGTGCCTCAACAAGATGGAGGACGTGAGTCATCAGGGCCACACGGTGCTGTTCGTCTCCCACAACATGTCCGCCGTCACGCGGCTGTGTCCGCGTGCCTTGCTTCTGGACGGGGGCGTGATCACACACGACGGCCCGAGCCATGAGGTGGTCGCCAGCTACATGAGCGGTGAACAGGGCACCTCGGCAATGCGCGACTGGTACGCATCGGAAAACCCGCCGGGCAACGAGGTCGCGAGACTTCGTTCGGTGCGGGTGCGCGACGAAGGGGGCGCGACCACCGACGCGATCGACATCCGACGCCCGCTGGCCGTGGACCTGGAGTTCGAGGTCCTGGAGTCGGGCTACATGCTGCTGCCGCACGTGCAGTTCTACAACGATGAAGGCGTGCACCTGTTCAAGTCGGTGGACCTCGATCCCCAGTGGCGCCGGCGCCGCCGCCCGGCCGGCCGCTATGTGAGTACCGTCTGGGTCCCCGGCAACTTCCTGGCGGAGGGCAGGGTGTTCGTCCATGCCGGTGTCTGCACGCTGGAGCCGGTGCGGCCGCTGTTTTTCGTCCGTGACACGGTCGCCTTCCAGGTCGTGGACACGCTGGATGGGGATTCGGCGAGGGGCGACTGGGGCGGGAACATGGGCGGGGTGCTACGCCCGGCGCTGAACTGGACGACGCGGTACGACGCGAAGGAGTTGAGCCGGGCCGCGGAGGCCTGAGCGCAGATTGGCCAGGGAGGCCGCGCAAGGTACCGGTGCGCACGCGCGGCCACTGCGCCCGCGTGCGACCATGGGCGACCCGCTGTGGCGGAGGTGGGTATCACGGGACGCGAAAAATACGATGAGACTCAGCGTCATTATTCCTGCATATAATGCGGCCGATACCATTTCCGGTCAGCTCGGTGCCCTTGCCGGACAGCACTGGGGCGGCGGCTGGGAGGTGCTGGTTTCCGATAACGGGTCGACCGACCAGACGCGCGCGGTTGCGCTGGGGTTTCGTAACCGCCTTCCGGATCTGAGGGTCATCGACGCCTCCGCGCGTAGCGGGGCCGGTCACGCGCGCAACGTCGCGGCGCGGCAGGCGCGCGGGGACGCTCTGCTGTTCTGCGACGCCGATGACGAAGTCGCCCCGGGGTGGCTTCAGGCCATGGGGCGCGCCCTGGAACGGCACGATTTCGTCGCCAGTCGCATCGATGCAGACAAGCTCAGCGCACCCTGGGCACTGGGCACGCGCGGATGTCCGCAGCAGGAGGATGTTCAGGCGTACCGCTATCCTCCCTTTCTGCCGCACGCGGCCTCGTGCGGCCTCGGCGTCAAGCGCGAATTGCACGAAACCGTCGGCGGCTTTGATGAAGACTTCTATAAACTTCAGGACACCGATTACTGCTGGCGCGTTCAACTCCAAGGCGCCGAGTTGCAGTTTGTGCCTGACGCGCTCGTGCACATGCGTTTTCGCAATGACCCGAGCGGCGCGTATCGGCAGGCTCGGGAGTGGGGGGAGTACAACGTGAAGCTCTACAAGAAGTATCGCCCGCTTGGGATGCCGCGCATCCCCGTGCGGCGCGGAGTCAAGAACTGGCTCTCACTCGTGCGGCGCCTGCCGCGGGAGTGGCATGGAGCCGCGCGAGCACGCTGGCTCTGGGACCTGAACTGGGCGCTGGGGCGCCTCAGGGGGTCGCTGAAGTACCGCGTGTTCGGTCTATAGAAAAAAGGGGAATCGATGTTTATCGACGCACGCAGTCTGGATCAGGACACGACCGTCGAGTCCGACGTCTGCATCATCGGCGCCGGCGCCGCCGGAATTTCCATCGCCCTCGAGCTCGCCGGCACCGGGACCAACGTCTGTGTTTTGGAGTCGGGCGGATTCAATTATGAGTTGGATACCCAGCAGCTGTATCAGGGCGAGAATGCCGGGCGACCCTATTACCCGCTGACCGTCACGCGGTTGCGCTTTCTGGGCGGCACGACGAACCACTGGGGCGGCTTCTCGCGGATGCTCGACAAGAGCGACTTCGAAAAACGCGACTGGATTCCGCACAGCGGCTGGCCCATCAGCCGCGAAGACCTGATGCCCTATTACGCGCGTGCCCATGAGCTCTGCCAGCTGGGGCCGCCGCGTTACGACTTGGCGTATTGGGCCGGGGACGACACCCCGCCGCTGGCCTTCGGGAACGCGCAGGACAGGGGGTACCGGCTTGCCGCCGCCGGTGATGGCGCAGCGCCGGCGCTGCCGGGGGGCGAGGGGCCGGTCGTCTCGGGCGTCTACCAGAACAGCACGCCGACCCGCTTCGGCCAGCAGTACCGGGCGGCGCTCGAGAAGGCCCCTGACGTGAAGGTCTTCTTGCACGCCAACGTGCTCGATATCGGGCTGCGCCGCGCCGGCGACAGCGTGCGCCGGCTGCTCGTCTCGACTCTCAAGGGAAACCGCTTCGAGGTGCATGCCAAGCGCTACATCCTCGCCACGGGCGGCATCGAGAATCCCCGGATGCTGCTGCTGTCGAACTCGGTGCAGCAGCAGGGCATCGGCAACCGCTACGACCTGGTCGGACGCTACTTTCTCGAACACCCGATCATGGAAACCGGTCGCGTGTTACTAAACCCCTCGGTCAACGCCTCGCTGTATCGCCGTCATCCGGTGCGCGGGGTGCCCATCCAGGGGTTTCTCACGCTTTCCGAGGAGGCGCGACAGAGCAATCGCATGCTCAACTGCGGCATGCTTCTCGAGCACATGACGTGGGCGGACAGTTCGCCCGGCAGCAGATCGGCGAAGGATTTATACGACAGCGCCGCGCACCTCCACTATCCGGACCACTTCGTGAAGGACGTCGAGCAAATCGTCGCCGATTTCAGCGGGGTGGCCAACGCGGCCTACAACGACGTGCGGGACCGGCAGTTGTTCCGATTGATCTATTGGGGGGAAGCCGTCCCGAACCCCGACAGTCGCGTGTCCCTGTCCGAACAGAAAGATCGCTTCGGAAAGCCGCGCGTGCGCCTCGCGTGGCGGCTGAGCGAACGCGACAAGCAAAACCTGTTTCGGATGCACGAAATGGTCGGCAACCAGTTGGGCAGCGCGGGTCTGGGGCGCTTGAAAATGGAACTGCAGGAGGAGCAGGACGGCTGGCCGTTCGATGTGCACGGCAGCCATCACCACATGGGGACCACGCGCATGAGCGACGACCCCAAGACCGGCGTGGTCGATCGCAACTGTCGGGTGCACGGCGTCGACAATCTGTTCGTGGCGGGCAGTTCCGTGTTTCCCATCTCCGGACAGGCCAACCCGACCATGAATCTGGTGGCCTTGGCGGTGCGCCTCGCGGACCACATCAAGAGGACCCCCGTATGACAACCGAGCTGCTGCAGTTCAGCCGCAGGCGTTTTCTGCGCCTGGCCGGATGGATCACCGCCGCGGTAGGCGTGCCCCTGCCCGTGGTGGCGCACACCGAGCACCCGAGCGTCGCGATCCAGGCGCGCCGCCTGATCGCAGCGCTGGGGGCGCATGAGAGCCGGCGGCGCATCGGCACGGCCTACCTTCGTCGGCATCGGGGCGAGTCCGATACCGGCGCGCTGGTGACGGCCGTGATCGCGGCCCATCCCCGCCTTGCCCGGCACCTTCGGCAGGGCGAGGCGGGCGCCTTGCGCGCGGCGCTGCAGGCGGGCGTGCAGCGGGATTTCGCCCGTGGGGACACGGCGATGGTGAACGGTTGGCTGCTGTCGCGGACCGAAGCGCGTCTGTGTGCGCTGGTCGCTATCGATCAGGCATGACGCCCCTGCAGAGAAAGTGGGAGCGGCTGTGGCTGCGTTGGGGCGGCACGGGCCTGTGGGGGCGTACCGCCTCGCGCGCAGCGGCGGCGTTTTCGGGGCCCTATTATGCCCGCCACCGTCTGGCGCGCCTGCATCGGCGCGGCTACACCGCGGCATCGGCGCGGCTTGCGCACCGGCACCTGCAGCGGAGCGAGCACGTCTTCATCGATGACGAGGTCCTGATCTTCGAGGATGCCGGCGACGGCGAGGTGCGGCTCGGGGCCCGCGTCCACCTGCACCGGGGGAGCATCCTGCAGACCGGGCAGGGCGGGCGTATCGAACTGGGCGAGGACTGCGCGATCCAGGCGCGCTGCCATTTTGCCGCGTATGTCGGCCCCATCCGCCTGGGGCGCGGCGTACAGGTGGCGCCAAACTGCGCCTTCTTCTCCTATAACCACGGCCTCGCCGCGGGTGAGGACATGCGCCGGCTTCCCCTCACCACGCGCGGCGGCATCAGCATCGGCGAGGGGGCCTGGATTGGCGCGGGTGCAATCATCCTCGACGGCGCCAGCATCGGCACGGGCGCGGTGATCGCCGCCGGCGCCGTGGTCGGCGGCGAGGTCCCCCCCAGGCGATCGCCGGCGGCGTGCCGGCGCGCGTGCTCGGCGAGCGCCCACCGGCCGCCACCGTGCCACAGGCGCGCGAGGGGGAGGTGAGGAATGCGTGAAGAGCCTCTCGTTGGCATCCTCACGCCGGTATACAACGGTGCCGCACACCTGGGTGAGTGCATCGACAGCGTCTTGTCCCAGCGCCACCGGAATTGGCGCTATGTCGTGGTCAACAATTGCAGCACGGACGCCACGGAAGACATCGCCCGGGCGTATGCGAAGCGCGACTCGCGTATTCGGCTGGTGAACAACGAGCGCTTCCTGCCGCTGCTTGAGAACTGGAATGCGGCAATGCGGGCGCTCGACGCCGAGGCCGTCTATTGCAAGGTCCTGCATGCCGACGACATGCTGTTGCCGGACTGTCTCGAACGCATGGTGGATGTCGCGCAGCGCCATCCCCGCGTCGCCCTCGTGGGCGCGTACGTCCTCAAGGGGCGGCATCTCGCCGGGAGCGGATTCCCGTTTCCGGATGAAGTGAGGGACGGACGTGCGGTCTGTCGTGAGACGCTTCTAAAGCGATACTACGTCTTCGGTTCGCCAAGCTCGACCCTGTTGCGGGCCGACGCGGTGCGGGCGCGTGTGCCCTTTTACGACGAGAGCAATTTCCACGCGGACGTGGAAGCCTGTTTTTCCGTGCTCCAGGAGAGCGATTTCGGTTTTGTCCATCAGGTGCTCACCTATACCCGCGAACACGAGGGCACCCAGACCGCAACGGTGGCCGAGCGTCTGGGGACCAATATCGTGGAGAACAACCTGGGCATGCTGCGTCGCTACGGACCGCGACTGCTCTCCAGCGAGGAATACCGGCGAGCCATGCAGGCGACTCTGCGGCGTTATTATGTGGGGCTGGCGCGGCAGCCCGGCAGGCTGCTCCACCGCTCCTACCTGCGCTACCAGCGCGAGGCGCTCGGCCGTCTCGGCCTCCACCTGAGTGCGCCGCGTCTGGCCCGGGCGCTCGGCGGGCGCGCGCTGAACCTGATGTGCAATCCCAAGTCCGCCCTGGAAAGATTGGGGCGCCGACTCTCGCGCTGAGCGGCGCGGGCCCGTCCCGCGCGAGGGCGGCGGCATCGCCGCAGCCGCGCGGCGGCATCGACGCGGGACCGGGAGAGGCCCCCGGCGCAGTTGACCGCGAAGCGCATGCTACGCTTTTCGAGAGGGGGAGGGGGATACGCCCGGCCGTCGCCGCGGGATTGGGGTCCCGGAGGCGGATTGCACTGTGCCGTCGTGTGCGGCCCCCCGCGAATCGTTGATGGTTGCACCCGCGGAGAAATGGATATGGCGGCGCGCGAGGCCCGGGTTACACCGGGGCTGTACAGATGACGGATACGGCAGCCACTCGAACCGTGGCCCGCACGCTGGGCCGCGGGGAAACGCCGACGCATGGCAGCGAGGCGCAGCCGCAGCCGGACCGGCGCGCGGCTGCCCGGCGGGCGTTCGGCGCCGATGGCTTCGATCTCAATCTGATCAGCCTCCGGCATGCCCATCATGCGCGCGGCTCCGGTTATGATCGGCTGCTGGACTACCTTCCGGCCCGCGCGGGCGGGCCGGTGCAGCCGGACGGCCTGTGGCTGCGTGCGTTCGCGCGGGCGCTGCGCCCGGCCGTGCGGTACTCGGGATCGACCTGGTACCACCGCGACTGCCTGCTCGGGGAGATCGCCGCGGCACGCCATTGGTTTCGACCACGGCGTCAGGTGTTCCATTTTCTCTACGGGGAAAACCTCTTTCGCTACTTCGGTCTGCTGAAGCATACCGCCCGGCGCCATCCCATTGTCTGCACATACCATACGCCCCCGGAGCGTTTCGAGCAGGTGGTCAGAAGCCCGATGCATCTCAAGCGGGTCGACGCCGTTGTCGTGCTTACCCGCAGTGCGCGGGCGCCGTTCGTGGAATTGCTCGGCGAGGACCGGGTGCACTTCGTTCCACACGGGGTGGACGTGGAGCATTTTCGGCCGGGGCCCCGGCGCCCGAAACCGACGGCGGACGAGTTGCATTGCCTTTGTGTCGGCTCGCACCTTCGTGACTACCAGACCCTGGCGCGCGCGGCCGAGCGGTTGCACGCAGAAGAGGCCGGGATCCGTTTCACGGTCATCACCGGGCGCCGGCACCGTGCCGTGTTGTCGGGGTTGCCGAACGTGACCGTCCGGGAGGGTCTGGATGATGAGGCATTGCTGAGAGCCTATCAGCAGACCGATGCGTTCGTCCTCCCGTTGCGGGCCGCGACCGCGAACAACGCCCTTCTGGAGGCGCTCGCCTGCGGCGCCCCGGTGGTCGCGAACTCCGTGGAAGGCATTTCCGACTACTTGTCAGAGAGCTGCGCGCTGCGCTTTGCCACCGGTGACCACGGCGCCCTGGCGGCTTGTCTGAAACGGCTGCGGGACTCGCCCGAACTGCGCGAGCGGCTGGCGCGGGCGAGTCGGGAGCGGGCGCTGGAATTCCGCTGGGAAGCGGTTGCCGAGCAACTGGCGGCGCTTTACGCGGGGCTGCTGGGGGGCGGCGTTCGCGATGCATGCGCAGCGGGAGGCAGGCGCTGAGGCAGGCGGCGGACGGCCGCGGTGTCCATCCAGCTTCGGGAGCTTCGCTCGGGTGGCGGCTGCCTCGGGCACGCAGATCGCGTCGGTGGCGATGCGCTCCCAATTTCCAGAACCTCTAACAACTGCGTTTTATCCAGGGAAGTGGTGATGCCAAAACACTCGGCAGAGACCGAAGGGAATTCGTTGAACGTCGTGCTCTACAACCACACCTTCCTGCCCCATGTGGGAGGCAGGGAGTTCGTGATGCTCCATCTTGCGAGCGCCCTGCGCCGTCTCGGGCACCGGGTGCGCGTGGTCGGGCCGGCGGGTTGGCTCAGGCATCGCCGGCCGCGGTTCGAGTTTCCGGTCCACCGCTGGCCGGGATTCCCCGGCCGCCGCGCCGAGTGGCTGCTGCGCGCGCAGCTGCGGGCAGACCTGGCGCTGTGGGGGGCGGACGTGATCCATGCCCACAACACCTATCCGAGTGGCGGCGTGGCGGTCGCGGCCGGGCAACAGCTGGGCATCCCCGTGGTGGTGACCCCGCACGGGGAAGACATTCACACGATCCCGGAGATTGGTCACGGGCTGCGTCTTGACGCCGGGCTGGCCCGTCAGATCGAGCGCACCGTGCGCTCGGCAGACGCGGTCACCGCCATCAGTGCGAGTGTGCGCGAAGCCTTGCTCGACGCCGGGGCGGCGCCGGCGCAGATCTGGCCCATCGCCAACGGCACGGACTGCAGGCGTTTCGAGAGCACCGCCGCGGGCGAGGTGCGCAAGCGGTACGGGATCCCGGCCGATGCGGCGCTGATTCTGACGGTGGGGAGCTATGTGCGGCGCCGCGGTCAGGAGGAACTGATCTCGGCGGTGGCCGGGCTGCGCCGCACGCATCCACGGGTCCACCTGGTCATCGCCGGCCGTGGCGCGGCGGCGCTCGAGCCGCACATCGGGCAGTCCGGCGCAAGCACGTTCACGACGCTGACCGGGAGTATCGACCATCCCGCCGTTTCGGGAACCGCCCGGGACGATCTTGCGGCCTTGTATCGCAGTGCCGACGTGTACGTGTCGGCCGGAATGGCCGAGGGCGCCGAGGGATTGTCGTTGGCCCTGCTCGATGCGATGGCGGCGGGCCGGGCGATCGTGGCAACCAACATCTCCGGCAACCGTGACGTGCTCGAGCCGGAGCGCTCGGCGCTCATGGTCCCGCCCGGTGACGTGGAAGGCCTGCGCAGCGCGTTGGGCCGGCTGTTGGACGATGCCGGACTCGCCGCTCGTCTGGGTGCGGCCGCGCGGCGCCGCGTGGAGCCGTATGACTGGACCGTGATCGCGCAGGAATACGTGAACTGCTACCGCGACGCCATTGCGCGCGTGGACGATCCGCGTCGCGCGATGGCCACAGGGTAAGCGGAACATGCCCGCAACGGGTTTGGCATACGTAAAGTGTGGGGACGTGGCCGGGGAGGCGAGGCGCTACTTCGCGGAAGGCAGCCGGGCGCAGACCAGCAGTCCGGATGCTTTCACGCACGCGGTCCTCGACGTCGGGGCCGGGCGCCCGCTGTTGCTGGCAGGCGCTCACGGTCGCCCGCAGGGATGGTCGCGCGAGGCCATGCAGCTGGTCGACTTCGGCGCGCGCTTCGCGCGGCAGCCGGCTTCGCTGGTGCGTGACATGGCGGTGCTGGTGCAGACCCTCCGGCGCTTCCGGCCGGCCGAGGTGGTCTGCGGGGCCCCCGGCCCCATGTTCTGGGCCTCTTTTGTCGCGACACGCATGGTGGCGGCGAAGCTGGTGTACTGTCAGCACGTGCGGCTGAACGAGGCCGGCGCACGGCCCGGACGGCGGCTGCGCAAGTGGCTGGACCGGGTGCTGATCCGCCGCGCCGACGCGGTCCTGGCCCACGGACCGTATCTGGAGGCGCAGCTGCGGGAGGCCGGCGTGCCGGCCGAGCGCATTCTCCGCTTCGAGCTCGCGTTCGGCTCCGATCCGGGCGAGATCGCGGGGCGCGGAGCGCAGCGCGGCCGCTACATTCTCTTCGTCGGGCGCATGGAGCGACTCAAAGGCGTGTTCGATCTGATCGACGCCTGCGAGCCCCTGCTGCAGCACGACCCGAGCCTGCATCTGAAGCTGGCCGGGACCGGCAGCGCCGAACAGGCAGTGAGCGCACGCATTTGCGCGTCGCCGGCGGCAGGGCGCATCGATCTGCTGGGGGCCGTGCCGCACCCCCGCGTGGCCGCGCTCATGCGCAATGCGCAGGCGGTGGTGACCCCCACGCGGCGCGCCTTTCCCGAGGGGCGGTGCATGGCTGCACTGGAGGCCCTGGTGTACGGCACCCCGGTGATCGCTCCGGCGTTCGGCCCCTTCCCGTATCTGGTGGAAGACCACGCGAACGGGCTGCTCTACGAGCCGGACTCGGTGCCGGCGCTGCGCAGCGCGATCGCGGAACTGCTGGGCGACGAGCGCCTGCGCGCGGCACTGCGCCGCGGCGCGGTGGCCGCCGGTGCGCGTCTGCGGGAGCCCGAACTCACGTTCCGCGATGCACTGCAGCGCGTGCTGCGGCCCGCAAGCCCGGCGGCGCGCGGTCTGCGCCAGGGGGTGGCGAGATGAGGGCCCGCCCGCGCGTGTGCATTCTGCTCGGCGGGCACTTCGCCACGGCGGTGGGCGGCGCCGAATACCAGGCGAAATGCATCGTCGAGGAACTGATCCGGTGGCGCGACTACGAAGTAACCTATCTTGCCCGCAACATTCCCCCGGACCTGCGCGAACACGGCTATCGCGTAATCAACATCGCGAGCCGTAACCGCCTCAACCGGCACGCGTTCTTCTTCGACACTCCGCGCCTCTACGCAATGCTCCGCCGCGCAGCGCCGGATGTGATCTATCAACGCGGGCTGCTCCCCTACACGGGGGTGGCGGCGCACTACGCGCAGCGCTGGGGGAGCCACCTGATCTTCCATGCCGCACACGACGATGACGTCACACCGATGCCCACGGCGGGCGCGGCGCCGAACGGGCTTCGGGCCATTGATCGCCGCTTCGGGCTGTATGGGCTGCGTCGTGCCGATTCGATCGTCGTCCAATCCGAGCAGCAGGCGGCGCGGCTGCAACGGCACTTCGCACGGCCGGCGGCGGCGATCATGCGCAACTTCCATCCGGCGCCGCCGGAAGTCGGCGCAAAGCCGGATCGCGTCGAGGTCGTCTGGGTGGCGAACTTCAAGCCGGCGAAGCGGCCCGAAGCCTTCGTGGCCCTCGCCGAGCGCTTTCGCGGTCGGTCGGACATGCGTTTCCACATGGTGGGCGCCTGCGCCGACAGGACGCGCTACCGCGGGCTGTTGGAGCGTATCGGCGCGCTGGAGAATCTTGTTTATCACGGCGCGCTGCACATGGACGCGGTCAATGCGCTGCTGGCGCGCGCGCGGGTATTCGTCAACACCAGCGAGTCGGAGGGGTTTCCGAATACCTACATCCAGGCCTGGCAACGTAACGTTCCGGTCCTGAGCCTGGACATCGACCCGGACGCAGTGATCGAGAGGGAAGGCCTCGGGCGTCGCACCGGCTCGCTCGAGGAGCTGTGCCGGTGTCTGGGCGAGATGGCGGCCATGCCGCAGCAGGGTGAGGCCATGGGGCGCCGGGCACGGGCCTATGCATTGGCGGCGCACTCGGAGCGTAACTTCACGACTCTTCTAGACTTGATCGATCAGGGGATTGCGGAACGCGGAGCGGGCGCGGCCCGCCTCAAGGCAAGTCGCCTCTGAGCGCGAGGCAAAGATAAGCATGCTGCTACTTCTCTACACCCTCATCATCTCTTTGTTCACGGCCGACTACCTGGCGCTGGGGCTGAAGGTGGCGCCGCGCGCCATCACCTGGCTTCCCGACCTGCTGTCCGGGCTCCTGCTGCTTGGCGTCGTCCTGCGTGCGACCCGGTTGCGCAATCTCAGGCTCGGTCCGAAATACCTGGTGCTGGCGATCTTCTTCACGCTCTTTATAGCCGTCGGAGTGCTCATCAATGCGGAACCTTCGGGGGCGGTGTTCGCGGGCCTGCGTACCTATCTGCGCTATCTGCCGCTGTTCCTGCTTCCGGCGGTCTACGAAATCTCCGAACGGGACATGCGGCGCCTGCTCTCGCTGTTCCTCGTGCTATGCCTGCTCCAGGCGCCGGTCGCGTTTTATCAGCGCTTCGTTGAATACCGTGCCCTACCTACCGGCGACGTTATCGTCGGTACCCTCATGGTGTCTTCCGATCTCACCATCGTGCTCTATGGTGCGATGACGATGTTGTTCGCCTTCTACCTGAAAGGGGAAGTGTCCAAACCGGTGCTGTTCATCTCGATGCCGCTGCTGTTCTTTCCGACGGCAATCAACGAGACGGCGGTCTCCATCTTTCTGCTGCCGATGGCGGTGTTTCTGCCCGTGCTCCTGTTGCGCGACGGCAACCGGATGCGGCGTCTCGTCCCCATGGCGCTCATCGGGATTATGCTCGGCGGCGCGTTCTTCTCGGTATACAACGCCTTCTATGCCTCTCGGTGGGGGAACGGGGGCCTGGAGTCGCTGATCACCTCGGGTGAGATCCTGCAGTATTCCTATCGGGGCGCGACCAAGGACAGCCGCACCGGACACGGCAAGGAGATGAGCGAGATCGGGCGGGTAGACAGCATCATCCTGCCGTTCAAGGTGCAGCCCGACCCGGTGCTGCTGTTCAGCGGTCTGGGGATCGGCAACGTGTCCGATTCGTTCTCCGAGCGCTTTACCGGCGAGTATTACCAGAAGTACGGGCCCTTGGGGGCGGGCATGACCACCGCTTCGATCATGATCTGGGAGATCGGGCTCATCGGTCTGGGCCTGTCGGTGATTTTTCTCGCCTTCGTCTTCGTGGACGGGCGTGCGCTCGGTACACTCCCGGGGCTGCCGGGGGCAATCGGGATCGGTTGGGCGGTGGTGGCGATGATGATGGGGCTGCTGCTCGTCTACAAGAACCTCATCGCGCCGGGCGTGATCGGCTACCCGATGTGGCTGCTTTCCGGATACGTGGCGGCCGAGCGTCAGGTGCGTGTGCCGCGGCGTGCCAGCAGGCGCGCCAGCCCCTACGCCATGCGTACCACCGAGGTGCTGCGATGACGCGCCGGCTGCGAGGGCTGATCGCGGCGGCGGACGCCTATCCGCCGTTTCGCGTCGACGTCGCGACGCTGTTCGGGGATGAACTGGTACGGCGTGGCCACCGTTTCGATTGGCTTCTCTCCGCAGAGCGCAGCACCGATTCGGGCGAGCGGCCGCTGTGGGAAGGCCGCGCCTGGGTCGGTTCGCCGCCGCGCAAGCGCTCCACGCTGGGGAAGATCGGGGCGATGCTGCGCGACCTGGGGCATGACCTGGGCATCTTGCGTCGCAGCCGGCAAGGCGGCTACGACTTCATCCAGGTCAAAGACAAGTTCTTCGCGGCGCTGGTCGCGTACATCGCCGCACGTGCGGCGGGCGTGCCGTTCGTCTATTGGCTGTCCTTCCCCTTTCCCGAGGCGATGATCTACCGCGCCCGCGCCGGGATCTCGCCGCATCCGCGTATCGACCTTCTGCGCGGCCATCTGTTGAAGGTGTTTCTCTACCGCTTCGTGCTGCAGGTGGCCGATCACGCCTTCGTGCAGAGCGCACAGATGAAGAGCGATATCGTGGCGCAGGGCGTGGCGGCGGAGAAGCTCACGCCGGTGCCGATGGGCGTGTCGCTGCGGCGCTTGGCCGACCTGGGGCTGGATGGACGTCGCCTCGGGCGGCACGACAAGGATGTGGTGTACCTCGGCGATCTTGGCCGCACGCGGCGCATCGACTTCCTCATCCGCGCATTCGCACGTGTGCTCGAGGGCGAGCCCACTGCGCGCCTGCGCCTCATCGGGAATGCGCATCGCGAGGCGGACGTGGACGAATTGCGACGCCTGTGCGTGGAGCTGGACATCGACGCGGCCGTGGAGTTTTCGGGGCGGCTGCCGATCGAGCAGGCGTGGGCGCGGGCGGCGGAGGCGGCCGTCTGCGTGTCGCCGCTCTATCCCAGTCCGATTTTTCGGCCGGCCTCTCCGACCAAGCTCGTCGAGTACATGGCCCTGGGCCGGCCGGTGGTCGTCAACGACCACCCTGAACAGCGGCAGTTGGTGGAGGCGAGTGGTGGCGGCCTGTGTGTGCGTTTCGACGAAGAGGCCTTTGCCGAGGCGATCCTGCAGCTGCTCGGCGATGCCGGTGCAGCGGAGGCCATGGGCGTGCGGGGGCGGCGCTATATCGAAAGCAAGCGTGATTACGGGGTGATCGCGGACGAAGTGGAGGCCGAATACCTGAGAATTTGCGAGCGCTTCGCGGCGCGCCTCTGAGTTGCGGCGTGGACAGCTCGCGCGACACGAAAAGCAAGGAGAAAAACGATGCTGGAAGCCGAAGCGATTTGGTTCGGACGGGTCATGAATGCCTTTTCGGCCGCGGATCTGTATCCGATGTTGAACGTGGGGAGCGGGACGGAAAGCTTTCGAACCGAGCGCCAACCCTGGATCGACGCGCATATCTTCGCGCCGGCGAAGCGGCGCGGCGGGCGGATCAGGCACACCGATATCCAGGACGGCGCGGGGGTGGACTTGGTCGGCGATCTCACCGATCCCCGTTTTCTGGAGGAGCTGCGCAGCGCGCGCTTTCGCTCCATCTTTTGCTCGAACCTGATGGAGCATGTGGCCAAGCGTGAGGAGATCGCGATGGCCCTGATGGAGTGCCTCGAGGGCGGCGGCCTGGTGTTCGCATCCTGCCCGTACGACTACCCTTATCATCCCAATCCCATCGACACCCTGTATCGTCCGAATGTCGAGCAGCTGGCGGCCTTGTTTCCGGGAACGAGCCTGGTGATGGGGGAGATTATTGCAGGCGGCACCTACGCGCAAAGCGTGCGTCGCAACCCTCTCAAGCTGGTGCGCATCGCGGTGCCGCTCTATCGGCCGCGACGGTGGCTGTCCGCGGCCGCGCACCTGCGCTGGCTGATGCGCCCCTACAAGGCGACCTGCGTGGTGTTACGCAAGGGGGCAGGCGAGGGGCGAGGGGCTCAGGCGGAGAGTGGGACGCGCGTCGCCTGAGCGGCGTCTTCGCCGATCCACGCGCCGAGATCGCGGTCGAGCAACCCTTCGAGCGCGCGAATGTCCTCGCCGTAGATGGCGCGTGCCAGCTCGATTCGAAGCGACGGGTCGAGGGGCGGCTTGCGAACGTTCAGGCTGCGAAACCGGTTCAGCTTCTGGACGAGCGCCGGCGCGCGGCGCAGCCGTTCGTAGGCGGCGGGGAAGCGCGTCGCCAGAACGCGCTTGATCGCCCCGTTGGATCCGATCACCTCGTTGAGCACCCGGCTGCGCAGCTGACCGGACTGGTGCAGCCGGGTCTGCAGATCGGGGCGAAAGCCATCGTCGACCCCAATGAAGCGGCAGATGTCGGCATACACGGCTTCGGGCGAGTTTGCGTAGTCCTCGTACAGATAAACCCGGATCGACTCGCGCGGAAACGCCTCGAAGTAGGGCGCGAGATGGCGGGCGTAGAATCCTTCCGGGACCAGGTCGTGGCGTTGCCACCAGACGCTATGGGGATCAGCCGCAGCGGAGAACGGCTGCGCGGGCGCATCGTCCTGGCGCACGAGCTGCATGTAGCGCGAATAGAGGCGCTCGACCGGGTGCCGCAGGATCGCCACCAGGCGCGCGTCCGGCAGATAGTGGCGAATGCGCTGTGCGGTGCCGGCGACATGCATGTAGCTGGGGGAGGTATCCCCGATCGCGCGGGCGTCGCCGGCCTCGCCGAACAAGTCGATGTAGTCGTCCCAGATCGTCACCGCGCCGGCGGCGTCGGTGCCCTCGTAGGCGAAGAAGTCCGGCTCCCGCTTCGGGCACATGAACACCTGTGGATGCTGGGAAAGATACCAGTTCAGCGAGGTCGTTCCGGATTTTCCTGCGCCGATGACCAGAAACGTCGGATGGTTTTGAGCCTTCATAATCGTTATTTTCCTCAAGGCCTTAAGGTGAGCACATCGAGAAATGTAGTCTAACCTTGGATATGTGCAATCGCTTTGCGGTCGTTTTGAGCAACAGGGTGGGGGAAGCATGAAGCCGTGGTCCGGCACGGCCCCGAGGCGGGTCCTGATTATCGTGGAGAACCTTCCGGTGCCGTTCGATCGGCGGGTGTGGCAGGAGGCGACCACGCTGCGGGATGCCGGCTATCGGGTGAGCGTGATCTGCCCCACAGGAAAGGGCTTTGAACAGCGGACCGAGGATCGCGACGGCATCCGCATCTACCGCCACCCGCTGCCGGCGGAAGGCGACGGCGTGCTTGGCTACCTGGCCGAATACGGGGCCGCCTTCCTCTGGCAGTTCTGGCTCAGCCTGAAGGCGGCGCGGCAGGGCGGCTTCGACGTCGTGCACGCCTGCAATCCGCCGGACACCATCTTTATCCTGGCGCTGTTCTATCGCCTGTTTGGAAAGCGCTTCGTGTTTGATCATCACGACGCGAACCCCGAGCTGTTCGAGGTCAAGTTCGGCCGCCGTGGGGTGCTGTATCGTGTGCTGTGCGCGCTCGAGCGCTGGACCTATCGCGCGGCGCATGTGTCCATCGCCACGAACGAGTCCTACCGGGATATCGCGATCACCCGCGGTGGCATGGACCCCGACAAGGTGTTCGTGGTGCGCAGCGGGCCGGACCTGAGTCGCCTGCGCCGTGTCGCCCCCGATCCCGCCTACCGCAAGGGGCGCCGCTATGTGGCCGGGTACGTGGGGATCATGGGCGCGCAGGACGGGATCGACGGGCTGCTCGAGACCGTGCGTGTCGTGGTGCACGAGCGCGGACGCACGGATATTCAATTCCTGCTCATCGGGAGCGGCACCGAACTGGAGGCGATGCGGCGCAAGGCCGCACGGCTCGGGGTGGCGGACTACGTCACCTTCACCGGCTATCTCCGCGGCGAGGCCTTGTTGCGTGCGCTCAGCAGCATCGATGTCGGCCTGGCCCCCGACCCCATCAACGACTACAACACGATTTGCACCATGAACAAGCTGATGGAGTACATGGCGCTGGGGATCCCAATGGTACAGAACGAGCTGCGCGAGGGCCGCTTCACCGCTGGGGAGGCCTCGCTGTACGCGAGGCAGGTCGGAGAGTTCGCCGACAAGGTCCTGCAACTTCTCGACGATGAGGCACTGCGGCGGCAAATGGGCGAGGTGGGGCGGCACCGCATGGAGACGATGTTCGACTGGTCCTTCGAAGCCCCGCGGCTGCTGGCGGCCTATGAGGAGGTGTTCGGTCCCGCCAAGCGCCGCGGAGCGGTCGTCGAGACCTGATGCCATGAAAGTACTCATCCTGTCGCGTGATTTCAGTGCGGACGGCGGGGTGGTGCAGGTGGTGGCTGCGATCGTGCGCAGCCTCACTGCCCCGTTTCGCCCCCTGCACCTGGCGGTGGGCCGCCGCGCGCACGCCATCCCCGCGTTGGAGGGTGCCCTCGCGCCGCTACGTGACAACTTCAATCTGGTGCGGCGGGTGCTGCGCGAGCGGCCCGACGTGGTTCATCTGAACGCGTCTTTCAATCCGAACTCCTTGCTCCGCGACGGCGCCTTCCGGATGACGCTCGGCCTGCTTCGCTTCCGCCGCGTGATCGTCTATTTCCATGGGTGGGATCCGCGGTTCATGCGCCGGGTGGCGGCCTCGCACAGCTTGGCCGCGGCGGTGCGCACGGTGTTCGGTAAGGCCGCGGCAATTGTTGTTCTCTCCACGGCCTTCAAGGCGCAACTCGCGGCACTGGGGATCCCCGCCGGGCGCATCCATGTCATGAGTACGATGTTCGACGGACGGCTATTCAGAGGCGGCGGCGACGGGCCACCGCACCAGCGGGCGCGCCTGCTGTTCATGTCCCGGCTGGTCGCGGAGAAGGGGGTGTTCGAGGTGCTGGAGGGTTTCGCCGGCGCCCTCGGCGAGGGGATCGATGCGGAACTCATCGTCGCCGGTGACGGGCCGGCGCGGGCGGCTGCCGAGGCGCGCGCGGCGATGCCGGACCTCGTCGGCCGGGTACGCTTCACCGGCTACGTGCGGGGGGACGACAAGGCGCAGGTCCTCGAGGCCGCCGACCTGTTCGTATTTCCATCCCGCTACCCCGAGGGCTGCCCGGTGGTGCTGCTCGAAGCGATGGCTGTGGGCGCTTACCTGATCACGAGCCGCGCGGGCGGAATCGCGGACATCGTCCGCGACGGCGAGCACGGCATCGTCCTGGAGGCGACGGATGCGCACCACGTCAAGGATGCAATCTGCCGTGCGCTGGCCGATTCGCGCATGGCCGAGATCCGGGCGCACAACCGGGAGGCGGCCTGGAGCCAGTTCGAGGCACATCGGGTCACGCGCAAGATGGAGGTTCTGTACCGGCAGGTGGGAGCGGCATAGGCGATGGCAGCGAGTCGGGACAGTTCAGGGCCCGTTTTTGTGGTCGGCACGCCCCGTTCAGGGACCACGCTGTGCGCGTCGATCCTGGGGCGGCACTCCACGATCTACATGGGCGGGGAGAACCATTTCTTCGAGGACATCTACGCGCGCCGCGAGCAGCTGGGCGCCCTCGGTGCGGGCGCCACGCGCGCTGTCCCGGGCGACGGCGACGGCGAGATGACGGGGCCAATGCGGCAGTCATCGCGCGGCTGCTCTCGATCTACGGCCGCTACAACCAGCCCGACGACCAGCGCCTGGTGGAGCGCCTGAACGCCAGCGGCGCGCTGCGGGAGCATCTGAGGACGCATTGCCGCGGCTATGCCCAGTGCCTGGATGCCTTCATGGGCTTCCAGATGCAGCATGCGGGGAAACGCCGGTGGGGCAACAACACCCCGAAGGACGTGTTTCACGCCAAGGAGATCCTCGATCTGTTCCCCACGGCGAAGTTCGTGGTCTGCGTGCGCGATGTGCGCGATTTCATGCTCTCCTATCGGCACCGTTGGCAGGTCACCACGCCGGAGCATCGCGAACGCCTGCGCGCCTTGTATCACCCGGTTCTCACCGCCTTGTTGTGGAAGGCCACGGTGCAGCGGGCCCTGCAGTTGCGCGCCTCGGTCGGCGAGGGCCGGGTGCTGTTCATGCGCTATGAGGACCTGGTCGCCCAGCCGGAGGATGCGGTCAAACGCCTGTGCGCCTTCGTGGATGTGCCCTATGAAGCGGGCATGTTGGAGGTGCGCGGCCACAACAGTTCACGCCGCGATGCACAGGACGGCATCTTCAGCGACTCGGTCGGGCGCTGGCAACGGGACCTGCCGCCGGAGGAGGCCTGGTTGGGCGAGCGTGCCGCCGGTGCGCGCTTCGTCGAGCTCGGCTATCGTCCCATGCATGCATCGGTCCCCTGGCTGCGTGCCGGGCTACGGGCGTCGACCTTCCCCGCCGCGGTGCTGCGCGCGCTGTGGAGCAACCGCGCGGTGCGCGGGCCGCTGTTGCCTTATCTCGGCAAGCGGGTGCGCGGCCTGGTCGGGGGAGGGGCGCGATAATGGACGGCATTGCCGGTCGCGTCGACAAGCTCGGATGGTACTGGAACCGTCTGCGCTGCATGTCCGCCCCCGAACTCCTCTATCGCGTCAGGAAGACGGCCCAGGCCGCCGCCGAAGCGCGGGGGCTGTTGGGACGCGCCGCGGCCCCGGAGCCGCGTCTGGGGGGCGCCGCATGGCGGCTCCAGTGGGATACGCAGGACTTCGACACGGCGACCTACCGCGCCCGTGCCGATGCCGTGCTGGCCGGTCGCGTCGATATTCTCACCCATCGCGCGGTGCAGGTCGGCGATCCGCCCGAGTGGAACCGCAATCCGGTGAGTGGCGAGCGCGCCCCGCTCAGTTTCGGCAAGACCTTCGATTACCGCGACCCGGGCCGCATCGGCGACATCAAGTACCTCTGGGTGCTCAATCGCCACCACCACTGGCTGGCCGTAGCGCAAGCGTTCTTTCTCAGCGACGAGGATCGCTATCTCGACTTCCTCGGCCGCCAACTGCGCTCGTGGCTCGAGCAGGTGCCGCACCTGCGCGGCCCGAACTGGACCAGCTCCCTGGAGCTGGCGATCCGGCTCATCAACTGGAGCATGGTGTGGCAACTCATCGGCGGCGAAGACAGCCGTCTGTGGGCGGAGCCCGCGGGGCGGGCGTTGCGCGAGGCGTGGTTGCGCAGCATCTTCCTGCACGGCCGCTTCATCCGCGGTCATCTGTCGCGTTTCTCATCGGCGAACAACCATCTGCTCGGTGAGCTGGCGGGACTGGTCGTCGCCAGCCGCACTTGGCCGTATTGGGACGAGTTGCTCAGGGACGGGCAGTGGGCGCGCGAGGAGCTGATCCGCGAGTCGCTGGAACAGAACGCCGCGGACGGCGTCAATCGCGAGCAGTCCGTCTTCTATCAGTGCTTCGTGCTGGACCTGCTCCTGCCGGCCGGCCTGGCAACGGCCGCGGTCGCACCGATGCCCACCGAGTGGTGGACACGCATCGAGCGCATGATGGAGTACCTGGCCGCAGTGACCGACGTTGGCGGTAACGTGCCGATGGTGGGCGATGCCGATGGGGGGGCGGTGCTCGACCTGGACCCCGGCGCATCGGGACCCGAGAGCGAAGCATTGCTTGCTATGGGCGCCCGGCTCTTCGCCCGGTCGGATCTGGCGCATAAGGTGCAGCGCTCGAGCGACAAGCCGGCGTGGCTTCTGGGCAGCGGCGGGCTGGGTGGCGTGGCCCCGCGCAGCGTGCCGCGCGAACAGCCGCGGGCGTTCCCCGAGGGCGGTTATTATCTGCTGGGCGAGGCCTTCGATACGCCCGAGGAGGTGCGCCTGCTGATCGATGCCGGCCCCCTGGGCTATCGCTCGATCGCGGCGCACGGCCATGCCGATGCGCTCGCGCTGTGGCTGTCGGTGGGGGGACGCGAGATCCTGATCGATCCGGGCACCTACTCCTACCAGGCGCATCCGCAGTGGCGGCGGTATTTCCGCGGCACCGCGGCGCACAACACCGTGTGCGTCGACGGGCAGGACCAGGCGTTGAACGGCGGCAAGTTCATGTGGTTGAGCGGGTTCAAGGCCGCGTGCACACGCTTTGCCCCCGGCGCGCGGGAAGACGTTTTCGTGGGACGCCACGACGGCTATCGGCGGCTGAGCGACCCGGTGGTTCACGAGCGGGGCGTGCGCTACGACAAGGAGACCGGGACGATCCTGATCGAGGACACCCTGCATTGTACGGGACGGCACACCGTGCAACGGCATTGGCACCTCGCGGAGGACCTGACGGTGCACGTCTTGCCCCGTGGCTGCCGTATAGAGGGCGCTAGCCGGGGCGTGGAGATCGGCGTGCGGGAGCCCGCCACGCAGGTTCGCCTTGCCAGGGGGGAGGAGCAGCCCGCCTGTGGGTGGGTTTCGCGACGGTTCAATGAAAAGCGGCCGACGAACACCTTGGTGTGCGTCGACCGCATTGAGGGCACGACACGCCTGAGCACCGAAATCCGGCTCAAGTGAGGATAGCGGGGCGGGCGCACCGCCCCGCTATCGGGTCAGGTCGCGTTATTACTTGACGAGGATCCTTACGCCCGTGGGCTTCGTCGGCGCGGCGGGTGCCTGGCCGGGAGACGTGCCGCACTGGGGCTGCACTTCTGCGAAGGACGAGGATCCGTCGCCCACGCGGAAGTCATCCAGGTAGTGCAGGCGGTAGCTCACATCGGTCGGTCCCCAGTTCCAGGGACGCTTGTAGTTACCCATCTTGATGTACGGGCCCACACCATCGTTGTAGCCCACGCCCACCCCCGTCCGGGAATACACCTTCTTGCCGTCTTTCCAGATCTCCATGAAGCCGTCCGGATTATAGGTGGCCTTGAAGTGGAGAACGAAGGTGGTCCAATGCCCGGTTTCGGTCTTGCCGAGCGCGACCTCCTTGTAGCCTTCGTATTTGATGCCGTTGCGATCATCCGGTGTCGCCATGATCCGGCGGGTGTCCCACTTGTAGGTAAGGCTTAGATCCTGGCCATACACCTGAAGGAAGAGAGGCGGCGTGCGATAGGCCTCACCGGAGTCGGGCACGCCATGGAACTGCAGCAGCAGATCGGCAGCCTGGTAGTCCGGCTTCCAGTCATTCGGGAAGTAGAGCGCAAAGCCCATCCAGTAATCCTTGCCCCACTGCAGGTTCTTGATGGGCGGTGCACTGGAGTTGCTCATCGACAGCTCAGTGCGAAATTTCGTGGGCATGTCGCGCGACAGCGGGAACTTGACCGAGAACTGGCCCGTGCAGATGGGCTCGCCCTTTGCCTTGGAGGCCATCTGCGGTGCGTTGCCGGAAGGAGCCCATCCGTAGGAAGCGTAGTCCCCCGATTCGAAGTCACTGTTGCGCAGGAGATTGGCCGAGGCGTTCGCCGATACAAGGGTTGCCGCGGCGGTGCACAGCGCAATGGCGCCCATGCGGGTGCGAAGTCGACGGCGCAGCGGACGGGTCGGGCTGTTGTCATGCATCTAGTACAGTCCTCATCGATGTGGTGGTGGCCCGCTCTGCGGCAGGCTGTGACGCGAGTTCCCGGCTCGGGAGATATTGGGCTCGCGCTGTGGTGGACCAGAGAAGGGTCGCCGTTTTCCAATGACCAATTTGCGCGTAAATATAATGAGTTGGGCGGATTTTTGTGCGAACGGCTTCGCAGGACTCGTCCCCACCCGAAGCCCGTGTCGAGCCGTCCGTCGGAGTTGTGAATCGCGTACCGAATTGGGCGCGCCCCGCGGCGCGCGTGCCGGACCCGTTGACTACACTTGAGAATTATAGGGGAGGCCGATCAGCAGATGGCGCCGGGCAGGCCGCCCGACGTCGGCCGTGCAAGGCGGTCGGCGTGCGACCGCGCCCAATAACGATTTTGGAGCCATGGAATCCATTCTTATCCTGATCACGGCGAGCGCGGTCAGCATCGCTGTCATTCCGGTGATGGTGCGGCTGGCCCCTCATCTGGGAATGCTCGACCATCCCGCCTCGCGCAAGGTGCACGACAAGCCGATTCCGCGGGTGGGCGGCTGGGGCATCGTGGTCGGCGCGCTGGTGTCCACCGCGCTGTGGGTCGGCCTCGACCCGCTGGTGCTGACCTATCTGCTCGGTGCGCTGGTGCTGTTCGCCTTCGGGGTGCTCGACGATTACCGTGAGCAAGCCCCCGCGGTAAAGTTCGTCGGTCAATTCGTGGCGGTGGTCCCGCTGGTCACGCTCGGTGGGCTGCGCGTCGAGACGCTGCCGTACGGGATCGGGGCCATTCCCGACGTGGTGAGCATTCCGTTTACCGTATTCGCCCTGCTGGGAATGATCAACGCGATCAACCATTCCGACGGGCTCGATGGGCTGGCCGGCGGGGAATCGCTGCTCAGCTTCGGCGCCATCGCGCTGCTGCTCTACGGCGCCGGCGGGGCCGACGGCGTTGCCCTGGCGCTCGCCTCGGTCGGCGGGATTCTCGGCTTCCTTCGCTTCAATACCCATCCGGCCAGCCTTTTCATGGGCGACGGCGGCAGCCAGTTCCTGGGCTACACCCTGGGCTTTTTGGCGGTGCTGCTCACGCAGCGGGTGGATCCATCGCTGTCGCCGGCCATCGTGCTGTTGCTGCTGGGGCTGCCCATCGCCGACATTCTGGTGGTGCTCTACAAGCGTATTCGCGGCGGAATGCACTGGTTCCTCGCCACCCGGAATCATATCCACCATCGCCTGCTGGAGTTGGGCTTCGTACACCAGGACTCGGTGGTGATTATCTATTCGGTACAGTCGGCGATGGTCGTGAGTGGGCTCATCCTGCGCCATGCGTCGGATTGGCTGATCACCGCTGTGTACCTCGGCCAGTGTGCACTCCTGTTCGGCGCCTTGCGCGTCGCCGAGAAGGCAGGATGGCGCGCGCATCGCGGTGATCGTCCCGACCCCTTCTGGCGCGCGGTCGCGGCATTGCGCAGCAGCGAGTTGATGGTCGTCGCGCCGCGGCGCTTCATCGGCATTGCGATCCCCCTGTTCCTGATCCTCGGCAGCGCCGGGGTGGCCTATGTGCCGCGTGATTTCGGGTTTGCGTCGGCGGGCGTCGCCGGCGCGCTGGTACTGGAGTCATTCCGCCGCCGCTCCAGCCGCTCGTTCCTGCGCCGTGCGCTGGTGTATATCGTCGTGGCCTTTGTGCTCTATC
This sequence comes from uncultured Gammaproteobacteria bacterium, assembly GCA_963779865.1. Taxonomy (GTDB): domain Bacteria; phylum Pseudomonadota; class Gammaproteobacteria; order CAVZZX01; family CAVZZX01; genus CAVZZX01. The sequence continues at coordinate 798,652 of CAVZZX010000003.1, read as the reverse complement.
TGCACTCGCGCGACGAGTTGTCCCAGGTCGCCTGGCATTCCTATGTGGAAGGTCTGTTCTTTGCCTTCCTCGCATTCAGCGTGATGCTTGCCGTGCGCTTCTCGCCGCGACGGCGGCGCTACGAGTTCGAGGCCACCGCCATGGACTACCTGCTGGTGGTGGTGGTGGCCGCCGCCCTGGTGCTGACAAACACGTTCTTTGCCGAGCGGATCGGGGCGACCTTCCTCGTGCAGCTCGCGGTGATGTTCTACGCCTGCGAGCTGTTGATTGTCGAGCATCGGGAGCGCTGGGACGGCTTGGGCTTGTCCAGTCTGATCACCGCGGTGGTGTTGGCGGTGCGGGGGCTTACATGAGCAGGGGAGGGCGAGCCGTGCGGCTCGCCCCCCTTCACATCGCTACAGGGTGGTGCAGACGGGCGTGGAGCCCGCCGACTCGCCGCTGTCGTTGTACGCCTTGATGCTGAAGCAGGTGTGTGCCCCGTCGGTTGCCGAGAGGCCCAGGTCCAGGGCCGGATCGAGCGTGACCGTCGGGTGGTTCGGATCGAAGCCGGCGTCGTCCGGGCCCAGGTCGAAGACCAGGTCGGAGACCGTATCGCTGGTGGTCCCCGCGTAGACCAGGTAACCCGTCACGTCGCCGCCGACCGGCTCCCAGGAGACCTCCAGGCCGCTCCCCGATGCGCAGTTGCTGCACGCGGTGCCGGACAGCGTGTCGGGCTCGATCATCACGAAGTACATACTGCCGGTATCGATCCCGTCGGCCGTGTTCCCGCCCAGCGTGACGGTTCCGGCGGGGAAGGTCTTCGCATAGATGCTGCGATCGACGAGCGTATCGGCCGTCTTTGCCCAGTCCGCCAGCCACGCCGGCTTGTTGGCGATGGAGTCGGCGTGTGCCAGATAGACGGTCACCGGTGTGTTCACCTCGAAGGAGAGGAAGGCGTCGCCGACGCTGGTGCGATCCGCCTTGGCGGTGACGATCCGATCCAGCCCGATGTACCGGCTGGGGATATCCGTGTAGGTGTAGTCGCGATCGCTGAACATCGCCTCGTTGTAGTCGAGACGGCCCAGCGTGTAGGCGGCGTTGCTGAGGTTTGTGATCGCCAGCGCGACCGTGGGAGCGGGGTCGGTGCTCCCACCGGTGGTCGTACCGCCCGAAGTCGTACCACCCGAGGTCGTACCACCCGAGCTCGTACCACCCGAGCTCGTACCGCCCGAGCTCGTACCGCCCGAGCTCGTACCGCCCGAGGTCGTATCACCGGAGGTCGTACCGCCCGAGCTCGTACCACCCGAGCTCGTACCGCCCGAGGTCGTACCGCCCGAGGTCGTACCGCCCGAGGTCGTACCGCCCGAGGTCGTACCGCCCGAGGTCGTACCGCCGGTGCCGGTGTCGTTCCCGGCGCTGCTTCCGGTTCCGTCCTGGACGGGGGCTGAGGCCGTGGCGTCGGCCGGCGCGGCGGTGATGGCCGCCGTCCATACGGGGCCGTCGCCATTGACCACGACGGCCATGGCCTGGTCCAGCGCGGAGGCATCGGCCGCTGCCGTGCCGAGCGCCGGCGCCGGCCCCGAATCGGCGGCTGCCGCAACGCTCGCACTGAGGTCGGTCAGGCTCTGGCTCGGCGCCACGGACTGGGCGGCGGCCAGGGCATTGAGCAGCTGCGCGCGCAGGGACGGATTCCACTCCAGGGCGCTTGCCGACACGCCGGCGCCCGCAGTAGTTGCGATGGCCGAATCGAGCTGTGGCGCAGCGGCTCGACCGTCCACCTGGAGATTGCCGCCGATCGCCTCCAACAACACCTGCGCCGAAGCGACCCGCAGCATGGCGCTGACCTGCGGATCGGCCCCCGCGCCCTGGCCGTCGAGTCGGCCGTCAGAAAGGTCGCCGGCGACGGCGTCCAGCACGTCCGCGGCCGAGATCCCGCGTGCGGCAAGGCGCGCGGCGACCCGACGCAACGTCTCGGCAAGTGCTTCGCTGGAGACGACGAGATTCGCAACGTGGCGGCGCTCGATGCTGCGATTCATGGGGTCGTTCAGGTCGCTGGCGAGCCCGAAGTTCAGCTCTTCACGCACGGCGCTGGTGAGCTCGGCGACCGCCTTGGCGGTGAGGCCGCGCCGCTGCGCGGCTTGCGCGATGAGCGTGGTGAACGGGTTCAGGTTGGCCACGCTCTGGCCGGCCTCTGTCGTCACCGCACTGAGCGGGAAGTCCAAGGGCCGGTTGGTGACGAGGTCGGTCCCGCCGGTCGCGGTGATGGTCAGCGGGTACTGGCCGGGGCGCGTTTGGAGACGGTAGTGCGCCGCGGCGTCGCTGCTCGCGGTGGCGAGCACGGCACCGGCGGCATCGCGAACCTCAATGCTCGCACCGACAACGGGACCGTCGCCGACGCTGCCGGAGAGCTCCTGGGCGCCCGGTGTCGTGCCGTGGCCACCGCCGCCGCAACCGGCGGTGGCGAGTGCTACCAGCAATGCCAGAGGGCGGAGGAAGCGCAGGGGATGGGCGGACTTTTCGCCAACAACGGATACAGCAGTGCGGGGCTGTGCGGGCATGCAAGATAACCTTTTTCGGTAGAGTCGTAGGTGTCTTCCTCCGTGTGCGTTCGGTCATCCTTGTGCTGGGGCGCTAGCTTAACGGGCGCTTTGCCCGGCACCGTGCGATTCCCTTCACACAACTGCGGAAATTTGCGACGACATTGCCGAGGGTGTGAACGCGTTCCACCGGCGCAAAAAAAACCGGGGCAGTGCCCCGGTCCTAAGCAGTGTGTCCTTGATTTTTGGTTTTGAGCGTCGAGAGTGATTCAGATGGTCGCGCAGACGGGAGCGGAGATCTCGGAGGTCCCCGTCACGTTGTAGGCCTGAACGGCAAAGCAGACGTTGTCGGTGCCGGTGCCGGGCAGGCCGAGGTCGCGTTCCGCATTGATGCCTACCGACGGTGCGCCGGAATTGAAGGCGCTGCCGTCGGCGGGAAGGTCGTAGATCTGATCGGTCACCGTATCTTTCGACGGTCCGCTGTAGATGCGATAGCCGGACACCTGTACCGAATTTGCGTCCCATGCGAGCGTGATGGTTGCCGGGCTGCCTTCGGGCGTGTACTGCGCCGGTTGCGGCTCACCGCCAACGCCCGAAGAACCGCCGAGCGAAGCGGTGCCACCGCCGCCGCCACCGCCGCACGCGGCGAGCGTGAGCGCGGCGAGCGCCAGCGCCGCAGGCCGCAGCAAAGATCCGTAACAGGCGAGGCCTTGCCTGGAGGAATCAGCTTTCCGAATCGCCATGTCGTGCTCCTGTGGTGCGAAGCCGCACCTTTGCTGCGGCCTCGATTCGAGACGCGGCAGAGGTTAGCGAGTCGGCGGGGCATGCTGATGCGACCGCATTCACACAAACGGCGGCGGTGATCCCTTCCGGGGGCGCACGCGCATCGTTTCGTGAAGCGCATCAACTGTGCTGCGTCGTTCGAAACGAACGGGTGTGGGCTGAGGACAGGCAGGCGTGAGACGCGAGGCGATCCGGGTCGGATGCTTTCGTGCTTAATGGTGATGCTTAATGGTGATGCTTAATTGTGATGTCGTGCACGCGTGGCGCTGGGGTGCGTGGGACGAAGGTCACTCGGCCGATCGACGTCGAGGTGAATGCCCGGATCCTCGACCGGTACGGTGAGGACCTGCGCGGCGAGCTCATCGAGCAGCGGACGCGCGCCGCAATCGCCGCGCAGTGCGAGCAGCCGATCCCGGAAGGCGGCGGAAAAGCCGACCGGGTGACCACGGCGGCCGCGGTAGACGGGCGCGGCAATCGCCGCGCCGGCGTGCAGCGCCTGTTCGATCGCGAGCACGGTTGCTGTGCGCAGCCAGGGCATGTCCGCCAGCGCGATGAGCCAGGCGTCGGCACGCGGGCGAGCGCCGATCCCGGTGATGATGCTCGAGGACAGGCCCTCGTGGGCGTGAGCATTGACCGCGCAGGCCGCGCCGCGCGACTCGAATTGCTCGCGCAGGGCGGGGGCGTCGGCGGGGATCACGGCAAGGCAGTCCAATCCTGCCGCCAGGAAGGGCTCGGCGGCGGCGCCGGCCACCGGGCGGCCATCGCCCAGCCGCGCCAGCAGCTTGGGTGCGCCGAAGCGGCTGGCCCGCCCGGCGGCCAACAGCAAGGCGCTGGTCGTCACCCGCGCGCCGCCCGGGCCGGGGCGGCGGCCGCCTCCCGGCGGTGGCGTTCGGCGGTGAGCGCGGCGAGGATGGAAATGGCGATCTCCGCAGGGGTGCGGCTGCCGATCGGCAGCCCGACCGGCCCGTGTAGACGGGCGATAGCCGCCGCCTCCAGACCGAGTGCGCGCAGGCGCTCCCGGCGGCGTGCCTGGCTCGTGCGCGAACCGAGTGCCCCCACGTAGAAGGCCTCACTGGCGAGTGCCTCCATGAGCACCAGGTCGTCCAGACGCGGGTCGTGCGAGAGCGCCAGCACCGCGGCATGGGCATCGCCGGCGAGCTCGCTGACGCGGCCCTCGGGGAGGACCCTCAGCAAGGTGCTCGCCGGCACGTCCCAGTGCGCCGCATATTCCTCCCGCGGCTCGAAGACGTACACCTCATAGCCGAGGGCGGGCGCGATGCGGGCCACGAAGCCCGACAGCTCCGCGGCGCCGACCAGCAACAGGCGGGCGCGTGGCCCGAATTCACGTTGCAGCACGGCACCGTCGAACAGGACGGGCTGCCCGCCCGGCTCGGGCACCGTGACGCGCGCTGCGCCCGAACTCATCTGGACCTGGCGCAGCGCCCGCTCGCGGCGGGACAGGGCCGCGAGCACGCCGCGGATTGAGCCCGGGACGGGCCGCGGCTCGAGCACCAGCTCCAGGGCGCCGCGGCAGGGCAGGCGCAGCCGGGCGCGTTCCTCGGCATCGCCGCCAAAGCGCAGGACGCAGGGGGTAGAGCGCCCCATGAGTTCGGTGCGCCGCGCGATCAGCTCCTCCTCCACGCAGCCGCCGGACACCGAACCGGCCACCCGCCCGTCGGCATGCAGCGCGAGCAGCGAACCGGCCGGCCGCGGCGAGGAGCCCCACGTGCGCACCACGGTGAACAGACACGCCCGTTCGCCGGCCTCGAGCCAGCGCTGCACTGTGCGCAGGACGCCTTCATCGCTCGTCCTGAGCCCGTCGCACTCGCTCGCGCCGGCCCCGGCGGGCGCCGCGCGCGGCCGCGCGTCGGTGTCCGCGGCGCGCCGCTCCTGCGCGGACAAGGCCACGGGGCCGGCGGCGGGACGCTGGGGGGCCTGCACGGGCTTATCCGGTTGCCTGGCCGAGCCGGATCGGCAGCCGCCGTATCGGCGTGCCGGTGGCGGCGAAGACGGCGTTGGCCACTGCCGGCGCAATGGGCGGCGTGCCGGGTTCGCCTACCCCGCCGGGGTCGGCGTCGCTGCTTACGATATGCACCTCGACCTTGGGCATCTCGTTCATGCGCAGCATCTGATAGTCGTGAAAGTTGCTCTGCTGCACGCGCCCGTTCTCCAGCGTGATCTCCCCCTTGAGGGCGGCGGTGAGGCCGTACACGATGCCGCTCTGCATCTGCGCCTCCACGGTGTCGGGGTTCACCACATGGCCGCAGTCGATGGCGCACACGACCCGGTGCACGCGCACCTCGTCGTTCTCCACCGAGACCTCCGCCACCTCGGCGGACCAGCTGCCGAAGGACTTGGCGATCGCGATGCCGCGGTGCAGCCCCGCCGGCAGGGGCGTGCCCCAGCCCGCCTTGCGGGCCGCGAGTTCGAGCACGCCGAGCTCGCGCGGACGCTTCTGCAGCAGCCGGCGGCGCAGCTCGAACGGATCCTGTCCGCCGGCGGCTGCAAGCTCGTCGAGGAAGCATTCGGTGATGAAGGCGTTCTGGGAATGTCCCACCGAACGCCAGTAGCCCACCGGCACCCCGGGATTCACCATGGCATAGGTGACCTCCAGGGCGGGGATGTCGTAGGGCAGATCGGCTGCGCCTTCCACCGAGCTCTGATCGATGCCGCCCTTCACTGCATCCGGACGCGTGCGGGCGCTGATGGACGGGCCGGCGATGCGATGCACCCAGGCCACCGGTTGGCCGCGCGAGTCGATCCCCCCGCGCAGCCGATTGAAGGTCGCGGGGCGGTAGTAATCGTGCTGGGTGGTCTCCTCTCGGGTCCACAGGACCTTGACCGGGGCGCCGACCGCTTTCGATATGCGCACCGCGTCGTCCACGAAGTCCACCTCCGAGCGCCGCCCGAAGCCACCGCCGAGAAAGGTGGTGTGCACGTGCACCTTCTCGCGCGGCAGCCCGGTGATGTGCATGGCCGTGTCCTGAGTCTTGGTCTGCGCCTGCGTGGGCACCCAGACATCGCAACGGTCCTTCTGCACATGCGCGGTGCAGTTCATCGGCTCCATGCAGGCGTGGGCGAGATAGGGGACTTCGTACTCCGCCTCGATGACCTTGTTCGCGCCCTTGAGGGCCTGCTGCGGGTCGCCGCGATGCGTCGCCTGTGCGCCGCCGTCGATCGCCTCGCGGAACTGCTTGCGGATGGCGGCCGAGCTGAGATTTGCATGCGCTCCTTCATCCCACGTGATTTGCAGCGCCTTTGCACCCTGATGAGCGGCCCAGAAATGATCGGCGACCACGGCGACGCGGCCGTCGATTTCCAAGACCTTGCGCACGTCCTTGACCTTGCGGGCCGCGCTGTCGTCGAAGGCCTTCACCTTGCCCCCGAACACCGGGCAGCGCACCACGGTCGCGATCTTCATGCCCTCGAGCTGCACGTCCTGGCCAAAGCGTGCGCTGCCGTCGACCTTGGCCGGGACGTCCAGCCGCGGCCGGGGCGTGCCGATGATGCGGAACTCGCTCGGCTCCTTGAGGAAGACCGAGTCGGGCACCGGCTGTTCGGCCGCCGCGGAGGCCAATTCGCCGTAGCCGGCCCGCTTGCCGCTCTGCGGGTGCACCACCGCATGTGCCTCCGTGTGGCAGCTGTCCTCGGGCACGCCCCAGCGCTTGGCCGCGGCGGCGATCAGCATGGCGCGCCCGACCGCGCCGGCCTCGCGCACCGGTCGCCAGAATGCCCGCACGGCGGTGCTGCCGCCGGTCAGCTGCTGCCCGATGATGGGGTTCGTATACGCCTTGTCGGCCGGGGCGAACTCGGCGTGCACCCGCGACCAGTCGGCATCCAGCTCTTCGGCGGCCAGCATGGGGATGGCGGTCATGGTCCCTTCGCCCATCTCCGAGCTGCCCACCTTGATGGTCACCGTGCCGTCGGGGGCGAGGCGGATCCAGGCGTTCGGGGCGAAGGCGGAGTCCGCCTGCGCGCCGGCAGCCTGCGCCAGGCGCGCGGCCTCGGTCATCTCGAAGCCGATCAGGAGCCCGCCTCCGGCGGCAGCCCCGATCTTGAGAAAGGTACGGCGATTGATGCGCAGCCCCTGTTCCATGGCTCATGCCTCCTTCGCGCGGTGCTGCGCGGCGCGCTTGATGGCGGTGCGAATCCGCTGATAGGTTCCGCAGCGACACACGAGTTGCGACATGGCGGCGTCGATCTGCGCGTCGCTGGGCTGGGGGTGGTGCTCGAGCAGCGCGGCCGCCTCCATGATCTGTCCCGACTGGCAGAAGCCGCACTGCGGCACCTGCTCGGAAATCCAGGCCTCCTGCAGCGGGTGCGAGCGTTCGGCGGAGAGCCCCTCGATGGTGCGGATCTGCTTTCCTGCGGCGGCCTGCGCCGGGATTACGCAGGAGCGCACCGGGCTGCCGTCCATATGGACGGTGCAGGCGCCGCAGGCGGCGATGCCGCAGCCGTATTTGGTGCCGGTGAGTTGGAGATGGTCGCGCAGGACCCACAGCAGGGGCGTTTCGGGATCGATGTCGAGGCGGTGCTCGCGGCCGTTGACCTGGAGAGTGATCATCGGGCAACTCCTTGTCGCCGGAGGGATTGAACGGGCGGTTCCCCCTAGATGATAAGTGCTGAGCCGCCGACTGCAAGGCGCCGGGAGGCTCGCCCCGGGTGGCTGCGGCCCGGCGCCGATCGGTCGTCGGTGGCGGCTACGCTTCATCCAGGGGGCGCCCCGGCAGCGCGGCGCGCCGGTGTATTTCGTCAGCAGGGACGACTCAAAGCCATGCCGGAAGGCATCTGGCCATTTTGGCCAAGCATCGCGGCCTTCGTGCTTGCCGCTGCGGTGATTGGCGTCGCCGGTGTGCTCATCACGGCCCGTGCGGAGCGCCTGGCCGAGCTGACCGGACTCGGGCAGGCGATTGTGGGGGCGGTGTTCATCGGCGCGTCGACCTCCCTGTCGGGGCTGACCACCTCGATCACGGCCGCGCTCGACGGGGCCCCCCAACTCGCCATCGGCAACGCCATCGGCGGGATTGCGGCGCAGACCACTTTTCTGGCGATCGCGGACATCGCCTACCGGCGTGCCAACCTGGAGCACGCGGCCGCGTCCCAGGCCAATCTCATGCAGGGCAGCCTGCTGAATGTGTTGCTCGCCATTCCGCTGGTGGCGATGTTCGGTCCGCCAGTGAGCGTGCTGGGCGTGCACCCGGCGAGCCTCGCCCTGCTCGGCGCCTATTACTACGGCATCCGCATGGTCGCCCACGCGAACGAGGAGCCGATGTGGTATCCGCGCCGCACCAGCGAGACCCAGCCGCACGAGCGCGTCGGCAAGGCCGGGCGGCGGGAGAGCGTGTTACGCCTGTGGCTGGTGTTCGCCGCGCTGGCCGCCGCCGTGGCGTTCGGCGGCTGGGTCATCGCCCGGTCGGCGATCTCGATCGCCCAGCAGGCCGGGATCTCCGAGAGCGTGATGGGGACTCTGTTTACCGCGGTGTCGACTTCGTTGCCGGAGTTGGTCATTGCCGTGGCGGCGGTGCGGCGCGGCGCCCTGACGCTGGCGGTGGGGGACGTGATCGGCGGCAACAGCTTCGACGTCCTGTTCATGGCGGTGGCGGACATCGCCTATCGGGGGGGCTCCATCTATCACCACGTCGGCGGGGCACAGGCCCTGTGGATCAGCCTCACCATCCTGCTCACCAGCATCCTGTTGCTCGGGCTCCTGCGCCGTGAGCGGCACGGTATCGCCAACATCGGCTTTGAAAGCTTCTTCGTGCTGCTGCTCTACGGCGGCGCGGTGGTGCTGCTTTTTTGAGGCGCAGCCCCACGCCGGCGCGTCCGGCCGGGCGCGCCGCAGCCCGCGCTCGCCCCTCCTCAGGGGAAGGCGGGAATGGTCGGCTCCACCCCGTGCGCGTCGGCGCGCGGATGGTGGCGTCGGATCGCCCGCGTGACCTCATCGACGCGGCTGACGGGTACCTCCACCATCAGCAGCACGTGTCCGCGGTCGATTGCGTCCTGAAAGGGCTGCAGCCGGGTATTGGGGATGGCCAGCGCCACCATGCTCGATGCCCAGGTGCCGACTACCGCGCCGGTCAAGGTAATCACCAGGACCGCGAGCCCTTCGTAGCCCGCCGGCAGGAAGCCGATCGCCACGCCGAGCAGCGACAGGACCAGGCCGGTGACGCCGCCGATCACCAGGCCCATCTGCGCCCCGTGCACGAGGTCGCTGGTCTGCAGCAGGTTGGCCTGCGGCAGATCGTCCAGCGGGACCCCCTCGCGGGCGACCATGTGCATGTGGTGCTCGGGGATCCGGGCGAGCAGCAGCTCGTTGTGCACCTTGCGGGCGAAGCGCACATCGGGAAGGACGAAGTACAGGCGCCTCCGCATGGGAACCTCCTTCCAAACCGGCGGCTTGGGGTTGGTGGAAGGGCGATACCTGACCTCTCGCGTCAAGTATAAGCCGCCCCGGCCCCCCGCGCGACCCGCGCCCGGCCGGGTACCCGGTTGTCTGCCCGGCGAGCCCTGTGCTTAGATGGGGCTGGCGCGCGGAGGGCGACGATCGGACCATTTCCGGTCTACCTTTGCTTTTGAATAATTCGCAGGAAAAGGAAGCGCCATGAGCTCGATCGCTCCGGTTCGCGGGGTGGCGGACCCCGCCGGCCCGTCTGCCGCTCTCGCCGAGGCCTACGCCCGGGTGCGTGCGGACTCCGAGGCGCTGTGCGCCCCGCTGGCCACCGAGGATTACGGCATCCAGACCATGCCCGACGTCAGCCCGCCCAAATGGCACCTGGCGCATACGAGCTGGTTCTTCGAGACGTTTCTCCTCAAGCCCTATGTCGAGGGCTACCGCGAGTTCCATCCGCGATACGGGTACCTCTTCAACTCCTATTACGAGACGGTCGGTACCTTCTTTCCGCGACCGCAGCGCGGACTGCTGTCGCGGCCTACCGTCGAGGAGGTGTACGCCTATCGGCATCACGTGGATGCCCATATGTACGCGCTGCTGCACTCGGCCGTGCCGGATGACGTCGTGCTGCGCACGCGCGTCGGTCTGAACCATGAACAGCAGCACCAGGAGCTGCTGCTCACCGATATCAAGCACATCCTCGGCTTCAATCCGCTGCGACCCGCCTATCGCGAACTCGCCGCACCGCCGCGCGGGAGCGCGGCGGCGCTTCGCTGGGTCGAGCTCCCCGAGGGCGTGCAGGAGATCGGACACCCGGGCGCAGGCTTTGGCTACGACAACGAGTTGCCGCGTCACCAGGTCTTCCTCGCGCCGGCGCGACTGGCCTCGCGGCCGGTGAGCAATGCCGAGTTTCTCGCCTTCGTCGAGGCGGACGGCTATGCGCGTGCGGAGCACTGGCTCTCGGAGGGGTGGAAGGCGGTGCAGGAGCAGCGCTGGACCGCCCCCCTGTACTGGGAGCGGATCGAGGGCGAGTGGTGGCACATGACCCTCGGTGGCATGCGGCCGCTCGATCCGCATGCGCCCGTGTCCCACGTGAGCTTCTACGAAGCGGAGGCCTACGCGCGCTGGGCGGGCAGGCGCCTGCCCAGCGAGGCCGAGTGGGAATGCGCCGCCGCCGCGGCGCCGGTGCAGGGCAACCTGCGCGACAGCGGCTATCTGCAGCCGGCCGCGGGTGCGGGCGAGGGCCTGCAGCAGCTGTTCGGCGACGTCTGGGAATGGACCGCCAGCCCCTACGGACCCTATCCTGGCTTCCGGCCGCTGGCGGGCTCCCTCGGCGAGTACAACGGCAAGTTCATGTGCAGCCAGATGGTCCTGCGCGGCGGCTCCTGCGTCACGCCGGCGGATCACATCCGCGCGAGTTATCGCAACTTCTTCTATCCGGGGGACCGCTGGCAATTCAGCGGCTTTCGCCTGGCGGAGGATGCCGCATGAGCACGCCCGCGGTCCGCTTCTACGATCACCATCCACAGCCGGCGAATTTCTATCGCGAGGTGGTCGACGGGCTGCGTGCGCGGCCACGGCGGGTGCCCCCGAAGTTCTTCTACGACGAGCGCGGCTCGCAGCTCTTCGATCGCATCTGCCGCACGCCCGAGTACTATCCCACGCGCACGGAAATGGCGATCCTGGAGGCGCGCGCGGCGGAGATCGCGGACTGCGTCGGCGCGGGCTGCGTACTCGTCGAGCCGGGCAGCGGGAGTTGCGAGAAGGTGCGCCCGCTGCTTGAGGACCTGCGCCCGGCCGCCTACGTGCCGGTGGACATCTCCGGGGAGCATCTGCGGGCCGCCGCGGCGCGCGTCTCCGTCGCCTACCCATGGCTGGAGGTGTGCGCCGCCTGTGCCGATTTCACCGCGCCGCTGAGCCTGCCGGCGGCGGTCGGGGCGGGGCGGCGCGTGGCGTTCTTTCCCGGCTCGAGCATCGGCAATTTCGATCCCGGCGCGGCGGTGGGCTTTCTGCACAACCTCGCCGAAATGGTGGGGCCGGGCGGCGGGCTGCTGATCGGGGTCGACCTCAAGAAAGACCCGGCGCTGCTCGCCGCCGCCTACAACGATGCGGAGGGCGTGACCGCCGCCTTCAATCTCAATCTGCTGGCGCGCATCAACCGTGAGCTGGACGGTGACTTCCGCCCGGAGCGCTTTCGCCACAGCGCCTTCTACAACGAGGTGCAGGGTCGCATCGAGATGCACCTCGTCAGCAAGTGCGATCAGGTGGTGCGGGTGGACGGCCACCGCTTCGGTTTCGCCGAAGGCGAGGGCATCCACACCGAGTGCTCCTACAAGTACACGGTGGAGGAGTTCCAGGCCCTGGGGCGGCGCGCCGGCTACACCCCGGCGGCCGTCTGGACCGACCGGCAGGGGCTGTTCAGCGTGCACTACCTGCAGGTGGCCACCGTCTAGACCGCGCGCCGGCGGTAGCCTCAGGCGGGCGCTTCGGCGTGCAGCCAGGCCGCGCGTCGGCGCAGCTGTTCGGCGTTGGCCTCGGCCCGCGCTGCGAAGACGCAGGTGTCGGCGGGTGCCGGCGCCAGGGCCACCGCGAAGCGCATCAGCTCGTCGCGGCGGAAGGCGTGCAGCTCGACCTTGCTGCCGGGCGCATAGCTGGCCAGGGTCCGCTCCAGACTCGCGCCGCTGGTGCGCAGCCCCTCGACCGCAATCACGGCGTCGCCGGCGGACATGCCCGCCGCCTGCGCCGGGCCCTTGTCGAAGACCTGGCTCAGCACGGCGTCGCCGTTCTGCCCGCCGATGCGCGCGCCGAGCACGGCCCGCGGCCCCCCGTCGCCCTTCGCCGGGCGCCCGCCGCGATCGTCCTGACCGTCGGCCGGACGCAGCCTGAAATCGATGCCGACGTCGTCGAGCAGCTCGGCGAGCGGCGGGTCCTCGGTGCCGTACACGTAGCGGTCGAAAAAGGGATCGAGGGCCTCGCCGGCGAGCTCCGCCGCCGCGGCTTCGATGGCGCCCTCCGGCACGCCGATCCCGGGCTTGCCGTAGCGCTCCCACAGCAGGCGCATCAGCTCGTCGAGCGAGTGCGCGCCGCCGCTGGCACGGCGCAGGGTCAGGTCCAGGGCCAGCGCCACCATCGCCCCCTTGGTGTAGTAGCTGACGATGGCGTTGGGGGCGTTCTCGTCCTGGCGATAGAACTTGGTCCAGGCGTCGAAGCTCGAATCGGCGACGCTCTGCTTGAAGCGCCCGTTGCCGCGCCACACGCGGGTGGCGGTCTGACCGAGCAGCTCCAGATAGCTCTCCAGCGGGACCAGGCCGCTGCGCACCAGCCCCAGGTCGTCGTAGTACGAGGTGATGCCCTCGAAGGCCCACAGCTGGCGCGTGTAGGACTCGGCTTCCAGCGCGTAGGGCATGAAGGCCGCGGGCTTGATGCGCTTGACGTTCCAGGTGTGGAAGTACTCGTGGCTGCACAGGCCCAGGAAGGTCCGATAGCCCTCGCTGACGCCCGTATCGCCGGCCCGGGGCAGGTCCTCACGCCGGCACATGAGGCTGCAGGAGGCGCGGTGCTCAAGGCCGCCGTAACCCTCGCCGAGGGCCATCACCAGGAACACGTAGCGCTCCATGGGCGGCAGCTCGCCGAAGGTGGCGATGTGGGTCTCGCAGATGCGCTGCAGGTCGGCCGCGAGGCGCTCCAGGTCGGCCCGTTGCCGGCCGTAGACGACGATGTCGTGCGGCACGCCGCCGGCGGTGAAACCGGCGAGGGCGAAGTCGCCGATCTCCACCGGATGGTCGATCAGCGCGTCCCAGCTCTCGGCCCGGTAGCGCCCGAAGTCGTAGGGCTCGGCACCGGCGCGGGGCAGGGCGGTGCCGACCTTCCAGGCGGCGTAGGCGACGCCCTCGGGCGGCAGCAGGTCCACCGAGCAGGCCCGCTCGTCCTGCCCGTCCACCTTCAGGAACAGGCTGGTGCCGTTGAAGTAGGCGTGCGTGGTGTCCAGGTGCGCGGCGCGCACCGACAGGTCCCAGGCATACACCTCGCAGGTGATGGTCAGCGGCCCGGCGCAGGGCGCACATTCCCAAGTCGCCTTGTCCCGCTTGGTGACGGCGACCGGATTGCCCCCGGCGGTCGCGCACAGGCGCACGACATTGCGGGCGAAGTCGCGCACCAGGTAGCTCCCCGGGACCCAGGCGGCCATGGAGACGCGCTGGCCGGCCGGGTCGGGCGCGGCGATTCGACAGCTGACTTCGAACAGGTGGGCGCCGGGATTCCGGGGCCACACGGTGTAGTGAATCGACTCCTTGTCGGGCATCGCGGACGGGCTCTCGCATGGCATCGCGGGGGCTGACACTCTATCATAGACACCCCCATTCACCATTCGCCCCCGCGGCGCGCAGCGAGGTATCCCGTGACCAGTTTGCACATCGGTTTCAGCCCGGCCTTCGAGGAACACAACGCGGTGGCCATCGTCCAGGAGGGCGAGCTGCCCGAGTACCTGCAGATCTGGGTCTGGGACCTGTACTACGCCAATGTGCTGCACACGCTCGAGGACGAGACGCTGGTCGGCGAGCTGCGCGAGACGCTCGAGTCCTGGGCCGGCACGGTGATCGGCAGCGTGTTCGCGCCGGCCAAGCGGCTGCGTCAGGAGGGCCTGCTGGGCGTGGACAAGGCCCTGACGCTGGAGGCCGCCGTGTCGGCCGACACGCGCGAGGTGTATGCCATCGATGTGGAGCAGGGGGCGCAGGCAGAGTGGCCGGAGATCCGGGTGGACTGCTCGGTCGAGCGCACGCCCGCGCACATGGCCTATTCGGTGGTTGCCCTGGCGCAGTACTTCCAGGAACGCAACGCGGCCTTCGCCCGCGAGTTGCCGATCCACGTGCTGGCCATGCGCAAGTACTACGAGGACGAGCGTCCGGTGAGCGCGCCCGAGAGCCTGGTCGAGGCCCCGGCCTACGCCCTGCAGAAGGCCCTGAAGTTCTATCAGGAGATGGGCGGCCCGCCACAGTAGCGGCGGGTCGTCCGGGGCGCCGCCCGCCGGCTCCGGCTCAGCGCAGCCGCTCGACCTTCACCTGCACCGTGCCGCGCGCGGCAGCGCGCTCCTCGCTGCGATAGAGGATCCCGCTTCCCGCGTCCTCCTGCTGCGTCGCGGTGCCGCCCAGATCGATCCACTCTCCCAGACGGCCGCTGACCGTGGTCTGCAGCGCCTGTACGTCGATGGCGCCGTTGCCCAGCCGACTGAGGGCGGCACGTTGCGGGCGGATGTCGAGCGTGACCCGCTCGCCGTTCACCCGCGGCAGGACCTCGAAGCCCGACAGCACGTCCTTGTAGCGCACGCGCGACTCGACGCCCAGGGCATGCAGCCGTTGCTCGAGCACCGGGACGCTGCTCCCCGTCTGAATACTGGCCCAGTTGCCCTCCAGCACCTGCAGCTGTTGCGTCGCCGGGCTGCGGGTCTGCCGCTCCGTGTCGTAGAGCCGCACCTGGGCGTCGCCGGGCAGGCGGCCCTGTACGGCGGCCCCGCGTCGGCTGCCGGGTGTCCTCCATGTCCTGGCGCACCGTGATGCGCAGGCGCTGCGGCGCGGTGTCCAACTCCGCCACCATGCGGCGCAGCTCGGCGAGGTTCGCCGGATCGGTGCGCACCACCAGCTTGAAGCCGGTGCCGGTGAGGGTGCCTCCCGGCGCGAGGAACGGGCGCAGCAGCGGCGCCAGCTCGTCGGCGGGCCGGTGACGGAGCTCGATGATCTCGATGCCGCCGGTGGCCGCGCGCGCGGTCGCGGGCAGCCAGGGCAGCAGCAGCGCGGCGGCGAGCAGTCGGCGGCGCGAGAGGCCCTTCACAGCGGCAGCAGCCGAAAGTCCGGGTCGGGCTCGCTGCGTGCCCAGACCGTCTCGAAATGCTGGCACAGCTCGCGCGCGCGTCGCGGGTCGTTGAAGCTCGCCCTGCCCGCGTGCCGCTCCGCCACCGGGCGGTGCACGATGCCGCGGCCGTCGGCCACGAGGAAGGCCTGCGTGTCGCCCTGAAAGTCGCTGTGCGCACGGCGCACCTGAATGCCGCTGACGGCGCGCCGCGCGGTCTCGACCAGGCGGTGTCCGGATTTCACGGCATTTTCCGCCTCGTGCACCAGAATCCGCACGGCAGGCGCCGGCGCTTCGCGGGCCAGCCGGCGCAGCGCGGCGAGCACGTCCTCGTCGTCGTAGACCGGGCGTTCCAGGTCCGGGCTGTAGATGAGAATGCTGCGCCGCGCCTGGGCGGCCAGGGCGGCGGTGAGGGCGCGCTGGCCGGCGCTGTCCTCGAAGGCGAGGGGGGCGCCGTCCGCGCCGAGGCGAGGTGAAGGCGGCATGGCTGCAGGGTCGGCTATCCGATCGGACACGAGGCGGCTCCGGCGATGGTTTGGGCTACCTTAGCGCGAGTGCGGCGGGCCTGTCATATGCCGGTGCGCGATGCCCGCATCGAGGAACTCGGGGCCCTCGGCGCTGAAACCGAGTCGCTCGTAGAAGCCGATCGCGTGCACCTGCGCGCAGAGGTGCACCTGCGGCAGGCCGCGGCCGCCGGCGATCTCCATCAGCCGGCGCAGCAGGGCGCTGCCGATGCCCTGCCCGCGCCAGGGGCGCAGCACGGCCATGCGCCCGATGTGGCCGTCCGGCAGCAGGCGCGCGGTGCCGATCGGCTCGCCGGCGGCAGACTCGGCCAGCACGTGCACGGCGCCCCCGTCCAGCCCGTCCCACTCGAGCTCCAGCGGCACCCCCTGTTCGTCCACGAACACCGTCTCGCGGATCGTGCGCAGCGCCTCGGCGGCGTCCGCGAAGGCCACCTCGCGGATGCGACACTCAGTCCTCGAGCTCATCTTCGAAGTACAGCGCGTTGCGGCAATAGAGCTCGCGCAGCAGGGCGGCAGCCTCGGGCCGCTCGAGCCAGGGCGCGAGCTCGGCCGGGGCGTAGCGCCGGCGGTCGCAGAGCAGGGCGACCAGCGGCGCCAGCGTCGGTGCGCACGGGCGTTCGCGGCCGTCGACGAACAGCAGCACGCCCTCCGGCCCCCGCTCGATGTAGGCATAGCGCCCGTAATCGCTGCGCCGCAAGGGGCGGCCCGCGCGCACACCGGCGGCGGGTTCGGCCGCCGGGATGGGCTCCTCGCGCGGCGCCAGGCCCTGGCCGAGCGGCGGCTCGGTGACATAGCTGCCGAACCAGCGGTCGATCTCCGCCTCGCTGAGCCGCGGCCGGCGCACGATGTCGCGCACGCGGGCCAGGGCGTCGGCGTCGATCTCCCCGGGGTGCGCGGGGGGATACAGCGCGGGGTCGGCATAGCGCTGCGCGTCGTTGAGCTGCTCGGCGGCGTGGTCGTAAAACAGGCGCACCAGGTCCGCCTCCGCCGGTGCCCGGAAGCCGATCGACAGGGTCATGCAGTCGCCCAGCGCGACGCCGTGGTGGGCGACCCCGGGCGGCAGGTAGAGCATGTCGCCCGGCTCGAGCACCCACTCCTGCTCGGGGGTGAACTCGCGCAGCACGTCGAGCTCGGTGCCGGCCACGCGGTTGGCGGGCGTGACCGGCGCCGTGTCGATCGACCAGCGGCGTTGCCCCAGCCCCTGCAGCAGAAACACGTCGTACTGATCCACGTGCGCACCGACGCTGCCGCCCTCGGCGGCGTAGCTGACCATGACGTCGTCCACCCGCCAGCCGGGGATGAAATCGAAGCGATCCAGCAGGTCGGCGAGCGCCGGGATGTACTTGTTGACCTCCTGCACCAGCAGGGTCCAGTGGCTGCGCGGCAGGCGGGTGAAGTCGTCCTCGCCGAACGGCCCGCGGCGCAGATGCCAGGGCGCGCCCTCCGGCCCGCGCTCGAGCACGAGCCGGGACTCGACCTCCGGTTCGCAGGCGAGGCCGGCCAGCTCTTCGGGGGAGAGGGGCGCGCGATAATCCGGCAGGGCACCGCGGATCAATCGCGGCGTCTTCTGCCAATAGCGCTGGAGAAAGCCGCTGCGGGAGAGCCCCCCGAGCAGCGCGAGCGGTTCGTCGGCGTGGGACATGGGAGCGCGCTCGCGGGCTTTAGACTCGGCGCGCCTGCTCGGCCGCATTGCCCACGTAGGTGGCCGGGGTGAGCCGCTTGAGGCGCTCCTTCTCCGTGGCGGGAATGGGCAAGCCGTCGATGAACGTTGTCATGCCTTGGGCATCGATGCGCTTGCCGCGGGTCAGCGCCTTGAGTCTCTCGTAGGGCTGCTCCACGCCGTAGCGGCGCATGGCGGTCTGGATCGCCTCGCCCAGCACCTCCCAGTTCGCCTCCAAGGCTGCCGCCAGCCGCTGTGGCTCGGCCTCGAGCTTGGCGATGCCCTTGAGCGTCGACTGCAGGGCCACCACCGTATGGGCGATGCCCACGCCGAGGTTGCGCAGCACCGTGGAATCGGTGAGGTCGCGCTGCATGCGCGAGGTGGGCAGCTTGCGAGCCAGGTGATCGAGCACGGCATTGGCCAGCCCGAGATTGCCCTCGGAATTTTCGAAGTCGATCGGATTGACCTTGTGCGGCATGGTCGAGGAGCCGACCTCGCCGGCCACCGCCCGCTGCTTGAAGAAGCCCATGGAGATATAGCTCCACACGTCGCGGTCGAAGTCGATCACGACGGTGTTGAAGCGGGCGAGGGCATCGAACAGCTCGGCCATGTAGTCGTGCGGTTCGATCTGGATGGTGTAGGGGTTCCACTCCAGGCCCAGGCCGGTCACGAAGCCCTCGGCGATGGCCGGCCAGTCGGCGTCCGGGTAGGCGGCGAAGTGGGCGTTGTAGTTGCCGACCGCGCCGTTGATCTTGCCCAGCAGGGGGACCGCCGCCAGCTGGCCACGTTGCCGGTGCAGGCGATAGGCGAAGTTCGCCATCTCCTTGCCCAGCGTCGTGGGCGAGGCCGGCTGGCCGTGGGTGTGGGAGAGCATGGGGGCATCGGCGAGGCGGTGCGCCAGATCGCGAACCGCTTCGAACAGCTCATCCATCAGGGGCAGCAGCACCTGATTGCGCGCCTCGCGCAGCATCAGCGCATAGGACAGGTTGTTGATGTCCTCGGAGGTGCAGGCGAAGTGGATGAACTCGCTGACGGATTCGAGCTCCTGATTGCCGGCGATCTTCTCCTTCAGGAAATACTCGATCGCCTTCACGTCGTGATTGGTGGTGCGCTCGATGTTCTTGACGCGGTGCGCGTCGGCGACGGAGAAGTTCTCCACGAGGCCCTCCAGCACCCGCTGCGCGTGGCCGCTGAAGGGCGGGACTTCGGGCAGCTCGGGGCGATTGGCGAGGTGCTGCAGCCAGCGGATCTCCACCAAGACCCGGTGCCGGATCAGCCCGTATTCGCTGAAGATCGGGCGCAGGGCCTCGGCCTTGCTGCCGTAGCGGCCGTCGATGGGGGAGATGGCGGTGAGGGCGTCGAGTTCCATGGCGTCGGGTCCGCAGTGCGCAAAACGCCAATGATACTCGAAAGCCGCGGCGCCTGTCCGGCGCGGGCCATCAGGCGAACAAGGTCTCCGGCGCGTCGCCGGGGGCGAGCTGCAGCAGGTGTGGCCGCTCGGCGGCACTGAAGGGCTGATGGGTCCGCAGCTGGCGGTCGAGCACGGCAAGGTCCGCCTCCGAGGCGTCGGCACCGCTTGCATGCCGGTCGCGGATGCGCGCTTCGAGCACGGCGCGCGGGGCGACGAGGTCGAGAATGTGGAAGGGGACGCCTTGCTGGGCCGCGAGCCGCGCGAAGGCCTGCCGTCGTTCGCGCTCGAGGAAGGTGGCGTCCACCACCACCGGGAAGCCCGCCTCCAGGATCGCGGCGGCGAGCTCGGCCAGCCGTGCATAGGTGGCGTCGCTGGCCGGGGCCGAATAGATGCCCTCCTGCAGCCCTGAGTCGGTGCGGGCCTCGGCCGCGAGGCCATGCAGGCGCTTGCGTTCCACATCGGAGCGGACCTGCACGAAACCGCGGGCCTCGACCAGGCGGCGCGCGGCCCAGGTCTTGCCGCTGCCGGAAAACCCGTGGGTGATCACCAGCTGCGGCTGTGCGGCGGCAGTATAGGATTGGGCGAGGCGCACATAGTCCTCCACCCGGGCCGTGGCCGCGGCGCGCTCCCTCGCCACGCCCTCCGGTTGGGCCGCGCGGATGGCGTGGACCTTGGCCCGGACCATACAACGGTAGACCTGATAAAAGCGCAGCAGCGCAAGCCCGGCGTAATCCCCGCTCTGCTCCAGCCAGCCGTTGAGCACACGCCGGGCGTAGGCGGGCGCGTCGCGGGCGTCGAGGTCCATGGTCAGGAAGGCGAGTTCGCTGACGACGTCGATCCAGCGCAGCTCCGCATTGAACTCGATGCCGTCGAAGATGATCAGCGTGTCCTTCCAGACGGCGATGTTGCCCAGGTGCATGTCCCCGTGGCACTCGCGCACGAAGCCGTCCGCGAGCCGCCGCTCGAGCGTCTCGCGCAGGGCCGTAAAGCGTGCCTCGGTCCAGACCGCCAGGCCTTCCAGACGCCGCCGCAGCGGGTCAGCGGCGGGCAGCGGATCGAACTGCGCGAAGTTCTCGCGCATGGGCTGGATGACGGTGGGCGGATGGCCGTAGGGACTGTCGGCTTTCGCGCGTGCCGCCGAGGCATGGAAGCGGGCGATGCGCAGGGCGAGCGCGTCCATCAGCTCGGGCGCGAGCTCGCCCGCCGCGAGCCGGCGATCGAGCAGGGCCTCCTGCGGGAAGCGCCGCATCTCGACCGCGTATTCGATGGGCGGGCCGGCGCCGTCGATCTGCGGCGCCTCGGGCGTGCCGGCGATGGCGACGCGGCGCAGATAGATGTCGGGGGCGAGCCGTCCGTTGAGCCGGATTTCCTCGGCGCAGAAGTGCGCCCGATCGGCCAGACGGGTGAAGTCGAGAAAGCCGAGGTTCAGCGGCTTTTTGATCTTGTAGGCGTAGTCTCCGGCGAGCAGCAGGTGCGAGATGTGGGTCTCGATGTGCTCGACCGCCTGCGCGCCATGCGGATAGCGCGCCGGGTCGAGCAGACGCCGGACGAGGCGCTGCTGGCGTTCGAGCTCTTGCGACACGGTGCTCGTCGGCGGCTCCGGTGGTTGTGGACAGGCGCGGCGCGTCCCTGCGCAGGTGCCTGTCCGGTCGCGGCCTAGGCGGCGAGCTGGCGCAGCACGAAGTGCAGGATGCCGCCGTTGCGGTAGTACTCCCACTCGTTCGGCGTGTCGATGCGCACCAAGGCCTTGAACGTCGTGGTGCTGCCGTCCGCGGCGGTCGCGGTCACGTCGATGCTCGTGGGGGCGCCGGCGGCCAGCCCTGCAATGCTGAACAGCTCGCGGCCGGTGAGCCCCAGGGATTCGGCCGAGGCGCCGTCCTCGAACTGCAGCGGCAGCACGCCCATGCCCACCAGGTTGGAGCGGTGGATGCGCTCATAGCTCTGCGCGATCACCACCCGCACCCCGAGCAGGCGCGGTCCCTTGGCCGCCCAGTCGCGCGAGGAGCCGGAGCCGTACTCCTTGCCGGCGAGCACGATCAGCGGCGTGCCTTCCTGCTGATAGCGCATGGCGGCATCGTAGATCGGCACGATCTCCTCGCCGGGCAGGTGCACGGTCACCCCGCCCTCGGTGCCCGGCGCGAGCAGGTTGCGCAGGCGCACGTTGGCGAAGGTGCCACGCATCATCACCTCGTGATTGCCGCGCCGCGAGCCGTAGGAGTTGAACTCCGCCGGCGGCACACCGTGCTCGATGAGGTACGTGCCGGCCGGGCTGTCCGGCTTGATGGCGCCGGCGGGGGAGATGTGATCGGTGGTGACCGAGTCGCCGAGCAGGGCGAGACAGCGGGCGCCGACGATATCGCCGATGGCCCCGGCCTCCCTGGTCATGCCCTCGAAGTAGGGCGGGTTCTTCACGTAGGTCGACTCGTCCGACCACTCGAACAGCTGGCCCGCCGGCGATGCCAGCTCGCGCCAGCGCTCCTCGCCCTGGAAGACGTCGGCATAGGCTTGGCGAAAGCCGCCGGCGGTGACGCTGGAGAGGATGGCCTCCTGTACTTCCTGCTGGGTCGGCCAGACGTCCTTCAGGTAGACCGGGTTGCCGTCGGGGTCGACGCCCAGCGGCTCGCTCTGCAGGTCCAGGTCCATGCGCCCGGCCAGCGCGAAGGCCACCACCAGAGGCGGCGAGGCCAGGTAGTTCATGTGCACCTCCGAGTGGATGCGCCCCTCGAAGTTGCGATTGCCCGAGAGCACTGAGCAGACCACCAGGTCGTCCTGGCGGATGGCCTCGCTGATCGGCTCGGGCAGCGGCCCGGAGTTGCCGATGCAGGTGGTGCAGCCATAGCCGACCACGTGAAAGCCCATCTGCTCGAGGTCGTCCAGCAGGCCGGCGCGCTGCAGATAGTCGCTGACCACCCGCGAGCCGGGGGCGAGCGAGGTCTTCACCCAGGGCTTGACCTTCAGCCCGCGCTCGCGCGCCTTGCGGGCCAACAGGCCGGCGCCGAGCATCACCGAGGGGTTGGAGGTGTTGGTGCAGGAGGTGATGGCGGCGATCACCACCATGGCGTCGTCGAGGTAGAACTCCTCGCCGCCATGCTGCACCTTGACGCGCCCGCGGTGCGCACCCTGGTGTTCGACGCCCACGGCCGTGTGCCCGCCCTCGCCGGCGAAGCGCTCCTCGTCGCGGTCCCGGTCGGGGAGCAGTCCACGCTGTTCCATGATGTCGCGCAGTGCACCGCGCACGGCGTACTTCGCGCCGCTGAGCGGCACGCGGTCCTGCGGACGGCGCGGCCCGGCAAGGCTGGGTTCGACGCTGCCCAGATCCAGTTCCAGCACATCGCTGTACGCGGCCTCGCGCGCACCGGTCTCGCGGAACAGGCCCTGCATCTTCGCGTAGGCCTCCACCAGCGCGATCTCGTGCGGGTCGCGGCCGGTGAGGCGCAGATACGAAAGGGTCTCCGCGTCCACCGGGAAGATGCCGCAGGTGGCACCGTATTCGGGCGCCATATTGGCGATCGTGGAGCGATCGGCCAGCGGCAGGTGGTCGAGGCCGTCGCCGAAGAATTCCACGAACTTGCCGACCACGCCGTGCTTGCGCAGCATCTCGACGATGGTCAGCACCAGGTCGGTGGCCGTGGCGCCCTCGGGCAGGCGCCCGCTGAGCTTGAAGCCGACCACCTGCGGGATGAGCATGGAGACCGGCTGGCCGAGCATGGCGGCCTCGGCCTCGATGCCGCCCACGCCCCAGCCGAGCACGCCCAGGCCGTTGATCATGGTGGTGTGCGAATCGGTGCCGACCAGGGTGTCGGGGTAGGCCTGCAGCTCGCCGTCCTGCTCCTGCGCGAACACCACGCGCGCCAGGTACTCGAGGTTGACCTGGTGCACGATGCCGGTGTCCGGCGGCACCACGGCGAAGTTCGAAAAGGCCTGCTGACCCCATTTCAGAAAGCTGTAGCGCTCGCGGTTGCGGCTGTACTCGAGCTGCGCATTGAGCTGCATGGCTTGCGGGCCGCCGAAATGATCGACCTGCACGGAGTGGTCGATGACCAGCTCCGCCGGCTGCAGCGGATTGATCCGTTCGGGGTCGCCGCCGAGCTGACGCATGGCGTCGCGCATCGCTGCCAGGTCCACCACCGCCGGCACGCCGGTGAAGTCCTGCATCAGCACGCGCGCCGGCGTGTAGGCGATCTCCTTGCTGGGGACGGCGCTCGGCGCCCAGTCGGCCAGGGCACGGATGTCGTCGGCGTTCACGGCCACGCCGTCTTCGTGGCGCAGCAGGTTCTCCAGCAGGATCTTCAGGGAATAGGGCAGACGCTCGGCGCCGGGAACGGCGTCCAGGCGATATACGGTGTAGCTCTTGCCGTCGACCTCCAAGTGGGCGCGCGCATCAAAGCTGTTGCTCATGAATGACCCCAGATTGCGTTATAAGTCTCGGAATAGACAGTATTATCGGCCATTGCCTCCGCGGATGGTAGGGGCGGACGTTTCGCCCCCGCGCGGCGCGTCTATGCCATGGCCCGGCGGCGCAGCGACTCGGCGGCGGCCAGGAGACGGCGCCGGCCCAGCAGCAGCTTCAATCGGCTGCCGCCGACCTGATGCCAGAGGATCGCCGCGCGTATGCCGCCGAGCAGCAGCGCGCGGATCTGATCCGCCTTCTCCTGGCGCGCCAGCAGTTGCGGCTCGCCGTTGACCATGATGCGGGTGCCGAGGGTGCTGACAGTGCGCGAATAGATGTCCGCCAGGCGCGCGATGACATTGCCGTGCGTGAGGGAAAAATAGTCCACCTGCGCGCGGGTCGCCTCCAGCTCGTCGCGGATGGTCGAGAGCATGGCCGGGCGCCGGCGCAGGCGGCCCTCGAGGTGGAGCAGGCTCACCGCATAGCGGGTGATCTCGAGGTCGCGGGCACGACTGCTCGGGTCGAGTTGCTGACGCAGGACATTCAGGCCGTAATGCACGCCGCCGAGGTCGCCGAACACCGCTTCGGTGCTCGGCGGGTCGAACGCGAACAGGCTGGCGAGCGTCGCCTCCCAGGCCGCCTGGGGTTCGGCAGCGCCGTGGCGGGCCACGGCCTTGACCAGGGCGGCGCTCTGGAAGACACCGGCCAGGGCGATACAGAGGTCCTCATCGGTGTGGCGCATGGCTCGATTCAGTCGGCGGTTTCGATGATGCCGCCGCCGATGCACTCCTCGTCGTCATAGAACACGACCGACTGGCCGGGGGTGATTGCCCACTGCGGTACGTCGAAGACCACCTGCAGGCGGCCGGCGGCGAGGCGGTGGATTGTACAGGCCTGATCTGCCTGGCGATACCGGATCTTCGCCCGGCAGGAATGCGGCAGCGCAGGCGGGGTCCCCGCGACCCAGTGCAGTTGGGAGGCGCTCAGTGCCCGGTGCATCAGCGTGGGGTGATCATGCTCCTGGGCGACCACCAGCGTGTTGCGGGCCAGGTCCTTGTCCACGACATACCAGGGCGCGTCGGCGCGGCCCGGCACCCCGCCGATGCCCAGGCCCTGGCGCTGGCCCAGCGTGTAGTACATCAGGCCTTGATGCTCGCCGATGGGCTCGCCGTCCGCCGTCTCGACGGTGCCGGGGCGCGCCGGCAGATAGCGCTGCAGGAAGTCGCGCAGGCGCCGCTCGCCGATGAAGCAGATGCCGGTACTGTCTTTCTTGGCGTGCGTCGGCAGACCCGCCTCGCGGGCCAGCGTCCGCACCTGCGGCTTGGTGAGGCCGCCGAGCGGAAACAGGCTGCGGGTGAGCGCCTCCTGGCCGAGCTGATACAGGAAATAGCTCTGGTCCTTCTGGGGATCGCTGCCCTTGAGCAGCCGGCGGCGGCCCCCGCCGGCGATGCGCGCATAATGGCCGGTCGCGATGGCGCTGGCGCCCAGTCCCAGGGCGTGGTCGAGGAAGGCGCGGAACTTGATCTCGCGGTTGCACAGCACGTCCGGGTTGGGCGTGCGCCCGGCTTCGTACTCGGAGAGAAAATGGCGAAAGACCCGGTCCCAGTACTCGCCGGAGAAGCTGACCTTGTGCAGCGGGATGCCGAGCACCTCGCAGACCGCGCGGGCGTCGGCAAGGTCCGCCTGCGCCGCGCAGTGGCCCTCTGCGTCGTCCTCGTCCCAGTTCTTCATGAACAGGCCCTCCACGGCGTGGCCCTGCGCGAGCAGCTGCAGGGCCGCCACGGAGGAGTCCACGCCACCGGAGAGCCCGACGATGACGCGCGCCCTCACGGCGGGGCGTCTCCGAGCACCTCGAGCGGGTAGCGCCGACCTGCCCGGTAATCGTCGATGCTGCGCAGCACCAGGGGGCTGCGCAGGTCGCTGCGGCGGGCCTGGAGTTCCTCGCGGCTCAGCCACAGTGCCCGCAGGATGCCGTCGTCGAGCTCGCGTGCGGGATCATGGCCGCTGCACTCGCCGATGAAGGTGAAGCGCAGGAAGGTCGTGCGGTGTCGCGGATGGACCCAGCGGTAGATCCCGACCAGCGCCTGCGGGACGAAGTCCCAGGCCGTTTCTTCGCGCGTTTCCCGAATCACCGCATCCAGCAGCGTCTCGTCCGGTTCGAGGTGCCCGGCGGGTTGGTTGATGACGGCCTTACCGCCGGCGAGTTCCTCGACCAGCAGGAAGCGGCCGTCGCGCTCGGCGATGGCGGCCACGGTAACGTGCGGTTTCCAGGTCATTTGGGGAAATGGGATCGGCTGAGGGGAGTTCGCGCCACGCGCCCGGCGCCAAGTCGTCGAGCGTCCAGTCGCCGACCGAATAGCGTACCAAACGCAGGGTCGGGTGGCCAACCGCAGCGGTCATGCGCCGCACCTGCCGATTGCGTCCTTCGCGCAGCACCAGTTCCAGCCAGGCAGTGGGGACGCGGGCCCGGTAGCGGATCGGCGGTTCGCGCGGCCACAGCGTCGGCGGGTCGATCAAGCGTACCTGCGCCGGGGCCGTGCGCCCGTCGCGCAGCGGCAGCCCCGCCGACAGGCGCTCCAGGCAAGCCGGGTCGGGCGCGCCCTCGACCTGCGCCCAATAGCGCTTGGGCGTCTTGCGGCGCGGGTGGCTCAGGCGGTGCTGCAGGGCGCCGTCATCGGTCAGCACCAGCAGCCCCTCGCTGTCCCGGTCGAGCCGGCCGGCGGCGTAGACTCCGGCGATCGGCAGGTAGTCGGACAGCGTCGGGCGTCCCGCGCCGTCGGTGAACTGGCACAGTACCCCGTAGGGTTTGTTGAACAGGATGATGCGGCTCATGCAGCGACTGTACTGCAAAGCCCGGCGCCGGGCAGCCGTCGGCACCCGGCCGGCACCGCGCCGATTAGGCGGCCTTGGACCGAAGATGATAAAATCCCGCGGCTCATTCACCGCACTTCACAACGCACTTCATCCGCAGCCGGAGCAGCCATGGCCTACGAGAACATCCGCGTGCCCGCCGACGGGGCGAAGATCACCGTCAACCCGGATCACAGTCTCAATGTCCCCGACCGGCCGATCATTCCCTACATCGAAGGGGACGGCATCGGCGTGGACATCACCCCGGTGATGCGGCGGGTGGTTGATCAGGCCGTCGCCAAGGCCTACGGCAACCAGCGCAGCATCGCGTGGATGGAAATTTACGCCGGCGAGAAGGCGAACACCGTGTACGGCGCGGACGCCTGGCTGCCCGCGGAAACCTTCGCTGCGGTGCGCGAATTCGTGGTCTCCATCAAGGGCCCGCTGACGACGCCGGTGGGCGGGGGGATCCGCTCGCTCAATGTCGCCCTGCGGCAGCAGCTCGATCTCTATCTGTGCTTGCGCCCGGTGCGCTATTTCCATGGCACCCCCAGCCCGCTGCGCGAGCCCGAGAAGACCGACATGGTGATCTTCCGCGAGAACTCCGAAGACATCTATGCGGGCATCGAATGGGCCGCAGGCACGCCGGAAGTGCGGCGGGTGATCGAGTTCCTGCGCGGCGAGATGGGCGTGGAGAAGATCCGCTTCCCGGAGACCTCGGGCATCGGCATCAAGCCCGTGTCGGAGGAGGGCACCCGGCGCCTCGTGCGCCGCGCGCTGCAGTACGCGATCGAACACGGGCGCGATTCGGTGACCCTGGTCCACAAGGGCAACATCATGAAGTTCACCGAAGGCGCCTTCAAGAACTGGGGCTACGAGCTCGCCATGCAGGAGTTCGGCGCCGAAGAGATCGACGGCGGGCCCTGGTGCCGCATGACCAATCCGCGCACCGGCGGTGAAATCATCGTCAAGGATGTCATCGCCGACGCCTTCCTGCAGCAGATCCTGCTGCGTCCGGCCGAGTACAGCGTCATCGCCACGCTCAATCTCAACGGCGACTACATCTCCGACGCACTCGCGGCGCAGGTGGGGGGCATCGGCATCGCGCCGGGTGCGAACATGTCCGACACGGTCGCGATGTTCGAGGCGACCCATGGCACGGCCCCCAAATACGCGGGGCAGGACAAGGTCAACCCCGGTTCCCTGATCCTTTCTGCGGAAATGATGCTGCGCCATCTGGGCTGGGGCGAGGCCGCCGATCGTATCGTCACGGGCATGGAGGGCGCGATCTCGGCCCGCACCGTCACCTATGACTTCGCCCGACTCATGGCGGACGCCCAGGAGGTCAGCTGCTCCGGGTTTGGCGAGGCGATGATCGCCCACATGTAGGGGGCGGTCGCTCGGCCGGTGCTAGCCCTGTTCGCCGGTGCGCTGTTCGCCGGCGCCCTGCTGGTCGGTGTCCTGCGCGGCGGCGCTTTCGGGGCGGATGGCCACCGCGTGGAGGCCCTTGGGGCCCTCGCTGAGCTCGAATTCGACACGCTGGCCGCGCTTGAGGGTCTTGTAGCCGTCCATGGACACGGCGGAGAAGTGGGCGAACACGTCGTCGCCACCCTCATCGGGGCAGATGAAGCCGTACCCCTTGGCGTTGCTGAACCACTTCACGACGCCATTTGCCATTCCTTCGTGCCTCGCTCTGCCAGTCACTGAACTCTGCGGCTGGCGGGTTGTCTCTTCTCGGAGCAAGTCGCGCAATGAGTATGATCAAGGGCACATTCGCGCGCTGTACAAACCCGCACACAGTTGTTAAATATAGTTCAGAAATTCCCCCGTGCCAGCGTGCGCCAAGCGCAGAGGCGGGCGGCTGCAGGCGGTATTGGGCTTTTTTTGATCAGCTAGAATTAGCGCTATGAGCGAGCGACGCCGGGGGCAGCCGACTCACGACGATCTCAGCGTCGAGGAGGCCAAGCCGAAGACCAAACGCCCGCCCATGTACCGGGTGGTGCTGCTGAATGACGATTACACGCCGATGGACTTCGTTGTGCACGTGCTCGAACTGTTCTTCGGGCTGGACCGCGAGCGGGCGACCCGCGTCATGTGGCACGTGCATACTCGCGGCAAGGGCGTGTGCGGGGTCTTTACGCGGGAGATCGCCGAAACCAAGGTCGCCCAGGTCAACGACTACGCGCGGCAGAACCAGCATCCGCTGCTGTGCACAATGGAAGCAGAGTGACGCATCCGCGGATGCAGCGCCCCACAATGGGCCGTCCCACCAACTCAGTTAAGCTGCCATGTTGAATAAAGAGCTTGAGCAAACCCTGAACGGCGCTTTCAAGGACGCGCGCGAAAAGGGGCATGAATTCATTACCGTCGAGCATCTTCTGCTGGCCCTGCTCGACAACTCGGCGGCCGCGGAAGTCCTGCACGCCTGCGGTGCGGACATGGCCAAGCTGCGCGCCGAGCTCAGCCGTTTTCTGGACGAGACGACGCCGCTGCTCCACCCCAACGACGAGCGCGATACGCAGCCCACGCTCGGCTTCCAGCGCGTGCTGCAGCGCGCCGCCTTCCACGTGCAGTCCTCCGGCAAGCGCGAGGTGACCGGCGCCAATGTGCTCGTGGCCATTTTCAGCGAGCAGGAATCGCAGGCGGTCTATTTCCTCAAGAAACAGGACATCACGCGCCTGGACGTCGTCAATTTCCTTTCCCACGGCATCTCCAAGATCAACCAGGACGAGGGCGGCGACGAGGCCGCCGCGCCGGTGGACGAGGAGGCCGGGGAGAGCGGCGAGAAGCGTCCGCTCGAGCAGTTCGCGACCAATCTCAACCGGCTCGCCCGCGAGGGCAAGATCGACCCCCTGATCGGTCGCAAGAACGAGGTCGAGCGAACGGTGCAGGTGCTCTGCCGGCGGCGCAAGAACAACCCGCTGTTCGTGGGCGAGGCGGGCGTCGGCAAGACCGCGCTGGCCGAGGGGTTGGCGCGCAAGATCGTCGACGGCGAGGTGCCCGACGTGCTGTCCGGCAGTACCGTCTATGCCCTCGACCTTGGCGCGCTGCTGGCCGGCACCAAGTACCGGGGCGACTTCGAGAAGCGCCTCAAGGCCATCCTGGCGCAGCTCAAGCGCGAGGCCGGGGCCATCCTGTTCATCGACGAGATCCACACCATCATCGGGGCGGGTGCCGCCTCCGGCGGGGCGATGGATGCCTCGAACCTGATCAAGCCGGTACTCGCCAATGGTGACCTCAAGTGCATCGGCTCCACCACCTATCAGGAGTACCGCGGCATCTTCGAAAAGGACCGGGCGCTGGCACGCCGCTTCCAGAAGATCGATGTCTCCGAGCCCAGCGTGGAGGACACCGTGCAGATCCTCGAGGGGCTGAAGTCCCGTTTCGAGGAGCACCACGGCGTGCGCTATACCCACCAGGCCCTGCGCACGGCGGCCGAACTGGCCGAGCGCTACATCAACGAGCGACACCTGCCCGATAAGGCGATCGACGTCATCGACGAGGCCGGCGCCAACCAGCGCCTGCAGCCGCCGTCCAAGCGGCGCAAGACCATCGGCGTGCGCGACATCGAGGCCGTGGTGGCCAAGATGGCGCGCATCCCGCCAAAGTCGGTGAGCGTGGACGACAAGGAAACGCTGCGTAATCTGGAGCGCAATCTGAAGCTGGTGATCTTCGGCCAGGACGAGGCCATCCAGACGCTGGGCACGGCCATCAAGCTGTCGCGCTCCGGGCTGGGCAGCGAGCAGAAGCCCATCGGCAGCTTCCTGTTCGCCGGGCCGACCGGCGTCGGCAAGACCGAGGTCTCGCGCCAGCTGGCGCACATCCTGGGCATCGAGCTGATCCGCTTCGACATGTCCGAGTACATGGAGCGCCACACGGTCTCGCGCCTCATCGGTGCACCGCCCGGCTACGTCGGCTTCGACCAGGGCGGGTTGCTGACGGAGGCGATCACCAAGCATCCGCATGCGGTGCTGCTGCTGGACGAGATCGAAAAGGCGCATCCGGACGTGTTCAACCTGCTGCTGCAGGTGATGGACCACGGCACGTTGACCGATAACAACGGCCGCAAGGCGGATTTCCGCAACGTCATCACGATCATGACGACCAATGCGGGTGCCGAGCAGATGAACCGGCGTTCCATCGGGTTCGCGAGCCAGGACCACAGCACCGACGGTATGGAGGTGATCAAGCGCACCTTCACGCCGGAGTTCCGCAACCGGCTGGACGGCATCATCCAGTTCAAGGGCCTGGACACCGAGACCATTGGGCACGTGGTCGACAAGTTCCTCTTCGAGCTGGAGAGCCAGCTGCAGGACAAGGGCGTGACCCTGCACGTGGACGACGAGGCCCGCACCTGGTTGGCGGTGCACGGCTACGATCCCTCGATGGGCGCACGGCCGATGGCGCGGGTCATTCAGGAGAACATCAAGAAGCCGCTGGCGGAGGAGTTGTTGTTCGGCAAGCTCTCCGGCGGCGGGCGCATCAGGATCACGGTGCGCGATGACGAGCTCGACTTCGAGCTTGCCGGGAAGGACGAACTCTCGCCAGCCTGAACCGCCCCTGTGACAGCAGCGCGGATCGAACCCTCGCCGGTCGAACCGGCGGGCGTTTCGCTATCGGCAAGCGCCGCCGCCCCAAGCGTCGGTCCCCGGCGCGCGCGGCGCCAGCCTGTGCCCATCGGGCGCAGCACCGGCCGCTGCCGCCGGCCGGCCCCCCCCCGTCCCCTGCATCCCATCATCGGGCCGCTGTCCCATTCGGAGACGGGGAGGTCGGATTCGGGCCAGAGCGTAACCCATGGGTGAGCACACCGTTCCCGTCCCGCCGGGGCGGCGGGAGTCCGGGAACGGATGCGTGCCGGAGTGGGCCGAACGCAGCCTGCCGCGGGAACCGCCGGCAGCGTGGCCGAGCGCGTCAGCGCTTACGGTAGGTGATACGGCCCTTGGTCAGGTCGTAGGGGGTGAGCTGGACGGTGACGCGGTCCCCGGTGAGGATGCGGATATAATGCTTGCGCATCTTGCCGGAGATGTGGGCGGTCACGACGTGACCGTTGTCCAGCTCGACGCGGAACATGGTATTGGGCAGGGTGTCTACCACCGTGCCTTCCATCTCTATGAGATCTTCTTTCGCCATTCAGTCCTGTCCTGCCTAACCTCGTCGGCCTCGCTGAGCGAGCAGGGATGATGCCTGAAACCGGCGGAGTTTTCAAAGCGGCGCGCTCGGGCGCCGGTATCCGTCGCCGCCCAGGTGCCGAGCCCTGCTCGTGGTGCACGGCCCGGATGCTGATGGCCGACGGATCCCGGCCTGTCAGAGAGGGGACCAGCCGTGGCCGATGAAACACTCCGCGGGACGGTAGCGATCCTTGTAGGCCATCTTTCGGCACTGCTGGATCCAGTAGCCCAGATAGACCCAGCGCAGCCCGCACCGCCGGGCATGCTCGATCTGCCAGAGGACCGCGAACACGCCGAGGCTGCGCCGCCTTGACGCATCGGGGTCGAAGAAGGTGTAGACCGCCGAGAGCGCGTTCTCCAGCCGGTCCACGGCGGCGACGGCCAGGAGCCGGCCTTCGTGGCGGAATTCGTACAGCCAGGTGTCGCTCCAGCCGGCGCTGATGAACTGGCGGTAGCTGTCGGGGTTGCCGTCGTCCATCTCGCCCCCGGTATGGCGTGTCCCCAGATAGCGCTGATATAGGTGGAAGTGCTCCTCGCGGTAGGTGGCCGGGGCGCCGCGCACCTCAAGGTCCCGATTGCGGCGCCAGGTGCGGCGTTGGCTGCGATCGGGCTGGAAAGTCGCGACCGGCACCCGGACCGGGATGCAGGCCCGGCAGGCGGGGCAATGGGGACGATAGACGTGTTCCCCGCTGCGCCGGAAGCCAAGCTCCGAGAGGAGGGTGTACTGGGTGTTGTCGACCGGGACCAGGGGGTCGGCGAACAGTGTGACCGCCTCGCGGCCCGGCAGATAGCTGCACGGATGGGTAGGGGTGACGTAGAACTTCAGGTCCTGCAGGGCTAGATAGCTGCTGTTATCCCCCACGGCGCCCTCCGCTGCGCTGCAGTTCCTCCAGCAAGCGGGGTTCGAAGGCCCAGGGGCCGGGCTGCGCGGGCAACGCGCAGTAGCGATCGAGCAGGTCCACGAAGCGGGCGCGCGGCACCGGCTGGGCGCCCAGCCGGCTGAGGTGCGCGGACTGCACCTGACAGTCGATCGGACCGAAGCCCCACTGCTCGAGCTGGCGCACCAGGGCGACCAGCGCCAGCTTGGACGCGTCGGTGCGCAAGGAGAACATCGACTCGCCGTAGAACATGCGTCCCACCGCGATGCCGTAGAGCCCGCCGACGAGTTGCCGGCCTTCCCAGACCTCGACCGAATGCGCATAACCCAGCCGGTGCAGGCGAACGAAGGCGGTGCTCATCTCGGGGGTGATCCAGGTGCCCGGTTCACCGCGACGCGGCGCGGCGCAGGAGGCGATGACCGCAGGGAAATCCCGGTCGAGGCTGAGCTCGAAGCTGCCGCGGCGGACGACCTTCGCCAGGCTGCGCGAGACGCGCAGCGTCCCGCCGCTCAGCAGCGCCCGCGGGTCGGGGGACCACCACAGGATCGGTTGTCCTTCGCTGTACCATGGGAAGATGCCCCGCCGATAGGCGGCGAGCAGTCGCTCGCTGGACAGGTCGCCACCGACCGCCAGCAGCCCGTCGGGCTCGCGCAGCGCGTGCTCGACGGCCGGGAAGAGGGTGCGATTGGCCGCGTTCAGCCAGAACGGACCCGTCATCTTCAGCCTGCTCATGCTCGGCTCACCTGAGGTGCTGCAACCATCCGCTCACGGGCCTTGTGGACAGGGCGCTAGCCGTGCTCCCCATCGTCGTCGCCCCGCGCGCGCGCGGCCGCGACGGCCTTATAGGGCGAATGCCCTCGTAGCTCAGTTTCATAATAGTCCAGGCTGCTGCGCTCGCGCTCCACGAAGTCGGCTATCGCGGACCGAAAGCCCGCATGGGCGATCCAGTGCGCCGAGCGGGTGCGTACCGGCAGGAATCCGCGGCTCACCTTGTGTTCGCCCTGCGCACCGGGTTCGAACCGCTGCAGCCCGTGGCGGATGCAATAGTCCAGCCCCTGGTAGTAGCAGGCTTCGAAGTGCAGGGCGTCGAAGTCCTCGCTGCAACCCCAGTGGCGGCCGTAAAGCGTGTCCGGCCCGCGCAGGCTAAAGGCGGCCGCGACATCGCGCCCGCGGTGTCGGGCCAGCACCAGCACGACGTTCTCGGGCATGCTGCGGCCGAGCTCCTCGAAGAAGCCGCGGCTGAGGGTGGGCACGCCGCCCAGGCGCAGGAAGGTGTCCTGGTAGAAGTCGTGATAGATGCGCCATTGCTCGGCATCGATCTCGCCGCCATGGAGGACCTGGAACTCGATGCCCTGCTCGCGCACGCGGCGGCGCTCCTGACGCACGTTCTTGCGCTTCTTGGCGCTGAACGTGGCGAGGAAATCCTCGAAGTCCCGGTAGCCGCGGTTCTCCCAGTGAAATTGCAGGTCGTCCCGGCGCAGCAGGTCGCGCTGCGCGAGAGTGCGCGCCTCCTCCGGCAGGGTGAACAGCCAGTGCAGGGAGGACACGCCGAGCTCGCGGGCGTGCGCGAGGGCGGCGTCGATCAGGTGTTCACGCAGCGCTTCCGGCGCGTCCGCCGCGAGCAGGATACGCGCCCCGGTGACCGGGGTGTAGGGAACGGCGACCACCAGCTTCGGATAGTAGCGCAGGCCGTGGCGCTCGTAGGCGTCGGCCCAGGCCCAGTCGAACACGAATTCGCCGTAGGAGTTGTATTTCGCGTACATGGGCAGGGCGCCCACCAGCCGCTCGCCGGCATGCGCGAGCAGATACTGGGGTAACCAGCCGAAGCGAGGGCCGACCGCCTCGTGGCGCTCGAGGGCGCTGAGAAATTCATGCCGCAGAAAGGGGTTGGCGGTGCCTTGCAGGGCGTTCCACGCCTCGCGTGAAACGCCCTGCAAGCCCTCGGCGATGCTGATCCGCAGGTTCATCGCTGGCCCCGTCCCTGGCCGGCCGGGCCCGGTCTCGGACCCGGGCTCGGACCCGGTGAAGTCCGGCTCAGACCTGGGCCTCGTCCTCCGGGGCATAGCTCTCGGGGCTCGAGCCCAGGTGGTCCAGATAGCGCTCTGCGTCGAGCGCGGCCATGCAGCCGGTGCCGGCGGAGGTCACCGCCTGGCGGTAGATGTGGTCGGCCACGTCGCCGGCGGCAAACACGCCCGGAACCGTGGTGGCGGTGGCGCCGCCCTTGGTGCCGCTCTTCACCTGGATGTAACCGCCGTTCATCTCCAGCTGGCCTTCGAACAGCTGCGTGTTGGGGCTGTGGCCGATGGCAATGAACACCCCGGTGAGCTCAAGCTCGCGCGTGGAGTCGTCCTTGGCGCTTTTCATACGCACGCCGGTCACGCCGGTGTCGTCGCCGAGCACTTCGTCCAGGGTCTGATTCCATTCTATGGTGACGTTGCCGTTCTCGGCCTTGTCCAGGAGCTGGTTGATCAGGATCTTCTCCGCGCGGAACTGCTCGCGCCGATGGATCACGGTGACGTGCTCGGCGATATTGGCGAGGTAGAGCGCCTCCTCCACGGCGGTGTTGCCGCCGCCGACCACCGCGACCTTCTGGCCGCGATAAAAGAAGCCGTCACAGGTGGCACAGGCGGATACGCCTCGGCCCCGGAAGGCCTGCTCGGAGTCCAGCCCGATGTACTTGGCCGAGGCGCCGGTGGCGATGATCAGGGCATCGCAGGTGTAGCTGCCGCTGTCGCCGGTGAGGCGGAAAGGGCGCTGCTCGAGCTGCGCGTCGTTGATGTGGTCGAAGATGATCTCGGTGCCGAAGCGCTCGGCGTGCTTGCGCATGCGCTCCATCAGCTCCGGACCCTGCACGCCGTCATTGTCGCCGGGCCAGTTGTCCACGTCGGTGGTCGTCATGAGCTGCCCGCCCTGCTCGAGGCCGGTTACCACCACGGGATCCAGGTTGGCGCGCGCGGCATAGACTGCCGCGGTGTAGCCGGCCGGCCCTGAGCCGAGGATCAGCAGGCGGCAATGCTTGGTTTCACTCATGTGTTAGACTCCGGGATTGTCGTGCAATCGGCCAAGCGCTTGGCAAGAAAGCGGGAGCAGCGGTGGCCGGCAGGCCGGTCCGCAAGGGCAGGAGTATAGTACGGTAATCCTCTCCGGAGGGTAAAGGAGGCGCCCCCCAATGCGCATCGGGATCCCGCGCGAAATCAAGATGCTCGAAGGCCGGGTGGCGATGATCCCCGAAGCCGCGGCCGAGCTCGTGCGGCACGGGCACGAGGTCCTGCTGCAGACCCGCGCGGGCGAGGCGAGCGGTTATCCGGACGCTGCCTACGAGCAGCTCGGCATTCGCATCCTTCCGGATGCCGCGGCGCTCTACGGCGAGGCGCAGATGCTGCTCAAGGTGAAGGAGCCACAGCCCAGCGAACTGGAGCTGCTGCGCGCGGACCATCTGCTGTTTTCCTATCTGCACCTCGCTGCGGAGCCGGCGCTGCTCAAGGGCCTGCTCGAGGTTGGCCTGACCGCGCTGGCCTTCGAGACCGTCGAGCGCGACGGACACCTGCCGCTGCTGGCTCCGATGAGCGACATTGCCGGGCGCATTGCCACGCAGGTCGGGAGCCACCTGCTGCACCGCCCCGAGGGCGGCCGCGGCATCCTGTTGGGTGGCCTGCCGGCCGCCGAACGGGGGCACGTGGTCGTGCTCGGCGCAGGCGTGGCTGGCGGCAACGCGGCGCGCCTGGCCGCGGACATGGGGGCACGGGTCACGGTATTCGATCCCTCCCGCGATAAAATGGGGGCAATGCGCGACCTGGGGCCGAACGTCACCGCGCTGTACCCCTTTCGCAGCGCCATCGCCGAGGCGGTGCGCGAGGCCGACCTGTTGATCGGGGCCGTGCTCATCCCCGGCGCACGGGCGCCGCACCTGGTTTCGGCCGAGATGGTGCGCGAGATGAAGGAGGGGAGTGTGGTGCTCGACATCTCGGTGGACCAGGGCGGCTGCATCGAGACCACGCGGCCGACCAGTTACGCGGAGCCGACCTTCATCTGGGAAGGCGTGGTGCACTTCGGCGTCACCAACATGCCCGGCGCCGTGCCGCGCACGGCCTCGCAGGCGTTGTCGGCGGCTCTCATTCCATTCGTGCTGCGCCTTGCCGAGCCGGGCTGGCAGACGGCGCCGGACCTGCAGCGCGGGATCAATGTCCAGGCCGGGGAGGTGATCCATCCGGCCTTGCGGGAGAGCTGAACGCAGCTTGAATAATCGTCACTACATTAGTAACTTGCAAACAATAATTCGCAAACAGGTTAAACTTCCTTGAACCAAGCCACGCGGAGCAAAGCGGCCCCGCCCATCGCCGGTCACCTGCGGCGCGGGCTGCGCGAGGGGGCGCTGTTCCTGTTCGGGTTCACCGCCCTGTATCTGGTCATCGCCCTGGGCAGCTACAGCCCGGCCGATCCCGGCTGGTCGCATATCGGCCCGGAGGGACGGGTCCTCAACCTGGGCGGGCCGATCGGGGCCTGGTTTGCCGATGTGTTCCTGTCGCTGTTCGGGTATCTCGCGTACCTGTTCCCGCTGATGGTCGCCTACAGCGGCTGGATGCTCTATCGGGGGCGGCGCGATACCGGTGAGCTCGACATGCGCCACCTGTCTCTTCGCACGGCCGGCTTCGTGCTCACCGTGGGGACCGGCAGCGCCCTGGCCGCCCTGCATTTCCAGGCGCCGGGGGGCAGCGTGCCGCTGCATTCAGGAGGCATCCTCGGCGATCTGGTCGGTTCGCTGCTGGTGCACGGCTTCAGTTTCCTGGGCGCCACCCTGTTTCTGCTCGCCCTGTTTCTCACCGGGTTTACGCTGTTCACCGGCCTCTCCTGGTTCCGCCTGATGGACCTGGTCGGCGCCGGGGTGCTGGCCGTGCTCGGCGCAGTCCGCGGCGTGTTTCGTGGCGGGCTTTACCGGCTGCGCGAGCGCTGGGTCGAGCGGCGCGCGCGCCGCGAGCACCTCACGCGCAGCCGTGAGAAGCAGGAGAAGGAAAAGGTCAAGAAGGAGGCGCGCAAGCCGCCTCGCATCGAGCCGGTCATCAAGAAGGTGGAGAGCGGCGCGCGCGCCGTGCGCGAAAAGCAGGTCCCCCTGTTCAAGGACGAGCCGGGGCAGGCCGGTCTGCCGCCCTTGTCGCTGCTCGATCCCGCGGACAGCCGCGGCAACGGCCTGTCCAAAGAGGCCCTGGAGGCGATGTCGCGCACCCTGGAGCTCAAGCTGCAGGACTTCGGCGTGGAGGCCCAGGTGGTGGCGGTGCATCCGGGGCCGGTGATCACGCGCTTCGAGCTGCAGCCTGCGCCCGGGGTGAAGGTAAGCCAGATCAGCAACCTGGCGAAGGACCTGGCGCGTGCCCTCTCGGCGATCAGCGTGCGCGTGGTCGAGGTGATCCCGGGCAAGACCACGGTGGGCCTGGAGATCCCCAACGAGCAGCGCGAGATCGTGCGCCTGTCGGAGATCCTGCGCTCCCGCGAATACGAGGAGGGGAACTCGGCCCTCACCCTCGGGCTGGGCAAGGACATCGGCGGCAACCCGACCGTCGCCGACCTGGCGCGCATGCCGCACCTGCTGGTCGCCGGCACCACCGGATCGGGCAAGTCCGTTGCCGTGAATGCGATGATCCTGAGCCTGCTCTATAACGCCCGCCCGGCCGAAGTGCGCCTCATCATGATCGACCCCAAGATGCTGGAGCTCTCGGTCTACGAGGGCATTCCGCATTTGCTCGCGCCGGTGGTCACGGACATGAAGGAGGCGGCCAACGCCCTGCGCTGGTGCGTCGCCGAGATGGAGCGCCGCTACAAGCTGATGGCCTCTGTGAAGGTGCGTAACATCAGCGGCTTCAACCGCAAGCTGAAGGAGGCGCGCGAGGCCGGCCAGCCGCTCACCGAACCGACCTTCGCGCCGACGGAGGAGGGCGAGGAGGCGCCGGAACTCCAGGCCCTGCCCACCATCGTCGTGGTCGTCGACGAACTCGCCGACATGATGATGGTGGTCGGCAAGA
The DNA here is from genome assembly GCA_963779865.1 of uncultured Gammaproteobacteria bacterium. Classification (GTDB taxonomy): domain Bacteria; phylum Pseudomonadota; class Gammaproteobacteria; order CAVZZX01; family CAVZZX01; genus CAVZZX01. The sequence continues at coordinate 760,226 of CAVZZX010000003.1, read as the reverse complement.
AGGTGGAGGAGCTCATCGCGCGCCTGGCCCAGAAGGCCCGCGCCGCCGGCATTCATCTGATTCTGGCGACGCAGCGTCCCTCGGTCGACGTCATCACCGGTTTGATCAAGGCGAATATCCCGACGCGTATCGCCTTCCAGGTGTCCTCGCGAGTGGATTCGCGGACGATTCTCGACCAGATCGGTGCCGAGCAGCTGCTCGGCCACGGGGACATGCTCTACCTGCCGCCGGGCACGGCCGTGCCGACGCGTGTGCACGGCGCCTTCGTGGACGATCACGAGGTGCACAAGGTGGTGGAACACCTCAAGCGGCACGGTGAGCCGGACTACAACGAGGACATCCTCAGCGGCGCCGAGGACGGCGGCGCCGGAGGACTCCCGGGCGAGGGCGGCGGCGACGACGGCGAGGAGGACCCGCTCTACGATCAGGCGGTGCAGATCGTGGTCGAGACGCGGCGCGCCTCCATCTCGGGGGTGCAGCGGCGGCTCAAGATCGGCTACAACCGGGCTGCGCGAATGATCGAGACCATGGAGCGGGCCGGCCTGGTCGGGCCGCTGCAATCCAACGGCGGCCGCGAGGTGCTGGCGCCGCCCCCGCCCAAGGACTGACCCGATGACCACTGCCGCCACGCGACGCATTGTCGGCTTGCTCGCCCTGCTTCTGACCGCCGCGCTCTGCTTTCCGCAGCTGTCGCTGGCGGCTGAGAAGCGCTTCCTGGACGAGTACTTCGCGCGGACCCGGGCCTTCACGGCCGACTTTCAGCAGACGCTGTTCGATGAACACCAGAAACCGGTGGAGCGCTCCAGCGGCACGTTGGCGGTCAAGCGCCCGGATCGCTTTCGGCTGGAATATGACAAGCCCTATCACCAGATCTATGTGGCCGACGGCACGCAGCTGTGGTTCTACGACGAGGACCTGGAGCAGGTCACCGTCAAGCAGCAGGAGGATGTGCTGACCAACACCCCGGCCATGCTGCTGAGCAACCCCGACGAGCTGCTGCGCAGCTTCGAGGTGCACCCGCTGGGTGAGGTCGACGGCGTCACCTGGTTCGAACTGGTGCCCCGCAAGCCGGGGCAGAGCAACTTCAAGCGCGTCGCGCTGGGTTTCGGCAAGGACAACCTCCAGAGCATGGAACTGGAGGACGCCTTCGGGCAGGTGACGCGCCTGGACTTTCACAACATCCAGCGCAACCCCCGGTTCCCTGCGGGGACCTTCCGCTTCACGCCGCCCGCCGGTGTGGACGTGCTGCACGGCTGAGGCGGCTCGATGCCGATGAGCGAGTCGGCCGACCTGTTCGCGCCCCCCGCCGACGAGCACTGGCGGCCGCTGGCCGATCGGATGCGGCCGCGCACGCTCGCCGAGTTCACCGGGCAGGCGCATCTGGTCGGCCCCGGCAAGCCGTTGCGCCAGGCGATCGAGTCCGGGCGCCTGCACTCGATGATCTTCTGGGGGCCGCCCGGCACCGGCAAGACGACCCTGGCGCGGCTCATCGCCCGCGACTGCCAGGCCGAGTTCCTGAGCCTCTCGGCCGTGATGTCCGGCGTCAAGGACATTCGCGCTGCCGTCGACCGGGCCCAGCGTCTGCGCGGCGAGCAGGGCCGCGCCAGCCTCCTGTTCGTCGACGAGGTGCACCGCTTCAACAAATCGCAGCAGGACGCCTTCCTGCCCTATGTCGAGGACGGCACGGTGACCTTCATCGGAGCCACCACCGAGAACCCGTCCTTCGAGCTGAACAACGCACTGCTCTCGCGCGCCCGCGTCTACGTGCTCAAGGCGCTGACCACGGCGGATATTCGTGCGATCATCGACCGCGCGCTGGGCGACGGCGAACGCGGCCTCGGCGCGCAGGCCCCGCGCTTTGCGGAGCCGCTGCGCGACCGTCTTGCCGAGGCGGCGGACGGCGATGCGCGGCGCGCCCTGAATCTGCTCGACATCGCCGTGGAACTGGCCCGTGCCGACTCCGAGGAGCCGCCCACGATCGACGCGGCGCGCCTGGACGAGGTGCTCGGTGGGGGGATGCGACGCTTCGACAAGGGCGGCGAGGCCTTTTACGACCAGATCTCGGCGCTGCATAAATCCGTGCGGGGCTCGGCGCCGGACGCGGCCCTGTACTGGTTCGCCCGCATGGTGGATGGCGGCTGCGACCCCTTGTACATCGCCCGCCGGGTGGTGCGCATGGCCAGCGAGGAAATCGGCAATGCCGATCCGCGCGCCCTGCGCCTGGCGCTGGACGCCTGGGAGACGCAGGAGCGGCTGGGCAGCCCCGAGGGAGAGCTGGCCGTCGCGCAGGCCGTGCTCTACCTCGCCGCCGCGCCCAAGAGCAACGCGGCCTACGTGGCGTTCAACCGGGCCATGGCGGACGTGAAGGAGCACGGCTCCCACGAGGTGCCGCTGCACCTGCGCAATGCGCCCACGCGGCTGATGAAGCAGCTCGGCTACGGGCACGCCTACCGCTATGCCCATGACGAGCCGCAGGCCTACGCCGCCGGGGAGCGCTACTTCCCCGAGGACATGTCGGAGCGGCGCTACTACGAGCCCGTGGAGCGCGGCCTTGAGCAACGCATCCGCGAGCGTTTGCAGTATCTGCGCGAGCTGGATCGAAAGGCGGGTAAGCAATGAGGCGGATACAGCCCACCGCCGTACGCGCGGCGATGCGTTACAATGGAGACGCGGCGTGATACCGCAGGTGTTGGCCGTGGCGGCCGGCGGGGCCTTGGGCGCGGTGCTGCGCTATTGGACCTCCGGCTGGGTCTATGCGCGCCTGGGCACGGCCTTCCCCTACGGGACGCTGGCCGTGAACCTGGTCGGCTCGCTGGCGATGGGCTTGCTGTTCGTGCTGCTCAACGAGCGCTTGAGCGTGGGACCGGAGTGGCGCGCGGTGCTCCTGGTGGGCCTGCTCGGCGCCTTCACCACCTTCTCGACGTTTTCGCTGGATACGCTGAACCTGCTGCAGGACGGCGAGCCGGCCAAGGCATTGCTCAATGTGGCCGTCAGCGTGGGCTTGTGCATCGCCGCCGCCTGGGCGGGGCTGCTGGTCGGGAGGCAGTTATGAAGCAGGAAAGCGTGACCATGGTGCGCCTGTACCTGAGCGAGCACGACGGCATCGAGCGCCTCGTGCGCCGGCTCCACGAGCAGGAACAGGTGCGCGGCGTGACCGTCTTCCGTGCCCTGGAGGGCTACGGCGAATCGGGGGTGCTGCACTCGGCGAAGCTGGTGGACCTGGCGATGGATCTGCCCATCGTGGTGGAGTTCTTCGACAAGCCGGAAAAGGTCGAACGCGTCTGTGAGCACCTCGCCAACAGCATCAAGCCCGGGCACCTGGTGACCTGGTCCGCCACAGCCAATTCAAGATCCTGAGAACAACCGGAACGAGAGGACACCTATGCTGGATCCCCGTCTGCTTCGCACTGAGCTGCACAGCGTCGCCGAGCGCCTGGCGCATCGCGGCGCCGCGCTCGACGTGGGGCGCGTCGAAGAGCTCGAGGCACAGCGCAAGGCCGTGCAGGTGCGCACCCAGGAGCTGCAGCAGGAGCGCAACGCGCGCTCCAAGGCGATCGGCAGGGCGAAGGCACAGGGCGAGGACATTCAGCCGCTGCTGGACGAGGTCGCCCGACTGGGGGACGACCTCGGGGCGGCCGAGATCGAGCTCAACGCCATCCAGCAGAACCTGGATCTGATCTACTACGGCATTCCCAACCTGCCGCACGCGTCGGTGCCCATCGGCCGCGACGAGACGGACAACGTGGACGTGCGCCGGTGGGGCGAGCCCCAGCAGTTCGATTTCGCACCGCGGGATCACGTGGACCTCGGGGCCCGCATCGGCGGCCTGGACTTCGAGACTGCCGCCAAGCTGACCGGCTCGCGCTTCGTCACCCTGCGCGGACCCCTGGCGCGCCTGCATCGGGCGCTGATCCAGTTCATGCTCGACCTGCATACGCAGGAGCACGGCTATACGGAAACCTACGTTCCCTACGTGGTCAACAGCGACAGCCTGCGCGGTACCGGCCAGCTCCCCAAATTCGAGGAAGATCTGTTCAAGCTCTGCGGTGAGCAGGACTACTACCTGATCCCCACCGCCGAGGTGCCGCTCACGAACCTCATGCGCGAGGAGATCGCCGAGGCGGAGACGCTTCCGCTGCGCTTCGTGGCGCACACGCCGTGTTTTCGCAGCGAGGCAGGGTCCTACGGCAAGGACACCCGCGGCATGATCCGCCAGCACCAGTTCGAAAAGGTCGAACTGGTGCAGATGGTGTGCCCCGAGGACTCCTACGCGGCGCTGGAGACGCTCACCGGCCACGCCGAGGAGGTGCTCCGTCGGCTCGAGCTCCCGTACCGTGTGGTCGCCCTATGCACCGGGGACCTGGGTTTTGCCGCGGCCAAGACCTATGACCTGGAGGTGTGGCTGCCCGGGCAGGGCAAGTATCGCGAGATCTCCTCCTGCAGCAATTTCGAAGATTTCCAGGCGCGGCGCATGAAGGCCCGCTGGCGCAACCCCGAGACCGGCAAGCCGGAGCTCCTGCACACCCTCAACGGTTCCGGACTGGCGATAGGGCGCGCGCTGGTCGCCGTGCTGGAGAACTACCAGGATGCCGAAGGTCGTGTGCGGGTGCCCGAGGCGCTCAGGCCCTACATGGCGGGCATCGAGGTGCTGGGGTAGGGGGCCGCTGGCTTGTCGGTCGGTTTGTCGCCCCCGCCGACCTCTTTCCGTGGGTTCGAAGGCCATCGGGAATTCAGGGGGTGGGATGCACTCGGCCCCATCCCGGGCCCTCGCCCAGCGGGCGCCTGTCGGCGCGCAAATCGGCGGTCCTGCCGATTTGTCGAACCCGGCCGATCTATGTCCGTGGGTTCGAAGGCCATCGGGAATTCAGAGAAAAGGGGGCCCAAAGCGACCCCCTTTTCTCTGAATTGGCGGAGAGGGTGGGATTCGAACCCACGGACCCTTGCGGGTCAACGGTTTTCAAGACCGCCGCTTTCGACCGCTCAGCCACCTCTCCAGGGCGCCCGGGCTTGACCCGCGCGGCGGGGCAAGCATACAGAATCCGGCCGGTTTTTCGCTAGCTTGATATTCCCTTAACGTCGCGTATCCTTGGAACCACGGACCATTGGTATGGTCACATCCTACAGATATAACTCCCAGAAGAGTCGGAGGATCCCAACTCTATGATCCGCAACCAGTCGATCGCTGCGCGCCCGACGACCACGTCGGCACTGGACACGAACAAGGTCCTGCGCAACACCTACGCCCTGCTGTCGATGACGCTGTTGTTCAGCGCACTGACCGCCGGGATCTCCATGGCCCTCAACCTGCCGCATCCGGGCATCATCCTCACCATGGTCGGGTATTTCGGCTTGCTGTGGCTGACCCAGAAGTTCGCCAACAGTGCCATGGGGCTGCTCTTCGTGTTCGCCCTGACCGGCTTCATGGGCCTGACCCTCGGCCCCATCATCAGCGCCTATGTCCACGCGTTCTCCAACGGCGCACAGCTGGTGATGGTGGCCTTGGGCGGCACGGGCGCGATCTTCCTGGGACTCTCCGGCTACGCCCTGACCACCCGGAAGGACTTCAGCTTCATGGGCGGCTTCCTGATGGTGGGCATCCTGGTCGCCTTCCTGGCGGGCATTGCCGGGCTGTTCTTCCCCATTCCGGGGCTGCAGCTGGCCGTCGCTGCGATGTTCGTGCTGCTGATGTCGGGGCTGATCCTGTTCGAGACCAGCAACATCATTCACGGCGGCGAGACCAACTACATCCTGGCCACCGTGACCCTGTACATCGCGATCTACAACCTGTTCCTGAGCCTGTTGCAGCTGCTCGGCGCCTTCTCCGGGGAGGACTGAGCCCGGGCATCCGTCACGACAGAAGGAAGAAGCCCCGCAACGCGGGGCTTTTTTTGGCGCGGCGGCGCATCGGCGTTTCCTGCGCCTGAGTTGGAGGGGCCGAGCCGTAGCGTGAGGGCTGCGGACCGTGGATTTAGTCGAGAAATGGTACATAAGCATCTGTTAACGCGAGCAATATACTAGCGGCTCGAGAAGGTCTCGAATTCGCTGCGCTCAATCCAGCCATCATTGTTCTTGTCTGCGCTGGTCCATTGGTCGGCAAGGCGCGCATCTGCACTTGCCTCATCCCGGCTCAGGCGCCCGTCGCCGTCGTCGTCGAGCCGATTGAACAGCACGCTATCTGGAATCCGGGCTGAGAGGGTGGGGATGCGTTCGTCGATCGCGGCCCGCAGGGTCTCGTTGCTGTCCACCGGCTCGCCGGCCGCCGGCCGATAAGGGGGCTCATTCTTGAGTTCGTCCGTCGTCATGGTGGTGCTCAGGACCAGCTTGCCGTCATGCCGCTGAATCTGCTGCACGGGCACGGTGACGCGGTGTGCCCCGATGCCGAGGAAGCCGCCCACGCTGACGACCGCCAGGATGGTCTTGTTCGTGCGTTCACGCACGACCTGCTCGATGGTGCCCAGCGTCTCTCCTTCAGGACTGTGCACGGCCTCGCCCCGGAGCTGGCCCGCCGGCTCGTCCAGGACGCTCTGACCGCCCGTGGGCGGCTGGCCGGAGGGGGCGGCCTGGCCCGTGGTCCCGGCGGCCGCGGCGCCCGGGGGGCGCGGTGCCGCGGCATTGCGGAGTGGCTCGTCTGCACCAGGGGGGGTGGCCGCCGGTGCGGCAAGCGGGGTGGTGACGAGCAACGCCCCCAAGAGCAAGAGTAGGTTTTTCATCGGCACCTCTATAAGCATCTATAGAACAGCTATAGAACATGGATCCCCTTTTCCAAAGCGGCCGCCGGCGCAGGGCTACACAAGGCCGCGGACTTGGGGTATGTTCGACGGGACTTCGTCTCGTGACACGACCGTGGGGCTTCACATAATGATAAAGGTCATGCTCGTCGACGATCATGAGCTCGTGCGCACTGGAATCCGCAAGCTTCTCGACGATGCCGAGGGTATCAGTGTCGTGGCGGAGGCCTCCAGCGGGGAGGAGGCGATCGGACTGGCGCGCAAGGCCAAGCCCGATGTGGTTCTGATGGACGTCAGCATGCCGGGCATCGGGGGGCTGGAGGCCACGCGCAAGCTGCAGCAGACCCACGCCAAGCTCAAGGTGATCGTTCTGACCATGCACAGCGACGACCCCTTCCCGGCGCGCATGCTGGAGGCCGGGGCGATGGGGTATCTCACCAAGGGATGCAGCGTGCAGGAGATCATCACTGCCCTGCGCGAGGTGGTCGAGGGAGGGCGCTATCTCGGCTCGGACGTGGCCCAGTCGCTCGCCCTGGCGCGCATGCCGGGCAACACGCGCTCCCCCTTCGATGCCCTCTCGCACCGGGAAATGCAGGTGATGCTGATGCTCATGGAGGGGCACAAGATCAGCGATATCTCCGATACCCTGTGCCTGAGTCCGAAAACCGTGAGCACCTATCGCCACCGGCTGTTCGACAAGCTCGGCGTGCAGAACGACATGGAACTCGCCCGGATGGCGATGCGGCACGGCATGCTCCAGCGCAACGAATAGCACGGTCCATCGTTTCAACAGCCGGTTTTTCAACTAGTTATACACAGTTTCTACAGTGCGTTATAGGTCCGCGCTGGCGGGTCGGAGTGCCCCATGCCTGAGTTCGATCGCCCCGTCTTCGATCCCGACTGCACCGCCTGTCCGCGCCTTGCCGATCACCTGGCCGGTGTCCGCGAAGCCCACCCCGACTATCATGCGCGCCCGGTGGCGCCTTTCGGGGCCGCGCGCCCGCGACTGCTGATCGTGGGGCTCGCGCCGGGGATGCACGGCGCGAATGCCACGGGACGGCCGTTCACGGGCGATTTTGCCGGGATTCTGTTGTACCGCACCCTCTACGAGTTCGGGTACAGCAACCGTCCTGAGGCCACGGCGCGGGACGACGGTCTACGGCTGCGGGGGTGCCGCATCACCAATGCCGTAAAGTGCCTGCCGCCCGAGAACAAGCCGACCGGGGCCGAGGTGCGCACCTGCAACGGCTTTCTCCGGGCCGAGTTGGACGGGCTGCGCCGCGGTGCGGTGGTGCTGGCGCTCGGCGCGATCGCGCACCAGGCGGTGATCCGCGCCCAGGCACTGAAGCTCTCCGCCCATCGTTTCGCGCACGGGGCGGTGCATTCCCTGCCCGAGGAGCGCTGGCTGGTCGATTCCTACCACTGCAGCCGCTATAACACGCAGACCGGCCGGCTCACCGAGGAGATGTTCCGCGACGTATTCCGCAAGGTGGCCGAACGGCTCGATTGAACCCTCCGGGCGTGGGAAAATCACGCTCATGAGCGACACCTCGCCAGACCGCGACTTCGACGCCAAGGCGCTGCTGCGCACGCTACCCGGCAGGCCCGGGGTGTATCGCATGCTCGATGCCCAGGGAGAGGTGATCTATGTCGGCAAGGCGCGCGACCTGAAGAAGCGCGTCTCCAGCTACTTCCGGCGTTTTCAGGGCGACCCCAAGACGCACGCCATGGTCGGGCAGGTCCGCGATGTCGAGATCACGGTCACGCACACCGAGAGCGAGGCGCTGCTCCTCGAGAACAATCTCATCAAGGCGCTCAAACCGCGCTACAACGTCGTGCTTCGGGACGACAAGAGCTACCCCTACATCTACGTCTCCACCGATCAGGATTTCCCGCGCGTGAGCTTCCATCGCGGGGCGCGCCGCGGCGGCGGGCGCTACTTCGGGCCCCACCCCTCCGCCTCCGCCGTGCGCGAGACCATGGGCCTGCTGCAGAAGCTGTTTCCCATCCGTCAGTGCGAGGACAGCTATTACCGCAACCGGTCGCGGCCCTGCCTGCAGTACCAGATCGGGCGCTGCACCGCGCCCTGCGTGGACTACGTCAGCCGCGACGCCTACGGCGAGGATGTGCGCCACACGCTGATGTTCTTGGAGGGCAAGAGTGCCGAGGTCACCGAGGAGCTCGTCCGCCGGATGGAGGAGGCCGCAACAGCGCTGGAGTTCGAACGGGCCGCGCGCTATCGCGACCAGATCGGCAGTTTGCGTCGGGTTCAGGAGAAACAATACATCAGCGGCGCCGGGGGGATCTCGACGTGCTCGCCGCCGCCACCTTCGGCGGCATCGGCTGCATCCAGGTGTTTTTCATCCGGGGCGGCCGTAACCTGGGCAACAAGACCTGGTTTCCGCGCAACAGCGAGGGGGCCGGAGAAGATGAGTTGCTCGCGGCGTTTGTCTCTCAGCACTACCTGGGCGAGAGCAACGCCCAGGGCGAGATCCCGGCGGGCGTTTTGGTCAGCCACATGCCTGAGGAGGCCGAGCTCCTGGCCGACCTGCTCAGCGAGCGGGCCGGGCGCCGGGTGGCCCTGCGGCGGCCACGACGCGGCGATCGGGCGCGCTGGATGAAGCTCGCGGTGAGCAATGCCCAGCATGCGCTGAAGGTGCGGGCTGGCGCCCATGCCACCGTCGTGCAGCGGCTGGAAGCCTTGCAGGAGGCCCTGGGGCTGGACGAATTGCCCGCCCGGCTGGAGTGTTTCGACATCTCCCACACCATGGGCGAGTCACCGGTCGCCTCCTGTGTGGTGCTCGGCCCCGAGGGGCCGATCAAGTCCGATTACCGGCGCTTCAATATCCGCGACGTGACGCCCGGGGATGACTACGGCGCCATGCACGAGGCCCTGTCGCGGCGCTATCGGCGCCTGAAGGCGGGCGAGGGCAAGTTTCCCGACCTGTTGTTCATCGATGGGGGAAAGGGGCAGGTTGGCGCGGCCGAGGCGGCGCTCGCGGAGCTGCAGATCAGTGGCCTGCCCGTGATCGGCGTCGCGAAAGGGCCCACGCGGCGGCCCGGCATGGAGGCGCTCGTCTTGTCCGGCCGTGACCGGGAACTTATACTGCCGCCGGACTCGCCGGCCCTGCATGTCATCCAGCAGGTCCGGGACGAGGCTCATCGGTTTGCGATCACCGGTCACCGCCAGCGCCGCTCGAAGGCGCGCAACCGCTCGGTGCTCGAGGACGTCGCCGGTCTGGGCCCCAAGCGGCGACAGCAGCTGCTGCGTCAGTTCGGCGGCCTGCAGGAGGTCGCTCGGGCCGGTATCGAGGACTTGGCCAGCGTCCCGGGGATCAGTCGCCAGCTCGCCCAGCGGATTTACGATGCCTTTCACGGCGAAGGACACTAGAGCCCGGCAATGGAGCTGAACGTCCCGAATGTCCTGACCTTGCTGCGCTTGGGCCTCATTCCGGTCTTCGTCCTGGTCTTCTATCTGCCTTTTCATTGGGCGCACGCCGCGACGGCGGGCCTCTTCGCGCTCGCCGCCCTGACCGATTGGCTGGATGGTTACCTCGCGCGCTACCTGGGGCAGACCTCGGCATTCGGCGCCTTCCTCGACCCCGTGGTGGACAAGTTGATGGTGGCGGTGGCGCTGGTGATGCTGGTCGGCGAGCATCCGGGCATGCTCTTTGCCGTCCCGGCGGCAGTCATCATCGGTCGGGAAATCGCGATTTCCGCGTTGCGCGAATGGATGGCGGAGATCGGTAAACGCGCCAAGGTCGCGGTCTCGCACGTGGGCAAGGTGAAGACCACCGCCCAGATGCTTGCCCTCGTGCTGTTGCTGTATCACGACCCGATCGGCGGTTTCCCGACGATCACCGCGGGGGTTGTGCTACTGTATGTGGCAGCGTTGCTGACCCTGTGGTCGATGTTTATCTATCTGCGCGCCGCCTGGCCTTCATTAACGGCGCGAAAGACCTTCCCCGAGTCCGGAGGGGGTTGACAGGGAACGCGCCATCCATAAAATAGCCAAACCGTTAAGCGGGAATAGCTCAGTTGGTAGAGCACAACCTTGCCAAGGTTGGGGTCGCGAGTTCGAGTCTCGTTTCCCGCTCCAGATTTTCTTCTTGAGCATCGCTTCGATAGGGGCACACCGCGTCCCCGAACCCCATGGCTGGGTGGCAGAGTGGCTATGCAGCGGCCTGCAAAGCCGTGGACGTCGGTTCGATTCCGGCCCCAGCCTCCATTCCTTTCTGTTGTCGCCCCGACTCGATAGAATCCCCGCATCGCCGCACGCACGCCCGGGTGGCGAAACTGGTAGACGCAAGGGACTTAAAATCCCTCGGCCGTAAGGCTATGCGGGTTCGAGTCCCGCCCCGGGCACCATCCCCCAGGGGCGCATCGGCCGGAGGTCCCGCGCGCCGCGAGCGCACGCGCTTACGCCTCCCGCCGCAGGCGCCGCTGGAGACGGCGGCCTTCCACCCATTGCCAGCTCAGCAGCGCGGGCAGGCCGAAGCCCACCTGACGCACCCGACGCGCCAGCGACAGGGCGACGGACACGTCCGCCGTTAGGCCGACGGCCGTCCCGAACAGCAGAAAGCTGCCTTCCTGCACCCCCAGTGCTGCAGGGACCAGGAAGGAGGCGCTCTGCGCCGCCTGGGACAGGCTCTCGAGCAGGATCGCCACGCCTGCACTGGGCGGATGGCCCAGCAGGTAGAGGGTCAGCCAGAGCTCGCCGGCGCCGGCCAGCAGGCCGGCAAACTGCCAGAAGGTCACCTTGGCCATCAGGATCGGCTGCCGATAGAGTGCCTTGATCGCTGCATCGAGGCGTGCCGGGTCGCCCGCCAGCGACAGGACCTTGCGCCCGGTGAGCGCGATCAGCACCCGCTCCATCGACTGGAAGAGTCCCCAGCGGTGCTGCAGGAGGAAAAAGGCGGCGATCAGCGGCACGCTCGCCAACATGCCGAGCAGCACCACGCGGGCGATCGCGCTGTCACGCAGGTAGTAGAGCAGCAGACCCACGCCCAGGGCGGTGAACAGGAATTGCACCACCAGGGTCAGCGTGACCTCCACGATCACACTGGCCGCGGCGGACGTGCCCTCCACACCGCGCATGGTCAATAACCGCACGCCGGCAATCTCACCCCCGATCCGCGCCACCGGGAGCAGGGCATTGATGGAATCGCGTACCGCGGCGATCCAGACCAGGACAGACAGCGCCGCGCGCGGCTGCGCGCGCAGCAGCAGCCGCCAGCCGAACGCGTCCAAGGCGACGGGCACGATGTGCACCGGGACGATCCAGAGCAGCGCCCAGCCGGCACCCGTGAGGATGGCGGTGGTTTCGCGCAGGCCGCTGTAGGCGACGACCCCGATCCCCAGGGCGAGCCCAAGCACCCCGGTGAGCGCGGCGCCGAGCTTCAGCCGGGTTCGGCGCCGCTCGCGCGTCCACGGCTGCGGCCCCTCATCGTCCGCGCCGACCCTCATGCGCGTCGCGCAGGCGCCATACCCCGCGCGTTCGCTGCGCGAAGGCTCCCGGGACGCTCAACGGATCTCACTGAAGCTGACCGTCCGGATCGCGGCGGCCTGCAGCGCCGCAAGGACACGTGGGCTGGTGAGTGAATGCAGCTCGGGTTCCTGCTGCGTGGCGGCGGGCTGGCCGGGCTGGCGAGGCGGCGAGGCACCAGGATGCAGGTACACCTCGCTGAGCCCGGAGGGTAGGGCAGCGAGGATCCGCAACAGGGTGTCCTCGTCCATGGCCCCGGTCGTGCTCAAACCGAACACGTATTCATTGAAGCGCAGATCGGCGCGCCGCAGTCGCCGCCGGAGCAGACGCAGCCAAGGCGTGAGCAGGAGGGCGGCCAGAGCGGCGCGTCGGCGCTTCTCCCCCGCCGCCACCTGGCGCATCACCTGCCTCGGCTCATAGGGCAGGCGCATGGCGCGCATGCCGTACTCCCGACCGACCCGCAGAATGGTCCCGAGCACGGTCGGATGCAGGTGCATGTGCTTGTGTGCGTTGACGTGGTCCAGCGGCAGTCCGGTGGCGGCGAAGGCCAAGAATTGCGCGCGGATCTCCGCGTCCAGCTGACGGCGCACCCGCGGCAGGAAGAAGAAGCGCATCCCGGCGAGGAACAGTCGATTGTCGAACTCGCCGTGCTTGTTCACCAGATCCGGCACCTGGGCAGCGGGCAACTGGGGGCGCCCATCCACCACCACCACATGCAGTCCGACGCGAAGGGACGGCAGGCGCCGGGCCCGCTCCACCGCCTCGGCCGCCGCCGCGCCGCCCACCATAAGGCTGGCGCAGCGCAGCACGCCGCCACGGTGGGCGAGTTCCACCGCCTGGTTGACGGCGCGTGACGCGCCAAAGTCGTCGGCAGTGACGATCAGCTGGCGCATTACGCGCGTTGCCTCAGAAAGCGCACGAACTCGGCACCCTCGCGCAATCGGCGCCGCATCATCTGCGGGCTGCGCAGCATTTCTCCGGTGATCTCCGCGATCTTGCCCGCACGGAAATAGAAGCGTTTGTAGAACGTCTCGACCGAGTCGAAGATCTCCGTGTGGTTCAAGTGCGGATAGCTCAGGGGGCTGAGCTGGACGCCGCGCTCGTTCACCAGGTGGTCTTGTTCGCTCTCCTGGAGCCAGCCGTTTTCCATCGCCTCCCGGTAGAGGCGGGTGCCGGGATAGGGCGCAGCGAGCGACACCTGGATGGTATGCGGATTGATCTCCTTGGCGAAGCGGATCGTCTCCTCGATGGTGTCGCGCGTCTCGCCCGGCAGTCCCAGAATGAAGGTGCCATGGATGACGATGCCCAGCTTTCGGCAATCACGGGTGAACTGGCGGGCGCGGTCGACCCGCATGCCTTTCTTGATGTTGTACAGGATCTGCTGGTTGCCCGACTCGTAGCCCACCAGGAGCAAGCGAAGGCCGTTGTCCTTCATGACCCGCAAGGTCTCATAGGGGACGTTCGCCTTGGCATTGCACGACCAGGTCACGCCGAGCTTGCCGAGGCGCCGGGCGATCTCTTCTGCCCGGGGTGCGTTGTCAGTGAAAGTGTCGTCGTCGAAGAAGACCTCCTCGACCTGCGGAAAGTAATCCTGGATGCGTTTGACCTCCTCGACGACGTGCTCGGGGCTGCGCGTGCGGTAGCGATGCCCACCCACGGTTTGCGGCCACAGGCAGAACGTGCAGCGCGACTTGCAGCCGCGTCCCGTATACAGCGAAACATAGGGATGCTTCAGGTAGCCGATGAAGTAGTCCTCTATGCGCAGGTCCCGCTTGTACACCTCGGTGACGAACGGCAGCGCATCCATGTCCTCGATCATGGCGCGGTCGCGGTTGTGCACTACCTGGCCGTTTTCGGCGCGATAGCTGATGCCGTCGACCGTGCTCAACGGCCGGCCTTCGGCGATCTCCTTGATTGTGAAGTCGAATTCCTCGCGCGCCGCGAAGTCGATTGCGGGCGAGCGCTGCAGGACCGCATCGGGCTCCACCGCCGCCTTCGCCCCGACGAAGCCAAGGAGCAGGTTCGGGTTGGCCCGCTTCAGCGCTTCGGCGACCCGCACGTCGCCGGGGAAGGAGGGCGAGCTGGTATGCAGTACGGCAAGCTCGTAGTCCGTGGCCAGCGGCAGGATGTCGGCGAGCGACTGGCCGGCCGCCGGTGCATCGATGAGCCGGCTGTCGGGCACCAGTGCCGCAGGTTGGGCCAGCCAGGTCGGATACCAGAACGATCGCACCTCGCGCCGGGCCTGGTAGCGTGCGCCAGCACCGCCGTCGAAGCCGTCATAGGAGGGAGGATGCAGAAACAGGGTTTTCATCATGGGCTTATTCCTTTTCGACTTGCATGCGTCCATCTGCGCGCACCGAAAGCTCCTGTTGCCGCCAGGTGACGCGGCGACTCAGAAAGCTGCCGAACCACAATGCCAACGAAAGCACCTCGCGCAGGGGGATGAGCCATGCAGAGGGGGGATCGGCGAGTTGCAGGCTGCGGCGCGCGGCACCGTGCAGCAGCAGCCGTAAGCCGAGCACGAGGAGCGGTAGCGCGGCGGCCCAGGGAAGCGTATGCAGCAGTCCCGCGCCGATCAGGGATACAGGGATAGCGTGGGTCAGCCACGAGCCGGCGTACCCCCAGGGCTGAACCGCGCGCACGGTGCGGGCCCAGCGCAGTTCGTGGCGGATCAACCCGCCCGCGTAGGGTTCATCGACAAGGGTCTCCACCAGATACGGCGAGAGCTCCGTGCGCAGGCCGCGGCGCCGCACGAGCTCCCCGAGCATGTAATCGTCGGCCAGGTAGGAGGCGAGCGCCGGGAAGCCGCCGATATCCTCGAGGACCTGGCGCCGCAGCGCCATCGTCGCGCCGAATGTAAATGCTTCGGAGCCCATGGCGCGCGCGACGAGCACCGAGGGAATGAACCATTCGTTGATGAACAGCGCGCCAAGCCGGGACCACAGGGAGGGACAGGGGCGTCCACGATACAGACAGGTAACGACGCCGACTTCTTTATCGGCGAGGGGTGCCACGATGCAGCGTAGATAGTCGGCCCCGACCCGAATGTCGCTGTCCGCGATCACCAGGCGCTCGTGCCGCGCCCTAGGCATCATGTTGGCTAGATTGCTGACCTTGTAGTTGCTCCCGAAGACGTGCTCGTCGATGACGAGTTGGAGATCCAGATCGGGGAATTCCGCCATGAGATGCTGAACGATCGGCACGGCCGGGTCGGCGCGGTGGCGCACGCCGAACACGATCTGGTAGTGCGGATAGTCTTGTGTACAGAACGAGCGCAGGTTGGTGTAGAGGTCGGTTTCCAGCCCGCACAGGGGCTTGAGCACCGTGACCGGCGGAAGCGGCGCGGCGAAGGGGACGCGGCGCCGGCGCCAACTGTGCAGCAGCCAGGTCGCACCGACGATGTAGACGAGCGAGCTTGTGCTCAGCAGCACGCCGAGCGCGAAAAGCGTGTGGGCGCTCGCACTAGACACCTTCCGCTCCGTGATCGGCGATCACGTGCGCAGCCGAGGCTGGAGAATGCGGGTGGACAACGATGACGGCGCTGCTCCCTACGCCAACTTACGCGCAATCCTGCGAGTGGGCTCCGGCTCCGGCGTCCGGAATGCCTCAGGGAAAAGGTAGCACGCCCGCATTCACGGTGCAGCCGGCTTTGCTGTGGCGGGGGGGGAGGGCGGTCAGGCGCTTTCTTGTCGAGGAGGGGAGACGCAAGCACGGGGGTGAAGATCCCCGGGGTCGCAAACGCGGCCCCGGGGTGCACCGAGGTCAGCCCTTCGGTGCATAGGCGATGCACCAGCCATTCGGGCTGATGTCGCCTTCGACCACCTTGCATTTCCCCGTGGCCTTGGGAGAACCGCCGGGGATGAACTGGATGCAGCCACTGCACTGCTGTCCGTTGTTCGGGTGGTCCTGATACTTCATGGTCTGCTTGGACGCCTTGGCGGCCGCGGAAGCGGGCGCGCTGCGGAGCAGCAGTGGCGCCGCAGCGATGCCGGCCACTGCGGCAGCACCGGCCTTGAGCGCCAGCCGGCGCGAAAGCTTCAGATGTTGAGTTCCTTTCTTCTCGTCAGCCATGCGTTATACCTCCTTACTATTAACTATGCTTAAGGTTCAGGGCGCGAAGAACGCCCAGCAGACCTCCCATTCCTCGCAGTGGCGGTCGTGCGGCCCTGATCGGCGCCGCATCGTTTTTATAGCCGCTCAGACTATAGGAGGCAAAGGCCCTGCGTCCAGGCATGCGGCGCAAAACCCTGCGGCTTGCATTGACTTGCGCACCCGCTCAACTAACTTTTTAGCAAAGAGCCGCTGTGGCAGCAGCAAAAGCGGCATACGAGAACACTTGCTCCCTCGCCGGGCGAAAACGGCCGACCCCAGGTACGTCGCCCCCCCATGCAGAACAGGTGCGAAGCGTTGCAACGGCGTTTCGCAGGGACGGTATTTTCGAAGGAGCGGCACATGCAGGAGAAGGAGCTTCCGACCCCGCGGGTGAGCATCGTCGTGCCGGTGCGCCACGGCGGCGAGCCATTGGCTCGCACACTCGATTCGCTGCTTGGCCAACGTTTCGCAGATTTCGAGCTCTTGCTGGTCGACGACATGTCCGCCGGCGAAACCCTCGAGCGTGCCCAAAGCTATGCGCTGCGCGATCCACGGGTGCAGATCCTGCGCGGCGATTTCGGCGGGGTGGCGGCTAGCGTGAACGCGGGAAGCAGCGAAGCACGCGGTGCGTACGTGGCCCTTGCGCTGCCCGGCGACGTGTGGCTTCCCGACAAGCTTGCTCGGCAAGTGGCCAGCCTGGATCGGTCCCCGCCGGGAGTCGGCCTCGTCTATACATGGTCGGCGGACATCGATGTGCGCGGCGCTGTGACGGGCCGCTTGATCGCTGCCGAGGAGCGAGGGGAGGTGTATACGCGGCTGGTGTATGAGAATTTCGTCGGCGGACCCAGCACCGTCTTGATGCGCCGTGATTGCCTGCATCGGGTTGGTGGGCTGCAATGCCGACCGCTGCCGGGCGCAGACTCGGATTGCGGGCCGGAGGTCTTTTTTGAATTCCTGCTCAGAATGGCCGAGCTCTATAGCTTTGAATTGGTCCCTGACTTTCTGGTCGGGCAGTTCGTGGATGCCTCGATGCTCCACGGACACCGCATCCGGGCCGACCGGGATGTCCTGCGTCTCGCCGAGGCGCGTCACCCACGTCTGCCTGCCCGGCTGTTTCGCTGGGCCATGGGGCGGCGCTTTCTGGAAATGAGCGAACGGTGCCAAGCCGAGGGCGCGGATGCCCGTGCGTGTTGGTACTTGATGTGCGCGGCGCTTCAGGACCGGCGTCTCGTAACCCTGGCCGAATTTCATGCGGCGATCGGCCGTCAGGGAGGCCGCCTCGCCGAGCGTCTGCTCGGCCGTCGACCGGCCGTTGCCGATAGCGCCGGTGAGGGCGAGGCGAGCGGGGCGCTGGAACAGTTGCACCTCGTCCCCGGACGTCGCACCTGGGTGCACGGCTGGCGCCGCGAACGGCTGCAGGCCGCGCAGCGGCTGGCCGTGTCGCCCCGCAACACGCCGCAAGCCGCTGCACCTGCAGCCCTTCGCCCGCAGTCCGGCCCCTCGTTGCGCTCCCATTCCTGACAAGGTCGTGCGTGCCCCGAGGCGGGCGGCGACGTCCCTCGCCTGATCCCCCGCGTCGTTATCTCGCCGGCGGTGCTGGACGGCGGTGCTGGACGGCGGTGCTGGACGGCGGTGCTGGACGGCGCCCGATCTGGTGCCGCTGGTTTTGCGGTGCGTGTCATTGTGTAGGAAAATGCCTACACCGACACGAGTGATTCCCCTACATATTTTGTCGAACCCGCCCAAACTCCATCTGGTATCCTCCTGATGATGTTGCGCCGCGCCCGATAGGAGCGCGTTCGGCTCAGCTTGTGAACCCGTTCACGCTTTGCGGAGGTGCCGGTCGAAGAATCCAGGCGAGATCCGATAAAGGGACTCTATTTGCTGATGCAGGGAAAGCATCGCCTTCTTCGCCCAGGCGAACGGTTCGCTTGTATCGGCAGAACGTCGGGCGCCCCGAGCACGCTCGGATAACGCGGGAATGTCCCCTCGCTAAGGAGACTCGTCAATGCCGCCGATCGTAAGCACCAGCGCATCGCCCGGATGCGCCCCTCTGTCGCAACCCGAGCTGGGCGACCTGCTCGTCGCCTATCTTAAGCAACTTTCCGTCGATTACGTCTTCGGCGTCCCGGGCGGCGCCATTGAGCCCCTGTACAACGCCCTGGCACGCAGCGAGCGCTGCGGGGGCCCCCGCGCGATCGTGGCACGCCACGAAACCGGGGCCGCGTTCATGGCCGATGGCTACTCACGGCAGACCGGGAAACTGGGCGTCTGCTGTTCCACCACCGGGCCCGGCGCGACGAATCTTATTACTGGCGTCGCTTCGGCATACGAAAATCGGATTCCCATGCTGGTGATCACGGCGCAGACTGCGCTGGCGAATTTCGGCCGGGGAGCTCTTCAGGAATCGTCCTGCACCGGCGTCAATACCGTCGGCATGTTCCAGTACTGCACTCGCTACAACACCTTTGTATCGCATGCGGATCAGTTCGAGCGCAAATTGGCCGCAGCGATAATGAGCGCGCATCAGGCCCCCTCCGGCCCCGCCCACTTGAGTATTCCACTCGATTTACTGCGCAGCCGCGCGCCAAGCTCGGCGCCCACCTATGAGTTGGCCACGCTACTTGAACGCCCATCGCTGCTGGACGACGGCGCAGTCACAGAGCTTTGCAACAGGCTCGAAGGTGCGAAGCGCACGGTATTTCTGATCGGTGAAGGGTGCGGGGAAGCTGTCGGAACGATTCTGGAAGTCGCACTTCTCCTTGATGCACAGATTGTAACCACGCCGCATGCGAAGGGGCTGGTCAGCCCGTACCACCCGCTGTTTCGTGGTGTAATCGGCTTTGCCGGACACCTCAGTGCCCACGAAGCGGTCGCCGATCCGGCTGTGGACACCGTCGTTGCCATCGGCACCGGGCTCGGGGAATGGGCGAGCGATGGGTGGGATTCCCTCCTTCTAAACCGCCGACTGGTTCATGTCGATGCAACAGAAGGGAATCTTACCCGTTCGCCGATGGCAGGCTTGCATGTTCGGGGCAGGCTGGAGACGATTTTCGAGCGTGTCCTTGCATATGCGCAAAAGCGTCCCGCCCGACGAATTCCCCAACAGATCCGCGTCGGCCTCGACGACGCTATGCATGCGACACTACGCGGGGAAGGTGTCGAGCAGTGGCACTTCTCACTCGACAATGTAGATAGCTACTGTTCGGACGCCACCCCCATCAAGCCACAGCGCCTGATGCGGGAGCTTACGCGCCTTTTCCCGCCGAATACTCGCTATCTTGCCGATTCTGGAAACAGCGTGGCCTGGGCCGTGCACTATCTCCATCCGTTCGATAGACGGGTATCTGGGAAGCGCAATGCGCGAGGCGGTCTGTTCCGCGGTGCGCTCGAATTCGCCTCCATGGGATGGGCTATTGGCGCATCCATAGGTACCGCGCTGGGCTACCGCGACAGCCCGGTCGTTTGCATCACAGGTGATGGAAGTTGGCTGATGAGTGGGCAGGAGATTACCGTTGCTCTGCAAGAGAACCTCACGGTGGTATTCGTGATCTTAAACGATGCCGCGCTGGGAATGGTCAAGCATGGACAGCGACTCGCCAATGCCGAGCCGATCGGTTACCACTTGCCCGAGATCGATTACACCGCACTTGCGGCTTCAATGGGAATTCCCGGTTATCGCATCGAGAGTCCCGAAGATTTGCTGGCACTTGATGTGGACTCGATCATTCAGCGCCAAGGCCCCACCTTGCTGGACGTACACATCAACGCTGAGGAAGTGCCCCCGATGCGGTCGCGATTGAAGGTGTTGGGGACGGTAAAATGAACAACCCCAAGCGCCCCGATAGCATTCAGACAAGTATTTGGGAAGAGGTCGCGGAAGAAGATAATCCATTCTTGGCCGCTGCCTGCTATTGCCACGGGTACGATGTATTCGGCGATGTTCTGAGGAACGCGAGTTGGATCGAGTTCCTGTTTGTTTTGTTCTGTGGCGAAAAGCCAACGCTCCCGCAGGCCCAGGCCTTGGAAGCTGTAGCGATCGCGCTCGCTAACCCCGGCCCGCGAGACCTCAGCATCCGCGCCGCCATGAATGCAGGAGTCGGCGGGTCGTCCAGCGCTGCCGCGCTTATGGCTGCGCTTGCTGTCGGTGCCGGTGGATTGGGCGGTGGCCGTGAAATCGCGGTGTTCAGCGAGCTATACGAGCGATGCGGCACACAACTCGAGTTATGGCGAGAGGCTCTCGCTCGAAGCGCGACTGAATGCGTCGGAACATGGCCGAGCCCCGACCACCCGCCTGGGTTTGAGCCATGGGGCGCCACAGCGCGAACCCCGGTCAAGCTCCTCCTGGAACGGGTAGTGGAGTTAGGCGGTGACAGCTCGCTCAGGTGGCTCTGCGACCATAGGCAAGATTTGGAGAAGATTGCGGGTGGCGGTCTCGCAATGTCGGGCGCCATTGCGGCTGCGCTTTGTTCCATCGGCTTCACTCCTCAACAGAGTGAAATGCTCTATCTGTTTCTGCGGCTGCCCGGTGCCGCAGTGCATGCTCTTGAGCAGAAGGCGCTTGGATGGAGAAAGTATCCTTTTTTCAAGGATGCCCTCAAGGTCGCGAAGCCTGGCGCCGCAAGAGGGGGAGAAGAGCATGAGTGACTGGACGCAGCTCGAAGGATACGAAGATCGTTGGGAAACGAAAGTGGGAGCTTGGTTCCCCGGAGAGCGAGTTCTGTTTCGAGATAAAGATCTGTTCGGCGAATTCTCGCACCGTCCTTGGATGCGCCTTCTCCTCTTCGGCATAACGGGAAGGGAATTTACTGACGCGCAGGTGAGATTGTTCGAAGCGTGTTGGAATATTGCGACGAGCTTTCCTGATCCGCGCATCTGGAACAATCGCGTCACCTCGTTAGCAGCGACCGCGAGGAGCACTGCGGCGTTGGCAATCGGAGCGGCGACCTCGGTGTCCGAAGCGTCGATATACGGGCGCGGCCCCGACATTCGTGCGATTCGTTTTCTCATAGAGACGCAACACGCGATTGATGCTGGCGGATCGCTGGAAGAGCTTGTCGAAGAGCAGGTGCGAGCTGAGAGAGGGTTGCCTGGGTTCGGACGGCCGGTGATCAACCGAGACGAACGTATCGCCCCCATCATGGAGATCGCCAGGGAGTTGGGGTTGGCCTCAGGGCCGCATACGAAGCTCGCTTTTGAGATCGAAGATGTTCTTCTGCGTCGTCGTTGGCGGTTTCGGATAAATGTTGCCGCCCTCGTGGCCGGGCTGGCGGCCGACCAAGGCCTTTCACCCCAAGAGTACTACTGCTACACCGTTCTCAGCTTTTCGGCTGGATTCTTCCCTTGCTATCTCGAAGCACTAGAAAATCCGCCCGGGGCGTTCCTTCCGCTGCGTGTAGAGCGGGTACATTTTACGGGTAGCATGCGGCGAAAGTGGTAGGTGAGCGTGTCACGTTTGTATAAAACGACAATGAATCGCGTCGGCATCGCTATATTCGCATCCATGATGCTTCTCACGTTAGCGGATGCGGCCGCACAGACATCGGCAGGGAACAGTGACGAGGAGGCGCTACTTTACCTCTACGGAAACGAGGAGATGATCAGTATCGCCACCGGTACAGCGCAACCGGTCGCTAGGGCGCCGGCCGTTGCCACGGTGATTACCTCTTCGGATATCGAGACAATGGGGGCTACGGACTTAGACGAGGTTCTCGAAAGCGTACCTGGTTTGCACGTTTCACGGAATCCGGCTGGCTACAATCCGATTTATGTAATCCGTGGGATCTACTCGGATTACAACCCGCAAGTCCTCATGCTTATCAATGGTGTTCCGATCAACACCCTCTTTACGGGGAACAGACATCAGGTATGGGCGGGAATGCCGGTCGATGTCATTTCGCGAATTGAAATAATTCGTGGCCCGGGATCCGCCATTTATGGTGCCGACGCCTTTGCGGGCGTAATTAATATAATTACAAAGGGCTTCGGCGACATCGATGGTGGGATCATCGGTGCACGAACCGGAAGCTTTAACAGTACGAGTGTATGGGGGGGGAACGAAGCTGAGCTTGGCGCATACAAGGTTGCCGTGACTGCCGAATACGGTAGCACGGACGGCCAGCATCGGAAGATATATTCGGATGCGCAAACTCACCTCGATGCCCAGTTCAAGACGACTGCATCGAGAGCGCCGGATGCGGTCAACCTGGGACGAAAAGCGCTTGATATCAGGCTGGATGTCCTGCGAGGCCGGTGGCGGGCTCGAGCGGGCCTGCAACAGCGAGACGACGTGCAAACCGGGGCGGGAGTAGCCCAAGCCCTGGACCCGCGAGGAGAGTTCGCCAGTCGGCGTATCAATGCAGATCTGACATATCATAACGCAACGATTGCGCCGGATTGGGACTTCACAGCACAACTCAGCGCGTTGGACACGTCGCAAGAAGTGGATAGCAATGTTTTCCTTTACCCTCCAGGCGCCGTGGTGCCTATTGGTCCGGACGGCAACATTAATCCTGTCACTGGAACTTCAACAACGTTCACCCAAGGCGTGATTGGTAATCCGGAGGTGTTTGAGCGCCAGTATCGGTTCGACGTCTCTAGTTTCTACACGGGTATAGAGAGGCATGAGGCTCGGATTGGCGCTGGGATATATTACGGAGAGATCTACAAGGTCAAAGAGGCGAAGAACTATGGTCCTGGTGTGCTCGCAGGCGGCGGTACGGTCGGGGGTGAGCCGACTGACGTCTCCGATACCCAGTACGCTTTTTTACCCGAGGACGGCCGCACAAACTACTACACGTTTCTGCAGGACGTCTGGAACTTCGCCAACGACTGGGAACTGACGTCCGGCCTTCGTTACGACCACTATTCAGATTTCGGGGATACCGTCAATCCTCGCCTTGCGCTCGTGTGGTCGACACGCCACGATCTCACAACCAAGCTCCTTTACGGCAGGGCTTTTCGTGCACCGTCCTTCGCCGAGACGCGGAACCGGAACAACCCGGTGGCGCTCGGGAATCCGGCTCTCGATCCGGAGACGATCCAGACCATCGAACTCGCCTTCGATTATCGGCCGAGCGCCGGGTTGCGGCTCGGCCTGAACGTTTTCCACTACAACTGGGACGACATCATTCTGTTTGTCCCCGATCCCGGCGGTACCACTCGGACCGCGCAGAATGCGGGCAGGCAGGCGGGCGAAGGCTTGGAACTGGAGGCCGAGTGGCAGGCCGCCCGGAATCTGCGGCTAATCGGGAACTATGCCTTTCAGCGCGCCGAAGAGAAGCCGAGTGGGGCCGATCCCGGCAACGCACCTGCGCACGAGGTGTATGCACGCGCGGAATGGCAGTTCGCGGCGAATTGGCTGTTCAGCCCACAGCTCACATGGGTGGGGCAGCGGGCGCGGCCGCCGGGCGACACGCGGCCGCCGTTGCACGGATACACGCTGGCCGACCTGACGCTGCGTCGGAAGAATATCGAACCGGGCCTGGATGCAGCCCTGTCCATCCGCAACCTTTTCGATGCAGATGCGCGTGAGCCGAGCCCTTCGGGCGATCCGGTCGCGGCGATTCCCAACGATCTCCCCCTGGCCGGGCGTTCCGCATATGCGGAACTGCGCTACCGGTTCTGAGGCGGCCAGGCAAGGCTCTGACGGGGATACGGGAAAGCGGCATGCTGGGAAGGGCGTCTTACCCGTTGGCATTGGCAGCAGTCTTGTCGTTCGCACTCTGCGTTTTCCCCGCTATGGCGCTTGCGCGCGAGGTGGCGGTCCTGTATCCGGAGATCCGCGAACCTTACCGCGCCGTCTTTCTCGAAATCCTCAAGGGGATCCGCGATGCAGGAGTGAACACCGTTGCGTATGCCCTGCCCAAGGACGCGTCCGCGGCTCAGGCAAGTGAATGGTTGAACCGCACTGGGGCCGATGTCGTGATTGTGCTCGGCAACCGCGGCCTGCGCATTGCCCAAGGGCTTCCAGGTGAGCGCAAGATCGTCGTGGGGGCAGTCTTGGCGAACCCAACGGAGGCGCTGCACGGCTTTTCAGGGATCGTGCTCACCCCGGACCCGGCGGTACTGTTCAAGCGACTGAAGGAGATCGCCCCCCGTGTCCGTCATGTGGTGACCGTCTACAGCAAGCAGCAGAGCCAATGGCTCATCGATCTCGCCCGGCAGGAGGCACGTCGCGCGGGGATCTCGCTGGATGCCTATCCGGCCGAAACGCTCCAGGAGGCGGCGCAGCGGTTCCGCGAAATTTTGCGCGGACCGATCTCCGAACGCGACTCGATCTGGCTGCCGCAGGATGGGCGCACGGTCGACGAACAGGCAGTGCTGCCGTTCATCCTGCAGGAGGCCTGGAACCGAAACGTGGTGGTGTTCTCGAGCAATCCGGCGCATGTGCGTCGCGGCGCGCTGTTTTCGCTGTTTCCGGACAATGAGGCACTGGGGCGCAGCCTCGCGGCACAGGCCCTCCGGCGTATCGACGGGCGGGAGAAGGACCCGGTGCGGGTGACGCCGTTGCAGGATCTGCTTACGGCGGTCAACGTGCGCACCGCCGAGCACCTCGGCCTCGATTTCTCGGCGCGAGAGTTGCGGCGCTTCGACCTTATCTTCCCTTCACCCTGACGGGGGCTCCGGATGAGACGACTGACGCGAAGATTTCTTAGTCGGACGGCCTTCCGGCACCAGCTGGTGCTCGCCTTCGCGGTCGGTATCGGCGCCCTGGCAGTCATCTCCTCGGTCGCCGTATCGGCACTTTCGAGCCGGACGGTTCAGGACACCCTCATGGAGCAGGGAATGCAGGCGACCGAGGCCTTCGCGGCGCAGAGTACGCTCGCCTTGCTGTATCACAGCGCCGAGAACGCGGAGCAAGCGGCGAAGGCGACGCTTGCGTTCCCTGACATCAGGGCGGTGGCGATTTATACGCTGGAGCATACGGCCCTGCTCGAGCGCGGCGAGTCCGATGCCTTCGCCCGGGACGTCGAGGTCTGGCCCGATTCCCCGCGTCTCGCTACGGAGAACGGCAGCCGCTGGGAATTCATGTCCCCGGTCTATGCGCAGCCGGTTGGGGCGAACGAAGAATCCCCGTTCGCGACCGTCTCGCCCGCGCCGCAGTTGCTCGGTTACGTCCGCGTCATCATGAGCAAGGGGACCCTGCACACCCTGGGTACCGATATTCTGCGCGGCAATTTCGTGGTCCTCATGGGGCTCTCGGGTCTGCTGCTGCTCGCGTTGCTGGCCATGACCAACCGCCTTACGCGCCCTCTTAAGAATCTCGCGGGATTCATGCGGCGCGCGGAGCAGGGTGAACCGGGTGTGCGCGCATCGGTTTCCGGGCCACGGGATATCTCGGAGATGGAGAGTGCCTTCAATACCATGATGGAGGTGCTCGAGGCGAGAGAAGACGAGCTCAAGACCGCACGCGATATGGCTCTCGAATCGGCGCGTGCGAAGGGCGAGTTTGCCGCCAACGTGAGCCATGAGCTGCGTACGCCGCTCAACAGCGTGCTGGGCATGCTTGAGTTGCTGCAGGGAATGGGGCTCACTGCGAAGCAGCGCGAGTACGCCGACATCGCAAGGACTTCGGGCGAGTCGCTGCTCCGGCTCATCGACGATATCCTCGACTTCTCCAAGCTCGACGCGCGCAAGGTCGAGCTCGCGCCGGTGGATTTCGATGTGCGGGACCTGTTCGAAGAGGTGGTGGCCTTGCTCGCCGGACAGGCGCAGCGCAAGGACATCGAGCTGGGTTATATCATTCGACCGGGCGTGCCCGATACGCTCGTCGGCGAACCGGCCCGCATCCGACAGCTGCTCATCAACCTTATCGGCAACGCAATCAAGTTTACCGACGAGGGCGAAGTGGCGGTGGAGGCACGTTTGGAAGAGCGTGCAGCCGATGGCGTGCGGGTGTGTTTCGAGGTGCGCGATACCGGCATCGGCATCGCCGAGCAGGCGCGTGAACGTATCTTCCAGGCATTTTCGCAAGCGGACGGCTCTACAACGCGCAAGTACGGGGGCACGGGTCTTGGCCTTGCGATCTGCTCACAGCTGGTCGATCTCATGGGCGGCCGCATCGGCGTGGACAGTGAACCGGGGCGCGGAAGCCGGTTCTGGTTCGTTCTTCCCCTCGGCCATTCAGAAAAGAGCTCCGAAACGCACACGGACCGCCGCGAGCTGGCCGGCGTGCGCATCCTCATCGTCGAGGACAGTGCTGTGAACCGGATCTTTCTCGAAGAGATGTTCGCGTCCTGGGGGGCGGACCACAGCAGTAGCGACGATGCGCAGCAGGCGCTCGAGATCCTCCGCGATGCCTGCAATCATGGTCGGCCCTACGACATCGCGATCATCGATGCACAGCTCCCCGGCGTGCGGGGCGAGGAGCTGGTGTGCCAGATCGTTGCGCACCCGGACATTGCTCCGCTTCGCCTCGCCTTGCTTGTGGGCCAGCAGAGCTCTGCCCTCCGCGGCAGCAGCCCGGCCGGCGTGTGCGCCCTGATCGAGAAGCCGATCCGCGCCATGCCTGTGTATACGGCGCTCCTTGCCTGTATGCGGGGCGCGGCGCCAGCGCTGATCGAGGGGCCGGCACCAGGATCGTTGCGGGAGTCTACGGCCGAGGCGGTGGCGCTCTACGGACGGCGGGTGCTGATCGTCGAAGACAACGTCGCCAACCAGCAGGTGGCGGCCGGCATGCTGGAACGCCTCGGCTGCATGGTGGAGATCGTCGCGACCGGTGTAGACGCCGTGGATGCGGTGGTCAGGAATAGCTACGACGCGGTATTGATGGACTGCCAGATGCCGGGGATGGACGGCTATGAAGCCACGGCCCGGGTGCGAAGCATCGAGAAGGGTGAGCGGCGCGTCCCCATTATCGCGATGACGGCGAACGTGCAGCGCGGCGATGCCGAGAAGTGCATCGCGAGCGGGATGGACGATTACCTGCCCAAGCCGCTCAAGCTCGGCGCACTCCGGGAGAAGCTCACGGCGTGGATCGGCGGGGAAGCTGTGGCAAACCCGCACCTTGGGATCGCGGAGGTATCAGAGCGCCCTTATCAGCTGGAGCCGACGTCCAGCGACGGTCCCCTGGACCTGGATGTCTATCGCGAACTGCGCGAAAGCGTGGGCGATGCCTTCGGCCGAATGATTGAAGTGTTCCTCGAGGATGCACCGCGCTACATCGAAGCGGTGGAGGCCGCGCTCGCGGCGGACGATGCCCAGGCGCTTCGAAACTCCGCGCACAGCCTGAAGGGCAGCGCGCGAAACTTCGGTGCCACAGCTCTCGCTGCGGCGGCGTACGCGCTAGAGGAACGTGGACGAGCGGGTGAAGCCGCGGACGACGGCGACTTGGTCGGGCGACTCCGGGAGGAGTACCGTCAGGTACGCAACGTCCTGCGGCATGAGGTAGGACCGGCGGCGGAGATACACAACGCGGCCGACCCTCAGGGACACCCCCGCGTGCTCATCGTCGACGACGATCGAGGAATGCGCTATGCCTTGCGCAACGTCCTCGAGGAGGATGGTTACCGTATTGAGGAGGCGTCGAACGGGGCCGTCGCGCTGGCCTACTGCGAGCGGCACATGCCCGATCTGGTGTTGATGGACGCGCTCATGCCAGTGATGGATGGCTTCGAGGCCTGCGCCCGCCTGCGCGAGTTGCCCGGCAGCGATCATACGCCGGTATTGATCATCACGGCGCTCGATGACGAGAGCTCGATCGAATCGGCCTTTGCGGCGGGGGCGAAGGACTACATCCCCAAGCCGGTGCATTTTGCGGTGCTGCGCCAGCGCGTGGCCCGGCTGCTCAAGGCGAGCCGCGCGGAGAAGCACGTGCGGCAGTTGGCCTACCAGGACATGCTCACCGGCCTGGCCAACCGCGCACAGTTCAATGAGTACTTGAATCGGCTGCTCGAACGTCAGCGGCCCGAGGGGGAGATGCTCGCCGTGCTCTTCCTCGACCTGGACCGCTTCAAGATCGTCAACGACACACTCGGTCACGATGTCGGCGACCTGCTGTTGAAGGCTGTCGCCGAGCGCATCGTCGGCTGCGTGCGCACCAGCGACCTGGTCGCGCGGCTGGGTGGGGACGAGTTCACGGTCGTGCTCGATGGTATAAAGCAGCCCAAAGTGGTGGCCAGCATTTCCGAAAAGATCTGTTCGGTGCTGGCGAAGCCGTTCGTGTTCATGGGACAGGAAATGTACGTCACCACGAGCATCGGGATCTCCATCTATCCGATGGACGGCACGGATTCGGGAACGCTCATCAAGCATGCGGACACCGCGATGTTCCGCGCCAAGGAGCGCGGCAATCACTTCCAATTCTACGAGTACGGCATGGAGTCGGCGGTCAGCCGGCGCCTCGAACTCGACAGCGAACTGCGCCGTGCGCTCGCCCGGGAAGAACTGATCGTGCATTACCAGCCGCAGGCCGAGGTCGAAAGCGGCCGCATCATCGGTATGGAAGCGCTGGTCCGTTGGCAACACCCCGAGCGCGGGCTGATTCCCCCTTCGGATTTCATCCCTATCGCTGAAGAGACCGGGCTGATCGTGCCGCTCGGGGAATGGGTGCTGCACGCCGCGTGCAGCCAGCTCAAACGGTGGATCGAGGCGGGCTACGAGCCGGTGAAGGTGTCCATCAACCTTTCGGGGCGTCAGCTCGAGCGGCCGGACATCGCCGCCTCCGTCGAGCGCATTCTGCAGGACACGGGGCTGCCCGCCGATCTTCTGGAACTGGAGATCACCGAGAGCACGATCATGGCTCGGGCCGGTGAGGTGATCCCAGTGCTCCAGAAGCTCAAGACGATGGGGGTTACGCTGGCTGTGGACGATTTTGGAACGGGCTACTCCTCGCTGAATTACCTCAAGCGTTTCCCGATCGACGTGCTGAAGGTCGACCGGTCGTTCGTGGTGGATATCGCCGAAGACGCCGATGCCGGAGCAATTCTAACCGCCATCATCGTGTTGGCGGCAAGCCTGCGCCTGAAGGTGGTCGCGGAGGGCGTCGAGACCGCCGACCAGCATGCGTTTCTGCGTGAGCACGGCTGCGACCGGTTGCAGGGTTATTACCTGAGCCGGGCGCTCTCGGCGGACGAGTTTGCCGAGCGCTTCCTTGAGCATGGGCCACGCGGCCCCCGCGCGCGCAAGGTCCAGCGCCTGCGCTGACTCCCGCCAGTCGCTTGGTGCGCCTTCACTCGGCCGGCGCGGTGCCTGGGCCCGGAGCGGTGCCCACCGCTTCGGCGGCCGCGGCGGCGGGAGGCACGAGTTGCCCCCGCTCCCATACGGCGTGAACGAAGTCGTTTTTGCCCCGTTTCTTCACCGAATACATCAGATCGTCAGCGAGTTTGACCATCTGTCGGACGTCATCCGGCGGCCCGAGAAAGGTGATCATCCCGATGCTGAAGCCGATCGGCATCCCCGCGGTCTTTGCCGCGAGCCGGCGGCGCAACTTGGCCAGGGCGTCGTGCGCGGCGGTGGCCGCGGTCTCGGGCAGCAGGATGGCGAATTCGTCGCCACCCAGGCGCGCCACGACATCGGTGCGCCGCAGGCCGGCGCGCATGGCGGCCGCAATGGTACGGAGCAGATCGTCGCCGGCGGTGTGGCCGAAACTGTCGTTGACGCGCTTGAAGTTGTCCACATCGATATAGCCGACCGAAAACGGGTGCGCATAGCGAGTGGCGCGCTGGCGTTCTTCCTCCACGCGGCTATAGAAGGAGCGGGCGTTCGGTAGGGCGGTCAAGGGATCGGTGAAGGCGAGCTCCTGGTGGACTCGGAGCCGATCCCGGAAATTGGCGAACAGGTAGACCATGATCAGGAACAGGCCTAGCCGCACCAGGGCGTTCCACACAGGGATGAAGGTATGCACGTAGTGCCCGCCGCCGGTCATGTCGGCCACGAACCAGGCGGCGGCGGCCGCCACGGAAATGAACGCGCCCATGCGCGCGTGCCCGTACCACGCCGAGAGGGCGATCGGGGCCACATAGAAGATGGCCGAGGACAGCAGCGGACCGGTCAGGTAGTCGGCGACGCCCACCAGTGCGGTGAGCACGAGCGCCAAGGACAGGATGGCCATGGGTGGCCATCCTTCCAGGTGGATCAACACATGTCGAAATGCCGTCACGGGCGCAGGGGCGCGGCGGCGCCTCGCTTCATCGCGTTTGTTCGAGCTGCAGCAGGCGTTTGTATGCGGGCAGCGTGAGAAAGTCGGGGAAATCCTCCTGCATGGCGACTTTCTCGAACAGCTCGCGAGCCGCCGGAAAATGGCCGCCGCTGAAGCGTTCCTTGCCGACCTCTTCGCGCACCCGTGCCATCTCTTCGCCGATGACCTGGCTCAGGCGCTCCCGCGTGAGCGGCGTCCCGCCGATCTTCGCGCCGTGGTGGAGCCACTGCCAGACTTGGGCGCGCGCGATCTCCGCCGTCGCCGCGTCTTCCATCAGGTGGTAGAGCGGCACGGCGCCATAGCCCTCCAGCCAGGCCTCGATGTACTGGATGCCCACCCGCACGTTGTCCCGCAGCCCCTCTTCGGTGCGGTTGCCCTCGGGGTGTTGCAGCAGGGCTGCGGCATCGGGTTCGACATCCTCGCGTTGGCGCTGCACCTGGTTTGGCCCCTTCATATGCTCGTCGAAGACCTCGCGCGCCACGGCGATGAGCGCCGGGTGCGCCACCCAGGTGCCGTCGTGCCCGTCGGTGACCTCGCGCAGCTTGTCCGCACGCACCTTCTCCAACGCCTGCCGGTTGCCTTCGGGGTCGTCCTTGATTGGGATCTGGGCAGCCATGCCGCCCATCGCGTGGGCGCCGCGGCGGTGGCAGGTCTTGATCACCAGTTGGCTGTAGGCGCGCATGAACGGCTCGGTCATGCCGACCTGGTGGCGGTCGGGCAGGATCCGGTCGCCCCGATTACGGAACTTCTTGATGTAGCTGAAGATGTAGTCCCAACGGCCGCAGTTCAGACCGGCTGAGTGTTCGCGTAGCTCGTACAACATCTCCTCCATTTCGAAGGAGGCGGGCAGCGTCTCGATGAGCACCGTCGCCTTGATGGTGCCTTGCGGGATACCGACGCTCTCCTGGGCGCGGAGAAACACAGCGTTCCATAGGCGCGCCTCGAGGTGGCTTTCCAGCTTGGGCAGATAGAAATATGGCCCTGAGCCGCGGGCAAGCAAGGCTTTCGCGTTGTGGAAAAAGTACAGCGCGAAATCGACGATCGCGCCCGGCACGGGCGCCCCGTCCAGTTCGATGTGGGCTTCGGGAAGGTGCCAGCCGCGCGGACGTACCAGCAGCGTCGCGGGGTTCTCGCCAAGCGCGTAGTGCTTGCCGCTGCGCGGATCGGTGTACTCGATATCGCCGCGCACCGCGTCGCGCAGGTTCGCCTGTCCCTCGACGATATTGCTCCAGGTCGGCGAGGTGGCATCCTCGAAATCCGCCATGAAGCAGTTGGCGCCCGAGTTCAGGGCGTTGATGATCATCTTCCGATCCACCGGACCGGTGATCTCGACCCGGCGGTCCTGCAGGTCTGCGGGCACGGGCGCGACCTTCCAGTCACCGTTGCGGACCCCGGCGGTCTCCCCCAGGAAGGTGTAGTCCTCGCCGGCGTCGAGCCGAGCCTGGCGTTCACGGCGGCGGGCGAGCAGGTCATCAATCGTCGGGCGAGCCAGCCGCGTCAGTTCCGCGATCAGGCGCATGGCCTCGGGAGTCAGGACCTCCTCGTATCCGGGCCGCATCGGGCCGGTGATCTGGCACTCGCTCGTCTCGCTCATGATGCAACCTCCTGCGCAAATGAACTGCTTATACACTCAAGCATAGCGTCTTGGCGCCCCACACGTCCGGCGCACGTGCCGCGGCCGGCGCCGGAGAAGGCGGGTCTGTAGAGTGGGGCCGAGAACGCTCGGCGTGAAAGGGCAAAACCCCCGGCCGGCTCGGTTCGAAACGTGCGCGCCGGTACGGTTTCCGGCGCTGCAGGACAGGACGCGGGCGTCCGTGGTCGAGGACGAGACAGGGGCGCTGAAAAGGGGGCGGGGGCATGGGAAGCGAGCCACTCTCGCAACGCGGGCGGGTCGCCGGCACCGGGCGTGCCGGGCGCGCCGGGCGCGCATGGCGGCCGTTCGTGGCTCGAGAGTTCATCGGGATCGCCGCCCTTGCCGCCGTGTCCAGCAAAGGCCTGCGACCGGGGTGTCCCGGCCGCAGGCGAGCGGCGTTCAGAGGCTGTATTTCTTCACGTCCTTGGGATCGACGTAGCCCATGATCTCGTTCTCCATGTAGCTGAGCTGGAGCTTGAAGACCCGGGTGGCGTCCGGGTTCTTCTTCGCCCAGCGGAACCACACCGGAATGGCGGCGCGGCGGAACGTCGCCACGTCCTCCGGGCTGAGGCGCGAGACGATGTTGCCGGCCTTGTTGAACTTCTTCATGGCCTCGACGTTTTTCTTCTGGATGGTGACGTAGTGGTGCAGGCTGTAGGACTTGACCTGCTCCTCGACGAAGGCCTGCATCTTCGGTGAGAGGCGCTTCCAGGCGCCCATGTTCAGCGTCAGGTCCATCAGGTCCACCGGCTGGTAGACGGACATGGTGCCCGGCGGTCCGAACAGGATGTACTTGGTCACCTGCGCGAAGCCCAGGTCCCAGTTCACCGCCGGGCCCACGTAGTCGGCCGCGTCGATGGTGCCCTTCTCCAGCGCCGGGAAGATGTCCGAGCCGGGCAGGCTCACCGTGCTCGCGCCGATGGACTGGAACACCTCGGCGACCATGCCGCCGGGCACGCGCAGCTTCATGCCCTTGAAGTCCTCCAGCGAGTTGACCGGCTCCTTGGAGTGGATGATGTTGGCGTCGTGCTGGATGGGGCCGACGTAGAACAGGCCGAACTTCTTGTAGATGTCGCGGGTCATGTCCAGCATGCCCAGCCCGTAATACATGGTGTCCCACTGCGCCGGCTGGTCGGGGCCGGCCGGGTAGGAGGAGAGGAACACCGAGGCGGGGATCTTGCCCGACCAGTACAGCGTGAAGGGGTTCATGCCCTGGAGCACGCCCGAGCGCACCGCCTCGAACAGGGCGTTGTTGTCCGCGGCCACGGACTTGGCGGGAAAGGGCTTGACGGTGAGCTCCCCGCCGGACTTCTCCTTGAAGCCGTTGGCCCACTCCTCGAACAGGCTGTAGCCGGTGGTGCCGGCGTCCCACACCGACTGGACCTTCCACACCTGGCCGCGGGCGGCCTCGGCGTTGCCGATGAAGGGTGCCCCCAGCACGCTCGCCCCGCCGAGCGCCGCGGCGCCCTTCAGGAATGAACGGCGCGCGGAAGTTCGCTTGGTATCGTTGTTGCCGTTATCACTCATCACACTCTCTCCTCTGCTAATGACGCCGCACCGCCGACAGGCGGCACGGCCTCAGGGCCCTGCGAGCAACAGATGCACACGGCGCGGGCCGTGTGCGCCGAGCTGCAGTTTTTGTTCCACGTCCGCCGTGCGGGACGGGCCGGTCACCAGATTGACTGCGCGCGGCATGCCGCCGTCGCGTTCGCGGAGCTCCCGCCAGAGGGCTTCGGGATGCTCGAGAAGCCGCCCCGCAGGCAGCACGCAGATCAGGTGATCGGGCAGGAAGTTGAGGCTGGTCGGGCTTTGTGGGCCGGCCAGAAAGACGAGAGAACCTGTTTCGGCGATACCGGCGTAGGCCACCATGACGGCGACCTGATCCTCGGGCCGGGCGCTGCGATACACCGGCTCCAGGCGCGGGGGCCAGGGCTGACGCCGCAGGAGCGGATGGTCGGCCATGGCCGGCCCCACCGCGGGGAGCTCGTGCCGGGTGAGATAGTCCACGACGGCTGGCGCAATGGCCGATTCGGGGATGAGTTCGAAGGTCCCCGCGGCGGCTTCCCAGCGCTCGCAGAAGCCCGGCTGCAGTGCGCTGCCGTCGAGGCGGGGCAGGGGGCCGGGTTGCGCTCGCCGCAGCCGCTTTTCGACCGGAGCCCGCGCGGACGCGCCGCCCAGGGCGGTGTGTACGGCGCCGAGCACGACGCTGCGCCCGTCAGCCATGTCTCTTCCCCTTGGTCGATCGCTTCCAGGCCTGATGGAAGGTTTCCCCCTGCGGCGCAGGCAGATCCCGGGCCGCCGTCCAGCCGCCGGCCAGCGGCATGCGCCGGAAGACGCCGCGCCGCCGCCCAAACAGCCCGAGCAGGCGCATGCCCAGCCGGGAGAGCGGATGGTAGAGGCGCGGACGTTTGGCCAGAAACCCCCACAGGGCCAGCCCGGCCCGCGAACCGCGGCCGTCCAGGTGCGCCCGGTGTTGTCGCACCCGCAGCTGGCGCAGCAGCGCCGGGAGCGGGATCGACATGGGGCAGACCTCTTCACAGCGCCCGCACAGCGTGGAGGCGTTCGGCAGTTGCCCGGCTTCGCCGAGCCCGCGCATCAAGGGGGTGAGCACGGACCCCATCGGCCCGGGGTACACCCAGCCGTATGCATGGCCGCCCACCGCGCCGTAGACGGGGCAGTGATTGAGGCAGGCCCCGCAGCGGATGCAGCGCAGCATCTCGCGAAACTCGTCCCCCAGCATGCGGCTGCGGCCATTGTCCAGGAGCACGACGTGGTAGGCGTCCGGTCCATCGGGGTCGTCGGCGCGCCGCGGGCCGGTGTGCCAGGTGGTGTAGGCGGTGATGGCCTGGCCGGTGGCGCTGCGCGTGAGCAGTCGCAGCAGCACCTGGGTGTCCTCGAGGGTGGGGACGAGCTTCTCGATGCTGGCGAGCACGATGTGCACGCGCGGCAGGGTGGCGCTGAGATCGCCGTTGCCCTCGTTGGTGACAAGCACGCTGGAGCCGGTTTCCGCGACCAGAAAGTTTGCGCCGGTGATGCCCACGTCGGCGTTGATGAAGGTTTCGCGCAGGACCTTGCGCGCCTCGTCGACGATCTCGCGCGGCGTCTCGAGGGCGGTGTCGAACCCGTAGCGGCGGTGATGCTCGCGAAACAGCTCGGCGATGTCGCCGCGCGTCTTGTGGATCGCCGGCGCGATGATGTGGCTGGGTGGTTCCTTGGCAAGCTGGATGATGTACTCGCCGAGATCGGTCTCCACGGTCTGCAGCCCGGCGGCGATCAGGGCCTCGTTGAGGTCGATCTCCTCGCCCACCATCGACTTGCCCTTGGCAACCAGCCGCGCCTCGGCGTCCCGACAGATGCGCAGTACGTGCTCGCGGGCCTCGGCGGGGGTGCTGGCCCAATGCACCTGTCCACCGCGGGCGTGGACCTGCTGCTCGAAGTGCTCCAGGTAGCGGTCCAGGTGGGTGAGGGTGTGATCTTTGACCTCCCGGGCCGCTGTGCGCAGCGCCTCGAACTCGGGCAGAGCATCCACCGCACGCTGCCGCTTGGCGATGAACCCCTCGCCGATGTGGTGCAGGGCGCGCTGCAGGCGTTCGTCGACCAGGGCGCGGCGCGCATTGTCCTTGAAGGCGTGGCTGGTCGCCTGCATCAGCCTTCTCCTTCGCCGATGGCGGGGCGGTCGGTCTCGCCGGCGAGCAGTTCGGCGATGTGGAAGACGCGCAGGGGTTCGCCGCCCTCGCGGCGCAGCCGCCCGGCGATATTCAGCAGGCAGCCGAGATCGGCCGCGAGCAGGGTTTGGGCGCCGGTCGCGCGCGCGGCCTTGGCCTTGTCGCTGACCATGCGCTCGGAGATCTCGGGATACTTCACGCAGAAGGTGCCGCCAAAGCCACAGCACACTTCGCTACCCTCGAGCTCGGCCACCTGCAGCCCGGCCACCTGCTGCAGCAGCCGCCGCGGCTGTTCGTGTACGCCCATTTCGCGCAGGGACGAGCAGGAGTCGTGATAGGTGACCGTGCCCCGGAAGCGGGCGCCCAGCTCGGTGACACCGAGCACATCGGCCAGAAAAGCGGTGAGCTCGTGCGTACGCTCGGCGAGGGCACGGGCCTTGGGTCCCCACTCGGGATCGTCCTCGAGCAGGCGCGGGTAGTGGCGCTTGAGCATGCCGCCGCAAGAGCCCGACGGGACGACCACGTGCGGGTAGTCGGCAAAGGCGACGATCACCTGCTTGGCGATCTCGCGCGCGGTGTCTTCATCGCCGTTGTTGTACGCCGGTTGGCCGCAGCACGTCTGGACCTCGGGCACCTCGACGGTGCATCCGGCCCGCTCCAACAGCTTCACCGTGGCGAAGCCAACCGAGGGCCGGAAGAGGTCGACGAGGCAAGTGACGAAGAGTGCGACGCGCATCCGAATCCAATGACGGGAATAGGGGATTGCCACCCTTTCTTTTATATATGACAGGCCCGTCGTAAACAACCGCACGGGCACGCGTGGACGCCGTTCCCCCGGTGGGGGTATTAGAAAAGCATAGCATTCGCCGGGAATGGGGGCTCCCCGCGCGCCCGCAGAGGGCTGGGCGGGGAAGCCGAGCGGGCTTACGGCGCCCCCGGCGGGGCCGTATAATGCGAGCTTCTGAACAAGCCGATGCGTCTTCTGCCATGATCATCTACGACTTGGTCTGCGATGCCGAACACCGGTTCGAGGGCTGGTTCGACAACGCGGCTGACTACACGCGCCAGCACGAGCAGGGGCGCCTGAGCTGCCCCGTGTGCGGCTCGGAGTCGGTGCGAAAGGTGCCGAGCGCCGCCTTCATCAGCGGGCGGGCAGGTGCGGAGATCGGCCGCGACATGCAGGAAGCGGCCCGTCTCCAGCAGCGCTCGGCAGAGTTGCTGCGCAAGCTGCACAAGCACGTCGACGGCAACTACGAGGACGTCGGCACGCGCTTTGCGCGCGAGGCTCAGCGCATCCACTACGGCGAGGCGCCGCAGCGCAACATTCGCGGGGTGGCCACCGCCCAGGAGGTGCAGACCCTCCGCGAGCACGACATCGCGGCGCTGCCGCTGCCCCCGCCCCCGGTGGACAAGGGCAAGCTCAATTAGAGCCACGCCGGGGCGTCGCCGCACCGGGGTTGACCCCGCAGCATTTCCGGAGCCATCGCATGTCCAATGAGCGTGATGCCCTGATCGGGCAGGGCCGCAGCGAATCCTTGCGTCTGCTGCATGAGAACCTCACCGCCGACGGCATCATGGCCGCCAGCGCCACCGAAGCGGCCGAGGTACGCCGCTACACGCGGATCTTCGGGCGCGATGCGGCGATCTGTGCGTTGGGCATGGTGCTGTCGGGCGATGCCGAGCTGATCGAGGGGGCACGTCGCAGCCTGCTCACCCTGGCACGGCACCAGGCGGATAACGGCCAGATACCCAAATACGTCGACCCCGCGGTCGCCGATTCCGATTTTTGGTACCTGGGCTGCATCGACGCCACGCTGTGGTGGCTGATCGCCGTGCGCTTTGTCGCGGAGCATGCCCCCGACGCCCGCTTCGAGGGACAGCTCGAGGAGGCCGTGTCGCGGGCCTTGACCTGGCTGCACTGTCAGGAGCATCCGCGGCTGAAGCTCCTGCAGCAGAACGAGGCCAGCGATTGGGCGGACATCATGCCGCGTTCGGGTTTCGTCCTGTACACCAACGCCCTGTGGTATCGCGTCAAGCGCGACTACGAGTTGCCGCATCAGGATGCGACCCGGTATCACTTCGAGCACCTGTTCTATCCCTTTTCCAATGAGGTGCCCGAATACCGGCGTCTGCGATTGCTCGGGCACTACGTGCGCAACCGGGCGGAGAACCGCGAGTTGTATCTCTCTTTCGTGAATTTCTCCTTTTGGGGTGAAGAGGGCGACGTGTTCGGCAATCTGCTCGCCATACTGTTCGGCCTTGCCGACGACCGGCATACCAATCGCATCCTGCGGAGCTTGCAGGCGGCGGACGTCATGAAGCCCTATCCGGTGCGCGTGGTCACCGCGCCGATCGAGCCCGAGGACCCCCTCTGGCGCGACTACATGGCGCGCCATCGCCAGAACTATGCCTGGCAGTACCACAACGGCGGCTGCTGGCCCTTCGTGGGGGGATTTCTGGTCCTGGTCTTGAGTATGCTGGGCCGCAGCGAAGAGGCCAGTGAGGCGCTCGGCGCGCTGGCGCGGGCCAACCGCGCCAACGGCTGGCAGTTCAATGAGTGGTTCCACGCCATGACCGGCGCGCCCTCAGGGATGCCGGGCCAGTCCTGGAACGCCGCGATGTTCCTCCTGGCCGAGGAGTCCCTGCGGCGCAGCGTCTTCTCGGTGCTCTAGCGCACCTCAGGCGGACCCGTCCGCCTCCAGCAGGGCGAGCGGGAAATGGACCAGGATCTCGCGGATGGGCAGGTGCGCCTCGTCCCCGTCCTTGCGCGCCTGCAGCGCCTCGCCGGTGAACACGTTGCGCCACGTGCAGTCGCCCCAGTCTGCGGGCAGCACGAGCTGCGTGTCGGCCCAGATCGCGCCCAGCGGCGGGTCGGCGGCGGCCAGCAGGTGGGCAATCAGGCGCGGCACGAGCACGAGCACCCGGGCGCCGGCGCGGCTGCGCGCGTAGGCACAGATCTGCTCGCCATGGCTGCCGGTGACCCCGAGCGGGATGTAGTCCCCCTCCAGGAACAGCGCCCGATGCGCCCGGCGCAGGGTCAGCGCCCGCCACGTCAGATACAGCTTCACCCGCCCGTCCTGCGGATGATCGAGAAGGGCCCGCGCCGCCGCCGGGTGGGGACCGGCCGCGAAGGTCTCCTGCAGCGCCTTCAGCTCGCGCCGGCGGCGTGCATAGTCGACGGGGCGGCGGTTGTCCGGGTCCACCAGGCTCAGGTCCCAAAGTTCGTTCCCCTGGTAGATGTCCGGCACCCCCGGTGAGGTCAGCTTGAGCAAGCACTGGGAGAGGCTGTTGTAGATCCCGACGCGGGCGATACGCTCCTGGAAGGGCACAAAGGCGTCGAGGAACAGGTTGTGCTCGCCGGGATCGATGAGGGCATCGACGAAGCGCCCGAGGGCCTCTTCGTATTCCGGGTTGGGATTGATCCAGGAGGTGTTCACTTTCGCCTCCCTGGCGGCCTTCAACATGTAGGCGCGGATGCGCTCGGCGAGCCCCGGGCGCTCTTGCGGGTCGAGCGGCCAGGCGCCGAGCAGCGTCTGGTAGAGCAGGTATTCATCGCCGCGGCTCGGCGCCGGCATTCCGTTCAGCTGCATTTTCTTGGAACGATTGAGCCGAGACCAGCGCACCAGCAGCGTCTGCCACTGCGCCGCCAGCTCTGAGATGACGTCGATGCGCGCGCGTACGTCCTCGCTGCGCTTGGTGTCGTGCGTGGTGCTGGAGATCAGCGTATGGGGCCAGTGCTGGGCGCGCTCCTGGTTGAGGTGATGGAATGCACCGAGCGTGGCGTTGAAGCGGCGTGGGTCGCCGCCGACCTCGTTGAGCGACACGAGGCGGTTGTAGACGTAAAAGGCCGTGTCCTCCAGGCCCTTTGCCATGACCGGCGCGGTGTATTGCTGGAAGCGCATGGCGAAGCGCACCCAGGAGGCCGGGGTGCGTGCGGGCGCCCTCAGCAGCAGCACATCGTGCACAAAGTCGAAGATGCTCGTCTCGATATCGGTGCTGCGCTTCTTCGCCTGTGCCACGGCCCAGTCCACGTAGCGCGTGTCCTCGTCCGTGACGCTGTCGCTGGTGATGTAGGTGCGGTACACGGGAAAGGCGGCAACCACCTCCAGCAGCGCGTTGCGCAGGGCGCTGAGGGTGTAGTCGCGTGTCTTCGGATCCGATTCGGAGATGCGGTTGATCTGGTTGGCCAGCACGTTGAGCTCGCTGCCCAGCGACGTTTCCATCACACGGCGCTTGCACTCGTAGAGGATCTCGTCGAAACCGCGGCGCTCGCCGCCGAAGCGCCGGTAAATGCGGTCCAACGGACGTTCCCCGCGCGGATCGATGAACAGCCCGTTGATCAAGTTCGCCGTTTCATAGCCGGTGGTGCCGTCCACGCTCCATTCCTGGCGCAGGTGTTCATGGCTGGCCAGGATCTTTTCCACCACCAGATAGGCCCGCCCACCGCTCGTCGCCTCGGCCATGCGCGCACGCAGGCGGTAAAAGTATGCGGCCGGATCGTAGAGGCCGTCGGGGTGATCGAGCCGCAGCCCGTGCACCCGCCCGGCGGCGATCAGCTCCAGGACGAGCCGGTGTGTTGCCTCAAAGACCTGCGGGTTTTCCATACGGATGCCGGCCAGGTCGTTGATATCGAAGAAACGGCGGTAGTTGATTTCGTCCGAGGCGGTCTGCCAGTAGGCGAGGCGATAGGCCTGGCCTTCCAGCAGACGGTGTAGCAACGCGAAGCCGTCCGTGTCGCCTGGCTGGCCGTTGTGATCGGCCACCGTCGCGTCGATCGCTTCGGCCACGGGCCGGGCGCTGCGGTAGAGCTCGCCGAGGCGCCGCTTGTGGATCTCCTTGTCGCGCTGGCGTTCCTCGCGCTGGGCTTCGTCGGCGGTATCGCGGGGCGGCAGGTGCTCGAAGGCGGTGATCAGACTCTTGTACTCGAGCAGCGTGCGGTCATCGGGCGCCAGGGCGTTCTCGAGCTCGGGGAGGCGATGCGCGAGGATGCCCGCATACTCGCGCGGGTCGATGGGAAAGCGGTGCTCGTAGTAGGCGGCATGGAAGCTGCCCGTCTCCGGGTCAAAGGCCAGTCGCAGCTCGCCGCTCTCCAGGATCGCGCCGTAATGATCGCCGAGCACCGGGATCAGGAGCTTGTGACGCAGCTCAGGCTTGAGCGGTGTCCAGTCGATATCGAAGTAGGCGGCATGGGCGGAGGCCGGGCCGTTCTCGAGCACGTCCAGCCACCACTGGTTGTCGCCCCCCATCACGCCCATGTGATTGGGCACAAAATCGAGGATCTGACCCAATCCATGGCGCGCCAGGGCCTCGGTCCATCGTCGATACTGCGCTTCGTTGCCGAGCTCGGGGTTCAAGGCATTGTGATCGATGATGTCATAACCGTGCGTGCTCCCCGGGCGCGCCTTCAGATAGGGCGAGGCGTAGCAGTGACTGATGCCCAGTTCCCGCAGGTAGGGAGCCAACTCTGCCGCGGCGGCGAAGTCGAACTGCGCATTGAGTTGAATGCGGTAGGTCGAATCCGGCACCTCGCCGGGCTGCGGCGGGGTGCGCGCCGGGGTTTGGGACCGTTCGCCAGGCATGGGTCAGCTCCGGAAGAAGGCCACCGACCAGGCAGGCAGCGTCCCTTGCCCCAGCGCATCGGCGACGTGGTTGCCGGTGGCGTAGCGCGGTACGCCAGGCGGTGCGGCCTTGGCGGGTGTATCGCCGAGGTTGGCGAGCAGGTGCAGCGTCGCCTGCCCGTAAGCCCAGGATGCGTGCAGTGCCCGCGGGGCGAGCAGCCGTGCCTCGGCGCTGCCCTGCGGCGCCTGCTTCACCGTCGGAATTACGTGCTCGTGGCGCACCTGCAGCAGTTCGCGGTGGAACGCGAGCCACGCCGCATGCGGCGGGCGCGTGCGCGCCGGCCAGTCCAGCCGCGAGCGCTCGAAGGTGTCCAGCGCGTTGGGGTCGGGGATGCGCTCGCGGGCCTGGGGTGCGGTGAACTCCGGGAATTTTTCGAACTCCCGACGCCGCCCCTCGGTGACCTTTCCGGCGAGATCCTCGCCAAAGGCGCAGAAGAACAGAAACGGCTCATCCGCGCCCCATTCCTGACCCATGAAGAGCAGGGGCGGGGAGGGGGCGAGCAGCACGAGTGCGGTGGCGGCGCGCAGCGCTTCAGGGGAGGTGAGTGCCCCCAGGCGCTCGCCCAAGGCACGGTTGCCGACCTGATCGTGGTTCTGGATGAAATTGACGAACGCGCTCGCGGGCAGTCCCGCGCTCGGTTCGCCCCGAGGCGCGCCATCGCGAAACGGCGAGGGTTCGCCCTGGTAGGCGAAACCCTCGGTGAGACAGCGCGCCAGTTGTGCGATCGGCGCGTTCGCGTAATCCGCGTAATAGCCGCTGGTCTGTCCGGTCGTCGCGACGTGCAGGGCGTGATGGATGTCATCGTTCCACTGCGCGACGTACCAGCGCGGATGCCCGTCGGGTTGTCGCTGGAGATAGTGGGCGGCGTTGTCGTCATTTTCCAGCACCAGATGGACATGGCGCTCGCGCCCGGGACCCTCGCGCACGGCCGTGGCGAGATCCTGCAGGATGTCCGGCGAGGAATCGTCGGCGATGGCGTGCACCGCGTCAAGACGCAGCCCGTCGAAGCCGTATTCCTCGATCCAGTACAGCGCGTTGTGGATGAAGAACCGGCGCACCGTCTCGCTGTGGCGGTCATCGAAGTTGATGGCGGCGCCCCAGGGGGTGTGGTGGTGTTCGGTGAAAAATTGCGGGGCATAGACG
Source organism: uncultured Gammaproteobacteria bacterium (assembly GCA_963779865.1). Classification (GTDB taxonomy): domain Bacteria; phylum Pseudomonadota; class Gammaproteobacteria; order CAVZZX01; family CAVZZX01; genus CAVZZX01. Next base: position 717,721 of record CAVZZX010000003.1, on the reverse strand, counting down.
TGCAGGTAATTCCCTTCCGGACCGAAATGGTTATAGACCACGTCGAGGAAGACCATCAGCCCCCTGGCGTGCGCCGCCTGGACCAGCTCCTTGAGCTGCTCGGGGGAGCCGTAGCGGCTGTCCGGGGCGAAGGGCAGGACGCCGTCGTAGCCCCAGTTGCGCGCACCCGGAAAATCCGCGAGCGGCATCAGCTCGACGGCCGTGACGCCGAGCTCGCGCAGGGCATCAAGACGTTGCGTGAGGCCCGCAAAGGTCCCCTCGGGGCTGAAGGTGCCCACGTGCAGTTCGTAAATGACAGCCTCCTCCCAGGGCCGTCCCGGCCACGCCGAGTCCTGCCACGCGAAGCGCCGCGGATCGACGACCTGGCTGGCCCCGTGCACGTCCTGCGGCTGGAAGCGGGAGGCAGGGTCGGGCACGTGCAGGTCACCGTCGATGCGGAACTGGTAACGGGTACCGGCCGCCGCGGCCGCTGTGGTGAGCCCGAACCAGCCCTCCGCCTCCACCGCCATCTCCAGGGTGGACTCCAGTGTGGACTCCGGCGCGGGGCCCCGCAGTGTCAGCTCCACGCGCTTGGCCCCGGGCGCCCACAGTCGGAAGCGCACCCGACCGTCCTCGAGGACGGCGGCGCCAAAGGGCATGTCATGCCGTCGCGTGTTCATAGACCTCTCCGGTCGGCGGCTCGGCTTCGGTCAGCAACACGAGTGAGCGCCCCTGCAGAGGATAGTTCTGCAGGCCCTGAAAGGGCGCCACCGGTTCTTGGCCGGCCCGATAATAGGTGTCAATCAGCACGCGCCAGTCGGTCCCCGGATGTACATCCGGCAGCGTGAAGGGGATCTCCTCGTGGTGGGCGTTGATGAGCAGCACGAAGTTCCCATCGGTCAGGCGTTGCCCCCGCTGGTCGCGTTCGTCCAGGGCCTCTCCCGAGAAGTGCATGCCGAGCGAGCGGGCGAAGTCCTGATCCCACTGCTCATCGCTCATCTCGGTGCCTTCGGGGGTGAGCCAGACAATGTCCTTGACGTGGGCGCCCTTTATCGAACGGCCCTGGAAAAAATGTCGGCGCTGCAGGACCGGATGCTGGTGGCGCAGACTGATCAGCCGGCGCACGAAGGCGAGCAGCTCCTCGTCGGGCGGTGCGATCTCCCAATTCAGCCAGCTGATCGGATTGTCCTGGCAATAGGCGTTGTTATTGCCATGCTGGCTGCGGCCCATTTCATCGCCCATCACCAGCATCGGCACGCCTTGGGACAGAAAGAGCGTGGCGAGGAAGTTGCGCTTTTGTCGCTCACGCAGCGCGGTGACCTCGGGATCGTCGGTGGGCCCTTCGACGCCGCAGTTCCAGCTGAGATTGTCGTCGGCACCGTCGCGGTTGTCTTCGCCGTTTGCCTCGTTGTGCTTCTCGTTGTAGCTCACCAGGTCCTGAAGCGTAAAACCGTCGTGGGCGGTCACGAAGTTGATACTCGCGTAGGGCCGGCGCCCGCTGGTTTCGTAGAGATCGCTTGAGCCGGTGAGCCGATAGGCGAGTTCCCCGATGCGGCCGCCTTCGCCCTTCCAGTAGGCCCTGACGGTATCGCGGTACTTGCCGTTCCATTCCGTCCAGCCGACCGGGAAATTGCCCACCTGGTAACCGCCTTCGCCCAGGTCCCAGGGCTCGGCAATCAGCTTCACCTGCGAGAGCACCGGGTCCTGGTGGATGATGTCGAAGAAGGCGCTGAGCCGATTGACCTCGTGCAGTTCCCGGGCGAGGGCGGCGGCCAGGTCGAAGCGAAAGCCGTCCACGTGCATTTCCTCGACCCAGTAACGCAAGCTGTCCATGATCAGCTGCAGCACGCGCGGGTGCATCATGTTCAGCGTGTTGCCACAGCCGGTGTAGTCCATGTAGTAGCGTTTGTCGTCAGGCACGAGCCGGTAGTACGCGGCGTTGTCGATGCCGCGAAACGACAGTGTGGGGCCCAGGTGATTGCCTTCCGCCGTATGGTTGTAGACCACGTCGAGGATGACTTCGATGCCGTGCGAATGCAGCGTCTTGACCATGGTCTTGAACTCGGCGACCTTGCCGCTGGAGGAGTAGCGCACGTCGGGGGCGAGATAGCCGATGGAGTTGTAGCCCCAGTAGTTATGCAGCCCTTTCTCGACAAGATGGCGGTCGTCGATGAAGGCATGCACCGGCATCAACTCGACGGCCGTAACGCCCAGCCGCTTGAGGTGCTCGATGGCCGGAGCGCTGGCGAGCCCGGCATAGGTGCCGCGCAGCGGCGGCGCAATGTCCTGGTTCTGCTCGGTGAAGCCCTTGACGTGGAGCTCGTAGATCACCGTTTCGTGCCACGGGGTGCCCGGCGGCCGGTCGTTGCCCCAGGTGAAGGCCGGGTCGATCACCTTGCATTTCGGCATGGCCGCGGCGCTGTTGCGCCGGTCCGGGTGCAGGTCCTTTATCTTGGCGTCAACGCGATAGCCGAACAGGGCATCGCTCCAGCGCAGCCCGCGCTGGATGGCGTTGGCGTAGGGATCGAGAAGGAGCTTGCTCGGGTTGAACCGATGTCCCTCCTGCGGCTGATAGGGGCCGTACACGCGATACCCATAGAGCTGCCCCGGCCGCGCCTGGGGCAGATAACAGTGCCACACCTGATCCGTTTGCTCGGGCATGGTGATGCGGTGCAGTTCGCGGCGTCCTTTTGAGTCGAACAGGCACAATTCCACCTTCTCGGCATTCTCCGAGAAGATGGCGAAGTTGACGCCTTCGCCGTCCCAGCGCGCGCCGAGCGGGTATGGCCTTCCCGGCCATACGGCCAGTCGGTGTTCGGGCATATTCGAGGTCGTCCTGTGAGGGCCGCCTGCTACTGGCATAGAAAACGGGAGCGGCGCTCCCGTTTCGTCATCGTGCGGAGCAGCAAAAGATGCGGCCGAAGAACACTCAGTGCCGCGCCAGGCTGCGGATGCAGCCCGGGTCGATACGCCAGTGCCGGGCAATGGCCAGAGCGCGGTCGCGATCCTCGGGGTGTACGAAGACCATCATCTCGCCATCGTGGTCGTGGGTCCACGACCACAGATATTGCCAGCGGCGGCCAACGTTATCGTCGCTCAGGGCCGTGCTCACCTCGACGAAGGCGGTAAGGGGGCCGGTGTCGCCGGTGCGCGTGGCGGTCACGTCCGGATGCACCGGCGCATTGATGACATGCACCAGCCCTTCTTGCGGATCGGGGTACCCCTCGCAGGTCGTGCGCATGAAGTGCCTCGAAGCCTTCGGCCTTGAGAAGCTCGAGCGTCGAGGCGAGCATCGCCTCGCGTTCGTGCATGATGGCGTCGGGAAGCATGGATAGCATTGTCCCCTCCTTTGCCCGCTGATTGGCATGCGTACAGAAACGCTATCAAGTATAGTCAGCCCGATTCATATGCAATCGCTCCCGCCGTTCCGGCCGGAGCGCCGGGGGAAAGAATGAGTCGACCGCGAATCGGCCTCGCCCTGGGCAGCGGCGCTGCGCGAGGGTGGGCCCACATCGGGGCGGTGCACGCGCTTACCGAGGCAGGGGTGGCGCCCGACGTGGTCTGCGGGACGTCGATCGGGGCGCTGGTCGGTGCCGCGATCGCCTGCGGGCGCCTGGCCGAGTTCGAGGCGTGGGTGCGTGCGCTCACGCGTCTGGACATCCTGCGCTATATGGATTTCCGCGTCACCGGCGGGGGCCTTATCCATGGCGAGCGGCTCATGGAGCAGCTGCGCCGTCAGGTCGAGGACGCGCGCATCGAGGAGCTGCCGGTGCAGTTCGCCTGCGTGGCCACGGAACTGCGCACCGGCCGGGAGCTGTGGTTCCAGGACGGTCCGCTGGTGGAGGCGGTGCGCGCCTCCCTGGCTCTGCCGGGCCTGTTGACGCCGGCGCGCCACGGCGGGGAATGGCTGGTGGACGGCGGCCTGGTCAATCCCGTCCCCGTATCCGTCTGCCGCGCCCTGGGGGCGGACACCGTGATCGCCATCAACCTGAATTCGGACATCGTCGGGCGCCGCAGCCGGCGTGCCGTGGTGCCCATCGACGAGGCGCGCCTGCTGAAGGAGGAGGCGCGTGTCAGCGGGTTCCGTGAGTCGGTCAGTGAGCTGCGGGAGCGGGCGGCCTCGCTGGTGGCGCAGCTCTGGCCCGAGGAGCAGCCCGAGGAGCGAACCGGGATGTTCGACGTGATCGCCGGGGCGCTGAACATCATGCAGGACCGGATCACGCGCAGCCGAATGGCCGGCGACCCGCCCGACGTCGTCATCGTCCCGAGAATGGCCCATATCGGGCTGCTCGAGTTCGATCGTGCCGCGGAAGCGATCCGCGAAGGGCGTGAGGCGGTGCACCGTACCTTGCCGGCGATTCGGCACATGTTGGCGGAGGCGTAGTCCGCAGCCGCAGGGGGCATGGCCCGCCGGGGCAGGCAAAAAAAATCCCCGCGAGTGGCGGGGAGGGGAAAATGCCCTGGGTAGAGCTGGGCAGGCGACGAAAGTTGGTGCTCAGACGGTGGTGACGGGCGGTCGGGGGCTGGCCGCCGCGGCAGCCGCCATCGGCGGGCGCGATGCGGTAGTCGCGCCGGTCAGCGCGCGCCGCAGGGCGCGCTTGGCTTCCGGCGGGACTTCCAGCAGCATCAGCCCGAGGCGGTTGCGCGTGCAGTGCACGACACAGGCGCCCAGGCGATGCTTCATCGGACGCCCTTCGTACTCGGTGGTGAATTCCACGTCCAGCGGTGTGTTCTTGTAGAAGCCCAGCGGGCCCACGCAGATCTGCATGCCGTCCAGGCTCAGGTCCCGGGTGCGGCAACGCGCCACCGGGACGCCCCGGTGATAGATATGTACGTCCAGAGCGAGCGATTTGCGTTCGTTCCAGCGGTGTTCCATCAATTTGGTGGTCTCCTTGCAGGGGGCCCCGGGGCGCCGTGCGTGCTCCTTGGCGTCCGGGCCGAGCGTTCGTGTTCTGCTGACGGCAGCCTCCCGCTGCCGCACCGCGATCGTCCTGCGGTATGTGTCTGTATACCGAGCCGGCGCGCGACGCGGTATCAGGCAGTTCCCAGAGCGGCATCAGGGTGATCCCTTAGGACGCCGTCTTTTAGTGCCCGTAAAAGTGTCGTAAAACAACTGGGTATTACGTTCTTCTCGAATGTAAATGAGGAGCAGCCCGGGCGTTGCCGGGCTGGAGGGAGCGGCCGTGGAAGGACGCGCCCTCAGTCGCCGACGGCGCCCCAGAGGCGCACACCCTGGTGTTCGGCGCCGCTCGGCGGCTGGACCACGCGGAAGCTCTCTGCGATGCCGTCCTCGGTCAGCTCGCGTTGCACGGCGATGAGGGTGTTCACGGGGTGCTCGCAGAGGCTGTTGGCGAACTCGAGTTCCTGCTCGGCGACGGCGCGGGCGGCGGCCGTGTCGGGGGCGCCGTAGTGCCGCTCCAGGTGAGCGGCGAGGCGCTCGATGACGCGGCGGCAGTCCGCTTCGCTGGCATCGGCGATCATCGTCAAGCTGGTCCAGCCGAAGCTCTCGGTCCCCAAGAACCCAGTGGCGAAGGCTTGACGCGCCTTGCCCCGCAGGCTGCGGGGCTCGAGATCCCACCAGACGAAGCTCGCCGGGATGACCCATTCACCGGGGGTGGCCGCCTGCTCGTAGACGTGGCGGTCGGAAGCATCGAGTTGGATGGCGCGTAGCAGCTTCATGGTCGAGGTGTTCAGTCCATGCCCCAGATGAGCTCGCCGCAGGCTTGCAGGTCGTAGCCGCCGAGGCGGGCGGCCAGGCGGGCCGCCTCGGGGGAGCGCAAGGCATCGAGCAGGTGCTGGAAAAGGGTGCGGAAGTACACGCCGCGCGCCAGGGCGAAGTCGTAGGCCTCCCAGCCGAAGCTGATGAAGCCGAGTCCGAACTCAGTGGCGCTGGCGCGCACGCCGGGGGCGATGTCCACGTCGCCGCGTGCCACCAACGAGGCGGCTTCGCGTTCGGAGAGCGCCTGGTGGGCGACATCCAGATCATCGTCGCTGAGCCCCTCACGGGCGAGCAGCTCCTGCAGGAAGCGGCGCGTTCCCGAGCCGCGCTGGCGCGCGGCCCAGCGTCGCTTCGTCCCCAGCAGTGCGCCGAGTTCGCCGTGCTCTTGCGCGAGTTCCGGGGCCACGATGAGGCCCTGCTCACGGCGAAAGGCGCGCACCAGCACCCAGTTGTGGTGGGCGCTGTACTGCTGCAACAGGGCCGGGTGACGCAAGCGACTCTCGCCCTCGGGGCCCCAATGTAGTCCCACGGCGTCGGCGCGCAGCCCGGCGAGCAGTCCGAGCCCGAGCTGCGTCCCCGTTGGGGAGTAGCTGACCATGGCGCGGCTCTGGACTTCGCCCGCCGCGGTGAGCACCAGATGGTAGAGGAGGGGGTCATCCCCGCCGGCGATGATCAGACGATCGGTGAGCAGCCCGCCGTGGCTGGACTCGAGTAGCCAACGGTCCACCAGCACGCGCGGGAACATCCATTTGCCGGTGACCTTGGTGGCCGGGATCTTGCCCTCGCGCACCAGTGTGTACACCTTCTTTTCGTTGAGGTGCAGATACTCGGCGATCTGCTTCACGCTCATGAAGCCGGGCGCCCCGGAGGCGGGGGCGTCGGGCTCCTGCCGGCGCGGCGGACGGTAGGGCAGCGGGGTGCTCACCGCGCTGCGGCCCTTCCGTTGCCGGCCCGCCGGGAGTGCGTGGCACGCGCGGGGGGCGGGGCGTCGAACTCGATCCGCTCGGCGCCGTTGAAGACCAGAAAGTGCTGGCCCTTGGCGCGCGCGATCATGGTTACGCCGACCTGGCGCGCGAGCTCCAGGCCCATCTGGGTCACGCCCGAGCGCGAGAGCAACACCGGGATGCCCATCTGCGCCACCTTGATCACCATTTCGGAGGTCAGCCGCCCGGTGGTGTAGAAGAGCTTGTCGTGGCCGGGGATGTCCTCGAGCCACATGTGCCCGGCGATGGCGTCCACGGCGTTGTGGCGGCCGACGTCTTCCACGAAGATGCGGATCTGCTCGCCCGCGCACAGGGCGCAGCCGTGGACGGCGCCGGCCTGGCGATAGACCTCGTTGTGCTCGCTGAGGCTCCTCAACACGGCGTAGAGATCGGACTGGCGCAGCCCAACCGCGGGCAGCTGCAGGTGTTCGAGCTCATCCATGATGCGGCCGAAGACCGTCCCCTGACCGCAGCCGGTGGTGACGGTGCGGCGCGCGAGCTTTTCGTCCAGTCCGGCGACGCCGCGGCGCGTGACCACCGCGATGGAGTCGCTGTCCCAGTCCACCTGGACGGCGACGATATCCTCGATGCGCTCGACAAAGCCCTGATTGCGCAGGTAGCCGATGGCGAGCAGCTCCGGGTGGGTGCCGAGGGTCATGAGGGTCACGACTTCGCGTTTGTCCACGTACAGCGTCAACGGGCGCTCGCCGGCGATGAAGGTCTCGGCGGGCGCGCCGAATTCGTCGACCACGCGGGCGGAATGGCAGGGGGCGAGGCCGGCCCGGGTCATTTGCGGTCGATAGCGTTCCTGCCGGCTGACCTCGTCCATTCTACCCTCCGGTGAAATTCATGTGCCGCATGATGATGGGCTGGGTGTCCAGGTTGAAATCGTGGCCCTTGGGCTTGATCGCCATGGCATCGACCATGGCGCGCTTGAGGGCCTGCCGATCGCCGGGATGGGCGCGCAACACACGCTTGAGGTCCATCGAGTGCTCCTGGCCGAGGCACAGCAGCAGGCGGCCCTCGGTGGTCACCCGCACGCGGTTGCAGCTGGCGCAGAAGTTGTGGCTGTGGGGCGAAATGAAGCCCACGCGGCTGGAGGTGCCCACGACCCGGTAATAGCGCGAGGGGCCGCCGGTGCTCTCGGTGGTGGCGAGCAGCTCGAAGTGCTCCGAGAGGTCGCGCAGGATCAAATCGCTGGAGTAATAGGCCTCGGCGCGGTCGTGCTCTTCGATGATGCCGAGCGGCATTTCCTCGATGAAGCTGATGTCGATGCCCCGCTCCACGGCGAAGCGCACCAGCGCCGCCGTCTCGTCATGGTTGCGGTTCTTCAGCACCACGCTGTTGAGCTTGATCCGCTCGAAGCCCGCAGCCAGGGCGGCGTCGATGCCGCGCATGACCTTCTCCAGATTCCCCACGCGCGTGATGCGCGCGAAGCGCTCCGGGTCGAGGCTGTCGAGGCTGATGTTCACGCGGGTCACGCCCGCCTCGCGCAACGGCACCGCCCAGCGCTCGAGCTGCGAGGCGTTGGTGGTGATGGTCAGGTCGCGCAGCCCCGGCAGCTGGCCGAGCGCGCGAAACAGCCAGATCACGTCGCGCCGCACCAGCGGCTCGCCGCCGGTGATGCGCAGCTTGGTGACGCCGAGTTCGGTGAAGGCGGCACCGAGCTCGGCGATCTCTTCCAGCGTCAGCAGCTGATTGCGCGGCATGAACTGCATGTCCTCGCCCATGCAGTAGACGCAGCGGAAATCGCAGCGGTCGGTGACCGACATGCGGACGTAGCTCACGTGCCGACCGAAGCGGTCGACGAGCTTGTCGGGAAGTGGCTCGTGTGCGCGGTCGCTCATGCGGCCTCTCCTGTGCGCGAATGCGCCCATTTCATGGGCGAAGCAAGAACCGTACCCCGGTGCTGACGCGCGCGGTGGGCGACGTGCCGGGGCATGGCGTGGGGCCAAAATGACGCAGGCATGTCGGCGTCATGGTCGATTTGTCCCATCCTGATCCTATCGCTCCAGCAGCCGCGGCATCAGCTCGACCAGATTGCAGGGCCGGGTGCGGTAGTCCAGCTGCTGCTTGATCAGTGCATCCCAACCGGTCCGGCAGGCCCCCGAAGAGCCCGGCAGACAGAAGACGTAGGTCCCGTTCGCGACGCCGGCGAGCGCCCGTGACTGCAAGGATGAGGTGCGGATCTCTTCCCAGGAGGTCATACGGAAGAGCTCGCCAAAGCCTTCGATCTCCTTGTCCAGGAGCGGTTTGACCGCCTCCGGCGTGCCGTCGCGTCCGGTCACTCCGGTGCCGCCGGTGGTCAGCACCGCCTGCACGCCCTCGTCGGCGATCCAAGCGGCCACCACGGCCCGGATATGGTAGACGTCGTCGGGCACGATGCGCTTGTCCGCCAACCGGTGACCGGCCTGCTCGAGGCGCTCGACGAGCAGCCGCCCCGACGTGTCATTGTCCTCAGTGCGGCTGTCCGAAGCGGTCAGCACCGCGATGCGTAGCGGGATGAATTCGCGTTCCTCACTCACCGTTTGGTCCTCGGGGGCTCAGATCAGTCCCTCAAAGGGTATCACGTCGAGCAACTGGTCCGGCTCGGTGCTGGCGGCATCGTGGGGCAGCACGATGAAGCAGTTCGCCTCGCTCATCGAGCGCAGGATCCCCGAGCCCTGACGCCCGGTGCTGCGCACGACGGTCGCGCCCGCGGGGCCGCATTCCAGCACCCCCCGGACGAACTCGGTGCGCCCCGGCTTCTTGCGCAGCCGATCGCTGCAGGCCACGCGGAAGCGCGGTGGGGACCAAGGCCCGGCCGCGCCCATCATGCGCAGCAGGGCGGGGCGCAGGAACATATAAAAGGTGACCATCACCGCGACCGGATTGCCGGGCAGGCCGAAATAACGGGCGCTGCCCACGCGCCCGAAGGCGAACGGCCGGCCCGGTTTGATGGCGATCTTCCAGAAGCCGACCTCGCCGAGTTCCTCCAGGACCGCCCGGACGTAGTCGGCGTCGCCCACCGAGACACCGCCCGAGGAGACCACCGCGTCGGCCGTGGCGGCGGCGCGCACGGCCGCGCGCAGCGCCTCGGGCGTGTCGCCCACCACGCCCAGGTCGAGCAGCTCGATGCCGAGCTGCCGCAGCATTCCGAACAGGGTGTAGCGGTTGCTGTCGTAGATCTCGCCGGCCGCGAGGGGCTGACCGACGCTGCGCAGCTCGTCACCGGTGGAAAAGAACGCCACCCGCAGCGGACGCAGGACATCCACTTCGCCCCGTCCCAGGGAGGCGAGCAGGCCCAGGTCCGCAGGCCGCAGGCGGGCACCGCGCCCGAGCGCGACCTGGCCGCGGGCGAGGTCCTCGCCGGCCTGCCGCACGTTCTGCCCGACCCGTTGCCCCGGCGCGATGCGCACCGTCGCGCCGCGGCGTTCCGCCTGCTCCTGCATGACCACCGTATCGGCGCCGGCGGGCAGCGGCGCACCGGTGGTGATGCGCACGCACTCGCCCGCGCCGATGCGGCCGCTGAAGGGATGGCCGGCCAGCGCCTGGCCGCGAAGCTGCAGGGTGCAGACCGTCTCGCCGGCAAGGTCTGCGCCGCGCACCGCGTAGCCATCCATGGCGGAATTGGTGTGCGCGGGCACGTTCAACGGCGAGATCACATCGGCCGCCAGCACGCGCCCCAGCGCGTCGCGCACCGGCAGCTGGATGCGCCCGGCAACGGGCTTCACCGCGTCGAGGATGTGGGCGAGGGCGGCGTCCACGTGCAGCAGCCCCGCTTCGTCGGCGGGGTCGATGCAACTGGGGGTGGTCCGGACGGGCTCGATGGCCATGCGCTTATCGGCTCACGCTGGGCGCCCGCAGGCGGGTCCCCAGCGTGTCCAGCTCTTCGGGCGAGTTGACGTTGACGAAGGCCTCGGGGACATCGCTGAAGTCCGCCAGGGCCACACGGTGGGCGCCATACCAGCGGTCGATCTTGCGCTCGCCCGCTTCCAGCGCCCGACGCAGGTCGGCGAGCAGGGCGACCCGCAACAGGGCGAACACCGGCTGCATGCGCTCGCCGTCGTGGGCCACCGCGAGGTCCGCACCCTGCGCGCCGAGTGCCGCGCTCAGGCGCTGCGCCAGGGCAGCGGGCAGCAGCGGCGTGTCGCAGGGCACCGTCAGTATGAAGGGCGTCGTGGCGTAAGCCATGGCGCTCGCCATTCCGGCCAGCGGCCCGCTGAAATCGCCGAAGCCGTCGGCGACGACGTCGCAGCCGTAGGCGGCATAGCGGGCATGGCTGCGGTTGGCGTTGATCAGCACGGCGGCCACCTGCGGCACGAGCGCGTCGAGGACGTACTCCACCATCGGTCGCCCGGCCAGCTCGACCAGTCCTTTGTCACGGCCGCCCATGCGGCGCGCGCGGCCGCCGGCGAGTACCACGCCGGTGATATCCGGGTTCGGGGACAGTTCAGTCATGAAGTCAGCACGCGAAATCAGATCCTGAAGCCGAGTTCCGCCAGGTGGCGGCGGATCGCGGGCTCCTCGAGCAGCGCCTGGAACATCTGCACCGGCGGCCTCTGCAGGCGCGCCGCCGGGACCACGAAATCGTAGCGCTCCTCCTGCAGCGGAATGAAGCCCAGGCCATAGTCGCGCGCCACCGTCTCGATCGCCACCCCCCAGTCGGCGCGCTGTTGGGTGATGGCCGTGGCCACGGCATTGTGGGACTTGGCCTGGACCGCATAGCCGTCCGGCTGCGCGCCGCCGAGCAGGCGGTCGATGAGAATTCGCGTGCCGCTGCCGGCGTTGCGATTCACCATGGTGCACGCGGCGTCTTGCGCGGCGTGCACCGCCTCCTCGGCGGTGCGGCCCTCGAAACGAGGATCGCCCGCCCGGAACACGATGCCCTGCATGCGGCCGTAGCCGCTCACGAGCTCCAAGCCTTCGCGGAGGTATGGCCGATTGTACTCTCCTGTGTCGGGATCCATCAGGTGGATGCCGCCCAGGTCGCATTCGCCGCGGCGCGCGGCGCTCAGGCCGCCGCTGCTGCCCACGTGCAGCGCCTTGACCGACACACCGCGCCCCTGCAGCTCGCTCAGCAGGTAGTCCAGACCGACGCAGTGGCTGCCGATCACGACCAGGTCGGCGGGCTCGCGCCGCCCGAGCAGCTGCACGGCGACGCGGCTGTCCTGTTCCAGCATCTCCGTATGCTGATCGACGCTGATGAATCCGTCGGCATAGCTGAACGTGGTCACCGAGCCCGAGCCGCCCCCCATGGGGTAGGCGGCAAGCCCGGCGTCCGAATCGATCAGGCTCACCAGTACGTATTCGGTGCGGCCGCGCTCGGAGTTGAGCCGCATGGGCAGGCGTGCCTCGACACTGTGGCGCCGCTCCGCCGGCAGTCCGGAGAAGGCGCGCAGCACGGGCGCCACGAATTCGTGAAAGGTGAAGATGGCGGACGTCGGGAAGCCGGGGAGGATCACCACCGGCTTGCCCTGGCTCACCGCCAGGCAGATCGGCTTGCCCGGCTTGAGGGCGACGCCGTGCGCCACAATGCCCGGGCCGCCGAGGCGGCTCACGACGCGGTAGGAGAGATCGCCGGCCCCCTTGGAGGTGCCGCCGGAGAGGATGAGCATGTCGCAGTCGAGTCCCGCGCGCACGGCCTGCTCGAGCGCCGCTTCGTTGTCGGGGACCACGCCCAGCATCACCGTCTCGCCGCCCAGTTCGCGGACGGTCGCGGCGATGATCGCGGCATTGGAGTCGTAGACGCTGCCGGTTCGCGGCGGGCTGCCCGGCGCGATGATCTCATCGCCGGTGGAGATGACCCCGACCCGGGGCCGCCGGAAGACGTCGAGCTCGGCCAGCCCGAGTGCGGCCAGCACCCCGATCTCCCGCGCGCTGAGCAGCTGGCCGGCGCGCATTACGGTCTCGCCCCGGGCAACGTCGCTGCCCGCAAAGGCGACGAACCGGCCCGGGTGTACGGCCGCACGCACGTCCACCTGCGGCGCATCGGCCGCGCCGCGCTCGTGGAGCTCCGTGTTCTCGATCATGACGACGGCATCGGCCCCGCGCGGCAGCATGCCGCCGGTGGCGATGGGGGTGGCCGTGCCCGGTTCCACCGCATGGGCGGGCGCCACCCCGGGGGAGAGTACCTCTGCGTTGAGGCGTAACATGCGCGGCGCCGCCTGGGTGGCGCCGTAGGTGTCGGCGGCGCGCACCGCGAAGCCGTCGACATTGGCGCGGTCGAAGCCGGGCACGTCGATGGCGGCGACGACAGTGCGTGCCAGCACCCGGCCGAGCGCCTCGCCCAGCGGCACCGTGCACGTTCCCAATGGTTCGAGGTGCAGCTGCCCCTGGAAGCGCGCCGCGGCCGCATCGCGCCCGATGACCTCCAAGAACTGCTCCTGCGTTGCGGCCCGGCGCAGATCACTGGCGCTGCTGCGGGCGGGGGCGGATGCGTGGGACTGGCTCAAAGCTCACCTCCATAACGATAAACGCGGACCCACGCCCCGGGGGCGCTGCCCTCGCTCTCGGCGGGGATGATGACCACCCCGTCCGCCCGCGTCGCCGAGGCCAGGCGGGCGGCCGCCCCGGTCGCCACCGGCTCGACCTGCCCGTCGACCAGGCGTACCCGGCAGTAGTCCACGCGCCCCGGCGCGGACACCAGTTTGCGGGCCACGAGCGCATCCTGTGCGCAGTAGGGCCAGGCGGCAGGACGCCCCGCCAGGCGGCGTACCGCCCGGCCGGCGAAGAAGTCGTAGGCGGCCAGGGCGGACACCGGGTTGCCCGGCAGCAGGAACACCAGCATCGACCCGAGGCGGCCCATGCCGGCGGCACCGCCCGGACGCAGCGCGACACCATGGATGGCGAGCTCGCCTTCCTCGGCGAGCAAGCCGGCGGCGTGGTCCTCGCTGCCGATGCTGGAGCCGCCCGCGAGGAGGACGAGGTCGGCGCCGGGCGCCCCTACTGCCTGGCGAATCGCGGCCCGATCATCGGCGGTAATCGCTGTGGTCTGCGGCAGCCCGCCGTCTCTGCACACCAGGGCGCGCAGCATCGCGGAGTTGGCGTCGTACACCTGGCACGGGCCGCGAGCCTGCCCGGGCACGATCAGCTCGTTGCCGGTGACCACGATGCGCACCCGCGGCCGGCGCACCACATCGGCGCTGTCGATGCCGGCCGCCGCGAGCATCCCCAGGTCCTGCGGGCGCAGCGGTGCGCCCGCACACAGCAGCGCCGCCCCCTCGGCGACATCCTCTCCGCGCCGCACGATATTGGCGCCGGGGGCGACCGCGGCGGTGACTTCGACCCGGCCGGCCACCTCGTCCGCATGTTCGGCGGGCAGGACCGCATCGGCCCCGGCCGGGATGGGGGCGCCGGTCATGATTCGCAGGGCGGTACCGGGGGGCAGCTCGCCCCTGAACGCCTGGCCGGCGAGCACCTGGCCTTGCACGGCGAAGGGCAGGGGGTTGTACGGGCCGGCGCCGACCGTCTCCGCCCCGCGCAGCGCGTAGCCGTCCATGGCCGCGCGATCGAAGGGGGGCAGGCTGAGGCCCGCCGTGACGTCGCAGGCGAGCACACGGTTGTATAAGGCCTCCAGCGGCAGCGCTTCGGAGTCGAGGGCGACGGTGCAGGCGTCCACCCAAGCGAGGACCTCTTCCACCGGCATGCGGCTGCGAAAGCCGCGCATGCAGACATCCCGTGCCGAGCGTGCCGCGATCGTGTCCATCTTCCCCTTTTTCGTTGACCCCGGTCAGGAGTATGCTGAATCGCAAAGCAATTTGGATGCCACCGTGGCAGTGTGTGCAGCATTCGCCGGCTACGGGACCGGCGCCTGCCTCGGGGAATAGGAACCGATACGGCACCGTATGGTCAAACCCACCGCTGTACGGATCTTCAGGTTCGCGCCGGAGTGGTCCATTCTGACGCAGCGTGATATAGAGTTGGATAAAACTGTCGCAGCGGCGGCCGGCCGATTGGGACGGTCCCGGCCGCACGGCAGCAAAGGCACGCCTACGCACGAGGGGAAGAGCTGATGACGACTGCAGTTCGCAGAGGAGAGCCCGGCCCGGTTTCCGCGAGCAGCGAGCAGGCGGGCAAGATCCGCGCCTCCATCCTCGTCGTCGACGACGAACCGGGCATGCGCAACTTCCTCCAGCGCGTGTTCGGCAAACGCTATGCCCTGGTCGAGGTCGCCGAGGACGTCGAAGCCGCCGAGGCGCTTCGTCAGCGCTGCCACTTCGACCTCCTCATCGTGGACATCCGCCTGCCGGGCACCTCGGGCCTGGAGTGGGTGACCGGACTCAACGAGCAGGGGATCCGCAGCGGCGTCATCTTCATGACCGCCTATGCCGACCTTGATATGGCCATCTCGGCCCTGCGCGCCGGGGCGGCCGACTTCGTGCTCAAACCCTTCCGCGCCGAACAGATGGCCGCCGCCGTCGAACGCTGCCTCGAGCAGCGACGCATCGAACGTGAGAACTTCCTCCTGCGGCGGCAGGTTCAGAGCGAGCACCCGATGGAGGGCATCGTCGGCGGCAGTGGGCCGATGCAGGAGGTCGCGCACCTCGTTCAGCGCATCGCCCGCACCGCCTCTACCGTGCTCATCGAGGGGGAGACGGGCACCGGCAAGGAGTTGGTGGCCCGTGCCGTGCATGACCTCAGCGGACGCAGCGGCTCCTTCGTCGCCGTCAACTGTGGCTCGATTTCCCCGGAACTGCTGGAAAGCGAGCTGTTCGGGCACACCAAGGGCGCGTTCACCAGCGCGCACACTGCCCGCGACGGGTTGTTCACCTATGCGCACCAGGGCACCCTGTTCCTCGATGAGATCGGCGAAATGCCGCTCGCCATGCAGGCCAAGCTGCTGCGCGTGCTCGAAGAACGCACCGTGCGCCCGGTAGGCGCCAATCGCGAGGTACCGGTGGACAGCCGAGTCATCGCCGCGACCAACCAGAACCTGCGCCGCCGGGTGGCGGACGGCTCGTTCCGTGAGGACCTGTTCTACCGCCTCAACGTCGTAAGCATCGAGGTCCCGCCGCTGCGCTCGCGGCTGGAGGACATCCCTCAGCTCGCGGAGCACTTCGTCGAGATGCTCTCCCGCGAGCTCGGCATCGCACCGGTGCCACTGGGCCACGAGGACATCGCGCGCCTGCAGACATACCACTGGCCCGGGAATGTGCGCGAACTGCGCAACGTCATCGAGCGCTCGCTGCTGTTGGGCCAGTTGCCGCAGGAGTGTTGCCGCGAGCTCGAGCCGACGGGCGCGGCCGCAGGGGCCGCGTCCGGTTACCCGGACAACTGGACGCTGGCGGCGGTGGAGAAGCAGCACATGCTGCGCGTGCTGGAGAGCGTGGGCGGCAACAAGTCCGCGGCCGCCCGGCGCCTGGATGTCTCCCGCAAGACGCTGGAGCGCAAGCTCAACGCCTGGGCCGGAGACGAGCCCGCGGAGGCGTAGCCGGCGCGGCTCCGCCAATGCCCGCGCGGCTCCTCAAGCGGTTCAGCGGCAGTGTCCGCTACAAGCTGCTCGGTCTGGCGCTGCTGCCGATCGTGCTGGTGCTGCCCGGCCTGCTGATCTTCACCGCCTGGTGGACCCACCAGTTCAGCTACGAGCAGCTCTATCGGAAGGTCAACACCGATCTGGCGGTGGCGCGCGAAGGCTTTCGGCTGCTGCAGCGCGATCATATCGATTCGCTCAAGCTGCTGGCCGAGTCTTATGCGTTTCGCACCAATGTGGAGGCCAACCGCGGCGACCACATCGCCAACCAGCTCCAGGCGCTGCGCAGCACCAGCGACTTCGACTTTCTGCACCTGATCGACGCACGCGGAAAATGGCTGTATGAGTCCTCGGTGACCGGCGCCGGGAGCAGTCGAGCCTCGCCGCAGTGGACTACCGCCTTGCAGACCGCCGCGCCGAGCGCCGGCCTCGAGGTGTTCACGGCCGAGGACCTGCGTCGAGAGAGCCCGGAGCTGGCCGAGCGCGCCCGGATCCCGCTGCAGCACACGCCGCACGCTCTCGCCACCGCGCGCGCCGCAGAGTCCCGGGGCCTGGTACTGCGCACGGTGTATCCCATCACCGACCGCAGGGGGCAGGTCGTGGCGCTGCTCGACGGCGGCATCCTGCTCAACCGCAACGTCAATTTCGTGGATACCATCCGCGATCTTGTCTATGGCCCCGGCAGCATCCCGGCCGGGGGCTGGGGGGCGGTGACCGTGTTCCTGGGGGACGTGCGGATCAGCACCAATGTGCCCCTGCGCCGCGACGGCGGCGGCCGGGCGCTGGGCACGCGGGTGTCCAAGGACGTGCGGATCCGCGTCCTGGACCGCGGCCGCCAGTGGATCGATCGGGCCTTCGTCGTGGACGACTGGTACATCTCTGCCTATGCGCCGCTGCGCGATGTGGCCGGTCAGCCGATAGGCATGCTGTACGCGGGTTTCGTCGAGGCGCCTTTTCGCAGCGCGTACTACCGGGCACTTGCGGTGCTGTTCGGCGCCCTGGCGGTGAGCCTGGCGTTCGCCGCCTGGCTGGCGTTTCGCGGGGCCAAATCGATCTTCCAGCCCATCGAGGCGATGGCGGCGGTGGTGCGGGCGGAACAGGCCGGCGAGAACCGACGCGTGGGGCCGGTGAGCTCGCGCGACGAGCTTGGCGAGTTGGCCAGACAGTTCGACACCATGCTCGATCTGCTCGACCGGCGACGTCGGCAGATCGCGCGCGCCGCCGACGGTCTGGAGGCCAAGGTGGACGCGCGTACCCGGGAGTTGCGCGCCAGGAACGAGGACCTGCAGCGCACCGTCGACCTGCTGCGGGAGACGCGTCGGCGCCTGGTGATGTCGGAGAAGCTGGCGGCGCTGGGTGAGCTCACCTCCGGCATTGCTCACGAAATCAACAACCCCATCGCCGTGATGCTCGGCAACATCGACGTGGTGCTTGCCGAGCTCGGCAGCGAGGCCGAGCCGGTGCGGCATGAGCTGGATCTGATCATCGAGCAGGTGTATCGGGTCCGAGCGATCGTGGACAAGCTGTTGCAGTATTCGCGCCCTTCGGACTATGTCGGCTATACCGAAGCGGTGGACGTGAACAGCCTGATCGAGGACACCCTGCTGCTGGTGCGGCACGAGTTGCAGCGCAAGCGTATCCGCGTGGAGTGTCGGTTCGACGCCGAGACGCCCGTCGGCATCAATCGACAGGAGCTGCAGCAGGTGCTGGTCAACCTCTTGGTGAACGCCCTCCATGCGCTCCCCGAAGGGGGGCGCATCGAGCTGAGCACGGACGCCTGGGGCAACCGTGGTGTGGTGATCCGGCTCAAGGACTACGGCAAAGGCATCCCTCCCGAACTGCTCGATCGCATCTTCGATCCCTTCTTCACCACCCGCGGGGAGGCCGGTACCGGACTCGGGCTGTCCGTGAGCTACGGATTGATGCGCCGCTACGGCGGGGAAATCGCCGTCGAGTCGGTGGAGGGCGCGTGGACGCGCTTCGACGTGTTCGTGTTGCGCGAGCCGGAGTTCGCCCAGACGGAGGAGGGGGTGGCGCCGCGCGCCGAATCGGAGGATTCTGCAGACTACTATGGCCAAGGCTGAGCGAGGGAGTCTGATGCACGAAGAAACCTTGAACGTCCAGACACGGAAGTTCCTGAAGAAAGTCGGAATCAACGCCCAACGCGAGATCGAAAAAGCGGTGCACGCGGCCATTGCAGATGGGCGTCTGCACGGCGACGAGCGGCTGCAGGCCGCCATGCGGCTGAGCATCGGCGCGCTCGATCTGGAGGTGGTGATCGAGGACGAAATCGCGCTCGAATAGGCCATCCACGCTGCGTCAGAATGACCCAGCACGCTCTCGGCTGCATACTTTTGCACCACCTTGGCAGGGGCATTGGACCGCGGCCTGGCCAATTTCCCCAGCTGCCGCCAGCCTCGATTCTGGTACGGCTCTTGCTCGCTTCTCTTGGAAGGAGGATTCACGCATGAGCGACGCCACGTCATCACCGTCCCTGAACGATACCGAATTCCCCCTCTCCGTCATCCTCCAACAGGAGCAGATCACCCGAGGACCCTGGACGTTTCCGAACTGGAAGGTCGTCGGCGTGGTGGCGGGCGAGCGCGTGGCCGGCGACCACGTCGACTGTCAGGTCATCCGGGCCGAGGACGGCCGGGAACAACTGCTCTGGCGGGGACTCGTGGTGCGGCTGTTTCGCGATTCGGCGGAGAGCTACTGGTACAACCTCGTGGGTCGGCAGCCGTCGCTGTTCGTGATCTGTCGTGAAGATGAAGAGCACGGGCTGCGACCGTGTCACATTACCGCGAACTACGACGAGGCCGGTGCCTACATGGAGACCGACGAGCAGGTGTTCGCGACGCCGCTTCCGCCGGAGGTCTATCTCTGGCTGGAACACTTCGTGGTCGAGCACGTCCGGCCGCAGGCACCGAAGAAGCGCAAGCGCATGAATTGGACCCAAGAGAGCGAGCAACAGCATGAAGCACGAAAGCGCCCGCTCGGGGGCGGACTCTGAAGAACGCGATTCGGAGCGTGAGGAAGGCTTCCTGGGGCGCTGGTCGCGGCGCAAGGCCTCTGCGCGGGACGGCGTGAGTGCGCCGGCACCTGCCGAGCCCCCGCAGCGGCCGCCGCCCCCCGCACCCACCGATAGCGCCGTGCCCAGTGCCGGTCCCGGTGTCGGCCCCAGTAGGGGGCCTGGGCCGGAGGCCGCGCCTGAGGCGCCGCTGCCGGATGTGCACAGCCTGGATGAGAACAGCGATGTGAGCGGCTTCCTCTCGCCGGAGGTCAGCGAGGAGTTGCGGCGGCTGGCGCTGCGCCGGCTGTTCGGGATGCCCAAGTTCAACTTCCGCGACGGCTTGGACGACTACGACGAGGATTACCGCACGTTCGAGTCGCTGGGCGACGTTGTCACCGCGGATATGCGCCACCGTCTCGAGAACGAGGCGAAACGCGCAGCACAGCGGGTCGCCGAGGACGCGGATGGCCCCGCCCGGCCCGCGGAGGGCGGGCAGCCTGCCTCGATGCCCGAGCCTTCGTCCGCACCCGCCGCCCGTGCGGAGGCGGACGGGGATGAGGAGTCACAGGAGAATCGTGAATCATGAATGGGGAGTCGATCAGCAGCATTCAAGCCGGCGGCTATCCCGCGGCCGGTGCCGACGGGCGTGCGCGTCGGGCGGCGCTCGCGGCCGGCCGGGGGGCGATGACCGGTGCCACCTCGGTAGTGGATTACGTGTCCCGGGGCCGCTGCCTGGTGATCGGTCCCCGCGGGCGTGCTCTGCGTGCGGCCGGGACTCTGGGCGCGCGACTTCAATGCCTCGTGCTGGTGCCCCCGGAGGACAAGGCGGGCGCGACGCCGCCGGCGGGGGTCAAGCTCGTGACGGGCGCTCTGGCCTCGCTGGTGGGGCACCTGGGCGCCTTCGCCGCCACCGTGACGGCCTCCGGCACGGAACAGAACCTGGCGCAACTGTTGGACAGCCACCATGAGGTGTTCGATCTGGTCCTCGACCTGGGCGCGGCACCGGCCCTCGCCAGGGACGTGCTGCCCCCGGGCTATTTCGCGCCCGGCGACGACGACGCAGCATTGCAGGACGCCCTTGAACAACTGCCGGACCTGGTCGGCGAGTTCGAAAAGCCGAAGTTTTTCCACTACGACGCGCAGATCTGCGCCCATGGCAACAGCGGCCTGAGCGGCTGCACGCGCTGTCTGCAGGTCTGTCCCACCGAGGCGATCACCTCCCTGGTCGACCGCATTGAGGTCGACCCGCATCTGTGTCAGGGGCTGGGCAGTTGCGCCACCGCGTGCCCGACCGGGGCCATCAGCTATGCCTATCCCAGCGTCGATGATCTGCTCGGCGACGCACGCGCGCTGCTGCGCCGTTACCGCCATGAGGGCGGACAGCAAGCCTGTGTACTGATCCACGATGCCGACACCGGCGCCGCACTGGTTGCCGCAGCGGCCGCCGCCATGCCGGAGCGGGTGCTGCCGTTCCCGGTCGCCGAGCTCGGTTCGGTCGGTCTGGAGACATGGCTTGCGCTGCTCGCCTACGGTGCGGGTCAGGTGACGCTGCTCGCCCACGACGATATCCCCGCGCGCGTCCTCGGCGAGGTGCGCCGCCAGCTGGGCTATGCCCATGAATTGCTCTCGGGCATGGGGTACGCCCGCGCCCATCTGCAGTGCCTGGAAGCCGACACCGGTACCCAATTGGCCGAACGGCTCGCCGAGATCCCCCACACGCCTGATGCCGAGCCCGCGAGCTTCGCCGCTTTTGGCGGCAAGCGCGAGGTGCTGCGCCTGGCCCTGGAGCACCTGCACGCGCGCGCCGCGCGACCGGCGGCGGTGGTGGCCTTGTCGGCGGGCGCGCCCTTCGGGGCGGTGGCCGTGAACCAGGCCGCGTGCACCCTGTGCATGGCCTGTGTCTCTGTGTGCCCGGCCAAGGCATTGCTTGATGGGCAGGATCGCCCGCAGCTGCGGTTGCGCGAAGCGAACTGCGTGCAGTGCGGCCTGTGCGAAAAGGCCTGCCCTGAGGGCGCTGTCAGCCTGGAGCCACGCATGGCCTTTGCCGAGTACTTCGGACGCGAGGCCCGGGTCGTGCACGAGGAGGAACCGTTTGAATGTGTCAGCTGCGGCAAGCCGTTCGCTACCCATAAGATGATGGAGCGCATGGCCGAAAAGCTCGCGGGTCACTGGATGTTCCAGGACGAGAAGGCCCGCCGGCGGTTGCAGATGTGCGAGGACTGCCGGGTGAAAGACGTGTTGAGCGAGGCGGGCGGCCTCAACGTGTATGACAAGACCTGAGGCCGAAATGGGTCGCTGCGACACCGGGCTGCGACATTGTGTCGCGAAAGGCGCTCGCATGGCTGCTTTCCATGGCCCCTAGAACGGCGTTCCTTGCCGGTTTTTCGTTCTCGTTCCGGCACGCCGATTGCAAATGAAAACGTCGATATGGTGAACACCGTGGCATCACAATCGCAGGTCGATTCCGAGGCGGGCACCGCCTGGGATGCGGACAATCAAGGCGAGGGCGATCTCGACGCGCTGCGCAGCAATACCTGGGCGCTTCTCGCCGCGCTCCTGGCCGGCCCGCCGGACGCCTCTCTTCTCCAGCGTCTGCGGACGGTCGAGGTCGGGGGCGGCGGCGGCGAGATGGGCACGGCCTGGCAGATGCTCAAGCTCGCTGCGGAGCGGTCAAACCCGGACGGCGCCGATGACGAGTATCACGCGCTGTTCATCGGCATCGGACGCGGCGAGCTGGTTCCGTATGGCTCATGGTATCTGACCGGTTTTCTGATGGACCGCCCGCTGGCGGTACTTCGCGGCGACCTTGCAGCGCTCGGCTTCGAGCGTCAGGAGGGGGTCAGCGAACCTGAGGACCACGCCGCCTCGCTGTGCGAGACCATGGCCATGCTGGCGGCCGAGGGGGAAGCGGGGCTGGGGGCGCAGCGGCGCTTTTTCGAAGACCACGTCGGCAGTTGGATGGACGTGTTTTTCCAAGATCTGCAGCGGGCCGAAACGGCCTGCTTCTATCGCTCGGCGGGGCAACTCGGCGAGAGCTTTCTCGCAGTCGAGAGACATTACCTGGGGGCGCGCGAGTGACCCCGCAGGCTGCGACGCAACCACTGACATGCTGGGAACGGTGAGAGAGGAGTCGGACATGGGCAACGCGAAGGGTCGGCCGCAGAGCGGGCGGCGCGATTTTCTCAAGGGTGCGGTTGCGCTCGGCGGCGCGGCAACCGTGGTTTCCGTCGTCAGCGGGCCCATCGGCGAGGCTGTGCAGCCAGCGCGCCGGTCGGCGGCCGCGCCTGAAAAGCCGCAGGGCTATCGCGTCACTTCGCACATTCAGACCTATTACGAGAAGGCCGGGTTCTGAGGCCGGGGTCGGCTGGCAGACTCGCATCCAGGCTCAGTACGGGAGAACACCCATGAAGTTAATCAGGAAGCGAAGCTCGCAGACGGCAGGCGCCGCGCAGGCCGCGCCCTTTGCCGGCGAGGCGATCGACCGCCGCACCTTCCTGCGCCGCTCCGGCCTCGGTCTGGGCGGTGCGGCAGTGGCCACCGGCGTGCCCTTCTCGATGATGAAAAAGGCACGGGCCGCCGATGAGGGCATGTCGCCGCGTGAAGGAGTGAAGACCGAGATCCGGCGCAGCGTCTGCACCCACTGTTCGGTGGGCTGCGGCGTGGTTGCCGAGCTGCAGAACGGGGTGTGGACGGGGCAGGAGCCGGACTTCGGCTCGCCGTTCAATCTCGGGTCGCACTGCGCGAAGGGTGCCTCGGTGCGCGAGCACGGCCACGGCGAGAAGCGGGTCAAGTACCCGATGAAGCTGGTGGACGGCAAGTGGAAGCGCGTCAGCTGGGACCAGGCCATCAACGAGATCGGCGATCAGCTCCTGCAGATGCGCGAGAAGTACGGCCCCGATTCGCTCTGGTGGGCGGGCTCCTCCAAGGCGAGCAACGAGGGCTCCTACCTGCAGCGCAAGTGGGCAGGGTTCTGGGGCTCGAACAACGTCGACCACCAGGCGCGTATCTGCCACTCGACGACGGTTGCCGGCGTAGCCAACACCTGGGGCTACGGCGCGATGACCAACTCCTACAACGACATGCATAACAGCAAGGCCATGATCTTCATCGGCAGCAACGCCGCTGAGGCCCATCCGGTGGCCATGCAGCACATCCTGCGCGGCAAGGAGAACGGGGCGAAGATGATCGTCGTCGACCCGCGCTTCACGCGCACGGCGGCGCATGCCGATCAGCATATCCGCATTCGCCCGGGCACCGACGTGCCCTTCGTGTGGGGCATGCTCTGGCACATCTTCGAGAACGGCTGGGAAGACAAACAGTACATCCGCCAGCGCGTCTATGGCATGGACGACATTCGCCAGGAGGTGAAGAACTGGGACCCCAAGACGGTCGAGGCGGTCACCGGCGTGCCGGAAAAGGAGATGTACCAGGCCGCCAAGACCATGGCCGAGAACCGCCCCGGCACACTCGTGTGGTGCATGGGCGGCACCCAGCACCACATCGGCAACAACAACACACGCGCCTACTGCGTGTTCCAGCTCGCGTTGGGCAACATCGGCGTGTCCGGCGGCGGCGCCAACATCTTCCGTGGCCATGACAACGTGCAGGGCGCGACGGACGTCGGCCCGAACTCCCATACCCTGCCGGGCTACTACGGCCTTTCCGAAGGTGCGTGGAAGCACTGGGCGCGTGTGTGGGACGTGGACTTCGACTGGCTCAAGAACCGCTTCGACATGTCCAAGAAGTACGATGCCGGCGGCGGCAAGATGGAATATACGATGAACATCCCGGGCATGCCCGTGTCGCGCTGGATCGACGGCATCCTGGAGGATCAGTCGAACCTGTCGCAGAAGGCAAACGTGCACGCGGTGATGTTCCAGGGACATGCCGTCAACAGCCAGACCCGCGGCCCGGAGATGAAGAAGGCCCTGGAGAAGGTGGACCTGGTGGTGATCTCCGATCCCTACCCGACCCACATGGCGGTGATGAGCGATCGGAAGAACAACACCTATCTGCTCCCCACCTGCACGCAGTTTGAGCAGCATGGCTCGGTGACCGCCTCCAACCGCTCGCTGCAGTGGCGCGAGAAGGTCATCGACCCGCTGTTCGAGTCGAAGACCGATGTCGAAGTCCTGTACCTGCTCGCGAAGAAACTCGGCTTCGCCGACGAGATGTTCAAGAACATCAAGGTGGAGAACAACATGCCCTCGGTGGAGGACACGCTCGCGGAGATCAACCGCGGCACGTGGACCATCGGCTACACCGGGCAGAGTGCCGAGCGTCTGAAGCGGCAGCTTGAGAACAAGCACACTTTCAACACCACCACCCTGCTGGCCGAGGGCGGACCCTGCGACGGCGAGTATTACGGGCTGCCGTGGCCGTGCTGGGGACCGCCGGAGATGAATCACCCCGGCACGCCGAACCTCTATGATCCCAGCATGCCGGTGGCGAAGGGCGGGCTGACCTTCCGTGCCCGTTTCGGCGTGGAGCACAACGGCGAGAACCTGCTGGCCGAGGGCGTTTACAGCGTGGGCTCGGAGATCAAGGACGGCTACCCGGAGTTCACTTTCGCCATGCTGCGCCAGCTCGGCTGGGCCGGCGACCTGAACCAAAAGGAGCTGCAGGCCATCGCCAAGGTGGCGGGTGTGGAGATGCAGGCGGCGCAGGCCGACCCCTCCAAGCTGGACAAGGTGAACTGGAAGACCGACCTCTCGGGCGGTATCCAGCGCGTGGCCATCAAACACGGCTGCGCCCCCTTCGGCAACGCCAAGGCCCGGGCTATCGTCTGGCAGTTCCCGGACCCGGTGCCGATCCATCGCGAGCCGCTGTACACGCCGCGCCACGATCTGGTGTCGAAGTATCCGACCTATGAGGATCGCAAGGCCTTCTGGCGGCTGCCGACCCGCTACGCCTCGATTCAGGCCAAGGACTACTCGCACGATTTCCCGCTGGTGTTCACCAGTGGCCGCCTGGTCGAGTACGAGGGTGGCGGCGCCGAGACCCGCTCCAACCCGTGGCTGGCGGAGCTGCAACAGCAGATGTTCGTGGAAATCAACCCGGCGGACGCCAATAACGTCGGGGTGCGCGACGGGCAATGGGTCTGGCTCGAGGGTCCGGAAGGCGGCCGCATCAAGGTGGCGGCCATGGTGACCCCGCGCGTTGGGCGCGGCGTGGTATGGACGCCGTTTCATTTCGGCGGCTGGTTCGAGGGCGAGGACCTCGTAGACCGCTACCCGCAGGGCACGGCGCCCTATGTCCGCGGTGAGGCCTGCAACACTGCAACCACCTATGGCTACGACTCGGTGACGCAGATGCAGGAAACCAAGGCGACCCTGTGCCGTATCACGCCGGCCTGAGGAGGAGTAGAGAATCATGGCACGCATGAAATTCCTTTGCGACGCGGAACGCTGCATCGAGTGCAATGCCTGCGTGGTCGCCTGCAAGAACGAGAACGAGGTGCCCTGGGGGGTCAACCGCCGGCGCGTCATCACGCTGAAGGACGGCGAGCCGGGCGAGAAATCCGTCTCAGTCGCCTGCATGCACTGCACTGACGCACCGTGTGCGGCTGTCTGTCCGGTGGACTGCTTCTACACCACCGAGGATGGCATCGTCCTGCATTCCAAGGACCTGTGCATCGGTTGCGGTTATTGCTTCTACGCCTGCCCCTTCGGGGCACCGCAGTATCCACAGCAGTCCGCCTTCGGCGTGCGCGGCAAGATGGACAAGTGCACCTTCTGCGCCGGCGGGCCGCTGCCGGACAACTCGGATGCCGAATACGAGAAATACGGCAGCAACCGCATCGCCCAGGGCAAGCTGCCGCTGTGTGCAGAGATGTGCTCCACCAAGGCTCTGCTGGGCGGCGACGGCGACGTGGTGGCGGACATCTACCGCAAGCGTGTGCTCAAGCGCAGCGGACGTCCCGAGACCTGGGGCTGGGAAACCGCCTACCCGACGGGCTGAGCCGAACCACCGTCTCGGGGCCGTCGGTTCCGCTGGCGACGGGCAGTGCAGGACAGACGCGGGAGGAGGAGTCTTCAATGAGAAAGATGGTGGCCACAGGTCTCGTTCTCGCGGCGGCGGTTTCGCTGGCGGGGTGCTATGAGTCGCCCGAGGCAAACTTCTACAAGCCCGGGGTCTATAAGGGCAAGAACGATCCTTTGCTCAAGAAGCAGGCGTCGGAGCAGCAGCAGGAGCAACTTCGCCAGCGCTTCGGTACCGTGCAGACGGATCGCTGAAGATGGTGTTCAACCGCAAGTCGGGTGCGTACATGCGAGCAGTCGTTTGGATCTCACTGGTATTGACGCTGGTTGGTGCCGTGGGCTGCGCTCGGGTCCACGAGCCCTGGGTGAGCAGCAAAGGGCAGTGGTCTCAGGAGCGGGCGCGGTCCCCGGACCAGCAGGTCGAGTTGCGTTCGCGGCTGGCGAACACGCAGGTTGACCGATAACCGAAGCGGGAGCGGAGCATGACTACAGAGACGGTGGCTTCAGAGCAGGCCGCGAAGAGACGGCGTCACCGGCGCGCCATGGTGTGGAGTCTGCTGGTGATACTCGCAGGGACCATGCTGCTGCCCATGAGCGGCTATGTGTACGTGTACGTGAAGAATGCGTACGCCGCGAACGAGCAGACGGCCAATCCGCGGGCGAACTATTGGCGCGACGTGCGCCAGGGCAACGCCGGCTATACCGCCGTGCGTGGGCAGGAAACGGGCGTGCTCATCCAGAACGGCGGAGAGGTCTGGCGGGAGTTCCGCAATGGACCTCTGGTGGTGTACGGCGCCGGAATCATGGGGCTGTCGCTGGTGGTCTTGCTGCTCTTTCATCTGTTTACCGGCGGGGCCAAGATCGCCGAAGGCCGCTCCGGGGACAAGGTCTACCGATGGAATCTGTTTGAGCGGGTCGTGCATTGGTATGTCGCGATCATCTTCATCGTGTTGGCCATCACCGGGCTGAGTCTGTTGTATGGGCGCGCGGTGCTGATTCCGGTGTTCGGGCTGGAAGGCTTCGCGGCATGGGCGGCGTTCTCCAAGGTCGCGCACAACTATCTTGCGGTCTTCTTCATCGCCGGTCTGGTGGTGATGATTGCGATGTGGATCGGCGAGAACTTCTTCAAGCGCTACGACTGGGAGTGGTTCAAGAAGGGCGGCGGCTATGTCGGCCATCAGCACCCCCCCGCCGGCAAGGTGAATGCCGGTGAGAAGGTCTGGTTCTGGATACTCCTGTTCACCGGCGCCGCCGTGTCGACCTCGGGCTTTTACATGGACTTCCCCAATTTCGGCTTCGTCCGGGAGTCCATGCAGTGGGCCAACGTCGTTCACTCCGGGCTGGGCATGCTGCTGATTGCCGTGCTCTTCGGCCACATCTATCTCGGGACGCTGGGCAACCAGGGCTCGTTCGAAGGGATGTGGTCCGGGTTCGTCGATCGCAATTGGGCCAAGCAGCACCACTCGGTCTGGTACGAGGAGCAGGTGGCGAAGGGCGAGACGGGCGGTCCCGGCGAACGCAAAGGAGGCACGGCGCGAACCTCCGCCTGAACCGAACCGCGCGGCAGCAGTCGAGGCAGGCACGCGGGGCGTGCCTGCCTTTTTCTTGGCAGGCCGAGAGACCTCCTCTAAGCTCTAGTGCAGCGACGGACACCCGGAACGGCCGTGCCCAGCTATCAACAGAGCCGTGATTTTCCCTATCCTCCCGAGCAGGTTTTCGCGCTCGTGGCGGACATCGAAAGCTATCCACAATTCGTGCCCGGCTATCGCAGCGCCCAGGTCACGCTTCGCAGTGAACACACACTGGACGTCGCTCAAGAGGTCGGGCTCGGCCCATTCCGCCAGCGCTTCGAGTCGGTCGCGGTGCTCGACCCGCCCCGGCGGATCAGCATTCATACGCGCGACGGTCCCTTTCGGCGCATGGCAACCGAGTGGCGCTTCGAGTCGACGGCCGGCGGGAGCCGGGTCAGTCTGCGCAGCGATTGGGAATTCCGCGCCCCGGGCCTGGGCCTGCTTGCCGGTCAATGGATGCACCAGTTCACGCGCCGAATCATTGCGGCTTTCGAGGCCCGTGCGCGTGCGCTCTACGGGCGTGCGGGGCAGCCAGAGTGAAGCCTTCGAGCGCGGCCCTGGTGGTGCTGTTGTGGCTGCTGCTGGTGGCTGTGGCCGGGGCAGGGGAGGAACGGACCGACTGGCTCGAGGCGATCCGCACCAACGATGCCGCGCGCCTGGCGCAACTGCTCGGCCGGGAGGGGCAGGCGGAGGGTGCGCTCGTCGCCAGCGCCACGCAGGGTGGCAAGACGGCGCTGATGGCGGCAGCGCGGGCCGGCGACAGCGCCTTGGTCGCGCGCCTGTTGTCCGCGGGTGCATCGGTGGACCGGCGCAACCGGGGCGGCGGCACGGCACTGATGTACGCCGCCATCGGCGGGGCGCCGGCCGTCATTGAGCGGCTCGCCGCGGCGGGTGCGAACGTCAATGCGCGCAGCACTACGCGATGGACTGCACTGATGGTGGCGGCGGCGCGGGGCAATGTCGCGGCCGCAGAGACACTGCTTGCAAAAGGGGCCGATCCCGGCCTCCGCGACGTGTATATGTGGACGCCGCTGATGCGCGCCGCCTACGAAGGGCACCCGGATCTCGTCCGCGTGCTGCTTGCCAGCGGTCGCGCCCAGGCCGATGCCGGCGACGAAAATGGCGTGACCGCACTGCATCACGCCGTGGCCGCCGGTTGTGCGGCCTGTGTGCGTGTGCTGCTGGCCCAGGGCGCCGCCAACCTGCGCGATGAACAGGGCCGCACGCCCTTTGACGCCGCCCGCATCAGCGGCCACACGGAACTGCTGCCGCTCCTGGAGCGTCACTTGGCCCAGCGGGCACGAAAATAGTGTCCGCGCCGCGGGCGAGTCTCAGCAACGCACGATATTGCGGCTGTACTGCTCCAGAGTGAGCACCGGGGCGCGGCCGCTGACCGCCTTGCGGATATCCGCTTCTTCGTACTGCAGCGCGAGCTGAAACCCGAAGGTATGAAAGAAGCGGTCAAACAGCTCGCCACCTTTCGTGCCCACCGCGTAGAGAGCGTCCGCCGCGGGATCATAGTCGAGCAGAATGGTGGCGAGAGGCTGAGGCGCCGGACCGCCGAGCACGCGTGCGCCGGCGGTGGCGTCGTAGACGCTCTTTTCGGAGCAGCAGTAGATGATCTCGGCGCGGGCATGGACCTCATCGTCCTTGCCCACGAAGTCGGTCTTGCGCTGCCGATAGTTGATGAAGCTCACCTGCTTGGCCGGATAGGTCATCCGATGCGAGCAGATGGCAGAGAAGGCTACCAGCGAGCGATGCGGGCCGCTGCCGGGCTGGGCCCGATAGCGGTGGCCGTCTTCGGTGGTCAGCCGGGCACCGCCGTCAACCGGAGTGCCAACGTCGAGCAGAAAGCAGGGGGTGCCGACGAAGGGATAGTGGAAGACGTAGTTGCGGCCCACTTCCAGGCGGGATGCAGGCAGCGGCTGTCCGTCGGGATCGACCAGTTGTACCCGGTCGTAGCGGCGGACCGGTGCCTCCTCCGGGGCGGCGAGCAGGCTCGGATTCGCGCCCACGAGCGCCGCCGCCGATGCACACAGCTGAACGAAGCGCCGCCGCCCAAAGGGCTGTGGCTTGTCCATGTTCCAGCCCTCGTGCCGCGCCCACCGGCAGGGCAGGCGCTTCAGAAGTTTGCCTCCAGGTGCAGCGGGTCCTCCGCCGCGCTCGTGCCAAAGCGCACGATATCGAGACACATTTCGATGAACCCTGCTTCGTGATCGAAGCTGTAGGCGTCCGCCATCATCTTCAGCTGGCCCAACTCACGGCGGGACAGACGCAGGGTCACGACGCCGCCTGCGGCGCTCGCAAGGCGTCCCAGCTGGAACGCCTCGGCGACGTCCTCGAGGCCGTAGTCACCGTCCTCGTAGGCATGCACTCGATGGAGAGTCCCGTCCGGGCGTCGTGCGAACACGCCGGTACCGGGGGCGCTCACCTGCGACCCCCCAAAATAGATATCTTCCAGAGAAACCTGCCGTATTCCTTCTGCGGTGCGCAGCAGCAGGCTGCCGGCATCGTCGAGGCCGTGATAGTCGCCGCACAGCGGCATGTGGCGCGCAGCCCCGTACGGGGATTGGAAGTCCGCCCGCGAGGTCCAGTGACGCACCGTGGCGCCCAGCCCCTCGTCGGACCAGCGGTCCACGGCGCTGAGGAACTGCCGGGCGAAACGCTCGAGCACATCGGCGGCATTCGCATTGCTGCCGCCTTCCCGGGCCAGCCCCGCGCCCTCGAGGGCGTCGGCCGGGGCGGGCGCGAGCACGTTGACGGCGAGGCTGAGCGCGACCCAATCCACTGTGCCCGCCGCCGTGCGGGCGCCAAGGAGGTCGACGGCGGCCACATTGCCTTGGTTGAGCCGAAGACGGTTCGGCCAGCTGTAATGAAGCTCCGCAGGGGGTTCGACCACTTCGGCGAGGGCGCGACCAAGGCTGACCGCCCCCAACAGGCCGAGTTCCGCCGCCCAGGGGGCGGGGCCTTCGGGGCGGAGAATCAACGCGGCGTAGAGATTGCCCGCACGCGCCGCGGACTCGATTCCGTAGCGGTGCGTATCGCGGGAGAGTGCCGCTTGTAGCAGCGTGCCCTCGGCCGCACCTGCACGGGCATGAGACGCGGCTTCCTCGGCGACGCTGTCGAGGGCGTCGAAGGTCAGCAGGGAAAAGGCTCGAGGTAGACGGGCCTGGGCGCTTTGCTTGTGCAGCTGCGTTTCCATTGCCGGAGGAACACATGGCCAATGCTCATCATAGCCCGCGCCGGCGGTGCGTACCAGCGCCCGTGCGCCGACGCTGGGCGCGATCGCACCCAGACGCAGGTCCGGAGCTCTCCCGGGGACGCTGGTCACCGCGCAGGGCACGGTCCTCGCTCAGCGGAGGGCGCTCGGCCGAGCGGCACATGCCGGGGCGCGCGTCCCGCCCCGGCGGGAAGAGGCCGTCGGCAGGACACGCAACGCGCGGCCGGCAGCACGTTCAACTGGCCGCAGCGCGGGCAGTTGACGATCACTTCGGGAAGGACTCGGCGTCTGTCCATACTCCGCCTCCGCGAAAGCACAAGGAACAGCCCTTGAGACAACTATAGGAGACGAGCGTATTCCGCCGCCGGGGCCCGCCGAGCGCCCTGGCCACGGCGCCGGTCGCCACGGCATGCAGTGCGCGGGCGCGCACCGCATGCCCCCGGCGGACGGGCGATCAGGAATTGGCGACCAGTCGCGGCTCGGGCGCGACGGCCGGCGCGGGGTTGGCGAGCAGTTGATACATGGCGTCGGTGAGCTCGGGCTGATCCTCGATGAGGCGCACACCGAAGCCGTCCTCGCCCTGGCGCACGACCTTGGCGCGGGCGATCTGGAGGTGGCGCTCCACCATGAAGCCGATTCGGATCACGGCATTGCGGCGCAGCTTGGTGTCCGAGTTCGTTTCGATATACATCCCTGCCGGACTCACATCGCGGAGCTTGCCGCTGTGCAGATTGTTGCCCGTTGCGTGAAACACGACGGCCCGGCGGATCGGTGTACGCTGAACGTTTCTCGCTTCCATTACTTCCGTTCCCCACATTCCGATGGTTTGAGAGTCCACTGTCACCCCGAAGTCGCGGTTTTCTGCCGCGCTGTTGTTCTAGGGGACGCGTATTGTGGCGCCCCCCACAACCGGCGCCTATCGGGTCGATTCGGCATGCGCTTAGGGTCAACGCTGGAGGAGGATAAGGGATAACCCTGAGGCGTCCACCGCGTACGGCAGGCGCGCCGACGTCTACACTTCGCGCTAAGAGGGAATGCCCCTCAGCCAGGCGAACTCGACGGAAGAACAACAATGGCGCTCAGGACACTGCTCGCCGCCGCCTGCCGCCGCACCCTGCTTCTCGTCGCCCGCCCGGTCAGCGATGCCGAGTTACGTGCGCCCGCGATCGTCTTCGCGCCGCACCAGGACGACGAGACACTCGGCTGCGGCGGCACCGTGGCCCACAAACGGCGCCTCGGCGTCGCCGTGTGCATCGTCTATATGACCGACGGTGCGGACGCCAATGGTAACCGCGCCCTGGGCTTCATGCCGCCCGAGCGTCTGCGCCGTACACGCCATGGGGAGGCGCTGCGCGCCTGCGCCGAGTTGGGGGTGGCCGCGCGGGACGTTCACTTTCTGGATTTTCCGGACGGGGCACTGGCCGAGCATGCGGACGAGGCAGCCGGCGCGGTGGCGGCCCTGCTCGCGCGCGTGCGGCCAAGGGAGGTCTACGTGCCGTACCGCCACGACGGCCATCCTGATCATGACGCCACCAACGCGATCGTGGGGACGGCCCTGGCGCAGGGCGCCCCGGTTATGGTCAACGAATATCCCGTGTGGTGCTGGAACCGATGGCCGCTTACCGCACGGCAGGTGGGGCGCACGCGCAATCCATTGCGCCGCCTGCGTCGGCGGTTACGCGCCCTGGTCTTTCTCTACCGCAGTTTCCGCTTTCGCGTTCGAATTGCCGATGTGCTGGATACCAAGCGCGCCGCGTTGGCGGCCCACCGCTCGCAGACCACGCAGCTGGTGACCGATGCGCGCTGGCTGCGCCTGCAGGAGATCGAGGGCGGCGACTGGTTGAACTGCTTCTTCCAGTCCCATGAGTTGTTCATGCGTTACCCGAGCGGCGAAAGGCGGGCCTGAGACCGCCTTCGCCAAGCCGAGCCGAGGAGGGAAGAGCCAGAATGTCGGCAAATCCGGACGTACTTCGTCGTCCCGACGCCATGTGCGTGCAGGTGGTGGAATCACCCTCAGCGCTCGATGCCTTGCGGGAGGACTGGGAGATGCTACACGCAGCGGACACGCACGCCGGTGTTTTTACCTCCTGGTCCTGGATGCGTGCGTGGTTGGCGCATGCCGAGCAGTGGGTGGCGCTCAGGGTATGCGCAGCGCAGAGCCGGGCCACGCTCGCGCTGGCGGTGTTCGAGCGGCCCGAGCACGACGTGTTGCTCATCGCTGGCACGCCCTTGGCCGATCATGCGAATTTCCTCTGCATGCCGGGTGTCGAGGTCGATGCCCTGAGTGCCATGGCGCGTACGCTTCTGGACTGGCCGCAGTGGCGGCGCATTAAACTTCGCGAGATGCTCGATCCGCGCCTGGAAGCGTTTGTGCAGACGTTTCGCAGCGCCGGTCGGCGCTATGAGATCCTCGAAGGCGAGCGCACGCCGTGTCCCTATGTCGCGCTGCCGCCCAGCTGGGAGGAATATCGCAGCGGCTGCCTCACCAAGAAGCCTCGCAACAAGATCAACCGCGTGTTTCGAAAGCTCGAGGCGCTGCCCGACTTTAGAATCGAACGAGCTGCGCAGCACGATTACGCGCGACAGCTGAGCGTTCTGCTGCGGCTATGGCAGGCGCGTTGGGGCCAACGGCCGGCGAGCGACCTCGCCAGACTGACGGCGATCTTCGATGCCTGTCGGCAGGACGGGCGCTTGTGGTTGACCACCTTGCACAGCGGGGATACGCCTGTGGCGGCCTCGCTGGGTTTCGTCGACCGGGCGCACGGCACGTTCTCCGGCTACATCGGCGCCTTCAACGCCGACTACGCCGAGCATTCCCCGGGGGCCGCGGTCGTCGTGCTGGCAATGCAGGACGCCATTCACGCGGGCCTGCGGACATTTGATTTCCTGCGCGGTGCCGAGCAATACAAGTATGAAACCTTCCGCGCCGCGACCCGTTTCAATGAGAACGTCACCGTGGCGCGCCAGCCGCTGCGCCGCGTGCTGGGACGCGCGCTGCGGCGTCATTTCCAGCGCTCAGGATAGACCGGCGGGGCGCGGCCGGCGCACAGCAGGCGCCAGCGCATCGCGGCTCCCGGAGGGCGCGGTGGCGAGCACCTCTTCATAGAGCCGCGCGTAGCGCTGGCTCTGTAGATCGATGTCGTACTCGCGGCAGGCGATTTCCCGACAGACGCCGCGCATCGTGGTCAGCCGCTCGGACTCGCGCAGGGTTTGCTCCAGTTGGCGTGCCAGATCCGCCGCTGATTCGGGGCGGGCCAGGGCGCCGGTGAACCCCGGGCGCACCAGATCCAGCAACCCGCCCACCCCGAAGGCGACGACGGGCGTGCCGCAGGCGATGCTCTCCAGCGCCACCAGGCCGAAGGCCTCGCCGCGGGAGGGGAACACAAAGGCGTCCGAGGCGGAATACAGGATCGCCTTCATGCGTTCATCCGCGACGTAGCCGAAGTGGGCGGACTCCACATCCAGGTGCGCGCTCGGTGCAGGTTGCCCGAACCCCACCAGCAAAATGTGGCGGCGCAGTGCCTGCGGAAGCATCTCGATGGCCGAGGTGAGCAGGTCATGCCCCTTGTTGTACTGCCGATGGTCGACGGCGGCGTGCATCAGCACCAGCCGGTCGCGCGGGATACCCAGAAGGTCGCGGCAGGTCCCCATGTCGTGGGGGCGAAACAGGTCCAGGTCGACGCCGTGCGGAATCTCACGGATGTCGAAATCGCCGAGCATGCTCCGTCGCGCCTGCTCGGTCAGCCACGTGCAGGGACTGACGAAGGTCAGGCGCGAACGGCTGTAGGCCCAGCGCTTGAGCTGCCACTCCACCCTGGTGGCGTCGCGCGCCACTGCGGGCGGGGCGCTCAAGTGCGGGCAGGCCCCGCAGCCCGTCTTCCAACGCTCACAGCCATAGCTGACCGAGCAGTGTCCGGTGAAGGGATACACGTCGTGCAGCGTGAACACGGCCGGCTTCTCCGCGGTGAGCCGGGGCAGGGCGAGATAGCTGATGAATCCGTGTGTGCCGTGCAGGTTGAGGATGTCCGCCTCGCGGAAGAGGGGATGGCGATCGATACGAAAGGACCCCAGCCGGTGAATGTCGGTCAGGCCGGCGCTGCGGGCCACGCGGCCCAGCAGGCGCTCCCCGCGCCGGCGCATATTCACGACGACCGCGTCGGTGGAGTCGGTGTCGGTCTGTGAGCAGAGAATCGACGAATCGATGCCGCTACGGCGCAGCCGGCCATGCAGCCGGTTCATTGCCTGTGCGCCGCCGCCGCCCTGGCGTACGGAGGTGCTCCTCCACAAGTGCAGGACTTTCACTGCGTCGAAGGCCCCCTTTGCGATGCGTTCTTGAGTTGTTGCGTCCGGTTCAGCGGCGCCGTCCCCGATGCCGGTCGACGGTGGCGCATTGACAAGGCTAGCAGAAGGAGCGGGCTTGTCGGTAGCCCGCCAACACAAGGCTTCTATACTCGCGATCACGACTGTAGATCGCTTCAGGGAGCTGCGCATGGACGCCGTCCCCACAGGGCTGCCCAACCCGATCGCCGCGAAGTTCGCTCTGGTGCTGGACATGAGTGCCGGCGAACGCGCGTGGCTCGAGCAGGCGTACGCCGAGACGCGGCGTTTCGCCGCGCGCAGGACCCTGATCGAGGAAGATGGCGAGTGCCATGAAACCCTGCTGGTCAGGCGCGGCTGGGCGTACCGTTACCGGGCGCTGGCCGACGGGCGACGCCAGATCATCAATGTCATCCTGCCGGGGGACGCCATCTGTATGTACGCGGCGATTGTCCCCCAGGTCGATCACGCGATCGCGAGCCTGACCGAACTCGAGGTGGCCACCCTGGCGCCGGCGCAAATGCTCGCGCTGTTCCGACGCCAGCCGCGGCTGGCCGGCGCCATGTGCTGGTCGGCGAAGCGCGAGGAGGCGATCCTCGGCGAACACGTGGTCCGTCTGGGACGGCGCTCCTCCTACGAGCGGCTCGCGCACATCGTGCTCGAGCTTGCCTGGCGCCTGCAGCCGGTGGGACTCCTTGCGCGGGACCCGGTGCCGTTTTTTGCCTGTCCACTGACGCAGGAGATGTTCGCGGACCTGCTCGGGCTGAGCGCGGTGCACGTCAACCGCACCTTCCAGCGCCTGCGCGCGGAACGCTTGCTCGAGTTCCGTGACGGACTGATGATGCTGAACGACGTGAGCGGCCTCGAGCGGGTGGCGGGGTTCCGCGGGGAATACCTGAAGCAGGGGATGCGGCCCCCGACGGCTCCGCCGGCGGCCCGCCGCTGAGCGCGCCGCCAGGCGAAGGGCACTTTGCCAGCGGCGCGAGCGCCGGGCGAGCCTGTGGGCAAACCCATCGAGGACGGTGTTTCCGCTATTTAACATAATATACATTATGCGCACTTTTGGATCGCGCAGCGGAGAGGGTATCCCGCCACCGCCGCGCTCACCAGTTCCTCTTGATCGCCCCGACCGAGAATTGACTTCAACTTTTGTTTGCCTGGAAAAACCACGGCTTGTCCATGCTTGTTGATTCGAACTCTGGCCTCGTGCAGGCTCCGCACGAGGAGGCTCCAATGATCGACCCTACCGTTATCAAGCGCGAGTTTCGGCTCGACCCGCAGGTGCGCTATCTCAATCACGCCGCCGTGGCCCCCTGGCCCGAGCGCACCCGCAAGGCCGTGGAAGCCTTCGCGCGGGAGAACGCGTCCCGTGGCTCGCAGGCCTATCCGCAGTGGCTGGAGACCGAAGCGGCGTTGCGGGAAAGCTGTCGCAGGCTCATCAATGCGCCCGCCGCCGAGGACATCGCCCTGCTCAAGAACACCTCCGAGGCCTTGTCCGTGGTGGCGCACGGCCTGCCGTGGCGGCCCGGGGACAACCTCGTGATCAGCGATCAGGAGTTTCCGTCCAACCGTATCGTGTGGGAGTCACTGGCCGGACGTGGCGTGGAGGTCCGCCGGGTGGACCTGCGCAGCGGTGCCAGCCCCGAGAGCGCGCTGCAGGACGCCATGGATGTGCACACCCGTCTGTGCTCGATCAGCGCGGTGCAGTACGCCACCGGGCTGCGTATCGACCTGCCGGCGCTGGGCCGCGTCTGCCGCGCCCGCGGCGTGCTGTTCTGCGTCGATGCGATCCAGCAGGTCGGCGCGCTGGGCTTCGATGCACAGGCGTGCTGCGCCGATTTCGTCATGGCCGATGGCCACAAGTGGATGCTCGGCCCCGAGGGGCTCGCGCTGTTCTATTGCCGGGCACCGCTGCGGCCTCAGCTCGACCTGCACCAATACGGCTGGCACATGGTCGAGCATGCCCACGATTTCGATCGGCCGGACTGGTCTCCGGCGCAGTCCGCCCGGCGTTTCGAGTGTGGCAGTCCGAACATGCTCGGCGTCCACGCGCTGCAGGCCAGCCTCTGCGTGCTGCTCGAACTGGGCATGGAGGCCATCGAGCAGGCCGTGCTCAGCAACGCTGCACGGGTCATGGAGCTGGTGGACGCCGCGCCCGAGCTGGAGCTGCTCAGCGATACCCGCCCCGGCCGCTATGCCGGCATCGTGACCTTCCGACACCGGCGCGTCCCGGCGGAGACGCTCTACAAGCGCCTCATGGCCCAGGGCGTAATGTGCGCGCAGCGCGGCGGCGGCGTGCGCTTCTCGCCGCACTTCTACACCGCCGATGCGATCATCGCCTCGGCGGTGCGCCTGGCGGCGCACGGCGGGCAGGGTTAGCCCGTATGGCAGTATCGAGAGCTGTGCCATACTTTGACGTACGTCGTTGCGGTCATCGGCCCGGTCCGAGGCCCGCGAAGCACCAGTCGCCCGGCGGCGCGTTGAAGCAGAAACTCCCATGCAACTCGGCTTGGCAACGATAATCGGTTCTTGGCTCACGCACTGGCTGACGAAGGAGCCGTCGGACGAGACGGGCAACGCATACCTCTACGATTTCGAGCGCCTCAGCTACGAGCTGCGGCCCGGCGACGTCATCCTCGTTGAGGGACGCAGCCGCGTATCCAATGTCATCAAGCTCATCTCCCAGAGTCCCTGGACGCACTCGGCGCTGTACATCGGGCGACCCTACGAGCTGGAGCCGGGCCTGCGCGCGGTGCTCTGCGAGCATTACGACGGCCCGCCCGACGAACAGCTGATCGTCGAGGCCCTGCTTGGCGAAGGCACCGTCGTCTACACGCTTTCAAAATACCGTCACGACCACCTGCGCATCTGTCGCCCCAAGGGCCTCACGCCGGCCGACGCGAAGCGGGTCATCGGCTTCGCGGTCCGCAAGCTCGGGGTGGCGTACGACGTGCGCCAGCTGCTGGACCTTGCGCGCTTCATCTTCCCCTATGCCGTCGTGCCGCGACGCTGGCGCTCCAGCCTGTTCGTGCACAACGCCGGCGCGCAGGCGCGCACGGTCTGCTCGACGATGCTCGCCGAGGCGTTCAACAGCATCGACTTTCCGGTCATGCCCTTCGTGGACAAGGAACGCGACGGTTTTCGCCTCTACAAGCGCAATCCTCGGCTGTTGACGCCGAAAGATTTCGACTACTCGCCCTATTTCGATATCATCAAGTATCCGTTCTTCGGGCTGGACGATCTCACGGTGTATCGTCAGCTGCCGTGGAACACCACGCATCTGTACTGCAACGACCTCGACGACTGTCTCCCGCATGCCGCGGCAGTCCCGGTCGAAGCGGCGGATGCGCCGCCCGCAACGGGCGCGGAGGCCCGCGTTCCCGACGACGAGCTCGGGGGCGGAACGCTCATCGAGGACGAGCAGGAAAAGGCGACTGCGCCACCGGCGCAGCAGCTGGTGAATCTGCTCGATGCGGTGTTGCCGGTGCTGGCTCGGCGCGCCTCGCGCGAGGACCAGCGCGGCCCCTGAGCACATGATCTTGGCGCGGCGCTGCGTGAGCGCCGCCCCTCGAGATGACCCATCGAGGCGTTCATGGCTGAAAGGCAGGCGGCGACAAAGACCGCCGCGAAGAAAAAGAAGCGCGCCACCACCAACAAACGCCCGGCCGCCAAGAAGCGGGCCGGTGCGGCGGTCGCCGCGCGCGAGATGCCCGTCTATGTGGTCGACGGCGCACGTACCCCTTTTCTCAAGGCACGCGGCGGCCCCGGGCCGTTCACCGCCTCGGACCTCGCCGTGGCCGCCGGCCGCGCCCTGCTCACCCGCCAGCCGTTCGCCCCCGACGCACTCGACCAGGTCGTCCTCGGCTGCGTGATGTCCGGTCCGGACGAGGCCAACATCGCCCGTGTAGTGGCCCTGCGCCTTGGCTGCGGGGAGAAGGTGCCGGCCTTCACCGTGCAGCGCAACTGCGCCTCCGGCCTGCAGGCGCTCGACAGCGCCATGCTGGAGATCGCCAGCGGCCGCGCGGAGCTGGTGCTCGCCGGGGGCGTGGAGGCGATGAGCCACGCGCCGGTGTTGTGGGGCCCGGAGATGGTCGGCTGGCTCGGGCAGTGGTACACGGCCCGGAGCCTGCGCCAGCGGCTCGCTACGCTGGGCGGCCTGCGCCTGCGATACCTCAAGCCGGTCATCGGCCTGTTGCGCGGCTTGACCGACCCGGTGGTCGGCCTCTCCATGGGGCAGACGGCGGAGAATCTGGCCTACCGCTTCGGCATCTCGCGCGAGGCGATGGACCGCTTTGCCTTGCGCAGCCATGCGCGCCTGGCGGCGGCGGAGGACGCCGCGCAGATGCCCGAACGCGAACCGCTGTTCGACGCGCGCGGCCGCGTCTACGCCGAGGACGACGGCCTGCGCAGGGACACCAGCCTGGACCGGCTGGCCAGCCTGCGGCCCGCCTTCGACAAGCCGTTCGGCAAGGTGACGGCCGGGAACAGCGCCCAGGTGACCGACGGGGCCGCCCTGCTCCTGCTCGCCAGCGAGAGCGCGGTGCGTCGCCACCGCCTGCCCGTGCTCGGGCGGCTGGTGGCGACCCGGTGGGCGGGCGTGGACCCCGCGCAGATGGGGCTGGGCCCGGTGCACGCGAGCACCCCGCTGCTGCAGCAAAACAAGCTGGCGCTCGGCGACATCGACTACTGGGAGATCAACGAGGCCTTCGCCGCCCAGGTACTCGCCTGTCTTGCCGCCTGGGAGAGCGACAGTCCTATTGCCGCGACGAACTCGGGCTGGACGGACCCGTGGGGACGACTCGACCCGGAGCGGCTGAACGTCGACGGCGGCGCCATCAGTCTCGGCCATCCGGTGGGCGCCAGCGGCGCGCGTATCGTCCTGCACCTGCTGCACGTACTGCAGCGGCGGCGAGCACAGCGCGGCATTGCCACGCTGTGCATCGGCGGCGGCCAAGGCGGTGCGATGCTGGTGGAGCGCTAGGGGAACCCTATGAGCGAGCAGTCGACAGCGGCGCGCCACTGGCGCCTGGAAGCCGAGGAAGACGGCCTGGTCTGGCTGCACCTCGGCGTGCCCGGTACCCGTGCCAACGTGCTCTCGGGCGAGGTGCTCGCCGAGTTGGATGGCGTTCTGGAACGTCTGGAGAGTGAACCGCCGCGTGGTCTGATCCTGCTGTCGGACAAGGCGCAAGGCTTTGTCGCCGGTGCCGACGTGCGTGAATTCGATCGCTTC
The DNA here is from genome assembly GCA_963779865.1 of uncultured Gammaproteobacteria bacterium. Classification (GTDB taxonomy): domain Bacteria; phylum Pseudomonadota; class Gammaproteobacteria; order CAVZZX01; family CAVZZX01; genus CAVZZX01. The sequence goes on along the minus strand of CAVZZX010000003.1, from coordinate 677,258 downwards.
CCGGATGCCGCCGCGGCGCGTGCTGCCATCGAACGGGCGCAGGCCGTCCTGGGGCGACTGGAACGGCTCCCCTGCCCCAGCGTCGCCCTGCTCCACGGCTACTGCCTCGGCGGCGGTCTCGAGCTGGCGCTCGCCTGCCGCTATCGCGTGGCCGAGGACGACCCCGCCACCCGGCTCGGGTTCCCGGAAGTGCGCCTGGGCATCCACCCGGGTTTTGGCGGCACACTGCGCGGCATCCGCACCCTCGGCGCGCCGGCGGCGCTCGCGGCCATGCTGAGCGGACGCAGCCTGTCGGCGCGCAGCGCAGTCAAGGCGGGGCTCGTCGAGCGCCTCGCGCCGCGCCGCCACCTGCGTGCGGCCGCGCGGCATCTGGTGCAGGAAGCGCCGGCGCCGCGGCGTCCGCCGCTCTGGGCCGAGTGGGCGAGCGCCGCACCGGTGCGGCCGCTGCTCGCCGCCTATCTGCGCCGCAAGGTGGCGGCGCGCGCACCGCGGATGCACTATCCGGCGCCCTACGCCCTGATCGACCTGTGGCAACGGCACTGGGGCGATGCCCGCGCCATGCTGGCCGCCGAGGCCGAGTCGGTGTCCCGCCTGTTGCAGACCGACACCGCGGCCAACCTCATCCGCGTGTTCAACCTTCAAGAGCGTCTCAAGAGCGAGGCGCGCAGCGACGCCTTCGACGGCCGGCGAGTCCATGTGGTGGGGGGCGGCATCATGGGCGGCGATATTGCCGCGTGGTGCGCCCTGCACGGCTTTGCGGTAACCGTGGAGGACACCAACCGGCAGGCCCTCGGGCGCGTGGTCGAGCGGGCCGATCGGCTGTTCCGGCGCCGGCTCAAGGACCCGCGCCGCGTCCGCGCGGCCCTCGATCGGCTGCAGCCCGATCCGGCCGGCGACGGCATCGGGCGGGCCGATGTGGCGGTCGAGGCCATCTTCGAGGACCTGGAGGCCAAGCGTGAGCTGCTGGCCCGCCTGGAAGCGCGGCTGCCCGCCGAGGCCGTGATCGCCACCAATACGTCCAGTATCCGCCTGGAGGCGCTCGGCGAGGCCCTGCAGCGCCCGGAACGGCTGGTGGGCCTGCACTTCTTCAACCCGGTCGCCAAGATGCCCCTGGTGGAGGTGGTGCGTGGCGAGCACACCGCAGACCAGGCGGTGGCCCGGGCGGCGGCGTTTGCCCGACGGCTCGACCGCCTCCCCCTCGTCGTGCGCAGCGCCCCGGGCTTCCTGGTCAATCGCGTGCTGATGCCCTATCTGCTGGAGGCGGTGCGCCTGGTGGAGGAAGGCGTGCCGGCCTCGCTGGTCGATCGCACGGCGGTGGAGTTCGGCATGCCGATGGGGCCGATCGAGCTGGCGGATGCGGTCGGGCTGGACATCTGCCTCTCGGTGGGCGAGATCATCGGCCGCGAACTGGCGGTCGAGGTCCCCGAACGGCTCAGGGCCCTGGTGCAAAGCGGCCGTCGCGGCGTCAAGGCCGGCCGGGGCTTCTATGAATATCGTCAGGGCAAGCCGATCAAGGCGAGCCCGCCCCGCGGCTACCGGTTGCCCGACGAGGTGCAGGACCGACTGGTGCTGAGCCTGGTCAACGAGGCGGTGGCCTGCCGGCGCGAAGGCATCGTCGCCGACGGCGATCTGGTCGATGCCGGGGTCGTCTTTGGCACCGGCTTCGCCCCCTTCCGGGGCGGCCCGTTGCATTTCGCGGCGCGTCGGCCGGCGCAGCTGGCCGACCGCCTCGAGGCACTCGCAGCGCGCCACGGGGAGCGTTTCCGGCCCGACCCGGGCTGGGCCACGTTCGACGACCAAACCCCGACGCCCAGCGCCGCGCCGACCGCGCGGGCCGCCGAGGACTGACGCGCCGTGGCCAAGACGTCCGTGCAACTGCCCCGCGACCGGGAACCCGCCATCCGCGTGCTGGCCATGCCCGCGGACACCAATGCCAGCGGGGACATCTTTGGCGGCTGGCTCATGTCCCAAGTCGACATCGCCGGCAGCATCGCCGCCTACCACCGTGCCCGCGGGCGCGTGGTCACGATTGCGGTGAACAGCTTCCAGTTCCTCCAGCCGGTGTTCGTCGGGGACCTGGTCAGCTGCTACTCGAAGGTGGTCGGCACCGGCAGGAGCTCGGTGCGGGTCGAGGTGGAGGTGTTCGCCCAGCGTGAGCGCGGCAACCTGGAGTGCGAACGGGTCGCCGAGGCGACGCTCACCTATGTCGCCATCGATGCGCAACGGCGGCCCCGGCCGCTGCCCGACGCCTCGCCGTGAACCAGTGCCGGCGCTGGCCGGCGTCGTCCCTGCCTTTTCCCCCTGCCCTCTTCGCCCTGCCCCTTGCCCTTCGTTGCAGCGGCGCGCTCAGCCGCGGGGACCGAACAGTGCGTGATAATTTTCACTGGTGTAGTCCCCCACCTGCTCGGGGTCCTCGCCGCGGACCTGCGCCAGGCAGTCGGCCACCAGGCGGACCAGGGCCGGGTGGTTGGGTTTGCCGCGGTGGGGCACTGGGGTGAGGAAGGGCGCGTCGGTTTCGATGAGCATGCGATTGGCGGGCATGCGCCGGGCGACATCGCGCAGGTCTTGCGCGTTGCGGAAGGTCACGATGCCCGAGAAGGAAATGTAGAAGCCGAGGTCCATCGCCGCGCGGGCGGTGTCCCAGTCTTCGACGAAGCAGTGCAGCACGCCGCCGACCTGCCGGGCGTCTTCTTCCCTCAGGATACGCAGGGTGTCGGCGGTGGCCGCACGCATGTGCACGATGAGGGGCTTGTCCAGCGCACGGGCCGCGGCGATATGGCGGCGCAGGCGCTCCTGCTGCCAGCCCATGTCCCCTTCGGCCTGGACGTAGTCGAGACCCGTCTCCCCGACCGCCACCACCTGTCGGTGGCGGCCCAGGCGGACCAGTTCGTCCGCCTCGGGGTCGTGGGCGTGCCGCTCGTGCGGATGGACGCCGACGGAGGCGGACACCTGGGGATGGCGTTCGGCCAGTTCGAGCACGGGCGGGAAGTGCTCGATGTCGATGCACACGCACAGCATGTGCGTGACCTGGGCCGCCGCCGCGACCGCGAGGGCGCGTTCGACGCCGCCCTCGAGCTGCAGGCGATCCAGGTGGCAGTGGGAGTCCACGAAGGCCATGGCGAAGCGCTGCGGGGGCGGCCGGTGCGGCTCACATGGTGTGGGTCTGCCGGTCGGACTTGAGCGCCCCGGCGAGATAGGTCTCGATCTTGGTGCGGGCTGCCCCACCGTCCTGGTCGCTGAACTGCACGCCGATGCCGGCGGCGCGGTTGCCCTGCGCGCCCTTGGGCGTGACCCAGACGATCTTGCCCGCCACCGGAATCTTTTCCGTCTCTTCCATCAGCGTCAGCAGCATGAACACCTCGTCGCCGAGCTGGTAGCTCTTGGTGGTGGGAATGAACAGGCCGCCGTTCTTCACAAAAGGCATGTACGCCGCGTACAGGGCGCTCTTGTCCTTGATGGTGAGCGACAGGATGCCCTGTCGTCCCGGAATCCCGTTGGGTGGTGTCGACATGCGTTGTCAGGTTCTCTATCGTTGCGCGCGCAAAGCCGTGCCGCGATACCAGTCGATGAGCAGGGCTTCGAGGAGAAGCTGGGCATTCGGCTGGCCGCGGACCAAGCGCCGGGCTTCGGTGACCCGGTCGATAAAGCCGAACAGCCAATGCAAGTCTACCCGCTCGCCGATCCGCTGCAAAGCCGGGGCGCGGTCACGATTCGTGATGGCGTTCACGCCTGCGTGCAGGCGCACCCGGACCAGGTCCTCGAGCCAGCGCTGCATCCATTCTATCGGCCCTTCCAGGCCCAGCTTGACCAGCCCGGCGGCGGCGTCCACCGGGTCGCTCTTGCGCCCGGCCAGTGCCTCCAGGGCGTCGAGCACCTGCGTGCGCGCCGCCTGCTGGTCGGGTTCGGCGAGGCGCAGCGCGGTGAGCGGGGCGCCCCCGGCGAGCGCCAGCAGCAGGTCCGCGTCCGCGCCCGAACGGGCCGTCTGTTGGCGCACCCAGTCGCTGGCGGTGCGCTCGGCCCTGAAGCGCACCATCTGGCAGCGGCTACGGATGGTCGGCAACAGCGCCTCGGGCCGCGCGCTGACCAGCACCAGCATGGTCGCCTCGCCGGGCTCCTCGAGCGTCTTGAGCAGACTGTTGGACGCGGCGACATTGAGCCGATCGGCGGGATGCACGAGCACCAGCTTGCGCCCGGAATACTGCGCCGTGGTGGCCGCAAAGGCGCCCACCCGGCGCACCTGGTCGACGCGGATCTGCTTGCCCTCCTCCTCCGGCTCTACATCCAGCAGGTCCGGGTGCGTTCCCGCACCGACCTGTCGGCAGGCCCGGCAATCGCCGCAGGGAAGCAGGCGGGCATCCGGGCGTTCGCACAGGAGCGAGGCGGCGAGCAGCCGGGCGGCGTGCAGCTTGCCCAGCCCGGCGGGGCCGCAGAACAGCAGCGCGTGGGGCAGCCGCCCGGCCGCCCGGCGCGCGTTGAGCGTTGCCCACAGCTCCTCGTGCCAGGGCAGCAGCTCAGCCATCGCGCTGCAGCAGCTCGTTCAGGCAACGCGCGAGGTCAGCCTGCACGGGGGCCCACTCGCGACCGGCATCGATGACCCGGATGCGCGCGGGCTCGGCCGCGGCTCGGGCGAGATAGTGCGCGCGCACCCGTTCGAAGAACTCGTCACGTTCCTGCTCGAAACGATCAGGGCGCCCGCGCGCGCCGGCGCGCTGCATGCCGAGCGCGACCGGGAGATCCAGGAGCAAGGTGAGGTCGGGGCACAGCTCCCCCTGCACGAAGCGCTCCAGCACGGCGATGCGCGCGTCGGGGACGCCCCGCCCGCCCCCCTGGTAGGCGTAGGTCGCGTCGGTGAAGCGGTCGCACAAGACCCACTGGCCGGCGCTGAGCGCCGGCCGGATGATCTCCTCGAGATGCTGGGCGCGGGCGGCGAACATCAACAGGAGCTCGGCGTCCACTGCCATGCGCGTGTGTGCCCGATCGAGCAGGACATCGCGCACGCGCTCGCCGAGCGGCGTGCCGCCCGGCTCGCGGGTCACCACCACCTCACGGCCGCAGGACTCGAGGTGGGCACGCATGAAGGCGAGATTGCTGCTCTTGCCGGCCCCCTCGCCGCCCTCAACCGTGATGAATCGCCCGCGCATGCTGTCCCTTCAGCTTCCGGAAGAGGAGGAAAAGGGCCGGGCCCGGCCGTTGAGCTGATATTTGACTACGGCCCGGTTGTGTTCCTCCAGCGTCGCGGAAAAGGCATGGCTGCCGTCGCCCTTGGAGACGAAGTAGAGGGCGTCGCCGGGCGCCGGATGCAGGGCCGCGTGCAGCGAGTCGAGCCCCGGCATGGCAATCGGTGTGGGCGGCAGTCCGCGGTGCCGGTAGGTGTTGTAGGGGTCGTCGCGGCGCAGGTCGCGGCGGTGCAGATTGCCGTCGAAGGCCGCACCGAGGCCGTAGATGACGGTCGGATCGGTCTGCAGGCGCATGCCCTTTTGCAGGCGGCGCACGAACACGCCGGCGATCGCGCGCCGTTCGCGGGGCAGGGCGGTTTCCTTCTCCACGATCGAGGCCAGGATGAGTGCCTCGTACGGCGTTTTCAGCGGCAGGCCCTCATCGCGCTGCGCCCACTCCTGCGCGAGATGCGCGTGCATGGCGTCGAAGGCCCGCTGCAGGAAGGCCACATCGGTGGTGCCGCGCGGAAAGCGGTAGGTGTCCGGGAAGAAGCGCCCCTCGGGGTGCAGGTCCGGGTGCCCGAGCCGCGCCATGAGTGCCGCATCGTCCAGGCCGTTCAGCGTGTGCGTCAGATAGGGATCGTTGCGCACGGCGTCCATGACTTGCCGGAAGGTCCATCCTTCGACCAGCGTGAGCGAATACTGGATCACCCGCCCGGCGACCATGTCCTGCAGCAGCGCAGACGGCGTGGTTCCCGGGGCGATGGCGTATTCCCCGGCCTGAATGCTGTCGGCGACGCCCTCCAGCCGCGCATGCAAAACGAAGTAGCGGGGCCGATCGAGCAACCCCTGCCGGGCCAGCCCGTGCGCCACGGCGCTGAGATTGGTGCCGGGCTTCACAACGAAGCGGGCGCCGCCCTCCTCCACCGCCAGGGGCGTGTGCAAAAACGCTCGATAATCCATCATCAGCCAGCCGCCGACGAGGCTGGCAGCCAGGATCAGCAGGGCGACTGCCTTGAACAGGATTGACCGCAAATCACTCCTCTCCGCAATCGTGAAGCGCGCCCTGCAGGCGCCGGGTCACGGGGCCGGGCGCCTGGAAGCGCCGCTGTTCGAAGGCGCAGACCGGGACGATGCCATGCAGGGCGTTGGTCAGGAAGAGCTCGTTCGCCTCGTGCAGGGCCCCGACCCCAGGTCCTGCTCGCGGGCCTCAATGCCCTGCCCGGCCGCGGCCTCCAACACGAGCGCGCGCATGATGCCCGCCACCCCGCAACGATGCACGGGCGGGGTATACAGGGCATTGTCCCACACCAGAAACAGGTTGTGCTGGACCGCCTCCACAATCCGCCCTTCGGTGTCGCACATCACGCCCTCGTCGAAGGCGGCGTCCTCGGGCTCCGCGCGCGCGAGAACCTGCTCCAGGCGATTGAGGTGCTTGATGCCGGCCAGCGCGGGGTTGATGCCCAGGCGGGTGGCACACAGGCGCAGCGCCGCCGGATGGGACGGTCCCGCGGGCCAGGGATGCAGCGTCAGGATGCGGGTGGGACGGGTGCCCGCGGGCGGGCGGTAGCCACGCCCGCCCGGGCCGCGCCCGAGGATGATCTTGAGCACGGCGCGCTCCACCGCGGCGCCTGCCAGCAGGGCGTCCGTCTCGGCGCGCAGTTGTGCGGCATCGGGCGCGGCAATACCCAGCCGCGCGCAGCCCCTGTCAGTCGGGCCATGTGGCGTGCCCACCTTTGCGGGCGTCCGTCGCGCACCGCGATCGTCTCGAACAGCCCGTCGCCGTACTGGAGGGCACGCTCTGCGGGCGCGACGCAGTCGCTCTGCGCGCCGTTGACGAATTGTCCGAGCACGGGTGCGGCCGGGATGGCGGCGGGGGCCGCGTCAGGCGACGCGGCGGAAGATCAGAGTGCCGTTGGTGCCGCCGAAACCGAAGGAGTTGGACACGGCAACGTCGATCTTCATGCCCGCGCGCCTCGTGGGGAACGAAATCGAGGTCGCAGCCCTCCTCGGGCGTCCTCGAGGTTGATGGTCGGCGGCGCCACCTGATCGCGCAACGCCAAGGCGGTGAAGATGGCCTCGATCCCCCCGGCCGCGCCGAGCAGATGCCCGGTCATGGACTTGGTCGAACTCATGGCGAGCTTGCCGGCGTGGTCGCCGAAGGCCGCCTTGACCGCCATCACCTCGGCCAGATCGCCCGCCGGGGTGGAGGTGCCGTGCGCATTGATATAGTCGACGTCCTCGGGGTTGAGACGGGCGTCGCGCAGCGCTTGTGCCATGCAGCGCCGGGCGCCGTCCCCGTTCTCCGAGGGCGCGGTCATGTGGTAGGCATCGCCGCTCATGCCGAAACCGCACAGCTCGGCATAAATCGTTGCGCCGCGGCGGCGCGCATGCTCGTATTCCTCCAGCACGACCACGCCGGCGCCGTCGCTGAGCACGAAGCCATCGCGGTTGCGGTCCCAGGGGCGGCTGGCCGCCTCGGGATCGTCGTTGCGCGTGGACAGGGCGCGGGCCGCGCAGAAGCCGCCCAGCCCGGTGGGGGTGGTGGCGAACTCAGCGCCGCCTGCGATCATCACGTCCGCGTCGTCATAGGCAATGATGCGGCCGGCCTCGCCGATGCTGTGGGTGGCCGTGGCGCAGGCGGTCACCAGGGCGATGTTCGGCCCCTTGAACCCGTACATGATCGACAGGTTTCCGGAGGCCATGTTGATGATGTTCGCCGGCACGAAGAAGGGCGAAACCTTGCGCGGCCCCCCCTTGAGGAAGGCCTCGTAGCCCTTCTCGATGCCGCCGATGCCGCCGATGCCCGAGCCGATGGCCACGCCGATGCGTTCCGCATCCGCGGCATCGGCGCTCAGGCCTGCATCTTCCACCGCCTGCACCCCGGCCGCCATCGCATAATGGATGAACTGATCCATCTTGCGGGCGTCCTTGGCGGGGATCACCTGGGTGATGTCGAAGCCCCTCACCGACCCGCCAAAACGGGTCGGAAACGCGCTCACATCGAAGTGCTCGAGCGGGGCGATGCCGCTGCGCCCGGCGAGAATATTCTCCCAGGACTCCTTCACGTTGAGCCCCACCGGCGAAACCATGCCGAGGCCGGTGATAACGACGCGTCGTCTGGACAAGGCCGTGCTCCCTAGGGTTCAGGCACTGCTCTGAAAGCAAAAGGCCGCAGCCGCGCAAGCACGGTGCAGCGGCCCCTCGAGCATTTCAGGTGGCTTATTGCTGGTGAGCGTTGATGTAGTCGACCGCCTGCTGGACCGTCGTGATCTTCTCCGCATCCTCATCCGGGATCTCGGTCTCGAACTCTTCTTCCAGCGCCATCACCAGTTCCACGGTGTCGAGCGAATCCGCCCCGAGATCGTCGACGAAGGACGCCTCGTTCGTCACTTCTTCTTCTTTGACGCCGAGCTGTTCGACAACGATCTTCTTGACGCGCTCTTCAACACTGCTCATTTTGGCATTTTCCTCCCAGAAATTGAGTCCAGCAGTAGCTGGGCTCGGTATTGTATTGAAAAGGATATGCGGATGCTACAAGAAAGCCCCTCGCCTGGGAACCGCATCACGGTTGCCCGCTAAGCGCCAGACGACGAAGGGAATTTCCTGCCTACCCCATATACATTCCGCCATTGACGTGAATGGTCTCGCCCGTGATGTAGGCAGCGGCCGGCGAGGCCAGGAAGGCCACTGCGGCCGCGATTTCCTGAGGACGGCCGAGCCGCGCCAGCGGGATCTGCCCCAGCAGGGCGTCGCGCTGGGCATCGGGCAGGGCACGGGTCATGTCCGTATCGATGAAGCCGGGCGCCACCACATTCACGGTGATCCCGCGCGAGCCCGTCTCGCGGGCCAGCGACTTGCTGAATCCGACCACGCCGGCCTTGGCCGCGGCATAATTGGTTTGTCCGGCGTTGCCGGAGGCACCCACCACCGAGGCGATGCTGATGATGCGTCCGCGGCGCGCCTTCATCATGGGACGCAGACACGCCTTGGACAGGCGGTAGACCGAGGTCAGATTGGTGTTCAGGATGGCCTCCCACTCCTCGTCCTTCATACGCAGGAGCAGGTTGTCACGGGTGATCCCCGCGTTGTTGACCAGGATGGTCGGCGCACCGAAGCGCTCGGTGGTGGTGCTCAGGGCCTGCGCGACGCTGACTGGATCGGTCACGTCGAGCACGATACCGCTGCCCTCGATCCCGTCCTGCTCCAGGGCGGCGGAAATCGCCGCGGCGCCCTTCTCCGAGGTCGCCGTGCCGACCACCTTGGCTCCCTGTCTGCCCAGTTCCAGGGCGATGGCCTGCCCGATGCCGCGGCTGGCCCCGGTCACCAGGGCAATGTCTTCGTTCAGATTCATTCTCACACCCTATGCTGCTTTCAGCGCCTGTTCCAGGGTTTGGGGGTCGAGCACCGGCTGCACCCGCATGTCGCGTTCGATGCGCCGGTTGAGCCCCGCCAGCACCTTGCCGGGCCCGCATTCGACCACCCGGTCGACGCCATGCGCGGCCATGTAGCGGACGGTTTCCACCCAGCGCACGGGGCTGTAGAGCTGGCGCGTCAGGGCCTCGCGAATGGCGGCCGGCTCGCTGGGTGTCGCCACGTCGGCATTGTTGACCACCGGTATGCGCGGCGGGGCGACGCGAATGTCGGCCAGGCGCGCTGCCAGTGCATCGGCCGCCGGCCGCATGAGGGCACAATGGCAGGGGGCGCTCACCGGAAGGAGCACCGCGCGCTTGGCACCCAGCTCCCGGGCGAGCGCTACCGCGCGGTCCACGGCGGCGGTATTGCCCGCCACGACCACCTGACCGGGTGAATTGAAGTTCACGGCTGAGACCACCTCACCCTGCGCGGCATCCGCGCAGAGCTGGCGCACGGCTTCGTCCTCCAGGCCGAGAATGGCGGCCATCGCACCCGAGCCGGCCGGTGCGGCCGCCTGCATCAGCTTGCCCCGCTGTTCGACCAGTGCGATGGCATCGGCGAAGGCCAGGGACTCGGCACACACCAGGGCCGTGTATTCGCCAAGGCTGTGACCGGCCATGAGCTCGGGCCGGGCTCCGCCCTGCTCCTGCCACACCCGCCAGGTCGCCACGCCGGCGGCGAGCATCGCCGGCTGCGTGATCTGCGTCTGGTTGAGCCGCTCGGCCGGGCCGTGTGCAACGAGGTCCCACAGGTCGAAGCCCAGCGCATCGGCGCCCTCTTCAAAGGTCTGTGCCACGCAGGGGTGGGACGCCGCCAACTCCGCCAGCATGCCGACGCTTTGCGAACCCTGCCCCGGGAAGATGATACCTAGCGCCATGTCTTCGCTGTCCTTACCGATGGGTAGCTGCCTGCGGCTCAGTAGCGCAGCAGTACCGAACCCCAGGTGAAACCGCCGCCGAAGGCCTCCAGCAGCAGCGTTTCGCCGCTGCGGATGCGCCCGTCGCGCACCGCCGCGTCGAGCGCCAGAGGAATGGACGCCGCGGACGTGTTGCCGTGCTGATCGACGGTGACCACCACGCGCTGCATCGGCAGGTCCAGTTTGCGGGCGGTGGCCGCGATGATGCGGATATTCGCCTGGTGCGGCACCAGCCAGTCGACGTCGCTGCGCTGCAGGTCGTTGGCCCGCAGGGTCTCGTCGACGATGCGACCGAGCGTGTTCACCGCCACCTTGAACACCTCGTTGCCCTTCATCTGCACGAAGGCCTCCCCCGCCCGAAAGCGCTCGGGGTGCTCGGATATACCGGCGGGAACGGTGAGCAGGTCCCGGTAGCGGCCATCGGCGTGCAGATGCGAGGACAGGATCCCCGGCTCCTCGCTGGCGCGCAGCACCACCGCGCCGGCGCCGTCGCCGAACAGCACGCAGGTGTCGCGGTCGGTCCAGTCGATCACCCGCGAGAGCGTCTCGGCGCCGACCACCAGGGCGCAGCGAGCGCCGCCGGTGCGGATGAAACGGTTGGCGATGTCCAGCGCGTAGACGAACCCGGTACACACCGCCTGTACGTCGAAGGCGGCGCAGCCATGGATGTCGAGGCGCTCCTGCAACAGACAGGCGGTGCTCGGGAAGACGCGGTCGGGCGTGGTGGTGGCGACGATGATGAGGTCGATGTCCCCCGGCGCCACGCCGGCGGCCTCCATGGCGCGCCGGGCGGCCGGCTCCGCCAGGTCGCAGGTGGTTTCCCCCTGCGCGGCGATATGGCGCTTCTTGATCCCGGTCCGCTCGGTGATCCAGGCGTCCGAGGTCTCGACCATCTGCTCGAGATCCGCGTTGCTCAGGACCTTCTCCGGAAGGTGCGAACCCGTGCCGACGATGCGCGAGTACATCAGACCGCCCGCCGCTCGACGAGAAGGTTTTCGAGCTGCTTGGCAATGCGCTCGTGCACGTTCTTGCGCACCTCCAGCATGGCTTCGCGGATGGCCTGCCCGAAGGAGAAGACGTCCGCGCTGCCGTGGCTTTTCACCACAATGCCCTGCAGCCCGAGCAGGCTGGCGCCGTTGTATGCGCGTGGGTCGATGCGCCTGCGAAACGCCTTGAGCACGGGCAGCGCGATCAGGCCGGCCGCGGCGTTCAGCGGGGTGCGCTTGAATTCGCGTTTCATGTAGTGGGCGATCATCTTGGCGACGCCTTCGCTGGTCTTGAGCATGACATTGCCGACGAAGCCATCGCAGACGATCACGTCGGCGGCGCCCTGGAAGATGCCGTCACCCTCGACGAAGCCGATATAGTTGAGGTCGCTCTCGGCGAGCAGGCGCGCGGCCTCCTTGACCTTCTCGTTGCCCTTGATCTCCTCGGCCCCGATATTGAGCAGGCCCACGCTCGGCGAGGCGATATTGTCCACCGCGTTGGTGAGGACCGAGCCCATCACGGCGAACTCGAACAGGTGGGCCGCGGTGGAATCCACGTTCGCGCCCAGGTCGAGCACGTGGGTGTGGCCGGTGATCGTCGGCAGGGCCGTGCAGATCGCGGGCCGGTCCACCCCGGGCTGGGTCTTCAGCACGAAGCGGGCCGTGGCCATCAGCGCGCCCGTGTTCCCGGCGCTCACGCAGGCCTGGGCGCGGCCCTCCTTGACGAGGTTGATCGCCACGCGCATCGAGGAGTCCTTCTTGCTGCGCAGCGCACTGGAGGGCAGCTCGTCCATGTCCACGACCTGGGAGGCGTGCTCGATGGCGAGCCGCGGGTGTGCTCCGGCCTTGTGCTCCTGAAGCCCGCGGGCGAGGACCTCGCGGTCGCCGACCAGGATCAGGTGCAGTTCGGAGTGGGACTTGAGGGCTTGCAGGGCGGCCGGGATGGTGACTCCCGGGCCGTGATCCCCGCCCATGGCGTCCAAGGCGATAGTCGTCGGCGAATCCATCTCGTTCTTGTCAGGGCCGTATCCGCTGCTGCGGGCCGCGCCCCTCTTCTGTCGCGATCCGTGTGGCGGCCGCGCCCGCAGTGGGCACGGCCGCGACGGAGTATACCCGCGACGGGGCGGGCATAATGTGGACTAGTCTTCGTCTTTGGAGGCCAGCACCTGCCGCCCGCGGTAATACCCGTCGGGGCTGACATGGTGGCGGCGGTGCGTCTCGCCGGTGCTGGAGTCGACAGAGAGCGTCGGTTTGCCCAGGGCGTCGTGGGCCCGGCGCATGCCGCGCTTGGAGGGCGTCTTGCGGTTCTGCTGTACGGCCATTGCTTGTCCTGCCTCGTCAGTCGTCGCGGTCGTGTTTCAATTGGGACAGCACCGCGAACGGATTCGGGCGCCTGTCCTCTTCGGGTTCGGTCTGCGGCTCCAGATGCGCGCTCGCCGGGCACTGTTCGGGCGCGTGGCGCGCCACCAGGGGCAGCGCCAGGAGGAGCTCCTCCTCCACCAAGCCGCCCAGGTCGAGCATCTTCTCCTCGACCAGGAGCGGCTCGTAGCTCGCCCCCAGGCGCTCGGCCTCGACCTCATCGGCGGCGATGGCCAGCTCAAAGTCGGCGGCGAGCGGCCATGGCATTGCCTCCAGGCACCGCTGACACTGCAGCGACAACTCCGCCCGGATGCGTCCTTCCACGACGGCGGCCCCGGTGGGCTCGCGCCGGAAGTCGAGTTCGACCTGTGCATCGCCGCTGCCGCCGTCGGTCAGCGCCGACGCCAGGCGGCTCATCGCCGCCAGCGGCACCGCTCCGCGCAGCCGCGCGTCCTCGTCGGCGAGCCGCAGAGGGTCGACCCGCTCTGGCAGCCGCTTTAACATAAGCCGACAATTTTAAGGTTCGGCCCGGGAAGGTGTCAAAGTATAAATCCGCGCGCGCCCGGCGCCGGAGGCGCGCGGGGGCCGTCCGGCTTGACAGCCCCGCCTCGTTTTACGTAGTAATCACGGATTCAGGTGCGCCCGCGCATCGCCGCTGTAGCGAAAGCCTCCATGATCAAGAAAATCCTCATCGCCAACCGCGGCGAGATCGCCGTGCGTATCGTGCGCGCGTGCGCCGAAATGGGCATCCGCTCGGTCGCCGTCTACGCCGAAGCCGACCGCCATGCCCTGCATGTGAAGAAGGCGGACGAGGCCTACTCACTGGGCCCGGACACCGTGGCCGGCTACCTCAACGCCCACCGGCTGGTGAATCTGGCGGTCGCCACCGGGCTGCGACGCCCTGCACCCCGGGTACGGCTTTCTCTCCGAGAATCCCGAGCTCGCCCGGATCTGCGCCCGGCGCGGCATTCGCTTCATCGGCCCCTCCCCGGAGGTGATCCAGCGCATGGGCGACAAGACCGAGGCCCGTCAGGCCATGTCGGCGGCGGGGATCCCCGTCACCCCGGGCAGCGAGGGCAACGTCGCCGATCTGGACGAGGCGCTGGGCATCGCCGAGGGCATCGGCTATCCGGTCATGCTCAAGGCCACCGCCGGGGGCGGCGGGCGCGGCATTCGCCGCTGCGACAGCGCGGAGGAGCTGCGCCGCAACTACGAGCGCGTCATCTCCGAGGCCAGCAAGGCCTTCGGCAGTACCGAGATCTTCCTCGAGAAGTTCGTCGCCAATCCGCGCCACATCGAGGTGCAGGTGCTGGCCGACGAGCACGGCAACGTGGTGCACCTGTTCGAGCGGGACTGCTCCATCCAGCGCCGCCACCAGAAACTGATCGAGATCGCCCCCTCGCCCCAGCTCAGTGCCGAGCAGCGCGCCCACATCGGCGAGCTGGCGGTGCGCGCCGCGGGCAGCGTCGGCTACACCAACGCCGGCACGGTGGAATTCCTGATGGACGCCCAGGACAACTTCTACTTCATGGAGATGAACACCCGGCTGCAGGTGGAGCACCCGGTGACCGAGCAGATCACGGGGATCGACATCGTGCAGGAGCAGATCCGCATCGCCGCCGGATTAAAGCTTCGCTACCGCCAGGACGAAATCACCTACCGGGGCTTCGCGATGGAATTCCGGATCAACGCCGAGGATCCCAAGAACGGCTTTCTGCCGAGCTTTGGCAAGGTGACGCGCTATTTTGCTCCGGGCGGACCCGGCATCCGCACCGATGCGGCGGTGTACACCGGCTACGAGATCCCGCCCTACTACGACTCGATGTGCGCCAAGCTGATTGTCTGGTCGCTGGACTGGGACGGCCTCATCGACCGGGCCTCGCGCGCGCTCAACGACATGATGTTGTACGGGGTGAAGACGACCATTCCCTATTACCTGGAGATTCTCAAGTCGCCCGAGTTCCAGCGCGCCCGCTTCGATACCGGCTTCGTTGAGGCGCATCCGGAGCTCGCCGGATACTCCATTCGTCGCTCCAATCGCCACGTGGCCGCCGCCATCGGGGCTGCATTGGCGGCGAATATGGGGCTATGATCGCCCCGTGAGTCTTCACGGCCGCCGCACGGCCGAATTGCAACCAAGGATTTGAGATCCCATGGCCCGTCTTCGCATCACCGAAACCATCCTGCGCGACGCGCACCAGTCGCTCATCGCCACGCGCATGCGCACCGAGGACATGCTGCCCATCTGCGGCAAACTCGACGAGGCGGGCTTCTGGTCATTGGAGGTGTGGGGCGGCGCCACCTTTGACGCCTGCCTGCGCTTCCTCAAGGAGGACCCGTGGGAGCGGCTGCGCAAGTTGCGCGAGGCGCTGCCGAACACGCCGCTGCAGATGCTGCTGCGCGGGCAGAATCTGCTCGGCTACCGGCACTACTCTGACGACGTGGTGCGTACCTTCGTCAAGCACGCGGCCCTCAACGGCATCGACGTGTTCCGCATCTTCGATGCGATGAACGACACGCGCAACCTGCAGGTGTCCATCGAGGCGGTGAAGGCGGCCGGCAAGCACGCCCAGGGCACGATCTGCTACACCACCAGCCCGGTCCACACGGTGCGCCAGTTCGTCAAGCTGGGGCAGGAACTGCAGGAGATGGGCTGCGACAGCATCGCCATCAAGGACATGGCCGGCCTGCTCATCCCGCAGGTCACCGCGGACCTGGTCAAGGCCCTCGCCGGCAAGCTTGCCATCCCTGTCCACCTGCACTCGCACGCCACCTCCGGGCTGTCGGCGATGTGTCAGTACAAGGCGGTGGAGAACGGCGCCGCCGGCATCGACACAGCGATTTCCTCGTTCTCGGGCGGCACCAGCCATGCCCCCACGGAGACCATGGTCGCGGCCTTCCGCAACACGCCCTGGGATAGTGAACTGGACCTGCCCCTGCTGCAGGACATCGGCTTTTACTTCCGCGAGGTGCGCAAGAAATACCATCAGTTCGAGAGCGAGTTCACCGGCCTCGACACGCGCGTTCAGGTGAACCAGGTGCCCGGGGGCATGATCTCCAACCTCTCCAACCAGCTCCGCGAGCAGGACGCCCTGGGGCGCATGGACGAGGTGCTCGAGGAGATCCCGCGGGTGCGGGAGGACCTTGGCTATCCGCCGCTGGTCACCCCTACCTCGCAGATCGTCGGCACCCAGGCGGTGCTCAATGTCCTCGCCGGCGAGCGTTACAAGAGCATCACCAACGAAGTGAAGTTCTACCTGCAGGGACGCTACGGGCGTGCCCCGGGCAAGGTGAACGAAAAGCTGCGCCGCAAGGCCATCGGCAATGAAGAGGTCATCGAGGTGCGCCCGGCGGATCTCCTGCAGCCGGAGATGGGCCGGCTGCGCGAGCAGGTCGGCGAGCTGGCCGAGTCCGAAGAGGACGTGCTGACCTTCGCGATGTTCCCCGAGATCGGCCGCAGCTTCCTCGAGCAGCGCCGCGCGGGCAGCCTGGAGCCGGAGCCGCTGCTCGAGCCGCAGGGTGAGCAGGGGCAGGTCTGCATGGCGGCGACCGAATTCAATGTCACCCTGCACGGGGAGACGTACAACATCCGTGTGACCGGCACTGGCCACCGCACCGAGGCCCGGCGGCCGTACTACATCACCGTCGACGGCATGCCCGAGGAGATCGACGTCGAGGTGCTCAGCGAGATCGCCACGGCCGCGCAGGCCGGCGCGGCGGCGCCCGCGCCGGGTTCCCAGGCCAGCAAGCGGCCGCGGGCCACCTCCCCCGGGCACGTCACCACCTCCATGCCCGGCACCGTCATCGAGGTGCTGGTCGGGGTGGGCGACGCCGTGAAGGCCGGCGATCCCCTCCTGATCGCGGAGGCCATGAAGATGGAAACCGAGATCCAGGCCCCGGTCGCCGGAACGGTGGCGGCGATCCACGTCAGCAAGGGCGACCGCGTCAATCCCGACGAAATGCTGATGGAAATCGAGTAGTCGCCGCCCGCGCATGCGTCCGCTGATCCTCGCCTCCACCTCGCCCTACCGGCGCGAGCTGCTCGCCAAGCTGGGCGTGGCGTTCACCACGGCCCGCCCGGAGGTCGACGAGACGCCCCGGCCCGGGGAGTCTGCCGAGGCCCTGGTGCGCCGCCTGGCCGGTGCCAAGGCTCAGGCGGTGGCGGCGAGGCGCCCCGAGGCCCTGGTCATCGGCTCCGATCAGGTGGCGGTGCTCGACGGGGCGATCCTGGGCAAGCCCGGCAGCCACGAGCGGGCCCGCGAACAGCTCGCTCGGGCCTCGGGCCGCGAGGTCACGTTCCTGACCGGCCTCGCGCTGTGCGACGGTGACCGCTGCATGGTCGAAGTGGTGCCCTATCGGGTGGTGTTCCGGGAGCTCTCCATGCAGCGTATCGAGCGCTATCTGGAGCGGGAACGCCCGTATGACTGCGCCGGCAGCTTCAAGTCGGAGGGGTTGGGGATCGCCCTGTTCGAGCGCCTGGAGGGGGAGGACCCCAATGCGCTCGTGGGCCTGCCGCTGATTCGCCTGGTGCACCTGCTCGAGGCTGCGGGCTGCGAGCTCCCCTGACCCGCTGAGCGGCTCGCGGCCACTCCCCTGCCCTGCCGGCGTTGCTCAGTGCAGCCCGCCCGGAGGCAGACCCAGGCGTGTGCCCAGCGTGTTGGCGAAGGCCACGCCGAGACGATCGGCAAACTGGTCGAGGTAGTTCGGACGCGGTGTGTAGTCGACCAGACGCTCGGCGCCGATCACCTTGCGGGCGACCTCCCCTGCGCTGGCAAAGCCGTCGATCAATCCCAATTCGCGCGCCTTCTCTCCGGTCCACACCAGGCCGCTGAACAGCTCCCCGTTTGGCCGCAGGCGATCGCCGCGCGCCCGTTTGACCGCACCGATGAACTGCCGGTGGATGGTGTCGAGCATCTGTTGGATGTGTTGGACGTCCTGTTCGTTCACCGGGGAAAACGGGTCGAGGAAGCCCTTGTTCGCGCCGGCCGTGTACAGACGGCGATCGACGCCGAGCTTGTCCATGGCCCGGGTGAACCCGAAGCCGTCCATCAGCACCCCGATGGAGCCGACGATACTCGCCTTGTCGGCATAGATGGCATTGGCAGCCACCGCAACGTAGTAGCCGCCCGAGGCACACATGTCGCTGATCACGGCGTAGACGGGTTTGTCGGGGTGCTCCGAGCGCAGGCGCCGGATCTCGGCATTGACGTAGCCCGCCTGCACGGGGCTGCCGCCCGGGCTGTTGATGCGCAGGACGACACCGGCGACGTTGTCGGCATCGAAGGCCCGGCGCAGGCCCTTGATGAGGTTGTCCGCACTGGCGCGGGTGTCCGCGGCAATCGTGCCATCGATATCGATGAGGGCCGTGTGCCGCACGGTGGCGAGATCGGCGCCCTGCTCGGCGGGAGACCACAGCAGCACGAGCAGCAGGAACAGGTAGACGAACAACAGGCCCTTGAAGAAGATCCCCCAGCGGCGGGCCCGGCGCTGCTCCTGGAGTGCGCTGAACGCAAGCTGGGTGAGCACGTCCTGCTGCCACGGCTGCGGGGCACCGGTCGCCGGCCGTATCTCGTCCTTGTCCGTCATCCTGTGTCGCGCCCCTGGCGGGTCGGGAAAGGCCGACTCACGATAGCAAGGTCGGTGAGGGCTGTCACCGCATCAGGCGCTGGCGCGCGGCGCCTGATCGGCCCCCAGGAGCCAGCGGTGCAGGGCCGCTACCGAGTCGACGACGGCAAGCGGCCCCTGCGCCCGCAGGCGTTCGGCGCCGTGCACGCCCCAAGCGACCCCCAGGGCATCGGCGCCCGCGTGGCGCGCCATCTCCAGGTCGAACGCGGTATCGCCCACCATCAGCGTCTCACGCGGCATGCTGCCGGTGGCGTCCATGATCTGCTCGAGCATCTGCGGGTGCGGCTTGGAGCGCGTCTCGTCCGCGCAGCGGGTGCAGTGAAAGCGTTGCGCGAGGCCGGTCTCCTCCAGGACGGCATTCAGCCCGGCCCGGCCCTTGCCGGTGGCCACCGCGAGCAGATGACCGCGCGCCTCGAGCGCGGCGAGCAAGGCGGGCACGCCCTCGAACAGCGCCGTCGGCGTGGTGTTCTCGACCAGAAAGTGGTAGCGGTAGCGCTCCACCAAGGCCTGCCGCGCGGCCGCGTCGGCGTCCGGATAGAGCGCGTGCAGCGCCTCCTGCAGCCCCAGTCCGATGATGCCGCGCAGGGCCTCGGCGGGGCGCGGCGGCAGCCCGACATCAGCGATGGCGGCCCGCAGGCAGGCGACGATGCGCGCCTCCGAATCCATCAGCGTGCCGTCCCAGTCGAACACGACGAGGCGGTAGCCCGGCAGGCTCACGGCGTGGCCTCGAGCCGCTCGAGCAGGCGCGCCAGGGCCGGCTCGAGGGGGGCGCTCACCTCCACGCGCTGCCCGTCCTCGGGCATCTCGAAGCGCAGGGAGCGGGCGTGCAGGAACAGCCGTCGCAGCCCGAGCGCCCGCAGCCGTGCGTTGCAGGCGGCATCGCCGTACTTGTCGTCGCCCGCCACGGGATGGCCTATGTGGGCCGCGTGCACGCGGATTTGGTGCGTGCGTCCGGTGTGCAGACGCACGTCCAGGAGGGCCGCATCGGCGAAACGGCGCGTGGGCAGGAATTCGGTGAGTGCCGCCTTGCCGTCGGCAGCGACGCGGACCATGCGCTCGCCCGAGCTCAGCACGTTCTTGCGTAGCGCCAGGTCCACGCTGCGCGCCGCCTCCGCCCAGGCACCGCAGACCAGCGCGAGATAGCGTTTCTCCACCGCGCCCTCGCGCAACAGGGCGTGCACCCGTCGCAAGGCGCTGCGGCGCTTGGCGATCAGCAGACAGCCGGAGGTGTCCCGATCCAGCCGATGCGCCAGTTCCAGAAACGGCGCCTCGGGGCGCAGTGCCCGCAGCGCCTCGATGACGCCGTAGCTGAGCCCACTGCCGCCGTGGACGGCGATGCCGCTCGGCTTGTCGATGATCAGCAGCCGCCCGTCCTCGTAGAGGATAGAGTCCCGGATCCGGTTCAGCACCCGCGCATCGGGGGTGACCGCCTGCGCGACGGCGAGCCGCAGCGGCGGGATGCGGATGCTGTCCCCCGCCGTCAGACGGTAGGACGGCCGCACGCGCCCGCGGTTCACGCGCACCTCGCCGCGCCGCAGGATGCGGTATACCAGGCTGCGGGGGGCGCCCTTGAGGCGGGTGAGCAGGAAGTTGTCGATGCGTTGTCCGGCCAGGTCGCTGCCGATGTGCACGGTCTGGACGCCGGGGCGCGCGCTGTCGCGCTCTGTGCTCATGCGCACATAATACCAGCTCTCGGCGCAATTGATGTAACCGCGCGAGGTTGATATAGTTCCGAGCGTAATGGTCCCGTAACGTGCATCAGTCTGCACCGGGATACGGTTTATGGGCAGCATCCCCGGAGGGAGGCTGCACGATCATCAAACCCCGCTGCCCGTGCCACTGGCTCGATTCGCCGGGCGCGGCGGCACCAACAGAATAGCGCTCCCATGGCCGGTTGGCTGGCCCGAGAGGCCCCTACCGTGGCCCGCGCTTCAGGCAGGTCCCTCTCCCCGCTGCACGTAGTCGTACTTCCCTGCGGGTGAACAGGATCTGTGCTGGCGAACCCTCGGCCGGTCTGCGGTCCGTGGTTGAGCGCCGGAGTAAAGGAAAAATGAAAAGAATGCTTTTCAACGCAACTCAGCCGGAAGAGTTGCGGGTTGCGCTCGTCGACGGCCAGCGCCTCTACGATCTGGACATCGAGACGACGCTGCGCGAGTCCAAAAAGGCGAACGTCTACAAGGGTAAGATCACCCGCATCGAACCCAGTCTGGAAGCCGCCTTCGTCGACTACGGCGCCGAGCGTCACGGCTTCCTCCCCCTCAAGGAAGTCGCCCGCAGCTATTTCAACCCCAACGCCGACACCTCCGGCCGCGTCAATATCAAGGACGTGCTGCGTGAGGGACAGGAATTGGTGGTGCAGGTGGACAAGGAAGAGCGCGGCAACAAGGGCGCCGCGCTGACCACCTTCATCAGTCTGGCCGGGCGCTATCTGGTGCTGATGCCGAACAACCCGCGGGCCGGCGGGGTGTCGCGTCGCATCGAAGGCGAGGACCGCAGTGAGGCGCGCGACGCGATGAGCGCGCTCAACCTGCCGGCCGACATGGGCCTGATCCTGCGTACCGCGGGTGTGGGCAAGAACGCCGAAGAGCTGCAGTGGGACCTCGACTACCTGCTCCAGCTGTGGGAATCGATCGACCAGGCCTCCAAGGGCCGCCCCGCCCCCTTCCTCATCTACCAGGAAGGCAATCTCATCACCCGCGCCATCCGCGATTACATGCGCAACGACATCGGCGAGCTGCTCATCGATGTCCCGGAGGTGTATGAGAAGGTGCTGGAGTTCGTCTCCCTGGTCATGCCCCACAACCTGCAGCGCATCAAGCTGTATGACGATCCGGTCCCGTTGTTCACCCGCTTCCAGATCGAGACCCAGATCGAGACCGCCTTCCAGCGCGACGTGCGGCTCCCCTCCGGCGGGGCTCTGGTGATTGACCACACCGAGGCCCTGCTGTCCATCGACATCAACTCGGCGCGCGCCACCAAGGGCGGCGACATCGAGGAGACGGCGCTGCAGACCAACCTCGAGGCGGCCGACGAGATCGCGCGGCAGCTGCGCCTGCGGGACCTGGGCGGGCTCATCGTCATCGACTTCATCGACATGACCCCGGCTCGCAACCAGCGCGAAGTGGAGAACCGCCTCAAGGAGGCGTTGAAGATCGACCGCGCCCGGGTGCAGGTGGGCCGCATTTCGCGCTTCGGTCTGCTGGAGATGTCCCGCCAGCGGCTGCGCCCCTCGCTGGGCGAATCCAGTCAGGTCGTCTGCCCCCGCTGCGTCGGTCAGGGCTCGATTCGCGGCGTCGGTTCCCTGTCGCTCTCCATCCTGCGCGTGCTCGAGGAGGAAGCGATGAAGGAGAACACCGCCCGCTTGGTGGCGCAGTTGCCCATCGAGGTGGCCACCTTCCTGCTCAACGAAAAGCGTCCGGTCATCGCCGACATCGAGGCACGCCAGGGCGTGCAGATCGTGCTGGTGCCGAACCACGCCTACGAGACGCCGCACTACGAGGTGCAGCGCATCCGCCAGAACGATGCCGAGGCCACCGACGACAAGCGCAGCTACGAGCTGACCACCCGCCAGGAGGAACCGGTGGAGGTGGTCAGCGTCGCCGCCTCGCGTCCCGCCGCGGAAGAGCCGGCGGTGAAGCCGTTGGCGCCCACCGCGCCGCGCCCCAGCCCCCGCCCGGCTGCGCAAGCCGCGGCGGCCGCCGCCGAACGCGCGGGCTTCCTGCGCCGCCTGTTCGGCACCCTGTTCGGCAATAACGAGGGTGAGCAAGAACCCGAGCACAAGCCGGTGGCGCCGCGCAGCGCTGCCGATAGCGGCGCCGCCGAGCGGGGCCGCGCGCGCCGTGCCGGTGGCGGCCGCCGCAATGGCGGCGCCGGTGCCAAGCCGCGTACGCAGGGCGGTCGCAGCACCGCGAACCGGGCCGAGGGCAGCCGTCCGGACGCTTCGGAGCGCCGGGACAAGGGGGCGCCAAAGCCCGTGGCCGAAGCCGAAAGGAAGGCTCCGCCCGAGAAGGCCGAGAGGGCCGAGAAACCGGACAAGTCGGACAAGTCGGACAAGTCGGACAAGTCGGACAAGTCAGAGAGCTCGGCCGCGGGTCCGGACGAGAAGCCGCGCAGCAGCTCCAGTCGGCGTGGCCGGCGTGGCGGTCGCCGGCGCCGTCGTTCCGCCGAGACGCAGCCCCGCAACGGCGAGACCGGCGGTAACGGCAGCGAGGCACAGCCGGAGGGCACCTCGGATGCGCGGGGCGCTGAGTCGGCCGCGCCGTCCAAGGGCGATCGGCCGCCGCGCGAGGGCGGGCGTCGCTCGGAAGCCGCCGCTTCGGCGGCGGACGGCAGCGCGGCCGCCGCCGCGGAGCCGACCCCAGATCAGCGTCAGCAGCCGGCGAAGGCGCAGAATCCAGCAGCCGGCCCTTCCCCGCGGGCCGCTGCCGGCCCCGAGCCGGCTCCCGTCCGCCCTGCGGAGAAACGCGCGCCTGCCGCGGCTCGGGATGACACAGGTGCCGCGTCCGACGCTGCCGCCGAGCGCGCGGCCGGTTCGCCACCGCGCACCGAGGTGGCGCCGGAACGTGGAAGTGCCCCCGGCGCGCCGAGGCACGCAGAACGACGGCCGGAGCCCCCTGCGAAGGCGGGTGAACGCCCCGACGACAAGCCGCCTTCCAGCGCCCCTGCGGCGAGCGAACCGCCACGCCGGGAAGAGCGTTCACCCGGCGCTGCCGAGAACACGCCGACGGCTGCGCCCAAAGCGCCTGCGGAGAAGCCGCAGCCGCCCGCCGGCAGTGGCGGCGACGAGGAGAAGCGTCGCTCTGAATCGGGTTCTGAATCAGGTCGTGATTCGGGCGATACGCCGCCGCGCGCGGTGAACGACTCGTCCAATCAGGGCTGAGCCGGACTCGCAATGCGCTGGAGAGAGTCCATGTGGACAGGGCCCCGCCGCGGGCCCTGGACGCGGGCGGCCGGGGCCATGCTGCTTGGGCTTGCGGCCGTGCTCGTCGGCCCGGTGTCCCGCGCCGAAGGGGGCCCGGAGGACGACTATCTGGCCCTCAAGCCGCTCGTCGTCAACGTGCGCGACGGGGCCCAGGAGCGCTTCCTGCAGGTGACCACCGAACTCAAGCTGGCCAGTCCCGCAGGCGGCGAACTGGTGCGCCGGCACCTGGCGCCGGTGCGGGACAGCTTAATCCTGCTGCTCAGCGACCAGGACGCCGCCACCCTCCTGCGCACCGCGGATCGGGAAGCCTTGCGTCAACAGGCCCTCGCGGCCGTGCAGGCGACCCTGCAGACGCAGACCGGAGAGGACCCGGTCCAGGGACTCTACTTCACCGGATTCGTCATCCAATAGCCGCCCGCTGCAGGTGATCGCGGCGGATGGCCGCCAGCAGCCCATCGGCTGCCGCCTCCGCCATGTCGATCACCCGTTCGAAACCTGTTGCGCCCCCGAAATACGGGTCGGGCACCTCGCGCTCGGGCCGCTCCGGGGCGAATTCCATGAACATGCGCAGCTTGCGCCGGTGTTCCGCGGGGCAGATCTCGCCCAGCAGTTCATAGTTCTCCTGGTCCATGGCGAGCACATAGTCGAAGTGTTCGAAGTCCTCGGGGGCGACGCGGCGCGCCCGTTGCCCGCTCAGGTCGACCCCCCGGCGCAGCGCGGTGGCCTGCGCGCGCGCATCCGGCGGCTCGCCGATGTGGTAGGCGTGAGTGCCCGCAGAGTCCGTCAGGACCTGCTCCTGCAGCCCCGCGTCGCGTACCCGCTTGTCGAACACCCCGTGCGCGGTCGGCGATCGACAGATATTGCCCATGCACACGAATAAAACCTTGACTTGTTTCATTTTACAATCACTTACGTTCGTATCTTCGCGTCGAAGCGCATCCCATCCGGGCCCGTGTCTGACCCAGGGGGTCGGCGTGTCGCCATTCCGAACACGGGCCCGTTTCCCCCGAAGATTCTATCACAGCGCCGCCTCGTACCCCGGGGGGCTGCCGTCGCTTCGGCGGGCAGGCGCTCCACTTGCTCGAGCCTGGGCGGGTCGCCCTCGCCGGGTACGCCAGCGGCATAGGTTATCCAGTGAATAATCAATAAACCCAATCACCTGCATCCACTATCTCAAGTGGAATGCGGATTCTCCCGCCTGCCGCGACCGCGCACGGAGCACGGCGGCGCGGCCTGTTCGATGAACCCCGTGAGCTGCTCGAGCAGGCGCTCCATCGCCCGGTTGGCGGCGCGCACGCCGGCATACGGGGTGGTCGCCTCGGCGGGCTCGCGGATCTCGAAGCGTCGCTGCGCGAGCACGTGGCGCGCACTGGCATCGAGCAGCACCACGCGCAGGTCCAGCTCCACCGCACTGCGATCGTCCTCGAAGCGCTGCAACAGGCGCAGATCGTCGCTGGCCAGCCAGAGGTCGGCATCGGCGCCCACCTCCTGCTTGACCACCGCCCGAAAGCGGCCGCTCTGCTCCAGGGCCCGCACCAGCAGGGGCTCGACCATCTGCGCGGGGGTATCCGCCCATTGGTGGTAGGCGTAGTAGTCCACCCGGTACGGGGTTTCGCTGTAGGCCATGTGGACGCTCCCGAAGCCCGGCGCAGGCCGTGGCGGGCTCACGCCGATGCTGCCGCAGGCGGTGCCGCCGGCGTGCGGGACGGCGGCCTGGTCGGACCATTGCAGCAGGTAGCTCTGCGGGGACGGCGTGGGGCCCTGTTTCGGGAACGGCGAACAGCCGCTGCCGAGCAGCACCAGGGCGAACGTCGCGAATAGTCGTAGTAGCATCCGTGTCCTTGCTCCCTATGGCAGAATCCAGCGCCGCGATTCAGCGCAGCGCGGGGGGTCGTTCCCCAGGCCCCGGTCGCGGCGGCGCACCGCCGTAGAGCAACACGCTGGGGTTGCGCTGCAGGGTTTCGCTCATGCGGCGCAGATTGGTCGCCGTGCGGCCGAGATCCTCGAGCAACGCGCTGAGCTGGGGCTGGAGGTCGCTCTGCATGTGCGAGAGCTGATCGGTGCCCTGCTGCACGCTGGTGGCGATCACCGAACCGGTCCGGCTGAGCTGGGACGCCATCTCGCCGATGGCCTTCGCGCTTTGCTGCGCCTCGTCCACCAGGCCGGGGAGCTGCTGCGCCGCGATCTTGGCCGACTGCATGGTCGAGGCCATGCCGTCCATGGCACCGGCCATGCTGTCGGCGTTGCGCGCCAGCGCCCCGGTCACGGCTTGCAGATGCGCGAGGGTGTCGCCGATGCGCGCGACGTTCTGTTCGTCGAGGATGCCGTTGACGCGCTCCGCCGTGGTGCGCAGCTGCTCCAGCAAGTCGGTCACGCTACCGGTCAGCGACTGCAGGCCCGACACCTTGCCCGGGATGACCGGGTAGGGCTGCTCGGGCTGCGCCGTCAGCGGCGGCGAGGCACGCGTCGAGCCGATGAGGTTCACGTAGCCGATCCCGGTCAGCCCCTGGGTTTCGATCAGGGCGACGGTATCCCGTTTGACCGGTGTGTCGTCGTCCGACCTCGAGCAGGAGCCGCACGCGTTGGGGGTTGCTGGGATCGATGTCGATCTGCGCCACGCGCCCCACGTTCACGCCGCGAAAATCCACCACCGCATCCTGACTGAGGCCGGCGACCGAATCGTAGACGTACACCGCGTAGGTCTCGTATTCACGGCTGGGCGCCGCGACGCCGAACCAGACGACCGCTGCGGCCAGGGTCCCGCCCAGGAGCAGGACGAAGGTGCCGACGAGGATGTAGCTTACCCGTGTGTCCATCTCTTTATGCGCCTTGTTGCTGCCGCACCGCATGGCTGAAGAAGCCCGCCACATCCGGGTGTTCGGAGGCCGCCAATGCAGCGACCGGCCCCTGCGCCCGAATGCCCCCGCCGCTGATGAATACCACTCGATCGGCGAGCCCCCACAGGGCCTCGAAGTCGTGGGTAATGACCACCAGGGTCAGCCCGAGCGCGGTCTTGAGTTCCACCAGCAGCCGGTCCAGCGCATCGGCGCTCACCGGGTCGAGCCCGGACGTGGGCTCATCGAGGAACAGCAATTCCGGGTCCAGCGCGATGGCCCGCGCCAGCGCGGCGCGCTTGCGCATGCCGCCGCTGAGCTGATCCGGATAACGGCTGCCCACGTCGGCGTCCAGCCCTGTCAGCCCGATCTTCAAGGCCGCCAGCTCGCGCTGCAGCCCTCGGGGCAGGCGCGTGTGCTCGCGAAGCGGCACCATGACGTTCTCCAGGACCGTGAGGTCCCCGAACAGGGCCCCGTCCTGAAACAGCACGCCCAGGCGCTGGCGCAAGGGCGTCAGAGCACTCTCGCCGGCGCGCGCCACGGGCTGGCCGAACAGGCGGATCTCACCCCCGCTGGGCCGTTCGATGAGGGCCAGGTCGCGCAGGAGCGTCGATTTTCCGCTGCCGCTGCTGCCGACGATCGCCACGGCCTCTCCCCTGTCGATGCGCAGATTCACATCGTCCAGCACACGCTGGCGGCCGAACTGCTGGTACAGGCCTTCCACCTCGATTGCCGGTGCGTCTGCACGCTCGTGCATGTCAGATTCCCGAGCCTGCTGAAAGCCACCGAGAAGGCCGCATCGACGATGATGACCAGGAAGATCGATTGCACCACGCTCAGGGTCGTATGCCGCCCGACGCTGTCGGGGCTGCGTTCGACCCGAAAGCCGTGGAAGCTCCCGACCGCCGCGATAATAAGTGCGAACACCGGCGCCTTGCCCACCCCGATGAGGAACGACTGGAGGCTGACCGCCTCGTGAATGCGGCTGATGAAGGTTGCCGGGCCGATGCCAAGCACCGCCTCGGCGACTACCAGCCCGCCGCCGATCCCCAGGAGATCGGCGTAGACCGTCAGCAGCGGCATGACAAGGAACAACGCGGCCAGCTTGGGCAGCACCAGCAGCTCCAGCGGGCGGATGCCGATGGCGCGCAGGGCGTCGACCTCCTCGGTCACCTGCATGGTGCCGATCTCGGCGGCATAGGCCGATCCCGTGCGGCCGGCGATGATGATGGCCGCGAGCAGCGGCGCCAACTCGCGGGTGACGGACAACCCGACCAGGTCGGCGAGAAAGATGCCGGCCCCGTACTGACGAAGCGCCACGCCGCCCTGGTAGGCGATCACCAGCCCGAGTAGAAAGGAAAGCAGCCCAAGGATCGGCAGCGCCTGGGCCCCGGACAGCTCCACCTCACGCAGTACCCGTTTCCAGCGCATGCGGCCCGGGTGGCGCAGCACCGCGCCAGCGGTTTCCAGCCCGATTTCGCCGATGAACGACAGGAAACGAGTTCGCGCTGCAGGCGCGATGCGGCGCTGCGCCCGATGCGCTCGAGGCGCGGCAAAGGAACGGCGCGGCGCGACCTCCCCCGGGCGCCTCGGCGCGCTTGCGACGAGGCGCAGCAGCGCTCGAACTCCGGGGCGAGCCCGTGCAGCGGCACCGCCGCCCGCCCGTGCGCAGCTGGCGCAGGGTGCGTTGCAGGACGAAGGCCCCCGCGGTATCCATGGCGCGGATCCCGCTGGCGTCGACCTCCAGGCGGCCGCTGCCCGGCCACTGCTGGGTCGCGAGCCGTCGTTCAAGCGCAGCGAGCTCCGGCAGGCGCCAGGCCCCGGTGCAGCGCAGCGTCGAATCGTCTTCCAGGCAATATCCCGGTTTCTTGTGTGTTCTTGTTTTGGGCCATGGAGTCGTATCGCGATAAGGCGGGACGCGCAGCTTCTCCACTCAAGTCGCTGATGGATAGGAACAAGTGTAGACGCCGTTGCTCAGGCACAGGAGCTTGCCGCGGCCGCGGGAGTCCGCGCCCTGCAAGGACCGCGGCGCGGGGGATGGAGAACGCGAGAAGAACCAAAAAAAAGCCCCCGGCGTGCGGGGGCTGAGGATGGCGATCGGGCGCGGGAGATGCGGCCGGCGCTCTGGCGCGCCGGCGGGGCGGCTCAGGCCGTAGTGCCCTGGCCGCAGGTGAGAACCAGCTCGGCCGGATTCACCGAGAAGATGAAGGGGGCCGCTTTGCTGAGGGCACTCAATCCCAGGATGTGGCGGGTCTTGCCGGGAAAGACCGCCGCTTCGACGTTGTCGAGCTGGCAGGACTTGCCGATCCGCATGTGCTTGATTGCATACACCGGGACGACCAGCTCGCTACCGTCCGCCAGGACGCCGGTGAGGTCCTTCACGTAGCGCACGTTGCTCTCTTTCTTGAGCTTGGCGAGGGTCTCTTCGTTGATGGTGGTGTAGCCCGAACCGGTATCCACCATGAACTCGACCGGGCCGACGCCCTGGATGTCGCCCGAGACATAGAAGGTCGACACACCCTTGTCCTTCATGGGCACATGGACGTCGAACTGCTGAGTGGCGGAGGCCTGGGCGGCGAGGCCAACCCCAAGCACGAAACAGAGGCTCTTCCACACGTTCTTCACTTCGCGTCGTCTCCCGATCGCTGAATTCAGAGGCCTTGCGCCGTGGCTTGCCGGCCCGGTACGGGCGGCGGCGCAAGCAACGGGGGGTAGCTTACCGACAGGCCTTCCCGGGATGCTGTGAAGCGCGGCACAGATGCCGGGGTGGTGCCGCGGTGGTGCCGGGGCCGGCGTCGCGCCTCGTGGCGGCTTCCAAGCGGCTGATTCAGGGGCGGAATTTTCGCCAAGGGCCGCTGGCGGGGGGCGGCGCGGGAGCCCGTTAGTTTGACGAAGTTCAAAATTGTGGCTACGCGGGGCGTGTGCGGCCCGGCTGCCTTGCAGCCTGGTTGTCGGGAACTAGTATTGGCGAAGAGATTTCCGTTCCAGACATGGAGGTACGGAGATGACCAAGAATCATGGTCCCCAAATCAAGGACGATCGTCAGTACGAGGAGTTGCGCAAGCAGGGCATGTCCAAGGAGAAGGCCGCGCGCATCGCCAACACCTCGCGCCGCGCGGCCGGTCACCGCGGCGGCAAGTCGCCCGCCTACGAAGACTGGACGCGCGAGGCCCTGTACGACAAGGCGCGTCAGGTCGGCATCGAAGGCCGTTCCAAGATGGCCAAGCACGACCTGATCCGCGCGCTGCGCGAACACTGAGCCGGCCCGCGCCGAGGCACGAAAGAAAAAGGAGCAGGAACAAATGGGCATTCTCGCCTGGATCATATTCGGCCTCATCGCCGGGGCGCTGGCCAAGCTGATCATGCCGGGCGATGATCCCGGCGGCATCATTGTCACCATCCTCATCGGCATCGCCGGGGCGCTGATTGGCGGATTCATCGGCTCGGCCGTCGGCTTCGGCCCGGTGACGGGCTTCAACCTGGGCAGCTTCGCCATTGCCATCCTCGGTGCCCTGCTGCTGCTCTGGGGCTACCGGATGATGCGCAGGACCTGAGCCGTGATCTGGCTGCGCGAGCGGGAGCGCGCCCGGCGCCTCGGCGAGGCCGAATGCGCCGCGCATCCCAGCCTGCGCCGTTGGACCCGGCGCTATCGCGTCAAACGCCGCCTGGTGCGCGACCTGTGGCTGGTGGCCGGCGCTCTGATGCTGCTGCTGCCGCCGGTGGCGCAACTGGCATTGGCCCTGCCGACCACGTTCCTCGCCTTCGTCATCCTCGACGAGACCTCGTGAGCGGCGCGGGCGGCGCCTTCGGCGCCGCATCGCTTGCTATAGTGTGCGTAGCGGGCGCGTGGCGCCCCGCCTCGGTCAGTCGCCGCCACGGGGATGCCGCATGCCGCTCATCGTGATCTGTCCGCTCGACCTGGAGGACTGCCGGCGCCGCGAATGCACCATGGACGGATGCCGCCATACGCACACCCCGGTGCTCAGCCCCTGCGCCGCTTGCGGCGATTTGCACGAGCCCTTCATCGACCCGCCGATGTGTGCGGCATGCTACCAACGCGTGGCGATCAGCGGCAGACCTCGCGCCCGCTGAGGCGGTACGGCAGCGCAAGCAGGAGGCTTCGATGTCCCGTGTGATCTGGAAAGGCAGCATCAGTTTCGGGTTGGTCCACGTCCCCATCGGTCTGTATGCCGCCGAGTCCCCCAACGAGCTGCACCTGAGCATGCTCGACAACCGCGACATGTCCCCGGTCGGCTACAAGCGGATCAACAAGAGCACCGGCGAAGACGTCTCCTGGGGTGACATCGTCAAGGGCTACGAATACGAGAAGGGCGAATACATCGTGCTCGGCGAGGAGGATTTTCGCCAGGCGAACGTCGAGGCGACGCAGACCGTGGAGATCGTCGATTTTGTCGACGCCGCCGAGATCCCGCTTCCCTACTACGACAAGCCCTACTACCTCGAGCCGATGCGCAAGGGGGAAAAGGGGTATGCGTTGCTGCGCGAGGCCCTGCGGCGCACGCGCAAGGTCGGCATCGCCAAGGTCGTGCTGCGCAGCCGCGAGCGCCTCGCGGCCCTGCTGCCCTGGGGCGAGATGCTGGTTCTCGAACTGCTGCGCTACGCCGACGAGCTGCGCGACCCCGCCGCCTTGAAGGTCCCCGGCGATGACCTGGCGGCCCTGCGCATCAGCGACAAGGAACTGGACATGGCCGAGCGCCTGATCGACGACATGGTGGTGGACTGGCAGCCGCAGAAGTACCACGACGCATACCGCGACGATCTGATGCGCCTCATCGACGAGAAGGTGCGCCACGGCGAACTCAAGGGTGCAGCGCCGGTCGGGGAAGCCCCCCCGCCCCCCTCTGCCGATGTGGTGGACATCATGTCCCTGCTCAAGAAGAGCGTGGAGCAGAAACACAAGACGCGCGCGCCGCGCAGCAAGCAGGCCTCCAAGGACCCGGGCAAGAGCACCGCGCGCAAGACGGCGGCCAAGCCCGCCGCCCGCAAGAAGCGCACGGCCAAGACGCGGGGTTGAGGGCGGGTCCTCATGGGGCTGGACGAATACCAGCGCAAACGCGATTTCACGCGCACCCCCGAGCCGCGTGGCGGGCAGCGCGCGAGCGCCCAGGGGCGGCTGCGCTTCGTCATCCAGAAGCACGCGGCGCGCCGCCTGCACTATGACTTTCGCCTCGAGCTTGACGGCAGCTTGAAGAGTTGGGCGGTGCCCAAGGGGCCGAGCCTGGACCCGCGGGAGAAACGCCTCGCGGTGCACGTGGAGGACCACCCCCTCGAGTATCGCGACTTCGAGGGTGTGATCCCCACGGCCCAGTACGGCGGCGGCACGGTCATGGTCTGGGACGAAGGGCACTGGTACCCCGAGGGCGATCCCGAGGCTGCGTACCGGCGCGGGCGCCTGCGCTTTCGGCTGGAAGGCAAAAAGCTCTACGGCACCTGGAACCTGGTGCGCTCGGGCGCACGCGGTGGCGATGCGAGCCGCGAGAACTGGCTGCTCATCAAGGCCCACGACGAGCACAGTCGCGACGACGTGGACGTCGTGCAGGAGGCCCCGCTCAGCGTGGCGAGCGGTCGGACGCTGGAGGAGATTGCCGCCGAGCGCGACCGGGTGTGGCGCGCGAAGGAGACCGAGGCGGCCGCAAAGCGGCCGCGTCGCTCCCGGGGCGCGCGTGGCGCCCTGCCGGCGCTCGTTGCGCCGCAGTTGGCGACGCTGGTGGACGCGCCGCCGGCGGGGTCGGAGTGGCTGCACGAGATCAAGTACGACGGCTATCGCATCCTTGCCCGCCTGGGCGACGGCGCCGCGCGCTTGTTCAGCCGCAATGGGAAGGACTGGACCGCACGCTTCCCACGCATCGCCCGCGCCCTCGAGGAACTGCCCCTCACGGACAGCTGGCTCGACGGCGAGCTCGCCTATTTGCGACCGGACGGGCGCAGCAGTTTTCAGCAGCTGCAGGGCGCCCTTGCCGAGGGGCGCGACGAGCCGCTCGTCTACGTCGCCTTCGATTTGTTGTTCGCCGCGGGCGAAGACCTGCGCGGGCGACCGCTGCTGGAGCGCAAGCACCGCCTCGCCGAAACCCTCGCGGCCGAGGGGAACGACACCGCGGACGGGCCGCTGCGTTATAGCGACCATGTGGTCGGGCACGGCGAGCCCTTCTACCGGCAGGCCTGCGAGTACGGACTGGAGGGTGTCGTCACCAAGCGCGCCGATCTGCCCTACCGGGGCGGGCGCAGCCGCGACTGGCTGAAGGTGAAGTGCCTGCAGCGGCAGGAGTTCGTCATCGTCGGGTACACCGAGCCGCGCGGCAGTCGCTGCCATTTCGGCGCCCTGCTGCTGGGGGTGCACGACGCGCAGGGGCAGCTGCGCTATGCCGGGCGCGTGGGCACCGGCTTCGACCAACACACCCTGTCCCGGCTCGGGCGCCGCCTCGCCGCCCTGCGCAGCGACGCCCCGGCCCTGCGCAACGAGGCGCTGCCCGCCGAGGCCCAGCGCGGGGTGCGCTGGGTGCGCCCCGCGCTGGTCGCCGAGGTGGCGTTCAGTGACTGGACCCGTGAGGGGGTTCTGCGCCATCCCTCCTACCAGGGCCTGCGGGAGGACAAACCGAGCGCGGACGTGGTGCGTGAGCAGGCCGCCGCCGCTCCCGGTGCGCCTGCCCGCGCCGCGGCGGCCCCGCCCCCGGACGTGGTGGCCGGCGTTCGCCTGAGCAAGCCCGACAAGGTGCTGTTCCCCGACCAGGGGCTCACCAAGCGCGAGTTGGCCGCCTATTACGAGGCGATCGCCGAGTGGATCCTCCCCCAGGCGGCGGATCGCCCGCTCACCCTGCTGCGCTGCCCGGACGGCCGCCATCGGCAGTGCTTCTACCAGAAGCATGCCGGGGAGAGCACCCCGGCGGCGCTGCGGCGCGTGAACATTGCCGAGAAGGGCAAGAACGCCGTCTACCTGGCCCTGGACTCGGTGGCCGGCCTGATCGCCCTGGTACAGATGGGCGTGCTGGAGATCCACGTGCGGGGCACCCGCACCGACCGGCTCGATCATCCCGATCGCTTGGTGTTCGATTTCGACCCCGACGAGGGGCAGCCCTGGGGCGCGGTAGTGCGCGCTGCCCAGCGGATGCGTGGCGAGCTCGCCGAGCTCGGGCTGGAGAGCTTCGTGCGCACGACCGGCGGCAAGGGGCTGCACGTGGTCATGCCGATGGTGCGTCGTCACGATTGGGACCAGGCGAAGCGCTTCAGCCGGGCCGTGGCCGAGCGCATGGCGCGCCGTTATCGCGGCGAGTACACCGTGCAGGCCTCCAAGGCCGCCCGGCGCGGCAAGATCTTCATCGATTACCTGCGCAATTCGTCCGGCGCGACGGCGGTGGCGAGCTATTCGACGCGCGCCCGCCCGCATGCGACCGTGGCCACGCCACTGAGCTGGGAGGAGCTCGAAGCAGGGGTGGACCCGGTGCAATTCACGGTGCGCAGCGTCCCACAGCGCCTGCGCGAGCTGCGTGCCGATCCGTGGGCCGACATCGCCCGCCGCCGGCAGTCGATCACCCGGGCGGCGCGCCAGGCCCTGGGGCTCGCATGAGCCTCTTCAAACCGGCCGGGACCCACCGCAACGCGGGAGGTTCTGCTATTTTTTTCTAGACGGCAGGAACTGCGTGGCGCACGCACCCATCGGGGCCTGTGCCGGCGATGGGCCCTGCCTCCGCGGAACGGGAGGAAGACCATGCGAGGATATCGCTCAGGATACCGCCTGGGTGCGGCGTTCGCTTTCATCCTCTGCCTCGGCGCGGCGGGATTTGCCGCCGATCGCATGCCCGCCCCCGTGCCGGCACGTCTTGCCTTGTTCGATAGCCTGGATGACAACGGCGACGGCGTGTTGACAGACGCGGAGTGCAGCCATGCGCCCGAACTGCGCCTGCTCTGCTCCACCGCGGACGGCAACAGGGACGGGGTGGTGGATGCCACCGAATTCGCCGCCCTCGAACACCGGGCACGTGCCCCCCTGCCGCTGCAGCCCTACGTGGTGCGGCCCCAGTTGCCGGAGGACGCCCACACCACCGCCATCTAATCGGCCTCCCGCATCGGGTCGGTCGTGACTTCGGCCTTGCGGATCCGGGCACGGCTTTCGCGCCGGTCGCTGCCGTCCATCGCAGGGGCGCCGTGGCGCGCGCGTCCCTGCGGTTCGAACCCCAACTCCACCAGAATCGGGAAGTGATCCGAGCCAAAGGCAGGCAGGCGCGTGATGCGGCGCAGGCGAAAGTCCGGCGAGAAGAAGACGTGGTCGAGCGGGTAGCGCAAGGCGCGGTGTTCGGCGTGATAGGTGTTGTAGAAGCCCCGTCCCACCCGGGGATCGAGCAGGCGGCTGACGCGCTGGAACAGCCGTGTGGTGTGCGACCAGGCCACGTCGTTGAGGTCGCCGAGCACGAGGGCGGGGCCTTCACCGCCCCGGATTTCGCGGGCGACGCGCAGCAGCTCGGCGTCACGCCAGGTGCTGTCCTGGCGCCGCAGGGGGCGCGGCGGGCGCGGATGCACGCAGTACAGGCGGGCGCTGCGCCCCTCCCCCAGCTCCAGCCGGGCGCGAATCGAGGGCACGTCCTCCTGCACCAGGAAGCGCAGCGTGAGTTCTGCGAGACGCCGCCGTGAGAACAACAACATTCCGTAGGTGTTTGGCAGGGGATGGCGCAGGTTGAAGGGATAGGCGCCAGCGAGCCCGCGCAGCTGCTCCTCCCACCAAGCGTCCGCCTCCACCACCAGCAGCACATCGGGGGCCTCGCGCTCGATGCTCGCGAGCAGCCCCGCTGCACGCCGGTTGGACATCAGCACGTTGGCGATCATCAAGCGCAGTCCCTCGGTGTCGTCGCGCCGCGCCGCCAGTGCCTGCACCGGCGCCAGGGGCGTGTACCAGAACATCCGGTAGGCCTGATACGCAACCGCGCCCCCCAGCAGGAGCAGCAGGGCCGCCTCGCCGCGACTGTCCACGCGGTACAGAGCCGCATAGGCGAGCAGCACCGCGAAGCCCAGCGCGCCGAGCTGCAGGCGCGGGAAGTCGAAGATCCGCATCCACCAGTTGTCGCTGCGCAGCGATGCCAGTAGTGTCCCCAGGATGACCAGGGCCGCGAGCGTGACGAGGAGGTACTGCATCGGAAGCGCCTCATGCCGAACCGAAAAGCGCACAAAAAAACGATGTACTCCAGAGCCTAGCAGCCGCCGCGCGGCCACCCCGCGGGCGGAGATGTGAATGGATTCAACGTCTGCCCTGCGGCCGGGGTCTAGCATGCCGCTACATCCATCCGGAGGCGTCCGCCTCAAGCGCACAAAAAAACGATGTACTCCAGAGCCTAGCAGCCGCCGCGCGGCCACCCCGCGGGCGGAGATGTGAATGGATTCAACGTCTGCCCTGCGGCCGGGGTCTAGCATGCCGCTACATCCATCCGGAGGCGTCCGCCTCCCCGTCGGGAAAAGGAACACGATGCGCGCATCGATAAGGAAATATCGGCCCCGCCTGCTCGCACTGCTTGCACTGGGGCTGGCGACGGTGGGCAGCCTGCATGCCGCCGAGCCGGTCAAGGCCCGTCAGGAAGCGGTGCAGGAGATCAGCCAGTCGGTGGACCAGGCGCGCAAGCAGCTCGAGGAGGCGCGCGCCAAGCAGGAGCGAGAGCTCGCCGCCTTGCAGCCCGAGGACGTCTCCCCCACCCTGATCGAGCAGGCGCAGCTCGATTTCGATGCCGCACGGGTGGAGCTGGAGAGCTCCTCGCTGGACCTGCAAGCCGCCGAGCAGACGGTCCAGGAGCTGGACAAGACGGTCACGGAGGCCACCCAGAAGCTGCAGGGCGGCGCCGTGACCGGCCCCGCGGCCCAGCGCCTGCGCCAGAGCGTCCAGGAGGCCACGGCACGCCTGAAGGTGGAGCGCGAGCACCTGCGCAGCCGCCGCGAGGCCTACGCCCTGGCCGAACAGCGCCGCAACCTCGCGCAGCAGCGCGTCGACCGGCTCACGGAGCTGCAGCGGGTCGCCCGTGCCCACGACCAGCGGGTGGCGCTGGAGGACCTGCAAGCGCGTCTCGAGAAGGAGCAGCAGGCATGGCTCGGCAAGGCTGCCGAGCTGCGCAAGAAGCACGACAGCGGCGACGGTGCCGATGACCTGCTCGGCCTGCGCATTCAGGACGCCGAGGCCCGCGCCCGGTTGGCCCAGATGCGCCTGCGCCTGGCCCACATCGAGGCGCGCCTGGACGCCGCCGGCGCCATTCCGGCGCGGCCGGAGATCACCTCCGAACAACTGAAGAAGGTGCTCGACAACACCCGGGCGGCGATCGGCGATCTCAACGCGCAGCGCAAGCTGCTGGGCCGCAAGATCGAGGTGCTGCGGCAGCAGCTGGAGCTGGTGAACAAGCGTGCCGACTCCGGCTCGGACCGCCAGACCACGCAGGAGCGGCGCCTCCTGGAACGGCTCATGCGCAGCCACACCGAGCTCATGGATGCCTACGACGCGGCGCTGGCGCGGGTGCGCCAGCGGCCGGCCGAACTGGAGAGCGCGTACCAGGCGAGCGTGCATCGCGGGCTGTTGGCCCGGCGCACCCTGCCCGAGGACGGTGCCGGCTGGCAGCGGCTCTCCTCCAGCCTGCTTGCCCTGCCCGCGCGCCTGCTGCAGGGGATCGGCAACAGCCTCACCCAGGTCGGCGCGGGCCTCGTCCACATGAGTCCGGATCGCTGGCTGCTGGTGCTCCTGGGCACCGGTTTCTGGCTGTTTTTCTCGCTGCGGGCCTTGCGCACGCTGCGTCGGCGCGAGTACGCGAGCGCGGCCGACGGCTTCACGGCCGGCTTGTTCCGTCTGCCCGCCGAGTTGACGCGGCGCGCCGGGCCGAGCCTGATCCCCGGCGGGGCCCTCACCATCCTGCTCCTGGCCGCCGAGGCGGTGGGGCCGGCGCACGCGGCCCTGCTGTCGATGCTGGCGGCCTGGATGGGGGCGGCGCTGCTGGTGGCCACCGCCGGCGCCCTGCTCACCGCCGACTACGTGCCGGAGGCCTACCGCCGCCCGGCGCTCTACCGCCAGCTGCGGGCCATGCTGATCGGCGGGGGCGTGTTCGCGGCGGTGACTGCCCTGGTGCACCTGGGGGACTTCTCACCCGGGGTGCGCGACCTCATCGATCGCTGCTTCATGCTGGCGCTGGCGGCGATCACCGTCCCGGCACTGGAAACGCGCCGCCTCGCCCTCGAACTGCTCGAGCCGCGCCTGGGCGAGAGCTACTGGATGCGGGTGATCCGCCTGCTCAGTCTGGCCGTGCCGGTGTCCATCCTGGCGGGCACCGCCGTGGGCATCGCCGGCTACGTGAACCTCGCCTGGGCCATCGGCAAGTACCTGGGGGTGCTGCTCGGTCTGCTGGCCGCCTGGCTGGTGCTCGGCCGTCTCCTGCGCGATGGCATGGCGCACCTGAAGGATTACGCGAACTCGCATTCGCGCAACGGCCTGCTGTGGGCGCAGGCGGTGATCCAGCCGCTGCACAACCTGGGTCGCGTCGGTCTGTTCGTCGCCCTGTGGCTCGTGCCGCTGCGCCTGCTCGGCTTGCTCGACAATGCCGGCCCGGTGGGTGAGATGCTGCACCGCGGGCTGCAGACGCCGCTGTTCAGCGTCGGTGGCACGCCGATCCACCTGCAGGGCATCCTGCTGGCGGTGTTCCTGGCCGTGGGGGTGATCTGGCTGGGCCGCTGGATCCGCATGGTCACCTTCCGCTGGGCCTTCAGCCGTGTCACCGACATGGGCATGCGTCACAGCCTGTCGGTGTTCACCCAGTATGCGGTGGTGGTCGCCGGCGTACTGGTGGCCCTGCGCCTGCTGGGCATCGACCTGACCACGCTCGCCATCTTCGCCGGCGCAGTCGGTGTCGGTATCGGTTTTGGCCTGCAGAACATCGCCAACAACTTCATCAGTGGGCTGCTGCTGTTGATCGAGCGGCCCCTGCGCACCCACGACATCGTGCGCGTCGGCCAGCATGAGGGCGAGGTCACCCACATCGGCATGCGTTCGCTCACGGTGAAGACCTGGGACAACCAGGAGGTGATCATGCCGAACTCGGACGTCATCTCCACGGCCTTCACCAACTGGACGCACAGCGACGACGTCGTGCGGACCGTGCTGGTGATCGGAGTCAGCTACGACGCCGATCCGCACCGTGCCCGCGAGCTCATCCTGCAGGTGCTGCAGCAGCATCCCGCGGTGATGCGCGACCCCGACCCACAGGTCTGGCTGCAGGAGTTCGCCGGTTCCTCGGTGAACTTCCACGTGCAGTATTTCATGGACCTGCGCCTCTACAGCCGGCTGGAGGTGAAGTCCGAAGTGCTGTTCGGCGTGTGGGACGCGTTCCGTGAGGCCGGCATTCGCATCCCCTACCCGCAGCAGGACGTCTATATCCGTTCGCTGCCCGGCCAGCAGGCGCCCGAACTCGCCGAGCCGTCGGCGCCGCCTGAGCGGATCGCCCTGCACGCCGGGGAACGCTGAGGAAGGGCTGGGGGAGCGCTTGCGGCCGGGGCAGCGATCCCGCATGCTTTGGCCGATGCATGCGGGATCGGGCACGGCGCCATGAACGAAATCGACATCTCCCTCGCGCAACTGCGGGGGATGATCGGCCTGTCGGTGCGGCACCAGGGCGGGCTGTACCGGGTAATCGAGGTGCTCGAGGACGGGCCTTCGCTGGTGCTGCAGAGCGGCCAGCGGGACACCACACTGCAGTCCAATCAGTACGGCGACCCGCACCGCTGGGTCCCGGCCACCGAGACGGTGCCCGTGCTCACCCCCGAGCGCGACGCCCTGCACCCGACCTTCCTCGAGCTCGATCTGGTGGAATCCTAACCGCCGCGCCGGCGGGCGGCGCTGTGCACCGGCTTACTCGGCGGGCCCCGTGCCGCGCAGCCGGGCCTCCGCGGCCTGCAGGTCGCGTTCTGTATCGATGCCCGGGCCGGGTACTTCCTCGGCCACCTCGGCGTGGATCCGCCGCCCGTGCCACAGTACCCGCAGTTGCTCGAGCGACTCGGCGCGCTCCAGCGGGCTGGGCGGCAGGCTCACGTACTCCTGGAGAAATCCGGCGCGGTAGGCATACAGGCCGATGTGTCGGAAAAAGGGGGTGGCATCCGCCGGCAGGCGATCGCCGGGGCTGGCGAACTCGTCGCGGTGCCACGGGATGGGCGCGCGGCTGAAGTACAGCGCATTGCCGGCCGCATCGCGCACCAGCTTGACCAGGTGGTAATCGAACAGCTCGTGCATGTAGAGGATGGGCGTGCACAGGGTCGCCATTGGCGCCTCGGGGTGGGCGGCGAGCGCCGCGGCGACCTGGCGCAGCAACGCCGCCGGCATGAACGGCTCATCGCCCTGCAGGTTCACCACCACCTCGTCGTCGCGGCAGCTGAGCAGCCGCACGGCCTCGGCCAGCCGCTCGGTGCCGGACTGGTGCTGGGCACCGGTCATGCACACGCGCGCGCCGAAGCCCTCGGCCGCCGCACGGATGCGTTCGTCGTCGGTCGCGATGACCGCCTCCTGCGCGCCGCTTTGCACCGCCTGACGGTAGACGTGCTCGAGCATGGGGCGCCCTGCGATGCGGCGCAGCGGCTTGCCGGGCAGGCGCGAGGAGGCATAGCGCGCCGGGATCAGGACGCGAAAGGCCGTCACGGCTGTTCGTCGGGGCCCAGCTGGCGGGCTTCGTCCTCCAGCATCACGGGGATGTCGTCGCGGATCGGATAGGCGAGGCGATCGACCTTGCAGACGAGCTCGGCCGCCTCCTTCTTATAGACGAGCGGGCCCTTGCAGATCGGGCAGGCGAGAATGTCGAGCAGCTTCTTATCCATGGTCCTTTCTCTCCAGCAGTTGCAGCAGCTGGTCGGCGAACTCGGGCGGCAGCACCGCCTCGACCGGCAGGTACCAGCACGTCGTGGCCCCCGAGGCCAGGTGGCGGCACTTGACCGCATCCTTCTCCGTCATGATAACCGGAAGCGCGTCGCCGAAGTCGAGATCGGTCGCCGTGTAGCGGTGGTGGTCGGGCATGGGATGGGGCTCCACGCGCAGTCCGTAGCGACGCAAGGCGTCGAAAAAGCGCTGTGGATTGCCGACCCCGGCCACCGCGTGCACGGCCTGCGCCTGCAGCTCGCGCAGGGAGGGGCCCGGTGCGCCGTCCGCGACGCCATACAGGCATTCGCCCTCCAGGCGCATGGCGTGCTCGCGGCCGGCCGCGGCCCCGTTGGCGACCAGCAGATCCACGCTGTGCAGGCGTGAGAGCGGCTCGCGCAGCGGACCGGCCGGCAGGCAGCGGCGGTTGCCGAAGCGGCGCACGCCGTCGATGACGACGATCTCCACATCGCGGCGCAGCCGGTAGTGCTGCAGGCCGTCGTCGCTGATGATGAGGTTGCAGTCGCTGTGCGCCAGCAGCGCGCGGGCCGCCGCCACCCGGTCGGGACCGACCGCCATCGGGCAGCCGGTATGGCGGGCGATCACCACCGGCTCATCGCCGACCGTCTCCGGGGCGCTGTCGGGCCGCACCTGCTGCGGCCAGTGCCCGGCCTGGCCGCCGTAGCCGCGGCTCACGATCCCCGGGCGGTAGCCGGCCGCGCGCAGGCGGCGTGCCAGCCAGATGACCAGCGGCGTCTTGCCGGTACCGCCCACGGTCAGGTTGCCGACCACGACCACGGGCACCTCCAACGCCGTGCCCAGACGCAGCAGGCGATAGGCGCCGCGGCGCAGCCAGGCAACGGCGCAGAACAGCCACGCGAGCGGCAGGAGCAGCGTCCCGGCGGCCGCGCGGCGGTCGTACCACGCGGCCTGCAGGCGCGCGCTCACCAGTCATACACCCGTTGCAGGAACTCCCCCACCACCTCGGCGCTGCGCCGGCGTTCTTCCCAAAAGCGGCGGCGGCCGCAGTCGCCCTTGCGACGGGCGACCATCGGATTGCGCAGGTAGTGCGACCACAGGGCGAAGAAGCGCGCCGGGTCGGGCTCGACCACCGCTTCGTCCGGGGGCGGCGTGGGCAGGGCCGCCGCATCGCCGACGCTGACCGGCACGCCGCCCGCGAGCGCCTGCCACAGCATGAAGCGATCCGGCGCCGCAAGGTGAATGGCGTCGCTGGACACCGCCAAGGCCGGCGACCAGCGCGGCTCGTCCACCAGGACCAGCGCCCCCGGCGCCATGGGCAGGCGGCGCCATTGGCTGATGCGCAGTTCGCCGGCCGCGACCTCCGTCGTGTCCATGCCGCTGCCGGCGCTGATGAACAGGATGGCGTCCTGGCGTCCCGGCCACGCCGCCCAGGCGCGGCGCACCGCCGCAAGGCCGCGCGGATCGGCGAGGTGCATCCAGGCGAGGGAGCATTCCGCTCCGCCGCGCACCAGCGAGCCGAAGGTGGGCTCCACCTGCGCCTCCACCAGCTGGGCCAGCGGATCGGCGTGGGGGGCCACGTAGTCGGCGGTGCGGCTGTCCGCCCACGCCTGCGCCTCTGCCGGGTCGAGCGGATAGGCGGCCTCCACGCGCCCGGTGCGCAGCGGCGGCGTGCCGTAGGCGACCGTATGCAGGCCGCGGCCCTGGGCCGCGCGCAGGAGGCGGCGGCCGGGCGCCTGGTCCACCCAGATGATCGCGAACGGGTCCAGGCGCTGCAGCACCCGCCGCACCGCCGCGGGGGCATCGCCGGGGCCATAGCCGAGCCCGACCTTGGCGAGGCCGCGCACCCGCTCCTCGAGCAGGTCCGGATAGTCCTGCTCGAAGGTCAGCACCAGGCGCACGTCCAGGCGCTTCTCGCGGATGGCGCGCAGCAGCTCCACGGCGGTGCGCACCGAGCTGCGCGTTGCGCCGGCCTTGATCCACACCAGCTTGCCGCGGGCCGCGGGCGCGCGCAGATAGCCCCAGCGGGCATTGGCGCGCGCGTGCTCCCCGCGCAGCCGGTCACGCAGTCCGTGATACCACAACAGGGCCGGATTACTGCCGTACGCGCTGCGGCTCATCGGTCTCGTGAAATTGCATGCGATGCAGGCTGGCATAAGCGCCGCCGTGGGCAATCAGCTCGGCGTGCGAGCCCTGCTCCACGATGCGGCCGCGCTCGAGCACCACGATCCGATCGGCGTTCTCGATGGTCGACAGCCGGTGCGCGATGACCAGGGTGGTGCGGTTTTTCATCAGCTGCTCGAGGGCGGCCTGGATGTGGCGCTCCGATTCGGTGTCCAGCGCCGAGGTGGCCTCGTCGAGGATCAGGATGGGCGCGTCCTTGAGCAGGGCGCGGGCGATGGCGATGCGCTGGCGCTGACCGCCCGAGAGCATCACGCCGTTCTCGCCGACCATGGTCTGGAGCCCCTCGGGCAGGGTGCGGATGAACTCCATGGCGTGAGCCGCCTCCGCGGCACGCTCGATGTCCTCGGCGGTGGCGGTCTCCAGCGCCCCATAGGCGATGTTGTGCGCGATGGTGTCGTTGAACAGGGTGACACGCTGGCTCACCAGCGCCATCTGGCTGCGCAGGCTCGCGAGGCGCAGCTCGCGCAGCTCGATGCCATCGAGGTGGATCGTGCCGCGCTGCGGGCTATAGAAGCGCGGCAGCAGACTGACCAGGGTGGACTTGCCGCCCCCCGAACGCCCCACCAGCGCCACCGTCTCTCCCGGGGCGACCTGCAGGTCGATGTCGTGCAGCACGTCGCCCTTCTTGGCGTCGTAGGCGAAGCTCACAGCG
Source organism: uncultured Gammaproteobacteria bacterium (assembly GCA_963779865.1). GTDB lineage: Bacteria > Pseudomonadota > Gammaproteobacteria > CAVZZX01 > CAVZZX01 > CAVZZX01. The sequence continues at coordinate 634,363 of CAVZZX010000003.1, read as the reverse complement.
GAGAAGTCGATCTCGCCGCGGGCCCGCGCCAGTGTCGTCGTGCCGCCGTCCTCCTCCCGCGGTTCATCGAGAAAGGCGAACACGCTCTGCGCCGCGGCGATGCCCTGCTGCAGGGTCACGTTGATGGTGGTCAGGCGCCGGGTGGGCTGCATCAGCAGCACCATTGCCGTGATGAAGGAGACGAAGGTGCCGGCCGTGTCCAGGGCGTGCGGTCGCGTGGCGACATAGATGATCAGCGCGAAGGCCATCGACACCACCAATTCGATAAACGGGGTGCTGAAGGCGTTGGTCGCCTCGCGCTTGAGGTGCTGGCGGCGGTTGTTGGCATTGACGCGCTCGAACTGGGCCGCCTCGTAGGCCTCGCCGCCGAAGATCTTGATCACCTGCTGACCTTCGATGGTCTCCTCGGAGACGTGGGTGACGTCGCCCATGGAATGCTGGATGCGGTGGCTGAGCTTGCGGAAGCGGCGGCTCACCTTGGTGACCAGCACCGCCAGGATCGGCGCCACCACCAGGAAGGTGAGCGTCAGCGAGGCGCTGACGTACAGCATCCAGCCGAGCAGGGCCACGACGCTGAGGCTGTCGCGGATCAGCGTGGTGATGGTGCGCGAGGAGGCGCTCGCCACCTGTTCCACGTCGTAGAGGATCCGCGAGAGGATCACCCCCGAGGAGTGGCGATCGTAGTAGCGGGTCGGTAGGCGTAACAGCTGAGCAAACATCTGCTCGCGCAGGTCCTTGATCACGTTGCGGGCGATCCAGGCCATGCCGAAGTTGGACAGAAAGCCGGCCAGCGCCCGTGCGATGAACACGCCGACCAGCAGGAGCGGCACCAGCGTGATCCACAGCGGGTCTCGCTTGACGAAACTGCCGTCGAGCAGCGGCTTCATCAGGGCCGCGAAGCCGCTCTCGGTCGCCGCATAGACGGCCATGGCAATCACGGCGACCGTGAACACCTTCCAGTACGGCCTGACGTAGGAGAGCAGTCGGCGGTACACGGCGGCGCCGCCGACATTTTCCGGGCGTGCGGCCATCTAGGGTTGATCTTCTTTGCGTTGCCGGGTGGCAAAGGTCAGGCGCACCAGGCCCACCTGGCGCGCCGCATCCATCGCGGTGACCACGGCCTGGTGCGGCGTCTGGGCGTCGGCGCTGATGATGAGCTGGGGCTTGCTCATCCCGGCCTGCACCTCGCGCAGCGCGCGTTTGAGGCTCTGGAAGCTGTTGCTCGCGACCTGCTTCTGGTTGATGAAGTAATCGCCCTGGCGATCGATGCCGACCTCGATGACGTTCTTCTGCTGCGCCAACGCCGGGCCGCCCGCCTCGGGCAGGTCGATGCTGATCTCCGTCTCCCGATTGAAGGTGGTGGAGACCATGAAGAAGATGAGCAGCAGGAAGACGACGTCGATCAAAGGGGTGAGATTGATCGAAGGCTCGTCGTCGCGGCGCTGCAGCAGCTTCATGCGGCCGCGCCCCGCTGCTCGTCGCGCTCCCGTTCGCCGTGCATCACGTCGATGAGCTTGAGCGCCTCGTCCTCCATCTTCAGCACCAGCTCATCGACGCGGCCACGAAAGTAGCGATAGAACATCAGGCTGGGAATGGCGACCGACAGGCCGGCCGCGGTGGTGATGAGCGCCTGCGAGATGCCGCCGGCGAGCACCGTGGGGTTGCCCACGCCCATGCTGGTGATCGCGGTGAACACGTGGATCATGCCGATCACGGTGCCGAGCAGCCCGAGCAGCGGGGTGATCGAGGCGATGGTGCCAAGCGTGTTGAGGTAGCGCTCGAGCTCGTGCACGACCTGGCGCCCGCTCTCCTCCACGCTCTCCTTCATGATCTCCCGCGGATGCTCGCGGTTGAGCAGCCCCGCGGCCAGGACGCGTCCCAGCGGCGAGCTCTTGCTCAGGGCCTCGATCCGCTGGTCGTCGATCTCCCCGCTGCGCTGCCAGTGCCAGACCTGGGCGACCAGGTGGCGGGGGACGATGCGCTTGCGCTGCAGCGACCAGAAACGCTCGACGACGATCGCGAGGGCGAGCACCGAACACAACAGGATCGGCAGCATCAGCCAGCCGCCGGCTTGAATCATCTCGAACAAGGCTTCACAACCCTTTATATGGACAGGAAAATCAGCACAGGGGCGGTGCCGGATAAACCCGCCTAATGTAGCAGAGACCCGGGCGAGCGGAAAGGTGCCCCGTCACGCGCCCTGCCCTGCGCCTAGCTGTGATCTCTCAGTAGGTTGTTCACTCGGGGCTTACCCGGAAGACTGGAGGTGCGAACCAAAACCAAGCTCCGGGAGCCCCGAATGAACAACCATAAAAATGCCCGATTAACCGTCCATGGTCGAGAGCTGTTGGTGCGTCGCATCCTCGAGCAGGGCCTGCGCCCCCGCGAGGCGGCCCAGGCGGCCGGCGTGAGCGTGCGCACCGCCTACAAGTGGCTCCAGCGCTACCGCGAGGAGGGGCCGACGGGCCTGGCGAATCGCCCCTCGCGTCCCCATCACAGCCCGCACGCACTCTGCTCGCAGCGCCGGGCCCAGCTGGTCGAATGCCGCCGGGCCCGTCAGACCTACCGCCAGATCAGCCAGCGGCTGGGGATCGGTCACAGCACGGTGGGGCGCTGGCTGCGCCGCATGGGGCTCAATCGCCTGGCCCAGCTCGAGCCCGCCCCGCCGGTACGGCGCTACGAATACGCCCAGCCCGGCGGGCTGCTGCACCTGGACATCAAGAAACTCGGGCGCTTTCGCGTCCCGGGGCACCGCGCCACCGAGGACCGACGCCAGTGCTCCCGCGGGGCCGGCTGGGAGTATGTCCACGTGGCCATCGATGACCACTCCCGAGTCGCCTTCGGCGCCATCCACCCCGATGAGACCGGCCGCAGCGCCTGCGCCTTTCTGCTGCAGGTGCTGCGCTACTACCGGGGACTGGGCATCCGCTTCCAGCGGGTGTTGACCGACAACGGCGCCTGCTATCTGTCCCGGCGCTTTGCGCGCCTGTGCCGTCGTCTGGGGCTGCGCCATCTGCGCACGCAGCCCTACACCCCGCGCACCAATGGCAAGGCCGAGCGCTTCATCCAGACCGCGCTACGCGAATGGGCCTATGCCCGCGCCTACGTCTCCTCCGACCAGCGCTCCGAGCACCTCCTGCCCTGGCTGCATCAGTACAACTGGCACCGACCGCACGCCAGCCTCGGCTATCGGCCTCCGATCTCACGGCTTATCGTGAACAACCTGGTGGGTTTACACATCTAGCGGTTCCAATAGCGGTGGGACGCGCGGCGGAAGCGTTCCGGGGGATCGAGCCCCGGTGCACCGCCCAGGCGGTAGGTGATGGCCCCGTCCCGGGCGCTGTCGAAACGCTCCACGCCCTGTGCGGCATAGCGCGCCAGAATGCTCGGCTTGGGGAACCCGTAGCGGTTGCGATACCCCACCGGGAACACGACGGCCTGCGGCGCGACCGCCGCGACGAATGCCGGAGTGGACGAGGTGGTGCTGCCGTGGTGCGGTGCAACCAGGATGTCGGCCCGCAGGGGCGCGCCGCGCGCGAGCAGCGCCCGTTCCGCGCCCGCCTCGATGTCGCCGGGCAGCAGCACACTGTCCGCGCCGGCATCCACGCGCAACACGCAGGAGCGGTTGTTGCCCCGGGCCGCGGCACCGCGCGGGTGCAGCACGCGAAAGCGCACCCCGTCCCAGCGCCACTGCAGTCCGGCATGGCAGCGCCGTGTCGGTGCGCGCAGCCGCCGAGGGGCGGAGGTCAACACCGGCGCCGGATACGCCGCGCGCACCGCAGGGGCCCCGCCGCGATGGTCCATGTCCCCGTGGCTGACCAGCAGCAGGTCCAGGTGCCCGACCCCGGCGTGACGCAGAAAGGGCACCACCACCGCGTCGCCGGCGTTGAAGCCGGACGGAAAGCGCGGCCCGGTGTCGTAGACCAGCGTGTGATGGGCCGTGCGCACCACCGCCGAGAGGCCCTGGCCGACGTCCAGCAAGGTGAACCAGGCCTCCCCGGGCGCGGGGCGCAGGGGCTGCGGGACGGCCGCGGGCAGCAGCATGCACAGACCCAGCCAGCGCCCCGGCAGGCCACGTGGGGCGAGCAGCAGCGCCATGCCCGCGGTCGCCAACACCAGCGCGGCGCTGTCCGGCGCAGGGCCGGTCCACTGCGCCCAGGGCAGCGCAGCGAGCCCGGCGAGCAGGTGCCAGAGGACCGCGAGCAGCCAGGCGGCGGCGTGCAGCGCCGCCGCGGCAAGCCCCGGCACCCACGGCAGCAGCGCCGTGCCGGCGAGCACCGGCGGGATGACCAGCAGGCTCACCACCGGGACGGCCACCAGATTTGCCAGCGGGGATACCAGCGACGCCGCCTGGAACAGGGTGAGCAGCAGCGGCAGCAGGCCCAGGGCCACCGCCCACTGCACCCGGCCCCAGCGCCACCAGGCGTTGCCGCGGCCGAGCCGGCCCGCCTGGGCGTACAGAATGACGGCCACTGCCCCGAAGGACAGCCAGAAGCCGGGCGCCAGGACCGCCAGCGGGTCGAGGATCAGCACCCCCAGCGCGGCGCTCGCCAGCGCGTGCCCCGCCCGCGGCGCCCGGCGCAGGACGACGGCCGCCATGACCAGCGCGATCATGATCAGCGCCCGCTGCGTCGGCAGGGAGAAACCGGCCAGCGCCGCGTAGCCGAGACCGGCCAGCAGGCCCGCCCAGGCCGCGGCCACCGGCGCGGGGACACGCAAGACGAGCCCCGGGAGCGCCGCCCACAGCCGCCGCACGGCGAAGAAGACGAGCCCCGCCAGCAGGCCGATGTGCAGCCCGGAAATGGCGACCAGGTGCCCCGTCCCCGTGCGCCGAAGCGTGTCCCAGTCGGCCTCGGAAATGCCGCTGCGCACGCCGATCGCCAGGGCCTTGAGGATGCCGGCATGCGGCGCCCCGTCGAGCGCCGCGTCCAGTTCGCCGGCGAGGCGCTGGCGGGCGCGCGCCAGTGCCTCGCCGGGCCGGGCGGGCGCCGGCGGCAGGCGTTGCGCCGCCACGGCGTGGCGCACGTACCCGGTGGCCCGGATGCGATGACGAAACAGCCAGGCCTCGTAGTCCAGGCCGCCGGGATTGCTGTAGCCGTTTGGGCGCTTGAGGCGCACCTGCAGCCGCCAGCGCGCGCCGGGGACCAGCGCAGGCGCCTCGCCGTACCAACTCAGACGCACCCGGGCCGGCACCTGGCCCGGCGCGGCACCGGCCGTGACGCGCTGAATGTCGAACAGGAAGCGCGTTGTACGGGGGCGCCGCTCGGGGAGGTCCGTGACCGTGCCGATGACGGTGAGGTCGTGGCCCTCCAGGGCGGGCGCCAGCGCATCGTCGAGCAGCCAGTGGCCATAGACCAGTGCCCACAGCAGCCCGGCGGCGCAGGCGGGGATCAGGTGCCAGGGCCGGGGCAGCCGCCAGAGGGCCCACAGGGCGGGGATCAGCAGCAGCGCCCAGCCGGGCGCCGGCAGGCTGCCGAGCTGCTGGAAGGCGAGCACGCCGAGCAGAAAGGCGACCACCCCACTCCCCACAGTTTCGGCCTCCATCGGTTTTGTGGATAATCTGCACCGGCCGAGCTAGCCGCACTTATGCCGAAAAACTTTTTCAAGCGATATGTGCCCGACCACCGCCGCGTGCGCGAACACAAGCACCTGCAGGTGTTCGGCGACCTGTTGCACGACCCCAACCTGTGGCACCTGAACCGGCGCTCGGTGTCCGGGGCCGTGTTCATCGGCCTGTTCATGGCCTTTGTCCCGGTGCCCTTCCAGATGGTGCTGGGCGCCGCGGCGGCCATCCTGTGGCGCAAGAACCTGCCGATCAGCGTGGGTCTGGTGTGGATCACCAACCCGATCACCATGCCGCCGGTGTTCTACTTCGCCTACAAGCTGGGGTCGTGGATTCTCCACCGGCCGCTGCACCCGCTGCACTTCGAGCTCTCGTTCCGCTGGCTGGTCACCGAGCTGGGCGCCATCTGGGAGCCGTTTCTGCTTGGCTGCTTTGTGCTGGGCACGCTAAGCGGGCTGCTGGGGGCGGCCGTGGTGCGCACGCTCTGGCGTCTGCAGGTGATGAATCATTTCCGGCGCAAGAAGCAGCAACGCGCTCGGCGAGAGCGCACCCGCACCGAGAATTGACCTCACCTTTATTTTTTAACTTCTTGTTTTTCTGAAGAATCGAACAGCCCCTCCCTGAGGTGGAGCACTCGGTCCATGCGGCCGGCGAGCGCCTGGTCGTGGGTGACCACCAGGAAGCTGGTGCCGAGCTGGCGGTTGAGGCTGAGCATCAGCTCGTAGACCTGTTCGGCGGTACGGTTGTCCAGGTTGCCGGTCGGCTCGTCGGCGAGCACGCAGCGCGGCTCGGTCACCAGGGCCCGGGCGATGGCCGCCCGTTGGCGCTCCCCGCCGGAGAGCTGGGCGGGCTTGTGGCCGGCCCGTGGCGCCAGCCCCACCCGCGCGAGCATGGCCTGGGCCCGCTCACGGGCGACCCGCGGCCGGGCACCGCCCACCAGCAGCGGCATAGCCACGTTCTCCAGCGCGGTGAATTCGGGCAGCAGGTGATGAAATTGGTAGATGAAGCCGAGATAGCGGTTGCGCTGGCGACCGCGTGCGGCGCTGTCCAGCGTGCTCAGCTCGGCGCCGGCCACGTAGACGCGCCCGGCCGTGGGGGAGTCCAGGCCGCCGAGCAGGTGCAGTAGGGTGCTCTTGCCCGAGCCCGAGGCGCCGACGATGGCCACCTGCTCGCCCGCCCCCAGGCTGAGGTTCACGTCCTGCAGCACCTCGACCGGCTCGGGACCTTCGTAGAAGGTCTTGGCGAGATGCTCGCAGCGTACCACCGTGCCGTGCTCATCCTCCGGGGCGATGCGATCATTCATAGCGCAGCGCCTCCGCCGGCTGGGTTCGCGAGGCGCGCCAGGCCGGGTAGACCGTCGCCAGCACACTGCCGAAGAAGGCGATCAGGCTGATCACCGTCACGTCACTCCAGTGCAGGTCCGAGGGCAGCTCGCTGATCTCGTACACGTCGGCGGGGATGAAGTGGAAGCCGAACAGATGCTCGATCCAGGGCACCACGGTCTCCAGGTTCAAGGCCAGCGCCACGCCCCCCAACACGCCGAGCGCGGTGCCGAACAGCCCGATCACCGTCCCCTGCACCATGAAGATGCCCAGGATGCTGCGCGGCGAGGCCCCCAGCGTGCGCAGGATCGCGATGTCGCTCTGCTTGTCGGTGACCACCATCACCAGGGTGGAGACGATGTTGAAGGCGGCCACCGCGACGATCAGCATCAGCAGCAGGAAGATCATCCGCTTCTCCATCTTGACCGCCCGGAACCAGTTGGCGTGATAGGCGCTCCAGTCGAGCACGCGATAGCCTTCCAGCGGCCCGTTGCGCAGCGCACGGCTCACCGATGGTGCGTCGAACAGGTCGTCCACCTTCAGGCGCACCCCCGAGACCTTGCCCTTGATGCGAAACAGCAGCGCGGCGTCGCGCATGTTCATCAGCGCCAGGGTGCTGTCGTACTCGTACATCCCCACGCGGAAGATGCCGGTCACGGTAAATTGCTTGAGCCGGGGCGCGATACCGGCGGGGGTGATGTTGGCGCTGGGCGTCACCAGCGTGACCTTCTCGCCCACCTCCGCGCCCAGCAGCGCGGCGAGGTCGTGGCCGAGCACGATGCCGAATTCACCCGGGCGCAACGCGTCGAGGCTGCCCTTCTCCATCTTCTGCCCGACCTTGGACACCTTCTCCTCCAGGCGGGGCTCGATGCCGCGGATCAATACGCCCTGCACGTTGCGGCCGTGGATGAGCATGCCCTGCCCCTCCACATAGGGGGCGGCCTCCTTCACCGCCGGCAGTGAGACCGCCTTCTGCGCCACGCTGCGCCAGTTGTCCAGCGGCCCGGCGAAGTCGGTGACCGTGACGTGCGCGATCATGTCGAGGATCCGCCCACGCACTTCCTTCTCGAAGCCGTTCATCACCGACAACACGGTGATGAGCGCCGTCACCCCCAGGGTGATGCCCAGGATCGAGATCAGGGAGATGAAAGAAATGAAATGGTTGCGGCGCTTGGCACGCGTATAGCGCAGGCCGATGAAGAGTTCGAGGGGGCGAAACATGGCCGGCATTAAACCACAAATCGGCCGGGGCCGCCTCTGTGCGACGGCGGCACCTCAGTGGACGCGCCGGCGCACCTCGACCACGTTGGGCAGCTGGCCGATGCGGCCCAGCACGCGGCTGAGCTGATCGACGTCGCGCAGCTCCAGCGTCAGGTCCATGCGCGCCATGTGCGTACTCTGGTTGGTGCGCGTGGTCAGGGCGGTCACGTTGACCTTCTCATTGGAGAGCAGCGCCGAAATATCGCGCAGCAGCCCCTGGCGGTCGACCGCCTCGACCTCGAGGTCGACCGGGTAGGTGGCGCCGTCGCGGCGGGTGGCCCATTCCACCTCAATGAGCCGGGAGCGCTTGCCCTCGTTCATCTTGAGGATATTGGGGCAGTCGCGCCGGTGCACGGTCACGCCCTGACCCAGGGTGATGAAACCGATGATCGGGTCGCCGGGGGCCGGCTTGCAGCACTTCGCCATGCGCGTGAGCAGGTTGCCCACGCCCTGGATGTAGACGTCGTCCTTGCCGGTGCGCGCGCGCGGCGCGCTGGGCACCAGCGTCGCCTCGGCCTTGGGCGGCCGCGCCAGGCCCTGGGTCGCCCCGGCGATCTGCGAGGCGGTGATCTCGCCGCGGCCGATGGCGGTGAGCACCTCCTCGACCTTGCGAAAGCCGAGCTTGCCGGCGAGCTGCTCGTAGTTCTGGTCGGTGATCCCCAGGCGGTGCAGTTCGCGCTCCAGCGCGGTGCGCCCGGCGGCAATGCTCTTCTCCAGGTCCTGCTGGCGGAACCAGTGGCGCGCCTTGGCACGGGCGCGCGAGGTCTTTAGGTAGCCCAGGTGCGGGTTGAGCCAGTCGCGGCTCGGCGTGCCGTGCTTGGTGGTGAGGATCTCCACCTGCTCGCCGCTCTTGAGCTCGTAGGTCAGCGGTACGATGCGGCCGTCCACCTTGGCACCGCGGCAGCGGTGACCCACCTCGGTGTGCACGTAGTAGGCGAAGTCCAGCGGCGTAGCCCCCTGCGGCAGGTCGAAGACATCCCCCTGCGGTGTGAGCACGTAGACCCGATCCTCGAACACCTCCGACTTGAAGCGGTCGATGAAGTCCCCGGCGTCGGAGGACTCGTCGCGCCACTCCAGCAGCTGGCGCAGCCAGGCGATCTTCTGCTCGAAGGCGTGATCGTGATGGCGCGCCCCTTCCTTGTACTTCCAGTGCGCGGCCACACCCAGCTCGGCGTGCTCGTGCATCTTGCGGGTGCGGATCTGCACTTCCAGGGTCTTGCCCTGCGGTCCGACCACCGCGGTGTGGATGGATTGGTAGTTGTTCTCCTTGGGCGTGGCGATGTAGTCGTCAAACTCGCGCGGGATGTGCCGCCACAGCGTGTGCACCACGCCGAGCGCCGCATAGCAGTCGGCCACCTCGTCCACCATGAGGCGCACGGCGCGCACGTCGTAGAGCTGGTGGAAGCTCAGGCCCTTGCGCTGCATCTTGCGCCAGATGCTGTAGATGTGTTTCGGCCGCCCGGCCACGTCGGCGCGCACGCCGGATTCGGCCAAGGCCGTCTCCAGTGTGCTCACCACGGTGGCGATGAACTGCTCGCGGTCCACGCGCCGCTCGTCGAGAAACGCGGCGATGCGCTTGTAGGTGGCGGGCTCGAGATAACGGAAGGCCAGGTCCTCGAGTTCCCACTTGATCTGCCAGATGCCCAGCCGGTTGGCCAGCGGCGCGTAGATATCGAGTGTCTCGCGCGCGATGCGCCGCTGCTTGCCGTCGGAGAGGTGGCCCAGGGTGCGCATGTTGTGCAGGCGGTCGGCCAGCTTGATGAGCACCACCCGCACGTCCTCGGCCATGGCGAGCAGCAGCTTGCGCAGGCTCTCGGCGCGCAGGCGCTCCTTCTTGCCGCGCTCGCCGATCCCGGCCTGGTGGTCGATGAGGCGCATCTTGGTGACCCCGTCGACCAGGCGTGCCACGCCGGGGCCGAACTCCTCGGCGATCTCCTCGACGGTGATTTCGGTGTCTTCAACGACGTCGTGCAGGATGGCGGCGGCGATCGCCTCGTGGTCGAGACGCAAGCCGGCGAGGATGTCGGCCACAGCCATGGCGTGGCGAATGTAGGGGTCGCCCGAGGCGCGGGTCTGGCTGGCATGGGCTCGGGCCGCAAGCTCGTAGGCGCGCTGGATCAGCTCGCGCCCTTCCCTGGCGTCCTCGGCGGGGGCGAGCGCGCGTATCCACTCGTCTACGGCGGCGGAGCTCGTTAATTCGCGCCCGCCCAGCTTGTTGTCCACGTGTACCATACCTTTTGAGATTATATTCCTCCGAAACGGTTCGGCCGACAAGCGCCGGCGCCGCTCGCCGGTTCATCCCGCTTCGCCCGGGTTCGTGATCGGCGTCACTGTTCCGCTTTTGCCGCCCTGCGCCAGCTCAAGTATAGTGACGCGAAAAAGCCCCCCCGGAGGATAATCGGCATGTTACGCCTTGGCCCCGTACTCCTGAGCCTGGCCCTGATCACCGCTCCGGCTCTGGCCGACACGCTCGACATGCCTGCTCCGCACGCCGCGGCGCCCGACCAGGCGTCCGACGACCGGCCCGGCTACGAGATGGACCTGCCGTCCCGCGGGATGAGCATGTCCGAGGTGCAGAAGCGCTTCGGTGCCCCGCTGGTCAAGCGTGCCGCCGTCGGCGAGCCGCCCATCGCCCGATGGGTCTATCAGAGCTACACCGTCTACTTCGAGGGCAAGTACGTCCTCCACGCGGTGCTCCACCACGACCGATGAGCCCCCCGGGCGCCGCACGGCGTCCGTCTCCCCCTACCCGAGTCCGGATCAAATGGCCGAGTCCGAAGTGCGTCTGCCCGCCGAGTGGGAACCGCAAAGCGCCGTCATGCTCACCTGGCCGCACGCCCACGGGGACTGGGGCACGAATCTGACGGCTGCCGAGCGGGTGTTTGTGGACATCGCGCGGGCGGTGACGGCGCACGAGGCGCTTCTGGTCGGCTGCGGCGACGCCCCCCACCTGGAGCATGTGCGCAGCCGTCTGGTCGAGGCCGGGGTGGATCTCGGACGGGTGCGCCTGAGCCTTGCCCCCTCCAACGACGCCTGGGCGCGCGATCACGGGCCGCTCACCGTGCTGGACGACGGGCGGGCCCGGCTGCTGGATTTCCGGTTCAACGGCTGGGGCGGCAAGTACGCGGCGACGCTCGACGATGGCATTACGCTCACCCACCATGGCCACGGGGTTTTCGGCGGCACGCCGCTCAGCCGGGCGCCGCTGGTGCTGGAAGGCGGCGCCGTGGAGACCGATGGACGCGGCACCCTGCTGGCGACGCGCTCGGCGATGCTGAGCGCGTCGCGCAATCCCGGCCTCTCCCAGGCGGCTCTGGAATCCCGCCTGCACCAGTGGCTCGGGGTGGAGCGTTTCCTGTGGCTGGAGCACGGCGCGCTCGAGGGCGACGATACCGACGGCCACATCGATACCCTGGCGCGCTTCTGCGATCCCGAGACCATCGCCTACGTGCGCTGCGACGACCCCGCCGACCCGCACTACGGGCCGTTGCAGGCGATGGAGGAGGAGCTGCGGGCCTTTCGCACCGGCGCGGGGGCGCCCTATCGACTGGTGGCGCTGCCCTGGCCGGCAGCCAAATACGATGAGAACGGCCAGCGGCTGCCGGCCACCTATGCCAACTTCCTCATCATCGACGGCGCCGTGCTGGCGCCGACCTACGCCGACCCGGCCGATCAGGAGGCGCTGCACACGCTGCAGCGCTGTTTCCCCGGGCGCCGCATCGTGGGCATCGATTGCGGGCCGCTGATCCGCCAGCATGGCAGCCTGCATTGCGTCACCATGCAGCTTCCGGCCGGGGTGCTCGCCCTCGCGGCAGACTCGGCGAGCGCCTGAGCCGCGGGCCCGGGGATCCTCCCGGGTTGCTCCCGGGGGGGATCCTCAGGGAAAGACGGGCAGCGGCGAGGCCAGATACCAGCGCGCGGACGCCGCGTCGTAGACCCAGTGCTGCGGGTCCTCGATCTGGTGCTGCACCGCCGTGTCCTCCCGGTAGTACTCGATCTGCACCGTCTGCGTGGCATCGTCCTGCGCCTTGTTCAGGTTTCGGCTCAGCACGCGGTAGGCCGTGACCCGCAGCCCGCTGTAATCAGGCTCCGTCGCGCCGGGCTCCTGCCGAAAGGCCTCGGCTCGCTTGAAGTCATTCCAGCGCAGGGCGCGCTCGTAGGCGCGCAGCGTTCCCTCCAGGGTCTGCACCCGATCTGCGGGCATGCTCGAGCACGCGCCGAGTAGCAGCACCAGGGCGGCGGCCAGCCATCGTTTCATTGTCGTTCTCCATTGCGGTCGGCTCGGCGCATCTTACCACCGGCCGCCCCGGGGCGATGGCTGCCCGCTGCGGCGCTGTGATACGCTTCGCCCTCATCTCCCCAGCGTCGGAAACACCGCCGTGGCCAAGCCACCTCGCCTCCAGGTTGCGCTCGTGCAGCAGGGCTGCTGCGAAGACCGCGAAGACAACCTCACGCACAGCATCGAACAGATCCGCGCCGCCGCCGCGCAGGGCGCGCAGCTGGTGCTGCTGCAGGAGCTGCACACCGGGGTCTACTTCTGCCAGAGCGAGGACACCGCCCGCTTCGACCAGGCCGAGCCGATCCCGGGGCCGACCACCGAGACGCTCGGGGCGCTCGCCGCCGAACTCGGCGTGGTGATCGTCGCCTCGCTGTTCGAGCGCCGCGCCGCGGGCCTGTACCACAACACCGCGGTGGTGCTGGAGCGCGACGGCCGCATCGCCGGCAAGTACCGCAAGATGCATATCCCCGACGATCCCGGCTATTACGAGAAGTTCTTCTTCACGCCCGGCGACCTCGGCTTCGAGCCCATCGACACCTCGGTGGGTCGGCTCGGCGTGCTGGTGTGCTGGGACCAGTGGTTCCCCGAGGCCGCGCGCCTGATGGCGCTGGCCGGGGCCGAGCTGCTGCTCTACCCCACCGCCATCGGCTGGGACGTGCACGACGATGCCGAGGAGCAGGCCCGCCAGCGCGAGGCCTGGATCACCATCCAGCGCTCGCACGCCATCGCCAACGGCCTGCCCGTGCTCGCCTGCAACCGCAGCGGCACCGAGCCGGGTCCCGCCTGCGAGGGCGCGGGCATCCGCTTCTGGGGCTCGAGCTTCGTCGCCGGGCCGCAGGGCGAGATCCTCGCGCAGGCGCCCGTAGACGCGCCGGCCCTGCTGCTGGCCGAGGTCGACCTGGCCCGCGGCGAGGCCGTCCGGCGCACCTGGCCCTACCTGCGCGACCGGCGCATCGACGCCTACGGCGACCTGCTCAAGCGCTATCGCGACTGAGCCGGATTGCGGCTGCAGCCGGATTTCTGGAATAATTCCTTTTGAAATCGAGTGTTTGCCACATGAATCAAAGGGTCTACTACGAATGATTGTCATCCTGGAGCCGTCGATCACCCGCAAGAGTCCTCAGTTCGACGAGCTGATGGAGTACCTCTCCAATCTGCCCAACGTCAGCGTGCGGGTGCACGAGGAAGTCGGTATCCAGCAGACCCTGACCGAGCTCTACCTCATCGGCGACACCGCCGCGCTGACCAAGTCGGACATCGAGGCCCTGCCCGGCGTCGAGCGCGTGGTGCGCGTCTCCGACGAATACCGCGTGCTCGGCCGCCACCGCGACGAGAAGCGGCCCACCTGGTTCGAGTACAACGGCGTGCGCTTCGGGCAGGACACCCTGAACGTCTTCGCCGGCCTGTGTGCGGTCGACAATCCGACCCATGTCGAGACGATGATGAAGGCGCTCAAGGAGAACGGGCAGCAGTGCACGCGCATGGGCGCCTACAAGCCGCGCACCAACCCCTACTCCTTCCAGGGCCACGGCAAGGACTGCCTGCCCTACGTGTTCGAGCTCGCCGGCAAGTACGACATCAAGGTGATCGCCATGGAGATCACCCACGACTCGCACATGGGCGAGATCCAGGAGGCCCTGGAGCAGACCGGCCATCCGACCGGCGTCATGCTGCAGATCGGCACGCGCAATACCCAGAACTTCGAGCTGCTCAAGGCCGTCGGCCGCCAGACCGAGCTGCCGGTGCTGCTCAAGCGCGGCTTCGGCATCACCCTGGAGGAGTCGCTCAACGCCGCCGAGTATCTCGCCTCCGAAGGCAACCGCAAGGTGGTCTTCGGCCTGCGCGGCATGAAGACCAACATGGGCGACCCGCACCGCAACTTCGTCGACTTCGCCCACGTGCCGGTGGTCAAGCGCCTCACCCGCATGCCCGTGTGCATCGACCCCTCGCACTCGGTCGGCTCGCGCGACACCGCCCCCGACGGCCCGCTCGACGTCTTCCACGTCACCGCCCAGGGCGTCATCGCCGGCGCCAACATGATCCTGGTGGACTTCCACCCGAATCCCGCCAAGGCCCTGGTCGATGGCCCGCAGGCCCTCACCCTCAACGAGCTGCCCTACTTCCTCGAGGACGTGCGCATCGCCCGCGAGGCCTACGAGCGGCGCGTCGCGCTGGCCGCGAAGTTCCGCGAAGAGCAGGCGGCGACGAGCGTCGCCTGAGCGCGGGAGGACACGAGCGCGAAACGGAAAAAGCCGGCAACTGCCGGCTTTTTCTTTTCGCGGCTCAGAGTTCAAGCCTTACTTCGGGCCGGCGAGCTTTGCCAGCCCGGAGGTCTCCTGCAGCAATCCCCGGTAGGACTGCTTCACGATGGGCCGCGCGGCCTCGTTGCCGGTCAGCGCCGCGAACTGCAGCGCCTCGCCGAAGCGGGACACCGCCATGTACAGCTGCGAGAACTCCCCCTTCAGCGCGCTGGTCGAGTCGATCTCCGCGCACTCGCCGAAGGTGGCCCGAAACGTCTGCAGGCGATCGCTCAGTCCACCCATCTTGTTCATTGCGCCCTGCTCCACCACAATGCGGACCTCGCGCTCGAGCAGCCGCTGCAAGTTGCGTGCGGACCCGATGCAGCCATCGAACTGGGCGGGCACGGCCGGCCCCGCCGCCTGGGTCGCCATGGTGCACCCCAACGCAAAAAGCCCGATGACGGGCATAAGCCTCCTCGGCGGCATTCGTATTCTTCTCCTTGCTACTGGACTGAGTGGCGGGTGCGAGATTCACGCGCCGGGTCAAAAAGCCGGGTATCCTGCGGGCGCAGTCGCCACGCGTCAAGCACAACGCATCGGGAATGCAAGAGAGGTCCGGATGTGGGCAGGGCGCGGACCGTGCGCCGGGTTTCCGTTTGATGGATGGGCACGCGAGCGTGCCCATCCATCATCCGTCTAGCGTCACGGGTACGCATCCAGCCTACTTCGCGGTGTCGCTTATACAGCTTGCGCCTGATTCACTGTGACTATCCTTTGGCCGTTCTGTCTGCGTTTGCCGCCATGCCGAGTGCCCGCTAACCGCACGCGTTCGTTCTGCCTTGTCTCTTTGTATTCCAAGAGCCATCTCAACGACTTCGCTGACGTACATCTCTATTCCCCCGTGGCCGGGCAGCCCCAAACGACTCGCGAAGGTCGTCAGTTCGAAATGGTCTCATGTTGAACCCGTGTGTCCCGGGCTGCATTTCTGAGCTGGTCGCAACGACAAGGAAAAATCCCGGTCCTCGCGGCAGCACTCTACCTTTCTCCCTCCCGCTCAATACAGCTTGAATCCCGGCCATCTTCGGCAGCGGTATTCGTACCGACTTCCAGCCGCGCTGTATATTAGAGCATCGCCCCCAACGAGATCCGGAGCCTTGCGAGTGAGAGTCTTCCCAACACACCCACTGCCAGAAGGTCCGCAACAACAACCCAATCTGACGCATATCCTTTGAGTGTTACACGGGGCGGTTCATTAATTCCCCGAACTCCCAGCTTCGCGACCTACCCCATTCGAAATATCAGCTAAACCGAGATAGGCGCAATCTGTCACCTTTTCTTACTTACACCTCAGGCCACACCGGCTTGCCAGTACGATGCGAGCATGGCCTGTGTCTCGTCGGGATAAGTTGTTATAGCCTCTTCCCACGAGATGTCTCCATGGGTGGCACCGAAGCTCGTCATCGCCTGAATGAGTTGGTCCACTGCGGCGTTGGTCACGGCCGCTTCATTGCCGGCCTCGATAGACTCGATCGATCCGCCATTCGTAGTCCAGTCCCTCAGCGTAACCGTGTCCGGCGCCCCGATGCGTCCGATCACAAGATCCGAGCCCGAATGGCTGAAGAGCAGATCACTGGGAAGCACATCCTCGAAGGCAATCCTATCGGTTCCACCCGCGGTGGAAGCGTCTTCCTTGACCACATCGCCGCCCCATCCGGCGCTGAACAGATAAGTGTCATCGCCCTCGCCCCCGGCGAGGGTGTCGTAGCCCGCCCCACCTATGATCGTATCGGCTGCCGCCGTGCCGGTGATTCGGTCGTTGCCCGCCCCGCCGTCGATCTGCTCGATGCCGCGCAGCTCGGTGGCACTGAGGTCGAGCACGTCACCGCCGGCGGTACCCGCGACCACGTTCGTGCCGGGGCCGCCGTCGATCACCTCGACCGTGTTGTCGCCCTGGAAGCTGTGCAGGCGAATCGTATCGTCGCCGTCACTCCCGACAATGGTATCCAGGCCGGCGCCGCCGGAGACCAGATCGTAGGCCGCATCCGTGCCGGCCACGAGGAAGGTATCGTCGCCCTCGCCCCCGGCGAGGGTGTCGTAGCCCGCCCCACCTATGATCGTATCGGCTGCCGCCGTGCCGGTGATACGGTCGTTGCCCGCCCCGCCGTCGATCTGCTCGATGCCGCGCAGCTCGGTGCCGCTGAGGTCGAGCACGTCCCCGCCTGCGGTACCGGCCACCACGTCCGTGCCGGCGCCGCCGTCGATCACCTCAACGGTGTTGTCGCCCTGGAAGCTGTGCAGGCGAATCGTATCGTCGCCGTCACTCCCGACAATGGTATCCAGGCCGGCGCCGCCGGAGACCAGATCGTAGGCCGCATCCGTGCCGGCCACGAGGAAGGTATCGTCGCCCTCGCCCCCGGCGAGGGTGTCGTAGCCGCCCCACCTATGATCGTATCGGCTGCCGCCGTGCCGGTGATACGGTCGTTGCCCGCCCCGCCGTCGATCTGCTCGATGCCGCGCAGCTCGGTGCCGCTGAGGTCGAGCACGTCCCCGCCTGCGGTACCGGCCACCACGTCCGTGCCGGCGCCGCCGTCGATCACCTCGACCGTATTGTCGCCCTGGAAGCTGTGCAGGCGAATCGTATCGTCGCCGTCACTCCCGACAATGGTATCCAGGCCGGCGCCGCCGGAGACCAGATCGTAGGCCGCATCCGTGCCGGTCACGAGGAACGTGTCGTCGCCCTCGCCCCCGGCGAGGGTGTCGTAGCCTGCCCCACCGACAATGACGTCAGCCGCCGTCGTGCCGGTGATGCGGTCGTTGCCCGCTCCGCCGTCGATCTGCTCGATGCCGCGCAGCTCGGTGGCACTGAGGTCGAGCGTGTCGCCGCCGGCGGTGCCGGCCACCACGTCCGTGCCGGCGCCGCCGTCGATCACCTCAACGGTGTTGTCGCCCTGGAAGCTGTGCAGGCGAATCGTATCGTCGCCGTCGCTGCCGAGGATGCTGTCGAGCCCGGAGCCGCCGGAGACCAGATCGTAGGCCGCATCCGTGCCGGTCACGAGGAAGGTGTCATCGCCGTCGCGGCCGGCGATAGTATCGAGACCGGCGCCGCCGGAGACCAGGTCGTAGGCAGCATCGGTGCCGGTCACGAGGAAGGTATCGTCGCCCTCGCCCCCGACGAGCGTGTCGTATCCCGAGCCACCGATAATCTGATCGTTCCCGGCGTCACCATCGATCCTGTCGTTGCCTGCGCCTCCATCGAGAATGTCGTTCTCGGCCGTCCCTACCAAGCTGTCGCCCCCAGCCGTTCCGTATACCGGCGTGGGCTGCGAGGGGATCGTCACCGACGCAGTCGGGTCGCCGGTGAGTGCATACGCCCAGG
Organism: uncultured Gammaproteobacteria bacterium; assembly: GCA_963779865.1. Taxonomy (GTDB): domain Bacteria; phylum Pseudomonadota; class Gammaproteobacteria; order CAVZZX01; family CAVZZX01; genus CAVZZX01. Next base: position 616,323 of record CAVZZX010000003.1, on the reverse strand, counting down.
CTGCATCTCCGCCAGAGACGCCCACGGATGCCGTCACATCGAAGTTGGCGAGCGCATCGGCGGTGAACAGAGGCACTGGAGACTGCTGCGCATCAGCCGCGATAAGCTCGTCCATGCGACTGGCGACAAGACCCGCCAGGTCGAAGACCCGCGCCCCTGTCGAATCGAGAAACTGGATCTTTTCTACCCGCGCGTCGAGATATCCGTCACCGCTGTCCTCGGATTCCCATGTGATTTCTATCGAGTCACCGCCGCCTGTTTCGAGGTATAAGGTTGTACTCCAGCCGGTTGCCCATTCCTGCCGTTGGACCGATGCGCTGACACCCTCAGGCTGGAGTCCACCGCCCAGCGATAGCGTATCGATACCTGAGCCGCCGGTTTGCTCGGAGAGGTCCAGAATCCAGTCGCTCTCGTCGCCCGCGTTGAACAGATAGACGTCGTTCCCGTCCTCGCCGTAAAGGTCGTCCCACCCGGCATAGCCGACCAGGATATCCGTCTCGTCGGTCCCAATGATCTCGTTATCGCTAGCGCTTCCTAAGAGTAGGCCCTCGGGCAGCGAAGGAAGCGCGTCGACGACTTCCTGCATCGACAAAATCGTATCGGAGAATTCCAGCTTTTCAACACCAAACCCTGCCACATCGCCCTGCCCTCTCATATACAGGACGGCCTCCGCGGCTGGGTTTCTGAGTGAGGAAACAACGACCGTGACCCGCCCATTGTCTACCGCTCCCCAGGAAAACTCGACGTCCGCAGAGGATGCATTGAATACCGCCACGTCCTCTTCGGAAGGCGGGAGCCCATAGCCTACACGAGCCCGAATCTCTCCCTCATCCGCGGTTCTGATAAATTCTTCGGCCTCCTGCCAGGACATGGGCTGAGCCCCCTCCAAGAGGTATCCAGCCAGATTTCTTGTAAACGGCCCGTCATCAATAATGTTGTCACGGGTGCTCTCATCGAATCCGATCAAATACCGATCAGCTCCCGTGCCGCCGTAAAGCATGTCATTCCCTTCGCCACCGCTGAGGGTGTCGGCCCCGGAATAGCCGTAAAGGTAATCGGCGTCTGCTCCTCCGGAGATGAAGTCGCCTCCCCACCCACCATAAAGCCTGTCGAAGCCTGCCCCGCCATCAATGACCAAGGGCGCGACGTGACTACCCGTTGCCGAAACGAAATCGGCCTCTCCAACCATATCGTTCCCACCACCGGCGGACACCGATTGTATGTAATGCGTGTCCTCGCGCACCTTCACGTCCATGCGCAAGTAGCCGTTGTACATGTCCCCGGACGACGTTAGCTCCCCAGCCGGAATGTTAAACGGCCGGACGTAGCTGCAGCCTTTTATCGTGGCCCGATAACTGCTCCCCTCATCGCTAATGAGTGCGCCCAACTGAAGGTATGCAGGCATCGAGTATGTCTTTTGCGAGCCATCCGGACCGAGCGCCAGCGTGTCGTCGTTCAAGCTACCCTCGACATTTATAACCTCCGCATTCTTAGGGTAGCGGTTGAGGATGTCGTCCAAGAAGACAAACGAGATTCCTCCGACGAGGAGCTTCGGCGCGATGAGCGCCGCGAGCTCCGGACTGGTGCTCGCCACGTCGTCCAGTATTTGCCTGTTTTCCACGAGGGGATCGAGTGGCCAGATCTGGATGTCTCCTTGCAGTGGGGCCGGAGACGCGCCGGCGAATTCGGCGAATTGAGTCTCGACAAAACGTGCCCGCTCTGTCTCCATGAAGGCGCCGTCGGCCATGTTCGTCCTATCGGAAAACAGAGCGTCGGCTGGGATTACGGCTCCACTTGCGGTTTGGAACTTCCAAGTCTGAGGCGCCGAATAGTACCCCGTGAGCGTTGCAGTGCCTCCCGTGGCAAACGTCAGACGGAGGTCACTTTCACTGCGCGCCACCGTGGTCGAGGCGGCGGTCAACCCCTCCACGAAGCGCACCGTATTGGCTGCGCCGTCCGACACGTCGTCTGTCAGTAGCGCGTTGCTTCCTATTCCGCCCACGATGTACGTATCGGCCCCGAGTCCTCCATTCAGGCTGTCCTCGCCGCCTCTCCCCGACAGCGTATCGGCTCCATCCCCTCCGGCGAGCTGATCCGCCTTCGCTCCGCCAAGCAGGACGTCGTTGCCGGTGCCGCCGGAGAGCGTGTTCGCCAGATCGGCGTACCCGCTCAAGGTGTCGTCACCATCGCCGCCCTCCTGCGTCGCGCTGAGGGGGGTCAACTCCGTCGCCTTCCAGACCGTGCCATCGGCGAACGCGACTTCAGCGATGTGGCTGTTACTGGTGGTATACCAATCCAATAACACCACCTGAACATCGCCGGAGTTGCCTGTAATCCTCAGGTCACCCCCGGAGCGGACCACCTGCACCTGGTCCGAGCGGATATCGGAGAAGGCAACCCTGTCAACTCCCGATTCCGCCTTGATGGCATTGATGCCGCCCCCAGCCCCTATTCGGTAAAGATCGTCGCCTTCACCCCCGTCCAAATAGTCATCCCCTCCACCGCCATCGAGGACATCATTACCACTGCCCCCTAAGAGCATGTCGTTTCCGTCTGCGCCTTTTAAAGAATCGGCACCTGAGCCGCCGACAAGCACATCGTCGCCAACGCCTCCATTGATGCTATCGTGCCCGTCGTCTCCGTCTAGCTGGTCATTCCCGGCCCCGCCAAGAAGAAGGTCGTTGCCGCCCATCCCCGTGATGAGGTCGTCGCCAGTTCCGCCATCGACGTAATCATCGCCCTGCTCTGCCACCGGCGTTTCGCTGGAATCGCCTGAAAGCACATCGTCTCCGTCACCGCCAAAGGCAACATCATTGCCTTCCTGCCCGAAGATGACGTCGTTGCCGCTTCCGCCATCCACAAAGTCATCCCCGAGACCGGCATTCGCCCAGTCGTCGCCGGCGCCGCCGTATAGCACGTCTGCGCCACCTTCCGTTGGCGCAGAGAAAGTCGCATTGTCAAACGAGGTTGTATACGTGCGCGCGCCGTCTTCTTCGGAAATTGAACGCGTCACAGCCCAGTCGAGCGTCACGTAGTCGGCTTCCAAATCACCGTCGATTTCGTCATCGCCGGCTCCACCGACGATCACATCCGAACCGGCGCCGCCGTTCACAACGTCATTGCCCATACCTCCCACAAGAAAGTCCGCGCCAGTTCCACCATCGATGAAATCCCCTTTTTCGCCGGAGGGTGTAGCATCGCCAGCGGTGAGGGCGCCTGACAGCGAGCTTTCGCCGTCCGCGTACAGCGCGTCATCACCTGCATCGCCCCGGAGCAGGTCGGCGCCCTCACCACCGACGAGCGTGTCGTTGCCGGTTCGCGCCATCACAACGTCCCTGCCCGCCCCGCCGTCCAGGTAGTCGTTGCCCCCCAGTCTGGCATCGAGCAAGTCATCGCCAGCGCCCCCATACACGGCGTCGTCACCAGCGCTGTCATACAACACGTCCGGCCGCCCCAAGTCGGGGCTGGCCGTTGTGATGACATTTCCGAGCGCATCAACCTGAGTCTGTACTCCCGCTGCATTCGGGTCGAAGTCCTGCGGCGCAAGGTCTCCACAAATCTCGAGGGCGTACGTGGCTGCTGTGCTATTGTCTACGATATCTATGCCAAAACTGTGGCTATCGAAGTTTCGAATTTCCAAGTAGCTTCCAAGAATGCGTGCGGTGCCATCCGGCTCGACCCACAACAGGCGATGCCCATTCTTCTGTCGGTAGACCTGCGTGCTCCCTCCTTCGACGTAGCTGCCGGCAATGAGATCCCCGTTGTAGTAGACGGTGCTTGTCCCCTGAACGTCGTCAATTACGTCGCCAAAGTTCGCATAATACGTATCGTTACCCGCTCCGCCGTCGAGGAGGTCTCGTGCACCATCATCGCCGCCGTCGGCGTGGCCACCGTAGAGGGTGTCATTACCGTATCCGCCCTCCAGGTAATCTTCGCCGGCGCCGCCGATCATGGAGTCATCCCCGTCCCCTGCGTGCAGTGCATCGTTGCCGGAACCTCCTTCAAGCTGGTCATCCCCACCGCCCGTCGAGATGACATCGGCGCCGCCACGGCCATACACAAAATCCGCCTCACTTGTTCCCAGGAAGGTATCGCCGACGGCTTGACCGCCGAACGCTACCAGCCCGCCGGGAGATTGTGGAAGATGCCGCACATCGTATCCGGTATCGACGTCGACAAAATGCACCGCATCTCTCGGGTACGGCCCGTAATCCATGCCATCGGGGAAGATAGAGTCAGCGGTATTTGTGCGTATCACATCGGAAAGCAGCAGCGCTCTGTCCCCGAGATACTGATCCGAGAACGGGGCTGAATCTAGGTTCGGGTATAGGGTGTCGTCACCGACAACTGCGAAGGCGTTCAGGTTCTCCAAGGCATATAGGTAACCCGCCGAGCCTCGCGCAGCTATGGCAACCGCGTTGGGCTCGAGGCCGTTCAGGTAAACGATATTGACTAGTGCATTGGGGAACGATGACGATCGCGAAACCGCTTCTATTTGCTTATAGTATGCATTGTCACCTGTAACCCCATCACCGGCTGGGACACCGAAAATCGCAGCGAAGGCATCGAGCGTTGCCTGCGCCGCGCCCGTATCGTCGGCTGTCGCCGCATCCAGTACGGTGTTAAAGTCGTCGAGCGTGAAATCGGGATCCAGTTCCTCGAACAATCTCCCCAAGGATAAAATCGGCACCTGATTAGCAAGCGCATGCGCGTCGTATACCCCCGGCTCCTCCGTAAAGAGGGTCTCGCCTTCAACAGGTCGAACACCGATGTCGGAGACGGCGTCATACTGTCCATCCAGAAGATGAACCGTGGCCGCATCAAACCCGCTCGACACCGGTATCCCCGCGACGGCCAGATTATAGAAGGTTGCCTCTGCCGGGCTTTCAAAGCCCGGCGCATCGAACCCATACACATCCCCGACGAGGGGGGGCATGAGGCGACTTATCAGCAGCCCCAAGTGTCCGCCCAAAGAGTGGCCGACCACGTCCAGATGAAGATCCGGAATTCCCGCCAAGGCCCCATCTTTTGTCACCTGAATTGAACCGACCTCAACAGGCTTGGATGGACGCGAGTCTCCGACATAGGTATACACCGGCACGATATCGCCGGCTCGTGCCGTGGCGCGCAAAAGGTAGTTGTATAGATCCAGCCCTTGGTGCACCGCGAATCCGTAGGTGCCGATGTCGCCCAAGTTTGCCCCCAGCCAATCGCTTAGCGTGGCCTCGGAGCCGCGGATAGCTAGAGTGTAGTGTCCCGTTGTGTTGTCGCGAAACACAGTTGCGGAAAGTCCGGAGCCTAGGGCCGCGCCGTTTTGGTCTGTCGTTGAATCGATAATTGTGTAGCGCGCTATAAATGCGCTTAGCTCTGTTTCAGAGATCGTTCCGAATACTTCAGAGGGTGGAGTCAGGAGAGCTTGCCGGTATTCCGCGGCACTAAGGTCGGGGTCGAGGTCGATATATGACGCCGCGGACAATAGCATCTGCTGATAATATTTCTCCATGCTTACCATATCGGCACCTCACCATTAGTCATGGACGAAGATCGTCTTATCGAGGGGTGGGAATTCGCCAAGGTCGGGGCAGCTCGAAGCCGGCCGGTTAGGCTCATACCAGGTCTTCTGACCGTAAGTCACTGCAACCCCTAGAACTCCGCCGGTCTTGTCGTCTACGTACCGCACTTCGGAGCGGAAAATGGCGCTTCCCGGAGGGAAGCGTGCCGCCATGTTCTCGGAATGGGAAATCCGGAAGCAACGTTCGCCGAAGCAGTAGCGTTCAAACCCGGTGCGCTGCACTCCGCGAACCCATTTGGGCTGCGGGTTTCCCTTCTTATCAAAGAAGCGTGCAGGTATAGGGATTTGTCTATAAACGTGCGTCCCACCATCATCAGTACATCGATAATACATATACACCCGCCCGAGGAGGATATTCCATGTGGGGAGAAGAAGCAGGAGCAGCGCAGCACCACCGGAAGCCCACCACTTGGCACTCGGCTTGTGAAACCCCATTCGGCGCTCTACCCGGAAGCCGACCCACACTGCTATCGCGACAGTCAGGAACAGGTAGAGAATAAGTAACAGCCCCAGCAGATAGAAAACCATTTCGTCACCTCTCCCGCAGGCTTTCATCGCGATATTTCAGCAGCGGGTCGAGAAAGAACTCGATCAATCTTCGCTGCCCTGTCTTGACTTCAACCGTGACCGCCATACCCGGCGTGAGGTTCACGGTTCTGTTCCCGACGCGCAATGCGGGTCGTTGTAGCCCAAGGCGCATGGCGTAAGCCAGTCCCTGCTTATCGTCGAGCACTGCGTCGTTCGAAATGTCGAGCACGTCGGCATCGAGTGCGCCGTACTTCGTGAACGGAAAGGTGTCCACTTTCACCGTGGCGCTCTGCCCCTCGCGCACGAAGCCGACGTCCTTGTTTTCCAACCAGGCCTGGACTTCGATGCGGCTCTCGAGAGGGACAATGCGCATCAGCTCTTGCGCGGGGGTTACTACCCCGCCGACCGTGTGGACGGCGAGCTGTTGGACGACGCCGTCCACCGGGGCCAGAAGCCGTTGGTGCGCATTCCGCTGTTGCGCCTTGACCAACTCCTGCTGCAGGCTTCGGACCTGCTTCTGGGCAGCGAGCATCGTAGACATGGTCGCTTTTCGGAACTCGCCCCGCGTAGCGCGGCGTTGGGCGCGCGTCTCTTCGAGCGAGGCCTTCAGCTCGTCGCGGCGGTGCTGCTGGGCGGCGAGCTCGTGCGTCCGTTCGATACGGTCCTGTTCAAGCTCCAGGTAAGCGGATTCTGCGGCCATTTTCCTGAGCGTCAGCGTCTTCAGGGCCTGCGCCCGTTTGGCGACGATGGGCAGCGTCTGGGCGAGCTTCGCGATCTGCTCGCGCGTCTCGGCCAATTCGGCGCGCCTTCTCCTTATCTGATTGTCCATGACGGCGAGACGCGCGCGGAATTCGCCGAGCTGCTGTCGGTACAAGCCATACTGTGCAGCCTGCTGAGGGGCCGAGGTGCTCGGAGGCAGGTCGAGTTCCACGGTATCCGCAGGCGGGTCGGCCGCCGTTGCTGCGACCAGCGCCCGCGTCCGCGCCAGCTCGAGGCGGGCAGCAGTCAGCTCCGCGCTCAGGCGGGTCATGTCCGCGCGCGCGTCGGTGGGATCGAGTTCGATAAGCACCTCACCGGCCCGCACCGCCTGACCCTCCTCGACATGGATGCGCCTCACGATGCCAATCTCCAGGGGCTGCACGAGCTTGACGCGGCCTGAGGGCACGATCTGCCCCCGTGCCACGGCGACAATGTCGACCTTCCCGATGCTCGCCCAGGCCACCGCGGCAGTGAAGAACAGGACGAGGGCGCCAGCGGTGGCGCGTGCGGCGGGATGCGGCGGCCGTTCCTGTACTTCGAGTGCGGCGGGAAGGAAGTCGAGTTCGGCCGGGGGCGGACCGGACTCTGCCGCCCGGCGGCGGTCGGCCCGCCACGCCTGTTGCCACAGGCCGAGATGGGATGCCACCGCGGCCGCCCGTCGTCCAAAGCCTCTGAACAGAGTCTTCATGAGCGCACCGCGTAGGCCCCCATCTGGTAGGCATGTAGGCGGGCGTAGTGGGCGCCCTGCCGCATCAACTCCTCATGGGTGCCCTCCTCCACGACTTCGCCCCTGTCGATCACGATGATGCGATCGGCGTGCCGCAGCGTACTGAGTCGATGCGCGATGATGATGACGGTGCGCCCCTCGCGGATGGCTGACATGTTCTGCTGTATCGCTCGCTCGGAGTCGGCGTCCAGGGCGCTCGTGGCCTCATCCATGATCAGGATCCTGGGATTGCCGACCAGGGCGCGCGCAATGGCTATGCGCTGGCGCTGGCCGCCGCTGAGCGTGCTGCCGTGTTCGCCGACGGCGGTGTCGTAGCCCTCTGGCAGCTCGGTGATAAACTCGTGCGCCCCGGCCAGCCTGGCGGCGGCGATCACCCGTTCCATGGGCATACCGGGGTCGGCAAGGGCGATGTTCTCGCGAATACTGCGGTTGAAAAGCAGGTTTTCCTGCAGCACGACGCCGATCTGCCGCCGCAGCCAACCGGGCTCGACGACCGAGAGGTCCACTCCGTCGATGAGAATGCGGCCCCGCTCGGGCACGTACAGGCGCTGGATGAGCTTCGCCAGCGTGCTCTTTCCGGAACCCGACCGCCCGACCACGCCGATGACCTGGCCCGGCGCGACCTTGAGGGAAAGATTCCTGAGGATTTCCGGCCCATCCGGCCGGTAACGGAACCCGACGTGCTCGAAGGTGATCTCGCCGCGGAGCGCGGGCAAGGCGCTGCGGCCCGGGTTGAAGGCGGCTTCGCGCGGGCTGTTGAGGATATCCCCGAGGCGCTGTACCGAGATGCCCGCCTGCTGGAAGTCCTGCCAGAGATGGACCATGCGCAGCACTGGACTGCTTACACGGCCGGCGAGCATGTTGAAGGCGATTAACTGCCCCACGCTGAGCTCGCCCTCGATGACCAGGCGCGCGCCAACCCAGAGGATCAACAGGGTGGTCGTCTTGCTGATGAAGGCGGCGGCCTGGTTGGCGACGTTCCCCAGCGTGGTGGTGCGGAAGGCCGCCCGCACGTAGGCGGCGAGCTGGTCCTCCCAGCGGCGCTGCATCTGCGGCTCCACGGCCATGGCCTTGATGGTCTCCACGCTGCTGACGGACTCCACCAGGAAGGCCTGGTTTTCGGCGCCGCGCGCAAATTTCTCGTCCAGGCGGCGGCGCAGGATCGGTGTCACCACCAGAGAGAGGAGCACGTAGAGCGGAATCGTGCCCAGCACGACGAAGGTCAGCAGCGGACTGTAGTAGTACATCACCGCGAAGAAGACCAGCGTGAAGAAGCTGTCCACGGCAACGGTGACGGCCGAGCCGGTGAGGAAGTTACGGATGTTCTCCAGCTCGCGCACGCGCGCCACCGAATCGCCCACCCGCCGCGACTCGAAATAGGTAAGAGGCAACCCGAGCAGGTGGTGGTAGAGCCGGGCCCCGAGCTCGACATCGATGCGATTGCTGGTGTGGGAGAAGACATACGTGCGCAGCCCGCCGAGGACGACCTCGAACACCGAAACGGCGAGCAGACCCAGGGCGAGGACATCGAGCGTGGTCAGCCCGTGATGAACCAGGACCTTGTCGATGACGACCTGGAAGAACAGCGGCGTGACAAGGGCAAAGAGCTGAATAAAGAAAGACGCGAGAAGGACCTCTCCCAGCAGTCGTCGGTAGCGGACGATGGACGGGATGAACCAGGTAAAGTCAAACGTGCGTTCCGCACCCGGCAGGGACGCCCGGCGAGTAACCAGGACCGCGGCGCCTCCGAGCTGCAGGCTAAACTCTTCCCGAGGGACGAGCCTGGCACGCGCCTCGCTTGGATCCTGAACGAGGACGCTTGCGTCGTCCATGCGCGCAAGGACTACGTGACGTCCGTCCCACAAGCGAACGATAGCCGGCAAGGGGAGCGATTCGAGCCCGCGGGCATCAATGGCCACCTCCCGTGCCTTGAGCCCGAGCAGCTTGAGCGCGCGGATCATCGTGGTGCCGTCGAACGGCTCGACGGGATTCCCGAACTCGTGACGGATTTGCGCGGGGTCGGCGGCGACCTGGAACAGGCGGGCGATCAAGGCGACGCAGGCGAGGCCGGAGTCGGTCGCCGGGTTAGCGACTTCGGGCATCACGCGACTCCCGCACCTGTGGCGCCCGCCGACCATCCCCAAACGGGTGTTGGGGACGCGTGGAGCGCAGGCGTGAGCGGCCGCCCCGTTTGAAGCGCAAGGTGAGACATCTCCCAAGCACCGTTCTTTGTTGTCTGTTTTATTCTGTGGACGCCGCGTCGAAGGCGGACGTCTGAACCATTATCGTGCTCATGCCCACCCGCGGCTACAGCAAACGTTGGATCGGGTTGTAGGCCATTGCGGATTTTTGCGTAAGGATTCCCCTACATGGCATTGGTTTTAGCAGCATGCACAACGGTGAGCCCCCGAAAAATCAATCTGATCTTACCCCCGTAAAACGGACACGCACCTGAGACACAGCACGCTGCTCTTCGTATTCAAACGGCGCCATGTATCGCAAATAGGAGTGGCGCCGTCGCCGGTTGTAAAACCCTTCGATGTACTCGAACACGCTCTGCCTGGCTTCAGCTCGGGTGCGATAGCGCACATGGTGCACCCGTTCAGCCTTCAGCGTATGAAAGAAGCTCTCCATCGCGGCATTACCCAGGCAGTTGCCTTTTCGGCTCATGCTGCTGGTGATGGCATGCCCCCCCTTTAGTGCGCACCCCTGAGCGGACCTAAGCCGGAGTGGACACCTCAGCGCCTCGGGTGCGATTCCCTACCCTCGTCATGGTGGTGCTCCGAGTGCGCCACCACGACTGTCCCGGGGGAATAGCCGATGAAGGTGTTTACCCCGTCCGTTACCACGGCGTAGATGTGGTACTCGCCCTCGGGCACGGCACTGACATCCCACACAAAGCGGTCCGCCCGTCCGCCGTCCGGGGCCTCCGGCAGACCGCTGACGATCAATGTCCCGTCGGCTCCCGCGGCATCCGTGTCGTAATACAGGCTGATCGTGGCGTTGCTGTCGCTGTCCCGATCCTGCCAGCGGATCTCGGCGCGGCGGTTCACCCGCTCCCGCTCGCGGGGCTTCTCGAACTGCAGGAAGGGACCGGTGCCGCCGTCACCCACGACGACCACGTTGGGCGAGTACGACACGGCTTGCGAGTTTCCGTCGTCGATCACCGCGTACACGTAGTACACGCCGGGCGGTAGTGCGGCGGTGTCCCAGCGGTACACGTCGCCGTTGCGACGCCCGTCCGGGTCTTCCATGATCCCGCCGGCGATCAGCGTGCCGTCGGTGCCCCAGTTGTTGTCGTCGTAATAGAGGCGGATGTGGGCGTTGCTGTCCGGGTCGCGGTCCTTCCAGCGGACCTCGACCGGGCTCGCGGACGCGGAGAGCTCATGGCCGTCGCCCTTCTCCCCCTCTCCGCCGCGCTCATGATGCTCATGGCCGGCCTTGCCGCCCTTGTCGTATTTCAGCTTCTTCAGCCGGATGTACGGCGGGTCGTTCACGCCGTCCTCGTCGGCGTAGAAGATCACGGGCTGTGCCCAGTCACCGGCCAGGCCGTGCTCGTCGATGGCCCGGGCCCGCCAGTAGTACCAGCCGCTCTCGGGCAGGGGCTGCGCGAGCTGCCAGCTGGTGGTCGGGCTGCCGCCCTCAGCCACCTTCGCGTAGATCAGTCCCCAGCGGTTGGCGCTGTACACCTCGAACTCGTAGTGCAGCACGTCTTCGTCGATGTCGACGGCCGGGTGCACCTCGAGCGTCGGCTGCAGGGTACCCACCCAGGAGTTGTCGCCGGGGTTCAGCGGCGTCGGGATGCCGGGCGGGTCATTGACCGTATTGGCGAAGAAGCGGCCCTGCACCCAGGCGCTGTCGGCGCGGCCGTCGGAGGCCTTGGCGCGCCAGTAGTGCCAGCTGTTATCCGCCAGGCCCACGGCGGTCCAGGCGGTCGTGTCCGGCTGCTCAGGGATCGCCGGGGACACCTGCTTCGCCGGGCTGTCGAAGGTGTTCACGGTGTCGATTTCGAAGTCATACACCAGCGGCTCGGCCTCCGGATCGACGCCGTTCTTCACCACCAGGTTCGCGCTGAGGGCCGGCACCTCGCTGCCGTCGGGCGGCGATTGCAGGACCGGCGCGCCGGGTGCGTCGTTGCGCGTGTTGACGAAGAAGCGACCGGAGTCGCTCGCCGTACTCAGGCCGTGCTCGTCGGTGACGACCGAATGCCACCAATACCAGGTGTTCTCGACCAGCGGCGGATCCACGGTCCAGCCGGTGGTGCCGTCGGGGCCCGGCGCCACACCGGTTACCGAAGACACGGGCTGTGTCATCGCCGCGTCGGCATAGACCTCGAAGGCATAGGTCAGCGCGTCCTCGTCGACGTCGACGCTGTTGGTCACCGACAGCGTGGGCGTGAAGCTGTCGACCCAGGAACCGTCCTTCGGGAAGCTGATGTAGAACGCGCCCGGCGGATCGTTCACCGTGTTCACGAAGAAGCGGCTGCTGACCCAGGCGCTCTGCAGCACCCAGCCCTCGGCGCGCACGCGCCAGTAGTGCCAGGTGTTGTCCGCAAGCGGCACGTCGACCGTCCACGCCGTGCCGTCCGCGGCCTCTGGCACGCCAGCGGCGCTGGCCACGAGCTGTGTCATGGCCGCATCGCGGTAGACCTCGAAGCGATAGGTCACCGGGAAGCTCGGATGATGCGCCGCATTCAGCACCTTGAGCACCGGCTGCAGGGCCGTGACCTCGCTGCCGTCCGGCGTGTCGATCTCGGGTTCGCCCGGTCCCTGCGGGACGGTCGGGTCGCTCTGGAAGCCGAACTCCTGTGCATCGGTGGCGCCGTCGCCGTCAAAGTCCTGGGTCCCGTCGCGGCTCAGATCGCCGAAGTACTGCACCTCCCAGAGGTCGTACATGCCGTCGCCGTCGTCGTCGGGATTGGTGCTGTAGACGACCACCGACGTCGTCGCGGTGCTCACGCCGCCCTCGTCGTCCGTCACCGTGAGTTGGAAGCCCAGGCTGTTGTCCTCGTACACCGCCGGCGCGGTGAAGGACGGCGTCAGCGTGTCGGCGTTCTGAAGGCTGACGCGCGGCCCGGCGGTCTGCGTCCAGGCGTAGCTCACCAGCACGCCGTCGGCGTCCGGATCGCTGGCCGTGCCGGTGAGGGTGACCACCGTGTTCTCCGCGATCCGCTGCGCGGCCCCGGCGTCGACCACCGGCGGATGGTTGACCGGATTGACGGTGACCGTCACATCGCGGCTGTCGGCCGCGCCCTCGTCGTCGGTGACCGTGAGCCGGAAGTGCAGCACCGCCTGCGTCTTCAGCGTCGGCGCCGGGAAGCCCGCCACCGCCGTATCGGCGCCGGACAGCGTCACCGTCGGGCCGTCGAGCTGCGCCCAGGCATACCCGGTCGCGGTGCCGTCCTGGTCGAAGCTGCCGCTCCCGTCGAGGGTGACGGCGGTCTGCTCATCGACTGTCAGGCTCGCGGCGGTCACCGGGATGGGCGCGATGTTCGGCATGCCGGCATTGCCCGCCAGGTAGTCGTTCGCCCACAGGTTGACGTGGTTGCCGTCGGACTGCAGCCAGACGGCCAGCGCATCGCCGCCCGCCTCTAGGGCGAGTTGCGGGGAAACCGCATCGCCGGCGTTCTCGGTGTCGATCACCTCGGCCGCGGCCCAGCCCATCTCGGGGTCGAAGGCCGCCGCCCAGACGTTCTGCTGCACGCCGTCGAATTGCTGCCACAGGGCAAGCACGTTGCCCTTTTCATCGATGCCCACCTGCGGCGTCGCGCCATCGCCGCGCTCGCTGCCGTCGATGCACAACGCGCCCGTCCAGCCGCTGCCGGGCACGTAGCGGTTGGCGAAGATACGGACCATCCCGCCGTCGTTCTGTTGCCATACGGCCGCACCCGCCCCGACCGTGTTCAGGCTCGCGACCGGCGTCGCCGCCGCGCCCGCGGCCGTCTCGATCGCCTCGGCGCCGTTCCAGCCGCTGCCGGCGACATAGCGATCGGCATAGATGCTATTCGCGCTGCCGTCCGACTCCGCCCAGACCGCCAGCGCATTGCCGGCACCATCCAGCGCTGCGCGGGCGCGCAGCTCGCCCGAGGCGCCGGTGCGCAGCACGGTCTCCCCGGCCCAGCCGCTGCCGGCGAGCAGGCGATTGGCGAGGATGTTCGTACCGGCCTCGGTCCAGAGGACGAGGGCGTTGCCGTTCGCGTCGATGGCAAGGTCGGTCAGCAGCGCGGTTGTCGCGGTACGCGCCTCGATGCGCGCCGGGGCGGACCAGCCCGTGCCGGGCACGTATTCGGCCGCCCACACTTGGCTGCCGGTGCCGCCCGCGCCCTGGGTCCAGATCGCGACGGCGCGGCCGGCGCTGTTCATCGCCACGCGCGGCGCATAGGCGTCGTCGGTATCCGTCGCGTCGAGCGCCGCGGCGCTCGACCAGCCCGAGCTCGGGTCGTAGGCGGCGAACACCACGTTCGCGTGCGTCCCGTCGGACTGCTGCCACAGGGCAAGCGCGCGGCCGGTGCCGTCGATGGCGACCTGCGGTGCGGCGGCATCGTGCAGGTCGTCGGTTTCGAGCAGCGCCGGCGTGCCCCAGCCGCTGCGGGCGACGAAATGATTGGCCCAGATACTGGTCCGTGTGCCGTCGGGCTGGCTCCAGACAGCGACGCCCTGCCCCGCGCCGTTCAGCGCCACGGCGGGTTGGGCCGCGTCGCCCGCGTCGGAGGACTCGACCTTCGCCGGGGTGTTCCAGTCCCAGATCCCGGGCGTGACGCTGATCGCCGTCGACGCGGTGGACTCCCCGCCCGCACCGACGACGGTGAGCACGTAGTAGTACGGCGTTTCGTTGATCAGCCCGGTGTGGACATAGCCCGAGGTGACGCCTTCGACCTTCTGCCCGCTGGCGACGGTGACGTCGGGTGCGCTGCTCCAGTACAGGTTGTAGGACACGGCGCCGTCAGCGGCCGGCCAGCTCAGCGTGTTCTCCTCGTTGCCGGGCTCGCCGCCAAGGCCGGACGGCGCAGAGGGCGGCGGCAGGGTCGGGTCGTAGCCCGCCAGGAACTCCTGCAGATCGGAGATGCCGTCGCCGTCGAAGTCGCCCGTGCCGTCGCGGCTGAGATCCCCGAAGTGCTCGCGCTCCCAGTCGTCGTCCATGCCGTCGCCATCGCTATCCCAGGCGGGATTGACCTTGATGCTCAGCGTGGCGGTGTCCTTGAGCGCGCCATCCGATGCGGTGAAGCTGACGCTGTGCTCCCCAGTCTGGCCAACGTCCGGCGTCCAGCTGAGCACGCCGGTGCCGTTGCCCTGGTCGGTGAAGCTGGCGCCGGTCGGCAGGCCCTGCGCGCTCAGGCTGGGTACGGTGCCGTTTGGGTCGGTGGCGGTCACGGTGACCGTTGTCGGATTGGTCTCCCAGGTGGTGATCGCGGTCAGCGGCTGCAGCTCCGGCGGCAGCGGCTGCTGGTCCAGGGCGATGGTGTAGCCGCCCGTCGCGTTGGCGTCGAACAGGTTGAAGAAATGGCTCCAGCTGTGGTCGGCGTTGCGCTGCTTGGAGAACCAGGCATTGCTGGGCGGCAGACGCTTGCCGTCGTTGCGCTGCACGTATGCGATTGTGCGCTTGCCCTCGTAGGGATCGGGCAGCTGCACGTACATGAAGCCGGCGGTGACCGGGGTGGTCAGCCGCAGGAAGGTATAGGTGCCGTCGGTGCCGTTCTCCGTCATCGCGGAGCCGGCCGACTGATCCGTCACTCCGGTGTCGACGCTGTCGGACTCGTAGACGCGCAGCACGTCCCCGTCGCGCGCGAGGAAATCGCGCACCATATCGCGACCGGGCACATCCACCCGCACGTCGTGAACGAGGAAATGGGTGTTCGCCGCGTCGATCAGCGAGGTGAGCTGGCCGCCGAGCTCGTCGGCGTGGGAGACGGTTGCGGTGAATTCCGTGAACTGGCCCGAGAGCGTGGTGATCATGTCCCAGCGCCCGACCGCCGCCGCGTTCGGGGCGATGTCGCCGAAGTTGACCAGGAGGCTGTTGGTCGCGGGCTGGTCGTTGACGCTGCTGCCGATGATCTTGAAGTCGATCAGCAGGCCCTGCTCGTTCTCCACGATCTTCGGCTGCGCCGAGTCGATGGTGACGTCCTCGGCGGTCGCCGCACCGTTGTTTCTTACCCGCACCCCGAGGGTGAAGGGCTCCGGCGGCTCGACTTCGGGAGTGAAGGCATCGTCCGCGTAGACGTCCTTGGTCAGGAAGTAATCGAGGGTGAGCCGCGGCAGCGGCTTCACATAGATGGAATCCGGGGTGACCGTCATGCTCTGCGGCTCCCCGCCGAGCGTGTAGCTCAGGGAGGCCCCCACGAAATAGAGCGTGCCCGAGGGCTTGCTTCCGCCCGCGCCCGGCGCGGGGATGATGATCCAGTGCACGTCTGCGCTGGAGGCGGGCGCCACCGTCCCCGCCCCGCTGATGTCAGCGATGCCGTCCATCTGGTCGACGCGGATGAAGAACAGGGCGTCGGTGTTGTTCGGGTCCGAGCTGGCAAGCACGGCGTTGCCGTTCTCGTCCTCGAAGGTGACGTTGATATCGACGTTCTCGAGGGAGAGCGTTTCCAGACCGTTGTTGATGCGCATATGCGCATCGAAGGCCTGCCGCTCCAGCGTGAGCTCCTGCTGGATCTCGATCTTCACGACCGCGCAAACGGACTCCGCGGCATCGGCGAGAGACGAATACGCCGCCAGGAGCATCCCGAGCGCGAGCGTGAGCCCACCCCGCATCATTGAACGTCTAGTCATCTGTTCGACTTTTTGTTGTTTGTTTCTTCTTGTCTTGTCTTCTTTTGTCTGCGCCTTGTTATGGCGCTATACCTTCAATTGCTACAACTCTCCGATTCGCGACCTGTCCCGTTCGAGGTGTCCGTTAAGCTGGGGTGGGCGCAATCCGTGCCGTTTTCTTGTTCTACATTTTCTGTTAACTATTACCGTTTTCCTCTCCCGCGCTCGCATCCTTCTTGCACATGAGCACTATTGCCGCCACATAGTAGATGCCTGTAAAAACGTCCAATACATTCAAAGCAGATGCGTTCGTGATCCCTACCAAGTGATAAAACTGCCAAGAATTGAAAATAATCGCCACCGGAAGGACCGAAAAGATGACGGGCTTGCGCAGGTTTCTTAGTCTCAGGTAAAAGAGCCCACTCACCATAACGGCCAGCAGAACGATTATACCTAGCTCAACCACCCTGAAATTCGGAGTGACTTGGTACGCAACAAGCAGATAAGCAAGAGTTCCAAGCATCAAGTTCGCGGCGACGAACAATAGAGCAAATGGGCCTCGCGGGAGTCCGTCCGTCAGCAGTGCACGAAGATTGTCAGGACACATCCGATTTACTTCTCAGGCAATCGTTCGGTAGCTATACAGATTGCGGTTGCAAACGCATCTAAGCTTCCGTGCGTACTTTCGAGCTTCTTACGCAGAGTGATCGAGGCGTCCCGCGCCGCTTTAAGGTACGCGATCCCATACGCCGCTAACTTGACGTAAGCCACCCCCAGAAAGGCGGTAACCGGGTTAAACCTAAATGATAATTCACCCTGTACCCCCAACGAAAAACCGGCTATCGGATACCACGAGCGAACAAGCTTCTCGGCCCCGCAGCTTTCTTCGAATCTCCCACAAATAATTCGAAAATTTCCTTCAACCGTGGCGCTGTATCGAGCCCAAGCAAAAATAAATGCACGCTCGCCCGCGTCGGGCTCTCCGACCAATGGGTTCTCCACTATTTTCACATTGTCAATATCTAGAAAAAAAGGGGACAGATTTATTTTTCAACACGCCGCCACCTTTTTCGGTCTTCCCCGTCTTCTCACAGCTGCGCGCCGCCCGGTTCTCTGTTCGATCTCCCGCGCGAACCGCTCGTTGCCGGTTACGCTACCTGTCTGCACCGCTTTCCGAATGAGCGTCCATTCCTCGTCCGGGATCGCCGCCCTCACCCATTGCTCATATGCCCGTACGCATCCGAGCGCCGTATCTGCCAGGCCCGTGTAGCACGGGTCAAGATCCAGACAGGCCGAGTTCGCCAAGCCCACCTTCGCGCGGTAGCTCGACCACAGGTAGTCGGCAGGAGCGCTTACCATCCGCGCCCGCACCGGGTTCAGCTCCACGTAGCGCGTACACGCGAGCAGATAGGCATCGGTCTCGATGGGGCTGGACTTGTATCGCCCTTCCCATAAGCTGCCCGTGCGTCGCTCCAGCGTGTTCACGTATCGCGTGTGCCGCCCCGCCAGCCGCTTCATCAGCAGGCCCAGGCTTCCCCCATCGTCGCCCGGGTCGACAATCAGGTGTACATGATTCGTCATCAGGCAGTAGCCGTAGACCTTGCATCCGAAGTGCCGCTTCCACTCCGCCAGATTCTCCAGGTAGCGGGCATAGTCCCGCGGCTGCACGAACACCGCATTGCGATTATGTCCTCGCTGCACGATGTGGTGCGGACAGTTCGGCACCACCAACCTTGCCGTCCGAGGCATGACTCACTCCCCCAGTTTCCCCCGAAAATAAATCTGTCCCCTTTTCTTGTGCAGCTCGCGGCTGCACGAATACCGCATTACGATTATGTCCGCGTTGTACTATGTGGTGCGGACAGTTCGGTACCACCAACCTTGCCGTCCGAGGCATGACTTACTCCCCCACTTTCCCCGAAAAATAAATCTGTCCCCTTATTTCTCGCATGGTTGGTCATCAAGCAGTAGCCGTAAACTTTGCATCCGAAGTGCCGCTTCCACTCCCCGAGGTTTTCCAGGTAACGCACATAGTCCCGCGGCTGCACGAATACCGCGTTTCGGTTGTGTCCGCGTTGCACGATGTGGTGCGGACAGTTCGGCACCACCAACCTTGCCGTCCGAGGCATGACTCACTCCCCCCAATTCCCCCGAAAAATAAATCTGTCCCGTTTTCTTCTCGTGTCCCGTTTTCTTCTCGCACGAAAAATAAATCTGTCCCGTTTTCTTCCTTTTCTTCGATACTGCCAAAAGCAAGGCCAAGCCCAATCGCCGACGAGCCAGCAGGACCGTCCAGCCTCCGTCGCTTAATTTAGGAAAAATAAAACTGTCCCCATTTTTTCCAATTTCTTGTTGTTTGTTGCTTCTTGTCTTGTTTCTATATTTGCGCCTTGTTACGGCGCCATACCATTAATTTCTCTAACGCCCAGCTTCGCGACCCTTCACCACCCGAAGCGTCAGTTAAACCGGGGTAGCCGCAATCTGTCCCCTTTTCTTATTTGTCCCTATTCTTCTTCGCTTCGGTCCCCTATTCTTCGAGCTACGGGTTTGGAATATTGAAAACGTCTTCGTACACCTTCGCCTTCACACACATGAGATACGCGACACCCAAACTCCTCCCGAACTCAAAATCATCACGCTTGTATCCCCAGTCCACAATTGGCGGCACGAGGGGCCGCAGAGAGTCTCTGCATTCCTCGGAGTGCGACGCAAATAACTTGGCACATTGACTCGAAGTTCTCTGTATTGCACTAAGAAATTGTTGATCTGAGCAATACATTGATATTGCCAGACTAGAATTCGCAAAAATGTCTCTGGGCGTTCCTCTCTCTTCCGCCACAACTGCGCTCCCACTAGCAATAAAGAGAAAGGCGAAGGCGGCGAAAACAGCATAATCTCTAGCTACAGTTATCATTTTGTTGACACTCCGGTTGGCAACGGCCAATTAGGCAATCTTGCAAGTCTTCGACATTCTTTCTGTACATCATCTCCGTCGCCGTCAGAACCCCAAATGCACAGAGGCGCCGCCCTTTTAGCATATATGTACATCTCGCCATTTCCGGAAAAAAGTAGTCGTCATTGATGTCTCTTTCACGTTGCCTATACGCGTCATTACAGTCTATGATGCACTGCGCGCAGTCGCTACGCAGTCGCTACGCAGGCCTAACGGATCAATGTATCGCAATGGGTTCGAGTTTGCGTACACGAACGTGTTGGTGCTGCCGGGCGACCGTAGCGGGTCACTGCCTAAATAGCGGCCCATCCCAGGAAGATAGTATCGAAAACGATTGTAATTAAAGTTTGATTCAGCGTCGTAGTATTGCCCCGGAAGACGAAGATTATTCACCACAGATGCGTGCTCGATTGTCGCCTCGCCAAACGCGGTATACCGCGCTGCCCATGCGAGCTTTCCAGTGGCATCGATTGCTTTCTGCGGCGCCCCAGTTATATCGGCCAGGTAAAAATAGGTCTGTGCGCTCGTGCGCACGAACAACGGCGGCGTCCCTCTTTTTCCGCCGGGCTTCCATCCGTACGCCCGAGAAACCATGCCAACTGCATCCATTTCACCGAGAAGGCCTTCAGACCCATAGAGAAAGTAAGTGCGCTCTCCATTTGTCTCTTTCCAAAGGCGCCGGCCGAAGGGGTCATAACGATACCTGACGATGGGAGCATCTCCTTCATCGCGGACTTCATGAAGGCGGTTTGCAAGATCGTAACGCAAGCGCGTCGCCGCGTCTGGTTGGCTCGTCTCCACCAAGCTTCCGTTGGCGTCGTAGGACATCTTGATGCCGTTCTTGCTCAAGAGTTCATTGGTGGCATTATAAGTCCAAGGGCTGGAACTCTGCCCATCAAGAAGTCGATTTCCCGCGTCATCATAGGCAAAAGACCTGTCCGGCAAACTCGGATTATCAGTCTTGGTTAGGCGGTCAAGCGCGTCGTAGGCGTACCGGTAAACGCCGTGCTCCGTCGCCTTCTCAAGAATGTTGTCGGCGGCGTCGTATCTATAGGCGTAATCAAGTAGCGGATTTCCCGCCGGGTCGTCGGCGCGAATACGTGTGACCCGCATCAGCGGATCGTAGCTGTAACGTTTACGTCCGCCGCCCGGAAGGACCACAACCTGGGGCGCAACCCAATGATAACTGTTGTACGTGATAGCGCCGCTATTCGGAATGTTGATGCTGGCGAGGTTGTTGGCAGCATCGTAGGCATAGCTATAGGTGATACCGTCCGGTGCCGTGTAGTTGCACTTAAGGCCGTTCTTATAATAGGCGTAGCTGATCGACTTCGCGAAAGGCCCGTAGTCGACCGAAAAAAGGGGACAGATTTATTTTTCAACACGCCGCCACCTTCTTCGGCCTTCCTCGCCCTCTTGCCGCTGCGCGCAGCCCCGTTCTCTGTTCGATCTCCCGCGCGAACCGCTCGTTCCCGGTAACGCTACCCGTCTGCACAGCTTTCCGAATGAGCGACCATTCCTCGTCCGGGATCGCCGCTTTCACCCATTGCTCATATGCCCGTACGCGTCCGAGCGTCGTATCTGCCAGGCCCGTGTAGCACGGGTCCAGATCCAGACAGGCCGAGTTCGCCAGGCCCACCTTCGCGCGGTAGCTCGACCACAGGTAGTCGGCAGGAGCGCTTACCATCCGCGCCCGCACCGGGTTCAGCTCCACGTAGCGCGTACACGCGAGCAGATAGGCATCGGTCTCGATGGGGCTGGACTTGTACCGCCCCTCCCATAAGCTGCCCGTGCGTCGCTCCAGCGTGTTCACGTATCGCGTGTGCCGCCCCGCCAGCCGCTTCATCAGCAGGCCCAGGCTTCCCCCATCGTCGCCCGGGTCGACAATCAGGTGTACATGATTCGTCATCAGGCAGTAGCCGTAGACCTTGCATCCGAAGTGCCGCTTCCACTCCGCCAGATTCTCCAGGTAGCGGGCATAGTCCCGCGGCTGCACGAACATCGCATTTCGATTATGTCCTCGCTGCACGATGTGGTGCGGACAGTTCGGCACCACCAATCTTGCCGTCCGAGGCATCGCTCTCCCCCCACTTTCCCCGAAAAAATAAATCTGTCCCCTTATTTCTGATCCCTTCATCCATGCATACAGTGCGGACGAACGTAAACAGTAACGCCATGCCTTAATTGTTCGATACTCACCGCGCCCTTTATCTTCCAATATATGGAGATCCGCGTCTTAGCGCTTTCGAGCGGAAACCGGTCGACAAGTATGTGGGCGATACGGTTTACGTATATCCTATCGCTTTCCACATCCCCGACCCTTAGCGCGACACAGCTTAGGTTTACCACATCGACATTCGGATCTTCGCGAAAAACCAACAAAGAACCATATACGAGAGACAGGCTCTCGCCGCGCTCTTCATAGGACCGAACCGCATTGACAGAGACGTGAGTTTTAACCTTACCCCACGCCACATTCGCCTCGATGATCGCTGGACGCGCACACCCTACACCGACCAAGAGCAGAAACGGAATGCATTTGCATATATATGGTCTGAACGGGTTCATCGGCAGCGAACGCCTCTTCGAGTCACGCGACAGCGGGTCGGTGGGTGTGCCGGCAGCTCCTTAATCCAAGATTTTGGCCGAACGGTAAAGGCTCAGCGAGGCGCCGACGAAATAGAGCGTGCCCGAGGGCTTGGTCCCGCCCGCCCCCGGCGTCGGAATGATGATCCAGTGGACATCCGCGCTGGAGGCCGGCGCCACCGTCCCCGCCCCACTGATGTCGGCGATGCCGTCCATCTGGTCAACGCGGATATAGAACAGGGCGTCGGTGTTGTTCGGGTCCGAGCTGGCGAGCACGGCGTTGCCGTTCTCGTCCTCGAAGGTGACGTTGATATCGACGTTCTCGAGGGAGAGCGTTTCCAGGCCGTTATTGATGCGCATATGCGCATCGAAGGCCTGCCGCTCCAGCGTGAGCTCCTGCTGGATCTCGATCTTCACGACCGCGCACACGGACTCCGCGGCGCCCGTCAGAGACGAATAGGCCGCCAGGAGCATCCCGAGCGCGAGCGTGAGCCCACCCCACATGTTTGAACGTCTATTCATTTGTTGGGCTGTTTGTTGTTTGTTTCTTCTTGTCTTGTTTTCTTTTGTCCGCGCCTTTTTATGGTGCTGTACGTTCTATTGCTGTTATTCCCTGCTTCGCGACCTGCCCCCATTCGGGGTGTCCGTTAAACCGGGGTAGGCGCAAGCTGTCCCCTTTCTTCCTTCCCCTTTTCGCCTTTTCTCTTTTTACCCCGCCCTCTTTCTTGTGACGCGTTCCCGAAGCGAAGAAATGATTTGGGGAATCAGATACCACCACACCGTACCAAGGAACCCGTGCACAAAATGCGGCGCGTAGAGCAGAGAGCCTAGCGCCGAGTTGAAATCGTATAGCGCATGGTAGATCTGCGAATACTTGTCGCCTAAAAGCAAATAGGTGCAAGAGATTGGGAAATCGATCGGAATCCATGCTAGCCAAAGAAATTCCGCCTGCTCCTGGTAGGAGCTTTCTACAACCATCACCGTGGCCAAAAATGCCAGGAAATGGATTAGAGCAAGACCGATTCCAATTACGTGGGGCTTTCGGACACGCATCAGGGACCCTCCGCACATCCACAGTTAGGTGCGTTGGGGCCGGCGCGTCTTGGACCACTTCTATCCATCGCATGCCATATCAGATTGCCATCTATTCCCCCGTAGTCTTTGGCCCGTTCGGCCAAGGGGCCATCACATCCCCTGAAACATATGCTTCGCGCCGCAGCGTCACAGGAATACGTGTCGCGGCAACTTGCGTAACACAAATCGTGAACCTTACACGCGGCATCAAGGTTGTCTGTCGGTTGAGCCGCATTTCTCCTCTGTCCGGGCGTCAAATCGTTCCACGAACCTTCATGGCCTCCGGTCCATCCCGGCCCGCACCAGTTTCCGTGGACAGGGAATCGCTGATCATCTCCAGTCCAGACAACATCGGCGGCTGAAAAACACAGGTTTCCTCCTCGAAAAAGACAATCGGCGTTGGCACATGAGCCACATACATCGCCAGGTTCTAGACCAAACGGATCGGAAAGCTCTAGGGGGCGATCGTTTACGTATAAGTACGGGTTCAGCCCGCCTCTTACGCCGAGCGGGTCGACTTGGACGTACCTTCCAGTACCAGGATCGTAAGTTCTAAAGTGATTGTAGTGATCGTTTGTCTCTGCGTCGAAGTACTGACCGGGGAACCGAAGATTGTTCACTAAGGCGGCCTTCTCGGCCTTTGCCCTCCCGAAGGGATCGTACTTCGCTCCCCATGCCAGGTCTCCGGAATTGTCAACAATCACCTGCGGAGTCCCAAGGTTGTCGTTATGGTAAAAATATATCCGCCCCTCTATTCGCTCGAACAACACGTGCTCGCTCCGACTCCCGCCCGGACGCAAACCGTACGTGCGAATAGTCGCCCCCTGAGCGTTGAACTCACCCGAGAGACCCTCGTCTGCGTAGATGAAGTACGTATATACTCCGCCTGCTTCTTTCCAAAGTCGCCTCCCAAAAGGATCATAATAGTACCTAGCAACAAGATCCCCCTCACCGGAACGGACCTCGCTTAAACGGTTTTTGAGGTCATAAAGAGATTGCGTTGTAGCCCCCGATTCAGTCTTTGAAATACGGCTGCCATTGGAGTCGTATTTCAGTGTGATGCCACCATATGCCAAAAGCTGATTATTCGTGTTATAGGTCCATTTGCCCGTAATCCTTGGATCCGTAAGACGATTGCCCGCACCATCGTAGGTAAAGGCTTCGTCCGCCGAGCTCGGTTTTTTCGCGACAGTAAGCCGGCCCAGCAGGTCGTGAGTGTAGCGGTACATACCGTGCTCGGTTGTCTTCTCTACGATACGCCCCGCTGCGTCGTAGGTATAAACGAAATCAAGCAGAGAATTACCGGCAGGGTCGAGGGCGCGGATGCGAATCACTCGCATAAGAGCGTCGTAAGTGTACTGCCTACTCCCCCCGCCCGGCAGGGTGACAGACTTCGGTGCATTCCAGTAATAGCTGTTGTAGGTGATAACCCCTGCATTCGGAATATCGACGCTCGCCAGATTATCGGCGGCATCGTAGGTGTAGCTATAGGTGACACCATCAGATGCCGTGTAGCTGCGCTCGCGGTTATCCCTGTAATACGCGTAACTGATAGCCTTTGAAAAGGCTCCGTAGTTTACGGTCGCCTTGGTCTTGCGCTGCAACGCATCATAGACATAGGCGCCCGAGGTGGTGCCATCGGCATAGCCAGCTAGGCTGCCAGCTGCGTTGTAGATGAAGGTGACGGTCTTGGCTGCGGTAGCGCCATCGACGTTGTTCGCATAATAATCGATGCGTACGAGCTGGTTGGCCGCGTCGTACGTATACCGAGCCACTTGGCCCTTGCCGTCGATCTTCTGCGCAAGGTGGCCGTTCGCATCGTAAGAATACTGGAAGGTCTCGCCCAGCGGCCAGATTTCCTTGACCTGATTGTCGTTCAGGTCGTATGCGAATCGGCGAATTACGACGTCGTTCTCGTTCTTGACCGCGAGCAGGTTATTGCGATTGTCATACGTATATTCGACGGTGTCGCCGAGGGCATTCGTCACAACAGTGAGGCGCCCGAGCGCATCATAAGCGTAGCGGGTGGTATTGCCGTTCGGGTCGGTCGACTCCGTGAGATTCGCGCTTGAATCGTAGGCACTCGCAGTGGTGATGGGCTGGTCACCGTTGTGATCGATGCGCAGCGTGCGCCGCCCGCGACTGTTGTAGCGATACTCCTGAGTGAACGTTGGGTAATCGATCGACGCGATCGCGTCTTCCCGCGCATTGTGGTCCGCCCCACCCCAGTGATAGGTGATCGTGTTCCCGTTCCCGTCAATCAGCTTCGCCAAACGCCCCTGTGCGTCGTAGCCGAAGCGGCGGGGATGGTCTTCCTGGT
Source organism: uncultured Gammaproteobacteria bacterium (assembly GCA_963779865.1). Lineage (GTDB taxonomy): Bacteria > Pseudomonadota > Gammaproteobacteria > CAVZZX01 > CAVZZX01 > CAVZZX01. The sequence continues at coordinate 591,057 of CAVZZX010000003.1, read as the reverse complement.
CGCGAATTTCCGTGAGCTTGCCATCCGCGTCGTAGACGTTTCGGACCACGCCACCCAAGGCATCGGTGACGGAGACCAGTCGGCCATTCCTGTCGTAGGTGGAACGCGTGACGTTTCCGAGCGGGTCGACAACTGCTGTGCGGTGCCCCGCCCCATCGTATTCGTAGTGTGTGGCGCGCCCGAGCGGGTCGGTACGGGAGACGAGTTGCCCCTTGGCATCGTATTCCTGCTGCCAGGCGTTCCCCCGCCCATCCCGCCAGCCCAGCACGTTTCCCATGACGTCGTAGGTGTCGTAGCGGGTGACGTGCCCTTCGGGATCTGTCACCGTCTTGAGGTTACCAAAGTCATCGTAGGTCCAGGCTGTCGTTGCCGCCTGCGTTACGGCGTCGCCGACTCGCGTTTGTTGCAGAAGATTGCCGTAGGCGTCGTGGCTGTATTCGGTGGTCCGCTCGACCGGCGTCCCGACCGCCTCGACCTTTCGCGTGAGATTGCCGTTGGCGTCGTAGGCGAAGCTGGTGACCGTGCCCCGCTCATCTGTTTCCTTTGTAACACGCGAGAATTTGGGATCGACTTCGTAGCTGTGGGTGGCACCGTCGGGCCAGGTAACTTTGATGAGGTTGTCCCATTCGTCGTATTCGCGGACAGTCTGCTGGCCGAGTTCGTTCGTGTAAATGCGACGGCGCCCGTCCTTTTCTATGCGTTCGACCGTCTTCCCATTGACATCCCGCCGGATCATGAATCCTTCGCGGTCGTACCAGCGCTCGGTCACCTTGCCGTTCGAGAGCCGGGTGCGGGCGAAGTATTCCTTTTTGGTGCTGTCGTAGTCGTATTCGTAGAAGCTGCCGGTGCCGTCGGCCTTGGTGACCGAGGCTGCGCGGCCGCTCTGGTCATATGTCACGTTTACCGGGCGACCGTCCGGATCGACGCGATTGATGAGCCGCCCGGCGCTGTCGTACTGGTACGTCCAGCTGTTGCCGAGGACGTCGACGACCTCGGTGAGCAGCTCGCCGGAATAGTGGTAGACCACCCGGCGCGCCGGGCTGCTGTAGTCGCGCACGGCGGAGACGTGGCCAGCCGCGTCGTATTCATACCAGAGGACCTGCTTGCCGAAGCGGTCCTGCACGCCGGTGCGTCGACCCTGGTCGTCATAGAGGAAGCTGGCGGTCAGTCCATTGCGGTCGCCGTACCGGGCGATGTGTCCCTGTGCGTCGTACTCGATCCAGTTTCCGTCACGGTCTTCCCAGCGAAACCCGGTATCCGTTTTCAGAATCGACTTGCGCAGATCGAACACGAACCGCGAGCCGTCCGCATTACGGACATAGGCGTCGCCATTGCGCTCGACGGACTTCACCGAACCGTCGAGGTCGTCGTACTCGATCGACAGACCGTTCCAGGCTCGATTGAAGTGCCACTGCTTCCGGTACCAGGTGCGCTGCGCGACGATCTTCCCGCCCATAACCTTTACGCTCAGGTCATCGACGGTGTGGTGGTACTGGCCGCTCGGGAGTTCCACCTCGGCGTGGGCTTGCGCGGCAAAAACGAGGCAAACCATCGACACAAGGGCAAAACGGAATTTAGGAGTTCGCATCGTTTCGAATTCTTTTTTGTTCATCGTTCTTACAGCTCGATCAGAGTAGGCTAACGCCGCCAGGGGGCGGACTTCCGCCGCCGAACTCTGGAAGACTCGGCCACTTGTCTGGCGAGCCCACCCCGGGGAAACCGGTATTTGGGAAGGGGAATCCGCTCCCCGACCCACCGGCGGGGCCGTGCCCAGCCGCCTTACACGTCGGGCACTCTTTCGGCTTCGGCACGCACTGCGCCCCCGAAATCGACTGGTACGTCGGCGAATAGCTTCCCCCGCCGCTGCCGCCAACGAAATTGATGGTGCTGGTGCCGCCGCTGCTTGTCGTGCTGCCGCTGGTGGTGGTGCAGCCAAAGGTGTACAGCGTACAGAAGCTGGCCGCGCCGTTCGTTACGGTTCCGTTTGCGCACGCGTAGTCGTAGTGCACGTTGAAGCACGCGCTGTAGGCCGAGCACCCGCCGCCGGTGGCATTCCCATCCGTGGCGGGGTCGAAGGCTTTCAGCGCCACCGCGCGGAAGGCTGCGACGACGCGCTCCTGTGCCCCGAGACTGGTCGGAATGCCGTCCATCAGTTCGTAGCGGACGTATTCGTCCGGGGGCGGCAGATTGACCTGGAGGTGGTCGGCGCGGATGAGGCCGTAGTTCGTCAGGGTGAACTCGCCGTAGAACACGTCGCCCTTGGCCATATTGGGCAGGTTGACGCTGGAGGGGTCCGCGACCACCACGGCTGCGGGCACCTGCGTCTCGTAGGTGGCGTTCAGGGTGACGTCGTACTTGTCCTGGATGGTGATCTCGGTGACGGACCACTCCACGGTAACCAGGTCGTAGTCCAGGAACACGTCCTTGGCGAGGGTGATGCCCGGCTTGATCTGGAAGCGGCCGCGCACCTCCTGGTGGTTGGTCGCCGTGGCCCGGAACTTGTACCAGCCGGACGGGAGGTCCTTGAACAGGGCCTCGCCGGCGGCGTCCGTGGTCAGGGTGGCGTCGACGCTGAGCACCTGCTCGTTCTGCACGTAGATGCGGGCACCCTGCAGGCCTAGGATCGGGTTGCCGTCGGCGTCGAGTGTGGCGGTATAGATGTCCGAGGCCTTGAACAACACGCTGCCGACGCCGGACTGGGTGACCGCCACGAATACATTGATGTCGCGCGTCGGGTGGTTGCTCGCGCTCACCCGCAGGCGGTACTCGTAAATGCCGTCGGAGACGCTGTCCGTCGGCGCGGCCACGAAGCCGACGCTGCGCTTCTCGCCCACCGCCAGGCTGCCCTGGTCCTCCGCCGCGGTCAGATACAGCCAGCTCGGCGGTGCGCTGCCGTCGGGCTGCACGAGCTTGACGGTCGTACCCTCCAGGGGCGCCAGCCCGCGGTTCTCGAGCGTGACCGACTCGCTGACGCTGCCGCCCTGCGAGACGCCGGTCTCGATGTAGCTCGGGGTGTAGTACAGGGCGGGCGCCGCCTCGGAGAAGGCGTAGTTGACGTGGATCAGCGCCAGGGTCTTGCTGCCGCTCTCATCGCTCAGCGCCTTGAGCACGAGAGCGCCGGTGTCGGCCGCGGTGTCGCCGCCGCGCAGGGTGACGTTGAGCTGCCCCGACTGGCCCGAGCCCAGATTCAGCGTGCCGTCGGTATCGACCTGCACGCCGTCCGGCAGGGTGCCGCTCGGCTGATCGGCCGCCTCGTAGACGAGGCGCACGTTGCTGGCGGTGGTGCCGCCGCCGGCCTTCACGCCGATGCTCAGGTGCTGGTCGTAGTCGCGCGGGATGTTCACGTTCAGCGTGGTCGGGTTGAAGGTGACCCGATTGATGGTGAACTCCCCCTGTGCCGGGCGATCGAGCACGTCGGGGTGCACGACCGATACCTTGTAGACGCCCGACTCGCCGGAGAGCGGCGTGAAGCGATGCGTGAAGCCGCCGGTCGCATCGGTGTAGATCTCGAACTTGCGTTCGAAGCCGTTGGCGGCGAGCACCAGCGTCAGCGGCACCGAGGGCATGGGCTCGCCGCTGCTGCGCACGACGGCGTGGCCGGTGATGAGGATGTCCTGGTCACCGAGGGAGCTCTTCGGGCTGATGTCGTCGAGGGCGCCATAGTAGGTGGTATCGACCAGTGGCGTGTCGCGCCGTACGGTGAGCCCGGCGATGGCTACGTGGTCCTCGCGCCCGAGGTGATAGTGGAACTTGTCCACTTCGAGCTGCACCGAGACCGCGTCGGGCGCGCTGCTCGGCACCGGCAGGTCGAACCAGTCGGAGGTGAAGCTGGCCCCCGCCGGGACGCGGGCTACGGTGGTGCCGTTGGCGAGGCGCACCACGTCGGTCCCGACGTCCTGGAGCAGCGCCCGTGCGGTCAGGACATTGCCGTCGGCGTCGACCAGTTTGAGGCGCACCTGGTTCGAGGGCTTCGCGCCGTTGGCCGTGGCGAGGACGATCTCGGTGTCGACGGCGCTGGTGTTCTCGAGCGTGAACTGCACCTGCCCCGCCCCGCCGCGCGTGAAGTCCTTCGACGCGAGGCTGAGCACCAGGGCCCCGTCACCCACGCTGATCTCGCTATGCCGCTCGATGCGCACCCTCTCGCCCGGGTTCGGGACGATCACGGCGGCGGTGGCAAGCGGGGCGACATCGGGCAGGTCCGCATAGCCGCCGACGATCACCGGCACCGTGAGGCTCGCACCGGCATCGAGGCCGAAGGACGTGGAGACGTGCGCGTGGCCGGCAACGCTCACATGCAGCCGGGCGCCGTCGACGCGGCGGCTGGAGTCATTGCGCACGGTGTAGTCGAGCTGGTTCATGATGCCGCGCTTCAGGGTGCTTCCTGCGGCAAGGTCCGCGGTGAGCTTGGGCAGCAGCAGGCTGCGGCCGACGCTCTCGGCGCCGTTGGTGTCCACGGCCACGACGGTGTAGAGACGCTCGTCGCCGCTGTAGCCCGAATCGGTGTAGCTCGTCGCGTCGAGCAGCGTGGTATTGAGCTTCAGCTTCGCGGCCCCGTCGCCGAGATAGAGGTCGTAGCCGGAGATGGTGGTGCCGGGGTGCATCCAGGACACCAGCGGCTTCTCGGCGTCGGTCTGCACCACGCTCAGCGTGGAGACCGGCAGCAGGTCGAAGTTGAGGTAGGCGGAAGCCGACGGAGCCGACATGTTGCCGGCGGCGTCCACCGCGACCACGGCATAGGTGTGCTCCGTCTCCGAGGGGGACGGGTCGAGGGCCTCGAGCTTGTCGACGCCAGAGCGTACCGACGCGAGGCCATCCAGAGCCGTGATGTCGCCTGCCGCGCGGTACAGCGAATAGGTGAGCGGCTCGTTGGCGGCCGGCGCCTCCCAGCGGGCGACGATGCCGGTGCTCACCAGTTCCAGGCTCAGGTTCGTCGGCGCCGGCGGCGCGACGGAGTCGGCGACCACGGTGACCGGCTCGCTCTGGCCGCTGATTGCCTCCTGCGCGTTCTCGCTGCGCACGCTGGCCACGGCATAACGGTACTCCCCGTCCTGCGCGGTCGTGTCCACGAACTGCGCCTCGGTGGCACGCTGGTAGGCAATGAGCGCCGTCTCCCCAGCGGCCTGCCGGTAGAGCTGATAGGCGACCGCCCCGTCGACCGGGTTCCAGGTGAGCTTCACCTGCCCGCCCGGCAGCGCGAGGGCCTTGAGGCCGGTGGGCGCGGCCAGCGGCGGCAGGTCACCCTGGTAGACCTGGAAGGCGTTGTCGCCGAGGACCTTGGTCGAGGTATTGCCGAGGTCATCGGCACCGCTGTAGACGAAGCTCAGGTTCTCGACCTCGGCAAGGCCGGCGTCGGCCGGGAGCATGAAGCTGCCCTGCCAGTTGCGCTGGTCGGTCTGCACCAGGCCGTCGATCGGGACCGCGCTGCGATTCGCGCCGGAGAGCTGGTAGCTCAGCGTCGGCGTGGTGCCGGCGGCGAGCGGCTCGTCGAGGACCAGGGCGAAATTGATCGTCACCGGGTTGTTCTGATCGTTCCTGACCGGTTCCGCGGGCGAGATGCTCACGTCCTGGACGGACGGGCCCTGCGTGTCGATCTCCAGCGTGGCGCCGGCGTCGACGTCCGTGCCGCGGTTGCCGACCCGATCCCGTGCGGAGAACACGGCATAGGCGGTCCCGCTAGGCGTGAGCTCGGTGATCTCGAAGCTGCCGCGATACTCGGTGTCGTTCACCCGGGTGAGGCTCAGCGCGATGGGGATGCCGCCGCTCGGGGTGATGCTCAGGAACGGCGTCGTGAGCAGCGGCTCGCTGACGATCACCTGCACCTGCACCTGGCCTGGGGCCATACGGCCGCTCGCCGCGTCGTACTGACCGCTCGGGGTGTAGACGATCTCGGTGGCGCGCGGCGGCGTGCTGTCCGCCGGTGCGAAGACCTGCGCGGAGGGCTCGCTGACCGTGTTCAGTCGGTTCACGGCCACCACGCGGTAGTACCAGGTAGTGTCGCTCGGCGGCAGGTCGTCGAAGCTGGTCGCGGTCACGCGGTTGCTGTTCGCGCGGCTCGCCTGGTCGATGGTCTCGAACGGGGCGGAGGCGCGGTAGACGTGGTAACCGACGACGTTCGAATCCAGCGACCGGCTCCACGACAGGCGCACCACGCCGTCCCGGCGCGCGCTCGCCACCAGGCCGGTCGGCGCATCGGGGATGCTGGTGTCGATGGTCACCAGTGTCTCGGCGCTCAGAGGCCCTTCCCCGCCGCGGTTGCGCGCCGAGGCCTGCAGGCGGTTCTCACCCTCGTTCAGCGTCAGGGTGGCGCTGAACGTACCGGTGCTGCTCACCGGCAGCGGATCACCCGTCACGGCGCCGTTGTCGTACAGCAGCACCTCGGTCTGTGCCTCAGCCGTGCCCGAAACGGTGACTGTGGTGCTGTTGGTCAGCGTGCCGTTCTGCGGCTTCGCGATGGTCGGTGCAGGCGGCGGCGCCAGCGCGATGGTCACCGCAACGTCATGGGTGCTGACATTGTCGAGCGTGTCGTAGGCCTTGATGGTCAGCGTATGCGCTCCATCCGGGACGTCGACGATCTCCCAGTGCGCCTTGTACTGCCAGCCGCCGCCGGCGTCGGTCGCCAGCAGCGCGCCGTCGACCAGGAACTCGACGCGGCCGACGCCGCTCGGGTCACTGGCGGCGACGGTGATATCGCCGGCCTGCGTGAGGGTCGCGCCTGGCGCCAGTACCCCGCCGTCGAACCGGAGATCGCTGATGTCGGGACCGGTCTTGTCCTCGGTCGGCGTCGCCGATACCGTCGTCACCGCCTCGCGCTCGCCATCGGAGATATTGATGGTGGTGACAGCGAAGTAGTACTTGGTGTTGTTAGTGAGGGCGGCGAGCTTCGCGCCCGTCTGTCCGCCGGATACCAGCAGCCGCGGCGTCATGCCTGTGACACTGGTGAAGTCGGTCTCCGAGGCATAGATGGCGTAGTGCTTCACGAGCGCGGTTGGCTGCGCGGCTGTCCACGACAGAGCGACCTGGCCGCTGTAGGGCTCGACCGTCACGCCCGTGGGGTTATCGAGAAGCGTCGCGGCCGTAATCTCCACGCCGGCGCTCTCGTTGTCGTCGGCGTCCACGGCCGTCAGGCGCAGCGCGTATGAGGTGGCGGCCGTGAGCCCGCCAAGGTGATAACTGAGAGTCCCCTTGGGGATGGTCGCGACCGGTTCGTTGTCGCGATAGAGGTGGTATTCGGCGAGGTCGCCTGCGCTGTCCGCCGACGCTTGCCAGGACACGTCCAGCGCATCGGCCAGCGCGGAGGCTGTGAGCGCGCTCGCGTCTTCGGGCGCAACGATATCCTCGGTCAAGGCGGCCGTGGGCTCAAAGCTCGACTGCTGATTACCGGCGCTGTCGACCGCCACCACAGCGACGTAGTAGGTGCTATTGCGAGTCAGCCCCGTCATCGAAAAGCGCTTGGTCCCTGCGGGGACTGTGCCAACCAGGTAACCGGGAGACGGCGATGTGAAATATTCGGAAAGCGCGTAGACCGCGTAGTGGTCGATGTCATTGCCGTTCGCCACTTCGTCGTAGGCCGACCAATCCAGTTCTATGCGGGTGCCGTCGCCCTCGCCGTCAGCGACAACAAGCACCGCCGCCGGGGCGGTGTTGTCGTAGCGAATCTTGGCGGTCACCGGACCGCTTTCGTTGCCGGCCAGATCCTGCGATGTGAAGGTGAAGCTGTTGTCACCCTCGGTCAGCGGCGCGGTATACGACCAGGTGCTATCGCCGGTATAAGACACCACCCGCTCGCCGCCGAGCCAGATTGAGCTGTTGACGTCCTTGCTGCCGGTGATTTCGTGCTGGTTGACGTTGGTGGACTCGGGAAGCGGATCGAGCACGGGCGTCGCAGGCGCGGTGCGATCGACCAGATTCGTGAGGTACTGGTAGGTCTTCTGCACCTCGTCCGGGGAAAGCGCGCGGTCATAGATACGGACTTCGTCCAGATCCATCTCGCCGTAGCTCAGGCCGCCGCTCGTGCAGTGGCGCGTCGCCCCGAGATAGAGTCCGTAGTACGGATAGCTGCCGCCGTTGACCACCGGGAAGCTCTTGGTCTCGAGCAGGTGGCCATCGACGTAATACAGGGCGGTGGCGGTGCTGCCGGCGACTTGCCAGATGCCGGTGAACAGGTGCCATTGCGCGGTGTCCCACACCGCCCCAACGCCGGCGCCCCCCTGCGCGGAACCGTCCCGCTTCACGTCGATGCCGCCGTTGTTCAGCCGGTAGCGGTAGGCATCGATGACCGGGGCGGCCTTGAGCAGGCAGTTGCTGCCGCTGCCGCCGTCCGTGTCGTTGACGCGTGCCGGCCGGATCCATGCCGACAGCGTGAATGAATGCGCATTTGGGTCGAACTTGAGGACTGAATCCAGCGGGACCTGGACGTAGTCGCCGACGCCGTCCAGGTGGATAGCCTGCCCCGTCGGGCCCGGGACGAAGACCGGGTTGCCATACGCGGAGCCGTCGCGCTTGTTGCCGCTATGGTCCTTCGTGTCGCCGTCGAAGGTGTAGTAGGCGACCAGACCGTTTTGTGGTGGTGCGGAATGATCGATCTTGAAGCTTGCGGTATAGACATCGTCCGGGACCTCTCCGACCGTGCCATCGCGATCCTGATCCATGCCGCTGCCGAGCGGTGTGGAGACCTCCGGACCGATGCTGACCTGATAGTCGCCGTCTGTGGACAGCGGCGGGTCGAAGTGCAGTCTGAAATGGGTATCGTCGAGTTTCTCGATCGTGCTCGGTGACACGGTGCCGCCGGGCGTGTCCAGACGGACATCGGCGGGCGCGAAGCTGCTGGCATCGATGGCTGCGCTGAACCGCAGTTCAAAGCTGTTCAGGGAATCCGAATAGAGCGGTTCCAGAGAATCGGAGAGGACATAGATCGGCTGGTGGTTGTCGTTCAAAAAGATGGTGCCTTCCTGGCCGCCACCCGCCGATCCGGCACCTTTTCCGCCGGACGCGAGTACGCGAGCTTGTAGATCGAAACCAGTAGTGCCTCCGTAGTAGATGGCGACGCGGCCGCCGCCGCCTCCACCGGTGTCGCTGTAGGTACCCCCTGACGCCCCGTTCGCCTGCACCTGTCCAGCGCCGCTGAGCACCCCCACTTCCAGCCAGACCGAGCCGCCGCTGCCGCCAGCGCCGTAGTGGTCAGCACCCCCGTCGGCCCGGATCTGACCATCGAGCTGCAGCTCGTCAACGACCAGTTTCAGGGCGCCACCGCCCCGCGTCGGCGTATAGCCCTGCCCACCAGTGCCAAAGTCCACCGGCTGGCGCAGGTCGCCATAGACGGCATTGGTCGTCCAGCCGCTGACGATGCCGCCCAAGCCGCCATAGCTGCCGCCGGCCTTGCCCGTCTGCCCTGCGCGCGGCCCCGCACCCTGTCCGCTCACGTCGATCCGCGAGCTGGCGTCCACCACCACCCGCGTGGCCCTCAGCGACACCGCATGGGCCATCCCGATGCTGCGCGCCACCGCCCCGTTGACCAGTTCCAGCGTCTTCCAGCTCTGCGGGTCCCTCACCAGCAGCGTCCAGCCGTCCACCCGCAGGTCCCCGCTGGTCGTGCTCCAGCTCCCCTCCGGGATGATCTGACAGCCGCTGTCGGCGTCGACCGACTCCAGCACCGTCCCGTCGGCCAGGTGCACCCTGGCGCTTCGCACCACCAGAGGCTCGTTCAGCGCTCCGCCGATTGGCGTGCCCCCGCCCTGCGTGCCCACCGTGGCGTTGGCGATGCGCAGTGTGCCAGTCGCCGCCGAGCGTGCCCGCGTATAGATCGTCCCGGCGCCGCCGCCCTTGGCAGATCCACGTCCACCGCCGCCGTAGGCTGATACTTGTCCCTGCGGGTCAAAGCCACTCACGCTGTCGTAGTAGATGGCGACGCGGCCGCCGCCGCCTCCACCGGTGTCGCTGTAGGTACCCCCTGACGCCCCGTTCGCCTGCACCTGTCCAGCGCCGCTGAGCACCCCCACTTCCAGCCAGACCGAGCCGCCGCTGCCGCCAGCGCCGTAGTGGTCAGCACCCCCGTCGGCGCGGATCTGACCATCGAGCTGCAGCTCGTCAACGACCAGTTTCAGGGCGCCACCGCCCCGCGTCGGCGTATAGCCCTGCCCACCAGTGCCAAAGTCCACCGGCTGGCGCAGGTCGCCATAGACGGCGTTGGTCGTCCAGCCGCTGACGATGCCGCCCAAGCCGCCATAGCTGCCGCCGGCCTTGCCCGTCTGCCCTGCGCGCGGCCCCGCACCCTGTCCGCTCACGTCGATCCGCGAGCTGGCGTCCACCACCACCCGCGTGGCCCTCAGCGACACCGCATGGGCCATCCCGATGCTGCGCGCCACCGCCCCGTTGACCAGTTCCAGCGTCTTCCAGCTCTGCGGGTCCCTCACCAGCAGCGTCCAGCCGTCCACCCGCAGGTCCCCGCTGGTCGTGCTCCAGCTCCCCTCTGGGATGATCTGACTGCCGCTGTCGGCGTCGACCGACTCCAGCACCGTCCCGTCGGCCAGGCGCACCCTGGCGCTTCGCACCACCAGAGGCTCGTTCAGCGCTCCGCCAAGTGGTGTACCGGCATCCTCTGTTCCCGCTCCGCTGTTGGCTATCCGCAGTTCACCTTTCGCGGCCGAACGTGCCTGCAAGTACACCGTTCCGGCGCCGCCGCCTTCTATGGGCGATTGTCCATGTGCGGCTCCGCCGTAGGCCGTCACCTGGCTATGCGGCTCAAAGCCACTCAGGGTGTCGTAGTAGATGGCGACACGGCCGCCGCCGCCGCCACCCGTCGTGCCATTGCCTCCCCCGTCTGCGCCATCGGCATGTATCTGTCCGGAACCGCTCAGTACTCCGACGTCCAGCCACACCGACCCGCCGCTACCGCCGCCGCCATACCATGTGTTTATCCCGTTGGCGACAATTTCGCCTTCAAGTTGTACCTCGTCGGCGATTAGTTTCAGCGCTCCGCCTCCGTAGGAGGTGCCTCCGGTGTTTCCGATTCCGCCGGTCCCGAATTCCGCCGGCCGGCGCGGATCCCCATACACAGGATTGGTGACCCAGCCACTACGTCCTCCGCCCAAACCTCCGTAACTACCCCCGGCGGAGGCTGTCTGCTCGGGGCTCGGCCCCCATCCTTTGCCGGTCAAGTCGATGCGGGAACTGCTGTCGATGACCACGCGCCCTACTTGCAGCTCCAAGTCAGGGGTGTGAGGACGTCTCCATCTAAGGTGCGTAAGCACTGCGCCGCCAGATAGGGTTAGTGTGGAAAAGCTATGGCTGCCCGAAATCGTTACCGTGATGCTGCCGTCGAAGACTACATCCGTACCGTCGTAGGTCGTATCATCGGGCCCTATGTAGAGTGATTGGCTCACCGTTTCCGCTAGCGAAGAGTGGCCGAACGCCGTTACAGCCAAGAGCATCACAGTGAAGATAAAGGTCGCTGCCATTCGCATATGACGTCGAGCGCGATTGGGAGCCGTCCTCCTGTCGCTCTGCACCGTGTGGGCCCGCTTTGCCAACCGTATTCTCCCTTTCCCTAGTTCATGTGCACGCGCAGCCCATTGCCTGCAAACGCAAAGCGGTGGGTCGTCAGGTCACGACGCGGTCCGGAGCCGATCACGCGCATCTCGACGTAGTCCGCCTCCCGGTCGAGAAACGCGCCGTTCTGCGGATCGGCGATGCGCCATCGTCCGTCGAGGTAGAGCTCCGTCCAGTTGTGGAAGCTGGCCGCGTGAAGAACGCCGTCTTCGCGCAGCACATAGCCTCCAATCGCTCGGGCGGGGATGCCGTTCGCCCGCAGCAGCGCGGTGGCGAGATAGGCGTATTCGGTGCAATCGCCTTTTCGATGCGTGAGTGCATAGAGGGCACCACGGTCGTCGCGGATGTAGCCGGCATAGCGGATGGTCTTGTGCACCCACTCTTCGGTATGGGCGGCCGTGCGCGCGTACGACTCACGCCGCAAGCGAGCCGCCGCATTGCGGATCTGCGGGGCGCCGACCTCGACGTATGGTTGGGGACTCAGATACCGCTGCGCATCGGCGAGCGCGAAGCGGTTGGGCCATTGAGCCAGCCGGATCTTCGCTTCGATGCGGATCAGTCTGGAGGCGTAGGGGGCGAGATCGCGTATCCGGAAGTGCAGGACCTGGTTGCCGTCCTCGTCCTCGCTCAGCTCGAAAGGCTCCGAGGCGGTGACTTGCTCGGTCTTTTGCCAGGAGGTCTGTTTGACCGGCGCGAACGTCCAGAAGTCGGCGTCGCGCAGAGGCTGTCCGGTCGTATTTTGAAGCGTGAAGCTGTAGCGGATGGTGCGCGAATCGGGATAGGTCGGGTGTGCCTTCGCGGGCCATTGCCTGAGCGCCAGCATGGTGCCGGTGGCGATCAGGGCCAGCGCCAGAACGCCGGTGAGGAACCCAAGGCGGCTCATTGACCGCAGCTCCTCATGTCCTGGAGCGCGTAGACCTTCTTGCCGTGGATGCGCTCGGTGCGCTGCTGATATTTCTCCAGCGCCTCAATGCCGCCCCGGAGGCGTACCACTTCCGAATGCGCAATGCTCGCGGGTAGCAGCTGGCCCGCCGCCCGGGGCGCGACGGCGAGCACGAAATCAGTGCCGCGATTGCGTGCGCGCCGATCCCGGATGAGCTTGCGCAGGGTGTCTCGGGTGAGCGCGTCGCTGTCGAGCACGACCGCGCCGGGAATGTGCAGTCCTCCGTCGGGGCCTTGCGCACGACTCTCGACCAGAAGCCAGTTCGGCCGTTGTGCCAGTGCTGCTATCTCTTCGGGCGCGACCTTGCGTAGCTCGCGCGCGGCCAGGCGGTCGCCTTCCAGCCGGCCGATCTCTGGCTTGCCATTGAAGCAACCCGCCATCCAGCACCGAAGGGTCGGCAAAGCCTCGAGCGCGGAGCTCGCGACATACCCGCAGCGCAGCGGTGGGGTCGTGCTTGTCGCTGACGAGGAGCAGCCGGCGTGCTTTGAGGTAGGTCTTGCTCGCGAGTTCGTGACTTGGAATGTTGAGCGAGCCGGGTACGCGATAGCGGGAAAAGCGCTCGGCGCTGCGCAGGTCAACGACGGTATACGCGCTGAGCGCGGCCTTTATCTCGCCAGCCTGTACCAAGCAGGAATCGCTCGGCGGGCGCGGGCCGGCCGGGACCTGTTCTACCGCCCCCGCTCCCGACCATGTGAAGGCGCAGAGCAGGAGGCAGGCTGAGGCGCGCAGGGCGGCCCCACGGTGAGCGAGCGAATTTTTCCCCACGAAGGCGTTCTTATCTTTTGCTTATAGTTTGTAGACTGCGCGCCTGAGTACGCAGTCGGGGCCATTATAACTGCGGCGATTGTGGTGGCTAGCGCCAATCGCGTGTCGTTTTGTAGGCCATGGCTTATTTTCTTGTAGGGATATTCCTACAAACGGGATGCGGGCATGAACAACCTCCTCGGCAACATCGTCCACCAGGCCTATGCCGGCGACTCGCTGCTGCAGATTGTCGAGGACCGCACCACGCGGGCACTGCACTTCGATACCGGACCGGTGCAGAGCCGCATGTATCTGGCGCGGCCCTTCGAGCTGGCGCTGAGCTATACGCGGCACATGATGGCGTGCCTGCTGTTCACCCAACGCATGGAGTCGGTGCTGCAAGTCGGGCTCGGCGGGGGCTCGCTGGCGAAGTACGTGTGGCGCCACTTCCCCGAGGCGCAGATCGAGGTCGTGGAGCAGAACGGGACGGTGCCGGAGGTCGCGCACCGCTTTTTCGCCCTGCCCCGCGACGAGCGGCTCGCGATCCGCCTTGCCGAAGGGGGCGAGTTCATGCGCGGTCGGGCGGCAAGCGCGGCGCCGCCCTATGACCTCATCATGGTGGATGCGTTCGAGGCGCGTCTGATGAGCGGCGCGGTGGCGCGGCAGTCCTTCCTGAACGACTGCCGGGCCTGCCTGGCGCCCGACGGCGTGCTGGCGATGAATCTCTGGCGCGGCGGCGCCGATGGCTACGACACCCTGCTCGGCCCCATCCAGGCGGCCTTTGACGGACGGGTGCTGGGGCTGCCGGTGCCGGATCGGGCCAATGCCATCGTGTTCGCCTTTACCGACGCGCCGGAGCTCTCGCTGCGGCGGCTGCGCGAGCGCAGCGCCGCCCTGCGCAAGCGCCTGGACCTGGAGTTCGCGGCCTTCCTGCGCCTGCTGCGCCGGCACAACCCCGTGCCGGGCGGCTGCCTTCATTTCGCCCGCTGAGCCGTCGGGCCGGAACCCCGGCGCCGCGCATGGGTCTCAGGGAAGAGGCCATCCGCCGCCGAGGGAACGGCCATGCCTGCCCTGCTCTGTGCGCTCGCCCTGCTCCTCGCGCCGGCCGCCGCCCTGGCGGAGGCGCGCACGGTGGAGACGCCCTATGAAGAGCCGAAGGTGGTCTTCGATTTCTACTTCGACGACCCGCAGAAGGTCGGCTCCGCCCTGTACTGGATCCGCTCGCTGATGCAGCCGCTGCTCGAGGACCCCTACGGCTACGCCCCGGAGTTCATGGACATCAAGGTGGTCATCCACGGCACCGAGATTGTCACCCTGGCGAAGAAGAACTATGCCAAATACAAGGATGCCGTGGAGCGCATGAAGTACTACGCCTCCCTCGGCGTGCAGTTCAAGGCGTGCGGGCTGGCCGCCCACGACTACGATTACACGGCGGCCGACTTCTACGACTTCGTCGAGCTGGTGCCCTCGGCCATCACCGAGCTGGCCCACTGGCAGCAGCAGGGCTATGCCCTGATCGCCCCCAACATCCAGGAAAAGCGCTTTTCCATCGAGGAAATCCGCTGAAGCGGTCCCAGGCCGCGCCGCCGACCGTTGAAAACCGGCGGGGCGAACCCATATCCGACATCCTGCTAGAATAAGCGGCTTTTCCGCCTGCGACCGGAGACCGATGAACGACCTCACCGCCAGCTACGCCAATCCCCTGCACCCCCCGCTTCCCAAGACCGCCGGCGAGCGCCTGCGCTGGGGCCGGCTATACGGCAGCGGCTACGGCCTGGTGCTGAGCGCGGCGGCGCGCGACAGCGCGGGCCCGCTGGTGGTGGTCACCCCGGACATGGCGGCGGCGCAGCGCCTGCACTACGAGCTGCGCTTCTACACCGGGCGCGACCCGCAGTGCCCGGTGCTCAGCTTCCCGGACTGGGAGACGCTGCCCTACGACGTCTTCTCGCCGCACCAGGACATCGTCTCCGACCGCCTGGCCGCGCTCTACCGGCTGCCGAGCCTGGACCGGGGCATCCTGATCGTCCCGGTGCAGACGCTGATGCAGCGCATCGCCCCGCGCAGCTACCTCGAGGCGCACAGCCTGATGCTGGACGTGGGCCAGCGCCTGGACATGGACGAGACGCGCCGGCGCCTGGAGGCCAGCGGCTACCAGTACGTCTCGGCCGTCATGGAGCACGGCGAGTTCTCGGTGCGCGGCAGCCTCATCGATCTCTACCCCATGGGCAGCCGCCAACCCTTTCGCATCGAGCTGTTCGACGACGAGGTGGAGTCCATTCGCACCTTCGACCCGGAGTCCCAGCGCTCGGTGGACAAGGTCGAGCAAGTGCGGCTGCTGCCGGCGCGCGAATTCCCGCTCGACGAGCAGGGGATCAAGCGCTTCCGCCAGGCCTGGCGGGCCCGCTTCGAGGGCGACCCGCAGCAGAGCGCGGTCTACCGCGACGTGAGCAACGGCCTGGCCCCGCCCGGCATCGAGTACTACCTGCCCCTGTTCTTCGAGCAGACGCAGAGCCTGTTCGACTACCTGCCCGAGCGCGGCCTGCTGGTCGCGGTTGAGGGCATGCAGGAGGCGGCCGAGGGCTTCTGGGACGAACTCGGCGGCCGCTACGAGTCGCTGCGCCACAACATCGAGCGGCCGCTGCTGGCGCCGGCCGAGGTCTTCCTGCGCCCGGACGAGGTGTTCGCCGGCTTCAAGCGCCTGCCGCGCGTGGACGTCCAGCACTTCGAGCGCGAGGACGCGCAGGCCACCAACTTCGCCACCGCCGCCCCGCCGCGCGTGACGCTGGAGGCGCGCGCGGAACGCCCCACCGCCGCCCTGCTCGCCTTCCTGGAAGGGTTCGAGGGGCGGGTGCTGTTTGCGGCCGAGACCACCGGACGGCGCGAGAGCCTGCTGGAGCTGCTGCGCGGCTGCGGGCTGCAGCCGGGCGTCTTCGAAAACTGGGGCGCCTTTCTGGGGGCCGAGGCGCGCCTGGGGATCACCGTGGCCCCCCTGGAGGACGGGCTGCTGCTCGAGCACCCCGCGCTCGCGGTGATCGCCGAGCCGCAGCTCTACGGGCAGCAGGTGATGCAGCGCCGACGCCGCAAGACCAGCACCCGCGACGCGGACGCGGTGGTGCGCAACCTCGCCGAGCTCACCATCGGCGCGCCCGTCGTGCACGAGGACTACGGGGTGGGCCGCTATCTCGGCCTGCAGCACCTGCGGCTGGGCGAGAACGCGGCCGAGTTCCTGACCCTGGAATACGCCGGTGGCGACAAGCTCTACGTGCCGGTGGCCTCGCTGCACCTGATCAGCCGCTACACCGGCGCCTCGCCCGAGACCGCGCCGCTGCACCGGCTCGGCTCCGGCCAGTGGGAGCGCGCCCGGCGCAAGGCCAACGAGAAGGTGCGCGATGTGGCCGCCGAGCTGCTCGACATCTACGCCCGCCGGCAGGCGCGCCAGGGTTTCGCCTACCCCCTGGAGGAGGCCCAGTACCGCGCCTTTGCGGCGGCCTTCCCCTTCGAGGAGACGCCCGACCAGCAGGCCGCCATCGACGCGGTGCTGGTGGACCTGCGCTCCGAGCAGCCCATGGACCGGCTGGTGTGCGGCGACGTCGGCTTCGGCAAGACCGAGGTGGCGATGCGCGCCGCCTTCGTCGCCGCCCAGGCCGGCAAGCAGGTGGCGGTGCTGGTGCCCACCACCCTGCTCGCCCAGCAGCACCTGGAGAACTTCCGCGACCGCTTCGCCGACTGGCCGGTGCGGGTGGAGGCCCTGTCGCGCTTCCAGTCGAAGAAGGAGCAGGACGCCATCCTCAAGGGCATGGAGGCCGGGACGGTGGACATCGTCATCGGCACCCACAAGCTGCTGCAGCCCGGGGTGAAGTTCAAGCGCCTGGGCATGCTGATCATCGACGAGGAGCACCGCTTCGGCGTGCGCCAGAAGGAGCGCTTCAAGGCCCTGCGCGCCGAGGTGGACGTGCTCACGCTCACCGCCACGCCGATCCCGCGCACGCTCAACATGGCGCTCTCCCAGCTCAGGGACCTGTCCATCATCTCCACGCCGCCGGCGCGACGCCTGGCGGTGAAGACCTTCGTCTCGGAGATGAACAAGGAGCTCATCCACGAGGCCTGCCTGCGCGAGATCAAGCGCGGCGGCCAGGTCTACTTCCTGCACAACGACGTGGAGACCATCGAGAAGCAGGCCCGCGAGCTCGCCGAGCTGCTGCCCGAGGCCAGCGTGCGCGTGGCGCATGGGCAGATGCGCGAGCGCGAGCTCGAGCGCGTGATGTCGGACTTCTATCACCAGCGCTTCAACGTGCTGGTGTGCACGACGATCATCGAGACCGGCATCGACATCCCCAGCGCCAACACCATCGTCATCAACCGCGCCGACCGCTTCGGGCTGGCCCAGCTCTATCAGCTGCGCGGGCGCGTCGGGCGCTCGCACCACCGCGCCTACGCCTATCTGTTCATCCCCTCGCGGCGCAGCATCACGCCCGATGCGCTCAAGCGCCTGGAGGCGATCGAGTCCATCGAGTCGCTGGGCACCGGCTTCACGCTGGCGACGCACGACCTGGAGATCCGCGGCGCCGGCGAGCTGCTGGGCGAGGACCAGAGCGGGCAGATGCAGGAGATCGGCTACACGCTCTACACCGAGCTGCTCGAGCGCGCCGTGCAGGCGCTCAAGGACG
Source organism: uncultured Gammaproteobacteria bacterium (assembly GCA_963779865.1). Taxonomy (GTDB): domain Bacteria; phylum Pseudomonadota; class Gammaproteobacteria; order CAVZZX01; family CAVZZX01; genus CAVZZX01. The sequence goes on along the minus strand of CAVZZX010000003.1, from coordinate 573,159 downwards.
GCAAGCAGCCGGAGCTCGACAAGCCGCTGCGCCATGGCGCCGAGGTGGACCTGCACGTCCCCGCCCTGATCCCGGAGGACTACCTGCCGGACGTGCACGAGCGTCTGATCATGTACAAGCGCATCGCCAGCGCGCCCGATGCCGAGGCCCTGCGCGAGCTGCAGGTGGAGATGATCGACCGCTTCGGGCTGCTGCCCGAGCCGCTGAAGATGCTGTTCCGCGTCACCGAGCTCAAGCTCAAGGCCGCGGCGCTGGGCATCACCAAGATCGACGTCGGGGCCGGCGGCGGGCGACTGATCTTCGACGAGCAGCCGAACGTGGACCCGATGCGGGTGATCCAGCTGATCCAGAGCCAATCCAAGGTCTACAAGCTGGAGGGCTCGGAGAAGCTGCGCGTGCTCAAGGAGCTGCCCGACCCGCAGGCCCGCTTCGAGGAGCTCGACCGGCTGCTGGACCGCCTCGGCGAGAAGGACGCGGCCTGAGCGCCGCCCGGCCATGAATTCTCCGCGCGACCGTGCACAGGAGCAGCGCCGCATCGGCCAGGCCATGGTCTGGGCGATGTGGATCGTGGTGCTGGTAGTGCTGACCGCCGTGTTCAACGGCTGGCTGGAAGGCCAGCGCAATCCGAACCAGTCGGTGGAGAGTTACACCCGTGAAGGCGTGCACGAGGTCGTGCTGCAGCGCAACCGCTACGGCCACTACGTGGCCACGGGCGCCATCGACAGCCAGCGTGTGGAGTTCATGCTCGACACCGGCGCCAGCGACATCTCGGTGCCGGCCGACGTGGCGAAGCGGCTGGGGCTGCGCCGCGGCGCGCCATTGCAGTACCAGACCGCCAACGGCGTGATCACCGGTTATGCGACCACGCTGGGGACCGTGCGGGTCGGCGACATCGTGCTGCACAACGTACGCGCCTCGATCAATCCCTACATGCGCGACCCGCAGGTGCTGCTCGGGATGAGCTTTCTGCGCCAGCTCGAGTTCACCCAGCGCGGCGAGCGCCTCACCTTGCGCCAGTACCCGCCCTCGCGCTGAGGCTCAGGCGTAGGTGCGCCCGGTCTGCAGGGCCTGCTCGGCGACGACCAGCCCGTCCTCATCCACATAGACCCAGGCGTCCGGCCGCAGGCCGATCCCGGCGAAGCGCACCGGGAGGCCCACCTCGCCGTGGCCCTCCTTGCGGCTCTTGCGCGGATGCGTGTGCAGCGCCAGCACGCCGAGCTCGATCCGCGCGATGTCGGCCGCGTCGCGGATACAGCCGTTGACGATCACCCCGGCCCAGCCGTTCGCCGCCGCGAGGGCGGCCAGATTGTCGCCCAGCAGCGCGCAGTGCATGGAGGCGCCGCCGTCGACGACCAGCACCCGACCCTCGCCGCGCTCGGCGAGCTGGGCGCGCACCAACACGTTGTCCTCGTGCACGCGCACGGTCTGCACCGGCCCGTGGAAGGCGCGACGCGCCCCGTAGCTGCGGAAGACCGGCTCGGCGACGTGCACCTGGTCGCCGTACTGGTCACAGAGGTCGGTGGTCTTGTAGGGCATCGGTCAGCGGCCGCTCCATACTTGTGTGAGCTCGTCCTCGAAGCCGAATTGTGCCATATCGTCCATCCGCTGCGGGTAGAGGATGCCGTCGAGGTGGTCTACCTCATGCAGCACCACGCGGGCGTGAAAACCGCGCGCCTCGCGCTCGATGCGGCCCCCGCGGGCGTCGTAGCCGCGGTAGCGGATGTGCGTCGCGCGTGGCACCAGACCGCGCAGACCGGGCACACTGAGACAGCCTTCCCAGCCCTCCTCGGTTTCCTCTGTCAGGATCTCGATCTCGGGATTGACCAGCACCGTCTGCGGCACCGCCTCGGCCTCCGGGTAGCGCGGATTGGCCGCGACACCGAAGATGACCACGCGCTGGCCGATGCCGATCTGCGGCGCCGCGAGACCCGCGCCGTCGCGCGCCGCCATGGTGTCGAACATGTCGGCAATGAGCGCCTCCAGCGCCGGCGTGTTAAACTCGGTCACCGGCTCGGCGACCTGCCGCAGCAGGGGATGTCCCATACGCAGTACCGCCCGTGCGGTCATGGCTTGCCTCCAGAAACATCGACAAAAACGAACATGTTATTCCTAAGCCCCCTCGTCCGCTATTGTGCTCCCGCCCTGTTCGCGGCGGCCCTGCTCAGCGCCACCGCGCAGGCGGCCTCCGCGCCTGAGAAGTACTACCAGGTCGAGCTGATTGTCTTCGCCCCGACCGACGCCAAGGTGGCCGATGACGAGGTTTGGGGACGCGCCAACCGCGACCCCCTGCCCGAGGACGACGACACCGATATCCCCGGCGAGGCCCCGTCCCCGGCCGCCGCCACGCCGGAAGCGGTGTCCGCGACGGACATGACGCAGCTGCCCGAGTCGGACTTCCAGCTCACTACCGAAGAGCACCGCCTGAACAACTCGCGCGACTACAAGGTGCTCCTGCACACCGGCTGGCGCCAGGCCGGCGTGGGCCCCAAGCAGGCAGTGGCGTTCCGGATCCGCTATTTCCTCGATGGTGGCCCACAGGAGCCGCTCCCCACCCCGCCGGCGGCAGACGCGGCTCAGACGGTGACCCCGGGTGCGACCCCAGGTGCGGCGCCGCTTGCGGCCGCGGACGCCGGTGCGCCGCCTGGCACTGTGCAGGGGGATGTCGCGGCGCCGGCCGACGGCGATGCGGCGGCGGGAAAGGACGCCACGGCCGCCGTGGGCGGGCCGTATTATACGCCCGGACCGGCGGTGGAGCCGCCTCGCCCGCGCCTGGAGGGGACCGTTCGACTGGTGCTCTCGCGCTATCTGCACCTGGAGCCGGATCTGCGCTATTACACGGGCGAGACCACCCAACCCGTGCAACAGGCGGGCGGCGACAGCGCCTTCTACAGCATGACCCTGCAGCCGGTGGTGTACCGGCTGGAGCAGTCGCGCCGCCTGCGCTCAGGCGAGCTGCACTACTTCGATCACCCCGCCTTCGGGATCCTGGCGCGGGTCACTCCCTACCAGCCCCCCAAGCCCGCTACGCAGGCGGCGTCGCCCAGTGGTGATGCAGGTGGTGCTGCGGCGGCGGCGACCTCGGGCGGCTGAACCCGGCGGCGCGGCTCGGCCCGGCCGCAGGACTCAGAGGGCGGGGATGACCCGTTCGAGGAGGGTGCGCACGTCCTGCATGCCCGCCTTCAGGGCCTGGTCGATCTGCTCCATGGTGATCTCCCCTTCCCCGCGGCCGGCCGCCCAGTTGGCCACCACGCCGCAGCAGGCGTAGCAGAGCTCGGCCTCGCGAGCCAGGGCGGCCTCGGGCATGCCCGTCATCCCCACCATGTCGCAGCCGTCGCGTTCGAGGCGATCCACCTCGGCCGCGGTCTCCAGGCGTGGCCCCTGGGTGGCGGCATAGGTGCCGGACTCCACCGCGGCCAGCCCGGCGGCGCGCGCGGCCTCGATGAGGCGGGCGCGCAGCTCCTCGCAATACGGTCGGGTGAAGTCGATATGCACCACCTGGCTCAACCCGGCTTCGAAGAAGGTGTTTACCCGGTTCCAGGTGTAATCGACGATCTGGTCGGGAAAGGCCAGCCGGCCCGGCGCCAAATCGCCGCGGATGCCGCCCACGGCGTTGATGGCGATCACCTTGGAGACTCCTTCCTCGCGCAGCGCCCAGATGTTCGCGCGGTAGTTGACCTTGTGCGGCGGAATGGTATGCCCGGGCCCGTGGCGGGGCAGGAAGACGACCTCCTTGCCCTGCAGGGTGCCGTGCAGCACCGGCCCGGAGGGCTCGCCGTAGGGCGTATGCACCACCTCGCGCCCGGTGAGCTGGAGATCGTGCAGGGTGGTGAGGCCGGTGCCTCCGATAATCGCGACATCGACGGCCATAGCGCCTCTCTTCAGCTGTCCTTCACCGCGTAGATGCCCGCGGCGTTGCGCAAATAGCCCTTGTAGTCCATGCCGTAGCCGAACACGTAGCGGTCCTCGATCTCCAGGCCCACAAAGTCGGGTATCAACTCGTGCCGGCGCGGCCGGCGCTTGTTGACCAGCACGGCGCTGGAGACGCTTTGCGCCCCCGCCGCGTGGCAATAGTCGAGGATCGCGGCCAGGGTCAGGCCCTCGTCGAGGATGTCGTCCACCACCAGCACATGACGCCCGTCCAGCGACAGGCTCGGGCGCGCCTTCCATTGGAGCTCGCCGCCGTGGGTGCGGTTGCGATAGCGGGTGGCGTGCAGGTAGTCGACCTGCAGGGGAAATTCGAGGCGGGTGAGCAGATGACCTGCGGGGATAAGGGCGCCGGTCATCACGCAGAGCACGAGGGGATTGCTCCCCTCGAGTCTGGCGTGGATCGCCGCCGCCATGCGGTCGAAGGCGTGCTCCACGGCCTGGCGATCGTGCAGGCAGTCCGCCTGCGCCAGGACCCGTCGGATCTCATCCTCGCTGACCGTCATGGGGCGGCGACGACCCGGGCGGGAATCAATAGGTGAAGGTCACCGTGTCGTCGTCCATCGCCTCGCTGATCACGTAGGCGCCGCCGACGGTCTCCTCGACCTCGGGGATCAGATCGTCGCCCCACAGGTCCAGGGTCGGGGTGCAGACCTTGAACTTCACGCCGGCCTCGTGGGCGTCCTTGATGAAGTCATAGACGGACTTGGAACTGCCTTCCTGCACGTGCAGGTTCTCGGCAACGCCCTTCTTGGCAAGCTCGCCGGAGCGGCCGGTCATCACGACCTCGACGTCGAACTCCATGGCGGCCGCGACGGTGGCCTGGAAGAACGGTGCGCCCAGTTCGGACGGGTTGGACGGGTCCGTGTTCACCATCACGATCATCAGCTTGTCTGCCATCGGTCTTCTCCAAATCTTTGCCGTGAACGATCAAAGCGCCCGATTATAGGGCCGCTCAGGCCGGATTACCAGCATATTCTAATACGCTCAACAGGGGCTATCGGGCGCCACTGTGGCGCAGCGTTTTCCCCGTCGCCCCTGCCCTCGCGTCCTGCCCCAGCGGCCGCTCTCCGTCCAGCCGCAAGCCCTCGGGGACGTGCACCGTGGAGGTCGGGAAGGCGACCTCCGCGCCATGGGCGGCGATGATGTCGTGGAGCTTGAGCAGCACGTCCTGCTTCACCCGGTGGTACTCGCTCCACACCGTGGTGTGGGTGAAACAATAGATGAAGAAATCGAGCGACGAGGGCCCGAAGGCGTCGAAATGCACCATCAGCGTCTGCTTGTCATCGATGTCGGGGTGCGCGACGAGCATCTTCTTCACCTCAGCGGTGATCGCCTCCATGGACGCCACGTCGTCGTAGCGGATGCCGGTGGTCTCGAAGATACGCCGGTGCGTCATGCGCGAGGGGTTCTCCACCGCCACGTTGGCGAAGGTCGCGTTGGGCACGTAGAGGGGCCGTTTGTCGAAGGTGCGGATCACCGTGAGCCGCCAGCCGATACGCTCCACGGTGCCCTCGATGTCCCGATCCGGGGAGCGGACCCAGTCGCCGACCGAAAAGGGCCGGTCCAGGTAGATCATCAGCCCGCCGAAGAAGTTCGCCAACAGGTCCTTGGCGGCGAAGCCCACCGCGATGCCGCCGATGCCGCCGAAGGCGAGCACGCCCGAGACGCTGAAGCCGAGCGTCTGCAGCACCACCAGGGCCGCGGTGATCACCACCGAGGCGCGCAGCAGCTTGCTGATCGCGTCCGCCGTGGTGCGGTCGATGGGCTTGCCCTCGCGCTCGCGGGTGAGGATGAGGCGCCCTTCCATCTCGCGGATGAGCCGGATCACGGCCCAGGCGATGATGACCACCACACCGACGTCGCGCAGCGGCCCGGCCAGGGCGAATACCGCCGCGCCGCTGGCCTGGCCGACGATCTCCGCCGCGAAAGTGAGCCCCGAGAGCCAGATGAGGGCGCTGAGCGGGGGCCGCCCCGCCGCCAGCAGCGCGTCGTCCCACGGGTTCGGCGTGGTCTCGAGGCGCCGCTGCAGCCGGCCGAGGACCCGCTTCTGGATGAAATCGAGCAGCAGGCTCAGGAAGACGACCGCGAAGACTTGGCTGATCCACCACCAACGGCCTTCGAAGACGCCGAAGGACTGTTTGAGAAAATCGATATCCATTCTCAGGAAGATTTCGCAACGGATTGATCAGACGATGATACTAGCCCCCTGCCTCGAAATCGAACGTCAGTCCCGGGTCCTCCTGCAGGCGACTGGCCAGGGCGACCGCCTCGTGCCAGCGCGGGTCGGCGCGCAGCGCCTCGAAGCTGAGCTGATGGCGCCCGTGCATGCGCGCCAGGCGCATCTGCGAGACGGGGTCGGCGTGCGCCCCGGCCCCCTCGAGCACGCGCACGGCGGCCGCGCGATTGTTGCACACCAGGACCATGTCGCAGCCGGCCTCCAGGGCGCTGCGGGCCCGGTCCGCGTAGTCCGCACCGGCGACGCCGGCGCCGGCCATGTCGAGGTCATCGCTGAAGATCACCCCCTGGAACTGCAGGCGGCGACGCAGCACCTCCTTGAGCCAGAAGCTGGAGAAACCTGCGGGGGCGGCGTCGACGCGCTCGTAGATCACGTGGGCGGGCATCACGGCCGCCAACCCGTGGTGGATCAGCCGCGAGAACGGGACCAGGTCGTGGGCGCGGATCTCGTTGTATTCGCGGCGGTCCACCGGCACTGCGGTGTGGGAGTCCTCCGCGACCGCGCCGTGGCCGGGGAAGTGCTTTCCGGTCGCGGCCATGCCGGCCTCCGCCATGCCGTCGATGTAGGCCGCGGCAAGCTCGACGATGCCGAGCGGGCCCTCGGCGAAGGCCCGATCGCCGATGACCCCGCTCACGCCGTGGTCGACGTCGAGCACCGGCGCGAAGCTGAAGTCGAGCTCGGCGGCGCGCAGCTCGGCCGCCATCAGCCAGCCCAGGGTGCGTGCGGCCTGTTCGGCACGCGCTGCATCGTGCCGGTGCAGTGCGCCCAGCCGCGCCACCGGCGGCAGCCGCGTAAAGCCCTCGCGAAAGCGCTGCACGCGCCCGCCTTCGTGATCGACCGCCACCAGCAGCCGCGGCGTACGCACCGCGTGAATGGCGCCGACCAGCGCGCGCAGCTGGACGGGGTCGACGTAGTTGCGCGTGAACAGGATCACCCCGCCGACCAGCGGGTGGGCGAGCAGCTCGCGCTCTTCGGCGCTGAGCTCGGGGCCCTCCAGATCGAGCATGACCGGTCCGAGCGACATATCCGCCCCTCCTGCCCTGCGGCTCAGGCGCCCTGCCGCCCGCGAGGGGCGGCAGGGGAAAGACGGGGAGCGATGGAAAACATCATGGAACCCTCTCTTTTTCGTGCTTGATGGCGGGTCAATGATACGGCGAATCGGGACGCCGCACGGCGCTTTGCGTCACGCGGTGATGAGCACGCGCGTGCCCGCGGGCACCAGCTCGAACAGGCGCACGACGTCCTCGTTGCGCATCTTCACGCAGCCGTGCGAGCTCGGCGTGCCCATGGGGTCCTCATCCGGGCAGCCGTGGATGTACACGTAGCGGCGCATGGTGTCCACCCGGCCGAGGCGGTTGCGGCCCGGCTCCAGCCCGCTCAGCCACAGGATGCGCGTGAGGATCCAGTCGCGCGCGGGAAATTGCGCCCGCAGCGCGGGGGAGTAGACCTCGCCCGTGGGGCGGCGCCCGCGGAACACCGTGTTGGGGGCGCAACCAGCGCCGATTTTGGCGCGCACCTGGTGCCACCCGCGCGGCGTGCATTCGCTGGCGTTCTGCTCGCCGACGCCGTTGCGGGCCGTGGACACGGCGACATCCATAAGCACCTCGCCGGCGCGCTCCACCCGCAGCCGCTGGGCCGGCACGTCGACGTAAATGACGGGCACGCCGCTCATCGCCACTCCCGATAGGGATGCCGCGCCAGCATGACGTTGTAGTAGCGCGGGTCATGGGACACCTCCTCGCCCAGCCACGGGGGGTGCTCGAAGGCTTCGCTCTCGTCGGCCAGCTCCAGTTCGGCCACCACCAGGCCCGCGTTGTCGCCCGCAAACACGTCCACCTCCCAACGGTGCGCACCGACGGCGACGTGGTAACGCGTCTTCTCCACCAGCGGCTGCTCGCAGAGCGTCTCGAGCAGCTCTTCGGCGTCGGCCACGGGGATCGGGTATTCGTACTCGCTGCGGCGCACGCCGAGGGTCGCGCTCTTAATGTTGAGGCGTGCCACCTCGCCTTCGATACGCACCCGCACCGAGGCGCGCGCGCTGCCGATCAGATAGCCCTGACGGTAGCGCGTGCCGGCGTCGGCGGCCTCCCGCCAGCGCTCGTTGCGGACCAGGAACTTGCGTTCGATCTCAGTGCCCATGGCGGCGTCATCTATGCTTGGGTGGCAACAGAACTGCTCCAACGCATGCATTGTAAGGAGAAGGACCAGGCCATGAAAGCGATCCTCATGCACGAGCCGGGGCCGCCGTCGGTCTTGCGTCTGGAGGACGTCGAGGCACCGGACATCAGCGGCCCCCACGACCTGCGCATCCGCCTGCACGCCGCCGGGGTCAACCCGGTGGACACCAAGTTGCGCAGCAAGGGGACCTTCTTCCCCGACCGCCTGCCGGCCATTCTCGGCTGCGACGGGGCGGGTGTGGTGGAGCGCGCCGGCAGCGGCGTCACCCGCTTCCGCCCCGGGGACGCGGTGTACTTCTGTCACGGGGGCATCGGCGCCGCGGCGGGCACCTATGCCGAGTACGCCGTGGTCGATGAGGCCTACGTCGCAGCCAAGCCGGCCAGCCTGGACTTCGTCCACGCGGCGGCGGTCCCGCTGGTGCTGATCACCGCCTGGGAGGCCCTGCATGAGCGGGCGCGCATCGCCCAGGGCAATCGCGTCCTGGTCCACGCGGGGGCTGGCGGGGTCGGGCACCTGGCGATTCAACTCGCCAAGCGCGCCGGTTGCCAGGTCATCACCACCGTTGGCAGCCCCGAGAAGGCCGAATTCGTGCGTGCCCTGGGCGCCGACGAGGTCATCCTCCACCGGGAGCAAGACTTCGCCCTCGCCACCCTGGCGTGGGCACCGGCCGGGGTGGACGTGGCGCTCGATACGGTGGGCGGCGAGACGCTCGCCCGGAGCCTGGCGGCCGTTCGACATTACGGCGAGCTGGTGACCCTGTTGCAGCCGGCGCCGGACATCGACTGGAGCGAGGCCCGGCAACGTAACCTGCGGCTCGGGTTCGAGCTGATGCTCTCGCCCATGCTGTTCGGTATCGAGGACGGACTGCGCCGGCACGCCGGGATCCTGGCAACCGGCGCCGAGCTCATCGACCGCGGCGAGCTGCGAGTGGAGCTGCATGAAAGCTTCCCGCTGGAGCGCGCTGCCGAGGCCCACGCCTACCTGGAACGTCCGCATCCCGCGGGCAAAGTGGCGCTGCGCATCGCCGATTGAGGGCGCGCCCGCGCGGCACGAGGGCCGCTCAGGAGGGCCGCACAAACAGGGCGATCGACTCCACGTGGGCGGTGTGGGGGAACATGTCCATCACGCCCGCCCCGGCGAGGCGGTAGCCGTGGCGATGCACCAGCTCCCCGGCGTCGCGCGCCAGCGTGGCCGGCCCGCAGGCCACGTACACGATGCGCCGCGCGCCGCTGGCGGCGATGTGCGCCAGCATCTCCGCCGCCCCGGTGCGGGGCGGGTCGAGCAGCACCTTGTCGTAGTGCTGGCCGCGCAGCCAGGGCGCGCCGCCGACGTCCTGGGCAAGGTTGGCGACGTAATGATGCACGTTATCGATGCCGTTGCGACGCGCATTCTGGCGGGCGCGTTCCACCAGCCCCGCCTCGCCCTCCACGGCCACCACCTCCCCCACGTGCCGGGCCAGCGGCAGGGTGAAGTTCCCCAGGCCGCTGAACAGCTCCAGGACCCGATCGGCCGCAACGGGCTCCAGCAGCGCCAGTGCGCGCTCGACCATGGCCCGGTTGATGTCCGCGTTCACCTGGGTGAAGTCGGTGGGCAGGAAGGCAAGCTCGACCTGGTGCTCGGCAAGCCGGTAGCTCAGCGCTGAGTCGAGAGGCCAGAGCGGGTGGGCGGTGTCCTCCGCCCCCGGCTGCAGCCAGACGTGCAGGCCCGAGTCCTGGGCGAAGTGCACCAGCCGCTCGCGGTCCGCCTCGGTGAGCGGCGCGAGGTTGCGCAGCACGAGCGCCACCGCAGCGTCGCCGGCCGCGACCTCGATCTGGGCGATGCGGTCATAGCAGGACAGCCCCTGGATGAGCACCGCCAGGTCCTGGAGGCGCGCGCCCACGCGCGCGTCCAGCACCTCGCAGCGTGCCAGGTCGGCGACGTAGGGCTTGCCGCGCTCGCGAAAGCCCACCAGTACCCGCTCCTTCTTGGGCACAAAACGCACCCCCAGGCGCGCCTTGCGGCGATAGCCCCAGACCGGCCCGCGCAGCGGCTCGAAGACCTCGCCCGGCTGCACGTGGCCGATGCGCTGCAGGTTGTCGAGCAGCACCTGCTGCTTCACGCGCAGCTGCGCGGCGCTGTCCAGGTGTTGCAGGCTGCAGCCGCCGCAGACGCCAAAGTGCGCACAGCGCGGCGCCACGCGATCCCGGGAGGCGGCGTTCACTTCGGCCACACGCCCCTCGTCGTAACTGCGGCGCGTGCGGGTGTATTCGAACAGCACGTCCTCGCCGGCCAGCGCGCCGTCGATGAACACGGTCTTGCCGTCCATGCGCGCCACACCGCGCCCTTCGTGCGTGAGGTCCTCGACGTGCGCCTGAAAGCGGCCTTGGGGGACTCGATTGCGTCGTCGTGCCATGGGGTGCGGAAGTCGGAGCTGGCTGTTGGGATGGAGAAGGGGCGAGCAGCGCCAGGGCACACGGCCCGGCTCATGCGCCCCAGGCGGCGAGGAATTCCTGCAGGTGGGGTCGGCCGTCCTCGGCGAGGCTGGAACGCACCAGGGCGCACTCGTCCTCGTACTCGCGGGCGCTGAGTATCCCGCGCACCATCTGAAAGCGCAGAAACACCAGATAGGTGTTGAGCACATCCGTCTCGCAGTAGTTGCGGATGCCCGCGATGTCGCCCGCACAGAAGCTGTCCCAGACCTGGCCGCCGCTCATGCCCATCTTGCCGGGGAAGCCCAGCAGGGTGGCGATCTCGTCCAGTGGCGCGGTACAGCGCCCCTCGTAGCCGGCCACCACGTCCATCAGATCGGTATGGCGCTGATGGAAGCGGTTGAGATAGTTGTTGAAGCGAAACGTGCTGTCGCCATCGCCGGTTTCCCAGTAGCGTGGCGCCGCCACGCCATGCAGCAGCGAGCGATAGTGGAGCACGGGCAGGTCGAAGCCGCGGCCATTCCAGGACACCAGCGTGGGGGTGAATTTGTCCACGCCGGCAAAGAAGCGTTCGATGAGTTCCTTCTCGGGCGCCTCCGGGGCGCCGAGCGACCAGACCTTGAGCTGATCGCGGCTGCGCAGCACCGCCGAGATGGCGACCACCCGATGCAGATAGTGGCGCAAAAACTCGGTACCGTTCTCCTGCCGCCGCCGGTGGAACATGACATTGGCCACCTCGACGTCGGAGAGCCCCTCGAGCTTGTAGAGCCGGCGGCCGCTGTCGACGTCCGGCACCGTCTCGATGTCGAAAACGAAGATATTCATGGGTGCGGTGTGTGAAGCGCTTGTTCTATTCGGCGGGAAACACGCCCGTGGACAGGTAACGGTCCCCGCGATCGCAGATGATGGCGACGATGGTGGCCTGCTCGACGCTCGCGGACAGCTTCAGGGCCGCGGCCACCGCCCCGCCCGAGGAGATGCCGCAGAAGATCCCCTCGCGCGCGGCCAGGGCCCGCGTGGTGTCCTCGGCTTCGCGCTGCGTAACGTCGATGATGCGGTCCACCCGCGCCGGCTCGAAGATGCGCGGCAGGTATTCGGCGCTCCAGCGCCGGATGCCGGGAATGCTCGCACCCTCCCCCGGCTGCACGCCGACCACCTCGATGTGCGGGTTGCGCTCCTTCAGGTAGCGCGAGGTGCCCATGATGGTTCCGGTCGTGCCCATGGCGCTGACGAAATGGGTGAGCCCGCCGTCGGTGTCACGCCAGATCTCCGGGCCGGTGCTCTCGTAGTGGGCGAGGGAATTGTCCGGGTTCGAGAACTGATCGAGCACGCGCCCCTTGCCCTCTTCCTGCATGCGCTGAGCGAGATCGCGGGCGCCCTCCATGCCCTGCGCGCGGCTGACGAGAATGATCTCCGCGCCGTAGGCGCGCATTACGGCGCGGCGCTCCACGCTCATGTTCTCCGGCATGATCAGGATCATGGGAAAGCCGCGGATCGCCGCCGCCATGGCGAGGGCGATGCCGGTGTTGCCGCTGGTCGCCTCGATCAGGGTGTCCCCGGGGGCGATCTCCCCGCGCGCCTCGGCGTGGCGGATCATGCTCATGGCGGGGCGATCCTTGACCGAGCCGGCCGGATTGTTGCCCTCGAGCTTGACCAGCACGGCGTTGCCACCCGCCGGCGCGAGCCGCTGCAGGCGCACCAAGGGCGTGTTGCCGATGAACTGTTCGATGGTGGAAAAGGCCATCGCCGAAGTTTACCGCCGCCGCTGGCGGGAGTCGAATTTGGCGGGGCAGGGTCGCTGTGGTAGCTTTGAGCCGGCTGCCGCCGCCTTGAATTCGCCCGTCGGGGACGAGGCGCGGTCAACCGCGGGACAGCGCGGCCGACAACCACAAGAACATCGCTTGCGACGACGGCATGGACCGACCATGAACATGCGCGGCCCCGGAGCGCTGGCGCGAGGGCTTGCAGCCGGTGTTCTCCTTCTCGGGCTCAACGCCGCGCCGGCCCTGGCGGATGATCCCGCACCGCCGTCCGAGCAGCCCTTCCTCGACAGCTTTCCGGTGGTCCTGTCGGCCACCCGGCTCAGCCAGTCAAAGTCCGACTCGCCGGTGGCCGTCACCATCATCGACCGGCAGATGATCGAGGCCTCGGGCGCGACCGACCTTCCCGAGCTGTTCCGGCTGGTGCCCGGCTTCCAGGTCGGCTACCAGAACGGCCACACCGCGGCGGTCGGCTATCACATGCTGGAGGAGCAGTTCTCGCGGCGCATGCAGGTGCTGGTGGACGGCCGCTCCATCTATACGCCGGCCTTCGGCGGGGTGAACTGGACCGACCTGCCGCTGGCGCTGGAGGACATCGAGCGCATCGAGGTGATTCGGGGCCCGAACACCGCCACCTACGGGACCAACGCCTTCTTCGGCATCATCAGCATCATCACCCGTCATGCCGCCCTGGACCGCGGCACCATGGCCAAGCTGAGCATCGGCGGCAATCAGCTGCGCCGCGCCGTGCTCCGCCACGGCGGCAATGAAGGCGCGCTGGACTGGCGCTTCACCATCGGCTATCACTCCGACGGCGGGTTCGCCACACGCCATGACAGCAAGTACATCCATTCGCTGAACGGCCGCGCCGACTATCGCCTGAACCTGACCGATGCGCTGTTGGTGGAGCTTGGCTATGCAGGCGGCCGCGCCCAGGAGGACACGGACTTCGGCGGCCTGGCCGCAGCCATCTACCCGCCCCACGCGCAAGGCGCGGAGAGCCATTTTCAGCAGGTGCGTTGGACCCGCACGCGCACGCAGGACGATGAGTGGAGCCTGCAGTTCTACCACGACTATCACGATACCGCGGACGAATTGCAGTCCGCGCCGCTGGACCTGCGCCCGCTGCTGCCCACGCCGGTGCGTATCCCGCTGAGCTACACCATCGAGGCGGAGCGCTACGACCTCGAACTGCAACGGATCTTCAGCCCCAGCGCCCGTGTGCGCGCGGTGTGGGGGGCCGGGGCCCGCCTCGACCGGGTGCGCTCTCCGGGCTACTTCGACACCGACCGCAGCCTGGACAACCGTTCCTACCGCGCCTTCGCCAACGCGGAGTGGTCCATCACGCCGCGCGTGCTCGGCCACGCCGGGGCGATGATCGAGCAAACCGATCTCAGCGGCACCGACGTCTCGCCCCGTCTCGCGGTGAATTTCCATGTCACCCGCAATCACACCTTCCGCGCCGCGGTGTCGCGCGCCGTGCGTACCCCGGTGCTGCTCGAGGATCGCGCCAGTCAGCGGATCTATGTCACCCCCTCGTTCTACGACCAGCAGCTCTACAGCGCGGGCGGTCTGGATCCGGAAACTATCGTGGCGACGGAGCTCGGCTACCTGGGCCGTTTCCCGGCCTCGGGGATCACCCTCGATCTCAAGCTCTACCACGAGGACGTCGAGGGGCTGATTTCGTACAAGACCCAGTGGGGCTTCCCCGACCCTTACGATCAGAAGGCGAAGGTGCTGGACAACTACGACCACGCGCGCATCCAGGGTTTCGAGGCCACGGTGGACTACCGCCCGAACCCGCGCGACCGACTCTATCTCGCCTATGCGTACACGGACATCCATGCCACCAGCAACACCCAGCAGGTCGAGTACAACCTGAGCGCACCATACAATCAGCTCAGTCTGCTGGGCATCCACGCGTTCACCCGCGACGTGACCGGCAGCCTCGCCGTCTACTACGCCGGCGATACGCACGCCTGGGAGAGCGTGCTCGAGCGCGGCCCCTTCCGGCGCACGGACCTGCGCCTGGCCCGCCGTTTCACCTACGCGGGCAGCCGCGGCGAGTACGCGATCGTGTTTCAGGGGCTCGGCGGCAAAACCCAGGGGCTGAAGCTGGCCAACGTGATGGAGAGCCGTGCCTACGTGTCCCTGAAGCTCGAGCTGTGAGTGAGGAGCCCCGGATGGGTCTTGATCGCACATCATGGCGGGTCGCGCAGCGATGAGCGCCGCCCGTCGCTGGCTGTGCATCCTCTGGCTGGCGAGTACCGCCTGTGCCGCCGCCCCCGTGCACCCGGCCCCGGAGGTGCGGCTGGTGGTGAGCGCTCAGAGCGTTCCCTACCTGGAATTCGCCGCCGGGCTGCGTTCTGCGCTGGAGGCACTGGATCCCCCGCTGCACGTGCGCCGCATCGGGCTGGAGGCCGTCGCTGGCCTCGAGCGCAGCCCGCGCTCGATCGTGGTTGCCGCCGGTGTCGGCGCCGCTCGTGCGGTGGCCTCCCACCCCACCGGCGGCCCCACGATCTACACCATGTTGCCGCGCACCGCGCTGGAGCAACTGCGCCGGCATTACACACTGGGGCAGGCGGGCCACGACTATACCGCGATGTTTCTCGACCAACCGTTCGCCCGCCAACTCGCGCTGGTCCGCGCGGCACTCCCGCAGGCGCAGCGGCTCGCCGTGCTGGCGGGGCCGAGCAGTCATGCGGAGGTGGGCGCGCTGTTCGAGGCCGCCGCCCGGGCCGGGTTCACCCTCGTTCTGGAGGGGATCACGCGTCCGGACGACCTGGTGCCCGCCCTGCGCCGCGCCCTGCCCGACGCCGACGCCCTGCTGGCTCTGCCTGACGCGGAGGTGTTCAATCGCAACACGGTGCAGAACGTGCTGCTCACGACCTACCGCTATCGCGTGCCGGTGTTTGCCTATTCCGAGGGGCTGTTGCGTGCCGGCGCGGCCTATGCGCTCTACACCAGCCCGCGCCGTCTCGGCAGCGAAGTGGGCGCGCTGCTGGCCCGCTATCTCGCCGCCCCGGAACGGGGCCTTCCGAGCCCCGATCACCCGCGGGATTTCGAAGTGGACACCAACGCGCACGTGGCCCGTTCGCTGGACCTGCCGCTCGTCGGGGCGGCGGATGTACAGCGCCGCTTGCGGGGTGCGCCAGCCGCCGAGACCGGGCATGAATAGGCTCGGCATCCGCAATCGCGTGCTGGTGATCAGCCTGCTGCCGCTGGTGATCACGGCCTTGGTCCTGTCGAGCCATTTCATCTGGCGACGCGTCAACGAGATCCAACAGGACCTCATCACCCGCGGCCAGGGCATTGCCAGCCATCTTGCGCCCGCCTGCGAATACGGGCTGTTCGCCGGCAATCGGCACGAGCTGCAATCGCTGGCAAATGGCGCCGCGCAGGAGCGCGACGTGCTGCGCGTGTGGATCGTCGACCGCGATGGAAAGACCGTGGCGGATGCCCACGCCCCCGCCGACGGTACCCCGCAGGCGAGCGAGGCGACGGACACGCCCACCTTCAGTGCGCCGGTGTTTCTCACCCCGGTGAGTGTCGGCGACCTGCCCTCCGAACAGGCTGCGCGCGCCGCCGGCGCGGCGCCGCTTGGCCGCGTCCACGTCGCCTTGTCGGCGGCCGAGACCGCGGCCCGCCAGGCGGGCGTGTTGCTCCAAGGGCTGCTGATCACCCTGCTGGCGGTGAGCGCGACCGCCCTGTTCGCCGTGCGCATGTCGCGCACCGTTTCGGTCCCGGTGCTCGAGCTCACCAATGCGGTGCGGGCAATCAAGAAGGGGGCGCTGGGGTATCGCACCGCGGCACACTCCGGCGGCGAGATCGGCGTGCTCGAACGCGGCATCAACGACATGGCGAGTGCCCTGGAGGAGGCCCGTGAGCGCGAACGGCTGCGCGCCGCGGACGCCTTGTACCTGGAACAGATCAAGGCACAGGTGACCCTGGAGTCCATCGGCGAAGGGGTCGTCACCACCGATGCCCAGGGCCGTATCACCTACCTCAACCCGCAAGCCGAGCAGCTGATCGGCTGGCGTCGCCAGAATGCCGAGGCGCGCGCCCTGGGCGAGGTGGTGCGTATCGCGCGCACCGAGGAGGAAACGGCGCGCCCGTATCCCCTGGAGCGCTGCCTGCAGGCGGGTGAGATCGTCCGCCACGACTCCGGCTGCGTCATGCGGCGCCGCGACGGGAGCAGTTTCGCGGTGCAGGATACCGCCTCCCCCATCCGCAATCGCCAGGGACGGATCATCGGCGCCGTGCTGGTGTTCCGGGACTTTACCGAAATCAAGCGCATGGCCGACCTGCTCAGCTACCAGGCGACCCACGACGAGCTCACTGGCCTCATCAACCGACGCGCCTTCGAGTTGCGGCTGCGTGAGCTGCTGAACCGCGCCGCCGCACACGAGCAGCATCTGCTCTGCTATATCGATCTCGATCAGTTCAAGGTGGTCAATGACACCTGCGGGCATGCCGCCGGCGACGAGCTGCTGCGGCAACTGGCCTTTCGGCTGAGCGCCCGGGTGCGCAGCAGTGACATTCTTGCCCGGCTGGGCGGCGACGAGTTCGGCGTCATCCTGCGCGACTGCGATGCCGAGACGGGGCTGGGCATTGCCGAAGCGCTGCGCGAGGCTGCGCGCGAATTCCGCTTCTCCTGGGGCGCCTACACCTTCGAGGTGGGCGTGAGCATCGGCGCGGTGGCCATCGACCGCGAGGCGGGCAATCTCGCCGACGTGCTGAGCGCTGCCGACTCGGCCTGCTACGTGGCCAAGGACCACGGCCGCAACCGGCTCCACCTCTACCAGGCCGATGACCTCGCCGTGGCGCAGCGCCACGGCGAGATGCAGTGGGTGCAGCGCATCCAGCGCTCGCTCGCCACGGATCGCTTCTGCCTCTATGCCCAACCCATCGTGCCCATCGGTGCCGAGACTAAGGCGCGCCACCGCCAGCACTTCGAGGTTCTCGTGCGCATGGTCGACGAGGACGGCGCGCTGGTGCCGCCGATGGCCTTCATTCCGGCTGCCGAACGCTACCAGCTCATGCCTGCGCTCGATCGCTGGGTGATTGCGGCCGCTTTTCGTGCGCTGCAGCGCGCGGGTCTGGCCGCCCTGCACGGCGGCTGCGCGTTCAACGTCAATCTCTCCGGACAGTCGTTGGGCGACGAACAGTTTCTCGATTTCGTGGTCGGGGAGTTCGAGACCCACGGCATCGAGCCCGCGAGCATCACCTTCGAGATCACCGAAACCGCGGCCATCGCCAACCTGAGCGGTGCGGTGCATTTCATGACCACGCTCAAGGGCATGGGTTGCCGCTTTGCACTGGACGATTTCGGAAGCGGCCTGAGCTCCTTCGGCTACCTGCAAAACCTCCCGGTCGACTTCATCAAGATCGACGGTCACTTTGTGAAGGACGTCACGACCAACCCCCTCAACCGTGCGATGATTGTGGCCATCAACAACATCGGCCACGTGATGGGCCTGGACACCATCGCCGAATTCGTGGAGAGCGAGGCGATCCTGGAGCACATGCGCGATTGCGGCGTGGACTTCGCTCAGGGGCACGCTCTCGCCGAGCCGATGCCGCTGCCCCAGGCGCTGGCCCAATACCGGGGCGAGGACGGGCGCCGGAACGTAGGGAGGGACGATGGCGTATACAACACCGATTCGGCATGACGAGCCGCTGCTGGACTGGGATCTGAGCGTACGGCTCGCCGGCGACAGCAGCAGTCTCGCCGAGGAGCTCTTCATGATGCTCATGCGCGAGCTGCAGCCCCAACACGAGGCGGTGCTCTCGGCCTGGGGGACACGGGACCTGGAGCGCTTATGGGATGCCGCCCACCTGCTGCGCGGCTCGACCGCCTACTGCGGCGTGCCGGCCCTCAAGCACGCGGCACAGCTTCTCGAGGAGGCCATCGAGACGGGGGAGCCGCTGCTGATTGAGCCGGAGATCGAACAGCTCGGAAGCGTGGTCGCGGCCATGCTCCAGGCCCATGCCGAGGGGCGTCGCTGAGCTTGCCGCCGGCGCTCAGCGCGCCGGCGAATGCGGCAGTTGCGAGGCGCGCCGGCACGGCGCGCGGCTCAAGCCCGCTCGAGGGTCACGAAGGCGACCGCGTACGCATCCTCGTCGGCGATGCTCAGGTGACACTCGCCGATGCCGACCTCCCGAACGAACTCCGCGGCGCGACCGGTGAACTCCAGCACGGGGCGGCCCAGTGCGTCGTGACCCACGGCGATCTGCGCAAGGGCCAAGCCATCGCGGAAGCCCGTGCCAAAGGCCTTCACCGTTGCCTCCTTCGCGGCGAAACGCTTCGCCAGGAAGCGCGGCGGATGCACCGCACGCTGAAAGCCGTCCCACTCCCCCGCGGCGAGAATGCGGCGCGCGAAGCGTTCGCCGAAGCGTTCGAGGTTCTCCTGCATGCGTGCGACCCGCACGATATCGGTGCCCACGCCGTAGATCATGAATAGATCACCCGCGCCGCGCCTCGAGCATGAGCCGCTTCATTTCGGCCACGGCCGCGTGCAGGCCGCTGAAGATGCTGCGCGCGATGATGGCGTGGCCAATGTTCAGCTCCCGGATTCCGCGTAGCGCGGCCACGTCCTGGACATTGTGGTAGTGCAGTCCGTGCCCGGCGTTCACCTGCAGACCGGCGTCGATGCCCGCTTCCAGGGCGCGGACCAGGCGTGTGAACTCTCCTTGCGCTGCCCGAGGGTCGGGGGCATCCGCATAGGCCCCCGTGTGCAGCTCGATCACGGGGGCACCGCATTCGGCCGCGGCCGCCACCTGCTCCGGCTCCGGGTCGATGAACAGCGACACCCGCACCCCGGCAGCGGCAAGCCGGGCGCAGGCCTCGCCCACGCGCGCCTGCTGGCCCGCCACGTCCAGGCCGCCCTCGGTCGTGAGCTCCTCGCGGCGCTCGGGGACCAGGCAACAGTCCTCGGGACGCACGTCCTCGGCGATGGTGAGCATCTCCTCGGTGACCGCCATCTCCAGGTTCATGCGCGTTTGCAGCATGTCCTTGAGCATGTGGACGTCACGCTCCTGAATGTGGCGCCGATCCTCGCGCAGGTGCAGGGTGATGGCGTCGGCCCCGGCCGCCTCCGCCAGCATCGCCGCATGCAGCGGCTCCGGGTAGCGCGTCCCGCGCGACTGCCGCAGGGTCGCCACATGGTCGATGTTCACTCCGAGCAGAATGCCCGCATGCTCACCCATCGCTTGCTCCCCGTTCGCCGTGGCCATGTTCAGTGCTCTTCGCGCCGCCAGTGCATGCTGCGCGTCTTGAGCGGCCAATCCCCAAGATAGAAGTCGAGTACCGCGCGCATCAGGTGCTTCGCTTCGCGACGCGCCTGCGCCGAGTTCAGCTCGCCCTCGGCCAGGCCCAGCAGGGTTGCGCCCCGCACGGCGCCCGCCTCCGGCCCCCCGCAGGGCTCGGGCCCACGTTCGACCGCATAGCGGTACCAGGCGTCGGGCTGCACCGGGCGGTCGCTGCCGGCCTCCTGCGCGAGCGGCAGCCCGTAGCCCAGTTCCTCGAGCAGCCCGCGCTCGAAGACCCGCAGGATCACCTCGTGCTCGCCGCCGGGCAGCGCCGCCAGCGCCTGCGCGTACAGCTCGAAGATCCCCGCGTGCGGATCGAGCCGCTGGGTCAGGCGCAGCAGCAGCTCATTCATATAGAAGCCGCTCAGCACCTCCCGCCCGGGGAGAAAGCGGGCCCGCCCGGCGGGCTCGGCGCCGACCAGACTGTAGAGCTCGCCGCGTCCCTGCCAGGAGAGCAGCAACGGCACGAAAGGCTGCAGCAACGCCTGCCAGCGCGAACCGCGCCGAGATACGCCGCGCGCGACCAGGCCGAGGCGGCCATGCTCGCGGCTGAAGACCTCCAGCAAGGCGCTGGTGTTTCGAAACGGCTTGCGGTGCAGGACGTAGGCGGGCGCCAGCGCCACGCGCACGCTATTCGTCACCGCTGTACCCAAGGCTGCGCAGGGCGCGCTCGTCATCGGCCCAGCCTTCCTTGACCTTGACCCAGAGGTTGAGGAACACCTTGCCCTCGATCAGCGCCTCGATATCCTCGCGCGCCTCCTGCCCGACGCTCTTCATACGCTCACCGCCCTTGCCGATGACGATGGCCTTCTGGTTGGGACGCGACACCCAGACGACGGCGTCGATGCGCGTGAGCTGCCCCTCTTCGCGGTAGGACTCGATTTCGACGGCCAGGTCGTAGGGCACCTCCTGGCCGAGCTTGCGCATGAGCTTCTCACGAATGATCTCCGCCGCCAGAAAGCGCGTGCTGCGATCGGTGATCTGGTCCTCGCCGAAGTGCGGGCCCCCGCTGGGCAGATGCGCACGCACGGCCTCCTCGAGCGCGGAGAGATTGGTGTTGCGCAGGGCCGAGAGCGGCACGACCGCGGCAAAGTCGGCGCGTTGCGACAGCTCTGCGAGAAACGGCAGCAGCCGCGCCTTGTCCTTGACCTTGTCCACTTTGCTCACCGCCGCCACCACCGGCGCGCGGGCCTGGGCGAGCCTTTGCAGCACCAACTCGTCCTCGCGGGTCCAGTGCAGGGCCTCGATCAGGAACACGATCACGTCCACGTCGGCGAGCACACCGCTTGCAGCCCGATTCATCGCGCGGTTCATGGCGGTGCGCGCATTCTCGTGCAGCCCCGGGGTATCCACGAACACGTACTGCGTATCGGCGGTGGTCTTGATGCCGAGCAGCGTGTAACGGGTGGTCTGCGGCTTGCGGGAGGTGATGCTCAGCTTCTGCCCGAGCAGGTGATTGAGCAGCGTGGACTTGCCCACGTTGGGACGGCCGACCAGGGCAATGTAGCCGCTGCGAAATTGTTCGCTCATCGTTGAAAGCGCTCCAAGGCGCGCTGCGCCGCGCTCTGCTCCGCCTTGCGGCGGCTGCCGCCCTCGCCCACGCTCGGCTCGTCCAACCCGGCGACGCGGCACTGTACGGTAAAGGTCTGGCTATGGCTCTGGCCCACCACCGCCACCACCTCGTAGCTGGGCAAGGGCAGCGCCCGGCCCTGGAGGTATTCCTGCAGGCGGGTCTTGGGGTCCTTGAGCGATACCCCCGG
This sequence comes from uncultured Gammaproteobacteria bacterium, assembly GCA_963779865.1. Lineage (GTDB taxonomy): Bacteria > Pseudomonadota > Gammaproteobacteria > CAVZZX01 > CAVZZX01 > CAVZZX01. Next base: position 551,579 of record CAVZZX010000003.1, on the reverse strand, counting down.
GGCGTTCGAATCGAGGCGCGCGGCGAAAAAGCGCAGCACCAGCGCCTGCACCGCCTCGATACCGCCGTCCTGGTGGACCGCCCCGATCACCGCTTCCAGGGCATCGGCGAGGATCGAGGTACGCCGGTATCCGCCGCTCTTGAGCTCGCCCGAGCCCAGCCGCAGATACTCGCCCAGCTCGATCTCACGGGCAATCTCCGCCAGCGTCTCGCCGCGCACCAGGGCGGCGCGCATGCGGCTGAGGGTGCCCTCGCTGGCATGCGGGTGGCGCTCATACAGGGCGCTGGCGATGAGGAAGTTCAGCACCGAGTCGCCCAGGAACTCGAGCCGCTCGTTGTTGGGGCCGGCGGCGCTGCGATGCGTGAGGGCGCGCTCCAGGAGCGCCGGGTCGGCGAAGCGATAATCGAGCGCTGCGCAGAGCCGCTCCGGGTCCTTCATGGCCGCACCGGCACCTCGGTGGTCTTGTCGAAGCTCACGACGAGATCGAGATTTCCGAACAGGTGCTCGCGCACCTCGTAGTTCACGTTCAGCGCGAGCGCGTTGCCGAGCCGCTCGATGGAGATGTCCTGCGGCTTCACGTCGCTGACCATGTTGATGTCGAGGCGTTTGAGGAGGCGACGACGCAGGTCCGAGGCGTCGGCGACCGAGGCGGTGTCCGTACGCAGGGAGTCCATGGAGGAAGACACCTTGTAGCCATCGACGTACACCGGTACCAGTTTGATCGCCAGCATCACCGCAAAGCCAATCAATGCCAGGGTGAACATCCACCCCACCAAGGTCATCCCCCTCTGGCGGCAAGGCGTGCTCATGCTTGATCCCTCCTCGTTTTCTCGTTATCGGATCACGTTCCCAATGCGGCTCCAGGTCACCCCGTCCGTATCGCTGTCCCAGTTCATCCAGATAAGAAAGGCCTCGCCCACGAGGTTCGCTTCCGGGACGAATCCCCAGGACCGGCTGTCGCGACTGTTGTCGCGGTTGTCACCCATCGCGAAGTACATGCCCTTGGGCACGGTGATGGGCGACATGTTAATCGTCGGCGCCGCCGTGTTGATCAGGATCGGGTGCTCCACCTTGCCCAGCTTCTCCAGGCGCAGGCTGTACATGCTGCTGCCGGGGCCATCGCCGTACGTGCCTGCCACCTGCTGCGCCACCGGCTTGCCGTTCACGTAGACGGTCTTGTTGTAGTACGCAATCGTGTCACCGGGCAACCCCACGATCCGCTTGATGTAATCCAGCGAGGGGTTCTCCGGATAGCGAAACACCGCAACGTCCCCGCGCTTGGGCTCCCCGATGGGGACCACCTTGGTATTGAGCACCGGCAGACGAATGCCGTAGGCGAACTTGTTCACAAGAATGAAATCGCCCACCAGCAGGGTCGGGATCATCGAGCCCGAAGGGATGCGAAACGGCTCGACCAGGAAGGAGCGCAACAGCAGCACGATCAGCAGCACGGGGAAGAAGGAGCGGGCATACTCGACCAGCACCGGCTCCCTGACCGGCTCGGGGGGGGCCTCGGCCCCGCCGCCGCCGGCCGTCTCCATCGCGTGCCGACGGCGCGGTGCGAACAGCCAGGCATCGAGCGCCCAGATCACCCCGGTGAGCAGCACCCCGAGAACCAGCAGCAGCGCAAAATCGAAATTCATTTGTCTTTCCCCACGTGCAACACGGCCAGAAACGCCTCCTGCGGGATCTCGACCTTGCCGAGCTGCTTCATGCGCCTCTTACCGGCTTTCTGTTTTTCCAGGAGTTTGCGCTTGCGCGTGATATCCCCGCCATAGCATTTGGCGGTGACGTTCTTGCGCAAGGCCTTGACGTTGGTACGCGCGACGACCTTCGAGCCGATCGCCGCCTGAATCGCGACCTCGAACATCTGCCGCGGGATGATCTCCTTCATGCTCTCGGCCAGCTGCCGCCCGCGGCTCTGGGAGTGGTCCCGGTGCACGATATTGGACAGCGCGTCGACTCGATCGCCGTTGATCAGCACGTCCAGCTTGACCAGGTCGGCCGCCTGGAAACGCGGAGAAGTCGTAGTCCAGCGAAGCGAAGCCCCGGCTGACCGACTTGAGGCGATCGAAGAAATCCAGCACCACCTCGCTGAGCGGCAGCTCATAGGTGAGCGCGACCTGGCTGCCCGTGTAATGCATCCGCTTCTGCACGCCGCGCTTCTCCACGCAGAGCGTGATGACGTTGCCGATATAGTCCTGCGGCGTGAGGATGTTCGCCGTGATGATGGGCTCGCGGATCTCCTCGATCTCATTGGCCGCCGGCAGCTTGGAGGGGTTGTCGACGTAGCGCGTCTCGCCCGCCGGTGGTGAGCACCTCATAGATGACCGTCGGCGCGGTGGTGATGAGGTTGAGGTCGTACTCGCGCTCGAGCCGCTCCTGCACGATCTCCATGTGCAGCATGCCGAGAAAGCCGCAGCGGAACCCGAAGCCGAGCGCCTCGGACGTCTCCGGCTCATAGAACAGCGCCGCATCGTTCAGGCGCAGCTTGGCGAGCGCCTCGCGCAGGCCCTCGTACTCGTCCGCATCGACCGGGAACAGACCGGCGAACACCCGCGGCTGCACGTTCTTGAAGCCGGGCAGCGGCTTTGCCGCCGGACGGGCGGTCTCGGTGATGGTGTCGCCGACGGGGGCGCCGTCGATCTCCTTGATGCCGCAGATGACGAAGCCGACCTCGCCGGCCATAAGCGCGTCGCTGTCGACCGGCTTGGGGCTGAAGAAGCCGACCTTGTCGACCTGATAGCTGCGGCCGGTCGACATGATGGTGACTTTCTGCTTCGGCGCGAGGCGGCCGTGCATCACGCGCACCAGCGAGACGACCCCCAGATAGTTGTCGAACCACGAGTCGATGATGAGCGCCTGCAGCGGCGCCTCGCGCTCGCCCTGCGGGCGGCGGGATGCGTGCGACCAGCTCCTCGAGAAGCTCGGCGACGCCCGACCCCGCTCTTGGCGCTGACCCGCAGTGCATCGGTGGCCTCGATGCCGATGATGTCCTCGATCTCCGCCGCCACCCGCGCGGGGTCCGCCGCCGGCAGATCGATCTTGTTGAGCACCGGCAACACCTCCAGGCCCTGCTCGATCGCCGTGTAGCAGTTGGCGACGCTCTGTGCCTCCACGCCCTGGGAGGCGTCCACCACCAGCAGTGCGCCCTCGCAGGCCGCCAGCGAGCGCGACACCTCGTAGGAGAAGTCCACGTGGCCGGGGGTGTCGATGAAGTTGAGCAGGTAGCTGTGCCCGTCGCGGGCCGCATAGCGCAGGGTCACGCTCTGCGCCTTGATGGTAATGCCGCGCTCGCGCTCGAGGTCCATCGAATCGAGGACCTGCTCGGCCATCTCCCGGTCGGCCAGGCCGCCGCAGACCTGGATAAACCGGTCCGCGAGCGTCGACTTGCCGTGGTCGATATGCGCGATGATGGAAAAGTTGCGGATGTACTGGAGATCGGTCACTGACGTCCGGGTTTCGCTGCCGCGTGGATTGTTCGGATGCTCAAAAAAAAGGCGCCGTTTCCGTGCGCCTGGATTGCAACCGTTTGGACGCGTGGGGCCCGGCGGGCAGTGCGCCACACCGGCCTAGGGCTGGGATTCTACCCGATCGGAGTGCGCGCTGAAATACTCCCGTAGCGCCGCCTCATCGAGGAAGTAGTGGCAGATCTCCCTCTCGCCTGCGCACAGCACGGGGACCTTGTCGCCGAAATCCGCCTCCCAGGCCGGATCGCTATCCACGTCGCGTGTTTCGAGCTCAAACCCGTAGCGCGCCTGCCACGGCGCCAGGGCCGCGATCATGTCCGCACACAGGTGACAATATGTGCGGATATAGACAGTGAGCTGCATCGCGGCCGCCCCGGCTCAGCCCTCTTCGGGCACCTTCAGGGCGAGAAACACCGGGCCGCTGGGACGTTGCACGAGGACGGGGACGGCCTTGCCGGCCGGGAGGTCGGCGATCAGCTTCCTGAGCTGCTCGGCGTTCTTCACGTCCTTGCGATTGAACATCACGATGGCATCGCCCGCGCGGATGCCCGCATCCATGGCCGGCCCGTTGTCCACATCCTTGACCAGGACCCCGCCCTTGTCGATGCCGTAGCGCCCGCGGTCATCGCTACTGAGGTCCGTCACGGCCAGCCCCAGCCGGTTGGCCTTCACCTCTTCGCTGGGCGAGGCGGGCTGCGCCTCGCCGGCGAGGTCCACCTCTTCGGGGAGTTCCTCGATCGGCACCTGGAGCGTGATCGTCTTGCCGTCGCGAATCGCCTTCACCTTGCCCGTGCTGCCCACCGGCGCCTGCCCCACGATGACCGGCAGGTCGGAGGAATACTCAATGTCATGGCCGTTGAACTGCACCACGACGTCGCCCACCTTCAGGCCGGCCTTGGCGGCCGGGCTGTCGGGCAGCACCCGCAGGACCACCGCACCCATCGGCTTGTCCATGCCGAAGGACTCGGCAAGCTCGCGGTTGACATCCTGAATGAGGATGCCGAGCCACCCGCGCGAGACGTAACCCTTGCTCTTGAGCTGCTTGACTACGTCCATCGCCACGTCGATCGGGATGGCGAAGGACAGGCCCATGAAACCACCGGTGCGGCTGAAGATCTGGGAATTGATCCCGACCACCTCGCCGTCCAGGTTGATCAGCGGCCCGCCGGAGTTGCCCGGATTGATCGCCACATCGGTCTGGATGAACGGAACGTAGGTCTCGCTGGGCAGGCTGCGCCCCTTGGCGCTGACCACCCCCACCGACACCGAGTGATCGAAACCGAACGGCGACCCGATGGCCATCACCCATTCGCCGACCTTCAGCGCGCGGGAGCGGCCGATCTTCACGACCGGGAGATGGGTGGCGTTGATCTTGAGCAGGGCCAGGTCGCTGCGCTCGTCATAACCCACCACGTCGGCGACCAGCTCGCGACGGTCGTTCAGGCGCACGATGATCTCCTCGGCATCCTTCACGACGTGGTAGTTGGTCAGCACGAAGCCCGCCGGGTCGATGATACAGCCCGACCCGAGCGATTCGGCCTGGTAGTCGCGCGGCGGTGGGCCCTCGCCGTCCTGATCGAAGAATTTGCGCAGCAACTCGCCCCACGGACTGTCCTCGGGAATGTCGGGCAGGTCGAGCCCGGGCGGGAGCTGGGGGTGGCGCTTGACCTTCTGGGTGGTGCTGATATTCACCACTGCGGCGCTGTTCTGATCCACGAGGTGAGTGAAATCGGGCAGCTCTCGCGCCTGGGCCACGCCCGCGACCAGCATCAGCACCAACGGCAGCAGCGAAACATTCCGCCACCCGGACCACAACTGATTCATTCCACTCACCTGTGAGGCTGCAACGACCGGTTTGCCTCCGCAAACGCCACGGGGATCGGACTCCCCCGCCGCATCGACGGCTCAAGGCGCAGTATAACAGGCTGGTAGCGCGGGTCACGGCCTATACGGCGACTGAAGCCGCGCAGCCACAGCCCGCCGAGGAAGAATCCCACGGCGCCGAAGGCAAGCGCATAGAGGTCGCGCGCGCTCGATCCCAGCTGTCCCGCGAGGGTGTCGCCGAGGATGGCGAATGCGCCCAGGGCCAGGAGCGGAACCAGATAGACGGCGAGCGAGCCCTGCACCAGCGCCCCTTCGCGAAGACCGATGACCACCCGGTCGCCGACAGCCGCCCCGGCGCGATTGAGCACGCGCAAACGGGCCGTGCGGCGCCCGAGCAGCTGCTCCAGCGCCGAGGTGCCGCAGCCCTTGCTCGCGGCACAGCTGCCGCACACGCTCTGGCGCTGCGTCTCCACCCAGGCGAACGCCCCCTCGGCCTGCACCACTTGGGCGTTTTCTTCGATCACCCGCTGCTCCGATGCTTGAGCGAATTGGCGATGCGGCGCACCGTGGCCTGGGGCACCTCGCCCATCACCGTAATGTGGTGGTCGTCGAGCAGGCGCCCGAAGGCATTCACCGCCCCCATCCGTGAGCCGCCTTCCAGATGATGGCGGCTGTCGGAGATCGGCTCGATGAACACCGACACCGAACTCAGGCCATCGGAGAACACCAGGTGTTCGACCGGCTCCCGGGCGGTGGGCATGCTGTCGGTGCGTTGCAGCACCAGCGAGAAGCCCCCGGGCAATGCGCTCGCCTCCCAGCGGCCCGTGTCCGCGGCGGGCGGGGCTCCGGCGCGGTCGGTGGGCTGATACCAGGTGTACTCCTGGCCGGAGATGGCCGGTTTGAGGAGCGATTCGGGCACCTGGTCGAGAAACTCCACGTGCGTGAACATGAACTGCTCGACCGGCTCGCCGCTCTCGTCGAGCAGCTCCGACTTGAGGAGCAGGCCGTTGTCCTTCTCCAGCCACAGGCGATAGCCGTAGCGGAACGCGTCCCGTGGCGTGATGAGGATTTTCCGGGCCGCGTGTCCCGCCACGCGCTCGCTGCCGCCCATGGCGAACTCGTAATAGCCGGCCAGCTTGTGCACGTCCACCGAAAAGCTGCGGCGGAAACTGCCGCGTGCCGCGCGTCTTGCCGACCACCACGGAGCGGTTGTCCGGGAGTATGCAGGTCACGACATTGTCGTCGCGCAGCACCTCGCGGGCCGGCCCGCTCAGCGAGACGAGCCGCTCGCGTTCGCCGGCCTCGCTCGCGGCGTGGATCGACGCGCATGGCGTCGAGTTGGTCACCGTGGCTGTAGACGAAGGTGCCGTCGTAGCTCAGCGTATGGGCGGCGTGGAAGGTCTTCTCGAGCCAGCCCTGCACGTCGTCCATCTGGCCGGCCCGCGCCGCGGCGGCAACACACATCAGCAACAGGAAGCCGGCCCCCGTCCGCTTAACGGTTCTCATGCGTCCCCTGCGGCTGCATGGCGGGCGAACCGACGATGCGCATGTAGGGCAGCGTGCCCTGGAAGCCCGAGGTGACCGCGTATTCGTTGTGATTGAGCAGATAGCCGCTGAACTGCGAGTCCACCACCAGCGCGCGCCGGCCCCAGGCCTGCGGCGCCGACTCCGGCGCCGTGCTGCTGACCGTGGCCGCCTCCCTGCCCCCCGGCGTGCCGGCGAGATTGTCCGCCACCACGTCCGGCCCGGACTGGGCGCGTTGCACTGAGGGGACACTGATGATGGCCACGGTGGCGATGGCGGCGGCGATGCCCAGACCGGCCGCCTGCTTGGCAAGCCCCTGCCAGCGCCGCGCGGCCCGCGGCGCAAAGGCGATGGGCTCTTGCGCGAGCCGCGCGGCGACGCGCTCGGCCAGGTCGCCGGAGAGCCGCTGCGGGAGATTGTTGCGCAGGACGTCCCGCAACAGATGATAGCGGGTCCACCGTTCTGCAAAGTGCCTGTCGCCCGCCAGGCGCTCGATGATCCGTCTCTGCTCGGGGCCGGACAGCTCACCGTCCATGAGGGCAGAGAGTTGCTCTTCTGCTTCTTCGCTCATCAGCCTACTCCAGCCTGCAGCGTGCCACGCCTGCAGCGCGTCCGCTAGTCCAACAAGGGGCGCAACTTGTTGTCGATGGCTTCCCGGGCGCGAAAGATGCGTGAACGCACCGTACCGATCGGGCAGCCCATGGTCTCGGCGATCTCCTCGTAGCTCATTCCCTCGAGCTCCCGCAACGTGATGGCCGTGCGCAAGTCTTCGGGTAGATCCTCGATCGCTTTATAGATGACCCGCTCGAGCTCGTCGCGCATGGCCATCCGTTCGGGCGAAGCATACTCCTTCAGCGCGGACTGCCCATCGAACTGCTCCGCATCGGCGGCATCGATGTCCGAATCCGGCGGCCGTCGCCCCTGGGCGACCAGATGGTTCTTGGCAGTGTTGATCGCGATCCGGTAGAGCCAGGTGTAGAAGGCACTCTCGCCGCGAAAGCCCGGCAGTGCGCGATAGGCCTTGATGAAGGTCTCCTGCGCAACATCCATCGCCTCGCTCTGATCCGACACGTAACGAGCGATCAGCTTCACGATCTTGTGCTGGTACTTGCGCACCAGCGCATCGAACGCCGTCTTGTCCCCTTGCTGTACCCTCTCGACTAAAGCCTGATCAACACTCTGCTCGCCCATTCGGGCCCCATCCCTCATGTGTAAAGAGAGGGGCCGCCTTCAACCAACTCGGACAGCCCGCCCCTGATATAGTTCGCCAGTACGCGCGATTTTTGGGTATAGTTCCAGAGATGCGCGGTCCGTCACGCGCCCCTTGTGACCAAACCCGGTATTTAAGCATGAGGCAGGGCTTCGGAGAAACCGCCGTCGCGCACACGCCCCCCTGCCGGCCCCCCCGTCCTTCCGAGCGGAGTCGATGCAGTTCGAGAGCGACATCCTCGTCATAGGCACCGGTGCCGCTGGGCTGAGCCTTGCCCTCCGCCTCGCCGACCGTTTCCGCATCAACCTGATTTCAAAGGGGAATCTTGAAAGCGGCTGCACGCTCTGGGCACAGGGCGGACTGGCCGCGGTGGTCGATCCGCAGGACTCGGTCGAGGCGCACGTGGCCGATACGCTGGAAGCAGGCGCCGGGCTGTGCCATCGGGATGCCGTCGAGCTCGCCGTCGGACGCAGCGCCGGCTGCATCCGCTGGCTGGTGGAGCGCGGGGTCGAATTCACGCGCACCGACGGTAGCGGGGCCTTCCACCTCACGCGCGAAGGCGGTCACGGCCACCGCCGCATCCTGCACGCCGAAGATCGCACCGGCTGGGCCATCGAGACCACCCTGGCCGCGCGGGCGGCCGAGCATCCGAACATCCGCGTCTTCGAGAACCACATCGCGGTCGACCTGATCAGCGGAGAGAAGCTGGGCATGCAGCCGGCCCGCTGCCTGGGCGCCTACATCCTGGATCGGGAGGCCGGCAGCGTGCAGGTGTTCCGCGCCGCGCACGTGGTCCTCGCCACCGGCGGCGCCAGCAAGGTCTACCTCTACACCAGCAACCCGGACAGCGCCACGGGCGATGGCATCGCCATGGGCTGGCGGGCCGGCTGTCGGGTGGCGAACATGGAGTTCAATCAGTTCCACCCGACCTGCCTCTACCACCCCGAGGCGCGCACCTTCCTCATCACCGAGGCGATCCGCGGCGAAGGCGGCCGCCTGTTGCTGCCCGACGGCACGCGCTTCATGGAGCGCTTCGATCCCGCGCGCGGAGCTCGCGCCACGGGACATCGTGGCGCGCGCCATCGACCACGAGATGAAGCGCCTGGGTGCGGACTGCGTGTACCTGGACATCTCGCACCAGCCGGCGCAGTTCATCGCGCGCCACTTCCCGACCGTGTCGCGGCGGCTGCTCGAGTTCGGCATCGACATGAGCCGCGAACCGATCCCGGTGGTGCCCGCCGCCCACTACACCTGCGGCGGACTGATTACCGATCTGCAGGGGCACACCGATGTCCCCGGCCTGTATGCGATCGGCGAGGTGGCCTTCACCGGGCTGCACGGTGCGAACCGCATGGCCAGCAACTCGCTCCTTGAATGCTTCGTGTTCGCGGAAACGGCGGCCGAGGCCATCGCCGCGGACGGGGCGGCAGCCCGGCCGCGCGATCCCCTGCCCGAATGGGACGAGAGCCGGGTGACCGACTCCGACGAAGAGGTGGTCGTCTCCCACAACTGGGACGAGCTGCGCCGCTTCATGTGGGACTACGTCGGCATCGTGCGCACCGACAAGCGGCTGCAGCGCGCACGCCGGCGCGTGGAGCTGCTGCTCGGGGAGATCCGCGAATACTACGGGAACTTCCGGGTAACCAACGACCTGCTGGAGCTGCGCAACCTGGCCCAGGTGGCCGAGCTGATCATCCGCTCCGCGCAGGCGCGTCGGGAGAGCCGGGGCTTGCACTACACGCTCGACTTCCCGGCGCTGGACAGGCAGCGCCGGCCCCGGGACACCATCCTCAGTCCACCGCTGCAGGAGCCCTCCCCGGCCCGGCGCGACCGTGCCGCAGATGCACCCGCAGGCGACGCGCAGCCTCGCTCGAGGCGCCGTCGCTCGGGATGACGACGACGTGGGTGTCCGGCCCCGCCCGCAGCCGCAGCACCGCCAGGCCGGGGACGACCACGCTGTCCGGCAACAACTCGGCCGCCTGCACCCCGCCCTCGCGCCGCTGATACCACCAGCCGGCCGTGTCGCTCCAGCCCAGGCTCAGGATCGCCCGCGGGCCCTGCAAGCGCGCCCGGCGCCACGCGCGGCGAAGCGACACCATCACCGCCACGCCGATGAGCAGCCGTAGCCCGACCGGCGCCAAGCTCGGCAGGATCAGGCCGAGCAGGGCCGCCGCGTGCAGCACGAGCACCAGCGCCGCCAGTCGGCGCGAGGGGCGCAGCTCAAGCTTGAGCGCAGGCGCGCACGGCGCGGACGACATCGGCCAGTTCCTCATCGATGGGCACGGCGCCGCCGAAGAAGTACTCCTGGAGCAGGGTGTCGGGATGGCCGAGCAGGCGCGCGAATGCGGCCCGACGGGCCGGGGCGGCTGCCGGGTAGCCGCGCTCCAGGTAGCTCTGCAGGAGCAGGTCCAGCTCCAGCATGCCGCGGCGGCATTGCCAGTGCAGGCGTCGAAGCTCGATCGATTCCATGCGGCGGCCTCGGGTCGGACCGCGCGGGTGCGGCGCCGGCGCGTCGAAGCGTGCGCCGCGCCTCCACGCAGCCTTACATCATCTGCTTGAGCATCAGCTTGCGGATCTCGCCGATGGCTCGCGTGGGGTTCAAGCCCTTGGGGCAGACGTTGGTGCAGTTCATGATGCTGTGGCAGCGAAACAGACGGTAGGGACCGTCGAGCTCCTCCAGCCGCTGTGCGGTGGCCTGATCCCGGCTGTCCGCCAGAAAGCGATACGCCTGCAACAGGGCCGCGGGGCCCCGGAAGCGCTCGGGATTCCACCAGAACGAGGGGCAGGCGGTCGAGCAGCACCCGCACAGGATGCACTCGTAGAGCCCATCCAGCTTCTCCCGCTCGGCCGGCGACTGGCGGTACTCCACTTCGGGCTCCGGATCGTGCACCACCAGGTACGGCTGTACCGCGCGGTAGTGATGGAAGAATTGGCTCATGTCCACCACCAGGTCGCGGATGACCGGCATCCCCGGCATGGGGCGCACGGTGATCGGCTCGCGCAGCTCCGCCAGGGGCGTGATGCAGGCCAGTCCGTTGCTGCCGTTGATGTTGACGGCGTCGGAGCCGCATACGCCCTCGCCACAGGAGTGGCGGAAGCTCAGGCTCTCGTCCTGCTCCTCCTTGAGACGCAGCAGGGCGTCGCGCAGCATCATGCCCGGGCTGGATGTCCCCCAGCTCGTAGTCCTGCATGCGCGGCTTGGCATCGGTGTCGGGGTCGTAGCGATAAATGGAGAAGCGCATCAATACACCCTCTCCTTCGGCGGGAACGAATCGACGGTGAGCGGCTTCATGCGCACCGGCTTGTAGTCGAGCTGGCGGTCCTCGCGGGAGTACAGGCTGTGCTTGAGCCAACGCACATCGTCGCGCTCGGGATAGTCGATCCGCGAGTGCGCCCCGCGGCTCTCGTGGCGGGCCAGGGCCGAGGTGACCGTGGCCACGGCGATATCCATCAGGTTCTCCAGCTCGAGCGCCTCGATGCGCGCGGTGTTGAACACCCGGCTGTGGTCCTGCAGGCGCGCGTGTTGCAGGCGCTGCTCGAGCTCCAGGACGCGGTCGAGGCCCTGCTGCAGCACCTCCTCGCTGCGGAACACCCCGCAGTAGTCTTCCATGGCCTGCTGCAGCTCGCCGCGCAGCCCGCCCACCGATTCGCCGTCGCCGCGCCCGTCCCAGCGCGCCAGCCGTGCCAGCGCCTGCTCCACGCTGCCCTCGTCGAGCGGCCGGTGGTAGCGGTTCTGCCCCAGGTACTCGATGATGTGATTGCCCGCCGCGCGGCCGAACACCACGATATCCAGCAGCGAGTTGCCGCCCAGGCGATTGGCCCCGTGCACCGAGACGCAGGCGCATTCGCCCACCGCGTACAGACCGGGGATGGATTCCTCACCCTGCTCCACCGGCACCACCACCTCCCCGACCCGATTGGTGGGGATGCCCCCCATGGTGTAGTGGGCGGTGGGGAATACCGGGATCGGGTCGATCGCCGGGTCGCGATGCAGGAAGGTGCGGGTCATCTCGCGGATCCCGGGCAGCCGCTTGGCGACGATGTCCTCGCCCAGATGGTCCAGCTTCAGGTGCACATAGCTGCGCTCCGGGCCGCAGCCGCGCCCCTCGCGCACCTCGGTGGCGATGGCGCGGCTGACCACGTCGCGACTGGCCAGGTCTTTCACGTGCGGGGCATAGCGCTCCATGAAGCGCTCGCCTTCGCTGTTGACCAGGTAGCCGCCCTCCCCGCGCGCGCCCTCGGTGATCAGCATGCCCTTGCCGGCGATGCCGGTGGGGTGGAACTGGAAGAACTCCATGTCCTGCAGCGGGATGCCCGCGCGCAGCGCCATGGCGAGCCCGTCGCCGGTGTTGATGCGGGCGTTGGTGTTGGTGCGGTACAGCTGCCCGGCCCCGCCGGTGGCGATCAGCGTGGTCTTGGCCTCGATCAGCAGGGGCTCGCCGGTCTCGATCTCCAGGGCCAGCGCACCGAGCACGTAGCCTTCCTCGTCCTTGATGAGGTCGACGGCGAAGAATTCGTCGAAGAAGTGCGTCTTGGCGCGGATGTTCTGCTGATAGAGCGTGTGCAGGATGGCGTGGCCGGTGCGATCCGCGGCCGCGCAGGTACGCGCGGCCTGCTCGCCGCCGAAATTCTGACTCTGGCCGCCGAAGGCGCGCTGGTAGATGCGTCCGTCGTCGAGCCGGGAGAACGGCACGCCACCGTGCTCCAGTTCGACGACCAGGTGGGAGGCGGCGCGGCACATGTATTCGATGGCGTCCTGGTCGCCCAGGTAGTCGCTGCCCTTGATGGTGTCGTACATGTGCCAGTGCCAATTGTCCGGCAGGACATTGCCCAGCGCGGCGTTGATGCCGCCCTGCGCCGCCACCGTATGCGAGCGCGTGGGAAACACCTTCGAGACCACCGCCACGTTCGCCTCCGCCCGCGCCAACTGCAGTGCGGCGCGCAGGCCGCCGCCGCCGGCACCGATGACCAGGGTGTCGAACTTTCTGCGCGTCAGATTCATATTGCGACTGCCGAGAACAGCACCAGCGCCACCCAGAAGCCCATCGCCACCAGGGCGAGCGCCAGCAAGGCCAGGAGGCTGTAGCGCCAGGGATCGGGATGCACGTAGTCTATGACGATGTCCCGCATGCCGACCCAGGCGTGGGCAAGCAGCGAGACGAAAAACAGGCCGGTGGCCACCGCCACCGCGGGCAGGGCGAACCACTCGCGCCACGTGGGGAAGGCGAGCGGCGTGTGCGCCGCCAGCCAAAGCGCCGCCGCCGGGATGTACACGGCGAGATAGACCGCCGTCACCCGCTGCAGCAACCAGGCGCGCAGCCCTTGCCCGCGGCTGCTCACAGCAGTAAGGCCCCCGCCGTGAGCAACGCCACGATCAGCGCCGCCACGTTCACCAGCCAGGCGCTGGCGCGGCCGGCATTGAGGTCGATGCCGATGTCCAGATCCATCAGCAGGAAGCGTACGCCGGCGAACAGGTGGTGCAGCAAGGCCCACCACAGTACGAAGAGTACGAACCCGCCGAGCGGGCCGCTCAGCCAGTAGCGGATCGCGGCGAAGGATTCGGGCCCGCGCAGCGAGCGCGCCAGGGCATAGATGAGGAAGGGCGTGCTCAGGAACAGCAGGGCCCCCGAAACGCGGTGCGCAAAAGACGCCACCGCCGTCACCGGCATGCGGATCCTGAGCAGATTGAGAAACTTGGGAGCTGTGGCCTGTGGGTCCATGTCCACGCGATAGTGTATACCAATCGGCGCGAAGGTCCATAGTGAAAAACGGCGGTGGCTTTCGGTATCATGGCCTACCCTTGCCCCATCGTATTGAACAAGAGCCCCGATATAAGAAGGTGGTGATGAACGACGCATGGACACAGCACCTGCAGCAGGCCGGCGCGATCCTCACGGACCGTGGCGCCCGGTTCGCCGACACGCATGAAGAGGCGCGCGCCGCAATCGCCGGCGACGTGGTCGCCGCGCTGTCGGACTACGCGTTCATCGAGGCCAGCGGCCCCGACGCCGCCGCCTTCCTCCAGGCCCAGCTCAGCAACGACGTGCGAGCGCTCGATGCCGAGCAGAGTCAGCTCAGCGGCTACTGCAATCCGAAGGGACGGCTGCTCGCCGCCTTCCGGCTGCTGCGCATCGGCGATCGCTACCTGTTGCGCCTGCCGGCGGAGATCCTCGAACCGACCCTCAAGCGCCTGCGCATGTTCGTGCTGCGCAGCCAGGTACAGCTCGAGGACGTGAGCGCGCAGACGGCTGCCATCGGGGTGGCCGGCCCCGCGGCCGAGGCGCGCCTGCGCGAGACGGCCGGCACCCTTCCGGCGCAGGTCGACGGCGCCGTGCACGCCGCCGGCGCCGTGCTGGTGCGGGTGGCGGGCGCCATCCCGCGCTTCGAGTTGTACGGGCCGACGGAGGCCATCGCGCCGCTGTGGGACGCACTCGCGACCGCCGCCACGCCCGTGGGCCCGGCCGCCTGGGCACTGCTCGACATCCACGCGGGCCTGCCCACGGTGCGTGCCTCGACCATGGAGGCCTTCGTCCCCCAGATGGTGAACCTGGAGGTCATCGGGGGCGTCAGTTTCAAGAAGGGCTGTTACCCGGGGCAGGAGGTGGTCGCCCGCATGCACTACCTGGGCAAGCCCAAGCGGCGGATGTTCCTCGCCCACCTGGCGGAGGCGGCGCCCCCGCCGCGCGCCGGTGACGAGCTGTTCCGCGCGGGGGAGAGCCAGAGCAGCGGGCGGATCGTCGATGCGCAGCCCGCCGCCGAGGGCGGCTCCGATCTGCTCGCGGTGATTCAGCTCGGCAGCCTGGGTGGCGAGCCCTTGCACCTGCGCGACTCGCAGGGACCGGCACTGCAGCTGCGTGAGTTGCCCTATGCGCTGGAGCGCAGCTGAGGCGGGCCGCGCGCCGCGGGTGACTCCCGGACTCAACTTCCTTCGCGACCCGCCGATAAGCCCTCAGGTTCGCGACGACAGAGGGTGAATGGCAGGCATGGCGAGCGATCTGGAGCAACGCTTTCTCGACGAGCTTATCGAGGATCTGGAGCACGACCGTCTGGTCCTGCCCACCCTTCCTGAGGTGGCGCTGCGCGTTCGCGACGCGGTGGAAGACGACGCTGCCAGCGTCAGGCAGATCGCCGCGGTGATCACCACCGACGCCGCCATCTCGGCGCGGCTCATCCAGGTGGCGAACAGCCCCCTGCTGCGCGCCAGTCAACCGATCGAGACCGTCGACGCCGCCGTGACCCGCATGGGCCAGACCATGGTTCGCGACCTGGTCACCAGCATGGCGATGGAGCAGATGTTCCAGGCGACCACCGACGCCACCGACCGGCGCATGCGCGCGCTGTGGGAGCACAACACCCAGGTCGCGGCGATCAGCCATGCCCTCGCCAAGCAGTTCACCCGCCTCTCGCCCGAGCAGGCCATGCTCGCCGGACTGGTGCACGACATCGGCGCCCTGCCGGTGCTCTCGCGCGCCGAGGACGTCCCGGAGCTGCTCGCGGACGAGGCCCTGCTGGACAGCGTGGTGCACGCCCTGCACCCGCGCATCGGCAGCGCGATTCTCACCCGCTGGAACTTCCCGGCCGAGCTGATCGCCGCTGCCGCCGAGCACGAGGACATCGAGCGTCGTGGCCGCGAGCGCCCGGACTACGTCGACGTGGTCATCGTCGCCAACCTGCACAGTCACATGGGCAGCGCCCACCCGCTCGCCGGCCGCGACTGGTCGGCGGTGCCGGCGTTCGCCAAGCTCGGCCTCGACCCGCAGGTCAGCGTGGTGGATATGGAAGGCACCGCGGAGAACATCGCGGCGGTCAAGTCGGCGCTGGCCGGCTAGGCACCCGTCAGCGAGGCGGGCGCCGCGCCGGGCCCCCGCCCGCGCGTCAGCCCGCCTGCGGGCGCATGTGCGGGAACAACAGCACGTCGCGAATGGACGGGGCATCGGTGAGCAGCATCACCAGGCGATCAATGCCGATCCCCTCGCCCGCCGTGGGCGGCAGGCCGTGTTCCAGGGCCACGATGTAGTCCGCATCGAAGTGCATGGCCTCCTCGTCGCCCGCCTCCTTGGCCGCCACCTGCCGCCGGAAACGCTCTGCCTGGTCCTCGGGGTCGTTGAGCTCCGAGAAGCCGTTGGCGATCTCGCGTCCGCCGACGAACAGCTCGAAACGATCGGTGACCGAGGGGTCCGCATCGCTGGGGCGCGCCAGCGGCGACACTTCGGTGGGATAGGCGGTGATGTAGGTCGGGTCCTTGAGCCGGTGTTCGGCGGTCTTTTCGAACACCTCGACCTGCAGCTTGCCCGGGCCCCAGTCCGGCTTCACCGCGATGCCGAGGCGTTGGGCGAGACCGCGAAGCGCCTCGAGCGATTCGAGTTGTTCGGCCGTGACCTCGGGATTGAAGCGCAGCACCGCCTCGCTCACCGTCATGCGGGCGAAGGGCTTGCCAAAGTCGTACTCCTCGCCCTGGTAGCGCACCTGAGTCGCGCCGAGGATCTCGGTCGCCAGCCCCCGCAGCATGGCCTCGGTGAGGTCCATCAACTGCTGGTGGTCGGCATAGGCCTCGTAGAACTCGAGCATGGTGAACTCGGGATTGTGGCGTGTGGAGAGCCCCTCGTTGCGGAAGTTGCGGTTGATCTCGAACACCTTCTCAAAGCCCCCCACCACCAGCCGTTTGAGGTAGAGCTCCGGGGCGATGCGCAGGTACAGCTGCATGTCCAGGGCGTTGTGATAGGTGATGAACGGCCGCGCCGCCGCCCCGCCGGGGATGGCCTGCATCATCGGTGTCTCCACCTCCATGTAGCCGCGCTCGATCAGAAAGCGGCGGATGAACGCGATGACGGCCGAACGTACGCGGAAGGTGTCGCGCGTCACCTCGTTCACGATCAGGTCGAGGTAACGCTGGCGATAGCGCGTCTCCTGATCGGAGAGGCCGTGGAACTTCTCGGGCAGCGGGCGAATGGCTTTGGTCAGCAGGCGGATGGCATCCACCTTGATGCTGAGCTCGCCGGTGCGGGTCTTGAACAGCGTGCCTTCGGCGCCGAGCACGTCGCCGAGGTCCCACTTCTTGAACTGCTCGTTGTACAGCCCCTCGGGCAACGCATCGCGGGTCACGTGCAGCTGGATGCGCCCGGACATGTCCTGCAGGTGCGCAAAGCTGGCCTTGCCCATGATGCGCCGCGACATCATGCGCCCGGCGATGCGCACGCGCACGCGCTGGGCGTCCAGTTCCTCAGCGGGCTTGTCGGCGTAGCGCGCGTGCAGTTCGCCGGCCATCACGTCGCGCCGGAAATCGTTGGGGAAGGCGTTGCCCTCTTCGCGCAGGCGCGCCAGCTTGGCCCGTCGCTGTGCGATGATGTCGTTGCTCTCTTCGCTCATTGTTCTGTCTGAATCCGCTGGGTAAATCCGCTGGATGGAGCCGGTGGCCGGACGCGCGCGCCGCTCAAAGGCCGCTTTTGAGACTCGCTTCGATGAAGCCGTCAAGGTCGCCGTCAAGCACCGCCTGGGTGTTGCCGACCTCCACGTTCGTACGCAGGTCCTTGATGCGCGACTGGTCGAGGACGTAGGAGCGGATTTGGCTGCCCCAGCCGATGTCCGCCTTGGACTCCTCCAGCGCCTGCTTCTCGGCGTTGCGTTTCTGCACCTCCATCTCGTAGAGCTTGGCCTTGAGCTGATTCATCGCGTGCGCCTTGTTCTGGTGCTGCGAGCGCTCGCTCTGGCACTGCGCCACGATACCGCTCGGCATGTGCGTGATGCGCACCGCCGAGTCGGTCCGGTTGACGTGCTGCCCACCCGCCCCCGAGGCGCGGTAGGTGTCGATGCGCAGGTCCGCCGGATTGATCTCGATGTCGATGTCCTCGTCGACCTCCGGATACACGAACACCGAGGCAAAGGAGGTGTGGCGGCGGTTGCCCGAATCGAAGGGCGATTTGCGCACCAGCCGGTGCACGCCGGTCTCGGTGCGTAGCCAGCCGAAGGCGTACTCGCCCTCGACGCGCACCGTGGCGCTCTTGATGCCGGCGACCTCGCCCTCGGACACCTCGACCAGTTCGGTCTTGAAGCCGCGGCGTTCGCCCCATCGCAGATACATGCGCAGCAGCATGTTGGCCCAGTCCTGGGCCTCGGTGCCGCCCGACCCGGCCTGAATGTCGAGAAAGGCGTTCTTGCCGTCCATCTCGCCGGAGAACATGCGCCGGAACTCCAGCCCGGCAAGATCGCCTTCGAGACGCTCGAGGTCCCGGGTCAGCGAGTCCAGCGTATCGCCGTCCTGCTCCTCGGCGGCCAATGCGAGCAGTTCCTCGGAGTCGCCCAGGGCGGTGTCCAGGCGCGCGATGGTCGCCACCACCTCTTCGAGGCGCGCGCGCTCGCGGCCGAGCTCCTGTGCGCGTTCGGGCCGGTTCCAGACGGCGGGGTCTTCCAACTCGCGGGTGACTTCGGTCAGACGCTCCTGCTTGACATCGAAGTCAAAGATACCCCCTCAGGGCGTCGGTGCGCCCTTTGAGGTCGTTGATACGTGCGCTGACCGGGTTCGTCTCGAGCATGTCTCGTCCGCTTCGCCTGTTCGCAAGAAACGGACGATGATACTACAAGCCGGGACGCGGACGAAACGCGCCCGCCGCCCGCGTCAGAAGCCCTCGAGGACGCTCTGGCAGCGGCGCTGCAGCTCCTCGGCGCGGCCCTCGTCGATAAGCAGGGCCACCATCTTTTTGCAGCTGCGCACGACCTCGAGCAGGCCCTCGCGGTCATCGGGCGCGGCATCGAGCTTGGCCACGATCTTGTCGGCATGGCGGCCCAATACCTCGCGGGCAATCGCGGCCAGCCGGAGCTTGACCTCGCGGACGGTCTGCGCGGAATAGCCCTTTCGGCTGATGTAGCCCTGCAGCTCGAGCTGGGCCAGGCAGGCGGCCACATTCGGCAGTCCGGCCGCCTTGTCCAGCACCTGTTCGAGGGTCGATTCGCCGTCGATCAGGATCAGGACCGGACGCAGCGCCCGGTCCAGCCCATGGCGGCGGGAATCGAGTTCCTCCCGCCCCTTCGTGGTTTTCTTGAGCACCGTGTTCATGTTCATGGCGGCTTACTCGTGCAGGACCTGGATGACGCGATAGATGAGCCGGATCGTGACCAGCACGTAGACCGCCCCGAACAGGAAGACCAGGGAGACGATCAGGCGCAGGGTCGACAACGGCATGTTTCGGAAGAACGGCGCAGCGAGATAGCCGATGGTGAACAGCACCACCAGCCAGCTGAGCACGCTCCACTGTTTGCCGACCAGACCGCCGGGGATCTCCTGTTTGAGGATAAGCACCTGGAACAGGCAGAAGACGATCAGGACGATGGCGGCAAGGGTGAGCAGCAGACTCAGATCGAGGTGTTGGAACAGGTACATGGGAGCCTCCTCACGGGGCAGAGCGCTCCCTCGCATTATCGTTTTCTCGCCGACGGCCGCTGAGAGTCAGGCCTTTTCGCTGCCGGCAAGGAACCCGTTCACAGTTTTCGTATCGACGGGCTCAGTTTCACCTTTACCACCGTTGGCCACCACTTGCAAGTGTTCGATGCGCAACTGCAGACTGCGCCGCCCGTTGAAGGCGTTCACGTCCAGCCGGTAGGCCAGCCGCAGGCGTGCCTCCGGTGGCAGGGGGTGGTGGTCCGCCTGACCGAAGGCGATGGCATCGAACAGCGTCGCGCCGCCGGTGCCGAGCCGCAGGGTGAGCTTGAGATGGCGTTCGCCCACGATGCGCTGCTGGACGAGCGCGAACTCGCCGTCGAACAGCGGCTCGGGAAACCCTTGGCCCCATGGGCCGCCCTCGCGCAGGGCCTCCGCCAGGGGGAGGCTCAGGTCCTCGGGGCGCAGTTCACCGTCCGAGAGGAGCACGCCGGCGAGATCCTCCTCGCCGAGGTGGCGGCGCACCTCTTCGTCAAAGGCGGCGGCGAACGCGTCCAGATCCGCGCGCGCCAGGCTGAGCCCGGCGGCCATGGCGTGCCCGCCGAACTTGTGCAGCAGCTCGGGATGGCGGGCGGCGACCGCATCCAGCGCGTCGCGGATGTGCAGCCCGGCCACCGAGCGCGCCGAGCCCTTGATCAAGTCGTCGCCGGCATCCGCGAAGGCAATCACCGGACGGTGCAGCCGCTCCTTGATGCGCGAGGCGAGGATCCCGATCACGCCCTGGTGCCAATCCGGCTGGTAGAGGCAGACCCCGAACGGCAGGCGTGGCGCGTCCGCCAGCTGCAGCCGCTCGAGGCTGGCCAGGGCCTGCGCCTGCATGTCCGCCTCGATGCTGCGCCGCTCGCGGTTCAGCGCATCGAGCCGCGCGGCGTATTCGCGCGCCGCGTCGTCCTCATCGCAGAGCAGGCATTCGATGCCCAGGCGCATGTCGGTCAAGCGCCCGGCCGCATTGAGCCGCGGACCGGCCGCAAAGCCGAGATCCGCGGCGACGATGCCGGCGGGGTCGCGGCCGGCACACCGGAGCAGCGCGGTGATGCCGGCGCAGCAGCGCCCGGCCCGGATGCGCGCCAGGCCCTGCGCGACGAGGATCCGGTTGGTGCGATCCAGGGGCACCACGTCGGCCACCGTTCCCAGCGCGACCAGGTCGAGTAGGTCGCCCAGTTTCGGGGGCGCGATGCCGGCCTGTTCGAACCAGCCACGCTCGCGCAGCGCCGCGCGCAGGGCGGACATCACATAGAAGATGACGCCCACCCCGGCCAGGTGTTTGCTCGGGAAAGCGTCGCCCGGCTGGTTGGGATTCACGATGGCCACGGCGGCCGGCAGCTGCCGCCCCGGCAGGTGGTGATCGGTCACCACCACGTCGATGCCCTGCCCGGTCGCCGCGGCGACGCCCTCCACGCTGGAGATGCCGTTGTCCACCGTGATGATGAGCGAGGGCGCCCGCTCGGCGGCGACCGCCACGATCTCGGGGGTCAGCCCATAGCCGAACTCGAAGCGGTTGGGCACCAGAAAGTCGACATCGCGGGCACCCAGCGAGCGCAGCGCGCGCACCGCCAGGGCGCTGCTGGTGGCGCCGTCGGCATCGAAATCGCCCACCACCAGTATGCGCTCGCCGCGCTCCACGGCTGCGGCCAGCCGCTGCACCGCAGACTCGATGCCCTGCAGCCGCGAGTAGTCGTCCAGCCCCTGGGCGGAGCGTTCCAGCTCGGCGGCCTCGGCAATCCCGCGCGCCGCATAGACGCGGGCGAGGACCGGGTGAAGCACGGCCGGCAGGTGCGGCAGGGGATCGGGGCAGGCGCGACGGCGGATCCGGGTGCGCATCGCTCAGCGCCCCAGCAACGCGGGCAAGCCCCGCGGGCGCCGCCAGACCCGCCACAGGGCGGGGCGGTCGATCTCGAAGGACGCCCGATCGAGCAGGGTGAGCCGCTGCAGCGCGCCGCGCCGCAGGGCCTTGAGCAACGGCGCAAACCAGTCGCGCTCGAGCTGCTCCAGCGCCTCCATCCAGGCGAACACGTCGTGCTCGCGCAGCGGCGCCTCCAGCCCCTCGAGGACCATGAGGTGCTCCCCCGGATCGGGCTGCTGTTGCAGCCACCGGGCGAGGTCCGCGGGCGGCTCGCGGGTGGCGACGCCGCAATGCAGGGCCAGGGCACGGGCCAGCGGCTCGCGCGCCCAGAGCCCCTGCCACCGGCAGCGCCCGAATTGCGGCATCCGCCCGCCTCCCCAGAACCACAGGCTGTTGACCGGCAGCGCCCCCCGCGCTTCACGCGCTGCATTCACGACACTGCCGTGCAGGAGCATTTGCACCTCGTTCAGCCGGGTGCGCCAGGGCCGCGCATCCACGCCGCGCGGCAGGGCCGCGCCGACGTCGCGGCCGCGCACCTGGCGCAGGGGCGTCGTCTCCAGCCGGGGCTCGCCGCCCGGCTGCAGGTACCAGCGGTGCGGAGCCCCCACCTCGATCCGCCAGTCGTCCTCGCTGAAGGCGGCCTCCAGCTCAGCGGCCATGGCCTGCGCTTCCTCCATGGAAAGCGCCAGCTCCTCGTGTGCCGTCAACAGCATGCGGTCGATGTCGGCCTGCAGGTGGACCGGGTCGACCCGCAGCCACCAGGCGTCGTCGGGGATCGAGCCGTCGAGCACGCGGGTGAGCGCCGCCACCGGCAAATCGCTGCCGGTGGCGCGCACGTCGAACAGGTGAAACAGCGTGAGTTCGGGGTCCGGCCCGGGGGGCGCCGCACGCCGGCCGCGTGAGAGCAGCCGGCGCAGGCCCGGTAGGCTCGGAAGCTCCGCCGCCGGCAGCGCCGCGAGCTCGGGCATCGGCCCCAACAATCCGGGGATCAGCAGTGTGAGCTTGGGCGCAGACGCCGCCACGGCCCCGCTCAGTCCTGCCGCAGGTTGTCCAGGATGGCCTTCTTCACCGACGCGAGGTCCGCGTCCACCGTCGACAGACGCGAGGTGCTCTGGGCAATGGCCGTATCCGGGTCCTTGAGGCCGTGGCCGGTCAGGGTGCAGACGATGGTGCTGCCCTCGGGAATGCGCCCGGCCTTCACGTCACGCATGGCACCGGCCAGGGAGGCGGCCGAGGCCGGCTCGCAGAACACGCCCTCGTTTTGCGCAAGCAGCTTCTGGGCCGCGAGGATCTCCTCGTCCGTGCACTCGTCGAACCAGCCGCCGGACTCCTCCCGCACCTTCCAGGCCATGTCCCAGCTCTGGGGATGGCCGATGCGGATGGCGGTGGCGACCGTCTCGGGATCGTCGACCATCTGACCGCGCATGAACGGCGCCGAACCGGCCGCCTGATAACCGACCATCGTCGGGCGGTTGCCGACCACCGCCCCGCCCGCATACTTGCAGTGCCCCTTGCAGTAGGCGCAGGCGTGGGTGACATGCTCGCCCGAGCCGGAGGAATACTCGCAGTAGCCGATCCAGTGCGCCGTGATATTGCCGGCGTTGCCCACCGGCAGGCAGTGGTAGTCCGGGGCCCGGCCCAGTTCCTCGACGATCTCGAAAGCGGCGGTCTTCTGCCCCTGCAGGCGGAAGGGATTGATGGAGTTGACGATGGTCACCGGCGCCTCGCTGGCCACTTCCTTGACCAGCTGCATGCCGGCGTCGAAATTGCCGCGGATCTGGATCACCACCGCGCCGTGCATCATGGCCTGGGCGAGCTTGCCCATGGCGATCTTGCCATCGGGAATGAGCACGAAGGCGGTGATCCCGGCACGCGCCGCATAGGCGGCCGCGGCCGCCGAAGTGTTGCCCGTGGAGGCGCACACGATGGCCCGACTGCCCTCCTCCACCGCCTTGGTCACGGCCATGGTCATGCCGCGGTCCTTGAACGAGCCGGTCGGATTGAGGCCCTCGAATTTCACATAGATGTCCACGTCCTTGTGCAGCAGGTCGGGCACATGGTTGAGGCGAATCAGCGGGGTATTGCCCTCGCCGAGGCTGATGATGCGCGTGTCGTCGTGGATCGGCAGGCGATCGCGGTAGCGCTCGATGAGGCCGGTGTAACGGGGCCGAAACGGCATGGTGTCTCCTTGGGCGGTGAGTCTGTTCAGTGCGCCTCGAGATGCTCGACGCGAATCCGGGTCACTGCCCCGGTGATGGTCTCCAGCGCCTCGATCCGCTCGATGGCCTGATCGATCGCATGTTCCTGTACCGGCATGGTGAGCATGATGACCTTGGCATACGGGTCTTCCTCGGCCGGTTCCTTCTGGATCACCGCCTCGATGCTGATGTCGAGGTCCCCCAGCACACGGGTGACGGCCGCCATGACGCCCGGCTTGTCCAGCGCCCGCATGCGCAGGTAGTAGGCGGTGACCACCTCCGCGATCGGCAGGATGGGCACGTCCGAGAGCGCGTCGTATTGGAAGGCCAGGTGCGGCACCCGGTTCTCGGGGTCGGAGGTCATCGCCCGCACCACGTCCACCAGATCGGCGATGACCGCCGAGGCGGTGGGCTCGGCGCCGGCCCCGGCACCGTAATAGAGGGTCGGTCCGACGGCATCGCCCATCACCAGCACGGCATTCATGACGCCGTCCACGTTGGCCAGCAAGCGGCGCTCGGGGATCAGGGTCGGATGCACCCGCACCTCGATGCCGGCCTCGGTGCGCCGCGCATAGCCGAGGTGCTTGATGCGGTAGCCGAGCTCTTCGGCGTAGGACACGTCCTCGCGGGTGATGCCGGTGATGCCTTCGGTGTAGACGGCCTCGAACTGCAGCGGGATGCCAAAGGCGATGGAGGCCAGGATGGTCAGCTTGTGGGCCGCATCGATCCCCTCCACGTCATAGGTGGGGTCTGCCTCCGCATAGCCCAGCCACTGGGCCTCGGTCAGCACCTCGTCGAAATTGCGCCCCTTGTCGCGCATCTCGGTGAGCACGAAGTTGCCGGTGCCGTTGATGATTCCGGCCAGCCACTGGATTTCGTTGGCCGCCAGCCCCTCGCGGATCGCCTTGATCACCGGGATGCCGCCGGCCACCGCCGCCTCGAAGGCGACGGTCACTCCGCGCCGATTGGCGAGTTCGAAGATCTCGTTGCCGTGCTTGGCGATGAGGGCCTTGTTGGCCGTGACCACGTGCTTGCCCTGCTCGAGGGCGCGGAGGATGAGCTCGCGGGCGTCGGTCTCGCCGCCGATCAGCTCGACGATGATCTCGTTCTCGGGATTGTCCACCACCTCGAAGGGGTCGGTGGTGAGCGCGATGCCGCCGGTGTCGCAGATGCGCGGGCGGTTGAGGTCGCGCGTGGAGGCCTGATTCACGACGATGCCGCGTCCCGCGCGCCGGGTGATCTCCTCGGCGTTGCGGCGCAGCACGTTGACGGTCCCGCCACCGACGGTGCCCAGTCCCAGCAGGCCGACCTTCACCGGTTTCACGCTTTGGCCTCCTTCACCGCGCCGCCGTTGTCGCGCCGCAGCATGTCGCGCAGCCCGCGCACCGCTTGCCGCGTACGGTGCTCGTTTTCGATCAGCGAGAAGCGCACGTGCCCGTCCCCGTAATCCCCGAAGCCGATGCCCGGGGAGACCGCGACTTTGGCGTCCTTGAGCAGCTTCTTGGAGAACTCCAGAGACCCCAGGTGGCGGTACTGCTCGGGAATGGGCGCCCACACGAACATCGTTGCCTTGGGCTTGTCCACCTCCCAGCCGATGGCGTTGAGCCCGTCGCAGAGCACGTCGCGGCGACTGCGGTACATGTCCCGGATCTCGGCGACGCAGTCCTGCGGCCCTTCCAGCGCGGCGATCGCCGCCACCTGGACGGGGGTGAACAAGCCGTAGTCGTGATAGGACTTCATCCGCGCCAGCGCGCCGATCAAGGTCGGGTTGCCGCACATGAAGCCGACCCGCCAGCCAGGCATGTTGTAGCTCTTGGAGAGCGTGAAGGATTCGACCGCGACATCCTTGGCGTCCGGCACCTGCAGGATGGACGGTGCGCGGTAGCCGTCATAGACCAGGTCCGCGTAGGCGAGGTCGTGGATCACCCAGATCTCGTACTCGCGGGCGATTTCGACCACCTTCTCGAAGAACTCCAGGTCCACACACTGTGTGGTCGGATTGCCGGGGAAGTTGAGCACCAGCATCTTGGGCCGCGGCCAGGAGTCCTTGATGGCCTTGACCAGCTCGGCGAAGAAATCCACGCCCGGCACGAGGGGGACGTGGCGAATGTCGGCGCCAGCAATCACGAAGCCGTAGGGGTGGATCGGGTAGGCGGGGTTGGGGACCAGCACCGCATCGCCCGGCCCCATCGTCGCCAGGGCGAGGTGTGCCAGGCCTTCCTTGGAGCCGATGGTGACGATCGCCTCACTCTCGGGGTCCAGGTCCACCGCGTAGCGGCCCTGATACCAGTTGCAGATTGCGCGCCGCAGACGCGGGATGCCGCGCGAGAGCGAGTAGCGGTGCGTGTCGCGCCGCTGCGCAACCTCGACCAGCTTGTCGACGATATGCTGGGGCGTGGGCTGGTCGGGGTTGCCCATGCCGAAGTCGACGATGTCCTCGCCTTGAGCGCGGGCCTTCGCCTTGAGCTCGTTGACGATGTTGAAGACATACGGCGGCAGTCGTTTGATTCTCGGGAATTCGTCGAACAAGGAGGCCAGTCCAGGAAAGTGGTTGAAGTGCGCCGCGGCGGTGGAGCCCCACCGCCCATTACAAAGCTGTTAACATTAACTTTGTGCGCCGAAGCCTGTCAATCGGGCTCCGATCCTGCGGGCGCCGAGGTCATGGGAGGCTTATACATGAAGTTTTCGCTGGAAGCGGCCGAAGGGATCACGATCCGGGGCTACGGGGAGGGCCACGTGGTGCTGAGCCTGCCGCCGCGGCTCGCGCGCAGCGATGAGAGCGAGCTGCGCAGCATCGAAACCGTACGCTCGAGCGTGCTGCTCACTGCCGAGCACCTGTTCCGGGAATGGCCCCCCGAGCAGTTCGAGCAGATCGAGCGCGTCCATTTCGAGCAGCTGCTGACGCTGGAGCCCGAGGTGGTGCTGTTCGGCAGCGGGGAGCGGCTGCGTTTCCCCGATGCGGCCATCGGGCGGCTGCTCAACGACCACGGCATCGGGCTGGAGGTGATGGACACGGGCGCGGCCTGCCGTACATTCAACGTGCTGGCGGCCGAAGGGCGGCGCGTAGCGGCCGCCCTGTTGATGATCTGACGCGGCGCGTAGCGGCCGCCCTGTTGATGATCTGACGCGGCGCGCCGCCGCCCTCGCCTGTTGACCATCCGGGGCACGGGGACACGGCGTCCTGCCGAGGGTCTGAGGACGGGACGCCGTGGGGCGCCCCGCCCGGACGCCTACTTGAGCAGGGCGTCCTCGTTGAAGCCCTCGTTCTCGAGGATCTCGCGCAGGCGCTTGAGCGCCTCGATCTGGATTTGGCGCACGCGCTCCCGGGTGACGCCGATCTCGTTGCCGACCTCCTCCAGCGTCGCCACGTCATGGCCGTTCAGCCCGAAACGGCGTTCGACGACCTCGCGCTGCTTGTCGCTGAGCTGCCCCAGCCACTGCCCCAGGTTGTCCCGCACGTCGTGGTCCTGGAGCAGGACGGAGGGGTCGATGTTGTTCTCATCGGGGATCGAATCGAGCAGCGACTTGTCCGCATCGCGCGCCAGCGGCACGTCCACGGAGGTGACCCGTTCATTGAGCCCCAGCATGTGCTTGACGTCCTCCATGGGCTTGTCGAGCATCATGGCGATCTCTTCCGGACTCGGGTTGTGATCGAGCGCCTGCGTCAGGTGCCGCGCGGCCCGCAGGTAGATGTTGATCTCCTTCACCACATGGATCGGCAGGCGGATGGTGCGGGTCTGGTTCATGATGGCCCGCTCGATGGTCTGCCGGATCCACCACGTGGCATACGTGGAGAAGCGAAAGCCACGTTCCGGGTCGAACTTCTCCACCGCACGAATCAGCCCCAGGTTGCCCTCCTCGATGAGGTCGAGCAGCGCCAGGCCGCGGTTGAGGTAGCGCCGGGCGATCTTGACCACCAGACGCAGGTTGGATTCGATCATCTTCTTGCGCGCCTGCTCGTCGCCCTTGCGGGCACGGCGCGCGTAGTACACCTCTTGCTCGGCGGTCAGCAGTGGCGAGAACCCGATCTCGCCCAGATACAGCCGCGTGGCGTCAATCTGGCCGTCGGGAATGTCGCCCGCCTCGAAAGTGACCGGCGCCTGCTTGTCCTCGCCCTGTGATTCGCCATCCGTGGCCGATGCACCCTTCAGTTCCACCTCCTGCCCTGCGGCGCGGTCTTCGGTGGCCTCGGTGTTGTCTTCGGCAGTCATTTCGCTCATCTCGGCCTTCTTCCGCTCCTAATAAATTGGACGAATATACTTATATAAGTCATCGTTTTGGAAGATATTTCACGGGGTCGACCGGCTTACCATTGCGCCGGATTTCGAAGTGCAGCACGGCGTCCTGCGCCCCCGTGCCCCCCATCTCCGCAATCTTTTGACCCTCTTTGACGACATCGTTCTCCCCGACCAGGAGACGATCGTTGTAAGCGTAGGCACTCAGGAAGGTTTCGTTGTGTTTTATAATGATTAGCTTACCGTAGCCAATCAGTCCACTTCCGCTGTACACCACCTGCCCCGGCGCCGCCGCACGCACCATCTGGCCGCGCCGGCCGGCGATATCGATGCCCTTCTTCCCCTCGGCGTTGCCCTGAAAGGACTGCGCGATCGTGCCGGAGGTCGGCCAGTCCCAGTGGAGCGGCCCATGCACAACCGCACCGGGCAGCGGCCGTGGCGGCTGCGCCCGGCTGGCGACCTGCCGCGCGGCCGGCGCCGCATGATGCTCGACGCGGTGATGCTCCGCGGGCCGCGCCAGCTTCACGGGGGGGGCCGATAGACGGATCACCTGGCCGGGATAGATGGTGTACGGCGGGTGAATGCCGTTCCAGGCGGCCACGGTGCGGTAGTCCTCGCCATATTGCCAGGCGATGGAGAAGAGCGTGTCGCCGCGCACGACCGTGTAGGACGGCGGGATCTGCCCGGGTCGCGGCCCCTCGGCGTAGCGGGGCGTCGCATAACGGCCGCAGGCGGTAAGCAGGGCGAGCACGGCGAGTGCGAGGAGGATCGGACGCCCCGAGTGGACCATCAGAAATTGAAGACGAAATAGGCCAATACTGCCACTATTACCAGCCCCCAGCCGATGACGTCAATGGAGCGGTGCAGCACCGCCTCCATGCGAGGGCCGCCCCAGGCCATCAGGCCGGCCACGAGGAAGAAGCGCGCGCCGCGCCCGACGAAGGAGGCCAGCACGAAGGGAAGGAAGGGCATCGCCCCGACCCCGGCGCTGATGGTGAACACCTTGTAGGGAATCGGGGAAAAACCCGCCAGGAACACCGCCCAGAACCCCCACTGCGCGAACCACGCCGCCGCGTGCCGATAGGCCTCCCAATAGCCGGCCTGATGCAGCAGCGGCTCGACCAGCGAGAAGGCGGACAGCCCGATGAGGTAGCCGAGCATGCCGCCCAGCGTGGAGGCCACCGTCGTCAGCAAGGCGTAGGCGAGCGCCCGGTGCGGGCGCGCCATCGCCATGGGCGCCAGCATGACGTCCGGCGGCACCGGGAAGAAAGAGGACTCGGCGAAGCTCAGCCCTGCCAGATAGCGCGGCGCATGCGGGTGGGACGACCAGCGCATGACCCGGTCGAAGACCTCCGCGAACAGGCGCATCTCAGCCGCGCCCGGCGAGCAGGGGCACGAAGCTGACCCGCTCCAGACGCTGCTCGCTGAGCTCCTCGCCCCGGCGGGTGACGACCATCAGGGTCTGGTCGCCGCTGGGGCCGACCGGCAGGACCAGTCGGCCGCCTTCGGCGAGCTGCTCGAGCAGCGGCTGGGGGATCTCCGCGGGCGCCGCCGCCACGAGGATGGCGTCGTAGGGGCCGTGCTCGACCCACCCGGCGTAGCCGTCGCCGTGGCGCAGCCGTATGTTGTGCAGCGACAGCTCCTGGAAGCGCGCCCGCGCGTTGCGCAGCAGGCCATCGATGCGCTCGACGCTGTAGACCTCGGCGACGAGTTGCGCGAGCACCGCGCTCTGATAGCCGCAACCGGTGCCGACCTCCAGGACCCGCTGCGGTTCCCCGCCGGCCAACAGCGCCTCGGTCATCCGCGCCACCACGTAGGGCTGGGAGATCGTTTGCCCATGGCCGATAGGCAGGGCGGTGTCCTCGTAGGCGCGGGTGGCGAGCGCCTCGTCCACGAAGATGTGGCGGGGGGTGACGCGCAGCGTCTCCAGCACCCGGGCATCGGCAATGCCCTTCTCGCGCAGGCGTTGCACCAGGCGCTCGCGGGTGCGCTGGGAGGTCATGCCGATGCCGCGGTGGTCGAGCGTCGGCCTCATGCTTGCGTGCCCGCCAACCAGTGGGCCACCTTCTCGAGGGCCGTATAGCGCGTCAGGTCGACGTGGATGGGCGTGACCGACACCATCTTGCGGCGCACCGCATGAAAATCCGTGCCCGGGCCGGCGTCCTGCTCGCTGCCCGGCGGGCCGATCCAGTAGATGGCTCGACCGCGCGGGTCCGCGGACTGGACCACCGCCTCCGCCCGGTGCCGGTGGCCGAGGCGCGTGGCTTCGAACCCGGCGATCTCCGGCCATGCGACGTCGGGGACGTTCACGTTGAGAATGGTGTCTGCCGGCAACGGATCGTGCCGCAGCCGTTCGATGAGGATCTCCACCGCGCGGGCGGCGGTCTCGTAGTGTCCCTCGCCGGGACCGGCGAGCGACACCGCGATGGCGGGCAGCCCGAGAAAGCGCCCTTCCATCGCGGCCGCCACCGTGCCCGAATAGAGCACGTCGTCGCCCAGATTGGCGCCGGCATTGATGCCGGCGATGACCATGTCCGGCTCCTCCTCCACCAGGCCGGTGATCGCCAGGTGCACGCAATCGGTCGGTGTGCCGTTGACGTGGATGAAGCCGTTGTCCGCGCGCTCGGCGCGCAAGGGGGTGTCGAGCGTCAGCGAATTGCTGGCGCCGCTGCGATCGCGGTCCGGCGCCACCACGGTCACCACCGCGAAGCGGGCGAGGGTCGTGGCGAGCACGGCGATGCCCTGCGACTGATAACCGTCATCGTTGCTCAAGAGGATGTTCATGATCGTTCCTGTCCACCGGCGCGCTGATCATACTCGAAATCCCCGACCCGCTCCCGCGAAACGGTTTTGAATCCGGGCGCTGTTTGCGGCACTCTTTGCCGGATACCCGGAGAGGACTGATGTGCCCGCCCGATGACCCCGATGAAGACCGAGAGCTGTTTCGCGCGGCCATGAACCGGGTGCGCCCGCTCACCGTCGACCGCGTGCTGCCCCGGCGCCGTCGTCCCCCGCCTCGGCCGCGCCAGTCCGAGCTCGAGGAGCAGCGCGTCCTGGCGGGTATGTTTTCCGATGCGCTCGACCCCGCCGAGCTCGAGACGGGCGAGGAATCCAGCTTCCACCGCGCCGGCCTCCAGCATGGCGTCCTGCGCCGCCTGCGGCGGGGCCATTATGCCGTGGAGGCCGAGCTCGATCTGCACGGGCTGACTGTCACCGAGGCCAGACAGTCGCTGGCCCGCTTCCTCACCGACTGCCACGGCCACGGGCGTCGCTGCGTGCGCGTGATCCATGGCAAGGGGCGCGGCTCACCGGGGCGTCTGCCCGTCCTCAAGCTCAAGGTCGACCACTGGCTGCGGCAGTGGGACGCCGTGCTGGCCTTCTGCACCGCCCGCCCGGTCGATGGGGGGACCGGCGCGCTCTACGTGCTGCTCAAGCGTGCGGGGCGTGGGCCCTGACCAGTTCCCGCACCACTGCCGTGGCATAGCTGCCGGCCGGCAGCGCGAAGGACAGCTGCAGCACGTCGTCCTCGAAGCCCCATTCCAGCCCCTCGGGGCGCAGTACCAGCGCCCGTCGCTCCTGGCGCAGTCCGGCCCGCTCCAGTCCGTCGCAGCGGGCGCCGGAGCCGGCCAGCGCCTGCAGCTCGACCTCCCGCGCGCGGGCCTGGCTCGGGAGCGCGCCGCGACCCCACAGCGGTCCGCTGGGGCTGACATCCCCCTGCGCGAGACGCGCCTCGAGCGCGGCATCCACCTCCTCGGCGGTGAAGAAGCTGTGGGAGCCGGTCAGGGCGACCGCCTCGCCGGGCAGGAGGCGTTGCCAGCTGCCGTCGCCGACACGGGCGGAGAGCACCTGATTGAACAGGCAGGCGCGGGCCGCGGAAAGATAGAGGCCGCGGCGGTGACGGTCGCGGACCACCGTCCCAGCGAACAGCGCGTCGGCGCACGTCAGGTTGGCGCCGCCCCGGCCAAAACGCTGCGGCCCGAAGTAGTTCGGAACGCCCGCGGCTGCGACCCGCTCCAGCCGGGCTTCCACTGCGGCGCGCTCGCCCGTGAGGCCACGCAGGCGCAAACGGAAACGGTTGCCGCGCAAGGCCCCGCGCCGCAGCTTGCGCCCGTGGCGGTGCGCCTCGAGCACCGTGAAGCCCTCCTCGGCGGTGCGCGATCCCGCCAGCTCCGCCGCCAGCTCCGCCCAGTCGGGCTCCGGGCGCCCGGCCAGATCGACGCTGAACCACTGGATGGTGCGGGCGTGCCGATCCTTCAGGCCGGCATAGCCGACCTCTCGCGAGCGCACGCCCGCGTGCCGGGCCAGGGCGCCCGCGACGCTCTGGGTGTTCATGCCACGCTTCTCCACCCGCAGCATCACGTGCTGCCCCGCGCCGCCGGGCTCGAAACCGAGGTCCTCCTCGACCACGAAGTCGTCGGCTTCGGCGCGCAGCATGGCCGCCGCCTCGGGCGGTGGGCCGGCAAAGGCAAGATCGTCCCAGCAGTCCATGGCGGCGCGCTCCTGTGATCAGGCCGCCGCGCGCGCGCGCAGGCCCTTGACCACTTCGGCGGCCAACTCACGCGGCACGAACTTGGTCAAGGCGGCGTCCGCCCCGGCGGCCGATGCCCGTTGCAGGTTGATGGCGCCGTTCAAGGAGGTGTGCAGCACCACGTAAAGGTGCTGCAGGCGTGCATCGCCGCGGATGCTGCGCGTGAGGGCATAGCCGTCCATGGCGGGCATTTCGATATCGGAGATCACCAGCCGTGGCGGCGGACCGCCGGCCGCGACGTCGCCCTGGAGGATCGCCAGCGCCTCGCGCCCGTCGCGCGCCATCGCGCAGTCGATGCCCAGGTGGGCGAGCGTTCGCGCGGTCTGCGCCCGCGCGACGCTGGAATCGTCCACCACCAGCACCCGCGCGCCCGCGGCCTCGGGGACCGCGAGATCGGCCACATCCTCGACCACGGGTCCGGCACCCACCGCCTCGCTGAGCACGCGCTCGACGTCGAGGATCTGCACCAATTCGTCATCGACCCGGGTCACGGCCGAGGCATAGATGTTGCTCCCGGTGCCCGCGGGCGGGCTGTGCACCTGCGCCCAGGCGCAACTCACGATGCGATCCACCTCCTCAACCAGAAAGCCCTGCATGCGGCGGTTGAATTCGCTGACGATGACGAAGCCGCCTGCCTCGCGGCGCGGGGGCAACCCGATCGCGGCGGCCAGATCGACCACGGAGAGGGCCACCCCGCGCAGGGTCGCCACCCCGCTCACCGCCGCGTGCGCCTGCGGGACGCGGGTCAGGGTCGGGCGCGGCACGATCTCCTGAACCTTGAGGATGTTGATGCCGTAACGACGCGGTCCGCGCAAGCGGAAGAGCAGCAGCTCAAGAGGAGCGTCGGCCTCGCGGGAGGGGGTGTTTGCCTGCATTGTCGATCGATCCTTGCCATCGGGCACGCCCATCGCCCGGCACTTGCTGCCTGGGGAGGGACACGTGCGCTGAACCTGCCGCTCTTATCGGCCGCGAGGGCGAAAAACTTCAGAGGAGAGACACCTCGGCGCCCTCCAGAAGCACCACCGCATGCACCGCGACCCCCTCCCTGCGGCCGACAAAGCCCATCCCTTCGGTGGTGGTCGCCTTCACGTTCACCCGCGCGGCCGGCATCTGGAGATCGGCGGCGATGTTCTCGCGCATGGCGTGGATGTGGGGTGCCAGCTTGGGTGCCTGGGCAAGGACGGTCACGTCGACATTGCCCGGATGCATCCCGTCGCGCCGCATGAGCTCGGCCACGCTGCGCAACAGGACGCGGCTGTCGACGCCGGCGAGGGCCGGATCGCTGTCGGGGAAGTGGGCGCCGATGTCCCCGCGCCCCAGGGCGCCGAGAATGGCGTCGCACACGGCGTGCAGCACCACGTCGCCGTCCGAGTGCGCCTCCATGCCGCAGGCATGGGCGATGCGCACGCCACCCAGAACGATGTGGTCGCCGGTGCCAAAGCGGTGGGCGTCATAGCCGTGGCCGATGCGCATCAAGAGTCCTTGGCCAGACGGGAGAGAAAGAATTCGGCGAGCGGCAGATCCTCGGGCCGGGTGATCTTGATGTTGTCCGCGTGGCCTTCGACCAGGAGCGGATGATGGCCCATGTATTCCATCGCGGAGGACTCGTCGGTCACCACGCCACCCGCCTCCAGGGCCTGCTCGATCGCGTCATGCAGCGGCCCGAGACGGAACATCTGCGGCGTAAGGGCATGCCACAGCCCGCCGCGCGCCACGGTGTGCTCCACGGCGAGGTTCGCCCCCGCCCGCTTCATGGTGTCCTTGGCCGGAACGGCGAGCAGTCCGCCGCTCGGGTGTCCGCGGGCGGCGTCGATCAGCCGGTCCAGGTCGCCGCGCCGCAGGCAGGGACGGGCCGCGTCGTGCACCAGCACCCAATCGTCGATAGCGGCGCGTGCGCGCAGGAAGGTGAGTCCGTTGAGGACCGAGTGACACCGTTCGGCCCCGCCCGGGGCCACCCACAGCGGTGTGTCGAGCGCGCGCACGGCGGCGTCCCAGTGCGGGTCGTCCGCCGAGATGGCCACGACGATGGCCTCCACGGCGGGGTGTGCGGCCAGCGCGCGCAGGCTGTGTTCCAGGAGCGTGCGCCCGGCCACGCGCAGGTATTGCTTGGGCAGCGCGCCGCCCATGCGTCGGCCGCTGCCGGCGGCCGGCACCACCGCCCAGACGCGCTCACTCACCGTGTGGTTTCTCGATGACGCGGTAGAAGGTCTCGCCGCCGCGGACCATGCCAAGGTCGGCGCGCGCCCGCTCCTCGATCGCATCCAGGCCGTTCTTGAGGTCGTGCACCTCGGCCTCGAGTGTGCGATTGCGGGCCCGCAGCCCGGCATTGTCCCTCGCCTGCGCCTGAACGGCCGAATGCAGCCGCCATACGGCGGCCACGCTGCCCTCGCCCACCCACAGGTCGTACTGCAGGAGCGCGAGGAGCACCAGCAGGAGCAGTGTCAACAGGCGCATGCCGGTCACCTCCGGCGCCGCAGCGGACTATGTGAGATTGTGGAAGGCGTCACGGCCGGGAAAGCGCCCCCGCTCGCCCAGCAGCTCGGCAATGCGCAACAGCTGATTGTACTTGGCGACACGGTCGGAACGGGACATCGAACCGGTCTTGATCTGGCCCGCATTGGTGGCGACGGCGAGATCCGCAATGGTCGTGTCCTCGGTCTCCCCGGAGCGGTGCGACACCACCGCAGTGTACCCGGCGCCCTCGGCCATGTCGATCGCGTCCAGGGTCTCGGTGAGGGTGCCGATCTGGTTGACCTTGATGAGGATCGAGTTGGCGATGTGCCGCTCGATGCCCTTGGCCAGGATCGCGCTATTGGTCACGAACAGGTCATCGCCCACCAGCTGCACCCGCTTGCCCAGCCGCTCGGTGAGCTGCGCCCAGCCGTCCCAGTCGTCCTCGTCCATGCCGTCCTCGATGCTGAGGATCGGATAGCGGTCCACCCAGTCGGCGAGGTAGTCGACGAACTCGCCCGCCTCCATGGAGCGGTTCTCCGAGGCCAGCACGTAGCGGCCGTCCTTGTAGAACTCGCTGCTGGCACAATCGATGGCCAGTGCGATGTCCTCGCCGGGACGGTAGCCGGCCTTCTCGATGGCCTCCAGGATGACGCCGATGGCGGCCTCGTTGGAGGGCAGGTCGGGGGCGAAGCCGCCCTCGTCGCCGACCGCCGTATTCAGCCCGCGCGCGCCGAGGACCTTCTTCAGGGCGTGGAAGACCTCGGCGCCATAGCGGATGGCCTCGCCGATGTCCGGGGCCCCCACCGGCATGATCATGAATTCCTGCAGGTCGACGCTGTTGTCCGCATGGGCGCCGCCGTTGATGATGTTCATCATCGGCACCGGCAGGGTCACGGCGCCCTCCCCGCCCAGGTATGCGAACAGCGGCTGGCCGGCGGCGCCCGCCGCGGCCTTGGCTGCGGCCAGCGACACGGCCAGGATGGCATTGGCGCCCAGGCGCTCCTTGGTCGGCGTGCCGTCGAGTTCGAGCATGGCCCGGTCCAGGCCCTTCTGATCGACGGCATCGCGGCCGAGCACGGCCTCGCGGATCTCGCCCGTGACATGGGAGAGCGCGCGACGCACACCCTTGCCGCCGAAACGGCTCGCATCCCCGTCGCGCAATTCCAGCGCCTCGCGGGCGCCGGTGGAGGCGCCGGAGGGGACCGCGGCCCGGCCCAGCGTGCCGTCGGCCAGGATCACGTCCGCCTCGACGGTGGGGTTGCCGCGCGAATCGATGATCTCGCGCGCCCGGATGTCGGTGATCTTCGTCGTCTGTGCCATTTCTCGTCCAGTTCTTCTCGGTTCTTACGCAAAAAAGGGGCGCGGCCGGCTCAGAGCGTCTCTTCGAGGTAGGGGGCGGCCTTGACCGCGCGGTCCACCGCCTGCAGCGTCTCGAGCAGCTCGCGCATGCGGCCGAGCGGCCACATGTTCGGCCCGTCGCTCAGCCCTTCGTCGGGCCGCGGATGGGTTTCCATGAATACGCCGGCCACCCCGGCCGCGACGGCGGCGCGCGCCAGCACCGGGACAAACTCGCGCTGCCCGCCCGAGCGGCTGCCCTGCCCGCCGGGCTGCTGCACCGAGTGGGTGGCGTCGAACACCACCGGAGCGCCGGTCGCGCGCATGATGGCCAGCCCGCGCATGTCGCTCACCAGGGTGTTATAGCCGAAAGACACGCCGCGCTCGCAGACCATGATCCGCTCGTTGCCGACTTCCCAGGCCTTGGCGAGCACGTTGTGCATGTCCCAGGGCGCCAGGAACTGACCCTTCTTGATGTTCACCGGCAGCCCCTGGCGGGCGACCCGCTGGATGAAGTTGGTCTGCCGGCAGAGGAAGGCGGGCGTCTGCAGCACGTCCACCACCGCCGCCACTTCATCCAGAGGCGTGTCCTCATGCACGTCGGTGAGCACCGGCACCCCGATCTCCTTGCGCACCGTCTCCAGGATACGCAGGCCCGCCTCGACGCCGGGCCCGCGGTAGCTGCCGCTGGAGGTCCGGTTCGCCTTGTCGTAGGAGGACTTGTAGATGAAGGGGATGCCGAGCGCGCCGGTCAGTGCCTTCAGCTCGCCCGCGGTGTCCAGGGCGAGTTGCTCGCTTTCGATGACGCAGGGACCGGCGATCAGGAACAGCGGACTCTGGGCGCCGACTTCAAAGCCGCAGAGCTCGAAGCCGTGGGCCGCAGTGGCGGGCGCATTCATGCGTGGGCGGCCTCCTGCTGGGCGGCGTGCCGGTGTTCGCGGGCGGCCCGGATGAAACCGCTGAACAGCGGATGGCCGTCGCGCGGCGTGGAGGTGAACTCCGGGTGGAACTGACAGGCGATGAACCAGGGGTGGTCGGCGAGCTCGATGGCCTCCACCAGGCCCCCGTCGGCGGACATCCCGGAGAAACGCAGACCCGCCGCTTCCAAGGCGGCCCGATAGTTGTTGTTGAACTCGTAGCGGTGCCGATGGCGCTCCAGGACCTGCTCGCAGCCGTAGACCTGCTGCACGCGGGAGCCCGGCTGCAGGTGCGAAGGCTGGGCCCCCAGGCGCATGGTGCCGCCCAGGTCCGATTCCGCAGTGCGCCGCTCGACGGCCCCTTCCTGGGTGGTCCACTCGGTGATGAGGCCGATCACGGGGTGCGGCGTGGCACGGTTGAACTCGGTGCTGTGCGCCCCCTTCAGGCCGGCCACATCGCGCGCATATTCGATCACCGCGACCTGCATCCCGAGGCAAATCCCCAGATAGGGGATGTTGTGCTCACGGGCGTAGCGCACCGCGGCAATCTTGCCCTCCACGCCGCGCTCGCCGAAGCCGCCAGGCACCAGGATCGCGTCCATCCCCGCCAGGCAGTCCACGCCGCGGCGCTCGATTTCCTCCGAATCGATGTAGGTGATGCGCACCCGCGTGGCGGTATGGATGCCCGCATGGATCAGCGCCTCGGAGAGGGATTTGTAGGCCTCGGTGAGATTCACGTACTTGCCGACCATGGCGATGTGCGCCTCGGCATCGGGGTGCTCCAGGTCGTGCACCACCTTCGCCCACTCGTGCAGGTCCGCCGGCTTGGCGTCGAGCCCCAGCTTGTCGGCCACGATGTCGTCCAGGCCCTGCTCGTGGTAGAGCACGGGGATCTTGTAGATGCTGTCGACGTCGATCGCCGAGATGACGGCGCGCTCCTCGACGTTCGTGAAGAGCGCGATCTTGCGGCGCTCCTCGGGCGGAATCACCCGGTCGGCACGGCACAGCAGGATGTCGGGCTGGATGCCGATGGAGCGCAGCTCTTTGACCGAGTGCTGGGTCGGCTTGGTCTTGAGTTCGCCCGCCGCGGGGATGTAGGGCAGCAGCGTGAGGTGCATGAACAGCACGTCGTTGCGCCCGAGCTCCACGCTCATCTGGCGAATGGCCTCGAGAAAGGGCAGCGATTCGATGTCGCCGACCGTGCCGCCGATCTCGACCATGGCCACATCGGCCTCGTCGGCGCCCTCGCGGATGCAGCGCTTGATCTCGTCGGTGATGTGCGGGATGACCTGCACGGTGCCGCCCAGGTAATCGCCGCGGCGCTCCTTGCGCAGCACGTTCCAGTAGATCTGGCCGGTGGTGAAATTGTTGTGGCGGGTCATGCGCGTGCGCACGAACCGCTCATAGTGCCCCAGGTCCAGGTCGGTCTCGGCCCCGTCCTCGGTCACGAACACCTCGCCGTGCTGGAAGGGGCTCATGGTGCCCGGGTCGACGTTGATGTAGGGGTCGAGCTTCAGGAGCGTGACCTTCAGCCCACGGGACTCGAGCACGGCGGCGAGCGATGCGGAGGCGATACCCTTGCCCAGGGACGACACCACACCGCCTGTGACGAAAATAAACTTGGTCATTAAACGGATATCTGAGGGTTTGCGGGGAACGGGTGCAGAACGCCCCAGTCCGGCCCCTCTGCACGGGGCTTCATTTTCGTTGTTTCGGGCGCAGGTTTCAATGACCATCGCCGCCTTGCGGCGCACACAATGCGATCTCCACCCCCTCCTCGCCGGGTTTGGCGGCGAAGGGCTCGCAAACGGCGTGGCCGACCACGCAGGCCAGAGCCCCGTCGAGGAACAGCAGCGGCACCCGGCCGCGCGTCCACGGCGGCACCCCCCACTCCTGGAACAGCGTCTTCAGCCGGCGTGCATGGCCGCAGCCCGCCGGCCGACAGCGCTCGCCGCCGCGCCGGAACTCCACGGTGCACTGCCGGGCCGCGGTGAGCGCCGCCCGGCTCAGCCCCGCGCCCGGACGCACGAGGGGCTGCAGCACGCCCAGCCCCGGCACCTCCAGTGGCTGGGCGGGTGTCGCCCAGTGCCGCGGGCGCCGCGACAGCGCCGGGGCGGGGGCCAGGGCATAGAGGCGATCACGGTAGCGGCGCACTTCCGCGCCCGGCCAGGCGAGACAGGGCATGCGGTCCGCGCGGGCGCTCAGTACTTCGGAAATGCGCGCCAGCCGCGCGCTGTTCGGCAGCGGCAGCCCCTGCCCGCGCAGCCAGAAGCGCAGCAGGTTGTCGCGCCGCTCGGCGTCCAGCGCAAGCAGGCCGCTCACCGACAAGGTGCCGGCCTCGCTCGCCGTCACGGCGAGGTCCTCCGCGGCGCGCGCGTCGAGCAGGCGCGCCGCCGCCCCGAGATGGGTGGCGCTGCGGGCCAGCGTCGCCGAAGCGGCGGGCCAGCGCGCCTGGAGTCGAGGCATCAGCGCATGGCGCAGGAAGTTGCGGTCGTGCCGCGGATCGGCGTTGCTGGGGTCCTCCACCCAGGCGAGCCCTTCGTGCGCGGCATAGGCCGCCAGCTGGGCACGCGACCACGGCAGCAACGGGCGGCACAGCCAGCCCCCGCCGAAGGCCTGCAGGGCGGGCATGGCGGCGAGGCCCCGCACGCCGGCACCGCGCAGCAGCTGTAGCAGCAGGGTTTCGGCCTGGT
This sequence comes from uncultured Gammaproteobacteria bacterium, assembly GCA_963779865.1. GTDB lineage: Bacteria > Pseudomonadota > Gammaproteobacteria > CAVZZX01 > CAVZZX01 > CAVZZX01. The sequence goes on along the minus strand of CAVZZX010000003.1, from coordinate 511,917 downwards.
CGTCGCGGTGGTGGGCGAGCAGCACGGCCTCGCCCTGCGCGGCGGCCTCGCGCAGCGCCGCATAGCGGGCCTGCCGCGCCACGGCCTCCGGGCTTGCTCCGCGCGCGGGCCGAGCATCGACGTGGCGCACCTGGAAGGGCACGCCGAGCCCCGCGCACACCGCGGCACAGTGACCTGCCCAGCGGTCGGCGTCGGCCTGCAGTCCGTGGTGGATGTGGATCGCCTCGAGGGTGAAGGTCGGCAGCTGCGGGCGCAGCGCCGCGAGGGCATGGAGCAGCACGTGGGAGTCGCGCCCGCCGCTGTAGGCGACCCGCCAGCGGCGGGCCTGGGGCGGGATGCCGAGCTCCGGCAGGAGCAGCGCGGGCGCGAAACGATCCATCGAAGCACCTGACCGTGGGGAACCCGCCGCCGTGAGCGGCGCGCGCCGGGGCGGGCCTACTCCTTGAACTGCCCGTAGCGCATGAGCCGCTCGTAGCGCAGGTCGAGCATCTTGTCGACGGGAAGTTGGCTGAGGTTCTCGAGCGCCTCGCTCAGCGCATCGCGCACCCGTTCCGCCATGGTGGCGACGTCGCGGTGGGCGCCGCCGAGCGGCTCGGGGATGATCTCGTCGACGAGCTCCAGCTCCTTGAGCCGCGGGGCCGTCAGGCCCAGCGCCTCGGCGGCATCGGCGGCGCGCTCCGCGCTCTTCCAGAGGATGGACGCACAGCCCTCCGGGGAGATCACCGAATAGGTGCTGTACTCGAGCATCATCAGGCGGTCGCCCACGCCAATGGCCAGGGCGCCGCCGGAGCCGCCCTCACCGATCACCGTGCACACGATGGGCGTCTTCAGACGCGACATCACCAGCAGGTTGCGGGCGATCGCCTCGCTCTGGCCACGCTCCTCCGCACCCACGCCGGGGTAGGCACCGGGGGTGTCGATGAAGGTGAGCACCGGCAGGCGGAAGCGCTCGGCGAGCTCCATCAGGCGCAGCGCCTTGCGATAGCCCTCGGGGCGCGGCATGCCGAAGTTGCGCCGCACCTTCTCCTTGGTGTCGCGCCCCTTCTGCTGGCCGATCACCATCACCGGGCGGCCGTCCAGGCGAGCCACCCCGCCGACGATGGAGGGATCGTCGGCGTAGGCCCGATCGCCGTGGAGCTCCTCGAACTCGGTGAACACCCGCTCGATGTAGTCCAGGGTATACGGTCGCAGCGGATGGCGCGCCATCTGCGAGACCTGCCAGGGGCTCAGCCGGGAGAAGATCGACTCGGTGAGCTCGCGACTCTTGTTCTCGAGGCGTCCGATCTCCTCGGAGATATTGACCTCCGAGTCGCTGCCCACATAGCGCAGCTCTTCGATCTTCGCCTCCAGCTCGGCGATCGGCTGCTCGAATTCCAGAAAATTCAGGTTCATGACCACCTGCTGCAGGCCACATCGGGAGCGGGGATTCTATCAGATAACTCGCGCCGCGCCGTAACCGCGTCTCAGTACACGACCTGCACCCGCCCTTCGCCGGCGAGTTCGGCGAGCCGATGCAGCAGCTCGTCGGTCGGGTGCACCTGCCAGCCGTCCCCGAGCAGGACCTCCGCGCGCGCGCCCTGGCCATGGTAGTCGAGCACGACGGGGCAGAAGCCCTCGCGGAAAGGCCGCAGCACCTGGGCCAGGGCATTGGTGAAGCCGTTGGCCGCCTGCGCGGCGGCCACGCCGATCACCAGCCGCTTGGCGAAGTGCTCGCGGGCGTGCTCGAGATCGAACAGGCGGCGTGCACTCATGCGGTAGCCGCCGCTGTACTCGTCCATGCTCACCTCGCCCTCCACCACGATGAGCTTGTCCTTGGCGAGCTGATCGCGGTAGCGCTGGTAGACGTCGGAGAACACCGCCAGTTCGATGCGGCCGCTGCGATCATCGACCGTCATGAAGGCCATGCGTTCGCCGCGGCGGTTATTCATGCTGCGCATGGCGACGATGAGCCCGGCGATGATGACCGTCTGATCGCGGGTCGGCTTGAGGTCGGCGATGCGCGAGCTGGTAAAGCGCGCCAGCTCCGGCAGATGGCGCTCGATGGGGTGGCCGGTCAGGTACAGGCCCAGCGTCTGCTTCTCATGGGAGAGGCGCTCGTCCTCGGTCCACTCCGGCAACTCGGTGTAGGCGCCGGCCACGGCGTGCACGGCACCGGCCGCGCCGAACATGTCGTTCTGGCCCACGGCGATGTCGCGGGTGTGCTGCTCCGCCATCTGAACCGCCTCCGGCAGCGTGGCCACCAGGGTGGCGCGTCCCATGCCCAGGCAGTCCAGCGCACCGGCCATGATCAAGGCCTCCAGTGTGCGGCGATTGGCCTTCTTCAGGTCGATGCGCCGGCACAGGTCGAACAGGTCCTGGTAGGGGCCGTTGGTTTCGCGCTCGGCCGCGATGCACTCGATGGCCGCGGCGCCCACGCCCTTGATGGCGCCCAGCCCGTAGACCACGGTCTGCGCGTCCCCCACCGTGAAGTGATGCCCGCAGCGGTTGATGTCCGGCGGGGCGACCGCCAGGCCCATGTCGCGACATTCGTCGATGAGGGTGACCACCTTGTCGGTGTTGTCCATGTCCGCGGACAACACCGCGGCCATGAAGGCGGCCGGGTAGTGGGCCTTGAGCCACGCGGTCTGATAGGAGACCAGGGCGTAGGCGGCCGAGTGCGACTTGTTGAAGCCGTAGCCGGCGAACTTCTCCATCAGGTCGAAGATGTAGGTGGCGGTCTTCTCCGCCACCCCGTTCTCCAGCGCCCCCCGGGTGAAGATCTCGCGCTGCTTGGCCATCTCCTCGGCCTTCTTCTTGCCCATCGCGCGGCGCAGCAGGTCGGCGCCGCCGAGCGTGTAGCCCGCCAGCACCTGGGCGATCTGCATCACCTGCTCCTGATAGAGGATGACGCCGTAGGTGGGCTTGAGGATGGGCGCGAGATCCGGATGCGGGTACTCGACCTTGGCGCGGCCGTGCTTGCGGTTGATGAAGTCATCCACCATGCCCGACTGCAGCGGACCCGGGCGAAACAGCGCCACCAGGGCGACGATGTCCTCGAAGCTGTCCGGCTGCAGGCGCTTGATGAGGTCCTTCATGCCGCGCGATTCGAGCTGGAATACCGCGGTGGTGGCGCAGTTCTTCAGCAGATCGAAGGCGGCCGGGTCGTCGATGGGGATGGCGGCGATGTCCACCGGCTCGGCCGCCTGCGCGTTGATGGTTTTCAGCGCCCAGTCGATGATGGTCAGCGTGCGCAGGCCGAGGAAGTCGAACTTCACCAGGCCGATCGCCTCGACGTCGTCCTTGTCGAACTGGGTCACGGTGCCCGCCGCGCCCTGTTCGCAGTACAGCGGCGTGAAGTCGGTGAGCTTGGAAGGCGCGATCACCACGCCGCCGGCGTGCTTGCCGGCGTTGCGGGCGATGCCCTCCAGCGAGCGGGCCAGGTCGATGAGGCCGCGCACGTCCTCTTCCCGCTCGTAGCGCTCGCGCAGCGTCTCTTCCTGCTCCAGCGCCTTGTCCAGCGTCATGCCGATCTCGAAGGGGATCAGCTTGGCGATCTTGTCCACGAAGCCGTAGGGGTGGCCCAGCACGCGGCCCACGTCGCGCACCACCGCCTTGGCGGCCATGGAGCCGTAGGTGATGATCTGCGACACCTTCTCCCGGCCGTAGCGCTCGGCCACGTACTCGATGACGCGGTCGCGGCCCTCCATGCAGAAGTCGACGTCGAAGTCGGGCATGGACACGCGTTCGGGATTGAGAAAGCGCTCGAACAGCAGGTCGTAGGCGAGCGGGTCCAGGTCGGTGATGGTCAGCGCGTAGGCCACCAGAGAGCCGGCACCGGAGCCGCGCCCCGGTCCCACCGGGATGCCGTTGTTCTTGGCCCACTGGATGAAGTCGGCCACGATCAGGAAGTAGCCCGGAAAGCCCATCTTGGTGATGACGCCGAGCTCCAGGGCGAGGCGCTCATCGTAGGGCTTGCGCCGTTCGCCGAAGTCGGCCCCCTGCACGTCGAACAAGCTGCGCAGCCGCCCCTCGAGCCCCTCGCGCGCCTGCTGCGAGAAGTACTCGTCCATGGTCATCCCGGCGGGGATGGGGAAATCCGGCAGGAAGTGCTTGCCCAGGGTCAGCTCGAGATTGCAGCGCCGTGCGATCTCGACCGTGTTCTCCAGCGCCTCGGGGATGTCGGCGAACAGCTCGGCCATCTCCTCGGGCGTGCGCAGGTACTGCTGCTCGCAGTGGGTTCGCGCCCGGCGCGGATCGTCCAGGGCGCGTCCCTCGCGAATGCACACCCGCGCCTCGTGCGCCTCGAAGTTCTCCGCGCTGCAGGAAACGTACGTCATTGCTGGCGACCACGGGCACCGCCTCGGCGATCGCCAGATCCACCGCCGCATGCAGGTAGTCCTCCTCCCCTGCCCGCCCGGTGCGCTGCAGCTCGAGATAGAAGTTCTCCGCGCCGAACAAACCCACCCAGCTGCGCAGCAACTCACTCGCCAGGCCCGGGTTGCCGGCCAGCAGCGCTTGACCGATCTCCCCCTCGCGCCCCCCGGAGAGCGCGATCAGCCCCTCGGTGGCACCCTGCAGCCATTCCTTGTGCAACACGGGAACCCCGCGCTGCTGCCCCTCGGTGTAGGTGCGCGACACCAGCTCGGTGAGGTGGCGATAGCCCTGCGCGTCCTTGCACAGCAGATACCACGCGCGCGGTCTTGTTCGGGTCCTGCTCCTGCTGCACCAGGAAATCGACGCCGACGATGGGCTTGACCCCGGCCGCCATCGCCGCCCGGTAGAACTTGACCATGGCAAACAGGTTGCCCTGATCGGTCACGGCCACCGCCGGCATGCCCGCCTCGGCGGCCGCCTTGACCAGCGGTTTGATGCGCACGACACCGTCGACCAGCGAATATTCGGTATGCAGGTGCAGATGAACGAAGGTGGCTGGCATGGGCAAAAGTTACGGCTTTGCGGTGAGGGTTGCAAGCACGCCGCGCGGCTGCAGATCCGCGCCTAAGCTGCTGATCGTGCGCCGCTTCATGTGCCGCGGGCGGCGCCGCAGCGGCGGCGTTCGACTATAGTCTCGGGTACCGGGGCCCTCTTCGCAGGCCCCTGTGCACGGGAGCTCATGTACAGCCGACTGGCACTCATCTGGCACGCGGTGCGCAGCAGCTATTGGTTCGTCCCCGGCCTTCTGGTGCTTGGCGCCATCGGTACCGCGCTGGGCAGCATTCGCCTCGATCGCCGCCTCGGCGCGGACGTGGGCGACACCATCGCCTGGCTGTGGACCGGCGACCCCGAGGGCGCGCGCGCCCTGCTCTCGACGCTGGCGGGCTCGATCATCACCGTCACGGGCGTGGTCTTCTCGATCACCATGGTGGCGCTGAGCCTCACCGCGAACCAGTTCGGCCCGCGTATCCTGCGCAGCTTCATGCGCGACCAGGGAACCCAGGTCGCCCTGGGCACCTTCACCGGGACCTTCGTCTACTGCCTGCTGGTGCTGCGCGCGGTGCGCAGCGATGCCGTCGGTGTGTTCATCCCGCATCTTTCGGTGTCGCTCGCCGTGCTGTTCGCGCTGCTCAGCGTTGCCGTGCTGATCTACTTCCTGCATCACGTGGCGATGTCCATGCAGCCCGAAGATCTCGTGCACGACGTGGCGCTCGAGTTCGCCGCGGCCATCCGCCACGCCTTCCCCGCCCGCGAGGCGGCCGAGCCCGGCGCCTGCGCGGACGAAGCGCCGCGGCCGCCGGCGCCGCTGGAGCGCGGGGCCGCGGTCGACGCGCCGGATGACGGCTATCTGCAGACCTGGGCGCGGGAGCAACTGCTGGCGATCGCCACGCAGGAGGACCTCGTCCTCAAGCTGTTCCGAAAGCCCGGCGAATTCGTCTTCCGCGGCACGCCCCTGCTCTACGCATGGCCTGCGGAGCGTTGCCGTGCCGACGCCGTGTCGCGCCTGCAGGGGGCCGCCGTGCTCGGAATCCGCCGCACGTCCGCGCAGGACGTGGAGTACTCCGCCCAGCAGCTGGTGGAGATCGCGGTCCGCTCGCTGTCGCCGGGCATCAACAATCCCTCGACGGCGAAAATCTCCCTGGACTGGCTCGGCGCCGGCTTGCTCGAAGCGGCGCAACGCGCACGTCCGGCGTGCCTTGCACGCGATGCCGATGGCAAGCCGCGCGTACTCGAACCGCGCACCGGCTTCGCGGACCTCGCCGACATCGCCTTCAATCAGATCCGTCAATACGGCGCCGGCAATCTGACCGTCGCGGCGCGCATGCTCGAGACCATGATCAGCATCGCCGCCGTGGTGCACCGCGATGCTGACCGCCAGAGCCTGCGCCGCCACGTGGAATGGACAGCCGAAGCGGCGCACACCGCCCTGCGCGATGCCCGCGACCGCGCGGCCATTCAAGCCTTGCGCGAGCGCGCCCGCGAGGTGCTGGAAGGTCCAGTGCCGCCTGCCGCAGCCGCACAACGCGACCGTGCCGAATCACGCTGAACCTGCGCCTCAGGCCAGTTCTTCGTCCAGGCCCAGGGCACGCCGCACCGGGGCATAGGAGCGGCGATGCACCGCACAGGCCCCCAGCCGCTCCAGCGCCTCGAGATGCGCCGGCGTCGGATAGCCCTTGTGTTCGGCGAACCCGTACCCCGGGTAGCGCAGATCCAGGGCGACCAGCTCCGCATCGCGCGCCACCTTCGCCAGAATGGACGCGGCGCTGATGCAGCCGATGGTAGCATCGCCCTTGATAACGGCCTCGGCGGGGCATGGCAGTTCGGGACAGTGAGTGCCGTCGATGAGCGCGAACTCGGGCAGTGGCTCGAGCCGCGAGACCGCCCGCTGCATGGCGAGCAGGCTGGCTTGAAAGATGTTGAGTCGGTCGATCTCGGCCACGTCCGCGCGGCCGATCCCCCAGCACACGGCCTGCGCGCGGATCTGTTCGGCCAGCGCCTCTCTGCGGCGCGGGCTCAGGGCCTTCGAATCGGCCAGGCCCTCGATTGACCGACCCGGGTCAAGGATCACCGCCGCGGCAATCACCGGACCCGCCAACGGCCCCCGGCCCACCTCATCCACGCCGGCCAGCAGCCGAATCCCCTGTGCAAAATCCAACCCCAACTGATTCCCCACCCGGTGTTCCCCCCTGCTTCTTCACTTTAATTCGGCGGCGAGGATACCGCCGCGGCCGACCCCTGTCACGGAACCGGCTCGCGTAATTACCGCGTTATTGATCTGGCCCAAGGGCGGTGCGATCATACCCGCGCCGTCGCCCCCCGGTGCCATCCGGAGCGCGGCGCACACGGTGCCGCCGGGGGCGGCGTTCCTGTTTTCCTCGCGCGCTACCTGCAGGTCGTGCGCCCTACCAGGGCCAAGAATCTACAACCCATGGATCCCGTCAGGACCGCCGTGATCGGCGTCGGCTATCTCGGCAAGTTCCACGCCGACAAGTATGCCCTGTTGCCGGACTCCGAGCTGATCGCCGTCGCCGATGCAGACGCGGACACCGCGGCGGCCATTGCGGCCAAGCACGGCGTCCGTGCCCTTGCGGACTATCGCGAGCTGCTCGGCCAGGTCGACGCCGTCAGCATCGCCGTGCCCACCCGGCTCCACCACGAGGTCGCCCGTGCCTTTCTGGACAGCGGCGCCCACGTGTTGCTCGAAAAGCCGGTCACCGTCACGGTCGAGGAGGCGCAGGAGCTGATCGAGCTCGCGCAACAGCGCCAGCGCATCCTCCAGGTGGGCCATCTGGAGCGCTTCAACTCCGCGGTGCTCGCCGTCGAGGGGCTGTTGCACGAACCCCGTTTCATCGAGTCGAGCCGCCTCGCGCCGTTCAAGCCGCGCGGCACCGACGTGAGCGTGATCCTGGACCTGATGATCCACGACCTGGACATCATCCAGAGCATCGTGCGCTCGCCGCTTGCGCACATCGACGCCAGTGGGGCGCGGGTGCTCTCCCAGGACATCGACATCGCCAACGCGCGCCTGCAGTTTGAGAACGGCTGCGTGGCCAACGTCACGGCCAGCCGGATCAGCATGAAATCCGAGCGGCGCATGCGCATCTTCCAGCCGGATGCGTATATCGGCATCGACTTCGGCGAGAAGAAGCTCACGGTGCACCGCAAGGGCGACGGCGAGATGTACCCCGGGGTCCCGGAGATCACCAGCGAGGAGCGCGTCTTCGAACAGAGCGATGCGCTGAAGGCGGAAATTGCCGCCTTTCTGCACAGCATCCGCACCGGTGCCCCGGCCGTCGTCAGCGGCGAGGATGGCAGACGCGCATTGGAAACAGCCCTGGCCGTCGGCCGTGCGCTTGGGCAGGACCCCTCCAGTCTGCTTTGACACCACGCTACTTAAGGAACCCCGACATCATGATACCGATGGTGGACCTCAAGGCGCAGTACCGTGCGCTAAAGGGCGAAATCGACGCGGGCATCGAGGAGGTCCTCGACTCCACGCGCTTCATCCTGGGGCCGAACGTCCAGGCCTTCGAGCAGGAGGCCGCCCACTGGCTGGGGGTCGACCACGCGGTGAGCTGCGCGTCCGGAACGGACGCGCTTGCACCTGGCCCTGCGGGCCGCAGGCATCGGACCGGGCGACGAGGTGATCACCTCGCCCTTTACCTTCATCGCGACGGCCGAGGCGATCGCCTATGTGGGCGCCACACCGGTTTTCGTCGATATCGATCCCGACTCGCTCAACCTCGATCCGCACCGCGTCGAAGACGCGGTCACCGGGCGCACGCGGGCCATCCTTCCGGTGCACCTGTTCGGGCTCCCCGCCGACATGCCGGCACTGATGGACATTGCCGCCCGCCATGGGCTGATGGTGATCGAGGACTGCGCACAGTCCTTCGGCGCCCGCGCGAGCCAACGGCATGACCGGCGCGATCGGATTGGCCGGCTGCCACAGCTTCTTCCCCAGCAAGAACCTGGGCTGCCTATGGCGACGGCGGTATGGTGACCACCAACGACGCCGAGCTCGCCGAACGCATGCGGCGTGCTGCGCAACCACGGCAGCGGCGAGCGCTACCACCATGCGGTGATCGGCTACAACAGCCGCCTCGACGAGCTGCAGGCCGCCATTCTGCGCGTCAAGCTGCGCCACGTCGAACGCTTCAACGCCGGCGCGCCGCCGGGTGGCGGCCAGCTACCGCCGCCAGCTCGCGGGTGCGGTGGGCCTGCCCCAGCGCGCGGCGATGCCGGCCACGTGTTCCATCAGTTCACGATCCTCAGTCCAGCATCGCGACGCGATACACCAGGCCCTCGTCCGCCCGCGGAAATCGCCTCCGCGATCTACTACCCCATCCCGCTGCATCGGCAGGACGTATTCGCGGCGGCGCCGCGCAACCCGCGCTACCGATCAGCGAACAGCGCGGCGGCGCAATGCCTGTCGCTGCCGATCTATCCCGAGCTCGAGGAGGCGGCCATTGTCACCTCGCAGAGACGTGCGCGAGGCGCTCGTCGCCGCATCATGAAGCGAGTGATGATCGTCGCCGGCGAAGCCTCCGGCGACTTCCATGCCGCCAATCTGGTCGAGGCGACCCATCGCCTCGACGACGGGCGTGCACTTCTACGGCATCGGCGGCACGCACATGCGCGAGGCGGGCGTGGATGTACAAGTGGATGCACGCGAGCTCGCCGTGGTCGGTCTGGTCGAGGTGCTCGCGCACTATCGCGTCATCAAGGCGGCGCTGGAGCGCATGCGTGGACAGCTGCGCGAGGACCCGCCCGATCTGCTGGTCCTCACCGACTATCCGGATTTCAACCTGCGCCTTGCCAAGACCGCGCATGAATGCGGCGTCAAGGTGCTCTACTACATCAGCCCGCAGGTATGGGCCTGGCGTCAGGGACGGGTAAAGCAGATCCGGGAGCGGGTGGACATGATGGCGGTGGTGTTCGCCTTCGAGGAGGAGTTCTACCGTCGGCACGACGTGCCGGTGCGTTTCGTCGGCCATCCCCTGGTCGACGAGGTCGCGGCCGAGGACCCGCGGCCGCTGCCGGCCCTGCGCGAGGCGCTCGGGCTGGACGCCGCGCGCCCGGTCGTGGGCCTGTTCCCCGGAAGCCGCCGCGGCGGAGATCCGGCGCCTGCTGCCCGTGCTGCTGGCGGCCGGCATGCGTCTGCTGCAGCGCAGATTCCGGCGTGCAGTTCGTCCTGCCCCTCGCCTCCTCGCTCTGCGAGGACGATCTTGCCCCGGCGCTGAGCGCCGCCGCTTTGCCGGTGAGCTGATCAGCGGGCGCGGCCACGAGGTGATGCGTGCCTGTGACGCGATCGCCACCGCCTCGGGCACGGTGACGCTGGAAGTCGCCTTGATCGGCACGCCCATGGTGCTGCTCTACAAGGTCGCCCCGCTGACCTATTCCATCGTGCGTCGGCTGCTCAAGATCGATCACATCGGCTTGTGCAATATCGTCGCCGGGGAGCGTGTCGCGCCGGAACTGGTGCAGGGCGCGGCCCATCCTCGCGCGATCGCCGACGAACTGGCCCGGCTGCTCGCCCCTGGGGAGTACCGCGAACGCGTGCGCAGCGGCCTGGGCCGGGTCCGTGCAGCGCTGGGCGGCGCCGGAGGGAGCGAGAACGCCGCGCGCCTGTTGCTGGAGATGCTGGCGGGTCAGAGCGCAGGTCGGGCTCAGGCCTAACCGCCCCCCGGAGCGCCGCCCCGCAGGGACTGCCGCTCAGCGAATGATGCTGCGCTGGGAGGCGGTGATGAAATCGGTCATGCGGCGCACGTCCGGCTGTTCCGCGGCGGCCGGCTTGAGCTGTGCGAGCGCCTCTTCCAGCTGCGCCCCTTCACGGAACAGCTTGCGGTAGGCGCTGCGCAGGGCGCCGGATACGCTCTGGTCCGAAGCCATGCCGGCGCAGCCCCTCGCTATTCAGCCCGCGCGGACGCGCCGGATTGCCGGCCACCATCAAGAACGGGATGACGTCTTTATTGATGCCGCTGCCCATGGCCGTGAAGCTGTAGGCGCCGATCCGGCAGAACTGGTGCACCAGCGTGAAACCGCCCAGGATGGCGTAGTCCTCCACGCTCACGTGCCCTGCCAGCGAGGTCCCGTTGGCGAAAATCGTGTGGTCGCCGACAACGCAGTCATGCGCGATATGGATATAGGCCATCAGCCAATTGTCGTCGCCGATGCACGTCACGCCGCCGCCCTGCCCGGTACCGCGGTTGATGGTGGCGAATTCGCGGATCGTGTTGCGATCGCCGATGTCCAGCCGCGTGTTCTCGCCCTCGAACTTCTTGTCCTGCGGGACCTCGCCTAAGGAGGAGAACTGAAAGATGCGGTTCTCGCGCCCGATGCGGGTCGGTCCCTGAATCACCACATGCGGGCCGATCCAGGTGTCGCGCGCCGATTTCCACCTCAGGGCCGATCACGCTGAAGGCGCCGACGCTGGCGCTGGGGTCGATGCGTGCGCCGGGATCGACGACCGCTCTGGGGTCGATACTCATACGACCTCGCGTTCTGCGCACATCAGGTCGGCGCTGCACACCACCTTGCCGTCGACCAGCGCCTGCCCCCTGAACTTCCACACGCCGCGCAGACTCTTGATCAGTTCGACCTCGATGCGCACCTGGTCGCCGGGAATCACCGGCTGCTTGAAACGGGCGTTGTCGATGCCGACGAAATAGTACAAGCGAGGACTTGTCCGGAATACGCCCCACGGTGCGGAAGGCGAGGATCCCGGTCGCTTGCGCCATGGCCTCGAGCAGGAGCACGCCGGGCATCACCGGCCGGTGGGGAAAATGGCCGGGGAAAAAGGGCTCGTTGACGGTAACGTTCTTGATTGCCACCAGCGACTCGCCAGGCCGGCACTCGAGCACACGATCGATCAGCAGAAACGGATAGCGATGCGGCAGGTGCTCGAGGATCGCGTAAATGTCGAACTCGACTTCGCTCAATGCCTAATCCTTTTGTAGTTTCACCGGACCCTGCTTCTCCAGGGCACCGAGTCGCTTGGCGAACTCGTCCAGTCGTTTGAAGCGGGTGTAGTTGCGATGCCAGGAGGCGTTGGGCTCTAGCGGCACGCCCGATGAGTAGACGCCCGGCTGGCCGATCGAGCGCAGTACGGTCGAACCGCCGGTGATGGTCACGTGGTCGGCAATGTGCAGGTGCCCGGAGATGCCGACCCCGCCGCCCACGGCGCAGTGACGGCCGATGCGTGTGCTGCCGGCGATGCCGACGCAGCCGGCCAAAGCGCTGTGCGCGCCGACGAAAACGTTGTGTGCAATCTGCACGAGGTTGTCGATGATGGCCCCCTCCTCGATCACCGTATCCTCGATCGCACCGCGGTCGATGGTGGTGTTCGCGCCGATCTGCACATCGTCGCCTATGCGCACGCGCCCGAGCTGGGGGACCGGTATCCAGCCACCGCCGTCGTTCGCGTAACCGAACCCGTCACTGCCGATCACGGCCCCTGGCTGCACGCGCACGCGCGCCCCCAGCTGCGTTCCGGCACACAGCGTCACCCGGGCGAGCAACACGTCGTCGCCCGCCAGCTCGACGTCACGGCCCAGCACGCAGCCCGGCCCCACGTCGCAGCCGGGTCCGACACGCACCCCGGCTTCGATCACGCACTGCGGCCCCACCCATGCCGTTTCGTGGACCTGCGCGCGCTCGTCCACGATGGCGCTGGGATGCACGCCGCCGGGATGGCGGTGCTGCGGCGCCAGCCGGGCGGCGATGCGGGCATAGGCGAGATAGGGATCGGGGACGACGATGGCGTTCACCGGGCACGCCTCCGCGTCGGCCGCCGTGAGCAGCACGACACCCGCCCGCGTATCGCTCAACTGACGCCGATAGCGTGGGTTGTGCAGAAAGCTCACGTCGTTGGGCCCGGCATGCGCCAGCGTCGCGACCCAGCTCACGCGGCGCTCGGAGTCGCCAATCAGGCGGCCGCCCACTTCACGCGCCAGCGCGCCCAGCGTGTGTTCTGCACTGCTCGGCATGGCCTACTTGGGCTTCGACGCCGACGCACCGGACTTGCGGTAGTCGTCGCGCAGGCGATCCAGCACCATGCCGGTGAGTTCCACACGATGGCTGGAGTACAGGACGCTGTTGCTGAGGATCAGGTCGTAGCCGGACTGGCGCGCCAGCGACTCGATCGCCTGGGAGACGCGCTTCTGCAGCTTGCGCAGCTCCTCGTTGCGGCGGATGTTGAAATCCTCGCGGAATTCGTCGCGCGAGCGCTTGATCTCGCGCCGCTGTCCGATGATCTCGCGCTCAAGATTATGGCGGGCCTCCTCGCTCATGATGTCGCCGTCGCGGGCAAGCCGATCCTCCATCGCCTTGAGCTTGTCCTGCGAGCGCACGAGCTCCTGATCGCGGGGCGCGAATTCGCTCTCCAGTCGGGCGCGGGCGGCTTCGGCCTGCGGGGCGTTCTCCATCACCTTGGCGATGTCGACAAAGCCGACCTTTATCGCGTCGGCTGCCGCTTCGGCGGCGGGGACGGCGGCGAGCCACAGGGCGCAGGCCGCACCGAGCAGCAGCATCTTGGCCGATCTCAATCGCACGTCTGTTCTCCCCTCAGAAAGCGGTCCCGAGTGTGAACTGGAAGCGTTCCAGCTCGTCCTGGGGCTGCGGGTTGAGCGGCGCGGCGAGACTGAACCGCAACGCGCCGATCGGGGTCAGCCAGATGGTCGACAGGCCGGCCGAATAGCGCAGTTCCCCGAAGTCGAGCTTCGCGCCGGTAGCATAGACATTGCCCGCGTCAACGAACGCGCTCAAGCGCACAGAATCGCTATTCTTGGCGAACGGGTTGGGGAAAATCAACTCCGCGTTGCCCACGATACGGGTGTCGCCGCCGATCGGCGTCGTCCCCTCGCGCGGCCCCAGGCTGTTGGCCCGATAGCCGCGCACGGAGCGTGCCCCGCCCGCGTAGAAATTTTCGAATGGCGGCAGCATCCCGGTGGTCCCATACCCGTCCCCGTAACCGAGCTCACCGTTGAGCGAGAAGATGAACTGGTCGGTGATCGGCAGGTAACGCTGGTGGCGCAGGTTGACCTTGTAGTATTCGAGCTGACCGCCGGGCAGCGCCACCTCGGTGGAGGCGGAGCTGATCTGCCCGCGGTCGGGGAAGATGGCGCGATTGCGCGTGTCGTGCGACCACGAGCCCGTGAGCTTCAAGGTATCGAAGGTCGAGCCGTTCTCGGCGATATAGTCACGGATGGTCTGCGAGGTGCTCGCCCCTTCGAGCAGCTCCGTGAACTCGTAGCCAAAACCCAGCTTGCCGGTGTTGTACTCGCTCAGCGGGAAGCCGTAGTTGACCGAGGCCCCGTAGCTGTTGGTGGTGTAGTTGATGACCTGCGCCTGGCCGGCGTCGGTGCGCCGGTAATAGGCCCGGAAACCGCGGCTGATGCCATCGAGCGTATAGTACGGGTCGGTGTAGTCGATGCTGTACAGCTGGGTGACCTGGCTGTTTTCGAGGTTCACCGACACGCGCTTGCCGGTGCCCGCGAAGTTCTCCTGGGAGACGCTGAAGTTGTACAGCAGGCCCTGCGTATCGGAATACCCGACGCCGGCGCTCAGCGAGCCGGTGGGGCGCTCGGTCACCTTGTAGTTGATATCGACCTGGTCGGGCGTCCCCGGGACGGCGGGGGTCTCGACATTCACGTCCGAGAAGAACCCGAGCCGGTTGAGGCGCTCGCGCGAGCGCGCCACCTTCTCGGTGGACATCCAACTGCCTTCCATCTGACGCAGCTCGCGGCGCACCACCTCGTCGCGGGTCTTGGTGTTGCCGGTGATGTTGATCCGGCGCACGTAGACCCGCTTGCCCGGGTCGACGAAGAAGGTCAGCGCGACGGTCTGCTCCTTCTCGTCGAGGTCGGGCACTACGTTGACATTGGCGAAGGCGTAGCCCTCCTCGCCGAGCCGGTCGGTGATGCGTTTGGTGCTGGCGGTGATCTCCTGGCGGGAGAAGATCGTCCCCTTCTTCACCGAGATGAGCTTGCGCAACTCCGCGGCAGGCACCACCAGGTCGCCCGCCAGCGAGATGTCGCGGACCCGGTAGCGCTTGCCCTCGGTCACATTGACGGTGATGTACACGTCCTGCAGATCGGGGGTGAGAGAAACCTGGGTCGAGTTGATGTTGAAATTGATGTAGCCCCGATCCAGGTAATACGAGCGCAGGGTCTCCAGATCGGCCGCCAGGAGCTGTTTGGAGTACTTGCTCTGCCCGCTGAAGAAGCCCACTTTGGCAAGCTGCATCTGGTCGCGCAGCTCGCGGTCCGGGAACGTGTGGTTGCCGACAATGCTGATCTGATGGATGCGCGCCGCCTGGCCCTCGGCGATGTTGATGCCAATGGCGACGCGATTGCGTTCGAGCGGCTCGACCTTGGTGTCGATGCGCACCGCGTACTTGCCCAACCCGTAATACTGGCGCTTGAGCTCCTGGGTGACGCGATCCAGCAGCGAGGGATCGAACACACGCCCCTGCGCGAGCCCGATCTGGCGCAGCGCGTCATTGAGCTTGTCCGAGGGAAGCGCGTCGTTGCCCTTGATCTTGATGTCCGCGATGGCGGGGCGTTCCTTGACGAACACCACCAGGGCCTTGCCCTCGCGCTCCAGGCGCACGTCCTCGAAAAAGCCGGTCTTGTAGAGGGCGCGGATGGCATCGGCGCTGCGCCGCTCGGTGAGGGTGTCACCGACCTCCAGCGGCAGGTAGTTGAACACGGTACCGGCCGAGATCCGCTGGAGCCCCTCCACCCGGATATCCTCCACCCGGAACGGTTCGAATGCGTGTGCCTGAAAGGCCAGCACCAGGCCGAGGACGATTCCCCACCAGCGAAAATTCATGTAGTCAGTCCGTTATTCTTCTTTACTCACCCGAACAGGCGCATGAGGTCGTTGTAGAAGGCGAGTGTCATCAACATCAGCAGCAGGACCAGGCCCAGGCGCTGCCCGGCCGCCTCGGTGCGTTCCGAGACCGGCCGGCCCTTGACCAGTTCCACGAGGTAGAACATCAGGTGTCCGCCGTCGAGCACCGGCACGGGCAGCAGATTGAGGATACCGAGACTGATGCTGACGATGGCCAGAAAATCGAAGAACCGTGCCGGTCCCGACCGAGCCGAGTGGCCCGCGTAGCTGGCGATGCTGATCGGACCGCTGAGGTTCTTGAGCGAGGCCTCGCCGATGGCGATCTTGCCCAGCATCTTGAGCGTGAGCGCCGACATCTCCCACGTCTTGGACAGGGACTCCCCGATCGCCGGCAACGGGCCGTAGTGATAGACGGCGCGCTTGGATTCGGGCACCGGCTCGGTCTGCTTCGGGGCGATCCCGATGCGCACCTCGCCGTCCTTGTCGGCGCGCGGACGAATACGCAGGGTCTGCTGCGCGCCGTCGCGGCGGATGGTCACCGCGAGCGCGCGATCGGCGTGCTGCTGCACCGCCTCCACCAGCGCATACCAGTCCGCGATGGGCTTGCCGTCGACCTCCAGGATGCGATCATCGACCTGCAGTCCGGCGCCCGCGGCGGGCGAGCCCTCGACCACGCGGCCGACCACGGGGGCGATGGGCGGCCGCCATGGCGCCAGGCCCACTTCGCCGAACAGGGCGCTCGGGTCCACGTCGGTGTTGAGGCGCGAGAGGTCCAGCGTGTGCTCGCGGGTGCCGCCCTCGGGCTCGGCGACCGTGAGTTGCAAACGGCCGCGATCGAGCATCCCCGGCAGCATGGCTTGGAGCGCAGCGTCCCAGATCGGCGTCGCCTCCCCGTTCACCGCAACGATGGTCTGCCCCGCGTGCAGGCCGGCGGCGGCCGCGGGGCTGTCGGGCGCCACGTCGCCAATGACCGGCTTGATGCCGCTCACGCCCACCACGAACACGACCCAATAGGCGAAGATCGCAAACAGGAAGTTGAACGCAGGGCCGGCGAAGACGATGGCGAAGCGCTTGGCGACCGACTGCCGGTTGAAGGCTCGGTGGCGATCTTCGGGCGCGACCTCGCCCTCGCGCTCGTCGAGCATCTTCACGTAGCCGCCGAGGGGCAGCGCGGCGAGCACGTACTCGGTGCGATCGGGGCCGGCGACCCGCCGCCACAGCGGGCGTCCGAAGCCGATCGAATAGCGCAGAACCTTCACGCCGAGGCGCTTGGCCACCCAGAAGTGGCCGAATTCGTGCACCGCGATCAGGATCGAGATCGCCACCAGGAAGGCGACCAACGTGTATGCGATGTCGAAAACCATGTGTCCCCTATGCCCCCAGGCGTTGCACCTGCCGCTCGGCCTCCTGCCGGGCGCGGGCATCATCCTCGAGGATCAGTTCCAGCGCCTCGGCCGGCTGTGGCGCGAGCCGTTGCAACACGGCATCGATCACCTGCGCGATGCCGGAGAAACGCAGGGCGCCGGCGAGGAAGGCCGCCACTGCGATTTCATTGGCCGCGTTGAGCAGGGCCGGCGCGGTACCGCCGGCCGCCATCGCCTCGGCAGCCAGCCGCAGGCAGGGAAAGCGCGCCGGGTCGGGCGGCTCGAAGTCCAGGCGCGCGATGTCGAACAAATTCAGGCTCGCCACTCCCGACTCGACCCGCTCCGGCCAGGCCAGGGCGTGGGCGATAGGGGTGCGCATGTCCGGGTTGCCGAGTTGCGCGAGCACCGATCCATCGACGTATTCTACCATGGAATGGATGACGCTCTGCGGATGCACCACCACCTGGATGTGCTCGGGGCGGGTGCCGAACAGCCAGCAGGCCTCGATGACCTCCAGGCCCTTATTCATCATGGTGGCCGAATCGACCGAGATCTTGCGCCCCATGCGCCAGTTCGGATGCGCCACCGCCTGCTCCGGGGTCACCGCGTCAAGCGCCGCCGGCGGGGTGTCGCGGAACGGCCCCCCCGAGGCGGTGAGCAGGATGCGCCGCACCCCCACCCCGTCGAGGCCGCCCCGGATGTCCGCCGGCATGCACTGGAAGATCGCATTGTGCTCGCTGTCGATCGGCAACAGCTGCGCGCCGCCGCGCTGCACCTCTTCCATGAACAGGCGCCCGGACATCACCAGCGCCTCCTTGTTGGCCAGCAGCACGCGCTTGCCGGCGCGTGCGGCGGCAAGGGTCGGGCGCAGCCCGGCGGCACCGACGATGGCCGCCATCACCTGATCGGTCTGCGGCAGGCTGGCGACCTCCTCCAGCCCCGCCAGCCCGGACAGCACGCGCGTGGGCGAACCGGCCTCGGCGAGGGCCGCGGCCAATCGGCGGGCCGCGTCGGCGTCCACCATGACCGCGAATTCGGGGCGATGACGCAGGCACTGCTCGCGCAGACGCTCGACCGCCCGGTTGGCGGTCAGGGCGACGACACGGAACCGCTCCGGATAGCGCGAGACAACGTCGAGCGTGCTGACCCCGATGGAGCCGGTGGCGCCGAGCACCGTGATGCCGTTCATGTGCGGATCTCCAGCAGCAGCAAGCCGAGCAGAAACACAGGGGCCGCCGCGAGCAGACTGTCCACGCGGTCCAGCAGCCCGCCATGGCCGGGCAGCAGTGCGCTGCTGTCCTTCACTCCGGCGCAGCGTTTGAACAGGCTTTCCAGCAGGTCGCCGAGGATCGAAAAGGCCACCGTCACCTCGCAGAGCATCAGAAACCCCATCCAGCGTTGCGGTGGCAAGTGCAGGAGCAGCGCGCCGAGCAGCCCGACGGCGAGCGTGGCGCCGAATGCGCCGTAGGCACCGGCCCAGGTCTTGCCGGGGCTCACCGCCGGCGCCAGCTTGCGCCGGCCCCAGCGGCGGCCGGCGAAATAGGCCGCCGAGTCGGCGACCCAGACCAGGGCCAGCAGGAACAGCAGCGCGGCGGGGCCGTGATAAGGATGCTCGCGCAGCCCCACGACGGCGGCCCAGGACACGACCAGAACGAGGACTCCGGCCAGCAGCCGGGGACCCGGCCGCACCACCCACAGGTCCTCGCAGCGCGGAAAGCGCGCGATCCAGCCCAGCGACAGCAGCCACCACGCCAGCCCGGCGCCCAGCAGAAGTTGCAGGGTGCGCGGGTTCCAGGCCAGGCCCACGGCAGTGAGGCCGACCGCCGCCAGGACGATCAGCACATAAGCGACCTGCTGGCGCGGGGCGTCCAGGCGTCCCAGGCGTGCCCACTCCCAGGCCGCCATCCCGACCAGCGCCGCCATTACCGCCCGAAACCACTCCGCCGGCAGCATCAGCACGCCCCAGACCGCAAAGGGCACCAGCACCAGCGCCGTGAGCAGGCGCTGCCTAAGCATTCTGCAACTGCTCCACCTGCTCTCCGGTGCGGCCGAAGCGGCGCTGGCGACATGCGAACGAGGTCAGCGCCTTTTCGAACTCCTCCGGGCCGAAATCCGGCCACAGCACCGGCGTGAAGTACAGCTCAGTGTAGGCCAGCTGCCAGAGAAGGAAATTGCTGATGCGCTGCTCGCCGCCCGTACGAATGAACAGGTCCGGCTCGGGCAGGTCGGCGAGGCACAGCTCTGCACGCACGTGTTCCTCTGAGATCGCCTCCGGGGCGAGCTCGCCGGCGGCGACCCGCCGGGCGACGGCCCGCGCGGCGGCGGTGATGTCCCAGCGGCCGCCGTAGTTGGCGGCGATGACCAGGGTGAGGCCGTCATTGCCCGCGGTGCGCTCCTCGGCTGCACGAATGTGGTCCTGGAGCTTGGGGTCGAAGGCGTTGCGATCACCCACGATGCGCAGGCGCACGTTGTTCGAGGCGAGCTTGCCCACCTCCCGACGCAAGGCCGTGAGAAAGAGTTCCATGAGCAGGCCCACTTCCTTTTTCGGCCGTCGCCAGTTCTCGCTGCTGAAGGCGAACAGCGTGAGCACCTCGACGCCCTTCTCCCCACAGGCCTCGACTACACCGCGGACCGCCTCGACCCCGGCGCGGTGCCCGGCGAAGCGGGGGGACTTGCGCTGGCGGGCCCAGCGCCCGTTGCCGTCCATGATGATCGCCACGTGGCGAGGCAGCGGCGGTGTGGCTTCGCGAGGGAGATCGCTCTCAGACATAGATGGGCGCGCTTGTTCGTAACGACGCCCCAGCCGGGCGCACGATCAGTGTACTGCAGCTGACGACGGCGGACCGCGGTCCCGTCGTCAGATTTCCATCAGGTCCTTTTCTTTGGCTTCCAGAAGCTTGTCCACCTCCGCAATGAAGCGGTCGGTGAGCTTCTGCACGCCATCCTGCGCGCGCCGTTCGTCGTCCTCGGTGATGTCTCTTTCCTTGAGCAGCGCCTTGAAGTCGTTGTTGGCGTCGCGGCGGATGTTGCGAATGGCCACCCGGGCGCCCTCGCCTTCGTGGCGCACCACCCGCCCCAACTCCCGGCGGCGTTCTTCGGTGAGCGCGGGCAACGGCACGCGGATGACCTCGCCCGAGGTCATGGGGTTGAGCCCCAGGTCCGAGGTGGCGATGGCTTTCTCCACCTTCGCCACCATGCCCTTCTCCCAGGGAGTGACCGCGAGCGTACGGGCGTCGCTCGCTGCGATGTTGGCGACCTGGTTCAGCGGCACGTCGGAGCCATAGTAATCGACGTGAATGTGCTCGAGCAGACTCGGGTGGGCGCGGCCGGTGCGCAGCTTGGCGAGCTCGCCCTTGAGCGCCTCGACGCTCTTGCCCATGCGCACTTCGGCGTCGCTGATGATGTCGTCGATCATGCACTGTCTCCGTGCTCGACCAAGGTCCCCTCGTCCTCGCCCCTGACGACGCGGGCCAGCGCCCCCGGCCGATTCATGTTGAACACCCGGATGGGCATGCCCTGGTCCCGGCACAAGACGATGGCAGTGGCATCCATCACCATCAGCTTGCGCTCGATCACCTGGTCGTAAGTCAAACGCGTGAAACGGGTCGCGTCCGGGTCCGTGCTCGGGTCGGCCGAATACACACCGTCCACTTTCGTGCCCTTGAGCACGACCTCCGCGCCCATCTCGATGCCGCGCAGGCTGGCGGCCGAATCGGTGGTGAAGAAGGGGTTCCCGGTGCCGGCGGCGAGGATCACCACCCGCCCCTTCTCCAGGTGCCGGATTGCCCGCCGCCGGATATAGTCCTCGCAGACCTGGTGGATCGGCAATGCCGACATCACCCGGGCATAGACGCCTTCGCGCTCCAATGCATCCTGGATGGACAAGGCATTGATCACCGTGGCGAGCATGCCCATCTGGTCGGCGGTGGCCCGCTCCATCCCGGCCGCCGAGAGGCTCACGCCGCGAAAGATATTGCCGCCGCCGATCACCAGGGCGACCTGCACGCCGTCCTCCACCAACTCCCGGATTTCGGCCGCGACCCGCTGGATCACCAGCGGGTCGATGCCGAAGCCCTTGTCGCCCATCAACGCCTCGCCGCTGAGCTTCAGCAGAATGCGCCAATACTTGGGGCGGCCAGAGCGCGAGATGGACGAATCGGCGGTGCCGCTCACCTCAGCTTCCACGCACCTGGGCCATGACTTCGTCGGCGAAGTTCTCGGATTTCTTCTCGATACCCTCGCCCACCTCGTAGCGAACGAAGCGCGCCACCCGGGCACCGGCCTGTTCGAGCAGCTGCTGCACCGTCTGATCCGGGTTCTTCACGAACGGCTGGCCCACCAGCGTGTTCTCCTTGAGGAACTTCTTCACCCGCCCGGCGACCATCTTCTCGACGATGTCCGCAGGCTTTCCGCTCTCCGCGGCCTGCGCCCGGTAGATCTCGCGCTCCTTGTCCAGGACCTCCGCGGACACCTGCTCCTCGGAGATACACAAGGGGCGACTGGCCGCAATGTGCATGGCGAGGTCGCGCGCCAGGCCGGTGTCGCCGCCGACCAGATCGACGACCACGCCAATGCGGTTGCCGTGCAGGTAGCTGCCCAGCACACCCTCGGCCTCGAGCACGTCGAAACGGCGCACGCCGATGTTCTCACCAATTTTAGCAACCAGCTCCTTGCGTGCCTCGTCCACGCTGGGGCCGCCGGCCTCCAGCGGCAGGGCCGCGAGGGCTTGGACATCGGCGGGACGCTCGGCCAGCACTTGGCGACTCACGGCCTCGGCGAAGGCGCCGAAATTCGCATCACCGGCCACGAAGTCGGTCTCGCAGTTGACCTCCACGATGGCGGCGCTCTTGTCCGCCTCGCCAGTCGCGACCAGGATACGGCCCTCCGCCGCAGTGCGCCCGGCCTTCTTGTCGGCCTTCGCCTGACCCGACTTGCGCAGCTGCTCGATGGCGGCGTCGATGTCGCCGTCGGTCTCCACCAGCGCCTTCTTGCACTCCATCATGCCCGCGCCGGTGCGCTCTCGCAGTTCCTTCACCAGTGCAGCTGAAATCGCCATAATCGCTTGATCCTCTTCAAAATCTGTTGCGACGCCGCCATCCCGGGCGCCGATTCGAAAAAGGGGGCTGAGCCCCCTTCTTCCGGCCGCGGGCGCGGCTCAGGCGGACGGCTCGCCCGTCGCCTGGTCGCCGGTCGCCTGCTCGCTAGCCTCGGGGCTGGCCTGCGCCTCCGTCTCAGGGGTCTCGGCCGGCTTGGCGGGCGCCTTCTTGGCGGCCGTCTTCTTCTTGGCGCGCGGCCGCGCGGCACCCTCTTCGGCGATCTCGACGAACTCGTCGGCCGGGCCCGGTGCCGTCGCGATGGACTCCTTGCCTTCGACGATCGCATCGGCAGCGCCATGCGTGTACAACTGGATGGCGCGGATGGCGTCATCGTTGCCCGGGATCACATAGTCGACGCCGTTGGGGCTGTTGTTCGTGTCCACCACGCCGACGACCGGGATGCCGAGCTTGGTCGCCTCGGCGATGGCGTTCTTCTCGTAGCCGACGTCGATGACGAACATGGCGTCGGGGAGCCCGCCCATATCCTTGATACCGCCCAGGCTGCGCTCGAGCTTGTCCATCTCCCGGCGCAGCATCAGCGCCTCCTTTTTGGAGAGGCGCTCGAAGGTCCCGTCCTGACTCATGGTCTCGAGTTCCTTCAGGCGCTTGATGGACTGGCGCACGGTCTTGAAGTTCGTGAGCATGCCGCCCAGCCAGCGGTGGTTCACGAAGGGCATGCCGCAGCGCTCGGCCTGCTCGCGGATGGACTCGCGGGCGGCCCGCTTGGTGCCGACGAACAGGACGGTCCCCTTGCGCGAGGCCAGGGAGCCCAGATAGTTCATCGCATCCTTATAGAGCGGGAGGGATTTTTCGAGGTTGATGATGTGGATCTTGTTCCGATCGCCGAAGATGAACGGGGACATCCGCGGGTTCCAGAACCGGGTCTGGTGGCCGAAATGCACGCCGGCCTCCAGCATTTGACGCATGGTCACGCTAGCCATTGACTTGTCTCCTTCGGGTTGCGCCTCCATACACCCTCGCATGCCAACCCCAGATTACGGGGGCACCCGGGCATGCGTGCCGGTGCATGTGTGGAGTCGGTGTTCGCCGGCCCACGGGCCGGCATTCGGATTTGCCTCAAGGGCGCGCGCTTTATACCATAATTCGGATTCCGAGACCAACCGCTCACGCGCCCGCCCGAATACGTCCGCCGTGCCCCGCACGGCCGGTGGCCACGTCCCCAACCCTATGGAAATCAGCAGTATGAGTGTGACAATCAAGAGCAGCGAGGAAATCGAAAAGATGCGCATCGCCGGCCGGCTGGCGGCCGAGGTGCTGGAGATGATCGGGCCGCACGTGCAACCGGGGGTGACCACGGACGAGCTGGATCGGATCTGTCACGAGTTTATCGTCCAGGAGCAGGGCGCCGTTCCGGCGCCGCTGAACTACCACGGCTTTCCCAAGTCCATCTGCACCTCCGTCAACCACGTGGTCTGCCACGGCATCCCCGGCGGCAAGCGGCTGAAAAAGGGGGACGTGCTCAACATCGACATCACCGTCATCAAGGACGGTTATCACGGCGACACCAGCAAGATGTTCTTCGTCGGGGAACCTTCCATCCTGGCGCGGCGCCTCACCGAAGTGACCTACGAGTGCATGCGCACGGGCATCGAGATGGTCTGCCCCGGGGTGACCCTCGGCGACATCGGCCATGCCATCCAGAACCATGCGGAGAGCCACAACTACTCCGTAGTGCGCGAATACTGCGGCCACGGGATCGGCCGCGAGTTCCACGAAGAGCCGCAGGTGCTGCATTACGGACGTCCGGGCACCGGGCTCGCGCTCGAGCCTGGCATGGCCATCACCATCGAGCCGATGGTGAACGCCGGCAAGCGCGAGGTGAAGCTGCTCAAGGACGGCTGGACGGTCGTCACCAAGGACCACGCCCTCTCGGCGCAGTGGGAGCACACCATTCTGGTGACCGAGGACGGCTACGAGGTGCTCACGCGCCGCGATGAGGAACACTGGTCGTGAGACTCCCGGTGGTCGACCGCCGGCTGTTCGACGCGGACGCCCTGGATCGCGAGCTCGCCGGCGACAGCGCCCCCCTGGAGCGCTTTCGCCGCGCGCTGCGCGAGGCCGACCACACTCTGCGCGAGCGCTTTCTCTCCGGCCGCACCGCCTCCGAACTGGTGCCGGCGCGGGCGGCGGTTCTCGACCGCATCCTGATCCGCGCCTGGCGCCTGTTCTTCGATCCCGCCGCGCCCCATCTGGCGCTGGTCGCCGTCGGCGGCTATGGGCGCGGGGAGCTCCACCCCGGTTCGGACGTGGATCTGCTGATCCTGCTCGCCGAGAGCGACGACGCGCCGCGCGAGGCGATCGAGGGCTTCCTGACCTTCGTCTGGGACATGGGGCTGGAGGTCGGGCACAGCGTGCGCAGCGTCAGCCAGTGCGCCGAGGAGGCTGCGCGCGACATCACCGTTGCCACCAACCTGCAGGAGGCGCGCCTGCTGGTCGGCCCACCGGCCCTGTTCGACGCGCAGCGCGAACGCTGCGGCCCGGCACACGTGTGGCCGAGCCGCGCCTTCTTCTCGGCCAAGCTCGAGGAGCAGATCGCCCGCCACCACAAGTACCACGACACCGCCTACAACCTCGAGCCGAACATCAAGGAAGGCCCGGGGGGCCTGCGCGACATCCAGATGATCGGCTGGGTGGCGAAACGCCACTTCGGCGCGGAGGACCTCCACGACCTGGTCGCGCACGGCTTCCTCACGGAGAAGGAGTATCGCACCCTCACCGAAGGCCAGGCCTTTCTCTGGCAGATCCGCTTCGGACTGCACCTGCTCGCGGGGCGCCGCGAGGACCGCCTGCTGTTCGACCACCAGCGCAGTCTGGCGCGCCAGTTCGGCTACCGCGACGACCCCAAGCGGCTGGGGGTCGAGCACTTCATGAAGCAGTACTACCGGGTGGTGATGGAGCTCGGCCGCTTGAACGAGATGCTGCTCCAGCTGTTCCAGGAGGAGATCCTCTACGCGGACGACACCGGCGAACCGGTGCCCATCAACAAACGCTTTCAGGCCCGCAAGGGCTTCCTCGAAGCGGTGGACGAGCGGGTGTTCCGGCGCTACCCCTTCGCCCTGCTGGAGGTGTTCTTTCTGCTCGCCCAGCACCGCGAGTTGAAGGGCGTGCGCGCCAACACCATTCGTCTGATCCGCGATCACCGCCCCCTCATCGACAATGAGTTTCGCGACGATCTGCGCTGCCGCACGCTGTTCATGGAGTTGCTGCGTCAGCCGCAGGGCGTCACCCACGAGCTGCGGCGCATGAACCGCTACGGCGTGCTGGGCGCCTACCTGCCCGCCTTTGGCCAGATCGTGGGGCAGATGCAGCACGACCTGTTCCACGTCTACACCGTGGACGAGCATACGCTGGCCGTGGTGCGCAACCTGCGCCGCTTCACGGTCCCCGCCTACCGCCAGGAGTTCCCGTTGTGCAGCAGCGTCATCGCCCGGGTGCCCAAGCCCGAGCTGCTGTACATCGCCGCCCTGTTCCACGACATCGCCAAGGGCCGCGGCGGCGACCACTCCGAGCTGGGGGCCCGCGACGCCCTGGAGTTCGCCCTCCGCCACGGCCTGAGCACCTACGACGCCAACCTGGTGGCCTGGCTGGTGCGCAAGCACCTGATGATGTCGATGACGGCCCAGCGCCGGGACATCAGCGACCCGCTGGTGGTCAACGTCTTCGCCCAGGAGGTCGGTGAGAAGAGTCGGCTCGACTATCTGTATCTGCTCACGGTGGCCGACATGCGCGGCACCAGCCCCAACGTCTGGAACGCCTGGAAGGACGCCCTGCTGCGCGAGCTCTACCACGCCACCGTGCGGGCACTGCGCCGCGGTCTCGCCACGCCGCTGCTGCAGTCCGAGCGCATCGCCGAGGTGCAGAATCAGGCGCGGGTGCAGCTCATCCGTGCCCGGCTCGACCCCCAGGCCCTCGAGCAGCTCTGGGCCGACCTCGGCGAGGAGTACTTCCTGCGCTATTCCCCGGACGAGGTGAGTTGGCACAGCGAAGCGATCCTCACCTGTCCGCCCCAGGATCGGCCGCTGATCCTCTCGCGCCAGGACGCCAGTCACGGGGCCACGGAAGTGTTCATCTATGCGCCCTCGCGCAACCACCTGTTCGCCAAGGCCGCGTCGGTCATCGACCAGATGGGCATGACGGTCCAGGATGCACGCATCATCCGCTCCGACGATGGCCACGCCCTGGACACCTTCGTCATCCTCGAGGAGAGCGGCGAGCCGATTTCCGACGCCGGTCGCATGCAGGAGCTGCTGCACCGTCTGCGTGAACAGGTGCTCGACGAAGCGCCCGGGCTGCCCACCGTCTCCCGTCACCTGCCCCGCCAGCGGCGGCATTTCGCCTTCGCCCCGGAGGTGTCCTTCAGCGAGGAGATCCGCAATCAGCGCACCATCATGGAGGTGGCCGCCTTCGACCGCCCGGGCCTGCTCGCGCAAATCGGCGCCGCGCTTGCCGAGTGCGGGGTGCGGCTGCACAACGCGAAGATCGCCACCTTCGGTGAACGCGCAGAGGACATCTTCTACATCACCGACGAGCACGACCGGGCCCTGAGCGACCCGGCCCAGTTCGACTGCGTGCGCGAACGCGTGCTGCGCTACCTGAGTGAAGGCGCGCCCGAACCGGCGCCTGCCGTGTCCCGCGCCCGCTGAGCTCAGGCGCCGGGCGTCTCCACGAATTCCAGGGCATTGCCGTCCGGGTCGCGGCAAAAGAGCGCGCGCCGTCCCGAGCGGCTGCGCGTGAAGTCCACGCCCGCCCCCTGCAGGGCGCTCTCCAGCAGCGCCAGATCCCGCACCGCAAAGGCGACGTGGCGGTCCCGGCCGCCGTGCGCCGGCCGGCCCTCGCGCGGGTCGGGGCTCGGCAGCTCCAGGAGGTGGACCTGGCGCCCCCCCGCCCGCAGCCAGGCGCCGGGAAAGCCCAGCTCCGGCCGCGCCGGCTCGAGCGCCATACCCAGCACCCCGCGGTAGAACTCCAGCGCGCGCGCGGTGTCGGCCACCAGCAGGCTGGCGTGCAGGATCTCGGTCACATTGCTATCGCTCATCGGATCCCTCCAGATTGCGGCTGGCGGTGAAATAGGCGGCCGCCACGATCAGGGCGCCGCCGATCCACTCGCGCCGGGCCATGCGCTCGCTCGTCAGCAGCTGCGAGGAGAGCGCCCCGGCCACCAGCTCGAATAACACAATGACCGCCGAGCGGTGCACCGGCATGTGCGTCACGCCGTACTGCACCGACAGGGTCATGACCACCATCACCACCGCACCGAAGCCCAGCGCTGCCAGTATTGCACCGGCGCCCGCCGGCGCCAGCGCATCGCCCGTGACCAGGATCAGGGCGCCCGCGAAGAGGATGCCGCCCAGCCAGGCCGCCACCGTCTTCACGCCCAGCGCCACGTTCTGGATGCGGCGGACCATGGTATTGGTCAAGGCGAAGGTCAGTCCGGCGCTCAACGCCAGCCAGTCGCCCGCCCCGGTGAAGCTCGGCGCCCGGGCGGCCGGCCCCCAGAGCATGACCACGGCGCCGGCGAGCGCCAACAGCAGCGTCAGCCAGGCGCCGCCGCTGACCCGCTCGCCCAGCAGCCAACGCCCGAGCAGGGTCGCCCAGATTGGCGAGAGGAAAAACAGCAGCAGCACTCGCATGACTTCGCCATGGAGCATGGCAAGCACGAAAGCGGTGTTGCACCAGCCGGCGGCGAGCGCAAGCACCAGCAGGCCCCCGGGCGCCCGCACGCTCTCGTGCAGGTGGTGACGCAGCAGCGGAGCGGCTGCGGCGAGGGTCCCCGAATAGATGAGCAGCGTGCTCCACAGGCCGCTCAGGCCGTGCGCCTCGAGCAGCCGCAACGGATACCAGAACACGCCCCACAACGCGGCGGCAAGCAGCACGCTCAGCGTGGGGAGCAGCGGTTTGGCGGCCCTTGCGCCTTGCTCTATACTATGCGCCCTGTCTTGACTGGCGTGCGCCGAGGGCTTCGGACGCGCCGCTCCCGGGATCCGTTTCAAAGTGGCCGCCTCCTTCGCCGGCGTCACGCGTTCGACCCGGACGTTCTCATATCGTGCTGCGACGGCTCAAGCAATGAATCCGGACCTCGACAAGCTGCAGCCCTATCCATTTGAGAAGCTTCGCGATCTCAAGGCCGGAATTGTACCCCCCGCGGACCGGCACCCGATCGCGCTGTCCATCGGCGAGCCACGCCACCACGCACCGCACTTCGTCGCCGAGACGCTGATCAGCCACCTGCACGGTCTGTCGCGCTATCCGCTCAGCCGCGGCGACGCTGCCCTGCGGCAGGCCGTGGTCGACTGGCTGCGGCGCCGCTTCGCCCTGCCCGCCGCAAGCCTCGACGCCGAGCGCCACGTGCTGCCGGTCACCGGCACCCGCGAGGCGCTGTTCGCCGCCGCCCAGGCCCTTGTCGACCGCAGCGCGCGGCCCATCGTGGCGATGCCCAACCCCTTCTACCAGATCTACGAAGGTGCGGCCCTGCTCGCCGGGGCCGAACCCTACTATATCGAGGCCGGGCGCGAGCGCCAGTATGCCCCCGCCTTCGACGGCGTACCGGCAGCGGTGTGGGAGCGATGCCAGCTGCTCTACCTGTGCTCACCGTCCAATCCCACGGGCACGGTCCTCGAGGAAGCGACGCTGCAAGGGCTCATCGAGCTGGCCGATCGCTACGACTTCGTGATCGCCGCCGACGAGTGCTATTCGGAGATCTACTTCGACGAGGACGCCCCACCGCCGGGCCTGCTGCAGGCGGCCGCGCGCATGGGCCGCACCGACTACGCCCGCTGCCTGGCCTTTCACAGCCTGTCCAAGCGCTCCAACCTGCCGGGCATGCGCTCGGGCTTCGTGGCCGGGGACGCCGCGCTGATTAGCGGCTTCCTCCGCTACCGGACGTATCACGGCTGTGCCATGCCGCCGCCGCATCAGGTGGCGAGCGCCGCGGCCTGGTCGGACGAAGCGCACGTGCGCGCCAACCGCGAGCTCTATCGCCGCAAGTTCGACGCGGTGCTGGAGATCCTCGAGCCGGTGCTGGACGTGGCCCGTCCCCAGGCCGGTTTCTACCTGTGGCCGCACACCCCGATCGACGACCAGAGCTTCGCCCGCGAGCTGTTTGCCCGCGAGAACGTGACCGTGCTGCCCGGCAGCTACCTTTCGCGCGAGGTCGGCGGCCGCAATCCGGGCCACGCCCACGTGCGCATGGCGCTGGTGGCCGAGGTCGAGGAGTGCATCGAGGCTGCGCACCGCATCCGCCGCTTCGTGGAATCCCTGTAGAGGGGCCACGAGGCAGAACGACAAGAACCGGGAGACCCGCCCCATGAACGACATTCGCAAGATCATCGAAGAGGCCTTCGAGAACCGCGCCGAGATCACCCCGCGCAAGGTCGACACCATCGTCAAGGAGGCGGTGGAAGAGGCCGTGCGTATGCTCGATACGGGCAAGGCCCGCGTCGCAGAGAAGAACGCCGAAGGCTGGATCGTCAACGAATGGCTGAAGAAGGCCGTGCTGCTGTCCTTCCGCATCGAGGACAACGCCTTCATGAAGGGCGGTTTCACCAACTACTTCGACAAGGTGCCGCCCAAGTTCGCCGACTACAACTCGCGCGATTTCCGCAACAGCGGCGTGCGCGTGGTGCCGCCGGCCACCGTGCGCCGCGGCGCCTACCTGGCGCCCAACGTGGTGCTGATGCCCTCCTACGTGAACATCGGCGCCTATGTCGACAGCGGCACGATGGTCGACACCTGGGCCACGGTCGGCTCCTGTGCCCAGATCGGCAAGGACGTGCACCTCTCCGGCGGCGTCGGCATCGGCGGCGTGCTCGAGCCCCTGCAGGCCGGCACCCACCATCATCGAGGACAACTGCTTCATCGGCGCCCGCTCGGAGATCGTCGAGGGCGTGATCGTCGAGGAAGGCTCGGTGATCTCGATGGGCGTGTACATCGGCCAGAGCACCAAGATCTACAACCGAGAGACCGGCGAAGTGACCTACGGCCGCATCCCCGCCGGCTCGGTCGTGGTCTCCGGCAGCCTGCCCTCGAAGGACGGCAGCTACAGCCTGTACTGCGCGGTGATCGTCAAGCAGGTGGACGAGAAGACCCGCTCCAAGGTCGGCATCAACGAGCTGCTGCGCAGCGCGCAGTGAGCCCGAGTGCCGAGCCCATGCTGACGCTCTACGGCATCGCCAACTGCGACACGGTGAAAAAGGCCCGCCGCTGGCTCGACACCCGCGGCCTCGCCTACATCTTCGTCGACCTGCGCCGCGACGGGCTCGATCCGGGCCGGCTGCAGGGGTGGATCGAGGCGCTGGGCTGGGAGGCGCTGCTCAACCGCCGCGGCACCACCTGGCGCCGCCTGCCCGAGGCGGAGCGCGCCGAGCTCACCGCCGCTCGCGCCCGGACGCTGATGCTGGAGCATCCGACGCTCGTCAAGCGCCCGGTGCTGGAGGACGGCGGCGCGGTGCAGGTGGGCTTCAGCGACGCGCAGTTCACCGCCCGCTTCGGCTGAGCGAGGTCACACCCCATGTCGGCAGACCCGAAAACAACCCCGCAGAGCGCCACGCTGGAACTCGCCCGGGCGCTGATCGCGCGCCGCTCGGTGACGCCGGAGGATGCCGGCTGCCAGGCCCTGCTCGCCGAACGCCTTGCGGCCTGCGGCTTCGCGGCCGAGCCGATGCGCTTCGGCGCGGTGGACAACGTGTGGCTGCGCCGCGGCAGCGCGGCCCCACTGTTCGTCTTCGCCGGGCACACCGACGTGGTCCCGCCCGGTCCCGAAGCGCGCTGGCATTCGCCGCCGTTCGAGCCCCAGGTACGCGACGGCATGCTGTGGGGGCGCGGCGCCGCAGACATGAAGGGCTCCATCGCCGCGTTCGTCACCG
Source organism: uncultured Gammaproteobacteria bacterium (assembly GCA_963779865.1). Classification (GTDB taxonomy): domain Bacteria; phylum Pseudomonadota; class Gammaproteobacteria; order CAVZZX01; family CAVZZX01; genus CAVZZX01. The sequence continues at coordinate 480,810 of CAVZZX010000003.1, read as the reverse complement.
CCTGCGAGCGCTTCGTCGCGGCCCACCCGGCGCACCGCGGCTCGCTCGCCCTGCTCATCACCAGCGACGAGGAAGGCCCCTCGGTGGACGGCACCGTCAAGGTGGTCGAGCGCCTGCAGCAGCGCGGCGAGGCCATCGACTGGTGTCTGGTCGGCGAGCCCTCGAGCAGCGAACGCCTGGGCGACGTCATCAAGCACGGGCGCCGCGGCTCGCTGTCGGGCCGGCTGGTGGTGGAAGGCAAACAGGGGCACGTCGCCTACCCGCAGTTCGCCGACAATCCGGTGCATCGGCTCGCGCCGGTGCTGACCGAGCTCTGCGCCATCGAGTGGGATGCGGGGAACGCCTCCTTCCCGCCGACCAGCTTCCAAATCAGCGACGTCCACGCCGGCACGGGGGCCAACAACGTGATCCCCGGCGAAGTCGAGGTGGCCTTCAACATCCGCTTCTCCACGCAGCAGAGCGAAGCCGCCCTGCGCGCCCGCGTGGAGGGCCTGCTGCAGGCACACGGGCTGCGTTACCGCCTCGACTGGAAGCTCTCGGGCAACCCCTTTCTCACGGCGGCCGGCACCCTGGTCGAGGCGGTGCGAGCGGCGGTGCGCGAGGCCTGCGGCATCGAGCCCGAGCTCTCCACCGCGGGGGGCACATCCGACGGGCGCTTCATCGCGCCGACCGGTGCGCAGGTCGTGGAGTTGGGCCCGGTCAACGCGACCATTCACCAGGCCGACGAATGCGTGGCGATCGGGGACCTCGAGCGCCTGTCGCAGGCTTACGAGGGCGTGCTGCGCCGGCTCCTCGCCGACTGAGCGGCCCCCCCTCAGAGGTTGACCACGCGGTCGCGCAGATACACCGGCAGGGCATCTTCGGCGGCCACCGCCTCGCCGCGCGCGAGCCCCGCCGCCGCGAGTCGGGCGACGTCGGCGGCGCGCGGCAGGCGCTCGGGTCGGGTGGCAGCCAGGCGCGACCCGAAGCGCGAGGCGAGCGTCTCCGCGTAACGCGCCCAACCGGGTCCGGCCCCCACCCAGGGCTCCTCGGACGGGACGTCCACCGCCTCCGCGGCGCACACCTGCTCGCGCGCGCCGACGAGCCGCGCTTCGCCCTCCGCCACCCGGTAGCAGCCCCAGTACACCTCGCCCATGCGCGCATCCAGGGCCGCCGCCACCCGCTCGGCGCCGTTCTCGCGGCCCTGCCCGTGGGCGAGCGCCGCCAAGGTGGACACGGGCACCACCGGGAGATCGCTCGCAAAGGCGAGGCCCTGCACCACGCCGGTGGCGATGCGCACCCCGGTGAAGGCGCCCGGCCCGCGCCCGAAGCCGATGCCGTCGAGCGCCGCGAGCCTCAGCCCCGCCTCGTCGAGGAGCTCGCGCACCATCGGCAGGATCAGCGCGGCATGCTCACGGGGGGCAATCCGGTAACGCTCCCGCACCTCGCCCTCGACCAGCAGCGCTGCCGAACAGGCCTCGGTGGCGGTCTCGATCGCCAGCAGCCTCATGCCGCCCCGCTCCCGCGCGCGGCCGGCGCCACCGGGTCGGCCGAAAAGAACCGCTGCACCACCGCCAGCTGACGGGTGCGCGGCATCGGCGGCAGGCTGTTGAGAAATACCCGCCCGTAGCCACGTCCCACCAGGCGCGGGTCGCAGATCATCATCACCCCGCGGTCGTCGACGTCGCGGATCAGCCGCCCCACGCCCTGCTTGAGGGTGATCACCGCCTGCGGCAGCTGATAGTCGCCGAAGGGATTGCGCCCCTGGCGGCGCATGGCGTCGAGCCGGGCCTGCAGCACCGGGTCGCCGGGGGCCGCGAAGGGAAGCTTGTCGATGATCACCAGCGATAGGGCCTCGCCGCGCACGTCCACCCCTTCCCAGAAGCTGCTCGTGCCGAGCAATACCGCATTACCGGCCTCGCGAAAGGCCCCGAGCAGCGCATCGCGCGGCGCCTCGCCCTGCACCATCAGCGGATAGGGGATTTGCTCGCGCAGCAGCTCGGCGGCGCGACTCAGGGCGCGGTGGCTGGTGAACAACAGGAAGGCACGTCCGCCGCTTGCCCGCAGCACGGGCAAGGCTGCCTCGATCACGGCCTGGGTGTGTTCGGGCGCGGAGGGCTCGGGAATGCCGTCCGGCAAATACAGCAGGGACTGATGCGGGAAGTCGAAGGGGCTCTCCCAGAGCCGGGTCTCGGCCTCTTCAATGCCGAGGCGGGAGAGAAAATGGTCGAAACGCCCGCCCACCGCCAGCGTGGCCGAGGTGAACACCCAGCCGGCGTTCAATGCCTCCATGTGGGCCCGGAAGCGCTCGCCGATCTCCAGCGGCGTCAGGTGGATGCTGAAGCTGCGCGGGTGCACGTCGAGCCAGTGCACGTGGTCCTCCGGCGCCTGCCGCGTGAGCGTGCCGAAGCGCTCCGCCAGCGTCGCGGCGCGACGGGCACAGCTCTCCAGTCCCTTGCCGCGCTCGGCGAGCGGCTCCAGAAACTCGGCCAGGGCATCGAGCCGCCGCTGCACGGCCGCGATATCCTTGTCCAGTCCCGGTCGCGCGCCCAGCTCGGCCCAGGGCAGGCGGCGCGGCTCGGCGCCGAGTGCACCACGAAGGTCCTGCACCGCCTGGGCGAGGGCCTCATTGAGGGCCACGGCCTCGCGTCCCTCCCCCGCCTCGCCGCGGTATTCGGCCACGCTGTCGCGCCCCAGCTCCAGGAGCTGATTGGCGCCGAGCGCCGTGCCGAAGAACTGCGCGGCGACGTCGGGGAGCTGATGCGCCTCGTCGATGATGAAGGCATCGGCGGCGGGCAGCACTTCCCCGAAGCCGCCCTCGCGCAGGGACAGATCGGACAGGAGCAGGTGATGATTAACCACCACCACCTCGGCCTCCTGGGCGCGGCGCCGGGCCTTGGCCAGGAAGCAGTCGCGCAGCTGCGGGCAGTCCGTGCCCAGGCAGTTGTCCGGCGTGGAGGTCACCTGCAGCCACACCGGGCTGTCCTCGGAGACCGCGCGGTACTCGGCGATGTCGCCGCTCTGCGTGTGGCCGGCCCAGGCGCGGATGCCGCCCAGCTCGTGGGCGCGGCGCCCGCCCAATCCCAGACCCTGGGCGCCCCCGAGGCGGTGCAGGCACAGGTAATTCGCCCGCCCCTTGAGCAGGGCCAGCGACACCGGCGCGGCGAGGGCATCGCGCACCGCCGGCAGGTCACGCCCATAGAGCTGGTCCTGCAGGTTCTTCGTACCCGTGGAGACGATCACCTTGCGGCCGCTGAGCAGGGCCGGAACGAGATAGGCGTAGGTCTTGCCGGTGCCGGTGCCGGCTTCGGCGACCAGCGTCGCGCGCTCCTCGAGCGCGCACTCGACGGCGGCCGCCATCTCCTGCTGCGCCCGGCGCGGCGCAAAGCCGGGCAGGCGCTCGGCCAGCGGCCCGGAGGGGCCCAGCAGATCGTCAGCGGTGTCCATGGCATCCATCGGCGTTGCGGGTGCGTGCATGCGGGACGTGCCGGTGCGCGGCTCGGCACGCCTCAGGCATCGGGGCCGGGGCTCTCCCGGGACGTCGGCTCGGTGGCGGGGCCCGCCTCGCGGGCCCACACCCGATCGGCGAGCTTGCGGAAGCGCGCCACCGACATGGCCCCGCGCCGGTGGCGCCCGCTCTGGGGCGCCTCTTCGAGGGCCTCGAGAATCCGCGCGCGGGGCGCCTCGTAAATGGCGTCCGGCTCGAAGTTCTCGTCCATCACCACCAGGATCAGGCTGTCCCAGTCCTGGTCGAGCTTGAGCTGGCCGATGCGCTGGCCACCCTTGCGCTCATCGAAAACGGCTCGGCCCTTGATCTGGATCCGCCGCCCGGCGCGGGGGCCGCGGCCCACGGCGTCGAAGCCGCCGGCGGGGCCGTTGTGCGGCTCCAGCCCGAGCAGGCGGCAGGCGTCGTGCTTGGCGATCTCACCGCTGATGCCGAGCGACTTGCCGGTGGTACGGCGGTATTCGGCCGCCAGCCGCCGGGCCTCGCTCATCAGCTTGTCGAGCGCATACACCGCCACCCCTAGACGCCCTCGCCACCGGATCGCTGCAAAGTACTATCATCCCCTCCGGGGCGCAATTCGACACCGCTCACGGGCTCAGTGCCTCGGCCCGAGTCGCGGCCTCGCGGGCGCCGCTGAGGTCGCCGGCGCGCCGCCGGGCCTCGCTGATGAGGCGCCAGTTCTCGCGCTGCAGGGGCCGGTCGCCCTGGGCGAGGCTGTTGGAGCGCGCGGCCAGTTGGGCCGCCTGCGCGTTCGCGCCGCCCACCAGGCGCAGGCGCGCCATGTAATGCCACAGGGACGCGTTGCCGGGCTCGATGCGCAACGCCCGCTCCAGGTAGGTCTCGGTGGCGCCCAGATCCCCCGCCCGCTCGGCACGGCTGGCCTGCACCAACAATGCGGTCACGGCGCGGCCGGTGCCGCTCTCGGGCGCAGGCGGGGCACCCTCCTGCCGCGCGGGCGCCGGCGTCGCCGGTGAGGCGGCAGGCGACTGGGCAGGCGGCGCAGCCTCAGGGGCGGGCTCAGGCCGCGGCGCCGGGGTGCTGCAGGCGGCGAGCACGATAAGCGCCGCCGTCAGGACCAGCCTGCCGAGGGGGAAACGAGTCAATTCCATAGTTTCTTGAACCAGTCGACGGTGTCGTGGACGGCACGCCCGACCTTGCCGCCCGCGCAGGGGGCGAAGTCCCGCGGCGCGCTCCCCCGCACGAACGTGAGGCGCACGCTGGCGCTGCAGCCTTGATCCCCGCGCAGCAGGCTGTCGCGATCCACGGCCACCTCTTCGGCGCTCTCCGGCAGCGCGCCGCCGCGCCCCTCGGTGTGCAGCCGCATCATGGTCTCGCCGAAAACGCGCAGCGCCCCGCTGGCCCCGGTCAGGCCGACCGGGCGGTTGTCGTCACGACCGAGCCATACCACGGTCAGGTGCTGGCCGCTGAATCCGGCGAACCAACTGTCGCGCAGATCGTTGGTGGTGCCGGTCTTGCCCGCAATGCGCACCGCCGCGGGGATCCAGCGGCGCAGCGACCGCGCGGTGCCGCTGCGCACCACCTCCTCGAGGGCGCTGTTGAGCGCTGCCACCGGCGCCGGCTGGAAGGCCTGGTCCACCTTGAGCGCGTAGCGGCGCAGCGGCTGGCCATCGCCCCGGACCACTTCCCGGATGGCGCGCAGGGGCGTGCGAAAACCGCCGGTGGCGAGCGTCTGATACATCTGCGTGATGTCGTAGGGGGTCAGCGCCACCGCGCCCAACAGCGTGGACGGATACAGCGGCACATCCTCCGCGAGGCCCAGGCCATGCAGGGTCGCGCCCACACGGTCCATGCCGAGGGTCATGCCCAGACGCACGGTGGCCTGGTTGTAGGAATGGGCGAGTGCCTCGTAGAGCGGCACCTCGCCGTGGGAGACGCCTTCATAGTTGGTCGGCGTCCAGTCCTGGCCCCCGGCACGCACCCGCACCGGGCCGTCATCCACCCGGGTCGTGAGGGTGTAGGCCTGCGGCTGGGCCAGCGCGGTGAGATACACGGCCGGCTTGAGCAGCGAACCGACCTGTCGGCGCGCATCCAGGGCACGGTTGAAGCCCGGATAGCGCGGGTCGCGCCCCCCCACCACCGCGAGCACTTCGCCGGTATCGGGGCGGGTCACGATGACCGCGCCCTCCAGCTGCTTGATGCCGCGCGCGCGCTCCAGCTCGGCGGCACCCTCGCGCAGGCCGGCTTCGGCCGCCCGCTGGGCCAGCGGGTCGAAGGTGGTGAAGATGCGCAGGCCCTCGGACGTGAGGTCCTCCTCGCGGTAATCGCGCTGCAGCTGGCGCCGCACCAGGTCCATGAAGGCCGGGTAACGACTGGTGCTGCCGCGCGGGCGCTCCACCACGCCCAGCGGCATCTCGCGCGCACCCTGTGCGCGCCCCGGGGATGATCCCCTGCGCGGCCATGGTGGCGAGCACCCGGTCGCGGCGCGCGCGCAGCCGTTCGGGGTGGCGCCAGGCGTCGTAATAGGACGGGCCGCGCACCAGGGCGATGAGGGTCGCGGCCTGGGCCAGGTTGAGGCGCGACACAGAGCGGCCGAAATAGAACTGGCTGGCCAGTCCCACGCCGTGGATGGAGCGGCGCCCGGCCTGCCCGAGATAGACCTCGTTCAGATAGGCCTGGAGGATCTCGTCCTTGCTGTAATGCAGCTCCAGGAGCATGGCCATGAGGGCCTCGGTGGCCTTGCGCCACAGGCTGCGCTCGTTGGTCAGGAAGTAGTTCTTGACCAGCTGCTGCGTCAGGGTACTGCCGCCTTGCACGGCGGCGCCGGCGCGCAGGTTGGCCAAGGCGGCGCGGCCGATGGCCAGCGGATCGATGCCGAAGTGGTGCCGAAAGCCCCGGTCCTCCACTGCAATCAGGCCCTGCACCAGGAAAGCGGGTACCTCCTGGAGCCGCACCAGAATGCGGTCCTCGCGGTGCGCTGGATAGATGCCGCCGAGGACCACCGGCTCCAGGCGCACCAGGTCCAGCGGCGCACCGTCCACCGCGCGCCGCACCGCCGCCACGCGATCCTGCTCGAAGGATACGCGGAATTCGCGGTCGGGCTCCGCGCCGTCGGGAAAGTGGAAGGCACGGGTATAGACGCTCACCCGGGCACCCCGCCCGGCGTAGCTGCCCGGCCCCGCGGGATCGGGCAATTCGCGATAGCCAAGCAGGTCCAGCTCCGCGCGCAGTTGCTCCGCGCTCAGGCGCAGCCCCGGGTAGAGCTCCAGCGGCCGCGCGTAGACGTGTGCCGGCACCGCCCAACGGCGACCCTCGAAGTGGAACCGGATCTGCGCATCGAGGTACACCGCATAGGCACCCAGCAGCACGGCGCCCACCAGGAACGCCCCCGCGAGCACACGCCATCGTGAGGCCCGGCTGGGCCGCGCTCGCGCCGAGCCGCGCGCGGAGGTGCGGCGCGGGGTGCGGCGGGCGGCCTTGGGCGCTCGTTTTGCAGGCTTACGCTTGGGCATATCCGGTCATGGAAACGGTGGCGAGGCGGCGCGCATTGTAGCGACTCAGGCGCCGCGCCGCACGAGCAGGGGCCACACAATGACAGGTCCGGCGAGCGGCGCACGGCGCCGCCGCGCACCGGAGGCCGTGGCCTGCGCCCTGCGCCATTTGCCGGCGAGCCACGGCATGTTGCATGCTTTCCCGTGACGGAAAGGCCACCGGCGCAGAGGAGCGGTATCATGACGAGCGCCCGAAGGTCGTCCGCTGCGAGGCGGGCGCCGGCCATCGCACGGCAGAGCGCGCGGGCATTGTCCCTATGCCTCGCGGCGCTGCTGCTGGGCGCCTGCGCGTGGGCGCCGCCGCGCAGCGCCCACGCGCAAGCGGGCATTGTCGGCACCGCCCGCGAGGTCCTGGGCACCCCCTACCGCTTCGGGGGCGCCTCGCCGCAGCGCGGTTTCGACTGCAGCGGTCTGGTCTACTACAGCTATCACCATGCCGGACTGGACGTGCCGCGCACCGTGCTTGGGCAATACCGCGCCAGCCGGCCGGTGCTCGGCCGCGACCTGCGGCCCGGCGACCTGGTCTTCTTCCGCACCCTGCGCAAGCGCGTCTCCCACGTGGGGATCTACCTCGGCGGTGGGCGCTTCGTGCATGCCCCCTCCAGCGGCGCCAAGGTGCGCATCGGCACCCTGCACAACGACTACTGGCGCACCAAGTTCATCCGCGGCGGGCGTTTCTGAGGCCGGGGGCCGGGGCGCCCCCTGCGCCCCGCCTTCACCCGCGCGAGCCCGGCTCTTTCAAGCGTTCGAGCCCGAGCAGCTTCAGCGCGTAGCGCTCGTAGGCGGGCTCCGACACGCCGGTCTTCATCTTGCGCAGGAAGTACTTCTCGAACGCGATCTTGGCGTAGTGCACCCACTTGCCCTTCTTGGCCCAGGTCACGTTGCGCGGCGGGTTCTGCGGCATGGCAACGAAGGCGGCGCCGGTATCGCCCATGTCGGCGAGGCAGAGGGCGTTCCAGGTCCCCTCCGCCGTCGGGTGCCGACCCTCGAGCTCGTCCTTGATGTTGTGCACCACGGCCGTGACCATCGATTCGATCATGTAGCCGGTCTTCGGTGCCCCCGTGGGCACCGGGGTCTGCTCGATCGGCGGGATGGCGATGCACACCCCGGCCGAGAAGATGTTCGGGTATTTCGGGCTGCGCTGCTGGGCATCGACGACCACGAAGCCGCGCGGATTGCACAGCCCTTCCACGCCCGCCACGGCATCCACGCCCTTGAACGCCGGCAGCATCATCGCATGGCGAAACTCCAGCTCGTGCGTGCGGAGCACGCCGCCGTTGTCGTCGAGTTCCTCGGCAAAGAGCTTGCCCTGCTCCACCCGGGTGGTCCGCGCATTGGTAATCCACTTGATATGGCGCTTGCGCAGCTCGGCTTCGAGCAGGCCCTTGGAGTCGCCCACGCCGCCCAGCCCCATGTGGCCGACGTAGGGCTCGCTGGTGACGAAACTCATCGGCACCCGATCGCGCTTCTTCGCCTTGCGCAGGGCGGCGTCGAGGATCAGGGCGTACTCATAGGCCGGCCCGAAGCAACTCGCACCGGGCATGGCCCCGACGATGACCGGACCGGGCTCGGCCATCAGCCGTTCGAAATCGGCATAGGCCTTCTCCGCGTGGTCGGTGGTGCACACGGACTGGGTGAAGCCCTCGGGCCCGGAGCCGGGGACCTCGTCGAAGGCGAGCTTGGGCCCGGTGGTAATGAGCAGGTAGTCGTAGTCGAGGGATTGTCCGTCGGCCAGCGTCAGCCGGTTCTGTTCGGCCTCGATGCGCTCCACGCGCTGCGCAACGAAGCCGATGTCCTTGCGCTCCAGGTAGGGCCGGATCGGCAGCGTGATGTCCTCACGCTTGCGCCAGCCCACGGCCACCCACGGATTGGAGGGGACGAACTGGAAGTACTCAATGGCATTGACCACGGTCACCCGATGTTCCTTGGACAGTGCCTCGCGCAATTCGTAGGCGGCCGGCATGCCGCCGGTTCCGGCGCCCAGCACCACGATATGAGCCATACTCGCTTCCTCGTCTTTCCGGCCGGGGTCGGCCACTTCCGCCACCTTAGCCGAGCCGGCGAAGAGGAAACTTGATCCCGATCAACGCGCCCCCGACCGGCGGCCAGGGCACCGGCGCCCCTGCGCGCCCGGCACCCGCCTTGCGCCACCCTGTTCGGCGGCTCAGACTACGGGTTAAGGGGCCGCGCTCATGCCAGCGGTCCCGGCACTGCATCCACAGCCGCCAACGGAGGGGCCCGAGAGGATGATCTATCGCCGATCCCGCCTTGTATGACTGGTTCCATGCCACAAGCAGGGCCCACCGAACCGGGCCCGTCAGAACAAGGGGAACACCTATGCAGCCCACGTGGATCCTCGTTGCGAATTCCAGCGAAGCGAAGCTCTACCGAAACATGAAACGCTTCGGCGAGTTGGAAATGCTCAAGCAATTCTCCCACCCGGAGAGCCGCACCAAGAACTCCGCCATGGCCAGTGACCGCGCCGGCCACTATCAATGCCGCGGGGCGGGCAGCGGCAGCATGGTGGAGGCGACCGACCCGAAACAATACGAAGCTCGCCGCTTTGCCATGGAACTGGCCGACGCGCTCGACGGAGGACGCGCGGGGAACGAGTATGCGCGCCTGGTCGTGGTGGCCTCGCCGCAGTTCCTCGGGCACCTGAACGCCCAGCTCAACGCGCACGTACAAAAACTCATCGCCGCGGAGGTCCGCAAGGACTACACCCAGACGCCGGGGCCCGAGCTGCTGCCGCTGCTCAGGGACCAGGGCGCACTCTAAGCCGGGGCGGGTCCGGGCTCCCCGGACCCGCCCCCGCACGGCGGGCGCTGCAAGGTTCAGTTAACGGGTGCTGCGGCCGACAATAGGCCCAGACCTGTTTCCCCGGAGTGCTGCCATGTCCCGTGAGAAGCGACGCGCGCGCCGTTTTCGCGTCCCGATGTCGGTGTCGGTGTCCTACCCTGACGGCCGCAGCTATCGCCTGCGCACCCGCGATATCAGCGACCACGGTGTGTTCCTCGAGCTCGCAGGCAATCCGCCCGCCCCGCCGGGGAGCGAACTCGTACTCCAGGTGCTCAGCGCCCTGGAAGGTGAGCCGCCACCGCCTGTGCGTGCCGCCGTCGTGCGCTGCACGGACGAGGGCATGGCCCTCCAGTTCCTGTCCGGCCCTGCGCAGTGAACCTCCCGTTTCGCCGCCGCCCTCCTTGCCCTACCATGTAGGGACCGTTCGCAGCAGCTGGGCACGTGCCGGGCGATGACCGAAGCCGTACAAGCGGGCCCCGCGACGATCGCGGCCGTGGACCTGGGTTCCAACAGCTTTCACATGCTGGTCGCCCGTCCCGACGGCGAGGAGCTCATCGTGCTCGACCGGCTGCGCGAAATGGTGCAGCTGGCGCGGGGGCTCGGTGCGGACCACACGCTCGATACCGCGGCGCAGCAGCGGGCGCTGGAGTGTCTGGCCCGCTTCGGACAGCGCCTGCGCGGGCTGCCATCCCACGCGGTGCGCGCCGTCGGCACCAATACCCTGCGCAGCGCCCGCGATGCCGGCGCCTTCCTCCAGGCGGCGGAACAGGCCCTGGGCCATCCCATCGACGTGATTTCCGGTGTCGAGGAGGCGCGGCTGGTCTATCTGGGGGTGGCGCATTCGGTCGCGGCGGGCGGCGAACGGCGTCTGGTTCTCGACATCGGCGGGGGCAGCACGGAGCTGATCATCGGCCGCGGGTTTCGGCCCGAGCGGATGGAGAGCCTGCACATGGGCTGTATCTCCTACACCGAGCGCTGGTTCCCCAACGGCACCATCAACGCCAAATGCCTGCACAAGGCGCAACTCGCCGCCCGCCTCGAGATCGAGCCGCTTGCGCAACAGTTCCGCCGCGCCGGCTGGGATGCGGTCATCGGTGCCTCGGGCACGATGAAGGCCCTGGCCCGGGTGGCGCAGGAGGCGGGCTGGTGCGACGAGGGGATTACGCGCAAGGCGGCCGCCCAGGCGCTGGATGCCCTGCTCCAGGCCGGCGACGCGGCCGCATTCAAGCCGGGCGCTCTGAGCGCGCAACGCCGGGCGGTCTTTCCCGGCGGCGCGGTGATCGTGCACAGCCTGTTCGAGGCCCTCGGGCTGGAGCGCATCCATGTCGCCGACGGCGCCCTGCGTGAGGGGCTGCTGTACGACCAGCGCGGCCGACTGCACCACGAAGACGTGCGCGGCCGCAGCGTCCGCGGGCTGGCCGGCCGCTACCACGTCGACGAGGACCACGCCGCACGCGTGGCGGACACCGCGACTGCCCTGCATGCACAGCTGCGGGGCGGCGGCGCGCCGGAGGACGACGCCCTGCTGCTGGAATGGGGGGCGCGCTTGCACGAGGTGGGCCTGGACATCGCCCACGCGCAGTACCACAAGCACGGCGCCTACGTGATCGAGCACGCCGACCTGCCGGGCTTCTCGCGTCAGGAGCAGCGCCTGTTGGCCAGTCTGGTCCGCGCGCACCGACGCAAATTCCCGGCCTCCGCCTTCGACGCCCTGCCCTCCCGGCGGCGGGCGGACATGCGGCGCCTGGCGCTCATGCTGCGCCTGGCCGTGCTGCTGCACCGCGGCCGCAACCCCGAGCCGCTGCCGCCGACCACACTGAAAGCGGACGGTGAGCATCTGCGCCTGCGCTTTCCGCGCGGCTGGCTGGAGGCCCATCCCCTGACCCGCGCCGATCTGGAGCAGGAGGCCGCCTGGCTGGAGGCGGCCGGCCTGAAACTGGGCTTCGCCTGAGGCTCAGGCACTCTCCGCCAAGGCGGCGAGCAGCGCCGCCTGGGCGCAAAAGGGCTCGGCCCCCGCTTCGCTCACGCGCACATAGCTGCCGTCGTCATGCAAGGACCAGGCCTGCACGTTGTCGCGCAGGTACATTGCCAACTCCTCGATCACGCGCGCGCGCAGGTCGGGGTCGCGGATCGGGAAAGCGGCCTCCACCCGGCGGAAGAAGTTGCGGTCCATCCAGTCCGCGCTCGAGCAGTAGACCTCCGGATCCCCGCCGTTGTCGAAGCAGTACACCCGGGTGTGCTCGAGGAAGCGGCCGATGATGGAGCGCACCTGGATGTTGTCGGACACGCCCGGGACGCCCGGGCGCAGGCAGCACTGCCCGCGCACCACCAGGTCGATCCGCACACCCGCCGTCGAGGCGCGATACAGGGCCTGGATCATCGCCGGTTCCACCAGCGAGTTCATCTTTGCGGCGATACGCGCGCGGCGGCCCGCGCGGGCGTGGGCGATCTCCCGCTCGATCTTCTCGAGCAGCCCGCTGTGCAGGGTGAACGGCGACTGCAACAGCGCATGCAGGCCGCTGACGCGGCCCAGACTGGTGAGCTGCTGAAAGATGCGGTGCACGTCCTCGCCGATCTCCCGGTCACAGGTGAACAGCCCGTAGTCGGTGTACAGGCGCGCGGTGCGCGGGTGATAGTTGCCGGTCCCCAGGTGCACGTAGTGGCGCAGGTGGCGCTTCTCGCGGCGCAGCACCAGGGTCATCTTGGCGTGCGTCTTGTAGCCGACCACGCCGTAGAGGACGTGGGCGCCGGCCTCCTGCAGCCGATTGGCCAGCGCGATGTTCGCCTCTTCATCGAAGCGCGCGCGCAGCTCGATGATGACCGTCACCTCTTTGCCGGCGCGGGCCGCGCTCACCAACGCATCGACCACGGCCGACTGCGGCCCGGTCCGGTACAGCGTCTGGCGAATGGCGAGCACTTTGGGGTCGGTCGCCGCGGCCCGCACGAAGTCGATCACCGGGACGAACGACTCGAAGGGATGATGCAGCAGCACGTCCCCCGCCCGGATGGCCTCGTACATGTCCGTGCTGTAGGCCAGGCGGCCCGGCAGGCCGGGGGTGAAGGCCGGGTACTTGAGATCCGGCTTGTCCACCATGTCGTACACCGCTTCGAGCCGGTTGAGGTTGACCGGCCCACTGACCTGGTAGCTGTCCGCCGCGGCCAGATCGAAGCGGCTCAGCAGGTAGGCGGTCATGTCTTCGGGGCAATTGTCCGCCACCTCCAGACGCACCGCATCGCCGTAGCGGCGCGAGAGCAGCTCGCCCTCCACGGCGCGCAGCAGGTCGTCGATCTCCTCCTCGTCCACGAACAGGTCGCTGTTGCGCGTGACCCGGAACTGGTAACAGCCGCTCACCTGCATACCGGGGAACAGCTCGTCCACGTAGGCGTGGATGACCGAGGAGAGGAACACGAAATCGTATGGGCCGCTGCCGCTGTCCGGCGGCAACTGGATCACGCGCGGCAAGGCGCGTGGGGCCTGCACGATGGCCACGCCGATGTTCCGCCCGAAGGCGTCCTTCCCCTCCAGCGAGACGATGAAGTTCAGGCTCTTGTTGAGGATGCGCGGAAAGGGGTGGGCGGGGTCCAGCCCCACGGGGCTGAGCACCGGCAGCAACTCTTCCTCGAAGTACTGCCGCAACCACCGGTCCTGCTCGGCGCTCCAGTCGCTGCGTCGCAGCAGGTGGATGTCGCGCTCGGCGAGCGCCGGAATGATGATCTCGTTGAGCACACGGTACTGCTCATCGACCAGGTTGTGGGCGCGCCCGGCGATGGCCTTGAGCGTCTCCTGCGGGTTCATGTTGTCGGGGCCGGCCTGCACCGAGCCGAGCTCGGCCTTCTCCATCAGCCCCGCCACCCGGATCTCGAAAAACTCGTCCAGGTTGGTGCTGGAGATGCAGAGAAAGCGCAGGCGCTCGAGCAGTGGCGTGCTGGTGTCCTTGGCCTGTTCGAGCACGCGCCGGTTGAATTCCAGCAGGCTGAGCTCGCGGTTGATGTACAGGTCGGGCCGCTTAAGGTCCAGGTCGGCGACGTCGTTCATTGGTTCTGGTGGCAGCAGCCGCTCGAAGTGTAAAGAATAGCCCTCGCTATGTTAGCACGCGCTGCCGCCGCCCCTGGCCGAGGCCTGATGATGGGAGGTTCGTCCTGCACACACACTTTCATTGCCTGCCCCGAGCAGAGCGACAATGCCGCCCGCGCGGCGCATCGCGCTTTTCCTCACGCCTGCATGTCGGCGCAATCGGCGCTCCTCCAGCCTGCCCCGCGCTCCAGGACGGGATTGACGGGCCCGGGCACAGCAGGACGGATCGGCGCTGCGTGGCCGCCGGGCCTAGAGCGGATTGCGCAGTGCCAGCGCGGCGGGATACGGGTCCAGGTAGCTCTGCGCGGCCGCATAGGCATCGGGGCGCCGACGCAGGTGGTGCCGCAACAGGGCGAGCGGCGCCGGTAGCGGCAACTCCCCCCGCCCGTAGGTGTGGATGCACTCCGCCAGCTCGGCGCGGTCGGCCGCATCGAGCCCGCGCGTCACATAGCCTGCCAGGTGCTGGAGCACATTGACGTGGCGTGGACGCGTCACCGGCCGGCGCAGCGCCTGCATCAGGGTCCCGATGTACTCGCCGCCGAGCCGCTCCAGCGGGGCGGTGCCGGCGCTGGCCAGCCGCCGCCCGAGCCGCCGATAGGCCTCCGGGTGGTGGGCGAGCAGGCTCATCTTGTGCCGGGCATGGAAGGCGATCAGCGCGTGGGCGCTCAGGCCCCGGGTACGCAGCTGCAGCCAGGCGTCGTAGACGAACACGCGCTCGATGAAGTTCTCGCGCAGCACCGGGTCGTGCAGGCGGCCCTCCTCCTCCACGGGCAGGTCGGGCTGCGCGGCCATGAGCGCGCGGGTGAACAGACCCGTGCCCGCGGCCTGCGGGGCGCCGCCGGCAGCGTATACCCGCACCCGTTCCATGCCGCAGCTTGGCGAGCCGCGCTTGACGATGAAGCCGGCGAGCCCCTCCAGGGCGTGCGCGGTTTCGCGCCCGAAGGCCTGCAGAGGTGCGCTCACGTCCAGGCTGGGATCGCGCACGCCCACCGCGCGCGGCCGCTGTGGGTCGCCAACCAGGCGGATGGGCTGGCGCGGGGTGCCCAGACCGATGGCGACCTCCGGACAAACGGGCACGAACTCGACCCATTCCGACAGACGCTCCGCAACGAAGGCGTCTCGCTTGTGACCGCCGTCGAAACGCACCGGTTCGCCCAGCAGGCAGCTGCTGAGCCCGAGTCGAATGCGCCGTGTCGGCGGCGCCGCTTTGCCTGTCATGCTCTGCACCTCTCGGGAATGTGGCGCCTACACGCTGGCGGATTCGCGCTGGCGTAGCGACGGGCGTGCGCCGATGAGACCGACGGCCGCCGCGTGTGCCGCCGCCTCGGCCGTGTCGGCGATGAGCCGCAGACTCACCCCCGCGCGCGCCAGCTCGCGCGCGATCTCGCGCACCCGGCGTGCGCGCGCCACGCTGCCCACGTCTCGAATGTAGATGGCGCGCACGCGCCCGGGGAAGGCGAGCGCGAGCTCACGGTAGATCTCCGGGTCCTCCAGGCTACTGTCGCCGATCAGCACGAAGGGGAGCCCCGGGCAGACCCGCAGCAGGTGTTCCATGCGCGCGAGCTTGTGCTCGCGATGATGGGCGTCCAGGAGGTGCCCCCGCACCGGGCCGTAATCGCGCAGCATGATGGGCCCCTTGGGCAGCCCGTGCGTGTCGAGGCATTGTTCGAGCAGGTCGTACAGGTTCCAGGGGCTGCCGGAGAGATAGAAGACCGGATTCTCACCGTCCCCGCCGGGGCCCCTCTGCAGGGCGCGGTAGAAGGCCGCCACGCCCGGGAACGGCACTCGCGTGTGTGCATTGCCGAACAGCATCAGGCGCGCGGCCTGCAACCAGCGCGTGGCGCCGCTGGGCAGGATCGTGTCATCGATGTCGCTGATGATGCCGAAGCGGGCCGCGGCGGGGGCGACCAGCACATCGGCGCGGGCGGCGACGCGCCCTTCCACGCCCGGCAGGCTCAGGTGTACCTGCCGCCAGCGCGGACCGCAGGCCGCGCCGCCGTCGAGCAGGAACCGGAAATAACCCTCCGCGTCGGTGCGGGTCTCCGCCACCGCCCTGCCCAGGCGCGCGCGCACGAGGATGCGCGGCACCTCGCGCGTGAACAGCCGCTTGTAGCTCGCCTTGAAGTTGTCCCAGGCCGAGTCGCCCGCGCGGGCGCGCCCCACGCGCCGGTCCTCCACCACCCGTCCCTGGACGAAGAGCAGCCCGTCGCCGCCATAGCCGCGATACGGCACCAGCCGCAACGGGCGGTTGCCTCGCGCCTGAAGCCGCCGGCGCAGCTCGTCCAGGCGCCGCTCCAGGGCCCAGGCCGCGCGTCGCAATGCGCGCCGCAGCCCGCCCTTCGACCGTGCGGAAGCAATCTCCATGTGCAAGGCTCCGCCCCATCGCCGATCTGTGGCGATTCTAGCAGGGCCTCGCCGCCCTGCAGAGCGCGAGTCAGGCGGCAGCAGCGGTCCGTGGCACGCTGCGACTCAACTCACGGGCTTTGCGCAGTGCCCCCTCGCGACTGGTCGCGAACAGCACCCGCCCGGCCTGCTTGCGCATCCCGGCACGCAGCAGCTTGCGATACAGGCGCGGCGAGGGGACGCGCACCACGACGGCGGTGCCGACGCGGTTGAGCCGCGTGATCATCGAATCCAGCGCCACGATGCCGGTGATGTCCATGGCGCTGACGTCGCTCATGTCTATGATGAGTACCCGCACCCGCGCGTCGACCTGGTGCAGGGCGCTGGCCGCCTTCTCGGCGGCGCCGAAGAAGAGCGGCCCGTTGATGTCGTACACGGCGACATGGGCCGGCAGTGCCTCGGCCGTGGCCTCCGGGTGCTCCTCCACCACGCTGGCGCTGGTCAGCTCGGACATGCGGCGGATGAACAGCAGCGAGGCCAGCACCACCCCGACGCTCACCGCCAGCACCATGTCGAACACCACCGTGAGCCCGAAGCAGCTCAGCAGCACCAGCACGTCGCTGCCGGGCGCACCGCGCACGATGTTGGCGAAGTGTTTGGCCTCGCTCATGTTCCAGGCGACGACGATGAGCAGCGCCGCCAGGGCGGCCATCGGCAGCATGCCCAGCAGCGGCGCGAGGGCCACCACCGCCAGCAGCACCACCCCGGCATGGACCACCGCCGCGATCGGACTGCGCGCGCCGGCCCGGATGTTCGTCGCGGTGCGCGCGATGGCGCCGGTGGCGGTAATGCCGCCGAAGAAAGGGGCCACCACGTTGCCGAGGCCCTGACCGACGAGCTCCGCATTGGGGTCGTGGCGGGTGCCGCCGAGACCGTCGGCGACGACCGCGCAGAGCAGCGACTCGATGGCGCCGAGCATGGCAATGGTGAAGGCCGAGGGCAGCAGTTCGCGCACCAGGCCGAGAGACAGGCCCAGCGGCTGACCGTTGGCGTCGGGCAGCAGCCACGGCAGGACCGGCAGCGGGGGCAGCGGCGGGATACCACGCCCCTGCAGCCCGTCCATGCTCCACTCGAAGCGCGAGCCGATGGTCGCCACCTCGAAGCCGCTCCACATGTGCGCGGCTGCCCAGGCCGCCGCCGTTCCCACCACCAGCGCCACCAGGTGCCCCGGTATCGGGGTCTTCAGCCGCGGCCACCCCAGCAGCACCGCAAGCGTGAGCAGCCCGATCGCGAGATCGGGCGCGTGCACGGTGGGCAGGGCCTGCGCGAGTGCCAGCAGCTTGTCGAGAAAGTCCGCCGGCAGCGCGCCCACCCGCAGGCCGAGCAGGTCCTTGACCTGCAGCAGCGCAATGACCAGGCCGATGCCGGCGGTGAAGCCGGTCGTGACCGGATAGGGAATGTAACGCACCAGCCGCCCGAGGCCCGACGCCCCCATGGCGATCAGGATCAGGCCGGCGAGCACGGTGGTCACCAGCAGCCCGCCCACGCCGTACTGGTGGGTGACGGGCAGCAGCACGACGACGAAGGCGGCGGTCGGCCCCGAGACGTTGTACCGCGCCCCGCCGGTGAGCGCGATCAGGGCGCCGGCGACAATGGAGGTGTACAGCCCGTACTGCGGCGGCACGCCGCTGGCGATGGCGAGCGCCATGGCCAGCGGGACGGCCACCACGCCGACGGTGAGGCCGGCGAGCAGGTCGCCGCGCAGGTCTTGCAGGCCATACCCGGCTCGGAGGGACTCGCGCAGGGCGCGGCCCAAGGGAAAGGAACGCGACATCGTGTGCTTCACCGGGAATCAGTAGAACGGCAGGACGGAGATTCTAAGGCCTGCCTTCGTACCGGGGATTGATCCACGTCATCTCTGCGCAGCGCTCGCGGCGCTAGGCTGCCCCTGCGTGTGGGGAGAGGCCACCCGGGCACGCCGCCTCGCCCGTGGCCCAAGCAAGAAGGAAGAACAACAATGAGCATCGCAAGCCTGCGCCTGGAAGCGCATCGCCTGGGCATCGACCAACCGCGCAGCTATACCCGGCCGGTGTTGATCCGGGCCATCCAGCAGCGCCTCGGCGAACCCGCCTGCTTCGGTGGGGACGAGCGCTACGACTGCCCCAGGACGACCTGCCGCTGGAGCGGCGACTGCCAGCGACCCATCGCCGAATGGCTGCGCTGAGCGCCGATCCGCTGCGCCGAGTGTGCATCCGCTGCGCTGGGGGGGATGCTACGTTTACCTGCGTGGGAAGCGACGACGCAGGAGGCGGGCCATGCCCAGGGCACTCGAAGAGGGGAAGACCTACGTGGTGACCAACGAGGTCGGCGACAAGAAGCAGTTCACCTATCGCGGCCGCGCGCCGGACGGCGGCAAGCTGCGCCTGGAGGTCGACGGCGAGGTCCGCGAATATCGCGAGGACCTGACCGACCTCGCCCAGGGCGGCTACTCGGCCATCGCCGAAGTCGACACGGACCTCTAGGGCAGTATCGCCACGAACTCCCCATCCAGCACGGCGCCGACGCCGCCGGCGTCGCTCACCTCGGCGGTCAGCGTCAGCCGCGCCCGGCCACGCTGCCGCAGCACCTCGCAGAAGCGTGTCCAGGCCGCGGCCTGGGGCGTGCAGCGGGCGCGAAACTCGCCGCGCAGCGGCTGCGGGTACTCGATGCCGCTGCGCCGCACCACCACCTGCGCCTGCAGCTGTTCCGCCGCCAATCCCACGTTCACCAGCGCCCAGGCGGCGAGCGTGGCGAGGGTCGCCGCGCTGCCGCCGAACACCGTGCCGCTGTGATTGATGTTCGGGGCGAGCGGTGCCGCGAGCACAACCTCGCGCGGGGAGGCCGTCTCGACGCGCGCCTGCATGGCCGTGAACAAGGGGATGCGCGCGCGGATATACGCGTCCAGCTGCTCTGCATTCATCGACCGGGACTCCTGCGTGTCAGTTCGGGTGGGCGGCCCGCTCGGCGAGGAATTCACCCAGGATCCGCGCCGTATGTGAGCGCTGCCGACGCCCGGCGATGCGGGCCGGCGCGCCCTGGGCGACGACGCGGCCCCCGCCGTCCCCGCCCTCGGGGCCGAGGTCGACGATCCAGTCGGCCTCGGCGATCACGTCGAGATTATGCTCGATGACCACCACCGTGTTCCCCGCATCCACCAGCCGGTGCAGCACCCGGATGAGTTTCTCCACGTCGGCCATGTGCAGGCCGACGGTCGGCTCGTCGAGGATGTACAGGGTCGCGTCGCCGCCGGTCCCGCGCCGGTCCGGGCGCGCCTTGGCGAGCTCGGTGACCAGCTTGATGCGCTGCGCCTCGCCGCCGGACAGCGTCGGACTGGGCTGGCCCAGCGTGAGATAGCCGAGCCCCACGTCCTGCAGCAGGCGCAGCGCATGGTGAATGGCGGCGTGGGCGCTGAAAAATTCCACCGCCTCGTCGATGCTCATGGCGAGCACCTCGCCGATGTGCCGTCCCTTGTAGCGGATTGCCAAGCTCTCGTCGTTGAACCGTGCGCCGGCACAGGCCTCGCAAGGCACCTCCACGTCGGGCAGAAAGCTCATCTCGATCTTCTTCACGCCCTGGCCCTCGCAGGCCTCGCAGCGTCCGCCGCGCACGTTGAAGGAAAAGCGACTGGCGCTATAGCCGCGCAGGCGAGCCTCGGGCGTCGCCGCAAACAGCTTGCGGACCCCGTCCCAGAAGCCGACGTAGGTCGCCGGGCAGGAGCGCGGCGTCTTGCCGATCGGCGTCTGATCCACCTCGAGCACGCGGCGCAGGTCCTGCCAGCCGGCGATGGCGGCGCAGCCCAGCGGCCGCGGCGGGCGCCCGCGCCGCTGCCGCCCGAGCAGCACACGCAGGTTCTCGTGCAGGATGTCGCGCACCAGCGTGCTCTTGCCGCTGCCGGAGACGCCGGTGACCGCCACCAGGCGCTGCAGAGGAATGCCCAGGCTCACGTCCCGCAGATTGTGCAGGCGCGCGCCCTCGATGCGCAGGCGCGGTTCGCTGCGCAGCGAGGTCGGCCGCGGCACGATCAGGGGATGGCGCAGCGGCTCGGCCAGGCAGCGGCCGGTCACCGATTCGCGGCTGCGCATCACCCGCGCCACGCTGCCCTGCGCGACCACGCGTCCGCCGTCCCGGCCGGCCCCCGGACCCAGATCGACGATGTGCTCGGCGCGGCGGATGGTGTCCTCGTCATGTTCGACCACCACCACGGTGTTGCCCTTGCCCTCGAGCTTCTTCAGCGTGTCCAGCAGCATCCGGTTGTCGCGCGGGTGCAGGCCGATGGTCGGCTCGTCGAGGATATAACACACCCCCTGCAGGTTGGAGCCCAGTTGCGAGGCGAGGCGGATGCGCTGCGCCTCGCCGCCGGAGAGCGTCGGCGCCGCGCGGTCGAGGCTCAGGTAGGCCAGCCCGACCTCGTTGAGGAACTCCAGCCGGGCGCGCAGCTCGGCCAGGATATCGCGCGCGATCGCCGCCTCGCGCCCGCTCAGGCGCAGGCGTGCGAACTGCCGCGCCGCGGCTGCGACCGGCAGCGCCGCGTACGCCGCGATGGAGCGCCCCTTGAAGCGCACCGCCAGCGCCTCGGGGCGCAGGCGCTGTCCGGCACAGGCGGGGCACGGCTGGGCCTCGCCCTCGAACCAGTCGTTCCACCAGATCTCCTCCCCGCTCTGCTGCGCATCGAAGCCGGCCAGATCCAGCCCGGTGCCGAAACAGTGCTCGCACCAGCCGTGCTTGGAGTTGTAGGAGAACAGCCGCGGGTCGAGCTCGTCGAAGCTGCGCCCGCAACCGGGACAGGCGCGCTCGGTAGAGAAGATCGTCTCGGTCGACCGCCCGCGCCCACCGCTGACCGCCGCGCGGACCACCCCGCGCCCGAAGCCCAGCGCCAGACTGAGCAACTCGCGCAGGCGCGGCTCCTCGCGGGGGCCGAGGCTCAGCTCACCGACCGGCAGATCGATGTCGTGCTCGCGGAAACGATCCAGGCGCGGCCAGGCGTCGGTGGGCAGCATCTCGCCGTCCACGCGCAAGCGGGCGAAGCCCTTTCCCGCGGCCCACTTCGCCAGGTCGGTGTAATAGCCCTTGCGGGCCACCACCAGCGGCGCCAGCAGTTGCACCCCTCGCCCCCGGTAACGCTGCATCATGCGCGCGGCGATGGCGTCCAGGGTTTGAGGCTCGATCGGCAGGTCGCAGTCCGGGCAATGCTGTGTGCCGAGCTTGACGAACAGCAGGCGCAGGAAATGATAAATTTCCGTCATGGTCGCCACGGTGCTCTTGCGTCCGCCGCGGCTGGTCCGCTGCTCGATGGCCACGGTCGGCGGGATGCCGAAGATGGCATCCACGTCCGGGCGGCGCGCCGGCTGCACGAACTGGCGCGCATAGGCGTTGAGCGATTCGAGGTAGCGGCGCTGCCCCTCGCCGAACAGGATGTCGAATGCCACGGTGCTCTTGCCCGAGCCGGAGATGCCGGTGATCACCGTAAACTTCTCGCGCGGGATGCGCACGTCCACGTTGCGCAGGTTGTGCTCGCGGGCGTGCACGATCTCGATGGCGCGCGGGCGCCTCGCACCCGCGCTGCGCCGTTTCGGCGCCGCCGCGGTCCCCCTCGCCCCGCGCGCCGCCCCCACCGCCTGCGCGTACTCGCGCAGCGCCTGTCCGGTATGGCTCGCCGCCACTTCGGTGAGCTGCGGCGGCGTGCCCGCCGCCAACAGCGTGCCGCCGCCGGCGCCCCCCTCCGGCCCCAGGTCGATGACCCAGTCCGCGGCCCTGATGACGTCGAGATTGTGTTCGATCACCAGCAGGCTGTGCCCCTGTGCGATCAGCTCGGCAAAGGCGCGCAACAGCCTGGCGATGTCGTCGAAGTGCAACCCGGTGGTCGGCTCATCGAACAGGAACAGGGTGCCCGGCACCGGCCCTGGCTTGCCGGTACGCGCCTTGGCGAGGTGACTGGCGAGCTTCAGCCGCTGCGCCTCGCCGCCCGAGAGCGTGGGCACCGGCTGGCCGAGCTGCAGGTAGTCCAGGCCCACGGCCGCCAGCGGCTGCAGGACACGCGCCACCTCCGGATAGGCCGCAAAGTATGCGACCGCCTCGGCCACGGTCATCTCCAACACCTGCGCGATGGAGCGCGCCGGCTTGCCGGGCCCGGCGATGAGCTTGATTTCCAGCACCTCCGGGCGATAGCGACGTCCGTCGCAATCCGGGCAGCGCAGGTAGACGTCGGAGAGGAACTGCATCTCGACGTGCTCAAAGCCGGTGCCGCCGCAGGTGGGGCAGCGCCCCACCCCGGAGTTGAAGCTGAAGGTGCCGGCGGTGTAGCCGCGCGCCCGCGCTTCGGGCTCGGCCGCGAACAACGCGCGGATGGCGTTCCAGGCCCCGACGTAGCTGGCCGGATTGGAGCGCGCCGTCTTGCCGATGGGCGACTGATCGACCAGCACGACGTCGGCGACGTGCTCGGCGCCGAGCAGCGCGGCGTGCGCGCCGGGCGCCTCCACCGGCCTGCCGAGGCGTTCGCGCAGGGCGTTGTAGAGCACGTCCTGCATCAGGGTGGACTTGCCCGAGCCGCTCACGCCGGTGAGGCAGACCAGGCGGTCGAGCGGGATGCGCACGTCGATGCCCTGCAGGTTGTGCTCGGCGGCGCCGCGTATCTCGAGCCAGCGCGACTGCGCATCGGGCGGATTCGGCCGCCCGCCCGGGGCGACCACCTGACGGCGACCGTTCAGATAGGCGGCCGTCAGAGAGCGGCGGTGCCGCAGCAGCTCGGCCGGCGTGCCGAAAAACACCTTGCGTCCGCCGCGCGCCCCCGGGCCCGGCCCCATGTCCAGTATGCGGTCGGCGGCCAGCATGACCTGCGGGTCGTGCTCGACCACCAGCAGCGAGTTGCCGGCGTCGCGCAGCCGGTGCAGCACATCGATGACCCGGTGCATGTCCCGCGGGTGCAGACCGATGCTGGGCTCGTCCAGGACGAACAGGGTGTTCACCAGCGAGGTCCCCAGCGCCGTGGTGAGGTTGATGCGCTGCACCTCGCCGCCCGAGAGCGTGCGCGACTGCCGGTCCAGGGTCAGGTACCCAAGCCCGACCTGCGCCAGGTAGGCGAGGCGCGCGCGGATTTCGCCGAGCAGCATGTCGGTGGCCTCGTCCAGCGGCGCCGGCAGATGCAGGTCGCGGAAGAAGGCGTGTGCCTGCTCCAGCGGCAGCAGCATGACGTCGTGCAGGGTCAGGCCGGGGAGCGCCTGCAGCGCCGCGGCATCGAGCGCCACGCCGTGCGGGTGGAAGCGCCGCCTGGGGTCCAGCACGGCGTCGGCATCGGCGCGCGTGCCTACGCGCCAAAGCAGCGACTCGGGCTTCAGGCGTGCCCCCCCGCAGTCGGGGCAGGCGTCATAGCTGCGGTACTTCGACAGCAGCACGCGGATGTGCATCTTGTAGCTCTTGGTCTCGAGCCAGTCGAAGAAGCGCCGCGCCCCGTACCAGACTCCGTCGTCGAAGTCGCCTTCGCCGTCGATCACCCAGCGGCGCTGCGCCTCGTCGAGCTCGCCCCAGGCCACGTCGACGGGCACGCCATGGCGACGGGCATGCCGCAGGAGATCGTCCTGGCACTCGGCGTAGCTCTGTGTCTGCCACGGCTTGACCGCCCCGCCGGCGAGGCTGACGCCTTCGTCGGGCACCACGAGGCGATAGTCGATGCCCATGGTGCGGCCGAAGCCGCGGCAGGTCTCACAGGCCCCGACCGGGGAATTGAAGGAGAAGCCGTTCGGGCTCGGTTCCTGGTAGTGGAGGTCGCAGGCGGCACAGTGCAGGCCCGCCGAAAAGCGCCAGGGTGTGCCGGGCCGGCGCTCCTCGTCCAAGGGATAGACGCTGAGATGCCCCTGCCCCTGACGCAGCGCCACTTCGAGCGCTTCGACCAGGCGTGCCCGCCGCTCCCGGCTCAGCCGCAGCCGGTCCTGCACCACCTCGATGCGCCGGCCGTCGCGGGCGTGAATGCGGGTATAGCCCTGCCGCGCCAGCAGGTCCTCCACCTCGGACGCGGCGAAGTTCTCCGGCACCGGCACCGGGAACACGATGAGCGCACGCCGCCCCCCGCCCAGGGCGAGCAGCTGCTCGGCGATCCCCTCGGGGGTGTCCCGGCGCACCGGCGCGCCGCAGCCGCGGCAATGCAGCTGCGCGGCACGCGCGAACAGCAGCTTCAGGTGGTCGTTGAGCTCGGTCATCGTGCCGACGGTGGAGCGCGAAGTGCGCACCGGGTTCGTCTGGTCGATGGCAATGGCCGGCGGAATGCCGTCGATGCGATCGGCCTGCGGCTTGTCCATGCGGTCGAGGAACTGCCGCGCGTAGGGCGAGAACGTCTCGACGTAGCGGCGCTGGCCTTCGGCATACACCGTGTCGAAGGCCAGCGAGGATTTGCCGGAGCCGCTCACCCCGGTGACCACGATCAGCTCGCCGAGCGGCAGCCGCAGCTTGAGGTTGCGCAGATTGTTCTGGCGGGCGCCGTCGATCCGGATGAAGTCGTTGGGCATCGTGTCCGTGCGGCTGGGCCGGTCGGTGACCCGGCCGGGCGGCAGCGGGTCGGGGGGCGAGAGTATATCGCGCCGGGGGGCGCCCGTGAAAGGTCGGACGCGGCGCTTGCTAAGCTTGTCTTAAGGCAAAACCTGGACGACTTCTATGGAGAATCAGCACGGCGCCCCGGGGGCGACCGGCCGGTATCCGCTGCGTATCCACGTGCTGGTGGACCTGTATCGCGGGCAGCGGGCCGGCGGGCACGTGAAGACGTGGGAGCGCTTCGCCGAGGCGGCCACGGCGGTTCCGGCCGTGGACCTCAGCGTGCATTTCCTGGCCGAGCGCGCCCAGCGCCTCGAGCTCAGCCCCAATGTGCGTTACCTGCTGCATCCGCCCCGCTTGAGCACCGAGCGGCTGCCCTTCCTGCGCGGGCTGGCGGATTACACCGATCTCGCCTCCTGGAATGCGGCCCTGGCCCGCACGCTCGGCGACGCGCAGGTGCTGCATGCGACCCACCCGAGCTTCGCCTTCGGGCGCACCGCACTGGCCGTGGCACGCCGGCGCTCGCTGCCGCTGGTGTGTTCGGTGCACACCGACGTGCCCAAATACACCGAGGCCTTCACCGAGCAGTTGATCGAACGGCTGCTGCACGGCGGGCGCACCGCCCGCTTTCTCAACGCGCGGCTGGGCCTGCCCCGCTGGCGTGCCACGACCATGGCGCGCCAGCTGCGCCGCTATTGGGCCCGCTGCGACCGCGTGTTCGTGTCGCAGCGGGACGATTTCCAGCGCGTACGCCAGGCCCTGCCCGCCGCGCGCATCGCCTGGCTGCGGCGCGGCATCGACCCGCGCCGGTTCTCCCCCGCGCTGCGCGATCGCGAGCGCCTGCGCGAGCGCTTCGGGGTGCCTACCGACCGCCCCCTGTTGCTGTACGTGGGGCGGGTCGATGCGGCCAAGGACGTGATGACCTTGGGCGAGGCAGTACAGCACCTGCAGGCGCGCGGGCTGCCGGTGCACGCCCTGGTGATCGGCGAGGGCAGCAGCCGCGCCGCCCTCGCCGCGGCACTCGGTGCGGCCGGCACCTTGCCCGGCAATCTGCCGCAGGCCGAGCTCGGCTGGATCTACGCCAGCGCCGACCTGTTCGTCTTCCCGTCGCGAAGCGAGACGTACGGCAACGTCGTCGTGGAGGCGAAGGCGGCCGGCTTGCCGGTGCTCGTCTCCACGGAAGGTGGCGCCGCCCAGCGGGTGCGCCACTCGGGCGAGGACGGGCTGCGCGTGGCGGGGCACGGCGGTGCGGCCTGGGCCGAGGCCATCGGGGAGCTGCTTGGCGAACCGCGCCGGCGGGCCGTCATGGGCCGGCGCGCGCGGGCCCAGATCGAGGGCGAATGGCCCGGCTGGGAAGAGGTGCTGCGCAGCGACCTGCTGCCGGTGTGGCGCGCCGTGGCGGCGCAGGGCGCGGGCCTGACGGCGGGCGAGCCGGTCCCGCACCAGGCGCCCTCCTGAGAGCGCCCGCCCGCTCAGCCGCGCCGCGCGGGAAGCGGCCCCCGCCCGCGTTCCTCCCAGGCCCAGAGCAGCAGACCGGGCACCCCCAACAGGACTTCGCGCGAGCGGCGGATCAGGGCCACGGCGAGCGCGTTGGCCGGGCTCAACCCGAGCAGCCCCCCGACCACCACAAACACGCCCTCCTGCACGCCGAGCCCCGCCGGGACCACGAACGCCAGGCTGCGCGCCGCGAAGCCGAGGCTCTGCAGGATCAGCGCCTCGCCCAGCCCGGCCGAGGCACCGATGAAATACAGCGCCAGCCAGATCTCCCCCACGCTCAGGAACCAGCCCGCCAGGCGCAGCAGGGCAGCGCCCAGGATCCGGCGCCGGGCGTCATACAAGGCCTGCAGCTCGCGGTCCATGTGGAGCGCGCCGCCGGACAGGCTTTGCCAGTGCGGCGTCTGGCCCAGCCGGGCCATCCAACGCGCCCCCGAGCGCAGCCCACCGCTGCGCTGCAGGGCATAGAAGACCACCAGCCCCAGCCCGCCGGCCCCGAGTACCGCCAGGATGGTCTGCACCGTCGGACCCAGCCCCACGGCGCGCAGCAGGAGCGCCACGCCGACAAGGACGAACAGCGCCTGCGCCAGCAGCCCGACGGTGAAGTCGACCAGCACGCTGGCACCGGCGAGCGCCGCCGGCGTGCGCGCCAGCACCAGCAGGCGGGCGCGCACCACCTCCCCGCCCACCTGGCCGACGGGCAGCAGGCCGTTGACCGATTCGCCGATCCAGCGCATCGCGCACAGCCGCCACAGGCCCGGCCGATGGGGCGCGGGCACCAGCACGCCCCAGGCGAAACTGTTCATGGCCAGTGGCACGGCGTGATAGAGGCTCACCCAGAGAATGCCAACCCCGGCGGCGCCCAAGGCGCCGGCGACCTCGCTCAGCCCCTGTCGGGCGAGCAGCCAGGCCATGAGCGCGAGGCCGGCGGCGGCGAACAGCAGGCTCCAGCGCTTCACGCGGCGCGCCCGCCGGAGGCGGACTGCGGCCGGCGCAGCGCCCCACGGCGGCAATAGCCCTCGGCAAAGAACCAGGCCACGGCCTCGCGCAGCGCCTCCTGCGCCGGGCGCGGCGCAAACCCCAGCTCGGCGCGCGCCTTGGCCGCCGAGAAATACATGCGTTTGCGGGCCATGCGCACGCCGTCCACCGTGGCCAGCGGCTCGGCCCCGGTATGCCGCGCCCAGGCCTCGGCGGCGCGCGCCACAGGCATCACCAGCCAGTGGGGCAGACGCAGCCGCGGCGGGGGGCGGTCGGCGATGGCCGCGACCCGGGTCAGGATCTCGCGCAGACTCATGTCCTCGTTGCCCAGGATATAGCGCTCGCCGATACGGCCGCGCTCGAAGGCGAGCAGGTGGCCGCGCGCCACGTCGTCCACGTGCACCAGGTTCAGGCCGGTGTCCACGAAGGCGGGGATGCGGCCGCAGGCGGCGTCCAGGATCAGGCGCCCGGTCGGCGTGGGGCGCCGATCGCGCGGGCCCACCGGCGTGGAGGGATTGACGATCACCGCCGGCAGGGCGCGCTCGCGCACCGCCCGCCGCACCAGCTCTTCGGCCAGGAACTTGGAGCGCTTGTAGGGGCCGATCATGTCAGACAGGGACGAGGGGGTGTCCTCGTCCGCCGGGCCCCCGTCCGGATGCAGCCCCAGCACCGCCACGCTGCTGGTGTACACCATCCGCTCCACGCCCTGCGCGAGCGCGGCGTCCACCAGATGGCGGGTGCCGTCCACATTGATGCGGAACAACTCCTCGGGGCGCGGTGCCCAGAGCCGATAATCCGCCGCCACATGAAACAGGTTGCGGCACCCCGCCAGCGCCGCACGCAACGAGGCGGCATCGCGCAGGTCGCCCTCCACCGGCTCGACCTCCAGGCCGCGAAGGTTGCTCCGGTCGCTGCCGCGGCGCACCAGCACCCGCACGCGGTGCCCCGCCGCGAGCAACTCGCGCGCCACGGCCCCGCCGACGAAGCCCGTGGCGCCGGTCAGCAAGGTGCTCATGGCCCCTCCCCACGCGCCGGGGCCAGCGAGACCGCGAGCGCCGCCTCCAGGTGCCGCGCCGCCGCGCGCAGGCTGCGCCGCGCCGCGCGAAACTCCGCCCCGGCCCGGCGCAGCTCCGCGAGCGCCCCCGGCCGGCGGACCAGGGCGCCCGCCACGGCCCGCCACGCGGTGTGCCCCGCCGGGGTCACCAGCTCCGCCAGCCACCCGGCGGGGGCCCGCTCGGCGCCGTCGGCGATCGCCCGCACGGCCATGAAGGGCACGCCGGCGCGTGCCGCCACGGCCGCAATGCTCGCGCTCTCCATGTCCACGGCGAGCGCCCCCTGCCCCGCCCCCAGCACGCGCTTGGCGTCGCGGTCGGCCGGCTGCGGGGTCGACACCAGCAGCCCCTCCCACACTGGCAGCCGCGCCGGCAGCGCCAGGCGCATCGCCCGTCGCCAGGCGACGTCCACCTCCAGGGCCGGCCCGCCGCCCGCCGGGGCGACGGCCCGGGGGAGCACGAGGTCCCCGCTGGCGGGGCCCGCGACCAGCGCCCCCGCCACCCCCCAACTCAGCAGTCGGCCGGCGCCGCGCTCCAGCAGCGACTGGGCCGCCGCCGCGGCGCGCACCGGTCCCATGCCGGCCACGGCGAGGAGCACCTCCTGCCCGCCGGCGCGGGGAAGCCGGCGCCGGAGCGTGGCGGCCTCCGCGGCCAGCGCACAGACGATGCCGGGCACTTCAGTTACACCAGCCGTCCTGCAGCGCCCGGTAGCGGGCCAGGGCCCAGAGCGGGAAGTAACGGTTGTAGCCATGATATTTAAGGTAGAAGACGCGCGGGAACCCGGGCGCGGTGAACACCGGATCGTCCCAGGTACCGTCGGGGCGCTGCCGCGCCAGCAGGTAGTGCGCACCCCTGCGCACCGCCTCCGAGGCACCCTCGCCGGCGGCGATCAGGGCGAGCATCGCCCAGGCCGTCTGGAAGGCAGTGCCGGCATCGGACTGGCCCGCGAGGGCCGGTTCCGCATAGCTGTCGTTCGTCTCGCCCCATCCCCCGTCCGGGCGCTGGCATGTCTTGAGCCATGTCGCCGCGCGGCGTATCGCCGGCGCATCGGGGGATTCGCCGGCCTCGGCCAGGGCGGTGAGCACGGACCAGGTGCCATAGATGTAGTTCGTGCCCCAGCGGCCGAACCAGCTCCCGTCGGCCTCCTGTTCACGAAGCAGGTAATCGCGACAGCGGGCGATCGCGGCGGCGTAACGGGTGCGATCGCGCAGGGCGAGGAACAGCAGCACGCGGGCACTGACATCGGCGGTGGGCGGGTCGAGCAGCGCCCCGTGATCCGCGAACGGGATCTCATTGAGGTAGTACGCGGTGTTGTCGGCGTCAAAGGCGGCGAAACCGCCATTCGCGGATTGCATCCCCTCCAGCCAATCGGCCGCACGCTGCGCGCTCTCTGCGCAGGCCGGGTCCTGCGCGCGCAGCATGGCCCAGCCGACCATGGCGGTGTCGTCCAGATCCGGATAGTGGTCGTTACGGAACTGGAAGGCCCAGCCGCCGCCGGGCAGGTGCGGGCGATCGCTCCACCAGTCGCCGCAGGTGTCGAGCAGCTGTTTGCCGCGCAGCCAGCACAGCGCGCGCCGCGCCGCCGCGCTCGCCCCCGCCTCGCCCGTCTCGACCAGGGCCAGCGAGGCGATGGCGGTGTCCCACACCGGCGACACGCAGGGCTGGCAGTACGCCTGCTCGGCATCCTCCACCACCAGTTGCCGCAAGGCACGGCGCGCCGTGCGCCGGTGCGGGTGCTCGGGCGGATAGCCGAGCAGCGCCAGTGACTCATAGGCGTTGACCATGGCGGGAAAGATGGCGCCCAGGCCGCCCTCGCCGTTGAGCCGCTCGACCATCCATGCCTCCGCCCGCTGCAGGGCGCGACGGCGCACCGCACGGGGAATGAGGCCTTCCCCCCAGCGCGCGGTCCGCTCCACCCAAAGCAGCAGGCGGTTGAGCCGCGAGCGTGCCGGGAAGTAATCGCGCTCATGCTCGGGCGGTCGCACGAACAGCTCGCGCACGTCCACGCCGAGCGGATTGCGGGCCTGTGCCCGCAGGCTGTAGAGGATGGCGAGCGACACCATCACCGTGCGGCTCCAGTAGGAGACCTTGCTCAGGTGGAAGGGGAACCAGCGGGGCAGCAACATGATCTCCACGGGCACGAAGGGCACGGCCCGCCACGGCACCTGCCCGAACATTGCCAGCGCGAAGCGCGTGAAGACATTGCTGCGCGCGGCGCCACCGTGGGTCAGGATGGCCTCACGGGCGCGCCGCATGTGCGGGGCGTCAACCTCGTCGCCCGCCAGCTTGAGCGCGTAGTAGGCCTTGACCGAGGCGCTCAAATCCAAGGCGCCCCCGCTGTACAGCGGCCAGCCGCCGTGCCCTTCCTGGTGGCCTCGCAGATACACCGCCAGCTTCGCCTGCAGCGGTGCGTCCACCTCATCCATGAAGTGCATCATGAGGATGTATTCGGAGGGAATGGTGCAATCGGCCTCCAGCTCGAAACACCAGTAGCCCTGGGCGTCCTGCGCGTCCAGCAGCGTGCCCGCAGCATGCTCGATCGCCGCCTGCAGGCGGGCGGGAAACTCCACCCCCTCCAGCGCACGCGCACCATTGGCCGCCGGGCGCATCGAACCGCGTTCCATGTGCGTTCTTGCATCCATGCGTTCACCCTTCGTGATTGTTGTCCCGTATCAGGAAATCGTTCGCACCGCGCCGTGCGGGTCCCGGGCCCGCGGCAGGCCGGCGGCGGCCAGGATAAATAGCCCCCTGAGCACCAGGTCGCGACGGGCGGCGACCCCGCCCGCGAGCGTGGTCAGCTTCACGCTGCGGCGCGAGATCTTCACAGGCGCCCCGCAGACCACCCGCTCGCGCTGCCGATCGAGCTTGCGCAGGGTGAGTACCGCCATGCCCAACGCCCATAGACAAAAGCGGCGGATACCCGCCTCCTCCGGCGGGATCAGCAGCGTGTAGGCCAGCGCATTGCGCAGGTGGGCATGGGCGATGCCGATCAGCCCCGCCAGGGCGCGGCCGCAGGCCGGATCGGGCCGCTCCTCGCCGAGCGCCCGCAGCGAGGCGCCGCAGGCGGCGAACAGATCGCGGGGCAGCCAGCAGGCGCCGCGCCGCCGATCATCGCCGACATCCTTCAGGATGTTGGTCATCTGCAGACCCTGGCCGAAGGACACGGCCAGGCGCATCAGTTCCCCGCGCCGGCGCGCCGTCACCGCCGAGTAGTCGCAGAACAGCTCGGTGAGCATCTCACCCACCACTCCGGCGACGTAGTAGCAATAGGCATCCAGTTCAGAAAGCGTCGCGAGCCCGTTCAGGCTCGCCCGCGCCTGGAAGCGCATCATGCCCTCGCTCATGATCGCCACGCAGCGCTCCATGGCGGCCCGCGGGGCGGGCGCGAAGCTGTGGGTCAGGCGGATCACCCGCGCCGTGTTGGCGATGAGATCCTGCTCCGCGGCAGGGGTGCTCGGCGCAAGCCGCGCCGCACAGTCCGCGGCGAAGGCGCCCGCATCGGCACCTCCGGCAACGACATCGACGAAGCGCTCCGCCAGGGCTCGTTTGCTGTCCCAGTCCAGCGCCGGGTCGTCTTCAATGGTGTCGGCGATACGGCACAGCAGATAGGCGTTGCCCACCGTGCACTCCAACGGCGGCGGCAAGGCCGGAATCGTAAGGGCGAAGGTGCGCGACACACCCTGCAGCATGTGGCGCTGATACGCCGCGTCAGAGAGGCGCCGAGCGTCGATGGGCTGCCACTGCGGCATCAAGGTACCCCCTTGTGCGCGGTAGGGCCCGGGTGCGTCTCCAGCGGGGCGAGACTCACGCGCGAAGCTTCACCGGCGCAGTCGAGCGCCGGCGCCGCGCGCGGGCGGTCCCGGTCGGCGAGCAGCACCCTATCGAAGAAGGCGTAGATACGCTTGCGCATGAAATTCCCGCCCAGCGGCGTCATGGCCAGAAAGGCGACCCGGTGTCCGTACAGCAGGCTGTAGCGCTCGGGTTGTCCCAGGGCCTCCCACAAGTCGTCCCGCGCGGTGCGCGGCACGCACTTGTCGTAATAGGCATCGAACAGCAACACGTGCGCCGGATCGACCAGGCTGTTCCCCAGTGCCGCATTCATCGGGGTCAGCGCCCTGCGGGCCACCTCGGTGAAGTGTTCGCGGCTCCAGCCGAAACGCCGCATCACCGCGGCGCGCACCCGTCCGGCGCGCGCATCGCACTGGCCGAGAATCGCGGCCGGATCGGCGCCGCCCATCGCCAGGGCCGCCGCGGCGATGCGCGGCTCGTGCTCCATGGCCGTGCCGGCCACCATGGCCCCCATGCTGAAACCCATGATCCCGACGCGCCGGGCATCCACCGCCGGCCGGCGCTGCGCCCAGTCGAGCAACCGGCGCAGGTCGACCACGGTCGCTCGCACCCGCGTGACCATGTCCTGCAGGGCGCCCCGAAACGCCTGGGGCGTGGGCGCATCCTGCAGCCGTTGCCAGTCGAACAGGTAGTTCTTGCCGAGGATGCGCAGCACGTTGATGCGGCCCTGCGCGTGTTCCACCAGCCCCTCGGCAATGGTGCGCGAGGGGTAGGCCTGCACCCCCCAGATCGGCAGGACGATCACCAGCGGCTTGGGACCGCCGCCCACCGCCGCTTCGTAATAGATGCCCGTGACCCGATTGCCTTCCTGGCCGTTCTCGCCGGCCGAAGGGAATGCAATACGGCGCACGCGATAACCGCCGCGTCGTGCGTCGGGGGCCGGGCGCATCTGTGGGTTCAGGGGGCGCCGCGCGTAATCGAACAGGCCGCCGCGCGTGAGCGTGACGCGGGCGAACTCCCCCTGCGCATCGCAGCCGCTATAGGCCGTGTGGATACGGCTGTTGAAGCAGCCGCTGAGCAGCACGGCCGCGGCAGCGAGCAGGAGCGCCTTGTATCCGTTTCCTTTGTGCATAGCGTGGCGCCAGCTTCCCGATTAGCCTTGTTCCTCAACCCTCGTGTGTACGCAGACGCCCCCCGTAGGCACGTCCTCGCCATACGGCGCCGCGCCCGCTCCAGCTACGCAATGCCGACCCCCAGGTCATGCCGAGGAACAGGGCGCCAATGGCGGGCATCGCCGTGGCCCACCAGAGCGGGCGGCGGTAGTAGCGCAGCGTCGGCACGTAGCTGAGCGCCATCAGACCGAGGCTGGCCAGCGCCAGCAGCCGTGCGCCGGGGGTGCCGCTCGCCAGGGCCACCAGCGGGACCCAGAACAGCAGGACGAATAACAGGCTCAAGGCGAGCAAGGCGAGCGTGGAGTGACCTAGCTGCGTGAACGCCGAACGCGCCACCATGTCCCAGATGTCGCCCAGCCGTTCATAGCTGCGGATGCTGCGTACGGCATGGCTGAGTCCGATCCAGGTGCGAAAGCCCTGCGCCTTCACTCGCGCCGCCAAGGTGCAGTCGTCGATCAGGGCGCCGCGCAGCCCCTGGAAGCCGCCGATCGCCTCCAGCACCCGCCGCTCGATCAGCACGCAGCCGCCCGCCGCCGCGGCGACGCGCGGCCAGCGCGGGTCGTTGGCCAGCGCGAAGGGATACAACAGCCGGAAGAAGTAGACGAAGGCCGGCAACAGCAGGCGCTCCCACACGGTGCGCATGCGCAGCTCGGCCATCACTGACAGGAACTGCGCACCGGTGGCCCGACGCCGCGCCAGCAAGCCCGCCAGCGCGCCCGGCTGCAGGACGATGTCGGCGTCGAGCAGGAGTACCAGCGGGGTGGTCACCTCGCGGCGGCCCTGCTCCAAGGCCCACAGCTTTCCGCTCCAGCCCGGCGGCAGCGGCGCACCTGCGACCACGCGCAAGCCGGGCAGACCGCTTGCGCGTGCCGCCGCCGCGGTGCCGTCGCGGGATTGATCGTCGATCACCACCACGGACAGCCCGCGCCCCTGTGCGCCCAGCGCGCTCAACACGGCGGGCAGCGTGCGCTGCTCATCGCGTGCGGGGATGAGCACGGTGATGGCGCTGAGCTCGGGGGCGACACGGCCGGCGGGTTCGAGGCACTCGCGCACGCGCCACGGCTGCCACGGCAGAAGTAGCACGATGCCCCACACCAGCAGCCCCGGCAGCACGGCGAGCACCCACACCACGCTCAACGCCCCTTTTCGTGCACCGCCTCGGCGTAGCCTTCGCTGTCGCGTGGCCGCGGCGAGGCGGCACGGCCTTCCATCAGCGGCTCGGCTGCCATGGGGCCGCTCGTGCGCGGACCGCGCAGGGACACCCCCAGCGCCTTGAGCGGATGGCGCAAGGTGTCGTCCACCGCGGTGGGCTCGTAGCCACAGTGCACCATGCAGTCTGCGCACTTGGCGTTGCGGCCCGTGCCGTAGCTGTCCCAGTCGGTCTCTTCCATCAACGCCTGAAAGCTGGGCGCGTAGCCCTCGTCGACCAGCAGGTAGCAGGGTTTCTGCCAACCGAACACGTTGCGCGTGGGGTTGCCCCAGGGCGTGCATTCGTAGGACTGGTTGCCGGCCAGGAAATCCAGGAACAGGCTGGACTGGTTGAAGCGCCATTTGTGGCCGCGGCCGCGTGCGAAGATCTCGCGGAACAGGCGCTTGCTCGCCGAACGGCGCAGGAAGATCTCCTGCTCGGGTGCATGCTCGTAGCTGTACCCCGGAGAGATCGTGACCCCCTCGACGCCGAGTTCGTTGACGTAGTCGAGGAACTCGGCCACCGCGTCGGGGTCCTCGCCGCGGAACAGGGTGCAGTTGATGGTGACGCGGAAGCCGCGTTGCAGGGCGGCGGTGATCGCCTCCACGACCTTGTCGAACACGCCTTCGCGGCAGACCGACTCGTCGTGCTTCTCGCGCAGGCCGTCCAGGTGCACGGAGAAGGTCAGATACGGGCTGGGCGTGAAGCGATCGAGGTTCTTCTTGAGCAGCAGCGCATTGGTGCACAGGTAGACGAACTTCTTGCGCGCCACGATGCCGGCGACGATCTGATCGATCTCCTTGTGGATGAGCGGCTCGCCGCCGGGGATAGAGACGATGGGCGCCCCGCACTGGTCCACGGCGTCCAGACACTCGTCCACGCTCAGCCGCTGTTTGAGAATCTCGTCAGGGTGGTCGATCTTGCCGCACCCGGCGCAGGCGAGATTGCACTGAAACAGCGGTTCGAGCATCAGCACCATGGGATAGCGCTTCACCCCCTTGAGCTTCTGGGTGAGCAGATAGCGTGCGACTCGATATTGCTGTATCAGCGGTATACCCATGTGACCTCCTGTCCGATGGATCGATAATTCAACGCTGGCGCTCTGCCCGGTGATTCGCGGGTAGGCGCACCGTGAGTGTCTTGGGCAGGCGAAAGGCCATGGTTTCGCGCACCCCATCGAGCTCTCGCACGCGGCCGGCGCCCAGGGTGCGTACGCACTGCACGACGCGCTGCACGAGCACTTCGGGGGCGGAGGCACCGGCCGTGATCCCGACGCTGCCGATCCCCTCGAACCAGGCGGCGTCGATTTCGCTCTCGTCCTGGATCAGTTCCGCCCGCACCTTGCACTGCTCGCCGACCTCGCGCAGACGGTTGGAATTGGAGCTGTTGCGCGCCCCGACCACCAGCAGCAGATCGACCTCGCGCGCCAGATCGCGCACGGCGTTCTGCCGGTTCTGCGTCGCATAGCAGATGTCGTCGAGCTGCGGCCCCTGCACCGAAGGGAAGCGGCGGCGCAAGGCCTCGATGACTTCGCGCGTATCATCCACGCTCAAGGTAGTCTGCGTGACGTAGGCAAGGCGGTCCGGAGCCTCCACCGGCAACCCCTCCACCTGCTCAGGCTCGGAGACCACGTGCACCGGACCCGGGATCGAGCCCATCGTGCCCTCCACTTCCTCATGCCCGCGGTGGCCGATGATCACCAGCTCGTAACCGTCACGGCTGTAGCGCTGAGCCTGCAGGTGCACCTTGGTGACCAGGGGGCAGGTCGCGTCGATGACGTCCAGCTGGCGCTGCTTCGCCTGGCGCACGACCTCGGTGGAGACACCGTGGGCGCTGAAGATGGTCACGGCGCCGGCCGGGACCGACTCCAGGCTGTCCACGAAGACCGCGCCGCGCTCCTGCAGATCACGCACCACATGCCGGTTGTGCACGATCTCGTGATAGACGTACACGGGGGCGCCGTGGACCTCGAGTGCCAGGTCGACGATGTCGATGGCACGCACGACTCCGGCGCAGAAACCGCGCGGCTGAGCAAGGACAATATCCATGTCCGTTTCCTTCCCTCTCCCGAATTCGGCCGTGAACTATACTGGTTCCTGAGCCGCCACCGAGGCCGCCGGGCGCGGATTTCTTAAGAGCTTCTTAAGAGATGTCAGGCACCTGGGCCTTTCAGCGGCGCGGCACTGTAAACATAGTGCACAGCGCCGGGGCCTGCTACAGGACCCGTGACGGCCGCCCTGCGACACCGGGCTTGGAGTGCGTCCGGCCGGCCCACCGCCGCCACGGACGCCGCGGTTGAGCCAGAACTGAAGGAGGTATCGGGG
Organism: uncultured Gammaproteobacteria bacterium; assembly: GCA_963779865.1. Lineage (GTDB taxonomy): Bacteria > Pseudomonadota > Gammaproteobacteria > CAVZZX01 > CAVZZX01 > CAVZZX01. The sequence continues at coordinate 444,046 of CAVZZX010000003.1, read as the reverse complement.
CCGCATGGACTTCCCGCTCCTGATGCGCATCGAGGAACCGGCCGACCTGCGCCGGCTGGCACGGACCGAGCTCCCGCAGCTGGCCCGCGAGCTGCGCGGCTTTCTGCTCGATTCGGTCTCCCGCTCGGGCGGTCATCTGGGCGCCGGCCTCGGCACCGTCGAGCTCAGCATCGCCCTGCACTACGTCTTCAACACGCCGGACGATCGCCTGGTGTGGGACATCGGTCATCAAGCCTATCCGCACAAGATCCTCACCGGCCGCCGCGAGCAGTTGTGCAGCATCCGCAAGCGCGACGGCCTGTCGGGATTTCTCAAGCGCAGCGAGAGTCGGTTCGACAGCTTCGGCGCAGGCCACTCCAGCACGTCGGTGAGCGCCGCTCTGGGCATGGCGGCGGCCGCTGCGCAACGGGGCGAGTCGCACACAACGGTCGCCGTGATCGGCGACGGGGCGATGACCGCGGGGCTGGCCTACGAGGCGCTCAACCACGCCGGGACCATGCAGGACCTGGACCTGCTGGTGGTCCTCAATGACAACCGCATGTCGATCTCGCCCAACGTCGGTGCCTTGTCGAATTATCTCTCGCGCATCCTCTCGGGGCGCTTCTATTCGACGCTGCGTCAGGGCGGCGAGAAGGTACTGCGGCATATGCCGCCCATGTGGGACCTGGCGCGCCGCGCGGAGCGGCACGCCAAGGGCATGCTCGTGCCCGGCACGCTCTTCGAAGAGCTGGGCTTCAACTACTTCGGCCCCATCGACGGTCACGACCTGCCGAGCCTGCTGACCATGCTGGGCAACCTGCGCGAGCTGCACGGCCCACGGCTGCTGCACGTCACCACCGTGAAGGGCCGCGGCTACGCCCCCGCGGAGGCCGACCCGGTGAAGTACCATGGCGTCTCGGCCTTCGATCCGGCCAAGGGGCTGGCGGCGGCGAAGAAGGTCGCCTCGCCCACCTACACGCAGGTGTTCGGCGACTGGCTGTGCGACGAGGCGCAGCGCGACCCGCAGCTCGCCGGCGTGACCCCCGCCATGCGCGAGGGGTCCGGACTGGTCCGCTTTGCCGAGACCTATCCCGAACGGTATTTCGACGTGGGCATCGCCGAGCAACATGCGCTGACCTTCGCCGCCGGGCTGGCCTGCGGTGGCATGAAACCGGTGGTGGCGATCTACTCCACCTTCCTGCAGCGGGCCTACGATCAGTTGATCCACGACATCATGCTGCAGCAGCTGCCGGTGCTGTTCGCCATCGACCGGGCGGGCGTGGTCGGTCCCGACGGGGCCACCCATGCCGGCAGTTATGACCTCAGCTATCTGCGCTGCCTGCCCGGGGTGGTCGTGATGTGCCCGTCCGACGAGAACGAGTGCCGCCAGATGCTGCACACGGGGTATCTGCTGGAGGGGCCGGCGGCGGTGCGCTATCCGCGGGGCACCGGCACGGGCGCAGCGCTGGAGAAGCGCTTCCAGCGCCTGCCGATTGGCCTGGGCGAGATCCGCCGCGGCGGGCGCGACATCGCCCTGCTCGCCTTCGGCGTCGTTTTGCAGGCCACGCTGGAGGCCGCCGAGGCCCTGGATGCCACGGTCGCGAACATGCGCTTCGTCAAACCGCTGGACGAGGAGCTGGTGCTGGACCTCGCCGCTCGCCACCAGCTGCTGGTGACGATCGAGGAAAACGTCGTGGAAGGCGGCGCGGGCAGCGCCGTCAGCGAGTGCCTGCGGCAGCACGGCTCGGCGGTGCCGGTGGCCCATCTGGGCCTGCCCGACCGGCCGCTGGCGCACGGCACCCGCGAACAGCAGCTGCACGATGCCGGCCTGGACACCGCAGGCATCCTCCAGGCCGTGCGCCGGGCCTATGCCCGGGCCGACGGCAGCCGCCATCGTCTGCGCTCGGTAGGCATTGCACCGGCCTGATCCAAACGGCGCGCCGGGCCGCCGCGATTACGTCAGCCAGGCGCCGATCAGGTCGCGCCCCACCACCAGGTAGTAGAACCCGGCACCCAGCATGGCGTGTGACGCCGCCACGGGCAACAGCCGCCCGTGGCGCTGGTAGGCCAGACTCCACACGGCACCGGCGCCGCCGGCGGCGAGCGCCAGCGGCCACTGCGGCAGGTGCACCAGGGCGAAGACAGCGCCGTTGAGCAGCGCCAATGCCGCAACGGAGGCCCCCGGCAGCAATACGCGCAAGCGCCCCAGGAAGTAGAACTGAAACAGGGTCTGCTGCAGCAGAGCCCAGGGGAAATAGGCAAGCGCGGCCAGCAGCAGATGCCCGTAGGGGATCGCGATCCCGTGCCACTGCGCCCAGCCCCAGGACAGCCCCAACCCGGTCGCGGTGAACAAGCCCAGACGCAGCCGCACCGCCTCGCCCGGCGGGCACTCACGGCGCCGCACGGGCCGCCAGATGCGCCGTTCGGTCTGCCGGCGCGTCCCCAGCACATAGGCGATCAGCCCCAGACCGGCCGCTGCGTACAGCGCCATCAGGCGCGGGACCGCGAGCAGAAACAGCGGCGTGAGCAGCACCAGCAGCGACAGCTCGACGCCGACACGGCGGCGCAGCAGGGGGTGAAAATGCAGGCGTGGCGAATCCGACATGCGAGGGGGCTCCGGTCTGTCCGGCGTCCGGGCGCTCGCCCGCGGCGCGTGCCGAGCGTAACCGGGGCCGCGGGCCGGCCGCCGCGACGTGGTTCGCGCTGGCGCGCCTGAAGGAGGTCAGTCGCAGGGGGGGGCGAGGCGTTCGCGCAGGGGGGCCCAATGCGCTGCAATGCGCTCCTCGAGGTAGGCAGCGGCGATGTCCGCGAGCAGTGCGTGGCGCCGCGGCGCCGCATAGGCGCGCGCCGCGCGCGGCCGCAAGCGCGGCGTGGGGATGCCGGCGAAGGCCGCCAGCGCCGCCGGCGCCCGGTCGAGCTGTTCGGTGTGGACCACCAGCAGGCGCTCGGGGGCGACGGCGTCGAGCACGAGGCGATTGCGCCCCGCATAGAAGGCGAGCAGGGCATCGAGGTTGGGCAGCCCGCGAGCGGCCAGCACCTGCTCCTGCGCGGGGTAGCGCCACGGGCCCGGACCGAAATAGACCCGGCGCAGTTCGCGCCAGAAGCCCTCCCCCCACCAGCGCCGGGGATGATTGATCAGGTGATTGAGCATCGAGTCCAGCCAGGGCGCGGGCTCGCGCACGGTCAACAGAAAACGCGCTTCGGGGAGCGCCTGCGCGAGCACGTCGGTGAAATGCCCCAGCGGGTGGGAGGCCACCAGTTCCAGGGAGGAGCCGGCGATGAGCCCGCGCAGCCGGCGGCCCTGCTCCGCCGCATCCAGCGCGCCGCTGCGCTGGGCCCGGATCAGGCGCACCGTGCGCCGTACCCAGGGCTCGTGGCGCGCGCGCAGGGCGCCCTGGAACAGCGCCACCAGCGAGTGCGTTCCCGTCTTCGGGGCCCCCACGCCCAATATGGGGCCGCGCGCCGGTGAGGGGCGCACGCCACGGAGCGCGGCCACCGGCCCTCCCGCGGCGCGCGGCCCGCGCATCCCCCTGTCTTCTGCGACGCCCATCTGAAAAAAACTAGTACATCCCCCGCGCGGGCCGCGCCTCGAGCGAAAAGCGCGAGCCCCGTCACGGGAACAGGGGCAGGGCCTGCGATATAAATCCGCGCCTCGGGCTGGCGCAGGGATCGACCGCCCCGGCCATCTCACCCGGCCATCTCACCCGGCCGCCCCATCGGTACCGTGACAGAGGACGTTTTCATGCCCGCATCGCAACACTTCGGCCGCCTGCGCCGCGCCCTGGGTTTCGCCCGCCCCTACCGGCGTCCCATCGTGCTCATCCTCACCCTGACGCTGGGCGTCGCCGCGATGAACGCGCTCGACCCCCTGATCATGAAGTACATCTTCGACCACCTCGGGGCGCAGGACAGCGGCCGCGCCGCGCTGCGGGGCGTCGGCCTGCTCGCCGCGCTGGCGGTGCTGCGCGAAATCGGTGGCGCGGTCTCCAACTGGCTGAGCTGGCGCACCCGGCTCGGCGTGCACTACGCCCTGCTCGACGCGACGGTGGAGCGGCTTCACCGCATGCCGCAGGACGTGCACCGGCGCGAAGGCGTGGGCGCCGTGATGACCCGCCTGGACCGCAGCATCCAGGGCTTCATCGGGGCGCTGAGCGAGATCTCCTTCAACGTACTGCCCTCGCTCGCCTACCTGGCCATCGCCCTGGTCCTGATGCTGCAGCTCGACTGGCGCCTGACGGCGCTGGTCCTGGTGTTCACACCGATCCCGGCGCTCATTGCGGCCCTCGCCGCCCCCACCCAGACGCGCCGCGAGCAGACCTTGCTGGACCGCTGGGCGGCGATCTACGGCCGCTTCAACGAGATTCTCTCCGGCATCGTCACCGTGCGCAGCTTCGCAATGGAGGACACCGAGAAGCAGCGCTTTCTGCGCGACGTGACCGACGCCAATGGGGTGGTCATCCGCGGCATCGGTTTCGACAGCCGCGTGAGCGCGGCCCAGAACCTGGTGGTCGCACTCGCCCGCATCGGCGCGCTGGGGCTCGGCGCCTGGCTGGTGTGGCGCGGGCAGGCCACGCTGGGCACGCTGGTGGCCTTCCTCGGCTACGTCAATGGACTGTTCGAGCCGGTCAAGGGGCTCACCGGCATCTATCGCACGCTGCGCACCGCCTCGGTCTCCCTCAACCAGATCTTCGCCATCCTCGACACGCAGGACCGCCTGGGCGATGCGCCGGATGCCCGCGAGGCGCACGACCTGCGCGGCGCGGTGCAGTTCCAGGGCGTGCACTTCACCTACGAGCTCTCCGGGGCACGGGTGCTCAACGGCATCGACCTGGAGGTGCAGCCCGGCGAGATGGTCGCCATCGTCGGCCCCAGCGGCTCGGGCAAGAGCACGCTGATGGCGCTGCTGCAGCGCTTCTATGACCCGAGCCGCGGTGCCGTGCGCATCGACGGCATGGACGTGCGCGGCCTCAAACAGGCGAGCGTGCGGCGCCAGATCGGCGTGGTGATGCAGGACGCCCTGCTGTTCAACGAGAGCGTGCGCGACAACATCGCCTACGCATGCCCCGAGGCGAGCCAGGCGGAGATCGAGGCGGCCGCCCGCGCCGCCAACGCGCACGAGTTCATCATGCGCCTGGAGCAGGGCTACGACACCCCGGTCGGCGAGCGCGGCACACGCCTGTCGGTGGGCGAGCGCCAGCGCATCGCCATCGCCCGTGCCCTGCTCAAGGACCCGCCGATCCTGATCCTCGACGAGGCGACCTCGGCACTGGATGTGGAGTCCGAGGCCCTGGTGCAGGAGGCGTTGGAGGAACTCACGCGCGGGCGCACCACCTTCATGATCGCCCACCGCCTGACGACCGTGGTCAACGCCGATCGCATCGTGGTGCTCAAGGGCGGGCACCTGATCGAACAGGGCACCCACGACGAGCTGGTCGCCGCCCAGGGCTATTACGCCTCGCTGATCGAGCGTCAGCTGCAGGGCTACAGCGGTGTGGAACGCCGCCGCCGCGAACGGCGCCGGGCGCAGCGCCGCCGGGCAGTGGCCCGCCCCCTGCCGCTGCTGGAAACCGCCAGCTGAGCTGGCAGCGGCCGGCAGGGGGCCCGCCCGGGCCCCCGCCGGTCGCGTTTGCCGGTCACATCCAGAGGCGGGGCAAACGGACCGGGCGGGGCGCGCAGCGTGCTCAGCCGAGCAGCTGCAGCAGCGCGTCCTCGTCGAGGATCGCCACACCAAGCGCCTGCGCCTTGTCGAGCTTGGAGCCGGGATCGGCGCCCGCCACCACGTAGTCGGTCTTCGTCGAGACGCTGCCGGTGACCTTGGCGCCCAGCGCCTGCAGCCGCTCCTTCGCCTCGTCGCGGGTGAGCCGCTCCAGGGCCCCGGTGAGCACGAAGGTCTTGCCGGCAAGCGGCTGCTCGGCGCCCCGGGGCTCGAGGTCCGGCCAGTGCACGCCCGCCGCACGCAGCTTTTCAATCACGCCGCGGTTGTGTGGCTCCTGGAAAAAGGCGTGGATGCTCTCGGCCACCGCAGGCCCCACGTCGGGGACCTGCTGCAACTCGGCCTCACTCACGCCCATCATCCGCTCCAGGTTGCCGAAGTGCTGCGCCAGGGTGCGCGCCGTGGCCTCCCCCACCAGGCTGATCCCCAGCGCGTAGATGAAGCGCGGCAGCGTGGTGTCCCTGCTGGCGTCGATGGCCGCAACCAGGTTCTGTGCGGACTTCTCGCCCATGCGCTCGAGCGCGAGGAGCTGTGAGGGCCCCAGCGCGAAGAGGTCACCCAGGTCGTGGATCAGGCCTTTCTCATCGAGCTGCTCGACCAGCTTATCGCCCAGCCCCTCGATGTCCAGTGCGCGCCGTGAGGCGAAGTGCTTGATGGCCTCCCGACGCTGTGCCGGGCAGTACAGGCCGCCGGTGCATCGGGCCGCCGCTTCGCCTTCGGGACGGACCACGTCCGAGCCGCACACCGGGCAGTGCGTCGGCACCTGGGGCCGGCGCGCCCCGCGCGGGCGGCGGCTCTCCACAACGGACACGACCTCGGGGATGACGTCCCCGGCGCGGCGCACGATCACCGTGTCGCCGAGGTGCACGCCCTTGCGCTCGATCTCGTCGGGATTGTGCAGTGTGGCGTTGCTCACGGTGACCCCGCCGACGAACACCGGGTCCAGGCGCGCCACCGGCGTCAGGGCCCCGGTGCGGCCGACCTGCCACTCGACCGCGCGCAGCGTGGTCAGCTCCTCCTCGGCCGGGAACTTGTAGGCAATCGCCCAGCGCGGGGCCCGCGACACGAAGCCCAGCGCCTCCTGCCGGTCGAAGCGGTCCACCTTGAACACCACCCCGTCGATGTCGTAGGCCAGCGAGGGCCGCTTCGCGACCACCGCCCGATAGTAGTCCAGGGCGCCGCCCATGCCCTGTACCCGGCGCGTTTCGGGATTCACCCGCAGGCCGAGCTCGCGCAGCCGCTGCAGCAGGTCGTACTGGGTGTCCGGCAGCGCGCCGCCCTCGACGCGGCCGATGCCATAGCAGTAGATCTCCAGCGGGCGCTGGGCCGTGATGCGCGGATCGAGTTGCCGCAGGCTGCCGGCCGCCGCGTTGCGTGGATTGACGAAGGCCCTCTCCCCGCGCGCCTCCTGGCGCCGGTTCATGGCGGCGAAGCCGGTGCGGCTCATGAACACCTCGCCGCGCACCTCCAGCACGCGCGGCCAGTCGCGCCCGCGCAGACGCAGCGGCACGGTATCGAGGGTGCGCACGTTCTGGGTGACGTCCTCCCCGGTGGCACCGTCGCCGCGCGTGGCGCCGCGCATCAACACCCCGTCCCGGTACAGCAGGCTCACGGCCAGGCCGTCGAGCTTGGGCTCGGCGGTGTAGAGGATGTCCTCCTCGCCCAGGCGCTGACACACGCGGCGGTGAAAATCCCCGAACTCCTGCTCGTCGAAGGCATTCGCCAGCGACAGCATGGGCACCTCGTGACGCACCTGCGCGAACTCCGTAAGGGGGCCGGCGCCGACGCGCTGCGTGGGGGAATCGGGGGTGACGAGATCGGGGTGCGCGGCCTCGAGCGCCTGCAGCTCATGCATCAGGCGGTCGTACTCGGCGTCGGGGACCTCCGGCCGGTCGAGGACGTAGTAGAGGTAGTTGTGGTGGTGGAGCTGCTCGCGCAGCGCCTCGATACGGGCTGTGGTGTCGCGCTTGCTCATGGCGCCCTCAGGACCGCGGCGTGCGGCGGCCCTGCCCGGAACGGCGCAGCTTCTCCATCTGCCGCTTGAGGCGCCAGGACTCGATGCGCTCCTTGACCAGGCTGATGCTCTGCACGGTGAGCACGCTACGGCGCTCGTCGCAGAGCTCGGCGTCCAGGCGCTGCGCCAGGCCGCGGCCGGTTTCCAGTGTCTTCTCGAACGCCTCGCGCCCGTCCACCGGCCCGGGTAGCCGCATGAACAGGAGCAGCCCGGGTGTGGCCAGTTGCTCCATGTCCTCGGGGTCGAGCACGCCGGGTTCCACCGCATTGGCGACGCTGCAGATCGCGGGCCCTTGCTCGCGACCGGGCGGGCGCAGGTGGTAGATGTCCATCAGGCCGTGCTGCAGCCCGAGGGCCGCGAGCGCCTCGCCGATGGCGGGCCCCGCGAGGCGCTGTCCGTCGCGCGCCATCACGGTGAGCGCGACGATCAGTTCATCCTCATCGTCCGCGGGCGGCGCCTCGGCGAGGTCGTCGTCGGCGGTGATGGGGCCGATGTCCAGCGCCTCCGGGGCGGGCTCGGCGCGGCGTACCAGCACCGGCCCCACGCCCTCGATCTCGTCCTCCACGTGCGGATCGTAGGGTGCCTCCAGGCCGGTATTGCCGCGCGAGTGGCCGCGCGTGGGCGGCTCCTCGGCAAACTCGGGCTCGTCGACGGTGCGCCCGGCGTCGCGCCTCTTGCGGCGCGCCCGGGTGCTCCACCAATAGATGGCTATGACCAGCAGGATGCCGATGATCAACAGTGCGATGCGCAACGCGTCCATAGACAGGAAAGATACCCGCTCGCGGCGGCCGCCGCGACCTCAGCCGGCCCGGGCCATCTCGGCAGCCTCGTCCACGTCCACCGCGACCAGCCGCGAGACGCCCGGCTCGTGCATGGTGACGCCGGTGAGCTGTTGCGCGACCTCCATGGTCGCCTTGTTGTGGGTGATGAAGATGAACTGGGTGCGCTCGGACATCTCCTTCACCAGATTGCAGAAGCGCCCCACATTGGCCTCGTCGAGCGGCGCGTCCACCTCATCGAGCATGCAGAACGGTGCCGGATTGAGCTCGAAGATCGCGAACACCAGGGCCACCGCGGTGAGCGCCTTCTCCCCGCCCGAGAGCAGATGGATGGTGCTGTTGCGCTTGCCCGGCGGCCGGGCCATGACCGTGACGCCGGTCTCCAGCAGGTCCTCGCCGGTCAGCTCCAGATAGGCGTGCCCGCCCCCGAACAGCCGCGGAAAGGCGGCCTGCAGCCCGCTGTTGACCTTGTCATAGGTCTCCTTGAAGCGGGTGCGCGTCTCGCGGTCGATCTTGCGGATCGCCGATTCGAGGGTTTCCAGGGCCTCGTTCAGGTCGGCATGCTGAGAGTCCAGGTACGCCTTGCGCTCGGACTGCTCCTTGTACTCGTCGATCGCCGCCAGATTGATGGGTCCCAGGCGCCCGAGGCGCTGCCCGACCGTCTCCACCTGCTCGGCCCACGCCGCCTCTTCGGCCCCCTCCGGCAGCTCCGCGAGCACGGCGTCCAGTTCGAAACCGCCCTCGGCCACCTGCTCGCGCAGGGTGTCGCTGCGCACGCGCAGCTCCTGGGAACCGACCCGCGCCTGCTCCAGCCGGCCACGCGTCTCCAGCACCTGCTCTTCGGCGCGGTTGCGCTCGGCCTCGAGCTCGCGCATGCGATGGTCGATGTCCTCGAGCCGGCGCCGCGCCGCGCTCAACTCCTCTTCCACCTGCATGCGCTTTTCGAGCAGCTCCTCCAGCTCGCGGCCCATGTCCTCCAGGGGCGTGCCGCTCTCCTGCAGGGATTCGCTGAGCTGGGCCTGACGCTGGTTGAGCTGCGAGAGCTGGGTGGTGACGCGCTCCAGCGCCTGGCGCGTGGAGGCCTGCTCGGTGCGCAGCGTCTCGCTGCGCAGCTTCACGTCGTGGGCGGCGTCGCGGGTGCCGCGCGCCTGCTGGCGCGCCGTATCGAGCGCCCCGCGCAATTCCTCACGCCGGCGCTCCAGGGCCTCGCGCTCCTGCGTGAGCAGCTCCATGCTGTCGAGCGCCTGCTGCAGGCGGCCGCGCGCCTCCGCCAGTTCGGCGGCGTTGCGCTCGATCTGCTCACGCGCCTCGGCGCTCTCCGACGCCAGGCGCTCGTGGCGCGCCTGCAGCTGCTCAAGACGCGCGCGCCGCGCGCTGAGGTCGGCCTGCAGCCCGGCGTGTTCCCGATTCGAACGGTTGAGCACGCTCTGCGCGTCCTCTCGCTCGGTCTCCAGCTGCCGCAAGGCCTCCCGCCCGTCCTCGAGCTGGGTCTGCAACTCGTCGGCCTCGGCCTCCAGGCGCTGGATCTCGGCTTCGGCCTCCTTGATTTCCTGCTCGCGCTGCAGCACCCCGGCCTGTTCGTCGCTGTCGCGGGCGAGCCGCAGCCAGTTCGGCCCCAGCCAGATGCCGTCCGGGGTGATCACGGATTCCGCCGCGCCCAGCCCGCGGCGCACGGCGAGGGCGCCCTCCAGTGAGTCGGCCGTGTACACCCCGGCCAGGAGGCTGGTCAGGCTCCAGGGCGCGCGTACTCGGGCCGCCAGCGACTGGGCGGCGGCGGGCGCCTCCACGACGCCGGGCGTGCCGGTCTGAAACAGTGTGAGGCTGCCCTTGTCCACGGCGCCAAGCATGGCGGCCAGGGGGTCGATATCCTCGACGCAGATCGCCTGCAGGTTGGCGCCGAGCACCGTTTCCACGGCGCGCTCCCAGCCCTTGTCGACCGCGATCTCCTCGGCCAGACGGGCGGCGTCCGCCAGCCCCTGCTGTTCCAGCCAGCCGGTGATGGCGCCGGCGCGCTTGCCCAGCGCCGCCTGCTGCAGCGCCTCCAGGGAGGCATGCCGACCGCGCAGGCGCTGCAACACGCTGCGCGCCTGATCCAGCCGCGGCCCGAGCTGGTGATTGCGCTCGCGCTGCTCGGCAATCGCACGCTGGCGCCCCTGCAGGCGCCCCTGATGTTCGCCGATCTGCGCCTCGAGGACCGCGAGGCGCTCGGCCAGCTCGGCCATTTCCTGCTCCACCGCCTCGGTGGAATGGCTGCGCCGCTCCTCCTCGAAACGCTCCAGCCGCTGCTGGGTCTGGAAATTCTGCTGGTCGAGGTGCTGGATGCGGGTGCGTTCGACCTCGGCCTCCCGGGCCGGCTCGGTGGCGCGCTGATTGAACTGCGCCCACCCGGCCTGCCAGTCCTGCATCGCCTGCTCGCTCTCCGCCAGCCCCGCCGCGGCCTCGGCCTCGGCCTGCTCGGCCTGCGCCCGCTGCGGCTCGATATCGGCCAGGGCGGCCTCGAGCTGCGCAAGCCGCTCGCGATCGGAGCCCAGATGCGTCTGCGCCTCGCGCAGGGCGCCCTCGAGCTGTTGCAGATCCTGCTGCTGCTGTTGGCGCCGCTCGCGGGTGTGCTGGATGGACTGCTCCAGACGGGCGATATCGGCGCCGATCCCGTAGAAGCGGCCCTGCACCTCATTGAAGCCTTCGGTGGCCTCCACGTGCCCCTCGCGCTGCTTCTCGATCTCCGCCTCGACGCTGCGCTGACGGGCGAGCCCCGCCTGGTAGGCCGTCTCCTGCTCCGCAATGCTGGCGTCCAGCTCGCGGACGCCCTGGCTCAGCACACGAAAGCGCAGCGCCTGCAGCTGCGCCCGCAGCAGCCGCTCCTCGGCCTTGAGCTCCTTGAAGCGCTCGGCGGTACGCGCCTGGCGCTGCAGCCGCTCGAGCTGCTTGCCGAGCTCGTCGCGCAGGTCTTCCAGACGCGCCAGGTTCTCGCGTGTGTGGCGCATGCGGTTCTCGGTCTCGCGGCGGCGCTCCTTGTACTTGGAGATGCCGGCCGCCTCCTCGAGAAAGATGCGCAGATCCTCGGGCCGGGCCTCGATGATGCGCGAGATGGTGCCCTGCTCGATGATGGCGTAGCTGCGCGGCCCCAGACCGGTGCCGAGGAACAGGTCGGTGATGTCGCGCCGTCGGCAGCGGGTGCCGTTCAGGAAATAGCTCGACTGGCCGTCGCGCGTGACGGTGCGCTTGACCGAGATCTCGTTGTACTGAGCGTACTGCCCGCCGGCACGACCGTCGGTGTTGTCAAACACCAGCTCGATGGACGCCTGTCCCACCGGTTTGCGCGAGGTGGAGCCGTTGAAGATGACGTCCGTCATCGAGTCGCCGCGCAGGTGCTTCGCCGAGGACTCGCCCATCACCCAGCGCACGGCGTCGATGACGTTCGACTTGCCGCAGCCATTGGGCCCGACAATGCCGATCAGGTTGCTCGGCAGGGGAATGGTGGTGGGATCGACGAAGGACTTGAAGCCGGCTAGCTTGATCTTGCTCAGACGCATGGACGGGAACCGATCCTGCTCGCGTCGCGAGGACGCTCGAACTTGCACCGTTCCGGGAGGCGTCCCGGGAGCGGCGCGCGGGGGGTGGTACGGCACGCTTGCCGGGACCGGCCGTGATGCGCGTATCCCGTTCTTTTTCGTTACAATGGCGCGATAAGCTACCACAGAGATCCATTGATGCCTACCCAGCCCAGCAAGGAGCTTGACACGTTCGACAATCCCGTCCCCGAGCGGGATTACAGCATTCACATGGAGGTGCCCGAATTCACCTGCCTGTGCCCCAAGACGGGCCAGCCGGACTTCGCGACCATCCTCATCGACTACATTCCGAACCGCACCTGCGTGGAGCTCAAATCGCTCAAGCTGTACATGTGGTCCTACCGCAACGAGGGCGCCTTCCACGAGGCCGTGACCAACCGCATCCTCGACGACCTGGTGGCGGCGACCGCGCCCCGCTACATGCGGGTGACCGCACGCTTCTACGTGCGCGGCGGGATTTACACCAACGTGGTCGCCGAACACCGGCAACCCGGCTGGACCGCGGCCGAGCCGGTGCGCCTTCCCGAGGCGGGCCGCCCCGCCTGATCCGCGCGTGAGCCCGTCCCGCACGCGAGCGCTGTTCCTCGGCATCGATTCTCGGCACCTCCGGCTGCCGCGCCGTCGCCATCGACGCGGAAGGGGTGCCGCAGGCCAGCGCCCGGGTACCGCTGGCCGCGCCGGAGCGCAGCGGCAATCGGGTGGAGCAGGACGCGGCGCTGTGGTGGCGGGCACTCGAGGCGGTCTGCGCGCGCCTGGGCGCGCAGGTCCCCGCGGAGACGATCCGCGCCCTCGCCGTGGACGCCACCTCCGGCACCCTGCTGCTCAGCGATGCGCAGGGCCTGCCGCGCGGCCGTGCCCTGATGTACAACGACGCCCGGGCGGTGCCCCAGGCCGAGCGCATCGGCCGGGTGGCACCCGCCGAGACCGCCGCCCACGGCGCCAGCTGCAGCCTGGCCAAGCTGATGTGGCTGCTCGAACACCGGCCGACGCAGGCCGACGGTGCGCACCATGCCCTGCACCAGGCGGACTGGCTGGTCGGGCGGCTCACCGGATGCTGGGGCCAAAGCGACGCCAACAACTGCCTGAAGCTCGGCTACGATGCCGTGACCGAGCGCTGGCCGGACTGGCTGGACGCCCTGCAGGTCCCCCGCGGGCTGCTGCCGGAGGTCCGTCCGCCGGGCACCGCGCTCGCCCCGCTCAGCGCGGCGGCCCGCCGGGCCCTCGGCCTCCCCGCCGACACCCGGGTAGTGGCCGGCACCACCGACAGCACGGCCGCGATCCTCGCCACCGGCGCCGCCGAGCCCGGCGAGGCGGTGACCTCGCTCGGCTCTACGCTGGTCCTGAAGGTGCTCTGCGAACGGCCGGTCTTCGCCCCGGCGTACGGGGTGTACAGCCAGCCGCTCGGACACCTGTGGCTGGTCGGCGGCGGCTCGAACGCCGGCGGGGCCGTGCTGCGCCACTACTTCAGCGACGCGCAGATGGCCCAGATGGGCCCGCTGCTCGACCCGTCCCGGCCCACCGGGCTCGACTACTATCCCCTGCTGCGGCCGGGCGAGCGCTTCCCCGTCAACGACGCGAGGCTGCCTCCGCGTGTATTGCCCCGCCCGGACGACCCGATCCGCTTCTTCCAGGGCCTGCTCGAGGGGATCGCGCGCATCGAGGCTGACGGCTACCGCCGGCTGGCCGAGCTCGGCGCGCCTTACCCGGTGGCGGTACGCTCGGTGGGCGGCGGCGCGGCCAATGCGGCGTGGACCCAGATCCGCGCCCGCCTGCTGGACACCCGCATGGTCCCGGCGGCGCACAGCGAGGCCGCCTACGGCGCGGCGCTGCTGGCTCGCCGCGGCTCGCTCGGCGGCACCTGAACCCCCGCGGTGGCCGCGCCGCATGGCACGGCCCCACGCCCCTGCGCTATCATCCGCGACCGGTAAACGAATCGGAGCACCCCTTGGGCAATCCCGTCCTCGGCGCCAGCTACCTGCTGCGTGGTCTCGCCCTGCTCAATGCCCCGGGCGTGCGACGCTACGTGTATATCCCGCTGTTGATCAACGTGCTGATCTTCGCTGCTCTGCTGTGGCTGGCGACCGATCAGTTCGGCGTGCTGCTCGAGTGGATCCGGCCCGACCTGCCGGCCTGGGTGCCCGCATGGTTGGTCACCGCCCTGACCTGGCTGCTGTGGGTCCTGTTCGGCGTCAGTGCGGTGGTGGTGGTGTTCTTTACCTTCTCCATCGTCGCCAATCTGGTCGGCGCGCCGTTCAACGGCTTCCTCGCCGAGGCGGTGGAGCGGCACCTGACCGGCGGTGCGCCGCCGGGCTCCGGACACGGTATCGCCGGCGAGGTCGCCGTCGCGCTCAAGGGCGAGGCGATCAAGCTGGTCTATTTTGTCAGCCGCGCGGTGCCCCTGCTGCTGCTCTTCCTGATCCCGGGGCTCAACCTCGCCGCGCCGTTCCTGTGGTTGGCCTTCGGCGCCTGGATGATGGCCCTGGAGTACAGCGACTTCCCGCTGGGCAACCGTGGCCTGAGTTTCCCCGCGCAACGCCGGGCGGCGGGGGAGAAGCGCCTGCTGGTGCTCGGTTTCGGCGCCGCCGTGTCGGTAGGGACCATGGTGCCGCTGTTCAACTTCCTGATCATGCCCATGGCCGTGGCCGGGGCGACCGCGATGTGGGTGGAGCAGTCCGGAAAACTGGCGCGGGCGCGCTGAGTTCAGCGACGGGGGAGAAAGTCGCGCAGCCGCCGCACGCCCTCCTCCAGACGCTCGCGGGAGGTGGTGTAGGCGAAGCGCAGGTGCCCGGCGGCGCGATGCCCTCCGAAGTCGATGCCCGGGGTGACCGCGACGCCGGCCTCCTCCAGCAGGCGCTGCGAGAGCTCGAAGCTGTCCCGGGTGAAGCGCTCGCACTCGGCGTACAGATAGAACGCCCCCTGCGGCACGCAGGGGATCCCGAAGCCCAGCCTGCGCAGGGCGGGCAGCAGGAAGTCGCGGCGCTCGCGAAAGGCCTCCCGGTAGCCTTCCAGCACGACCTGCGTGTCCGCGCCGAACGCCGCCAGCGCGCCGAACTGCGCAGGGGTGGAGGCGGCCAGGAACAGGTTTTGCGCGAGCCGCTCCACCTGCTCGACGTAGCCCTCCGGCGCCACCAGCCAGCCGACCCGCCAGCCGGTCATGTTGAAGTACTTCGAGAAGCTGTTGATAACGAACAGCCCCTCGGAGAGTGCCAGCGCGGACCTGGGCGCCGCCCCGTAGACCAGCCCATGATAGATCTCATCCACCACCAACCGACCGCCGCGCGCCTCGGCCGTGCGGGCGATCGCCTTCAGGTGCTCCTGGGGGACCAGCGTACCGGTCGGGTTGGACGGTGACGCGAGCAGCACGGCGGCCGTCGCCGCGCTCCAGTGCTCCTCCACCAGGGCGGGGGTGAGCTGATAGCCGGTACTCGCATCGACCGGCACGGCGCGCGCCCGTCCCTCCAGAAAGCGGACGAAGTTGCGGTTACAGGGATAGCCCGGATCGGCCATCAACACCTCGCGCGCGGGGTCCACCAGCACGCCGAAGGCCAGCAGCAGGGCGCCCGACGCCCCCGGCGTGACCACCACTCGCGAGGCTGGCACGGTGATCCCCTGCCGTGCGTACCACGCGGCGATGGCGGCGCGCAGCGGCGGCAGCCCGCAGGCCGGGGTGTAGTGGACGTCGCCGCCGCCGATGGCACGACAGGCCGCCTCCACCACCGGCGCCGGGGTGGGGAAATCCGGCTCCCCGATCTCCAGGTGCACGATGGAGCGGCCCTGCGCCTCCAGCTCTCGCGCACGGGCCAGCAGCCCCATGACGTGGAAGGGCTGGATGTCGCCCATGCGCCGCGCACGCGGGCCCGGCGCGGCGTTCACGAGCGGAACAGTTTCCGCAGCAGGGGGACATCCACGCAGGTGGCAGCGTTCACGGCCGCCGTATTCCCCCCGCCGATCACCCGAAACGCCCGTTCCGGCTCGCCGAGCTGGTCCAGCACCAGCAGCGCCTCGTCAAAGCGGTGCGCGTGGGTGTAGCCGTTGACGGTCACGATGGTCTGCAGCCCCGCCCCGCGGCTGGACAGGATGCCGTTTTCGGAGTCCTCGAAGGCGATGCATTCGGCGGCCGAGAGGCCCATCACGCGCAGCGCGTGGACATAAATGTCCGGCGCCGGCTTCTTCTCCGGCACGACGTCACCGGCGGCGATCACCTCGAACCAGGACTCGCCCGCGGGGTCTAAGGCGTGTTCCAGCAGGGCCTTGACGTTGGCGGGCGTGGTGGTGGTGGCGATCCCCAGCCGCAGCCCCTGCACCCGGGCCTCTTCGAGCAGGCGCTTCACGCCGGGGCGCAGCGGAATGCCCCCGTCGGCAAGCAGCCGGGTGAAGTGGTCGGTCTTGTTGCGGTGCAGCCGGACGATGAAGTCGTCCAGATCGGGCGGCGGCTCAAATTCGGGCTGCCAGCGGTCGATGTAATAGCGGATGCGCTCCTTGCCGCCGGTCACGGCGAGCAGCTCACCGTAGAGGTCCTCGGACCAGTCCCAGGGGAGCCCGGCATCGGCGAAGGCCCGATTGAAGGCCACGCGATGGCCATCGCGCTCGGTATCGGCAAGGGTGCCGTCGACGTCGAAGAGCAGTGCTTTCAATTCGGCCATGGGTCGCTGTTTTCGGTTGCAAAAGCTTGCAAGCTTAGCGCACTCACGGCGGCGGCGCATCGCCCCGGGCAGCCGGACGAGGCGCCTCGCGGGGCGCAAGGGGAGGCGGTTTCCATTGCGCCGTACGGGTAATTCTGTTATAGAAGCCCGTTTGGCTTGACCTGGCCCCAAGGCAGGAGAGGAATGATGCCAGCGAAGAAGACCACCGCCAAGAAGAAGGCTGCCACGAAGAAGGCGAGCGGCAAAACGAAATCCGATGCGGTGAAGAAGACCAGCCCCGGCAAAAAGAAGGTCGCCGCGAAGAAGACACCTGCACGCAAGACGACGCCCGCCACGAGTACGGCGGGCCGAAAGACGACGACGGAGAAGACTAGCGTGGGCACGAAAGCGGCTGCAGCGAAGACGAAATCCAGCACGGCGGTGAAAAAGGCCGCCGCACCGGCGAAAGAGGCATCGGCGCTCTCCGGGTTCAAGAAATTCGAGCCGTACCAGGAAAAGCGCGGCGAAGAGTACATGAATGAGCGCCAGGTCGAGCACTTCCGCAACATCCTGCTGGCCTGGAAGCGTGAGCTGATGGAGGAAGTCGATCGCACCGTTCACCACATGAAGGACGAGGCGGCGAACTTTCCCGACCCCAACGACCGCGCCACCCAGGAGGCGGATTTCACCATGGAGCTGCGCACTCGGGACCGCGAGCGCAAGCTCATCAAGAAGATCGACGAGTCACTGCGCGACCTAGAGGAAGGCGAATACGGCTTCTGCGAGGTGTGCGGGGTGGACATCGGCATTCGCCGCCTTGAGGCACGCCCCACGGCGACGCTCTGCATCGACTGCAAGACGCTCGACGAGATCCGCGAGCGCCAGATGGGCTGAGCCCCCGGGGCGGGCCCCGCGCCCGCCCCGCGCGGCTTCGCGTCAGGCCCCGGCCGTCTCCTCCTCGCGCCGCTCCTCGGCGACGGGGAGCGCCCGCGTGCGGCGGTCCTCCTGGACACGCAGGTGATTGCTGCGGGCGAAGTTGAGGATGAAGTCGAAGGCCTCGCGATCCTCGCGGCACAGTTCCCGCTCGACCACCAGACACTTCTCCCCCTGGATGATGCACGGGCGCACGTGCCTGGCATAGGCCAGCCGATGGTCCGGGCCGTACGTCGCCAGCATCCCCGAAATCCGCTCGATCCAGTCACTGGGCCGAAACTTGCGCCCATCTTCCTGATACCCTTCGATGATCAGGCGTTCGTCCTCATCCATGTACGCGGGCCTCGCTGTGCTGCAACACGGGGACGGTTCAATTAAAGTGAAGACATCGCGATCGCGCCAGTGATTGCCGCGGTGCTGTGCGGCATGTCCATGGGCTGCGCCGATCCACACCACCCCGTCAACGGCCATTGCACCGCGCGTGAGCCCGGTCGGCCGCGTCGCCAACGGGTACGCCTGAATCCACGCAGCGGGCCCGCAGCAATGCGAGTGGAGCGTGCACCATGCCAGCCGAAAGCGCCGACACTTCGAGCCACGCCCCGCGCGGGGCGGTCGGCCGTTTCGCGCCCTCGCCCACCGGCCCCCTGCACTTCGGCTCCCTGGTGGCGGCGCTCGGCAGTTATCTGCAAGCCCGAAGTCGGGGCGGCCGCTGGCTGGTGCGCATGGAAGACCTCGACCCGCCCCGGGAGATCCCCGGTGCAGCGGACGATATCCTGCGCACCCTGGAGGGCTTCGGTTTCGCCTGGGACGGCGCAGTGCTCTACCAGAGCACGCGCGGCGCGGCCTACCAGGCGGCGCTGGAGCGGCTGCGCGCCGACGGCGCCGCCTTTGGCTGCGCCTGCAGCCGCGCGGAGATCGCCGCCCGACAACAGGGCCGCACCGGCCCCGGCGTGTACCCCGGCGTGTACCCCGGCGTCTATCCAGGGACCTGCCGCCATGGCTTGCCGCCGGGGCGCCGCCCGCGTGCCTGGCGCGTGTGCGTGGCCGGGGCGCGGATCGCCTTCCAAGACCGGGTGTTCGGTCGACAGCGACAGGACCTGGAACATGAGGTCGGCGACTTTCCGGTGCGCCGCGCCGACGGTCTGTTCGCCTACCAGCTTGCCGTGGTCGTGGACGACGCGGCGCAAGGCGTCACCGAGGTCGTGCGCGGCAGCGACCTGCTCGCCTCCACCGCACGGCAGATCCTTCTCCAGCGCCTGCTCGGGCTGCCCACACCGCACTACGCCCACCTTCCCGTGGCGACCACCGCCACCCGCGAAAAGCTCAGCAAGCAGACCGGCGCCGCCGCGATCCGCCCCGACGAAAGCGTCGCCCCGCTGCACCGCGCGCTGCGTTTCCTCGGCCAGCAGCCCCCCGCGGAGCTGCTGCGCGTGCCTCGCGGCGAGCTCTGGGGCTGGGCGCTGGAGAACTGGCGCCTGGCGGCGGTGCCGCGGCGCCTGCAGATCCCGGCGGCCGAATTGGGGCTGTCGGCGTGAGCCACGCGGCGGCGCTTTGTCGCCTTTCCGGCTTTCTGCTAGGGTGCCGGGGAACGCCGTCTCGGCACACCCTTGCGAAGCCAACAACATGAACAGCGTCCCCTTCCTCGCCGCCTACCAGGGCCGCCTCACCAACATGCTCCGCTGGGAGCAGCTCGACGACCTCTGGGAGGCGGTGCGCAGCCGTGCCGGCCGCGGCTGGTACCTGTACGCGGTGGGCGAAACCCCGCCGGCCGCGGCCGCCGATGCCCAGGACGTGATGCGCTTCATTACCCATGTCGACGCGCTGCTGCGCCGCGAGCACGACGAGGATTACTGCGGCATCGTGTACACGGACGCGCCGGGCGAACCGTCCCTGGTGAAGATCTACGACCCCGGCAACCTGGGCGCGGTCTGCGGCAGCACGGGGGCGCCCCCGCCGCTGCCGGGCTGGGTCATGTCGCTGCTGCCGCCGGTGGATCTGCAGGCGGCCTTCCCGCCCCCCGCCAACCGCCGCCGCTGGTGGCAGCGCCTGTTCGGCGGCTGAGCTCGCGGCGACCCTATAATCGCAGGATATCCCACGGCGGGGAGCCGCGCCCTGCGGCGGTTGATACCTGCGAAGCGGTTGAGGACAATTGGAACAGGAGTCCGCCCGCTGCGGCGCCAGCCCCCAGGGCCCGAGTCTGAGAGGAGAATTGCCGTCATGACAACCGTAAAAACATACGAGATTCCGGCCCCGATCGCGGAACGCGCGCACGTGAGCGCGGAACAGTACGAGCGGATGTATCAGCGCTCCGTCGATGACCCCGAGGGGTTCTGGGCCGAGCAGGCCAAAACGTTCCTCAGCTGGGACAAGCCCTGGGAGAAGGTGCTCGACTACAGCTACGACCCCGGCAATGTCTACTTGAAGTGGTTCGACGGCGCACAGCTCAACGTCGCCTACAACTGCATCGATCGTCACCTGGATACGCGCGGCGATCAGGTCGCGATCCTCTGGGAAGGCGACGACCCGGCCGAGGACAAGAAGATCACCTATCGCGACCTCCATGAGCAGGTCTCGCGCCTCGGCAACGTCCTGAAGGCGCGCGGCGTGAAGAAGGGTGACCGCGTGTGCATCTACATGCCGATGATCCCCGAGGCCGCGTACGCGATGCTCGCCTGCGCTCGGATCGGCGCGGTGCACTCGGTGGTCTTCGGCGGCTTCTCCCCCGAGTCGCTCAAGGACCGGATCCTGGACTCGGACTGCCGCGTGGTCATCACCGCCGACGAGGGGGTCCGCGGCGGGCGCACCGTGCCGCTGAAGGGCAACACCGACAAGGCCCTGCTCGAGTGCCCCGACGTGCACACGGTCCTCACCGTGCGGCGCACCGGGGGGGACATCAACTGGCACGAGGAACGTGACGTCTGGTACCACGAGCTGGTGGAGCAGGCCTCGGCCGAGTGCCCGCCGGAGAAGATGGGCGCCGAGGACCCGCTGTTCATCCTCTACACCTCCGGCTCGACCGGCAAGCCCAAGGGCGTGTTGCACACGACCGCGGGCTACCTGCTCTACGCCGCGGCCACCCACAAGTACACCTTCGACTACCAGGAGGGTGAGGTCTACTGGTGCACGGCCGACGTCGGCTGGGTCACCGGCCACACCTACATCGTCTACGGCCCCTTGTGCAACGGCGCCACCTCGGTGTTGTTCGAAGGCGTGCCGACCTACCCGGACGCCTCGCGCCACTGGCAGGTGTGCGACAAGCACGGCGTGAACATCTACTACACCGCCCCCACCGCCATTCGCGCGCTGATGCGCGAAGGCAAGGCGCCGGTCGAGAAGACCAGCCGCCAGAGCCTGCGGGTGCTGGGCACCGTGGGCGAGCCGATCAATCCGGAAGCCTGGGAGTGGTACTACCACGTGGTGGGCGAGGGGCGCTGCCCGATCGTCGACACCTGGTGGCAGACCGAAACCGGAGGCCACATGATCACCCCGCTGCCGGGGGCGACGCGCCTGAAGCCAGGCTCCGCGACACGGCCCTTCTTCGGCGTGGTGCCGGCCATCGTCGACACCGAAGGCGCCCTGCTGGAGGGCGAAGCCGAGGGAAATCTGGTCATCACCCGCCCCTGGCCCGGGCAGATGCGCACCATCTATGGCGACCACCAGCGCTTCGTGGACACCTACTTCAAGACCTATCCCGGCATGTACTTCACCGGGGACGGGGCCAAGCGCGACGTCGACGGCTACTATTGGATCACCGGGCGCGTCGATGACGTGCTCAACATCTCCGGCCACCGCTTGGGCACGGCGGAGATCGAGAGCGCCCTGGTGCTGCACGAGTCGGTGGCCGAGGCCGCCGTCGTCGGCTTCCCGCACGAGCTCAAGGGGCAAGGCATCTACGCCTACGTCACCCTGATCAAGGAGGCCGAGCCCACCGAGGCGCTACGCAAGGAACTGGTCACGCTGGTGCGCAGCGAGATCGGCCCGATTGCCACCCCGGATGTGATCCAGTGGGCCCCGGGCCTGCCGAAGACGCGCTCGGGCAAGATCATGCGCCGCATCCTGCGCAAGATCGCCTCGAACGACCTGTCCAGTCTCGGCGACACCAGCACGCTCGCGGATCCCTCGGTGGTGGAGGACCTTGTCGATAACCGCGCGAACAGCTGAGCGAGTCGGCAGGCCGGCCGGAGGCGGTGCTCCGGCCGGCCCCGCACCGCATCCTTGATCGTCCGCAGCCGTTTCCGCCCTGCATGGTGGTTGCCCGGGGGACACCTGCAGACCCTGTGGCCCAGCCTGGTGCGGTGGCGACCGCGCCCGGTGCTGCGCCGTGAGCGCCTCGAGCTGCCCGACGGAGACTTCCTCGACCTGGACTGGACCGAGCGCCGCGGCGCCCCGCTGGTGGTCGTGCTCCACGGTCTGGAGGGCTCGGCACGCTCGCCCTATGCCGCCGGCCTCCTGCGCGCCTGCGCCGCCGCCGGGATGCAGGGGGTGCTCATGCACTTCCGCGGCTGCAGCGGCGAGCCCAATCGTCTGCCGCGCAGCTATCACTCTGGCGAAACGGGCGATCTTGCCCACCTTGTCGGCGTCCTGCGCCGCCGCTATCCCACCCGCCCCCTGGGCGTGGTCGGCTATTCCCTGGGCGGCAACGTCCTGCTCAAATGGCTGGGGGAATGCGCCGATGCCGCCCCGGTGCAGTGCGCCGCTGCCGTGTCGGTGCCCTTCCTGCTCGGGGCCTGCGCCGATCGACTGGAGCAGGGGCTTTCACAGGTGTACCAGCACCATCTGCTGGGCCACCTGCGCGCCTCGGTACGCCGCAAGTTCCAGCGCCTCGAAGGCGCCCCCTGCGAGCTCAGCCGGCTGCGCTCCCTGAACAGCTTCCGCCGCTTCGACGATGCCGTGACCGCGCCGCTGCACGGCTTCGCCGACGCGCAGGACTACTACCGGCGCTGCAGCAGCCGCCCCTTCCTGCGCCATATCCAGGTCCCGACCCTGATCCTGCATGCCGAGGACGACCCCTTCATGACCCCGGAGGTGGTCCCCCGCGCACACGAACTCGCGCCCGCCGTGACCCTGGAGCTCGCAACCAGCGGCGGCCACGTGGGCTTCGTGGAGGGGCGGATTCCGGGCTGGGGAGGCTATTGGCTGGAACGGCGGCTCCCCGAATGGTTCCAGGAGCGCCTCGGCGGCGAGGCACCGGCGCTGGCGACGGCCCTGGTGGAGCGGGACTAAGGCAGTTGCTGGAGGCGGCGGTCGATGCGCCCGGCCCAAGCCGTGCCTTCGGTGAGCGGGCGCACCTTCCGCAGGACGCGTCTTTCGTCCGGTTCGCGCACCCGCGCGATGTCGAAGCTGCCGCGCCCGAAGGCCGGCGCCTCTACATGGTCGACGCGGAAGCTGCCGGCGAACAGCATGCCCCGGCGCGGCAGCCGCAGCAGCGAGCGCCCGGGGCCGTGCTCATCGTAGCTGAGCCAGTACGGTGCCTGGCCGTCGTCAAACCCCGCAACGTAGTAATCACCGGGTTCGAGATTGACGAACACGAAACTGCCGTCGCGCAGCACGCGCCCGCGCGGAAGATTGATATTGCCCACATAGGCCTTCCCCACCTCGTGCAGGTAGACCTGGCGCAAGCCGCCCGGGACGGCGATGTGCCCGTAGATCATGCCGCGTTCGGGGGCCGCCACCGGCGCAACCGGCGCGGGCGCGCAGCCGGCAAGCACCAGCGTCAGGAGCAGCGCGGGGATCCAGGTCCCGGTGGTCGAGTTTCCGCGAAACCGAAGCATCGGATGTCTTCGCAAGCAGAGGACGGGAGGGCCGCGTACGGCGCCGGCCCCGGGGCGCGACGAAAAAGGGGCCGTGCGGCCCCTTTCTCGTCCCGCTGAAGCGGAAAGCTTACTGCTCCACCGCCTTCATGCTGAGGCGGATGCGGCCCTGCTTGTCCACTTCCAGAACCTTCACCTTGACCACGTCACCCTCGGAGAGCTTGTCGGCGACGCTGTTGACGCGCTCCTCGGAGATCTGGGAGATGTGCACCAGGCCATCCTTGCCCGGAAGGATGGTCACGAAGGCGCCGAAATCCATCAGCTTGGCCACCCGCCCCTCATAGACCTTGCCCACTTCCACATCGGCGGTGATCTGTTCGATGCGGCGTTTGGCCTCCAGCCCGGCGGCCTGGTCGACCGAAGCGATCTTGATGGTGCCATCGTCGCTGATGTCCACCGTCGCCCCCGTTTCCTCGGTGATGGAGCGAATGGTGGTGCCGCCCTTGCCGATCACGTCGCGGATCTTGTCCGGGTTGATCTTGACCGTGATGTAGCGCGGGGCGTGCTCGGACATCTCCTCGCGCGGCGCCTGGATCACGCGATTCATCTGCTCGAGGATGTGCGTGCGCCCGTCGCGGGCCTGCGCCAATGCCTGCTCCATGATCTCGCGCGTGATGCCCTGGATCTTGATGTCCATCTGCAGGGCAGTGACGCCCGCGGTGCTGCCTGCCACCTTGAAGTCCATGTCGCCCAGGTGGTCCTCGTCGCCGAGAATGTCGGTCAGCACGGCAAACCCGTCCTGCTCCTTGATGAGGCCCATCGCGATCCCGGCGACCTGTGCCTTGATCGGCACGCCGGCATCCATCATGGCGAGGCTGGTGCCGCATACCGAGGCCATGGAGCTCGAGCCGTTGGACTCGGTGATTTCCGACACCACGCGCAGGCTGTAGGGGAAATCGCCCATATCGGGCATCACCGCCATGACACCGCGCTTGGCGAGCCGCCCATGGCCGATCTCGCGCCGCTTGGGTGAGCCCATGAAGCCGGTCTCGCCCACCGAGTACGGCGGGAAGTTGTAGTGCAGCATGAAGGGCTCGCGGCGCTCGCCCTCGATGGCGTCGATGATCTGCGCATCGCGCTCGGTGCCGAGCGTCGTGGTCACCAGGGCCTGCGTCTCGCCGCGGGTGAACAGGGCCGAACCGTGCGTGCGCGGCAACACGCCCACGCGGATGCTGATCGGCCGCACCGTCTTGGTGTCGCGGCCATCGATGCGCGGCTCGCCGGCGATGATGCGTCCGCGCACGATCTGCTTCTCGAGCGCCCCCATCGCGTCGCGCACCTGGGACTCTTCCCAGCGCGGCTCGGCCGCCTCGTGGGTGAGCTTGGCGAGCAGCTCGTCGCGGATCTCGCCCAGGCGCGTGTAGCGCTCCTGCTTCTCCTGGATCTGATAGGCCTCGACGATGGCGCCTTTGGCAGCCGTCTCGACCGCCGCCGTGAGCGCGGCGTCCGCTTCGGCCGCCTGCCACTCCCAGCGCGGCGCGCCCGCCTCGCGGACCAGCTCGTTAATCGCCTGAATCGCCACCTGCATCTGCTCGTGGCCGAACATCACGGCGCCGAGCATCACCTCTTCGGAAAGCTCTTTCGCCTCGGATTCGACCATCAGCACGGCCTGCTCGGTGCCGGCGACAACCAGGTCCAGCGCCGAGCCCTTGAGCACGGAAGCGGTCGGGTTGAGCACGTAGTCGCCGTCGCAGTAGCCCACGCGGGCGCCACCGATGGGGCCGTTGAAGGGGGCGCCCGAAAGGGCCAGCGCCGCCGAGGCGCCAATCATGGCCGGGATGTCCGGATCGATCTCGGGGTCGATGGACATCACGGTCGCGACCACCTGCACCTCATTGGTGAAGCCCTTGGGGAACAGCGGGCGCAGCGGTCGGTCGATGAGGCGGGAGGTCAACGTCTCCTTCTCGGAGGGACGACCTTCGCGCTTGAAGAACCCGCCGGGGATCTTGCCCGCGGAGTAGGTCCGTTCCTGATAGTTGACCGTCAGGGGGAAGAAGTCGCGTCCTTCGACCGCCTCCTTGCGGGCGACCGCGGTGACCAGCACCATCGTGTCGCCCATGCTGATCATGACCGCGCCGGAAGCCTGGCGGGCGATCTCGCCGGTCTCGATACGGACCGTGTGATCGCCATAGCGGAATTCTTTTACACTTGGAGTCGTCATCTGAGCACCTCTTGGGCGGTTTTTTACTTACGCAGCCCAAGGCGCGAGATCAGCGACCGGTAGCGCTCCAGGTCTTTCTGCTTGAGATAGTCCAGCAGCTTGCGGCGCTGGCTCACCATGCGCAGCAGCCCCTGCCGGGAGTGATGATCGTGGGTGTGGGCCTTGAAGTGGCCGGAAAGATCGTCGATACGCGCGGACAGCAACGCGACCTGGACCTCCGGCGAACCGGTGTCCTGATCGGATTGGCCGTAGTCCTCGACGATCTTCTCCTTCTGCTCGGTGCTCAGTGACATTCTGCTACAACTCCAGATGATTTAAACACTTTACCCTGCGGTCAGGCGCCGTATTGTAACACCGCCGCCGCGGCTGCCAAAGGCGAAAAGCCGCCTAGACGCGGCTCACCAGCCGGCGCGGCGCGACCCGCCCGTCGTCGAGGATCTGACCGACGCCGATGAAGGCGGCGTTGCCGCCGTACAGACGCACCAGCCCGTCGGTGGGCGCCTTGGGGACCTGCACCGGCTGCCCCTGGCGCAGGTAATAAGCGCTGTTGTCGGTCACGTTGAGCGCCGGACAGTCGGCGAGCGCCGTCTCCAGAGGCTGCAGGCAGCGATCCAGGCCGGCGAGACCCTCCTGCTCCGCCAGCGTGTGGAGGGCCTCCAGGCTGACCGCATCCTCGATGTGGAAAGGGCCGGCCGCCGTGCGCCGCAGGCCGCGGAGATGGCCGCCGCAGCCGAGCGCCGCGCCGATGTCCTCGGCGAGGGTGCGCACATAGGTCCCCTTCGAGCAGTGCACGTCGATCTCGAGTTCGTCGCCCTCCAGGCGCAGCAACTCCAGGGCATAAATGTGGACTTGGCGGGGCTGGCGCTCGACTTCGCGGCCTTCGCGGGCGAGCTTGTAGAGCGGTTGACCCTTGTGCTTGATGGCCGAGTGCATCGGCGGGATCTGCTGGATCGGCCCCGTATAGCGCTGCAGCAGCTCGCGCACGCGCGCCTCCGAGAGCGCCTCCACGGGGCGCGTTTCGAGCACCTCGCCTTCAGCGTCGGCGGTGCTGGTGCGCACCCCGAGCTTGATCACGCCGCGATAGCGCTTGTCCGAATCCAGCAGGAAGGCCGACATCTTGGTGGCCTCCCCGAAGCACAGGGGCAGCAATCCACTGGCCAGCGGATCGAGATTGCCGGTGTGCCCCGCCTTGGCGGCACCGAACAGGCGCTTGACCTCCTGCAGCGCGGCATTGGAGGTCACGCCGATCGGCTTGTCCAGGAGCAAAATGCCGCTGATGTTGCGGCCGCGCATGCGGCTTCGACGTCGTGCCACGAATTAACCTACCTCAGTCGTGTTTCTTTTTGCGGTCCGCGGCCACCGCCTCGTCGATGAGCGACGAGAGCTCCTGACCGCGAACCACGGATTCGTCATACAGAAAACGCAGCTGGGGGACGCTGCGGATCACCATCCGGCGGGCGAGCTCATGGCGCAGGAATCCGGCCGCGCCCTTGAGCACCTTCAGCGACTCTTTCGGATCCGTGTCCCCGCCCAGGACCGTGATGTAGACGCGCGCCAGACTCAGATCGCGGGTCACGTTCACGCCCGAGACGGTCACCATGCCCAGCCGCGGGTCATGGACCTCCTGCTGGATGAGCTGGGCGAGTTCGCGCTGCATCTGCTCACCGACGCGGCGCGTACGGCTGAACTCCTTCGGCATGATCTTTCCTTCCCTACAGGCCTTCCCTACAGGCCTTCCCTATAGGGCAGAAAGGCCGTGCGGCACCGCCCGCTTCCGGGCCGATGCCGCACGGCACGCGCCTTGCATTCAGAGCTCGCGCTTCACCTCGACCCGCTCGTAAACCTCGATCTGGTCGCCAATTTTGACGTCATTGTAGTTCTTCACGCCGATGCCGCACTCGGTGCCCTGCTTGACCTCGTTGACGTCTTCCTTGTAGCGGCGCAAGGACTCCAATTCGCCCTCGTAGATCACCACGTTATCCCGCAGCACGCGGATCGGGTTACGACGACGCACCACCCCGTCGACCACCATACAGCCGGCGATCGCACCCAACTTCGGCGAACGGAACACGTCGCGAACCTCGGCCAGGCCGATGATTTCCTCACGGAACTCCGGCGCCAGCATGCCCGTCATGGCCTGGCGGACCTCGTCGATCAGGTCGTAGATGACGCTGTAGTAATGCAGGTCGACACCCTCGGCCTCGATCAGGCGCTTGGCGGTGGCGTCGGCACGTACATTGAAGCCGATGATGATGGCATTCGATGCCATCGCCAGGTTCACATCCGACTCGGTGATGCCACCGACCGCACTGGAGACGATCTTGACCTGCACCTCGTCCGTGGAGAGATTGGTCAAGGCATCGGAAATCGCACCCAACGAGCCCTGCACGTCCGCCTTGAGCAGGATATTGAGGGTCTGCACCTCGCCTTCCTGCATCTGGTTGAACATGTTGTCGAGCTTGGCCTGCTGCTGGCGGGCCAGCTTCACATCGCGATACTTGCCCTGGCGGAAGTTCGCGATCTCGCGCGCCTTGCGCTCATCGGGCACGACCACGGCCTCGTCGCCGGCCTGCGGGGTCCCCGAGAGCCCAAGCACCTCCACCGGCGTGGAGGGACCGGCCTGGGTCACCTGCTTGCCGGTCTCGTCGAGCATCGCCCGGACGCGGCCGTATTCGTGACCGGCGAGGACGATCTCGCCCTTCTTCAGCGTGCCCTGCTGGATCAGCAGGGTCGCCACCGGGCCGCGGCCCTTGTCCAGGCGCGATTCGAGCACCACGCCGCGGGCGTTGCCCTCGGCCGGGGCCTTGAGCTCGAGGATTTCGGCCTGCAGGTCGATCGCCTCGAGCAGGACCTCGACCCCCGAGCCGGTCTTCGCCGAGACGGGCACGAACTGGGTCTCCCCGCCCCAGTCCTCGGGGATCACGTCCAGCTGCGAGAGTTCCTGCTTGACGCGGTCGGGATCGGCATCGTCCTTGTCCATCTTGTTCACGGCGACGATCAGCGGCACCCCGGCGGCCTTGGCGTGCTCGACGGCCTCCTTGGTCTGCGGCATGACCCCGTCGTCGGCGGCCACCACCAGCACGACGATGTCGGTGATGTCCGCGCCGCGGGCACGCATCGCGGTGAACGCGGCGTGGCCCGGGGTGTCCAGGAAGGTGATCGAACCGCGCTCGGTATCCACGTGGTAGGCACCGATGTGCTGGGTGATGCCGCCCGCCTCGCCCGCGGCCACCTTGGTGCGACGGATGTAGTCGAGCAGGGACGTCTTGCCGTGGTCGACGTGCCCCATGATGGTCACCACCGGCGCGCGTGGCTCGACCTCGCCTTCGGCGGCGACCTCCTGCACCAGCTCTTCCTCCAGCGCATTCTCCTTGCGCAGGACCGGGGTGTGGCCCATCTCCTCGACGATGAGCGCCGCGGTCTCCTGGTCGATGACCTGGTTGATGGTGGCCATGGACCCCATGCCCATCATGGCCTTGATGACCTCGGCCGCCTTGACGCTCATGCGCTGCGCCAGCTCGGCCACGGTGATGGTCTCGGGGATGCTGACCTCGCGCACGATCGGCGCCGTGGGGCGCGTGAAGCCGTGCTGGCCGGTAGGCGTGGACACGGCGCGGCCGCCCTTGGCGCGCTTCTTGCGGCGCCCGGACTTGTTGGCCGAGACGTGCAGCTCCTGGCGACCGTAACGGGTGGAACGCTCTTCCTCGGACTCCTCGCGCTTGGTCCGCTTGCCGCGCTTCTCGGGCTTCGGCTTGGTCTCGCGCTCGGCGGCGCCAGATGCCCGCGCCGCCTCCTCGGCCTGCAGGCGAACGACCTCCTCGGCGGCCTTGGCTGCCTCTTCCTGCTGACGCCGCGCCTCTTCCTCGGCGCGCTGACGCTGTTCTTCGGCTTCCCGCGCCGCCGCTTCTTCGGCCTCGCGCTTGCGCTCGACCTCGGCCTCGCGCGCGGCCTCCTCGGCCTCGCGGCGCAGCCGCTCGGCGCGCTCCTCGTCCACGCGCGCCTGCTCCTCTTCGAGAACCACACTGCGCTTGACGTAGGTGCGCTTCTTACGGACCTCGACGGTCACCGTCTTGCCACCGCCCTTGC
The DNA here is from genome assembly GCA_963779865.1 of uncultured Gammaproteobacteria bacterium. Classification (GTDB taxonomy): domain Bacteria; phylum Pseudomonadota; class Gammaproteobacteria; order CAVZZX01; family CAVZZX01; genus CAVZZX01. The sequence continues at coordinate 414,377 of CAVZZX010000003.1, read as the reverse complement.
CGTGGCTGCCCGTCTGGCGCAGTTCGCTGGTGCTGCGCCGCTTGAGCGTCACCTTGCGGGGCTCGGACGCTGCTGCATCCGCTCCGCGCTTGGTCTGCAGGTAACCGAGCAGGTCCATCTTCTCCTTGTCGCTGATCGTCGACTCGGCATCCTTGGTGGGCAGACCCGCCTCCTCGAGCTGCTCCAGGAGCGTGTCGACCGGGATCCCGACCACGTCTGCGAACTGCTTTACGCTTACCTCGGCCATGCAAAATTCTCCTGCACTATTCGGCGTTCTCCTCGGTCTCGAACCAGGGCGCGCGGGCGGTCATGATCAGCTGAGCGGCGAGCTCCTCGGTCATGCCTTCCAGCTCCATGAGCTCGTCCACCGACTGCTCGGCCAGATCCTCGCGGCTCTTGATGCCGCGTGCGGCCAGGCTAAAGGCCAGCTCGTCGGTCATACCGTCCATCTCCAGCAGGTCCGCTTCGGGCGGTTCCCCGCCCAGGCGTTCAGCGTTGGTGATGGCCCGCGTCAGCAGCACATCCTTGGCCCGATCACGCAGTTCCTGCACGATCCCCTCGTCGAACTCCTCGATACCGAGCATTTCCTCTGCCGGCACGTACGCCACTTCTTCAATCGTGGAAAAACCTTCCTGAACGAGGATCACCGCAACCTCTTCGTCCACGTCCAGCGCTTCCATGAACATGCGCTGCAAGGCAGTGGCCTCGGCCTCGCCCTTCTCCTCGGCCTGGGTCTCGGTCATCACATTGAGCTCCCAGCCGCTGAGCTCGCTGGCCAGGCGCACGTTCTGGCCGCCGCGCCCGATCGCCTGCGAGAGCTGCTCCTCGATCACCGCCACATCCATGCTGTTGGAGTCCTCGTCGACGACGATGGAGCTCACCTCCGCCGGGGCCATCGCATTGATGACGAACTGCGCGGGATTTTCGTTCCAGAGGATGATGTCGATCCGCTCGCCGGCCAGCTCGTTGGAGACCGCCTGCACGCGCGAGCCGCGCATGCCCACGCAGGCCCCGACCGGGTCGATGCGCGGATTGTTCGAGCGCACCGCGATCTTGGCACGCGAACCCGGGTCGCGGGCCGCGCCCATGATGTCGATCAGCCCCTCTCCGACTTCCGGAACCTCGATCTTGAACAGCTCGATGAGCAACTCGGGCGCGGTACGGCTGATGAACAGCTGCGGACCGCGGGTCTCGGGCCGCACCTCGCGCAGGTAGCCGCGCACGCGGTCGCCGGTACGGATCGACTCGCGGGGGATGGTGTGCTCGCGCGGGATCAGGGCCTCGGCGTTGCCGCCCAGATCCAGAATCACGTTGCCGCGCTCCACCCGCTTGACGGTGCCGTTCACCAACTCGCCGATGCGATCCTGATAGGCATCGACCACCTGGGCGCGTTCGGCCTCACGCACCTTCTGCACGATCACCTGCTTGGCCGTCTGCGCGGCGATGCGGCCGAACTCCACCGATTCGATGGGCTCCTCCACATAGTCGCCCACCTGGATGTCCGGCTCTTCGAGCCGGGCCGCGCTGACGGTGGTTTCGCGGTCGGGGTGCTCAAGGGCGTCGTCTTCGACGACTTCCCAGCGGCGGAAGGTGTCGTAGTCGCCGGTTTCGCGATCCACCGCCACGCGCACCTCGACGTCATGGCCGTAGCGCTTCTTGGTGGCGGTGGCCAGGGCCGCTTCCAGGGCTTCGAAGATAATGTCCTTCTCGACGCCTTTCTCGTTCGACACCGCGTCGACGACCAGCAGAATTTCTTTGTGCATAACCTGCCTCTGTTTCCTTCCGCCCGCCGGGGAGTTCACGCCGGCAACGCCCTCGTGACTGCCCATGCCGGTCAAATCTCCGGAATCAAATTGGCGCGCTCGATCTCGTCCGGCGCCAGTTCCAGCCGCAACGGCTCCTCGTCCCGCCGGATCAGGATCCGGCCGTCCTGCACGCCCTCGATGACGCCGGCGAACTTGCGGCGGCCTTCCCGGGGCACCCGCAGGCGCAGGCGCACCGGTTTCCCGGCGAAGCGCGCAAAGTGCTCGAGCCTGAACAAGGGCCGGTCCAGACCGGGCGAGGACACCTCCAGCGAGTAGCTGCCCTGGATGGGGTCTTCGACGTCCAGCACTCCACTCACCTGGTGGCTGGCGCGCGCGCAGTCCTCCAGGGTGATACCGCGCTCTGAATCGATATAGATGCGCAGCAGGGCATGGCGGCCCTGGGGGAGATACTCGATACCGACCAGCTCATAGCCCAGCGCTTCCAGCGCGGGCGTGAACATGGCCTCGAGGTCCTGTCTGTGCGTCATCTTCGACTGCCGGAAACAAAAAATGGGCCTGCGGCCCACTCCCATGAACTTGCAAAAATCCGCGCTATTCTAACGCGTTACCCGCGCAATAGCCACGGCCGCGACCCGCCGCTCGGGCCGACCAGGCCCCGAATACTAAAAAACCCCGCTGAACGGGGTTCCCGATCCCTGATTGGTAGCGGGGGCAGGATTCGAACCTGCGACCTTCGGGTTATGAGCCCGACGAGCTACCGGACTGCTCCACCCCGCAACTGATGCGCGGCATTGTAACGAGAGCGGGCACCGGATTCAAGCCGTTCGGCGACAGAAGATTGCACCTCGCCCCGGTGCAGAATGCAGCCGGCGCCGACCCGCCGCACCCCGCCCCCCGGCACAAGCCATTGATACTCCCGTCCTTCGCCCCGGTGGTACAGAGCTTGCTAAGCATGTTGGCATCCAGCAACAGGCCGCGACGCGGTCGATACCAAATACACCACGACTGGAGGAGTCACATGAACCCACAGCGCAGAAGCTTCCTCGGGGCCTCGCTCGCCGGCACCACGCTGGCGCTTGCGGCCGGTGCCGGGCTCCTGACGCCACGCGCCGTGCTGGCCGCGTGGCCGGCGGACGCCTTCTCGGCCAAGAGCGTCGACCTCGCCCTGGACGCCCTGCTTGGCAAGGCACAGGCCGCCGGCTCCGACAAGGTGTCGGTGAAGGCCCCGGACATCGCCGAAAACGGCGCGGTCGTCTCGGTGACGGTGGAGACGACCCTCCCCGGCGTCGAGTCGATCTCCATTCTCGCCCGCGACAATACCCAGCCGTTGACCTCGAGCTTCCTGCTCGCCGACACCACGGACGGCTTCGTCACCACGCGTATCAAGATGCGCAAGACCTCCGATGTCATTGCGGTAGTGAAGGCCGGCGACAAGGTGTATTCGGCGAAGAAGGAAGTGAAGGTCACCCTCGGCGGGTGCGGCGGCTGAGCGAAGCAAAAGAGGAAAACACACTCATGGCAAAAGACATCAAGATTCGCGCCTGGATGGACGGTGACATGGCCCAGGTGAAGGCGCTGCTCTTCCATCCGATGGAAACCGGGCAGCGCAAGGACAAAAAGACGGGCAAGAAGATCCCGGCGCACTTCATCAAGGAGGTGCATTGTGTCCACCAGGGGAAGGACGTGCTGACCTGTCTGTGGGGGACCGGCGTGTCGAAGAACCCTTTCCTCTCGTTTCGGTTCCGGGGCGCCAAGCGCGGGGACACGCTCAAGATCAGTTGGCTCGACAACCAGGGCGAGACGCAGAGCAAGGAGACGACCCTCTCCTGAGGGCGCGCTCACGCACCGGCCCGAGGGCACGCCCGGCGTGCCCTTTTTTTCGTCCTGCCGGTGGCCTGGAAAAAAAACGGGCGCCCGCAGGCGCCCGTCGGTGTAGCGTTCCTCGCGAGGTGCTCAGGGCTTGATGTACACGTAGCCCTGCTGCTCGAGGTGGGCGATCTGCGCGACCCCGGAGGGCACGACTTCCGCATACGGGCTGATCTTGTTCCTGTCGATCTTCTTGCCGCGGATGGTGTTGGCACAGATCTGGAACTTTACGCCCCGATTGGCCAGGCCGGCCACCGTGTCGGCGAAGGTATGCCCCTTCGAATCATGGGAACCGTCCACCAGGGTGAAGGCGCCGCCGCTATGCGTCACGACGATCAGGTCAATGTTGTCGTCGCCCACGGCGTTGAGGTGATTCTTGACGTTCCGCAGGGCGGCGTTGGCATGCTCGATGTCGTTAATGTGGTAGACGACCTTCTGCTTGTCGTAGCCGTTCTTGGCACTTCCGGCCTGCGCGTTGAGCATGCCCAGACCGAGCAGGGCCGCAGTGGCAAGGATGAGGCCGCTTTTGAGAATGGATTTCATCTGACTCCTCCCGGTTATCGTCTTCTCGGCGCGGAAAACCGCAAGGCCTGTGCAGCAACTTCCGTTCCATACCGTGTGCGCCCGGAACTCTCCCGAGGAAACATGCACTTGAGAGCCACCCCGAGCGCCCCAGAGCACCTGCCCTCGCCGTCGGGGTGCAATCTGCATCGGCCCGCGGCTGCGGCGGGTGTAAATTACACCGCGGTGGCGGTCTCGTCGTCATCGTAGCGGCGCAGCTTTCGCCACAACGTCGTCTTGTCGATACCCAGGACCTGCGCGGCCTTGGTCTTCTTGCCGCCCAGGCAGCGGAGCACGTGCTGAATGTATTCCTGCTCGAGTGCCTCCAGCGACGGCAGCTCCTCGCTCGGGAAGTGTACGGCCCCGGTTTCGGTGCACGCCGCGAGCGCGTCGATGTTGTCCCAATGCAGCACGGGTGAATCGGCCAGGATCACGCAACGCTCGATGATGTTGCGCAGTTCCCGCACGTTGCCGGGCCAGGCGGCCTCGCAAAGCGCCCGCATGGAGGGCCGGTCAAAGCCCTCCACCCGCCGCCCATAGCGCGCGGCGTACTCGCGTACGAAATGCTCAACCAGGCCGGGAATATCCGCGCGGCGCTCCCGCAGCGCGGGCACCCGGATGTTCACCACGTTCAGGCGGTGATAGAAGTCGTGCCGGAGTGCACCTTCGGCCACCATGCCCTCAAGCTCGCGATTGCTGGCGACGACGACGCGCACGTCGACCGGCACGGGGCTACTGCCGCCGACACGCTGGATGCGCTGTTGCTCGATGGCGCGCATCAGCTTCACCTGCATACCGTCGGACATGTTGCAAACCTCGTCCAGGAACAGGGTGCCCCCGCTGGCCTGCTCCATGAGCCCGCACTTGCGTTGCGAGGCGCCGGTGAACGCCCCCTTCTCGTGCCCGAACAGTTCGCTCTCCAGCAGGGTTTCACTCAGGGCGCCACAGTCCACGGCGACGAAGGGGGCATCGCGACGAGGACTGTAATCGTGCAGGGCACGCGCGACGAGTTCCTTGCCGGTGCCCGACTCGCCCGATATCACCACCGAGCAGCTCACCTCCGCGACTTTCTCGATCGTGCTGTACAGGCTCTTCATCGACGGGGTTTCGCCGATCATCCCGTAGCGGTGTCGCTCCTGCACGAGACGCTTCTTGAGCAGGCGGTTTTCGGTTCGCAGACGCACCGCGCGCAGCGTGCGCTCCAGCAGCAGGCGCAGCTCTTCGAAGTCGAAGGGCTTCTTGATAAAATCGGTGGCGCCGCACTTCATGGCCTCCACGGCATTCTCCACCGAGGAGTAGCCGGTCATGACGAGAACGGGCACCTCCGGGTCGATTTCCCGCAGCGCGGTGAGCAGCTCGAAACCGCTCATTCCCGGCATGCGCAGGTCGGTGATGACAACGTCGGCCCCCGCGCTGCGAAAACGCTCCAGGCAATCTTCGGCGTACTGGAACACATCACAGGCGTACCGTGCCTTGTCGCAATTGCGCTGCATCACCCGACATGTCACCAGGTCGTCATCGACGAACATGATGCGAACGGTGTCAGACGGCATGGACCGGCCCCCCCTCTTGCGGCTGTTCTTGCGGTTGTTGCTCCGGCGCGCGCCGTCCCTGGCTCACGGGCAATTCGATCTGCAGGCACAGGCCACCTGCCGGCGTGTTTTCCGTGCGGATCTCCCCGCCGTGGTCCTTGACGATGCCGTAGCTGACCGACAGCCCCAGGCCAGTGCCTTCGCCTTCGGCCTTGGTGGTGAAAAACGGATCGAATACCTGGGCGAGTTCCCCCTCCGGCAGGCCCGGGCCCTCGTCGAGCACGCTGACACAGACCCGTTCGCCGCGGATGCGGGCCGAAACGGTGATCGTGGAGCGCAGCGGCGAGGCTTGGATGGCGTTGAGCAGCACATTGACCAGCACCTGCTGCAGAAGATTGGGGTCGCCCTCCATCGGCAGGCATTCGGCAAATTCGCGGTGCACGCAAATCTCGGCGACCTCGATGCGATGGCGCATCAGCACGAGCGTATCGGCAAGCAGCGCAGCCAGGTCGAACGGCGCATAGCAAGGTTTACTCTTGCGCGCGAAATTCAGAATGCCCTGCACGATGCGCGCGCAACGCTGTCCTTCGCTCTGCAGCAGCTTCAGGTCGCTGACTGCCTGCTCGTCGGACGCATCCAATGAGTTCTCCACCAGCGAGGCAAGGGACATGATGTTCATCAGCGGGTTGTTGATCTCGTGGCTGATCCCCGCGGCCAGTTGCCCGACGGCGGCGAGCCGCTCGGACTGGCGCACCGCCTGCTCCGCCTGGTCACGGTCGCGTTCGGCACGCTCCAGGCTTGCGGCGAGGTAGTTGAACGCACGCCCTGCGGCGCCGATCTCGTCGCGGCGCCGATCGCGGTACCGCACCCCATGATTCCCGTCGGCATACCGGGTGATCACGTCCGCCAGGGCATGCGCCGGCCGCGAGAGCCGCAGCGCGGCCCAGCTGGCGACGAGCAGGCTTACCAACAGCAGCGCGCCGAGGAGCAGCCAGATCGATCGGCGCAGGTCGTGAATGGGGGCGAGCAGCGTGTCGGCGTCGGTCTCGATGACCAGCAGCCAGCGCACCGGGCGATTGCGATAGGGCTCGAACTTGCGAAAGAACAGCATCCGGCCATCGTCACGGTACAAAGACCCGTAGCGTTCGGCATTGCGGATCGCCGACCATTCCCCCGCGGTGAGCTCGGCGGTAAGACGGTAGCCCGAGCCGGTCTGGTCACCGAAGCGGCGGTCCGGATCCTGATGGTACAGGTAGATGCCATCTCGATCGGTGCCGGGATTGAGTTCGACGATGTACACGTGCCCCGGGTAGCCGCCGAGCGAGGCCTCCACCGTTCGGTCCACACGCGTGCCCCACATGTTGACCACCAGCAATCCCTCGGGCGTATCCAACGCGTCACGCACCAGGACGGAATAGCGCAGCATGGCCGGACAGAAATCAGCATCGCGCGTGACTTGCCCGAGCTCGAAGTCGGACATCATCACATCCTCGGTGCCTTGCACCGCCACCTGGTAGAACCGCTTGGAAGACTGGTCGGCGATGTAGTGGCGGCCCGAGACCGGATCGAAATGGGCGGGCTCCACCGGCTTGCCTTCCTTGACCTTCACCAGGGTCTTGCCGCGGCCATCGATGAAACGCAGCGCCTGAATGCTGGGGACGGCGTGCTGGTAATTGAGGAAAAAACGCTCGAGCTCGGTGGCGCGCGCGTCGTACTGGTCGGTGCTGTCCTCCGAGAGCACCTCGGCAAAACGGGTGATCGCGGGGACCTTCGCCAGGCCGTTGGCAATCGATTTCTGGCTGTTGAGCAGGACCTCGAGCTCCCCCGCCATCTTGTCCAGATTGGCGTGCAGCTCACTGGCGGTGCGGGATTTCACCTCATCCTCGACGCGGTCGACCACGCCGAACAGGAGTATCAGCAGGGGGACGCCGCTGAGCAGGCCGAGGACGAGAAAGAACTTGTGACGGAGCTGCACGGTGCAAAGTGCCGTTCATGCTGCAATATGCAGCCGATGCTAACACGGCGCACCGTCCTACGGGAGCCCGCGAGATTATATAAGCGGTTGGTTATATTATTATTTTTCGTCATGCCGTGGTTGGAGGCGATGTTGCTGGAGGTGTGGCTTGAGCTGGTGCCGGTAGACGAAGCCCGGCAGCGCGAACACCATAAACAGGCACAAGGTGACCACGTAGAACTCCCAACCCTGATGCTGGATCTCCCCCTTCATCTGGCGTTCCAACCCAAACGCGAGAAAGCCCACCAGGAAATAGAGAACGAGCCATTCCAGGAGGCGCCAGCCGGCCCTCTTGTACCCCGCCTTGGGTGGATGCACGAAGAAGATGCGCTCGCTCATCCAGGGGAGATTCGCCGCCAGGATGGCAACGATGAGAAGTAACCAAATGATTCCGTTTTCCATCTGTGAGTTGCTATCTCAGAGAGTCTGCCCTGACGGACGGCGCGATGCGCGCCGTCCGTCAGGGCAGACTGAGGAAGGTCAGGAGCCGATGGCCGCGGCGCACAGGCTCATCAGGCCGCCGGGAAAGATGCCCAACACCAGCACCGCAAGGCTGTTTACACTGAGCAGTACGCGCATATCGCGTCCCGGACGCAGCGGTGCACTCTCCTCCGGACGGTCGAAATACATCAACTTGACCACCCGCAGATAGTAGAAGGCACCGATGATCGAGAAGACCACGCCCACCGCGGCCAGCCATACCATGTCGGCCGATACGACCTGCTGCAGGACGCTCAGCTTTGCCCAAAAGCCGAGAAACGGCGGGATACCTGCCATCGAGAACATCAGAATCAGCATCATGAACGCGAACCACGGGCTGCGCTCGTTCAAACCGCGGTAATCATCCAGGCTGTCCGCCTCGAAGCCGGCGCGGCTCAACAGGATGATCATACCAAAGCCGCCAAGGCTCATGAGCACATACACCAGCGTATAGAACATGGACGCGGAAAACCCCTCCGCCGTGCCGGTGAGTACGCCAAGCAGGAGAAAACCGACATGTGAGATGGTCGAATACGCCAGCATGCGCTTGAGGTTGCCCTGCGCGATCGCCACCACGTTCCCCACGCCCATGGACAACACCGCAAGCACCACCAGGATATCCTGCCATTGCGGATACAGGCCGTAGAGCCCATCGACCAGCAACCGCATGAGCATGCCAAAGGCCGCGATCTTCGGTGCGGTGCTGATGTACAGCGTCACGGCGGTCGGCGCGCCATGGTACACATCGGGGATCCACATATGAAACGGCACCGCCCCGAATTTGAAGGCGATACCCACCACCACGAACACCAGCCCGAAGCTCAGCACCATGGAGTTGCCGCCGCCGGCCAGGATCGTCTTCTGGATGGTCCCCAGGTCCAGGCTGCCGGTCGCGCCATAGATCATGGACATCCCATACAACAGCATGCCCGAGGCCAGGGCCCCGAGGACAAAGTACTTCATTGCCGACTCGGACGCGCTGATGGAGTCACGTTGCATTGCAACCATTGCGTAGACCGACAGCGAGAACAGCTCGAGGCCCAGGTAGACCGTGACGAAGTTGTAAGCGGAGACCAGCAGCATCATCCCGAGCACGCCGAACAGGCCGAGCACGAAGAACTCACCGCGGAAGATATCACGCTCGCGCAGGTACTCCTTCGAATAGAGGAAGACGCTGAACGCGGCGAACTCGATGAACAGTTTCAGCACATCGCCCATGGGATCGCGGACGAAGGTATCACTGAACGCAAGCACCCGCGCGTCGACGCGGGTCGCCAGCGTCAATACCAGGGTACCAACCAGAGAGACCTGGGTCAGTAGATATGTCGCGCCCCGGCTGCGCTGGCTCAGGAACAGGTCGATCACCAGCACCGCACAGGCCATGCTGAGCAGAAAGATCTCCGGCAACACGACCATGAAGGCGTTTGGTTCGGGCGTCATCGGCATGATTGTTCTCGCTCAGAGTTTGGACGTCGTCATGTGCTGCAGCAGGTTGTCGACGCTCGGGCTCATGACGTCGATCAGCGGAGCGGGCCACACGCCCAGCAAGAGCACCAGCAGCGCGAGCACGCCGAGGATGAGGAACTCTCGCCCGTTGATGTCCTGCAGGCTCGCCACTCCGTCGTTGACGACCTTCCCGAAGATCACCCGCTTGATCATCCACAGCGTGTAGGCGGCGCCGAGAATCAGGGTGCTCGCCGCAAGCGCGGCATACCAGAAGTTCGCCTTGAAGGCGCTCAGCACGACCATGAACTCTCCGACAAAGCCGGAGGTGCCGGGCAGCCCGGAATTGGCCATGGCGAACAGCACGGCGAACCCGGCGAAGACCGGCATGGTGTTCACCACACCGCCGTAGTCGCCGATCTCCCGCGAGTGCAGTCGATCGTAGAGCACCCCCACGCTGAGGAACATCGCCCCCGAGACAAATCCGTGTGAAATCATCTGCACCATGCCCCCGGTGATCCCCATCACCGCGCCTTCGTAGCCGCCGGTGTTCCCGGCGATGCTCCATGCCAGGAAAAAGCCCAGGGTGACGAAGCCCATGTGCGAAATAGACGAATAGGCAATCAGCTTCTTCATGTCCTGCTGCGCCAGGGCAACGAAGCCGATGTAGACCACCGCGATCAGCGACAGCAGGATCATCAGCCAGTCCAGTTCGCGCGAAGCATCGGGGACGATGGGCAGGGAAAAACGCAGGAAGCCGTAGGCCCCGAGCTTTAGCATGATCGCCGCCAGGATCACCGAGCCGCCGGTCGGCGCCTCCACGTGGGCGTCGGGCAGCCAGGTGTGCACCGGCCACATCGGCACCTTCACCGCGAAGGCGAGCAGGAAGGCGATGAAGATGAGGATCTGGGCCTTGAGCGGAATGGCGAGTTCCTGGAAGTCCAGGATGGAAAAGCTGTTCGCGTGGAAATACAGGTACAGCAGCGCCACCAGCATGAACACCGATCCGAAAAAGGTGTACAGGAAGAACTTGATGGTCGCATAGACGCGGCGCGGCCCGCCCCAGATACCGATGATGATGAACATCGGGATCAGCATCGCCTCCCAGAACACGTAGAACAAGGCCGCATCGAGCGATGCGAACACCCCGTTCATCAGCCCTTCCATGATCAGGAAGGCCGCCATGTACTGCGCCGCCTTGAACTGAATCACCTCCCAACCCGCGAGCACCACCAGCACGGTGGTCAGCGTCGTGAGCAGGATCAGCGGCATCGAGATCCCGTCCACGCCGAGGTGATAGTTGATCCCGAAGCTCGCGATCCAGGGATGCAGTTCCTGGAACTGCATCTGGGCCGTTCCGGCGGCAAAGTCCGTGTACAGCGGGACGGACAAGACCAGCGCCGCCAGCGACACCAGCAGCGCGAGGACGCGCGCCTCCACCGCGTTGCGGTCGCTGCCGGTGGCAAGTACCAGGACGCCGCCCACGATCGGCGTCCAGATCACCAGGCTAAGAAGTGGCCAGTCGGCAAACATGCACCCTACCCTTGTTTGTTTTCATCAAGCCCCGCCCAGCACGAAGACGCCGACCAGCAGGAGCAGGCCGATGATCATGGCAAAGGCATAATGGTACAGATAACCGGATTGGAAATTGCGCCAGAGCACGGCCACGCGGCCCACTCCGCGTGCGGTGCCGTTGACGATCCAGCCGTCGATGACCATGACATCGCCCACTCTCCACAACAGCCTGCCGAGCGCGCGGCCGCCCCCTGCAAAGAAGTACTGGTAAGCCTCGTCGGCCCAGTACTTGTGATCGAGCACGCTGTAGAGGGGGGCCGCCCATTCCTGCAACTTGGCCGGCAGGTCCGGCCGCTTCAGGTACAGAAACCACGCCACGAGCACACCCGAGAGGGCCAACCAGAACGGCGCATGGGCGAAGCCGTCCAGCAGCATGGTTCCAGCGCCGTGGAACTCGTGCCCCAGCTCGCCCAGCACGTCGTGCTCCGGAAGGACGGTGATCGCGTCGCCGAAGAAGTGTCCGAAGGACATCGGCCCGACGAAGATCCAACCCGCGATGATCGACGGGATTGCCAACATGATCAGCGGCACGGTGACCACCGGCGGTGTCTCGTGCAGGTGTTCGCGGGTGTGCGCGTCCATGCGCTCCTTCCCGTGGAACACCAGGAAATACATGCGGAAGCTGTACAGCGCGGTCACGAACACGCCCAACAGCACCGACCAGTAGGCAAAGTCCGACCCTGGGATCTCCGACTGCGCCACGGCTTCGATAATGGAGTCCTTGGAATAGAAACCGGCGAAACCAGGCGCCCCGATAAGAGCAAGTGAGCCGACCAGGGCCGTGATCCAGGTGATCGGCATGTACTTGCGCAGCCCCCCCATGTTGCGCATGTCCTGATCGTGGTGCATGGCGATGATCACCGAGCCCGCGCTCAGGAACAGCAGCGCCTTGAAGAAGGCATGGGTCATGAGGTGGAAGATGGCGGCGCTGTACGCCGACGCACCCAGCGCGACGGTCATGTAACCCAGCTGCGAGAGTGTCGAATAGGCGACCACGCGCTTGATGTCGTTCTGCACCAGCCCGAGCAGCCCCATGAAGAAGGCGGTAATCGCCCCGATCACGAGAATAAAGCTGAGGGCCGTTTCGGAGAGCTCGTACAGGGGCGACATGCGCGCCACCATGAAGATGCCGGCGGTGACCATGGTCGCGGCGTGGATCAGGGCCGAGATGGGCGTGGGGCCTTCCATCGAGTCGGGCAGCCACACGTGCAGCGGCACCTGCGCCGACTTGCCCATGGCGCCGACGAACAGCAGGAGGCAGATCACCGTGAGCACCGACCACTCGGCGCCCGGAAAGATCTGCATCGTCAGCCCCTCGATGCGCGGTGCGCTCGCGAACACCGCCCCATAGTCGAGGGTGTTGAAGTACATCAGGACGCCGGCGATGCCGAGCAGAAAGCCGAAGTCCCCCACGCGGTTGACCAGAAAGGCCTTCAGATTGGCGAAGATGGCGCTCTCGCGCGTATACCAGAAGCCGATCAGCAGGTATGACACCAGGCCCACAGCCTCCCAGCCGAAGAACAGCTGCATGAAGTTGTTCGCCATCACCAGCATGAGCATGGAGAACGTGAACAGCGAGATGTAGCTGAAGAAGCGCTGGTAACCGGGGTCCTCATGCATGTAGCCGATCGTGTACACATGCACCATCAGCGATACGAAGGTGACCACCAGCATCATCATCGCTGTGAGATGGTCGATGAGGAAGCCCACCTCCATGGACACGCCGTCGATCACCATCCAGGTGTAGACCGTGCCGTTGAAGTCCGGTGCGCCGTCGATGACGTGATGCTTGAACACCACCGCCGACAGCACGCAGGAGATGGCGACCCCGAGGATCGTGACCCAGTGTGCGCCCGCCCGGCCGATCGCCTTGCCGAACAGACCAGCCACGACCGCCCCCACCAGCGGCGCGAGCACCACCCAGAGATATACGTTATACATGTTCTCGAACACGGGATTAGCCTTTCAGCGTATCCAGGTCATCGACGTTGATGGTGTGTTTGTTGCGGAACAGCACCACCAGTATCGCCAGGCCGATCGCAGCCTCGGCTGCCGCGACCGTGAGAATGAAGAACACGAACACCTGTCCGGAGGTGTCCCCGAGGTAGTGCGAGAAGGCAATGAAATTCAGGTTCACGGCCAGCAACATGAGCTCGATCGCCATCATCAGAATGATTACGTTCTTGCGGTTGAGAAAGATCCCCGCCACGCTGAGGCAGAACAGGATCGCCCCCAAAATCAGATAGTCGGACAACGCAATCATTGGCTTTCCTCGGCTGACGTTGCAGCTTCGATATTCTCGTTGCGCCTATTTCCGCGGTTCAGCGCTCATTTTGACCACCCGCAGACGCTCGCGGGCCTGCACGGATATCTGCTGGTCCGGATTCTGATATTTGGTCTGCGGACGCCGCCGCAAGGTCAGCGCGATCGCCGCGACGATGGCCACGAGCAGGATCACCGCCGCGATTTCAAACGGAAACACGTACTGGGTGTAGAGCACCGTTCCCAGCGCCTTGGTGTTGCTGAAGCCCGCCACCGCCCGCTCGGGCGCCGCGGCGCCCTGCAGGCCGAAATTCGACGGCCCTACGACCATGGTCATCATGACGATCATCGCCAGCGCCGCGGCCGCACCGATAGGCAAATACTTGGTGAAACCTTCCTTCATGCGGGCGAGATTGATGTCGAGCATCATCACCACGAACAGGAACAGCACCATCACCGCGCCCACGTAAACCAGCACCAGCGAAATGGCGAGAAATTCGGCTTCCAGCAGCAGCCAGATCGCCGCCGAGCTGAAGAAGGTGAACACCAGGTACAACGCCGCATGCACCGGATTGCGCACCGTGATCACCATCGTGGCGCCGAACACCACCAAGGCGGCAAAGATGTAGAACAGGACCTTTTCAAAACCCATGATGTGTGCGCCTTGCTCGCTTACCGGTAGCGTGCGTCCGCGACCCGCGCGGCCGCGATGCGTGCTTCGTACTTGTCGCCGACCGCCAGCAGCCGGTCCTTGGTCATGTTCAGGTCGCCGCGCTTTTCACCGTGGTACTCGAAAACGTCGCGTCTCCACGATGGAATCCACCGGACAGGATTCCTCGCAGAATCCGCAGAAGATGCACTTCGTCAGATCGATGTCATAGCGCGTCGTGCGCCGCGTGCCGTCCTCGCGCAACTGCGATTCGATGGTGATGGCCACCGCCGGGCACACGGCCTCGCAGAGCTTGCAAGCGATGCAGCGCTCCTCGCCGTTGGCGTAGCGGCGCAACGCGTGCAGGCCGCGAAAGCGCGGCGACAGGGGCGTCTTCTCCTCCGGGTACTGCACGGTCACCTTGCGGTTGAACATATAACGGCCGGTCAGGCGCAGCCCGCGCACCAGCTCCATCAGGAACAGACTCTTGAGAAAACGGCCGATACCATTCATGGGTGCTCTCCTCCCCGCCGGCTTACGCCTTGTCGAACCAGGGGCCGACCTCGCCCAGGATCATGCCCCCAAGCACCACCAGCCAGACGATGGTGACCGGGATGAACACCTTCCAGCCCAGACGCATGATCTGGTCGTAGCGGTAACGCGGGAACGTCGCCCGGAACCACAGGAAGGCAGAACAGAAACAGACTGGTCTTCGCCAGGAACCAGAAAATGCTGCCCGCCCCCAGGAAGGTATCCCCGAGAAGCGGTACGCCCTCCAGCGGCGACAGCCAGCCGCCCAGGAACATGATGCTCGCCAGCGCCGAGATCAGGATCATGTTCGCGTATTCGGCGAGGAAGAACACGGCGAAGGCCATGCCGGAGTACTCGACGTGAAAACCGGCCACGATCTCCGACTCGCCTTCCGCGACGTCGAAGGGGGCGCGGTTCGTTTCCGCGACACCCGAGACGAAGTAGATGACGAACAGCGGCAGCAACGGCAACCAGAACCAGTGCACGATGCTGCCCCGCTGCGCCTCGACGATCCCGGAGAGGTTGAGCGTCTGCGCGGCCATGAGCACGCCCACGAGCGCGAAGCCCATGGCGATCTCGTAGGCGACGATCTGGGCCGCCGAACGCATCGCGCCGAGGAAGGCATACTTGGAGTTCGACGCCCAGCCCGCGATGATGACGCCGTACACGCCCATGGAGGTAATGGCGAGCACGTACAGCAGCCCGGCATCCACGTTCGCCAGAACCATGCCCTTACTGAAGGGAATTACCGCCCACGCCGCCAGCGCCGGGGCCATGGACATCATCGGCCCGATGACGAACAGGTACTTGTTCGCCCCGCTGGGGATGATGATCTCCTTGAACATCAGCTTCATCGCATCGGCGATGGGCTGCAGCCAGCCGCGCGGGCCGACCCGGTTGGGGCCGATGCGCACCTGCATGTAGCCGATGACCTTGCGCTCTGCGTAGGTCAGATAGGCGACGCCAAGCAACAACGGCACCAGTATGGCGACGATCTTGAGCAGAATGAGCGCGACCGTCAGCACGCCATACGGCAGTTGGGAGATGAGCTCGACCATTGGCTGTACCGTCTGCTGGTTGTTATTGCTCGGGGGTCAGACTGACCGGGCCGAACCCGACACCCAAACCGCTCGTCCCCGCCAGCCCCTGCGGGATCAGGGCGCAGTGCTCGGGTATGCGTTCATCCACCACCAAGGGCAGCACCGCACCGCGGTCGCCTTGGCTGACCGCCACGCGCGCGGCCCCCTCCACGCCGGCCGCCCGCGCACTTGCCGCATTGAGGTATACCGCGGCCGGGAGCGCATCGGCCGTCTGCTGCAAGGGCTCGGAGCGGCGGACGATGGCGTCGATCGCATAGATCGGCACGACCCCGATGCGCGTCAATCCCGTGTCCGCCCCGGGCAGCGCCAGGTCCGCGGCGCCACGGGCGCGCGCCGGGGCGTTTGCCCCTTCACCGAGGCGGCGAACCTCGTCACGCACCTCTTCCGAGGAGTGGTAATCGAAACCGCTCAGCTCGAACAGATTGCCCATCACGCGCAACACCTTCCAGGCAGGGCGCGCCTCGCCGTACGGATTCACCGCCCCGGCGAAGCTCTGCCAGCGCCCTTCGAGGTTGACGAAGGTGCCGGAGGTTTCGGTGAAAGGACCCACCGGCAGCAACACGTCCGCGTAGGCGCGCATGGCCTCGGTGGCAAAGGGATTGAGCACCACCACGAAGTCGGCCTGCTCCATCGCCGCCAGCGCGGTTGCCGGATCGGCGCAGTCGTATTCAGGCTCCATGCCGAGCAGCAGATAGGCGTTGCGCGGCTCGCAGAGCATGGCGGCGGCGTCCAGGCCGGTGCGGGCCGCGCGCGCGCCACCTGCCTCGCGATGTGGAACTGCACCGGCGAGCCAGGCACCCGCCGCGTTCGCGCCGGGCGTCAGATAACCGGTCCGGGCGCCGCTCGCCTCTGCAATGGCTTCGGCAAGGGCCGCCAACTCCGCAGCATGGGGATGCGCTTCGGCAATCGTGCCCAGCAGCACGACGGCGCCGCTGGCCCGCTGGAGGTCCGCCGCGATTGCCTGCTCGGCCTCGCTCGGCTGCACCTCGTCCAACAGCGCGGCGAGCTGTGTGGGTGCCGCGTTCTGGGCGCCCTGCATCAGCGCCTTGGCCACCCCTGCGAGCGCGCGCACCATCTCGGCGGGACTGCGGCCCAGGTTCTGCGTCAACGGGAAGTTGAACTCGAACGCGGCGGGGTTGAGCGCCGCAATGCGCGCGCCGCGCAGCGCCGCCTTGCGCAGGCGATGCGCGATGATCGGCTGTTCCTTGCGGGTATAGGAGCCGATCAACAGCGCTGCGTCGATGTTCTCCAGTTCAGCAAGGCCCATGCCGAGCCGCGGGAAGGCCGCCGCGCCGTCCTGGTCACGGAAATCGCAGCGCCGCAAACGATGATCGATATTGCCGCTGCCCAGGCCGCGCATGACTTTCTGGAGCAGATACATTTCCTCGAGCGTGGCACTGGGCGAGACCAGGGCACCGAGCGCCTCGGCCCCGTGCTCGGCGCGGGTCTTGCGCAGGCCCTCGACCGCGAACTTCAACGCCGTCTCCCAGTCCACCGCATGCCACCCGCCGTCCCGTCGAATGAGCGGGCTCTGCAGGCGATCGGCGCTGTTCAACCCGACATAGCTGAAGCGATCGCGGTCGGACAGCCAGGTCTCGTTGATGATCTCGACCTCGCGGGGCAGCACGCGCATGACCTGGCCGCGGCGCACCTGCACCTCGATGTTGGACCCCACGCAATCGTGCGCCGCAACGCTTTCGCGGTTCTGCAGCTCCCAAGGGCGCGCCGTGTAGCGATACGGCTTGGAGGTGAGCGCCCCGACCGGACAAAGGTCGATCATGTTGCCGGACAGCTCGGAATTGACCGAGCGTTCAACGTAAGTGCCGATCTCCATGTGCTCGCCGCGCCCCGTGGCGCCCAGTTCCATGATGCCGGCGACCTCCTGCCCGAAACGCACGCAGCGGGTACAGTGAATGCAGCGCGTCATGTCGGTGGCGATCAGCGGCCCGATATTCTTGTCGGGCACGACGCGCTTGCCTTCGGTGAAGCGCGAGACGTCCTTGCCGTAGCCCATGGACATCTCCTGGAGATCGCACTCGCCTCCCTGATCGCAGATCGGGCAATCCAGGGGATGATTGATGAGGAGGAACTCCATCACCCCTTTCTGTGCCTCCAGGGCCATGGCCGAGCGCGTGAACACACGCATCCCCTCGGTGACCGGTGTCGCACACGCGGGCAGCGGCTTGCGCGCCTTTTCCACCTCGACCAGGCACATGCGGCAGTTCGCCGCAATGGAGAGCTTCTTGTGATAACAGAAGCGCGGGATGGTGATGCCGGCGTCGTCAGCCGCCTCGATGACCATCGCCCCCTCTCGGGCCTCAATCTTCTTACCGTCGATTTCGATGTTGACCATCGGCTCTCTCGTTCGCTTGCGGCGTGTGCCGGGACCCGGCCCTCAGGCCCCTGCCCCGACCATGCATCGCTTGTGCTCGATGTGGTACTCGAACTCGTCGCGGAAGTGTTTGATGAAGCTCGCCACCGGCATGGCCGCGGCATCGCCGAGCGCGCAAATGGTGCGCCCTTCGATCTTGTTCGCCAGATCGGTGAGCATGTCCAGGTCTTCCGGGCGCCCCTGCCCGTGTTCGATACGCTGAATGCTGCGCGCCAGCCAGCCCGTGCCCTCGCGACAGGGCGTGCACTGCCCGCAGGACTCCTCGTAGTAGAAGTGTGCGACGCGTTCGAGCGCACGCACCATGCAAGTGGTCTCGTCCATGACGATGACCGAACCCGCCCCCAGCATCGAGCCGGCCTTGGCGATGGCGTCGTAATCCATGTTGACGTCCATCATCACGTTGCCGGGCAAGACCGGCACCGAGCTGCCCCCCGGAATCACTGCCTTGATCTTGTTGCCGTTGCGCATGCCGCCGGCCATCTCCAGCAACTCGGCGAAGGGCGTACCCATCGGCACCTCGAAATTGCCCGGCTTGTTCACATGGCCCGTCATGCAGAAGATCTTCGTGCCGCCGTTGTTCGGCTTGCCGAGTTCGAGAAACCACTTGCCGCCGTTGCGGATGATCTCGGGCACCGACGCGAGCGTTTCGGTGTTGTTCACGGTCGTGGGCCGCCCGTACAGACCAAAGCTCGCAGGAAAGGGCGGCTTGAAGCGCGGTTGTCCCTTCTTGCCTTCCAGGGATTCGAGCAGCGCCGTTTCCTCGCCACAGATGTACGCGCCGGCGCCCAGCGAGTTGTACAGATCGAAGTCGACCCCCGAACCGAGGATGTTCTTACCCAGCAGCCCCGCCGCGTAGGCCTCCTCAATGGCCGATTCCATGCGCTCGAACGGCTCCCAGAACTCCCCGCGAATGTAGTTGTAGCCGGCCGTGGCCCCCAGGGTATAGCCGGCAATCGCCATGCCTTCGACGAGCTGGTGCGGGTTATAGCGCAAGATGTCCCGGTCCTTGCAGGTTCCGGGCTCCCCTTCGTCCGAATTGCAGACGATGTATTTCTGGCCGCGGGCATTGCGGGGCATGAAGCTCCACTTCAGCCCGGTGGGGAAGCCTGCACCGCCGCGTCCGCGCAGCGCCGAGGTCTTGAGCTGCGCGATGATGTCATCGGGCGAGGTCTTCTCCTTCAGGATGCGCTTCCAGGCCTCATAGCCGCCGGCGCTCGCATAGGTGTCGAGCGTCCAGGGCCGGTCGAGGTGCAAGGTTCTGAAACAGACTTCGTTCGCCATCGTCTACTCCGCGGTCAACGCCGGCGGCCCTTCTGGGCCCGCCGCGCCGCTCGTCTCTAGTCCAGCTGGTCCAGGATCGCGTCGATCTTCTCGGGCGTCAGGGGGCCGTGATAGGTCTTTCCCACCTGGAACATGGGCGCGTCGACGCAGGCACCGAGGCATTCCACTTCCTTGAGCGTGAAGCGGCCGTCGGGCGTGGTGTCGCCGAGTTTGATGCCAAGCTTCTTTTCCAGATGGGCCACGACCGCATCCGAGCCGCACAGCTGGCACGAGATGTTGGTGCAGATGCTGATCTTGTGGCGCCCCACCGGCTTGAGCTCGAACATCGAGTAGAAGGTCGCCACCTCATAGACTTCGATCGGCTCCAGCGCGAGATAGGCGGCGACCGCATCCATCAACTCGGTCGTGAGCCAGCCACCGTTTTGCTCCTGCGCGATCCGCAGGCACGCAAGAACGGCGGACTTCCGGTGTTCCGCGGGATACTTCGCCACCCAACGGTCCATCTCCTCGCGAGCGTTCGGCGCGATGAGGTCCTGCGGGCTCTGGATCTGTCTGACTTGGGCCATGTGCCTTACCGGTCGATTTCCCCGAACACGACATCCATGGTGCCGATGATGGCGACCACGTCGGCCAGCATGTGGCCGGCCGCCATCTCGTCCATGGCCGAGAGATGGGCGAAGCCCGGTGCCCGCACCTTCAGGCGATACGGCTTGTTCGAGCCGTCGGAGATCAGATAGACGCCGAATTCGCCCTTGGGGTGCTCGAGGCTCGCGTAGGCCTCGCCCGCGGGCAGCGTATAGCCCTCGGTGAACAACTTGAAGTGATGGATCAGCGCCTCCATGTCGTGCTTCATTTCCTCACGACGGGGCGGCGTGATCTTGTGATCGTCGACCATTACGGGGCCGGGATTGGCGCGCAGCCACTCCAGGCACTGCGTCACGATGTGCGCGGACTGGCGCATCTCCTCGATCCGCACCAGGTAGCGGTCGTAGCAATCGCCGTTGCTGCCCACCGGGATGTCAAAGTCGAGCTGTTCGTAGACTTCGTAAGGCTGCTTCTTGCGCAGATCCCATTCGATACCCGAGCCGCGCAGCATGGGGCCGGTGAAGCCGAGCTGCAGAGCACGCTCGGGCGTGACCACACCGATGCCCACCGTGCGCTGCTTCCAGATCCGGTTGTCCGTGAGCAGGGTTTCGTATTCGTCGACGTAGCCGGGGAAACGCTGAATGAAGTCGTCGATGAATTCGAGCAGCGAGCCTTCGCGGTTGGCATTGAGGCGCGCCACGTCGGCCTCGCTCTTCCATTTCGAAGCCTGATAGCGCGGCATGCTCTCCGGCAAGTCGCGGTAGACGCCGCCCGGGCGGTAATAGGTGGCGTGCATGCGCGCACCGGAAACCGCCTCGTACATGTCCATCAGGTCTTCGCGCTCACGGAAGCAATACAGGAAGACCGTCATCGCGCCAATGTCGAGCGCGTGCGTCCCCAGCCACATCAAGTGGTTGAGAATGCGCGTGAGCTCATCGAACATCACGCGGATGTATTGGGCCCGTACCGGCGGCGCGATGCCCAGCAGCTTCTCGATGGCCATCACGTAGCCGTGCTCGTTGCACATCATCGAGACGTAGTCGAGCCGGTCCATGTAACCGATGCTCTGGTTGTAGGGCTTGCTTTCCGCCAGCTTCTCGGTCGCCCGGTGCAGTAGCCCGATGTGCGGATCGGCGCGCTGCACGACCTCGCCATCGAGCTCCAGCACCAGGCGCAGCACACCGTGCGCAGACGGGTGCTGCGGGCCGAAGTTCATCGTGTAGTTGCGGATCTCAGGCATCGTGCGCCTCCCGGTCGGCGAGCCGCTCGACATAACGGTGGTCGTCGCGATAGACGCGCGGCACCAGCACTCGGTTCTCGATGCTCACCGGCTGATAGACCACGCGCTGCTTCTCGATGTCGTAGCGCATTTCCACATTGCCGTTGAGCGGGAAGTCCTTGCGGAACGGGTGCCCGACAAAGCCGTAATCGGTAAGGATGCGGCGCAGGTCCGGATGGCCCTCGAAGACGATGCCGTAGAGATCGAAGGCTTCGCGCTCGAACCAGTTCGCGGCGTTCCACACGTCGATCACCGAATCCACGAGCGGCAGCTCGTCATCGAGGAAGGTCTTCAGCCGCAGGCGGTGATTCTTGCTGACCGACAGCAGGTGATAGGCAACGGCGAAGCGCGGGCCGTCCCAGTCCCGCTCGCCGTAGTGCAGGTAGTCCACGCCGGCGAGGTCGATGAGCTGCTCGAAGGCAAAGTCCGACTCGTCGCGCAAGACGCGGCAGACCTCGATCAGATGCGCGCGCGGCACCACCACGGCCAACTCGCCCACGGCGACCGCGCAGCTCTCGAGCTTGTCCCCGAACCGTTCGCGCAAGCGCGCAGCAAGGCGCTGATAGTAATCAGACATGGGTCATACCGTCTCTTATCGCGCGATGGTGTTGGTGCGCTTGATCTTGTTCTGCAGCTGCAGAATCCCGTACAGGAGGGCTTCCGCGGTGGGAGGGCAACCCGGCACGTAGATGTCGACCGGCACGATGCGGTCGCAGCCGC
This sequence comes from uncultured Gammaproteobacteria bacterium, assembly GCA_963779865.1. GTDB lineage: Bacteria > Pseudomonadota > Gammaproteobacteria > CAVZZX01 > CAVZZX01 > CAVZZX01. The sequence continues at coordinate 392,341 of CAVZZX010000003.1, read as the reverse complement.
GCACGACGGAATAGGAATAGTGATAGTAGCCGCCGCCATTGGCGCAGGACCCCATCGAGATCACCCAGCGCGGCTCGGCCATCTGGTCGTACACCTTGCGCAAGGCGGGGGCCATCTTGTTGACCAGCGTTCCCGCCACGATCATGACGTCCGATTGCCGCGGGCTCGGCCGGAACACCACACCCAGGCGATCCATATCGTAGCGCGCCGCCGCCGAGTGCATCATTTCCACGGCGCAACAGGCGAGACCGAAGGTCATGGGCCACAGCGAGCCGGTGCGCGCCCAATTGATCAGCTTGTCGGCCGAGGTCGTGACAACCCCTTCCTTGAAGACGCCTTCTACTCCCACTCCAGCGCTCCTCTTTTCCATTCGTAGATGAACCCGATCACCAGGATCCCGAGGAACACGGCCATGGCCATGAACCCGAACAGGCCAATGGAATCGAGGGCAACCGCCCAGGGGAACAGGAAGGCGATCTCCAAGTCGAAGATGATGAAGAGGATGGCGACGAGGTAATAGCGGACGTCGAACTTCATGCGGGAGTCTTCGAACGCCTCGAACCCGCACTCGTAGGGAGAGAGCTTTTCCGAGTCCGGACGCCGCGGTCCCAGCAGGAAGCCCATGGCCATCGCGACCGCGCCGAACACAAGGCCCACCACGATAAACACGAGAACCGGCAGGTAGTTTTCCAACATCTGGCCGTTTCCTCTGGTCGCCGTCGGGCGCACGAACACCCGCGGTGACATGTCATTAGAATGACACCCGCACTGGCGCGCGAAGTGCGACAGTCTAGGCTTATTGCTTAAAGCCTGTCAAGCTGTGACGGTAAACAAAAAGCCTGTGTTTTCAACGGCTTGCCACTATCCCGAGAGCGTGCCTCGGATTGGGCCTCGTGACTCCCACCCCTCCCGGGGCTTATATCGGAGCCCGGTCTACGCCGGGCTTCTCACTTCACGAATTTGGTGCCGAAGGCCGGACTCGAACCGGCACGGCTTGCGCCACCGCCCCCTCAAGACGGCGTGTCTACCAATTCCACCACTTCGGCAAATCTTCAGGCGAATGAGCCGCGGCTCAATCCACCCGGGGCACTTCGCCTCCGGCGCCCGTGTCCTTGGTCGGAGACGGCGCCTGGGGCACGCTGTTCGGGGTCGCCTTCGCCGGCGCCCGCGACGCGGCGGCAGGGGCCTCCATGACGCTCGCCGGCGGCGCCTTCTGCGTCGTCAGGTAGGCCAGCGACAAGCTGGTGACGAAAAACACCGTCGCCAACACGGCGGTGGTCCGGCTCAGGAACGAGGCCGAACCGCGCGCCCCGAACACGGTCGCCGAAGCGCCGCTGCCGAACGCGGCCCCCGCGTCTGCCCCCTTGCCTTGCTGCAAGAGCACCAAGGCAATGAGACCGATGGCCACCATGACGTGGACCACCAAAATTACGGCATGCACCATAGTCGAAAATGCTCCTCAGCCGGCAGCGCGGCAGATCGTCAGGAACTCGTCAGCCTGCAGAGACGCGCCGCCGATCAGCCCACCGTCGATGTCCGCCATGGCAAACAGCTCTGCGGCATTGGCGCCCTTCACGCTGCCCCCGTACAGAATTCTGAGCCCATCGGCGACCTGAGAGTTCCGCTTGCCGATGCGGCCGCGAATGAAGGCATGCACCTCCTGCGCCTGCTCCGGGCTCGCGGTGCGCCCGGTGCCGATGGCCCACACCGGCTCGTAGGCGACTACGGCATCGGCCAGCGCGTCGGCGCCGACGAGATCGATCACGGCGTCGAGCTGTCGCGCCACCACCTGGTCGGTGACGCCCTGCTCGCGCTCCTCGAGCAGCTCGCCCACGCAGAGGATCGGCGTCATGCCGGCCTCGCGCACGGCGGCGAATTTGCGGGCAACGAGCGCATCACCCTCGCCGTACAGCGCGCGCCGCTCCGAATGCCCGACGATCACATAACTGCAATCGAAGTCCTTTAGCATACCGACCGAAATCTCGCCCGTGAAGGCGCCGGAGGGCTGCTCGCTCACGTTTTGGGCGCCCCACGCCACAGGGCTGCCGCGCAGGCTTTGCGCGACCTCGGCAAGATAGACGAAAGGGACGCACACGGCCACATCCGCACGGGTCGGTTCCGCGAGGCCGTCCGTCAGCCCGTGCAGCAGCGCAGCATTGGTGCCGCGGCTGCCGTTCATCTTCCAGTTGCCCGCGACCAACGGCTGGCGCATGGGGCCTCCCCTCAACGTCCATTCAAAACGCGCGAAAGCTTACCGTCGTACACCCGAGAAATCAATTTTCCTTGGCGTGTTGCGGAAATCCCGCCGCAGCCGCCCCACTCAGTCTGCGGCGATCGCCTCGCGCACCACGTCGGCGAGACTGCGTGCGAGCTGCTCCACCTGCACCGCGTCTTCACCCTCCACCATGACCCGGACCAATGGTTCGGTGCCCGAGGGCCGCAGCAGCACGCGTCCTCGGTCCGCCAGCTGTCCCTGCGTGGCCTGCACCGCGTCGCGCACCCGGCGCGAGGCGCCGACGTCGAAGCCATTGGCCAATTGCACGTTGAGCATCGCCTGCGGATACTTGCTCATCCCCGAGCGCAGGTCGCGCAGGCCGTAGCCGGTGTCCACCATCGCGCCCAGGACCTGCAGCGCAGAGACGATCCCGTCGCCGGTGGTCGTGCGATCCAGACAGATGATGTGGCCCGAGGACTCGCCTCCCAGCACCCAGCGCTCCTGCTGCATGCGCTCGATGACGTGGCGATCCCCCACCGGGGTGCGCACGAAGCCGATGTCGCGCGCGCGCAGGGCATGCTCGAGCCCGAGATTGCTCATTACCGTGCCGACCACCCCCCCTTGCAGCCGCTGGCGGGCCTTGCGGTAAGCGGCGATGATGAACAGCAGCTCGTCCCCGTCGACCAGTTCCCCGGTGTGGTCCACCATGATCACCCGATCACCGTCGCCGTCCAGGGCGACGCCCAGGTCGGCGCGTTCACGCCGCACCGCCTCCTGAAGCGCCGCGGGGTGGGTCGAGCCGCAGGCGGCATTGATATTGAGCCCGTCCGGCGCCGTGCCGATCGCCGTCACCCGGGCACCCAGCTCCTCGAACACCTTCGGCGCGACATGATAAGTAGCGCCGTTGGCGCAATCGACCACGATGCGCAGCCCCGCCAGCGTCGTGCCCAGACCGATCGTGCTCTTGCAGAACTCGATATACCGCCCGGCTGCGTCATCCACGCGCTTGGCCTTGCCGAGCTCCTTCGAATCGACGGTACGCATCGGCTGCGCGAGCATCGCCTCGATCGCCGCCTCCACGTCGTCCGGCAGCTTCATGCCGCGGTCGGAGAAAAACTTGACGCCATTGTCGTAGTGCGGGTTGTGCGAGGCGCTGATCACGATTCCCGCCCGCGCGTGCAGGGTGCGGGTGAGATAGGCAATGCCCGGCGTGGGCATTGGGCCCAGCAATCGGATATCCACGCCCGCGGCCGACAACCCGGCCTCCAGGGCCGACTCGAACATGTAGCCGGACAGGCGCGTGTCTTTTCCAATCAACACCTTGCCGCCATCCCCGGCGGAGAGCACGCGCCCTGCCGCCCAGCCCAGCTTGAGGATGAACTCGGGATTGATCACCTCATCCCCGACCCGGCCGCGCACCCCATCGGTGCCGAAATAACGCTTGTTCATCTGCGTGTGCCCCATCTCCCGTAACACCGACGCCCCGGCCGGTCCCCGATACGTCTTATTCTAACCCGTCGCCCGCCGCCGCCGCCCGACCCGGTTCACGATGTCCCCGCGAGCGCCTGGACCAGGCGCAGGGCCTCGACCGTGGGCCCCACATCGTGGGCGCGGACCAGGCAGGCCCCCCGCTCGACCAGCAAGGCAGCGAGCACCACGCTGGCGTTGGTGCGCGCTGCGAGCGGCACGTCCAGGAGCACGCCGAGCATCGACTTGCGCGAGACGCCGACCAGCAGGGGATAGCCGCTGGCGGTGAGCGCACGCAGATGGCGCGCCAGCGCGAGGTTGTGCTCCAAGGTCTTGCCGAAGCCGAAGCCGGGGTCCAGCACCAGCCGGGAGGCGGCAATGCCCGCCTCCCGGCACGCCTGAGCGCGTGCGCTCAGGAAGGCGCCGACCTCGGCCACGACGTCGTCGTAATGCGGCTCACGCTGCATCGTGCGTGGCTGGCCCTGCATGTGCATCAGACAGACCGCGGCATCGAGCGCGGCCGCGGCCTCCAGGGCGCCGGGCGCGCGCAGCGCGCGCACGTCGTTGATCATGACGGCGCCGGCGCGCACTGCCTCGCGCATGACCTCTGGCTTGCTGGTATCGACCGAGATGGGCGTGGGCAGCTCCGCATACACCGCCTCGATCACCGGCAACACACGATCGAGTTCCTCCTGCGCGCCCACCGCGCGCGCGCCCGGCCGGGTCGACTCGCCGCCGACGTCGAGGATATCGGCACCGGCAGCGGTCATGTCACGCGCCTGGGCACGGGCCGCTTCCAACGCGACAAACCGGCCCCCGTCGGAGAATGAGTCCGGGGTGACGTTGAGCACCCCCATCACGCGCGGGACGGACAGATCGAGCCTGCGCCCACCGAGTTCGAGCTCGCTCATTATCGGTTCCCCGAAGAAAAAATGCCCCGCAGTGCGGGGCATCGAATCGTACCTGAGCGGGACCTCAGTGCTGACCGGCCGGATCGCCGATGGGACCTTCGGCCTTCCCGTCCTTGTCCGAGCGCTGCTTGGCGCCGGCGTCGCTGCCCGGAGGCTGAGGCTCGCTCCAGTTCTGCGGCGGCCGCGGCGTGCGCCCGGCCATGATGTCGTCGATTTGCTGCCGATCGATGGTCTCGTACTTGATCAGCGCCTCGGCCATGAGGTGCAGCTTGTCGATATTCTCGGTGAGGACGCGCTTGGCCCGCTCGAAGTTGCGATCCACGATGGCTCGCACTTCTTCGTCGATGATGTGCGCGGTCTCGTCCGAGACGTTCTTGTGCTGGGTGACGGCGTGGCCGAGGAAGACCTCGCCCTCCTCCTCGCTGTAGGTCATCGGCCCCAGGCGCTCGGAGAGCCCCCACTTGGTAACCATATTGCGAGAGAGCTCCGTCGTGCGCTGGATGTCGTTCGAGGCGCCGGTGGTCACGTGGTCCAGCCCGAAGATGAGTTCCTCGGCGATGCGCCCGCCGAACAGCGAGCAAATCGAGCTCTCCAGCCGTTCCTTCGTGAAGCTGTAGCGGTCCTCCTCGGGCAGGAACATGGTCACGCCCAGCGCGCGACCGCGCGGGATGATGGTGACCTTGTACACCGGGTCGTGCGAGGGCACCGACAGGCCGACGATGGCATGGCCCGCCTCATGGTAGGCGGTGAGGCGCTTTTCCTCCTCGCTCATTACCATGGAGCGGCGCTCCGACCCCATCATGAGCTTGTCCTTGGCCTTCTCCAGGTCGTCCATGTCCACCAGGCGCTTGTTGGCGCGCGCGGCGAACAGGGCGGCCTCATTGACCAGGTTGGCCAGGTCGGCGCCAGAGAAGCCGGGGGTGCCGCGAGCGATGATCTGCGGCTCCACCTTCTCGTCCATCGGCACCTTGCGCAGGTGCACGCGCAGGATCTGCTCGCGGCCGCGCAGGTCGGGAAGCGGCACCACGACCTGACGGTCGAACCGGCCCGGGCGCAGCAGTGCCGGGTCGAGCACGTCGGGACGGTTGGTGGCGGCGATGACGATGACACCCTCGTTGCCCTCGAAGCCGTCCATCTCCACGAGCAGCTGGTTCAGCGTCTGCTCGCGTTCGTCGTGACCGCCGCCCAGGCCGGCGCCACGCTGCCGCCCCACCGCGTCGATCTCGTCGATGAAGATGATGCACGGCGCGTGCTTCTTGGCCTGCTCGAACATGTCGCGCACGCGCGAGGCGCCCACGCCGACGAACATTTCCACGAAGTCCGAGCCGGAGATGCTGAAGAACGGCACCTTGGCCTCGCCGGCAATCGCCTTGGCCAGCAGGGTCTTACCGGTACCGGGCGAGCCGACCATGAGAATGCCGCGCGGGATCTTGCCGCCCAGCTTCTGGAACTTGCCCGGATCGCGCAGGAACTCGACCAGCTCGGCCACTTCCTCCTTCGCCTCCTCGACGCCGGCGACGTCGGAGAAGTTGACCTTGACCTGATCCTCGCTCATCAGCCGTGCGCGGCTCTTGCCGAAGGACATCGCCCCGCGGCCCGCGCCGCCGCCCTGCATCTGGCGCATGAAGAAGATCCACAGCCCGATGATCAGCAGGAACGGGAACCAGGAAATGAAGATCTGCGTCCAGATGGACTGCGTCTCGGGCGGCTTGGCCTTGATCTCGACCTTGTGGTCGAGCAGCTCGCCGATCATCGCCCGGTTGTCCGTCTCGGGACTGTAGGTGGTGAACGTCTCGCCGTTCTCCAGACGCCCGTCGATGGTCCGGCCCTCGATGGTCACGTCGCGCACCTGGCCGCTCTGCACATTGTGGATGAAGGTGGAGTACTCCATCTCCTTGGCCGGCGTAGTGCGGTTGCCCAGGTTGTTGAAAACGGACATCAGGATGATCGCGATGACCACCCAGAGAATGATGTTCTTGGCTAGATCGTTCAAGGATTAGACCTCATGGCGGAGGGAAAATAAACGCAGGCCCTCTGCTTAGTACGTTACTACACAATATGGTTCCTGGCCAGCGCGTACACCTCGCGCGAACGCCCGCGAGAGGCTTCGGGTTTGCGGACACTCACCTTGGAAAAGGCGCCCCGCAAGTCCCTCATGAACGCATCGGCACCCTCGCCCTGGAACACCTTGACCAGCAGATCGCCGCCGGGACGCAGGACCTTGCGCGCGAACGCGAGCGCAAGCTCGCAGAGCAGGATGGCGCGGGGCTGATCGATCGCCTTCACCCCACTGATATTGGGCGCCATGTCCGACATTACAAGGTCCACCGGCCGCCCGTCCAAAAAAGTGAGAAGCCGTTCATAGCATGCGTCCTCGCGGAAGTCGCCCTGGATGAACTCCACCCCGGCGAGGGCGTCCATGGGCAGGAGGTCGAGGGCAACCACACGGCCCGCAGGGCCTAGCTTCTCCGCCGCGATCTGACTCCAGCCGCCCGGTGCGGCGCCCAGATCGACCACGGTCAACCCCGGCCGCAGCAGCCCGGCGCGCCGATCCAGCTCCAGGAGCTTGAAAGCGGCGCGCGAGCGGTAGCCGCGCGCCTGTGCCTCGCGCACGTAGGCGTCGTCGAAGTGCTCGCGCAGCCAGCGCCGACTGCTCTTGCTGCGGGCCATGCGGGGGCCTCAATCGCGTTCGGCGGTCAGCGCGGCCAACACTCGGCGGGTGCGCCAGACCAGCCAGGCGCTGCCCGCGAGGCCGGTGCCGGCAAGGATGAGGATCTGCTCGCGATCGGCCACCCCGGCCGCAGCCAGCAGCCCCCACAGGAGGACGCCCCCGCAGAGGAGCAATGCCAGGTCGAGCTTCACCGGATTCAGCGGGCTGGGCGCCACGGCCATTCCCCCGGCGCCCCGCTTTGGACTATGATCCGCATCCCCAGGCTTCATGCGTGTACTGCCCCATGCCCTTGAGCGACAAACAAACCAAGCACCTGCGTGCACTGGCCCACCAGCGCAAGCCGATCGTGATTGTCGGCGCCGCCGGCATCACCGATGCACTGATTGGCGAGCTGGACGCGGCGCTCAGCCACCACGAGTTGGTGAAGGTGCGGGTGAATGCCGGCGACCGCGACGCCCGGCGGCAAATGACCGAGGAAATCCGCCGCCGCACGGCCAGTGAGCTGGTGCAGACTATCGGTCATGTCGCGACCTACTTCCGCCGTGCGGAAAAGCCGGTGATAACGCTGCCCTGAACCGGCAGGGCGAGGACTCAGACGTAACGCACCGCCACGATCTCGTATTCCTTCTGGCCGCCCGGGGCATCGACCACCGCGACGTCGCCCTCCTGCTTGCCGATCATCGCCCGCGCGATGGGAGAGCTGACCGAGATAAGCCCCTGCTTGATGTCGGCTTCGTCCTCGCCAACGATCTGATAACTGACTTCCTTGTCGCTCTCCAGGTCGAGCAGGTCCACCGTGGCCCCGAAAACCACCTTTCCCTTGGCGTCCAGCGTCGTCACGTCGATGACCTGGGCGTTGGAGAGCTTGCCCTCGATGTCCTGAATCCGCCCCTCGATGAAGCCCTGCTGCTCACGCGCGGCGTGGTATTCGGCGTTCTCCTTGAGATCGCCGTGAGCGCGCGCCTCGGCGATCGCGGCGATCACCGCCGGCCGCTTCGTGGTCTTGAGCTCTTCGAGTTCCTTGCGCAGCAGCTCGGCACCGCGCTTCGTAATGGGCACCTTGCGCATAAGCCCTATAACTCCCTATGTAGGTCCTGAACGCGATACACCTCGGTGGAGTCGCTCTGCTTGAGAGCGACGCAGGTGGCCTCCCCGCCCGCCAGGGTGGTGGTGTAGGTCACCTTGTGGTGCAAGGCCTCGCGGCGAATCGTATACGAGTCGGCAATCGCCTGCCGCCCCTCCGTCGTATTGACGATGAAGCTGATCTCGTCGTTCTTGATCATGTCGGTGATGTCGGGCCGCCCCTCGGTCACCTTGTTGACTGTACGGCAGGCGATCCCGGCCTCTTCCAGGGCCTGCGCCGTCCCGCGGGTGGCCACAATCTCGAAGCCGAGTTCGGTCAGCTGGCGGCCGATGGAGACGGCTCCCGCCTTGTCGGCGTCGCGCACGCTGACGAAGGCGAGCCCGTGGCGCGGCAGGACCACCCCCGCGGCCAGTTGGGCCTTGGAGAACGCCTCGCCGAAGTTGCGCCCCACGCCCATCACCTCGCCGGTGGACTTCATCTCCGGCCCGAGGATCGGGTCCACCCCGGGGAACTTGATGAAGGGGAACACCGACTCCTTGACGGAATAATACCCGGGAACCACCTCGCCGCTGACACCCTGCGCTTCGAGCGAACGTCCGGCCATGCAGCGCGCGGCAATCTTGGCAAGCGGCAGCCCGGTCGCCTTGGAGACGAACGGCACGGTGCGTGAGGCGCGCGGATTGACCTCCAGCACAAAAACCGTGTCGCCCTGAATGGCGAACTGCGTATTCATCAGGCCGACCACGTTGAGCCCGCGCGCCATGCGCGCGACCTGCTCGCGCAACTCGTCCTGGACCGGTGCCGACAGGCTGTAGGGCGGCAGTGAACAGGCCGAGTCGCCCGAATGGACCCCGGCCTGCTCGATGTGCTCCATGATGCCGCCGATGACCACTTCGCGGCCGTCACTGATGGCGTCGACATCCACCTCGATGGCATCGTCGAGGAAGCGATCGAGCAGCACCGGCGAGGCGTTGGAGACCTCCACGGCGCTGCGCATGTAGCGGATCAGTTCGTGCTCATTGTAGACGATCTCCATGGCGCGCCCGCCCAGCACATAGGAGGGCCGCACCACCAGCGGATAGCCGATCTCGTCGGCCAGGCGCACCGCCTGCTCTTCGGTGCGCGCCGTGCGGTTGGGCGGCTGGCGCAGCTCGAGCTTGGTGAGCAGTTGCTGGAAACGCTCGCGATCCTCGGCCAGATCGATGCTGTCGGGGGTGGTGCCGATGATCGGCGCCCCCGCCGCCTCCAGATCACGGGCGAGCTTGAGCGGCGTCTGCCCGCCGTACTGCACGATCACGCCCTTGGGGTGCTCGACGGCGATGATCTCCAGCACGTCTTCCAGCGTGAGCGGTTCGAAGTAGAGCCGGTCGGAGGTGTCGTAGTCGGTCGACACCGTCTCGGGATTGCAGTTGACCATGATGGTCTCGTAGCCGTCCTCGCGCATGGCCTGGGCGGCGTGAACGCAGCAGTAGTCGAACTCGATGCCCTGGCCGATGCGGTTGGGCCCCCCGCCCAGCACCATGATCTTCTGCCGATCGCTGGGCGCGGCCTCGCACTCGTCCTCGTAGGTGGAATACATGTAGGCGGTCGAGGTGGCGAACTCGGCCGCGCAGGTGTCCACGCGCTTGTAGACGGGGCGGATGCCAAGGCCGTGACGATGCGCACGCACCTGGGATTCGCCGACCGCCAGCAGCCGTGCCAGACGCGAATCGGAGAAGCCCAGACGCTTGAGGCGGCGCATGCGCGCGGCATCCACATCCTGCAGAGCGCAGCGGGCGAGCCCGCGCTCGGCGTCGATGATCTCCTCCACGGCGGAGAGAAACCAGGGATCGATGTGCGACTGCTCATGCACCTGCTGCAGGCTCATGCCCGCCCGAAAGGCATCTCCGAGATAGCGGATCCGCTCCGGTCCGGGCGAGCGCAGCTCATGGCCGATGACCTCCAGGGCATTGTCCGCCTCCAGGTCCACGATCTCGGTAAAACCGTCGATGCCGGTCTCCAGCCCGCGCAGCGCCTTCTGCAAGGATTCCTGGAAGCTGCGGCCGATGGCCATCACCTCGCCCACCGACTTCATCTGCGTGGTCAGCCGCGGCTGCGCCTTCGGGAACTTCTCGAAGGTGAAGCGCGGGATCTTGGTCACCACGTAGTCGATGCTCGGCTCGAAGGAGGCCGGTGTCGCGCCGCCGGTGATCTCGTTGCGCAGCTCGTCGAGCGTGTAGCCGACCGCCAGCTTGGCCGCGACCTTGGCGATCGGGAAACCGGTGGCCTTGGAGGCGAGCGCCGAGGAACGGGACACACGCGGGTTCATCTCGATGATGATCATGCGCCCGTTCTCGGGATTGATGGCGAACTGCACGTTCGAGCCGCCGGTCTCCACACCAATCTCGCGCAGCACCGCCAGCGAGGCGTCGCGCATGATCTGGTATTCCTTGTCCGTGAGCGTCTGCGCCGGCGCCACGGTGATCGAGTCGCCGGTATGCACGCCCATCGCATCCATGTTCTCGATGGAACAGATGATGATGCAGTTGTCGGCCCGGTCGCGCACCACCTCCATCTCGAACTCTTTCCAGCCGATGACCGACTCCTCGATCAGCAGCTCATTGGTCGGCGAGAGGTCGAGCCCGCGCTCGCAGATCTCGAGAAACTCTTCCTTGTTGTAGGCGATGCCCCCGCCCGAGCCGCCCAGGGTGAACGAGGGCCGGATGATGGAGGGAAAGCCCACCTGGGCCTGGACCTGCATGGCCTCTTCCAGGCTGTGCGCCACGCCCGCGCGCGGCGTGTCCAGGCCGATCTTCTTCATCGTCTGGCGAAACTGCTCGCGGTCCTCGGCCTTGTCGATGGCCTCGCGCGAGGCGCCGATCATCTCCACACCGTATTTCTCGAGCACGCCCTCGCGCACCAGATCCAGGGCGCAGTTCAGCGCGGTCTGTCCGCCCATGGTGGGCAGCAGCGCGTCGGGGCGCTCCTTCTCGATGATGCGCGCCACCGTCTGCCAGTGCACCGGCTCGATGTAGGTGGCATCGGCCATCTCCGGGTCGGTCATGATGGTGGCCGGGTTGGAGTTCACCAGGATGACCCGGTAGCCCTCCTCGCGCAGCGCCTTGCAGGCCTGGGCGCCGGAATAGTCGAACTCGCAGGCCTGACCGATGATGATCGGTCCCGCTCCGATGATGAGGATGCTCTGGATGTCGGTACGCTTGGGCATAGGGGTCGGTTGCGATTACAGGTTGCGCGCTGCGGAGCCGGACGCGCGCCCGCTGCGATGCTCCTCGATCAGCGCGATGAAGTGGTCGAACAAGGGCGCCACGTCGTGCGGGCCGGGGCTCGCCTCGGGGTGGCCCTGGAAGCTGAAGGCCGGCCGATCGGTGCGGTGCACGCCCTGCAGCGAGCCGTCGAACAGGGAGCGGTGGGTGGCGCGCAGGTTCGCCGGCAGCGTGTCCTCGTCCACGGCGAAACCGTGATTCTGCGAGGTGATCATCACCCGCCGGCTGTCGAGATCGACCACCGGGTGGTTGGCCCCGTGGTGGCCGAACTTCATCTTGATCGTGCGCGCGCCGCTCGCCAGCCCGAGGAGCTGATGGCCCAGACAGATGCCGAACAGGGGGATGCCCCGGTCCACGATGGCGGCAATGGCCTCGATGGCGTAGGTGCAGGGCTCCGGATCGCCCGGGCCGTTCGACAGGTAGACCCCGTCGGGGTGCATGGCCAGCACCTCTTCGGCGGGCGTCTGCGCGGGCACCACCGTGATGCGACAGCCGCGGTCGACCAGCATGCGCAGGGTGTTGTGCTTGATCCCGTAATCGTAGGCGACCACGTGATACGGCAGATGCTCCTCGAGAGGCTGCGGCGGCTCGGGCACACCGCCCTCCAGCGCCCAGGTCCCGTGCACCCAGGGGTAGATTTCGCTGGTGCTGACCACCTTCGCCAGATCCATGCCCTGCAGGCCGGGGAACTCGCGCGCCGCGGCCAGGGCGGCCTGCGCCTCGATGTCGGGACCGGCGAGGATGCAGCCGTTCTGGGCGCCCTTGTCGCGCAGGATGCGGGTGAGCTTGCGCGTGTCGATGCCGGCGATCGCCACCACGCCCTGCGCCTTGAGGTACTCGCCCAGCGACATCTGTGCGCGCCAGTTGCTCACGGTGCGCGGCAGGTCGCGAATCACCAGGCCGCTGGCCATGACGCCGCGCGATTCGGTGTCTTCGGGATTGATGCCCACATTGCCAATGTGGGGATAGGTCAGGGTGACGATCTGCTTGCTGTAGGAGGGGTCGGTCAGGATTTCCTGGTAGCCGGTCATGGCCGTGTTGAACACGACCTCCCCGACCGTCCGTCCGTCAATGCCGATGGACTCGCCATGGAATACCGTTCCATCTTCGAGGGCAAGCAGCGCAGTATGGGTCAAGCTGGCCTCCACTTATACATGCGCAAAGCGGGATGGGTCCGTGTGGGACCCACCCCGCTGCGGCGGAAACTCGCACTAGGGAGCGTACCCGCCGAATTGTACTCGAAGCATGCCAGCCGGAAAAGGCCATCCCAACCGGCGGCAAGGCACCCGATCCGCGACTTGGCGGCGATCAGGCGTCCCGGAGCCCCAACACATCCTGCATGTCGAACACCCCCTGGTCCCGCGCCACGATCCAGCGGGCCGCGCGCATGGCGCCGCTGGCGAACGTCATCCGGCTCGACGCCTTGTGGGTAATCTCCAGCCGCTCTCCCAGGCCGGCGAACAGAACCGTGTGATCGCCGACGATGTCGCCGCCCCGAATGGTCTCGAAGCCAATCGTGCGGCGCTCGCGCGGCCCGGTCTGACCCTCGCGACCGTAGAGCGCACAGTCCTTGAGGTCACGGCCCAAAGCGTCGGCGATCACCTCGCCCATGCGCAGCGCGGTGCCGGAGGGGGCATCGATCTTGTGGCGGTGGTGCGCCTCGATGATCTCCACGTCGAAATCGTCGGCGAGCACCCGGGCCGCCGTCTCGATCAGGCGCAGGGCCAGATTGACCCCGACGCTCATGTTGGGGGCGAAGACGATGCCGATCGCCGCCCCGGCCTCGGCAATGGCGGCGCGCTGCGCCTCGCCGAGTCCGGTGGTGCCGATGACCATGCGCTTGCCCGCCGCGCGGCACACGGCAAGATTGGCCTCGCTGACTTCCGGCCGGGTGAAGTCCACCAGTACGTCGAAGTCAGCGACCGCCGCGCGCAGATCGTCGCCGACCTGCACGCCGCAGGCGGGCAGCCCCGCCAGGGTGCCGGCATCCATCCCGACGGCATCGCTCCCGGGCCGCTCGAGCGCAGCCCCGAGTTCGATGCCGTCGGCCTGCTCGGCCGCCTGGATGAGGGTGCGGCCCATGCGTCCGGCCGCGCCGCTGATTGCGATTCTCGTCATCGACCTCTTCTCGTTCTCCGGTCTTGGCGCGCGAGGCGCCCCGGCGTCCGCTTCAGAACTTCATGTCTTCGAAGAACTGTTTGACCCCGTCCAGCCAGGATTTGTGCCGGGGGCTGTGCTTCGCCCCCTCCATGGTCTGTTCGAGCTGCTCGAGCAGTTCCCTCTGAGGGCGCGACAGATTGACCGGCGTCTCCACGACGACCCGGCACAGCAGGTCGCCGACGTGACTGGAGCGCACCGACTGCACGCCCTTGCCGCGCATGCGAAAAAGCTTTCCGGTCTGCGTCTCGGCCGGCACCTTGAGCTTCACGCGGCCGTCCAGCGTCGGCACCTCGAGCTCCCCGCCCAGGGCCGCGGTGACGATGCTGATGGGTACCTCGGCATACAGATCGTCGCCCTCACGCGTGAAGATCGCATGCGGGCGCACCGCGATCTGCACGTAGAGGTCGCCGGGCGGGCCGCCATTCTGGCCGGCCTCGCCCTCCCCCGCCAGGCGGATGCGATCGCCGGTGTCCACCCCGGGGGGCACCCGCACCGAGAGGTTCTTGTGTGTCTGCACCCGCCCTTCGCCGCGGCAACCCGGGCAAGGGTCGGAGATCATGCTGCCAGTGCCGTGACAGCGCGGGCAGGTCTGCTGCAGCGAGAAGAAGCCCTGCTGCATGCGCACTTGTCCATGGCCGCCACAGGTGGTGCAGGTGCTGGGCTGCGAGCCCTTGCGGGCGCCGCTGCCGCCGCACTCTGCGCATTCGGCCATGGTGGGGACGCGGATCTTGACGCTCGTCCCGTGCACGGCATCCTCGAGGCTGAGCTCGAGGTTGTAGCGCAGGTCCGCGCCGCGGAAGACGCGTGCGCCGCCGGCGCCGCGCGCCCCGGCCCCACCGAAGATGTCACCGAAGACATCCCCAAAGATGTCGCTGAAGCTCGCCCCGCCGCCGCCAAAGCCGCCGAAGCCCCCGCCGGCCCCGGCGGAGGGGTCTACGCCGGCATGGCCGAACTGATCGTAGGCGGCGCGCTTGCGTGCATCGCTGAGTACCTCGAAGGCCTCTTTGGCCTCCTTGAACTTGGCCTCGGCCTCTTCGTCCCCCGGATTGCGATCCGGATGGTGCTTCATCGCGAGCCGGCGGAACGCCTTCTTGATCTCCGCCTCACTCGCGTTCTTCTGAAGGCCCAGGACGTCATAGAAATCCCGCTTCGACATGGTTCGCGCGTCTGCTCAACTGTGGCCGCGCCGCCGGTCGGCGGCCCGGCCGCTTTATAACACAACGACAGGCGCGGTGCCGCCGCGCCTGTCGTTGCCCGGGACACGGCGCGCCCCGCAGGACGCGCCGCAACAGCACGGCTGCTTACTTCTTGTCTTCCTTGACTTCCTCGAACTCGGCATCGACCACGTCCTCGCCGCCGGCCGCGCTCTCCTGCTGCGCACCCGCCTGGGCGCCGGCTTCCGCGCCCTCGCCGGCCTTGGCCTGCTCGGCATACATCCGCTGGGCCATCTCGCCCGAGGCCTCCGCCAGCGCCTGGGTCTTGGTCTCGATGGCATCCTTGTCGTCGCCCTTCATGGCCTCTTCCAGCGCCTTGATAGCCTCCTCGATCTTGGACTTCTCGCCCTCCTCGAGCTTGCCTTCCATGTCCTTCATGGACTTGCGCGTGGCGTGGATCATGTTGTCCGCCGTGTTGCGCACCTGCACCAGCTCCTGGAACTTCTTATCCTCGGCCGAGTGCGCCTCGGCGTCCTTGACCATGCGGTCGATCTCGTCGTCGCTCAGGCCGCTGGAGGCCTTGATGACGATGGACTGCTCCTTGCCGGTGGCCTTGTCCTTGGCCGACACATTGAGGATGCCGTTGGCGTCGATGTCGAAGGTGACCTCGATCTGCGGCACCCCGCGCGGGGCCGGCGGGATGTCGGCCAGGTCGAAGCGGCCCAGCGACTTGTTGCCTGTCGCCACATCGCGCTCGCCCTGCAGGACGTGCACCGTGACCGCCGTCTGGTTGTCGTCGGCCGTGGAGAACACCTGCGAGGCCTTGGTCGGGATCGTGGTGTTCTTGTCGATCAGCTTGGTCATCACGCCGCCGAGGGTCTCGATGCCCAGCGACAGCGGGGTGACGTCGAGCAGCAGCACGTCCTTGACGTCCCCGCCGAGCACGCCGCCCTGGATGGCCGCGCCGACCGCGACCGCCTCGTCGGGATTGACGTCCTTGCGCGGCTCCTTGCCGAAGAAGTCCTTGACCGTCTCCTGCACCTTGGGCATGCGCGTCTGGCCGCCCACCAGGATGACGTCGTCCACCTCGGAAGCCGACAGCCCCGCGTCCTTGAGCGCGATGCGACACGGCTCCACGGTACGGCTGACCAGCTCCTCGACCAGCGACTCGAGCTTGGCGCGGGTGACCTTCACGTTGAGGTGCTTCGGCCCGCTGGCGTCCGCCGTGATGTAGGGCAGGTTCACATCGGTCTGCTGGGCCGAGGACAGCTCGATCTTGGCCTTCTCGGCCGCCTCCTTGAGGCGCTGCATGGCCAGCGGGTCGTTGTGCAGGTCGATGCCCTGCTCCTTCTTGAACTCCTGGGCCAGGTAGTCGATCAGGCGGTTGTCGAAGTCCTCGCCGCCGAGGAAGGTGTCGCCATTGGTCGCCAGCACCTCGATCTGGTGCTCGCCATCGACGTCGGCGATCTCGATGATGGAGATGTCGAAGGTGCCGCCGCCCAGGTCGTACACCGCCACCTTGCGGTCGCCACGCTTCTTGTCCATGCCATAGGCGAGCGCCGCGGCGGTGGGCTCGTTGATGATGCGCTTGACGTCCAGGCCGGCGATCTTGCCCGCGTCCTTGGTGGCCTGACGCTGCGAGTCGTTGAAATAGGCCGGCACGGTGATCACCGCCTCGGTGACCTCCTCGCCCAGATAGTCCTCGGCCGTCTTCTTCATCTTCATGAGGACGCGCGCGGACACCTCCGGCGCGGCCATCTTGTTGCCCTTGGCCTCCACCCAGGCATCGCCGTTGTCCGCCTTGACGATCTTGTAGGGGACCAGCTTGATGTCCTTCTGGACCTCGTTGTCCTGGAACTTTCGGCCGATCAGGCGCTTGATGGCGTACAGGGTGTTGTGGGGGTTGGTGACCGCCTGGCGCTTGGCCGCCTGGCCGACCAGGACCTCCTCGTCCTCGGTGTAGGCCACCACCGAGGGGGTGGTGCGCGCCCCTTCCGCATTTTCAATCACCCGGGGCTGACCACCCTCCATGATCGCGACGCAGGAGTTCGTCGTACCCAGGTCGATTCCGATAATCTTGCCCATCTCAAATCCTCTCCCGATTGCTGGTTTGCATCGAATCCTTGTGCCCGCGCTGCGGGACCGTTGCCCCTCTAGGTGGGGGCAAGCTCACGGCTTTCAAGCCTGTTCGTCCACTTTCTGTCCGGGTTCGGTCCCGGCCGCCCTGGCGACCACCACCATCGCGGGGCGGATCAGCCGGTCATTGAGCAGATAACCCTTTTGCATCACGTGCAAGACCGAATTGGGGGCCTGCTCCACGCTCTCGGCCATGGACATGGCCTGGTGCAGTTCCGGATTGAAGGGCTCGCCGGCGGGGTCGATCTCGCGCACGCCGAACTTCTCCAGGGCCGAGTGCAGCATCTTGAGGGTGAGCTCGGTGCCCTCGATGAGCTTCTCCGAGCCCGAGCCTTCGCTGCGGGCGGCCTCCAGCCCCATCTCCAGGCTGTCCTTGACCGGCAGCAGCTCCCGAGCGAAGCGCTCGATGGCGTACTTGTGGGCATTCTCCAGCTCGCGCTCGCTGCGGCGGCGCAGGTTCTCCATCTCCGCGCGGGCGCGCAGCAGCTGTTCCCAGTGCTCGGCGGCCTTCTGCTGCGCCTGTTCCAGCTCCGCCGGTAATGCGGCCTCACCGCCCGCGGGCTCCTCGGCCTCGGGGCCGGTCTCCACCACCCCCTCCCGGGGTTGCTCTTCGGCCTGCGGCTTGTTGCGCTGCTCGTCTTTGCTCATGGTTTCTCCACAAATGGTTGACCACGCCCGCAATCGCGGGCGATCACGGATTCCGTGCATTGGATATGGGGGCGCCTAGAGGGCCTTCAAGGCCGAGCCGAGCAATCGGGCAGTGACGTCGACGATGGGGATGACGCGGTCGTAGGCCATGCGGGTGGGGCCAATGACGCCGAGCACGCCGAGCACCTCGCCGTCGACCTTGTAGGGGGCGGTGACCACCGAGCACTCGCCCAGCACCTCGTAGCCGGACTCCTCGCCGATGAAGATTTGCACCTCTCGCGTGCTAAGACATTGATCGAGAAGGTGCAGAATATCGCGCTTGGTGTTGAAGGCCTCAAAGAGCTGACGCAGCTTCTCCACATCGCTCATCTCGGCATAGCTCATCAGATTGGTCTCGCCCGCCAGCACATAGTCCTTGTCGGGCGGCTCGCGATGGCCCTCGCCGAACAGCTGGTTCGCTGTCTCGATGACGCTCATCATCAACTGGTTCATGCGCTCGCGCGCGTCCTGCATCTCGCTGACCAGCGATTCGCGCACCGCCTGCAGGTTCTTGCCGGCGAAATGGCAATTCAGGTAGTTGGCGGCCTGCTCCAGGTCGGACTTGGAATACGCGCGCTGGGTGTGAATGATGTGGTTCTGCACCTCCCGCTCATTGATCACCGTGATGACCAGCACGCGGTTGCCGCTCAGGGGCAGAAACTCCACATGGCGAAACGCCAGCTGATCGCGGAAGGGCAGCATCACCACCCCCGCCAGCCGGGTGACGTCGGAGAGCAGCGAGGAGGCGTTCTCCAGCAGCCGGTCGGTGCTCGCGTCCGGGTCGAGCTGGGCCTTGATGCGCTCGACCTCCGCCTCCCGCAGGCTGCGCACCTGCAACAAGGAGTCGACGAACAGACGATAGCCCTTGGCCGTGGGGATGCGCCCCGCCGAGGTGTGGGGTGCGCACAACAGCCCGAGCTCCTCGAGGTCGGACATCACGTTGCGCACCGTCGCCGGGCTGAGCTCGAGCTCGGCGTCGCGCGCCAGGGTGCGCGACCCCACGGGCTGCCCCTCGCGTATATAGCGCTCCACGAGCGCCCGGAACAGGTGCAAGGCCCGCTCGCTGATGATCGGATGCTGCTGCTTTGCCACGACGTGCTCTGCCTTGGCGCCAGTGAGGCGCGTGCTGGGATCGGTTAGCACTCTACAGCAAAGAGTGCTAAATCAAATTATCAATACGACTTGCGGGGGTGTCAACCCGGCGCAATTCTGTTGGCGGGTCTTGGCCGACATGATACTTTCTGCCGGTCGGAGACCCCTATGCCACAGCTTTTCAATACTATCGGCCTCATCGGAAAATTCGGTGACCCCGGTATCGGCACGACCATTTCGGCCCTCGCGGCATTCCTCCATGAACGCCAGCGCGAGGTGGTGCTCGACGAGAGCACGGCCGCGGTGATCCCCGATCACGGGCTGCCCACGGCCAGCCGTCGCCGCATCGGCGAGACCTGCGAGCTGGCGATCGTCGTCGGCGGCGACGGCACGCTGCTCAACGCCGCCCGCAGCCTCGCCGACTGCGACGTGGCACTGCTGGGGCTGAACCTGGGCCGGCTCGGCTTCCTGGTGGACATCTCGCCGGCCGACATGGCGGCGCGCCTCGAGGAGATCCTCGCCGGAGAGTTCCAGGAAGAGGAACGCCTGCTGCTGCACACCACGGTGATCCACGAGGGGGAAGCGCTCAGCGAGAGCGAGGCCCTGAACGACGTGGTCATCCACAAGTGGGAAGTGGCGCGCATGATCGAGACCGAGACCTACATCGACGGGCGCTACGTGGCCACGGTACGCTCCGACGGGCTGATCGTGTCGACCCCCACGGGCTCCACGGCCTACGCCCTCTCCGGGGGCGGGCCCATCCTGCAGCCGACGCTGGACGCCATGGTGCTGGTGCCGATCTGCCCGCACACGATGAGCAATCGACCGATCGTCTTTGCCGCCGACAGCGCCATAGAGATCGTGGTCAGCGACGCCCCACACGCCCGCGCCCAGGTGACCTGCGACGGGCAGATCAACCTGGGACTGGTGTCGGGGGATCGCATCCGCATCCGGCGCCACCGGCGCTGTGTGCGGCTGATCCACCCGAAGAACCACGACCATTTCGAGATCCTGCGTGCCAAGCTGCGCTGGGGCACGCACCCTTGACCGGCCCATAACAACCAAGCCAGGCCGCGATGCTCACGCACATCCAGATCCGCAATTTCGCCATCGTCGATGCCCTGACGCTGGAGCTCCAGGCGGGGCTGACGGTGCTCACCGGTGAGACCGGCGCCGGCAAGTCCATCCTGCTCGACGCGCTGGGCCTCGCGCTTGGCGATCGCGCCGACAGCGGCGTGGTACGCCAGGGCTGCGAGCGGGCGGAGATCACGGTCAGCTTCGACATCGCGGCGCTGCCCGAGGCCGCCGCCTGGCTCGCGCAGCGCGAGCTCGACGCCGACGGGGAGTGCATCATCCGCCGCACCGTGAGCGGCGGCGGGGGCTCGCGCGCCTATATCAACGGCCAGCCCTCGCCCGTGCAATCCCTGCGTGAGCTGGGCGAGATGCTGGTGGACCTGCACGGGCAGCACGAACACCAATCGCTGTTGCGGCGGGACGTGCAGCGCCAGCTCCTGGACGATTTCGCCGGCCACGGTGACCTCGCCGCGCAGGTGGCCCGCGCCCATCACCGCTGGCGCGAGCTGCGCGAGGAGCTCGAGCGGCTGCGCACCGCCGGCGCCGAGCGCGAGGCCCGTCTGGAACTGCTGCGCTTCCAGGTCGGGGAGCTGGAAAAGGCCGCCCCCGAGGCGGGGGAATGGGCGGCGCTGGAGCAGGAGCACGGCCGACTGGCCAATGGCGCGCGCCTGCTCCAGACCGGCGAACGGGCGCTGGGCCTGCTGTACGAGTCGGACGAGGCCGCCGTGGCAGCCCTGCTGTCGCGGGTCGGTGCCGATCTGGAAGACCTCACCGAGCTCGACGCCAGCCTGAACGGCGTCGTGGAAATGCTGGCGAGCGCCACCATCCAGGTGAAGGAGGCCGCCGGCGACCTGCGCCATTACCTCGATGGCCTCGAGCTCGATCCAGAGCGGCTCGCGCTGGTGGAAGAACGCATCTCCACCCTGCACGAGCTCGCCCGCAAGCACCATATCGCCCCCGACTCCCTGGCCGCCCTGCTGCCCGAACTCAGCACCGAGCTCGAGGCGCTGGAGTCCGCCGACAGCCGCTCCGGCCGGCTCCAAGACGACATCGAGGCGGCCGCCGCCGCGTACCAAAAACTGGCCAAGAAACTGGGCAGTGGGCGCCGCAAGGCGGCCGCCGCCCTGTCCAAGGCGGTCACCGAGCGGATGCAGGAGCTGGGCATGGCCGGCGGCCGCTTCGAGGTGGCGCTGCATGCGCTCGACGAGGACAGCTATTCCCTCACCGGCCTGGAGCGGCCCGAATTCACCGTCACCGCCAATGCGGGCCAGCCGCTGCGCCCGCTGGCCAAGGTGGCCTCGGGCGGCGAGCTCTCCCGCATCAGTCTCGCCATCCAGGTGGTGGGCGCGCAGAACACGCGCATCCCCAGCCTGGTGTTCGACGAGGTGGACGTGGGCATCGGCGGTGCAGTGGCGGAGATCGTGGGCCGCCTGCTGCGCGAGCTCGGCGAGCGCCGCCAGGTGCTGTGCGTCACCCATCTGCCGCAGGTCGCGGCCCTGGGTCATCATCACCTGCAGGTGAGCAAGCGCAGTGAGGCGGCCAATACGCTCACCCGCATTCAGCGGCTCACGGCCGAGGAGCGCACGGACGAGATTGCCCGGATGCTGGGCGGGCTGAAGATCACCGACCAGACGCTGTCCCACGCACGCGAGATGATAGAACGGGCGCAGGCCGGCTAAACAGGGCGGGCCCGTGTTCAGTCGCGGCGGGTGGCCTTCTGGCAGGCGGCGCAGATACCGTAGATGTACAGGGAGTGGTCGGTCATGGCGTAGCCCGTCTGCTCGGCGATCAGTCGCTGGCGATCCTCGATGATCTCGTCGACGAACTCGTCGACCCGGCCGCACTTCACGCACAGGATATGGTCGTGGTGCTCGCCCTGGTTGAGCTCGAACACCGAGTGGCCGCCCTCGAAGTGATGCCGCGTCACCAGGCCGGCGGCCTCGAACTGCGTCAGCACGCGATAGACCGTCGCGAGACCCACCTCTTCACCACCTTCGAGCAGGGCCTTGTAGACGTCCTCGGCGCTCATGTGCCGGGCGTCCTGAGTCTCCAAAATATGGAGGATCTTGACCCGTGGCAGCGTGGCCTTGAGGCCGGCCTTTTTCAAATCCTGGGTTTCCACGTGTTCAATCCGCTCGCCGATGCAGTATGATGCGCGGCAGCAATTATAATCCGAACTCGTCTTTAGATGCGAAAACTTCTCATTATCCTATTGGCCGCGGCCCTCGGCGGCTGCTCCATCTACCGGCTGGAGGTCCAGCAAGGGAACGTCATCGACCAGAAGGACGTGGCGCGCCTGCACACGGGGATGGACAAGCAGCAGGTGGTGTTCCTCATGGGCACGCCGCTGCTGCGCGACCCCTTCCACTCGGACCGCTGGGACTACGTCTACCTGCTGCGCGACGGCAGCGGCAATGTGAGCAAGCGCCGTCGCCTCACCCTGCTGTTCGCAGGCGATCGCCTGGCCCGCATCCAACCGGGCGAAGGGGTCAAGCTGCCCTGAAGCGCACGCGGTGCGTGCGGGGCTCACTCGCCCTCGGCGCGGCCGCCGCCTTTGCCGGTCTTCTTGCCCTCGGCCGCACGCCGCCGGCGCACCTCCTTGGGATCGGCAATGAGGGGGCGGTAGACCTCCACGCGATCGCCCTCCCGCAACGCCGCCTCCGGCTTCACCAGCTTGCCGAACACCCCCAACTTGTTGCGCGTTCCCAGCTCGATTTCCGGGAAATCGTCCAGCAGGCCGGAGCGCTCCACGGCCTGCCGCGCCGTGGCACCCGCCTCCAGCTCCACGGCGAGCACGACCTGCTGATCGGGCCGTGCATAGGCCACCTCCACGTGAAGGCGCGGCGCGTCAGCGGCCATAGAGGTCCTCCGCGCGGCGCACAAACGCCTCCACCATGTTGTTGGCGATCTGGCCGAACACCGGCCCGAAAGTCATGCTGAGCAGGCGATTGGCGAATTCGAACTCCAGGTCCAGGGACACCTTGCTGCCCTCCGCGCCCAGGGCATCGAAACGCCAGAAGCCCTCGAGGCGGCGAAACGGCCCCTTCACCAGGCGCATTTCGATCATCTTGTCCTGCTGCAGGCGATTGCAGGTGGTAAAGCTCTTGTGCAGACCGCCATAGGCGATATCGATACGCGCGCGCACCTCGTCGGGGTCCCGTGCCAGGATTTCACTGCTCCGGCACCAGGGCAAAAAGTCCGGATAGGTGGCGATATCGTCCACCAGCGCGAACATCTGCGCCGGCTGGTAGAGGACGAGGGCACTCTTGCTTACGCTTGCCACAGGCTCATACCGTCAGGATGCCAAGCAGATTCAGCAGCACGATCAGCACTGCCGCCGGGGTCACGTACCGTACCAGGATCCGCCACGCCCGATAAGCCGTGCCCGCTCCCAGTTCGAGTTCGTCACGACTCGCCTCGCGGCGCATCATCCAGCCGGCAAACAGCGCGATGAGAAGCCCGCCGACAGGCAACATGATATTCGCTGTGAGAAAGTCGAGCAGGTCGAAAACGGTCTTGTCGCGGAACAGCTCGAGAGCGCCGAGGGGCGTGAAATCCGCCCAGATGTTAAAGGAGAAGACGGTGAGCAGCCCGAGCGCCCACGCCAGGACGCCGGCGAACAGCGCCGCCGCGGCCCGCTTCATGCCCCGGTTCTCGACCAACCAGGCGACGGCCGGCTCGATAATGGAGATCGCCGAGGTCCAGGCGGCGAACACGAGCAGGACGAAGAAGATCGCACCGAAGAAGGCCCCGCCGGGCATGTGCCCGAAGGCAAGCGGCAGGGTCTGAAAAATGAGCCCCGCGCCCGCCGAGGGCTGCAGCCCGTTGGCGAACACGATGGGGAAGATGGCCATCCCCGCCAGGATTGCCACCAGGGTGTCGGCCCCGGCGATGGCGAACGTGGTGCGGGCGATAGAGGCGTGCTCCGGGAGGTAGGAGCCGTAGGCCATGATGGCGCCCATTCCCAGGCTCAATGTAAAGAAGGCCTGCCCCATTGCCGCCAACACGCCCTCCCAGGTGAAGTATTCGTTTCCGGCCGCATCCATCTGATGAAACAGGGCGTGGAAGTCGGGCCGGAACAGGAAGCCCACCCCACGCCCGAACTCTCCGGTGTTCATTGCGTAGCCCACCATCAGCAGCAGCAGGATGAACAGCCCCGGCATCAGGTAGCGCACCGCGCCCTCCAGGCCGCTCACCCCGCGCGCCACGACGACTACCGTCATCGCCATGAACAGCGTGTGCCAGGCGATGAGACGCTCGGGGTCGGCCACCAGGGCGGCAAAGATATTCTGCACCCCGTCCGCGGTCGCCCCGTCGAACATGCCCGCCCCGGTGCGAAACACATACGCCAGCGCCCAGCCGGCGATGACACTGTAATAGGAAAGGATGAGGAAACCGGCCACCACGCCCAGCCAGCCGATGACCTGCCAGAGCGGGCTGCGGCCGGCCTCCAGGGCCAGGGTGTACATGGTGTTCACCGGGCTCTGGCGCCCCCGCCGGCCCAGCAGGATCTCGGACATCATGATCGGCACGCCGATGCCGGCCACGCACAGCAGATAGACCAGGACGAAGGCACCCCCGCCGTATTCGCCCGTTATGTAGGGGAATTTCCAGATATTGCCCAGCCCAACGGCAGAGCCGGTCGCCGCGAGCACGAAGGCCCAGCGCGAAGACCATTGCCCGTGCATCGATTTACGCATGTGATGCAATCCCCTGCGTTTGTTGTCGTTTTCCGGGGCATTGTCGACCAAATCCGCAGGCGGCTCAACACGGCGGCGGCAGGACGGGGAGCCCCGCATCGGGTAGAATCCGCGGCATGGCGAAACAGAAGAAATCGGGCAAGGGGACCGCATCCAGCACCATCGCGCTCAACAAGAAGGCGCGGCACGACTTTGCGCTGGAGGACCGCTTCGAGGCGGGGCTGGCGCTGGAAGGCTGGGAGGTCAAGGCTCTGCGTGCCGGCCGTATCCAGCTGCGCGACAGCTATGTACTGCTCAAGGACGCGGAGGCCTGGCTGTTCGGCTCGCTGATCACCCCCCTGCCCGAGGCCTCTACCCACATCCATCCGGACCCGAGCCGAACCCGTAAGCTGTTGTTGCACAGGCAGGAAATCGACAAGCTGATCGGGGCCGCCGAGCGCAAGGGCTACGCCATCGTCCCCACGGCCATGTACTGGAAGCGCGGCCGCGCCAAGGTGGAGATCAGCCTGGCGAAGGGCAAGAAAGAGCACGACAAACGCGCCACCGAGCGCGAGCGCGATTGGCAGCGCGAGAGGCAGCGCCTGGAGAAGACCCGCTAATCCGTTTTCATTGGCCCAAGCCCTACCGCCGGCGGGGGAACTTCTGCTAGCATTGGCGCGTCTTAGTGTACGACCGAGGGGGCGACCTGGCTTCGACGCAGATCGTGAAACCCAAGGTGCATGCCGAGGTGCAGTGACCTCGTTAATCACGCTGCAACTCTCATAGTTGCCAACGACGACAACTACGCACTCGCCGCGTAAAACCCGGTAGGGTGCCGTCTGACTGGAGCCGTGCTTGTGCGTCCATCATCAGGCGTCGACTCTCACAAGCTCGCGGGGAGGCTGGCCCAGGGCCGAACCGTTAAAACCTCACTGGGATCGCCGTCTGCACGCCCTGCCGGTCGGGCAGCAGCCGGTTAAATACAATAGATTCGGCTAAGCATGTAGATCCGAGGGCGGAGCATTTGCGGACGCGGGTTCGATTCCCGCCGCCTCCACCAAACAAACAAGGGGTTGCCGACAGGCAGCCCCTTTTTCGTCTGCGGCGGCGGAGATGCGGACCCGCGTTCGGGTTCGATGGTGCGCAGGATGTACGGATGCGCGAATGCCGCGAGAGGACACGCGGTCCGGCGCGGAAGACCGTGAGCGACACTTGCCGCCCCTCCCATTTCTCTCTCAAGCCTCTGCCTTGTAGCCCTTTTTCGTCCCGCTCCCGGCAAAGGGCGGCGATCCGCGTCGGTGGCACACCGCCGGGTTCAATGGCCCAGGGACGTGCTGGGATGGGAGCCGGGTCTCCTCAGCGGCCAAGGCTGGAAGATGCACTGGCGGACCTTTGAGCGGCTGACCGCGGCGCATGATGCTTTCGTGCGGGCTTCACTCGCAGAAATGGCTCATGACTTTGGGCTGAGGCACAAGTGGTAGTCTATGCTGGAGATTTCGACTAGCCGGCGCTGGACAATACTGTCGTGGGAATGCATGAGCCGCAATCCCTTTGAAAAAGATCGTATCTGGCGGTCAAACCGGCGTTGATCGCGCGGCGCTGGATGTCGCGCTCGCGCTTGGTATCCCCTGCGGCGGGTGGACCCCGGCGGACCGTTCAGCCGAGGATGGTCCCATTTCTGCTCACTATCCGCTGTCTTGACGGACGTTTCGGGGGAGACGATACTTTGCCGTCCGCGCGCGTTTGCAGGGTCTCCCTCCCGGTCTTGTTGCAGGGGGCGCCTGGCAAAGCGGGGTCGATTGCCGGGATTGGCCGGACCGGGTTCGCTCCGGTTTCGTGTTTTCCGCCCCTGGGTGAACCACACCAGGCAATTGGAGCCTGGATGTCGTACCACGGGGGCGGACCTCGTTTAGCGCGGCCCGAGACAGCGCCAGGGGCCTCCGGGCGAGGGGACGGCGCCCCCTCCCGCGCTACTTCTTCCGTCTTCTTTCCTTGGCGTTTCCCGGTAACCGGCCCCTGCTCCGACCGGCGCCCTGTTACAGATTCAGGCCGCCGACGAAGTGGCGGCTATCGTTCGAGAAAGCATGAACACGAGGGAGCAATCCACGCGATTACGCCGCCGCATTACAGTGATTTTTCCGGGTGTTATTCTCCGTTTTCGGGTGCCGCCGCCCCACCAAACAGCCAAGGGGTTGCCGAAAGGCAGCCCCTCTTTCGTCTACCGCGGCGGAGATGAGGTGCAGCACGCGCTGCCCCGGTGAAATCCGGCAGAAAATCGGGGCCCGATTGGGCCCCGACCGGGTGCCGCCTTGGGGCGATGCGACGCGGCTGCTCAGAGATCCTTGAGCGAGGCCTGCGGGAAGGCGAAGTTCTGATACTGCATCTCGTTGGCGTTGAACCAGGCCCATTCCGTGTTGCGGAATTTCACCCACTCGTCGAAGACCTTGCGCCAGGTCGGCTCTTTCTTCTTGAGCTCGTCGAAGATGTCGTTGGCGTGGCCCTGGGCCGCCCGCATAATGTCCTTGCTGAAGGTCTCCACCTTCACGCCCTTGTCGAGCAGGCGCTTCAAGGCCTGCGGGTTGCGGGCATCGTACTTCGCGAGCATGTCCTGATTGGCCTCGGCCGCCGCCGTCTGCACCGCCTGCTGGTACTCCTTGGGCAGGGAATTCCAGGCCTTGGTGCCGATGTACAGCGACAGCTGCGTGCTCGGCTCCCACCAGCTGGGGGCGTAGTAGTGCTTGGCGACCCGATAGAAGCCCAGTTTTTCGTCGTCATAGGGGCCGATCCACTCGGTCGCGCCGATCACGCCGCGCTCCAGGGCCGGGTAGATCTCCGCTGCGGCGAGGTTCTGCACGTTAACGCCCATGCGTGCCATGACCTTGCCTCCGAAACCGGGGATGCGCATCTTGAGGCCGTTCAGGGCCTGCAGGTTGTCGATCGGCTCGCGAAACCACCCCCCCATCTGACAGCCGGTGTTCCCGGCCGGCAGGGAACGGATGTTGAAGTCGGCGAAGACCTCCTTGTTCAGCAGCTCATTGCCGCCGGCGTGCATCTGCCACGCGTACTGCTGGCGCGCGTTGAAACCGAACGGCAGGGTGGTGTCGAAGGCCAGGGTCGGGAGTTTGCCGATGTAGTAGTAGGAGGCCGTGTGGCCCATCTCCACCGTGCCGTTGGAGACCGCGTCGAGGACCTGCAGGCCGCCGACGATCTCCCCTCCCGCATAGGGCCGGATGCTGAAGCGCCCGCCGGTCAGTTCGCGGACGCGCTCGGCGACCAACTTGGCTCCGCCGTAGATGGTGTCCAGACTGACCGGCCAGCTGGTCGCCATCCGCCAGCGCAGCCGGGGAGGCGCGGCATGCACGTAGGGCGCCGCCGTGATCCCCGCGCCGGCGGCCGCCCCGGCGCCGGCCTGCTTGAGAAAGTCTCTCCGTTTCATCTTCATCTTACCGTCCCTCTCCTCTCTCGCGTGGTGACACAAGGTGCATCCCCGAGGCTCAGTCGCCGAAAAGGTGGATGAGCTGCGGGAACGCGATCACAAGCCCCAGACCGATAAGCTGGATCACGATGAACGGCAACACGCCCCGGTAGATCTGCGCCGTGCTCACGCCACGCGGGGCGACGCCCCGCAGGTAGAACAGGGAAAAGCCGAAGGGCGGCGTCAGGAAGGAGGTCTGCAGATTCATGCTGATGACGATCCCGAACCACACCATGTCGATGCCCATGGCCTGCGCGGTGGGCGCCAGCATGGGCAGCACGATGAAGGCGATCTCGAAGAAGTCGATGAAGAACCCCAGAACGAAGATCACCAGGTTCGCGATGAGCAGAAAACCGAGCTCGCCGCCGGGCATGCCGGTCAGAAAGCTGTCGATCCACAGGTCGCCGTCAAAGCCGCGGAACACGAGCGAGAAGGCGCGCGAGCCGACCAGGATGAACAGCACCATGGAGGTGAGGCGGGCGGTCACGTCCAGGGTCTCGACCATGGTGCGGACGCGCAGCCGGCGATTGAAGGCGGCGAGGATCATGCCGCCCACCGCGCCAAAGGCCCCGGCCTCGGTGGGGGTCGCCACCCCCGCGAAAATGGACCCGAGCACCGCCAGGATCAGGAACAGCGGCGGGATCATCACCAGGCCCACGCGCCGCGCCAGGTCAAGCCGGTCCTTGGCCCTCGCCTCCTCCGGCAGCGCCGGCGCGGCCTGCGGACGGAATACTGCCACGCCTCCGGCATACATGGCGTACATCACCGAGAGCAGCAGCCCGGGCAGGAGCGCCCCCAGGAACAGCGCGCCCACCGACACGCCGAGCTGATCACCGAGCACGATGAGCACGATGCTGGGCGGGATGATCTGCCCCAGCGTACCGGAGGCGGCGATGATCCCTGCGGAGAGGCGGTTGTCATAGCCGTAGCGCATCATCACCGGGAGGGAGATCATGCCCATCGCCACCACCGTGGCGCCGACCACGCCCGTGGCTGCCGCCAGCAGCGTACCCACCACCACCACGGAGAGGGCCAGCCCGCCGCGCAGGCGCCCGAACAGCTGCCCCATGGTCTTGAGCAGGTCTTCGGCGAGCCCGGACTTCTCCAGCATGGTCCCCATGAAGATGAAGTACGGCACGGCGAGCAGCGTGTAATTCTCCATCACGCCGAACACCTGCTGGGGCAGTGCCTGCAGCCAGTTGGCGTCGAAATAGCCGAGCCAGATGCCGAGCGGCATGAAGGCCAGGGCGGTGCCGCCCAGGGCGAAGGCAACGGGATAGCCGCTGAAGACGAACAGCAGCGTGACCAGAAACATGACGCCGCCGAGCCAGTCGACGCTCATAGATGCGGTTCCTGCTCCGCGCCGGGCTCGGCCGCGTAGACCTCGGCGCGCTGGCCGCGGACCACGGCCAGCGCCTTGATCGCCTGCGAGGCGCCCTGCAGCAGCAGCAGGATGAAGGCCAGCGGCACGACCGTCTTGATGGGATAGCGCGCCAGGCCCTCCGGATCGGAGGACATCTCGTGAATACGCCACGAGGACTCGACCCACGGCAGCGAGACCCAGAACACCAGGGCGCAGAACGGCATCAGGAAGACGAGCGTGCCGACCAGGTCGATCCAGGCGCGCCCCTTGGGCGAGAGCCGGGAGAACATGACGTCCACCCGCACGTGGGCGTTCTTCTGCAAGGTGTAGGCGGCGCCGAGCATGAACACGGTGCCGAACAGGTACCACTGGAGCTCGAGGTAGGCATTGGAGCTGAGGTTGGCGCCGAGATAGCTGCCGAAATAGCGGACCGTGGCGTTGTACACCCCGACCAGGATCATGATCAGCACGAAGAGGTACATGAGCCGACCGATGCCCCGGTTGAGGCTGTCGATCAGGTCCGCGAGCTTCAGTAGCCGCTTCATCGTCCCGTCATCCGCTGTTGCTGCGCGCCAAGTCGGCCACTGTACCCGAAAGGCGTCCGCTTCGAGCTCTCGTGCCCGCGCGGACGCTGCGCGACCCGGGCGGTTCCCGGGGCAGCCCCGCAGGTGACCGCTGTCTGCCGCCACCGTAATGCGAGGGGCGCCAAACAGAGGTGCTCCGCTGCGAACCCTTTGCTTTTTAAATGGATCTTGCCAAGCGTCGAGTGTACGAAGCATAGACAGGCATTCCCGCAGTAGTCAACGGGGAATTGTGCCCCGCCGCGCGGCACGTTCTGCCTCGCCGTGGCATTGCGCGATCGCCGGGCAAACAACGTCGGCCCCATGCGGGGCGTGCCGCATCCGTTTGAACTGCTCTCCCCCCGTAACCGCTGCAATCCCGCGCCCGCGGGAGCGCCTCCGCGGCCGACCGAGCGCGCCACGCACGGTATGCGAACGCCGTCGAACAGTCGGCGGCCGCGGCTTGTGCCCGCGGCCGCAGCATGCAAAGATCTGCGAACAATTCGCCACACTAACAATCAGACCATGTCGCACGCGTCCACGCCGCGGCCATCCGCCGCCATCGCCAAGAAGGTGCTGGAGGTGGTGCCCGCACTGATGCGCCTTATCCGCCGCGAGATGCGCGCCCACGGCGAGGGCTTGTCGGTTCCGCAGTTCCGCACCCTCCTGTTCGTCGATCGCAATCCCCGCTGCTCGCTGGCTGCCGCGGCCGAACACCTCGGGGTCACCCCGGCAACCGCCTCGGCGACGGTGGAGCGGCTGGTGCGGCAGGCGCTGATCGAGCGTTCGCCGGCGCCCACGGAACGGCGGCGGGTACAGCTCGCGTTGACAGAGACGGGCCGCGCCCTGGTACGCGAGGCCCGGCAGGGTACGCAGGCGCGGCTGGCGCAGCGGCTGAGCGGACTCACCGCGGCCGAACTGGACGTCATCGGTGCCGCGCTCGAGCTGCTGCGCACCGCGGTGGACGAGCCGGCGCCGGCGAGCGCCGCCGCCCCGAAGACGGAGGCACCCCGCCGCAGTCCCACGACCACGAGAGAAGGTGCATGAGAAAACGACTGCTGATCGGCGCGGCATTCGCCGCCGTCCTGATCGCCGGCTGGTACACCCTGCAGGCGCAGACACCCCCCTCCCCGCCGCGTGTGGCACGCAAGGCGCCCGCGCTGGCGGTCGACGTCGCCGCGGTGCAGGAGAAGGCCGTGCCCTTCCTCTGGCATGCCGTCGGTCAAGTCGAGCCCTTCCACTCGGTGGCCGTGCGTCCGCAGGTCACCGGCGTGCTGCAGGCCGTGGGCTTCCAGGAGGGCGAACGCGTCAAGCGCGGTCAGCTGCTCTTTCGCATCGACCCGGCGCCCTTCGCTGCGGCCGTCGCGCAGGCCAAGGCCCAGCTGGCCAAGGACGAAGCGACCCTGGCCAATGCCCGCTGGCAGGCCGCCCGCCAGAAAAGCCTGCGGGGCAAGAAATACGCCTCCGCGCAGGAGTACGAGAGCGCCAAGGCCTTGGTGGCCGAATCCCGCGCCGCCGTGGCGCTCGACCAGGCGGCGCTCAAGCAGGCCGAGATCCAGCTGGGCTACTGCGAGATCCGCGCCCCGATCGACGGCTACACCGGGGCGCTCGCGGTCAAGGCGGGCAATCTGTTGGAGGCCTCGCAGAGCACCCCGCTGGTGACCATCAACCAAACCGTGCCGGCGCTGGTGCGCTTTTCGGCCCCACAGTCGGAACTCGAGACGGTTCGCGCCAGCGAGCGTGCCGGCGATACGCTCCGGGTGCGGCTGCAGGCGAAGACGGGACAGCCGCTGAAGGGCGATCTGGTGTTCGTGAACAACGCCATCGATTCGAAGACCGGCACCATCGTCCTCAAGGCGCGCTTTGCCAACACCGACGGCGCGCTGTGGCCCGGCCAATACGTCGAGCTCGACCTCGTCTCCGGTGTGGATCCGCACGCGGTGGTGATTCCGGAGACGGCCCTGCAGCAGGGGCAGAACGGCCCCTTCGTGTTCCTCGTGGCGGACAAGCGGGCGAAGGTGCAGGCGGTGACCGCCGGCCGTCAGGTCGGCAAGGAGGTGGTCATCGAAAAGGGGCTGCAGGCCGGCGCGGTGGTGGTCTCACGCGTCCCGCGGCGCCTGGAGGACGGCAGCCCGGTCGAGCCGCGGCCGGCGGGCTGAGTCCGGCCCCTGCGCTGGTGCGCCGGCCAGATCGACGAGCTCCGCGGAGGGGCGCCGCGACCGGCGTGAAGCGCTCTCCCATTTCCCACGGCGCGCCCTCCCGCGACCAAACCCGGACCCCAACATGAATTTTTCAGCGCTGTTCATCCGCCGCCCCGTGATGACCATCATCCTGATGGGGGGCCTGGTCGCCTTCGGCCTGTTCGCCTACCGGGTGCTGCCGGTCAACGAGCTGCCGAACGTGGACTTCCCCACCATCGTGGTCAGCGCCAGCCTGCCGGGGGCAAGCCCGGAAACCATGGCCAACACCGTCGCGACCCCGTTGGAGCGGGCCTTCTCCGGCGTCTCGGGCGTGGACTCGATGGTCTCCTCCAGCAACACCGGCTCGACACGCATCACGCTGCAGTTTTCGCTGAAGCGGCAGATCGATGCGGCCGCGCAGGACGTGCAGAACGCCATTGCCCAGACACAGCGCCGCCTGCCGCCGGAGATGAACGAGCCCCCGACCCTGCGCAAGGTGAACCCGGCCGAGTCCGCCATCCTGTATATCGCACTCAGCTCCAAGACCCTGCCACTGAGCCGTCTCGACGAGTACGCCCAGACCCGCATCGCCGATCGCCTCTCCATGCTCCCCGGGGTGGCTCAGGTGCTGGTGTTCGGCTCGCAGAAGTACGCCGTGCGGGTCGAACTCGATCCGTTCGCCTTGCAGGCGCGCGACCTTGCGCTTGCCGACGTGGCCACGGCGATTTCCGAGGCCAACTCCAACCTGCCCGCCGGGACGCTGCAAGGGGCGCGGCGTTCCTACACCGTCTCCACGGACGGCCAGTTGCCCGATGCGGCGCAGTACGCCGACCTCATCATCAGCGATCGCGACGGTGCGCCAATCCATCTGGGCGACGTGGGCGTCGCCCGCGCCGGGGTGGAAAACGATCGACAGATCACGACCTACAACGGCCATCCGGCGATCGTGCTGGCGATCAAGCGTCAGCCGGGCAGCAACACCGTCGAGGTGGTGCAGGCGGTGCGCAAGCTGCTCCCGGGGATGCAGGCCCAGGCGCCCGGCGACACCCGCTTCGACGTCATCCATGACCGCGCCGAATTCGTGCACCACTCGATCAACGACGTCACCTTCACCCTTGCGTTGGCGGTGCTGCTGGTGCTGGTGGTGATCTGGATGTTCCTGCACAACATCTCGGCCACGGTGATCACGGCGCTGTCGCTGCCCACCTCCCTGATCGGCACCTTTGCCGTGATGTACCTGCTCGGTTTCAGCCTGGACAACCTGTCGCTGATGGCGCTCACGCTCGCCGTGGGCTTCGTGGTCGATGACGCCATCGTGGTGCAGGAGAACATCGTGCGCTATCTCGAGCGCGGCCAGTCCACCCTCCAGGCCGCGCTCAGCGGCAGTCGCGAGATCGGGTTCACCGTGCTCAGCATGACGGTCTCCCTGATCGTCGTGTTCATTCCGATCCTGTTCATGGGCGGCATCCTCGGGCGTCTGTTCACCGAATTTGCCGCCACCCTCGGCATCGCCGTCGCCATCTCGGGCTTGGTGGCACTGACCCTCACGCCCATGGCGGCCAGCCGCTGGCTGCGCCCGGCGCCCCCGCCGCGGGGGATCTCGCGGCTGTTCGAGCGCAGCTTCGAGGCGGGCCGCGCCGCCTATCTGCACGGCCTGCGCCTGGCCGTCCACCACTGGCGCAGCGCGCTGGTGCTCTCCGGCCTCGTTCTCGTCGCCACGGCTTGGCTCTTCACCGTGGTGCCGAAGGGCTTCATCCCCTCGGAGGACGTGGGCCTGATCATCGGCAGCACCCGCGCACCGGAGGGGGTCACCTTCAGCGAACTGAAGCACCTGCAGGAACGCGCGGCGCGGCTCGTGCGCGCCAATCCCAATGTGGCCGGGGCGATGTCCAGCGCGGGACAGGGCGGCGGCGGCACCTCCGGCAGCAATATCGGGCGGCTGATCATCCGCCTGAAGCCGGCCGCCGAGCGCGCCGACGACGCGGGCGCGGTGATCCAGCAGTTGCGCCGGGCGGTGCGCAAGATCCCCGACCTCGAGGTCTTCTTTCAGAACCCGCCGGCGATCCGCATCGGCGGGCACAGCAGCAACAGCAGCTACGACTTCGTGCTGCAGGGACCGGACTACCCGACGCTGATCAAGGCGGCCGAAGAGCTCAAGCCGGCGTTGGACCGCCTGCCGGGGGTGCAGGACGTCAACAGCGATCTCGAGGTCAACAGCCCGCAGGTGGACGTGCACATCCGACGCGAGCGCGCGGCCCGCCTGGGCGTGTCCGTGGCCGCCGTCCAGAAGGCGCTCTACGACGCCTTTGGCGGTCGCCAGGTGAGCACGATCTTCGGGGCGGCCGACACCTATCAGGTGCAGATGCAGCTCGCGCCCCGTTACCAGCAGGACATCAACGCCCTGGGGGCCATCTATGTGCGCAGCACGCAGGGGGATCTGGTGCCGATGTCCGCGATCGCGGACGTGCGCCCTGGCGTCGGCCCGCTGTCGGTGTCGCACTACGGGCAGCTGCCGGCGGTAACCCTGTCGTTCAATCTCTCCCCCGACGCCTCCCTCGGGGCGGTCACCAACGCGGTCAAGACCACCGCAGCACGGCTACTGCCCGCCGAGGTCACCGGCCTGTTCGCCGGCAGCGCGCAGGCCTTTCAGGCGTCCATGCAAAATCTGCCCGTGCTGCTCGCCTTCACGGTGATCGTGATCTACATGGTGCTGGCAATCCTCTACGAACATTTCGTGCACCCGCTCACGATCCTCACGGCCCTGCCCCTGGCCGGCTTCGGTGCCCTGCTGGCGCTGCTCATCTTCCATCAGGAACTCAATGTGTTCAGCTTCGCCGGGCTGATCCTGCTGGTCGGGCTTGTCAAGAAGAACGGCATCATCATGATCGACTTCGCCCTGGAGGAGCGACGCAAACGCGGACTCGACGCGGAGGCCGCCATCATCGAGGCTTGCCGGGTGCGCTTTCGTCCCATCATGATGACCACGCTTGCCGCCATCCTGGGCACGCTGCCCAGCGCGCTGGGCATCGGGGCCGGCGCCCAGTCGCGGCAGACGCTGGGCATCACCATCGTGGGCGGCCTGCTGTTCTCGCAGATGCTCACGCTATTCGTCACGCCCGTATTCTTCGTCGCCATGGAGAAAGTGGCGATGCGGTTCCGGCGCGCCCCCCAGCACGAGCCCCGGCACGAGCCCCGGCACGAGCCCGCGTGAGCACCCGCCATTTGGCCCCCCGCCGCCACTCCCGCATGGGGGACAGGGGGCGTCAATCGGGACGTTCCCGTAGCACGGCGGGCGATGTCTCGTGCTGCCGGGTCTGTCGCAGCGTGGGCGTGAATCGCCTCACAAAGTGCGCGCCCGCCGCGCCGCGGGCCTGAAAATCGGGGGATTCCGGCATATCGTTATGCGCAACATGCAACAACAACGGTTCGACTGCCGGAGAACTCGCCATGCACAAGCAGCCGCCGGCCCCGGAAGTCTGTCCCGC
Source organism: uncultured Gammaproteobacteria bacterium (assembly GCA_963779865.1). Lineage (GTDB taxonomy): Bacteria > Pseudomonadota > Gammaproteobacteria > CAVZZX01 > CAVZZX01 > CAVZZX01. Next base: position 356,685 of record CAVZZX010000003.1, on the reverse strand, counting down.
GGGCCTTCATGCAATCGACCTGTTCGACGGCGTTGAAGCGCCTCTGGTCAGGATCCTGTGCGCGGCGGGAGGCATCGACCTCTACCCTGCCGGCCGCCTGATCCTCAGCCCCGAGCAGGCCAACGAGCATCTGTATCTGGTGCTGAAGGGGCGACTGCGCATCGAGACCCTGCGCGACGGTCTGCCGGTGCTCGCCCATATCGGACCGGGCCAGTGTGTGGGCGAGCTCTCGGCCGTACAGAACCTGCCCCCGTCGGCACGCGTCTCGACGGACGTGGACACCTGGCTGTTCGCCATCCATGCCAGCGTGCTGGATAGTATTCTGAACCGCTCGGCCGTGCTGAGCCGCAACCTGCTGCGCGTGGTGGGCGAACGCCTGCGGCGGGACAACCTGCGCCTGGAGCGCAGCTTCCGGCGGCAGGCGCGTCTGCAGCGCTCCGCCAGCGTCGATCCGCTCACCGGTCTGCGCAATCGCCGCGGATTGGACGCCGAGCTGGAGCGGCGCATGCGCAACGCCGACGGCGGTGGCACGGCGCCATGGGTAATGATGATCGATCTTGACCACTTCAAGCGCTACAACGACACCCACGGCCATCCCGCGGGAGATCGGGCGCTGGCCGCCGCCGGGGCCGCCCTGCATGCGGCCACCCCGCCGGACGCGCACTGCTCGCGCTACGGGGGTGAGGAGTTGCTGTGCGCCTTCGCGGCCACGCGCGGGGAGGCGGAGGGACTCGCTGAAGGGATCTGCGGCGCCATCCGCGGCGCCCGCATCCTCGACGACAGCGGCAGCCCGCTCCCCGGGATTACAGCGTCGGTCGGAGGTGTACAATACCGGCCTCAGCAGCACGCCACCGCCGCCGACCTCCTGGCCGACGCCGACGCCGCCCTCTACCAGGCGAAGCGGACGGGTCGTGATCGCTGGTGTCTGCTCTGAGTCGGTCGCTCGCCGGCGCTCCGTCGCCGGCGGCGGGACTGCCTCGAGCCCGGGCGGCAAACGACCCCTTTACAGGACCTATCACGGATATGAAGTTTTATCCGTCTCGCAGCATTCGCCAGCTCGTGGTGCTCGGCTTCGCTGTCGTCGCACTGCCGTTGTTCGTCGCCCTGGGCGCCACGTCGTTCCAGGTCCAGCGGCTCAACGCCGAGAGCCAGAACGCGGTCTACAACAGCGCCCGGGTGATCCAGCTCAGTCGGGTGATCCTCGAGCACGCCACCGCGCTCGAGCGCACGGGCAAACACTATCTGATCCTCTCCAAGCCGGAGCTGCTCGCCAATTACCGCGAACAGCGCCAAGGGCTGCATCAAGTCATCACCGAACTGCGTGCTTCCGACGTGGGGGCGGGCTTGCGCGAGGTGCTGGACGCCCTGGATCAGGACGAGCGGGCCGGCTACCAGCTGCTCCAAGAGGCCAAGTCGTCCGGCAAGGCGGGCGCGGACGATGCGGAGAACGCCTTCCCTCCCCTCGCCCGGCGGGCGCGCGAGCTGCTGGGCCTCAGCAGCGAGCTGATTCGACGCGACACCAAGCGTCTGCGCGCCGCCGCCGACGACACCCAGGACCTTCTCGCCGTCCAGGCCTTCACCCTGATCCCCGCGGCGGTGGCGCTGATTGCACTGTTCGTCGCCTTCATCACGCGGCCGCTGCGGCGACTGGATTCGGCCATTCGGGCGCTCGGTGCCGGCGAATTCGAGGTGCCCATTCAGGTCAAGGGCCCGCGCGACCTGGTGGAGCTCGGTGAGCGTCTGGAGTGGCTGCGCGCCCGGTTGGCGGAACTCGAGGGGCAGAAGGTGACGTTTCTGCGGCACATTTCCCACGAACTGAAGACCCCCTTGAGTACCATCAGCATCGGTGCGGACCTGCTTCGGCAACAGCGCATCGGCGAAATGAATGCGCGGCAAAGGGAGGCGGCCGAGCTGATCCGCAGAAATGCGAGCGAGCTGCAACGCCTCATCGACGAGCTGCTGAACTTCAGCATTTCCCAGCCCGAACGCCCTTTCGTCGAGCGGCGCCCGGTGTCGCTCAAGCATATCGTCGAGGAAGTGGTGTCGGACTACCAGCTGCAGTGCCGAGCCAAGAACCTCAGCATCCGCAGCGAGTTGCGCGGGGCGACAGTGGTCGGCGACCAGGATGAGTTGAAGACCATCGTCGACAACCTACTGTCGAACGCCATGAAATACGGCCCGCCCGGCAGCGAGATCCAGGTGCGCCTTGAGCGCGCCGCGGGCTTCGCGGTACTCGCTGTAGCCGACGCCGGACCCGGCGTGCCGATGGAGGATCGTGGCAAGATCTTCTCGCCCTTCTATCAGGGTTCCGCTCACCACGACGGCCAGATCCGAGGCACCGGCATCGGGCTGTCGATCGTCAAGGAATACCTGGAAAACCATAATGGGACCATTGAAATCCTGGACTCGGCACAGGGCGCGCACTTTCGCGTGCGTATCCCGCTGGCTGCCTGATAGCGCACGCGGCCTCCTGGTGGGCATCTCGCTCACCGCCGCCGGCTGTCAGACGCTCCCTCACTGGGGCCACCGCGCTTCGCGGCCCGTCCCGGCGAGTCACGATCCCCAAACCCAGACGGCCGTGGGGGTCATCTCCTTTCTGAACTGGTTCGACGACCTGCCGGAGGCCAATCGCGGCGAGGTGCTTGCACGCGCCCAGGCCGACTTCGCGGCCGCCCCCACCGAGTTCAACCGGCTGCGGCTCGCCCTGTACCTGTGTCACCCGGCCAGCGCCGCCCGTGACTTGGACCGTGCCCGCCGCCTGCTCGGGTCCACCTCCGGGGGCGACGAGGCCCCGCCCACGCCGCTACGGCGCCTGTTGCTCCGGCTGCTGGATGAGAACCGGGCGCTGCATGAGCAGGTTGCCGCACGGGACGCCGATATCAAACGTCAACGCTCGGCAGTCAAGGAGCTCGAGGACAAGGTCAACAGCCTCCTCAAGCTGGAGGAAGGCCTGCAGCCGCAGCGGCCCGCGCAGGATCTGAGGGTGCCGGCGCTCCCGGCGGGCGATTCCTGAGCGCCGCGGCGGCATTCCACGCGGTTGCGTGCCGTACTCGGCTACACTGCTCGCATCCGATCGGCAACCAGCAACCGGAGGTCCTTATGCGCACGAGAGCGATCGCCGCCATCGCGGTGGCAGGCGGGCTCCTGACGGGGTGCGCCGCCGCCCAGATCGGCCACGACTTCGATCTGGGCACCTTCAGCAGCCGCGTCGAGCCCGGCGCCACCCGCAAGGCGGACGTACGGACCTGGCTCGGCGAACCGGTAAGCACCGGTGTGGACGTGGAGCCCGGCGGGCAGCGTTACGAGCAATGGACCTACTATTTCGGCAGCGGTCGGCCGCCGGGTTTCCGGGACGCCAAGTTCAAGCTCCTGCAGGTGAAATTCGACCCGGCCGGCGTCGTGCGCGCCTATAACTGGTCCGGCGACAGGCCCACACGCTAGCGGCGCCCCGGCGCAGTCGCTTGCCCCGCGCCCTGGGGGAGCTACGCTTGCCGCAGGAGGCGGCGTGTTGCCGCCGGGAGGTGCAAGCATGGCTACGCGAACCAAACTCGCCACCTGTCTGGCGATAGCCGGCATCGTCGTGATTGGGGCCCCCGGCCCCAGCTGGGCCGGCGCGGTCGACGAGTATCGAATCATCGCCCCCGACTCCCGGGATTTCAAATCGCCCGCCGATCGGACCGAAGTGCTGGAGCCCGAGGCCCGGCGGCCGGGGGGCTCCCCCACCGGGACTTCCATCTGGCAAATGACCCCCGAGCAACTCGAGGGCATGCCGGTGGTCACCGGCGAGAGCCGACGAATCGGCGAGGTCGAGCAGATCGTGCGCAACCGCCAGACCGGGGAAATCGGCGCCGTGGTGGACATCGGCGGGTTCCTCGGCATCGGCGCCAAGCAGGCGGTGCTGCCACTGTCGGCCATGGAGCTGCAGCGCGGTACGCGCCTGGTGTACGCCACCGAGCGCAGCAAGGAGCTGCCCCGCACTCATACGTACGACAGTGCGCATTACACGGACGTCAAGGAGAAGACGCGGCTGGCGGCCATGCGGGGCCAGCCCGAGCAGACTTCCTTTGCGGCGCTCGATCGCGACGGCAATGGGTACATCAGCCGCGAGGAGGCTGCCGCCGCTGCCGGTCTATTGCACTACTGGGGGCGGGTCGATACCAACGGCGACGGCCGCCTGGACCGCGCGGAGTTCAGCGCCTACGAGACACCGGGCGAGCACAGCCGCGCGACCGGGCCCCAGGGCCATGCCCGGGAGAGCGGACAGTAGGTCGTCTCGCGCCTCACTTGCCCTTCAGATAGCGCTCGTCGTCGAAGGTGCACACCCAAGCCGGCCTCACCCCCACCATGACGGTGAGCAGCATGCCGGTGATGATGGCCTCGGGGAAGATCATCAGCGGCACGAAGGGGAAGAACTCCCGCCCCAGATGCGTGAGCGAATAGACCCCGCTGATGACGAGGATCCCGGCCGCGGCACAGAGCGCCACACCCAGCGCCACCCCTGCGCCCAGGAAGGCGGCAATGAAAATGTACGTCATGAAGTGGTTGGGCAGGCGGCGGTCGACCAGCCAGTAAAAACCCTGGCTGACGAACACCGGCAGCACCCCCATGACGAGCACGTTCAGCGGGAAGGCCTGCCAGTCGCTGGTGCTGTTGAGCACGGTCCCCATGAGAACGATGCTCATCCCCACCACCGCCAGGGGCCAGCCGAACATGAGGGTCATCAGGGTCGCACCGAGGTAGTGGTACTCCAGGCCCTTGAGAGTCCCCGCATGCAGCGACCACAGCAGCAACAGCACCACCGTGGTGCCCAGGTAGACATGGCTGTTTTCGTTGCGCAACAACCAGCGCCAAGGCGCCCGATAGCCCGCCCAGGCCAAGGCCGCGAGGTAGCCGCCCAAGCCCGCCCACAGCCAGGGCATTGGGAGCAAATGGTAGGGGAAATTCATAGAGCCGTCCGCCGGGTATCGGCGCCGCGAACCTGATCCAATTGTGGGTCTCAAGCCCCCCCGAATTCAACGTGGCCGACCGGAAAAAAAGCCGGTCCCCCGAAGGGGACCGGCTTGCGACGGCGACAGCGCGCGCTGCCATCCTGGCGGGCTGCGGGCGGCCGCGCCCTTATCCGCGGCCGTCTCGGCACCGGAGGGAAAACCGGCCCCCGCAACAGCTCGTTACATGGAGACGTTGCCGCCGATGGCGAGTTCGGGGTTGTAGAGGTACTCCACGTTCCCCGCCTCGACCTCTTTCAGATAGGCCTCGAACTTCTTCTTTGAGTCCGTCCAGCTGATGCCCATCTTCTCTACCACTTCCTCGCAGGGCGAGGCGTGCCACTGCAGCTGGACGATCTTGAAGGGATCCGCCCCACAGGCGAGCGCGGCCAGCTGCACGTCGGCCATCACACCGATGTTGGAGTTCTGATCGTGGGCCTTGCCGATCCATTGGTTCTTGTCCATGGTCGTGATGCAGCCCGTGTCGTTGGCGATCAGAACGTCGGCGTTCGCCTCCTGTTTGGCGACCTTGATCTTGCGGTCCATGGTGAACGAGCGGGTGAACTCGCGCTCGGAGATGATGTGGCGAAAGCCGAAGCCGCAGCAGTCGTACCAGGTCGAATAGTCGATGACCTGGGCCCCCAGGGCCTGCGCGATCGAGGTGCCAATCGCCGTACGGTTGCCACCGAGCACGGTCGGATCGTAGATGGCGTCCTCGTGGACCATCTTGTAGTAGTGGCAGGCCACATGGTTGGCCACGCGCACGTTGGACACGTCGATGGTCTGCAGCTCGGAGGCGATGCGGTTGCGCATCACGTGCACCCACTCGCTGTAGTGGATGACCTCCTCCGGAATGACCAGCTTGCCGTCGACCAGACGCCCCAGCTTGCCGAGGATCTTGGTGACCTTCTCACGCAGCTCGGCGGACTCCACCAGGTACTTGCGGATCTCCTTGTAGTTGCCGAAGGAGGTGCCGCAGTGCACCAGCGGGAAGAAGTGGCCCGGCTGATGGCCGTGCTTCTGGCCCGAGACGTAGGCCTGATGGAAGTTGCGCAGGAACACCGCCGCCAGGGACTCCACATTGCCGATCCCCGAGCCGTGATAGTTCCAGGCCGTGCACGAGGTCTGGTCGGTTTCGTCCAGATAATCCAGGCCCGGCTCGTAGCCGAACTTGTTCATGAACCACATCAGCGAGGTCGGATAGCCCGGGATATTGCCGCACTGCCCGCAGCTCTTGTGATGCCACAGCCGCTTGGTCGGGATGCGCTTCTCCCAGCCGAACAGGGTCTGCACGTTGATGGGCTCGTGCTCGTCGGTGATGCGGTGCACGATGATCTGGCCGTCCTTCTCGAGCTCCCACATGTGCTCGCGGATATCGTCCATGCGCTCACCGAGGTCGACGGTACGGCGATCGACATGCTTGCGGACCCACTCTGTGGCGGCCTTCGCCTCGCCCGCCGAGAGGTTGGTCTGCTGGAAAAACGAGCCGTGCCCCGCGATGCCCTGTCCATCGGTGTTGTGGAAGCCGGGCGTTGCGCGGTGCTGCGCGTCCTTCACCAAATCACGGTCTTTATCGTGCGTACTCATCTAGCGACCTCCGCTCTGGTTAACCACATCGCAAATGTGGCCTATTCCCGATAGCTTTACTCAACTTTATGCGCGAGGCAGGCGTGTGTCAAGGGTGCGAGCCGGACTTGCCTACGCAAAATCATGCACTTATATGTTTGTGACCGCGCCCATTCCATTCCCCACCATGGACTCGGCCGGGCGGCGAACGTTCCGTGAGGGCCGCTGGTATACTGCAGCGCTTTGCGTGTCGCCCTGCGGCAAGAAAATCCAACCCTGTGGAGAGAACCATGTCCGATTACCTCGTGCAGCTCGCCGAGCAGGCGCAACGCGACCGAATCACCCCTTCGAAGGAGTTGGATGCGGCCCTGGCCCGGCTGGACGAGGAGCTCGAAGCGCTGGCCCCCGTGCTGGAGGTGGACTACGTGGGGCCGGGGGTCGGGGTGGAGGGCAAGGAGGACGTGTACCGGCTGGTGGTGCGCGCCCACGAGTGGCGCATCGGGGAACACAGCTGGAGCCTGAAGATCTGCGATGCGCTGCCCAACGCCGGCTGGCGCGCCGCCTGGAGTGTGCAAGGCGCAAGCCGCGCACGCAAGGCGATGGCGATCGCGCGTTTGCCGGAGTTCATGGCGGGGTTCGCCGCCGCCGTCCGCGCGGCGGGCAAGGCCGATTCAGCGGCCGGTCGTCGGGTCCAGGAGATGGCCGCCGCGCTGGGCGCAGGCGCCGTCTGAAGGCCGGGGCGCGCGCCCGCCGTCAATACGGCGGCGGGCAGCGGCGCCTTGGGAAATGCGCCGCCGGCGGATTCACGCACGTGAGTAGCCGCGGTTACGATGCTGCTCGCAGGCGACGAGGCTGGAGAGAAAATCGTACAGAAGCAGATTCGCCTGGCGCTTCTCGTCACGATAGAGCATGCGCTTGTTGGGAAAGGCATACTCCGAGAGGAGCCGGCGCAAGCCCTGGTAGGCAATCACCTCGGCGAGCTGCGCATCGTAGTAGATGCGCAGGCGCATGTGCAGATCGGGCAGCAACGCCTCATCCGTTCCAAGGGAATAGGCGAGTTCGACCTCGGCCGTGTACTTGCTCGCTTCCACGACCTCAAAGGACAAGCGGTCGCGGTCGCCGCGCGTCAGCGAGCCAGCCTGCCCGACCTCCCCGAGCGTCGGCAACAGTCTCGTGAGCAGCACGAAATTGTGCTCGAACACCCACATCGGATGTGTGTCGCGGTGATGGGCAATGGTGTGGCTCATCAGTCACCTTCGGGTTGCGCTGCGTCCGCGCCTTCAGACCCTTCGGGATTGCGGCCCCGGATCCTTAGCGCCGCCACAGACTCCACAAAACTCCAGAACCTTCTCCACGAGTATATCAAAGCCTCCGAAGGCATGGTCACCGCCCTCTTCCAGATACACGGCGGCGCCGCGGAAGCGCGCCAGGGCGTCCCGGTAGTCGAGCACCTCATCGCCCGTCTGGAGCATCAGGAGAAGGCGCTCGGGATGCCGGATTTCGCCTGAATCCAGCGCGCGCAACTGCGCCAGGTGTTCGCTCGTGAGTTCGTATTCCTCGCCCGTATACAGATTGCGCTGCGTGCCCAGATAATCGAGGAGCAGCTCCGCAGGGGCCGCCGCGGGATTGATGAGCACGGCCCGCAGGTCGTAGCGTTCGGCAAGCCAGGCCGCGTAATAGCCGCCAAGCGAACTGCCCACGAGGCAGACGCCGCGGCCACCGGCGGCCTGCTGCTCGATCAGCGTCCCCACCTGCTCCACGGCCCGGGCCGGCCAGTGTGACAGGGCGGGCACCAGGCAATCGGCCGCGCGCCCCAGGGCCGCCATCCGGGCGCGGAGGATGCGCGCCTTGTGCGATTGAGGCGAGCTGTTGAACCCGTGCAGATAGATGATCGTCAAGGCCCCGCTCCGCTGGCGCTGCCAAGGCTGACCGGTATAATAGCGGCTTTTGGCCGCTTCCCACGCGAACAAGAACAATGTCTCTGTTGAAATTGCTCGGCGCGACCGCAGTGCCGGCGCAGGTCCGCGGCGCCAATCTGTTGATTGCCCCCTCCCAGACCCTCGCCGCCGCGGGAGAGTTCCTCACGCGGCTCGCAGAGCGCTTTCCCCCGCTGCAGGCGGTGTCTGCCGGCGCCGAGACCGACGGCCCCTATCCGGAGCTGCCGCAGACGCAGGCACGGCAGCTGAAATGGCTGCGCAAGGCCCAGCCAAGGCGCGTGCTGCTGCTCGGCGATGTGCCCCATGCGGCCGCCTTGAGTACCGCAACCGAGGCGCCCTGCGCGTGGATCAATGCCCGCGCGGACGCGATCGAGGCGGTCCGGTGCACTCCGATGACCGTCTCCGATCCGCGTGTGGCGGAGGGCGACCCTCGCGTACAACTCGCCGGTGACCCGCTGCTGTGCCTGGCACGGCTTCCGGAGGCGAGCCCGAGCGGTGAGCTCTGCGAACGCTTTCGCGAGCAACACCGCACCGGACGCTGGATCGCCTATTTTGCGGGGACCGGGATCGGCGAAGAAGGCTTGGCCTATGGTGCCTTCTTCAAGCTGGCACGCAAGAAGATGGGCTTCCTGGCCCTCGCCCCGCGGGACCCCGAACGCTATGAGCCGGTGTATCGCGACGCCCTGAAGTACCGCTTGCCCACCAACCGCCACAACCGGCTGAGCACCTCGTTCGTGCCGCTCAAGACGCGCGTGTATTACATCGAGGACCCGCTCGTGCTGGAGCGGATGTACGGCTGCGCGGACGTGGTGATCGCCGGCGGCACCCTCAGCAGCGAGGCAGGCGTGCGCCCGGACGTGCTCACGCCCATGCTGGCGGGCAAACCGGTGGTGGTCGGCGCCGCCGCCGGGGCCGATCCCCTGACCGCGGCCGCGGTGCGTGACGGGGCGGTCATCCAGGCCGCGGACGAGGACGCGCTGGTCGAGGCGGCCTTTCGGCTGCTCAGCGACGAGGCCCACCGCACGGCACTGATCGAGCACGCCCGCCGCTGGGCCGAAGCCCAGGTCGGCGCGGCCGAAAAGGTCCTCGCCCTGCTGTAGCGGACGGAGGCGGGGGCGTCCCCTCCCCGCCCGGCTCACTCGCCCAGGACGGACTCGAGGCGCTCGAGGTCATTGACGACGCGCCAGTGCCCGCCGCCGGCCTCCACCTTCTTTCGCCACGCGGCAAGCCGATCCATGTACTCGCGCGGGTCGACATTGTCGCTGCGCAGCTTCGTGACGTTCAGCGCCACCACATCCACGCCCTTCAATTTCAGCGGGATGTTGCGCACGTACCCCTTCTCCAGGTCCTCCTTGAGGTCGGAGAAGATCAGAATCGTCTTGTGGCCCGTGCCCTTCTCGTTGAGGTACTCGATCGCCTGCAGCAGTCCACCGGTGATGTCCGTATATGGGGCGGGCTTCACGTTGTGCACGAAGTCGTCGATGCGCTTTCGGAATTCGCGTTTCTGTTGGTTGGCAATGCTGGGGCGGCCTTCGAAGGTGGCCTTTGCCACGATGTCCTTCTCGCTGAAGCTGCCGGTGTCGATGCGTGCGACGGCAAAGGAATCGGCAGGGCTGAGCTTTGCCAGTGTGTAGTTGATGATGTGCTGCGCCTTCTGCAGCTCTTTCGTATAGGTGCCCGAAGTGTCCATCAGCATGTAGACGCCGCGGTTATACGCGCCGGGGGCCTCGCTGCAGGCGCTGGCGAGCAGCGCCCCCAGCACGGCCACGGCCGGGAGTAGCTTTCTCATGTTCATGCCTCCCGGACAATCTCGGAATCATCGACCGTCCCGTGCGGACGCGGCCCGCCGCGCAGCGGCACCATGCGCTCGATCCACAGCGGCGCGAAGATCAGCAGGTCATACAGCTGCACCAGCAACATGCCGCCCTGGCGCGCGACGTTGCCGAGCAGCCGGCAGAGGAAGGCCAGCCCGCGCAGCAGACCGACCGCCGCGATGCCCAGGACGGTGCGCAACGAGTGCACGAAGGTCTCCAGGGGAATCGCCACGAAGGTGAGCGCGAACGGCAGGATGAAGCCCATCCCCATCTGCGCCGCAGTGGTGATCCAGCGACTGGACGGCGCCGTGGCCGCCTGGCCGTTGCGCAGGAACTCCGCCACCAGGGCCTGGTTGTCCTGGGCGAGGATTTCGCGCATGTAGGCGAGACCGGCCTCCACGCTGGCAAGGATGAGCAGGATGCCGAAGGTGATCCACACCATGCGGATACGCATCTTGTCGTTCAAGGCCCCAATCACGGGGAACAGACGCGTGATGCGCAGCGACTCCATCAGGAACAGCCCGATGGCCACCTCGATGAGGATCAGCACCAGGGCCGCCACATGCGAGGTCTCGACCACCCCGAAGCCGAAGTTCAGACGGCTGGACGCGCCCACCATCTCGGACATCGGATGCGCGATCAGCTGGAAGTTGATCAAGGCGCCGCCGATGGCCACCGCCAGCACGAAGGCCGAAATGAAGAACTGCGTCAGCGACGAGGAGGAGAGCATGCGCACCGCCTTGTCGGTGGCGCGCACCATGCCCTCGTATTCGTCCATGTGCCGGTCGATGGTGCGGGCGCGCTCGTTCAGTGCGCTGATGTTCTTGTCCACCTTGCCGAGCAAGGCCAGCATACGGCGCCAATGTGGCATCATCTTTCTGAGCAGCACATGGCGCTCGTGACTGCTCTTGCGAAACTCTTCGAGTGCCCGCGTCTGCCCCTTGTTCAGGGAATCGTTGATGTCCTTCAGGACGTTGCCCACCATCGGGTCGCCCTGCGAGGGGATCTTGGCCACCGCCTCTACTGCCTTTACCCAGCCCGGCGGCGCCGGCGGTACTTCCGTGCTGTCCTGATAGTCCTTGTCGATGCTGGTGACCAACTCGGCGAGCTGTCGGTGCAGGTGCGGGTACTCGGCGATCTCCCGCTGCACGCTGGCGTCCACGCGATCGAACTCGCGCTCGATCAGGCGCTCGGCCGCTTCGCGTCCGGCGGCCAGCAGAACCTCGCGGTTGCGCTCGGCGAGCTTGCGCTCGGCGCGCAACACCGACGAGGCACTCACACGCATCGCGCTGTAGAGAACGCGGCTGAGGGAGAGCATGGCGCGATGCGCCGGGAGGCGTGCGAAATACAGGAGCGCCGACAGCAGAACGATCCATACGATCACTGACATGGCAGGGTTGCCTGGCCAGATCATCAGTGTGTCAGCCATGATTACCTCCGGGATTGTCAACGGACATGGAGGGCATGCCCGTTAGTTGTTGTTTTACCGAAGGCTACTTGGCGGCGCGCGCAAAAACCGCTAACCGGGTCACAGATCCCCTGCGGGCGGTCACCGTTCGCCCATACGCGCGCGCAAACGCAGGTGTGCCTGACTGAGCAACTGACTGATGCGCGACTCGCTCACGCCCAGGATGCGGCCGATCTCCTTGAGGTTGAACTCGTTGTCATAATAGAAGCCCACGACCATGCGCTCGCGCTCGGGCAGCCCGGCGATGGCCTCGGCGAGTCGCTGCCGGAACTGTGCGGACTCCAGCCCCTCGAGCGGGCCGGGGCCGGCGTCGGGGAGCGTCTCCTGGAAGGCGGCATCCGCCAAGCCCAGGTCCTGGAAGTTCAATACACGCGCGGAACGTGCATCCTGCAGGATGCGGTGATACTCCTCCGCATCGATGCTCAACTCCTCGATGATCTCCGCGGCGCGTGCATCGCGCCCGGTGCGCGACTCGATGCGATGGATGGCCTGCTCAAGCTCCCGCGCCTTGCGATGCACGGACTTGGGCGCCCAATCGTTGCGCCGCAACTCATCGAGCATGGCGCCGCGAATACGGATGGTGGCATAGGTCTGGAACGCGGCGCCCTGAGAGGGGTCGTACTGGCGCGCCGCGTCGAGCAGCCCGACCATCCCCACCTGGATCAGGTCCTCGACCAACACGCTCGCCGGCAGCCGCGCCGCCAAGTGGTAGGCGATGCGCCGGACGAGCTCCCCGTGCTGCTGGATCAGCTCGTCGTTGGAGACCGCCTGGGCGGCGGAGTAGCGTTGTGCATGTATCATTGGCAGCTCCGTGTCGCGCGGAGAACGGGTGTTTGTAAACGCGGCCCGCGCGAGCTCAGTCGCTCGGCGCCGCGTGCGGCTTCAGTGCGATCCGGCTCAGGCATAGGTGTCGAGCAACCCGTGCGCCCGCCGGATCAGGCTGTGGCTGAGCAGCACCGGCCCGCCCTCGTCCTCGTCGTGGCCGGCCATCGCGGGCACGCCCGCGTGCGGTTCGCCGCCAGCGCTCCCGCTGGAATGATCCGAAACGCCCGCATGGCCGAGCTGCACCCCGGCCTCGGCGAGCATGTCGCGCAGACGCGGCAGGGCCGCCTCCACCGCCTCACGCACCGGGGCGTGGTGGACCGTAAAGCTCACGTGGGCCTGGTCCTGATGGAAGCTCACGCGCACGTCGAGGGGGCCGAGATCGGCCGGATTGAGATGGATCTGCGCCCGCTGGAGGTTGTGGCCGATCATCCACTGCACCCGTTCGCCGAGCGCCTGGCCCCACTGCGGCTGCTGCATGGGGACCTGGATCGGCGGCGCGGCGGCCACCGGCGCTGCTGGCCGCGGCCCCTCCGCGCCGTTCGTACCCGCCGCCAGCGCCCCCGAGAGCAAGGGCGCGGCGTCCGCCGCCCCCGCCTCGAGGGGATGCAGGGCGGCGGCCGCCGGCACGTCCGATGCGCCCCCCGGGTGTGCCTGTTTGAACACCGCCGAGAGCAGACGCGCCAGCCGCTGCGCCTCGCCGGACGTCGTTGCGTCGGCGCCGCCCTGCGGCAGCGCAGCGGCCAGCATCGCCTCCACCGAGGGCGCCCCAGAGCTGCTCGGCTGCGCCGCGGCGGCGGGCGGCAAAGCCTTGCCGCCGTTCGGCAGCGCGGCCCCCGGCACTGCCGTCGCCGGGAGACTGGTCTGCGGCATCCCCTGGAGCAGCAAGGCGGCGAGGGCCTGCGTGTCGCCGCCGTGCAGCAGCTTCTCCAACTCATCGACGAATCCGCCGCGCCCGCGGCCCGTGTCGCCGGCCAGGGCGGGGGCCATCGGCGCCTCGAGCGCGGCCCCCGCCGCAACGGTGGGCGGGGCGGAGGGCTTCAGTGGGCCGGGGCTCGCCGGCACCGGTAGCAGCGAAGGCATCGTTTGCTCCTGAGATCACGCGTTAACCTCGACAAAGCAACCTCCATGCCAGTTGGGTCACTCCTCGCCCGATGCGGTGCCGCGACGCTGCGCGTGCTCGTCCGTATCGCGCTGCTCACGGCGCTCCGCCGTGCGGCGCTCGTCGGCGCGGCAGTTCTCCACCGCCAGCTGCACCGCCTGGCGGCGGCGCCGGGTCAGGGCCCACGCCTGACGACGCTGCTCGCAATCGGCGCTGGCCCGGGCGACCGACTGCTGTTGTTGGCCGATGGCGCGGTCGAGCTGCCCCAGGAAGGCCTGGAAACGGCGCAGGGCGGCGGCCGCTACGCCGCCGCCGGCGCGCTCACGAAACTGCTCGGCGTATTCGTGACGGTAGGTTTGCAGTTCCTGCAGCTGGCGCTCGCGCCGGGCCAGCTCCTGGCGTGCCTCGCCCAGCGCCCTGGCGGCCTGCTGCTCACGGTTCTCCGCCACGCGGGTGACCGGTGCAAGGCGTTCGGAACGGGGCGGTGTGGACATCGGGATTCAGATTCGCCGGTCTAGTGGCCCGGCGCATCCGGGAACAGCGCCGCGAGCCCGTGCAGGCTTGCCGGCAGGTCCACGGCCTCGGCGAGGTCCTGGCGCAGAAACTCGGCAATGCGCGGCTCCATCGCAATCGCCTCATCGATGCGCGGATCGGCGCCCGCGGTATACGCGCCCACGCTGATCAGATCGCGGTTCTGTCGATAGGTGGAATACACCCGCTTGAGGCGACGGGCGTGCTGCAGATGGTCGGCAGCGGCGATCTCGTTCATCAGGCGGCTGATCGAGGCCTCCACATCGATGGCGGGGTAATGGCCCGCTTCGGCGAGGCCGCGCGAGAGCACGATGTGCCCGTCGAGGATGGCGCGCGCCGCGTCGGCGATCGGGTCCTGCTGGTCATCGCCCTCGGTGAGCACGGTATAGAAGGCCGTGATCGAGCCGCCTCCGGTGTCACCGTTGCCGGCCCGCTCGACCAACTGTGGCAGCCGCGCAAAGGCCGAGGGTGGATAGCCCTTGGTGGCCGGGGGTTCGCCGATCGCCAGGGCGATCTCGCGCTGGGCCTGGGCGAAGCGGGTCAGCGAATCCATCAGCAGCAGCACGTTGCGGCCCCGATCGCGGAAGTACTCGGCGATGCTGGTGGCGAGGAACGCACCGTGCATCCGCATCACCGGCGTGTGATCGGCGGGGACCGCCACCACCACCGAGCGTGCCATGCCCGGCTCACCGAGAATGTTCTCAATGAACTCCTTCACCTCGCGGCCGCGCTCGCCGATGAGGCCCACGACGATCACGTCGGCCTCGGTGAAGCGCGTCATCATGCCCAGGAGCACGCTCTTGCCGACGCCGCTGCCCGCGAACAGCCCCATGCGCTGGCCGCGCCCCACGGTGAGCATGGCGTTGATGGCCCGCACACCCACGTCGAGCGGTTCGCGAATCGGTTGGCGGCGCAGGGGATTCATGGGCCGCCCGGAGAGCGACACGCGCGTCGTTGCGCGCAGCGGCCCCTTGCCGTCGAGCGGCCGCCCGGCACCGTCGAGCACCCGCCCCAGCACGGACTCATCCACCGCCACTTCGTAGACGCCGCCGGTCGGGGTAACCCGGGCGCCGGGGCCCACCCCCTGCAGATTACCGGTGGGCATGAGGTAGAGGCGCTCGCCGGCGAAGCCCACGACTTCGGCCTCCACGGGCTCCCCATTGACCCCGTCCACCAGGCAGCGGGTGCCGATGGCCGCCTGCAGACCGACCGCCTCCAGCGTGAGCCCCACCATGCGGGTAAGCTTGCCCTCGAGGACCAGCCCCGGCGGGGTGAGTTCGGTGCGCCGAGCCGCTAGGCGCGCCGCCCAGCGGGACGCTCCGGCCTCACTCGGCGGCGTCATCGTCTTCCCGCTCGCCGCCCAGAATGGAGGCCGTCAGCGTGGCCAGGCGCTTTTCCAGGGTCGCGTCGATGCGCGACTGCTCGGTTTCCACGCGGCAGCCGCCGCGGGAGATGACCGGGTCCTCAATCACCCGCCAGGCCTGCTCGCCCTCCTCCCCCGAGCGCAGGGCCTGGCGGATCAACGCCGCATCTTCGGGATGCAGGCGTACCCGCACCTCGCGCGCGGCGGCGGGCAGCATGGCCAGGGCCTCGCGCACCACCGGCACGATCTCCCCCGGGGCGGTGTTGAGCTCGCGGCGGATCATCTGCCGGGCGATCGACATGGCCAAGGCCACGAGTTCCTCCTCGACCCGTGCATCCAGGGCCTCCAGCGGGCGGGCGAGCCGGTCGAGCACGGCGGCGAGCTGCGCGACGGCCGTGCGGGTGTCGGCCTCGCCGGCCTTCAGACCGTCGGCCCGCCCCTGGGCAAAGCCCTCCTCGTAAGCCTGCTTCTGCAAGGCCTCGAGCTGGGCGGCGGTCATCGGCCCCTCGACTCGCGCCCGCGCCGCCGCGCTCCCGGCACTGCCCACCTGGGGGAGCTCCCAGCGCTCGCAGTCGGGCAGCTCCTCCGCCGCGATCACCTTAGACATATTCCTCGCCCTTGCCGCCGAGCGAAATCTCACCGGATTCGGCCATGCGGCGCGCCACCGACAAGACCTCCTTCTGCGCCCCCTCCACCTCGCTCAGACGCACCGGGCCGCGCGCCTCGAGATCGTCGCGCAGCATCTCCGCCGCACGCTTGGACATGTTCTTGAAGACCTTCTCCTGCACACCCTCGTCCGCGCCCTTGAGCGCCACCACCAGCACGTCCGAGGACACCTCGCGCAGCAGGGCCTGAATGCCGCGGTCGTCCACGTCCATGAGGTTGTCGAACACGAACATGAGGTCCTGGATATTCTGCGAGAGGTCGGCATCGGATTCGCGGATGCTGTCCATGATCGGCGCCTCCACGCCGCTGTCCATGAAGTTGAGGATGTTCGCGGCGGTCTTCACGCCCCCCACACTCGAGGACCTGACGTTGCTGGTGTTGCCCGAGAACTGGCGGTCCAGGATGTTGTCCAGCTCCTGCAGCGCACTGGGCTGGATGCCGTCGAGGCTGGCGATCCGCATCAGCACATCGGGACGCATGCGCTCGGGCAACGCCGCCAGCACTTCGGCGGCCTGATCGGCGTCCAGGTACGACAACACGATGGCGATGATCTGCGGGTGCTCGAGCCGAATGATTTCGGCCACGGCCCGCGGCTCCATCCATTTCAGCGCCTCGAGTCCCTTGGACGAGCGCCCGAGCAGGATGCGATCGATGAGATTGCCCGCCTTGTCCTCGCCCAGCGCCCCGACCAGCACGTTGCGCAGGTATTCCTCCTTCCCGACGCCGAGCGAGGTCTGGTAGTCCACCTTGTCGCAGAAGTCGGTGAGGACCTTGCCGACCTCTTCCTTGCTGACATTGCCCAGGCCGGCCATGGCCTCACCGATCCTCTGCACCTCCTTGGGCTCCATATGCTTGAGGATCTCGGCGGCATCTGCCTCGCCGAGGGTCATCAGGAACACCGCGGCGCGTTCCGCGCCCGAGAGCTTCGCCTTTGCTTCGGCCATGGCTGCCAAAGGTTATTCCTCGCCCACCCAGTTCTTCACCACCTGCGCTGCGCGCTTGGAATCCTCACCCACGAGGTTGCGCGCAAAGGCCAGGTCGTTGTCGTAGCTGCCCGGACTGGGCAACCGCCGCTGCGGCTCACCGCCACCGAGACTCAGCTGGTCCTCCGCCAAGGCGTCGGGGGCGCCGCCGGCCGGCTGCATACGCACCGGCTTGACGGCCAGGGCGCGCATGATCGGCCGCAGCACGCCGAGCAGGATGAACAGCACCACCAGGCCGCCCAGGACCTGCTTGCCCAGGTCCCACACCCAGGGACGCTTCCAGAGCGGGGGCTCGGGCAAGGGCGTGGCCACCTCCGGCGCGAGAAAGGAGGCGCTCAACACCTCCACGCTGTCGCCCCGGTCCGCGCTGAAGCCCACCGCCTGCTTCACCAACGCGGTAATGCGCGCCAGCTCCGCCGGGCTGCGCGGGAGGCGCGTCGGCTTACCCCCCTTGTCGGTGCCCGGCTTGTCGTCCACCACGACGGCCACCGACAAGCGGCGCACCGCCCCGGGCTGGCGACGCGTGTGGCTGATGGTGCGATCCAGCTCGTAGTTCACGGTCGAACGGCTGCGTTTGCGCAGCGGCCCCTCCTCGGCCGCGGCCGTGCGCGCTGCGCCGCCGGTGGGCGTGGCGGCCGCCGCGCCGCCGGCGAGCTTCGCCTGGCCGGGCGGCTCATTGCTCAAGGAGCCGGGCACGCCGCCCACCTCGCCGGTGCGCGTCTGCTCCTCGCTGCGCTGTTCGCTGCGGATGGCCGAGTGCTGCGGATCGTAGCTCTCCTGGGTCTGCTCGCCGCTGGTGAAATCCAGCTGCGCCGACACTTGGGCGCGCACGCCCGCGGGCCCGACGATCGGCGCCAGGATGTTCTCGATGCGGTGCACGTAGGTGTTCTCGACGCGGCGCGCATAATCGAACTGCTCGCCGCTGAGGGCCATCGCACCATTGCTGTCGGCCGCGGTGAGCAGATGCCCGCCCTGGTCGACAACGGTCACATCGGCGGGCTCGAGGTTCGGAATGCTCGAGGCCACCAAATGGACGATGGCCGCCACCTGCCCCGTCTCGAGCACCCGCCCGGGGTAGAGGTCCACCAGCACCGAGGCGCGCCGGCGCTTGCGCTCACGCACGAACACCGAGTCGTGCGGCAGCGCCAGGTGCACGCGGGCACTCCGGACCGTGTTGATGCTCATGATGGTGCGCGCCAGCTCGCCTTCGAGCGCCCGCTGATAACGGGCGTTTTCCATGAACTGGCTGGTGCCGAAGCGCTGTTCCTGGTCGAGGATCTCAAAGCCCATGCCGGTGCCCTTGGGCAACCCCTCGCTGGCAAGGGCGAGACGCGCATCGTGCACCTGGCCCGCAGGGACCATCAAGCCGCCGGTGGCCTCGTCGATCTTGTAGTCGATGTGGTGCTGCTGCAGCGCCTGCACCACGGCGGCGGAATCCTTGTCGGAGAGCCCGCCGTACAGCACCCGGTAGGTCGGTTCCTGGGACCACAACACCACGGCGACGCCGATGGCGATGCTCGCCGCCAGGCCGATCATGAGGCCGAGCTGGCGCACGATCGGCAGCCGCGAGAGCCCCTCCAGCGGTGCGCCCAGGTTTTCTTTTTTCACGAGATCCATGCCCTATGTGCTCCGCGCCTCAAACCTGCATCCGCATGATCTCTTCGTAGGCCTGCACCAGCTTGTTGCGCACCTGGGTCATGGCCTGGAACGACACGGAGGATTTCTGCATCGCCACCATGACCTCGGCGAGCTGGACGCCGGGCTCACCACGCACGAAGGCGTCCTGCAGGGCGCCCGCGTTCTGGGAAGAGGCATTGACTGCCTCGATCGATTGCTTCAGCAGGTCCGAGAAGCCGCCGGCGGCCCCCGCCGCCGCATTGGGCTCGGCGGGTTTGCCCTGCGCCTCGACGGCCATGCTGCGCATCTGGGCGAGGAGATTGTTGACTGCGTTGACTTTGGTATCCATGGCTCGGCTCCACTCAGACGTGTTCGGCGAGGCGATCGCCGGGGATCGCCACCCCCGCATCGCGCATGCGCGCCAGTTTGTAGCGCAGGGTGCGCTCACTGATGCCCAGGCGCTCGGCCGCGGCCTTGCGATTGCCGGTGACCGCGCGCAGCGTGTCCAGGATCATTCCCCACTCCCGCGACTGCAGGTCGGCGCTGAGCCCCTCGCCGGCCGTCGTTGCCGCCGGCATCTGTGCGGCGGCGCTATCGGCCGCTTCGAGATGCAGGTCCTGCGGATGGACGATGCCGCCGGGCTGGAGGATCAGCGCCCGCTGCATCACGTTCTCGAGCTCGCGCACGTTGCCCGGCCAGGGGTGCCCACGCAAACTCTGCGCGGCGGCCTCGGAGAGCGTCGGCGTCGCCCGGCCGTCGCGCTCTGCGTGCCGCGTCAGCAGGCGCTCGGCAATGGGCACGATGTCGGCAGGGCGCTCGCGCAGAGCCGGCAGCGCCAGGGGAAACACGTTGAGCCGGTAGAACAGGTCTTCGCGAAAGCGCCCCGCCTTCACCGCAGACTTGAGGTCACGGTTGGAGGTGGCCAGCACCCGCACATCGAGCGCGATCAGCTTCTGGCCCCCCAGGCGCTCCACCTCGCGCTCCTGGAGCACGCGCAGCAGCTTCGCCTGCAGCCCCAGGTCCATCTCCGAGATCTCGTCGAGCAGCAACGTGCCGCCCTGGGCCTGCTCGAACTTGCCGGGGCAGGCCTTGTAGGCACCGGTGAAGGCCCCCTTGTCGTAGCCGAACAGCGTCGCCTCGAGCATGTTCTCGGGGATGGCCGCGCAGTTGATGGCGACAAAGGGCCGGGCGGCACGGCGCGAACAGGCGTGCACATAGCGGGCCAGCACCTCCTTGCCGGTGCCGCTCTCGCCGGTGATGAATACGGTCGCGTCGCTCTCCGCCACCCGCCGCGCCAGCGCGGCGAGCTCCCGGCTGCGCGGGTCCTCGACCACCAGGGCACCGGCCTCGGGTGCGCTGTCGCGGATGTGGCGCGCCACCATGTTGACGAGCACCTCGGCTTCAAAGGGCTTGACCAGGTAGTCGAGCGCCCCGTCCCGCATCGCCTCGACCGCCTTTTCCACGCTGCCGTAAGCGGTGACCAGCACGACCGGGAGTTCCCCGCCGAAGCGGGACTGAATCTCGCGCAGCAGGCAATGCCCGTCCATGCCCGGCAGGTGGACGTCGGTGATCACCAGGTCCACCGCCCGCGCATCGAGCACTCTCAGGGCGCCTTCCGCGTCGCCCGCCTCGCGGCTGGAATAGCCGCTCAGCGTCAAGGTCTCACACAGCGCCTCGCGCAGGGCGGGGTCGTCCTCCACCACCAGTACCGTCGGTTCACTCATGGACCACCTCTTCTGGCCGTGCCGTGCCGCCGGTCGCGGCGAAGCGGGCCGGCAACATCAAACGAAATGCGCAGCCCCGGCCCGGGGCGGACTCGAGACGAATGTCGCCGCGGTGGGCGCGTGCCACCGCCGCCACCACCGCCAGCCCCAGCCCGGTGCCGCTCGAACGTGTGGTGAAAAACGGGGTGAACACCTGCGCCTGGTGTTCGGGCGCGATCCCCGGACCGTCGTCGGCGACGCACAGCTCGACCTGTCCGGCCTGGGGATGTGCCTGGGCGGACACACGCAGGCGCCCGCCGCGCCCCATGGCCTGGATGGCATTCTCGGCGAGATTCTGCAGGGCGCTGACGAGCATCCGCCGATTGCCCCAAAGCTCCGCGCGAGCGCTGCCGGCGCTCCATTCGAAGCACGTCGCGCTACGCGCGAGCTGGGCCTCCAGGGCGGCGGCCACGTCGGCCAGGAGCTCCTTCGCATCGAAGCGCTCCTCGCCCGCCGTGCCGCTGCGGGCATACAGGAGCATGTCGTTGACCAGCGCCTCGAGCTCACGCAGGCCGCCGATGAGCTTTCCCGTCAACCGCCCGCGCTCGGCGTCCGCGAGCGTGGGGCGCTTCAGGTGCGAGGCATAAAGGAGTGCGGCGGACAGCGGCGTGCGGATCTGATGCGCAAGCGAGGCCGCCATCTCGCCCATGGTGGCAAGCCGGCTGCGTTGGGCCAGGCGGTCCTGCAGCATGCGGTTCTCGGTGACGTCCTTGAGCAGCAGGATCTGGCCGGGCTCGCTCCCCAGGGGGCAGGTCGAGAGGCTCACCCGGCGCCCGTCACGCAGTGAAATGTCGGGGCCGTCGTCCGGCTGCGGGGCGAAGGCACGCTCGATCACCACCTGCCAGCGCTCGCCGCACAGGGGCTGGCCGAGCAAGTCTTCGGCAGCGGGATTGCACTCCTGGATGCGGCCGTCGGCATCCACCACCAGGACGCCCGCGGGCAGGGCGGCCAGCAGGGCCTGCAGTCGGCTCGCGAGGCGCTCCTTTTCGGTCAGTTCCTTCAGGCGCGCATCACGCGCCTGCGCCAGCTCGCGATCGAGGTGGCCGACCCGCTCCTCCAGGGCGCGGTAGGACTGGGTGAGTTGGCTGGAGAGCTCGTTGAAAACCTGGAAGGCCTCGTTGAGGCCTTGGGGATGCAATGCTGCAGAGTCGCTCATGGGCGGCGGTTCTTATCGTCTGGTCGCGGGTCACGCGAGCCAGAGCAGCAAGAACCATGCCGCCCTCATCTATCCAGTTTTTTCAAGCACTTGAAAACGTTGCGCTCGGCTATGGGTCAAAATTCCGACGCCGCCTCGCGGCGCTGGAGCCCGTACTTGCGCATCTTCTCCACCAGCGTGGTGCGACGCATGCGCAGCCGCTTGGCCGCATGCGCCACCACGCCATCGGCCTCGTCCAGCGCCTGGCGGATGAGCGCCAGTTCGAGGTCGGAAAGGTGTTCCTTGAGGTCGAGGCCACGCTCGGGCAGCCGCGGTGTCGCGAGCGGGTCGTACTCGGGCGGCAGGGGCGCAATGCTCGCGGCAACGCGCTCCGCCTCGGCGAGGTCCTCGGGGCAGAGCTCGCCGCGGAACTTCTCGGGCAGGTCGCGCACATCGACCACGCCGTAGGGATGCATGATGACCAGGCGCTCCATGAGGTTGGAGAGCTCGCGCACATTGCCGGGCCACGGATACTGGCACAGCGAGGCGATGGCCGCCGGCGTCAGCCGCACCGAACCGCGCTTTTCGCGTTCCAGGCGGGCGATCAACTCGTTCACGAGCACCGGGATGTCGTCGACGCGCTCGCGCAGCGGCGGCATCTCTATCGGGAAAACATTCAGCCGGTAGTACAGGTCCTCACGGAAGCGCCCCTCGGCAATCTCCACCTCGAGTTCGCGGTGGGTGGCGGCGATCACGCGCACGTCGGTGGCGATGCTCTTGTTGCTGCCGACCCGCTCGAACACGCGCTCCTGAATGACGCGCAGCAGTTTCACCTGCATCGGCAGGGGCATATCGCCGATCTCGTCGAGGAACAGCGTGCCGCCCTGCGCCATTTCGAAGCGCCCCTCGCGGGCACTGATGGCACCGGTAAAGGCGCCCTTCTCATGGCCGAACAGCTCGCTTTCGAGCAGCTCGCCGGGGATCGCCCCACAATTTACCGGCACGAAGGGCTTGCCGCGGCGCTTGGAGAAGTAGTGCAGGTTCCGGGCCACCACCTCCTTGCCGGTCCCCGACTCGCCCAGCACCAGGACGTTCGCCTCGGAGTCCGCCACCTGCTCGATCAGCTTGCGCACCTGGCGAATGCCGCGGCTGGTGCCGACCAGGCTGCGAAAGAGGTAGGGGTTGCCACCCGCCCCTTCGGCACGTCCGCGCCGGTACACGTCCGCCTGATGCAGCGCATAGTTCAGCTGACGGTACTTGAACGGGTGTTCGATGACGGCGAGCAGTTCGGCCCTGACGTCGGCCGAGAGGCGGCGCTCGGCACGCTCGCTGGCGATGCCCAGCATGGGCACCGCACCCAGCCGCCGGCGCAGTGCCGCCAGCCGTGTGGGCGCCGGCTCACCGGACTCGCAGTCCCCCACGATGACGAGCGTCACCTCCCCGAGGTCGACGTCCTCCACGCCGCTGCAGTCCAACTGATGGTACGACGTGCCGTAATCGAGAAACTCGAGGATGGCGCGCAAGTCGCTCGCGCGCTGACGGTCCTCGTCGATGATCAAAACATTCTTGTCCGGCATTGCCTCGCCTGTGTCTGCACGATCTGATCGGCTTTCGTCTTGGCCCGTCAGCCGACCACCGGCCCCCCTTCGGCGGGCCACAGACTACGGGTGGGGAGCGATGCATCGCTCCGCTGCATTCCGGCTCTCAGGCTAGCCGCCGCGGCGAGATAAGTCAAAATTTTGTCAGGCGGAGGGCCCGTCAACTGTCAGTGCGCCGACGCTGGGCGATCATGCGGCGATGATGGCGAAAAATGCGCTTTTCGAGCCAATCCCGGGTCGATTCGTCCTGTGTCTCGAAGTGCGCGACAATGCGCGATGTGGCGTCGGCCGGGCTGCTCGTAACCACCCGTGCCGCGAGGCGCAGCGGGGTCGGATAATGCCTGCTCAGGAACAACTCCAGCAGGATGCGCTGGCCCGCCGCCGGCGGCTGCGGCTCGAACCACTCCATGCCCGTGGCCCGCAGGCGCACGGGCACCTCGGGGGGGACGTCCTCCTGGGCGCTGAGCAGCCGCCCGGTGAGCTCGATGAGAACGTCGAGCTTGGCGTTGAGGACTTGCAGCTCCGCCGCGGCGCGCTCCTCCCCAGGCTCCGAGATGGGTTCCTCGATGACCGCGAGGATGCGCAGGAGCTCGGCGTTGGCGCGCCGCGCGGCCTCGCTCGAGGCGTCCTCCGGCAGGGGCGTCCAGCGCACCGGGAGCTGCGTTGCATAGACCAGGCCGGCCCCGAGGGAATCGTCGTCGTGCTGCATGGATGCCGCCTCCGTCGCGAACCGGGCGCGCTCAGCCCACCGTGCTGTAGGCGTGCACCGCGCGCCGCCCGCAGGCCAGCCGCTGCAGCCCGCTGCGTGCCTCGGCATGACTGGAGGCGCCGCGCGCCATGATCTCGCGATCCTGCGCCAGGATACGGCGGATCCCCTCGGCGAGCACGTCGGCCTCCTCGCGCCCCGCCGGCTCGGCAAAGAAGGCGTCCAGCCGCGTCGTGCGCTGCGCCTGCAGGCTCAGCACCGTCTCCCAGCGCTCCGCGCGCGCCGCCTCGAGCATCGCCCGGCTCAGCTCCAGCAGCGCCGCCCACTCCTGCTGCCGCGAATCGCTCAGTCCCATGCCGGTGCTCACGCGCCCTGCCGGGCGCTCATGTAGTGCAGGTCGGCGGGGATCGCGTTCCAGGCGCCCTGGATCTCCTGCAGCAGCCCGCTGACCTCGTCGAGCAGCGTGGCGCTGTTCTGCATGTTCGCCTCGAGCAGGCGCTTCATCATGTAGTCGTACAGCCGCTCCAGATTCTCGGCGATTTCCCCGCCCGCCTGGTGGTCGAGGCTGACCCGCAGCCCATCGATGATCGCCACTGCGCTGCCGATATGGCGTCCCTTCTCGGCGAACTCGCCGCGGCCGATACAGCCGCGCGCCGTACTCAGGCGCTCGAGCGCGCCCTCCATGAGCATCTGGATGATGCGGTGGGGACTCGCATCGGCCAGGCCGGACTGGACGCCGACCTGACGATACTGGTTGAGCGCCCCCTGAATGCTCGCGTTGTTCATGGCCACCTCTGCGTACGTACGACGAATGTGGGATTCACGGGCCCGTTCAGCTGTTGCCCGGCAAGGAGGCAAGCTGCTGGCTCAAATAGCTGCTCGTGGTCTGCAACTGCCCCATCAGCATATCCAGGGCGGTGAATTGCGATCGGTAACGCTGTTCGACCGCATCCAGGCGGCGGTTAAGATCCTCGATGCGCGTGTCGATGGAATCGATGCTGCTGTGCACACCGTCGGTGCGGCTTTGGATGAGGCCGCCGCTGTCGAGCCATTTTCCGCTGAGCGCATCCAGGCGCGCGGCATAGCCGCCGCTGGCGTTGCCGAACAGCTCGGCCACGCCGTTGAAATCGCTCGCCAAGGCCTGATCGAATTGGTCCTGGTCCAGCGCCATGGTGCCGTCCTTCTGGATGCTGACGCCCACCTCGGCCAGATAGCTGTAGCTGCTGCTGATACCGGCCGGGGGCGTGTTGAGCACGCCGCGCAGCTGGTTTTCAATGCTGAGCAGGGTGCTGTCGGCCTCCAGCGCACCGCCGCGCAGGTCCACGACGGTCTTGCGCAGATTGTTGTAGGCGTCCGCGAAGCCCTGCGCCGCCTTGCTGACCGCCTGCGTGTCGCGCTCGATGGTCAGTGTATGGGCACTGCCTGGATCCGCGGCGTGCAGGTCAAGCGTCACCCCGGCGATGGCATCGGCAATGGTGTTCGACGAGCGCGTGATGACGTAGGTGCCGTCGATGGTGAGCATCGCGTCGGTGGCGGCATGGGTCGACGCCATCTGCAAGGGATCGGCGATGACATTCCCGGCGCCATCCGAAAAGCTCAGGCTCACCGCGTTGGCGGTGCCGGTCTCCTGCGAGGTGAGCGTCAGTCGAGAGCTGCTCGCGCTCTCCTTCACGATGCCGGCGGTCACCCCGGCGTTGTCGGCCGCGTCGTTGACTGCCGTGCGGATTTCATCGAGTGTCTTGCCGCCAATGGCCACCGTGAACGACTGGCCGTTGACGCTGAGCGTCATCTGGTCGCCCGCATTGCCCACGGTGACCGTATCGGCGTCGGCAAAACTCCCCGAGCCCATCTTGTCGGCGCTGGCGAGCGTGGTCACGTCCACCTCGTAGCTGCCGCGGGCGGCGCTGCTGCTGGCCGAGGCGCTGACCACGTCCTCGGCCGCCGAGGTGGCCGTGTAGACCTTGAAGTCGGTCGGTGAGTTGAGTGCCTGCATCGCGCTCTGAAAGGAGGCGATCGCGCTTTTGAGCTTTCCGTACGCGCTCAGCTGGGCGTTGTATTGGCTCTTCTTGGTCTGGAACGCCTGCAGCGGCTGCCGCTCCAGGGCCATGAGCTTGTCGACGACTGCGTTAACATCGAGCCCCGAGCCGATTCCCGGTGAACTGATCATCTGAACCTCCCGAACTCCGAACAGTCGATGCGCAGCAATTTCGATGCCAGTCAGGCAAGTTCCGCGAAGAGCTGCCCCTGGTGCAGCTCGCCAATGCGGCGCGCCATGCGCAACACGTTTTCCGGCGGGATCTGGCGGATGAGCTCCTTGGTCTGCGAGTCCAGCACCCGGACAATGGTCCGTCCGTCCTGCGCATCGACCGTAAACTGCAGGTCGCGCCCCAGACTGCGGGCATACCGGTTGAGCTTTTCCGTCGCAGCCGTCAAGTCGCCGGCCGCTGCCGGGTCCATGGGCCGCGCAGGCAATGCCTTGCCGCCCGCTTCAGCCGCTTTTGCCGGCGGCAGCGGCGCGACGAGCGCGTTGGCATCCGCGCCGGCAGGCATGTGCAAACTCCCCGCGCCGATCCCGGTGGCCCCCAATTCAGAGGGCATCGCCGGCCTCCCCCGAACGCGAATAGGAAAGGCTCGAGGGCACGCGGCCCCCGAGCCCTCTCAGGCTGCTTACTTGAGCAGTGCCAGTGCCATCTGCGGCAGGCTGTTGGCCTGCGACACCATGGCCACACCGGCCTGCTGCAGGATCTGCGCCTTGGTCATGTTGGCCGTCTCCGAGGCGAAGTCGGCGTCCTGGATGCGGCTGCGGGCCGCGGTCAGGTTCTCGCCATAATTCTGCAGGTTGGAGATCACCGCCTCGAAGCGGTTCTGCACCGCACCGAAGTCGGCGCGCTTCTTGGACACCGTGTCGATGGCGGTGTCGATCGTCGACAGCGCGCCCGAGGCGTTGCCCTGAGTCGAGATGTCGATGGTACCGGTCGCCGTCAGGCTCGAGTCGTAGACGCCGAAGCTGCCGGTGGCGGTGAGGTCGGCCCCCTTCACGCTGATCTGCGCGTTGGCATTGCCATCCTGGCCCACCTGGAAGGTGATGCCCCCGGAGCTCGAGCCGTTGAGCAGCTTCTGGCCCTGGAATTCGGTCGTCTGCACGATGCGGGAGATTTCCTGGGTCAGCTGATCGGCTTCCGCCTGCAGACCCTCGCGGTTCTCGACCGTGCCGTTGGCGGACTGCACCGCCAGTTCGCGCATGCGCTGCAGGTTCGAGCTGATCTGCGCCAAGGCGCCTTCGGCCGTCTGACCGAGGGAGATGCCGTCCGCGGCGTTGCGCGCAGCCTGATTCAGACCGCGCACGTCGGCGGTCATGCGCTCGATCGAGAACATGCCCGCGGCGTCGTCCTTGGCGCTGTTGACGCGCAGGCCCGAGCTCAGGCGCTGCAGCGATTTCTGCAGCATGGTCTGGGTCTTGTTGAGGTTGCGCTGCGCGTTGAGCGACGCGACGTTGGTATTGATGACAATCGACATCTTGTTCTCTCCGGTCTCTCCCCGCGGGGAGTTGATCCTCGGCGGATATGCCGCAGCTGTGGGCATTTACCGCCTCCGAACCCATTAGCGTCCTTGCCCCGGGGAAACTTTAGGCCCCTTCGGCGGGCGGCCGGCAGCCAAAAAGGCCGGGCTTGCGCCCGGCCATGGCAACGCCAAGGTGCTGATTTGGTGAGCCGGACACCGCGCTCAGGCCGATTTTCGCGCCGGCAGCCGTGCGCCGGTCAGGGCGGCCATCCATGCCTCGAGGTGCTCCTCCAGGATCCATCCGTCGCGGACCCAGGCACGCAGGCAATCGCCCTCCGCGGCGGCCGCATCCAGGTCATGCACGCGCTCGCGAATGGCGGCGATCCAGTCCGCCGGGCGGTTGGCCACCCGCGCCACCGGTGCGCCCCCCGTCCGGTAGGGCTCGATGTCCGTACAGACCACCGGCCAACCGAGGATGCCGTACTCGAGCAGGCGCAGGTTGCTCTTCGCCTCATTGAAGCGATTGACCTCCAACGGGGCGACCGCCAGATCAAGGTTCAACCCCGCCAGCTTCTCCGGATAGCGCTCGAAGAGGACGCCCTCGTGGAATTCCTTGATGTGTGGGCGCAGCTCGGGCGGACACATGCCGAGGAAGACCCAGTCCACCTCCTCGGCCGTGGCCTGCACCACCTCGCGCAACAGCGCCAGGTCGCCGTGGTGCTGCTGCGCCCCGGCCCAGCCGACCCGGGGCCTGGCCCCGGCCCGGCGCTGCGTGCACAAGCCCTCCCAACGTGCGCGCTCGAGCCGGTTCGGCACGACCACGATGTCGTCGATGTAGTCCGCATAGGCGGCCTTCAGCGGCTCGGTGCTGACCACCAGGCGATCGCAGACGCCCAGGGCGCGGCGCAGGCGGGCGAGGACATCCTTGTACATGGTGCGGGACTTCGGGTTCGCCGCGGGCATCTCGGTCTTCAGGTCATCCAGCTCGTACACCAGACGGGCGCCGCGGATATGGCGGCGATACATCTCGATCGCCTTGAGCTGAAAGTCATGCAGAAAACCCTGCAGCACAATGGTGTCCGGCGCGAGACGGGCCATTTCCGGGATGTTCACGATATGGTCCAGGTCTTGCCTCTCGGCGAGCGCGCTCTGTACAAGAGCGTCCTCCCGCAGCGCCCGCAGCGGCGCCCGCACGCGGTAGTGACCCGAGCCCCAGGCGTCCAGCGGGTATCCGAGCACCCGCGGCCGGTCATGGAAGTCCGTGTTCCAACCCGGCACCACGTTCGCATCCACCCGCACGTCCCGGAAGCGGAGGCTCAGGTTGCGGTTGTGTGCGGGGTCGGCGGCGAGCTTGGGCAACCACTTGTCGAACATCGCGTAGGCCTCGACCGGCTCCTTGGGCGCCTGCGCCTGGTGGTCCGCGCTCTTGAGGCTGCTGGAGCCGTGATGCACCACGGTCGCGTAGGGGGTCCACACGATTCGGTAGCCGCGCTCACCGACCTTCAGACAGAAATCCACGTCGTTGAAGAGCACCTTGAAGCGTCCTTCGTCCAGGCCGCCGACCTCCTCGTACACCTCGCGCCGGGTGAGCAGACAGGCCGCGGTCACGGCGGAGTAGTTCTGCGTCAGCTGGGCGCGCCCCATGTAGCCGGGCGCGTCCATGGGCAAGCCGATGTAGGGGTGGTCGGCGGCCCCCATGCCCAGTACGACGCCCGCATGCTGCAGCCGCTGATCGGCGAACACCAGCCGCGCGCCCACGATGCCCACGTCCGGTCGCTGGGCGTGCGCCATCATGCGCTCGAGCCACTGCGGCTGAACGACCTGCGTGTCGTTGTTGAGCAGCAGCAGATAGTCCCCGCGCGCCTGGCGGACGGCGTGGTTGTTGATGGCCGAAAAGTTGTACTTGTGCGGATAGCGCAGCACCCGCACCCGCGCACTGCCGACCTCCAGCGAGGCGAGATAGTCCAGCGTCGCCGGGTCGCTGCTGTTGTTGTCCACCACCAGCACTTCGTAGTTCGGGTACGTGGTCTTTTCGACCAGGCTTTCCACGCACGGTTGCAGCAGGTCCAAGCGGTCTTTGGTCGGAATGATGATCGAGACCAGCGGCTGCTCCTCGTGCAGGTACTCGATGAAGTGGCTGCCGGGAAGCAGCCCGGGATGCACCTGCGCCGCCACACGACTGCGCCGCAGGTGCTCCTGCACCGCGGCCCTCGCGTTGTCACGCACGGCGTCGCCCGTATAGAGGCCACGATTGGCTTCGGCCTGGTGCAACAGCACGTCCGGAATATGCCCGAAGACCGATTCGCCTTCCCGCTCGAGAACGCGAAGGGCGAGATCGTAGGCCTCCACGCCGGCCAGCGAGCGCACTCCCCCGGCGGCGGTCAGGCTCCCGCGCTCGAACAGACAGAAGCTTCCGAAGTAGGGCGTGGAACGGAGCAGCTCGAGATTGAACTCCGGCAGGAAGCGCGGATCGCCACGGCTCCCGTCCGCACCCAGCACGTCCGAATCGCAATAAAGCACCCGCCATTCCGGATGCAGGTTGATGTAGTCCACGACCGAAAACAGGGCCTGGGGCGCCAGGCGGTCGCCGAGGTCGAGCATCGCCACCCAGTCCGCTGCGGCTTCCGCGATGGCCCGGCCCAGGCTCTCCCCGAACGCGTCCCGAGTCGTCTGGATCCATTCGAGATTGCCGCCCGCCTCGAACAAGCCTTCGGGCATTGGCACATCAGAGAGCACGGTCATGCCCCAGCCCTTGTATAACTGCGCCCCGAGGCTCTCCAGCGTTTCTGCGAGCGCCTGCTCTGAGCCGGCGGCCGCGACACTGAGCAGATGGATGCTCGGGTTGTGCGCCCAGCTATTGACCATCCGCTCGGCCATGAGCTGACCGTCCGGGGCATCGAGCTGTCGCGCTTCGCACCAGGCCGCGTAGTGCTCCTCGATCGCAGGCTTAGCTGCTGCCATCGTCGGCGCCGTTGGCGGCTCGAGCTCCGCCAGAAATCGCTGCCGGCTCGCGGCCACCGCGGGCGATGCGAGATCATCGTAACGGGCGTAGATGCGCCGAAACAGCTCCGGGAACTCACCGCGGGCGCGCACACTGAGATGCCCGGCGCCGCCACGCTCACGCACCTCTGCCGTTACCTTCGGGATGTGTTTCACCGCCGTTGCGCGGGCGATCCGCAGCAGCAGATCCCAGTCCTCCAGCGCGACCATCTCTTCGTCGAACAAGCCGGCGCCGCCGAGCACGGAACGGCGGTGCGCCCAGGCGTTGACCGGAATGAAGTTGGACACATGCAGCCGCTCGAGACTGAACTCCACGTCCGCATAGCGCCGCTCACCAGCGACCCGCACCCGCGCTCCCGCGTGCAATTCCTCCTGCACGAACAGCACGTCGGTGTAGACGCAGCCGCCCTCCTCGTCTTGCAGGGCTCGCACGAGCGTCTCGAGGTGGTCGGGATACAGTACATCGTCGTCGTCGAGATAGCAGAGGATCTCGCCGTCGCTCAGGCGAATGCCGGTATTGCGTGCAGCCGCGAGGCCACGATTTCGGGAGTGATTGATGTAGCGGATCCGACCGCGCGGGTCGAGCCCGGAGACGAACGCCGCCACGTCGCAGCCCGCGTCGTTGACGACCACCGCATCCCAATGGGCATAGCTCTGAGCAAGGAGCGACTGCAGCGCGTCCTGCAGGAGCTCCGGCCGGTTCATCGTCGGCACCACGACGCTCACCTTCGGGTGTGCGCCGAGGCCCTGCCCGCGGCGGTTCCGAGCGGACTGCTCCAGCCGTGCGAGCAGCGCTTCCACCCGCTCCCGGTAGGGCGCGCGGCTCGGCTCCGGGTAGCCGGCGAACCGCTGTTCGAGGTGCTGCCCTATGGGCATCTCCCATCCCTGCAGCTTGGCGGCGAACGCAGAGTCGAGTGCCTTCTCGAGAATCCGCACGTGCGCATTCAGAGGTGCATCGTTCGCGTAGAACCGGTTCGAGAACTGGCCCGCGTGGATCCGGTAGGCGGTGCTGGCCCGATCGATGAAGGCGAAGTCGTCGTGCCGTGCCGCCATGCGCACGAACAGGTCCCAGTCGCCGCCGGTGAGGTGCGGGTCCTGGTCGAAAGTGCCAATTTCGGTCAACGCCTCGCGGCGCAGGACCACTGATGAGGGCGTGAGGTAGTTGTCGTGCACCAGGAGCTCGGCAAACTCGTTGCGCCCCCCGGCATAGCTGCAGGGAAGATGCCCGGGATGGGCTTTGAGAGCGAGGATCCGCCCCTCTTCGTCCACCCAGTAGCAGGGGCTGTACGCCAGGGCGCAGGCGGGATTTGCCTCCAGCGCGGCGAGTGCGTCGGCGAGGTGTCCCGGCAGCAGGTAATCATCGCCGTGCATCCACACCAGATAGCGCCCGCTGCCCATCCCCAAGGCTCGGGTGTTGTTCGGCTTCGCCCCCAGATTGGTCTCATTGCGAATGTAGTGCAGCCGCGGATCGGTCAGAAACGGCGCAACCTTCTGGGCCGTTGCGTCGGGGGATGCGTCGTCCAGCACGTACACCTGGATGTCCTCGACGCCTTGATCGAGCACGCTCTGGATGCACTGCGCGATATAGGGTTCGTGAAGGTAGGTGGTGATCGCAACACTCACCAACGGGGTAGGGTCTGCATTTGGCACGATAACGGCTCCCTTGCGCTCAGGCGCTCTTCAGGCGTGGTTTCGTGGACGGCCGGACGCGGCCACTTTCGTTGCCGCCTCCGCATGGGCGCAGACGGGCCCTGATCTCGATGGCATGCGCGAGCACCTGCGCCACGAGGTCGCAGATCCGCTCGATTTCAGCCGGGCCGACGGCACAGCCGGTCGGCAGCACCAGCACCCGCTCCAGCAGGGACTCGGTCCGCGGCAAGGGCTGCGAATGGCCCCAATAGGGCTCCATGCGGTGAGCCCCCGGAAAGAAGTAGCGTCGCGCCACCACGTTCTCCGCATGCAGGATTTCGAGCAGGACGTCACGGCCAACACCGGCCGCGGGCTCGTCGACCTCGATCACCACATAGTGAAAATTGAAGCGTTCGCCCTCGTCCCACGGAAGCAGCCGGATGCCGGGCAACGCCGACAGGCGCCGGCGGTAGTGCTCGGCATTGGCCCGATTTCGAGCCAGGAAGCGGTCGAGGTGCTCCAGTGACGATAGCCCCATGGCGGCTGCGACCTCGCTCATCTTTCCGTTGATGCCCAGGTGGATGACGTTATCGAAGCCCGAGAAGCCGAAGTTCTGCATCAGGCGCAGTTTCTCCGCGAGCGCGTCGTCGTTGGTGACCACCGCGCCGCCCTCGAAGGTATTGAGGACCTTGGTGGCGTGAAAGCTGAACACCTCGGCATCGCCAAACCCGCCGATCATCCGCCCCCCGCAGCTCGAACCCAGCGCGTGCGCCGCATCGAACACGAGACGCAGCCCGTGCCGCGCGGCGAGCCGCGTGAGCCCCGCCACGTCGCAGGGCCGCCCCCACAAGTGGACACCGACGATGCCGGTCGTGCGCGGGGTGATCAACGCCTCGACCGCCTCGATGTCGAGTTGATGGGTCACGGGGTCGATGTCGCAGAACACCGGGGTGACCTGCTGCCACTGCAGGGCGTGGGCGGTCGCGACGAAGGTCATGGACGGGACGATGACCTCACCGCGCATGCCCAGGGCACGGGTGACGATCTCCAGCGCCACGGTGGCATTGCACATGGCGATGCAATGCCGCACCCCGACCATGGCGGCGATGCGCTGCTCGAATTCCCGCACCAGGGGTCCGCGGTTGGTGAGTCGCCCGCTCTCCAGCACCTCGCGAATGCGCTCCAGCACGCCCTCGACGTCACCGACGTTGGGTCTGCCGACCGTCAGGGGCTCAGCAAAGGCGGGCGCGCCGCCGAACAGGGCCAAATCCTCGATGTGACGTTTCTCCACGGGCGCTCCAAGGGGGCACGAAGGGTTCGAGAAGCGTCAGATGCAACGCTTGTGCCAGCGCCGGGATCCCGCGCCGGGAGGCAGCATGTGGCGCGGTGGACGGTGCGCCTCAGGTCCCCAGCGGTGCAGGGCCCGCTCAGGCAGAGACTGCGGCGGGCGCGGCGCGGTGCGCGCGCAGGAACTGCCGCACCTGCCCCGGGGTGTTCCACATCAGCACGTCGATGATCGACAAGCCCGGCTCGAAGCCGTAGCCGCGGCAGGCGTATTCAAGGGTGGGGAGGCGGCGGATGGTCAGTTCGATGCCGCGTGCGGCAAAGGCTTGCCGGTCGAAGATGGCCTCGCCCCCCGGTGGATTGACGTACTCGTGCGCGCCCAGCGCGGTGGCGATCTCCAGGGCCCAGTCCCCGGGGCCCTGAATCGGGCCGAGCGCGAGGTCCATGTCGGAGAAGACGCGGAAGGAAAACTCGATGCCCAGGTGCGTACAAAGCTTGGCGAGGATTCCGGCATTGAGGCGTCCGATGGCGCTCTCGCGCAGCGCGAGGCAGTCCTCCACCAGTGCCAGCGTCTCCCGAAAGTACGGCGCCCGCTTGCGATAGTGCTGCAGTTGACCGGCGATCTTCTCGCGCCAGGGCAGGTCATCGTTCACCTCCACGTCCTTGATCGGGGTCTCCCGGGCATGCTTGCGCAGCGGCACCGTGACGTACTGCCATCCTTCCTTGGGGTGGAGAATGCGGTTTCGATTGATCCAGCCGTGGCGGATGTATTGCACAGGGTCGAAAACGATCCAGCGATCGGCGTAATCGATCAGATCGAAGTAGCCGACATAGGGGAAGAAATATGGCTGCATGATACCGAGGATCATCGCACGAAGGCCTCCAGATCCGTCCCCCGCAGTTCGGCAACGATGGCCTCACGGATCTCGGGGGCGAGTTGATGACGCCACTGCTCCGCCACGTCCGGACGCTTGTAGACCGCGTATTCGCTGCGGTCGTGGCGACGGTGACAGTCCTGGAGGAAGCGCTGTGTCTGGGCGCCGAACTCGAGGCCGCAAAACGCGAAGAGGCGACGCGTCTCGCCGACCGGATCGGCCACCAGGTCTTCGTAGGACACCATAGACAGCTGTTCGGGCCGCTCCTGGGCCAGGCGCAGCTGCAGGCGCGTCACCCGCTGCCAGTCCTCGAAACCCCAGAACTCACCGGGCCCGGTCTTGCGGCAGGCGCCGCTGCGCCAGTGCGTCAGCGGATCCGCAGCGGGGGGGAACTCGCGCGGCGCACGCAACCAGGAATTGATGGCCCCGGCCGGGTGGCGCACGATCGCGACCATGCGCGCCTCCGGAAGGCGCCGCAGCATCGGCTCGGCCAGGTTGTGAAAGCGCGTATCCTTGACCACGAGCACCGGAGGCTGCGGGTCCTTGAGCGCGAACACCGGATACTGGCCCGCGCGCCGCCGGTAGCTCTGGTCCATGAACTCGTTGTCCGAACGGTAGGCACCCCGCAGGACCGCCTCCCACGCCGCGCGGTCGGACTGCTCGTCGAGCTGGTTCTTGAACTCGTAGGAAAACAGCGGCGAGAGCCGGAATCGCGTCTGCGGGCTGGAGTCGAAGATCTGGCTGAGCCAGCTCGTGCCCGAACGTGGCATGCCCACAATGGCGATGACGCGCTGGAACATCAGCTTCCTCTCACGCCGGGCTGCGCCAGGTGAGCAACGCATCAAACCGGTAGTGCGCCGTGTGCAGCTCCGGATACTGCTCGATGAAGCGACAGTCCAGGCCGTGCGCCGCCGCCAGGTCGGCCAGGGCGTCGCGTCCCCACCAGGTGCCGATGGCCTCCCGGCCCTCGGCCACCCGCCGCCGGTAGTCCTCGCGCCGCTCGGGGCTGTCATAGAAGCGCCAGAGCCGCGACCGGTCGGGGACGCTGCCCAGGTAGAACCGCGTGCCGCACCGGCACATGCTCGCCAGGCGCACCAAGAGCCGGTCGAACTGTTCCGGAGTGAAATGCTGCAGCGCCTCGTACATGCAGACCTTGTCGAAGGGCTCCGCGCCCCCGAGCCGCTGCGCGTCTATCTCCAATACCGATGCGTGCACATACCGGACTCCCGGCGCCCGATGATGTTCCCGCGCAATGTCGATCAACGGGGCCGAGTAATCCACACCGACGACCACCCGTGTGCGGCCGGCCAGCTGGCGGGTCACCAGCCCGTTGCCACAACACAGGTCGAGGACGCGGTCCGCGGGCTCCAGCGCGAGCCCCTCTGCGAGCTGGGCGACGAGACGCTCGAACTGCTCTACCCCAATGGGCACGCCGCCGACGGTCTTGCCCACCTGACGGAGGAAATCCGTCGCCGCCAGCCCTCGCGGCGCGAGATCCCAGTGCTGCTCCCAGTCCACCGCCTGCCGCCCCTCAGCCGAGATAATTGAACAGGGACAGCCCCTGCACACGGGTGTAGGCCTGCTGCGCCGCCTGCAGGCTGGTCATCTGCAGATTCAGCCGGGAGACGGCTTCGGCGTAGTCGACGTCCTGGATGGTGGAGATGTTCTGATCGACTTCGAGCAGGAAGTTGTCGTGGTTCTGCACCTCGCTGTCGATACCGTTCATCCGGGCGCCGATGCGGGCGCGCACGCTGAGCACGTTTTCCTGCGCCTGGTCCACGCCCGAGAGCACCCGATTCACCGCGTTGTTGAACGGCGTGCTGTTCGCCGCGGTGCCACTCTCCAGGGCGGCGATGAAATTCTGTACGTTCGCGAACAGGCTCTCGTTGGCGCTGGGCGTCACCGTGAAGGCGTCACCGGCGGCGGGTGTCCCCGTGACAAGGGTGCGAATGCCGGCGAAGGAGATGTCGCCCCCGTCGGTGTAGGCGCTCGGGCCGGCGACGACCGTCCCGCTGGTGGTGTCGGTCACGGTATAGGCCGTTTGGTTCGGGCTCGGCTCGCTGAAGTCGATGCGGTAGTCATGTTCGGTGTAGGCGGCGGCGTCGACCACCGTACCCATGTCGATGATGCCGCTGCCGGCGTTGCCGGGCACATCCTGCGCGAGGAAGCGGCCGTTGCCGTTGCGCACCGTCATGAAGACCTGCGAGCCGGGGTCGCTGTCGGCCACTTGGCGAGCGGAGCCGACCTGCAGATAGCGCTGTCCGTCGTCGCCCGAATAGATGACCTGGCCGGTGGCGGCGACGGAGAACGGCCGCACATTGCCCTGGTGTCCGGAGAACAGGTAATCGCCGTTCTGGTCGCGGCTGTTGGCGAGGCCGAGCAACCCGTCGCGGATCTGCCGAACCTCCTGGGCGATCGCCTGCCTGGCGTCGTCGCCGACCGAGCCGTTGTTCGCGCGCACGGCCAGTTCACGCACGCGCTGCAGCCGATCGCTGACCTCGGTGAGGGCGCTCTCCTCCAGGCTGAGGCGTGCATTCGCGGCGTCGGCATTGAGCTTGTAGCGCTGAACCAGCGCCTTGGACTGCTGCAGGCCGAGCAGCGCCGCGCTGCCGACCGGGTCGTCGGCCGGCGTGGTGATGCGCTTGCCGCTGGCCACCTGGCTCTGCGTCTTGCTCAGCTTGGACTGCTGATCGAGCATCGACGCCATGGCGCGCAGCTGGAACTCAGTGGTGGAAATACGCATGCGGATTACCTCCCCAGGGCGCCGAGCAGGACCTGGAACAGTTGGCTCGAGGTGGACACCACCTTGGCCGCGGCCTGGTAGGCCTGCTGGAAGCGCAACAGGTTGGCCGCCTCCTCATCGAGGTTGACGCCGGAAACCGATTCGCGCGAGGCCACCGCCTGATCGAGCAGCCCTTGCTCGGCCGTGCTGTTCACCTCCGCCTGATGGGTGCGCGTGCCCACGTCCGCGACCAGCTGCCCGTAGGCGCCCTGGTAGTCGGCGGTGCCGCCGTTGAGCTGCCTCTTGGTCTGCAGCCCCGCGAGGGCCAGCGCGTTGCGGTTGTCGCTGGAACCGCTGATGTTCGCCTCCACGCGCAGGCGGTCGCCGTCGAACGGCGTGCCGCTGACCTGCACCCGCATGCCGTTGAGCGTGATGTCGGCGCCGCTGCTGTACGCGTTCCAGCTCGCCCCGCCGTCGACGCTGTATTCGTCCGCGTAGGGGGCACTGCCCGAGCCGCCGGTGCGGAACGCGACGTCGTAGCCCTGCATGAAGTTCGCGGCGCCGCTCGCGACATAGCCCGGGTCGGCGCTGTCGGTCACCAGGACGCCGGGCGAGACCTGCGCATCGCCGCGGTTGCCCGTGTCGGCGCTCGCCCGCACGGCACCGGCGGCGGCGATCGCCTGCGGATCGCTCAAGGTGAGCCGCAGGTCGCGGGCCGCATCGCGGGTGGGCCGCACGTAGAAGCTGTCACCGACGCTGGCCCCCGCCGAGAGGGTGAGGGTGAACCCGTCGATCGCCGCCGTCGTGTAGGGGGAGCTGCCGCCGGTGTCGATGTTGGAGGTCTGCCCGTCCGACTGGCGCGTGAGGGTGTACTGGTTGGCGCCATCGTAGCGCAGGCGATAGTCGCTGGCGCTCAGGGCGGACACGTCGCCGAAGACCCCGCTGACCGCCCCGCTGCCCGTGTTGCCGGGGTCCGCATCGACCGCGACCGACGGCGGCGCAAAGAACTGCGTGCCCAGCTTTCCGTTCAGGTCCATGCCCTGCACGTGCTGGGCATTGAAGGTCTGGGCCATCCCGACCGCCACCCGGCCGAGCTGATTGAGCGCCGGCGCCAGGGCCTGCGAGCGGAACGCCAGTGCACCGCCGAGCGCCCCGCCGGTGAGGCTCGAGCCGATATCGACGCTGGCGCCCGTCGCCGTGCGCAGGGCGACCTCGAGCTGCCCCGGCATGAGGGCGCTGTCACGGGTCATCAGGCTGGAGGCGCGATTGCCCACCACCAGCGTCTGCCCCTTGCCGATGAACACGTTCAGGGCGCCGTCGTCTTGCGGCACCGTGCTCACCGAGACCTTCTCGGAGAGTTGCCGCACCAGCTCGTCGCGCTGATCGAGCAGGTCATTCGGCGGCTGCCCGAACTGCTTGCTCTGCAGCACGATGTCCGCGTTCAGGCGGGCGATGCCCCCAGCCAGCCCGTTCACCTCGTCCACCGTGCTCGTGAGCTGCGTGTTGACGGCATCGTTCAGGCTGTCGAGCCGCTCGTGCAGGTAGTGGAATCGATCCACCAGCGATTGGGCCTGGGTCAGCATCACCTGGCGCGCGGGAATGGAGCTGGGCGCATCGGCGACCCCCTGGGCGGCATCGAAGAACTCCTGCAGGCTCGGGGTGAGCCCGGCCTCCGGGTCGGAGAGCAGGTTGTCCACCTCGCTGGCGTACCGATGGAAGGTCTGCAGCTGGCTGTTGGAACTGGTGTGCGTGCGCACCTGGCCGATCAGAAATTGATCGTACATCCGCTCCACGGTCGTGGTCTGCACACCCGCGCCGATGAACCCGGTGCCCGTGCCCTGCCCGGGACGGGTGGCGAAGTCGACCTGCTGGCGTGAATACCCGGGCGTATTCACGTTGGAGATGTTATGGCTGCTCGTCGTCAGGGCACGCTGGAAGGCCAGCAGGGCCGAGGTTCCGATGCTCAGTGAGTCGCCGGCCATGCTCGCGCCCCGTTCGTCGTCGGAAAGAGATTCAGCGAGATGCTCATGTTAGCGTCCGCTGCGTATCCTGCTTGAGTGCGGCCCCGGCCTGGCTCAAGACGTCGCTGCGCAGGATCTTGTGGATCTTCTCGGCGTAGGCGGGGTCGGTCGCATAGCCCGCCTCGTGCAGCGCCGAGGTGAAGGCGAACGGGTCGTCGGCCTGGTCCAGCGCCCCCGCGTAGCGCGCGCTGCCCTTCAGAAAGGCGGCGTAGTCGGCAAAGCTCTGTGCGTACGAGTCGTAGGCGCGGAAGCGGGAGGTGCGCGGTACGGGGACGCCGTCCTCGAACTCGAGGCTGCCGCGCTGCACCACGGCGCCATCCCAGCGACCGCCGGCCTTGATGTTGAACAGGTTGTGACTGCTGCGCCCGCTGTCGTTGTGCAGCACGTGCCGGCCCCAGCCCGTCTCCAGGGCCGCCTGCGCAATGAGTGCCTGGGGGGCAACCCCGAGCGCGGCGGCGGCGTGCCGGGCCAGCGGCCACAGACGCCGAACAAAGTCTGCCGGGCCGGCGAAGCCGGCTTCGGCAGGCAGCGGGGCCGATGCGGCGGCGGGGCCCGGCGCGGGCGCGGGCGCCTGGCTGACCGGCGTTGCCGGCGTTGCCGGCGTTGCCGGCGTTGCTGGCGTTGCTGGCGTTGCCGACGTTGCTGGCGTTGCTGGCGTTGCCGACGTTGCTGGCGTCACCGGCGCGAGGCGGCGCGGCAACGGCGCCGCTCGGCGCTGCAGGCGCGTCTGGTCGAGCGCGGCCGCCGGCTGCGCCTGGGCGTGCCGGAGCTGGCGGGTGAGCATGTCGGCCAGACCGAGCCCCTGCTTTCCCGCCAGGTCGCTGGCGAGCTGCTGGTCGAACATGCCGGTGACCATCTGGCTTTCGGGGCCGCCGAAGATCGGATCGCCGCCGCTGGCCTGGCGCATGGTCTTGAGCATCTGCTCGATGAAGAGCCCCTCGAAGCGGCGGGCGACCTCGTCGATCGCCGCCGGCTCCGCGGCACGCGCCCGGCGGCGCAGCCCGCCGAGGGCCGCTTCGGTACCGGAGAAGAGCGCTGCCTGGCCGCTGGAGAGGCTCATCTTCGAATCAGATCACGATGAGCTGCGCGCGTAGCGCGCCGGCCTGCTTGAGGGCCTCGAGGATGGCGACCAGGTCGCCCGGTGCGGCGCCCACCTGGTTCACCGCCCGCACGATCTCGTCCAGGGAGACGCCGGGGCCGAACTTGAACATGCGCTTGTTCTCCTGCTTGATCTGCACACTGCTGTTCGGCACCACCGCCGTGTTGCCCGAGGAGAGCGGCTGCGGCTGGCTGACCACCGGCTTTTCGCTGATGGTCACGGTGAGACTGCCGTGGGAGACGGCCGCGGGCATCACCTCCACATGCTGACCGATGACCACAGTGCCGGTGCGCGAGTTGATGATGACGCGCGCCGGGGCCTCGCCCGGGTTCATCTGCAGGTTCTCGAGCATGGACACGAAGGCAACACGCTGCCCCATGTCGCGCGGCGCATTGACCCGCACCGAACCGGCATCCAGCGGCCGCGCCGTGCCGGGCCCGATGGACTCGTTGATGGTGTCGGACAGGCGATGGGCGGTGGTGAAATCGGGGGCGTGCAGGTTCAGCACCAGCGCGTCGACGCCGCCGAACGGCGTTGCCACCGCGCGCTCCACGGTGGCGCCGTTGGGAATGCGCCCGGCGCTGGGCACGTTCACGGTGATGCTCGAGCCGTCGTTGCCCGAGGCGCCAAAACCGCTCACCACCAGGTTGCCCTGGGCCAGTGCATAGACGCGCCCGTCGGCGCCCTTGAGCGGCGTCATCAGCAGGCTGCCCCCGCGCAGGCTCTTGGCATTGCCGATGGAGGATACGGTGATGTCGATGGTCTGGCCCGGCTTGACGAAGGGCGGCAGCTCGGCGTGCACCGTCACTGCAGCCACGTTCTTGAGCTGCAGGTTGGTGCCCGGCGGGATGGTGACCCCGAACTGGGCGAGCATGTTCTTGATGCTCTGTACGGTGAACGGCGCCTGGCTGGTCTGGTCGCCGGTGCCGTCGAGGCCGACCACCAGGCCGTAGCCGACCAGCTGGTTGGCGCGCACGCCGGCGACCGTGGCGAGATCCTTCACGCGGTCGGCGTGCGCCGGGGTGAGCAGGCCGAAGGCGAGAAGCAGGGCCGGCAGCAGGGCACGGCTGGCAAGTGGGAAGCGCATCAAGATGTCCTCAGAACGGCCACCAGGGGCTGTTGAAGAAACGCGCCAGCCAGCCCATGGAGTTGGCATCGCTCAGGCTGCCCCGGCCGCCGTAGGAGATGCGGGCGTTGGCGAGCTTGGTCGAGGGCACGGTGTTGTCGGGCCGCACGTCGGAGGGGCGCACGATGCCGGCGATCCGGATGAACTCGTCGCCCTGGTTGAGCGACATCAGCTTCTCGCCGCGCACCATCAGATTGCCGTTCGGGAGTACGCGGGCGACGGTGACGCTGATGCTGCCGCTGAGCGAGTTGCTCTGCGTGCTGCTGCCCTCCCCGTCGAAGCCGCGGCTGCCCTTGACCGAGGCGCTGAGCACCGCGCGGCCGTTGTAGGTGACCGGGCCGCCGCCAATCTGCGGGCCCTCCAGGGCGATGCTCTGGTCCTTGGCGGTACTGGTGGTCGCCTTCTTGCTGGCGTTGGTGTTCTCCACCAGCTCGATGGTGAGCACGTCCCCGACCTGGTGCGCCTTCACGTCCCGAAACAGACTCATCCCGTAGCCGGGGCTGTAGATGGCGCCCTCCTGGGCCGGCGGCGCCTGCATGGCCTCCGGCGTCACCGGCGCATAGGCGGGGTCGGGCTGCAGGCGCTGCGAGGCACAGCCCGGCAGCACCGCGGCGGCGAGCAGCACAAGGACGAGGAGCGCGGCGTTCATTGGCGGATGTCCGGGCATCAGAGATTGTTGTTGGCGTACTGCAGCATCTGGTCGGCCGCGGCGATCGCCTTGGAGTTCATCTCGTAGGCGCGCTGCGTCTCGATCATGTTCACCAGCTCCTCAGCCACGTTGACGTTGGAGCTCTCCAGCGAGCCCTGCTGCAGCGTGCCCAGGCCGTTGAGTCCCGCGGTGCCCGTCTGCGGCGCCCCGCTCGCGGCGGTCTCCCGATAGAGGTTGTCGCCCACCGGCTGCAGGCCGGCCGGATTGATAAAGTCCGCAAGCTGGATGTTGCCCACCTGAGTCGGCGCGGTATTGCCCGACAGCATCGCCGAGACCGTGCCGTCGGCGCCGATGGTAATGCTCTGGGCGCTGGCGGGGATGTTGATGCCGGGCTGCAGGACATTGCCGCCGGCGGTAACGATTTGCCCCTGGCTGTCCACCTGGAAGGAGCCGTCCCGCGTGTAGGCGACCGAACCGTCGGGCATCAGGATCTGGAACAAGCCGCGCCCCTGCACCGCCACGTCCAGGGCATTGTCGGTCTGCAGCAGATTGCCCTGGGTGTGCATCTTCTCGGTGGCGACGGTGCGCACGCCGGTGCCGAGGTTCAACCCGGACGGCAACTGCGTATCCTGCGTGGCCTGCGCGCCGGCCTGGCGCACGTTCTGATAGATGAGGTCCTCGAACACCGCACGGCCGCGCTTGTAGCCGGTGGTATTGACGTTGGCCAGGTTGTTGGTGATGACGGCCAGGCGCGTCTGCTGCGCCTCCATGCCGGTCTTGGCGATCCACAATGCGGGGTTCATCTGTGTCCTCTCCTCCGAGCGCGCTGCTCGAATCGGTTTAATGCAGCCTTCATGCCAGGCGCAACAGCTCCGCCGAGGAGGCGTCGTTGCGCTCGGCGGTACGCATCATCTTCACCTGCATCTCGAACTCGCGTGACAGACTGAGCATGTTGACCATCGCCTCCACGCCGTTGACGTTGCTGCCCTCCACGGCGCCGGACACCAGGCGCACCCGGGCGTCGGGCGGCGCCGGTTTGCCGCTGCGCTGGCGCAGCAGCCCGTCGTTGCCCTTCACCAGGGTGGCGCCGGCGGGCCGCACCAGGCGGATGCGGTCGATCACCGCCAGCGCCTTGGGTGCCTGCCCGATGGGCAGCAGCGAGATGGTGCCGTCCTCGCCGATGTCGATCTTCTGCGCCGGCGGCAAGGTGATCGGACCGCCGTCGCCGAGCACCGGATGGCCGGCGCCGGTGGTGAGCAGACCGGTGCTGGTCAGGCGCAGGTCGCCGGCGCGGGTGTAGGCCTCGCTGCCGTCGGGGGCCTGCACGGCGATGTAGCCCTCGCCGTTGACGGCCACGTCCAGGTCGCGGCCGGTGGTGGTCAGCGACCCGGCATCGAGGTCGACGCCGGGGTTCTCGGCCATCGCATAGACCCGGGTCGGCAGGCCGCCGCCCTGCAGGGCGGCGGCGCGCATGGCGGCGAGATCGGCACGAAACCCGGTGGTGTTCGCATTGGCGAGGTTGTTGGCATTCACGGCCTGGGCCAGCATCGTCTGGTGGGCCCCGGTCATCGCCACGTAGAGCATGCGATCCATGATGGCTCCTCAGCCTCAGCGGATGTTGATGACGGTCTGGGTCACGGTGTCGGCCGTGGAGATCACCTGCGCGTTGGCCTGGAAGTTGCGCTGCGCGGTGATCATGCTCACCAGTTGCTCGGTGAGGTCCACGTTGGAGCTCTCCAGGCCGCCGGACTGCAGCAAGCCGAGGCTCGAGGAGCCGGGCGCCCCGATCAGCGCGCTGCCCGAGTCATAGGTCTCCGCCCAGCCGGTGTCGCCCAGCGGACGCAAGCCTTGGGCATTGGGGAAGTCGGCAAGCGCCACCTGCCCGAGCGTGCGCGACTGGCCGTTGGTGTAGCGGGCCGAGACGACGCCGCTGTCGCCGATGTCCACGCCGCTGAGCCGGCCGCTGGTGAAGCCATCCTGCGTGAGCGCATTGACGCTGAAGGCGCTGCCATACTGCGTGGTCGAGGAATAATCGCCGACCAACTGCATATTCGCCGCGCCGGTGGCCAGGGAGAGCGGGTCGTACTGGATGGCGTTGGGGCTGCCGGCCACCGCCGGGCTCACGCCGGTGAGATTGCCGGTGCTGTCGAAACTCATGGTGGCGGGCGCATTGGCCGCAAGCCCGCTGGGCTGCACATAGTCGCGCGTGCCGTCCGGCTCGGTCACATAGGTGTACACCTGCCAGTTGTTGGCCCCCACCCGCCGGTAATAGGTGCTCGCGAGGAGCGGGTTGCCCAGCGAGTCGTACACCGACAGCGAGGTCGAATTGTTGTAGCTGTTCGAGTCGTCCGGGTCGAAGGTGGTCGCCGACATGTCCGGCGCATTGGCATTGAGGTTCAGCGTGAGCTGCAGATTGCCGGTCGCACTCGGGGAGATATCGGACGTGTCCAGCGCCAGGTTGCCCAAGGCGCCGGTGATGTTGCCCGAGCCGTCGGCCTGGAAGACCTGCAGCTGCTGGCCTTGCGCGTTCACCACCTTGCCGTCGCGATCCACGCGGAAGCCGCCGGCGCGCGTGTAGGCATTGGTGCCGTTGTCGTCGACCACGAAGAAGCCGCGGCCGTTGACGGCCAGGTCCAGATTGTTATCGGTGAAGTCGATGTTGCCCTGCGTGAACTGCTGGGCCACGTTCGAGAGCCGCACGCCGCTG
Organism: uncultured Gammaproteobacteria bacterium; assembly: GCA_963779865.1. Lineage (GTDB taxonomy): Bacteria > Pseudomonadota > Gammaproteobacteria > CAVZZX01 > CAVZZX01 > CAVZZX01. The sequence continues at coordinate 312,016 of CAVZZX010000003.1, read as the reverse complement.
CCGATGGCATTGGCGCTCACGCCAAGGTTGGACACGGCGTACACGTCCGCGAACTCGGCACGCGACTTCTTGAAGCCCGTGGTGCTGGCGTTGGCCACGTTGTTGCCGATGACGCGCAGTTCCGCGGACGCGGCATTGAGACCACTCAAGGCTGAACGGAAAGACATAACGGCGCTCCCCTGACGGTTTGTCGTTGTTTACATGATGCGGCGTACGTCGCCGAAATCGGCGGGACCGCGTCCGGCGAGGTTGAGGCGGATGCCCTCCCCGGGTTTGCCCACGGTGACGCTGTCCACGCGGGCCGCGACCAGGGTGTCCGCCGCCACCGTCCGTCCCCCGGCGGCGTATTCGGCCCGCAGCCGGTATTCGCCGGCGGCGGCCGGATCGCCGGCTGCATCCAGGCCGTCCCAAGTGAAGGCGGCTTCCCCTGCCGGCTGGGCCCCCAGTTCGATCCGCCGCACCGGCTGGCCGGCGCCGTCGAGCACGCTCACCGTGAGCGACTGGGTGCTCGCCGGCACCTCGACCACCCCTTCCACCGGCCGGCCCGGCGCATACGCGGCGGTGTCGCCGGCGACCAGCACCTGGCGGCCGACCAGGCTCGAGGCCTGCAGGGCCTGGCTGGAGGTGAGCGAGCTGCTCAGACTGGCAAACGAATCCTGCAGGTCCTTGATGCCCGACGCCTGGCTGAACTGGGCGATCTGGGTGAGGAACTGACCGTCCGCCATGGGCTTCATGGGGTCCTGGTTGCGCAGCTGCGCCGTCATCAGGTTCAGGAAATCCTCCTGTCCGAGCTCCGAGCGCTTCTTCTCGGCCGCCGGGTCTCGCGTCAGGCCCAGGCCCTGCAGGACGTTGAGGTTCGTGTTGTCGATGCTGCTCATGGCGACGCTCTCCCCTATTCGCCGAGCGCGAGGGTGCGCTGCATCAGTTGCTTGGTGGTATTGAGCACCTCCACGCTGTTCTGGTAGTTGCGCGAGGCGGAGATCATGTTGGCCATCTCCTCGACCACGTTGACGTTCGGATAGTAGACGTTGCCCTGGGCGTCGGCGGCCGGGTGGTCCGGCCGGTACTCCGCACGCAGGGGGGCGGCGCTCTGCACCACCCCGGTGACGCGCACGCCGGCGGCGGCGCTGTCGTCGAAGGCGTTCTGCAGGCTCGTCGCGAACACCGGGTAGCGGGCGTGATAGGTCTGCCCCGGGCTGGAGCCGACGCTCTCCGCATTGGCCAGGTTGCTCGCCGTGAGGTTCAGGCGCATGGCCTGCGCCGTCATCGCGGAGCCGGCAACATCGAACACGTTGAAAAAGGACATCTCGGCTTACTCCCCGCGCAGCGCGCCCAGCAGCGCCTTGAGGCGGCGGCTGACGAACTGCAGGCTGGCCTGGTACTCCATGGCGTTTTCCAGGAACTGGGTCTTCTCGACGTTCGGCTCGACCGTGTTGCCGTCCAGCGCGGACTGGAAGGGCACGCGGTAAAGGAGCTCGGGCGTACCGGCGGCGGCGCCAGCGGCGATATGCCCGCCGCGCGTGACGCTCAGGGGCAGCGCCTGCCTGCCGCCGAGCTCGTCGGCCAGCGCCGCCCGGAAGTTGATGTCGCGCGCCTTGTAGCCGGGCGTGTCGGCGTTCGCGAGGTTGGAGGCGAGAACGGTGTTGCGCTCGGCGTGGATGTAGAGCGCCCGTTCTTGCGGCCCCAGCAGACGGTCCAGACTCAGCGACATGTTCCCCTCTCCTTCGGTCCCCTTTGGCTGGAACGAAGCAAGGGCTATGCCAAATTACTAAGTAACTGTTATCCAGAAGCTTACGTGCGGATCGGGGCGGGCGCCGGCGGTCGGCCGGCAAGGGCCCTCCGCCCGGCGGCAACGGCGCTGCCGCCGGGCGGGAGTCACTTGCGACGGTAGGCGACCCCTTCGGGGTAGCGCTGCATCTGGTAGGCATCGCTGTAGCTGCTCGGCGACTCCGAGCCGCCGAGCAAGAGGACGCCGCCGGGGTTCAGCGCCTGCGCGGCGCGGGTGAGGATGTCGCGTTTGAGATCCGCGGAGAAGTAGATGAGCACGTTGCGGCAGAAGATCACATCGAAGCGCCCCAGCAGGGCGTAGCTCTGCAACAGGTTGAGTTCGGTAAAGCGAACCCGCTGCTTGATCTCCGGGCGCACCTCCCAGCGGTCGCCGACCGGCAGGAAGAAGCGGTCGCGGCGTTCGGGGCTCAGGCCGCGGGTGACGGACATGCCTTCGTACCGGGCATCGCGACCCAGCCGCAAAACCGATGGAGAGATATCGGTGGCGACAATCTCGACGGGGCGGTTCAGCACGCCGGGCCGCTCGGCGCTGAATTCGCTCACTGTCATGCTGATCGAGTAGGCCTCCTGCCCCGAGGAGCAGGCCGCGGACCAGATGCGCAGCACCCCGCTGCCCTTGCGGGCGAGCTCCGGCAGCACATGCGCCTTGAGGATCTCGAACGGATAGCGATCGCGAAACCACATGGTTTCGTTGGTCGTCATCGCGTCGATGATCCGTTCGCGCAGCTGCGGGCGCCGCTCGGCCTCGAGCGCCTTGAGCATCTCACCGAGCGTCTGGAAGGAGAACTCCTGCAGCAGGCGGCGCAGGCGGCTGGTCACCAGATAGTGTTTGTTGTCGCCGAGCACAATGCCGCAGGCCTGCTCCAGAAAGCGGCTGAAGGCGGCATAGTCCTGGGGGGAGATCGCGGGCTCGTTCACGCGTGGTTCTTCGCGGTCAGGGGCGCCGGGGGCGGGCGCAGAATATAGCATGCAGGCTCCGCGGACGGATTCGAGTGCGCCATGTCGGGCCCGGTCAGCCCGCCAGCGCCTCCCGGTCGAGCAACCCGGCGATGGTGTTCGCCAGCTCCTCGGGTTCGAACTTCGCCACGAAGCGATCGGCCCCGACCTTCTCCACCAGCGCGGTGTTGAACACGCCGCTCAGCGAGGTATGCAGCACCACGGGGACGTCCTTGAAGCGGGCATCGCCGCGGATGCGGGTGGTGAGGGTGTAACCGTCCATTTCAGGCATCTCGATGTCCGAGATCACCAACGCCAGCCGAGCCTCGATCGGGGTGCCGTCTGCGACCAGTTCGTTCAGCATCTGCAGGGCCTCACGCCCGTCCTTGGCCACCAGGGCCTCCAGTCCCATTTGTTCTAGGGTGCGCCGGATCTGGTTGCGCGCCACGCTGGAGTCGTCCGCCACCAGCACCCGCGGTGAGCGCGCCGCCTCCTTCAGGCGCTCGCCCGCCGCATGCACCGCCGGGCCGTCATAGCTGGCGCTGCCGACCACGTCGGCGAGCACCCGCTCGACGTCGATGATTTCCACCAACTCCTCATCGACGCGCGTGACCGCAGTCATGTAGTTGCTCTGTCCGGCACCGCGGGGCGGCGGCAGGATGCTCTCCCAGTTCATGTTGACGATCTGCTCGACGCCGCTGACCAGAAAGCCCTGCACCGAGCGGTTGTACTCGGTGATGATGATGTAGCAGTCATCCCGACGCGAGAGCGGCGGCCGACCGACCGCCATGGCGAGATCGATCACGGTCACGGTCTTGCCGCGCAGGTGGGCGATGCCACAGACGGTGCGGCTGGCGTGCGGCACCTGCGTGAGCCTCGGGCAATGGATCACCTCTTGCACCTTGAACACATTGATGCCAAAGCGCTGCCGCCCCCCCAAGCGAAACATGAGCAGTTCGAGCCGGTTGCTCCCGACCAACTGGGTGCGCTGGTTCACGCCTTCGAGTACGCCGCCCATGCTGCCTCCAACCCTATAGTGCACGTCGTGCATCACTTAGCGGCGGCGGGCCGGGAAACTTGAAAGCCTGCTGCAACGGCATGGCGCTTGCATTCCACCCCGTGCGAAGTCCGCAGCAGGAGGCACATGATGTTCGATCGCAGAGCCACCGGCTTTGAGCGCCGGCGCACCCGCGGCACCGGCGGCAAGCCGCTGCCGGGCGCCGGCAGGCGCCTGCCGATGGCGGCGCTGCTGCTCCTGCTCGGGGCCGGGGTGATCGCGGGCACCGCCCGTGCGGCGCCGCTGCAGCCGCTGGACGCCCTGGCCACGGCGGTGCGCGCGTTCACCCGCACCGCCGCCGCAGCGGACGAACGGCTGGAGGTCGTGGTGGGCCATCTCGACCCGCGGCTGCGCCTGCAAGCCTGCGCCGCGCCCCTGCAGACCTTCTCACCGCCGGGGAGCGAACTGCGCGGCAACACCACGGTGGGGGTGCGCTGCACCGCGCCGCGCCCGTGGACCGTCTATGTGCCCGCTCGCATCCGCATGCTCGGACCGGTGCTGGTGCTCACCCAGGCGCGGCCGCGCGGGACGGTGCTGCGGGCCGAGGACGTCAAGCCGGTAGCGCGCGATCGCGCCGCTCTGCGGCAGGGCTATTTCCGCGCCGCCGGCGAGGTTGCGGGAATGGTGCTCTCGCGCTCACTTGCCGCCGGCAGCGTACTCACGCCGCGGGCCGTGCAGCGCCCGAGGCTGGTCGCCCGCGGGGAGCGCGTGGTGATCGTCGCAAGCGCCGGCGGGATACAGGTCCACAGCAGCGGCGAGGCACTGCAGGACGGCGCGCGCGGCGACCGCATCCGCGTGCGCAATCTGGCTTCGCGCCGCCTGATCGAGGCCCGCGTGGTCGCCAGCGGCACCGTCCAGGTGGCGATGTGAAGCGCGTCACAGCAGGTGCCTAAAGTTTCGCAGGCGGCGTCCGCTAAGTGGGCAATGCCGACTCTGGAGCATGCCTTATGAGCATCGAATTCAAGGGAATCAACGCCAACAAGCCCGGCGAGATCGGTGCACGCCGCGAGGCACAGGAGAAGCGCGAGACGCCGCGCAGCGGCCCGGCGCAGGCAGCGACCGCGGGCACCGCCGACACCGTCACCTTCACCGCCACCGCCGCGCGCATGCGCGAGCTCGAGTCCACGCTCGGCGCCTCTGCACCGGTCGACAACTCCCGGGTGGCGGACGTGCACGCGGCCGTCTCCGCCGGCAGCTATGCCGTTGACCCCGAACGCATCGCCGAGAAGCTGATCGCCTTCGAGCAGGCGCTGAGCGGACGCGACGGCGAATGAGTCGCGCACGCCCCAGCGCCGAGGACATCCTGGCCCAGCAGCTCCATGTTGCCGCCGCCCTGCAGCGGCAACTCGAGGCCGAACACCAGGCGCTCCAGGGACGCGAGCCCGCGGTCCTGGAGCGTATCAGTGCCGAGAAGATGCAGCTGGCGGCCGAGCTCGACAGACTGGAACAGCGGCGGCTCACCCTGTCGCACACCGGGCGCACGGCTGCCGAACGGCCCGCGGCCCTGCTTGCGGCGCTCGAGGACTGTGCGCGGCAGAACCGGATCAACGGCATGCTCATCGAGGCCGGGCGGCGGCGCACCCAGGCGGCACTGGACATCCTGCGCGGCGGCGCCTCCGGCACGGCCCTCTACGGCGCCGACGGCGAGACCAAGACGCCCGCGACGCGCTCGCGACTGGCGAGCGCCTGAGCACCCGCCTGCCGCCACACGGCTGGCGGCCATCGATTGAACCTGCTTGGGCGACGCACATGGCCGGCCCGGACGACCCGAACGACGACTTGCACGGCTACCCGTACCAAGACGAGTACGAGGACATCACCGATGCCGCGCAGATCGCCGGTCTGCTGCGGCGGGTCCAGGAGCACCATGTCCTCCTGACGGTCGCTTTGAACGAGGCACAGGACCCGCCGCTCTACAACAGTGCGGTGGTGACGGTGGAGCCCGAGCGTGCCGAAGTACTCATCGACGCGCTGCACCCGCCCTCCGGACACCGGCAAGTGCAGCCCGGCCGTCGGCTGCAGGCCTTCGCCCGCCTGCACGGCATCGAGATGAGCTTCGCCCTGGATATCGAGGGGCTCCGCCCCAGCGAAGCGGCGTACCTCGCGCGGCTGCCGCGCCTCCTGCACTACCGCCAGCGGCGACAACAGTATCGCGTGCAGGTCGGACACGGCAGCGCCGTGAGCGTCGAGCTGGTTTTGCGTGACCAGACCCGATGCAGCGCCGAGCTGGTGGACATCTCCGCCGGAGGCGTGTGTCTGCGCTGCAGCCGGGACGCGCTCGCCGGGGCCGAACCCGGGACCGTGCTCCCCGGGATGGAGCTGCGCCTGCCCGGCCGCCAGCTGCTGGAATGCGCCCTGGAGGTGCGCAACATCCGCCGCGAGGCCTCGACCGAGGCCCTCGTCGGCGCGCGCTTCATTGGTCTCGACCGGCGCTTGGCGCAACAGGTACAGCGCTTCGTCGCCGCCATGGACCGGGACGCGCGCAAACGGGACCTCCGCGTGCGTTAACCGGTGTGGCGAAATCGATTCGGCCGATGCTAGAATAGGCGCCGCCGCAATGGTGGCACCCACGAATACCGGGGCCGTAGCTCAGTTGGGAGAGCGCAGCAATCGCACTGCTGAGGTCAGGGGTTCGACTCCCCTCGGCTCCACCATCACCTCCGCTAAGCTTCTGTTTTAAAATTCCTTGTTTGTGTCCGCGGATGGCTGCGTGAGGGCGCAGGGCACCTGCCCGCCGCCGCCGAATCCGGCCGCCCGTCCGCTGAGGGATACGGCAACCGCCGCACCCGAGCCCCCCCCCGAGAGCGACCCTGGGTGCAGCGCGTTGGCGGGCTGGCGAGACGCCAGCGGCCGTTTACCGGGAATGACCCTGCTGCCCCGCGTGCGGCGCGGGCGGGGGCAGGAATCCGTAGCGCTGGTAAATCCCCTGGCCCTCGGAGCCGGTAAGGAACCCTAAAAAGTCCTTCGCAGCCTGCGGATGGGGCGCGCTGCGCATGATGCCCGCGGTGTAGGTGACCGTCTTGTTCTGACTGTCGGGGATGGTCACCATCGCGATCGGATGATCGACCATGTCCGCGTGGAAGTGCGCTTCGGTGTACCAGACGGCGCCGGCGGCACACTTGCGCTGCATGATGCGCATCGGCGTCTGGCGGTGATGGATGTGCGTCAGGTAGGTCGTGCCCTTCTGCACCTTGGTCTGATAGATCGCATTCGCCAGTTTCTCCCCGCCGGTCTTCTTCAGCGCCGGGATAATCGCGTGCTTGGCGATGCCTTCGAATTTGGGATTGGGCATGCAGATCTTCAAGCTTGGGTTCTCCAGGTCCTGCCAGCTCTTGATGTGTTCGGGGTTCCCCTTGTAGGTCATGATGGCGAGGCGGTTCTGCGCGTACGGCTCGGTGCTGCTGAACCAGTCGTTCTGCGTCTGCAGCTTGTGCATCCGGCCGCTTCCGGCGGTGAAGATATCGGGCTTCACGCTGATGCGCATATTGCCAATCACCAAGCCGCCGTTCTGGATCTGCTTGGAGAGTATCCCCGGTGGCAGCGTTTCGGCGAGGACGCGCTGATACTGCGGGTATGCCTTCTGAAACGCCTTAAGCAGGTCGTTGACCAGCATGTACTGGTTGCCGGCGAAGAAGATCACCAACTGCGGGTCGTTGACGTCGCCATACACATCCGGGACGTTGTCGACCGGCGCAATGGTAAAATCCACGCCGCTGACGAACGGCGAAGTCCACGGCGGATAGATCGCGCTTTGGGGCGTCGCGGCCGCGGCCGGCAGGGGAAGCAGGGCCGCGATGAGGGCGGCCGCGAGAAACGGGCGGTTCTGCATGGGCGGAACTCCTTTTCCAGGGGTGCGTCACGCGGGCACGTCCGTGCCGCTGCCGCAGTGAATGGCGGATACTCGCCCCCTCAGCATAGCCAATCGAAGCGGCCCGGGCGGGGGGGTGTGGCCCGTTGTGCAGCCGATCGCCCACGATCTGCAGCCCGCGCGGCACAGCTGGCGCGGATCGGTGGGGATTGCCTCGCCGCGGCGCGGCGCGGCGCGGACCATGGGGACGCACGGGAGCCGCCGGCAGCAGTTTGCGCGCGCCCGAGCCGTGTGCTACCGTGCGCGGCCTTTTGCCCGCGCGCCGCAAGGCCGGCTCCGCCAGGGGCCCTCCATCTTTCCGGCTTGGCTACGCCGAGCCGGTGCGCGCGCCGCAGACAGCCGCCGGCCCACCGAACCGATACCCGAACAAGCTCATGCTGGAAGCATTCAGACGAAACTGGCTCTCCAACCTGCGCGGCGATCTCCTCGCCGGGCCCGTGGTGGCGCTGGCGCTGATCCCCGAAGCGATCGCGTTTTCGATCATCGCCGGCGTCGATCCGAAGGTCGGCCTCTACGCCTCCTTCTCCATCGCCGTGGTGACCGCCTTCGTCGGCGGGCGCCCGGGCATGATCTCCGCGGCGACGGGGGCCATGGCCCTGCTGATGGTCACCCTGGTCAAGGAACACGGCCTCGAATACCTGCTCGCCGCGACGCTGCTGACCGGCGTGTTGCAGATCGGCGCCGGCTACTTGCGGCTGGGCTCGCTGATGCGCTTCGTCTCCCGCTCGGTGGTCACCGGCTTCGTCAATGCGCTCGCCATCCTGATCTTCATGGCGCAGTTGCCGGAGCTCACCGACGTCGGCTGGCAGGTGTACGCGATGACCGCGGCCGGACTGGCGATCATCTATCTGTTTCCCTATGTCACCCGTGCGGTGCCCTCGCCGCTGGTAACTATCGTGGTGCTCACCGCGGTCTCCATGGCCCTGCATCTGGACGTGCGCACGGTGGGCGACATGGGCGAGTTGCCGGACGCCCTGCCGGTGTTTCTCTGGCCGGACGTCCCTCTCAACCTCCATACGCTGGCGATCGTGTTCCCCTACTCCGCCTCGCTGGCGGTCGTGGGCCTGCTGGAGTCGCTGATGACGGCCACCATCGTCGACGACCTCACCGACACCCCCAGCGACAAGAACCGCGAATGCAAGGGCCAGGGCGTAGCCAATATCGCCGCCGGGCTCCTGGGCGGGATGGCCGGCTGCGCGATGATCGGCCAGTCGGTGATCAACATGAAGTCCGGGGGACGCACCCGCCTGTCGACCCTCACCGCGGGCGTACTGCTGTTGGTGATGGTGGTCTTCCTGGACCGATGGGTGGGTCAGATCCCGATGGCGGCCCTGGTCGCGGTGATGATCATGGTCTCCGTGGGCACCTTCAGCTGGGAGTCGTTACGCAATCTGCGGAAACACCCCCCCAGCACCAGCATCGTCATGCTCGCCACCGTCGCCGTGGTGGTCAGCACCCACAATCTCGCCTATGGCGTGTTCGTCGGCGTGCTGCTGGCGGCGCTGTTCTTCGCCAACAAGGTCGGGCAGTACCAATATACCGTTTCCCATGCTGACGAGGCCGACAGCTGCCGCACCTACAAGATCGTCGGTCAGGTGTTCTTCGCCTCGGCCGGCAAGTTCGTGGACGCCTTCGACTATCGCGAGGCCCTCGAACGCGTGGTCATCGACGTCAGTCAGGCCCACTTCTGGGACATCACGGCCGTGAACGCGCTCGACAAGGCGGTGATCAAGTTCCGGCGCGAAGGCACCCAGGTGGAGATCATCGGGCTGAACGAGGCCAGCGCCACGATCGTCGATCGTTTTGCGGTGCACGATAAGCCGGGCGCCGTCGATGAATTGATGGGGCACTGAGGGAGCACACAATGAACAAAGTCGTCGCCTGCATCGACGGTTCGAAGGCCTCCTGCGCCGTCTCCGACTACGCGGCGTGGGCGAGTCTGCGCCTGGCCGCGCCACTGGTGCTCCTGCACGTGCTGGAGCGCTCGGAGTATCCGACGCATGCGGATCTGAGTGGCAACATCGGCCTCGGCAGCCGCGAGGCATTGCTGGAGGAGCTGGCCGCGCTCGACGAGCAGCGCGGCAGACTGGCCCTTCGCGAGGGCCGGGTCATGCTCGAGGCCGCCCGCCAACGCGCCCTGGCCGACGGCGTGGCCGATCCCGGTATGCTGCAACGCCACGGCAACCTGGTGGACACCCTCGCGGAGCTCGAACCGGACCTCGCGCTGCTGGTGATCGGCAAGCAGGGGGCGCACGGCGACAGCCTCGGGGCGCAGATCGGCAGCCACGTGGAGAACGTGGTGCGCACCATGCACCGCCCGATCCTTGCCAGCACGCTCAGCTATGCCCCGCCGCGCAGTGTGATGCTCGCCTTTGACGGCAGTCCGACGACCCGCAAAGGGGTCGAGATGATCGCCTCCAGCGCGCTGTTCCGCGACCTGCCCTGTCACGTGGTGATGGTCGGCAAGACCACCGACGCCGAGGCGCAATTGGACTGGGCGGTCAGCGCGCTCGAGACCGCCGGCCTGGATGCACCACGCGCGCTACTGTCCGGCGATGTGGAAGTCAGCTTGTGCAATTACCGCAAGGAGCACGACATCGACATGCTGGTCATGGGCGCCTACGGGCACTCGCGCATTCGCCAATTTCTCGTCGGGAGCACCACCACCAGCGTTGTGCGCAACGCCAACGTACCGGTGCTGCTCCTGCGCTAGTGCCCAGGCACTATCTCCGCCGCGCCCGCCGGCGCGAGGCGACCCTCTGCGCCCCCTTCTGTATCCGCGGCCTGTTCGATCCGGAATCAGGCCATGATCCGCTCGCGTTCCTCCTCAGCACGCCTGCCGCACGGCTTCGAGCGGGGCATCAACAAGCCCCGGTGAGGCCGCCGCGGCGCGGGCGCTCGCAGCGGCAGGGGCGGGCGCCAATATAAAGGCCGTCCTGCAGCGCAGGGTAGCGCGCCCGGCGCGCCCTCGCCCCTCCCGGGCCGCCCCCCCTGTGCAGTACGGGCGGGCGGTTGAGCGGCTCCGAACTCGCCATGACGCATTCAGGGAGATCCCTCATTGCGCGCCGCCAGGCGCCGGGCGCATAGTGGCCGTTCTGAAGGGTCCCGGCGTGTGACAATGTGTCCCGGTACCATGACAGTCCCCTCCCCCACTCGCGGAACGCCGAGGTCCGCGGGGCTCCCATTGCGCGGTGCCCGAGAATCGAGTGCCGATTCAGGCGTGCTCCCTTGCGGGGCACGCCTTTTGCATTCGTGCAAACAGCGTTCCGGAGAAGCATCCCATGCATGCAGTAGATAGCGATGTCCACATGCAGCGGGTGACCGCGGTCGCCAGCGGAAAACAGGATTCGGCCAGCCCCGTCGACAGCCGGGTGTCGCGCTCATGGCAGCGCTGTCTGGTCGACCACCAGCTGGATCCGCTGGCCTTTCGCGAGCCGGTCGTCGTGGAACACCACAAGTTGCTCGAGCGCCGGGAGAAGCTCTCCGACCTGCTACCCATCGCCAAGGTGGAGATGACCAATCTCTACCAGCAGGTCGCGAACTCCGGCTATGCCATTGTCCTTACCGATCACGACGGGGTGATCCTCAACTACATCGGCGACCCCGCCTTCAGCGACACGGCCGCCACGAGCGGTTTGCAGAGCGGTGCGGTCTGGTCCGAAGCGATGCAGGGCACCAACGGCATGGGCACCTGCCTGATCGAGCGCAGCCCTCTGGTGATTCACCGGGACGACCACTTCCTGGCCAAGAACACCAGCCTCACGTGTTCCTCCGCCCCCATCGTGGACCCACACGGGAAGCTGCTCGCCGTTCTGGATGCATCGAGCGAATCGCGGCTGGCACAGCAGCACACGGTCGTGCTGGTCAACATGTCTGCGCAGATGATCGAAAACCGCCTGTTCTTCGGCGCCTTCGTCAATCAATACATCGCACGTTTCCACAGCCGCCCGGAGTTCGTCAGCACCCTGGGCGAAGGCACGCTGGCCTTCGATGGGGCCGGAAGAATCCTCGCGGCCAATCGCAGCGCGCTGTTCCAGCTGGACCTGCAGAAGCAGGACGAGATTGTCGGGCGCGATGTCGCGGAGGTCTTCGGGCGTCCGTTCGCGGCGCTGATGGATCTGTCCTCGCATCATCCCTTCCATCCGGTCCCCCTGTACTACGCCAAGGACGGGCGCCGTTTCTTCACCATCGTCCAGCGACCGGAGCGCGAAATGGCGATGCCGCGACCCCGCGAGACGCGGCGCGCGCATGTGGACGAGCCGGACTGCCACCTGAACTGCCTGGAGCTGGGCGATCCGCTGATGCGCAACAATATCCGCCGCGCGCAGCGCCTCATCAACACCGAGATCCCGCTGATCCTGTACGGCGAGACAGGCACGGGGAAGGGGATGTTCGCGAAATGTCTGCACCTCGCCGGCGAACGGGCGAAGAAGCCCTTCGTCCCGGTGAACTGCGCCTCCATCCCGGAGACGCTGATCGAAAGCGAGCTGTTCGGCTACAGACCGGGCGCCTTCACCGGCGCCAGTCGCCAGGGCAGCCGCGGGAAGATCCTCCAGGCGAACGGGGGTACCCTCTTTCTGGATGAGATCGGCGACATGCCGCTGGCGCTGCAGGCGCGACTGCTGCGGGTGCTGGAGGAGAAGGAGGTGGTCCCGCTGGGAGGCGAATCGCCGATCAAGGTGGACATCAAGGTGGTCAGCGCGACCCACTGCCACCTGCCCGACCTGGTGGGCGAAGGCAGATTTCGCGAAGACCTCTACTACCGCCTCCACGGCATTACCCTGACCCTGCCACCGCTGCGCGAGCGTGCCGATCGGCGCCAGCTGATCGAGCGGATTCTGCAACAGGCCCAAGAGGACGACGTCGGGGCGATCGGCATTGCCCCCGAGGCGATGGAGCTGCTCGCGGGTTACGCCTGGCCTGGCAACATCCGCCAACTGTGCAACACCCTGCGCACGGTGCTCGCGCTGTGCGATGGAGACACGGTGACTGTGGAGGACCTGCCGGACGAGATTCAGTCGCACTTCACGCCGGCCGCCGTCACCGAGGCGCCTGTCGGCGAGCGAACGCACGATCCCCTGGCGGCAGCCGAGCGCGCCGCGCTGCTGGCCGAACTGGAGGCCAAGCGCTGGAACATCGCCAAGGTCGCACGCAGCTTGAACCTGAGCCGCAATACGCTCTATCGCAAGATGAAGCGCTACAACATCAAACCGCCGCGCTGATCGGCGGCGCGCTCGTCCTGTCGCCCGCGCGGCCCGGCCGGACCTGAGATCCGCCTGATCTGCACCGGCGCTGTGGAGGGAACACCGCCTTGTCCGAACCGCACACGAGCTTCGCCGTCAGCATCGATCCCGGCGAGCTGCACTTCAGCGCCGCCCACTTCATCACCATTGGCAACAGCTGTGAAAACCTCCATGGGCACAACTTTCACGTGCGCGTGGATGCCCGCGGGGGCAACACCGACGATGCGTTCGTGGTGGACTTCGTCGCCCTGACCCGGGTCGCGGCGGCGGTTTGCCGTACACTCCACGACCGGGTCCTCCTGCCCGGGGAGAGCGGGACCGTGCGGGTGCAGCGGTACGATGCGCAGGTGTACGTGCAGAGCTTTGACAAGCACTTCGTCCTGCCCGCAGAGAACTGCGCCATCCTGCCCCTCGCCAACACCACGGCCGAAATGCTCGCCCAATACGTGTGCGACCGCATCCTGCAGCAGCTCGGGGACGAAGCGCTGCTGGGTCGCCTGCAGGAGCTCGAGGTCGGCGTGGAAGAGGCGGACCGCCAGTGGGGGATCTGCCGGCGTGGAGTGGGCGGATGAAGCCGGCACGCCCGCGCCTCGCGTGGGGGCTCACCGGCTCGGGCCACTACCTGCCCGAGTGCCTGGAGGCGATGCGCCGGCTCGACGACGTGGACCTGTTTCTCAGCCGCGCGGCCGCGGAGGTGCTCAACATGTACGGCCATCCAGTGGCCGACTTGCGCGAGCGCATGCGGGTATTCTCCGACACCAGCGCCAGCGCCGTGCCGGTCGGCCTGTTCTACTACGGCCACTATCACACGGTTGTCGTCGCCCCGGCGACCTCGAACACGGTCGCGAAGCTGGTGTGCGGGATCTCCGACACCCTGATCACCAACATCTTTGCCCAGGCAGGCAAATGCCGCGTGCCGAGCATCGTGTTCGCCTGTGACTCCGAACCGGTGCTGGAAACCGCAGCGCCAAAGGGCCGCGTCATGGTGTATCCCCGGCGCATCGACCTGGACAACACCGCGCGGTTGCGCGAATTCGAGGCCACCACGGTGGTGACCTCGCCCGCGCAGCTGCGTGCCGCGCTGGAGGAACGCAGCAAGTGCCTGAACGCATCCTGTTCCTGACCGGCCGGCTCGCAGAGGCGAATCTGCGCCGGACGCTGGAGCAGATGCAACCGGCCGCGTTCGATTATCAGGTACATCAGCTCGGCATCCAGGTCGCCGGACTGATGACCGCGGACATGATCCGACGCCGCCTTCGAGACACCTTCAGGGCGGATCGAATTCTGGTGCCGGGGCGGTGCCGGGGCGACCTCGCGGCGCTCTCCCGCGACTTGGGCCTGCCGGTGGAACGTGGTCCCGAGGAGCTGCGTGACCTGCCCAGCTTCTTCGGCGGCCGGGCGCTTGCCACGGACCTGCAGCGGCACGACGTCCGCATCTTCGCCGAGATCGTCGATGCCCCGCAGCTGAGCATCGCGGCCATCCTCACACGGGCGCAGGCGCATCGCCGCGCCGGGGCCGATGTCATTGACCTGGGCTGCCTTCCCGAAACGCCCTTCCCCCATCTCGCGGAGGCCGTGGCCGCGCTCCAAGACGCAGGCTATTGCGTCAGCGTCGATTCGCTCGATGGCAGCGAGCTGGTACGCGGCGGCCGCGCGGGCGCCGATTTCCTGCTCAGCCTGAGCGAAGACACGCTCGATCTGCTCGACGCGGTGCCGTCCACGCCGGTGTTGATTCCCGCCCGCCACGGAGACCTGGCCTCGCTCGAGCGTGCCATGCTGGCTGCCGAACGCCAGGGACGCGCCTATCTGGTGGACCCGATCCTCGACCCCCTCCCCTACGGTCTCACCGAGTCTCTGGCACGCTACCGGCAGCTGCGCCGGCGTCACCCCAAGGCCGAGATCCTGATGGGCATCGGCAACGTGACCGAGCTCACCGATGCCGACACCGGTGGGGTCAATGCCCTGCTGATGGGCATCGCCGCGGAGCTGCGCATCGGGGCCGTGCTTACCACGCAGGTCAGTGCCCACGCCTGCAATGCCCTGCGCGAGGCGGACATCGCGCGGCGCATGATGTTCGCTGCGCGCGAGAACCAGAGCCTGCCGCGCGACCTGGGACTTGATCTGCTGGCCCTGCACGAGCGCCATCCGTTCCCCTATGACGCGGCCGAGGTCACCGCTCTGGCCCAGGCGGTGCGCGACCCCAGCTACCGCATTCAGGTCAGCGCCGCGGGCGTGCACATCTACAACCGTGAGGGGCTGCACACCGATACCGATCCCTTCGCGCTGTTTGCGCACCTGCACCTGGGCGGCGACGTCGCACACGCCTTCTACCTCGGTGTGGAGCTGGCACGCGCACAGATCGCCTGGCAGTTGGGCAAGCGCTACACGCAGGACCAGCCGCTGCGGTGGCGAGGCGTCCCGACGCTGGAGGACGCGGCGGACGGCGCCGGGCATGCCGCGCCGGGGACCACGCTGGCTGACCGTGCCGCCGAGGAGCAAGATCCATGATCCGAGAAGCGATTCTCACCACACGCCGGGCGAACGGCAGCGTGCATATCGCGCCCATGGGCATCCACGAGCGCGGCGAGCATTGGGTGGTCGCCCCATTTCGCCCCTCCGGCAGTCTGGACAATCTGCTGCGCGAGGGCTTTGCCGTGGTCAACTTCACCGACGACGTACGCGTCTTCGCCGGCTGCCTGACCGGGCATCGGTCCTGGCCTGTGCTGCCCGCCGCACGCATCCCTGCGCCTCGGCTGGCGGGCGCGCTGGCGCATGCCGAACTGCTCCTGGAGCGGGTCGAAGACGAGCCGCTGCGGCCGCGGCTGATCTGCCGAGTCGCGCATGAAGGGACCCACGCACCGTTTCGCGGCTTCAACCGCGCGCAGTCGGCGGTTGTCGAGGCCGCCATCCTGACCAGCCGTCTGGAGATGCTGCCCTGGGACAAGATCGAGCGCGAGCTGGACTATCTGCGGATCGGCTTCGAGAAGACGGCCGGAGCCAGAGAGCGCGAGGCGTGGGGCTGGCTGATGGAGCGCATTGCCGCCTTTCGCGGCAGGCCCGCGGGACAGTGCGCATGAGCGCGCTGCTGGCGAGCGTGACGGACCGTGCCGAGGCCGGGCTGGCGGTGGCGGGCGGGGCGGACCTCATCGACCTCAAACAACCCGCCGGCGGTGCGCTGGGCGCCCTCCCGAACAAGGTGGTGCGCGACATCGTCGCCATGCTGCACGGGCGGGTGCCGGTGAGTGCAACCACGGGGGACCTGCCGATGGACCCCGAACGGCTCGGCCGCGCCGCGCGCGCCAAAGCAGCCACCGGGGTCGACTACGTTAAGGTGGGCCTTTTCGCCGGCGGCGACTGGCCGGCCGCGATCCGCGCCCTCGCGCGGGTCGCCGCCGAGGGTGCGCCCCTGATCGCCGTGCTGTTCGCCGATCAGCGTCCCGACATACGTGTGCTGCGCACCCTGGCGCGGGCCGGGTTCGTCGGGGCGATGGTGGACACGGCCGACAAGGCGGGGGGTGGGCTGCGCAGCCACTGGTCGGACGCGGAGGTCGCGGCCTTCGTGCGCGGCTGTCGCGCCCATGGGCTGCTCAGCGGCTGCGCGGGCTCGCTGCGCGCGGCGGACATCGCACCGCTGCGCGCCGCGGGCCCCGACTACCTGGGTTTCCGCGGCGCCCTGTGCCGCGGCGCCCAGCGCGTGGGCCGGCTCGACGCAGGGGCCCTCGCGCTCATCCGGCGCACGCTCGACGCCGCGACCGCTACGCTCCCGGCTCCCGGCCCGTTTTCGGATCGGCCGCCGGCTTAGTCACCGATGGCGCCAAGGGCGCCGTGGGCAGCGGAACGGGGCTCACCCGCGAGCCCGCCACCACGCCGCCGTAGAGCGCCAAGCGGAACAGTTCGGAATCCTCGCGATGGGAGATCCAGGTGCGGAATTTTTCCCCGCGGGTGAATTCGCTCAGGGCGGGGTCGACGATCCCCTGTGCCTGCAGCGCTTCGCAGGACACCGTCCCCACATCGACCGTTGCGGCCTTCACCAGCACCAGATCATCGGCCTCCAGGCGTCCTGCCAGCCAGGCCGCAAGGCTGTCGGCGCTGATGCTCCAATCCTGTGGCACGTCGCCGGCCGCCAACACCATCTCGGTGGGGAGCCACACCGGCACCTGGGCGCGGTTCAGCGCCGCATGCAGGTCCGCCTCGCTGGCGGCCGGCACCAGATCGGCGCGCAGGCCAAGCAGCATCCATCCGAACTGCTCCATGGCCAGCAGGGCCATGCGATGGGCGATGGCATCGCTGAAGCGCCAGCGCCGTTGCGCCTCGCGCACCTGTTCGGCGAAACGTCCGCCGCCGGGCACCAGCACCAGGTTTCCCGAGCCGTGACAGGCCAGCACGTCCAACCACTGCTGGAGGCAGGCGTAACCCGCGAGGCTGCCGCCAAGCTTAACCACCCACATGCCGGTGCTCCTGCCCAGCTGCCTCGAAGCGGTTGAGGACCCGCAACAGGGCCGCGGCCTTGTCGAAGCTTTCCTGGTACTCCGCGTCGAGTTCGGAGTCCACGACCAAGCCGCCGCCCGCCCAGCAACGGATCACCCCCGCGGAATAGACCAGGGTGCGGATGGCGATGTTGGTGTCCATGCCCCCGTCATGGCCGACATAGCCGATCGCGCCGCAATACACGCCGCGCCGATGGGGCTCGAGCTCTTCGATGATCTCCATGGCACGCAGCTTGGGGGCCCCGGTGATCGAGCCGCCCGGGAAGCAGCCGCGCAGCAGTTCCAGCGGACCACGCCCCTTCGCCAAGCGTCCGGTGACGGTGCTGACCAGGTGATGCACCGTGGCAAAGCTCTCCAAATCGAACAACCGCGGCACCTGCACCGAACCGCAGCGGCAGCTCTTGCCGAGGTCGTTGCGCAGCAGGTCGACAATCATCAGGTTCTCGGCCCGGTCCTTGTCGCTCGCGCACAATTCCCGCGCGAGCCGCCGATCCGAAGCGGGGTCAGGGCTGCGCGGGCGGGTGCCCTTGATCGGCTTGGTCTCCACTCGGCCGTCGACGACGCGCAGGAAGCGTTCCGGCGAGGCGCTGAGCACCTGTGCGAAGGGCAGGTTCAGATACGCGGCGAAGGGCGCCGGGTTGGTGTCGCGCAGCATGAGGTACGCGGCCCAGGCGTCACCCTGCGCCGGGGCGGCGAAACGCTGGGCGAGGTTGACCTGGTAGCAGTCGCCCGCGCGGAGGTAGTGCTTGATTCTCGCGAAGGCCCGCGCATAGGCCTGCGCGTCCATGTTGGAGCGAACCGGGCCGGTGACCCGGAACGCCGGCACCCTGCTTGCGCCCGCGCGGCGAAGGCGTTCGCGCAGCTCGGCGCCGCGCGCGCGGACCGCCGGGCGGCGCTCATCGCCCACGAAGTAGGTGCGCTGCCGCGCGTGGTCCGTCACCAGCGCCCAGTCGTAGAGCCCCACCGCCATCTCCGGCAGTCCCTCCGCATCGCGGGCGATCTGCGGCAGGCGTTCGAAGCGGCGGCCCAGATCGTAGCCGAAGTAGCCCAGGGCGCCGCCCCAGAACGGCACCTCGGCGCTTACCGGCCGACGCGGGCCCAGGGCGTCCTGCAACAGCACGAAGGGGTCCTGCCGCGAGCGGCGCACACCGTCGCTCGAGCGGATCTCCGTCGAACCGCCGCGCGTGACGAGGGTCGCCCGCGGCGCGGCGGCGAGGATGTCGAAGCGCCCGCCGGCCGCGCCCGGGCGGCCGCTGTCGAGAAGCACCGCCCAGGGCAGATCGGCGAGAGTGGCGGCGAACAGCCGGCCGGCATCCGGCTGGTAGGGCCATTCATCGAGCACGGGCATCGCTGCACACCTCGTCACGGGCCAGCGCCGCCACGGCGATCGCCGGAACACAATCGGCGAAACGGCCCGCGGCGTCGGCCGTCGCGCCGCCGAGTAGAGACGCAAAATCCACGTAGGGGCGGCCCAGCCGCATGGCCAGACGGCGCACCAGGAAGCGGCCCACGCCCGCGCCGACGACCGGCGCCGCGGCCGCGAGCTCGCCACGCGACAAATGCCTCTGGCAGGCCAGCCAGAGGCGCTGGAGCTGGGCTTCGGCGATATAGCCGGCCACGGCACGCCATGCCGCCGGCGGGGCCGCCGCGTGGTCGCAGCCGAGCATGCGTGCCAGCCTGCGTGCGCTCTGCGCCACGGATTTTCCGGCCCCGTCCGCGCTCGGCAGCAGGTCTGCATGCGCCGGAAGCTCGCCGGTCAGGCGATGCACGTCCGCTGCCGTGGCGAAATGCTCTGCCATGAGCCCGGTCCACTCCCCCCCGAAGGGCACCCGCGCCACGATGCTCATGACCGGGCTGCGCACCACTCCGGTGTAGACCAGTTCCTCCTCGCGCAGGCGCTGGCGGTCGCTCATGCCCCGCGCCCGCACCTGCCCGTCGACGAGGACGACGAGATCGGTGGTGGTACTGCCCACATCCACGAACACCGCCTCGCGGACCCGGGCAGCGGCATAGCCTGCGCTGGCCAACCAATTCGCCGAGGCGACATCCGCCGGGGCCTGCGCCGCCGCAGCAGCGGAGAGCAAGCCGCGCCGACCGGCGAAGATACGCAGCTCCACCTGCGGAAGCAATGCCTCCATCGCCGCGATCAGGCGCCGCACGCCTTCGCGTCGAGTGCCGAACAGATCGACCAGTTCACCGCTCATCGTCACGGCGTGCCGCGTGCCGCGCCCCCCGAGCTCGTTCCGAATGTGTGTCACCGCGCGCTCGAGGTGTTCCATGCCCTGCCACAGGGGACAAGCCAGCTGACGCACCGCGCGCGGGCCCGGGTCGTCCCCCACAAACAGGGCCGCCTTGAGATGGGCGCCGCCCAGGTCCCAGCCGATCACCGACTCAGGCGACATCCAGCACCTCCAGGTTCACGTCCACCGGCACCGCCGTGGCAAGCGCCGGCCCCGGCGGCAGCGCTGCGCTCTGCAGTAATTCGAGCACCAGCGCCGCGGGATTCGTGCCGATCGAAGCGTGGAGCCCGACATAGGAGGTGGTCAGTCGAGGGTTGAGGTCGACCACCCAGGCACCCTCGGGCGTGGCGATCAAATCCAGCCCGACGATACCCCACAGCCCCGGCAGCGCCGCCGTGATGCCGGCGGCAAGTCCCTCGTACGCAGCTTCGAACACCCCCGGCGCGTTCACGGTACAGCCCAGCAGGGTAAACGCGTCATCGCACACCGCGATGTGCTGCAGGTTGCAGCTCAGCAGGCGCATCGCGCGGTCGCGGCACAGCATGCAGAGGCTGACCGGCCTGCCACACAGGAAGGGCTGGGCGATATACCGGCGGCGCGGTTCCAGAGCCGCGCGCCCGCGGCGATAATCGGCCAGGCCCCTGAGCACACGCACCCCGGCCGCCCCCACCCCGTCGTCGGGCTTGATCACCCACTTCCGATCGGGCTCCTCTTCGAATACCGCGAGCGGGTACACCGGCGCTGCAGGCAGGCCTGCCGCCGTGAGCCGGGTCGCCGTCGCACTTTTACTCGCCGCCACGCGCACCGCCGCCGGGCGGCTGCCGAGCAGCACTGCCCCGCGCGCCACCACCCTGGCCGTGATGTCTTGAAGGATGCCGCCCGACTCCGGCGCGACCGGCCACACTGCATCGCAGTCGGCCAGGCACCGGCGCCACACAGCCCTGAACTGCCAGGGCGCCTCGACGCGGTGGATCTCTGCAGGCAGGTCCACCGCCGGCAGACGCCCATCGCGCATGGTCACGACCTCCACACCGGGCAATGCAGCAAGGTCCCTCACCAGGGCGTGCAGCATCATGTCACCCTCGTGGCGCAAACGGGCGGGAATCGATTTATTTATCAGGCCCCCACCGGTAACATATTCGAACGCAAAGACTCTCACGCCGGCCACCTTGGACATCATTCCTGTTGTCGATCTCAAGGGCGGCGAAGTGGTCCACGCCCGCCGCGGCGAGCGTGGACGCTATGCGCCGCTGCGTAGCGTGCTTACCGCGAGCACACGGCCCGCGCGCGTCTTGCGCGCCCTGCTCGATGCCTGTTCGTTTTCGCACGTCTACCTGGCCGATCTCGATGCGATCACGCGCCAGGACGATACGCATCTGCACATCATTCAAGAACTGCGCCAACAGTTTCCCGCTGTGGAGTTCTGGATCGACCGGGGCCTGCCGGACCGCACGACATTGCAGGCCTTCTTGACCGCCGGCCTGGGCACCCCCGTGCTGGGCTCCGAGTCGCTCGTCGAGGCGGCGATTGCAGAGGCACCCGCTTGGCACGCCAGCGTGCTCTCGCTCGACTACCGCGGTGCGCGTGCCCTCGGCCCGGCCTGGATCGAACAGCGCCCGGCAGCGTGGCCGGCGCGGGTGATTCTGATGGATCTGGAACGGGTCGGTTCCGGGGAGGGCCCTGACTTCGCTCGGCTCGCGGCACTGCAGGCGCGCGCCGCCGGGCGCCGCATCTATGCCGCAGGCGGGGTGCGCGACGCAGGCGATCTCGATCGCCTGCGCGACCTGGGGATCGCCGGCGTACTGCTCGCCAGCGCGCTGCACGACGGGCGGCTCTCACCGGCCGCCCTCGCCCGCTACTGCTGAGCGACGACCCGCAAGGCGTGCGGCGTGGCGCCCAGGAGGCCGCGCAGCGGTGAGGTCCCGAGTGCCGGCGCGTGGAAATGTCCCGTGATGCGGTCGGGCCCCGCGCGCTGGAACTCCGCCAGGCTTGGTCCCGTATACCTGCACCACGACTGCGACGTCTCGTACAGACACACCTCTCGCAAGGAGGGCAGATACTCGATCAAGCGCTCCCAGATGTAGACGCATAGCATCTCGGTGCTCGATCGCCATGCGAGCTCGCCCGCCGCATAGTTCAGTGTGTGATGATCGAACCGCTCCACCACCTCGCGGTTGACCACCCGTTTGAGATAGCCGTAATCAATCACGCAGCCGGTGACCGGATCGACGCGATCTTCCACGCTCACCTGCAGCACATAGCGGCCCCCGTGCAGGTTGGAGCACTTGGCGGGGTGATCGGTAATGAAGTGGGCGGCATCGAAGACCAGCTCCTTCACCACCGCGGCACGTGGGGTGGGCTGCCGAAAACGCGCCAACGCGCCGGGCATCTCCGCCAACCGATCCTCCAGCAGGGACAGCAGTCGTTCGGCGTCCTCGGGAGTCAGGCTGCGCAGCAGCAGCCCCGCACCCAGGCCGGGCAGCGGCTTGAAGCGAATGCGGTGCTGGCGGTGCAGCTCGCCGGCCACCAGCTCGGCCTGGGGCGCCTCGGGGAACGCCATGTGCAGATACCCGCCGTGCAGCTCGGCAACGTGCGCCGTACAGACCGCCAGAGTCTGCAGAAAGTCCGGGGGCGCCATGGGCGAGAGGCGCGCCGCTGCGTGCTCATCCAGGAAGCCGCGCGGCACCTTCAACACATTGCGGGCCACGACGCGGTGCGTGTCGCTCGCATAGGCATACTCTTGCCGGAAGGCGAACCCGTACTCGCGCAGTGCCTGCAGATCGGAGAGCAGCAGATCGAGCCGCCGCACCTCGCCCGGCACGACGACAAACCCGCCTTCCTCGCGCAGCAGCCCGGCCATACGCAGCCCGGCCAGGGTGGCGCGCGCCCTCTCGGCGGGGTACGGCGCCGGCCGCTGGTACGCCGCCGGCGACTCTTCTCCGCCGATCTGATCCGGATGCAGCAGCAGGTCCAGCGGAACGTGATGGCGGATTGCATACTCCTGCAGGGTCAGCCCCGAACAGGCAAGCAGATGTGCGTTGTCGAATCGCTCGAGCGTCGCGCCGCATTCTCTACAGTGCATGGGCGTCTCCGCACGCCACGAGGGGGCGTGTTGCAGGGCTGAAGGTATTGCCCCGGGGCCGGGCCCCGGGGCAATTGCACATCCCTCAAGCGTGAGCGGCGAACGGGTGTGCCTCCTCGCCCTTGCGGCGAACCACTTCCGCGGCAGCGGGCTCCCCCTTCAGGGCACGCTTGATCGACAGCTTCGTCGCCTCGTAGTTGTAGTCCTGGATCTTGTTGTCGTCCTTGGCCATCCAGTGGATGAAGACACCCACACACACGTAGATGTCATCCGCCTCATCCGCCGGGATCGTCCCGTCCTCGACGCAGTCGGCCACCGCCATGGCGACGCCGCGCTGCGCGGGGCCGAACATCTGGGTGGCCTGCTCGCCGTTCTTGATCGTTACCTTGTTGAACATGACGGTGTTGGGCTTCACCGGAAGGTTCGGCGCGACGACGGCCAGCAGCGAGGTAAAGCCGTCCTTGTTGTTGGTCAGGGCGTTGCAGAACGCCGTCTCCACCGCGCTGTTGCGCGGCCCCATGAGCAGGTCGATATGGGCGACCTCATTGCCGTCGCCCACCAGCGCCTCGCCTACCATCACCTTGTTGATCACGGCCATCGGTGTTTCTCCTGTCCTAATGACTTGCAGTTATCACGAGGGGCACAGGCCCCGGTTCGGCGACGTGCCGCGCAGCAACGGGCACGGGCCCGCCCTCCGCGAGCAGCCGCTCCAGGCGTACGGCCAGCAGGGTCGCCACCGTCAGGTCGGCGGTCGTGCCTGGATTGATGCCGGCACGCTTCCATTGGCTGTCCACGTCCAGCAACGTCTCGGCAAGCTCCACCGGCTTGCCCGCCTGATACAGCTCGGCCTCCAGCCGGGCTGCCGTCGCACTCACCCGCCGCGCGACCCCCATGCCGAATTTGCGCACGACATGCGAATCGGGAAAGCGGCGAAGCAGCCCGAGATACACGGCCGTGAGTGCCCATTGTTCGTCGCACAGGCGGGTATGCCACGCCCGCAGCCGCGGCACCGCGTAATCGAAAATTTCCGCAAACCCGTTGCAATACTGTGCGGCGATCAGATCCCGCTTCGCCGCCGTGCCCATGGCGCGCAGCAGACTGCACTGCGGATCCCGGTGCACGTCATGCGCTGCGCTGTGCCCGAGACCGCCCGGCGCGGCGAGCCGAATGGCCCGATACACCCAGCGGGTGTCCTCGCGCTCGGCATCCCGCAGCACCCGCCGCAGGCGAGACTGCAGGCTTGCCGGCGCGAGGTGCGCGGACTGCCCGCGCAGCACCGCCTGTAGCAGCGGCGCGCACAGCAGCACGATGCCCAGGTTGGTGTTGCAGGCGACGGCGGCACGCGTGCTCGCGACCGCCTGATAGATCCGCGGCCCCAGCGGCAGCCCGGGACGGGCGAGTTCGAAGCTGCTGATGGCGGCGCTGAGCATGAAATCGCGGGCCTGCATCCGGTGCCCGGCGGCATGGAGGCCGACGTTGCCGGGCTTGAGGGCGCGCAATTCGACCGTGCAGGCCTGCCGATAGAGACGCCGCAGGATCCGCTGCTGCGGGGCACTCATCCCGCCGCCTCCAGCGCCGCAGCGGCGTCCACGCGCGCCACGAAGTCGTCCACCAACGCCGCGGCCAGATCCACCTGGCAGACCTCCTGCAACCCCCTCCAGGCGGGGATCCCGTTGACCTCGACCACCCAGCAGACGCCGTGGCGATCGCGCAGGATGTCCACGCCGGCATAGGCCATGCCCAGGGCCTCGGTGGCATGTTCCGCCAGCGCCCCGAGCCCGGCCCCGAGCAGGGCGGCCTGACAGCGGGCGCCCCGAGCGACGTTGGTCACCCAGGAGGTGCCGTTGCGCCGCATCGCCGCCACGGCCGTACCGGCGATGACGAACACGCGCCAGTCGTGCCAGGCGCCCTCCCCGGTGTCGATGTAGCGTTGCAGGTAGAACACGCCGTTCAGGGCCTCGCGATCCGGCAGATCGTCGGCGCGCCCCAGCCGCAGCAGCCCCTCGCCCTGCGAGCCGAACAGCGGTTTGCTGACCACCTGGTGGCCGGCCGCCTGCTCCTGCAGCAGCCAGGCCCAGGCCTGCAACGGCTCGCGGAACACACGTGTCGGCGCCGTCGGCACGCCGGCGCGGTGCAGGAGAAAGCTCGTCATCGCCTTGTCCACGCTGCGCTCGATCGCGCGCCCGTCGTTGTAGACCGGCACACCGAGCAGCGCGAGCGCATGCAGGATGTCCAGACAGAACACGACCTCCTCCAGGCTGCCGCCCGGCACCCCGCGCACGAACACCCCGTCGGGCAGCGCCGCCTCGAAGCCGGGCAGGTGCACACCGGCCACCCCTGGCTGCAGCGTCAGGCTGCACTCGTGCAGCGAGAGCATGCGACATGCATGACCGCGTGCGGCGAAGGCCTCGCGCAGCCGCGCCCCGTGCCAGCCCGGCTCATCGGTGACGAGCGCGAAGTGATAGGCCATCACTCGGCTCCGAAGGAGCGGCTCAACAGGGCTTCATCGACGCGGCCCTGGCGGAAGCTGCGCCCGCTTTGCATCGCCATCACGGTGACCTCGCCGGGGCTGAACAACATCGGATCGACACTGAAGAAGTCATGGCCGTAGCTCTCGAAGACCTCTGCGAACGGCCGCCCGTAATCGCGGGAGGTACTGCTCGGCAGCCCCTGCGCGAGCGTCCGGGCCGCGGCGTCGTCACCGGACACGAACAGCTGGACGCGACCGCCGAACAGGATGGCGTCGTTGGTGCGGCCCATGGCGGTGAGAAAATCGGGCGCCGGCGGCGGCAGCGGGGCCGAGCCGGCGCCATCGACGATTCGCGGCAAGGGAAAGCCCAGCTCGTGCGCCTTGTGCAGCGCGACCTCGAGCACTCGCGCCACCACCTGCACGGTGCCGGCGAGACTGCGCGTGGGCATCAGGACGAGGGTCAGGCGATCGGGCCTCAGGCCGCAGTCGGCCGCGACCTTGTCCGTCAAGGCGAGCGGCGGGAACCTGTCCACCTCCAGCATCAGGCAGGCGCGCTCGGCGCTGTCGCGATAACCGAGTTCCCCGAACAGCGGCTCTTTGCAGGCCAGCGCGCGGGCCGGCCCCGAGCCCAGCGCCTGGAATGCCGCCTTGCCCTCGCCGCTGGCGAGGCTCCAGCCCGCGTACTGGCTGCCCAGGCAGGCGAGCACCGGGTCGCTGGCATGCACATGCACACTCAAGGGCCAGGCATAGGCGGGGCCTGCGCCGACCAGGGCGACCGTGCCCAGTCCCCCCAGGCAGATCTCTGCGATCCGGCGGCCGGCCTCCAGGCTGCCCGGCACCTCGATGCCCGCGTCCACGATCGTGCAGCCGTTCTCGAGCCGGCCGATGGCCAAGCGCAGCCGATCGGCATCGGCGATCAGCGCGTCCACGCGGCGCCCGCCCAGCGTGTTGACGCTCACCGAGGACCACGACGGCATGTGCATCGCGCCAGGGCCGGTTGCCATGTCCGCTGCTCCCTCCCTCACGAAATCCGCCTCAGGCAATCCGGCGCTGGCTCCAGACGGCGCAGCAGCTCGGCGCCGCGCACACGGGCTACCGCCTCAACCGCGCCGCGCTCGCCCCCTTGTGCCCAGACGCTGCAGATCGGCGCGCGGACGGCGATCCGGTGTGCCGGCCCCGGTCGGTCCGCACACCACGGCGGCCAGCGCATGCGCTGGGGGATGCGCACCGGCACCGCTGCGTAGACGACGCGCCGTGCGCGCACCGGCGCCAGCGGCAAACGCAGCGCCCGGGGCAGGTCCCCCCGGGAGGCGCGCACATGGAGATCCACCAGACCGCGATGCGTGGACGCGTCGTACAGCTCGAAGCTCGCACTCGGCCGCGCGTTGAGCTCCAGCACGTACCAGCCCCCGTCGGCGGCCACGATGAAATCCAGGCCGTTGAGCCCGCGCAGCCCCAGCACACGGGTCAGTGCCGCGGCCGCGGCGCCGATCTCGGCGCGCTGCCCGGGGCGCAGGGCGGCACGGTTGATCGCCCCGGCGTAGGCGTAAGGATGCGCACGCCCCGCCTCCCCGGCCGTCCCCTCCCCGGCTGTCCACAGGGTGTTGAAGCCCAGCGGGGTACACGCCCGACCGTCCGCCACGAACAACAGCGACATCGACTCTCCGTTGACCCGGCGCTGCAGGTAGCCGCCCGCCGCGAGAGGCCCACCGCCGTGCCATGCGCGCACGTGCACGCCGCCGCTGCCGCGCGCGTCCTTGGCCAGCCAGCCCGGCCCGGCGACGGCACTGCCGGTACGCGTCGGCGGATGCGCGATCCCCAGGCTGTCCAGCAGCGAGAAGAAGACCTGCGGCGTCTTCACGGCGCGCGCCACCTCGGGCGGGTTGCCCAGCAGCTCCCGGCCCACGGCCAATTCGGTGAGCAGCTCGGGTTGCGCCTCCAGCCCACTGCCATACAGCAACGGCAGCGCCCGCCCAGCGCGCCCGAAGTACGCCAGTGCAGCCCGCAGCGCGCGCGGCTCGAAGCCGCCGCAAGCCAGGGGCGCGACGGCCGATTGGACCGCCGCCGCGCGCATATCGGCGTCACCGAAGGCGTCGATCACGAGCGCCCCCCGCCCGCCGCGGCGGGCCGACTGCGCCAACGCCCGTCCCGAGGTGGCGATGATCAGCAGGCGCGCGGCATCATTCCACCTGGGCACGGGCCACCTCGAAGGCTGCCTCGAAACTGAGGTATTGGGCGCTCTGCGCCTCGCGCATGCGCTCGAGCAGGGCACGCTGCGTCCGATACTTCACATTGCCGACCGCCAAAGCGCCGATGCCGAGCACCCGCGCGCGGGCGCCGTCGACCGGCGCGGCGTCGTGTTGCGGGGCCACCCCTTCGATCCCCGGCGGCGGGACGGCGTTGACGTCGGCGACGACCTTCAGGGCGTCCGCCTCAGCGAGCAGCGCCCGATCAACGACCTGCACCCCCGCCTTGGCGGTGGCCAGCACCACCTGCGCATCGGCCTGCAACAGGGCCCGCTTCCTCTCCGCGGTGCTGCCGTCCGCCGCCTCGATGTCGACGCCGTAGCGCTCGGCACATAGCGCCGCGATGCGCCGCGGTGCCTCGATACCGGAATGACCGACGATGGTCACGTGCGCGCCGGCCCGCGCCGCCAGCAGCGCCGCGGTGGTGCCAACCGGGCCGGTGCCGCCGAAGATCAGCACGCGCTGATCGGCAAGGCCACTGCCGTGCCGCTCGCGCAGGCAGGCCTCCACCTTCGCCACCATGGCGGCACCGGTGGTGAACGCGCCGCTGGGATCGGCGAACACCGACACCTCGAAGGGCGGGACCATCGCACCCCGTGCGGCCTCGAGCATGTCCACTGCCTGGTGGATGTCGCGGCCGCCGATAAAGACCCCCGTGCGGCGCACCGCCTTGGGGCCGCGCGAGAAGATGGCATCCTGAACGAGCCCGGCGACCTCATCGGTGTCCACGCCCGTGTAGGGAATCACCGCGGCCCACCCGGCGTCATACGCCATATTCACATCGAAGGGGCTGACGTTCTTCACGGGCGTGAACATATGCAGCAGGTAGGGTTTTTCCATCGGGTGCGTCTTCGTCGCTGATGCCTAAGTCCGGTGGCCGCATCCGTGCGACCACTTCATCGCTCGCCGCGCGCACGCGCCGCGCCGGCGAGCAGTCGCAAGCGCTCGGTGCTCAGGCGGGCCCCCTCGTTGCGGGCAGCCAGCGCGCGAAACTCGAGCGTGGGCACCGCCGCGAAGCGCGCCCGCGCCGCCTGCACGAGGCGCTCGGCCTGCGCGGGATCGCCAAGGACGCAAAACCCGGTCGGGCCCCAGGAACTCTGTCCCAGTCCTACGGCGCCCCGCTCGCCCAACCAGGTAAGCGCCGCCGCCACGGCAGGGCTGGTGAAGGACCCGCCCTGCACCGGCGCGAAGTGCTCTGCGAGCTGGCGCTGGAGCTCGGAAATGGCGGCGCCAAAATCCCTGAGGTCCGCTTCGGCCACCGCCGGCAACGCCTGCATCAGGACCAGGCGGGCGAGCGCGGCGGCGCGGGTGGCGGGGAACTCGGGAAGCGCTTGGAAGGCGTTGCGCTCGGCCTCGCCGTGCAGTCCCTGTCCGCGCCGATCGAACACCAACAGAAGGCGCCACGGGTCAGGGAAGGCAAGGCGGGCCACGATCCTGGGTGGCGGGCCGCCGGTGCGTCGACCGCCGTCGACCAGCAGGCCGCCCTGCTCAAACGCGCCGATGCCGATCCCCGAACGCGCTCCCCGTTCGACCCGCTCGGCGATGCACGATGCTGCTTCCTCGACTCCCCACAGGGCGGCCAAGGCCACCCCGAGCGCAAGCGAAAGCTGCGTTCCGGAACCCAGGCCGACGTGCTCTGGAATCGCCGTCTCGATGTCGACCCGGGCCCGCGGCGGCACGCCCCAGGCCGCGGCGAGCCTTTGCGCACAGCGGCGCGCACGCACCGCACCCGGGCCGCTCACCTCGAGCCCCGCCGCAGGCGTGACCACGACGCGCGTGGCCAGCCCCGCGAGCGTGAGGCCGATGCTCCCGAAATGCCGCCCCAGCCCGCCGTTCAAATCGACGAAGCCCATGTGCAGGCGTGCGGGGGCCTCGACGCTCACGCGTGCCGCCGCGGCACCGGAATGATTTCCTTCTCTCATGCCCGCGGCTGGAGCAACTAGCGTGCCACTGCGGTTTTTCGCGGCTGGGCGAGCGCTGCGCAGGCGCACCGCGAGCGACTGCCCCAGCCCCGGGGCAACCTGTCACGCCGCCTGCCGACCGGCGTGACAGGGGGAGCGGGCCGCTTCTGGGGGAGCACTCGAGTGTCAGTGGCCGCGGAGGAAGCTCGCGCGGGCGGCGCCCAGGGCGTCGACGAAGCCCTGCACATCGGCAAGTTGCGTCTCAGCGTTGGTGATGCAGGCGCGCAGCGCGGGCCGCGAGGCGATCTCCACCTCCGACAGCCAGGCGGTGCCGCTGGCCGCCAGTTCACGCACGACAAAGCGGTGGAGCGCCGCCGCCCGCGCGGGCTCGCACAGCGCCACATCGGCAAAGCACACCAGGGGCAGCGGCGTGCGATTGAGAATGCGCCAACCGGTGCGGCGCAGGGCAATGCGCAATTCGCGGCCGTGCGCGACGCGGGCGCGGATGGCCGCAATGCAGCCGTCCCAGCCGGACACCGCCAAGCACAGAAACAGGCTCAAGCCGGAAAAACGCCGGGAACACGGCAGCGACCGGGCGAGTGGATCACCGGCATCGGCGCGCGGCAGGTAGCCGGCGTCGGCGGCAAAGAGCGCCCGCAGCGGCGCCGCGTGCCGCGTGAGATACATGCCCGCGCCGAGCGGCATGGACAACCACTTGTGGGGATCGAAGGCGATCGAGTCGGCGTGCTCCAGGCCGGCAAACAGCCAGGCCAGCTCGGACAGCCAGGCGGCGGCCCCGGCCCAGGCGGCGTCGACATGCAACCACAGCGCCTCGCGCCGCGCGATCCGCGCCAGGTCTTCCAGCGGGTCCACCGCGCCGCTGGCGGTACTGCCGGCCGTTGCCGCCACCAGCAGCGGGTGCCCGCCCTCGCGGCGGTCGCGGGCAATCTGGCGCTCGAGTGCCCCGAGGTCCATGGCGAAACGGGCATCGGTGGGCACGATGCGCAGGCTGCGCTCGCCGAGGCCGCAGGCCCGCAGCGCCTTCCTCAAAGAATGGTGCGCCTGCATCGAGAGGTAGACGAGCGGCCGGCACGGCAGGCCCAACACCCCGTCGCTGATGAAACGAGGGGACCACCTCGCCAGCGCGCACAGCAGGGCGGTCTGGTTCGCCTCGCTGGCGCCGCTGGTGAAGGCGCCCGCCGCCACCGCCGGCGAATAGCCGAAGCGGGCCGCCACCGACCGGATCAGGTGCTCTTCCACGGCGACCGCGAAGGGGCTGTGACTCCAGGACGCAAGCTGCGGATTGAAAGCCGCGGTGAGGGCCTCGCCGGCCACGGCCAGGGGCGGGACCCGTGGCACGAACAGACCGAAGTAGCGCGGATGCGCCGCATGGACCTGGTGGCGGCGCATATGCTGCGTCACCCAGCAGATCGCCGCCTGCGCGCTCATCGGGGCGGCGAAATCCACCCCCGCGAGCACCGCCTGAAGCGCAGCGGGCGGCCACTCTGACGCCAGCGGCAGGGCCGGCACGTCCCGCCAGTAGCGTTCGATTTCGACAAGCACCTGCCGCAGGGCGGCCGCGCCGGCGTCGTCGCTCTCCCCGCCGCCGGTCCCCATCGCGGTGCTCAGCGTCACCCCTTGCATCGCAGGCCTCCCGGGCCCCATGGCGACGATCGGCACGCAGCAAGACACATGCCAGCGAACCTGCCGGCGAATTGCCCGCGACGGCCTTCCACCCCGCCGCGCGGACGAGCGATGCCCCGCCTGCGGGGCACCCTGTCACGCCGCGCACCGCCGGCCCGTGCCGGCGGCGGCGAGGCCGCCGGCGGGCTGCCTCGGCGCTGGCCCGCTGCAGCGCCCGCGCGGCAAACTGGCACGATCCCTGCTCCAGCGGGGCAGCATGCGCACACGTGAGCAGACATGAGCT
This sequence comes from uncultured Gammaproteobacteria bacterium, assembly GCA_963779865.1. Taxonomy (GTDB): domain Bacteria; phylum Pseudomonadota; class Gammaproteobacteria; order CAVZZX01; family CAVZZX01; genus CAVZZX01. Next base: position 280,771 of record CAVZZX010000003.1, on the reverse strand, counting down.
TACGACCCGATCCGCCGCATCCCCGCGATGGCCGGCTGCACGAGCACGTGCCCTGTCCCTTTTGCAGCCTCATGTGCGACGACCTGCGCGTGGCTGCGCACGGCCGCGAGCTGCAGCTGCTGAGCGAGGGGTGCCCGACCGCAAGCGAGGCGTTCGCCCGCCTCGGCAGCCCATCGGATCGCCCCGCGGAGATCGCCGGCAGCGCGGTGGGACACGAGGAGGCTATCGCCCACGCTGCGCAGCTCCTGGCCGCGGCGCGCCATCCCCTGTTCGCCGGGCTGGGCACCGATGTGAGCGGCATGCGTCAACTGCTGGCGCTGGGCGATCGCCTGGGCGCGACGCTGGACCACATGGACAGCGAAGCGAGTCTGCGCAACCTGCTCGTGCTGCAGGACAGCGGCTGGGTCATGACGACCCTTGCCGAACTGCAGAACCGCGCCGACTTCGTCCTGGTGCTCGGGGCGGGCATCGCGCACCGCTACCCGCGCCTGTTCCGGCGCCATGTCTTCGCGGCCGAGGCGCTCTCGCCGGAGCGGCGCGAGGCGCGTCAGGTCTGCGTCCTGGGCGGGGACACGGCCGCCGCGCCGCCGCTCGACGAGGCTGGGACCGAATACATCCCCTGCCCGATGGCCGGGCTCGGCGAGGTCGCGGCGGCACTGCGCGCGCTGCTCGACGAACGCCCACTGCAGGCGGAGCGCGTCAATGGGCTGCCCGTAACCACGCTCGTGCGTATCGCCACCCGCCTGCGGGAAGCCGCCTACGGCGTCGTCATCTGGGCCCCGAGCGAACTGGCCTTTGCCCACGCCGACCTGACCGTGCACGCGGTCGCCGAGCTCATCAAGCGCCTCAACCGCACCACCCGTTGCAACGGCTTGTCCATCGGCGGGGAGGACGGCGGCACCACCGCCTACCAGGTCTCCACCTGGCAGACCGGCTACCCGCTGCGCTTGAGCTTTCGGCGCGGGCATCCTGACTACGATCCACAGCACTACGCCACGGCGCGCCTGCTGGCGCAGCAGGACGCCGACGTACTGCTCTGGGTCTCGGCTTTCAGCGCCGCGCGGCTGCCCCCGCGCAGCGAGGTGCCGACCCTCGTGCTGGGTCCCCCGCAGATGCGGTTCGACACCGCCCCGGCGGTGTACATCCCGGTCGCCACGCCGGGGATCGACCACCGCGGGGCCCTGTTCCGCTGCGACGGCGTGGTCGCGCTGCCGCTGCGCCAATTGCGCGACGGCGCCCAACCGAGCGTGGCGCAGGTGATCCACGCGATCGCCGAGCGGCTGGGCTGAGCCAAGCGGCACAGGAGCCCCCGATGCTGACGAAACTCTCCGGCGGCACCGTGTACGACCCCGCCCATGGCGTGGACGGGACTACACGTGACCTCTTCATCGAAGACGGACGCATCGTGAGCGAGCCCGCGCCCTCGGCGCGGATCGATCAAGAGTTCGACCTCAGGGGAAAAGCGGTCATGGCCGGCGCCATCGACCTGCATACGCACATCGGCGGCGGCAAGGTGAATATCGCCCGTGCCATGCTGCCCGAGGACCATCGCGCGGATATCGCCGCACGCACCGCGCTGACCCGCAGCGGCTGCGGCCACGCCGCCCCGTCCACCTGGACCACCGGCTATCGGTACGCCGAGATGGGCTACACCGCCTGCTTCGAGCCGGCCGTGGTGCCCTCCAATGCGCGCCATGCCCACCTGGAGATGTCCGATACGCCGATGGTGGACACCGGCGGCTACGTGATGCTGGGCAGCGACGACTTCCTGCTGCGGCTGATCGCCGAAGGCGCCGCCCAGGAGGTGGTCAACGATTACGTGGCCTGGATGCTGCACGCGACGCAGTGCATCGGGGTCAAGGTGGTGAACCCGGGGGGCATTCACGCCTTCAAGTACAACCAGCGCGCCATGGATCTGGACACGCCGAACCGCCGCTACGGGGTCACGCCACGGCGCATCCTGGGCCAGCTCACCCGCGCGCTGCACGAGCTGGGCGTGCCGCATCCGCTGCACGTGCACGCCAGCAATTTGGGGGTGCCCGGCAACTTCGCCACCACCCTGGACACCATGGCGGCGGCCGAAGGGCTACGCATGCATCTGACGCATATTCAGTTCCACAGCTACGGCACCGAGGGCGAGCGCCGCTTCTCCTCGGCCGCCGCCGGCATCGCGGAGGCGATCAATCGCCGCCCGAACATCACCGCCGATGTCGGACAGGTGATGTTCGGCCAGACGGTGACCGCCTCCGGCGACACCATGCACCAGTACGAGAACCATCGGCACGCCCATCCCAACAAATGGGTGTGCATGGACATCGAGTGCGACGGCGGCTGCGGGATCGTTCCGTTTCGGTACCGAGACAAAAACTTCGTCAATGCGTTGCAATGGGCAATCGGCCTGGAGATCTTCCTGATGGTCGAGGACCCGTGGCGGGTCTTTCTCACCACCGATCACCCCAACGGGGCCCCCTTCACCACGTATCCGCATCTGATCAGGCTGCTCATGGACAAGGGCTTCCGCAACGATCAGCTGGAGCAGATCCATCCCGACATCGCCGCCCACAGCAATCTGCACGGCCTCTCGCGGGAGTATTCGCTCTACGAGATCGCGATTCTCACGCGCGCCGGCCCGGCCCGTGTGCTCGGCCTGGACGACCAGGGGCACCTGGGGCCCGGCGCCCGGGCCGACGTGGTGATCTACCGGCCGTCGGCGGATCGGGAGCGCATGTTCTCCTGCCCCGAGCTGGTGTTCAAGGGCGGCGAGCTGGTGGTGCGCGACGGCGTCGTCGTCAAGCTCGCCACCGGCGCCACGAACGTGGTTCGTCCTGAATACGACCGCGCTATCGAGACGCGGCTGCGCGACTACTTCGACCGCTATCAGAGCCTGCACATGGCCAACTTCGCCGTCGCCCCGGAGGAGCTGAGCCTGGACGGCGAGCGCGAGCTGCGCGTGCATCCCAGCGCGCCGCGAGGACGCGCATGAACATCAACGGGGTGCGGATCGAGGACACCTTCGCGGAGGCCTTCGACATGAAGGCCACGCGTGTGATCATCACCGCGCTGTCGCACACCTGGGCGCGCCACGCCGCGGTCGCCATGACCGGCTTTGCGACCTCCGTGATCGCCTGCGGGGTGGAGGCCGGCATCGAGCGTGCCCTGGAACCGGGTGAAACCCCGGACGGGCGCCCCGGAGTCTCCGTGCTGCTGTTCTCGATGTCGGGCAAGGCGCTGGCCAAGGAGCTCGAGACGCGCGTGGGCCAGTGCGTGCTCACCGCCCCCACGAGCGCGATCTTCGCGGGCATGGACGGCGAGCCGATCAATCTGGGTCGCAACCTGCGCTTCTTCGGCGACGGGTTTCAGATCTCGAAGGTGATCGACGGACGGCGCTACTGGCGGGTTCCGGTCATGGACGGGGAGTTTGTCTGTGAGGAGACGACCGGGCGACAAGCGGCCATCGGCGGGGGGAATTTTCTCGTCCTTGCCGCCTCGCAGGAGCAGGTGGTCAGCGCCTGCGAGGCGGCGGTCGACGCCATGCGCCAGTTGCCCAACATCACGCTGCCGTTTCCCGGCGGGGTGGTCCGCTCGGGCTCGAAGATCGGCTCCAAGTACGCCACCCTGCCCGCCTCCACGAACGACGCCTTCTGCCCCACGCTGCGGGCGCTAACCCATAGCCAGCTGACGCCCGATGTCCACGCGGTGTTGGAGATCGTGGTCAATGGACTGTCCGACACCGATGTCGAACAGGCGATGCGCATCGGCATCGGGGCGATTTGCGAACGGGGTGCGCCGCACGGGGTTCTCGGTATCTCCGCCGGAAACTACGGCGGCAAGCTCGGCCCGCATCACTTCCACCTGCGGGAGATCATGGCATGACAGCGCTGCGGATCCGGCCGCGCGCCCCGCTCGGCGAGCGCCTCGACCTCGGCCCGCTCAACCCCGACCGGTTCGCCGAGTTGCCGTGGTCAAAGCTCGAGACCATCGAGCTTCGGCGCGGGAGGCAAAAACTGCCGCTGCGCGAGCTGTTCGAGATCGAGCTCGCCCCCAGCGAACAGCCGCAGCTCGAGATTACGCCCGCCGGCGAGCGCCTTGATCGGATCGGCGAGGGGCTCACCGGCGGGCGCATCGAGGTGAGGGGCGACGCCGGCGCCTACCTGGGACGCAACATGAAAGGGGGCACCATCCACGTGCACGGCCGCTGCGGCGCTCTCGCCGCCACCGGTCTGTCCGGCGGGCGCATCGTGATCGACGGCGATTGCGGCGACCATCTTGGCGCGGCCGAGCCGGGCCTGCGCCACGGCATGCGCGGTGGCCTGGTGGTGGTGCGCGGCAACGCCGGCGACCGCGCCGCCGACCGCCTGCGCCGCGGCCTGATCTTCATCGAGGGCGACGCCGGCGCCTATTGCGGCGCGCGGATGACGGCGGGCAGCGTGGCCGTGCTCGGCAAGCTGGGCCCCGGCGCCGGCTTCGGCATGCGGCGCGGCACGCTCTTCCTCGCGCACACGCCCGCGGGGCTGCCCGCCACCTTCAACGATGCGGGACAGACGCAGCTCGTCTTTCTGCAGCTATGGGGCCGCGCCCTGCGGGGCCTGCCCGAAGTGGCCGACGGATTCCGGCCGGCCGGCGACTGGGCGCGCCGCTGGGTCGGCGATCTCGCCGTCGGCGGCCAGGGCGAAGTTCTCCAACTGCTGCCGCGCTGAGTGCCGGCGCCGCCCGCCCGGACGTGCGTCAATCGTACTTGATGTACTTGAAGCGAGGGTCGTCCGGCGTGCCCTCGAAGGGTGAAGCCTCCTCACGGCCCGGCTGCCATTGCACCACCGCCTCGATCTTCTTTGCCAGGGCGAAGTCCTTGTCGGTGATTCCTTTCGCAGAATGGGTCATCAGCTTCACGATCACGAACGCGTAGGACGCGCTCAGATCCGGGTGATGCCATGCGGCTTCGGCCAGGTGGCCGACGGTGTTGATCACCATCAGCGTGCCTTTCCAGCCGCTGGTGCGGAACTTGCGGCGGATCCAGCCGCGCTCGTAATACCAATGCGGCAACTCCTCGCGGAGCCGCGACTCGATCTGCGCCTCGCTGTATACGGGGCCTTCGCTGCTCATGCCGATTCCTCCCGCGCCTGTGCTATGCACCTGGCGATGCAGCATTCGTACCGGCGCGCGGCCGAGCCTGCCGACGCGGCGCCAGGCATTGCCAGGGACGCGCCTGCGCAAAATCAGGACAGTGTGTCCCATCGGCCCGGCGGATGCCGACCCCGCCCAGCCCTATCCAGCGCCACCCAGCGCCGTTGGCGCGTGCATGCCATGGCACATGGTTTGCAAGAACGATCTCCGCCCCGGGCGTCTCCAGTCACAGCACTCCCGATAGACTCCGCTCGCTGGAGGCAACCGGGGCACTCGGTACGTGGCAGGAGCATAGCATCGACCATGGCGAGCTCGAGCAAAACACGCCGGCGGCGCGGCCAGGCGCGCGGCCGCACCGCCAGTGCGCAGGCACTCTCAGTCGTGCAGCAGGCGCTCGGCGTCCTGCCTCGCCGGCGCGATCTGCTGATCGAGTGCCTCCACCGCCTGCAGGACGAATGCGGCTGCCTGCGCGCCGAGCACCTGACCGCGCTCGCCCAGGAGCTGCGGCTGGCCCCCGCCGAAGTCTACGAGGTCGCGACCTTCTATCACCACTTCGATGTGGTGCGGGACGGGGAGACGCCCCCGCCGGCGCTGACCGTACGCGTCTGCGATTCGCTGAGCTGCGCGATGAACGGCGCGGCTGAGCTGCTCGCGACCCTGCGGCAGGAGTTCGGCGATGCCGTGCGCATCCAGCCCGTGCCGTGCGTGGGGCGCTGCGAGACGGCCCCGGTGGCGGTGGTGGGGACGAACCCGATCCCCTGCGCCACCCAGAGCGGGGTGCGCCGCGCGGTGCACGCCGGCGCCACCCGCGCGCGACCGCCTGCACACTACATCGACTATGCGGCGTATCGCGCCGCAGGGGGCTACCGCACACTGGTCGACTGCGTGGAGGGACGCCTCGGCGCCGAGCACGTGATCGCGCTGCTGGAGGATGCCGCGCTGCGCGGCCTGGGCGGGGCCGGGTTTCCGACCGGGCGCAAGTGGCGCATCGTGCGCGACCAGCCCGCGCCGCGCCTTGCCGCCATCAACATCGACGAGGGCGAGCCCGGCACGTTCAAGGATCGCTACTATCTGGAGCGCGACCCGCACCGCTTTCTGGAAGGCACGCTCATCGCCGCCCACGTGGTGGGCATCGATGAGGTGTACCTCTACCTGCGCGACGAATACGCCGGCTGTCGCGCGATGCTGGAAACGGAGCTGGACGCATTGCGCGCGGCCCCCCCCTGCGCGCTGCCCCCCCTCCACCTGCGCCGCGGCGCCGGCGCCTACATCTGCGGCGAAGAGTCCGCCATGATCGAGTCGATCGAAGGCCGGCGCGGCATGCCGCGTCTGCGCCCGCCTTTCGTCGCCCAGGTCGGACTGTTCGGGCGGCCGACCCTGGAACAGAACCTGGAAACCCTGTACTGGGTGCGCGACATCATCGAGCGCGGCCCCGCCTGGTTCGCCGGCCAGGGGCGACACGGACGCAAGGGGCTGCGCTCGTTTTCGGTCAGCGGGCGCGTCCGGCAACCGGGCGTGCACCTGGCGCCGGCCGGCATCAGCCTGCGCGAGCTCATCGAGGAATACTGCGGGGGCATGCTCCCGGGCCATGAACTCTACGGCTATTTCCCCGGCGGCGCCTCGGGCGGCATTCTCCCCGCCGCCCTGGCCGACCTGCCGCTGGACTTCGGCACCCTGGAAGCGCACGGCTGCTTCATCGGCTCGGCGGCCGTGATCGTCCTGTCCGACAAGGACCGGGCCCGCGCGGCCGCACTGAACGCAATGCGCTTTTTCCAGCACGAATCCTGCGGCAAGTGCACGCCCTGCCGGGTGGGCACCGGCAAGGCGGCCCAACTGATGGCGCAGGAGCGCTGGGACCAGCCCCTGCTCGAGGAGCTGGCAGCCGTCATGGCCGACGCCTCCATCTGCGGCCTGGGCCAGGCGGCCCCCAACCCCATGCTCAGCGTCATCAAATTCTTCCCGGAGGAGCTCAATGCGCGCGAATCCTGAATCCGCCGAGGCCTCGGCGGTGGGCTTCACCCTCGACGGGCACGCGCTATTCGCCGCGCCCGAGGAGACGATCCTGGAGGTGGCCGAACGCCACGGGATCGAAGATCCCCCGCCTGTGCTACATGCGCGGCATGCGCGCGGATGGCAACTGCCGCAGCTGCATGGTGGAGATCGAGGGGGAACGCACGCTCGCCCCCGCCTGCGCCCGCAAGCCCGCCGAGGGCATGGCCATCCACTGCGCGAACACACGCGCGCGGCGGGCACAGCGCATGGTGCTGGAGCTGTTGCAGTCCGACATGCCCGAGGAGCGGTTCACCCGCAACAGCGAGCTGGACCGCTGGTCGCAGGCGCTGGGGCTGCCCACGCCCCGCTTTGCAGCGCGCCCGGCGCCCGCCGCGGATCTCTCGCATCCGGCCATCGCGGTCAATCTCGCCGCCTGTATCCAGTGCACCCGCTGTGTGCGTGCCTGTCGGGAGGTGCAGGTCAACGACGTCATCGGCTATGCCTATCGCGGCGCGGCGTCGAAGATCGCGTTCGACTTCGACGATGCCATGGGCGCGAGTTCCTGTGTCGCCTGCGGCGAGTGCGTGCAGGCCTGCCCCACCGGCGCCCTCATGCCGGCCGGGGCGATCGGCCTGACGGTGCCCGATCGGCAGGTGGAATCGCTGTGCCCGTATTGCGGCGTCGGCTGCCAACTCACCTACAACGTGAAGGACAACCGCATCCTGTACGTGGACGGCCGCGGCGGACCCGCCAACGAAGAGCGGCTGTGCGTGAAGGGGCGCTACGGCTTCGACTACGTGGCACACGCCGGCCGGCTGACCACCCCCCTCATCCGGCGCGCGGACGCCCCTGACGTGCGCGCGGTGGAGAGCCTCACCGATGCCGACCTGCCGCGCTTCTTCCGCGCGGCGGGCTGGGAGGAGGCGCTGGACGTCGCGGCCGCCGGCCTGGCGCGTGTCCGCGACCGCCTGGGCCATCGCGCAGTGGCGGGCTTCGGCTCGGCGAAGGGCTCCAACGAGGAGGCCTATCTGTTCCAGAAGCTGATCCGCACCGGATTGCACAGCAACAACGTCGACCACTGCACGCGGCTGTGCCATGCCTCCTCGGTCGCCGCCATGCTGGAGATGATCGGCTCGGGCGCGGTGTCCAATCAGGTGGCGGACGTGCGCGCGGCGGAGGTGATCCTGCTCATCGGTTCGAACCCGACGGAGAATCATCCGGTGGCCGCCACCTTCATGAAAAACGCCGTCCGCGGCGGCGCCACACTTATCGTTCTGGATCCCCGCAAAACGGCGATCGCGCGTCACGCCGATCACTACCTGCAGTTCAAGCCCGACACGGACGTGGCCCTGCTCAACGCCATGATGCACGCGATCATCGAGGAGGATCTGGTGGACCGTGACTTCCTCGCGCGGCGCACCAGCGGCTTCGATGAGCTGGCGGCGCACCTGCAGGGCTTCAGCCCCGAGGCGATGGCACCGATCTGCGGCATCGAGGCCGCACGCCTGCGCAAGGTCGCACGGCTCTACGCCTCTTCGCGCGCCTCCATCATCTTCTGGGGGATGGGCATCTCCCAGCATGTGCACGGGACCGATAACGCGCGGGCGCTGATCTCCCTGGCCCTGCTGACCGGCCAGATCGGGCGGCCCGGCACGGGGCTGCATCCGCTGCGCGGGCAGAACAACGTGCAGGGGGCGTCGGACGTCGGCCTCATCCCCATGGTGTATCCGGACTACCAGTCGGTGGCCGACGCCCGCACGCGCGCGCGTTTCGAGGCGCTGTGGGGCACGCCGCTCGACCCGGAGCCGGGGCTGACGGTGGTGGAGATCATGCACGCGATCAGCCGCGGCGAGCTGCGCGGGATGTACATCATGGGCGAAAATCCCGCCATGTCCGACCCCAACCTCGAGCACGCGCGCGAGGCGCTGGCGCAGCTCGAGCACCTGGTGGTGCAGGACATCTTCATGACCGAGACGGCCTGGTACGCGCACGTCGTGCTGCCCGCCTCCGCCTTCCCCGAGAAGACCGGGACCTTCACCAACACCGACCGTCGGGTGCAGCTCGGCCGCCGCGCCCTGGACCCGCCGGGCGATGCGCGTCAGGACCTGTGGATCATCCAGCAGATGGCCCGCCGCCTGGGCCTGGACTGGGACTACCCCTCCGCCCGCGAGGTGTTTCAGGAAATGCGCCTGGCGATGCCCAGCATCGCCGGCATCGGCTGGGAGCGGCTCGAGCGGGAGCACTCGGTCACCTACCCGTGCCCCACGCCGGAGGATCCCGGGCAACCGGTCTTGTTTCTGGACCGATTCCCCACCGCCGACGGGCGGGCGCACTTGGTCGCGGCCCCGTTCACCAACGCGGCGGAGCTCCCCGACCCCGAGTACCCCATGGTGCTCATCACCGGGCGCCAGCTCGAACATTGGCACACCGGGGCCATGACCCGCCGGGCCACGGTGCTCGACGCCATCGAACCCGAGCCCGTGGCGAGCCTGCACCCGGCCGATCTGCAGGCGGCGGGCATTGCCCCCGGCAGCAGCCTGCGGCTGATCTCGCGCCGCGGCGCCGTCACCGCCATCGCGCGCAGCGACGAGGGCCTGCAGCGCGGCCAGGTATTCCTGCCGTTCTGCTATCGCGAGGCGGCCGCCAACCTGCTCACCAACGAGGCGCTCGACCCGGTGGCGAAGATCCCCGAATTCAAGTTCTGCGCGGTGCGCGTGGCGAGCGCCGCGTGAGCACCGATGCCGAGGACCTGCCGATGAACGAACGCTCGACAGCCCCCCTGGCGGACCTGCAGAACAGCCGCGACGATCGGAATCTGCCCATCAACCGCGTGGGCATCAAGGACATCCGCCACCCGGTACGGGTCAAGACCCGGGCCGGAGGTGATCAGCACACCGTCGCCACCCTGAGCATGTTCGTGAGCCTGCCGCACGACTTCAAGGGCACCCACATGTCGCGCTTCGTGGAGATCCTCAACCGGCATCAGGGGGAGATGTCGGTGCCGACCTTCCAGTCAATGCTCCCCACGATGAGCGAGGCGCTCGATGCCGAGGCGGGCTGCATCGAGATGCGCTTCCCGTACTTCATCAGCAAGCCCGCCCCGGTCACGGGCGTAGAGAGTCTGCTGGACTACGAGGTGTGTTTCATCGGCGAAATGGACGCGGAGCGCACCCGCATGACGGTCGCAGTCACCGTGCCGTGCACCAGCCTGTGCCCGTGCTCGAAGAAGATCTCCCGATACGGCGCCCACAACCAACGCTCGCACTGCACCATCACGGCCGAGATCGGTGCCTTCATCTGGATGGAGGAACTCATCGACATTGTCGAGCAGGAGGCGTCCTGCGAGCTCTACGGGCTGCTCAAGCGACCCGATGAGAAGTTCGTGACCGAACGCGCCTACGACAATCCGAAGTTCGTCGAGGACCTGGTGAGAGACGTGGCCGGCCGACTGGATGCGGACCACCGCATCCTGCGCTACCGGGTGGAGGCGGAGAACTTCGAGTCCATCCACAACCACTCCGCCTACGCGCTCATCGACAAGGACGGCGCGCCCACCGCGATCGCTCGGCCGCGGGCGGCCCCATAATGAAGGGGCCGGCGCATGCGCCGGCCCCTCGGCGGCCTGCCCCTCGCGGCAGGCATTTCCGGGCGCCGCCTCAGTCAGCGGCGCTCCTCGAGCCCGCGCCGACTCTCACTGGGCGCCCTTGCCGGCGCCGGCCGAACCGTCTCCCTCCCGCGTGACGCCTCCCTGGTGCGGGGTAGCCGGCAGCTCTCCGGGGGCCTGGTCCGCGTCTTCTTCGCCGGGGGTGTAGGTGTTCGCCCCCGCCTCCTCGCGCATCTGGAACTGGGCGAATTCAGCCCGGCTCAAACTGTCGTTCGGGCCGAGGTCCTCCTGTTTCCAGTAGGAGGCGAGCGCCGGGTCCTGCTGGGCCTCCTCATGAGAGATGCTGCCGTCTCCGTTCTTGTCGAGCGCAGCGAATTGCTGCTTCTCTTCCTTGAGCGCCTGGCCCTGGTGCTCGCTCAGCGGCGCGGCGCCACCCACGCTCGGCCGCACCTGCGGCTCTGCCTGGCCCTGGGCGGCGGCGAAGGCGCTCGCCGACAACACGGACAGGACGAATATCGGTACGATGCTCCCTTTCATGACGCTCCTCCTCCTTGGTGCAGACACACCGCGGATAAGTATAGTCACGCTGGCATCCCCTTGCCCGTGTGGTGCACCCGGCAATACGCGCCATTGGCACGGCACTTGCTGCGTTCCCGCCATCGGGCCCAAGGCCCGGACCGGTGCGCACCGCCGGGTGCAGCCGCCCCACACCGTCGGCGTGCGGATCGCCCACGCGGCGCCGCCAATGTGATTCCACCGAGGAGAACACACATGGCACGCATAGATTCGGTCCGTTCCGGCGAGGCGCTGGTGGGAGAAGGCAACGAGGTCGCCCACATCGATCTGGTGCTGGGACCGCGTGGCTCTGCCGCCGAGTCGGCGTTCTGCAACGCGCTCACGAACAACAAGAACGGGTTCACCAGTCTGCTTGCCGTTGTCGCGCCGAACCTTCCCGTCAAGCCCAATACCGTGATGTTCAACAAGGTCACCATCAAGGACGCGAAGCAGGCGACGCAGATGTTCGGGCCCGCCCAGCGCGGCGTCGCCATGGCGATTGCCGACTGCGTCGAGGACGGCACCATCCCCGCGGCCGAGGCGGACGACCTGTTCATCGCGACGGGGGTCTTCATCCACTGGCTCGCGGCCGACGAGGCAAAGATCCAGGACTACAACTACGAGGCGGCCAAGCTGGCGCTCAAACGCGCGGTCGCCGACGAGCCCACGGCGGCCGAAGTGAATCGCCAGAAGGCGGTGGCCAAACACCCGTTCGCAGCGCCCCCCCGCGGCGGCCCGTTCAGCCGTGTGCTGCGCATGTTCGGCCTGCGCCGCTCCGCCTGAGTGCCGGCGCCCACGGCCCGCGTCGGGCGCACCGGCTGTGCGCGCCGCGGTGCGCCCGTGGCGCGCTGGTGCACCGCGGGTGTATCGTCCGCGGGACATACGCGCCCCCCGTTGCGACGCGCCGGCGTGAACATGGCCCCAAGGCGGCCCTGTGCGCGCCGCGCGGGGGGCAAGCTCATGGCTTGACAGCCGTGCTGCCGCAGGGCTCCAGCTGGCCTGCATTGACGTCGATGCAGCCGCAGCACCGCCGCGCGCGCCAAGGCCACGCCTCGCCTCTTTCTGCGAGCCCACCGATGCCGCCCCTGTTCGCACCCGAGGCTTGGCATTGCCATTGCCGCTCCCGGCTCAATCCGGGAGCGACCTTTTCCAGCCCGCGCGCCCTCGCCGCGCTGCCCCCGGCCTATGCACAACCCGGTGCCCTCGCAACGCGCCCTGCTGCAGACAGCGAAACGGGCCGCCGGCCTCGGGGCGCCGAGGCGGCGGCACCCTCGGGGATGCTCGCGCACGGGGCAGGCAAAGCCGGTACGGCACCGCTGCGGCGCTGAAAAAAAACCCGGCCCCAAGGGGGCCGGGCATCGGTCTTTCACCCGCGGCGACTGGACGTCAGTCGGGCAGGGCAAACACGGTCAGAACACCACCGAGTTGCGTATACTGCGACAGGTCCTTGTGGGCACCCACCGCACCGAGTCCGGCATGCGGGTCGGTGAGGCCCGCCGCCATGCCGATGCCGGCCCAGCCGCCGATACCCGAGAGCACGGCGATGTACTGCTTGCCGTTATGCGTATACGTGTTGACGTTCCCGATGATGCCCGAGGGTGTCTTGAACTTGTACAGTTCCTTGCCGGTCTCCGCGTCCACGGCCTTGAGATAGCCCTCCAGGGTACCGTAGAACACCACGTCACCGGCGGTCGCGAGCACACCACTCCACACGGCGAACCGCTCGTCCTTCGCCCACTTGGCCTTGCCGTTGATCGGATCCCAGGCCACGAAACGGCCCATGTTCGTCCCTCCGGGGGCCGGATACATGCTCAGGGTCGCACCGACGTATGGCTGGCCGGCCACATAGGCGATATGGAACGGCTCGTAGTCCATGCACAGATGGTTGGTCGGCACGTAGAACAGCCCGGTCTTCGGTGAGTAGGCCGAGGGCTGCTGGTCCTTGCTGCCGAGCGCGGCTGGGCAGATACCCTTGACGTTCTCGTCCTCGCCCGCCTGGTCGGTGCTGTATTTGGACACCACCTGCGGACGGCCCGTCTTCATGTCGACCTTCGTCGCCCAATTCACGGCCGGGTCGTACTTGTGCGCGACCAGCAGCTGGCCGTTGGTCCGGTCCTGGGTATAGGCGAAGCCGTTGCGATCGAAGTGCACCACCAGCTTGCGCGGCTTGCCATCGACCTTGGCGTCAATGAGCACCTTTTCGTTGACCCCGTCGAAGTCCCACTCGTCGTGCGGCGTCATCTGGTAGACCCACTTCGCCATGCCGGTGTCCGCATCACGCGCGAAGATCGTCATCGACCACTTGTTGTCGCCGGGACGTTGCGAGGGATTCCAGGTGCCGGGATTGCCCGAACCGTAATAGACGAGGTTCAGCTGCGGGTCGTAGCTGAACCAGCCCCAGGTCGTGCCACCGCCGATCTTCCACTGGTCGCCCTTCCACGTCTTCACGCTGGAGTCCTTGCCGACGGGCTTGCCGGTCGCCGCATCGATGGTCTTTTGCGGATCCATCAGCAGGTCCTTATCCGGGCCGACGCTCCACGCCTTCCAACGCACCTTGCCGGTGTTGATGTCGTAGGCCGTAAGTCGCCCGCGCACGCCGAATTCACCGCCACTGATGCCTGTGATCACCATGTCCTTCACGACGAGCGGGGCGTTGGTGTTGGTCTCGCCTTTCTTGGGATCCCCGTTCACGACCTTCCACAGGGGCTTGCCGCTCTTCATATCGAGCGCGACCAGCGTGGTGTCGGCCTGCTGCAGGAAGATCTTGCCGTCGGCATAGGCCAAACCGCGGTTTACGGTATCGCAACACATCACCGGAATGACCGACGCGTCCTGGACCGGCTCATAGGTCCACTTGATGGTCTTGTCGTCGAGATTGATCGCGAACACCTTGTTGGGGAATGCCGAATGCACATACATGGTGTCGCCGAGCACCAGCGGGCCGCCTTCATGACCGCGCAGCACGCCGGTCGAGAACGTCCACGCCACCTGAAGGTTCTTGACGTTGTCGCGGTTGATCTGGTCCAGCTTGCTGTATCGCTGCCCGTTGTAGTTGCCGCCCCACATGACCCACTGGTTCGGATCCTTCTCCAGCTTCTCCAATTCCGAACTGGCAAAGGCGGCGCTCGACGTCGCGAGAGCCACGATGCCAGCGAGGCAGGTGTGCAATACACGCGCCCTGGCGCTGCTTGCATGTTTCAACATCATGATGCTTACTCCCTCTGGATGGCACATGCCCGGACTCCGATAGACTCCTCCGACGTTCGAACCTGGTAATCCGAACTGAAAGTCGATGCAGCATAAGCTGTGCCATCTTGCGAAGAGCGCGCGCAAGGCACTGATAGTCTGTGACAAACGAGGCTTTCCGGGGGCACTCGGACGCGACGGCTGGCGCGCGGGCTGTTGCAGAGGAGACGTATGTGTCACGCCCTGTACCCTGGAACGCACAACATCCCGCGCGGGGCGCACCGAGCGGAAGTCGCGCGCGGGCAGCGGGGGCGCCGCGGACGTATCCACGCAGCGTGCACGCCACGCGCACCGCGCTGAGGACTACGGGGCGGGATCGATGCGGGTGAAGCGGATGTCTTCCCAGAGACTCGGCGCCGCCCCGACACCGGCGCCGCTGCGCGCAGGCACGAGCGACTTCAGTTCATAGACCCCGCCGGGCACTGCATCGGCCAGAGTGAACTCATACGACTTTTCGGCCAGATCGGGGTAACGGACGCGGTAGCTGTCTGCGGTGTAGGGGGTAATGCGAATGCGCGTTGCCGCTACCGTCCGGCCGCTGTAGTGCAGACCGATCGAGTCCACCTGCGCCGCATCCTGCAAGGCCTGCTTGATGAGGTTTTGAAAGTGGCGCGCGCTGCCCCCGCTGCGCAGGGACATCTCGTAGGCATCGTGCTGCAGGAACACCAGCAGGATCGGATTTCCGGTGGCCCCCTCCACCGGCGGGACGTACTTCGAACGCGCTCCGGACAGGTAGTCGAAGCGCACATCCAGCCCCTGGCCCTGCGCCGGCTTGGCCAGGTGCAGCACGATCTCGTCTTCAAAGCGCGCGTCCGCCGGCTGGGCCTTCGAAAACGCATAATGCAGCGTCGAGCCCGGGGCCAGTCCCTGCAACTGGTCCGAAAAGAACAGCAGGCGGTTTGCCTTCGAATAGCCCTGCTCGCCGGCGCCATGCAGCGGGGGCGCCGCGCTGAGCGCGACCGCCAGCCCCAGGTACCCGGCGAGCAGCCCTGCGCGCTGCGCAAGGAGTCCCGTCCGCATCAGTCGTCATCACCCTTTTTATCCTGCGCCTCCAGACGCGCCATGGTCGGCGGCGCGAGCAGCGGCACCCGGTAGTCCTGCAGGATGCTGCGGATTTCATCCCGGTTGGAGTCCAGGAACGCCTGCACCCGCTTCTTCCACTGCGGCTCTCCATAGCGCACGCCCATCGCGATGTTGTACGCAAAGCGGATACCCGGCTCTGCCTCCAACGGCAGCAGCTTCACCCCGGCGTCGGGGTGAGTCTTCAAGAAGTATCCCGCAATCGGACCCCAGATGATCGCCGCGTCGATGTCGCCGCCGATCAGGTCACGCTCGAGGATCTGCCCTGCGTAGGACGCCGGGTCCCCGTTCTGCATTTGGTAGGAGACGGCCTGGTCGATCATGCCGTGTTTCAGCAGCCAATTCACGCCGGGGCTTGGAGCGAACACACCGATGCGCAGCGCCTGACGCCTTTCGGACGGGAGTTCGAGCAGCTCCCCCGCCGAGCGCAGCGTGCGCAATCGTTTGCCGGTCACCAGCACGTAGCGCGAACCGTAGTACGGCTCGGTGGAGGTGCCCATCTCGAACTGCGGCGAGACGCCGATGATCAGATCGCACTTGAAGCGATTCTCCCCCTCCACCCGGGCGCGCAGCGTGTTGCGTTCGAAGCCCATCCGTTGCGGCCACCAGCTGTACTCCAGCGGCAGCCCCAATCGTTTGGCGAACAGTTCGGCAATCTTGTTCTCATAGCCCTGCTGCTGGCGGTTGGACAGCGGCAGGTTGTTCGGATCGGCACACACGCGCAGCACCGGCCCGGGGGGCGCGTCCGCCGCCTGCGCAGCGGGCGTCCCGAGCAGGAGCAAGGCAGCAAACATGAACGGGAAAATGCCCGACCGCCGTGGGCGGACGTCGCGCTCGAGTACGTTCAACATCGCATTCTCCTCTCTGCGCGCGCTGTCGCGAACGACGCAGCGCGATCCGTCAGTTCTTGGCCATGTCCTTCAGCCGCCCGGGGCGGCCCGGAGGCAGCGCCCCATCGGAGCGCGCCTTCAAATAGGCGTAGATGTCATCCAGGCGCGGGGCGACGTTCGGATTGTCCTTCCACGCGGGCATGACGCCGATCTGCCCCTGGAATCCGTTCCTGACGTGATTCATGAAGCGATCCCTGTCCACATACTTCAGCCGCTCCACGAGGCTGGGGGCGAAGGTGCTTCCGACCGCGTCCTTGGCGTGACACTGGGCACAGCTGCCGTTGAAGGTGCGCCAGCCGATGTAGGTCGCCTTATCGACATAGCACTCGTTCTTCGCACTGATGCATTTGACCGTATACGGCGCGTCTCCCGCGCCGTCGCCCTTGGCACCGGCCGCCGCCGCGGCACCGAGTGCGAGGCTGCCCCCTGCGAGCACCGCGACCCAAACCAACCTGTTGCCGAGATTCATCTGACACCTCCTCTGGGAGATCACGTCGTTTCATCTGCGCTCCCGATGGGGTAAGCGCGGGCGCCGGCGCGCGAGGCTCGCTTTCCTGAGGCACGGAGCGCCAAGGTCCGGGCCTGGCGCGGTTGGTTTGCGCACCGCGCTTTGGTTCAGCGGGGGAAGCACTCTTTCTCCGACTGCGCCTTGGTCTTCTGCAGCAGGCTGCGCATTTCGCGCGCCCTGCGACCTTCGCGCAACACGCCCCCACGCTCGCCCATCGCGTGTTTTCCCCGCATGTAGGTATCCGCCTCCTCATAGACGTCATACGGCAGGGCGTTCGCGATTTGATCGATGCTGCAGGAGCACTGATACATCCTCGCGAAATCGGCGCCGCCGTGCTCGGCCATGCATTCGAAGACGTACTGCACGCGGGCGCTTGTCGGGTAGTCGTGCTGAGGGGCCGGGTCGGCAAACGCGACCGGGGACAGCGCGGCTGCCACAAGGGGAATGAGGCTCATCCGATGCATATCCGAACCACTCCTTCGATGTCTCCGTTGCGGCGCGTGCAAGCGCATGAAGGACCGAACTCGCCGGCGTGGACGAAGGGGGGTGAAGCAATATGCATACCAGTGCACACCGCGTGGTGCGGAGCGCAGGCGGCGGAGCGGCGCAGGTGCAGCCGCGCTGCACGCAGTGTGTCAGGGATCGCACACTGCGTTACGCAGGGGTGCCCGGGGTGACGCGCGGCCGAGCCAATGCGCCGCAAGCCGCCGGTCCCAGTGCCGCCGTCCACCGGGGACCGACCGCGCGCCGGGAGCCGTTTGGACGGCTGGCACACATGCTGCATCTGGCTCGGGGACCTGATCTAAACTGCACCTTGTGGGGACGTTAGAACGAGTCTAATGTCTCTGTGGCAGGGACGTTAGAACGGGTCTAACGTTCTTTCGAGCCCCAACAGGAGGATGTTGTGATGATGAAGTGGAGCAAGCCGAGCTACAACGAGATGCGCTTCGGATTCGAAGTCACGATGTACATCTACAATCGGTAAGCGAACAACCGCAACGCTGTTGTTCGACCCCTTCGGAGCGAGTCTTCGCCGCCCGGGCCCGAGCGCGGGTCCGGGCACCTCGGCCGAACGCGCGGGGGTTCCAACGCGACCAGGTAATGAGTGATGCACATCCGTGTCCTGGGCGCCGGGGCCGGTGGCGGCTTCCCGCAGTGGAACTGCAACTGCGAGAACTGCTCCCGGCTGCGCCACGGCCAGATCGAGGCCTCGCCCCGGACGCAATCGTCCATTGCCGTGCGTGGGGCGGGCAGTGACTGGGTCCTGATCAACGCCTCCCCCGACATCCGTCAGCAGCTCAACGCCTTTCCCGGCTTTCATCCCGAACGCGCGCGCCGGGACACCGGCATCGGAGCCGTGCTGCTGGTGGACAGCCAGATCGATCACACCACCGGTCTGTTGATCCTGCGCGAGTCGTCTCGCCCGCTGGAAGTCTACTGTACGGCGCGAGTGCACGAGGACCTCACCACGGGCTTCCCGATCATCGAGATGCTCGGACACTACTGCGGGGTCAACTGGCATCCGGTGCCGAGCGACGGCAGCGGCTTCGACATCCCGGCCGCGCCGGGCCTGAACTTTACCGCCGTACCGCTGACCAGCAAGGCGCCCCCGTATTCGCCGCATCGAGCATCACCGGGCGCAGGCGACAACATCGGTCTGCATATCCGCGATCGCAGCAGCGGACGCGCGCTGTTCTATGCCCCAGGGCTGGGGACGTTCGAGCCGCACCTGGAGGCCTTCATGCGTGAGGCCGACTGCCTGCTGGTGGACGGCACCACCTGGACGGACGATGAGCTGGCACGCCGCCGCGTGGGCACGAAGCTTGCTTCGGAGATGGGCCATCTGGCGCAATCCGGGCCCGGGGGCATGATCGAGCAGCTGCGAGCCTTCGATGCCCGAAAGATCCTGATTCACATCAACAACACCAACCCGATTCTCGACGAAGAGTCGGACGAGCGGGCGACGCTCTCGCGGGCCGGGATCGAGGTCGCCCACGACGGGATGCAGTTCACGCTGTAGCCGAGGAAAGCATGAGCAGAATGCCGATGCAGGCCGATCCCACGGCGCCGTGGAGCGCCGCCGACTTCGAGCACCAGTTGCGCAGCCTCGGTCGACGCTATCACATCCATCACCCCTTCCAGATCATGATGCACGAGGGGAAGCTCTCGCGCCGGCAGCTCCAGGGCTGGGTGGCGAACCGCTTCTACTACCAGATCAGCATTCCCCTCAAGGACACGGCCCTGATGTCGAACTGTCCCGACCGCGAGGTGCGACGCCATTGGATCGCCCGGGTGCTCGATCACGACGGCTATCAGCGGGAGGACGGCGGCATCGACGCCTGGATCCGGCTCGGCGAGGCCTGCGGCCTCGCACGCGAGCGCATCCTCTCCCAGCAGGCAGTGCTGCCCGGCGTGCGCTTTGCGGTCGACGCCTATCTGAACTTCGTGCGCCGCGCCGATTGGCACGACGCGGTGGCCTCGTCGCTGACCGAACTGTTCGCGCCGAACATCCACAAGCAGCGGCTGGCCGACTGGCCCAAGCTCTATCCCTGGGTGAACACCGACGGCCTGAGTTACTTCCAGCGTCGCCTGCAGGAGGCCCCCCGCGACGTGGAGCACGGCCTGGCCCTCACGCTCGCGCACTACCGCAGCCGCGCGCAGCAGGAACACGCCCTGCAGATCCTGCAGTTCAAGCTCGACGTGCTGTGGAGCCTGCTCGATGCCGTCTACCTGGCTTACGTACTGGACATGCCGCCCTATTTCAACGTGGACGAGGCCCGTGGCTAAGGTCCTCGACCGGGGCGGGCGACCGTCCCTGGCACACGGCTACCGCTTTCAGTGGGAAGAATCCCAGGGCTGCTACGTCCTGCTGTTCCCCGAGGGGATGATCACGCTCAATGCAAGCGCCGGTGAAATCCTCAAGCACTGCGACGCCTCACGCACCATCGGCGAAATCGTGAAGCAGCTCCAGGCCGAATTCCCCGGCGCCGATCTGGAGGCGGACGTCATGGATTTTCTGGAGGATGCCCATGAACGCGGATGGATCGAAACGCACTGAGCCGTCGGGCCCGCTGTGGTTGCTGGCGGAACTCACCTACGCCTGCCCGCTCCAGTGCCCCTACTGCAGCAACCCGGTGGACTTCGCCCAAGTCGGCCGCGAGCTCGACACCGACACCTGGATCCGAGTGCTCGAGGAGGCGCGGGCGCTGGGCGCCACCCAGCTGGGCTTCTCCGGCGGCGAGCCTCTGGTGCGGCGCGACCTGGAGCAGCTCATCGCCGGGGGGCGCGCGCTGGGCTACTACACCAACCTGATCACCTCCGGCATCGGCATGGACGCGCATCGCGTGCGGGCCTTCCGGGAGGCCGGGCTGGACCATATCCAGGTGAGCTTCCAGTCCAGCGAACGCGAGCTCAACGACCTGATCGCCGGTACCGAGAGCTTCGACCACAAGGTCGAGATGGCCAAGGCGGTGAAGGCGAACGGCTTTCCCATGGTCCTGTGCTTTCCGCTACACCGCCACAACGTCGCCCAAGTGAGCGACATCCTCGAGTTGGCGCTTGCTCTCGAGGCCGACTACGTGGAGCTCGCCACCGTGCAGTACTACGGCTGGGCCCTGCTCAACCAGGCCGAGCTGATCCCCACCCGCGCGCAGCTCGTGGAGGCGGAGCGCACCGTCAACCGCTTCCGCCGGGAGCGCGCCGGCAAGATGAAGATCTACTATGTGGTGCCGGACTATTACGAGGACCGGCCGAAGGCCTGCATGAACGGCTGGGGCAGCACCTTCCTGACCGTGGCCCCCGACGGCCTTGCCCTGCCGTGCCATGCCGCGCGCCAGCTGCCTGACCTGGACTTCCCGAACGTGCGCGAGCACAGCATTGCCGAGATCTGGCAGCAGTCGGAGGCCTTCAACCACTTCCGCGGCTACGGCTGGATGAAGGAACCCTGCCGCTCGTGCCCCGAGCGGCAGAAGGACTTCGGCGGCTGTCGCTGTCAGGCCCACATGCTCACCGGCGATGCGGCGCGGGCCGATCCGGTATGCGCCAAATCGCCCGACCACGCGCAGCTGCTGCAACGCATCGAGGCCTCCGCCACCGAACAAAGTCGGGCTCAGCGGCTGGTGTTTCGCAATCCGCGCAACTCCCGGCGTGCGTCTGTGCAGCCCGTGGCCACGGAGTCCGATGAAGAGCTCTGAGCGCAGCCGCCGACGCGCACTTCAGACCGGCCGGGAGCAACGCGCCGCCACGGCGTCCAAGGCCGCGACCAGGGCGCCGCGCATGCGCGGGTCCATTGCCGAATGGCCGCAGTTCTCCAGCACCTGCAGCCGGCCCTCCGGCCAGGCGCGGTGCAGCGTCCAGGCGTTCTCGAGGGGACAGACGAGATCCAGCGCCCCGTGCACCACGTGCCCGGGGATGCCACGCAGCCGTTGGGGCCGCGTCAAGACGCCCTCGCCTTGGAGAAAGAACTCATGCCGCGCATAGTGCGCCGCGATGAGGGCGCGCTGTACCCGCGTCGCGGCTGGCGGCGCACACGCGTTCGCGGTGCCCTGCCGGCCCGGCAGCTGCAGGGCGTGGCACAACACCCGAGCCTCCCAGGCATGCCAGCGGCGCGCCGCCTGCAGCCGCACCTCGGGGTCGGGCGAGGCGAGGCGCCGCGCAAAGGCCGCGGTCGGCGCGGCACGCTGCGCGGCGTCCAAACCGGCCACGAACTCCTCGTATTCGCGGGGAAACAGCCGGGCGACGCCCTCGGTGCCGAAGAACCAGCGTGCGTCCCCGCGACGGGCAAGAAACACCCCGCGCAAGACCATGCCCAGGACGCGGCGGGGATGCTCCTGCGCGTAGCGCAGCGCCAGCGCCGCCCCCCAGGAGCCACCGAACAGCAACCAGCGGTCGATGCCGAGCGTGCTGCGCAGCCGCTCCAGGTCGTGCACCAGGGCCGCCGTGGTATTGCCTTGGAGCCGGGCGGCGGGCTTCGAACGTCCCGCCCCCCGCTGGTCGAGAAACACCGCAGTAAAGCGCGCCGGGTCGAACAGCGCACGGGCGGCGACCCCGCAGCCCGACCCCGGCCCGCCATGCAGGTAGACGAGCGGCAGGGCCCCCGGCTCGCCCCATTGCTCGAAGTACACGCGGTGGCCGTCCTCTGCGGGCAGGTAGCCGGCCCGCCGCGGCGCGGGATCGAGGGCGCCGCACATGCGCTCAGGCGGCGCGCCGCAGCTTGCGGACCAGCCCCCGTTCGGGGTCGTAGCCCCAGGCGGCGATGAGGAAGAACACGGCGAGTGCGCCGAGCACCACAGCGGCACTTTGGCCATTGAACTGCCCGTACAGTGCGAAGCGGATCAGCTCCACGCCGTGCGTGAACGGGTTGACCTGCGCCACACGGTAGACCCATTCGGCACCGGCCTCCTGCAGTTTCCACAGCGGGTACAGCGCCGAGGAGAGAAAGAACATGGGGAAGATCACGAAGTTCATCGTCCCGGCGAAGTTTTCCAGCTGACGGATATACACCGACAGCACCAGGCCCAGCGCACCCAGCATCATGCCCACGGCGATGAAGGCGGGCAGCGCGTACAGCCAGCCGCTGAGCGGGATATCCACACGGAAGGCCGCGGCGACGGCGAGGAACGCATAGGCCTGCAGCACCGACAGCAAGGTGCCGGCAGCGAGCTTGGCGAGCAGCAGATACCAGCGTGGCAGCGGCGCGGTGAGCAGCAGCCGCATGATGCCCATCTCGCGGTCGTAGACCATGGACAGCGAGGACTGCATGCCGTTGAACAGCAGCACCATGCCGAGCAGTCCCGGCACGATGTAGACCTGGTACTCGATATAGGTCTCGTAGGGGGGGATGATCGCCACCCCGAACACGTTCTGGAAGCCGGCGGCGAACACGATCAACCACAACGTCGGGCGTACCAGGGCCGAGAACAGCCGCCCGCGCTGATGAACGAACTTGGCGATCTCGCGGGAGGCGACGGCGCCGAGCGCCAGCGTGGCGTGACTGGTGGTCATGAGCGGGTCCTCACTTGAAACTGCATTGACTCTCGCGCTGGTCCTGACCGAGCGTGTCGAGATTGTTGGTTCGATGGAGAAAGCCCTCGAGCGGTGCGATGGCGATCACGTAGTTCGGCGAGGTCAGCATGATGGGCTGGCGCAGCTGATGGTTCCAGGACCGGAAGGACAGGCGGTTGCCCTTGAAGCCGTCCAGGATCAGCTGATCCCCTTCGATATAGTCCCGCAACGTGGCGAAGTCGCCACTGCCGGTGCGCAGCACCGCCTCGGCGATCGCCTTCACCGCCATCCAGGCCGCCCAGTCGTAGCCGGTCATGGGTCGTGCGGCCTTCTCCACGAATCGGTTGTTGAGCTGCGGCGCTCCGTAGCGCTCCGAAGCCCAGTGCCACCAGTCGGCGACCAGCCCGGCAGCGCCGGCCACCACCCTCGGCCTCTGCGTCTGATAGGGCACGGCCCGCGCGAACTCTCCGTCGCTGTCGGCCACGAAGACGACGTCGTAGTCCTGCCCCGAGGTGAGTAACGCGATGTTGTTCTCGCTGCGCTCACGCGGGTTGCGCCCGAGAACGAATCTCTTCGCGTCCACGACGTCCAGTCCATAGCGCTTCGCCGAGGCCTTGAAGGCCGCGTACATCGCCTCGTCCTGCGGCTTCGGCCCCACCAGGGCCAGCACTTCGCGCCATTTGTGGGCGACCAGATCTTGCGCGAGCGCATCGGCCAGCATCGCCCGGCTGGGCACCACGTGCAGCACGTCCCGCCGGCAATCTTCGCGCCGCAGGCGATCGTCGAGCGCGGAGATATTGAACACCAGCACATGCTCCCCGGCGGTGGCCTTCCCCAATGCGGCGATCACCGCTCCCGGTGCATCCACCAGGAAGAAATGCGTGCCGCCCTTGCGCATCGCCTCCAGCCTCGACAGCAGGGCCTTCTCATCCTCGGCCGAGGCACGCTGGAGCCTCATATCCACCCCGGCCGCTGCGCCGGCGAAGCGCGACTCATCGAGCGCCACTTCAGCGCCCGCATACGGGCGGCCCCAGGGCTGTGCCTGATAATGGCCCTTGAGGTGTTCCTCGTAGTAGCGCGGATCGTTGTTTAGTTCGAGATAGCCGATGGACAGGGTGGCGGCCGGGACCATGGCAGCGAGGGCCAGGCTCGCCGCCCCCACCAGCGCCGCCAGCACGGGAGGCAGGCTTCGCTTTCCCTCAGCCCGCGACATCGTCGCTCACCACGCCGTAGGGGACGCGGCCCACCGGTATCGAGCGGGTCACCTTGCGGCTCCCGGTGTCGACCACCGACAGGTCGTCGCTCTTGCCATTGGTCACGTAGAGGCTCTTCTCGTCGTGGCTCAGCGCCACGCCCCAAGGGCGGCGGCCCACCAGGACGTAACCGCGCACCGTGCGGCTGGGCACGTCGACGATCGCCACGTGGTTGGCGCCCCCCAAGGTGACGTAGGCCGTCTTGCCGTCTCGCGTGAGCACCAGCCCGACCGGGGTGACGTCCTCGGGTCGAAAGCCGCGCGGCGTGAAGTGGACTTCGCCCACCTGCTTGTCGGTGCCCGTATCGACAATGCTCACGGTGCCACCAAGCTCGTTGCTCACCCAGATCTCGCTGCCGTCGGGCACCATGACGATGCGTCGCGGGCGGTTTCCTACGATGATGTTGGTGCGGATGCGGTGGGTTGCGGTGTCGATCACGTGCACCATGTTCGCGACCTCGGAGGCCACGTACACCGTCTTGCCGTCGGGACTCGCCAGCACCCCCTCCGGCTCCGGCCCCACCGGCACCTGGGCGAGGACCTTGCCGCTGGCGAGCTCGAAGACGGTCAGGGCCGATTCGTCCTCGTTGGAGACGTACAGGCGCTTGCCGTCCGGACTGATGTCGAAGCGCTCGGGGTCGTCGCCGACCTGCAGGTGGCCGACCACCTTCTCGGTGGCGATATCGATGCTGTCGATGACGTCGCTGTCGCCGCAGGCCACGTAGAGCAGGCGTCTGTCGGGGCTCAAGCGCATCCCCCGCGGCCGCTGCGAGGTCGCGATCTCGCCGGTCTTCTTCAGGCTGCGGGCATCGAGCACGGTCACGACGTTGTCCTTCTCGTTGCTCACGAAAAGCTTGTCCGTGCCCTTGGCGGGCGCCTGCCCGAACACCAGGAGCGCGGCCAGCGCCGGCACGATGCTCAGAAGGATTGTCCGTGGCATGGGGTCTGCCCGCCCGCTCAACCGGTCAGGTCCAGGAAGGCATCGGCAAGCGTGGCCTTGCCGCTGCTGCGGACCAGTTCCTCGGGTCGCTGCGACTTCAGCAGCCGCCCCTTGTTGAGGATCAGCACCCGGTCGGCCCGCTCCGCCTCGTCGACCAGATGGGTTGCCCAGAGCACCCCCATCTGCCGCTCTCGGCACAGCCGGTGCACGTAGTCCACCAGCGACTGCCGTGAGCCGGGGTCGAGGCCGACGGTGGCCTCGTCCATGAGCAGCAGGCTCGGCTCGTGCACCAGCGCCCGCGCCAGCTCCACCTTGCGCCGGTTGCCGCCGCTGAGATTGCGGCACTGCTGCTGCGCATCCTCGAGCAGCCCCAGGCGCTGGAGCTCCTCCTCAATGCGCCGGGCGGCGCGCTTCGCACGCATGCCCTGCAGCCGTGCGTGGAAGCGCAGATTCGCGGCGACACTCAGGTCCAGATCGAGCGTGGACTGTTGAAACACGATCCCCAGTGTCGCCAGTGCGCGGATCGGGTGCCGGCGGATGTCGTGCCCGTGAATCGCAATGTTGCCCACATCGGGAACGAACAGCCCGCTGAGCAGCTGAAACAGCGTGGTCTTTCCCGCACCATTGGGGCCCAGCAACGCCACGAACTCGCCGGCACCCACGTGCAGGCTCACGCCATCGAGCGCCTTCTTGTCGCCATAGGACTTCTCAACGGCGCTGACCCGCAGCACTGCGGGCGCCGATGCGCGGATCACGGACGATGTACGGTTTTCCATAGCGTGGGCTCATCATGGCCAGGGCCGACCCGCTCCAGCGCCAACCCCGAGAGAAGCCCGGGGTGGCGATGCAGGAGCTGGTCGTGCACACGGGTGATTTCCGGGTCCTGCGGGTCCCCGGTGTGTGGCACCCGGTTCTCGCAGTCGAGCAGCACCCGCGCGGGGCGGCCGGAGAAGAAGATGAGACGCCCGGCAAGCGCCAGCGCCTCGCGCAGGTCGTGCGTCACCAGCAGCACCGTTGGGCGGTAAGCGGCATAGAGCCGCAGCAGCTGTTCGCGCAGACGCGTCGCCGTGGGGGCATCGAGCGAGACGAAGGGCTCGTCGAGCAGCAGCAGCGCAGGCTGGATGACAAAGGCCCGTGCCAGGGCGACGCGCCGCTGCATGCCGCCGGACAGCTGGCCGGGAAACTGGTGTGCGCAGTCCGCCAGCCCGACCTCGCCGAGGATGCGGGTCGCCTTGGCGGTGGCATCGGGCTGCGCACTCAGGACCAGGCGCAGGTTGTCCAGGACACTGAGCCATGGCATGAGGCGCGGTTCCTGGAACACGAAGCCGCAGGAGAGCGCCCGCCGGGCGCCGGCGCGCTGCGGTACGCCTGCCAGCGCGATCTCGCCGTCGAAATCCCGATCGAGGCCGCCGACGATGTTGAGCAGTGTGCTCTTGCCGGCCCCCGAAGGGCCGACGATGGCGACGAACTGACCGCGCTCGGCCTTCAACACGACGTCGTGCAACACCGGTACGCTCGAGTCCGGGTAGGCCTTTTTGCGGATGCACAGCTCGATCGCGCTCACGAGCGCCACCTCGTCAGTCGGAACTCGAGCGGCCGCATCAACACGCCCTCGATGAGCAGCACCACGCCGGCAAACGCGACCGTATAGGCGAGGATGCCGGTGATGTCGAAGAATTGGAAAAAGGTCGCCAACTGGAAGCCGACGCCGTTGCTGCGCCCCAGCAGCTCCACCACCAGCACGATCTTCCAGATGAGCGCCAGCCCCGAGCGGGCGGCCGCCATGAGATAGGGGTAGAGCTGCGGGAGGTAGACCCGGGTGAGCTTCAGGCGCGGGGGCAACTGGAAGGCGTCCGCCACCTGCAGCAGGCGCCGGTCGATGGCACGCGCACCCTCGCGCACGGTGACCACCACGGTGGGGATCTTGTTCAGCGCGACCGCCGCAATGGCCGCCGTTTCGGTCAGGCCGAACCAGATGAAGCACAGGATGATGGTGACCAGCGCCGGGATATTCAGACCGATGACCAGCAGGCCGTCGAAGGCGGCATCCATGCGCCGGTTGTGCCCCAGCGCGATGCCGATGGCGGTGCCCACCAGCATGGCGATGAGAAAGCTCTCGAGCACGCGCAGCAAGGTGATGCCCAGCTGAAAGAGCATCTGTTCGTGGAGCAGGAGATCGACCAGACGCTCGGCCACCTGCGCCGGTCCGGGCAACAGCGGGTCGTGCGCCAGGAAGGCGGCGAGTTGCCAGCCGCCGAAAAAGATCAGCAGGGAAATGGAACGCCAGCCGAACTCGGCCCGCAGCCGCGGCTGCAGATGCGCGCTCAGCTCAGCCATGCCAGAACGTCCCGGGACTGAGCACGCGGCTGCGCCCGACCAGCGCCCGCCCGCCTTCGCTGGCGAGGATGCGATAGATGTGCCGGGCCGCTTCGATCTCGCGCGGCCCCCATGCGCGGGGAATGCCGGCGCGGTACCCGGCGCGTAGCCGGGCGAACACCGCATCGTTCTCCGCCTTGGTCAGCGGCCGAATGCGCGCCCATTCTGCATCCGACTCGGCGAGCCGTTGCGTGGCCTCGTCCACGGCGGCCAGGAAGGCCTCAACCGTCTGCCGGTGCGCCTTGGCCCAGTCCTCGCTGAAGACCCAGCCCAGCACCGGCACCTGCGCGTCCACGCCCAGCCCCCTGAGCATCTGCTCGACGCTGACCAAAGGCCGCATCCCCGCGGCCTCCAGGCGTGCGCTGTAGTGCCAGAAGTTGAGCACCGCCGGCAGATTACCGCGCAGCAGGAGCGTGTTGAGCAAGGGCGGCGCGGCATAGGTCGGTTCGCTGACGTCCGCCAGGTCCACCCCCAGCGTCTTGCGCGCATAGGCGCGCAGCAGGAGCCAACTCTTGTCGACCGGCCCGCCGGCCACGCCGATGCGCTTCCCGCGGAGCGCCGAGAGGCGGTCGATGCCCGCATCGGGGCGCACGATGAGCGCACCCGTCGCCACCGAATAAGGGGCAAACACATAATCGTGCCCCATCGCGCGCTGGCGCGACACCCAGATCCAGTCGCTCACGATCACGTCCACGGCTCCGCCCTGCAGGGCCACGCTAACCGCGTTCTTGGAACCCAGTGGTACGAGCTTGACGTCCAC
The DNA here is from genome assembly GCA_963779865.1 of uncultured Gammaproteobacteria bacterium. Classification (GTDB taxonomy): domain Bacteria; phylum Pseudomonadota; class Gammaproteobacteria; order CAVZZX01; family CAVZZX01; genus CAVZZX01. The sequence continues at coordinate 252,444 of CAVZZX010000003.1, read as the reverse complement.
GCCGCGCTTCGCCGCCAGCCGGTAATGCTCGAGCACATCCAGCGTCCATTGCACCGTGCCGAACTGCAGGACCCCGACACGCAGGGTCTGCGCCGCGGCGGGCCGCGCGAGTGCAGCGACGCCCAAGCCGACAAGCAGCAGGAAGGCAAGGACCACCACGCACGGCGGCGGGCGCCGCGCTGCCCTCGCGGTGGCGGGGGGCCTGGCGGGGCCGATGGCGCCGAGCGTTTGCGACGTTCGTGAGTACCGCATTGCCACCGGGGACAAGCAAATGCCAGGCCAGCCCCCCCGGAGGGTCGACGCGAAAGCCCGGCGGTGCTCGTTCTACCAGTGTGTAGCAGGGCGGAGACACCCGGCACGGAAAAGTGTCCTACGGCAGAGACACCCCGCGGGGGCCTCCCGGCACGGTCCGCAAACCGCTGCCGCTGGCAAGCCGCTTGCATCGCCCAGGAGCTCGCCGTGCGGACGCTTCCGTGGGCGGGGCCGGCGTGGCGTTGCGGAGAGACACCGATGCACGAAGGACGGGTGAGACGGCTTCTGCTTCCCCTGTGCCTGGCACTGCTCACGGGCGCGGCGCTGGCCCAGGATCAGGACCAGGATCAGGACAGGGCCTGGACCGAGACACTGCGGCCCAATCTGTTTGGCGAACGCCCGATCACCGAGTCCGAGGCGGTCATCGCGCTGCACGCGCCGCGCAGGGCGGAGGACGCGGCCTTTGTGCCGATCCGCATCGAAAGCAAGATCCCGCAGCAGCCACAGCGCTATATCCGCACCATTCGGCTGGTGGCCGATCACAACCCCGTCCCGCTGGTCGGCACCTTCCATTTCGGGCCGCAGAACGGTCGCGCCGACCTGTCGTTGCACATCCGCGTCGACGGCTACGGGATGGTGCGGGCGATCGCGGAGACCAACGACGGGAGGCTGTACATGAGCAGCCGCTTCGTCAAGGCGAGCGGCGGCTGCTCGGCACCGGCGATCGACAACGCGGCCACGGCCCGGACGCACCTGGGCCGGATCCGGGTGCGCCTGCCCGACGCCCGTTCCGGCGCGGCGGTTCCCATCCGGGTGAGCATCACCCATCCGAACACCACCGGCTTGCAGCGCGACCCGCTCACCCACCTGTTCATCGCGCCGCACTTCGTGCGCGAGGTGCGCGTCGGGCTCGACGGCACCCAGGTCTTCGCCGCGGAGACCAACATTTCGGTCAGCGAAAACCCCAGCTTCCGTTTCTATCTGCGTCCGGGGCAGGACGCACGGGAACTGCGCATCCACGCGGTCGATTCCGAGGGAGCCCAGTTCGACCACGTCGAGCAGCTCGGCAGCGCGTGGCACACGGCGACCGCGCACTGATGCGCCACCGGCGCTGGAGTCATGGGGCCCGCCGCTGGAGCCGCTGGCGCCCCGTTGCCCGCCAACTGCTCGGCGCGGCACTGCTCGCGCTCCCCCTGGTCGCCGCCCCCGCGCTCACCCGGGCCGCGCAGACGGTGGCGGTAGCGCCCTTCGAGTTCGTGCAGAGCGCCGACCTCATCTCCGGCGGCCAGCCCAACGCGGCGGAGCGCCGCCGTCTGGCGCGAGCGCGGGCGGCGATGCGCCACTGGCTGGATGAGAAACAACCCGCGCTCCACACGCTCCGGGATGCCGCCGCGAGGCAGCGGCTCGCCACCGGTGCAGCCGCGGTGCACCTGCGTTCCTGCCACGCCTGCGCGGTGGATCTGGCCCGGGAGGCCGGCGCCGATGCCATTGTCCTCGGCTGGGTGCAGAAGGTAAGCGAGCTGATCCTGAACTTGAACGTGGTGGTACTCGATTCCCGCTCGGGGGCCCCCATCGTCGGGCGCTCGGTGGACATGCGCGGCAACACCGACGTCTCCTGGGAACGCGCCACCGACCACCTCCTCGACCCGGCGCTGGGCGCGGCCCTCGACGAGTGGGCGACGTCCGGCGTCACTCCGACGCGTAGTTCACGATAGCCTGCAGGGTGGCGTTGACCTCCCGCGCCGCCGGGTGCGCCGCGGGAAGCTGTGGCGTCCCGATCACCACCTTGCCATCGCGCTCGTAGACATACAGGTGACAGGGCATGTAGCGCACGTAGTTCGAATCGGCCTGCAGCAGTCGGCGTGCAAACTCCAGGTTGCAGAACTGGAGCACCGTGTGCTGGGGAAAGTCGATCTTGTCCCGCTCGGCAATGGCGGCGCCGACCGTGTTGCGGCCGGTGATGCGGAAGTTGTGATCGGCGATGGCGTATTCGGCATCCGCGATCACGGCCGCGTAGGGCTTCGCGGTGCTGCGTTCGAAATAGCCACGGTCCGTCGCGTTCGGATCCCCACCGGCGAGCGCGACCAGCGCCCAGCTGATCGCCAGCACCGTCAACAGGGCCCACGCGCCGCCACACCGTTTCATCGTTTCGCCACCCCGCGTCCGCCAACAGTCAGCGCCGAATGCAAGTTTCACACCGCGATGCCAGTCCGGCGCACCGCCAGTCCGGCGCACCGCCAGTCCGGCGCACCGGGGGCATGGGAGCGCGCACGCCGATGCAGCGGCTCGCGCGTGCTCAGGGCGGCGGAGTGTCGCGTGGAAGAGTCAATCCACGCACAGGATGTTGCGAATTCGTGACTGGCCGCGCGCACTTCACCTTCGGTTCGTAACCCCAGGGCGCATGGCGCCCCGGCCCTCGCCCTTGGCCGAGGACTGGCAAGCGTCTTGCAGAGGAACTCTGACGGGCTGATGGATCGCCCGCGGTCGCGGGAGTTCGGTCGGGCAAGCAGGCGTCACACGCCTGCGCAATAAGACGAAGGGGAATCAGACATGGCTGAAATCGCACGCAAGCGACTACCGTTCATTGTAGGCGCAGTCTTGGGTCTCTGCTACTCCGGCGCGGGTCTTGCTGCCGTCGTCACGGCGACGACGACCGAAGGCTGGGAGTTCAGCATCGACGGGAACGTCAATGCCTTCCTCGTGTACGAGAACAGCGACGCCCAGCCCGCCGGCGTTACCGGAGGCACCTTGTCCAGCGACGCGAGTTCCACGCGGGTGCGCACCGGGCTGCTGCCGGCCTCGCTCGGCTTCAATCTCAAGACCCCGATGGAAAACGGCCTGCAGGGCGGCGCGCGGATCGGCTTCTATCCGCAGATTCAGAATGCGCACACGAAGAATCAGTTCGGCTCGCAGATCGATCTGCGCGAGGCCTACGCGACCCTGGACGGCAACTTCGGCCAGCTGCTCGCCGGTCGCGCACTGAGCCTGTTCCTGGGTCAGAACATCCTGACGGACATGACCCTCTACGGCGTCGGGGTGCAGGGAGGCGTCACCGGCGGCGGCACCACGCTGGGCCGGATCGGCTACGGCTACGTGTATCCGCAGTTCAATGCCCAGTTCCGCTACACCACGCCCGCTATCGCGGGGATGAAGTTCGCGGTCGGCCTGTTCGATCCCAGCCAGATCGGCGACGCGAGCGCCGGCCTGTTCGCCACCCAGACCGACACCCCGCGCGTGGAGTTCGAGCTCTCGACCGACCATGCCTTCGGCGGCAGCAAGCTCAAGGCGTGGCTCAACGGCATGTACCAGCAGGCCGACTTCGCCGCGGGCGTGGGCCCCGGCGGCAGCGTGACCGCGGACGGCATCGGCCTGGGAGTGCAGTGGGCGCTGGGCCCCCTGGGGCTCACCGCCTCGGGGTACACCGGCAAGGCGCTCGGAACCACCCTGCTGCTCGATACTGACTCGCTGGACGCCGCAGGCCAGGAGCGCGACAACCAGGGCTTCCTGTTACAGGCGACCTATGCGATGGGCCCCACCACGTACGGAATCAGCTACGGCGAAAGCAGTGCCGATGAAACCGCCCGGGACCGCGCCGATCGCCTGGCCGGAAGCGCGCACCTGGACACGCAGTCCTCGGCCACCCTGGGCGTGTATCACGACGTGACGAGCTGGTTCAAACTGGTCGGCGAATACAGCCGGGCGAAAAACGACTGGTTCGACGGCAGCAGCCAGAAATCCAACATCGTGTCCGTGGGCACGTTCTTCAGCTTCTGAGTCCCCCGGGCATCTGCGCGGGAAGTGACTCACGAAAGGGAAGGCCCGGCCGCGCCTTCCCTTTTCTCCTCTTCAGCCGCGGCGATTCGCGGCAATGCGTCGCATCGTCGGCCCGGGTGCACGAGGTGAGGCCGAAGCGATGCGGCGCTGCACGCGTCCGGCGCTCTCTCGCTTCTTGCTGCGCACCGCGGCGATATCGCTTGCGGCGTTTCTGCACCCGCATCACGCGGGTGCCGTGGCAATCGAGGCTGGCGACCCGCCGATGCGATGCCCCACAGACGCAAGCTGCACGCCCGCCGGCGCGGTGCCCTTGACGGGTCTGCGCGGACCGCCAACACTGGGGCATATCTTCTCCAGCGCCGAAGGACGTGCGATGCGGAACATGCGCCGCAGATGGTGCAGCCGTGCCTTTGTCAGCGCCCTGGCGCTGTACCTGTGTGTGCTCCCGGCGCGGGTTGCCGCTGCGTCGCAAACACCGTTCGGGCGGCTGGTGGACATCGGGACACGCCGTATCCACATCATCTGCGAGGGCGAGGGCCACCCGGCGGTGATCCTCGATTCAGGCCTGGGGGGCGCCGCCGGGGAATGGGCGGCGGTGCAGCACCGCCTGGCCAAACAGACGCGCGTATGCGCCTACGATCGGGCGGGTTACGGCTGGAGCGACCCCGGCCCGCTGCCGCGCACCAGTTTGGCGATCGCCGGCGACCTGCACGAAACGCTGCGCCGCGCCGGCGTGCCACCGCCCTTCGTCCTCGTCGGCCACTCCTTCGGCGGCTTCAATGTGCGGATGTTCGCCAACCGCTACCCCGGCGAGACCGCAGGCCTGGTGCTGGTCGACGCCTCCAACGAACACGAGATCGAGCGGCTGCAACAGGACATCGGGGTGCGCATCGTGCCGCCCCAGGGGCAGCGCTTCACATTGTTCTCGCCCGCACCGGCACCAGGCGCCGCGGATCTGCAGCGCGCCTATCGCGCCCAAAGAGCCGCACACGCCGAGCTCTCCGCCTTCCGCGCCAGTGCGGCGCAGGTGCAGCGCTTCAGGGCCCTGCCCGCCGTGCCCCTGGTGGTGATCAGCCGCAGCATGCAGCCGCCCCGAACGGGCGGCGGCAGCCCCCAGATGGAACGCGCCTGGCAGCGCCTTCAGGACGAACTGCTCCACCTGCTGCCCGGAAGCACGCAACTCATCTCCCGGCAGGCGGGGCATTTTCTGCAGATCCAGGACCCGCAGCTCGTCTGCGAAGGCATTTCGCTCGCGGTGGAGGAAGCGCGCAAGCGGCGCGTCCCCGATCCATGAACCCGTGATCCCCCCGGACCAAAACGGGGGGGAAACGGAACCTTGCGCCGCCGCGGGAGGCCGCACCGACGGGCGCCCCGGCGGGCCGATGACGAGCCTCAGCACCAACGAGAAAACACAGTGGCCGAGAAGACGAAGATCGTGGTGGTCGGCGGCGGTGCCGGTGGCCTGGAACTGGTGACCAAGCTGGGCCAGAGGCTCGGCCGCCGTGAGGGCGTGGAGATCACGCTCATCGATGCGCAATGGACGCACGTGTGGAAGCCCTTGCTGCACGAGGTGGCGGCCGGCACGCTGGATGCGGGAGAGCATCAGCTGGAGTATCTTGCGCAAGCCAAGCGCCGCCACTTCCGCTTTCGGCTCGGACGGGTGGATGGGATTGACCGCGGCAAGCGCCTGGTGGCGGTGGCCCCCAGCTACGACGCCGACGGTGAACAGATCACACCGCGCCGCTACTTCCCCTATGACCTCCTGGTGCTCGCCGTCGGCAGCGTCAGCAACGACTTTGGCGTGCCCGGCGTCGCCGAGCACTGCATGTCCATCGATACGACCGCGCAGGCACAGCGCTTCCAGCGGCGCCTGCTGGGGACGCTGCTCCGTGCCCACGCCCAGGGCGGCGCGGTGGAACCGGGCCAACTCGATGTGGCGATTGTCGGCGGCGGCGCCACGGGCGTGGAGCTCGCCGCCCAGCTCCATCACGTCACGCGCCAGCTCTCCGCTTACGGCCTGGACGAAATCAACCCGGAGAAGGACGTCCACCTGCATATCATCGAGGCCTACAACCGCATTCTTCCGGCCCTGCCGGAGCGGATCTCCCGCGCGGCCAGCGAGGAACTCGCGGCGCTCGGGGTGGACGTGCATACCGAGGAGCGGGTGGTGGAAGCCACCGCCGCGGGGCTGCGCACCGATCGCGGGACGTGGATCCCGGCCGGGATCAAGGTCTGGGCCGCCGGCATCAAGGCGCCGGATTTCCTGCGCGAGATCGCGGGCCTGGAGACCGACCGCATGGGCCGGCTCAAGGTGCGCCCCTCGCTGCAGACCATCCGGGACGAGGACATCTTCGCGCTGGGCGACTGCGCCGCCTGCCCCCTCGCCGCCGGCGCGGAGGAGACGGTGCCGCCGCGCGCCCAGGCCGCCCACCAGCAGGCCGCGTTCCTCGCCAAGGCGATCCCCCGGCGCCTGAAGGCCAGGCCCCTGGGACGCTATCGCTATCACGACTATGGCTCGCTGATTGCGCTGAGCGAGTACGGCACGGTGGGCAACCTCATGGGCGGGTTGCTCGGCAGCGTGACGATTTCGGGGGCCGTGGCACGGCTCGCCTACCTCTCCCTGCACCAGATGCACCAGCTCGCCCTGAACGGGTGGATACGCACCGCGCTGATGTCGGTGTACGGCCTGCTGCACCGCACCATCGATCCGCACATCAAGCTGCACTGACGCGCGCCGCCTGCGTCCGGCAGCCTGGCACGCGACTTGCCACGCATTGTGCGAGCGCCGGCCTTTGGCGGGCCGCGCCACCGCCAGCCACGTCCGCAGGAGGACCCGGAATGCTGAAAGTCAGTGTGCTGTATCCGCAAGCCCCGAACGTGCAGTTCGACATCGACTACTACTGCAACTCGCACATCCCCATGGTGCGGGACCGCCTCGGGGACGCCTGCCGGGGCGTTACCGTCGAAGCCGGCGTGGCCGGTGGCGAGCCGGACGCGCCGGCGCCGTTCGTGGCGATCGCCAGTCTCCACTTCGACTCACTCGATGCATTCACAGCCGCCTTCGGCCCCCACGCCGAGGCCATCATGGCGGACGTGCCCAACTACACCAATGCACAACCGCTCATTCAGATCAGCGAGCTGACGCTGCAACTGGGGTGAATGCCGCGCCCGCACGGCGCACGCCGGACCGGCGGGCCTGCCGGCCCCCACGGGTCGATGCGCCGGTCTGCGCGCGCCTACGCACCGGCGGCTCCGGCGCGGCGAATGGCCCACGCCACATCCGCCGCCTGCCTGTTCTCCTTCACGTCATGCACGCGAAACATCCGCACGCCCGCGAGCACGCCCAACGCCGTGGTTGCGCAGGTCGCGGGCACCAGCTCCCGAGGCTCGGCACGGCCGCAGATGTCGCCCATGAAGCGCTTGCGGCTGGTCCCGAGCAGGACCGGATACCCGAGACCGGCCAATCGCGGCAGGTCGGCGAGCAGGGCGAGATTGTGCGCGCGGCGTTTTCCGAAGCCGATGCCGGGATCGATGGCGATGTTCTCCGCCCGCACCCCCGCAGCCTGGGCCGCCCTGCCGCGCTCCTGAAGAAAGGCGCGCACCTCGGTGCGCACGTCGGCATACACCGCTTGCGCGTTCATGGTCTTGGGCTCCCCGCGCATGTGCATGAGCACCAGCGGGCAGCGGGCGGTCGCCGCCAGACGAAACAACTCCGGGTCGTCGCGCCCCGCGGAAATGTCGTTGATGATCACCGCCCCCGCCTCCAATGCCGCGCGTGCGACGTCGGCGAGGCTCGTGTCGATGCTGATGGCAACCTCGGCCGGAAGCTGCTCGCGCAGGCGGCGGATCACGGCGCCGGTGCGCCGGATCTGTTCGCGCGCCGCGAGCCGCTCCGCGCCCGGTCGCGTGGACTCGCCCCCCACGTCGATCACCTGTGCGCCCTCCCGCGCCATGCGCAGCCCATGCGCAAGCGCCTCCGCGGGCCCGGCAAAGCGGCCGCCGTCCGAAAAGCTGTCCGGGGTGAGGTTGAGTATCCCGAACAGGACAGGCCGCTCGCCGGCGGCCGGAAAGCTCCACATGGCGATGCCTCCCAGGGGCGGAGAAACACCGGAACGCGCGGGGTTCGGGTGGAGTATGGGTCGCTGCCGTGACGCGATCAAACCGCTCTTCGGCGCCCTGGCGCGGCGGCCGGGGCCTGCTAGGGTTGCCTGAGGGGTGCGCATGCGGCCGCGGCCGGGAGGCGGAGATGGCTTCGGAGATCGTGGAGTTGTATCCGCGGGCAGGCGTGCACCGCGCGCTGCGCGGCACCTATTTATCCCACGGCCTGCATGCATGCGGCACCACCGACGCCCCCTTCCTCTATGCGAACTTCGTCACCAGTATCGACGGGCGGATCGCCGTGACCGAAGCCGACACCGGCGAGGCCTACGTGCTCGACGAGCTGACGAGCGGCAACGATTGGCGCTTGTTCCAGGAGCTGCAGGCGCAGGCGCATTGCACGGTCACGCACGGGGCCTACCTGCGCGCAGTGGCGGCGGGCAAGTTCCCCGACATCCTGCAGGTCGGCGTTGCCGATGCGGCCGCCGATCTCGGTCGCTGGCGGGTGCAGCACGGTCTGCCGGCGCAACCGGCCGTCGTGATCGTCAGCCGTAGTCTCGACTTCCCGATGCCCGAATCGCTGAGCCGTTATGGCCAGACAGTGTACGTGCTCACCGGTGCCGCCGCTCCTGCGGGGCGCGTGCGTGCCTGGGAGCAACAGGGCCAGAAGGTGATCCGGAGCGGCACGGGCGCCGCCGTGGACGGCGTGGCGCTGATGCAAACGCTCGGACGGCTCGGTTACGCGAGCGTGTACCTCCTGGCCGGTCCGCGACTGCTGGACACCACGCTGCGCGCCGGCGCGCTCTCGCGTCTATATCTGACCATGACCCATCAACTGGTGGGCGGCGAGGTCTTCGACACCATCGCGCACGGGCCACTGCTGGGACGGGCCGGGGGGCTGCGCCTGCACAGCCTGTATTACGACGCCAGTTCCCCGAAAGGGATCGGCCAGTGGTTCAGCGCCTTCGACGTTCGCGCCCACGGGCGGGCACAAACCGGAGCCTGAGTACGCGGCCACGCGCTGCGACGGCAGCATCCGCAAGCCGGTGCGTGGCGTGGACCACAGGCGAGCGGCCCCTTCGGCCTTGCGGATGGGGACGGAATGCCGGCGAGGGTTCATCAAGGCAGCAAATGGCAAAGCATCTTGCTCGGCCCACGGCTGTAGTATCTGCACGTGAGTCAGGCCGGCGCGATGGTGTTGAGCACGAGCAGCAGCCTCGGCTGGAGCAGCAAGGCGCAACACGTGTGCGGGGGCGAGACGCGAAGCGAAGAGCACGCCCGACGCGGTGTCACTGATCGGTGTTCGACAAGGATGCAGCCGGCCGCCGGGCTCCGGCGCCGCCGTGGCGCGCTGTGGGTCATGTGCCTGTTCGTGCAGGTGGTCGAAAGGCGCCTCGGCGGTTGGCGCATGCGCGCCCGACCGGCGAGAAGCCCACGTCCAGGTGAAGCCCACCGGGGCAAGGCACGACCTCGATAAGAGCCACACGAATAATGCAGAGGCGACAAGGATACGCGGCGGCCGCGCTGGCGCTCGCCCTGGGCAGCCGCATCGCGACCGCGCAGGGCGCAGCGAACGATGAACACGATGCCGGGGAGCCTGTCGTCCAGGAGCTCTTCATGGGCGAGAGCCCGTACCCGCAGGAGCCCGGGGCGTTGCAGTTGCGCGCGGCGCCCGGGTATCTACGGGCCGAGGACGGGCGCGAAACCGAGCTGGGCATGGACGCCGAGTACGGCTTGAGTGCGCGCCTTCAACTCGGCGCCGAGCTTCCCTGGGTGCGTTCGGCGCCGCAGGGCGCACCGCGCGCAGCCGGACTGGGCGATGTGTCGGTCAGCGTTCTCTATACGGTGCTGCGTACCGCCAGGCGCATCGTCTCGCTCTATGCAGAAGTCCAGTTCCCGTCCGGCGACCCGGCGCGGGGGCTCGGAGAGGGCACCACCACCTACCACCCCGCGCTGCTTGCGAGCCAGCGCATCGGGCCTGGGGTCGAGCTCTATCTGAACCTGGGCGGTGAATTCACCGAGGGGGACCGCGCGGTCAGCTACACCGGCGCGGGAGTGGCGCGTCTTCACCGCGCCGTCGCCGCGGTGCTCGAACTCACCGGCCGCAGCGGCCATCGGCACGGCGGTCACCTCATCCCGGGGCTGTACTGGATTCCCTCAAACGACTTTCAGATCGCGCTGGGGACGCCCATCGGGTACGGGGATGCAGCCGGCGAACGGCAACTCCTGCTGCAGGTGGTCGTCGAACCCTGGTAGCGCGTGCCACGCCGCTGCGGCTTGGAGCCCGCTGCGGATTGTGGTGTAATTGGTGCCGCAACGCCCTGCGTCAGGGCTCTCGAGCAACAGCGGTCTCGGAACCCGAGCGACGGGTGTGGAGCCGCGGCACCGATCCGAGCCGGGCGGCGCCACGATCCGCCCGCCGCCCCGCCCTGCTTCCTTGCAGTTGTCCCCGTAGCTCAGCTGGATAGAGCGAACCCCTCCTAAGGGTTAGGTCGCAGGTTCGACTCCTGCCGGGGACGCCATTCGCCCGCGTGATGCGCATCACGCAACCCGTTCATCACCTTGTCAGCAGCGCCATCGTGGGCTGTCCTTGCTGATGGGGGCAGGCACACCTGCCGGGGGAGAAACGGGGGAAATCGATGCCGCGAACCGGCGCACTGGCCTTGGCCGCCTGCCTGGCGCTTACCGGCTGCGGGGGCGGCGACCCACCGGGCACCGCCGCGGGTACGGCGGCCGTGAGCTGGACGCCCAATCGCGAGGCGGCCGTGAACGCGCCGGGCGGTGGCTATCGCGTCTACTACGCAACGCGATCCGACTTCGCTCTGGCCGACGCCAACTCGGTTGACGTCCCGTATGCCGGTGGACCGCGGGCGCCCACGTCGGTGCGGCTTGATCTCGGCAGCGGCGTGTACTTCGTGCGCGTGGTCGCCTACTCGGCGCTCGAGCCGGCCGGCAGCCCGCCGTCTGCACCGCTACGGGTGGCGCTGCCGTGAACACCCGGACCCTGCAGGCGTTCGCGCTGCTGCTGTGCGCCGGTGCCCCGCTCACCGCGGTAGCAAACGGGCCATCGGCGAACACCGGCTACCGTGATCGAGAGGTCCTGGTCAAATTCCGCGACCGTGCCCCCGCACTGCCGTTGGCGGGCGCGATGGAGTCGGTGCCGCAGGGCGGACACTGGCAGCGCGTCCGCCTGGCGCCGGGACAACGGGTCGCCGATGTGCTGAGCGCCTACTCGGCCGACCCGCAGGTCGCCGCCGTACAGCCCAATTATGTCTATCGTACGCAGGCACGGCCGGACGACCCGGACTTTCCGGAGCAGTGGGCGCTCGAGAACGTGGGACAGCGGGTCAGCGGTGCGACGCTGCCGCCCCTGCTGGGCGTCAGCGGGGGGGACATGGGCCTGCCGCAGGCCTGGGATCGGATCACCGACTGCAGCAGCGTCGTGGTCGCCGTGCTCGACACCGGCGTCAACTACACCCACCGGGATCTGGTCGGCAATCTCTGGGACGGGAGCAACGCCGGGCTGGCACACCACGGCTGGGATGTCGTCGGAGGTGACGACGACCCCATGCCGGAGGGCGGTGGCGAACTCCACGGCACGCATGTCGCGGGGATCATCGGTGCGCGGGGCAACAACGGCGTGGGCACCAGCGGGGTGTGCTGGCGCGCGAATCTGATGCTGGTGCGCGTGCTGGACCAGTCTGGTGCCGGCAGCACCACGAGCCTCGTCGAAGGCGTGCACTTCGCCGTGGACCACGGCGCGCGGATCATCAACATGAGCCTCGGACGCCGCGGCCCGCGCGACCCGATGCTCGAGGAGGCGATCGCCGACGCCGGCAGCAAGGGCGTGTTGGTCGTCACCTCCGCCGCCAACGGCGGCAGCGATGGCGTCGGCGATGACAACGATGCACTGCTGGATGCCGGTGCGAGCAACGCCGTGTCGGTCTACCCCTGCGCCTTCGACGCGCCGAACCTGCTCTGCGTCACCGCGCTGGATCAGACCTATTCGCTGGCAGGTTATGCGAACTACGGCGCGACGAGCGTCGACCTCGCGGCGCCGGGCAGCAACATCTTCGCGCCGCGGCCCGGGCCCCGCATCGACGACCCCCTGCAGGACTGGCAGATCGTCGGGGACTGGAGCCCGGGCCACTGCGCGGTGAACAGCCTGGGCAGCTTCGCCGTGCTCGCCGCGCCCGGCGACTGGTGCCTTGGGGGCACGTATGCGGCCGGCACACAGCGCATATACAAGACCTTTACGCTCCCCGGCCTGCGTGCGGTACAACTGCGCTATCGCGCCGCCATCGACGTCGCCGACACGGACCGCTTCAGCACCCGCGTGGACGCGCAGGGCGGGGATCCCTTCGACGGCCAGCAGGATCACCTCGTCCAGCAGCAGTCGGGACGCGTGCAGAGCGCCTTTGCCTACCCGCTGAACGACTGCGGCGAGGGCGGCTGCTCAATCGGCTTCGAGCTGGCCAGCGATGCGGGGGGCAGCGGGCGGGGCGTCGCCGTTTTCGATCTCCACCTCGACACACTCCAGGTGGGTAGCGACAGCTATCAGACGCTCAGCGGCACGTCCATGGCGGCGCCCCACGTGACGGGCATTGCGGCGATGCTCTGGGCATTGAATCCGGCTTACGAGGTTGCCGACGTTGCCGCCGCGCTGCGACAGAGCGGCGATGCATTGCCCTCGCTTGCCGGCGTCACGGTCACCGGTCGCGCCGCGGATGCCGCGGGCGCGGTTCGCTACATCGAGACGCCACAGGGGGTACGGGTGAGCGTAGGACGTTGAGGCCGGCGGAGGTTTAAGCGTCCTCGGCGTGCGCCCGCCGGGAATCCAGCTCGGCATCGAGCAGACGTGCCACGATGGGCTTGCTCGCTTCGCCGAAGTACAGCGAACGGTGCGGGAAGGGAATCTCGATGTTGGCCTCGTCGAAGGCCCTTTTGATCCGCCGCAAAAACTCGCGCCCCACCTCCCATTGCTTGATGGGCAGGGTGCGCAGCCGGCCCTTGATAACCACCGCAGAGTCGGCAAGCTTGTCCACGCCGAACACCTCCACGTCATCGAGAATGCTGGGGCCGAATTGCGGGTCCTTGCGCAGCGCGTCCGCAACCTCGCGGATCAGGGTGACCACCCGATCGGTATCTTCCTTGTAGGCAACGCCGAGATCGAACACATAGGCGGACCAATCCTTGGTCATGTTCGCCATACTGGTAATCGTTCCGTTTGGAAAGATGTGCACGACGCCGCTGAGGTCGCGCAGCACGAGCGTCCGAAAGTTGATCTGCTCCACCAGGCCACCGGTGCCGTTCACGATGGCCACATCGCCGACCCGCACCTGGTTCTCCAGGATCAGAAAGAAGCCCGAGATGATGTCGCGCACCAGATTCTGCGCGCCGAAACCGACCGCCAGACCGGCGATGCCGGCACTGGCGATGAGCGGACCGATGGACACCCCGACCTCGCCCAGGATCATCAGCAGGACCATCACCCAGACGAACAGAAGCGCGCCTTGGCGCAACAGACTCGCAAGCGTGTCGGCCCGCTTGGCGGCCTCTCCCGCGCGCGCGCCCTGCCGTTCGGCGTGGTGACACATGCGCGCCTCGACCCCGCGCATGGCGAAGCGCACCAAGGCGGCTGCCACCGCCCCGAGCACCACGACCAACAGGATGCGCAGTGCGACCAGGGAAAAATGCTCCCAGCCTATCCGCGAGAGGTGTTCGGTGAACCACTCAAACATCGCCGGCGCCCCCGCGGCCCGCGCTCGGCGGCGGCGGGCGCAGCCGCATCGCCTGGCACCGGTACGCACGCACGCGGGCGCCCCCGTGCGACGCCAGCCGCGCGGAGACACGCCCGCAAGAGAGACTTAGTCGGCGGCCCGATATGATTCTTGCATCCACAGGTCCCGGATCTTGCGAAAGTCGTTGTGTCCTTCGTAATGAAATGCCAGCCCCAGCCCGGAGGGCTCCCGATGCGTCACCTCGGCAGGGATCTTCAGTTCGCCTCCCCGTTCCAGGACCAGTTCGACCGGTCCCTCGCCGGGCTGCTCATCCCGCGACTGCGCCCCGAGCGCCACCCATGCCCCTTCGAGGCTGACGTTGCGCAACTCCACGGGGATGTAGTGCCCGTGATAACACACGTATGCTTCTGCATTCACCGGTATCCGTTCGCACCAGCGACGCTCCATGATGGTGTTCTCCTCTGACCGCATCGGCGATCACAATGGCCCGAATTTGTTCACTAGCGTATGGCACACCGGCGGCACCTTCGAGCTGAATGCCTGCACTCAACAGCCCCGCTGATGGCACATGTCTGATTTGCTCTTCCGGCAACTGGTCGCCTTGAGCAGACCCGCGGGAACTACGGGGGGCGGCAACGTGCTCGTGCGTCCCTGAACACCCCTCTCGCCGAAACAGGCCCTTTACGGGTAATCCCTTAGCGTAAGCGCCAGACCTTCTTATGATTTTCCCCTCTGGCACTTCTCAGTGTAGCAGAGACCCTGTGCCGACCTCCGCTGCGTTTGCACTGACAGGATAGCAGACGCGCACGCGCCAAAAGCGGCTCGGCGACCCTTGCCTCCGAGCCGCCCCTTGGCTACGTTAGGCGTCCGTCGAAACCGAAGGGGCCCGGGGTGACACGCACGCAGTCCGAAGACGAAAAAGCCGCTCTGCTGGCACGACTGGCGGCCCACACGAGGCGCAGGGTCCCGCAGGGAGAGCGCACCCGGCTGCTGCACTTCATCGCCGAGTATTACCGACAAACGGCGCCCGAAGACCTGCTCGAACGCGACCTGCTCGTCCTCTACGGCGCGGCCTTGGCGCACTGGCGCCTGGCGCGTCGGCGCCAAGCGGGGGAGGTGCTCGTACACGCCTACAACCCTGAGGTCGAGGCGCACGGCTGGCAGTCCACCCATACAGTGGTGGACGTGGTGCATGAGGACATGCCCTTTCTGGTCGACTCGATTCGCATGGCCCTGAACCGACGCGGCCTCTCCGTGCACCTCATCGTGCATCCGGTGATGCGTGTGCAACGCGACGCCAAGGGGCAGGTGCAAGCCCTTGGCGAGGAGGCCGACCCGGGCTCGCCGCGCGAGGCCCTGATGCACTTCGAGGTCGACCGGCATACCGATTTGGAGCGCGTGGAGGCCGACCTGAACCGCGTGCTCGCCGAGGTGCGCGCTGCGGTCGGCGACTGGGGCACGATGCGCGCGGCGCTGCACACGATCGTGCGCGAGCTTCGCGAGGCACCGCCGCCGCTCGCGGGCGAAGACACCGAGGAGGCGGTGGCCTTCCTGGAGTGGCTCGAGCATGGCCACTTCACCCTGCTCGGCTATCGCCGTTACCGGCTGGAGAGCGATGGCGATGACGACGTGCTACGCACCGTCGCGGGCTCGGGGCTGGGTATCCTGCGCGGCACGCACAGTTCCCATTCGCACAGCTTCGCGCGCCTTCCCGCCGCGTTGCGGCGCTTCGCACGGCAGCAGCAGCTGCTGCTGCTCACCAAGAGCAGCTCGCGCTCGAACGTACACCGTCCGGTGTACATGGACTACGTGGGCATCCGCTGTTTCGATGCGCAGGGCACGGTCACCGGCGAACACCGCTTCCTTGGCCTGTACACCGCGGCTGCCTACAACCGCAGCGCACAGGGCATTCCCGTCCTGCGGCGCAAGGTCCGGCATGTACTCCAGCGTTCCGGGCTGGACAGCACCGGTCATGCCGGCAAGGCCCTGACCAATATCCTGGAGACGCTGCCCCGCGGCGAGTTGTTCCAGAGCTCAACCGAGGAGTTGTACGCAACCGCGCTGGGCGTTCTGCGCCTGCAGGAACGTCAGCGCGTGCGCGTGCTCGTGCGCCGCGACCCCTATGAGCGCTTCCTCGCCCTGCTCGCCTTTTTGCCTCGCGAACGCTACAACACCGAAGTGCGCATGCGCATCCAGGAGCTGCTGCGCCGGAGCCTGCACGCCACCAGCGTCGACTTCACGGTGGCGCTGAGCGAGTCGGTGCTCGCGCGGGTGTATCTGATCGCCCACACCGAGCCCGGCGCCGTGCCCGAATACGACCTCGACAACCTGGAAGCACACATCCGCGAAGTGGTGCGCACCTGGGAGGACGATCTGCACGACTGTTTCCTGCACGACCTTGGCGAGGAGCGCGGAAATTACCTCTTCGCTCGATACCGGGATGCCTTTCCGGCCGCCTATCGCGACGACTACCCGGCCGCAGTGGCAGTGCACGACGCCGAGAAGATCGAAGCCCTCTCGGCCGAGGCGCCGCTGGCCACCGCGCTGTACCGCCCGCTGGAGGGCGCCGAAGACCAACTGCAACTGAAGCTGTTCCGCCACGGCGAGCCCATTTCACTCTCGGTGGTGCTGCCCATGCTCGAGAACATGGGCCTGGAGGTGGTCGGGCAGCGACCCTATCGTATCCGCCCCAGCGACGACACGGCGGTCTGGGTGCAGGACATCGCGCTGCTGTACCGGGCGCGCGGGAATCTGGAGGCGGAGGACATCCGACAGACCTTCCTCGATGCCTTCGCGCGCATCTGGCAGGGCGAGGCCGAGAGCGACGGCTTCAACCGCCTGGTACTGGCCGCGCGCCTGAGCTGGCGCGAGGCAGCGCTCCTGCGCGCCTACTGGAAGTACCTGATGCAGACCGGCTTCCCCTTCAGTCAGGCCTACGTCGAGCAGGCCCTGGCGCGCCACCCGCAGATCGCCAGCCTGTTGATCGACCTGTTCCGCGCGCGCTTCGATCCGGCGGGCCAGGACGACGCGGCAAAGCGCAGCGCGATCCTCAGCGAAGCCCTGCTGCGGTCGCTGGACGCAGTGCCGGTCCTGGACGAGGATCGCATCCTGCGGCGCTTCCTGCTGCTCGTCGACGCCACCCGGCGCACGAACTTCTTCCAGAGCGGCCCCGGGGGCCACGCCAAGCCGTACCTGGCAATCAAAGTGGACCCACGCGATATCCCCGACCTCCCCGCCCCGCGCCCCATGGTCGAAGTCTTCGTCTACGCGGTGCACATGGAGGGCATCCATCTGCGCGGCGGCAAGGTGGCGCGCGGCGGCATCCGCTGGTCGGACCGGCCCGAGGACTTCCGCACGGAGATCTTCGGGCTGATGAAGGCGCAGATGGCGAAAAATGCGGTGATCGTCCCGGTCGGTGCGAAGGGCGGCTTCGTCGTGAAACGTCCTCCCAACGGCGGGACGCCGGCGAGCACCGATGCGGTGCGCGAGAGCTACTGTACGCTGATCCGCGGCCTGCTCGATCTGACCGACAACCTCTCGGGCGGCGAGGTGCAGCCGCCGCCCGCGACGGTGTGCCTGGACGATCCCGACCCCTACCTGGTGGTCGCCGCCGACAAGGGCACGGCCACCTTTTCGGACACGGCCAACGCGATCGCGAAGGAGTACGGCTTCTGGCTGGGCGACGCCTTCGCCTCCGGCGGTTCGAGCGGCTACGACCACAAGCGCATGGGGATCACCGCCCGGGGCGCGTGGGAGCTGGTGAAACGCCATTTCCGCGAAATGGGCCGCGACATCCAGGCGCAGGACTTCACGGTCGCGGGCATCGGCAGCATGAACGGAGACGTGTTCGGAAACGGCATGCTGCTCTCGCCCCATATTCGCCTGATCGCCGCCTTCAGCCACCGCGAGATCTTCCTCGATCCGGCCCCCGACGCGGCGCGCAGCTTCGCCGAACGACAACGCCTGTTCGCGCTGCCCCGCGCGTCCTGGTCGGATTACGATCCCGCGCTCATCTCCGCCGGCGGAGGGGTCTACCCCCGCAGCGCCAAACGCATCGCCCTTGGCCCCGAGGCGCGCGCCGCCCTGGGCACCACGGCGCAGACGCTCACCCCCGATGAGCTGGTCCGCACCATCCTGTGCGCGCCCGTGGACCTGCTCTGGAACGGGGGCATCGGCACCTTCGTGAAGGCCGCCGCGGAGAGCCATGCGGCGGCGGGCGATCGCAGCAACGATGCCGTGCGCGTGGACGCGCAACAGCTCCGCTGCAAGGTGATCGGCGAAGGGGGCAATCTCGGCCTGACCTTCGAGGCGCGCATCGCCTATGCCCGGGGCGGCGGCCGCCTCAACACCGACTTCATCGACAACTCCGGGGGCGTCGACTGCTCCGACCACGAGGTGAACATCAAGGTCCTGCTCGACGAGGTGGTCGCCGAAGGGGACATGACGCGCAAACAGCGCGACCGACTCCTGCAGCAGATGACCGAGCCCGTCGCCCAGCTCGTGCTGGCCAACAACTACCAGCAGGGGGAAGTGCTCTCGGTGGCCACGCACCTGGGCGTTCACCAGCTCGACCAGCAGGCGGAACTCATCCGCCATCTCGAACGCAGCGGGCGCATCGAGCGCGCCACATGGCACCTGCCCGAGGAGGAGGAGATCGCCCAACGCCAGGCGGCCGGCGAAGGGCTCACCCGACCGGAACTGGCCGTGCTGCTCGCCTACAGCAAGATCGACGTGTTCGAGACGCTGCTGCCCTCGGGCATCTGCGAGGACCCGCGCCTGCAGGAGGAGATGTCCCAGTACTTCCCCGAGGCGATGCGGCGGCGCCTGCGCACACGCCTCCCCCACCACCGCCTGCGGCGCGAGATCATCGCCACCTTCGTCGCCAACAGCCTCATCAACCACATGGGGATCACCTTCGCCCATCGCATCGCCGAGCGCAGCGGGGCGGACGCGCCCGAGATCGCACGCGCCTACATGGTCAGCCGCCGCGTGTTCCGCCTGCCCGAATACTGGGCGGCGGTGGCCGCGCTGGACAACCGCATCACCGCCGCGCGCCAGCTCGACCTGCTGATCGCCGTGCGCAAGCTGGGCAGCCGCGCCACGCTGTGGTTGCTTCGCAATCGGCCACCGCCGATCGACATCGCCGCCAACGTCGCCGCCCTGGAGGACCGGATCGGCGAGGTGCGCCCGGCACTCGCCGAGGTGCTGCACGAGGAGGAGCGCCAGCACCTGGAGGCACGCGCCGCCGAATACCGCTCCTGGGGGCTGGAGGAGAGCGATGCGGCCTTTTTCGCCGCCGTGGCCTGGCTACCGCCGCTGCTCGACGTGGCGGAGATCGCCGCCGGCGCGCAGACGCCGGCGCTGGAGGTCGCACGCATCTATTTTGCGCTGGCCGCGCGCCTCGACCTGAACTGGCTGCGCGACGCCATCGCGGCACTCAGCGAGGATCGACACTGGGCACGGCTGGCGCGCGCTGCGCTGCGCGATGACCTGTTCTGGATGCAGCGCCGTCTGGCCCGGCAGGTGCTCGATGCCAGTGATACAGAAGCGCCCGCGCAGCGCATCGACGCCTGGATGCAGCGCCACCGGGCAGCGCTGGAGGTGTTTGGCGGGCGCATGCGCGAATTCGCCGCCGAGGAACCCGAACTGCCCGTGCTCAGCGTCGCCCTGGACGAGGTGCGCCGTCTGGTGCGGGCGGTCGACGCCTGAGCAGTTTCGCCGCGCAGGGGCCGCGCGGTCGGTGGCGGCGCGGCAGCGCCCCGCTCGACTCGCGAAGGGCGAGAGGTTCCTGCGGCGGGCGCTGCGGGCTCAGAAGTGCTGGCGGGCGAGCCAGGGGGTGATGCGCGAGAAGGCCTCCTCGATCTGCTCCATCGAGGTGGAGAAGCTGATGCGCAGGGCATTGCGCGTGGTGTCGCCGAAGGTATCCCCCGGCACGATGCACACGCCGGTTTCCTGAAGCATGCGCAGCGCCACCCCGGTCCCGTCCGCGTGCGGCGGCAGCGAGGGCATGATATAAAAAGCGCCCTGCGGCCAATACCCGGTGAACTGCGGGCAATCGCCGACGAGTTGCACCACCCGATCGCGCCGCCGCCGGTATTCCTCGCGCATCTGTTCCACGCAAGTACGGTCACCCTCGAGTGCCGCCACCCCGGCCCACTGCGCCGGCGTGTTGGCGACCGTGGTCGTGAAGATGTGGTAGCGGCGCAGCATCTTGATGACGCCTTGGCTGGAAATGATCCAGCCGATCCGCAGCCCCGGCATGCTGAAGGTCTTCGAGAAGCTGCTGATCGCCATCACGTGGTCGAGGTCGGCGGTGCACTGGATGGCGCTCGGATAATCCAGGTCATCGAGCACCAGATGATCGTACACCTCGTCGCTGATCACCTTGATGCCGCGGTAGGCCGCCTCCTGCACGATGGCTTCGACGGTCTCGCGCGGGTAGACGGTGCCGGTCGGGTTGCTCGGTGAATTCAGCACCACGGCAAAGGTGCGCATGCCCATGGCATCGATCACCTCCTGGGGATCGAGCTGGTGTCCATTCTCCGCTCGCGTCGGGATGATCTTCACCTCCCCGCCGTTCATGCGGATGAGCGGCGCGTACAGCGGAAACGTCGGATCGGGCAGGATGAACTGGCGCCCGGGCGCGGCCGTGGCGGTCAGGGCCAGGTAGATCGCCTCCGTCGCCCCGGTCGTGACCAGGATGTTGTCCTCGGTGAGTTCCCGCTCATAGCGACGGCCATAATAGGTCTTGAGCGCGGTCAGCAGCTCGGGCAGGCCGGCATCCATCGTATAACGCGTCTGGCCCGCCTGCAGGGCGCGGATGTGCTCGTCGATGATGTGCGGCGGGGTGGGGAAATCCGGCTGACCGATGGACAGATGAATCACGTTGTCCATCTGCGCGGCCATGTTGACCATGCGTCGAATACCCGGGATCGGGAGGGCGCGCAGGGCCGGATTCCACAAGGGCTCTTCGGAGAGGAAGTAGTCGCGTTCGACCGTCTGCAGCATGGTGCGCTCTCCCGGTGAGGGTGGTCCACGCCTGAGACTACGAACAGGGCGTGGCAACGGTCAAGCACCGTCGCGCGGCCTGCATGGTTGACGCCTGCTCCGGGCGCCCGCTACGGTGTCCATGGTTCGACACGGATGACACCCCATGCCCGGTGGCCCCAACACGCCCCTCATCGCCGTGCTCACCGCGCCCGGCGAGGCCCCGCCACCCGGCCTCGCCCCCCTCGAGCGACAGGCCCGGCTGCGCTTCGCGGGCACGCGCGACGAGCTGCGCGCCGCGCTGAGCCAGGCCGATGTGCTCCTCGTTACGGATTTTCGCACCCGTATCCTGCGCGAGGCGTGGCCGGCGGCGCAGCGCCTGCAATGGGTGCACGCCACCAGCGCCGGGGTCGACGCCATGATGTTTCCCGAACTGCGGGCCAGCCCGATCCCCGTCACCAACGCACGCGGCATCTTCGACGGCGCCATCGCCGAACACGTCCTGGGGATGATGCTGGCCTTCGCCAAGGACTTGCTCGGCACCGTGGCGCTGCAGCGCGAACGGCGCTGGCGGCATCGCGAGACCGAACGCCTCGCCGGACGCCGCGTCCTCGTGGTCGGGGCGGGCTCGATCGGCCGGCGCATTGCGCGGCTCGCCGCTGCGGCCGGCCTGCACGTGGAAGGGATCGCCAGCCGGGCGCGCGCTGCGGATGCGGATTTCGTGGCCGTGCACGCTGCGGCCGGCCTGCACGCGGCGCTGGCCGAGGCCGACTTCGTCGTGGTCGCCGCGCCGCTCACTGCGGCCACCCACGGCATGTTCGACGCCGCGGCCTTCGGCGCCATGCGGCCGCACGCCCGCTTCATCAACATCGGCCGCGGCCCCATCGTCGAGACCGATGCGCTGGTCGCCGCACTCCGGAGCGGGGCGATCGCGGGCGCGGCCCTGGACGTGTTCGAGGAAGAACCGCTGCCCGCCGAGCATCCGTTGTGGGACCTGCCCAACGTCATCGTCACCGCCCACATGGCCGGCGACTTCATCGGCTGGCGCGCCGCCCTGAGCGAGCAGTTCATCGAGAACTTCCGGCGCTGGCAGGCGGGCGAAGCGCTGTTCAACGTGGTGGACAAACAGCGCGGCTACGTGCCCCCGGAGGCCGCCGGGACGCAAGGAGGGAGACCATCGTGACCGCCCCCACCGAAATCGCCGACCTGAGCGCCACCGAATTGCTGCGCCTGTTCGCACGCCGCGAGCTCTCCCCGGTGGACGCGGCCGCCGCCGCGCTGGAGCGCATCGAGCGCTACGACGAGCGGGTCAACGCCTTCTGCCTCGTTGACGAGGAGACCACGCTCGCCGCCGCGCGGGCCGCCGAGGAGCGTTACCGCACCGGGCAGACCCTGGGCCGGCTGGACGGGGTCCCGGTCGCCATCAAGGACGTGTTCTTCACCCGCGGCTGGAGCAACCGCAAGGGATCCAAGACGCTGCCTGACACGCCCTCGGACGTGGACGCCCCGGCCACGGCGGCGCTGCGCCGGCACGGCTTCGTGCCGCTGGGCAAGACCACCACTCCGGAGTTCGGCTGGAAGGGCGTAACCGACTCGCCGCTGTGCGGCGTCACCCGCAACCCCTGGGACCCGGCGCTGACCGCCGGCGGCTCGAGCGGCGGCAGTGGCGCCGCCGTGCCGCTCGGCATGGCGCCGCTCGCGCTCGGCACCGATGCGGGCGGCTCGATCCGCATCCCCGCGGGCTTCTGCGGGCTGGTCGGGCTCAAACCGACCCACGGCCGGGTGCCGATGTGGCCGCCCAGCCCCTTCGGCAGCCTCGCCCACCCCGGGCCGATGAGCTGGACGGTGCGCGATGCGGCGCTGTTGATGGACGTGCTCTGTGAGGCCGACGCGCGCGATGCGACGCTGGCGCCCCCGCGCGCATCCGCAGCGCCGGACTTCGGCGGCGCGCTGGAGGGCGGGGTGCGCGGGCTGCGGATCGCCTACAGTCCGCGTCTGGGCTATGTCGACGTCGATGCCGAAGTCGCCGCGGCGATCAAGGCGGCCGCGCAGTGCTTCGAGGCGCTCGGCGCCCAGGTGGACGAGATCGATCCCGGCTTCCAGGACCCGGCGGCGGCCTTCGCCCTGCTGTTCTACGGCGGCGCTGCGAACGCCCTGCGGGACATCGACGCGGACAGCCGTCGCGAGATGGACCCGGCGCTGGTGCAGGTCGCCGAGGACTTCGCCGCGTGCTCCATGCTCGACTACCTGGGGGCGGCCAACGAGCGCGCTGCCCTCACCGAACGCATGGGCCGCTTCCACGAGCGGTACGACCTGCTGCTCACGCCCACCCTGCCGCGGCCCGCGTTCACCGCCGGCCGCGAGGTCCCCGAAGGCTGGCCGCATGCGCGTTGGCACACCTGGTCGCCGTTCACATTCCCTTTCAACATGACGGGGCAGCCGGCGATCTCGGTGCCCTGCGGCTTCACCCGCGCGGGCCTGCCCATCGGGCTGCAGCTCGTCGGCCCGCGCCACGCGGATGCACGGGTGCTGCGTGCCGCGCACGCCTATCAGGGCGCGCGGCCGCTGACCGCGCAGCGCCCCTCCCTGCTCCTGGACTGAGGAGAACCCGGCCATGATCGAATCCCCCCTGCTCGAGCATCTGGAAGGCTATGTCGCCGGCCGCTGGAGCGGCGCCGGTACGGGCGCGCCGATCGCGGTGCACAATCCCGCCGACGGTGCGCTGCTCGCCCACATCCCGGCGATGGGGCGAACCGAAACCGTGCAGGCCGTCGACGCGGCGCAAGCGGCACTGGCAAGCCCCGCCTCGCTCGAGCAGCGCCGTGCCTGGCTGGCGGCAATCGACGCCGCCCTGCGGGCGAACAAGGAGGAGATCGGGCGCATCCTCACCCTCGAGCACGGCAAGCCCTGGAAGGAAGCCCAGGGCGAGGTCGACTACGCCGCCGGCTTCTTCGGCTACTGCGCCGAGCACGTCGAGCTGCTGCGGCCGCACACGCTGGAGGAGCACCCGCGCAACTGCCGCTGGACGGTACATTATCGACCCGCCGGTGTGGCCGGGCTGATCACGCCATGGAACTTCCCCATCGGCATGATCGCCAAAAAGCTCTCCGCCGCCTTGGCCGCGGACTGCGCCAGCATCGTCAAGCCGTCCTCCAAGACGCCGCTGACCATGATCGCCCTGTTCAGCCTGCTCGACCGGGAGCTGGACCTTCCCCCGGGCAAGGTGAATCTCGTGCTCGGGCCGCCGGCCCCCATCAGCGACACCCTCTGCGAGCACCCGGCGGTGCGCATCATCAGCTTCACGGGATCCACCGAGGTGGGCAAGGAGCTCATCGCCAAGAGCGCCGGCGGCGTCAAACGCCTCACCCTGGAGCTGGGCGGCAACGCGCCGTTCCTGGTGTTCGAGGACGCCGACCTGGACCAGGCCGCCGACAACCTGATGCTCAACAAATTCCGCGGCGGCGGCCAGACCTGCGTGTGCTCCAACCGCGTCTACGCCCAGCGCAGCGTGGCGGCGGATTTCGCCGCGAAGGTGGCCGAGCGCGCCGCCCGCCTCAAGGTGGGCAACGGCATGGAGGCGGACACGGACATCGGCCCGCTCATCGACCGCCGCGGCTACGAAAAGGTACGCCGCCACTTGCAGGACGCGCTCGCCAAGGGCGCCGAGCGCGTCACCGGCGCGGACCCCGGCGACTGGGACGCGGCGCGCGGCAGCTTCTTTCCGCCGACGGTCCTGCGCGGGGTGAGCGCGGAGATGGCCTGCAGTCTGGAGGAGACCTTCGGCCCGCTGGTGCCTGTGCTCGAGTTCGCGGACGAGGCCGAGGCACTGCGGCTGGCGAACGCCACCGATTTCGGGCTGGCCGCCTATGTGTTCACCGCCGATGCGGCCCGTGCCGAACGGGTGATCGCGGGCCTGCAGTTCGCGCACGTGGGCCACAACACCGGCACCGGGCCCACCCCGGAAGCGCCCTTCGGGGGCATGAAGCAGTCCGGCTTCGGCCGCGAGGGGGGCCGCGAAGGATTGTTCGAGTTCGTCGAGACGCAGACCGTGCCTCGGGCCGACTAGAGCGCGCCGCCTGAGCCTGGAGCCGTTGCGGCCCGGGCTCAGGCGGTCGCCACCAGGGCGTCGGCAAAGATGTCCACGGCCTGATCGACCTGCTCGCGGGTGACGATCAGCGGCGGCAGCCAGCGCACCACCTGTCCGCCGTACGCCCCGCAGCGGATCAGCAGCAGTCCGCGCCGCTCGGCCTCCTTGAGCAGCCGCCCGGCCCGCTCGCCGTCCGGGCGTCCCTCGGCGTCGACCATTTCCACGCCGATCATCAGTCCCTTGCCGCGCACATCGTCCATGGCCGGATGCTCGCTGCGCAGCGCCTGCAGGCGCGCGCGCAGGTGCGCCCCCTGCTCGGCGGCGTTGGCGACCAGGCCGTCCTCCTCGATCACCTCGAGCGTGGCGAGCGCCGCCGCGCAGGCCACCGCATTGCCCCCGTAGGTGCCGCCCTGCGAGCCGGGCCAGCCCTTCTCCATCACGTCGCTGCGCGCGGCAATCGCGGAGAGCGGAAAGCCGCTCGCCAAGCCCTTGGCAGTGACCACCACGTCCGGCACCACATCGAAGTGCTCATGGCCCCAGAAACGGCCGGTACGCCCGAACCCGGCCTGCACCTCGTCGAGGATCAGCAACATGCCGTGCCGATCGCAGCGCTCGCGCAAGCCCTGCATGAAGGGGGTGTTCGCGGGCACGTAGCCAGCCTCCCCCTGCACGGGCTCGATGAGCATGGCCGCCGTCTCGCGCGGCGAACTGTAGGTGGCCATGATGTGGTCCAGCTCGCGCAGGCAGAAGTCCGCCGCGCTCTGCTCGTCCCAGCCGTAGCGGTAGGTGTTGGGAAAGGGTGCCACCACCACGCCGCCCATCATCGGCTGCAGACCGGCGCGCAGACCCACGCTGGAGGTGGTCAGCGACAACGACCCCATCGTGCGGCCGTGAAACCCCCCGTGGAAGGCGATGATGTTGGGGCGCCCGGTCGCATGGCGGGCGAGCCGCACCGCGGCCTCCACCGCCTCGGTGCCGGCACTGGCATAGAACAGCGAGTCGATGGCACCGGGCATGCGCTCGGCCAGCCGCGCCGTGAGCGCCACCAGCGGCTCATGGGTCATGATCGCGTACTGCCCGTGGATGAGCCGGCCCGCCTGGCGCTGGGCCGCCTCGACCACCTTGGGGTGGCAGTGGCCGGTGCTGGTGACGCCGATACCCGACGTGAAGTCCAGGTAGCGGGTGCCGTTCGAGTCGAAGAGGTAGGCGCCTTCGCCGCGCGCCGCGGCGATTCCGCTCGACTGCTTGAGCAGAGGGGAGAGCTGTCCGGGCTGCTTGTGAGGAGACATCGGCGGCATCGGTCCTCCTGCGGGTGGGGGCGAAATGGCTGTCGTTCGAGTCTACCGGGCCGCGCGCGCCGGCTTCAAACCGGCGCGGCCGAACGGGACTGCAATTGCGCCAGGACCGATGCGGTGATGGCCGCGGTGGGGCGCCGCTCGCTGCCGTGGGCCTCCAGGTCCGCGGCCACGGCCCCCTGCAGCCGCGCGGCTGCGCGCCGCGCCGCCGGGTCCTCTTCGCCCATCCAGTCGAGCATCATGGCCGCGGTGAGGAGCATGGCACGCGGGTCGGCCCGGCCCTTTCCGGCGATGTCGGGCCCACTGCCGTGCGTGGGCTCGAACATGGGCGGCAAGCTTCGGTCCGCGGGATTGATGTTGCAGGAGGGCGCCACCCCCATGCCCCCGCACAGCACGGCGGCGAGGTCGGTGAGGATGTCACCCTGCAGGTTGCTGGCGACCACCACATCGAACATCCAGGGCTGGGTGACGAATTTCATGCATGCCGCATCGATCAGCTCATGGTGCGTCGCGATGTCGGGGAAGTCCGCCGCCACCTCGGCGAACACCTCGGTGTACATCTCGCCCCAGTGCATCAGGGCGTTGCGCTTGGTGATGAGACAGACCTGCGCCGCCGCCGCGCCGCCCTCCGCCAGCGGGAAGCGCCGCGCCGCACGCGCGCCCCCGCTTCGCTGCGCGGCACGTTGCCGGGCCCGCTCGAAGGCGTGCCGGAAGATCCGCTCGGCACCGCTGCGGGTAAACACCTCCACTTGCGTGGCGACCTCGCGCGGCGTGCCGATCGCCAGGCGACCGCCCTGCCCCACGTACTCGCCCTCGCTGTTCTCCCGCACCACCAGCATATCGATGTCCGCCGCGCGCGGGTCGGCCAGGTAGCGGGGCGCCCCTTCCATGCTGAAGGCGGGCCGCTCGCAGGCCCATTGGTCGAAGCCCTTGCGGATCTGCAGCAGCGGGGCGAGCGACACCGCATCGGGGATCCAGTAGCGCTGCGGGTCCTCGCCCGGACCGGGATCGCCGAGTGCCCCCAGGAGGATGGCATCGTGGGCCTCGAGCGCCGCCCGCCAGTCGGCCGGCATCATCGCACCGTGCACACGGTGATAGGCGACCGATGGCCAGGGGTACTCCACCAGCTCCAGCTCCGGACCGCCCGCATCGCGCAGTGCGCGCAAGGCCTCCACGGCGGCCCCGACCACCTCCGGGCCGATGCCGTCTCCGGGCAGCACCGCCACCCGCCAGCGTGTACGCTTCGCCATTGCCGCTCCCCACGATGGCCGTTGCAGAGCTCCATCCTAGCGCCTCGCGGCGGCGGCATGCACCCCTCGGCGCCTCCGGCCGCGGTACTGCGGTAGTGTAGACTTCTATCCTAGTGTCGCTGAACGAACACCCACACCGCTTCGCGATGCCCGTCGCCGGGCGCGTCCTGCGTGCGCCTGCGGCGCGATATGGTGCCGGCGAGGGCCGGCAGTTCTCAGGGCCGACTCCTCGAATGCCTGTGCGTCGACTGCCTTACACTGTCACCCTGCTGTTCCTGCTGCTGATGGCCGGCGCCTGGGCCGCCGCGCCGAAGATCGACATCGTAATCAAGGGGCTGGACGACCAGCTGCGCGAGAACGTGCTCTCCCATCTGAGTCTGCAGCGCTACCGCAACGCGGCGGAGATTTCCGAAGGCCGCCTGCGGCTGCTGTACCGGCGCGGTCCCGAGGAGATCCGCACCGCCCTGCAACCCTTCGGCTATTACCAGCCCAAGATCCAGAGCCACATCGAGCAGACCGCGCAGGGCTGGCGCGCCACCTACCGGGTCACCCCCGGCCCGGTGGTCAGGCTGAACACGGTGGACATCCAGCTGCGCGGCGAAGGCAAGGACGATCCGGCGTTCAGGAAACTCGTCGCGGAGTTGCCCCTCAAAAAGGGCGAACCGCTCAAACACCCCGAATACGAGGGTGCCAAGAACTCGCTGCAGTCGCTGGCCGTGGAGCGCGGCTATTTCGATGCGCAGCTCACCGCGCATGAGGTGCGGGTGAACATCCCCAAGCAGCAGGCGGACGTCGTGCTGCATTTTGACACCGGCCCGCGCTACCACTTCGGACAGGTCCACTTCCAGCAGGAGATCCTCTCGCCGGACCTGCTGCATCGCTACCTGCCGTTCCAGCCCGGCGATCCCTACGATTCGGAACAGGTGCTGGCGCTGCAGAGCGCGCTGCGCAACAGCAACTATTTCGCCGAGGTCACGGTGGCGCCGCAGCGGCAGGCGGCTGAGAACCAGCGCGTTCCCATCCAGGTCCAACTCACCCCGCGCGAACCGAACCGCTACACCGTCGGGCTCGGTTACGGCACGGACACCGGGCCGCGCGCCCGGCTCGGCTGGGAGCGGCGCTGGGTCAACCGGCTCGGCCACAGCGTGCGCTTCGATGCGGAGGCCTCGCGCATCGCCGACAAGGCGACGTTTCGCTACATCGTACCGATGAAGGACCCGCTGGTGGAGAACGTGGTGTACTCGGCCGGCTACGACAAGGAGAGCACGGAGACGAGCACCAGCGAAATCGCGCTGCTGGGAATCGCCTACACTCACCTGCGCAAGCAGTGGCACGAGACGCTCAGCCTCAACTACCACGACGAGAACTACACCGTCGGCACTGAGGCGGGCACGGCCCGCCTGCTCATGCCCGGCGTCCGCTGGACCCGTGTGCGCGCCGCCCGCGAGGGCCTGCTGCGCTACGGCGACCGTGTGGAACTGCGCGTACGCGGCTCGAATTCAGCGCTCGCATCGAGCACCAGCTTCGTGCAGAGCGACCTCTTCGGCAAGCTGATCCAGGGCACCGGCGTCGGGCAGCGCGTGATCCTGCGCGGCGAGCTCGGCTACACCTGGACCGACATCTTTTCGAAGATCCCGCCCTCGATCCGCTTCTTCGCGGGCGGCGACAGCAGCGTGCGCGGCTACGGCTATCAGACGCTGGGGCCCAAGGACAGCCAGGGCAATGTGATCGGCGGCAAGTACCTGATGGTGGGCAGCGTCGAATACGAGCATCGCATCAAGGGCAATTACAGCGCCGCCATCTTCTATGACGTCGGCAACGCCATGAACGACCTCTCGCTGCCGCTGAAGCACGGCGCCGGCTTCGGCTTCCGCTGGAACTCGCCGGTCGGGCCCATCCGCATCGATTTCGCCACGGCGCTCAGCGTCTCCGGCAACCCCTGGCGCATCCATTTGTCCATCGGCCCCGGCCTATGAAGCGCTACGTGTTGCTGGGCCTGCTGCTGGCGACGCTGGCACTGGGTGGGGCCCTCACCTACGTGCTCAACACCCAGCGCGGCCTGCACTGGGCACTGGCCCTGGGCGAACGCTACCTTCCCGAACTGCACGTGGGCGCTGCCCAGGGGCGGCTGAGCGGGCCCCTGGTGCTGCGCAATCTCCGCTACGCCTCGCCCCAGCTGCGCGTGCACGTCGCACGCCTGGAGCTCGACTGGCAGCCCCTGCAGCTCTTCGACGCCGCCGTTGGCATTGCCCGGTTGCAGGTGCAGGGGGTCGAGGTCACACGGCTCGAGCAGGCTCCCACGCCGCCACAGGAACAGCCTGGCGGGCTGCCCTCGGTCACCCTGCCGCTGGACGTGCGCATCGATGAGGCCCGGGTGAGCGACATTCGCTTTCGCCCGGCGCCCGATGCCACGCCCGTGCAGGTCGATGTGGTGGCGCTCTCCGGGGCGCTCGCCAACGGCACGCTGCGCCTGCGCCGGCTCCACGTGACCACGCCCCAGGCGCAGGCCCAGGTGAGCGGCACGCTGGGGACAACCGGCGAGTATCCCGCCGACCTGCGGGTGGCCTGGAGCCTGACGCTGCCCACGGGCACCTCCCTCTCCGGCCAGGGGCCGGTGCACGGCACCGTGGCCCGCCTGAAACTGGCGCAGAAGGTCGGCGGCAGCTTCTCCGGAGAGCTCGATGCGGTGTTCACCGACCTCACGAGCTCACCGCAATGGCAGGCAAGCGTCGCCGTGCACGGGCTGGACACGAGCACGCTCAGGGCGGGCCTGCCGCCGATGCGGGTCGATGCGCACTTCACCGGCGGCGGCGGGATCGAGCGCTTCCGCCTGAACGGCGGCGGCCGGATCGCGGGGACCCCCGCCGGGACGGTCGAGCTCCAACTCCAGGCGCAGCGGTTGCCGCAGGAAGTGCAGATCGAAAAGCTCGAACTGACGCTTCCCGATCGCCCGACGCGGGTGACAGCCACCGGCGCGCTCTCCTTCGAGCCCGAACCCAGCCTCGCCCTGCGGGCGAACTGGACGCAGCTGCAGTGGCCGCCGCAAGGCGATCAGCCGGTGCTCGCCAGCCCGGAGGGCAGCCTGCGCCTCTCGGGCTGGCTCGACAACTATGGCGGCCGCCTGCGCGCGCGTCTGAGCCGCCCGGAAGGGCCCCTCGGCGAGTGGCGGGCCACGGCCCAGGGCGACGGCGAAGGCCTGCGCCTGCAGCGCATTAGCGCCCAGACGCTCGACGGGCAGCTCGAGGGAACCGGGCGGGTCGGCTGGGCCGACGGGCTGAGCTGGAAAATGCAGCTGGACGGCAAGGGACTGAATCCGGGCAAGCTGCTACCGCAGTGGAGCGGCAACATCCATTTCACGGCAGAGAACGAGGGGGACACCAGCAACGGCGTTCTGCACACCGACACCCGGCTGAAGGAGCTCGCCGGCAAGCTGCGCGACTACGACTTGACTGCCGCGGCCCAGGTGAAGACCCAGGGCAGCGACATCAGCATCCCTTCGGCCGACCTGCGGCAAGGCCCCAACCACCTGCACCTCTCCGGCAGCCTGGGGACGCAGTGGGACCTGTCCTGGACTCTGGCGGCGAAGAACCTCGCCGCCCTGCTTCCGGCGGCGGCGGGCACGCTATCCGCGGACGGGCGCATCAGCGGCGCCCGCGCCGCGCCCAGCGTGGTCGCCCACCTCGAGGCGAGCGGGGCCAAGTTCCAGGACTACACCGCCAAGACGCTGCAGGCGGAGGTCCATCTCGACCAGCTTGGCCAAAAGCCCTCAACGCTCAAGGTGAGCGGGCGCGGGCTCAGCGCGGCCGGGCAGATGATCCACCGGCTGCAGATCAGCGCCGACGGCACCCAGAGAGCGCACCGCCTGAACATCGACGCGGATAGCGATCGCGCTCAGGCGCGCATCGCGCTGGCGGGCGGGCTGGAGAAGCAGTCCTGGCGCGGCACGCTGCAGAGCGCGCAGCTGCAGTCCGACGCCTTTGGCGTGTGGCGGCTCCGCGACCCGGTATCCATGACGGCCTCGCCGGGCGAGTTCCAGGTCGAGCAGGCCTGCTGGGCGGCGCAGCGCGGTTCGGCCTGCGTGCAGGGCGCATGGGGGTCGGGGGGAACGCTGCGCGCCAAGGCCAGGATCGACCACCTGCCCCTGGGCCTGATCGCCCCGCTGGTCCCCACCGAGGTGGGCATGCAGGGTGAGCTCGACGCCGGTGCCGAGCTGGTCTACGGCGCCAAGGAGAAGCATCTGCAGGCGATGCTGCGACTGCCGCCCGGCGAGCTGCAATACCGCAGCCAGGGAGAGGTGGCGCAAAGCTTCGCCTACGGCGCCGTCACGCTGGCGGTGAACACGCATGGCCAGGACCTGGTCGCAAACCTGGATTTCCCCTTCGAGAAGCTGGGCCAGATCAAGGCACGTCTCCAGCTCCCCGGGATCTGGGAGCGCCAGAGCGCGTTCACCGCCCAGCCCATGCAGGGACACGTCTCGGCGCAGCTCACCGATCTGAGTGTGGCCGCAGCGTTCGTGCCGGAGCTCTACAAGCCGGGCGGCACGGTGGCCCTGGCCATGGACGTGGGCGGCAATATCGGGCAGCCGCAACTCAACGGCAGCCTGCAACTCGCCAACGCCCATGCCGAGGTTCCACAATTCGGCCTGAAGGTGCGGGGCGTGCGCATCACGGTGCGCAACCGCGATGCCGATACCTTCCTGGTCGAGGGGGAGGCGCATTCCGGCAAGGGGAGCCTGCACCTGAACGGCCAGTTCGGCATGGACGTGCTGCAAGGTGGCCCGGCCTCCCTGCACGTCATCGGCAAGGATTTCACCGTGGCCGATTTCAGCGAAGCCCACGTGGAAGCCTCCCCGGACCTACAGATCCAGGCCCGCTCCTATGACCTGCGCGTGACAGGCACGGTGACGATTCCCCAGGCGTCGTTGACGCCGAAGGAACTCCCGGCGACCAGCGTCTCGCCCTCCAGCGATGTGGTGATCGTCAAGGGGCCCGGGGCGCAGAAGCCGCAGGCGCAGGAGGAAGCGCTGCAAGGCCGCTGGCAATTGCACTCACGGCTCAAGGTCGTGCTGGGGGACAAGGTCAGCTTCAAGGGCTTCGGGCTGACCGGAGAGGTGGCCGGCAGCCTGACGCTCATCGACCAGCCGGGCAAGCCGACTCTCGGCGAGGGAGAGGTGAGCATCAAGAACGGCATCTACAAGTTCTATGGGCGGGAGCTGAAGATCGACGAAGGCCGCGTCCTGTTCGCCGGCGGCCCGATCACCAATCCCGGCATCCAGGCCAAGGCCGTGCGCACGGTGCAGGATGTCACGGCCGGGGTGGAGATCTCCGGCGATATCAAGTCGCCGAAGGTGACCCTGTTCTCCAACCCCGCCATGGAGGACAGCGACGTGCTTTCCTACATCGTGCTCGGACACCCTCTGCAGGGGGCCTCACAGGGCGAGGGGGAGCTCCTCTATCAGGCGGCCCGCAAGCTGGGGCTCGCCGGCGGCGGCATGCTGGCGAAAAAGCTCCGCCACACCTTCGGCCTGGATGTGCTCAGTATCGAGTCCAGCCAGACCACCAACCAAACCTCGCTCGTGCTCGGCAAGTACCTCTCCCCGAGAGTGTATCTCGGCTACGCGGTGGGCCTGTTCCAGGAGGCCAACATCCTGCAGCTGCGCTACCAGATCGACAAGCACTGGTCGCTGCAGACCGAAGCGGGGACCACCAGCGGTGGTGACATCCTCTTCTCGATCGAGAAGTAGTGGCGTGCGGTGACGCCGCGCATGGGGCAGCGTCCGGGGATGGGTCGAGGCCGGGCTAGTCGGCTGCCGCCCGCGGGGGCGCGGCAGCCGCACCGCGCAGACACCGCTTCTCCCAGGTCCAGGCATGCTCGACGATGGCAGCGAGATCGAATTGCGGCGACCAGCCCATCTCGGCCCGCGCGCAGGAGGCATCCGCCACCAGCCGGGCGGGGTCCCCGGGACGGCGTTCGGCGTACTCCACGGGAATGGCTTTTCCGGTCACACGTCGGGCGGTATCGATGACCTCCCGCACCGAGTAGCCGTTGCCATTGCCCAGATTGAAGGCGCCGCTGCCACCGCCGCCGGCCAGGCGCTGCAAGGCGAGCAAGTGGGCCTCACAGAGGTCCACCACATGGATGTAGTCGCGGATACAAGTCCCGTCCGGCGTGTCGTAGTCACTGCCGAACACCCGCACCGGCCTGCCGCGCCCCGAGGCCGCCTGCAGCACGAGCGGGATCAGATGCGTCTCCGGGTCGTGGCGCTCGCCCAGGCGCCCGTCCGGATCCGCGCCCGCGGCATTGAAATAGCGCAGCGACACCGACTGCAGAGCGTATGCCCGCTCGTAATCGCGCAGCATCTGTTCGACCATGAGCTTGCTGCGCCCATAGGGATTGATGGGGCGGGTCGGGTGCGTTTCGTCGATAGGCACGCGCACCGGCTCGCCGAACACCGCGGCGGTGGAGGAAAACACGAAGCTTTCCACGCCGTGCGCGACCATCGCATCGAGCAGATTCTGCGTGTTTGCCACATTGTTCCGGTAGTAGGGCGCAGGGTCGCGCACCGACTCGCCGACCTGGATGAAGGAGGCAAAGTGCATCACCGCATCGAAGCGATGGGTGGCGAACACACGGGCCAGCATCGCACGGTCGGCGAGGTCGCCCTGCACAAACTCCCCGGCGATCACGGCGTCGCGGTGGCCGGTCACCAGACTGTCGAGGGTGACCACCTCCGCGCCCTTCTCGGCCAGGATCGCAACCATGTGCGAGCCGATGTAGCCCGCGCCGCCGACGATCAGGATCTTCATAGCGTCCCCCGCTTGCATACCGCCCCGAGAGTATAGCCCAGGCGCCCGGCATACCCGCCCCCGGGCCCCGGCTCAGTATTGCGGCGACTGGTAGGCGCGCTGCTCCTGCCCTTCCACGATCGGCTTGATGTAGATCTCCACACGCCGGTTGAGTTGACGTCCGGCCTCCGTCGTGTTGGTGTCGCGGGGCTCGCTCTCGCCACGTCCTTCGGTGCGCAAGCGGGCGGCGGAGACCCCCCGGCTAATCAGATAGCCCGCCACCGAATCGGCACGGCGCTTGGAAAGCGCGAGATTGTAGGGAGCCGGTCCGATGCTGTCGGTATGTCCCACCACGTGCACAACGGTGCGGTCATACTTGTTGATGACGCTTGCCAGTTTGTCCAGCGTGGGATGGAAGGCGTCTTTGATCTGGGCACTATCGAAGGCAAAGGAGACCTCGCTCGCCAGATTGAGCTTGAGCGTGTCGTCCTTCATGCGCTCGATCTGGATCTCGTGCTGGCGCTGTTCTTTCTCCAGGGCCTGATCGAAATCCTGCTCCTGCTTGTCCATGTAATTGCCGACCACGGCACCCGTCATCGCGCCCACCGCCGCGCCGAAGATCTTGCCCTTGTCGCTGTTGATTTGGTGCCCGATGACAGCCCCGGTGACGGCACCGATGGCCGCGCCGGCCTTGGCCCGGCGGTTCGGGTCGTCGGCGGCACAACCCGCGATGGCGACCGCCAGCACCGTGACCAGGAACGTCTTCCAAATACGCATCGAATTCTCCTCTCTCAGAACGGGATGACGTCTGTTCCGCAAGCTCACAGTGTACCCGAAGGCACCCCGCCGCGATCCGCCGCCCATCACAGCTACCACAGGTGGGCAGGGGGTTTCCCCCACGTTGCCGAGCAAGACCCCCTGTTCTATACCTTTCCATGTGGGATGTGGAGAAACATCATAACCGTCATCAGGGAGATCGACATGGACATTTTTAGGGACGCATCTTTGCGCCGGGGGTTTCGTATTGCCGGCCTTTCGGCAGTGCTCGGCACCCTGGCCGCCTGCGGCGGCGGTGGCGGCGGCACGAGCGCCCCGCCCCCGCAGGAAGGCAGCACCGTGGACACCGGCTCCTCGACCGGCGTGAGCCTCTTCGCCCTGGGCGAGGAGACAGACCCGGCGACCAGCCAGCTCGTCATCTACAGCAGTGGGATTCGCAACAGCGACGGCACCGCACTGAGCGCGGACGATTACAAGAACGCCTCGGTGAGCGTCGGCGGTACGCCCGTCGCGGCCAGCGACGTCAGTGTGCAGACGGTAGCGGGGTCCGGAGCGCCGTTCTCCGATCCGAACGGGACCGGCAACCCGCTGACCAGCGCAATATTCCTCTCCGACTATTCGCACAGCATGATGGTGGCGAGCGTCAATTCCAATCCGCCGGACCACTTGAAGGCGATCGGCGGGGTCTACCAGGGCCTGCTCGGCAGCCTGCCGGACAGCAACGCCGCCCAGGTACTGGATTTCTCGGAGAAGGTGCGCCTGCGCACGGGGTTTAGCGGCGATTCGAGCCAAGTGTCGGACGCGATGAGCTTCATCCCCGACAGCACGGGGAATGACGCCACCTTTTCACGGTCCACGGCACTGTATAGATCGATCGATACCGCCATCGGCGGTGGCCAAGCCTATTCGGGCGGCAGTGGACAGCAGATCGCGAACTCCGTCAACATCGCTGGTCTTGACGACCGCTGCAGCCCCATCCGCATGATGGTGGTGCTGGCCGATGGCGAGAACAACGTCAATTACAGCAAGAGCAAGGACCAACTGGTGCAGGAGATCCAGTCCCGAGGCATCTTCCCGGTCATGCTTGCCAGCCGCCTCGAACCGGGGAACACCACTGGGGTGGACACGGTTCGGCAGCAGGTGCTGGAGAATTGGGGCGGCTACTTTGCCTACCGGCAGGGCACGACCAAGCTTGGCAACACCTTGGGCAACCTGGAGAACTCGTTCCAGAACATGGTAATGCTGCGCATCAACGGCAGCTTCAATGCCGGGGATACGGTGCAGATCAGCCTGCCGAAAGAGAACGGCCACGATGCGGCCTCGGCAAAGCTGCAGGTGCGAGACTTCAGCCGAAGCTGCAGCTGATGCCCACGCTGAACGGCGGCGGTTCAGCCGCATAGAGAAAGGCCCGGGGGCGTGTACCCCTCGGGCCTTTTTTCATTCGGTTCGCCGTCCCCGAAAGGCGCCGACCCTCCGTTCGCCTGGTTCATACACCGCGTTGTGAATACGCAGCTTGAGCGCGCCCGTGCCACCTGCGCCGCACAGCGCTCGAACCGACATCACCCATCCGCGCACAAGCCCGGCAATCGATTACGCTGACGAACCGCTGTACCTGATCCGATCGCGTCTAATAATGCAGGACAGGAAAGCACCAGCACTCGCTACCCAGTGAGGAGTCATCTGACGCCGGGGGATCGAGAAAGTCCTCCTTACCACGAACACGGAGCGGCAGCGGCCGGGTCATCCGCGGGATGATCATTGCCGTTCTTCTGCGCCAAAGGGGGGGGGATCAAGCATGCCCTCCCTACCAGTATTCGATCGGAATCACGACAAAGTCGCGCTGGAGACATGCCGTAGTGTATGGCAAACGACGTAGTCCATACCCTACAGACAGTCAAGCGGGCCAGTTCTACGCTTCCAATGAGTGGGGTTACACAAACAGGGAGGAGGAACCATGCCGGCCATGTCTCACATCATCGCCTCGGCACTGTCCCGCAGCGACAACCTCGGGACGCTCGAACGCTCCAGCGAGCGCATCAACCGGGTCTTGGTCCGGGTCAACGACAAGATCCGCCGCCTGCGCGCCCAGCGCGAGACCCTGCCGATGATCACCGACCACGCCGGGGAGGTTCTCGAGCCCTTCATCCAGCACCCGGCCCCGCCATGGGACGCCCTGCGTGTGGCGGACTCGCCGACCCCGGGCATGGTCAGCCCGGAGGAGTGCCGCTACTACGAATACATCGGCCGCTTCCATTCCCCGCAAGGGGCGGCGGTGGAGCTCGGCCCCTGGCTCGGCAAGTCCACCCGGCATATCCTCAACGGGCTGCGCTCCAATCCGCACTGGCGCGGGCCGCTGCACGTCTACGACGACTTCGTGTGGCGGGCCAACTGGATGGATGCCAAGGTGGCGCCGGAGGAGCGCCTGGCGCAGCACGCCGACTTCCTGCCGCTGTTCCAGCGCTACAACGCCGACCTGTCGGGCGCGCGGGTGGAGAAGCGCAAGATCACCCCCTACGACGGCAACGACGCCGTGCCGCCGCTGGAGTGGGACGGCACGCCCATCTCGATGCTGTACGTCGACTGCGGCCGCACCTGCGAGGCGAACGAGGCGTGGTGGCGCCTGTTCCAGCCCTCCTTCATCCCCGGCCGCACGCTGCTGGTGCTGGAGGACTACCGCACCCACCGCGAGGCGCGCTATGCCTGGTACAACCAGATGCGCCACTGGGTCGACTCCAAGGGGCCGCGCCTGCGCCTGGTGCACGAGCTGGTGCACGGCGGGATCGGCACCTTCCTCTACCTGGGAGAACCGGAACATGCGTAAGGGACTCATGCTCGCCGCCCTGCTGACGGCCGGGGCCGCCTACGGCTGGGAGGACGACTACTACATCAGCCACGACGACGCCATCGAGGCCGACTCGTACAACCAGCGGGCCGACCCCTTGCGGTCGGACTATGACTACGACGGCACCCCGAACTACATCGACCCCTATGACAACCAGCAGACGCGGGACCCGGCCTTTCGGGACTACGACGGGGACGGGACGCCGAACATCGTCGACCCGTATGACAACGGCTGGTATCGGCGCTAGGAGCGCAGGTCCTGGTCCGGGCAGATGCGCCTGCGCGCTGACCACCCGCAGGCGGCGGTTCGATCTCGTGGCACTCGACCCTGCTGCGGGTGGCGCGCCCGGACATTGTGCCCTTCACGGACAAGGATTGACTCGCGCCGTGCTTGGCGTTCGCCCCTGCGGGGCGCCGGTATCGCGGCGTCCGATCCGCTCACGCCTCCAGGAGTCGGCGGATTTGCAGGACAGCAAATCCGAGCCCGGAAGGATTGACTCGCGCCCGTCCTGGCGCTCGCCCCTTCGGGGCGCCGCTCTCGCGGCGTCTGAATCGGCTTTCCTGCCGATTCGTCGAACACCATTGTATTGTCGGAGGTTGGTGCGGCGCGTCCGGCGCCGCCCGCTGCTTCGCACCACATCCTTCGGATGCCCAAATCCGTTCCCGACGGATTTGTCGAATCCGTTCACGCCTCCAGGATTCGACGGATTTGCAGGACAGCAAATCCGGACAGCCGTCAGGCTGCTCCGAAACGAAGGTCTCGGAGTGCCGGCCATGGACTGGCCGGCATCCACCTCCGACGCCGCCAGCGGCGGCCGTCGGAGTGAGTCCGTCCGGGCGACAGCCCATAGAAAGAAGGCCCGGGGGCGCTTCGCCCTCGGGCCTTCTTTCTATCCGCTTTGGCGCGCCCGGAAGGATTGACTCGCGCCCGGTCCTGGCGCTCGCCCCTTCGGGGCGCCGCTCTCGCGGCGTCTGAATCGGCTTTCCTGCCGATTCGTCGAACACCATTGTATTGTCGGAGGTTCGAATCCGCCGAATACAACAAACAAAAAAGGGGCCCGCGCTGCGGGCCCCTTTGTTTGTTTGGCGCGCCCGGAAGGATTCGAACCTCCGACCGCCTGGTTCGTAGCCAGGTACTCTATCCAGCTGAGCTACGGGCGCTTTGATTGAGGGGCGCGATTATTGCGAAGGGGTGCCCTGCTGTCAAGGGCAGGCCTAGCCCGTCCCGGTCCGCAAAAAGAACCTGCGCGGGCTACCGCCCGCTTGTCGAACCCGTCATTCTGAATCGAGGGTATCGAATCCGCCACCCTATCAGTCTTAGAAAAAGGGGCCGTCTGGCCCCTTTTTCTAAGACTGGCGGAGAGAGAGGGATTACTCGGGCTTTCGCCCTCGCCGCTCCGCGGCCGCCGTCGCTCCGCGCCGGCGTTCTGCGCGGGCTACCGCCCGCTTGTCGAACCCGCCATTCTGAATCGAGGGTATCGAATCCGCCACCCTATCGGTCTTAGAAAAAGGGGCCGTCTGGCCCCTTTTTCTAAGACTGGCGGAGAGAGAGGGATTCGAACCCTCGATGGAGCTATTAACCCCATACTCCCTTAGCAGGGGAGCGCCTTCAGCCACTCGGCCATCTCTCCGAATCAGGTCGCACAGGATACCGAATGCCGGCGTCCCAGGCAAAGCCCCGTGCAGTTCAGGAGTTGCCGGCGCCTTCCTGCTCGCGCTCCATCTTGATGCGCTCGTAGATCTCCTCGCGATGAACGGAGACCTCCTTCGGCGCATTGACACCGATGCGGACCTGGTTGCCCTTGACGCCCAGCACCGTCACAGTCACATCATCGCCGATCACGAGTGTTTCGCCCACTCGCCTAGTCAGAATCAACATAACCCTACGTCTCCTTGCACATCCTCAGCCGGCGAACCGATCGGATATACGCCGCGTGCTGCCCTTCTTCGGCAACTATCGGCGCGCACCAGCCGAACTTTATTCCCTCCAGGACGGGTATTCCGGAGGCTCAGGTCTTCAACTCCTCGGGCGAACGCTCGAGCTCAAACGCATCGTGCAGGGCACGCACGCCGAGCTCCAGGTACTTCTCGTCGACAATGACGGAAATGTTGATCTCGGAGGTGGAAATCATCTGGATGTTTATCCCTTCGTGCGCCAGCGCCTGGAACATCTTGCTGGCGATCCCTGCGTGGGAGCGCATCCCTACCCCGACCAGCGAAATCTTGCAGATCTTCTCGTCACCCATGGCTTCACGGGCGCCAAGTTCCTTTGCCGTCTCCTGAAGGATCGAGAGAGCGCGTTCGAAATCATTGCGATGAACAGTGAAGGTGAAGTCGGTCAGACCGTCCGCCCCCACGTTTTGCAGCAACATGTCGATTTCGATATTCGCATCGCCTATCGGACCAAGAATATGGTACGCCACACCGGGACGGTCAGGCACCCCCCTGATTGTGAGCTTGGCCTCATCTCCGTTAAAAGCGATCCCCGAAATGAGCGCTTCTTCCATAGCGTCTTCCTCGAACGTGATCAAAGTCCCCTCGCCCTCCTGGAAGGACGACAGCACCCGCAAGGGGACGTTGTACTTCCCGGCGAACTCGACGGCCCGGATCTGCAGGACCTTGGCCCCGAGGCTCGACATCTCGAGCATCTCCTCGAAGGTAATACGCTTGAGGCGCCGGGCTCGCGAGACCACGCGCGGATCAGTCGTATATACGCCGTCCACATCCGTGTAGATCTGGCATTCGTCGGCCTTGAGCGCCGCCGCCATCGCGACCGCGCTGGTGTCCGATCCGCCGCGTCCGAGCGTGGTGATGTTGCCGCCCGCATCGACGCCTTGGAAGCCCGCCACCACGACGACGCGGCCCGCCTCGAGGTCGGCCCGGATATGCGCCTGCCCAATATCGAGGATCCGCGCTTTGGTATGCGCGCTGTCGGTGCGCAGGGGCACCTGCGCCCCCGTGTAAGAGCGCGCCGGCACGCCGCGCTTCTCCAGCGCCATCGCGAGCAGGGCAATGGTGACCTGCTCGCCGGTCGAGACCAGCACGTCGAGTTCGCGCGGCGACGCCTGGCGCGAGATCTGCCGGGAGAGCTCGAGCAGCCGATTGGTCTCGCCGCTCATCGCGGACACCACGACCACCAACTGATGGCCCTGCTCCCGATGAGCCTTCACCTTGTCGGCAACCGCCTCGATACGCTCCGCAGAGCCGACCGAGGTGCCGCCGTATTTTTGGACGATGAGCGCCATAGTTTGTGGGCAAATCGCTAAAAAAGTGGCCTATTTAACACCAGACTGCCACGGATTGAAAGCCGAGGCCACCCGGTGCATTTATCCCGCGAGCCGCTCGCGCACCCAGGCCGGCACGGCGGACAGGGCCGCGTCCAGGTGCTCGGGCTGCGTCCCGCCCGCCTGAGCCATGTCCGCCCGCCCGCCACCGCGGCCGCCGACCTGCAGCGCCACGGCATTGACCAGGTCACCCGCCTTGATGCGGTCCAGCCGGTCCTTGGTGACACCGGCGACCAGGCTGACCTTCTCGCCCGATACCGCCGCCAGCACGACCGCCGCGCTGCCCAGCTTGTTCTTGAGCTGGTCCACCGTCTCGCGCAAGGTCTTGGCGTCGGCGCCGTCAAGGCGCGCGGCAAGGACCCGCACCCCGTCTACGTCCACCGCCTGATCGGCAAGCTCGTCACCCTGGCTGCTGGCGAGCTTGCCCTTGAGCCGCTCAACCTCCTTCTCCAGGCCCCGGCTGCGTTCAAGCAGCTGCCGGACGCGCTCGTCCACGTCCTCGCGGCTGCCCTTGAGCAACTCGGCGATGCGCGCGAGCCGTGCTTCGCTGTCCTCGACCCGAGCCACCGCGCGCGGGCCCGTGACCGCTTCGATGCGGCGCACTCCGGCCGCGATCCCGCTCTCCGCGACCACCTTGAACAGCCCGATGTCGCCGGTGCGCTGTACGTGCGTGCCGCCACACAGCTCGACGGAGAAATCGCCCATGCGCAGAACGCGCACGTCGTCGGCATACTTTTCGCCGAACAGCGCCATGGCGCCGCTGTCCAGGGCCTGATCCAGGGACATGAGCTGCGTCTCGACCGGGTGATTGAGCCGGATCTGCTCGTTCACCAATTGCTCGATGCGTTCAAGCTGCTCGACCCCGATGGGCTCGAA
Source organism: uncultured Gammaproteobacteria bacterium (assembly GCA_963779865.1). Taxonomy (GTDB): domain Bacteria; phylum Pseudomonadota; class Gammaproteobacteria; order CAVZZX01; family CAVZZX01; genus CAVZZX01. The sequence continues at coordinate 210,397 of CAVZZX010000003.1, read as the reverse complement.
ATGCGCGAAGTCGAAACGCAGGCGATCGGCCTCGACCAGCGAACCTTTCTGGTTCACGTGCTCACCGAGCACTTTGCGCAGCGCGGCGTGCAGCAGGTGCGTGGCGGAGTGATTGTAGGCGGTATCCCGGCGCACCGACTGATTGACCCGCGCCGTCACGCGCTCGCCGACGCGCAGCTCGCCGCGCTCCAGACGCCCGAAGTGCGCGATGGCCGCCTCCCCCTGCTTGCGCGCGTCGCGGACGGTGAACTCCATACCGGCGGCGCCAAGGACGCCCCGATCACCGACCTGTCCCCCGGATTCCGCATAGAACGGGGTGCGATCGAGCACCACCATGCCATCCTCTCCGGCACGCATGGCCTCCACCGGCTCGCCCCCGACCACCAGGGCGGTGACCCGGCCTTCGTCTTCCAGGTGATCATAACCGGTGAAGGCGGTGCGTCCGCCGATCTCCAGGTGCGGCGCAAAATCCGCCTGGAACTGGCTGGCGGCACGGGCGCGCTCGCGCTGCGCCTGCATTTCCGCCTCGAAGCCCGCCATGTCCAGCGTCAGACCCCGCTCGCGGGCGATGTCGGCGGTCAGGTCGACCGGAAAGCCGTAGGTGTCGTAGAGGCGAAACACGGCCTCCCCGGGGATTTCCGTGCCGCTGAGCCGGGCGACCGCCTGCTCCAGGATCTGCAGGCCCTGCTCGAGGGTCTCGGCGAAACGCTCCTCCTCCTGGCGCAGGACGCGTTCGACCTGGTCCCGGGCGGCGCCCAGCTCGGGGTAGGCCGCGCCCATCTCGGCGACCAGCGGCGCCACGAGCTTATGGAAAAACGGCTCGTGCAGGCCGAGCCTGGTGCCGTGGCGCACCGCCCGCCGGATGATGCGCCGCAGCACATAGCCGCGGCCCTCGTTCGAGGGCATCACCCCGTCGGTGATCAGGAAGCTGCAGGAGCGGATGTGGTCGGCGATGACCTTAAGGGAGTTGTCGCCCAGGTCCTCGCGGCCCGCCAGGTCAGCCACCGCCCGCATCAGATTCTGGAACAGGTCGATCTCATAATTGCTGTGCACGCCCTGCATGACCGCGGCCAGGCGCTCCAGCCCCATGCCGGTGTCGACCGAGGGACGCGGCAGCGGGTGGAGCTCGCCTTGCGCGTCCCGGTCGTACTGCATGAAGACGAGGTTCCAGATCTCGATATAGCGGTCGCCGTCCTCATCCGGGGTGCCGGGGGGACCGCCGGCCACTTCCGGCCCGTGGTCGTAGAAGATCTCGGTGCAGGGCCCACAAGGCCCGGTGTCGCCCATCTGCCAGAAGTTGTCCTTGGCGCCGATGCGCGAGAAACGCTGCGGGTCGACGCCAATCTCCTTGAGCCAGATGTCGGCGGCCTCCTCGTCCTCGTCGAAGACCGTCACCCACAGCCGCTCGGGCGGCAGGCCCAGCACCTCGGTGAGGAACTCCCAGGCGTAGCCGATGGCCTCGCGCTTGAAGTAATCGCCGAAACTGAAGTTGCCGAGCATCTCGAAGAAGGTGTGGTGGCGTGCCGTGTAGCCGACGTTCTCCAGGTCGTTGTGCTTGCCCCCGGCGCGCACGCAGCGCTGGGCGCTGGTCGCGCGCGTATAGCCGCGCTTCTCCAGGCCCAGAAAGGTCTCCTTGAACTGCACCATCCCCGCATTGGTGAACAGCAGGGTCGGGTCGTTCGCCGGCACCAGCGGGCTGGAGGCCACGACTTCGTGGCCGCGCTCGGCGAAAAAGTCGAGGAACAGCCGGCGGAGTTCTGCACTGCTTTTCATAGAGGGCCCAAAAATCCCATTCAAAGGTCGCTCAATCATCGTCACCACCGAGGGCGCCGCGCACCTGCTCGGCGGTGAAGCCCCGATAGTGCAAAAAGCGCGCCTGGCGGGCGCGCTCTTTCAGGTCCTGCGGGGCGGCGCTGCCGAAGCGCTTTCGCCGCACCGCCTCGGCGAGCTCCCGCCACTGCGGATCGCCGAAATCGAGATAGGCCGCGCTGAGTTCGTCGTGCACGCCACGGGTGCGCAGCTCGGCCTGGATGCGCGCCGGCCCGGTGCCGCGATCGCGCCGTGAATGCACGAAGGCCTCGACAAAGCGCGTTTCGCTCAACAGCCCTTCCTCGACCAGGCCGCGCACCACGGCACCCACCTCGGCCTCGCCATGGCCGCGTTGCTCCAGGCGCCGCGCCAGCTCGAGCTCGGCGTACTCACGCCGCGCCAGCAGCCGCAATGCGGCCGCCCGGATCTCGTCCTCCTCGGCCACCGCTCGGCGTTCGGTCAGGCCTCGGCCTCGGCGGCGGGGGCCTCCTCGGCCGCGACCGGCTTGCCCGGCAGCAGCTTGGCGCGGATCTGCTTCTCGATCTCGGCCGCCATGTCCGGATTCTCCTTCAGGAACCCGCGCACGTTGTCCTTGCCCTGGCCGATGCGATCGCCGTTGTAGCTGTACCAGGCGCCGGACTTGTCGACGATGCCCTCGGCCACGCCCAGGTCGATGATCTCTCCCTCGCGGGAGATGCCCTGCCCGTAGAGGATGTCGAAGTGCGCCTGCTTGAACGGCGGCGCCACCTTGTTCTTGACCACCTTGACGCGGGTCTCGTTGCCAACCACCTCGTCGCCCTTCTTGATCGAGCCGATGCGGCGGATGTCCAGCCGCACCGAGGAGTAGAACTTCAACGCGTTGCCGCCGGTGGTTGTCTCCGGGCTGCCGAACATCACGCCGATCTTCATGCGGATCTGATTGATGAACACCACCAGCGTATTGGAACGCTTGATATTGGCGGTGAGCTTGCGCAGCGCCTGCGACATCAGACGCGCCTGCAGGCCGACGTGGGAGTCGCCCATCTCGCCCTCGATCTCGGCCTTGGGGGTGAGGGCCGCGACCGAGTCGACAATGACCACGTCGACGGCGCCGGAGCGCACCAGCATGTCGGTGATCTCGAGCGCCTGCTCGCCCGTATCGGGCTGGGAGACCAGCAAGTCGTCGACATTGACGCCGAGCTTCTCGGCATACTGGGGGTCCAGGGCGTGCTCGGCGTCCACGAACGCGGCGGTTCCGCCGAGCTTCTGGCACTCTGCCACCACCTGCAGGGTCAGCGTGGTCTTGCCCGAGGACTCGGGGCCGTAGATCTCCACGACACGCCCGCGCGGCAGGCCGCCGATCCCCAGGGCCACATCCAACCCCAGCGATCCGGTCGAGACGGCCTCGACGTCGCGCACCGCGCCGGCGTCGCCCATGCGCATCACCGAGCCCTTGCCGAACTGCTTCTCGATCTGGCTCAGCGCCGCGCTGAGTGCCTTCTTCCTGTTCTCGTCCATCTGCAACCCCCGTCTGAGCGTGCGTTCTCAGGCCCTCGCGCACCGCGGCGCCGGATCGCCGCAGGCGGGGCCAAACTCGGCGCATTATCCCACAGAAGCTGCTGAACGGCCTACCCCGCAGCGCGCGGCTCGGGCAGCGGCGGGGGCTATCGGCAGGGCGCCGGGCCGCATCCCCGCGGTGCGCCCGCAACGGCCGGGCGCGGCCTCGTCCGGGGGCGGTCGAGCGGCCCCTAGGGTTCCAGGGCCCAGCGGCGCAGCACCTCGTACTGCACGCCGTCCTCGAACAGGCGCGAGCTGACCAGCGCGAACTCCTCCACCGGCCAGTCCAGCGGCTCGATGCTGCGCGCGCGCGGGCCGCGATTGGCCTTGCGCGTGAGACTCATGTGGGGGAAGAACGGGCGGCTCTCGGGCTCGCAGCCGCACGGGACGAGGGCCTCCCAGAGCCGCGCCACCACCAGCGGCGGTTCGGGGTGGCGCTCCGGCGGTCCGAGCCAGACCACGCGCGCGCGCCGCCAATAGCCGAGGCGCTCGAGCCGCAAGGTGAAGGCGGGGGCACGCACGGTGTCGGCCGCCTGGATCACGCAATCGATGCGCCCGGCGTCCACCTCGCCCAGGAAGGCGAGGGTGATATGCAGATTGTCGGCGCGGACCGGGCGCCCGCCCCCGCGCCGCAGCCCCACCTGCACCCGCTGTGCGATCTGCTCGCGCAGCTCGGCGGCGGGCCAGAGGGCGAAAAACAACCGGCTGCTGTCATTCTCGCTCACGAACGAATCCCAATAGTCCCTTGAGCGCCGCCACCACCGCCTGGCGACGCACCGCCTCGCGATCCCCGGGGAAGCGCGCGGTGTGCACCCGCGTACGGCCGCCCGTCGCGGCCCAGCCCAGGCATACCATCCCCACCGGCTTGTCGAGACTGCCGCCGCCCGGGCCGGCGATGCCGCTGATGGCAAGGCTCACATCCGCCGCGCTGCCCCGCAGGGCGCCGCGGGCCATCTCTGCCACGGTGCGCTCGCTGACCGCCCCATGGGCCGCCAGCGTCTCGGCCGATACTCCAAGCATTTCGCGCTTCGCCTCGTTCGTATAGGTGACGAAACCGCGCTCGAACCAGGCGGAACTGCCCGCGGTATCGGTCACGACCTTGGCCACCCACCCCCCTGTGCAGGACTCGGCGGTGGTCAGCAGCCAGGCCCGACTGCGCAGGGCTTCGCCAACCTGCATCGACAATGAGGACAGTTCATCTTCCATCGCGGTTCCCGTACTGCGCGAACACCCTTGCATCCTCCCGGGCGGAGAGGGACGATGTGCCTGGAGCGGTTCGGCTCCCGGGCCGCGCACGGTGCTTCAGATGCAGCTTAACACCGGATTGGTGGTGCGCCAGCCGCGGCGATCGCCGGCCCCGGCGGGCCGCCCTCCTCGCCCGCCCGTGCCGGCGGCGCGCCCGTGCCCGGGGAGCGTGGATCTCGTGCCGCGCCGGCGCGTGCAGGGCGGGGCCTCGCGCGCGCAGCGCGCGCTGTTTCTCTATTCCAGCATTCAGGCCCAATCCGGCATCCAGGCCCAGAGCGGCGGGCCGGAACTGTTGCCGCGCGTGGATGTATACGTCTAGGCGGGGCTCGCACGGCCCGGTGAGTTCCGTCTGGCGAACGGCAATGGGCCCCTGAACGGGCCTCCCCTTTTTGGCGGCACGCCCGCCGCCATTGCCTCAAGGGGCTTCGGGGTGCGCGTCCCCGAGCACTTCCTTGATCACCGCGCCCACCTCATAGCGCTCGCCGCGCCGCTGGCGCACCACGCGCACCACACGCACGCGCGCATGCAAGGGCGGGGTGAGCGCGTTGCCGGGATGGACGGTGACCTCCAGTTCGCTCTCCAGGGCCGGGGCCTCGCCGGCGAGGAACATCATCCCCCGACCGCTGAGATTGCGCAGCTCTCCGGTATTGGTGTCGCCCCTGTGTCCCGCGGACCGATAGCTGATCGCCCCCTCCACCGCCATGCGCAGGTGGTTGCGTTTCTCTTCGAATTCTCTGGGCATGCCCGGCTCCGCTGACCACGATTGCGCCGCCTGGCCCACCGGCCGCAGGCAGCTGTCCCAGCCTTTGTTACCAGAGCGGCGGGGGGGCTGACAAGCGCGGCCAGGCATTAGGCAGCCCGCGCGGCTTTTCGATACACTCGCCCTCCATGGCAGCGACCCGCGAAACCGGCATCTCCCATACCCCCATGATGCAGCAGTACCTGGGCATCAAGCGGGAGTTTCCGGACACCCTCCTCTTCTATCGGATGGGAGATTTCTACGAGCTTTTCTACGACGATGCGCGGCGGGTCGCCCGCCTCCTGGACATCACCCTGACCGCGCGCGGGCAGTCGGCCGGCCAGCCGATCCCCATGGCCGGCGTGCCGCACCATTCCGCGGAGAGCTACCTCGCCCGCCTCCTCAAGCTGGGGGAATCGGTGGCCATCTGCGAGCAGATCGGCGATCCCGCGACCGCCAAGGGGCCGGTCGAGCGGCAGGTGGTACGCATCCTCACCCCTGGGACGGTGACCGACGAGGCGCTGTTGGAGGAGCGGCGGGATAACCTGTTGGGGGCATTGTTTCGTGAGGGGACCCGCATCGGCCTCGCCAGCCTGGACGTGACCAGCGGGTACTTTGAGGTAATGGATCTGGAAGGGGAGGAAGCGCTGGCGGCCGAGCTCGCGCGCCTGCGCCCGGCGGAGCTGCTGCTCAGCGAGGCCGACAGCTGGCCGCCCGCCGTCGCCAACAGCCCGGGCGCGCGCACGCAGCCGCCCTGGCAGTTCGACCGGGCCGCCGCCGAACAATCCCTGTGCCGCCAGTTCCAGACGCGCGATCTGGACGGCTTCGGCTGCGCCGATCTGGGGCCCGCGCTGGGCGCCGCCGGTGCCCTGCTCGGCTACGTGCAGCACACCCAGCGCGGGGCGCTGCCGCACGTGCGCGCACTGCACCGCCAGCTGCGCGAGGACAGTGTCATCCTCGATGCCGCCACGCGCCGGAATCTGGAGATCGAACAAAGTCTTGCGGGCAACCCGGCCAACACCCTGGCCGGGGTGCTCGACCGCAACGCCACCCCGATGGGCAGTCGGCTGCTGCGGCGCTGGCTCAACCGCCCCCTTCGCGATCGTGCCCGGCTGGGGGCACGCCAGGACTGCATCGGTGACCTGATCGAGAACGCACTCGAGGCGCCGGTGCAGGAGCTGCTGCGGGAGGTCGGCGACATGGAACGTATCCTCACCCGCGTGGGCCTGAAGAGCGCGCGGCCCCGCGACCTGGTGCAGTTGCGCCGGGCGCTGGGCCTGCTGCCCGATATCCTCGCCTGTCTCGCGCCGGCCAGGAGTGGCGCACTGGGTGCGCTGCGCGAGCGCCTTCGGCCTTTTCCGAGCCTGCATACCCTGCTCACACAGGCGGTGGTCGAACAGCCGCCCGTACTGATGCGCGACGGCGGCGTGATTGCCACCGGATTCGATGCCGATCTCGACGAACTGCGCGCCCTCCAGGACAACGCGGGCGAACACCTGGTGGCGGTGGAGGCGCGCGAGCGTTCGCGGACCGGCATCGCCACTCTCAAGGTCGGCTACAACCGCGTGCACGGTTACTTCATCGAGGTGACACGCGCCCAAAGCGACAAGGTCCCCACCGACTATCACCGCCGACAGACGCTGAAGGGGGCGGAGCGCTACATCACCCCCGAGCTGAAGACGTTCGAGGAGCGCATCCTCAGCGCGAAGGATCGGGCGCTCGCCCGTGAAAAAGCCCTCTACGACAGCCTCATCGAACGGCTTTGCAGCGAGCTCGAGGGGCTGCAGGCCTGCGCCGCGGCGCTCGCCAAGCTGGACGTCCTGGGCACGCTCGCCGAGCGCGCCCGCACGCTGGATCTGGTGCGGCCGGAACTGCGCGACACGCCCGGCATCGAGATCCGCGGCGGCCGTCATCCGGTGGTCCAGCAGGTCGCCCAGGGCCCGTTCACCCCCAACGATCTGCGCCTGGACGAGCCCCGCCGCATGCTGATCGTCACCGGCCCCAACATGGGCGGCAAATCAACCTACATGCGTCAGACCGCACTGATCGTGCTGCTGGCCCACGTCGGCGCCTTCGTGCCTGCCGACGCGGCGCGCATCGGTCCCGTGGACCGCATCTTCACACGCATCGGCGCCTCCGACGACTTGGCCAGCGGGCGCTCCACGTTCATGGTGGAGATGACCGAGACGGCCAACATTCTGCACCACGCCACCCCGCAGAGCCTGGTGCTGATGGACGAGATCGGGCGCGGCACCGGCACTTTCGACGGGCTCTCCCTCGCCTGGGCGAGCGCCCGCCACCTGGCCACAGAGTGCCGGGCCTTCACCCTGTTCGCCACGCATTATTTCGAACTCACCCAGCTCCCCGAGGAAGTGGACGGCTGCGCCAACGTGCACCTCGATGCGGTCGAACACGGTGAGGAGATCGTGTTCCTGCACACGGTCAAGGAAGGCCCGGCCAGCCAGAGCTACGGCCTGCAGGTCGCGGCGCTGGCCGGCGTCCCCGCCCGGGTGATCGCCCTGGCCCGGGAGAAGCTGCAACGGCTCGAGAGCAATGCGGTCCATCAGGGCGAGAACGACCGCGACCAGCTCCCCCTGTTCCGCTCCACGGCACCCTCGCCGCTGGCGCAGGCGCTGGACGCGGTCGATCCGGACGCCCTCACCCCGCGCGCCGCCCTGGACCTGCTCTATCGTCTGAAACAGATCGCCAGCGGCTGACCTGCGGACTCGCGAAAGGCGGGACGAGCCATTAAGATAATGGGCCATATCCGCGTCGGCGGACGCGGCCGCCGGCGACCGACAGGAGTTGCTCAATGACCTACGTCGTGACGGAAAACTGCATCAAGTGCAAATACACGGACTGTGTCGAAGTGTGCCCGGTGGACTGCTTCCACGAGGGCCCGAATTTCCTCGCCATCGACCCGGACGAGTGCATCGACTGCACCCTCTGCGAGCCGGAGTGCCCGGCCGAGGCGATCTTCGCCGAGGACGATGTGCCCGAAGGCCAGGAGAAGTTCATCGAGCTCAACGCCGAGCTCGCGCGTGGATGGCCGGTGCTCACCGAGAAGAAAGATGCGCCGCCCGATGCCGAGGAATGGGACGGCGTCGACGGCAAGCTCCAGCACCTGGAACGCTGAGCATGCCGGGCGCAGCCGATCGCGGTGCGCCCGCCGCGCGATGACGGCGCCGTCGCCCTCCGCGCCCGCCCTCCTCGAGGTCGACTTCGGGCAGGACCCGCTGCACACGCTGGCCGAACGCGTGATCGCCGATCACGCCGGGCAGCTGCCCGACCTCAGCCGCGCGGTGATCTTCGTGCCGGAACGCGAGGCCGCGCCACGGCTGCGTCGCTGCCTGCTCGAAGCGGCAGCCGCACGGGGTGCCGGAGCCCTGCTGGGCCCGCACATCCATGTCCTGCAGGAGTGGGTCGGCCGGCTGGCGCCGCAGGCGCTGCGCATTTGCGACCCTCACGCCCGCGTGCTGCACCTCGTCGAGGCCCTGCTCGCCCACCCGGAGGTGCTCCACGGTGCCAATCCCTGGGGCGCCGCCGATGCGCTGCTCGAGCTGTTCGACGAGCTGACGCATTATCAGGCGGCCCCGGACCCCGAGGTGGACGCCTTCGCCGGCCGCCTCGCCGGCGCGTATGGGGCGACAGCGCAGGCGCTCAGCGGCCTCGGCCGCGAGGCCCTGCTGGTACACACGCTGTGGGGCGCCTGGCAGGCCCAGCTCGACGCGCTCGGCCTGGTGGATCCGGCCGCCGCCTACGTGCGGCGGCTGCAGGGCGCGGCCGCGGCGCTCACCCCCCAGGCGCGCATCTACGCCGCCGGCTTTATCCGCCTGCAGCCCGCCGAGCGCGCATGGCTCGCTGCCGAACTGCAGCGCGGGCGCGCCACCGTGCTGCTGCACGGCCGCACCGCGCCGGGGGCGGCCGAGGAAGCACACCCGGCGGCGCCGGTGGCGGGGTTGTGCGAGGCCTTGGGCGGCACGCCTCGACACACCCCGGCCGGCACCCCGTATGGCGCACTGCTCGACACGGTCTTCGCGGGCGCAGGTCGCCCCCTGCGCGAGCGCAGCACGGCCGCCGCGGCACAGCACCCGAACAGCCCGCTCGCCGCACGGCTGCGCGTGTTCGAGGCCGGCGATGCCGAAGCCGAGGCGCGCGGCATCGAGTTGCAGGTGCGCCGCTGGCTGATCGCGGGGCGCCGGCACCTCGCCGTGGTGACCGAGGACCGTCGCCTGGCACGCCGCGTGCGAGCGCTGCTGGAGCGCGCCGACGTGGTGCTCGAAGACGCTGCCGGCTGGGCGTTGTCCACGACCAGCGCCGCCGCCGCGTTGGAGCGTTGGCTGCAATGCGTGGAGGAGGATTTCGAGCACCGCGCGCTGCTCGACCTGCTGAAATCGCCATTTGTGTTCCCCGCGCGGTCCCGTGCGCAGTACCTCGAGCTGGTCTACCGCTTCGAGCAGGACATCGTCACCCACGAGAACGTGGGACGCGGGCTGCAGCGCTACCGTAGCCAGCTGGCGCGGCGCAGCGAACGCCTGCACTCGCACCTGCAGCGCTGGTCCGCCGAGACCGCCGCCGGGCTCGATGCGCTGCTGCAGACGCTGGGCGAGGCCGCCGCCCCGCTGGCGCGCCTGGCCGGCGCCCGCGGCAGCGGCCCCGCGGAGCTGCTGGGCGCGCTGCGCGAGAGCCTGGGCCGCTTGGGGATGGAGGAGGCCCTGCGCGAGGACGCGGCAGGCGAGCAGCTGCTGCAGACGCTCGACGCCATGGCCGCCGGGGCGTCTCAATCGAGCATTCGACTGAGCTGGCTGGAGTTCCGCGGCTGGCTCGGCCGCACGCTGGAGCAGGCGCATTTCCGTACCGGGGCGGGCGCCGGACCGGTGTTCCTGCTCGGTCTGCGCCAGAGCGCATTGCAGTGCTTCGACGGGCTCATCCTGGCGGGTGCCACGCGCGAACACCTGCCGGGCGGTGACGCGCACTCGCCCTTCTTCAACAACGCCGTGCGCCGCGAGCTCGGCCTGCCCACCAACCGCGAGCGCCAGAGCGAATCCTTCTATCATTTCCGTCGGCTGCTGGAGGCGGCGCCCGAAGTCCTGGTCACCGTGCGGCGCGAGCAAGACGGCGAGGCGGTGCCGCCCAGCCCCTGGCTGGAACGGCTGCAGGCCTTCCACGAGCTCGGCTGGGGCGAGCGCCTCGCGGACGGCGGCCTGGCGGCGCTCGCCCGCCGGCCGGAGGCCGCCGTCTTTCGCGCCGACACTGCTGCACTGCCTCGCCCCCGCCCCGCCCCGGCCGTGTGTATTACCGAGAGCCTGTTGCCGCCGAGCATCTCGGCCAGCGCCTATCAGCAGCTCATGGACTGCCCCTATCAGTTCTTCGCCGCCCGTTGCCTGGAGCTGGCCCCCAGCGAAACGGTGCGCGAGGTCCTGCAATCGAGCGACTATGGGCAGCGCGTGCACCGCTGCCTGGAGGCGTTCCATGGCGGTGTGGCTGGCCTGCCGGGGCCGTTCCAGGGACGTCTGCAGGAGGATGTTCGCGACGCGGCGGTGGCGCTGCTGGAGGAGGTGTCCGCGGCCGTGTTCTCGCGCGACGTGGAAGACAACTTTCTCCACCGCGCCTGGCTGCAGCGCTGGCGGGCCCTCATCCCCGCCTACGTGGACTGGCAGATCGCACGCGCCGCCGACTGGCAGGTGGCGGGGGTCGAAGTGCAGGCCGAACGCCCCCTGAACGGCCGATGCCGGCTGAAGGGTCGACTCGACCGCGTGGATCGCGGACCCGCGGGGATCGCGGTGCTCGACTACAAGACCGGCATGAGCCCGGGCGACCGTGAGGTGCGCAGCGGCGAGTCGGTGCAACTGCCGGTCTATGCCCTGCTCGCGCAGGGGCTGGGACTCGGGCCGGTGGCCCGGGTCGAGCTGCTCGCGCTGCACGATGCGCCGGTGCGCGGCCGCACGGCCCTGGAGGACGAGGAGCTGGCGGCGCTGGCCGCCGCCACCGAACGGCGCCTGCAGGGCGTGCTGGAGGCCGCGGCCGGTGGCCGTGCCCTGCCGGCCTGGGGCGACAGCACGGTGTGCGGACGCTGTGAGATGTCAGGGCTGTGTCGGCGCCAGGCATGGTCCGAGGACGAGGCCGCGCTCCCCACCTAGCCGGTGGCGGCGCGCAGGCGCATTCTGACGCCGTAGCGGGGGGGGTAGAGACGGGCGAAACACCGAGGGCCGGCACCCGAAAATAAAGAAGGCGGTCCGCAGACCGCCCAAGTTCCCTCCGGGCATCCCACCCGTTCACTTGAGCCGATTGTTGTTCCTGCGGCAGTGCGAGCGTTCCTTGGCAACTGGGGTGAGGCCATCCATGAAGGGCGTCCCTGCCCTCATCAGTTCCCTGCGATGCCGCTGTCCTTGCGAAGAGTCCCTTGCGTGGCGTCCCGTGTAAACCTCAACGTGCGAACTCAGACTAACAGAGCCGATCGTCCTCGCAAACATGGTGCCGACGCGAGGGCAAGGGTCGTCAGCGCTGTGGAAGGCGCCGCGTGAGCAGAATTAATCACTTCGTATCAATACATTACATTCATACGTCAAATTATTGTCAGCAATAGGCTGACAGGCTTTGTAGTCCTATCCCTACACGAAGTGACAATGGATCCCTACAAAATAAATCGCATCGCCGAGGCGTCGTGCCACGCGATCGCGCCCGCTTTACCGATGGGCGGCGCGGACAGTATGCTCTCGCCATGCCGAGCGAAGCCGATCCCCGCTCACCCGCCCTGAATGCCACTGTCCAGGCGTCGGCCGGGTCGGGAAAGACCTACCTGCTGGTCACGCGTCTGTTGAGACTTCTGCTCGGCGGCGTGCGTCCGGATGCCATCCTGGCGATCACCTTCACCCGCAAGGCGGCGGCCGAGATGCAGGAACGCCTGGCGCGCCGCCTGTTCGACTGGGCCGCGCTGGCCGACGCCGAGCTGGACGCGAGCCTGCGCCATGTGGGCGTGGCGCACCCGGACGCCGCTCTGCGGCAACGCGCCCGCGGGCTGTTCGAGGACCTGATGCGGGCCGAACGGCCGGTCCAAACGACCACTTTCCACGCGTTCTGCCAGGAATTGCTGCGCCGCTTCCCGCTCGAGGCCGACGTGCCCCCCGGTTTCGAGCTCGTGGAACGCACCGGCGGGCTCGAGCAGGAGGCCTGGGACGCCCTGTTCGAGGAGGCGACGCGCCGCCCCGACGACCCCATCGCCGCCGCGCTGGAGGCGCTGTTCGCCCGTTGCGGGAGCGTCGCGGGCACGCGCGCTGCCCTGCTCGCCTTCCTCCAGCATCGCAGCGACTGGTGGGCCTACGTCCACGGGGAAGAGCATCCGCTGCGTGCCGCGACCGACCGCCTGCGCAGCCTGCTCGACGTGGACCCCGAGGCCGATCCCCTCACGGCCTGGTGGGCCGATGCGCAGCGCCGACACGCGCTCGGCCGTTTTGCGGAGCTGCTGCGCGGCCACCCCAGCGCACGCACCAACGCCGAGCACGCGGCCCTGATCGAAACCGCCCTGACGTCCACGGATCCGGCCCGGGCGCGCCTTGCGCAGGTGCGCACGGCCTTCCTCACCCAGAAGGGCGACCCGCGCAGCCGCAAGGCCAGCCAGACCTTGACCAAAGCCCTCGGGGGCGCCGGGGTCGAGGAGTTCCTGGAACTGCACGAGCGCCTGTGCGCAGAGCTCCACGCGCTGGAGGACGCGCTTGCCCGCCAGGCCACCTTCGCTGCCTGCGCCGCCTGGTATCGCGCCGGCACGCGGCTGCTGGAGCATTATCAGCGGCTCAAGCGCGAGCGGCGACTGCTCGACTTCGCCGACCTGGAATGGATGAGCTATCGCCTCCTGAGCGAGGGCGATAACGCAGCCTGGGTGCAGTTCAAGCTCGACCAGCGCATCGAGCATCTGCTGGTGGACGAGTTTCAGGACACCAATCCCACCCAATGGCGCCTGCTCCTGCCACTGCTCGAGGAGCTGGCCGCCGGCGCCAGCGAACGCGCCCGCAGCGTGTTCCTCGTCGGCGACGCCAAGCAGTCCATCTACGGCTTCCGGCGCGCCGAGCCGCGCCTGTTCGGCCATGCGGCGCAGTGGCTCACCGAGCACCTCGCGGCCCGCAGCTGTCCGCTGGATACCTCCTGGCGCTCGTCGCCGGCCATCATCGACTTCGTCAACCGCCTGTTCGGCGAAGGTGAGCTGCACGCACGCCTGAGTGACTTCCTGCCGCACAAGACCCACCGCGAGGAGCTGTGGGGCCGTGTGCTGCTGTTGCCGCCCGTCACCGCGGAAGAGGCGCCCGCCGCGGCGGAGGCGGCCCTGCGCGATCCCCTTGCCGAGCCGCGGGCCGAGCGCAGCGACGACCGCCACTACCGCGAGGGCGTCGCCATCGCCGCGGAGATCCATCGGCTGCTGCAGGACCCGCCCACGGTGGGCGCCGGACGCGAGGCCCACCGGCTCGGGGCCGGTGACGTCATGCTCCTGCTGCGCACCCGCACCCATGCCGGGGAATACGAGCGCGCGCTGCGCGAGGCCGCCATCCCCTATCTGGGCAGCGAACGCGGCACCCTGCTGGAGAGCCTGGAGACGCGCGACATGGTGGCCCTGCTGGGCACGCTGGTCACGCCCTTCGACAACATCGCCCTCGCCACCGTCCTGCGCTCGCCGCTGTTCGACGCCTCCGACGAGGACCTGATGTGCCTGGCCGGCACGCCGGGCGCAACCTGGATGCAGCGCCTCGCCGATGCCGCCGCGGCACAGCCTGAGGGCAGTGCGCTGCGCCGGGCGCAGGCGCACCTCGCGCGCTGGCAAGCGCTGGCGGGCCGCCTGCCCGCGCACGACCTGCTCGATCGCATCTACAGTGAAGGCAATCTGCTCGCGCGCTACCGGGCGGCCAGCCCGCCGCATCTGCGTGAGCGGGTCGAGGGCAATCTGAATCGCTTTCTCGAGCTCGCTCTGGAGATCGACAGCGGGCGTTATCCCAGCCTCAGCCAGTTTCTGCTCAGTCTGCGCGGCCTGCGTGAGCGGCCGCAGGACGCCCCCGACGAGGCCACGCCGGCCGTCGGCGAACGCGTGCGGGTGCTGACCATCCATGCCGCCAAGGGACTGGAGGCGCCGATTGTGTTCCTCGCCGATGCCGCGGCCGTGCCAGTGGACGCGCGCGCCCACGAGGCGGCGGTCGAGTGGCCGGTGCACAGCGCCCGGCCCGCCACCTTCCTGCTGGTGGGACGCCGCGATCAGCAGGACGCGACCACCCGCGCAGTACTGGAGCGGCGCGCAGCCGAGCAGGCGCGTGAGGAGGCCAACCTGCTCTACGTCGCCGTCACCCGCGCTGCCCAGGCGCTGTATGTCTCCGGCTGCCGTGACAAACGCGGCGAGGAGCAGGGCTGGTACGGGGCGATCGCGCGCCGGCACGAGCTCGACCCCGCACAGGTCGAGGCGCCCCACGTCCTTGCCGAGCACCTGCCGCCGCCCGAACTCGAACCGGTGGCGCAGGCGCGCGCCCGGGCGCACCCCGCGCCCGCCGCGGTAGATGCCGCGCTCGGCCGCCCGCTGGTCACCCGGCCGCTGTTCCGCGAAATCGCCCCGAGCCTGGCGGTGACACCGCGCCTGGCGCGAGGCGGGGCGATGGCCGAAGACGCACGACAGCGCGGGATCGCCATCCACCGCTTTCTGGACCTGCTCAGCCGTCGGGATGGGCGCACGCACGGCCCGCAGGCCGCGCCGGACGCGGCCGATCCGTCCCGGCTGCGCCGCCAGGTCGCAGCCGAGCTGGGGCGTGGGCCGGAGGATCCCCAAGTGCACCGCTGGGGCGAGGAGGCCGAGCGCGTGCATGGCGATCCGCGGCTGGGCTTCCTCTTCGACGGACGGGGCTACGAGAGCGCCTACAACGAGGTCCCGCTCTATTACGAGCACGACGGCGCCCTCGTGCATGGGGTCCTCGATCGACTGCTGCTGGGCGCGGACGGCGCCTGGTTGATTGACTACAAGACACGGGCGGATGTGCGTGCCGAGGCGCTTGCCGACTACGCCGTGCACTACGAGCAGCAGATGCGCCTGTATGCCGTGGGGGTCGCGAAGCTCTGGCCCGAGCGCCCCCTCAAGGCACTGCTGCTGTTCACCGCCTGCGCGGGGCTGCACAGCGTCGCGCTTGAAATCGGCGCGGCCAATCCCCATCTCTAGCGCCGCCACACGGCCGCCTCTCTGCAAAGAAAAAGGGTTTTCCACATGGATCAGACAGCCTACGTCTACGACGTCACCGAGCAGGACTTCGAGAGCGCCGTTCTCGATGCCTCGCGCCAGGCGCCGGTGCTGGTCGACTTCTGGGCCTCCTGGTGCGGCCCGTGTCAGGTGCTGCTTCCGCTCATCACACAGGTTGCCGAGTCCTATCAGGGCAAGGTGCGCCTGGCCAAGGTCAATATCGACGAACAGCAGGGCCTGGCCATGCAATATGGCGTGCGCAGCGTGCCCGCCGTAAAGCTGTTTCGTCACGGGCAGATGGTCGACGAATTCATGGGCGCCCTGCCGGAAGGGCAGCTGCGCGCCTTCATCGAGCGGCACGTCGAGCGCGAGTCCGACCAGCTGTTTCAGCAGGGGCTCACCCTCTACGAAGGGGGGCAGCGGGAACGCGCCTTCGACCTGGTGCGCCAGGCCCTGACGCTGGACCCGGAGAACTACCGCGTGCAGCTACAGGCGGCCGAGCTGTTTCTGCGCGAGGGCGATGTGGCCGCCGCGCAGGAGATCCTCGAGCGCCTGCCCATCGACATACAGACCGAGGCGGTCGCGCGCGAACTGATGGCGCGGGTCGAGTTCGCCAATGCCGCGGCGCAGGCGCCGGAGGCGGCGGTGCTCGAGGAACGCCTCGTCGCCGACCCCGACGACGCGCAGGCGCGCTATCAGCTCGGGGCCCGCTACGTACTGCTGGGCGACTACGAACGGGCGATGGACCAGATGCTCCAGCTCATGCAGCGCAACCGCCGCTGGGGGGACGATGCCGCGCGCAAGGCCCTGCTGAAGGTGTTCGAGCTGCTCGGCAACGAGGGCGAACTGGTACACCGCTACCGCAGCAAGATGTCCGCGGCCCTGTTCTGACCAGAGGCCGGGCAACAGCCTGGACGGCGGTCTGAGGGGGCCTATCCGCGGCGTCTATCAGGGGATTCTGATCGGGGGTACGACGGCGCGGCGGCCGCGCTGGGCACCCGGCGGCGTGCGGCCCGTGTTCTGCGACACCGTTCGCGACGCCGGTCGGCGGGGATGGATACCATCTTCGCGACCGGCCAAAACACTTCGGCCGGCGGCAGCAGCAAGAGATGAACGCCGCATGAAGCCCCTGGATTGGACCGTAATGCTCTCCACGCGAGCACTCCCCCGCGAGCTCTACGAGCTGGAGGCGCTCGCCCATACCTATGCCTGCCCCACGCGGCGGCGGGCCTCCGCCGAGCTGGCGACGCTGGGCCAGGAGCTCGAGGAAGGCTCCTTCACGCTGCTGCGTTATCGCTGCCTGGACCGCATCCTCGCCCTCATCGAAGAGTTGCGCCAGGCCTACCCCGAGGCCAGCCGCTTCCTGAATCGCTTCCTCGATCCCTTCTCTCGGGTCGTCTTCTGCCTGGCCACCGCCGACCGGCTCGCGATGGGCTGGCCGACGCGGCTGCAGCTCGAGGAGGCCGCGGCCCTGCTCGAAGCCGAGATGCAAACCCTGGGTGGCGCCGTGAACGCCGACGAGTGGCTGCGCTTCGCCGAAGTCGCGCATCAGCTGCCCCGTCTCGCCGTGCGTCTCCAGGACGCCTGGCAGCGCGCCACGACCTGACTCGACCGGGTGGCCGCCGACCACCCGGCGCGGCGGCCGCCGTCGGCACTGACAGCAGGCCGCTCGCGAGCGCCCGCGCCTGCGTCTCCCCCCTGCCGCGCCGCCACGACTAAAGTATGTTAAGGCTCGCTTCGCGCGCCTCCCTCATAATCGTTCCGCCTCGAACCAACAACAAGCATGCGACGCGGAATTGACGAGCCAACCACTGGAGACGCTGCTGGGCCTCCCTGCAAAAGACGCATACCGTCTCAGGGAGCTCATCGAAGAAACCCGCACCATCGCGCCGCGCACGGTTCTGGTCTCGGAAAACCAACCGCACCGGACCGCTTTCGTGATCGCCCGCGGCTGGGGCGTGCGCTATAAGGCGCTGGACGACGGCCGTCGGCAGATCCTCGACATTGTCCTGCCCGGCGACACGATCGGCATCGACGCCGCACTGTTCCCGATGTCCGAACACTTTGTCGCGAGCACGACCTCGATCGAGGCGTTCGCGCTGCAACCGGCGGCGGTCTATGCGTTGGCCAGCTCTTGTCCGGCCATTGCCCTGGCCATCTACCGCGGGGCCAGGCGCCGCGAGACGATATTGGGCGAACACGTGTTGCGGCTCGGCCGCCGCAGCTCTTTCGAGCGCATCGGTCACCTGCTCCTGGAGCTGTTTCAGCGTCTCAAGCCGCTCGGACTCGCTCGGGAGCAGCCTGCTCACTTTGACTGCCCCCTGACTCAGGAGATGTTCGCCGATCTCCTCGGGCTGAGCGCCGTGCACGTGAACCGAACCTTTCGTGAGTTGCGGATGGCAGGGCTGGTGCAGTTTGAGAGCGGCAAGGTGCTTCTCCCCGATGTCGACGCGCTGCGACAGGCGAGCCGGTTCTCGCCCAACTATCTCGCAGCCCAACCCACCTGCTGAGAACTCACCTGCGCCGCCCGCCGCGGCCCCTCCCCCCACCACACGGCCGACTGGCGAATTCCGAGACCTGGTTCCCAATCTGGATATCGATCCGGGTTAACCTAAGTCAAGTTGGCACCGGTGGAGCAATGTCACCTTCATGGCTGCAGCAGAAGCTTCGCGGCAGAATGCCGTGTGCACCGCTGTACCCGTTCTGAGCGAGCGGCCGCTCGCCCGTGGACTCGAGCCGGCTGCCGCATGGCACGCCGGCTTCGCCGTTCTGGCGCTCACTGCCTATGCCTCGCAAAGCCTCTACCCGACCCTCTCGCCGGAGCTGCTCGCCCGGCTGTTCCTGAGCATTGCGCTGCCGCTGGCCCTCGTTTTGATCGCACGCGGCCGCCTGCACCGGCGCCTTGTGCGCCACGCCCGAGGCCGGCCGCGCGCCGCACTGCTGTTCGCCGCGGACTGGGCGCTGTACGTCGCGGCAGGCGCCGGGATCCTCGCAGCGCTGGCGCTGTGGTCCCCCCATCCCGTTGCGCCCGGCCTGCGCCTCGCGGCCGCCACCGTGCTCATCGGTTATTTCGCGGCGCTGGATCTCACCCTGCGCGGACCGGCCGAGCCGCCGCTGCGCTGGGGTTTCGCGTGGATGGGCGCGCTGACGGCCGGAATCGCCATCGGCTGCACCACACTGGCGCTGTATGACCATCTCGCCCGCCTGCTGGCGCGACTGCCCGATGGCGCCGGCCTCCAGCCGCGCCTGTTTCTGCTCGACGCCGTCGTGCTCAGCCTCCCGCCATGGGCGCTCGCCCTGCGCGCGGGGGACGGTTATGCGCGGGCATTGCAGCAAAGGCTGGAGCGGCACATCGCGCTGCTCCGGCAAGTGGCAGAGAACAAGCTCACGCTGCCCGCGACGGCGCGGGAGGACGATGACTTCGCGGTACTGCTGACCCGCATCGTGGCCGGCTTGCGCGAGAAGCAACGCGTGCTCGACACCCTGGAGCGCAGCGTCGGAGCCGAAGTGATGCGCACCCTTCTTGTCCCGCCCGTGGCGGGCACCGCTACGGCGGCCACCCAGGAGCATGAAGTCGTGGTGCTGCACTGCGACCTGCGCGGCTTCACCAGCTTCGCCGAACGCGCCGCCCCCGAGGAGGTGCTGTTCCTGCTCAACGCCTACTTCTCGCGCGTGGTGGCAACCATCGCCGAACACGGCGGTCTGGTGAACAAATTCCTGGGCGATGCGGTGCTGGCCATCTTCGGGCTCGACGATCTCGAGCGGGCGCCAGAGCGGGCGTTGTACGCTGCGCAGGCGATTCGCGCGCACGTGGATGCCCATCGGGAGGCGGGCCACCGACGGCTGGATACGGGGATCAGCATCCATGCCGGTCGTGCTGTGGCGGGGCGGCTCGGCTCGGCCGAGCGGTATGAATACACCTTCGTCGGCGAGACGGTGAACACCGCCATACGGCTCGACGGCCTGACCAAGCGACTGGGCGTGGATCTCCTGGTCTCCGAGGCCGTCTACAGGCGGCTGCCCGCGACGATGCGCCGGGCCCTGCGCGAGCTGGGTCGCCACCGGCTGCGCGGCGCAGAAGAGATGCCGCCGGTCCGCGTGTACGGTCTGGCGAACGCGGCAGCAGACTAGGCGCCGCCGGTCGGGCGGGTGGGGATGGGCATCTCGCGCAGCACCAGTCCGCTCAGGTCGACACCGAATTCGTCCGGGCTGTGGACGCTCTTGATCTCGTAGCGGCGCCCGGTTTCGGCGGATACATACAGCGCCAGGTCGATGATGCGCGGCGGCTGCACGGGCTTGCCGGCGCGGCTGCGCACCAGCATGAGCTTGGGCAGCAGACGCTTTCCGGGATTGTCGGCGATCACCACACCGACTTCGCCGGTGCTGAGCTTCACCACCGAGCCCACCGGGTAAATGCCCAGGCATTCGATGAATTTCTGCACCAGCGCGGCCTCGAACAGCCGGTCCCGCCAGTCGTACATGCTCTTGAGGACATCGGTCGGGTTCATCGGCACCCGGCCCTCGCGCCCGGCGGTGAGGCTCTCGTAGACATCCGCCAAACCGACGATGCGCGCGAAAAAAGGGATGTCTTCGCCGCTCAGCCGCTGCGGATAGCCGTTCCCCGCCGCGCGCTCGTGGTGCGCGCGCGCGATCTCCACGGCACTGCGCGGGATTCCGGCAGTCTGCTCGAGGAGATCGGCGCCCAGGCGCGTATGCGTCTGCATCTGCAACGCCGCCTCGGAGCCGGCCTGCCCGCGAGCGCTGAGCACCTCCTCCGGCAGGCGGATCTCCCCGATGTCATGCAACATCGCCCCGAGGCCGATGTCGGCCAGCGCCTCTTCGCCAAGGTTGAGAAAGCGCCCGAAGACCAGTGAGAACACGGAGACGTTGAGCGAATGTCCGGCCGCGCCGGTGTCGCGGGCCTGCAGAGTGCTGAGGAGCAGCAGGGCATTGGGGTTGCGCATGACGGTCTCGACGAGGCCGGATATCGCCGCGCGCGCGTCCGCCACGTCGAAGGCGTGACCTAGACGCACTTCGTCGAAGACCTTCTCCAGGTGCCGCTTCGCGTCCGCGAACACCGCCCGTGCACGCGGAAATTCGTCTTCCACCGGGGTGAGATACGGGCGCGGACGGCTGCTGTGCACCGGCTCACCCTCGCCGGCGGCGACCAGCCCCAGCCGCGGCCGTGGCGCGACGCCTTTCTCGGCATCGACCCACACATGCGCGCAGAGCTCGCGCAGCTGGCGCAGCTCGTCCTCATTGGTGATGCGAAACCCCTGGAAGACAAACGGGGTGCCAAGCCATGGCCGATCCAGCTCGCAGACGTACATGCCCATCTGCAGCTCGCCGACTCCGGTCTTCATTTTCATCGCAGCACGCGCCGCTCCCGGCCGAAGGAATACGGGCCCATCCTAAGGCGTGGCTGCCGCGCAATCCAGAACCGCTTCACACAAAGGCGGCCGAGCGCTGGCCGACGACGGCGTAGGGACAGGCCGCCGGCGAAGCCCCCGCCCGGTCAGCGCCGCGCCGACGGCCGCTGTCTGCTTTACTTGATAGGAAAGGCGCGGCCTCGAAACGCGTCGGCAAGAACAAGGTTCGGGATGACACAGGGGGGGAGGTTCGCCATGGACACTCGTGAGTCCACGCGCACGACATTGCTCCGCAACGTCGTGCTGCACACCGACGAGCACCGGCTGATTACCGGAAAGATGCGCGACCTGAGCGCGAGCGGGATGTACCTGCGGCTGCCCGCGGGATGCCCACTGCCCGCCCACGGGCGCGTTCGGGTTTGCTTCATGCTCGGTGCGGTCCCAATTAGCGTACGGGCCCGGGTGGCCCGCGCCGAGCACAACGGTGCGGCGCTCAGCCTGGCGACCGAGGAGACGGACGTGCGGGGGGCCATCGGTCGGTTCCTGCGGCGGCGTGCACCGGCACAGGGCGAGCGCTCCCGGGCCGCCTGAGCCGCATCGCCAAATCGCCACCTGGCATTGCATCGGCGCGAAGGTGTTCTAGACTTTGAGTCAATCCGCAAGGACGCGGAGTGACAGATACCATGGAGGGTGCGATATGAGGATTTCGGCAGAAGGAGCCCCGCGCATGTAGCAGTGGGGCATTTTTTTGCCCAAGCCAGTCCCCAATTTCCGCCTGTCACCTCCCCCACCCCACATCCCGACAGGCGGTTTTTTTTGCCCGAAGTTTTTTGCCGAAGGCCGGGTAAGGCGCAGCCGATGCGCAACGAGACAAGGTATTGGCAGGATAATTGAGCCGTCCCTGGCTCGACCTTCTCCCCCTCATCCCTGTTTTCCCCACTGCCTACATGCAAAAGCCTAGACGCCTTTCCCGCGGCCCGCCGTCAGGAAAAACCCGCATGCGCCCGCCGTCGCGTCCTCGGTCGCGGCAGCCCGGCGCAGGCCGCTGCCGGGTCTGTCAGCCGCCGTGCAAGGGCAGCGGGGGACCCTCGCCGCGCCCTTCGGTGCACCAGCGTGCGACATAGCCCTCGCCGGGGGCAGGCGCTAGCACCAGCCAGTTACGCTGGTCCAGGTAGCGAACGCCGAAGCCGGGCACCGGCCGCATCCGGAACTGCGCCACGTCGGCGATCCGGTGCCGTGGCATGGCGGCGAGTCCCATCAGCCGCGCGACCAACCAGGGGGGCGGGGGATGCGTCACGCCGGACGAGGTCAGTTGGATGATGGGCCCGTCGGGGGCATCCAGCACGCCGAAGGCGCCCAAGTGGATCTCCCCGGACAGGACGGTGACGTGCGCCCCCGTGGCACGCCGGTAGCGCAGCAGAGCGGAGGTGAAACGCGCCCACTCTTCGGCATGGGCATAAGACTGCCACTGATCGCGAAGGTCGTCCTGGAAGAACTGGTGGCCCGGCACTGCGAAGTGCAACCGCTCCAGGACGCGCAGCGGCGTGTTGAGCAGCGGCACGGAGGAGACCACAAAGAGGTCGTCGCAGGCGTGTGCCTGCTGCAGGGCACTATCCAATCCGCGCCAGCCCGCCGGCCCCATCACCGCCGTCTCGGTGCGCTCGCTGCGCAGGTCCGGCGCGTACAGCGCGGTTCTACCGATGCGGTACAGCCACCCGTAGTGGCCGCCGGTGGGGTCGAGGAAGCCCTCAGGCAAGGCTTCGTCCGGGCGCAGCCCGAGCTGGAAGGCCGCAAAGGCGCGGCGCGCCGCGGCATAGATGCCCTGAAACACCGGCGAGGCCTGCAGGCGCGGCGCCCAACTGCCCCACCCATCGATGATGTCGTGGTCGTCCCATATCATCACCGAGGGCACCGTGGCCATCACCTCGGCAATCCCCGGCTCCGCCCAGCTCTCCACGTAGCGCTGGAAATAGTGGGCATACACCGCATCGCCCATGGCCGAGGTGAATTCGGCCTTCGCCGCTGCCTCGCGATCGGCCTTCAAGGGCGCCAGGCGCGGGTGCGCGTGCCAGACCTGGTCAGCATAAATCTGATCGCCGCCCTGGATGAGCAGATGGAAGGACTCACGGGCGTGCGCCCGCGCAATCATGCGCCACGGGCGCAGCCGCTCCTGCGGACGCTCGGGAAGGTCCCCGGGCGCCTCGGACCCATTGCACGCGGTAAACAGGAGCCGGGGGCGCGCGGCCGGGGGCGGCACCACACGATGGGACCGCCCGGCGAGGCGATAGCACTTCGCACCGGCGGCCGCCGGCAGCTGAAATGCATGCCGCCACAGCGTCTGCCCACCCAGCCGCAGGAGCGGTTCGGCGCGAAAGCGCCCGCCGCCCGCGACGTCCAAATCGCCCGGCTGCCCGTCCTCGGTCACCGAGAGCGCACACAGGTGCAGCGTCTCCCCCCGCAGGCCGCGAAATAGCAGCACGGGGCCCATGATCAGCCCGGCATCCAAGAGGCCCTCCTTGCCGTCGTTTGCGCTACCGACAGTCTGGCATCGAGCCTTGGGGCCGCCGGCGTGTGCGCGCCTTGAAATTTAGTAAGCATTGCTTATAATCACATTCGCTTACCGTTTACACAGGCGTCCCGATGAAGAATGAAGACCCGGCACGAAGCGTGGGATTTCTGATCCACGAGGTCGCGCGGCTGATGCGCCATAACTTCCATCGACGCGTGAGCGCGCTCGGTCTCACGCAGGCGCAGTGGCGTGCACTGGTTCATCTGCGGCTCAACGAAGGCATCAATCAGGCCTCGCTTGCCGAGCTCATCGAGGTTCGCCCGATCACCCTGGCCCGGCTGATCGATCGCCTGGAAGCCGCCGGCTGGGTGGAACGACGCCGGGATGCAGCCGATCGGCGCGTTTCTCGCCTATACCTGACCGAAGCGGCACAGCCGCTGCTCGTCGAGATGGAGGCCGCCGCCGGCCTCACCCGGCAGGACGCCCTGGCCGGGCTCAGCGCGCCCCAGCGCGCGCAGGTTGTCGACCTGCTCTGCACGCTCAAACAAAACCTGATCCGCGCCGCAGCCAATGCTCCGGCGACCGCTGACACCGAGACCCGTATTCGCCATGAGTGAGATCGAGGCCAGAGACAAGCCGACCGAGACGCCCTCGCCCGCAGGCGATGACCGGCATGAGCGCCCGCCCCAGGAGAGCGAGCGTTCGGCACAGGCAGAGCCGGTACGCGCACCGCGGCGACGCCGTCTGCGCCGCATTCTGCTGCTGGGCGGCCCACTGCTGGTGGCCCTCCTCGCCGCCTATCTCTACGTGACCGGCGGCCGCTACGTGGGCACCGAGAACGCCTATGTCAAAGCCGACAAGGTCGCCATCGGTGCCGAAGTCGCCGGGCGCATCGCCTCCATTCCGGTGGCAGAGAACGAGCACGTGACGCGTGACCAGGTCCTGTTTCGCATCGACCCACGCCCGTTCCGCATCGCCCTCGCCAAGGCGGAGGCCAACCTGAGCGACCTGCGCGCCGAGCTCGCCGGGCTGAAGACCAACTATACGCAGAAGCAGGAGGAACTCGACCTCGCCGTGGCCGATCGGCGCTTCGCCGAGCGCGAATACCAGCGGCAGGCGGACCTCGCCAAGCGGCAGGTCGCCTCCCAGACGCGGCTGGACGAGGCCCAGCACCAGGTCGTCGCCGCCAAACAGCGCATCTCCGTCGCCCGGCAGCAGCTGGCTCAGCTGCGTGCCCAGCTCGGCGGCGACCCCGATCTGCCCGTGGAACAGCAGCCCCGCTTCCAGGAAGCCCAGGCGGCCCGCGACCAGGCGGCGCTCGACCTCGAGCACACCGCCGTGCGGGCGCCCTTCGCCGGCGTGGCCAGCAACACCCCCGAGCGTGGCCAGCTCGTGCAGGTCGGCGCCCCGGTGATGAGCCTGGTGGCCGACCGCGACGTATGGATCGAGGCCAACTTCAAGGAGACCGCCCTCACCTACGTGCGGCCGGGCCAGCCGGTCGACGTGCATATCGACACCTATCCGGACCGGCACTGGCACGGCACCGTGCAGAGCCTCAGTCCGGCCACCGGGGCGGAATTCTCCGTCCTGCCGGCGCAGAACTCGACGGGCAACTGGGTAAAGGTGGTGCAGCGCATCCCGGTGCGCATCGCCATCCAGGCGCAGCCCGATGCCCCGCCGCTGCGCGCGGGCATGAGCACCCAGGTGGAGATCGACACCGGCCATCATCGGCCGCTGCCCGCCTTCGCCCGGAGCGTCGTCGACTGGTTCGGCGGCGGGCCGGCGCAGGCGCGCACGGGGGCGCATTGATGGCGGCACTCCCGGCGGCGGAGAACACGCCGCAGCGGCGCGGGCTGATCACCGTCTCCATCATGCTGGCGACGATCATGCAGGCGCTGGACACCACCATCGCCAATGTCGCACTGCCGCACATGCAGGGAAGCCTGTCGGCGACCCAGGACCAGATCGCCTGGGTGCTGACCTCCTACATCATCGCCGCGGCCATCATGACGCCGCCGACCGGGTTCCTGGCCGCCCGCTTCGGACGCCGGCGCCTGTTCATGTGGGCGGTCATAGGCTTCACGCTCGCCTCGATGCTCTGCGGCGCGGCAACCTCGCTGCCGGAGCTGGTGGTGTTCCGCATCCTGCAGGGGGTGTTCGGCGCCGGGCTGGTGCCGCTCTCACAGGCGGTGCTGCTCGATACCTACCCGCGCGAGCAGCACGGCTCGGCCATGGCACTGTGGGGCGTGGGAGTGATGGTCGGGCCGATCCTCGGTCCGACGCTGGGGGGCTACCTCACTGAATACTACAACTGGCGCTGGGTGTTTTACATCAACCTGCCCTTCGGCCTGATGGCGTTGCTGGGCATCATGGCCTTCGTGCCGGAGACCGATCGCGACCCGGGCCGGCCCTTCGACATCTTCGGGTTTGCGCTGCTCAGCCTGGCCATCGGCGCCTTCCAACTGATGCTCGACCGGGGCCAGTCGCAGGCCTGGTTCGCGTCCACGGAGATCCTGACCGAGGCGGTGCTCGCGGGGCTGTTCCTGTACATGTTCCTGGTGCACATGTTCACCGCCGAGCGGCCCTTCATCGAGCCAGGGCTGTTCCGCGACCGCAATTTCGCGCTGGGCCTGGTGTTCATCTTCCTCATCGGTATCATCCTGCTCGCGACCCTCGCCCTGCTGCCGCCCTTCCTGCAGGGGCTGGCGGGCTATCCCGTGATCACCACCGGCTTCGTGCTGGCACCGCGCGGCATCGGCACCATGGCGGCGATGCTCCTCTTCGGCCGGGTGCTGTCGGGACGCGTGGATACACGCGCCGTCATGTTGGCGGGCCTGATGCTCACGGCGCTGTCCCTGTGGGAGATGAGCGGTTTCACCGCCGACACCAGCCCCGCCGATATCGTGCGTACCGGCATCACGCAAGGGCTGGGCCTGGGCTTCATCTTCGTGCCGCTGAGTACCGTCAGCTTCGCCACGCTGGCGGCGCGCTATCGCACCGAGGGCACGGCCATGTTCAGCCTGATGCGCAACCTGGGCAGCAGTATCGGCATCTCCATCATGGTGACCATGCTCACGCGCCACGGCCAGGCCAATCACGCCACCCTCGCCACCTTTCTCACGCCTTTCAACCAGGCGCTGCGCAACGTCCCGGCCTGGGATGCCACGCATGCGGCGGGGGCCGCGGCCCTCAACGCGGAGCTCACGCGCCAGGCGCTGACCATCGCCTATCTGCAGGATTTCCGTATCATGATGTGGATCACCTTGGCGGCGGCCCCGCTGCTCCTGGTGCTGCGAGGCCCCCGACGCAACGCAGAGCCGGAGGCCGCGGCGGTGGCCGACTAAACACAGGATCGACCCGTGTACCAGACCATACTGCTCGCTTATGACGGCACCCGCGCCGGACGCGTCGTCCTGCGCGAGGGCGCCGAACTGGCCGCGCGCTGCGGGGCGGCGGTCCACCTGCTCGCCGTGCTGCAGCCCTCCCCCGGGATCCTGTTCGCGGAGGGGACGCAGCCCAGCGGGCTGCTGGAGGATGCACAGGGGCACTACGAACAGGTACTGGAGGAAGGCTTGCAGCGGCTGCGGGCGCGAGGCCTGGAGGCCGAGGCGACGCTGCGCCGCGGCGACCCCGCCGAGGAAATACTCGCGGTGGCCCGGGCGACCGGGGCGGAGCTGATCGTGCTCGGCCATCGCCGGCGCAACGCGATGTCGCGCTGGTGGCGCGCCGCGGTGGACGAGGCGATCCTCGCCGATGCGCCGTGCAGCCTGCTGGTGGCCGTCGCCCGCGAGGAGTCCGCCGCCGACTAGGCAGGACCGGCAGGGCTCGACGAGGCCGTCCGCCACACGCCCAGCAGCGCAAGCAGTGCGAAGCCGGCGCCCGCGCCGAAGCTGGCTCCCGGCCCAAACCGGTCCCACAGCCCTCCCGCAAGCACGCTCGCCGCCAGCATGGCCACGCCCGCACTCAGGTTGAACACGCCGAAGGCGGTGCCACGCAGCCGCTCCGGAGCACAGTCCGCCACCATGGCCGCGAGCAGCCCCTGGCTCAGGCCCATGTGCAATCCCCACAGCCCCACGCCCAGCAGCGCCGCGCCGATGGTCGGCGCCCAAGCCAGCACCAAGTCCGCCACGACCAGGGCGAGCAGTCCCCAGGCGAATACGCGGCGCCGCCCCACCCGATCGGACCAGGCCCCGGCCGGATACGCGCTGAGCGAATACACGGCGCTCATCACCACCATGACCACGGGGACCAGCGCCGGAGACAGGCCCAGGCCGCTGGCGCGCAGCACCAGGAACGCCTCGCTGAAGCGCGCCAGCGCCAACACCACCGCCACGCCCACCAGCCGCCAGTAGTCCTGCCCCATGTGCCGCAGGTCGGCCATGTGCACCGGCGAACGCACGGGGCGAGCGGAGCGCCCCCGCTGCGGCTCACGCACGAACAGCGCCAACACCGCGACCGCGGCGAGCGCCGGGAGAACCGCGATCCAGAACACCGCCCGAATGTCCTGGGTCAGCACGACCATGAACAGCATCGCCAATAGCGGCCCGGCGACGGCCCCGATGGTGTCCAGGCCCTGGCGCAGCCCATAGGCCCTACCGCGCAGATGCAAGGGCGTGACGTCGGCCACCAGCGCATCGCGCGGCGCCCCGCGGATACCCTTGCCCACCCGATCCAGCAGGCGTGCGGCAACCACCAGGCCGAGCGAGCCCGCGAGCGGGAACAGCGGCTTGGTCAGCGCCGCCAGGCCGTAGCCGAGAACCGCCAGCAGCTTGCGTCGGCCGAGGTAGTCGCTGAGCACGCCGGAGAAAACGCGCGTGATCATGGCCGCGGCCTCCGCACCGCCCTCGACGAGCCCGACCGCCAGTGCACCGACGCCGAGCGTGGACACCATGAACACCGGCAGCAGGCTGTGGATGAGCTCCGAGGAGGTGTCCATGAGCAGAGACACAAAGCCGAGCGCCCAAACGCTGCGCGGCAATGCGCGCAGGCCGCTGCAACGGGGAGAGCTTGACTCTGAGTCCATGGCGGGGGGGCGACGGCTAAAAGCGATGCCGCATCCTAGGGGCGGACGGGCTCGATCGGCAAGGGCGGCCGCCCGCCACGCAAGAAAGGCAGGGCAATCCCCGGCCCGGATAGGGGATTTCCGCAATAGGCTCGAGCGGCGCCGCGAAAGTAGACTGGCACCTCACTCGCGACGGAGCGCGGGGAGCGGCGGCGCAGGGACGCGTGTGACGCCCACCGAGCAACATTTCCCCCTACCCGCCGCCAGGCGGGTTTTTTCTGTCGGCGGCCGCCTCCCCGCCGCAACTCCGCCTTGCCCGCCCGTGGCAATGCCCCGATCTATAGTCCAGGTATCAACCTATCACCGCCACCCGGGCACCCGCCCCTGGAGGTGCAAGATGCAGACAGATCAACAATCGCTTCTGAAAAAATCGCTTCTGTTGGGAACCGTCGGCCTGTTGCTGTCGCTCCCTGCGGCCTGGGCGGCGCAGGGGGCGTCCACTGCCGGGCCGCCCGGACAGGGCGCCGCGCCGCCGCCCCTGGAGCACAGTGCCGGTGCATCGCCTGGGTTCAGCGCGCTCGATAGCGACGGCGATCGGCGGATCACGCCTCAAGAGGCGAAGGCCGCGCCACGGCTGGCCCGCTACTTCGACATCGCCGACCGCAACCACGATGGCGCAATCGAGCGCTCCGAATTCAGCGCCTTCGAGAATGAGTTCCAGGCGTACCATTCACAGCGGCCGAGCCAAGGACGCTCCACGGCACAGGAAAGGCCCGGCTTCAAGCCGTCGAAGACGCCCAAGGGCGGCCTCCTGCCGCCGGACGCCGCCGTGGACCCGGAGCGCCAAAGCGGCCACTGAAGCAGACCGTGCAACCCCGTGCACCGCCGAGCGCGGGAGGCTATGAAGAACCGTCGCCCTCACGCCGCATGTATTGCAGATAGCGGTACAGGGTGCGCTCGCTGATGCCCAGTTGCTGGGCGGCGCGGGTGCGATGTCCATCGCAACGCTCCAGGGCGGCGATCACCGCCCCTCGCTCGAGCCGGACACCACGGCGATCGAGCAGCGGCCGGGACGGGTGCATAGAGCCCTGGGCACGACGCTGCCCTGCCCCCCCCGAGAGATCATTGAACACCAGGTGGTCGACACGGATCGCATCGGTGGCGGCCAGGATTGCCGCACGCTCCACCACGTTTCGCAATTCGCGCACGTTCCCCGGGTAGTCATGCTCGAGCAGGCGTTCGATGGCCGCCGGGGACAGCGGCACGTGACGCTCACCCGCGCCCAACCGCTCCAGGAAGTACTCCGCCAAGGCCGGGATGTCGTCCTTGCGATCGCGCAGCGGGGGCACGTGCACCGGGAACGCCGACAAGCGGTAATAGAGATCCGAACGGAAGTCGCCGCGCTCGACCATCTGCTGAATGTCCCGATTGGTGGCGGCCAGCACCCGCACATCCACGTTGATGTACTCCGTCCCGCCGACGCGGCGTATGGCGCCGGTTTCCAGGACGCGCAGCAGCTTGCTCTGCAGCGGCATCGGCAGCTCGCCGATCTCGTCGATGAACAGGGTGCCGCCGTGCGCAGCCTCGAACAGCCCCTTCTTGCGACGATCCGCCCCGGTGAACGCACCGCGCTCGTGGCCGAACAATTCGCTCTCGATGAGCTGCTCGCCGAGCACCCCGCAGTCGACCACCACGAAGGGGCCGCCGGCGCGCCGTGAGTAGTGATGGACGTACTTGGCCACCTCCTCCTTGCCGACGCCGCTCTCGCCGAGAAACAACACTGTCGTCTGCGTCGGCGCCACCCGCTGCAGCAGGCTGGTCACTCGCAACAGCGCCCGCGAGCGCCCCACCAGCTGGGCACCTTCGGGCTCGCGCCGCGTGTCCATGGGGTAGACATACTCGCCCATATACTTGACTGCGCCGGACTCGTCCAGCAGCGGCGTGCCATGCAGCTGCACGTACTCGGTACGGCCTTTGCCGTCGTAGTGCACGTGCATCACCTGGGTCGCACAGCGCGAACGCAGCGTCTCTTCCAGAGGGCAGTGCTCGCCGTTACGGCTGCACGGCACGGGCGAATGGTGCGACACCTCGTAGCAATGGCGTCCGACCACGCCCCCTGCGTAGCCGCCGCCATAGCGCTCCCGATAGGCCCGGTTCGCGGCGACGATGGTGTAGTCGCGATCGATGACGACAAAGGGATCGGGCAGGATATCGATGATCTGCTCGCAGGTTGGCGCCCCGGTGCGTTCCTCGGACATTCCCGCCTCCTTGTCAGACTCTGTCATGACATGTCCTGACTTGCAGACATCCATAGTCCTACCGGCAAGGGGCGATTACAAGTGGCGGCCGGCCCGAACCGCGCGCGGCGCGTGCTCACCGATGCTCGAAGGCGATGCCGCCCCTTCCGGTACCGCCAGTGGCACGGTTCTTGTTTCTCCACCTCGGGGAGGTGTCCGCCCATGAGCGCCTGCGCTCGGCCGTTCGGCTCGACGCGCCGGCTGAGCGACCTGCAAGCGGGCACCCCAGGCTCCATCACCTGACTGCGCGAGGAAGACCCATGTCGGACCGACTCAGCATCATGTGCGTCTCGGGGCTGCACGAACGCATCCAGATGGCGGCGATGACCGCCGCTACCGCCGCCGTCAGCGGCACCCAGGTGAGCGTCTTTCTGTCCATGAATGCGCTGCCGTTTTTCATCAAAGGACGTGCCGTCGAGCCCGACCACGAAGGCGAGATGGGCGAGTTGATGGCACAGAAGAACGTGCCGCCCTTCAAACAACTCTTCGAGCAGGCCAAGGAGCTGGGCGGCGCAAGCATCTACGCCTGCTCCATGGCAATGGATCTGCTCGAGGCCGGCACCAGCGATCTGGAAGAGACACTGGAAGGCCCGCTCGGCCTGACCCGCTTTCTGAGCGATGCGGGCGAGGGCCATCTGCTCGTCTTTTGATGCCGAACGCGTGGCGTTCGCGACCGCCACCCCCAACCTCAGGACCCGAACATGAGTGAAGAGAACACGACCATCGTCGATGCGCGCGGCAGCTTCTGCCCCGGCCCGTTGATGGAACTCATTGCCAAAATGAAGGAACTGGAGGTGGGCGAGACGCTCGAGCTCCTCTCCACCGACCAGGGCTCGGCCGCCGATGTCCCCGAATGGGTGCACAAGGTGGGGCACGAGATCGTCGGTAGCGAAGAGAAGGACGGCGTCTGGCATATCCGGGTCCGCAAGGCGAAGTAGCACCGCGACAATAACGACAGTCCGGCTCGATCAGGGGAAGGCGCCATTGGGCTTCGCCGTCGAGGAACGCGACACCACTGCAGGTTAGGAGGATGAAACAATGAGGATATTGATCGTCGGTGGCGGCATGGGCGGCACCATACTGGCGAACAACCTTGCCCGACGGCTCCACCAGGAGCTCAAGAGCGGCAAGACCACGATCACCATGCTCTCGGCGTCGGACCGACACATGTACCAACCCGGGCTGCTCTACCTTGCGGTGGGCCGCATGACCCCCGATGAGCTCTACCGCGACCAGCGCAGCCTGCTGGAGCCGGAGATCGACTTCCACGTCGACCCGGTGGAAACCTTTGACCTCGACCACAACAAGGTCACGACCAAATCGGGCAAGACCCACGACTACGACGTCATCGCCATCGCCACCGGATCGCGCATCAACCCCGAAGGCATTCCCGGGCTCGCCGAGCATGCCGAGACGTTCTACACGGAGGCGTCGGCCCTGAAGATGTACAAGCGGCTGCGCGAGTTCGAGGGCGGGCGCGTGGTCATCGCCGTCGGCGTGCCGCACAAATGCCCGATGGCGCCGCTCGAAATCACCTTCATGCTCTACGACTACTTCAAGGACCGGGGCATCCTGGACAAGGTGCAGCTGCACTACACCTACCCCATCGGACGGGTGCACAGCCTGGAGAACGTGGCCAAGTGGGCCGCACCGGAGTTCGACCGTCTCGGCATCACTTATGAGACGCTGTTCAACATGAAGGAGGTCGACGGCAAGAAGCACGTTCTCAAGAGTGAGGAAGGCACCGAGGCCAAGTACGACCTGCTCGTCACCATCCCCGCGCACAAAGGCATGGAGGTGATCGAGAAGAACGGCCTGGGGGCGAGCGGTTGGATCCCCACCGACCGCCATCGCCTCAACATGGAGGGGCGCGAGAACGTCTTCGTGTTGGGCGACACCACCAATCTGCCCATCAGCAAGGCCGGTTCCACGGCTCACTTCGAGGCCGACACCCTGGCCGAGAACATCGCGGCCATGGTGAAGATGGGCGTCAGCGTACGCGATTACGACGGCAAGGTGTTCTGTTTCATCGAGGCCGGCAAGGACCGCGCGACCTATGCCATGTTCAACTACCAGAACCCGCCCGATCCCAAGCCGCCGACGAAGGCCGTGCACTGGTTCAAGATGGCCTACAACAAGCTGTACTGGGCCTCGGCACGGGGCCTGCTGTGAGCGGAGGTGAGCCATGAGTCAGCCCAAGGAGAAGACCTCGTCCGCGCCGTCCGCCGAGCAGGCGGCCGAGCTGACGCGGCTGGTGGAGAGCGCGCGCGACGCCCTCAGCGATGACATGGTCGGCCGGCTGTCGGCGACGCTCGGCGAGGGCCTGGACCTGCTCGACCGGGTCAACCGCAGCGGCGTGGCGCAGGCGCTGCCGGCGATCAGCGCGCTGATTGAGAACGGCGATCTGGATCGCGTCGTGCAGCTGGCGCGCGTATTGGGGGCCGCCGAGGACGCCTTGTCGGAGGAGATGATCGGGCGCCTTGCCGCGACGGCAAACGATGGCATCGACCTGCTCGATCGGGTCAACCGCAGTGGCGTGGCCAAGGCGCTGCCCGCCGTCAGCGAACTGGTGGAAAATGGCGATCTCGATCGGATCGTGCGCCTGGCCCGCGTCGTGGGGTCAATGGAGGACGCCGTCAACGACGAGATGATCAGCCGTCTCGCGGGGGTTTTCGGCGAGGGCCTCTGCCTGCTCGACCGCCTCACGCGCAACGGGGGGCTGAGCCGGCTGCTCGATCTCGTGTTGCGTGAAGAGGTACAGACGGCGGTGGTGCGTCTCGCCGAGGCGGTCGTCGCCGCCTCGCAAGAGGTCGACGCCCGGCCACGCCCACGCGGTGGCGCACTCGGGCTCTGGAAGATCATGTCGCAGCCGGAAAACCAGGAAGCCCTGCAGTTCCTGGGACTGTTCGGCAAGCACCTGCGCCGCGGCGGCTAACCTGGGGGTTGCAGGGCCGCCGCTGAACGACGGCCCTGCAACCTACGGGCGCTCGCGTGGCGCTCAGTAGGGTCTCCAGACGGCGTTGAGCTGGATGGAGTCGACATGGTCACGTACCACGTATTCGGCCCGCAGGTCGAGCGTCTTGCCGAGGTCGTGGCCCACGCCGATGCCCCACATCAGTCCGTCGTCATCGCCGAAGTCGGCGCCCACGCGCGCCAGCGCGTTCCAGCGCTCCTTGATCGGCATCGTGCCGACCACCGTGGCCCAGAGCCCCTCGACCGTGGTGCTCACGGCGCCGAGGTTCTGATCCAGACTCCCGGAATTCATGTAGCCGACTTCCAGCGCCCCCTGGATGTTGCCCAACCGCGCCCGGTTCGGCTTCCAACCCAGGAACACCTGCCCGCCGATCGCATTGTCGTAGCCGTCGGCCGAGTTGAAGCCGATACCGCCGCCGAAGTACAGCTGACGGGCGATGCGCTGGGACTTGGTTTCGCCCGCGGCGAACTCGGCACTACCGCGCTGCTGCTGTTGCGGCTGGGCGCTGGCCACGTTGGTCTGAAAGCCCAGCCCCGCGAGCGTCTGCTCATCGAGCTGACCGCTCGTCTTGATGCCGTTGTCTTCCTGGTAAGCGCGAATCCCCGCCCGGGTCTGGGGGCCCATGTAGCCGTCGACGGGTCCGGCGTTGTACCCTTCGCGGTTGAGGCTGCGCTGGATCTTGCGCACTACCGAGCGGGACAGGACCGCCGGGCGTCGCTGCGCCTGTGCCACCTGCTGGCCCTGCTGCCTCCCCTGCTGGGCCTGCTGAGCCGGTGAATTCCCCTGCTGGGACGATGTATTTGCCTGCGCCGAGGTGTCCTGCTGCGAGGTGTTTGCCTCCTGTGCGGCGGCCGCTCCAGAGGCCGCGGCGAACATGCCGGCGACGAGAGCCGCACTGGCCTTGCGCGTCCATTTTGCTCGGTTCATCATCCATCTCCCTATGGCTTGTGGTCCGTGTCATCAGTCGGCCCGTGTCCACGGAAGCATAGGCAATCAACCGGATAGCACCAAATCTGCTATCTCACACAACAAACGGGGTAATTAGAGCGCAGGCGCCCGCTACGTGCCGTGGCGTCGGCAGATGGTGCGCCTGGAGGCCTTCGGCCTAGCCGCCCAGAAACAGGCGGCCGACGTCCGGATGATCGAGCAGTTCATCGCCGGAAGCGGCCATCGCCACCTGCCCCGACACCAGCACGTAGCCGATATCGGCGAACTGCAAGCCCTTCTTCGCGTTCTGTTCCACCATGATGATGGTCTTGCCGGCAGTCCGCTGCAGGTCCGCGAGGATCTCGAAGACCATGTCGATGAAGCGCGGCTCGAGGCCGATCGACGGCTCGTCCACCAGCAACACCTTGGGGTCCATGACCAGGGCGCGGGAGATCTCCAGCAGCCGCCGCTCGCCCCCGGACAGGACACGGGCCGGGCGGTGGCGACGCTCGGCGAGGCGCGGATAGCGCTCGAACACCCGTTCGGCGGCCTCCCGCGCCTGGTCGGTGCGGTCCATCAGGTAGCCGCCCATCCACAGGTTCTCTTCCACCGTCATGTCCGGAAACACGGAATTGTCCTGCAGGATGTAAGCCACCCCGGCGCGGCGGAGCTTGGCGTTCGGCGACAGGCGCGTGATGTCCTCGCCGGCACAATTGATGCGGCCGCCAAAGATGCGCGTGAACCCGTAGATCGAATGCAGCACCGTGGATTTCCCGGCGCCGTTGGGGCCAATCAGACACAGGGACTGGCCCGCCGCCACCCTGAGATCGACGCCGTGCAGGATCTCCATCTTGCCATAGCCGGCGTAGAGGTCCTCAATCGCCAGCAGCGCGGGGCCACCGGCAAGCCGCGCCAGGTCCTCGCATGAAGGCCCCTGGCGCGCCAGATGCGAGGCCTCGCGCGCCACGTCGTCCACCGAAAGGATGTCGTCCCGTTCGCCGTTCAATGCGCCCCCAGGTATGCCTCAATGACCGTCGGGTCGTTGCGAATGTCCTCCGGCGCGCCCGCCGCCAGCAACTCACTGTGCGCCAGGCAATACAGACGCTGCGCCAGATTCATGATGACGCTCATGTTGTGCTCGATGATGAGCAGCGTGATGCCCATCTCCGCATTGGCACGCCGCAACCGGTCCACGAGCCCGTTGATGAGGGTGGGATTGATACCGGCCGTGGGCTCGTCCAGCAGCAGCATCTTCGGCTCGCTCATCAGCGCCATGGCAAATTCCAACAGCTTCTGCTGGCCGAAGGACAGGTCGCCGGCGAGCAAGTGCCGCTTGGGGTAAAGCCCCACGAACTGCAGCAGCCCCTCGGCTTTCTCGGTCTCCTCCGGGCGCACGTCACGGAACAACTGGCGCCAACTGCGGCGGGTCTGGCGCACGCTGATCTGCATGTTCTCCACGCAACTCATCGCGCCGTAGATGCGCGTTTGCTGGAAGGTGCGCAACAGACCCAGCCGGGCGATGGCCGGTACCCGCAGGCGCGAGATCTCGCGGCCGTTGAAGCGGATCGAGCCGCTGTCGATGGGGTGCTGGCCGACAATGGAATTGAACAGCGTCGTCTTGCCCGAGCCGTTGGGACCGATGAGGCCGACGATGCTGCCCTCCTCCACCTCGAGCGTGACCTCCCGATTGGCCACCAGACCGCCGAAGCTCTTCGATACGCTGTGCACTTCCAAAAGGGGCATCACTCGGCACTCCGCGGCGACGGCGCCGCCTGTTCGACACGCCGCCCGAACCGCTCCGGCCAGCGTTCGCGGAACCAACCGATGATGCCGGTGGGGAAGAAAATCACGATCAACATCACCAGCAGGCCGAGGGCGACGCGCTGCCAGCCGAGCAGGTAGGTCCAGAACAGCTCCTGGGTGATATGGAACACCACCGCCCCGATCACCGGGCCCCACAGGGTGCCCTTGCCGCCCAGGATCGCCATGAGCAGCATCCACACGCCGTAGGTGGAGCCGGCGAAGGCCACATCGCGCGGGTCGATGAAGCCAATGATGTTGCCCACCAAGGGGCCCGTCAGTCCAAGGAAGAAGGCGGCCACACACCAGGCCACCGTCTTGTACAGGGTGGTGTGCAGGCCCATCGCTTCGGCCTTGTCCTCGTCGTCGCGAATGGCGTTGATCGCAAGGCGAAAGCGCCCGCGGTAGAAACGCCGCAGGGTCAGGAAGGTCGCCAGCCCCACCAACAGGCACAGGTAGTAGAAGAAGGTCTC
The DNA here is from genome assembly GCA_963779865.1 of uncultured Gammaproteobacteria bacterium. Taxonomy (GTDB): domain Bacteria; phylum Pseudomonadota; class Gammaproteobacteria; order CAVZZX01; family CAVZZX01; genus CAVZZX01. The sequence continues at coordinate 173,519 of CAVZZX010000003.1, read as the reverse complement.
ACGCCCCCCCACGCCGCCCGGAAACAGTGGCGTGACCATGCCCGAGCCCGCGCCGAGATACTCCCAGCCACCGGCGAACTCCGCCGCCGCGATGCCCAGACCGAGCGTGCCGATGGCGAAGTAATGCCCACGCAAGCCCAGGATGCCCCAGCCGAGCACCGCGGCGAAGGCGACCGCCATGAGCCCGCCCGCAAAGATGCCGACGAACAGCGCAGGGTAGTAGCCGAGCCCGGAATGGTGCTGAATGAGTGCGCAGGTATACATGCCCACGCCGAAGAACAGGATGTTGCCGAAGGAGTTGTAGCCCATCTGCCCGCCGAGGACGTCCCAGGTCAGCGCGAACACGATCATCACCCAGAGGAAAGACATCTGCGTGCGGATCGCGGGGACCACCATCGGCGCGATCAGGGCGGCGACGAGCACCGCGACGTACAGGCCGACGCGCAACACCCGAGCATTCATCGCAGCACCCTGCGCTGGCGGCTGAGCCACACGCGCCGTCCGATGAGGATCAGCACCAGCAGCCCGAACACGAAGGCCGTCTGAAACTGGGCGCCGAGGGTGAAGCCGGCGAACTCCTCCGCGACCCCGAGCCCGATGCCGGCCAGAAACACGGCGCCGATATTCCCCACCCCGGCCACCACCACGATCATGAAGGAGCGGGCCGTGTAGGGCAGCCCCAAATACGGGTGGATGATCCAAATCATCGCCACCAGGGCGCCGGCCGCTCCGCAAATGGCGGCATTCAGCGCGAAGGTGGTGGCGTAGACCCGATTGGTGTCGATCCCCATGACGCGCGCGGCGCGGGCATTCTGCGCGGTGGCACGGATGGCCTGCCCCATGCGCGAGCGCTTGAGAAACCACAGCAGCACGGCGCCGATCACCAGTGCCAGGGCGCAGGCGAGCACCTTGATCTGGGCAACCGTGACCAGCCCGTTGAACAAGAACCAGGTCTCCAGCCCCGACTGCGCCGTGTGCACATCCGCACCGAAGGTTTCGTTCGCCAGTTGCTGCAGCAGGATGGCCAGGCCGAAGGTCGCCAGCAGCGAGGTGAACAGGTCGCGGTCCACCACCCGGAAGATCACCGCCCGATACAGCGCCCAGCCGAAGGCGAACAAGAGCACCGCGGCCACTGGAATCGCGAACAGCGGATGGATGCCGCTCTGGTAGAAGTAGTAGGCGACGTAGCCGCCAAGCATCACGAATTCACCCTGGGCGATGTTGATGATGTTCATCACCCCCCAGACCAGGGCCATGCCGTATGCCACCAGGGCAAACACCGCGCCTACGAGCAGCCCGTCGATAAGCAGCTGCAGCGACAGCACGGGCGCGTCGAAGAGAATCTGCAGATTGTCCATGGATGCCTCGGTGACCCGCCCCCGCCTGCCGGCGAGGACGGGCTCTCAAACGCTTCCGCAACCGCCGCTCCTACTTGAGCGGATACTCCACCTTGGCATTGGCCCACTTGGTGGGAGCCACGACCTTGTAGTCGCCGTTCTGGACCTGATACAACACCATGGGTTTGGCGATGTTCTTGCCGGTCTCGTCAAAGTCGATGTTGCCGTAGAAGGTCTGCATGTTGGTGGCCGCGATGGCGTCGCGCACCTTCTTGGGATCCAGCGAACCGGCCCGGTGGAAGGCATCGGCAAACACCAGCACCACCGCGCTCGACTCGGCCCCCTGGTAGGGCGGCGCATAGCCGAAGGCCTTCTCGAAGTCCTGCGCATACTGCTCGGCGGTGCCGAACCAGTGGTCCTTGTAGCTCAACGAACGATCCCACTGCGAGGCACAGAGGAAGCCCTCCGCGGCCTTTGGCTGCGTTTCGGCAATCTTGGCCGAATCGCAGTGTGTGGTCGCGATCATCGGCACCCGCACGTGCATCTCTTGGGTCTGGCGCGCCACCAGCGCGGCGCCCTTCGCGTGGCCGGACACCAGCAGCGCATCCGGCCGCAGCGCCCTGACCTTGGTGAGCGTGGCGGTCATGTCGTTCAGCTCGGGCGGCAGCTTGTCGTCGACGACGATCTTCATCCCGAAGCGCTTGGCCTCATCCATCACGCCCTGGCGGATGTCACGGCTGAAGGGGTCGTTCTCGAAGGCCATGGCGATGCGCAGGTTCGAGGGCTCCTTACCGTGTTTCTGGGCCTCTTCGGCGAGCAGCTCCATGGCCGACTTGAGGTAGTAGTTGGTCGTGGACAAGGTGGCAAACAGGTAGTGATAGCCCTTGTTGAATAGAGAGATCGAGGCCCCGTTACCTTCCACCATCGGGATCTTGTACTTCTCCGCGACCGGCGCCATCGCCTTGGCGAGACCGGAGCTGTACGGGCCGAGCAGAAACTTGACCTGATCCTGAGAGATGAGACGTTCGGCGAGCTGAGCACCGCGGGCCGGGGTGGATTCATCGTCGTAGTAGACGACCTTGAGCTTGTAGGTCTTGTCGCCGACCTTGACCCCGCCCATCTTGTTGATGCGCTTGACGGCCAGGTCGTAGCCATTCTTCGTATGGTGGCCGTTGGTCGAATACTTGCCGGTGAGTGAGACGGCCGCCCCGAGGGTTATGGTGCCGTCTTCCGCCGCGGCCGTACCGGGCACTGCAACCAGGGCTGCTGCGCACAGCACGCTGAGCAATCCTGAAAGGAACAACCTCCCACGCTTGATGTTTGTAGCCATCATCTCTCCTCCTTCGGTGGATGGGCGCGGCCCTGCATCGGAGCCGTCATTGTTGTACGCGTGCTACTCAGGCCTTTTTCCTTGGATATACAGGGATATTAGGGGCGCGGTACATCGGCGGCAAGCCTTCGTTGCTGCTCGCGTTTCACACAGTGAAACGCGAGTTAAAGCGATGGCTGGGCCGGCCTGCGGAGAGCAAAGAGATATGCGTTTAAACAACGACTTGCGATGACATCCGATGTACAAGGAGGGCTGGCCGCGCCGGCGCCCCGGTGCCGCCCCACGGAAGAAGGAGCATGCGCGCCTTGGTTTCGCCGCTCTTCTGGCACGCATTTTCTGATCGTGCTTTGGGCCCTGGCCGCGGCGCGGGACCGAGGGCGCGCCGCTCGGATCAGGATGGCTTACCAGCCGGCTTGGCAACCGCCGCGCCGGTAGCGAAACGGCCCGGTCGCGGCGGCCGCTGTTTTGCGCTGCGGCCGGTACTTGCATGGCAAGGCGAGGAGACTACGCTGAGAGCATCTTAGTCCGGCCGCGCCTACGGGTATGGATCTGCACCCATCGGGACGGCACCGCGCACCGCCCCCTCCACAGCCATGCGGACGCGTGCCTGCGCTTCGCACTGGCGGGCGCCAGATGGGGCCGAGGCGCACGGGCCGGTCCGTGACGCTGTGCTTGCTGCTGCTCGAGGCCGTTATCCTGCCGACGCGGGTGTCCATTGGCGACATGGCAGGGATCGCGAGCATGCCCACTGCCGCGCTGCGCTATTGGGCACCCTCAGCAGAGTAAGCGCGTGATGAAACGAAACAAGATGTCGGTCCTGCCACGTCGCCGCTTCCTGGGGCTGTTGCCGGCCGCGGCCGCCGCCCCGCGGCTGTTCGCCGCCGGCGACAGCAAGCACGAGGAAGAGCGGGTCTCGCCGACCGAGGACCTGATGCGCGAACATGGCCTGCTCAAGCGGGTCCTGCTCGTCTATGACGAGTTGCGCCGCCGGATTGCACACGGCGAGCCCTTTCCGCTCGCCACGGTGAGCGATTCGGCCGGAATCATTCGCAACTTCGTCGAGGAGTATCACGAGAAGCTCGAAGAGGAGCACCTCTTCCCGCGCTTTCGCAGCCAGGGGCGCATGGTGGCGCTGGTCGATACGTTGCAGCGCCAGCACGGGGCGGGTCGGCGAGTCACGGCGGAGATCCTCACCCTGGCCCGGGCCCGGCTCAGCGGCGCGGCCGAGCGGCGACAGGTGGCCGACGCCATGTACCGCTTCACGCGCATGTACGAGCCCCACGAGGCGCGCGAAGACACGGTCCTGTTTCCCGCCTTCCAGGAAATGCTCTCGCCACAGGAGTTCGCAGCCCTGGGCGAGGCGTTCGAGCGGCGGGAGCATCAGCTCTTCGGCAAGGAGGGATTCGAAGGCATGGTGGAGCGTGTCGCCGATATCGAGCGGACGCTGGGCATCCACGACCTGCGCCAGTTCACACCGCAGTGAACCGACGTTTCAGCGGCTTATGCTGCAGCGGCTTATTCGGGGGGCGGATAGAGTCCGGGGAAGAGCGGTGGCGAGCAAACCCGTGTCTCACCGCAAGGGCTCACGGCTGCGGTCCCGCATGAACCACAGTGCCGCGACCGAGAGCAGGGCCGCCAGCGAGAGATAGACGCCGGGCGCAAGCGCCGAACCGCTCACCTTTATCAACCAGGTGGCGATCATGGGTGCGGTGCCCCCGCCGATCCCCAGCCCGAGATTATAGGCGAGCGAATAACCGGTGAGACGGTCGGCCACCGGAAACAGCTCTACCATCATTGCCGGCGCCACCCCGAGCGGGACTGCGAGCAGCAGGGTCAACAGCAGCTGGGCGGGGATCAGCGAGGCCAAGCCGCGGCTCGCCAGCGCGGTCAGTCCCGCCCCCGCTGCGGCAGTCACCGCGAAGGCGATGAGCAATACTGTGCGGCGCCGGACGAAGCGGTCGGAGAGCCAGCCGCAGAGGGGAATCAGCGGCATGGCCACGGCGATGCTCAGGGAATTGATCTGCAGCGCGACATCATTGCCGACCCGACCCACCTCGGAGGCATACGTGGGCAGGTAGACGAGCGCGAGATAGAAGAAGATCCCGTATCCGGAGGTGAACAGCACGCCCAGCGCGGTCTCCCGCCGATTGCGACCGAGCGCCTCGTGCAGGGGCGAGTCCGCCTCGTGCTGTCCCTGATGGTGGTGCATGTGCGGCGTATCGTGCAGATCGCGCACGTACAGGTAGGCCCCCGCCGCCAGCAACCCGCCAAGGATGAAAGGCAGCCGCCAGCCCCAGGCCCGGACGGCATCGTCGCCCAGCAGCGTGGAGACCAGCGCCGCCAGCCCGGAGCCGGCCAACGTGCCGGCGAGGCTGCCGAAGTTCGCCCAACTCCCGGAGAAGCCGCGGCGGTGCAATGGCGAGGTCTCGACCATGTAGGTGACCGAACCGCTGAACTCGCCCCCCACCGAGAGCCCCTGCAACAAACGAATGGCCACCAGCAGCACCGCGGCCCAGGCCCCCACCCGCTCGTGGGTCGGCAACACGCCGAGGAGGAAGGTGGCGCTGCCCATGGTGAGCACCGACAGACGCAGCACTGCGGCGCGGCCCAAACGATCGCCGATGCCGCCAAAGAGGATACCGCCAAGGGGCCGCATCACGAATCCGGCGGCGAATACGCCGAAAGTCGCGATGAGCGAGGTCAAGCGGTTGTCCGCCGGGAAGAAGAGCTGCGCGAGCACCGGGGCGAAGAAGCCATAAAGGGCGAAGTCGTACCACTCCATGACATTGCCGATGGTGCCGGCGACCACCGCCCGCGGTGTGTGCGGACGGCCACGGTAGGCGCGGGTGCGGGATCGTTCAGTGGGGGCGGATGCTACCTCAGCCATTGCGGTGTCGCGTATCTCCAGGAAGCGGGAGCTGTGGATGCGGCCGTACGGTAGCATCCTGCCGCCGCGATCCCCAAGCGGCGGCGGCCGCGGGCCAGACAGACGTTCAGCGGGGAACAGGCGGGGGCCGGGACGTCGCGCAGGCCTGCGCGCGCTCCAGGAGCAGCCGGCGCTCGCGGCGGTTGTGCGTGAGCGCGGCCGCGCGCTCGAACTGCAAGCGGGCCTCGTCCTCGCGCCCGAGCTTCGCCAGCAGGTCCCCGCGCACGCTGGGGAGCAGGTGATAGCCCTTCAGCGCCGGTTCGGCGGCGAGGGCCTCGACGATCTCCAGGCCGGCCGCCGGACCGAAGGCCATGGCAAGGGCCACCGCCCGGTTGAGTTCCACGACCGGCGACGGTGCGATCTGGGCCAGCGCATCGTACAGCGCCGCGATGCGCGCCCAGTCGGTTTCCTCCGCGGTTGGCGCCCGCGCATGGCAGGCCGCGATGGCCGCCTGGAGGGCATAAGGCCCGAGTGCGCCGCCGAGCCGCTCGGCCTGCTCCAGGGCCGACAGCCCACGCCGGATGAGCAGGTGATCCCAATGCGATCGGTTCTGCTCCAGCAGCAGCACCGGCTCGCCCTCACGGTCGACGCGGGCGGGAAGTCGGGAGGCCTGCAGCTCCATCAGGGCGACCAGGCCGTGCACCTCGGGCTCCTGCGGGGCGAGCTCGGCCAGGATGCGCCCGAGCCGCAGGGCCTCGTCGCACAGCGTCGGCCGGGTCCAGTCCTCACCGGCCGTGGCGGAGTAACCCTCGTTGAAGATCAGATAGATCACTTCCAGCACCGAGGCCAGACGAACGGCCAGCTCGGCCCCGCGCGGCACCTCGAAGGGGATCCGCGCTTCGGCGAGAGTGCGCTTGGCGCGGACGATCCGCTGCGCCACCGTGGGCTCGCTCGCCAGAAAGGCGCGGGCGATCTCCGCGGTGCTAAGCCCGCCGAGCAGCCGCAGCGTGAGGGCCACGCGGGCCTGCGGCGACAGAACCGGATGGCAGGCCGTGAAGATCAGGCGCAGCAGGTCGTCGCCGATGTCGTCGTCGAGCGCGGCCTCGAACGCCTCGAGCGCCTCCGCGCCGCGCGCCTCGAGATCGCGCCCGAGCTCCTCGTGCTTGCGTTGCAGCAGCTTGTCCCGGCGCAGCAGGTCGATGGCCCGATGCTTTGCCGTCGCCGTCAGCCAGGCACCGGGGCGCTGCGGCACGCCGCTCACCGGCCAGCGCTCCAGCGCCGCGACCAGTGCGTCCTGTGCCAGCTCCTCGGCCAGCCCGACGTCGCGCACCATGCGGGTCAGCCCGGCGATCAGCCGGGCCGACTCGATGCGCCAGACCGCGTCGATCTCGCGGTGAACGTCGGATGGGGTGGTCACGCACTGATCTGAACACCGCCTGCCTCGCCGCGCAAGCCGAGGCGTTATCGGCCTCACTCCGCAATGATCATCCAGCCCACTCCGAAGCGGTCGGCGAGCATGCCGAAACGTCGCGCGAAGAAGGTCTTGCCAAGCGGCATCCGGACCGCGCCGCGGTCCGCCAGTGCCGCGAACGCCCGTTCCGCCTCCGCTTCGTCGTCCACCGCGAGGGTCAGGGAAAAGCCCTCGAAGGCGGGCTTTCCCCCACAGTTCCCGTCCGAGGCCATCACGGTGCTGTCGCCGATACGAAAGCTCGCGTGCATCACCTTGTCCTCGCTGCCGGGCGGCACCATCTGCGGGTCCACCGGCTCGGGGCTCTCGCGAAAGCGCATCAGCATGATGACCTCGGCACCGACGGCGCTGCGATAGAACTCCAGCGCCTCCTCGCAGCATCCGTCAAAGAACACATAGGGCTCCACGTGCATGGCTGTTTCTCCTCGTGGGCCGGCCTATTCGGCCGCCGGCATGGTGACGTCACGAAAACGCTGGATGGCCTCGCCGGGGCCGAAGTCCTCCAACTCGAAGAGGCGCCGCACCTCGATCCCGCCCTCGGCGTCCGCGCCATGGGGCGCGGGGAAACGGCGGCTCCACTTGCGCGCCTCCTCCTCCGACTTGACCTGGATGAGGGTGTAACCGGCGATCAGCTCCTTGCGCTCGGTGAAGGGCCCGTCGATGATGCGACGGCGGCCGCCGCCATAACGGATCCGCCAGCCATCCGTGCGCGGACGCAGCCCGGTGGCATCGAGCAGCACCCCCGCCCTGGCCAGCTCCTCGTGGAAATCCGCCATGGCGGCGAGCAGCCCCTCCTCGGGCATGGCGCCTGCCTCGGTGTCCGGATTGCCCTTGACGATGATCATGTATCGCATCTCCCCTGGGTTGAGGTTCGGAGCCGCCGAAACGCGAGCCCCCGTGGATGCGACGAAGCAGGCGCGCGCAAATCGACATCGCGCCCCATCCCCCCCGGGCACGGCAGGGCGACGGCAACTCTGCTATAGGAAGGGGTATTCAATCAGCACCTTCGCCCACCGCGCCTCCGCGCACCGCCTGCGGTGCCGCCGCGCGCGGGCCATTCGCATGGACTTCAGAGGGGGAGAGCCATGCCCGAGAGCCGAGCCGCCGCGCTACCGCACCAGGATTACCCCACCCGCGTCCTGATCGTCGTCCTCCTGCTCACCACCGTCGCCGCCTGGGCGGCGATGGCCTGGATGAGTGCGAGCACCTATCGCGGCGCGCCGCCCCTGCCCGCTCGCATCGTGACGCGGGACGGCCACACCCTCATGAGCCGCGCCGATCTGGTCGCCGGCAAGGCCGGCTTCCAACGCGCCGACCTGATGGACTACGGCAGCCTGTACGGCATGGGCTCCTACTTCGGCGAGGACTACACGGCCTCGGTGCTGGTCGCGCTGGCACGCCGCACGCAGGCGTCCCTCGCCGGCATGCCCCTGGACCGGGCGCCGCTTGCACAGCGCCTGGCGGCGCGGCAGCAGATGCGCGCCATGTTGCGCGAGGTGAGACTGACCAAGGGCGCTGTGGTCGTGCCGCCCCCGCTCGCCGCGGCCATCCAGGGCGAGCGGCAGGCCCTCGCCGCGCGCCTGCTGAAGAACGACCTGACCGCCGGCTATACGCGCGCCTACGCCCTGAGCCGCGAGCAGGCCGGGCAGGTCGCCGACTTTCTGATCTACTCCGCGCTGACCACGGTCGCCCTCCGTCCCGGCGCCGCTTACTCCTGGACCGCCAACTGGCCGGCGGAGCCGCTGGTGGGCAACCGGCCACCGACCGAGGCGCTGACGTGGACGGTCATCTCCCTGGCCGGACTCATCTTCGGCATCGGCGTGGTGCTCGCGATCTTCCGCGTCTACATTGACCCCGAGCAGCACGGCCGCGAGCAGCTCTCCGACGTCCTCGGCCAGTTCAAGCCGCTCACCCGAAGCCAGGAGTCGCTGGGCAAGTTCTTCGTGCTGGTGGCGCTGGTGCTGCTGTTGCAGATCCTGGCCGGCGCCATCCTCGGGCACTATCACGCCGAACGCACCGGCTTCTACGGGCTGGACATCGACACCTGGCTGCCCTTCAACTTCGTCCGCGCGGTGCATGTGCAGGCCCCCATCATCTGGATCGGTCTGGGCTGGATCGCCGCCGCACTGTTCCTCGCCCCGCACATCGGCGGCCGCGAACCGGCGGGTCAGCGCCTGCTCGTGAACCTGTTGTTCGGCATCGTCTGCCTGATCGCCGTCGGCACCATCCTCGGCGACTACGCCGGCATCATGGGCTGGGTACAGGGGGCCTGGTTCTGGCTGGGCAACCAGGGGCTGGAGTATCTCGAGCTCGGCCGGCTATGGCAGATCCTGTTCTTCGTCGGCCTGCTGGCCTGGAGCGGAATCATGCTGCGGGCCATGTGGCCGACCCTCATGTCACTGCTCGACCGGCGCGACCTGTTCAGCGCCTTCCGCGCCGAGCACCTGCTCTGGTACAGCTCGCTCGGCATCGCAGTGATCTACGCCTTCGGCATGGTGCCGCTGACCGGTATCGAGCCATCGTTTACGCTCAACGACTTCTGGCGCTGGTGGGTGGTGCACCTCTGGGTGGAGTGGTCCTTCGAGCTGTTCTCCGCCGCCGTCACCGGCTATTTCCTGATGGCCATCGGGCTCATTTCGCGCCAACTCGCCGAGCGCGCCATCCTGTTCGAGTGGATCCTCATCCTCGGCAGCGGCATTCTCGGCACCGGGCACCACATGTTCTGGGCCGGCGAGCCGGCGATCTGGCTTGCCGTCGGCAGCGTATTCTCCTTCCTGGAAGTGCTCCCGCTGTTCCTGCTGGTCCTCGAGGGCATCGCCCGCTACGAGCAGGTCAAGCGGCACCAGGTGTTCCCCTATCGGCTGGCCTTCCTGTTCATCATCGGCTCGGTGATGTGGAATTTCGTCGGTGCCGGCGTGTTCGGCGGCATCATCAATGCGCCGCTGGTCAATTACTATCAGCACGCCACCTTTCTCACCCTCAATCACGCCCATACCTCCATGTTCGGCGCCTTCGGTCTGCTCGCCATCGGCCTCATCTATCTCGCCCTGCGCTACATGGCCGGCGACCGCTACGAATGGAGCGATCGGCTCGGCCTGTGGGCCTTCTGGCTGTACAATCTCGGGCTCATCATGTGGGTGGTGATGAATTTCCTTCCCGTAGGCTTCCCGCAGCTCGAGGCGGTCTATGAGCAGGGCTATGCGTACGCGCGCAGCCTCGATTTCTACAAGACCATGGAGTTCTGGCAGTGGATGCGCACGCCCGGCGACGTGGTCTTCGCCATTGGCGGGCTCCTGATGGCCTGGGACTTCATTAGCAAGCTGCGCGGCTATTTTCGCGCGCGCCCCGGCCCGCAGGAGGCGCTCGCGGCGGCGCGCCGTGCGAGCAGCGGCGCCTAGAGCGCTCTGCACATCGCACGCGCTGCGGCCGCAGGCGCCCAAGGAGCCTGGCCATTCCTGGCGGGTGTCCGGACCGCCGAACAGGCGCTCGAAGAACGGGTCCAGCGACCGATACCTCCAGCAGGGTTTCGTTGACATCGAAAACCACACGTCCAACGGCCATCGCGTTCCGTCCGGTCATCGACGGCCCGAAGGCGGCTTCTCCGAGTTGGATGTCTCGGCGGCTCCCTCCGTGTGCGCCCTTTTTGCCTCGCGCCTTGCGGCGGCGGCAACGCGCTTGGCCTTCGCAAGCGTCGCACTTGCCGCGTCGCGTGCAGCCTCAGGATCAAGCCCCTGCTCGCTCGCCTCCTGCCGGGCGGCCGCGGAAGCGTCTTCCGCCGCACTCCTCAGCCGCTCCTCCTCTTCGTGCATTGCGGTTGTCGCCCGATCGAGGGCGCGATCGCGCGCCCGACCCAGTGTACGGTCCTCCTGCCGCGTGGATGGCAGCAACGCTGCCACTACGGCGCCGACTGCAAGCCCGGCACCGATGGTGAGCAGCGGGTGCTCACGGACCAGTTCGTCCCCGCGGCGCATGCCGGCGGCGGCTCGCTCCGAAGCCGACTGCGTCCACTCGCGGCCATGCTCGCGCGCCGCCGCGGCCGCTTCCGCGCCTTGCGCCCGGCGCTCACCGGAGCGGCGGCGCCAGGACTGAACGGTGTCACGCACGCCAGCACCCGCGCGCCGCGCCATGTCTGAGCCCGCCTCCTTCGCGCCGGCGGACCGCTCGCCCACTCCGCCGTGTCGAGAGGCCCCGTTTCCTCCCCCAAGTACCGTCCAGGCAAGCCCTATCGCGGTCAGGGTGACGGGCAGCGGATTGCGTGCGACCTGGTCGCGGAGGTTTTGCACGTATTCCGCGCCGGCACCACCGCGCAGCTGTGCGAGTACGGTGTCCAGCAACTCGTTCGGAGCCAGCCGCTGCTCGAGTTCCGACAGCGTGCCGTCCAGTGCCGCCCGATTCCTGCGCAGAACCGACTCCACCTCTTCAGGCCGCGCGCCCGAGCGTGCGTGCAGCTGCTCCATCTCTTCCCTGTTCATCGCATGTGCTCCCTCATCAGCTGTGCATCCTTCTGGACCGAAGCCGCAGACGTATGCGGCGCGAGGCTCTGTGCTCTGAGCCGCTTGCGGCCGCTCGCCAGCATCGCCATGGCGACGGTGGCGAGCACGCCCCCGACAATCAGGGCCGACAGCCACCAGGCCCAGCCGGTGGCGGCAGACAGGCCGAACACCGCTGCTTCGACCAGCACCAGCAGCGCGACCACGCCCACCGCACCGCCGATGGCCAGCGAGCTCGCGCCCGATTCGACCTGCGAGACCTTTTGCGAGATCTCCGACTTGATGAGCTGGGCCTCGTTGTGAATGAGGCTGGTGGTCTCCTGCATGAGGTCGCCGAAGAGCGCGGTCACCGGGCGCCGCGAATCCTTCGCGTGCACATGGTCTTCCTCCGCAATACGTGCATGCTGTTCCATCAACGTATCTCCTCCTGCTGTTCGTGATGACGCGGGCCGCCGTTGCCGGGCGCGCTCTGTTCGTGATGAGGCGCATCGCCGCCGCCCGGCGTGCTCGGCGCCCCGGCGGGGTCCGCGCGTGCCGAGGAGCTCTTCAACAGCCGTGAGAGAACGAACCCCGCGGCAATCGCGCCACCGAACACGGCAGCCGGGTGTCGCCGTGTGTAGTCGCCCGCCTGGCGCAGCCGCCGCTGCAGGTCCTGCTGGTCGAAATCGCTCGACACGTGCTCCAGGCCCTCCGCGGCGCGGCTGAGATATCCGGCAAGCGGGGTCTTGCCCCTGCGTTCGAGGCTGTCGGCGGTCTCGCGCAGCGCATCCGCCAGATCATGCGCATAACCGGCCGCGGCCTGGCTCGTCTGCGCAAACATCTCACCGCCCCGCTGGCGGGCGAACTCCGCAGCCTCACGTCCTTGTTCGGACATCCAGCTTGCGGCCTGGCGCGTGCCCTCCCTCGCGACGTGGGCCGCCCGGTCCTGAGCGCTCTCGCCGTTTCCTGCCCGCAACGCCTGCTTGCGCGCGGAGATGCGCTGGTACAGGTCCTCCTGCATGCGCGTCGACAACAACCGCCGCGCTTCCGGGAAGAGACGGGTCTCTTCCTCGGACAGGTGATGGCTGACCGCCTCCACCAGGCTTTCGAACTGCGCGTTCCAGACGGGACTCCCGACCGCTTCCTGATCGACGCGATCGAGAAGACGCTTCGCCTCCGCGTGCTCCCTCGCCGCCTCGTGGACACGCTCGCCGACCTGACTGCCGTCATTCAGGGCCGGATAGAAGATTTCCTCCTCGACCTGCATGTGGATGCTCAACTCGCGCTGGAGAGTCGCAAACAGCTGTGTTCGTTCCTCGACATCCCGCGCGCCCTGAATGCGGCGGAAGGTGTTCTCCAGCTCCCGGTGATCCCGGGCCAGCACTTCGAAAACGTCCATGATTTCCTCCTGAGCTCAGGCGGGTTGGCCGCGCGGGGCATCCTTGTGCGCCCCTGCGCGGCCACCCGGCGATTACTGCGACTGCTGTCCGCCGGCCTGTTGCGAGGACTGCTTACCTGCCTGAAACGCGGCGAATTCGCTTCTGTCCACCTGCTGGTCCTGATTCTGATCGATCTGCGGGAACTGCTGCGCCATCTGGGGCCGCTGCTGCGCCTCCTGCTGGCTGATCTGCCCATCACCATCCTGGTCCAGGCTCTGGAACGCGGCCATGGACGTACCGCCAGCCGTCCTCGAGCGCCCCGTCAGCTGAGCAAGGGTCTGGTTCTGCTGCTGACCCTGGATCTGCTGGTACTGCTGCTGCTCGTATTGCCGCCGCTGCTTGAGCTCGATCCTTGTCCGCGTGCACGGTGGCCACCAGCCTTTGGTTCTGCAGCTGCATCTGGTCCACCGGTATATCGACCTTCTTTCCGCCGATCCCCAGAAAGCCGCCGATCTCGATCACCCCGGCAAGCTGTTGGGGATCCTGTTTGCTCTGCACGACCTGCTCGATCTCGCCGAGCTTCTCACCGGCGGCGTTGTACACGGTCTTTCCCTGAAGGTCGCTCGCCGTCAGCCGCAGAATGCCATTGGCTTGCTGCGCCTGTTGCTGTGGCTGGGGACGCTCGACCTGCACCCGCGCTTGCTGTTGCTTCTGGATCTGCACCTGCGGCTTGCCCTGGTCCTGCACGGAGACCTGCGGCTCGGCCTCCTGCACCCGGACCTCCGGCTTCGGTTGCGTGATGGTCACTTGCGGCTCCGGCTGCTTCACCGTGACCTCGGGCTTCGGCTGCTTGACGATGACCTTTGGCGCCTGCTTCTCGACCTGCACGCGCGGGGGCGCCTCCTTGACGGTGATGTGCGCCTGCCCCCCGGCCTGTTGTCCGGATGCCACGCCCTGTTGCTGCTGCGCTTGTGCTTGCTGGCCCGATTTCCCGTGACTGGCGAGCTGGTATTCCGCCAGGCTGACTCGCTTGTCGCCGTTGCGGTCCGCGGCCGCGAACTCGTTCTCCTGAATCACCCCGCTGCGCTGCGCCTCATCCATCCTGATGAAACCGTCGCCGTCGCTGTCAAGTTTCGTGAATCGCTGCTCGACCTGCTGCGAATTCTGCTGCTGTGTAGTCTGCGGCTGGACTTGCTGCTGCGCCCCTGCCGCGGCATAGATCCACATCGGTGCGCTGAGGCCGAGACCGGCCGCGCCCGCAAACACCATCCGCATTCCCTTCCGCGTGTTCATAACTGCACTCCCTGTGCACGAGCCACCGCATCATGGCGAGTGGGCGTTAACGTGAACTTAATGTCTAGACCCGAGCCGCCAAAGGTCCAGTGTGGCGATCCCTGATATCGCAGGTTAAGGGCGGCAAGGTACCGAGGCGCGCGCAGTCACCGCGCGACGGCCACCGCGCTGCATTTGGGCTTTCGATTGCGAATTCGGCTTGACGAACTACACGTCTCGCATCTATATCCCGCCGGGCGCATCGGATGCGCAGTTATCCGCTAATCACCAGGAGGAAACACCCATGAACGCACGCATCGGCCTCATCACCCTCTCCGCCCTGTTTTCAGCGGGCGCCATCGCAGGGGCGATGGGCAGCGCGAGCTTCTCTGAACTCGACCGTGACGACGACGGCGTTATCAGCAAGCAGGAGGCTCAGGGCACGCCGCTCGGCCAGAGCTTCCAGCAGGCTGATCAGGACAAGGACAAAAACGTCTCCAAGTCGGAGTTCTCGATGTTCGAGCAGCAACAGCAGATGAAGCAAAGCGGCGGCGGGAAAAGCAGTGGCAGCAGCAGTGGCGGAGGCCAGAGCAGTGGCGGAAGCCAGTAAGTAGCCGAAGTAGTGGCAGCGTGGGGCGCTTCCCGGCGGGGAGCGCCCTGCGCGTCTGCTCTGGCAGCGGTCCACCAGCGCGCTGTGATGCGCGTCACCCGAGCGAAGCGTCCGGCGCCCGATCCCCGGCACCAGAAAGACGCCCGCGCGCAGTCCGGGCAGTGGCGAACGCAACCCTCACTTCTAGCCGAAGGCGGGCGCGGGCCAGGCACGACGAGACACGGCTTTCGTCAGCCCCCCTGCCACGCGCGATCGTTCGCCCCGCCACCGACCCGGGCACACGCCCCGCGCATGTGCTTTTCTCTACTGAAATACCGCCTCGGCATACGCAATGGAATTTCTCACTGCAGGCCTTGGATTGTTCATCATTGCCGCGACCGCCGCCGATGCCGTTTTCACCACCCTCGCGCTGGGCGGCGGGGGGCGTTTGACGGTGTTCGTCGCGCGCGCGGTATGGCGGGCACTTCCCCGCAAGCGGCGCCCGACCGGTGGCGCTGCTCCCGGGATCCTCGCCGGGCCGGTGATTGTTCTGAGCGTATTCGGCGCGTGGTCGCTGCTGCTCTGGTGCGGCTGGTCTGTGTTCTTCGCCGGAGGGGAGGCGGTCATCAACAGCCAGACCGGCGAGCCGGCAGGCTTCTGGGATCGTGTCTATTTTACCGGCTACCTCCTGACCACCCTGGGCATCGGCGACTATCGTCCGCAGGGGACTTTCTATCAGCTCGGCACCGCCGTCGCCGGCGGCAATGGCTTTTTCTTCATCACGCTCTCGGTGACCTACCTGCTGTCGGTGCTCTCGGCGGTAATCGCCAAGCGCAAGCTCGCCTTCTCCATCCTCAGCTTGGGCCGGACGCCCTCCGAGCTCGTATTACGCAGTTGGGAGCACTCCGGCTTCGCCGACCTGGGAGTTCAGATCTCGGACATCTCGGACGAGCTGGTGACGTTGGCGCAGCGCCATCTGGCCTACCCGGTGCTGCATTATTTCCAGACTGAAGACGTGCACATGGCACCGACGGTCGCCGTTGCCGTGCTGGACGAATGCCTCACCATCGTGCTGCACGGCATGAGCACGGAGCACCGCCCGAACGCGATGTCGCTGCTGCGCGCGCGCCGTGCGATAGAACTCTACACCGGCACCGTGCGGCCGAGCGGCGAGACGCGCCGGGACGTCCCCCCGCCGCCATGCCTGGAGCCCCTGCGCGAGGCCGGGCTCCCCACTGTGGAAGAAGGCCTGTTTGATGCGCAACTCACCCATCTGCAAGAACGCCGGCAACGCCTGCGCGCGGTGGTGGAGAACGACGGATGGCGCTGGGACACCGTGGTACACCACATGCCACGACCCGAACAAAATTGAATTCCACTCCGTAGCTATTCGATGCGTTTCGCATGGAATCGCCAGCATGCGGAGGCGCCTTGCGCGCCGCTTAAACCCCGTCTAAGTTTCCTCTACCCTGCGCAGAGGGACGTTTGCAGGAGGGCGGATTTCCCCGCCGGTTTACAAGGAGAAGCACGATGGCACTAGACCTGTTAAACGAGAAGGGAACACCGCTGGAGCGCCAGAAGTTCACTTGGAGGGAACTGGTTCCGGTGCCCTTCAGCAAGCTTGACGACGACGCCTTCACCCGCGTGCGGGTAATCCTCATGAACGGGATCGAGGCCCAGGCGATCCGCTTCAAGCACTCCTGCGCCTGGATGAACCGTCACCTGCGCGTGGACCTCGCAAAGTCGCGCCGTGTCGAACAACACCAGCAGACGATGGTGAACTGGCTGCTGCCCCCCGATCAATCGCCGCTCGAGACCACCATCGGTTTCGAGCAGGTGGCGATCGAGGTCACCGCCGCGGTTGCCATGCAGGAGCCCGACCCCTATCTGGCGCAGATCTACCGCTTCGGGCTACTGGAGGACTTCGACCACATGTATCGTTACTCGGCGCTCATGGATCGCGTAGAGGGACGCGACGCAAACAACATCCTGCAGAGCTACACCGACATCATGCCGGGCCGACCGACCGCCGAGGAGCATCGTCACCCTGAAGACGACGTACGCAACCCCTATGACCGCAAAACGGCCGCCCCGCTGACCAAGCTGCACGCGATGACCATCATGGCCGGCGAGTACATGACCCACGACTACTACATGACCATAGGCCCAACCTTCACCGACCCGGTCGCGCGCCAGCTCTATGCAGAGATTGCCTCGATCGAGGAACAGCATGTCACGCAGTACGAGTCCATCATCGACCCGGATGAGACCTGGCTGGAAAAGTGGCTGCTGCTGGAGGCCACGGAGGTCTACAACTACTACACCTGCCTGCAGCAGGAAGCGAACCCGCGCATCAAGAAGATCTGGGAGCGCTGCTGCGACTATGAGCTTGGGCAGCTTCATCATGCAATGGATCTTTTCAAGGCCCACGAAAGGCGCGATCCGGCCGAAGTCCTGCCGCAGGTGCTGCCGGACCCGTTCAAGTACGACAGCCATCGCCAGTTCGTACGCGAGACGCTCAACAATGAGGTGGACTTCCGCGCCATCGACGGCCGCATCATCGATGGCCGCAAGGAAGCGGAGACGGACGCGACGATCGAATACCGCCGCCACATGAACTCCGAGGGGTCGCCCTCGGAACGTGTTGCGCAAGGTTACATCTGGACGCCGGGCACGGAACTCGGCAAACGGCGCGCAGCCGCCGGCTGAGCAAGGGAGGCAGATTCATGCGACACAGCACGCAGATGGGCAGCAACCGCACCGGCATTGGCATGGCGCCGCGGCAGGGGCCCGAAATGATCGAGGGCGCCGAACAACGAGGCGGAACGCCGGCCGGGGACGGCCACGGCATTCAGCACATACACCGCGCCTATATCGAGGATTCCGAGCCGCTGGGCACGGTGCCCCCGCCAAGCTCGCTCAAGGGTGCCGCCTCGACAGGCATGCAGGCGCTGAAGGGGAACAAGCCCGCCGTGTTTCTCAACAAACTCGGCGAACGGCTGGCCTTCGAGCGCACCGGCACCCGGCTTTACGAAGCCTTGCTCGACAAGCTCGACGCCGATGGCAGCTGGAACGGCGGCCCGACGCGGGAGGAGTTGCAGCGCTTTCATGATGAGGAACTCAAGCACTTCCATCTGGTGAAAGACACCCTCGAATCGCTGGGTGCGGACCCGACCGTCATGACGCCGGCGGCCGACGTAGCCGGCGTCGCGAGCGAGGGGGTGCTGAAGGTGGTTACCGATCCGCGCACCTCCCTGGCCGAGAGCCTGGAGGGCATCCTCACGGCCGAACTGGTGGACCATGACGGCTGGGAAATGCTCATCAGGCTCACCGAATCCATGGGCCAGGACGAGATCGCACAGAAGTTCAAGGGCGCACTCGAGGAAGAAAATGTCCACCTCGCCGCCGTACGTCACTGGCTGACCAGCCATTCCGATGCGGAGGCCAAGCGGGAGCTGAGCCGGGAGGGGGCATAGCCAGCGCAGCGGCCGGATCACGAGCATCCCGCCGTGACCGAGTGTTCGCGACTGCACCATCGGTCCGGCATCGGTGCGCGAGCACGCGCCGTTCGCCGCCGTTGCCGCCCGAGGTGCCTGCGTTACTTGCCGGGCGGGCCGCCATTCGGGCACAGGATGGGGCGCCAGGCATTCCCGAGACCGCCGCGGGCCCTCACCCCACGGAGATAGTCGCGCGCCGCTCGTCGATGAACAGGAAAAAGCCGGCGTGTCCGAACCCTTCTTCCGCTCACTGCGTCATCGCACTGCCGCGGCCGAGTATCCGGCCGAGCTGGTCGGCGAGCTGCTGGATCATGCCCCGGTCGCGATCGCCATTCTCGAAGCCCGCGAGCTTCGCTTCGTCCTCGCCAATCCCCGCTATGAACAGCTGGTCGCCCAGGGCGCGCTCCTGCAACGCCCCATCGCCGAGGTCTTTCCGGAAGCCTATGCCGCCGGCATCGGCGCGATGCTGGACAAGGCGCGCGGGGGCGAGCGCGTCTCCCTGCGCGAGTATGCCGCGGACCTCTCTCCGCACGGCAGCCCCACGACCTGGTGGAACGCCGACTACATCCCGCTGCACGACCGCAACGGTACAGTGCACGCGATTCTCGTCATCGGGCAGGAGGTCACCGAACAGGTGCGCACCCGACGGCGCGTCGAAGAGCTTGCCGCCGAGGCGCAAAACGCGCTGCGCCAACTCAACGCGGTGGTCGAGACCATCGATGAGGCCCTGGTGATTGCCGACCTTCAGGGCAACCTCCTGCGCATGAACGCGGCGGCACTCCAGCTACACGGCGTCGAAGATGCCTCGGCGCAACCCCATGTCAGCGCTTTCCCGCAGCACTTCCACGTCACTGACCTCCAGGGCCGGGTGCTGCGGCCGCGGCGCTGGCCGCTCGCCCGGGCCCTGCAGGGAGAGGAGTTTCGGGACGTGCGCCTGCGCGTGCGACGCCGCGACACGGGCAAGGAGTGGATCGGCAGCTATAGCGGGAGCCCGGTGCGCGACGCCACGGGAGCGGCCATGCTTGCGGTAGTCACCATTCGCGATGTCACCGCGGCGGAACAGGCGGCGGCAGAACGCGAGGCATTGCTTGCCAGGCTCGCGCTTGCCGACCGCCGCAAGGACGAATTCCTCGCCATGCTCGCCCACGAACTGCGCAATCCGCTGGCGCCGATCGCCAACGCCGTGCACCTGCTCCGGACCGATCCCTCGGGAGACAACAGCGCCCGGGCCATCGAGCTCATCGAGCGTCAGAGCAGGCACTTGACGCGCCTCGTCGACGACCTGCTCGACACTGCCCGTATCGCTACCGGTCGCATCCGCCTGCGCCGAAAGCGCATAGAGCTCGGCAGCCTGGCGCAGCATGCCGCCGACGACGTGCGGCCCGCCTTCGAAGCTGGCAGTATCGATTTCTGGGTCGAGCTGCCGAGGGAGCCCCTGTACATCGAGGCGGACCCCACCCGCATCACCCAGGTCCTGCACAACCTGCTCAACAATGCAGCCAAGTACACCGACGCCGGCGGGCGCGTCTCGCTGAGCGTGCGGCAGGACGGCGGGCAGGCCGCAATCACCGTCGCGGACAGCGGCGTCGGGCTGGACGCGGAACAACTCGGGCAAATCTTCGACCTGTTCGGGCAGGTCGACCCGGGGATCGACCGCTCGAAAGGCGGTCTCGGCCTGGGGCTCAACCTGGTGAAGCGCCTCGCACAGAAGCACGGCGGCACCGCGACGGCCAGCAGCCCCGGCCGCGGCGCGGGCAGCGAATTCGTCGTGCGCCTGCCGCTTCGCGCCGCATCCGCCGCCTTGCCGGACTCTTCCGCAGACTAGCGCCGGTCTGGCCTGCCCTCAGGGGCGCCGCCTGCTAGCTTTAGAGCAACGTGCGTGCGGGGGAGTGGACCGAGATGGCCGACCAACAACACGGCAAGAAGCCTGAGGACTTTTCCGACCGGCCCGCGAGCGTTTCGGAAGAGGAAAAGGGAGAAATCGAGGCGCATCACCGTCTGCGCGCGCCGGTCATCCATGAGGTCGTCCGCGACCAGGGGGAAGAAGAGCTCGCCCGCCCTCCCGCCTCCCTGTGGTGGTCGGGGGTCACCGCCGGGGTCGTGATGTCGACCTCCACCGGCGCCAAGGGCGCGCTGCACCACTATCTGCCGGACGCGCCCTGGACGCACCTGGTCGAGGCGGTCGGCTATTCGCTTGGCTTCGTGCTCGTCATCCTCGGGCGCCTGCAGCTATTCACCGAGAACACGCTCACCGCCGTCCTGCCCTTGATGAGCCGCTGGTCCGGGCACGTGCTGTTCCTGACCGCGCGGCTCTGGGCCATCGTGCTGGCGGGCAATCTCGTGGGCACGCTGCTGTTCGCCCTCGCCGCCGTCTACATCGGCCTGTTCCCGCAGGACCAGCTCGACAGCTTTCTCGCCGTGGCGCGCAGCGCCATGGACAAGTCCGCCCTGGAGATGGGCCTGCTGGCGATTCCGGCGGGCTTTCTGGTGGCGGTGCTGGTATGGGTGTTGCCCAGCGCCGAGGGGCAGGAGTTCCTGGCGATCATGGTGGTTGCCTACTTCATCGGCGCGGGCGACTTCACCCATGTGGTGGTCGGCGCCGCCGATGCCCTGCTGCTGGTCTGCCACGGCGAGATGGGGGTCGGCCACTTCTTCGGCGTCTTCCTGCTGCCGACGCTGGCCGGCAACATCCTTGGCGGCACGGGGCTGTTCGCCGTGCTCGCGCGCAGCCAGGTGCGCAAGGAACTCTGAGGGATCACCCCGGGCGCCGCGTCGGGAACAACGGGGTTCCGTTCTGCTCATGCCAGCGCAGAATGCCATCCCAGATCTCGGGGGCCGATTCGGCATACCAGAACAGGTCCCGGTCCTCCTCCTCGATGACGCCCTCATCCACCAGAAAGTCGACGTCGAAGGCCCGGCGCCAATACGTTTCGCCGACGAGCACGACCGGGACCGGGCTGATCTTGCGCGTCTGGATGAGCATCAGGGTCTCGAACAGCTCGTCAAAGGTGCCGTAGCCGCCCGGAAAGGCCACCAGCGCCCGTGCACGCAGGAGAAAATGCAGCTTGCGCATGGCGAAATAATGGAAGCGGAAGCAGAGCTCCGGGGTGATATACGGATTGGGATACTGCTCGTGAGGCAGCGTGATGTTGAGCCCAATGGACTTGGCCCCGGCCTCGAACGCACCGCGGTTGGCCGCTTCCATCAGGCCCGGTCCGCCTCCGGTCGCGAGCATCACCCGGGTGTCCTGCGGCCCGTCCCCCGAATCGCCCACCAGGCGGCCGAATTCCGCGGCCACCGTATAGTAGTGGCTTTTCGCCCGCACGCGCTCGGCCACGCGCAGCCGCCGTTGCAGCGCCGGGTCACCGGGTACTTCGCCGAGCAGGGTCCGCAGGCGCTCGGCCCGGCGCTGCGCCGCCCGCGGCTCGGCGATACGGGTGCTGCCGAAGGTGACGATGGTGTGCGCCACCCCATGCTGCTCCAGAAGCAGCTCCGCCTTGTAGTAGTCGATCTGCAGGCGGACCCCGCGGGTTGCGTCCAGTTCGAGGAAGTCGACGTCCTCATCGGCCTCCCGGTAATTGGGACTGTCGAGAATGGCTTGCACGCGCTGCGGCGCGTCGGCATCCTCCTCCACGGGCTTGGGCTGATGCCACGGCAGCGGCTCGCGGCGATGTCGGGGATGCGCGGGCGCGGGCACCTTGTCCGACCCCGGCACGGGCGCCTTGTCGGATCCGGGCACCGGCCCGCTCTGCTCGTCGCTCATGAAGAATCCTGTCCGCTTGGTGGTCCAGGGCCGGGCACCGGGGCCTGCACCCGCTCGTTGTGCAGCCTATTTTCCGACAGATATGCAAGGGCCGCCAAATCCGGGCGCACCCCCGCTCTCGCGCCGAGCCCGGCGCGCGCGAAACGCCGGTAGACGGCCAGTTTCGCCCAGTGTCCATCACCAGCGCCCAAGTGACCGAACGGGCCCAGATCACGGCGGTGAAGCGCCAGCCCAGCGGCGCGACGGCCTGCTGCTGTGCCATGGCAAATCTCCCCGCTCTGTTCATGCGGTCGCAGGCAAGCGCCGCCGGGCCGGCGCAGCCTTCCTCCTACAGGGGGATGTGCTCCGCGATCTTTTCGGCCGCACCCAGGCCCCAGGGCGAAATCTTGCCGCCATTGCGGTAGAACATGCGCCGGTACTCGTTCTTGAGTGCGTACTCCACCGTGCCGAAATGCAGCTCGGAGATATCCCCGCCGAACCAGGTGTTGGAGTGGATATAGAAGGCCTGCTTCAGCCCCATGCTGCCGATGCAGAGGATCTCGGGCACCAGCGGGCGCTCGGCCTCCTCTTCTGACAGCCGGCCGACATCCCTGGCAATCTGGCGGCCGACGATGTCGGCCTCGGCATGCCCGATGGCCCCGAGCTTGGGAACGGTCACTGCGGCGGCATCGCCGGCGGCGAAGATCTCCGGGTAGCGCGGATTGCGCATCAGCAGGTCCGTCACCACGAAGCCCTCGCTGTCGGCGATCGGCAGGTGGCGAATGCAATCCTGCGCGCGCCAATCCGGAAACAGGATCTTGAGCTCCGCCTCCAGCGAGCTGCCGTTGGCGAACTCGACCCCTTCCGCAGTCACCCGCGCGATATCTTCCGTGCCGTTCATGTAGCCGAAGCCCAGCTTGCCGGCGATGGCGAGCAGCTTGTCGACCACATCTTCCCCCGCGTCCTCGGCGATCATCTGCGCCGGCGTGAACACCGTCACCTTCGAGGGCATGCCCTGAAAGTGCGCCATGAGCCAGGTCCCGAGCGAGAGCATCATTTCCACCGGCGGCCCTTCGCAGGCGGCGAGCGACTCGGGGAAGTCGTGGCCCGGGTAGGGATGCAGGTCCCTGGCGCCGTCCCCCTGATGGAAGCGCGCCGAGCCCACGGCGATCGGCCCGCCCCGGTAGTCATCGTGCAGATAGCGGCGCAGGGCCTCACCGTGCCAGGTATCGGTGACCGTGTGGCCGTGCTCGGCAAAGCCCTCGATGCGATCGAAGGCGAGGCGGTTGCCCAGCGCGATGACCAGGTAGTCGTAGCCGAGCGAGAGGCGTTCGGCGCCGTCGCGCTCACTGGGGGTGCACTCGACGCGGCGCGCCTCCGGGTCGATCGCCTCGACATTGGCCTCGATGAAGCGGATGCCGTCGCGCTCCAGCGGTTCTACGATGTCCATGCGCATGGTCGCCATGGGATTGCGATTGGCGAATACCTCCTCGGGAATGTTCGGGATGTAGGCGAGATAGGGCTTGCGGTCGACCACGGTGATCTCGACGGCGTCGCCCGCGTGGGCGCGGACCTGCTGCGCGGCCCCCAAGCCGGCGAAGTTGCCCCCCAGGACGAGTACGTGGGGCTTTGCTGCGGGCATGGCGAATCCTCCTTGAACAGCGGCAAATAGCAACTATCGAGACGCGCGAAGAGGAGAATTGAGATTATTGGAGGAGCATGCTGCGAACTCGACGAAACGGCACGAGGCAGCACTCCACAAGCATTGGCGAGAGGAGCGGGGGCGTCAAGTTGGGGATTCCCCCCGCCACTGTGACGGCACGCTGCCGCGGGAGGATGGGAGTGGAAGGCTGGTCGATTGCAGGCATCACCGCCGCCGGCGTGGCGATCGGAGTGTACCTCTGGTTCGCTGCACGAGGGGCCAGGGCACATGGGGTGCGGCGCCGAGAGGCCGAGATCGCACGCCGAATCGCGGAGGTGGAATCGCTCCTCAGCGCCTCCGGCGGCCGCGAGGCGCGGTTACGCAAGCTCCGCTCCGCACTCCAAGGGCTCGAGGAACTGCAGGAAATCGCCCCCGGCCGCCCCGATCTCGAAGCGACGATCCGGCGCGCCTCGGCGGTGCTGACCGAGCGCGAACGAGAGCCGCCCCGCGCCACATAACCCCGCTGGTCTCCCGATAAAGCCGCCGCGCCGACACCGCGGCCTCGGTCACTGTCCGGTCTCGTCCCTCACCGTGGTGGCGTTTCCGAGCCCGCTGGCCACCGCCGGCAGGATGCCGCGTTCACGGTAGATCGGCAGCACGACCTCGCGCAGCGCCGGCAGCCTGCGGCTGAAGACTATCGCCCCCACCATGCAGACCACGCCACAGACCAGAAGGGTCGCGGGGGCGCCGATGCGCGCGGCGACGGCGCCCGCCAGCAGACTCCCGAACGGCGCCATGCCCAGGAACGCCACCCCGTAGAGCGCCATCACGCGCCCGCGCATGTCGTCACGCACCAGGGTCTGGATCACCGTATTGCTCGCCGCCATGTGGAGCATGAAGCCCAACCCGGTCATGACCATCAGCGCCAGCGACAACCAGAGCCAGTGCGACAGGCCAAGCGCGACCAGTCCGAGGCCGAAGATGCCGGCGGCGATGGGAATGAGCCGCCCGAGGCCGACCACCGTGCGCCGTGAGGCGAGGTAAAGAGCGCCGGCCAGTGCGCCCACGCCCATCGCGCCCATGAGGAAGCCCAGCGTATGCGGCCCCCCGTGCAGCGTGCCGGTCGCGATGATCGGCATCAGGACCCTGTACGGCATCCCGAACACCCCGACCAGCGCCAGCAGCAGGAGGATGGCGCGGATCGGGCTGAAGCCGCCGGCATAGCGGAGCCCGTCGGCCAGTTCGTGGAGCACCTTGCGGGGCTTGCCGGTGCGCTCGTGCACGGCGAGCCGCATGGCGAGCAGGGAGGCGATCACCGCCACATAGCTGAGCCCGTCGATCAGAAAGCACCAGCCCTCCCCCAGCCACGCGATCAGCAGCCCCGCTGCGCTGGGCCCGATGAGGCGCGCGGCGTTGACCATGGAGGAGTTGAGGGCGATGGCGTTGGACAGATCGGCGCGATCGGCCACCAACTGCACGAGCAGGGCCTGGCGGCTCGGCATCTCGAAGGCGTTGAGCACGCCCTGCAATGCCTGCAGCGCGAACACGTGCCAGACCTCGATGGTGCCCGACAGCGCCAGACCGGCGAGAGCCAGGGACTGGAACATCGCCAGCCACTGCGTGACGAGCAGGAGCCGGTGTCGATCGAGGCGGTCCACCCACACGCCGGCGAGCGGCGCGAGCACGAAGGTCGGCACTTGGCCGATGAAGCCGAGCAGCCCGAGCATCTCCGGGGACTGCGTCAGGCGCCACACCAGCCAGCTCGTCGTCAGGCGGGTCATCCAGGTGCCGACGAGCGAGATGCCCTGCCCCGTGAAGTAGAGCCGGTAGTTGCGATGGCGCAGCGCACGCAGCAGGGGCGCCGATGCATGGCCTTCCATATCGCCTCGATTCGCTCGCGTCCGTCGGGGAAATCAGAAACCTTGGCAGAGATCCCGCGCCGCGTACACCCGCCCCCCTGGCGGCTGCCCCCGGCCGCGGCATCGTGCTAGGGTATGCCCTCGGCGGCCGCCGCCAGCCGGCCCAGCAAGCACCGGGCGCGCACGGCGTCGTGAACAGCGAAGACCCCATGCAGACACAAGCCGAATTCCTCCGCCTCCGCGACCACCTGCAAACGGTCGTGGTCGGCCAGTCGCGCCTGCTGGACCGCCTGATGATCGCCCTGCTCACGGGCGGGCACATCCTGCTCGAGGGGCCCCCGGGGCTGGCCAAGACCACGGCGGTGAAGGCGCTGGCGGGCGGTGTCCACGGGCGCTTCCGGCGCGTCCAGTTCACGCCCGATCTGATGCCGGCAGACATCACCGGCAGCGAGATCTTCAATCCCAAGACCGGCGAGTTCCGCTTTGCCGAAGGTCCGCTGTTCAACGACATCGTGCTCGCCGACGAGATCAACCGCGCCCCCCCGAAGGTCCAGTCCGCCCTGCTCGAGGCGATGGAAGAACGACAGGTGACTGTCGGCGGGCACTCCCATCCGCTGCCGGAGCTGTTTATCGTCATGGCCACCCAGAACCCGCTGGAACAGGCCGGGACCTACCCCCTTCCGGAGGCGCAGCTCGATCGCTTTCTGCTGCACACCGTCATTGATTACCCGAGCGAGGAGGAAGAGCTCGAGATCCTGGAGCGCGCCGGGCAGTCGCACTACGGTGAGGACAAGATGCTGGCGGACACGCGCCTGACGCCGCGCACCGTGCTGCAGGCTCGGCACGAGGTGACCGAGATCCACATCGAAGAGACGCTCAAACGCTACGTCGTCGCGCTCGTCAATGCCACCCGCCATCCGGCGCAGTGGCTCCCCGACACGCCCGATGCGATCCGCTTCGGGGCCTCGCCGCGCGCGACGCTGGCGATGACCCGCGCGGCCAGTGCCCACGCCTATCTGCAGGGACGCGAGTACGTGATCCCCGACGACGTGCTGGAAGTGGCGGGCGACGTGCTGCGCCACCGCATCGTGCCGAGCTTCAGCGCCCGGGCGCAGGCGCTCGACGCGGACGCGTTGATCGCCCGCGTTCTGGACGCCGTCCCCATCCCCTGAGCATGCGGCTTCGCTCCCTCTTCGCCAGCTCCCGACGCTATTACCGGCACTGGCTGCCGGCATCCAGGCAGGCCGGGATGCAGCCGCTGCTCGATGCGCAGACGCTGGACGAGCTGGCCACGTTGGCGCGCTCGCTTCCGCACCGGCTGTACGAGACGCCGCGCCGGACGGGCCGACAGCGCATCGGTGAGACCCTCTCCGTTGCGCGCGGGCGCGGCTTCGAGTTCGAGGAGAATCGCGCCTACCAGCCCGGCGATGAGCCGCGCTGGCTGAACTGGCGTTCCTACGCACGTTCGGGACAGCTCCACACCAAGGTGTTCACGGAGGAGCACCGTCCGCAGCTGTTCATCCTGGTGGACCGACGCGCCGCGATGTGCTTTGGCACCCGACGCCAGCTGAAGGCGGCGCTCGCGGCGAAGATCGCCGCGCTACACGCCTGGCAGGCACAGCAAGCCGGCTTGTCCGTGGGCGCATTGCTCCTCGGGCAAGCGCCACAGTGGCTCGCGCCCGGCTCGAGCACGGACGCCCTGCATGCCCTGTTGCAGGCGCTGGCGGCGCCCTGTCCGCCGCTGCCCTTCGAGGCGGATCAACCGGCGCTGGACGAGTGCCTGCTGGAGATGACCTGGCGCCTCCCCCCGGGCTGCGCCGTCGTGCTGCTCAGCGACTTCTCCGATCTCGATCCGGACGCGGCGGTCGGAGCGCTGCAGCAGCTGGGCGAGGTCCATCGTCTTCAGGCGGTCCAGATCCTCGACCCGGCGGAGCAACATCTGCCCGGCGGAAATTTCTGGATCGAGGCCCCCCGCGCCCGACAGCCGTTCCGGGTGGGCGAGGAAAACCGGCGGCTGCGCGCCCGCTACGCCGAGGCGTTCCACGCCCGCCAGGGGCGTCTCGCCGCCTGCCTGCGCGCCTGCGACATTCCCCTTCGAACGTGCAGCACCGCGGACGACCTGCGCCGCTGTCTGGACCTGCCCGATGACGACGCCGCTGCGCGCTGACGATGCCTGGTGGGACATCGTTCCGCCGGCCGCCCCCGCGCCCGGCGGGGAACCCGCCACCCTGCTCGCGATGGCCGCAGTCCTGTTGGTCGCGCTCGCGGCCGTCTGGCTCTACCTCCATACCCGTGCGCCCGCCCGGGCGCAGCGCAGCCTGCGGCGCCTGCGCCGGGAACTGGCCGGCGGCGCAGTGACTCCCCGAACGGCCTGCGTTCGTGTGGAACGCTGTCTGCGCACCGCCTTGCGCGCGCGCCGTCTCGAGGCGGCGGGGGTCGCCCCCGCCCACCGGGCGCACTGGCAGGCGTTCCTCGGCCGCTTGCATGGGTGCTGTTTTGCGGCCGAGCCGCCGCCCATCGAGAGGGTGAGCGCGCTGCTGGCGGAGGCCGCACAATGGCTGCCCGGGGGCGGACGCCGGGCATGAACGTGCCGCAATGGTTCGCATGGTTCGAGGGCATCCACATCCAGCATCCCGGCTGGCTGTGGGCCTGGTTGCCCGCGCTGCTCGTGCTGGCGCTCCTGTTGCTCCGCGACCGCCTGCAGCCGCTGTCGCGCCTGCCCGCGCTGTTTCTCGCGGCCCCGTACCGGCATCCGCGCGCGGCCATGCTGCGCCAGCCCGGGCGGACCGATACGCCCGCCGGGCGGGCCCGCCTGCGGTGGGGTTCGTTGACAGGTCATGCGGTGCTCCTGCTGTGCCTGTTCGCGGCGCTCGCCTCCCCCTACCGGCTGGGCAGGCAGCTGCCGATGCCGCCCGAGTACCGGGACACGATCTTCCTCATCGACACGTCGATCAGCATGGAGCTGCGGGACTACCTTGGGGAACACGGCCGGGTCGCGCGCATGGCGATTCTCAAGAGCGTGCTCGCGCACATGGTCGATACCCTGGAAGGCAGCCGCATCGGCCTGATCGTGTTCTCCGAACGCCCCTATACACTCGCGCCGCTCACCACCGACCGCCGGCTGCTGCGCTCCACCATCGGGCGCCTGAAGCCGGCCGTGCTGACCGGCCGCACCAGCGATCTGGGTACGGCCCTGCTGTACGCCGTGCAGCAGCTGCAGCAATCCGGCGCCTGGCAGGCGACACACAAGCCGGCACTCGTGCTGCTGAGCGACGTGAACCGCTCGCACCGCGACGTGGACCCGCGGGCCGTGGCCGGTTACCTGCACGAGCACGGGTTCCGGCTCCACACCATCGGCATCGGTGCCGGCTCCGCGGCGGCCGCGGAGGACCGCCCCGCAGGGCTGATCTACCAGCCGGCCAACTTCCGGCTGCTCAAATCGATTGCCGAGGACGGCGGCGGGCAGTTCCACTGGGCGAACAGCGCCGCCGGCCTGCAGGCGGCCGTCGCGGCCATCCGCAGCGCGGAACGCCGAACGGTGGCGGCGGAGCCGCGCCACGTGCGCATCGCCCTGTATCAATGGCCCCTGCTGGCGGGCCTTCTCTGGCTCATGGCACTCGAGCTGCGTGCAGCGGTGCGGAGGCGCTCGCAATGAGCGATGCCCTGGCGCACCTGGTCTGGCGCGAGCCCCTGTGGCTGTGGCTGGCCTGCTGGCCGTGGTTCGTCTGGGGCCTGCGCGCCGTGCTCGAGCGGCCCGGACGCGCCGAGTACGCCGACCGGGCGCTGCTGCCCTGGGCACGCGCCCGGGCGCCCCACCGCGCCGAGCCGTGGCGCCTGTGGCGCCATGCCGCCATGGCCTTTGCCTGGCTGCTGTTCGCGATGGCCCTGGCCGGACCGCGCGTGGCCGAAGGACGCTATGGGCAGGACGCCGCGCAGGTGCCCCAGGTCATGGTCGTCCTCGATGTCTCGCGCTCCATGACGGCGCACGACGTGGCGCCAAGCCGCCTGGAACGCGCCAGGCTCGAGCTGCACGACTTCATCGCGCGCGCCGACGGGCTGCGCATCGGGCTGGTGGTGTACGCCGGGCGTCCCCACCTCATGGTGCCGCCCACCGACGACAAACGGGCCTTGCGCTTCTACCTCGACGCAGTGCGCTACGGCGTGCTGCCGACCGCCGGCTCGAACCTGCCGGACGCCCTCGCCTTCGCCGCCGCGCGTCTCGCCCCCACGGCCGCGCCGCGCGCCCTCCTGCTCGTGAGCGACGGCGAGACGCCGCGGGCGGACGCTGCGCTCGAGGGCGCCGTAGCCGAGCTGCGCAAGCGCGGGATCCACGTGTACGCGCTGGGCGTGGGCACCGAAGCGGGCGCCGCCCTGCCCGCGGCGCAGGGCGGTTGGCTGCGCGAGGGCGGTCAGCCCCTGCTCGTGAAACTGCATGCACGGCGTCTGCAGCGGCTCGCGGCACTGGGCAACGGGCGCTACGCGGCCGTAGCGGACAGCGATGCTGACTGGCAGCGGCTCTACGACGGGGGCCTGCGACATCTCACCACCGCCCGCCGGGGGGCCGGCGACAGCGGGCTGACCGTCTGGCGCGAGCTCAATGGCTGGTTTCTGCTGCCCGCGCTGGCGCTGCTGCTCCTCGCCCACACGGCGCCCCCACGCCGCATACCGGCGGCGCCGTTGGCCGCGCTGATGGTACTGGCGGCCGCAACCTCGGGGCTGCTTGCGCCCACGCCCGCGCACGCGCAGAGCGGCTCGCTGCAAGCGCGCGCGTACACCGCCTTTGCGGGCAAGTCCTTCGGGGAGGCGCGGCGCCTGTACGGGCGCGTGGCCGGCTACCCCGGGCGCATGGGGGAAGGCAGCAGCGCCTACCGCCTGGGCGACTACCGGGCGGCCGTCCAACTCTTCACCCAGGCCGTGCTCGACGCCGACGACGATGCGCAGCGTGCCGACGCCCTGCTGAATCTGGCCGACAGCCACTACCGGCTGGAGGACTACGACACGGCCGCGCAGATCTATCGCGACGTGCTTCGCTACCGCCCGCAGGATCGCGCCGCCCAGGTGAATCTCGGCTATGCCGTGGCCATGCTGGAGCGCCGGCAACGGCGCGCGCGGGAGAGCTCGAGCGGTCCCGCCCGCCAGGGCCGCGGTCCGCGCACCGCCAGCCCGTCCGAGGGGACCGAGGTCACCAGCGGGCGCCTGCGCCTGTCCGAGAAGCCGGCGGTGCCGTACGGCACGAACGGCGCACATGCCGCGTCCGGGCCCGCCCGCGAGGGCATCGACTCGTCCCGACCGGCGGTAGCCGACGCGCGTGAGTTCGCGGACGCGCAGTGGCAGTATGCCGACACCTCGCTCGCGAGCATGATCCGCCGGGCCAACGCCATCCAGGTGGACGAAGCGGTGCTGTGGAAACGGATCTTCGAGGCCGAGGAGGGTTTTCCCGCGCCGCTCTCCGAGCCGCAATCTCTGCCGGGAATGCCGCCATGGTGAACCGGGGGCTGGGCTGCTGCCTCGCCGCGCTGCTCCTGATCGCAGCCGATACGGCCGGTGCGTCGGCGTCGACGCTCGACCTGCGCCTGAAGTCGCGCAGCATCGAGTTTGGCGACCCCCTGCGCCTGGAGCTGCGCGCGGCGGCCTCGGCGCCCCCGCTCGAGCGCATCGACCTCGGCCCGCTGCGGGCCCGGTTCGCGGTCGAGATCCCGGCGGACGTGGACACGGCGAGCCAGCCGGGCGAGCAGCGCTGGGACCTCCGCCTCTATCCGCGCCGTCCCGGCGCGCTCACCATCCCCTCCCTGTCGCTGGGCGGCAGCCGCACGCCTGCGGTGCCGGTGGTGGCCACGCCCGCGGTGGACCACACGGACCAGGTCCCCATCGGCGTCTCGGCGCAGGTCAGCAACACGTCGGTATGGGTCAACCAGCCGGTGACCGTCGCGATGACGATCGACACGGGCAGTCGCTTTGCGCAGCTCGACGCCGAGGCCATGCAGCAGGACGGGCTCGAGATCGTCGGCCCCACTCTGGTGAGCCGCGCAGCCGGCCCGCAAGGCGTGCGCTACACCTTGCGCTGGAGGATCTACCCGCAGGCTGCCGGCGTGCGCGCACTGCAGTTGCCGCCGGCGCGCTATGCACGCGATGGGGTGGTCACGCACCGCTTCTATCCGCCGCCGCTGCAGCTGCACGTGCGGCCCCTGCCCTCGTACGTGCCGCCCACCATGCCGGTGGGTCGCGTGCGCATCGACGCCACCCTGCCCGACCGGTTGTTTCTCGTGAACCACCGCCTGGCGTTCCTGGCGCTGCGTATCAGCGAGCGGGGCCCGCCGGGGGAAAACCATGCGGCGCTGCTGCGCCAGCTCTCGAGCAGCCGCACGCTGCGGTTCTATCCCCCGCGCACAATCCGCCACGCGGACGAGGACGCCGGCGCGTCTCGCAGCACGGTGTACGAGATCCCGTTCGCCGCGCAATCCATGGGCCTGCTCCACCTGCCGCCGATCCGGGTGCAGTACTTCGATCCGGCCACCGGCAAGATCCGCACGCGCACCGAAGCGCTCGGGACGCTGGTCGTCTTCGATCCATGGCTCGTCTACGCGGGCCGCGCCGCACTCGCGGTATTGGCGCTGTGGTTGCTCCGCCGCCTCGCACTCTATCTGCAGGCGAAGTGGCGCCGCTATCGCCGTTATGCGGCCGCGCTGCAGACACTTCGTGAGGGTGATACCCCGGACAGCCTGCAGTCGGCGCTCAGGGAAATGGCCACGGCGGAGGGGTGGCAAGGAAACATCACGCTCGCCGCCTGGAGCACAAATTGGCAGCGCTGCTTTCCCCGTCTGTCCTCCGTGTCCGAGAGCGTCCTGCAGCTGCAGGCGGCGCTATACGGAGGGGCGCACGCCGACCACGGGGCGATACGCGCGGCTCTTATCGAGGCCTGTCACAGACGCGTACCGCCATTGAAGGCTGGCGAAACGCTCCGTGCCGCATTCGCGCTCCTGCGCCAGCCGCGGTGATCGTGCTTCGCGCCTGAGCCGAGAGCCGCTCGGGTCAATGGCGGCGCCCCCGAGGCTCAGGAGGTTCACCGGCGGAGCCCTGCTCCAGCCAGCGATGCTCGCCCCCGGTGCCCGATGCCTGCGGCTCGTGATTCGCGGCAGCCTCCCCCACCACCTTCAGATCCAGACCTTCGATGTCGCACACGGCGATCCGGTCGCCGACGGCAAGCGAATCGTTCGAATGGCCTGTCCAGTTTTCGCTGCCGACACGCAAGACCACACGGCCATCCGGCCGTAGCGCGACCACTTTGCCGCTTGCGTGCAGCAACCATTCGCGGCCCGTCGCGGCGGGCTGCCGCATGGACTTGATCACGTAGTAATAGAGCCAGGCCGACAGGGCGACCAGCATCCCGTAGACCGTCGCAGCCGTCGTGAGGGGCAGCACCCAGAATAGCGGCAGGGCCAGCAATGGCATCAGCAGGACGATGTGGCACATGGTCAGGCCTCCCGATTTCGCCCTGCCGCCGAGATTAACGCAGTCCAGGTAGTCGTGTTCGCCAGCGGAAGACGGCACTCGGCGGGCCGCCAAGGGAGTTCACTCGCCCAATGTATCCCGCTTCTCCTCGAATTCCGCCTTGTCGATCTCGCCGCGGGCGTAGCGTTCCTTGAGGATATCCAGGGCGGTGCGCCGCGGTGGCGTGTGCGGGTACGCACCGCCATGGTGCGAAGGCCCGGATGAGAACGAGCCTCTCACGATCGCGACGATGCCGCCGATGATCAAGACCCAGAACAGGACCATGAAGATCCATCCAAAGCCGTAGCCCATGCCCCCGAAGTGCGAACCCCAGCCACCGTATCCGCCGTCCCACATGTGACTCCCCTTTATGTCTCAAATACCGGAAAAAGGCGGGGGCATGACACCCCCGCGCGGGTTCGGTGTCCTCAGTACATTGTCTCGGCCCCGGGGCCGTACATGTTGCGCAACTGGTTGCGCTGCTCCTCGCTGAGCACGTTCCGGATCTGGTTGTGCGCCTGCAGGCGCTCCTGCAGCATCTGTTTCTGGATCTGCGCCATCCGGTCGTAGGTCTTGGACACGGCGTTCTGATCGGGCTTCGGCTTGCTGAGTTCCTGCTGCATGTTCTGGTAGGACTGGGCGAGTTGCTCTTGCTGCTTGGCCATCCCCTGGTAGGTCTTCTGCTGGATCTCGCCAATCTGCTTCTGCTGCTGCTCGCTGAGATTCAGCGCGCCCAAACCGGGGCCGGCGCCGGGGCGGGCATAGCCAGGACCGCCCGGAGCCTGCGGTCGCGGGCCATAGCCATAGCCCGGCCCCATCGCTCCCGGCCCGGGACCGTAGCCTCCGGCGCCCGGGCCGCCCATCATCCCCGGCCCCATGCCGGGCCCATAACCACCGCCCATCATCCCCGGACCGTAGCCGTAGCCACCCTGCGGACCCGGCGCGCCTCGATAGCCACCCTGCGGCCCCGGCGCAGCCCGACCGTTAGGACCGCCGCCGTATTGCTGCATCATCTGCTGGCGCTGCTGCTGTCCGCCGTAGGCGCCGCCGCCCATCATGCCGCCGCCGCCCATCATTCCACCGCCTTGCGCCAGGGCGCCCGTGGTGATCAGGGCCATGCCCGTTAGCATCGCTGTACCTAGAGCCATTCGTACTGGCCGTTCAACCGCCGAATTCATGATCGCTGTCTCCTGCTTTGCTGATCGATATAGTGTCGCCCTTCGCGGGCGGATCTCCCTTGCCGGGCCGGTGCGGATTGCGCCCGCACCGACCCACGCGCCCTGAGCACATGAAGTGGGCGCGGCGGACTAGCCTTGCTCGCCCTGGCTCTGATCCCCAGACGCGTTGCCCGCCCTGCCGGGCGCGCAGAATCCAGCGCCGTAACCGGGCCCCATCATGCCTACCATCATCATCCGCATCATGCCGGGCATCGTCTCCCTGGAGCCGTACTGGTAGACCCAACCCTGCCGCCCGTTGGGCAACTTCGTCGTCCAGTGCGCCTTGCCGTGATGGATCAGGGCAGCCTCTTTCGTGATCACCCCCAGTGGATAGTGTGCAAGGGTCGCTGAGGGCTCCTCGGCCGTCTCGAAGCGGGGCGGCATCGGCAATGCCGCCGCTGCCGTGCTCGCAGCGGCAAGCAGTGCCAAGTAAAAGCTGGCGGTGGCCAGAAACAAGCGCTTGTTCATCCGTTTCACCTCTGTGGAATCGATGGAACCTGCGTCAGGCTGCCGGACGAAACCGGTCGAGCAGCTTGGCATTGATCGCGACGATCACCGTCGAAATGGACATCAGCACCGCCCCGAAGGCGGGCGACAGCACCACCCCCGCCCAGTACAAGACGCCGGCCGCCAGCGGGATGGCGAAGGCGTTGTAGCCGGTGGCCCACCACAGGTTCTGGATCATCTTGCGGTAGGTCGCCCGCGCCAGCTCAACCACCGAGGCCACGTCACGCGGGTCGGAGCGCACCAGCACGATGTCCGCGGACTCAATCGCCACATCCGTGCCGGCGCCGATGGCGATGCCCACGTCGGCCTCCACCAGCGCCGGGGCATCGTTCACGCCGTCGCCGACCATGGCCACGCGCAGACCGCGTGCCTTCACCTCCCGGATCTTGCTGGCCTTCTGGTCAGGCAGGACTTCGGCGAAGTAGTCGTCGAGGTCCAGTTCCCGCGCGACCCAGCGCGCCACCGCCTCGGCATCGCCGGTGAGCATCATCACGCGAATGCCCATCGCTTTGAGGCGAGCCAGGGCCTGGCGCGAGACGTCGCGGATGATGTCCGCCAGGGCGATCGCGGCCACCGGGGTCTCGTCCAGCAGCAGGTACACGACGGTCTTGCCCTCCTCGGCCACCCGGCGCGCCTCCGCATGGTCGACGGAAATCGCGTTCTCCTTCAGATAGCCGGGGCTGACCACCCGGGCGAGCCGGCCGTCCACACGCCCCTGCGCCCCCTTGCCGGGAATGGCGCGAAAGTCCCGTGGCGCCTCGAAGGCGACACCCTCGGCACGCGCGTGCTCCACGATGCCCGCGGCGATGGGATGCTCGGACTGGCTCTCCAGCGCGGCGGCGATGCGCAGGATTTCGGGCTTGCCGACGTCGCCAAGCGCGATGACGTCGGTGACGCCGAAGCGGCCTTCGGTAAGGGTGCCGGTCTTGTCAAAAACGACCGCCTGCAGGTCGCGGGCACGCTCGAAGGCGGAACGGTCCCGGATGAGCAGCCCGCTGCGCGCCGAAAGGGTGGTGGAGACCGCCACGACCAGCGGCACGGCCAGCCCGAGCGCGTGCGGACAGGTGATCACCATGACCGTCACCATACGCGCCAGGGCGAACTGGAAGCTCTGGCCGAGGATCAGCCAGGCGGCGAGCGTGGCGGTGCCGACGGTGATGGCGATGATCGTCAGCCAAAGCGCCGCACGGTTGGCAAGGTCCTGGGTGCGCGAGCGCGACTCCTGGGCGGCCCGCACCATCTCGATGACCTGCGCCAGATAGGTCTCGTCGCCGGTCTTGTGCACCTCGACCGTGATGCTCGCCTCGCCGTTGACCGAGCCCCCGATCACCTCCGCGCCCTCGCCCTTCTCCACCGGCTGGCTCTCGCCCGTGAGCATGGCCTGGTTGACGCTGGTGCGGCCGCTGATCACCGTGCCGTCGATCGGGATCTTCTCGCCCGGCTTGACGAGCACGCGATCCCCGGCGCGCAGCTCCGCGACGGGGGCATCCTGCGTCTGCCCGTTCGCGTCGAGGCGATGGGCGTCCGACGGCATGAGCTGGACCAGCTTCTCCAGGGCGCCGGAGGCGCCCATCACCGACTTCATCTCGATCCAGTGGCCGAGCAGCATGACGTCGATCAGCGTGGCCAGCTCCCAGAAGAACACCGCGCCGCGCACACCGAACACGACCGCGCTGGAATAGAAGTAGGCCACGCTGATGGCCAGCGAGATGAGGGTCATCATCCCCGGGCGGCCGCCGCTGAGCTCGTTGTAGAGCCCCTTCAGGAAGGGCCAGCCGCCGTAGAAATAGACCACGCTGGAAAGGCCGAACAGGACCCACGCGTCGCCGACGAAACGCAAGCCCTCTTCGAACCCCAGCCACTGCTGGATCATGGGCGAGAGCAGCAGGATCGGCAGCGTGAGGACCAGCGAGACCCAGAAGCGGCGCCGGAAGTCGGCGATCATGGCCGCGTGATCATGCGCGCCATGCGGGCCGGCGTGCTCGCCGTGAGCGCTGGGCGCGTGGTGGTGGCGTGTGGCGGCTTCGCCCCTGTGTCTTTCCCGCACGTTCACTCGCCTTGCTCCGGATCCTCGCCGCCACGGCCTCCGTGCGCGATGTCGATCATCGCCAGCAGGGCGCGCAGCTCTCCTTCGGTGGGTTGCCCCGAGAAGATCACCTCCTCGTCCACCACCACAGTGGGGGACTTGCGAATGTGATATTCGGCAGCGAGCTGCGGCTCGTCTTCGATGAAGACAAGCCTGTAGGGAACCCCGATGTCGCGGAACTCGCGCTCGAGATTCGGCCGATGCGTACAGGTCTTCGTGGCGATCAGTTTCACGTCCATCACAATGCTCCGGTCGAGGCCCTCCCCTCCGCGCGGGCAGAGCGGCTCACAGGCGTTGGGCAGCAGTCAAGCGGCCCGGGATATCAGCAAAGCGCCGGGAGCGGCGCTCAGATCCGCAATCGCTGGGTACGGAGATAGTGAAGACGGAAGGAAGGGGGATGGTGAAGGCGTGAAATGGCGAATGCATTGATGGCGACAAGGCGACCGGCCAGGTGTCCGCTGTCGACGGCGGGCACCTTGGGCGCATCCGTCGTACTGCCCGGCGCCACCGACGCAATGACCGGCGCCCCTTCCAGAGGATTGTCGACCGGTTTGCAGTGCGAGTGCGGCGAACCGCCTTCGCCGTGTGTGCGCGCAAGGCCCGCGTCGTGACCGTGACTCGTGAGGTGTTCCGCCGCGGCATGCTCGTGCCCGGCTTCGCCCGGGGCGGCGGCATGGGTGGGGGCGGCCGCATGGGCGGGAGCGGCGCTGAAGGCCAGGAACTCGCAGCAGGGCTCGAGGGTGAGGAGCAGGCCGGTCAACGTCCACACGAAAAGCATGGGGATAACCATGCGCCTCGCGCGGCCCCGCTGCCTGCCAATGCTGAAAGCCCCTGCCGTCACCGGCTTCCCCTGCTCCTTGCGGCGTCGTGCCGCTGCGGAATACGTCACACCGTAGCAGAGTTGCGTGCTAGGTAAAAAATTGACGGAGATCAACGGCGGCTGCGTTTGCGCCTTCCGTGGAGCCCGCCGGCCGCCCCGGCTAATTGGTGTAGCGGCCGCCAACGTCGGACACGGGCATTTCCCGCAGCGCCGAAAGGGCGGCCGCCGCAAGGACGAAGCCGGCGATCACGTGATTCCATGTCGCCGCCGTCGCGGTGAAGTGATACGCCAGCAGCCACGGTGCCATCATCAGCCAGAGACCTATCCCGGCCAGCGTCCACTCCTTCCACGGCTCCGGCCGCACGAGCCCCGCCCATGCCACCACCACCACCGCCACCCCGACCAGATAGCCGTTCCAGGCGGCGAAGCCGTCCGTGGGCCCCACTCCGAGCGGTGGGGCGATGAAGAGCCAGATGCCGAGGGCCAGATTCACCCCGTCCTGCCAGAACGTCTTCTTCATTTCGGATACTCCTCCTCAGGGCCGCGCACGGCCGCATCCCCTGTGCCTAAGGGTAGTCGCGGATGCGTGCCCGAGCGGCATGGCTGCGTTGCCGGCGGCCATTACTCCAGATGATAGGCTGACAGCCTGTAACCGGCCCGGCTTGATCCCTGTCAATGGGGGACGCCTTACCCGTAGTATCGTTTTCGAGCAGGCCCGTGCCGGAACAATGACCCTGAGGCTTCAGGTTGGCTCACGTTGCGCCTCCGCACTCAGGTATGCGGAAACCGAATCATGCGCGTCACGGCGCGCTACATGGGCCGGACGGCTGTGCGGTCGGTTGGGATATGTTCATTTCAGGCCTCCACCTCTGGTTCCGACGACTGCCCCGGGAAAGGCGCACGGACGCGCCGAACCGATCGGCCGTTTCCTGATGCGGCCCGGGAAACGCATGTCGACAACCAGTCTCCCTCCGGCACCGCCCAAGCGGCCTTGACCAAGGTCGAACCGGGATGGCAGCCACCTCCCGCCAGGTCGCCGATCCGCGGGCTGTCTGCGCCCATGGCACGCCTGGGCACGAACCGCAGGCGAGACAGCGCCGCCTCGAATTGCACGGCGGGTGGAAGGTGGCTATGGTCACGCGGGCCGAAACCGATTCGCAAGGAGGAAGAACAATGAAGTGGAGCGGATACCTTCTCGCCGGGGCAACCCTGGTTGCCGCGCTGCCGCTGCATGCGGCGCCCGACATCTCGCAGCGTTTCAACCGCCTGGACGCGAACCGCGATGGAAAGGTGGCCTGGGCCGAGGCCTACCCGGTGCGCGCCCGCCAGTTCATGGCCATGGACCGGAACCGGGACGGCATCGTCGAGGCGAGCGAGTTCGGCGGGCGCGCCCTGCCCCTGTCGGCCTTCGATGCGGATGGAGACGGCAAGCTGCAGCTCTCCGAGTTCATCGCGCAGCACCACCGCATGTTCCGCAAGTTCGATAGCAACGGCGACGGCAGCATCGAGCGCGAGGAGTTCGCCGCCGCCCAGCAGGCCGTGCGGGGCAAGTAGAGCCGCTCGGCCGCCACCGCGCAGCGGCAGCGGTGCTGCTGCGCGGGTACACCGGGGCAGGTACCCGGATGCCGGGGGCCGATGAGAAGGCCCCCGTTCATCACCGGTCGAGGCTATTTCCCCGGCGGCGCCGTTCTCGCCCGCAGGTCGATCTCCGCCCAGGCCTCGTAGACCCTCTGCGGCCAGAGCGACTGGACCCAGGCGATCACGTCCTCGATGTCCTGCTCGCTCAGGCGCCCCTTCCAGGCCGGCATGTTGCCGCCCAGCCGCGCCGTGCCTTCGCGGATGGTGTACACGAGCATCTTCTTCGGGTGATGCCAGGTGTGGCCGCTCCCGTCCAGCGGCGGGGGCGGGAACTGGCCCTGCGCGTTTCGCGTGCGCCAGTCCGGAGCGCCCTGCGCCTGATCCCCGTGGCACTGCGCGCAGTTGGCGGCGAAGATCTGCGCACCGTGCCGCAGCTGTGCCGCGTCGGCGGTGCGCACGGCAGGCGCCGGCGACGATGCGGGCCGGGCGCTCGGCGGCTGAACGTCGTCATTGCACGCCGTTACGGTCGCCAGCAGCACCGCCAGGCCCGACAGGCGCCGGAGGCGAGGCTTGAAGCTTGTCATTGAGATGTCTCCACAGCACAACGATGGTTGGCCGGAAAGGTTTCCGGCGCGGGTTTACGGCTCAGCTGTGAAGGGGTCTGGGCGGTCTCCGCCGTGGTGCGAGTGAGCGGTCCGGCCAGCGAGCGGATTCGAGACGGAATCGCTCCCGGACGCGGTGGACCTTGCGGGCGCCGGTATCCGTGGCGATCGCGGCCACAGGGGAACTGCAGGACTCGCAGGGGCGATCACATGGCGCCTTCGTCGGCGCGGTGTGCACGGGGCTCTCGCAGGTGGCCGCTGCCCCGGCGATGGGGCCGGGCAGCATGCAGGGCTCGCCCCCGCCGGACGGGGCCAAGGCGGCTGCCGAAACGCCCGGGAGCAGGAGGACCAGCGTGAACACGGCGAGGGCAAGCCGTGCTGTGCGGCGGGCAATCATGTCCGCAGTGTAGCGAGCCGCTGTTCTGCCGGCAACGCGTGCGGGCGTGCGTCCTCGCCTAGCGCCCGGCATCGTTGCGCCGGCCTCCGGCCACCCACAACACCCCCGCGCCGATGGCCGCAGCGAGGATGGACGCCGCGAACACGCCGATCTTCGCGGCCGCAAAGTCGGGGGCGGACGGCAGCGCCTGCCCCGCCACGAACAGGGACATGGTGAAGCCGATGCCGGCCAGTGCCGCGGCACCGGCGAGCTGCAGCCACGAATAGGCCGCGGGCTTGTCGGCGGCGCGCACCCACACCGCGAGGGCGGCGGCGAGCAGCATGCCCGCCGGCTTGCCGAGCACCAGCCCCAGGACGATCGCGAGCACGAGCTGCCCACGGCCGTGCACGACCTCCGCGGAGAGGCTCACCCCGGCATTGGCCAGCGCGAACAGGGGCAACACCAGGTAGCTCGACCGTGCCCCGGAGCGCCGCAGCAGACGCGAGGCCGGCGACTCCAGTCGATCGTGAATGGCGTCCAGCGCGTGCAGGGCGGGGATGGACGGCCCGTGCCGCAGCACCTCGCCGCCGCGGGCCCGCTCCGCGGCAATGATCGTGTTCGCCTGCGCGACCAGGGCCTTGAGCCGCGGCGGCGGCCGCGTGGGGATGAACAGCGCGAGCAGCACACCGGCCAGGGTGGCGTGCACGCCGCTGGCGTGAATGGCGGCCCAGAGCAGCACC
The DNA here is from genome assembly GCA_963779865.1 of uncultured Gammaproteobacteria bacterium. Lineage (GTDB taxonomy): Bacteria > Pseudomonadota > Gammaproteobacteria > CAVZZX01 > CAVZZX01 > CAVZZX01. The sequence goes on along the minus strand of CAVZZX010000003.1, from coordinate 132,655 downwards.
CCCAGAAAGACATAGGGCGAGAGCCGGTAGACACGGCTGGCATTGAGCACCGCGAGCCCGAGGACGATCACCGCCGCTGCACCGAGATACAGGACCTTGAGCTGCGCGGAATAGAAGACGGCGATCACCACGATGGAACCGATGTCGTCGACGATGGCCGCGGCGGTGAGAAAGATGCGCAGCTCCACCGGCACCCGCCGGCCGAGCATCACCATCAGCGCCACGGCGAAGGCGGTGTCGGTGGCCATGGGGATGCCCCAGCCCTGCGCGTAGGGCCCGGGCGGAACGGCCGCCGTATAGAGCAGCACCGGCGCGACCATGCCGCCGATGGCCGCCGCGATCGGCAGCGCCGCGGAGCGCCAGCTGGCGAGATGACCGACCGTGAGCTCGCGCTTGATCTCCAGGCCGACCACAAGAAAGAAGAGCGTGAGCAGGGCGTCGTTGATCCAGCCCTCGAGCGAGAGCCTGAAGTGGGCGTCCGCGAAGCTGACGCCGAGCTCCTGTTCCCAAAGCGCCTGGAAGGCGGGCCCCAGCGGCGTGTTGGTGAGTGCCACGGCGAGCACCGTGGCGAGCAGGAGCAGCAGCCCGGCCGAGGGCCCCCAGCTGACGAAGTCCAGCACCGCCGAGCGCATGCGGTGGCCCAGCGTGCCGAGCATCGCCTCCCCCAGCGAGTGGGGGTCCCAGGGCCCGCGGTAGCGATGGCCGTTGACGAAGAAGGTGGGCGTGATGAGCACCCCGCTGGCATCGGCGCTGGCGACGTCGGCGTCCACCCGCGCCCGCGCCGCGAGCGCATGTTGCTCGGCCTCGGCAGGGGATTCCTGCGCCAGCCCCAGGTCCGCGGCGACGGCATGCAGGTCATCCTCGCGCAGGCGCGTCGAGCGGGTCATCAGCTCCATGTGCGTCTGCCAGAAGCGCTCCGCATCGGGCGCGCGTTCCACCAGCTCAGCGGCGCGGCGGGCGAGCTCGTTGTCGGGCACGGGTCGGTGCCGGAAGACGTAGCGCATGCGCTCCCCAAACCGGTCGCGCAGTTCCGACAAGCCCTCGTTCGCCGCCCGGCAGCTCGGGCAGGCATAGCTGCCGTACTCGACCAAGGTCATCTGCGCATCGGCCGGACCGAGCACGTGGTCACGCTGCGCGTCCACCGGGGGATGGAGCCGAACCGGTCTCTCCGAAGGCATGTCCTGATCGTTCTTCCCGTACTGTTGGTGGCGCTTGCTTTCGAGGGCACCTTCGGCGGCCCCGGGCGGCAGCGAGGAAGCACAGCAGGCCACCCACCATTGCCGATGCCGGAGAAGGAATGCGTTCGGGCCGGCCGAACGATGTCACGCGCACGACGCAGGAACGGGGGAGCCATCAACACGCGGTGGCGGGAGAACGCTCCCGCCGCCGCGCGCACCGCCATCTACCGCTGGGAAGAGATCCCGTCTCCGTTGCTGATGTAGGTGAAACCCTGCATCTGCTTCTTCACGATCTCCAGAATGCCCGCCGGGATCAGCTCCATGTACTCGTAGAGGTCGTCGGGTGACTGGTCCAGCGCCGCGAGCGAGTTGTTGCAGACCTTGAAGCTGACCCCCTGCTCATGGAGCGCCTTCATGAGGGGGGCATAGCCCGCGCCTTCGGTGGCGAACTGGCTGGCCGGGAGGACTGCGTTGGCATAGAGGACGAACTCGATCTCGTAGGGGATGCCCCGCGGCTTCAGATACTTGATGGTATAGGCCGCGTTGGTCAGCGATTCCTTCATCTGGCGGCCGGCGTCGGACACGCCGAACACGATCTTCACAGGCTGGTGCTTCTCGAAGAAGCCGCCATAGTCTACGCCGGGCGGAACCGGAACGTGCGGCACGTTAGGAAACTCCGGCCCCTTCGCTTTTTCCCCCGCCGCCAGCGCCGCCCCGGCGGCGCACCCAAGCAGCAGTGCAGCGAGCACAAGTACGAGCCCCGCCCGCCCGACACGGGTCAGCGCGGGTCGCGCATCCCTGCACGCCGCATTTCGTCTCATCGGTTCAGCCAAGACTCTCCTCCTTTCTTTTCCAAGGTGGCATAAGTATCGCTCAATATTCCCGCCGATGCCGCTGCATCGCTGTGCCCCTCACGCCAGCCCGTCGGCGAACAGGCTGAGGATGCCGAGTGCGATAAAGATGAGCGCCGCCACCACGTTGATCAGCCGCAGCGGCAGTCGCTCCGCCGCGAAGCCGCCGGCGAGGACCACCGGAACATTGGCCGCGAGCATGCCCAGGGTGGTGCCTGCGACCACCAGGGCCAGGGCATCGTACTTGGCGGCGAGGACGACCGTCGCGATCTGGGTCTTGTCCCCAATCTCGACCAGGAAGAAGGCGATCAGCGTGGTGAGGAATGCGCCATAGGGATAGCGCGCAGCGCCATCGTCGTCCTTGTCGGGCACCAGGATCCACAAGCCCATGGCGATGAAGGAGCCGGCGACCAGCCAGCGCAGCACCTCGGGCGAAAACAACTGGCTGAGCCAAGCCCCGAGTCCCGCGGCAAGACCGTGGTTGGCGACGGTGGCGATGAGAATGCCGGCGATGATCGGCCAGGGCTTGCGGAACCGCGCGGCGAGGACAAGAGCGAGCAGTTGGGTCTTGTCGCCGATTTCGGCCAGGGCGACCGAGACGGTCGAAACGAGAAAAGCTTCCACAGGAGATCCTCAGGGGCGGGCACGGACCGATGACACAACGCCCCGTCCCGCCCCCGGTCCAGGTCGTCATGTCAAAGGTCTCGTCGGACAGGCGTTCTGCCCGCCGTGCACGCCATGGCGCGTTGAGGCGCCAACTGTGTTGACGTACACCCTCCATCGCTGCGGATGGAGTCGACTACTCCCCTAAGACGCGGCGCAATTTATCACAGGTCGTTCGCCTTGTGAAAGTGCCGCCGTCCGAACATCGAGAGTGCTCACGGAAGAGCCGTGCGGTTATCTTCTCGTCCGCTTCCGGCTTCGCCTGCTGGTGAGGACGCCGATGCTTGCCCGCCGCGAGGCTTGCGCGTACAGATGATCGCCGTGGGTCGTCTGCCGACCGACACCGAACGAGGGGTTCAACGATGAGCTTTTGCCTGGTTCCTGACCGCCGCCGTGCTGGAGATCGCGGGCTGCTATGCCTTCTGGGCCTGGCTGCGGCTCGACCGCTCGCCCCTCTGCGCGCCGCCGGGTGCGGCGGCACTGGTCCTGTTCGCCCTCGCCCTCACCCGCGTCGATGCGGACTTCGCCGACCGCGCCTTCGCGGCCTACGGCGGCGTCTACATCATCGCCTCGCTCGCCTGGATGAGCCTCGTCGAGGGCGCGGCACCGCTGTGGAGCGACTGGGTTGGCGCGGCCGTCCTGCTCGGCGCGCGCCTCGCGGGCTGAGCGGCCCGCGCCGCCCCGACCGGTCCGGCGCAGGCTTCACTGCGCCGGCGGCGCGGTCCCGCCGCTGCAATGCGCCGCCGGGTCCACCGGCAGCGTGTCCGGACGCACGATCACGTCAGTGGTGAACATCTGGTTGAGCGAGATCAGGCCGGACTCGGGAAACGCCACCTCCACGCTGTAGGCGGTCCAGCCCGAGGGCGGCGTCTCCAGAGCGACTTCGTAGACGCCGTCCCCGTCCTCGTCCGCCAGCGGCTGCTGGGTCCAGATCGGGCCAGCGGTCGCCAGGCGAAAGTCGCGGGTGTCCGGATCGACCGCGTCGGTCGCCTGCCACAGCCACACGCCGGCCGGGGCTTCCGAGGGCTGCACGCGTAGCCGGTCACCGGCGACCTCCCAATCGAGGCCGGGAACGGCCTTGTCCTCGGCCACGTCCTTCGCCCACTCGACGATGCGGCGCAGGACGTCGACCTCCTCGCCGCTCTGTGCATGGTCGATGTTGAAGGTGTAGCGCAGGCGGTTCTCGCCGGGCAGCTCGTGGAGGTACAGACGCGAGGCGTCGGGCAGGAAGAACTCGTCCCCCGCGGAGTTGACGATCAGCTTGGGCATGGTCAGGCGTTCGCGATACGAATAGGGATCGACGATGCGCCACAGGGCGTCGCCGGCGGCCGCCTCCCGCTTCGCCTGGCAGAAGATGTCGAACTGGGCATAGGGCGCCAGCGCCGGCGAATACCGGCCCCCGTAGGCCGCCCATTGGCGATCCGCCTGCGCCGGCAGGTTGAGCAGGTCCGCCGAGATCGGCGCAATCCCCTTCACACGCGGGTCCACGGCGGCGGTCAGCCACGTGGTCCAGCCGCGCTTGGAGGCGCCGGTCACGACAAAGTCCCGGATCTCCACGCCCTTCTCTTCCAGGAACTGCTGCACGGCGTCCATGGCACGCACCGTCGCCTTGGTCATGGCCACCTGCACGGGCCATTCGCCGTCGCAGGTCTGCGCCGCGGCGTCGCAGCTCTCGAGAAAGCGATGCATGCTGTAGGCGAGCAGCGCGTCCTCGCTGCGCGGCTGCGGCGGCTGCTCCGCGATGAAGCTCAGCGGCTCGTTCGGCACCTGCCGGACGACCGCGACCACCGACTGCCCGAGCAGCGCCGCCGCCCCGATCTCCTCCTGCGTGTCGTTCAGCGGCGGCCCGCCGTTGCTGCCGCCCGCGACCACGAGCACGGCCGTGGGGTTGTCGTCGCCGTCCAGCCCCGCGGGGACCGTGATCGACAGCTCGTGCTCCCAGACGGGACGGTCCACCTCGCTCGCGTCGCGCCACTGCTGAGAGGTGAGCGTCAGGAAGTAGGTCTTGTAGACATACTCGTCGTCCGTGCCGTAGTGCAGGTAGCCGAACTGCGGATCCGGCTTCTGCACATAGCGATCGAGGGGCGTTGCACCCGACAAGGGAGGTGGCTCCTGCGCGGCCGCCGCCGAGGACAGCAACAGCGCCAGCCAGAGGACCGCGGCCAAGCGCGTGAGGGCTTGCGCGTGCACGTGCATCACCTCCTGTCGACCGGCCCGAAAACGGGGCAGAAGCTACTTTAGGCCATGCCGCCGGCAAGTCCAGCGCCGCGCCCGAGCACCCCATATCGTTCGCATTTTACGCAGCACTCCACAGCAATAATCGAAGTTTTCTGTGCATGTGCCGCTTCCTGCCCCTGGTCTTCCACGGCGAAGGAGGTCGGCATTGACCAACCCACCCCATCTGCGTCACCGACGTACGCAGATCGGCCTGCATCGCGGGCAAGGCGACGTTGACGACGGATCCGTCGATAAGGCCATGCGGGAGCCGAGGATGGTCGCCCTCAGCACCCGGGGCCCGGCGCGTCCGGTGTCGCCGCCGGTCACTCGGGCCCGGATCACGCCTTCGTCGCAGGGGCCGCTGCCGGAGCTGATCATGTCCCGGCGCGGTCCGGCCTACACCGCGGAAGCGCCATCTCCTCCCCCTTTCCCGAGCGTACGCGGTACGCCGGGGCGGCCCAGGGGGCATTCGAGCGCCTCGCGATCCCACCGCCCCAACTTCGCCGCCGCCACGTAGGCGCTCTGCAGAAAGGCCAGCAGCGTGTCGTCGGGCGCCTGCGCACCGCGGACGGCAGCATAGGGCAGGATGAACTCGCCCATGCCCTCGTGAAAGAAGGCCTCCTTCGGGTGCACGGCGGCCTCCCGAAATCCCGTCGGCTCGGGATAGACATACGAGTAGAACGCCGGGTACTCGATGGCGCCGCCGCCCGGCCAGAACCCCGCGCTGCTCACTTCGTGCGAATAGGCCTCGCGCGTGATCGCATCGGGCAGCGCCGGCACGCCGCCGGGATGAGGCGGCGCGCGGCGGCCCGAGAACCGGCTCACCGCCAGATCGAAACTCCCCCAGAAGAAATGTACCGGACTCGCCTTTCCCAGGAACCCGGTTCGGAAGCGTTTGAACACCCGGTCGACCTGCACCAGCACCTGCCAGAAGCGCCGGGCATACTCCGGCTGGTAGCCGCGCGGTGTGCGATCGCGCAGGAAGGGAACCGCCCCCGGGATCTCGTTGGGCGTTTCGTCGATGCGCACCTCGATCCCGAGGTCCGCGAGCGCAGCGAAAACCGCGGCGTGGAAGTCGGCGATCGATCCCTCGCGCAGCGGCAGCTCGCGCGCCTGTCCATCGCTCGTCCGGATACGGAGCACGTGGTCGGTGAAGTCGAATTCAATGTCGAAGGTGCGATCTCGGTGCGGGATCGGCGAGGTGCCGAGGCCGCGCGCCGTCACATACAGCGTGACGTGCCACTGATGGTTGAGCCATGGTGTCTCGGCAAGGCGGATCTTGCCCACAATCTGCGTCCACAGGTGCAGGGCGTCGCGGGTGTCCCGCCATCCTTCGTAGGGTAAGGGCGGCCACGCCGAATCCCGAGCTTCAACGGTCATGTTCCTTCCCCCGGCATCGAGGGCACGCTGGCGCGGCAAACAATGCGCGCACGCTGATGCGCGATTTGGGCGCTGTCCCATAGCCGGTATAGCAGAAAAACCCGGCGCTGCGGGCCAACGGACGCGCGGCCGCCGCGAGCCGGTCGCGAAGCCATCGGCAATGCCAGTCGCCGCTCGACGCGGCGAACGCGCCTGGCTATCGTATTCGCCGGCTTGGGGCGAGAATATCCTTATTGCAAGGAGAGAGGCCATGACCACGATTGTCGGAATCGCCGGAAGCACGCGGCGTGGCTCGTTCAATGCGGCCCTTCTGCGCGCCGCGGCCGCCGCAGCTCCGCAGGGCACGGAGCTGCGCATCGAATCAATTGCAGAGTTCCCTCTCTACAACGGAGACCGGGAGGCGGAGCACGGCATCCCGGACACGGTCACGCGCCTCAAGGATGCCATCGCCGCCGCCGATGGCCTGCTGCTGGTCACGCCCGAATACAACAACAGTATGCCGGGGGTCGCGAAGAACGCATTCGACTGGCTGTCGCGCCCGCCCGGCGACATTGCGCGTGTGTTCGGCGGCAAACCGGTTGCACTCGCAGGCGCATCACCGGGCGGCTTCGGCACCGTTCTCGCGCAGAATGCGTGGCTGCCGGTGTTCAAGACGCTGCGCGCAGACCTGTGGTCCGCCCGCAAGCTTCTCGTGTCGCATGCGGGCAAGGTCTTCGATGAGGCGGGTCGGGTGGTGGATACCGGCACGCGCGACAGCATTGCCGCGTTCGTCGCCGCCTTCGCCGCCTATGCGGGATCGCGGCCGGCGCGGTGATCGGATGAAAAGTGGGACTGCGCGGCGTGGTCATTGCGGCCGGACTGCCTGGCGACGGCTTTTCAGGTTCTCCCCGGCATGAACCCGGTGGAACGGAACAAGGCGCAGCTGACCGAGAACAAGACGGCCGAAGCGCTGGCCCTTTGTCTGCATCTCCCCAAGGAGGATTGCTCGGCGCCTACGCGACTCGCTCCCCTTTGCCCCTGCGCTTTCTGCCCGCCTGCTTGGCTACGCGACTGAACGGGATGTGCGGCAGGGCACCCATGATCTCATCCAGGTGCGTGGCCACGACCTCCCCTTCCTCCACCATGAAGTCCAGGAAGGCCTGCACGGACACCGACAGCTTTTTTCCCTTGGGATAGACGGCGTACCACTGGCGCTGAATGGGAAAGCCCGCCACATCCAGGATCGCGACCGCGCGGGTGGGCGAGTCCAGCGTCAGGCTGTGCAGGGAGAGCACGGATATGCCCAAGCCGCTCGCCACCGTGTGCTTGATGGCTTCGTTGCTGCTCAGCTCCATGATGACGTTGGGGCGCAGCCCCTTCGTATCGAACAGCCGACGCGTGGCCTCGCGCACGCCCGAACCCGGCTCTCGGGCAATGAACGGTTCGTTGGCGATCGTCTCGAGCGGGATCTGCCGCTTTCCGACCAGCGGGTGGTCAGGTGGCGCCATTACCACCAGCGGGTTGGGGGCGATCGGAAACGCCTCCAGCTCGAGCCCCTCCTCGGGCTTCTGCCCCATGATGTACAGGTCGTCCTCGTTCGCCACGAGGCGTTCGAGAATCCGCTCCCGATTCGATACCTTCAAGGAGATCTGCATCCCCGGGTAACGCTGTTTGAAATGCCCGAGCACGTGCGGCGCGAAATACTTGGCCGTCGTCACCACCGCGAGCGCCAGCCGCCCGCGCTTGAGTCCCCGCATGTCGGCGACCCGCAGCTCCAGACGCGACAGGCTGCCGAATACCTCCCTGCACGTCTCCTGCAGTTCCCGCCCCGCCTCGGTCAGGTGCACCTGGCGCCCGACCTGCTCGAACAGCGGCATGCCGATTGCCTCGGAGAGCTTCTTCACCTGCATGGAGGCCGTTGGCTGCGTCAGAAAGAGTTCCTCCGCCGCCTGCGTGAAGTTCCCCAGGCGCGCAATCGCCTCGAACACCTGAAGCTGCCTGAGGGTCACATGCCTGGCGAGGTCACCACTGCTCTTTAGCATAGATTTAAGTCTATCCATTATGCCCAAACAATCTATTTATATTTATATCGCAGATCAGCCACAATGGCCAGGGCCACCGCGCAAACCATGGGGATGTTATGGCAGTCGCAAACCTGGGGGATCTCCTCAACCACGCAGCCGCCAACGGCTACGCGGTACCAACGGTTCCGGTCGGGTGTGTGGAGGTGCTTCGCGCCTCGATCGAGGCCGCCGAGGAAAGCCGGGCGCCGCTGGTGCTGGCGCTCGATTACGGCACCACGCCGGGCATGCTCGCCGCCGCCGCCGCTCACGCTGCCGCCGAAGCGAAGGTGCCGGTCTCGCTCTTATGCACGGGCATCAAGGACACGGAAGGGGCGCTGGCGGCCGTGCGCATGGGCTGCAATGCGCTCTCCCTGCACGGCGAGCCGGAGGATTTTGTGGCCAATGTGCGCCTCGCCCGGGATGTGCACGAGCTGCTCGGGCCCGCCGGCATCACGCTCGAAGGCATGCTGGGCCTCGAAACGGGAGAGCCCGCGAGCGGTTGGACGAGCTCACCCAGCGAGGCGAAGGAATACTCCAGGCGCACCCCGGTGCACGCCTTGCAGGTGGCCTTCGGCACCCGCGGGGACTCGGACCGGCCCGACTTCAAACGGCTCTTGCGGCTGCGCCAGTCGACATGCTTGCCCCTGTCCACGGCGGCGTCCCCGGTGCTTGAAGCCGATGACTTTCACCGCCTCATCGCCCGCGGCATCAGCCGCTTCGACTGCAGCCAGCGGCTGCAGCGGGCCATCGATCAGGCCCTCTCAGAGCGTTCCCCGACCGGCGGGTCGGAGTCGCTGCAGCGGATCACCTGTGAGGCGGCGAAGGCCGAAGCGATCGCGCTGTTCAAGTACACCCATTCGGCGGGTCGTCTGGCGGAAGTCATGCTCCATTGTCCGAAGGAGCTGCCATCCTTCAACGTACTCAATTTCGAAATCCCGGTCGAGCGTGAAGATGAAGCCAGGGAAGTGCTTGCCGAGTACCAGGCCCTGTTGTACGCGATACCGGGCGTGCAAGAGGTCGACCTGGGCTACAACGGGGAGACGAGCGGCAAAATTCGCTTCACGACCATGCTGCGCTGTGCGAGCGCCGAGGCCATGGAAAGGGCCGCCGCCCACACCGCCTGCCAGGAGCTGAGCCAAGCCATGACCGCGCTCAGCATCGAGCCGCCCGGCGGCGGGCTGCCGAGCCTGGGCGCCATGATGCCCACGCGCTCCGCCCTCAAGGCGCAGCGAAGATAATCCGCCCCGGCCCCTTCTTGCCGGTCCCGGGGCGGGGCTGCCCCGGCAAATGGCCCGGGCGGTTCACCACAGAGCACGCGGAGAGCACAGCGAAAGCCTGTTCTCGCGGGTGCTGCCCCGGGTTCCCGGCGGTCGAACGTTTTTCGCTTTCCCCTGCGAACGCCGTGCCCGCCGTGGTGACGACCCTCTTCCGGGCGGGAGGGCGCCCGCTCAGTCCGGCCAGACGCGGCGCCCGGAACTGAAATTCCCGTCCTCCGGGGTCGGCGCCCAATCCTTCGTGTTCGGACGCGGAGCGGCGTCTTGCTCCGGGCTCGGTGTCTCCGCTTTGTCCGCGCCAGCGCTCGCCTTCGTCTTGCGAATCGAATTCACCAGCTTCTCTTTCGTCTTGTCGGTATCCGTCACGGCTCGATAACCTCTTCGATAAGTTGATCCATTTCGGCGGCAGCGGCGGTTCCGCGCCGACCCATCTGATAAACGCTCTTCCCTTCCAGCGCACTCCAGCGATAGATCGCGCGCCGTCGAATCGGTGTCCCGGCGACCGGCAGGTTGAGCTCGGCAAGGGCATCCTTGGCGAGGCGGGAGAGGATCGTGCGCGGCTCGAGCTGATTGACGACGAGCACGGCGCTGAGACGGGGGTTGACCTCCCGCATCGCCTCGATCGCCTCCTCCACGGAGGCATTCGCCCAAAGGTCGACCGGCGAAGGCTGTACGGGGATGACGGCCAGGTCGCAGACACTCAGGGCGGCGTGCAGCTGGGGCGCCTTGATCGAGGGTGGGCAATCGATGACGACGTTGCGATGCTGCGCGGCGGCTTCCGCGATCTGGCTCGCGAGCTCGTCACTGGCGCCAATCACCTCGGGCACGCCGCCGCTGGAATTGGCATACCACTGCACTGAGGAACGCTGCGGGTCGGCATCCAACAGGACGGTGGAGGCGTGGCGCAGCAGTCCGGCCGCGAGATTGAGGGCGAGCGTCGTCTTGCCGGTCCCACCCTTGTTTCCGATGAGAGCGACGGTCGCCATGGCGCTCAGCCCCCGCTCGTCCCGGTGTACAGCTCGTCGAGCCGTTCGGCGAAGCGGCGCCTTTGCTCATCGACGGCCTCGTCGCCTTCGGCCGCATGGATGGTGATATTGGCGTAGTCGCGACCGAAGCTCAGGTCGGGATAGAAATCCTCGCGCTCAGAGAGATCAGCGGCGGCATCGAGGAAATCTCTCAGCGTCTCGTAATCCTCGAACTGGTAGCGCCGTTCCAGCCGCGGCGGACGCTTGCGCTCCTGCCACTCGTCTTGCATGGGGCTGTCTCCGTTCAGAAAGTGGCACCTCCCCCGCGCACTGCCTCACGGGGGCGTGTCAGCTCCTCAAGCCATCGAGCGAGCTCACCGGCATGGCGCCTTTCCTCCTCGAGAAGTCCCTCGAAGAACATCCTGTTGTCGTGGTCGCCCAGCTCGGCGCAATACCGGCACGCCTCATCGTACAGCCCGACGAGCTCCTGCTCAAAGGCCTGATTCTCCGTCAACAAGGCGTGCAGGTTGCCCCCCAGGCGTACGGGCCGCAACTGCGAGGCGTTGGGCGCCGCCCCCAGGGCGAGCATGCGCGCAATGATGCGGTCCACATGCCCGCGTTCTTCGTCGGCCTCCCCGTGCAGGCGCTCGGCGGCCTCGGCAAGCCCCCACGTCGCGACGATGCGCGCTTGGGTGCTGTACTGCTGAAACGCGGTGAGCTCCAGGCTCAGCGCGCGCCCGAGATAGCCGAGAACCCGTGGATTGGCGTCAGCGAAGAACATGCCCCTGGGGTGATCCCTCTAGCCCTTCACCGCTCAGGTGCCCGTCCGACGGAAACCGCCCTCGGAATCGAGCACCGGCTCGACCTCGGGGTGGGGGCGCGCGATGATGTGCGCCGCCACCAGGCCGTCGCCGACCCGCTCGCAGGCGTCGGCACCGGCCCGGACCGCGGCGTTGACCGCACCGGTCTCGCCGCGCACCAGGACGGTGACGTAGCCGCCGCCCACGAACTCCCGACCAATCAGGCGCACTTCCGCTGCCTTGGTCATGGCGTCGGCCGCCTCGATGGCGGGGACCAAGCCCCGCGTCTCGATCATTCCGAGCGCAATGCCGTAGGTATCAGTAGCCATCAGTTCCTTGCTCCTGTTTATCGGCTGCTGCCTCAGGCAGCGGCCTTACCGTTCGGCAGCACGGGCTCGACCTCGCGATGCGGACGGGCAATGATGTGCGCAGCCACCAGGCCGTCGCCGACTCGCTCGCAGGCATCGGCCCCGGCACGCACCGCCGCGTTCACGGCACCGGTCTCGCCGCGCACCAGCACGGTGACGTAGCCGCCGCCCACGAACTCGCGGCCAATCAGGCGCACCTCGGCGGCCTTGGTCATGGCGTCGGCGGCCTCGATGGCCGGCACCAGCCCGCGGGTCTCGATCATTCCGAGTGCAATTCCGTAGTTGTCAGTCGCCATTTCATTTCTCCAGTCTAAGGATTTGAATCTGCTTCAAGGACCGCCGTTCACACCTCGGCGTGCTTACGCCGCCGTCTTCGCCTTCTCGCCGGTGGGCAGGACCGGCTCGACCTCGCGGTGCGGACGGGCAATGATGTGCGCCGCCACCAGGCCGTCGCCGACTCGCTCGCAGGCGTCGGCGCCGGCCCGGACCGCGGCATTGACCGCACCGGTCTCGCCGCGCACCAGCACGGTCACGTAGCCACCGCCCACGAACTCGCGGCCGATCAGGCGCACCTCAGCCGCCTTGGTCATGGCGTCGGCCGCCTCGATGGCCGGCACCAGTCCGCGGGTTTCGATCATTCCGAGTGCAATGCCGTAGTTTTCAGTCGCCATGGTCTCTATCTCCTGCTGATACCCTTGTTTGCCAAACCTGGAATCACCCGCCGTTCGACCCGCGCTGCTCGATCACTCAGCGTCGGACTCCCAGTTGTCTATGATTCCGCCGATAGTCAGGTCCGTAAGCACCTCGAAATCCTCGGCCGCGTAGCGGGCCGCCGAGCCGCTCACCGTAAACACCCAGTTGCCCCGACGCGCCCCGACCGGATCCACGGCCACGTGCCGGTTGCCCTTGCTGTCCCGCAGCACGCGCAGGCTGGTCTGCTTCAGCCCGTCGATGCGGCGCGTACACACCAGCGGCCACTCGACGCGCAGGATATCCATCAGCCCGCTTCCTCTTCCGGCGGCCAGCGGTCGATGATGCCGACGATCGTCAGATCGCTCGGATATTCCTTGCTCCCCGCCGCCTCGCGCGCCGCGGAGCTGCCGACGCAGATCACCCAGTCGCCCGGGATACAGCCCACAGCATCGACGGCGACCAGTTGCGCGCTGCCGTCGCGCACCACCTGCAGGTGCCGGTGCTCCAGCCCGGGGATGCGGTTGGTCGCCACCAGCGGCTTTTCCACTTGGCAGATCTTCATCAGTGTGTCCCCGCTTGTGCGCACGCCCCGGCCGAACAGCCGAGCACCTCGATGCGCGCGCCGGCGCTGCAGTCACGCACCACCAGCATCGTGTGAAACAGCCCGCTATCCACCAGGTCCTCGTAGCGCTCGCGCATCGCCTGGGCTACCCGGTTGCATCGCTCGACGGCGCGCTCGCGTGCGCCCGGCACCTCGCCGTGGTAGTCGTAGCGAACGACCACCGGGACGGGCAGGCCCCGGCCGACGTTGAGCCGGGAGAAGATCTTCACGCCCACGTCCAGGTCCGGTGCGCCCTCCTCAACCGTGTGCAGGTACGCAAAGTAGGTCAGGTTGCGCAGCTGCACCTCCTCGAAACCGATCCCGGCGGCAATGATGCGTTCGGCATGGCCGATGTCCGGGTAGTGCTCGCCGACGTACTGGCGCACGTAGTCGAGCTGCGAAAAGTTGTTCACCACCAGGCGCGTGATCAGCGCCGCCATTCCCGCCGGCACATCCGGCCCCGCCTCGCGCACCGCTTCGGCGACGCGCGCCTCCGCCTGCGCGGCCTGCAGGCCCACGGTCGCCTCGTGCAGCGCCCCGGCATCCACGCAGCGCTCCAGGTCCAAGCGGCCCTCGGCGTCGGGCACGTGCACGCGGATGGCGTCGGCATCCGTGTCGAGCCCGATCAGCAGCAGGTCGATGGACGCGCCGCAGCAGAAGCTGTTCTGCACCGCCTCCTGGAAGGCGTACAGGCGCTCCACTCCGGCCTGCGCCGCGCGCACGCCGTCCGAGCCATGCGCCGCGCAGCCCTCCTGCGCGGGCTGCGTCGAGCTGTAGTGGTAGACCACCGCCTTCAGGTAGCGCGTCGCCTCGTCCGCGGTATTCGGTCGCCCCTCGCGGAAGCGCCCGAGCTCGGTCTCCACCCACTTCTCGAGACTATCGTCGATGTCGAACAGTGCGCCGGCGTACGACTTGCGGCGCACCGCCCGGTACGGCAGGCGCAGCACGTAACGAATCACATGCGCCAGGCGCCCGTCCGCACAGGGCGAGATGTCCAGAGTGTGGAAGCCGCACTCCTTCAAAAAGGCCTCGAACTCCGCCTCGTCGGCCGAGCGCAGCGGCTCATTAGCGAAGAAGTCGTCGCAAAAGCGCCGATAGGCCTCGAACATGCACCACGCGAACAGCCGCCGCATGTCGAGACGCTCCACCCAGGCGCTGCCCAGGACCTCCGCGGGCAGCTCGAAGCCCAGCTCGGCGCGCGCCAGCGGCTGCGCCAGCGCCTCGAAGTCCTCCTCGTGCTGCAGTGCGGCGATGCGCTTGAGCACCGGCACGATGGCATCGAAGCGCGCCTTCACCCCGCGTTCGTACTCGAACAGGCGCGCATTCTCGGCCTGGTCGCTGAGCGGGTGGGCGCCCACCGGCGCGCGGCCGGGCGCCCGCTGCTGAGGCCGTGGGGCCCGCGCAGCCGCCGCACCGGGCTGCCGAGCAGCACCGGCCGTCGGGGCGGACTGCTGCGCCCAGAACAGCGAACGGGCTCCATTGCGACGTGTCGGCACCATCGATCAATCAGCCTGCGGGCTCAGCCGCGCGCTCCTCCGGAGTAGGTCACCAGTGCACCCCGCTCGGTATTGCCGCTGCCGCCGGTGACCCGGCTGACGGGGGCCTCCACTTCATCGTTGCGCTTTTTAGGCCGGGCATTGTCCATCGCACTCATCGCCCCGCCGCGGCGCGTCGGATTGCGCTGCGTCGCGGTGGTCCCTTCCGTGCCGGTCACGCGATCGCCGCGGTCCCAGTCATCGCCCGTGATGCGCTTCCCCAGGTCCATGCCTTCCCCCGTGACCCGCGACTTCGGCCGCTCGGCCTCAGCCACAGCCTCGACCGCGGGTGCTGCAGGCGCGGGCGCTGCCGCACGGTCGCGGGGGCCGAAGCGAAACTCCTCGGTGCCCGTGACCCGGCCGCCGGCCTTGCCGAACGGTCCGGTGATCCGGCCCTGCTCGTAGCTGGAACCGGTCACGGCCGAGGCGCCCATGGCCGGGACGCTGCTCCCGTTCGGACGCGCGGGGCCGTTTTCGGCCATGCCCTGCTGCGGCAGCACCTGCGGGAAGTCGGCCTCGCCCGGCTGCGCCGGCGCGGCGGGACAGGCGGCACCGAACTGATCCGCGCCGACATAGGGCGTGCCGCTGACGTCGGTGCAGGCACCGCGCGCGTCGCCGGTCGCCTTGCCGCCGAGGCCCGGCTGCAGGCCGGTCATGACCGAGCCCGGGGTCGAGCGCTGACGCGGCGTGCGCACCACGGCCAGGTCCGAGTCCTCGGGCCTGCAATAGCTGCGGTACTGCTCGGCCCCGGCATACGGCGTCCCGGTGATGGCCTTGCAGGTGCCCGGCTCGTCGCCGGTCACGCGCTCGCCGCGCCCGGGGATCGTGCCGCTCACCTGGCGGCCCTTGAGCGTCTGTGACAGGCGAACCTTCTCGTCCTGCGGCGCCGGCGTGCTGGCGCAGAAATCGCTGTACTGCTCCTGGCCGACGTACTCGTCGCCGGTGACATTGCGGCAACTGCCGGGCTCGTCGCCGGTGACGTGGGCATTGCGCCCGACCATCGTGCCGGTCACCGAACCGCCGCGGTAGGTCCGCGTGGTGCCGACCTTCAGCGGCCCCGTGCTCTCGCTGGCCTGCACGTATTGGCTGCCGGTGGGCCGCAGGCGGCCGCCCGCCTCGCCGCCGGTGACCCTGGCGTTGCGGTCGACGGCGCTGCCGGTCACCGACCTGCCCTTCTGCGTCTCGGAGGCGGCGATCTTGCGGGCGCCCGGCTCGGCCTTGTTGCCGCAGTAGCTCTCCACTTGATTGGCGCCCACGTATTCGGTGCCGGTGACCCGCTTGCAGGTGCCCGGTTCATTGCCCGTCACACGGCTGCCGCGCCCCACCTCGTTGCCGGTCACCTGCCCGCCGCGGCTGGTCGGGCTCAGCGCCACCTTGCGGGGGCTGCGCACCGGATCGGTCTGGCAGAACTCGCGGAAGATGTCCGCGCCCATGTATTCGGTGCCGGTCACGGTACGGCAGGTGCTGGCCTCATCGCCCGTGACCCTGCCGCTGCGGCCGACCATGGTGCCGGTCAGCCCCTGCCCGTGCACCGTCTCGCTGTAGCCGACCTTCCACGGAGCGTCCTGCGCCCCGCCGGCGGAGTCCTTTGCGGCCTTGTTCCGTGCGTAGGCGCGGCTGCGGGTCTCGGCCTTCTTCTCGCCGGCCGCCCCGCGGCGGCTGCGCTGTTCCCGCAGCGTCTGCGCGAGCTCGCGCCCGGACATCTGCGGGTTGGCGGCGCGCGCCGTCTGCGCAGCGGACATGCCGTTCTTGCTGATGCCGGCCTTGCCGCGCGACGAAAGCGCCTTGCGACGTGCGAGGGCGACCGCGCGGCTGCTGTTGTCCGCCATCGCCTTGGGCGGCTGCAGGCGGGCCTGCGCCTTGCGCACCTTTGCAGACGCGGAGCGTGCACGGGACTGCCCGGCACGGGGCTTCGCCTCGGCGCTGCCGTCGTCCTTGCAGCCACAGCCGCACCCCTCCTTCGTCGACTGCCCCTGCGCTGCCTGCGAGGGGGCGGCTGCCGGCGGCGGGGTTGCCGGCGCGGATGCCCCCGCACCGGCCGTGGCCGCGCCGCCGCGCACGCGGTCCTTTCTGGTGATGCCCGCCTTTCCGCGCTCGGACATGGCCGCCCGGCGGGCGCGGGAAGCCGCGCGCGCACTGGAGCCGCCCTGTTCGGAACGGGCCGCCGAATAGTTCGCCGGACCGGCGCTCGTCGTCGAACCCGCCGCCTGCGAGGGCGCCGCCGAGGCGCGGATCGCCGCCTTCCCCGAGCGAGCCAGGGCACGGCGTCGGGCGAGAGCCACCTCGCGGCCACGCGCTTGTGCAGTCTGTGCCATCGTTAACCCCGTCGCGTGATTACTTGCATTCGCGTTCCTGCGGTTGCCGAAGCAACCGCAAGCCTTTCGCGTTCGACCTCAGCCCCGTCCCTCGAAGACCACGAAGGAATGGCCCTGGCTCTGCGTGTACGCGTCATAGCCGATGAGGCGCACGTGGTGGTTCGGATAGGCGCGGTGGCAGGCCTCGAGCTCGGCCACGACGCGGTCCAGGTCCTTCTCGCCGAAGAACGGCAGCTTCCACATCGGCCAGTAGTGATTGAAGGCCTGGTTCGGCAGCTCGTGCTCAATGGCCGGCGTCCATCCCTGCGCGATGACGTAGGCGATCTGCTCGTAGATCTCCTCCTGGTTGAACTTCGGGAGAAAGCCGAAGGTCTCCAGCGTCTCCATGGTCTGGAAATCGCCGATGTCGCTGTTTTTCAGCATGTTCCTGTCCTCGTAACGGTATCTGCTTCAGGTTCGGTTCCGGGAACGGACGTGGCCTCAGGCCACGTCCAGCTTGTCCACGGTCTCGAACTCGAACTTGATTTCCTTCCAGGTCTCCATGGCGACCGCCAGCTCGGGGCTGTTCGATGCGGCCTCGCGCAGGATGTCGCCGCCCTCGCGCTCCAGCTCGCGACCCTGGTTGCGCGCCTTGACGCAGGCCTCCAGCGCGACACGGTTGGCCGCGGCGCCGGCCGCGTTGCCCCAGGGATGACCCTGCGTACCGCCACCGAACTGCAGCACGGAGTCGTCGCCGAAGATGGTGACCAAAGCGGGCATGTGCCACACGTGGATACCGCCCGAGGCGACGGCGAACACGCCCGGCATCGAACCCCAGTCCTGATCGAAGAACACGCCGCGCGAGCGGTCTTCCGGCACGAAGGCCTCACGCAACTGGTCGACGAAGCCCATGGTCGAGGCACGATCGCCTTCCAGCTTGCCGACCACGGTGCCGGCATGGAGGTGATCGCCGCCGGACAGACGCAGGCACTTGGCCAGCACACGGAAGTGGATGCCGTGCTTGGGATGACGGTCGATGACCGCGTGCATCGCGCGGTGGATGTGCAGCAGGATGCCGTTCTTGCGGCACCACTTGGCCAGGCTGGTGTTGGCCGTGAAGCCGCCGGTGAGGAAGTCGTGCATGATGATGGGCATGCCCAGTTCCTTGGCGAACTCGGCGCGCTCCATCATCTGCTCGCAGTCCGGTGCGGTCACGTTCAGGTAGTGCCCCTTGCGCTCGCCGGTCTCCTGCTGCGACTTGAGCACCGCCTCGGCCACGAACTCGAAGCGGTTCTGCCAGCGCATGAAGGGCTGGGAGTTGACGTTCTCGTCGTCCTTGGTAAAGTCCAGGCCGCCGCGCAGGCACTCGTACACCGCGCGGCCGTAGTTCTTGGCCGAGAGGCCGAGCTTCGGCTTGATGGTGCAGCCGAGCATGGGGCGACCGTACTTGCCGAGCTTGTCGCGCTCGACCTGGATGCCGCTGGGCGGCCCCATGCAGGTCTTGATGTAGGCGATCGGGAAGCGGATGTCTTCCAGACGCAGGTGCTTGATGGCCTTGAAGCCGAAGACGTTGCCCACCAGGGAGGTGAGCACGTTGGTGACCGAACCCTCCTCGAAGAGGTCGATCGGGTAGGCGATGAAGGCGTAGAAGGACTCCGAGTCCCCCGGCACGTCTTCAATGCGATAAGCGCGGCCCTTGTAGTACTCCAGGTCGGTGAGCAACTCCGACCACACCGTGCTCCACGTGCCCGTGGAGGACTCGGCCGCGACCGCCGCGGCGGCTTCCTCGCGCGGCACACCCGGCTGCTCGGTCACCTTGAAGCACGCCAACAGGTCCGTATCCAGAGGCACGTAGTCCGGAGTCCAGTAACTCGCGGCGTAGTCCTTCACGCCTGCATCGTATGTTTTGCTAGCCATGGAACTCTCCCGCTTGCAGAAATCGTCAGTGAGCGAGAGATTATCCATTGCCCCCCATAGACTCCAATCGGCAATTTCTATGCGATGTATAGATAACCCTCCGGCGCCCCGCGTTTTCACGGCGCCAGGCCGCCCGCGAGCGTCCGCGCGAGAACATATCTATGGATCGCATCGACATTCTCGATTGGAGCACCCCCGCCTTCGCCGTTAGTGTTACGCACCGAAAAGGAGGTCCGGCGCAGATGCTTTTTCACCAGAGGCAGCGCCGGGCATGGCATTCTGGGGCGTAGGGATTGGCGGGTTGATGCGAAACGTGATTTGGCGGGCCTTCACCGGCGAACTGCTCGACACGACGAACCACAAGGACAAGCTCGTCGCGACGCTGGGCGCCCTGTGCGCCATCTACGGCGTGATCCTCGTCAGCGGCGAGTGGATCACCGGCCCTGCGCAGGGGCTGGTGGTCGCCTCGATGGGCGCCTCGGCGGTGTTGTTGTTCGCCGTCCCGCACGGCGCCCTGTCGCAGCCCTGGCCGCTGGTCGGCGGCCACGTCACCGGCGCCCTGGTGGGGGTCACCTCCAGCCTCCTGATCCCGGACACCGCGGTCGCCGCGGCGGTCGCCGTCGCCATCTCGATCACCCTGATGCACTACCTGCGCTGCATCCACCCCCCCGCCGGCGCGACCGCCCTGTTCGCCGTCATGGGGGGCTCGTCGATACACGCGCTGGGCTATGGGTTCCTGCTCCACCCGGTCCTGAGCAACGTCGCGGTGATGCTGGCCGTCGCCCTGGTGTTCAACTATCCCTTCCCCTGGCGCCGCTACCCCGCCGGCTGGCACCGCGTGGCAGAGCCGCAGTCCCGAATCGAAGATGGCGCCGACGATCTCGATAACGAGGATCTGGAGTACGCCATGCGCGAGATGAACCTCCACATGGACATCACGGAGGAAGACCTCGCACGCCTCTACCACCTGGCGAAACAGCATCATTCGACCCACCCCGGCGTCGACGAAGATGCCGTGGAGGCGGGCGCCTGTTACAGCAATGGGCGGATCGGCGCCGAATGGTCGGTGCGCAAGGTGCTCGCCCCGCCGGAGGCGCACGCCGACGGTGCCGTGGCCTATCGGGTGGTGGCCGGCGAGGGCGTCGGAGAGGCCGGAAACTGCACGCGGCGGGAATTCGCCCGCTGGGCGGGCTACCGCATCAAGACCAGCCGACGCTGCGGCGGCCGTATGTTCGAGCCGTCCGAGGTCCGGGCGGGCGCCGCGTGAAGCGCTCCGCGTCGCTGCACAAGGCACCTGCACGGCCATGGCGGCCGCTGCCTGAGGGATGCGTCCTGAGATGCGCGTAACGGGGATCGACGCGGATGGCCCCTCCCCGTCCGCAGCTCAGACATACCTGAGACCGATGATCGAGCTGAGAACCTACGTCTACATCGACTCGCTGCAGCCGCAGCTGGCCGAATACATGGCGACGGTGTCGCAGGGCTTCCTGCCGGTGCCCGGCGACGCCTGCCTGTGGGTGGAGGTGTCGCCGGGCATGGCCATTCACCGGCTGACCGACGTCGCGCTCAAGGCGACCCGCGTGCGTCTCGCGCAACAGGTCGTGGAACGCGCCTTCGGTTCGATGGTCATCCATCACCGCGATCAGAGCGACGTCCGCGAGGCGGGGCGCATCGTGCTGTCGAACCTCGGCGCCCGTCAGGAACAGCGCCAGGCCTGCGAGGTGGCCTGGCAGGAGACCATCCGGGGCATGACGCCGGACCACACGGTGCTCATCAACCGGCAGAATCGACGCGGTTCGATGATCCTGCCGGGGCAGAGCATGTTCATCCTCGAGACGGAACCGGCCGGCTACATCATCTATGCGGCCAACCAGGCCGAAAAGGCGGCCAATATCACGCTGATCGATGCCCGCGCGGTCGGGGCCTTCGGCCGCCTGACCATCGCCGGCCGTGAGTCGGACGTGGACGAGGCCGCAGCCGCGGCACTCGCCGCGGTAGAAAACCCGTCAGGGACCTAGCGGGGTGTTGCCGTCGCCGTGAACGCGACATGACGGCTCCCGCCAATTACGTCGGAGCGTAAGCGATGCACCGTCAAGAGCTGCTCGGACTGCTGGAAGCCCACCGGCCGCATTTCATGGAGGAAGCGGCCTACGTCCGACGCGCGCGCCAATTCGTCGAGGCACACCGCGACTGCTTCGAACGCAGCCTGCTGCCGACGCACGTCACCGGCTCGGCCTGGGTCGTCACGCCCGATCGCAGCAGCGCCCTGCTCCTGCACCACCGGAAACTAAACCAGTGGTTCCAACCCGGCGGGCATGCCGACGGCGAGGCGGACATCCTCGGCGTTGCCCTGCGCGAGACCGCCGAGGAGACCGGGGTGGACCCGGCACACATCCACCTGGTCGATCCGCGCATCTTCGATGTTGACATTCACAGCGTCTCCCCGCCGGGCCAGCCTCCGCACGAGCACGTCGACATCCGCTTCCTGCTCGAGATCGATGCGGGTATCGAGGTGCCGGGCAATCACGAGTCGAACGACATCCGCTGGGTGCCGCTGCACGCCGTCGCACGCTTCAACAACAACCGCTCCACCTTCCGCATGGTGGAAAAGACCCGTCGGCTGCGCAATGCGGGTGCCGGCTGAGAGGCGAGGTACCGAGGCAATGAGCGCGTTTGCCGTGCTTCGGGACACAGCGGACCTGCGCCTGGCCTGTGACGACCTGTCCGCGCTGCTGGCGCTTCGCCTTCAGCTCGCCCCCGATGCGCCCGCCGCGGCCCTGCTCGGGCTCTGGGTCGACCCCGAGATGGCCGCGGCGCTGCCCCTGAGCCTGACTCTGCCGGACAGTCTGCCGGGAGCGGGGATCCGGATCCGCGAAACACACAGCTGTGCCCGCGTGTGGACCTTGTGCTGGCTCGAGGGATCGGGGGGTGCGGCCGGCGAGGGCCCTTCGCGCGAAGCCCTGCTCAGCGCCCTGCTGACCTCACGGCCGGAGCCGCCCACGAGGGCGGCGAATCACATCTTCATCCCGGTATTCGGGGCCGGGGCCGGGGCCGCTGCGCACCAGATCGATGGGCAGCTGGCGCGGCTGCGCGCCGTCCATCCGAACTGCGTCGGCAGCCCGCTGTTCCAGGACCTGCGCACCGGACGCCTCTCGCCCCGAGCGCTACCCTGAGCTCTCACCCGGAGCGCTGCCCTGAAGGGGTTCGGCGCGCGCGCATGCCCGTTCGTCGGAGCGGAACGAGGCTGCTCCTGCGCACGCCCTCACTCGAACTTCACGAGCCGAGTGACCTGGATGTCGGAGATGAAGACCACCCCGGAGTGGGCATTGAAGAACGGCGCCAGCCCTTTCAGGATCGGGTTCACGAGTCGCTCGGGGGTGACCGCGATGATCATGATGAGCACGTCGTCCTCATTGAACATGAGATGGCCTTCGTGGAAGCCGTGGCTGCCCTTGCCCGAGAGATTGTTGATGATCGTGTAGCCCTTGACGCCGGCCCGCTCCAGGATATCGGTGGCCATGCCCTGGTGCTCGCCACTCAGGATAATCTCCAGCTTCTTGACCGGACTGAAGTTCAGGTTCTTCATTACGCGGTCGCCTCCTCTTCGACTACCTGTTCCCGCGTGTCAGGAAGCCGGCGGCGAACCCACCGGCCTTCCTCGTAAGTGTGCACCGTGCCGTCCTCCGGATCGAGGATCAGCAGGCGGATCCAGCCGTTGTGAATGAGATGCTTCACCGGCACCACGCTCTCCGTCGCCTGCCGGGCATGCTCGAAGGGCGCCTCGATCACGGTGATCAGCCGCACGGGCTCGTGGTAGGGATGCCCGTCCTTCAGCACCGTCTGCGCCGGCAGGCCGGTGCGCAGGTCGCTGAGATTGCCCGTCATCACCCCGAAACGGCCGGCCACGTTGTGATAGACCTTGCTGCCGCTGCCGTAGCGCTCGTTGTCCACCGTGGAGAAATAGTGCTCCATGTTGATCCACTGCCCCACGACCAGCGGGCCGGCCAGGATGTTCTCCAGCAGCCGCCGCTTGCGGTCGAGCCGGTAGTCGTAGGAATGCAGGAAGGCCCGGCCGTCCAGCGACATGGACTCGGTCAGTGCCCGGCGGCCGATGATGAAGTAGGCATTGCCGGCCAGGCCCCATTCCGGACGCACCTGGGACCAGTCCACCGCGTTGCGCTGGGCGCGCTTGAACGCCGTGCCCGGGTCGCAGCTGCCCGCGTCGTCCTGCAGCGTGGGAATGCGCTCCTGCGTGCAGAGCCGCGCCGCAGCCGCCAGCCCCTTGTGCAGGCGGTCGAGATAGATCACGTGGGCCGGGGGTATGCGATCGAGCTCGAACACCTCCAGGCGGTCCGTGGTCGTGTTGTGCAGGGCCGGGACGAACCAGACGTCGTCGGCGATGTCGATGCCCCGCTCACGCAGGCGGCGCCGCACCTCGCCCTTGTTCGCCATCTGCGCCAGGACGCAGGCGTTGACCAGGCCGTGATTGCCGCCGCAGGCGCCGCAATCGAGCGCCGATTCGTAGGGGTTGTTCTCCGAACGGCTGCCGTGGCCGACCAGCAGCACGAAGCGCGAGAAGTCCTTGATCAGCCCGATGGAGCGCAGGGCCTGGTCCACGAACATCACCTGTTCGTCGAGGCTGAAGCCGATGCGGGCGAGGCGCTCCATCTTCAGCTGCGTGCTGGCGGGGCTGATGCGATAGACGTCCCGCAGGCGCTGGATGAAGGCCTGCTCGCCGGCCTCGTCCAGCTCCATCGCCGCCCGGAGCATCGGCGCATCCTCGCGATTGCCCATGGCCGCCTCGCGCAGCTCACGCACCAGGATGTCCTTGATCTCCTCGACCTCGAGCCCGAACTCCAGCTCCACCGCCTTGACGATGACCGCGCGTTGCACGGCGCGCACCACCGAGTCGGCCTGCCCGCGGGTCAGCTTGTCCACCATCAGCTGGGTGGGCGGCTTGTCCTCGTGCAGGCGGCTGCGCCAGCGGTTGTACTGTCGCGGCATGACCGTCTTGCCGACCATGTCCAGCCCGAACAGCCAGCCGATGGCCTCGACGGTGAAGAAGGGGGTCAGCACGGATTCCTTGAGGTCGTGCAGGGCCCGCTCCAGCGCCGCCACGGCCGCGGGGTCGCCGATCTGCGCCGAAGGCGCCACTTCGAGCACCAGGTTCTTGGGGGTGAGGAGGACCGGACACAGATGCGTCTCGCTGCCCTTGCCCAGTTCGATGAAGCTGATGGGCACGCCGAAGAACCCGGCGATGCCGTAGGTCTGGTAGTCGCCGACCCCTTCCAGGTGCCGGCGGATGCGCTCCGAGCGCGTGTCGATGCAGAACAGGGCCTGTGCAAACGGGCGCTTGTCGCGCTCCGGCGGCGGTGCCAGGCGCACGCCTTTTACCATGCGCTCCATGGCATGGCTCTCCATGGCGCGCAGCCAGACCATGCCCTCACCCGCCTCGAACTCACGCAGCGTCTGCATCAGCGTCTGCAGGTCTTCGAGGGCAATCTGCTCCAGCGCCCGGGCCTCGCCGGCACGCTCCGCCAGCTCGCGCAGGCGGCCGGCCTGGCGCTGCGCCTCGTGCAGTCGCTTGCGTTCGATGTACTCGGGGAACAGGGCCTCCGTTCGCCCGCCGCGGCCGCGCGCCAGAGCGCGCTCGACGCGGCCGGCGAGCTCCGGCAGCACCGTGCCGCTGTTCAGCTCATAACGCAGGTAGAGCTCGCGCGGACTGCGTTCGATGGCCTCGCGCAGCTCCGTCTCGGTCCCGGGGACCCCCTTGCTGCGGGTGCGCACCAGCAGACCGAACGCCAGGGCCAGCCGGATGGCCAGCAGATCGACCAGATCGCCCGGGTAGCGCTGGCTCCAGTGGTACTGCTTGGCATTGGAACGCCAGCGGACGAAGCCCGCCCAGCCGTGCAGCCGCACCAGCTCGCGGGTGAAGTATTCCTGCCAGTCGTTCTCGTCGACGCCCAGCGCCTCCATGATCCGGTTGATGACCCCTTCGGGCGTCTCCTCCTGCTCGAGGAGCTCGAGCACCGCATCCGGTCGCGTCGGCACCCGGCGGCCGAGCAGGGCCAGCTCACGCCAGGCGCCGAAGAAGCCGCGCTCGCGCCCCGGCATGCTCCAGGCGGACTGGCCCTCGTCGAAGAATTCCAGGCAGCAGCGGATCACCGCCTCGTCGAGCTCCACGCCCAGATTCGCGCCGCAGAGCGCGTCCACGGCCTCGTACAGCGGGCGCGGCGCCAGCAGCTCCGCACGCAGGTGGCCCGCGATACGCTCCACGTCCGGGGGCGGCGTGCTCGGTTTGCGGCCCTTCAGCGCGGCCTCGACGTCCGCGGCCGCGGCGAGGAAGGCCCGCGGGGCGGCGGAGCCCGGGAGCTCCGTCAACAGGACCATGAGCCAGCGGCGCAGGTCGATCCCGCTCGGCTGCGCCCGTCCGTCCAGGAAGGCGTCCACCTGCGCGCCCAGCTCCGTCCGATCGATCTTGCCCTGCGCATGGAGGCGCTGGTATTCCCGGCGCGGGAGAAAGCCCTTGGCCCCGAACAGCCGCGCGCCCTTCTCCACGGCCTCCGTAAACGGCAGGTGCTCCAACCCGTGCAAGGGGTTGTGGTGAATGAAGGAACGCATCGGCCAGAAGTACGGGATCGGTTCGCCGGCCACATAGGCCATGCCGCGAATCTTCAGCTGTTGGCCCAATGCAATTGCCATTGCAATTCTCCCATTGCGTAGATGCCGCCCGCGAACAGAAGCACCAGCGCGACCGCGTAAGCCCAGGTCGCGGTCCGCCCGAGGTCCGGCCCTTCCATTTCACCGGCCGGACCGATGACCAGCCCGTGCAGCAGCCGTATGCCCGCCCAGGTCCAGAGCAGCCAGACCAGGGCGGCCGCCGCCGCCAGCGCGGGAGTCGCCGCGGCGCCCGCCACCACCGTGGCCAGCATGGCCACGAAACCGGGAAACAGCGGTGTGGCGATCGTCGCCAGCACGACGAACACCAGCACCGCCGAGAAGCGCGGCAGGACCTGTGCCAGCCCCCCGTACAGGCCCGTGTAGGCCGCCCCGAACTGCCGCTCCAGGTGCCCAGCCAGCAAGGTGCTCAGGACCAGGGGAACGCTGAAGCCGAAGGCGTACAGGTGCAGGGCCGCGGCGCTGACGTCGCTGAACAGCGCCAGGCACCACAACAGGCTCCAGGCCGAGGTCGCAAGATAGGCGATCCAGCGCGCCATCTCCCGCAGGCTCACCGCCCGCAGCGCATACAGCGCCGCGGTGAACAGCGCCAGGCCGGCCAGCCACGTCGGGGCCCCCGTCTTCGCCGCAAACAGCAGGGACACGCCTATCTGCGGCCACAGCAGCAGCAGCGCACTGCGCAGGGACGCACCGGGCACCGCCACGAACAGCGCGACGAACGCCGCGCTCAGGGGGAACAGGGGCAGGAAGATCGCCGCGACCGACGCCGTCATCCAGGACATCTCAGACCCACCTCAGCCAGATGTTCAGCCGCCTCGCGAGCGACAACAGCGAGCGGTTCACCACACCCACCAGGTCGATCATGTAAAACTCGTTGGAGACCGCGGCGTAGAACCGGCGCCACCAGCCGCCGGGGCGCCGTGCCGCCCGCCGCCCGTTGCGGTCGGCGTAATAGGTCAGCATCCAGCCTCCCACGATCAACAGGGCCGTCGAGCCGATCAGGACGTCGAAACCGATGACGTTCAGGTTGGCGGCGGCGTAGAGCTGCACGCGGAAGGCATCATCGGGATACAGGAACAGCTCGAACGCATGGCCGATCAAGGTATAGCCGAGCACCACGATGGTGAAGGAAAGGATGCTCGAGGCCAGCAGACGCCCGAGGTTGCCGCGTCCCATCCGGTAGGCGAGGAAGAGCAGCTGCGCGCCCGTGACCCAGCCGAAGAACAGCAGCACGATACCGCCCTGCCGCTGGAAATAATCCTCCGAGACCAGCAGGTGTGCGACCGCCAGGATGGCGATGGGCACCACGACGGTGATGGCGGCCATCAGCAGCCACGGCCTGTGGACCCGGGGCGCGCGCTTCTCGACAACGAAGGTGTACAGGTCGTTCTTCGGCACCCCGTCGTTCTGGCGCGCCTGGTTGATGATGCCGCCCGCCCCCAGGAACAGCGTGCCCTTGAACAGCCCGTGGGCGATCAGGTGATAGATGGCGATGGAGAAGGCCCCGATGCCGCACTCCATGATCATGAAGCCCATCTGCCCCATCGTGGAGTAGCCGAGCGCCTTCTTCACGTCCTTCTGGGACAACATGAGGAAGGACCCGACCAGGGCCGTGATCAGCCCCACCACGAAGACCCAGGGCAGGATGCCGCCGGTGTGCGCGAACACCGGCGCGAAACGATTGATGAGAAAGCCGCCGGCGTTGACGATGCCGGCATGCATGAGCGCCGAGACGGGCGTGGGACCCGCCATCGTGTAGGGCAGCCAGGTGTGCAGGAGGAACTGGGCCGAGCGCGCAAACGCGGCCAGGGCGATCAGCCCGGCGACGAGCTCGGGCAGAGGCAGCCCGCCGAGCCCGGGAACGGGGGCGCCGGAACCGAGCCTCGCGAAGATCTCGGTGAGCGACCAGGTCCCGTACGCGTAATAGAGCAGTCCGGCCGCGAGTACCAGCGGGACGTCACCGAGCCGGTAGGTGATCAGGGTCCAGAAGGCGTAGCGGTGTGAGGCCTGGCTGCGCGTGTCCTGGCCGAGCAGGAAGTAGAGCAGGACCCCGATCAGGTGCCAGCTGACGAGCAGGGTCAGCAGGTCGCCGGCCGCCACCATGGCCAGCAGGGTGGCGGTCATCAGGTCGAGGAGCGCGAAGAATCGTCCGTAGCCGGCCTCCTCGGCCATGTAGCGCACAGAATAGACGTGCACGATCAGGCTGATGCCGGAGATGACCACCGCCATCAGCGAGCTCAGCGGGTCGACCATCAGCACGCCCCACCCGCCGGCCAGCGCCACCTGCCCGGACGCATCACCGAGAACGGTTGCCGCCAGCAGGACGCCGGCGATCAGGAAGGTGGCGAGCGTGAATCCCACGCTCAGCCGCGCCACGCGCTGCCCGAGCCGCGCGCAGAGCAGCTGCGTCAGCAGGGCCGACACCAGGGGCAATATCGCAAGCACCACGATGAGCCGTTCCATCAATCAGTCCCCCGTCTCATGGCCCGCAACGCGCTTTCCGCAGGATTTCGGATGTGCATGCCGGCGGCACGCCACGCGGTCCAACACGCCCAGCCAGCAGAAAATTACGCACCCGGAGTCATAGATACCAATCGATAATATCAATCTTAGGTATCGACTTTGTTAGAGATCGAGTGCGCTGCCCTGGGTGCCGGCTTGACCGGCGCCGCGCCCGCAAACGCCCGCCCCGGGCGGCACACGGGGGTTTCGCGGTCCGCCACATGCGGGTGCGGCGGCCGCGGCCGCGGCGCCTGTGCGCACCTGGGCAAGGGGAAGGGCCCTTGACCGGGCTCGACTATTCTTCGTATATATGGCCCGGCACGTGTTCACATGAAGGTCGCGTTGCCGGGGCCCGGCCGCAAAGTCCTGTGTCTCCGCGCCGTCAGCATAGCCGCCTCCAGCAGGCGGTGGGCCGCGAATCAGGGTGCGACCCGAGGCTTCATCACACAGAGAGGTGCCGAGATGGAAGAAGACGAAAGCTCCATGCCGCACAAGCCGCAGTTTGCCTCCGCGCCGGGGCAGGCCCGCAAGGCGGCAACCGTAGAGGATTCGCTCGCCGCTGCCGCAGAGCTCAAGGGCATGGTGGGTGCCGCCCGACGCGCCGCGCGCGAGCGCCGCGCCGCCCTTGCCAAGCACGGGAAGATGGCGCTGCCGCCCGAGGAACGCTAGTCCCCGCCGGGGTGGCGCCGCGCGTCGACTCGGCGAGCATGCCAAAGGAAAAGCCCGGCATCTGGCCGGGCTTTTCGCTTTGCATCCCGGCCCGGACGGGTACGGCCCTCCGCCCCCTGGCGCGGGGGCACCCACAACCGCGGTGAGCGCGGCGGCCCGCATGCGGCCTGTCCGGAGGAGCCTGTGCCCGATACCCTCTCCACCTGGTCTCTGCTGCTCGGTGCCGCCTTCCTGGGCGGCGGGCTCAACGCCGTCGCCGGGGGCGGCAGCTTCTTCACCTTCCCCGCGCTCGTCTACGCAGGAGTGCCGGCCGTCGCGGCCAATGCCTCGGGCACGCTCGCCTTGCTCCCGGGCTACTTCGCCAGCACCTGGGGCTTTCGCGAGGACCTGCGGGCGCCACAGGGCCTGTCCATGGTGGCACTGGTGGCGACCAGCCTGTGCGGCGGCGCAGTGGGGGCCGGGCTGCTCCTCGTGACGCCCAACGAGGTCTTCAGCGCCATCGTGCCGTGGCTGCTGCTGGCCGCCACGCTGCTGTTCGCGGCCGGCCCGTGGCTGCTGCGCACCTTCAGCCGCACCGAAGGCGAAGCGCGCGCGCTGCCGCAAGCACTCACGCTGCTGGCCGTGAGCATCTACGGCGGCTACTTCAATGGCGGGCTGGGGATCGTGCTGCTCGCCGCGTTCAGTCTGCTCGGGCACAGCAACATCCACGCCATGAACGGGCTCAAGAACCTGGTTTCGGCGGTGTTGACCGCCATTGCGGTCACGCTGTATGCGGCCGGCGGGGTGATCGTCTGGTATGAAGCCTTTGCCATGATGGTCGCCGCGATCGTCGGCGGTTATGCGGCGGCCCGAGTGGCGCGACGACTTCCGCCCATGGCCGTGCGCGGCGTCGTCGTTGTGAGCGGCGTGGTAATGACTTTCGTGTTCTTCCGGGCGTGATTAGCCACCCGGCGAAAACAGACCGGGCAACCGAGGACCTTGGGGGGCAAGGGGTGCAGCGGACATGGAGCGAGCCCCCGCCCTCCCGTGACATCTCCGATCGGGCGGCGGGTTGTGCATCGCACGTTTTCGGTCGCGCTCGGTTCCGTTTGGCGCCGTTCAGTTTTGCTCCGGGGACTGCGCGGCACTGGCGCTGGCTTGTGCCGAGGACTGCGCGATGAGCTCCAGCAATTTCGCCGAGTCCACGGGCTTGACGAGATGATGGTCGATGCCCGCGGCCCGCGACCGGCGCCGATCGCCCTTTTGGCTGAAGCCCGTCAGCGCGATCAGCAGGGCCGAGGCGGTCTGTGGCTCCTTTCTGAGTTGTTTGGCGAGCGCGCATCCGTCGGTGTCGGGCAGGCCGATGTCGAGCACCACAACGTCCGGCGCGAATCCCGCAGCGAGTTGCAGCGCGGACCCGCCGTCCTAGACGCGGCGCACGTCGTGCCCGGCAATCTCGAGCATCAGCGCCAGGCTGTCCGCCGCGTCATGGTTGTCGTCAACGATGAGGATGCGCCGGCCCGGGCTCCGCGAGCCGGCCAGTTCGGTTCCCGGCTTGGCTCCTGTGTCTACGGCCTCGGCGACTGCCCCCGGCGCCGTTCCGCTGTCGGCAGGTGCTGCGTGCAGCGGCAAGTGGATGGCGAACTCGCTCCCCTGGCCGGTCCCCGCACTGCGCGCTGCGACGGTCCCGCCATGGAGCTCCACCAACTGGCGAACCAGCGTCAGGCCGATGCCGAGTCCGCCGCCCGTATCGCTGGAACTCGGGATCCCACGGGCAAACGCCTCGAAGATGTGCTCGAGCGATGCGGACGCAATGCCGACGCCGTTGTCCTTCACGATGACTTCGGCACGGCCGTCGCGAGGCTGCACCTCGACGTCGATCCGGCCGCCCTCGGGCGTGTATTTGCAGGCGTTGTCCAACAGGTTGGTAACGACCTGCTCCAGCCGCGCCCGGTCCCCCTCTATCATCACG
Source organism: uncultured Gammaproteobacteria bacterium (assembly GCA_963779865.1). Classification (GTDB taxonomy): domain Bacteria; phylum Pseudomonadota; class Gammaproteobacteria; order CAVZZX01; family CAVZZX01; genus CAVZZX01. Next base: position 102,077 of record CAVZZX010000003.1, on the reverse strand, counting down.
GGGGCGTTGGGCTTTTCTATGCGCAGCTCCTGCTTGCGGGCGTTCGCGGTCGGCTCCATGCTCGCCACCGCGTGACACACGATCGCGCGCAGGTCCAGAGACTCGAGCCGCAGCCGGACGCGCCCTGACTTGATGCGCGAGACCTCAAGCAGATCGTCCACCAGGCGGGTGAGTTGCGCGATTTGTCGGCCCAGCATTCCGTGCAGCCGCTGCAGCCGCGGATCGTCGGGCAGCGTCTCCTCGAGGAGCCCGGCCACCGTGCGCAAGGGGGCCAGAGGATTGCGCAGTTCGTGGCCGAGCGTCGCGAGAAACGTGTCCTTACGCTGATCGACCTGCCGGAGTTCCTCTTCTGCCCGCCGCCGCTCCGTCACATCGGAATTCATGCCGACCCAGCCCCGCAGCGCGCCCCTGTCATCGCGCAGCGGAACCCCCTTCACGTGCATCCAGCGCCATCCCCCGCCGGTATGCATCAGCCGAAACTCGGTCTCGAACGCGTCCTGCTGCGCGACCGAGTGCTGCCACGCATCGCGCGCCTGTGCGCGGTCGTCGGGATGCACGGCATCGAGCCATCCGTTGCCCTGCCACTCGCGCAGCGTCTGCCCCGTGAAGGCACGCCACGAATCCGAATCCTCCACCACCTCCCCTTGTGCATTCGTTCGCCAGACGATCTGGGCAGAGGCCGTGACCAGCGCGCGGAAGCTCTCCTCACTCTCACGCAGGGCGAGCTCCGCCTTCTTGCGTTCGGTAATCTCGACAAAGGTGACGACGATGCCCTGGATCTGATCCCCGGCGCGATACGGGAGGATCCGCATGAGGTACCAGGCCCCATCCTGGCTCTGCACCTCGCGTTCGACAGGAATGAGCTTGTCGAGCACGCGCTGCGCATCCGCGGGGAGCTTGGCATAGCCCACGCGGTTCGTGAAATCGGTCAGCGGGCGACCGCGGTCGCTGCTGCGGACGTTGAAGAGGTCGGCCACGCGCGGGGTGACGCGCAGAATGCGCAGATTCCGGTCAAGGAACAGGGTGGCGATCTCGGTGGCGGAAATCAGGTTGTTCAGATCACTTGTGAGCTGTGCGAGCTCCTCGACCTTGTGGCGGTTCTCCTGGTTCACGGTCTGCAGCTCCTCATTCATCGACTGCAGCTCTTCCTTGCTGGTCTCCAGCTCCTCCATTGCCGAGCGCAGCTCCTCGTTCACGGACTGGAGCTCCTCGTAGGAGGCTTTCATCTCCTCCTGATTGGACTCGTATTGCTCGACGATCGCGCGCAGCTGGGCCCTGGCATCCTCCAGTTCCTGCTTCTGCGCATCGCCCGCCGCTGCGGCCGGCGCGCAGGGCGGGGCAAGGGCGGTTGCCTCCATCTCGTCGAACATCACCAGATAGAAGCCGTCGAGGTCGTCGATTTTGGAGGGGCGCACGTGCATCACCACGAGCTTGTCCTGCCCATCGAGCCGGATGGCGACCGGCTTGGTGCGCACGCCCTTTCCGCCACCTGCGGCCGCCTGCAGCGCCGACCGCAGCTCGAGGCGAAGCTCCTCGCGGGTGAGCCGAAAGGCGTTGGCGGACAGGTCCCCGCCGCTCACCTGCAGGTAGCGCCCGGCGGTTTCCGAGACGTGGACCACGTGGTTTTCCTGATTGACCAGCATGCTCGGCAACGAATAGCGTTCGACGATTCTCTCGTGCAACGCCCCGTAGCTGATCGACGAGTCCACACGCGGCCCGAAGGCCGCCGGGTGAGCGCCCTGCATGCTGGAAGGGCGCAGGAACACCGGCAGGCGCGGCTCGGGCGGTGGCACGTTGCGCCGCCGGTACAGGGCATGGCGCTTGCTCTCTGCGCGGAACAGCCCGGGCCGCTCCGCCAACTCGGAGGGGCCGAGCATCAGGGCGCCGTCGGGGTTGAGCGCGTAATGAAACAGCTCGAGCACATCGTGTTGCGCTTCGCGCTCCAGATAGATAAGCAGATTGCGGCAGACGATGAGGTCGACGTGCGAGAACGGCGGGTCTCGCAGCAGGTTGTGGGCGGCGAACACCACCATGTCACGCAGGTCCTTGCGCACACGATAGCTGTTGTCCTCTCTGGTGAAGAACCGCTGCAGGCGCTCGGGCGACATGTCCGCCGAGATGCTCTCCGGATACACCCCTTCTCTCGCCCGCCGCAGGGACTGGTCGTGGAGGTCGCTGGCAAACACCTGCAGCTCGGGCGCTTCCTGCCACAGGGCGGCGGACTGCTCGCGCAGCAGCATGGCGATGCTGTAGGCCTCTTCGCCGGTGGCACAGCCCACGGACCAGACGCGAATGCGATCGCCCGCCCCTTTGCCCTCGAAGAGCTTGGGGATCACCTTGTGTTCCAGGTACTCGAAATCCTTCTGATCGCGAAAGAATTGAGTCACCGTGATCAGGAAGTCGTCGGCGAGCTGGCGCACCTCGCCCGCACTCTCACGCAAGAAGGCGAGGTAATCCTGGAGGGTCTCTTTCTGATGCAGCTGCATGCGGCGCTGCAGGCGCCGCAACACGGTCGAGCGCTTATACTTGGCGAAATCCTGGCCGGTACGTGCGCGCAGCTGCGCAAAAATCTGCTGCAGCGCCTGGTTTTCAGCGTCCGGCAGCTCGGAGGCCTGGAGCGCTTCGACCTTGGGACGAGTCCGGGCGAACCGCAGGATGTACTCGGGCATCGCCTTGACCGGCAGGACCAGGTCCACCAGCTCAGTCGCGATGGCACTCTGCGGCATGCCGTCGAAGTCCGCCTCGTTGGGATCCTGAACCAGCGTGAGGCCGCCCGCCTCCTTGACCAGCTTGACCCCCAGCGTCCCGTCCGTTCCGGTCCCGGACAGCACGACGGCAAGGGAACGTGCGCCGTGGGTGCGCGTGAGCGTTTCCAGAAAGCGGTCGATGGGTGCGCGCTCGCGGCGTGAGGGCTCCAGGTCCGAGAGGCGCAGGTGCGTATCGACCGTGGACAGGTTCTGCCCGGGCGGTATCACATAGACCCGGTTCGCCTCCATGGGGGTGGCCTGCGTGACCTGCACCACCGGCATCTTGGCGAGGGGCTGCAGGAGATCGGCCAGGTGGCTCGGGTGTTCCGGCGAGAGATGGACCACCACCACGAACGCCAGCCCGGTGTCCGCGGGGAGCGCCGAGAACAGCTCTTTGAGCGCCTTGAGGCCGCCGGCGGACGCACCGATGCCGACCACCATCTGCGGCGAGGAAGAACGGGATTGCGACGTCACTTCAATCGACTCCGTATCGACTCATCTGCAAGGCGCGCTCCGGCGAGAACGGAGCCTGCGACGCAGAACGCATCCTAGCCGGAGTGCGACTTCCTTCACAACCGGGGCGCCTCCCGTCGCCCCGGAGGGCTAGCGCCCCGTGGGCGTCGAATGACATGCGGCGGGTGGCGATTGCGGTGCCGGCGACCTCGTAGCACTCGCGACGCCGCGAGCCAGACCTGCCAATCCGCAGCGCTGCGCGTCGCTCTCACCAGCGGACCCCGCCATCGGCCCCACTACAGATGCTAGTTGCTCGGGAGCCCGCCCGCGTCTCGCTGCCCCACTAAAGCCCAACCGCGCGCCTGCCCATCCGCACGCGGACGCGGCCCCGAACGCCTCCTGCAAGGCTGGCAGCCACGCCCAATTTTATTTAACGGCTTGATTCAACAAAGTTTTCTGAGGCGAGACACGCCGGGGGGGAGGTCGCCGGGCCGGCGATACGTAAAGTGGGCGTCTTGCACGACGGCGAGCACCTCCCACTCGTCATCGTGCCCGAGAGCGGGGGTGTGCGGGGCGCGCTGCAGGCGCCGCCGGGCCGGGGCCGCGCGAAGTGGGCGAGGCGCTCGCCGTCGAGCGGAAAGACGAAAAAAACGCACCGGAGTAGAGGCTGCCGCGGCGGGACTCGCATTGTAGCTCGGCTCCACACCGGCCAGCGGGAGTAGACGATAGAAGCCCGCGTCGGCCGCAATCCAGAAGCCCGCCAGTGTCGCGATGTCGCCAAGCAGGCGGGCTGAACTCGATTCGGAAATCCTCGGATGATCGGTATGGCGGTTCGGTTTCACATCGCCCCCTGTGTCTCCGCGAGGACGGCGTCGCCAGTACGGTCTGCCAACCGGACCTGCTTCCGCCCTCAGGTGTACCGGCCCAGTGCGATCCGCTGCCCATCGATATGCACCCTATCGCTGTCCTGCAACTGGCGCAGGGTCCGGTAAAGCGCCTCGTGGCTCAGTCCCAACTCGGCGGCCCATGCCTTGCGCGATTGGCTCAGGATCACCGCGCCCTCGATGCCTTCCGTTTCCAGGTAATGAATCACCCTTTCGGCGGCACTCTTCAAGCTGAGCCGTTCGCTGCGGGCGCGCAGGCGGCGCACCTCGCCGGCGAGCAGTCGTATCCAGGCACGGTTGAAGGTGGCATCGCTTTCCAGCGCGGCCTGGAAGGCGGTCCGCGGAAAGGTCAAAAGCCGGCCATCGCTGGCACCCACGATGTCGCAGTGGTATACCGCGGAATCCAGGCTGGCTTCGGCGACAAAGCCGCCGCGGGAGCGCTGCACGATCATCTCGGCACCCGCGGCTGAGCGGCGCAGCAGACGAATCTCCCCGCACAGCACGCACAACATGCTCCTGGGCCGTTCTCCCTGCCGAAACAGCGTCTCGCCTCCGGCGAACGGGCGCAGACGAGCGGCATCGCGCAGCCTGGGAGGAATGAACTCGGGCACTGATTGTGGCGCGATCACGGGGGCCCGTCACTCAGCAAAAGGGGCAACAGTCCTGCCGCCACGGATATGATTTCAATCATACCGCAGCAATCCGGCGCAGCGTAGCATGAGGACACCGAACTCAGGAGGAACAACCGCCATGCGAAAGAGTGTTCTGTCGGTAATGGTTGCCGCGGGCGCGGCGGCCGCTGTCACCCTTACCGCCTGGGCCGAGCAGCCGCACAGCCACGACATACACGGGGCTCACGCCGGCGGCGACTCTCCGGTAGCGGATACCCGCACGCTGGTCCACTTTCCGTCACAGCTCCGCATCCATACGCTCGCCAATATGCGCGATCACCTGCTGAGCCTGCAGGAGATCCAGGCGGCGCTCGCCGACGGCCAGTTCGACCATGCGGGGGAGGTCGCCGAGCAGCGCCTGGGCATGAGCTCGCTACCGCTGCACGGCGCTCATGAGGTGGCGCAGTACATGCCCCAGGCCATGCGAGAGGCGGGTACGCAAATGCATCGCTCTGCCAGCCGTTTCGCGGTCGAGGCCCGTAATGCCGGGGTCAGCGGCGACGTCCGACCGGCGCTGGCGGCGCTCTCGAAGGTGACGCAGTCCTGCGTCGCCTGTCACGCGAGCTTCCGGCTGCAGTAACGGCCGCTCGGGTCCCGCCCGGCAAGGCGGGATCGCGCGTGGTGCCCAATCCCATGCCGATTGACTTGGAGGAGACCGAGAGCATGAGGACCGCCCGCTTCTGGATGCACCTGTCAGGACTGCTGCTGTTGAGCGGTATCGGCCTGCCTGCCAACGCAGACGAGGTGCTGCGCCTGCAAAAGGTCAGCGATCACGTCTATGCCATTGTCGGCCCCTTCGGCAACCGCACCCCGGAGAATCTCGGCAACAACGCCACCTTCGGCTTCGTCGTGACCAATGAGGGGGTGGTGCTGATCGACTCGGGCGGCACCTACGAGGGAGCGGCGGCGATCCGGGCACTGATCAGAACCGTCACGGACAAGCCGGTGCAGGTGGTGATCAACACCGGCGGGCAGGATCACCGTTGGCTCGGCAACGGCTACTTCAAGGAACGCGGCGCGCGCATCATCGCCAGCAAGGCGGCCGTCGACGACCAACATGCCCGCGCCCGGGACCAACTCTTCATGCTCGGCAGTCTGGTGGGCGAACAGGCGGTGGGTCGCACCGATCCCGCCTTCGCCGACGAGACATTCGAGAAGGTCGAACGTTTTACCCTCGGCGGCACCACCTTCGAACTGCGGGAGGTCGGGCCGGCGCATACCCCGGGCGACAGCCTGGTCTGGCTGCCGCGGCAGAAGATCGTCTTCAGCGGGGACGTCGTCTTTGTCGGCCGGTTGCTGGGCGTGATGCCGTATTCCGACAGCCGTCACTGGATAACGGCATTCAAGACGATGGCCGCCCTGAACCCCACGGTCGTCATCCCCGGCCACGGCCCGCCCACCGACCTCGCCCACGCGCATATGGATACGTATGACTATCTTGTGTTCCTGCGCAAGGCGGTGGGCGCCTTCATGGAGGGCGGCGGCGACATCTCCCGGATCGGAACCCTGGATCAGTCACGCTTCGCCAATCTGGCGAATTACGATCAGCTCAAGGGACGCAACGCCCAGCAGGTTTTCCAGGCGATGGAATGGGAATGACCGCTATGGACACGTGGGCGGCATCACCCCACGAAAAGACTCGTGAAACACTGACGGGGGTTTCCCTTTGCCGCAGGTCCGGAGCTCAGCGAAGCTGACCGTGCTGCTCAGCAGGCCGCGCGCGGCAGGGTGACCGTGACCTCCAGCCCACCGCCGGGACGGTTGCGCAACACGAGGTCGCCGCCGTGGCTGCGGGCGATGTCTCTGGCGACAGAAAGGCCGAGCCCGACCCCGCCGCTGTTCTGGCTGCGCGAGGCGTCGAGGCGTTGGAACGGTTCCAGGACGCGCTCGAACTGGGACGCCGGAATCCCCGGTCCCCGGTCCGCGACCTTGACGCGCAGCCCGCGGCCTTCTTCGCACATCCTCACTTCGGCGCCCTTCCCATACTTCACCGGGTTGTCCAGCAGGTTTGTGAACCGTCGCTTTAGGGCGAGCGGCCGGCCCGCATAGGCGGCACCGATGCGCCCGCGCACGTCTACCACGTGGCCGGCCTCCTCGAAGTCGGCTTCGAGACTTTCGAGCAGCGCCCCCATATCGACCGGCTGCACCGGCTCCTGTGAGGCATCCCCGCGCAAGAACTCCAGCGCCGCGTGAGTCATGGATTCCATCTCCGCGAGATCGGCTTCCACCTTGGTGCGCAGCGCGGTGTCCTCGATGAACTCCGAGCGCAGGCGCAGCCGCGTGATCGGGGTGCGAAGAGTCGTGCGAGACCGCGGCCAGCATGCGTTCGCGCTCCCCCACGTAGGCCTGCAGCCTTGCCTGCATGCGATTGAAGGCGGCGGCAGCACGGCGCACCTCGGCCGGCCCCCTCTCCGGGAGCGCCGGGCTGTGCATGTCACGCCCGAGCTCGTCGGCCGCGCCGGCGAGGACCGCCAGCGGGCGCGTGAGCCAGCGCACGGCAAGAAAGGTGAGGCCGATGGCCGAGAGGAGCAGAACCGCGAGGGCGAGTAGCAGACGCGCGGGCCAGGCGAAAGCGGTCTCGGGCAGACCGTACTCGAAGCCAATGGGCGTGCCGTCCTTCAGCGCCGTCTGCACCCGAAATACAGCACCGGGCTCGACAAACGGCCGAGCCATGGCGCCAAACGGCGGCATGCGCATGGTGTGCGGCCTGTGCCACGCACTGTAGCCGGCGGTCGGTGGCGCCGGTGCGGCCAAAGCCACACGGATCGGCCGCGAATCCGCCAGCAGCCGACGCAGATGTGCCTGCAGAAAATCCGCACGAAAGTCCTCTTCGGTCGGGGGCAACGGCGCCAGATCCAGGGTCACGCGCATCTGCACAGTGTTCAGCGCCGGAAGGAGCAGTCGGCGGGTGTCCGGATCGAGCCGGTCGAGTGCACTGACCGCGCTGGCGATCCGCTGCGCAGCCGATATCCCGCCCGTCTGGTACAGCACGCTGGCGCGGTCTCGCAACAGAATCGCGGCGCCGATCAACTGTGCCGCCAGGAGGCCGATCAGCAGGGTCAGCGTCAGGCGCCCGCTCAGGGTCGAAGGCAGGAGCCGGCTCATGACTCTGCGACCACCTCAGCGGCGAATACGTAGCCTTCTCCGCGCACCGTCTGAATAAGAGCGACGCCCACCTCGCCGAGGCGACGGCGCAGGCGCCCAATCTGCACGTCGATGCTGCGGTCGAAGGGCAGCGCCTCCCGGCCGCGGGTGAGATCGCAGCAGCTGATCACGAGTGAGGACTTGGTTGGGGTGAGAGAGCAGTACGGTGAGCAGCCGGTACTCGCCTGCCGACAGAGGCACCACGACGCCCTCCGGGGAGAGCAGCTGACGCCGCGCCAGCTCGAGGGTCCACCCGCCGAATCGGAAGCGGCGCACGTCGGCCACGCGGCTCTCCGGCAGCGCACGCGCACGGCGCAGCACCGCCTTGATGCGCGCCAGCAACTCGCGCGGGCTGAACGGCTTGACGAGATAATCGTCAGCGCCCATCTCCAAGCCCACGATGCGGTCGGTCTCCTCGCCGCGGGCGGTGAGCATGATCACGGGCAATGCCGAGTCCGCCCGCAGGTCGCGGCACAGCGTCAGCCCGTCCTCGCCCGGCAACATCAGATCGAGCACCAGGAGGTCGAAGCGGTGTCGCCGCAAGGCCGCGCGCATGCCCTGGCCGTCCGCCACCGCCGTCACCCGCATCCCGTTGCGCTCGAGGTACTCACCGAGAAGGCGGCGGATTTCGGCATCGTCATCGACGATCAATACGTGTTCGGCATTATTCATGTCGCCCCTTATACCGTCGCCGGCCAACGATGGGGAAGAGAATTGTAACGTAATGTAACGGGTCGGCGGCGCGGTGCATCTTCGTTACCAATCGGGATCGGTTGCGACATACCCTCTGCCCTCGCGCTGCTTTAATGGCCCCGTCGTTCAACCGATCAAGCACGGGAGATTACGGAATGAAGACGTACAGCAAGATTGCTCTGGGTATCGTGGCCGGGGCGGCCCTCTCCGCATCGGGAATGGTGCTCGCTCACGGCCCGATGGCGGCGCGAGTTCGATGGCGGCCCACGGCTTCGCGCAGGGGGACTGCAAAGGACCGAGCGCCGGCACAATGGTACGGGCCCCACATGAGCGCCATGCAGCATGGAGCCGGACCGCAAGCGCATCTCGATTCGCTCAAGAGCGAATTGAACCTCAAGCCCGAAGCAGGCCGCGTGGGAGCGTTCGAGCGGCGGTGCGCGAGCAGTTCGCGACCATGAGCAAAGCGCAGGGGCAACCCGGCGCGGCCACCGGCAATCCGGAGGCGCACATCCAGTTCATGGAACAGCGCCTCGAGAGCATGAAGGCGGTGGCGAAGGCACGCGCCGAGCTGCTGAAGACGCTCACACCTGAGCAAAAAGCGGCCTTTGGCGCGCCGCCGAGGCCCTTCCAGCACCGGGTTGAACGCGGCACGGTGAGGCCCGGCAGGGAGCGGCTCTACCGCCTCCTGTCGCCACGATGCTCCGGCACGCCCAGCCGGATTCGTCCGGCAGCAGACGTTCACACGAATGAGCAGGAAAACGTCCTAGTCCCGGCACACAGTTGTGTGACCCATAGCGGGCCAAGAGCGGGGATTCATCCGCGTCGAACTCGCTTCGCCCCCTGCCTGTAATCAGACTGTCGGCCGTCACGAACATGCCCGCACCGAACGCCCGGTGCGGCCCTCACGAGCAGAGCCCCCTACCTCAACCTCGTCTCGCCGCAAGATTAGCGACATCGCAGGCAACGCGCCGGATCCCACCACTGCGCTGCTTACACTCCAGCACCTTTCCGATTCTGGAGGCTATCTCATGGACAGACGCACCTTCCTCATTTCTACCAGCCTCGCTTCGGTGAGCCCTGCTGCACTAGCCGGTGAGCCAACATACGTCGAAGGCAAAAACATCTTCATCGAAACCGGCGTGACCCCGTCGATCGATCACCGACCTGGTACGCGCCCATGGTCGACAAGCCTTACGCACCCGATCTTCCAGATATCTGGCGACGAAAGGCACCCCGGGTCGCTACTACCCGTACACCTATGCGGTGACGCTCAAAGACATGGTCAAGTTCCACGGCCATGACTGCGAGGGCACCACCCACGCGGCAAACGACGCCTATCGTCGCTTCAAGATCGCTGTTTCCCGACGGGATCATCGATCGCAGCGTGCTATGGGCGATTCGCGGCACCCTCGCCCTGCTGGTCCGATGCCGTTGCCTACCTGACCGGGGCCCGGATGCAGTACGGCAACCTCGGCTTCTTCAAGAACAAGGATTATGGCCATGCCATCCTCCTCTCACCGACCAAGACACCGACGTCGCGGTGCTGCCACCTGGAAGAAGGGAATCAACAACATCCCCGGCGAGCCGGTCGTGCTGCCCGGAATCGATCAACTGGAAGCCGAAAGGTTTCGATGCATAAGGTCATGGAGCTCAAGGTCGCGGTCAAAAGCAAGGCAATCCGACGCCGTATCAACTCGACGTGATGCGCTATCTGCAGTGGCAGCACATCAACGACATCCTCGATCACCCGCTGGAAGAAAGCTACCAGACCAAGGTGATCCCGAATTTCAAATGGTCGGACTGGGTCGATCCAACCATGACGATGAAGAACGTCGTCAAGCGACGGACACCGCTACAAGGACTCCCGTACGGACAGGCCGATACAGGGCCGGGGCTGAAACCTGGCCGCCGTTCGCACCTCTGCGGGGAACGGTCGACCGTTCCGCCGGCGCGGAGCTGGCGCGCTCAGCGGCCCGTAGGGGCGGCACCATGGGGGCGGCACCATGGACTCATGGCCGTCAACCCTCCGGTTCGATCCCTGCAAGACAAAGCAACGAAAAAAGCCCGGCACTGAGGCCGGCTTTTCTCGTTGCATGGCGTTCCCAACGGGGTCCTTCGTTGTATTAGCCAAATCCGCCTGCCATTCAAAGGCCCCCACCCAGAGGATCTGCGTAAACAAGCACCAGTAAAAGCAAGCGTAGCTTTGGTTGCAGCTTATAAAATCGTAGCTGCGTCTGAAGGTTGCACGCAGGACGAAAGCTTACGAATCGGTATAGTTCAGCAAAAGCGCTCGTAAAACCCCGTATGTGAGGATACTCCCATGAACCCGACCGGACATGGACCATTCGCTCGACCCAGCTGGCAATGAAAGATCAGCAGCGCAGCTTCCGAGACGATGCCCAAGCCCAGCGCACGCAAGCTGCGCGCCCCGTTCGGGCAGCGGTGCTCGCGAGCGCAATCGCAGCGACCCTCGCGAGCTGCGCAACCTATACCGCTCAGCCGCTGAGCAGCCGATCCGATCTCGCCGAACGCCTGCCCATCACGCTGCCGGCCCGGCCGCTAGATGTGCCGGAGCCCCGAAAGCATCCCTTCGATCCGAGCGACGGCTTAGACATGACCGAGATCGCGACTCTAGCGGTGATCAACGACCCGAAACTCCGAGTCGCACGCCGAAAAGCCGAGCTAGCCCACGCTCAACTTTTCGCAGCGAGCCTATTGCCCGACCCGCAGGTGTCGATGAGCGCAGACCACCCGACCAGCAGCCCAGACCACACCAACGCCTATTCGTTCGAGCTGAGCTACGAGCTGACCGCCCTGATCACCCGCGGAGCGGCCGTCGACAGTGCCCGAGCAGCAGCTGCGCAAGTGAACTTCGAGTTGGTGTAGCAGGAATAGCAAGTAGCACAGACAGCGCAGCTGCTGTTCGTGCAAGCCGCGACACAGCGACACAAGCTGGAACTGCTCAGCAAAGCCCGCCAGCTCTACGCGCAGCGCTACGCACAGTCCGCAGCAGCGTTGCGCAAGAGCAATGCCACCCTAGATGTCACGGAGACCGATCTGACAGCCCTGCTCGACGCCGACAGCCGCGTGAACCAAGCAGCACAGGACTTGAACAAGACCCAGCACGACCTGAACAGCCTGCTCAGCTTAGCCCCGGAGCTGGAGGTGCCCCTGTTAGCGCCGAGCGAAGCGCTCGCCGCAGAAACGCCAGCCGCCATCGCCGACGCGCTGCAGCGCTTGCCGCAGCGACGTGCCGACCTGTTAGCCCTGCAAGCGAGCTACCGCAGCCAAGAAGCGCAGTTGCAGCGAGCGGTGTTAGCCCAGTTTCCCTCCCTGAACATCAGTCTGACCCGAGCCCGAGATACAGCAAACGTCCACACCGTCAGCGTCAGCGTCACGATCGACCTGCCCTTCCTCAATGCCAACCGAGCGAGATCGCAGTGCAGCGAGCGACGCTAGCGCAGCTGCGCCAGGAGTATCAACTGCGCCTCGACCAAGCGCATACGGAGATCGACCTGATGAGACGCAAGCAGCGCTTGATCCAGCAACTGCTAGCCAAAGACAAAGCACGTCTTCCCGAGCTGGAAAAGATGTTGCGCTTAGCGCGCCGTGCTTATCGCGCGAACAACATCAGCGCGCTGAGCTATCTCAATATGCAGAGCACCCTAGTCGAGAAACAAATCGAAGAGCTCGATCTCGAGCAAGCGCTGTGAGACGCCAAGATCTAGATCCGAACCAAGCTGAGCTGAGCCCCCAGTCAAGAGCCACGCAGCCGAGAAAATCCAGATGAACCAGCGCGCCGCCACACCGCCCGCAGCAGATCCCAAGCCTAGATATAGCCACCGCCGTGCCGCTGACCGCCTTGTCCTGTCAGTGGCCGCACTCCTGCTCGCCCTTGTCTGTGCCGCCCAGCCAGCCGCCGCCGCTAGCCCGAGCTGCAAGTCCGATTGACCACAGCGCACTTGCAGACACTGCGAGACACCGCGACCGCCTACTAGCACTGCAGCCCGACCCTGAACGCGCCTGCGCGTACCTTTTGCGCGCCAGCCTGATCAGCAAAGTCTGAGTGAGCGCTAGCCAGCACGTCACCGCGAGCAGCAGCTGCTCCAGCTAGATACCGCTCCACAGAGCCGCATGGAGTACCAGCAATCGCAAGCAGCCGTGGAAATCGCGCGCAGCCAATTGAAGCGCAGCAGTAGCTCCTCAAAGAACAAATAGCGACCCGTGAACAGCTCGCCAATGCCCGCCACGACCTGCACAACGCCCAAGCCCGCCTGCTATCGCAGTAGAAGCTCACGCCAACCGCTCGCAGTAGACCGTCCGCTCGCCGTTCAACGCCATCGTCACCCTATTAACCGTCGACCAGTAGCAGCTATTACAAACCGACGCACTAGCAGCCTCACTATCGCCCCGCAACTCGCTAGTAGTCCTGCTCTATCTGCCGCAGTAGATCGCCGCTCGCATCAATCCCGGCCAGGCCGTGCAAATCAGCAGCTTTTTCCGTCCTAAAGTCGCCATCGCAACGAGCGTCTCGGCGGTCCACGACATCATCAATCCCACCACCCGACTCGTGACGGCGCGTGCCCATGCCCGAGAGCCACTCCAACGGACTGAAGCTCAACAGTCCGTGCAGGCACGCATCGTATGCAGCCGGCGAACTCGCCGTGCCGCCGGACGCCATTCTGCTGGACAGCAAGGGAGCTACCTGTTCGTCGTGCGCAGCGGTACCGCGCACCGGGTGCAGGTCACCACCGGCCGCAACAGGGTGACTGCTGGGCGTGCACGGCGACATGAAGCCGGGGCGACGCCGTGGTCACCCTCGGCAACTACGAGCTCGAAGACGGCATGGCGGTCCGCGAGGCAGAGCCGTGAACATGCCGCGCTGGGCCGGCGCAGCCATCGCCGTTCGATCCTGTTCCTGCTGGCGGTGCTGCGCGCTGGCGGGGCCGCGAGCGGCGCTGCGCCTGCCGGTGGCGCTGTTCCCGCACGTGAACTTTCCGCGCATCGCGGTCAACGTCGATGCCGGCGACCGCCCCGCCGAGCAGATGGTGATCGAGGTGACCCGGCCGGTGGAGCAGGCCGTCCGCGCGGTGCCGGGCGTGCGCAGCGTGCGCTCCACCACCAGCCGCGGCAGCGCCGAATCTCGGTCAACTTCGCCTGGGGCACCGACATGGTCGCCGCCCTGCTGCAGGTCGAGTCGGCGGTCGAACCAGATCCTGCCGCGACTGCCGGCCGGCACGCAGCTTCGAGGCGCGCCGCATGGACCCGACCGTCTTCCCGGTGTCGCCTACAGCCTGACCTCGGACAGCGACAGTCCCGGTCGAGCTGCGCGACCTCGCCCAGTACCAGCTGCTGCCCGCTGCTTTCGGCCGATCAACGGCGTCGCCCGGGTCGGGGTGCATGGGCGGCGCGCAGGCGGAATACCACGTCGACGTCGATCCGGCGCAGCTGCAGGCCTACGGCCTGACCATGCGACGACGTGGTCACGCGCGCTGTCGGCCTCCAACGTGCTGCAGGCGGTCGGCCGGCTGCGAGGATCACTACAAGCTCTACCTGGTGGTGTCCGACACGCGCATCCGCGACCTCGAGCGAGATCCGGCACACGGTGCTGCAGCAGCGGCGCCGAACGGCGCTGGTGCGCGCTGGAAGACGTCGCCACGGTCCGGCCTGGCCACCGTGCCGCAATGGATGACGCGTCACCGCCGACGGCCACGACGCCGTGTCTGCTGCAGGTGTACCAGCAGCCGGGCGGCAATACGGTGCAGATCGTCGCAGGCCATCAAGGCGCACGCTGGCGCGACTGTCGAGCCCAAGCTGCCCGCGGACGTGCAGATCGCCAACTGGTATGACCAGAGCGAGCTGATCACCGCACTCGGCCGCCAGCGTGCGCGACGCGATCGCTCATCGGCGTGCTGCTGGCGGCGCTGGTGCTGCTGGTGTTCCTGCGCAGCCTGAAGATCACCCTGGTGGCGATCCTGGTGGTGCCGGCGGTGCTGGCGATCACGGTGCTGCTGCTCTACGTCGCTGGACATGAGCTTCAACATCATGACGCTGGGCGGCATGGCCGCGGCGGTGGGGCTGATCATCGACGACGCCATCGTCATGGTCGAGCACATCATGCGCCGCCTGCGCGGACGCCGCGAGCGGGGCCGACCGACGAGCCGGGTGCTGCAGCGCCGCGCGCGAATTCACCCATCCGCTGGCCGGTTCGTCGGCTGTCCACGATCATCATCTTCGCTGCCGCTGGCCTTCCTGACCGGCGTGACCGGCGCGTTCTTCAAGGCGCTGTCGCTGACCATGGCCAGCGCGCTGGTGATCTCGTTTCTGGTCGCCTGGCTGGCGGTGCCGCTGCTGGCCGACCACCTGCTCAGCGCAGAAGGACGCCGACCGAGAGGACGCAGGGCGCGGTCACGCGAGCGCGTGCACCGCCGGCTACCGCCGGGCTGATGGCGCGCGCTGCTGGCGCCGCCCGTGGCTGGTGCTGCTGGCGCTCGCTGCCGCTGCTGGCCGGCGGGCTATCTGGCCTACCAGCAGGTCGGCTCCGGGCTTCATGCCGCCGATGGACGAGGGCGGGCTTCGTCCTCGACTACCGGGCGCCGCCGGGCACCTCGCTGACCGAGACCGACCGCCTGCTGCGCCAGGTCGAGCACATCCTGCAGGCGCACCCCGGAGGTCCAGACCTATTCGCGGCGCACCGGCGCTGCAGCTGGGCGGCGGGGTCACCGAGGCCAACGAGGGCGACTTCTTCGTCCGCCTCAAGCCCCTGCCGCGCCGCGCCGATCGAGGCAGGTGATGGACGAGGTGCGCCAGCAGGTCGAGGCACAAGGTGCCCGGCCTGGAGATCGAGATGGCCCAGCTGATGGAAGACCTGATCGGCGACCTGACCGCGGTGCCGCAGCCGATCGAGATCAAGCTGTTCGGCGACAGACCGAGCAACTGCTGGCCGACGGCGCCGAAGGTGGCCGCCGCGATCGGCAAGATCCCGGGCGTGGTCGATGTGCAGCGACGGCATCGTGCTGGCCGGCGACGCGCTGGACATCAAGGTGGACCGCGCACAAGGCCGCGCTGGAAGGGCATCGACCCCGACGCCGTCACCCAGCAGCTCGAGGCCTATGTTCAGCGGCGTCGTGACCACCCAGGTGCAGCAGGGCATCAAGATGGTCGGCGTGCGGGTCTGGATGCCCGAGCCGATGCGCCGCGACTGACGACCAGCTGCGCAGCCTGTGGCTGCGTGCGCCCGACGGGCACCTGTTCCCGCTGAAGCGCATCGCCACGTGTACGCATCGTCACCGGCCAGCCGCAGATCACCCGCGAGAACCTGAAGCGGATGGTCGCGGTGACCGGCGGATCAGCGGGCGCGACCTGGGCTCGACCATCGCGCGACGTCAAGCAGGTGCTGGACCGGCGACGGGCTGCTGCCGCACGGGCGTGTACTACGACCTCGGCGGGCTCTATGAGCAGCAGCAGATCGCCTTCCGCGGCCTGATCGTGGTGTTCGTCGCCGCCGTGCGCTGGTGTTCGTGCTGCTGCTGTTCCTGTACGAGAGCTTCCGCGTCGCGCTGGCTGATCCTGCTCGATGCCGCTGCTGGCCGTGGCGGCGGTGTTCATCGGCCTGTGGGTGACCGGCACCGAGCTGAACATCACCGCGATGATGGGGATGACCATGATCGTCGGCATCGTCACCGAGGTGGCGATCTTCTACTTCTCCGAGTATCGCGATCTTGTCGGGCGAGGGATGCCGCGCCGCGGAGGCGCTGATCGCAGGCCGGCGATGAACCGCATGCGGCCGATCGCCATGACCACCCTCGCGGCGATCCTGGCGCTGTGCCGCTGGCGCTGGGGCATCGGGCAGGGCGCGGCCATGCAGCAGCCGCTGGCGATCGCCATCATCTCCGGCCTGGTGGTGCAGATGCCGCTGGTGCTGTTGGTGATGCCGGTGCTGTTCTCGCGCCTGATGCGGCTCGGATCGGCGGGCGGGGATCGGCGCGCACCATGAGAATCCTTGTCGTCGAAGACGATCAGAGCACCGGCGAGTACATCGTGCGGGGCCTGCGGGAGCTCGGGCACGTGGTGGATGGGGCGGTCGACGGGCGGGACGGGTTGTATCTCGCCACCGAGGGCCGCTATGAGCTGCTGATCGTCGATCGCATGGTACCGCAGCTCGACGGGCTGTCCTTGGTAAAGGCGCTACGTGGGGCCGGGCTGAAAGTCCCCGTGCTTTTCCTCACCGCGCTCGGCGGGGTGGACGACCGCGTCGAGGGCCTCGAGGCCGGTGCCGACGACTACCTGGTCAAGCCGTTCTCCTTCGCCGAACTGGCCGCACGTGTCAACGCTCTGGCCAGACGCCCGCCCATGGCCGAGCAGTCGCGGGTCCTGCGGATCGCCGACTTGGAGATGGATCTCCTAAAGCGTCGCGTCAGCCGCGCCGGGCAGCGGATCGAGCTGCAGCCGCGAGAGTTTCGACTCCTCGAATACCTCGCACGAAATGCAGGCCGGGTGGTCGCCAGGACCATGCTGCTCGAGCATGTCTGGGAATTCTACTTCGACCCGAAGACCAGCGTCGTGGAGACGCACATCAGCCGCTTGCGTAACAGGATCGACCGGGGCTTCTCCGCCGAGCTGATCCACACCGTCCGCGGCATGGGGTACTGCCTCCGTGCGCCCGATTATGATCGAAGCACCGGCTTTCGCATGGCCCTGCTCTATGCCGTGCTGTTCGCATGCTCCTCCCTGTTGCTGTTTGGCCTGCTCTACTGGCAGACGGTCGGCTACATGCAGAGACAGCTCCGCGACTTCATTCGCAGCGACATCGACGCGCTGTCAGCGCGCTACCAAAACGGCGGCATGGAAGAACTGGCGGCGGCGATTCGCCATGCGGTAGCGACACACCCAGGAGTCCGCTCTACCTGCTGCGCGGCGCCGATGGCGGCGTTGGCCGGCAACATGCCCGTAACGACGGTCGGCCCTGGCTGGTCCGAGCTGCGCCGCCCCGGCAGCGACGACGCCAGCGGCGATCGACCGTTCGCGCGGGCGATCTGATCCTCGGGCGTGGGCAGCGTCTCGACAACGGCGCCTTTCTGTTCGTCGGCGCCGCTGCGCACCAGCTGGAAGAGCTTCGCGAGCTGCTGGTGGATGCCTTCCTCTGGTCGCTCGGCGCAGTGCTCGTACTCGCTGCCGGGGGGCGCCGTGGTGGGTGCCGCCGCGCTGCGCCGGGTCGACGGCGTCAATCAGGTCGTCGCACAGATCACCGGCGGGGATCTCGCCCGACGCATTCCCCTGCGCGGGACGCGCGACGAGTTCGACGTGCTCTCCCGTTATCTCAATCAGATGCTGGATCGCATCCAGGCACTGATGGAAGGCATGCGGCAGGTCACGAACGACATTGCGCACGACCTGCGCACCCCCTCGGCCGACTTCGGCAGCAGCTGGAGGCGACGCGCCACGAGGCGACGACGATCGGCGACTACCGGCGCCGGGTTGAACAAGCCATCGAAGAGACGAACCAGATCCTGGAGACGTTCGGCGCTCTTCTGCGCATCGCTCAGATCGAGGCAGGGGCGCGGCGCGCACGCTTTGTGCCCCTTGACCTGCGCGAGACGATGGAGGCGGTGGTCGATGCGTACCGCCCCGTAGCCGAAGAGGCGGACCATGCCCTCCTCGCCATGCTCCAGGAAGGCGTCCAGGTGCAAGGCGATCGCGAGCTTCTCATGCAGTTGTTTGCCAACCTCATAGAAAATTCGCTGCAGCACACACCGTGCGGCACCCGTATCGAGGTAAACCTGTCACGCGAAAATGGGCAGCCGATCGCGAGCGTCCGCGACTACGGCCCTGGTATCCCCGATGAAGCGCGTCCGAAGGTTCTGCAGCGCTTCTTTCGCCTGGAGGCGAGTCGCTCGACCCCCGCAGCGGGCTTGGGCTCAGCCTGGTCGCCGCAATCGCGGAACTGCATGCGATCGAGATGCAACTACGCGACGCTAGACCCGGCCTCGCCGTTCGCCTGCTCTTCCCGTTCAGTGGCTCGCACTCGCCGAGCGGCGACCCCGCCCCCCTCGGGCATGCGCCCCCGCCGACCCGATCTCAACAACGGAAACGCAACCGCAAAGGAGATGTGAAATGAAGCAAAAGGCCATGGGAATTGGACTCTGCGTCGCGATGCTGTCGCTGACGGCGCCGGGAGCGGCGTCCGCAAATACCGCAGGTGGCGCCGATCCCGTGACTCTGAACACAACACGGTCCTGCTCTCAGCCTCATCCCCATTCGAGGACCTCTCCGAATTCGCGCTCGCGGGCGATCGGCAAGCTGTTACGCGAGCGCTCACAGAGTACGGACACCAAGCCGATCGCGTCGCCCACGAGTTGCCCGCAGCAGCGCGCGGCGATATCGATGCGACAGTAAAGCGCATCCAGAATGCGACGGCCGCGGGCGACTACCAAGCCGCCGCCGAGGGCGGCGTGCATGCCTATCGCGTCTTGATCGAGGCACTCGACCCAAACCGCTTGAGCGTGCCCGCCCAAGTCGACTGGCTGGACTACGCCGGCTTCCGCTTCCAGGTGCTTCTGCACGCCACCGGGGTCGAATGGAAAGAGGTGGGCAAAGCGGCCGCCGTGGCGCAGCACAAGTGGAACGAGCTCAAGCCGCGAGTCCGTGATGGGCGGTTGCGCGACGCAGTCGATGCGGCGGTCAGTGGAATGGTAACGGCCGCCCACGATCGGGACAGAACATGGCCTTGTTTGCCGCCCGAATGGACTTGACCCTGGTCGACCTGCTGGAACGGTATTTCGAAGGCCGACGGGGCTGACTCCGGCGGCGTGAACGACCACCGACTGATCACACGTGAAGTAACCGATGAGCATGAAACGCCTTCTTCCCATATTCTTCGTGGTAGCGTGGCCGGTTTGCGCACTTTCGGCGTCCCCCGGCATATCTACATCGGCTGCAGACGGATTTTGGCAGGACGTGCAGGCCGACTACGGCCACTTCTATTCCGGAGACCGCTGGACGCGCCTCGGGATTGCCTTCGCAGCGGGAGGTGCGCTGGCGAATACCCATGCCGATCAGGGCATCCGCGACTGGTGTCAGGGTCACGTCCGCAGTGCCAGCACCGACAACATCGCGGACGTGTCCAAGAAGCTCGGCGAGGGGAGGTATCTCATCCCGCTGTCGCTGGCGGCGGCGGGCCTCGGCGCGGCCATGCCCGAGGGCGCCGGCCCCCTCGGCACCTGGGGCGAGCACACCTTCCGCAGCTACCTGGTGGGCGGGCCCGCCCTGCTCGCCGCCCAGGAATTCACGGGCGGCTCACGCCCGCAGGAGCGGGAGCAGGCCTCGCACTGGCGCCCCTTCAACGATAACAACGGCGTCAGCGGCCACGCCTTCATCGGCGCGGTGCCCTTCCTCACCATGGCGCATCTGAGCGCCAGCCCGGCCCTGCGCGACTTGGCCTACGCCGCGTCCGGCCTGGCCGCCTGGTCGCGCATCAACGACGATGCACACTTTCCCTCGCAAGCCTTCCTTGGCTGGTATCTCGCCTACGAGTCCACCGAAGCGGTCGCGGCCACCGATACAGAACGGCCCGCGAAACCGACACTGGCGGTTCTCCCGTGGAGCGGCGGCGGGCTCGTGGAAATGGACTATCGGTGGTAGCACGACAGACAGGGAGACCCGTGGAGATGGAGCAGCAGTTGCTTCGGCGCGCCCGAAGGGCGGGCGCCACGGACGTATGCCTCTCAGGGTAGAGCACCGGTCAACCCGACGGGTTCTCACCCATCGAGGCGGGGCAAACAAAAAGGCCCCGCCGAAGCGAGGCCCTTTTGTTTGCGTATGGCGTCCCCAACGGGATTGCTCGGCGCTATCCTTGCGCCTCGCCCCTTCGGGGCCGCCGTCGCTGCGCTCCGGCGTTCAAAACTGTTGTCTCGCCACTTACCTGTGGCTCGCCCTTCGGGCGCCTTGCAGGCGACCCGATTCCCTCCCGGTGAATCGGTCCCGGCAGTTTTGTCGACCGTTCTGCCTGGAGCAGAACGGGACGCGCTTCAGCGCGCCCGCGGGGCGGCACCAGGACGGCGCGCGTCAACCCTACGGGTTCGACTCCCAGAAGAAGCGAAGCAAAGAAAAAAGCCCGGCACTTGGCCGGGCTTATTTCTTTGCATGGCGTCCCCAACGGGATTACGGCGGGCTATCCTGCCCGCCGCCCCTTCGGGCCGCCGTCGCTGCGCTCCGGCGTTCAAAACTGCTCCCTGCAGTTTTGTCGAACCCTACGGGTTCTCATCCCTCGGAAGGCTGTGCAGGGCACCGATGCGCCCGCGCACGTCTACACGGACATCCGCTACAAGGACTTCCCCTATTGGGACAGGCCGATTCAGGGGCCGGGTGGCTGACAATCTGGCCGCCGTACGCGCCTCTGCGGGAATCGGTCGACAGTTCCGCCGGGCGCGGAGCTGGACGCGCTCAGCTGCCGGGAGGGCGGGCACCATGGACTCGTGCGCGTCAACTCTACGGGTTCGACTCGCTGAGAGGCGAAGCAAAAAGACGAAGCAACGAGAAAAGCCCGGCACTTGGCCGGGCTCTTTGCTTTGCATGGCGTCCCCAACGGGATTACGCGCGCTATCCCTAGCGCGCGCCCCTGCGGGGTCGTCGTCGCTCTCGCTCCGACGCTCCGATTCGCTCCCGGCGAATCGGTCGAACCCTCTACGGGTTCTCATCCCGTCGAGGCCGGGCAAACAAAAAGGCCCCGCCGAAGCGAGGCCTTTTTGTTTGCATGGCGTCCCCAACGGGATTCGAACCCGTGTCGCCACCTTGAAAGGGTGGTGTCCTAGGCCGACTAGACGATGGGGACGAAAGCTTACTTTTCGTCGTCGGGGTTATGCAGCTGAGAAACCACCGTCCCGACGAGCATGATGAGGAATCCGATGGGCACGAAGCCGAGCCAGTTGACGGCCGCGGAATCGGAATCTTCGAACATGGCCGTGAAACCCACGATGAGCCCGGCAACGCTCAGGACGATGCCAAAGTAGATGGCGTATCGGCCCAGCCGGTTCATCGAGGCAACCCCCAATCCGGCCAGGCCGGAGAATCTGGTGGAGCTAGGCGGGATCGAACCGCCGACCTCCTGCATGCCATGCAGGCGCTCTCCCAGCTGAGCTATAGCCCCATGAATCTGAGGCGCGCATTTTCCTTCAGCGCGCCGAGGCTGTCAAGCCTCTGCGCCACCCTGGCCGCGGATGTAATCGAGGGCGCGATCCAGGCGCGCCAGCGTGCGCTCGCGGCCCAGCAACTCGAGGGTCGCGTCGATGGGCGGGGACACCGGCCCGCCGCTGACGGCCACCCGCACCGGCTGCGCAAGCTTCCCCAGTTTGAGGTCCAGGGCCTGGGCCGTTGCGGCGATGGTCTCGTGGATGGCCTCGGCACGCCACTCCGGCAGGTCCGCCAACCGGCCGCGCAGGCTCTCCAGCGGCCCCAGGACCTCGGGCTTGAGGTTCTTCCTGGCGGCCTTCTCGTCGTACTCGGTCACCTCCTTGTAGAAGAAGGCGCTGTTCTGGGCCATCTCCACCAGGGTCTTGGCCCGCTCCTGCTGTGCCTTGACCACTTCGGTCAGCTCCGGCCCCTGGGTGGGGTCGATGTCGAGCTTGCTGAGGTGATAGCTCAGGTGGTGGACGACATGCTTGGGGTCGGCCTTCATGATGTACTGCTGGTTGAGCCACAGCAGCTTGGACGGATTGAAGGCCGAGGCCGCCTTGTTGACGTCGGCGATGTCGAACAGCTCGATCATCTCCTCCAGCGAGAACACCTCGCGGTCCCCGTGCGACCAGCCCAGGCGCACCAGGTAGTTCAGCAGGGCCTCCGGCAGGTAGCCGTCGTCGCGGTACTGCATCACGCCCACCGCGCCATGGCGCTTGGACAAGCGCTTGCCATCCTCGCCCAGGATCATGGGCACGTGGGCATAGGCCGGCGGCTCGAAGCCCAGCGCTCGCATGATGTTGATCTGGCGCGGGGTGTTGTTGATGTGGTCGTCCCCGCGGATGACGTGGCTAATCTCCATGTCCATGTCGTCGACCACCACGGTAAAGTTGTAGGTCGGCGAGCCGTCGGCGCGGGCGATGATGAGGTCGTCGAGCTCCAAGTTGTTGAAGGCGATGCGGCCGCGGATCAGGTCATCGAAGACCACCTGGCCGTCCAGCGGGTTCTTGAAGCGGATCACCGGCTCCACCCCCGCGCGCGGCTCGCTGCGGGTACGGCACAAGCCCGTGTAGCGCGGCTTCTCCTTGCGCCCCATCTGCTGCTCGCGCATGGCCTCGAGCTCGTCCTTGGTGCAGTAGCAGCGGTAAGCCTTGCCCTCCTCCAGCAGCTTGTCGATGAGCTCGCGGTAGCGGTCGAAGCGCTGCGTCTGATAGAACGGGCCCTCGTCGTACTCCAGCCCCAGCCAGGTCATGCCCTCGAGAATGGCGTTCACCGACTCGGCGGTGGAGCGCTCCAGGTCAGTGTCCTCGATACGAAGCACGAAGCGGCCGCCGTGCTTGCGGGCGTGCAGCCAGGAGAACAGCGCCGTGCGGGCGCCGCCAACGTGGAGGTAGCCGGTGGGGCTGGGGGCAAAGCGGGTACGTACGCTCATCTCGTGTGGGAATCCGTCCGGGCCGAAAAGGCGGACATTTTAGCAGGCCACCCCCGAAAAAGCAGGCCGGCGCGGCGGCTGGCGAGCCGCAGTGCAGGCGCGGCGGGCGGTGATACGCTTGTCGGACGAGACCGGCACGGAGGGTTGCCCGTGAGCCGCAGCGCGGCCTTCGAGGCCGAACACCGCCGCTACGAGGACTGGTTCGCGGCCCATCCCGCCGTCTACCAGTCCGAGCTGCTCGCACTGCGGGCCCTGCTGCCGTGGGAGGGCGCCGGGCTGGAGATCGGCGTGGGCAGCGGCCGCTTCGCCGGTCCACTCGGCATCGACTTCGGCGTGGACCCCTCGCCCGCCATGCTGTCCTACGCCGCTCGCCGGGGCGTGCGCGGGGTGGTCGGCACCGCCGAGGCCCTGCCCTTTCGAACCGGGACCTTCAATATCGCGCTGGTGGTGACCACGATCTGCTTCGTCGACAGCCCCGAGCGCATGCTGCTGGAGGCCGCGCGGGTGCTGCGCCCCGGCGGCGAGCTGGTGATCGGCTTCGTCGACCGGGACAGCATTCTCGGCGAAGAATACCTCGCCCACCAGGCGGAGAACGTCTTCTACCGGGACGCCCGCTTCTACTCCACCGCCGAAGTCGAAGACCTCCTCTCGGCCGCCGAATTCGGCGAACGCAGCTGGCTGCAGACCGTGTTCCGACCGCTGAGCCACGTCAGGGAGATAGAGCCCTTGCGGCCGGGCACCGGACGCGGCGGCTTCGTGGCCGTTCGGGCCACCTGTCCCTGAGGCCCAGCGCCATTTGACGTCCGGCGGAGGCCGGAATAGAATGCCGCTTCCCATTTCGGGCGGTTAGCTCAGCGGGAGAGCACTGCCTTCACACGGCAGGGGTCGCTGGTTCAATCCCAGCACCGCC
Source organism: uncultured Gammaproteobacteria bacterium (assembly GCA_963779865.1). Classification (GTDB taxonomy): domain Bacteria; phylum Pseudomonadota; class Gammaproteobacteria; order CAVZZX01; family CAVZZX01; genus CAVZZX01. The sequence goes on along the minus strand of CAVZZX010000003.1, from coordinate 77,973 downwards.
CACCAAATTCCCCTTCTAGCACAGCAACTTGCAAGCGCCACCGGCCGCGACGGTGCGGCGCGCCAAGTGCCCACGCGTCAGCCGGGAACCCCCACCGCCGCGCCGCGATCAGAACGGCCCCGGATTCGCATGATTTCGTGTCCCCGTGCCCCTTATTCCGGGAAGAAATTGCATTTCGAGCCATTTGGATGCGTCAAGTCCCACGGGTGGTGGTGGTGATTCATGCGCACCCGGGCGGTCGGCGGCGTCCCTGGCCAGGTGTGGGCGCGGCCATCGCGACGAGGCAATGTAGCCTTACTCCGGCATTAGCCAAAGACACCCAACCAGTTCAACCTGATATTCACGCGCCCATACACTCCACGACTGAAACCCCGTCCTTGAAAGCTTTACCGTGTGTAGTGCGGAGACGTTCCCCAGCATTGATAGCGCCGTCTGGCCCTACCCCAAGGCTAGATGTGATATGCGTGGCCCCGTCCGGATTGCTGGCAGTCGTCGGGATCGGCCGCGCCGGTCAGCAAGGCGTGCGAAAAGACAAATCTTTCACCTTTTCGTGTTGAGCTTTTAGCGACTCTTTCCAAAGGCTTTTAGCAGCGAAGACCGTTTTCGGCTAGTTATCACTCACCCGCAGCCTTATCCGGCCGTTTTCGATGTGGTTTAGCCCCCCTTCGATCTGGCCAACCGTATATTTTGACGTGATTCAGACAGCGATGCCCCTCCTCTTGCGGCGCGGAAGACAAACCTTCGCCTCCCCACTCCTCGGTGAAATAATGCTCGTGTGGGAACTCCCCTTCCTCAGCCAAGGCCGCCAAGCGCTCGAACAACTTTCCAAGTCGGCGAAGGCCAGATGGATCACCATGTATGAAGAGTTGGTCGTTTTCTTCATCAAGCTCGAATGTCAGCAGGTCATCGGCCATTTTTCACCCTCACGATTCCAACGTGCCGCTACTAGCATTTTTCCCATCTTCCCTTATCTGGAACGAAATCCCATTTCGAGCCATCTGGATTCGTCAAGCCCCAATGCGGCCCCTTAGGCTCGGGTGGTTCAAATCAGGATGTATCTTTTGTCCTGTTTCAGGGTTTAGCCAATTGCCCTTACCGCCTTCCGGCGGGCCACTTCCCTTCCATTCCCACCCCTCGCCCGGAGGATCGCCTGAATTAGCCGGAATTGGCGCGGTCGGATCCGGGCCCTCCGTCGGGGGTGGTTCATCCCCGGAATCGGGATCAGCGGTTTCATTGTTATACCAATTCCAAAACTCATACGTCCCCCAAGCTCCCAAGCTAAGCCCAACAAGCCCCGCAATAACAGCGCCCGGCGGACCACCCACCATCCCGCCAATCGCCGCTCCCTCGGCGGCGGTCGCCGGATTTGGCCCAAACGGATCAAAGTAATTGGCCGGATCGCTAGCTGTGATCTCTCAGTAGGTTGTTCACTCGGGGAACATCCGGAATAGTCCGCTCGCGGCGTGGTGATAGAGCCCCGCGCAGCGATGATCGGGCAAGGATACCCGTCGCACCCGTTGCGTTGCCGTACCCGTAGCAGCTGATTCGCCCGACGACGCTACCGCTGGCTTTCACACGCCCCCTCTGCCACCGTTATCACAGCATCTACTACCGCGGAACTTTGCTGCGAGCTATAGATGCCTTGTCTTGTGCTTCGCCCCCTGCGCAGCCAATAGCCACACCAAAAGGACTTGAAAAACCCCTAACGCAGTGACAATAGACAACATGGACGCCGAACTATGTAGCAGCCACGGATTCAGCACGACAATCTTCTCCATAAGGAGAGAAGACGGCAGGGTTACAACGTTCAAGGCAATGCCAGGGAGCAACCGTTCCTGCGCGGTGTCGCTGTACACGAAGTACTCGACCCATGCCCACAGCGCAGCACCACTAAACACAATGGAATACAACGCAGCGAAGAATTGCATCTTCCAAACCTCTCTCACATAGCGCGTGAGTGGAGCCATGGTGCTCGGCCCAGTCGGCCATCGCCGTGGCGATGAACTCCGGCCCGTTGTCCAGACGCAGCTTGGCCGGATAGCCGCGCCAGGCGGCGATCCGATCGAGCACCCGGATGACCCGCTGCGCCGGGATGTTCATATCCACTTCCACCGCCAGGCACTCCCGGTTGAAATCGTCCACCACGTTGAAGGTGCGAAATCGGCGCCCGTCCCACAGCGCGTCGGACATGAAGTCGGCCGACCAGCAGGCGTTGACCTGCTCGCCGCCGGCCAACGGGCTGGGATGGCGCGCCGGCAGCCGCTTCTTGCCCTTGCGCCGCCGGTTGAGCCGCAGCTGGCAGTACACTCGCCAGACCCGCTTGTGGTTCCAGCCGTGGCCCCGCCGCCGAATGAGCGCAAACAGCTTCCCAAAGCCGCGCTCCGGGAAGCGCTCGGCCAACTCCAGCAGCACGCCAATCAACCGCTCGTCGCGATTGGGACGGGGCGCGTAGCGCGCCACCGACCGCGACAGCCCCACCGCCGCACAGGCCCGACGCTCACTCAGGCCGTGCGCCTCCTGCAGCACGGCCATGAGCTGGCGTTTGTCCGCCGGGCCTAGAGCTTTTTTGCGATCACGTCCTTCAGCGCCGTGTTCTCCAACGCCAGGTCCGCGTACATGCGCTTGAGCCGCGCATTCTCCTCCTCGAGGTCCTTCAGCCGCCGGATGTCCGCGGCCTCCATGCCGCCGTACTTGGCCTTCCAGTTGTAATAGGTCGCCTCCGAGATCCCCAGCTCCCGGCAGACGTCCTTCACCTGACGACCACCCTCGACCTCCTTCAAGGTGCGCACGATCTGGCTCTCCGTGAATCTGCTCTTTCTCATTTCAGGGTCTCCTGCTTGGCGCTATTATGCCGGAGACCTCAAAGAATCACTGGACCGGATTTTGGGGGAGGCGACAAGAGGGGTTGGCCGTTCTGTAGCTCACCCTGCGCGTAGTAGCGGGCGATCGCCGCGTCCCCTGCATCGCGCTTCTCGCAGAGCGTCTGTCCGCACCACAGGAACTTCGTCGTGACGGGCGTCCCGCCCGGGTCCGTCTCGGTATCGGTCACTCTGCGCGAGAGCCCGTCGTAGGTGACGTCGCTGGTGTGGCCGCTCTGCTTGTTGGTGATGGGCACCCTCGTTGGTGAACTCCCGTTTCCTCCGGCCTATTTCTTCTTGTGTTTATCGAATAGCAGTAGGCCCCCCAAAAGAATTACGGGCACAACAACTAAGAAGAACCATTTCCAGACCACACCTCCGATTCCATCCGGGTAAAATGTCTTGACGAATAGTAAGCCGCCGGTACCGATCAACACACCAACTGCTAACAAGAGGGTGATTGCCAGTCTTCCGAACCGACTCATTATCGGCATCCATGAAACAGATCGTATATGTCGCCGCCGATGGAATCTCCCATCAATCTCTCGTAAAGAGAATTGATAGATAGGCCAATCTCAGCTCCGCCAATGGCGCTGAGCGACAAAGGCAATATCACAGCTGCACCCGCTGAACCGATTGCGGCACCACTGCCATACATACCGAAGGTGATGGAAGCAGATAACCCAACCGTTTGCGCCCCGCCCACACCTTGATAGGCATCTAGCGCCATACCTACCGCTGGACCGGTGTGCAAATTTACCCCCGTCCCTGTTATCACCGCCGATCCGTACGCATCAACAACCTTTCCGCCCATCGCTGCCTCTTGTGCGGTTTGCCCAGTCAACCGGCGAATCCCCTGACAAATTATCGAACCAACAAGGAGACCTGATTGGTCAGTGAAGTTCACCGGGTTATCCAAAACGTACACATAAAGATCGGTGCCTCCCCGCTCCCGCACCGGGTCTCGGGATAGCCACCGCCCTGCCCCGGCATCATAAGCCCGATACGTCGCCATATACAGACCGGTCTCCAGGTGATAATAGAGCCCCGCATAGCGGTAGTCCGGCAGGGTGCCACTGGCAGCAGCTATGTTGCCATAGCTGTCATAGCTGAGCCGCCCAACAACGGTTCCGCTGCCGTCCACCAGGCCGACGACCGTGCCGACCTGGTCCTGGGCATAATAGAGGGGTTGGCCGTTCTGTAGCTCACCCTGCGCGTAGTAGCGGGCGATGACCGCGTCACCTGCATCGCGCTTCTCGCAGAGGATCTCGCCGCACCACAGAACCCGGGTCGTCACGGGTGTGCCGCCCGAGTCGGTCTCGGTGGCGGTCACTCTGTGAGAGAGGCCGTCGTAGGTGAACTCGCTGGTGTGGCCGCTCGCCTTGTTGGTGATGCGCACCAAATGGTCGGCGGCGTCCCAGGCATAGGCGCTGCCGCCAGCCCCAAGAATGGCCGCGGAAGGCGTCTATGCCCCGGGCTGATGCTTCCCCCGCGACTCGAGATCTCTCCTCGCCTTCGGCACGCCTTTCCTGAGAGAGCGAATGTGAAACGGCAGATGCTCCAAGAGCTCGATATCGAGGAAATCCAAGAACCCGTCAAATTCTCGCTCCGTTGGCGTCCCGTTGGACAGGGCGTCGAGCGCCGCAACGTACGCCAAGCAAATATCTTGGATATCAAACAAGTCCGCCAGAAGCCCTCGCTTCATGGTTTCTCGCGAAACAAATCCAGATAAGGCCTCGCTAAGCGCCTCTAGCGAAACCCCGCGTGTGTTTCCGCATTCGTTTTGTTCCATCACCTACACCTAGGAAGCCGTTTCTTAAGCCTATCAATCCTATCTTGCCAAGCTTTGATTTCCTTCTCCCAGTGACCTACTGCGTCACTGTCCGGATTACTACGAATCTTTTCCTTGTGCTTGTCGATTTGCTCCTGTAAGCCCTTGATCTTCTTCCGAACGTCCTTGTTCGAGCTATACATCACATCCGCACCTTGCGGGGACGAAGGGTTGCTGTCCATTACCCAGTCTACAAAAGCACCAGCCCCGGAACCGATGGCGCCACCAACTGCTGCACCACCAGCTATCTCGGCGGGCGTCGCCAATATATTCACCCCACCGGTCGCCGCATCAACAACCAGTGAACCTCCCGCCACCACGCTTCCACCGATAGCCGCGCCACCAGCACCCCAAGCCTCGGCGAAGCGCAAACCCAGTGGGTCGATACTGTTGATCGGATCATTCAAGACATAGGTGTAGAGATTTTCCCCTCCCTGCTCCCGTGCCGGGTCCCGGGACAGCCAACGCCCCGTACCGGAATCATAAGCCCGATACGTCGCCAGATACAGCCCGCCCGCGGAGTGGTAATAGAGGCCCGCGTAGCGATAATCGGGCAGGGTACCACTGGCAGCAGTTACGTTGCCGTAGCTGTCGTAGCTGAGGCGCCCGACGACGTTTCCGGTGCCGTCCACAAGCCCAACGACCGAGCCTACCTGGTCCTGCGCGTAGTACAAGGCCAGGCCGTTCTGTAGCTCACCCTGCGCGTAGTAGCGGGCGATCGCCGCGTCCCCTGCATCGCGCTTCTCGCAGAGGGTCTGTCCGCACCACAGGAATCTGACCGTGACGGGCGCACCGCCCGGGTCCGTCTCGGTGTCGCTCACTCTGTGAGAGAGGCCATCGTAGGTGAACTCGCTGGTGTGGCCGCTCGCCTTGTTGACGATGCGCACGAGGCGGTCGGCGGCGTCCCAGGCATAGGTATTGACACCATCGTCGATCAGGTTGCCGTTGGCATCGTAGATGTAGCTCGCGGTGTCGGCGCTTGCGATCTGGTTGAGCTTGTTGATCGTGAACGCGGTGCTGCTCGTGCCTGTGCTCAACTGGATGATGTTCCCGGCCGCATCGTAGCTATAACTTTCCGTGCTGCCACCCTGAGTGGCGATGAGGCGCAGGGCATCGTCGTACGAGTATTGGGTGGCGGTCTGCGAGCCGCTGTCCCGATGACCGTGGCGATGTTCGTCTTCGTGGCCCCGGTCCTCGTCATGGGCGGCGGCCTTGCCCTGTTCGGATCGGTGCTCATCATCCGGGTCGGTCGCGCCGGTCAGCCAGGCGAGCACGCCCCAGTGCCGGGCGTGGTTCCAGCCCTCGTGGCGGCCCTGCTCCCACCCGTGATGCCGGTGGCCGCCCACCGAGCTGCCGTCATTGGCCGTGCGGCTGAGGATGAGGGCTTCCGGGCTCGTAGTGAAGCCATAGTCCATCACCGGCTGTGTGGCGCCGTTGACGACGGTGTCGTTGAGAATGCCCTTCAGTCGCCGGTCGCCGAGGTTATCCTCGTACTGGTAGCCAATCTGGTACGGGACGCCGGCGATCGTCGTAGCGGTCGGCTGCGCGGTCTCCCCGAGATAGGTGGTGGCAAAGGTGCCAAGCGGATTGCTCTGCTCCACCGTGCGGCCAATCGCATCATAGGTGAATGTCTCCTCGGCGCCGTCGACGATGCGGCCGGCGAGCCGACCCAAACCGTCGTAGCTGTAACGGAGGCTGTCGTGGCCGTTCTCGCCCTGCACCGCCTGAAGGCGGCCGGCAGCGAGAACGCCCGCCGGGTAGTAGGCGTACGTGGTCGTGCCCTGTCCGTCGGTCCGGGATACGAGCCGCGGGTAATCGGCATCGTAGGCCAGATTCACCGCCGGTGTAGGGTTCTGCGCCTGTTGGTAGATGATGCTCGCCAAGCGGTCGTCAACCGCGTATCCGTAGCTGGCGATTTGCCCCAGCGCGTCGGTTCGCCGTGCGAGGCGGCCGGCACGATCGTAGGCGTAGGCTTCCTGCGTGCCGTCGGCATAGACACGAGCAGTGACGCGGCCCTGGATATCGCGCTCCCAGGCGGTGGTATTGCCGTTGGGACCGGTCAGGCTCTGCAGCTTGCCATTGGCGTAGTAGCCGTACTTCGTCACCTGCCCCAGCGGGTCGGTCTCGGCGATCAGGTCCCGTACACTGTCGTAGGCGTAGGTGGTCGTGCGCCCCTCGCGGTCGGTGGTGGAAACCGGGTCGAGCTTGTCCCAGACCACGCTGCGGCGGGTGCCGTCGGGAAAGGTGACGCTCACGGGGCGATTCAGCGCATCGTAGGCAAAGGCCAGCATGTGACCCTCCGAGTCCGTGCGACTCGCGACGCGCCCATAGGCATCGTAGGTGTAGGTGCGCAGCAATGCCCCATTGGCGTCGGTGACACTCAGCAGGGAGCCGTCGGAATCGTAGCTGTAGGTGGTGGTGTTGCCCAGCGGGTCGGTTACGGACGTACGCTGGCCCGCGTCGTTGTAGGTGTAGGCGGTCGTCTGCCCGGCGGCGTCGGTGTAGCTCAGCGGCCGATGCTGATCGTTGTAGGTGAACGTGGCCAGCACGTCGGTGCCGCTGGCGGTCCTGCGGGACACCTTGACCAGGTCGATGCCGTTGGCCGCATAGCTGTAGTCGAGCTCCCGTCCCCGGGGGTCGACCGAGCGCGTGACGCGGCCGAAGGCGTTGTACTGATAACGGCTGAGCTGAGTGCTGCCGTCGTCGAGCACGCGGGCGACCGCGGAGGGCTTGTCGAAGCCACCGGTGCCGCCCGCCCAAGGCTGATTCGGGTAGTTGTACCAGATGCGGTGCTCGAGCGGCGCCTTGATGCTCTCCAGCACGCCCGCCGTCAGTCCGCGATAGCTCAACCCCTCCTCGTGCAGCCAGTGGAAGACGCGCGCCTGCGTGTAGTCGCCCGGCGCCCGCTGCATGGCGGCCTTGTCCCAGAAGTAGGTATTCCGGTCGTTCATGTAGGCGTTGAACGTCTTGATGCCTGCGGGAACGGGGCTGACGCTGAACGGCATGCCGGGGGCGTTGTGGCGATATTCGACCCGCTCTTTCTGCCCGAGGGGATCGGTGATATCCAGCCAGCGTGTGGTACCACTCTGTCCGCCGGAGAACGTCGTGGTCCCGTACGGGGTGGTCATGGCACTGATGAACGTACCCGTGCCGTAGCTGAACTGAGAATGCATGCCGATGACATCCGTGATGTCGACCAGCCGCCCTGCGGCGCCATAGGTAAGGCTGGCGCTCCGGCCAAAGGGGTCGGTCACACCCGTGATCTGCAGTGGGAACTGCGCGTTGTCGTACTGAAAGGTGGTCTGCTGGCCGAGCGCATCCGTGAGCGCGGTCAGCCGCATCCGGCTATCGTAACTCAAGCTCACCGCATTCCCGGCCGGGTCCACGACTCTGGTCAGGAAGATACGGCGCGGGTAATAAGTGCTGCCGTCGGAGGCCCCATAGACCTCCTTGCTGCCGTCCGGGAGACGGCGTTCGTAGACCAGGGGTGAACTGGACACCCGGACCAACTGCGCGCCCGTACGCTGCTCCGGGGCGAATGTCCCCGTCGAGGCGTTATAGCCGGCATAATGGCGCGAGCCGCCGCCACGCAGGTAGATCATGACGCCGTTGCCCGGATACGTCGGGTTGTCCTGCACATAGGACAGCCAGTTGGACGTCCACTTCTGGCCGAGATTGAAGAAGGTGAAGTTCGCCGGCTGGTTGATCTCGCGCTGGCTGTAGACGAAGGTCACCGGCACGGCCGGGCCTTTCGGCGGTGTGTAGCCGACCGGCGTGTCATGGATACTCAGGCTGACCAGCATGGACTTGACGCTGTAGCGCGCCATACCGGATGACTCGCAGCTCCCGCACCCAGGGACATCGGGATCGTCGTTGGAGGTCGCCTCCGGGTTGTTGCCCGAGGTGAGGCCGGCACCGATCACCGCGCGGCCTTCGCTCGTGGCGACCGTCCGCCAGGCGCCCGTGTCCTGCTTCTCGGGCACGAGGAAATAGCCGCTGGATTCCGCGTCAAGGGCCTTGCGGCTCATCCAGAGGTCGCGCCCCATGGTAGCGTCTTTGACATGGAAGCGGCCGTGCGAGCGCGCGACGATGGTGGCGTAATGGCCCACCTTCCAGTGCACCACGGACGGCACCGGAACGGTTTGCGCGGGATTGCGGTGGACGGCACGCGTGGGCAGTCCGGCCTTGGTCGCCAGCGCCTGCAGGCGTGCCAGCGTGATGCCCTCGGGGCCGGCGTGGACGCCATCGAGTTGCTTGGCGACGTGGGGAACGTGCTCCGCCGTCAGCAACTGCCGGAGCGCGATCAGGCCGCAGACGAAGGTATCGCCGGGCTCGTTCTGCATGCGCCACAAGGTTTCCCGCGCGAGGGTCTTCGCCTCGCCGGCCGCGCCGTAAAGCACTCGCCCCTCAGCTTCATCCAGCAGCGCCTGGAGCGCACGCGGGTGACCAAAGGCAGCGTGCAGGCGCAACAATTCGGCGTACGCCCGGTCGACCAGCGCCTTTTGCCCACGCTTCAGGCTGAACCGGCCAGTGCTCCAGGCCTCGCGCAGGCGGCTTGTCGCCTTGGAGAACTCGCCGGCGCGTTTATAGGCAAGTCCCTCGTTGGTGAGCACCGCGACACGCCAGGCGGAGCGCGGATAATGCTCCAGAAATCGATCCAGCGCGCCGGTATCTGCGGCGTCCCCGGCAGCCTTGTAGGCGGCAACCGCCGCCTGCAGGGCACGCGTTTCGTCCGAGGTCGGTATCCCGAACGGCACCAGTGCCGCCTCGAACACCCCGAGCCGTTGCCCTGCCGCGGCGTAGTGCGCGAAGGCTTGTTCGGGCGCGGGTGCCGCCGCCTCCGCGACGCCGCTCAACCCCACCAATATCGCAACGGCCAGCCACCGTGCTATCCCCCGTTCCATGGACGTTCCCCTTTTTTGTTCTTGCTTGTTGTATCGTGCAGCCGGCCCTGTGGGCGGCCGTATATAGAATCGTCGCCTTATCGTCCTGCGGCCCTCGGCAGCATCGTTTGGGGGTCGATGAGCGCGCCGTGGCGCAGCGGGTGGCCACTGACGAGATTGAGCTGCCGCCCTGATTTCCGGCTGAATCGACCGGACCGGTAACGGGCGGCACAGGCGGTATCGCCCTTGGCACACAGCTGCGCCACGCAGCCCACCAGGACCCAATACGCCTGCTTGGACGGGTCCTTGTACGTGATGGCGTCATGCGCCGCGTCATGCGGTGAATAGCGCACCAGTGCACCGGCCTGCAACGGCCCGGAGGCAAACTCTTCGCGGGTCATCAGCACGGTGGCCGAGCGTGCGCCGGACGCGTGGGGAACGGCTACGGATACGAGTTGAACGAAACTGAGGTACCCACGACCGTCGGCAGGGAGCGAACTCCAGTAGCCATGCGCCTGCGCCCAGCGCAGGACCGATTTCATCTGCGCGGGCGTGGCAACGGCCTCGACCGTTCCGATGACCAGATCGCGATTGTTTCCCGGCGTCAGCAGGCCGCAGCGGTTATGGGCACAATCGAAGGGCGCGGCAAGAAGCGGCGATGTGGTGCTCAGGCCGAGCAGCAACGCGATCACAGAGACGTGGAATTTCGGGACCCCGTCGCCGGGACGTCCAGACGTGAAAAGACCCATTTTCCTCCCCCTCAGGAAATGCCTGAAACGACGCACTCTGCGCCGAGGCGCTGCGACGCGTTCGCTCGGAACCGAAACTTCAGGCAAGTCATATAGTCGACTCGGTGAAGCCACCTGCCTTTGACAAAAAGCGCTGAGGCTCCGAGCCGCTCGCAAGCATTAATGCTTGTCTGTGTTGTTGTTTCGCCGCCGGGGCGGCGCACCTGTGGGGAGGCAGCGCCAGACTATGATGAACGCCGACAAGAGTCAACATGCCGGCTCGGCGGCGGTCGCTACGCTGCGGCGGCGCGCCGAAAGGTCCGCCTCTGCGAGCGGCAAGCCTCGCCCGCGCGGCTCGTCACTGGTGCGGCTGCGCACAGGGAACGTCCCGCGCGCTCGCAGCGGTGCGTTGCCGGATCCGCACGCGGGCACTAAAGTCTCATCACGAATGGGCGTCGAACCGATCGCGCCACCGCAAGAGGAACGGGACAGGCGACAGGCTTGAGACAGGCGGCTTCAACACCCTTTCCGACGCGGGCTCTGCGGCTGGTCTTCCCGGCATTGCTGCTCGTGCTCCTGCTGGCCTCGCTCGACCAGACCATCGTGTCCACCGCACTGCCGACGATCGCCGGCGAATTCGGCGGCCTGGAACACCTGTCCTGGATCGTCAGCGCCTACCTGCTCGCCACCACCTGCGTCAGTCCGGTCTACGGCAAGCTCGGTGATCTCTACGGTCGCAAGGTCGTACTGCAGTCGGCCATCACGCTGTTCCTGTTCGGCTCTGCCTTATGCGGCGTGAGCCAGAACATGGGCGAGCTGATCGCGTTTCGTGCCGTCCAGGGCCTGGGCGGCGGCGGGCTCATCGTGGTGACCATGGCCGGGGTGGGGGACATCATTTCACCGCGAGAGCGGGGACGATATCAGGGCTATCTCGGCGCCGTGTTTGGCGTCTCCACGGTCATCGGCCCCTTGATCGGCGGCTTCCTCGTCGAGCATCTGTCCTGGCGCTGGATCTTCTACGTCAATCTGCCGGTGGGGATCCTTGCCTTTCTGATGCTCGCCTGGGCGTTTCCCAAGACCTCGAGCGAGCGGCGAGCCATCGATTATCCGGGCGCCTTTCTGCTGGCCGCGACCCTGACCGGGCTCGTGCTGCTCACCAGCCTCGGTGGCACCGTGCTGCCCTGGACGTCGGCGGCCACGGCGGGGCTGCTCATCCTCACGGTGTTTGGCCTGGCGGCCTTTCTGTTCATCGAGCGGCGGGCGGAGGAGCCCATCCTCCCCCTGGACCTGTTTCGCAACCGGGTATTCTCCATCTCCAGCACCGTGGGCTTCATCGTCGGGCTGGCGATGTTCGGCTCGGTCACCTACCTGCCCATGTACCTTCAAGTGGTGAAGGGCGTTGACCCCGCGACCGCCGGGCTCCAGGTTACGCCGATGATGGGCGGGGTACTGATCTCCTCCATCGCCAGCGGCCAGATCATCAGCCGAGTCGGCCGGTACAAAGCGTTTCCGATCGCCGGGACGGCCATCATGGCGCTCGGGCTGTGGCTGCTTTCAAGGCTTGGGGTGGAGACCTCCACGGCCCTCGCCGCGGCCTATATGCTGGTGCTTGGCCTGGGCCTGGGCATGGTCATGCAGGTGCTGGTGCTCGCCGTCCAGAACGCCGTGCCCTACGAGTATCTGGGCGTCGCCACCTCGGGCACGGTGCTGTTTCGCTCCATTGGCGGTGCCGTGGGCGTGTCCCTGTTTGGCGCCCTGTTCGCCTACGGCCTGGCGCAACGCCTCAGCGGCCTCGAGCCCGGGGCAGCGCTCCCGGCCGCACCGCCCACCGCCGCCATCCACGCACTGCCCGAGGCACTGCGCGCGTCCTATCTCCACGCGTTCGCCGGGGCGCTCCATCCGGTCTTCGCCATCGCCGCCCTGCTCGCCACGGCGGCCACGTTGATGAGTTTGTTCCTGAAGGAGATCCCCCTGAAGGAGACCGCGCGGCCCAGCGACATCGGCGACAGCTTCGCCATGCCGCACGATGCCACCTCCATCGCGGAAGCCGAACGTACGGTCACGGCCCTGGCCGAACGCCAGAATCGATCGCGATGGTATGAAGCGCTCGCAGGTGACCTGAACATCGATCTCGGCCCGGCCCGAATGTGGCTGCTGAGCCGCCTGGCCGAACAGGAGGAGCCGCGCTCGCGCGACGCACTCGAGGCGCTGCAGCGCTCCGATCCCGATGGCCTGCAGGCGGGGCTCGATGCCCTGCGCAAGGCGGGTTTCCTCGAGTCGGGCAGCACCGGACCACGGCGCCTGACGAATGCCGGCCAGGCGTTGCACGGCCAGATCGTGGCACGCCGCCGCAGCGACCTCGAGCGCCTCCTCGCTGTCTGGTCGCCGGAGACGCACACGGAATTGGAGGCGCTTATCGCCCGCTTGGCCCGCTCGTTCGTGGCGGAGCCTCCGCCGAACTAAATGGCGCTCGGCGCCGAACATTTCCCGCGGCGGCCCAGCAGTGCCGCCCGCGTCGCACCCAGGCCGGCGCCGCGCCTGCTGCAAAGGACCACGATGTCTCTGCCCAAAAAACCCCTTCCCCCTTCAGCCGCGCACGCACACCAGCACCTTGCGCGCGGGGACGCCCGCCCCGCACGCGCCGGACTCGTCCAACTCCTGGGGCGCCTCATCCGGCTGCCTGGCATGGTCGCGCTGCTGCTCACGCTGGCGGCTTGCGACACAGGACCGGCCTGGCACGAAACCAACATCAGCGGTGCGATGCCGCCGCTCGCCTTCACCATGACCCGCGCCGAGGACGGCAAGACGGTGGGGGCCGAGGACTACCGCGGCAAGATCGTGCTGCTCTACTTCGGCTACACCTTCTGCCCGGACGTGTGCCCGACCACGCTCTCCAACATCGCGCACATTCTGCGCCGGCTGGGTCCGGGCGCACAGGACGTGCGTGTGCTGTTCGTCACCGTCGATCCGAAGCGCGACACGCTGCCGGTGCTGAGGCAATACGCGCGTGCCTTCGGCCCTCAGGTCGATGCCCTGCGGGGCGATGCCGCCCAGCTGGCGGCCTTGGCCAAGCGCTATCGCGTCGCGTACTCCGTGCGGCCCAAGACACCGGCGCACGAGTATGAAGTGTCCCACGGTTCGGCCGTCTACGTGTTTGATCGCAGCGGGCGTATCAGGCTGCTGTTGTCGTCGCTGGCCAGTGGCACACCGGAGATCAAGGGCACGGCCAGCGACCTGACGCGGCTGATCGATGGCGCCGCGCGACGCGGCCCCCTGGCGCGGCTTGGCGATCTGTTCTGATCCACGCGGCCACAGCAGTCGGCGTCCTCAATCCCCGGTGGCGCCACGCACTTTGAACGGCTGGGCGAGCGTCGTGCCGTCCGCGAAGTGCAAGCGCACCGTGACCTGTTGGCCCGGCTTCAACTCGGCCGAGGGCTGCATACACATCAGGTGATAGCCGCGTGGCGCGAACTGCACCCGAGCGTGCGCGGGAACGGGCACCTTGTCCACGCGCACCATCTCGTCGGCACCGTTGTGCGTCGCGCTGCGATGCAGCATGAGGCGGCCGCAGGCGGGCGAGGAGGCGCCGATCAGCGATCGGGCCCGGTCGCTGCCGTTGCGAAGGATGAAATAGCCGGCAGCCGGCCGCGACGGGATGACCAGGCGTATCCACGCACCCCAGAGCGTGAGCCCCTCTGCCCGGGCGTGGGCCGATGGAATCGCGGCAAGGCCCCACGCCGCCACGGCGGCGAACACCGCGGCACGCAGCGCCATGCGTCTAGACGCCGCTCCAGCGGCGCGCACCGGTGGTTTGCGGGGGTCCATAGCCGGTCTCGTGCGGGCGTGGGTTTGCCGCCCGGCCCCAGAAGCTGAGCACCAGCACCAGAGCGACAACGCTCATCATGGCGCCGGGGATCCACACGATCAGGCCACCCCAACTCTGGTCTTGTGCCGCCCCGATGGCGGGATAGATGCGGCCGCACCAATGATAGAAGTCATAGAGGTCCGTCTTGGCGAAGGCAATAAATGCCCCCAGCAGGATCTGCGGATACATCACGGCGGCGGCCAGCGCGGCCCGGGCGAGGTACGAGAGCTGCGATGGCGGGCTGGGCCGCGGGTCCAGAATCAGACTCCAGAACAGGAGACCGTCGACCACCATGCTCCAGTTCATCAGGGCGTAGAGGTGCGGGTCGATCATGGCGCGGAAGTGCACCGGCGGGAGCAGCCACAGGTAGATCAGCCCGACAAACAGCACCGCCGCGAGGATCGGCTGCTGAATCCATCGCACCGGGCGGACCAGCCACTCGGACGCGAGGCCCCCCGCCAGCGGCCGCGGCATGCCGCGCCGAATCATCTCACCGGGCCAGCCCAGCACGATCAGCACCGGCCCGAGATGGTGCATGACGATGTGCTGTACCCGGTTCAGGAAAAACATGTGCTCGGCCAGGTACTCGAACCGGGTCAGCAGCACGACATAGGTGAGCAACAGGCCGATGCCGAAGCACACGATACGCCAGCGCGGCGGGCGCTGGAGCGGTGCCGACGTCAGCACCCCACGGGCGAACCACCAGGCCGCCAGCCAGAAGGCCAGGAACTGCAGCGGCGCGAAGTCCCACGGCGCCCACACGGGGAGCGCCGCCGGGTCGTGGGCGCACCACCACCACAACAGCACCGCGGTGGCGCCCAGCGTCGCGTAGATGGCGGCATCAAGGCGCGAGGACATGTTCACCAAATACGATGGACGCGACTGTGTTTGGGGTGCGCACTGGACGTGCGCGGCGTGCTGCGCAGCGCGCGGGTGCTGAGAAGACGCCGGTAGAGGTCGAGATAGCGATGCACCTCGAGCTCCGCCGAATACTCGTGCAGCACGATATCGCGTGCCGTGCGGCCCATCCGGTGCCGGCCGGCCGCGTCGACCAGCAGCGCTTCCAGTCCCCGGGCAAAGTCCACCGCGTCCTCGGCCTGAGCCAGATAACCCGAATCGCCCGTACGCACCGCCTCGGCGACGCCGCCGCCGTCAAAGGCCACCACCGGCGTGGCGCAGGCCATGCTCTCCAGGGCCACGTTGCCAAAGGCGTCCTGGCGGCTGGGAAAGGCGAACACGTCCGCCGCCGAATACGCCAGCGCCTTGCGCTCGGTATCGTTCACCTCGCCCAGCGCCACATGGGGGATGTCCCCGCAGGCCGCGGCCAGGCGATCGCCCTTGTTGCCCAGCAACAGGAGAAGCATTCGCGAGCGCCACTTCGGCGCCACCCTGTTCAGCGCGGCGAGCAGGATGTCGCCGCCCTTGCGAGCATCGTCGATGTCCACCGAGGCAAACATCACCACCAGCCTGTCGTGGGGCAGCCCCAGGGCCGCGCGCGCCTGCTGCCGACCGCGCGGATAATACTCATCGACATCCACGCCGTTGGGAATGTAGCGGAGCGGGAAGCGTGACAACATGCTCGACTTGGCGAGATCGCGGATCCAGCGGCTGATGCCCACCACGGTCAAATTCGAATGCCGGTAGGACCAATTCTTCAGAAGCCATTCCAGACGCGTCGCGTCACGCTGCACCGCCGGCGAGGCATCCAGATGCGGGCACTGCCCGCAGCCCGAGCGCCACCGCTCGCAGCCCCGGGTATAGGCACAATGCCCGGTGAAGGCCCACATGTCGCGCAAGGTGAACACGGCCGGTTTTTCCCGCGTGAGCATCGGCAGGGCGAGATAGTTGACAAAGCCGCTGTGCAGGCCATGGAAGTGGACGATATCCGCCTCGCGGTACTCGGGCAGACGCGTCAGCCGGAACGAACTCAGCCGATGCACGTCGTTCAAGCCGATCCGTGCGGTCAGTCCCCGCACCCGCCGCTCGACAGCGCCGAGCGGCGGGATCAGGGAGGTGTCGGTGTGCGCGCCCTCCCCGGCGCTCTCGCACAGGATGTGCGAGCCGATGCCGTGTTTTTTCAGGTTGCGGTGGATCCGATTCATCGAGATCGCACCGCCCCCACCCTGCTGCGGTGAATCGCTTCTCCAAAGGTGCAGGATTTTCATTTGGTTCCCTCCCCCGCTTCCGGACGGTGCCGCGCGCCCCTGGCGGTTCCTTGCTCACGCGTTTGCGTAGCTTCCGGCGCAGAGTGCCCGAGGTGGCGCCCGTCGCCTGCCCGCTTCCCTTTCCAACGCAAACGGTGCGGTACTGATTGTTGGATGTGTGCCGCCCCTGAGCGACGTCGCTCACGTTCACCTCCGGACCGCAGCCGCCGGGTCTGCCCGCCGCCGGCCCGGGGCTGCCGCGCTACGTCACCCCGACATGATCGCGCGTCTGGGGAACACCGGTGCGCCGCTGCACACGCTCTATGAGGCGCGGGTCTGCGCGGCGCGCCGCGGGCATTTCCGAGACAAGAAAGGGGCAGGCCTCCATGAGCCGGTCCAAATCGACGGTGCCGTTCGCCTCGCGAAAGCCATCGCGGACGCCATCCAACTGCGCGGCCTCGGTGACCGGCATCGGGCCATCGACCTGGGCACCGATCGAGGAGTAGAAATCGTGATATTTGAACCCGTCCCCGAAGGGGCGGTCCGAGAGCTTTATCCAACGTGCCGGCACACCGTACGCATGTGCGCAGATGAGCCCGTGCAACGAGGAAGAGGCGATAAAATCACAGGAACAAATCTGATCGACCACATCAAAGATGCCCCCGGTGATATCGATACGCAGCGTATCCTCCGGCAGACGCCCGGGGGCGACCGCCGGCAGGTCCAGTTCACGACAGTGGGGAATCACGCCCAGCTTGTAGCGCCGTGCGCTCGGCCTTGGCGTATAGAACAAGGGCAGCAGCAAGGCGGGGTCGCCCACCACATCCGGGCACTCGACGCCCAGCGCCTTGAGCCGCTCGAGCGAGCGGTAGCCGCGTACGGCATGGACGGCGCGCGGCGGCTTGCGCAGGCCCTGGTCCCGATGAACGAAGCCGGTTCCCCAGACCACGGCGCCAGCCGCCTGCGCATACTCCAAGGCGCTGCCGATCATGTAATGCACCGGCCATTTGGAGGAGGGAAACACATCGTCTTCGTGAACGATCCGCTTCCCCGAGAGCAGCCCCGCCAGGAACGGGTTCAGCTTGTCCCCCCAGTTACGCGCCACGACCCCCTCACGACACCAGTGGAGCACGAGATGGCGCTCGGGTCGGGCGGCAACCTGCATGGTGCGCATGGCCTTCGCCGGGATGGCTCTGATGGACTTCCATGTAGTGCGCGGCATGTACATTCACTCTTCTAGTAGTTTGGTCAGCGGGCTTGGCCCTTTAGCCGTGAACGCGTCCGAGCGCCGTGAGCTGCGACGATGGTGCGCCGCACCAGCTTGAAGCCGACTGTTATCGAGGGTCGTGGAGATGACCCTGTGCACAGCCGCCCCCCCGCTCATTGGCTTAACGAATCCTTAAACCGAATCGCCTATAAGCCTTTGGTTGGACTAATTATTTTCGTCCTCCGACGGCATATCTAAATGCTAGGCCACAGGCCTGACACAAGCCAGCGAGCAACCACAATAATCCGACAGATTCTTCTCCCGGGAAACGCCGCCTTCTGGCCCGAGCAGCCTGCTGCCCCCACGCGAAAGACTGCGTCGCTTCTCAGCACGAGGCGCCTGGAACGGCGCGCCCACGGATGCGAGATGTTCGGCCGGTACCGCCACCGAAGAAGCCAGAGTGGACCGTGGGGCTTCCGTGGGGGATGGGCTCGCCATGCCCCTCGATCCATACCACGCGGCCGCTGACTTCCCCACTTGCCGACAGTCATTTCTTGCGGCACCGGGCATCGCACACTGGCGCCCGTACGGGGCGTGAACTAGCTTTAGAGCGCACCCCAAAGAAGCTAAATTTCGCCTGAATAATCAGCACATTGCGGGCGAGAACCTTAACCAATCGTTAAGCAACGACGGACTCCGACAGGGGGAGGGGAAACAATGCCCGACGCAGCGCAGGTTTACGTCGTCACGCCCGTTCACAACGGTGAGGAGTTTCTCGCCGAATGCATCGAATCCGTGCTGGCGCAGACGTATCCACATTGGCAGTACACCATCGTGGACAACTGCAGCACCGACCGCACGCGCGAGATCGCGCGACACTATGCCGCCGGCGACTCGCGCATCCGACTCCGCCGCAACGCCGAGTTCCTCGACGTTGTGGCGAATTGGAATCGAGCGATGCGCCTCCTGCCCGCCCACAGCCGCTACTGCAAGGTCGTGCACGCCGACGACACCCTGTTCCCGGAATGCCTGGAGCGGATGGTGGCCGTGGCAGAGGAGCACCCGCGCGTCGCCATCGTGGGCGCCTACGTACTGCAGGACAAACGCGTAGTGTGCGACGGCCTGCCCTATCCCCGGCGGATGTTCGGTGGTGCGGAGGTGTCGCGCAGCCGTCTGCGCGGCGAGACGCACGTGTTCGGCACGCCGACCACCACACTCTTGCGCGCCGATGTGATCCGGGCCCGCGAACCGTTCTACGATCCGACCTATCTGCACGCCGACGCCGCGGCCTGCCTGGACATCTTGCGTGAGCACGACTGGGGCTACGTGCACCAGGTGCTCACTCAGACGCGCCTTCACCGCGAATCGCTCACCACCCGCAGGGCGTATCCGCTGCAGAGCATGGCCGCCGACAACCTGCGGATGCTGCTCGAGTATGGCCCCGCCTATTTCGATGCGCAGGAATTGGATGCGGTGCTGCGTGTCCGCCTGCAGCACTATTACGACGCGCTGGGCCGCTATTTCCTGCGTCATGCAGACCTGCGCTTCATCGCGTATCAGCGGCTACGGCTGGCCCAGACCGACGTCCCCTTCAGTGTGCTGCGTCTGGTCCGGGCGGCCGTCGGTCGTGCCGCCCGTGAACCCATGCTGCTATGGGCCCTGCTGCGCGGAGCATTCAGGCGCATGCGCCAGGCGATGCAGGGGCCCGACGCGACGCTTCGCAGCGCGCCCGACCTGACGCATCCCACCGGCTGAGTCTCGGCGATGGCCACAGGCGAGTGGCAGCGTCGGCCACAGCGTTGCGGCCGGCCCCCGAGCACCGCCCGGCGGTCGCTCAGAAGCGGTCCCCGCGCTCGTCCTCCTGCTCGATGGGACTGTCGCCCCCGCAGACGGGCAGCGCCGAAAGCCGATAATGCGGGGGCCTTGCGAGGCGTTGACGGCGCCGCAGCGGGATCGGGCCCGGTCAGCGGCTCCCCGGCCAATCGGGCCGCGAATGGCCTCATCGGCGGCCTGCCGCAACGCGGGTAAAGCGGCCGGTCATCGTTCCGTCTTCAAGCCGGCCCTCTAATCTGTGTGGCAAACACGCGGGAACTCGCCCCGCCGGCCCTCTGTCGGCCGGGAACGGGTCGGTTGGCATGACTATCGTGCGGAAAAAAAACCCCGCCGGGGGGCGGCGGGGGAAGTTGGGGGTAGTTGTGCCCTAGCTGTGCTCAGACTAATGGCCGCTTATCGTTTCATCAAGAGGAAATGTTTTCATATTGTGAAAACATCTATAACAATCGCCGCCGCCGCTGCGACATTGGCGGTTTTTTGGCGCCACGCCATCGCCTAGAATCGGCACTCCCTTTCGCCGCCCTACAGGACCCCCATGACCATCCACCTGCAAATCACCCCGTTGATCTCCCTGGTGGCAGGAATCGCTGTGCTGGTATTCCCCCGGCTCCTGCGCTACATCGTCGGCATCTATCTGATCGCCATCGGCGTGCTGGGTCTGGCGCATTGAGCCGCCGCTCAGCGGGACACCCTGTGGCGGCGGCCTCCGCGACCTCGCGCGGGCGCGGCCATGGCCCTGCGCTTGCACTGAGCGCAATGGCACAAACCCGTACCCATGCTATTGTTTGCCCGTGTAATTCCGCCAACCCCACCCACGGAGGGCATGCCGATGAAGCGCCTCACGCCCATATTGATGGCCGCCTTGCTACCCGTTGGGGCGGCGCTGGCCGCCGAGGCCAAGGTCACCATTTCCTCGCCCAAGGACGGGGCAACGCTCGACGTAATGGAGCAAAACAAGCTCACTTATGCGGTAGTTCCCGGCCCGCGCGGTGATCACGTGCACGTCTATGTGGACGGCAAGGAGGTGGATATCCTGCGCGCCCTGAAGGGCACCTACACCCTCCCGACCCTGGAGCCGGGCAAGCATGAGCTCTGCGTCAAGGTGGTCAACCGGGCGCACGTGCCCATCGGCGTGCAGGACTGCGTCCACGTGAGGGTCCAATAGGGCGTGGAAAGCCTCACTTACGCGCTGGTCCAGATTGTCCACAATTTCGGCGCCGCCGGGGCGCTGGGCGGTTCACTGTTCGCGGTCTGGCCGCGCCACCAGCCGGCGGACGGCCAGCGTGCCCTCGCCTGGCTGGTGCTGACCAGTTGGAGCATGCAGATCCTCAGCGGCGTCGGCCTGGGGCTGACCAGCCTCTACTACTACGGCCAGTTTCCGGATATCCATGGGGTGGCGCTGGCCGCGCTCGGTGTCAAGATCGCCTGCGCCGTCTTCGGCCTGGGGGTGGTCGCGGTGTTCGTCGCCCGCGCCCGCAGCTGGGACGACTGGCGGCGCGCCCGCACCCTGCGTACCAGCGCCTGGCTGGCCGCCGTGGCCCTGGCGGGTGCCGGCGTGCTGCGCTGGTACTCGTAGTCGACCGCCTCCCCGGCGATCAGCGGCTCCCGGCCGCCGGGGCCGCCTGCCGGGGCGCGGCGGACTGCGGCGGTGCGCTGGCCGATCGCTCCGCCTGCTCGAAGGCGCTGAATTCGCCCCGATCGAGGTGCCCGTCGCTATTGGCATCGGCCACTCCCCAGTGCTTCTGCAGCGCCGGACTGAGGATCGCCTCGTCGCGGTTGAGGTAGCCGTTGCCGTCGGTATCCAGCTCCGCAAAGCTCGGGCCGACCTGCGCCCCCTGCGACTCCTTGACCGCGAGCAGGCGCATGTTCTGGTCCACGCCTTCGTATTTCGCCTGCTGGAAGGCGTTGGCCTCGCTGGCGATCTCGGCCTCGGTACGGTTGCTGGCGGTCAGCAGGCGATCGCCCACCAGCCGTAACTGCTCCAGGGGGAAGGCGACCCGCTTGTCGCCGATGCCGAGAAAACCGCCGACCGGCACCACGGCGTAGAGCGCCCCGTCGTGCTTGCCGCGCAGCACCTCCTCGACCTGTCCGAGCTCGCGCCCGTCCCGGTTCATGACCGTCTTGCCCTTGAGCTGCGCCACGGTGAGCTGCATCACGCGTTCATCGCCGGCCGCGCCGTTGCGCTGCAGATTCAGATCGCTCTCGTTGAGCTGCCGCCCCTCCTGGAGCTGCTCGTTCTTCTGCTGGTGATCGCCCGCGGCACTCACGAGACCGGTGGTCGTGAGCAGTGCGATGGCCGTGATGAGACTGAGATTGCGGGTCATGGTGGACTCCTTCCACGTTCAGCGCTCAATGCGCGCCGCTATTACAGCGGTAGCACGTGCCAGCCAGCGTGCAAGGCCGCGACCCGCTGCGCGCGTGCGCTCAGCCCTGAGCGAACAGCAATCCTGCCATGACGGCGACGTACAGCAGGTAGATCCCCAGCAGCGCCCCCAATTCCCGCCGGTCGATGCCCTTGGGCTCGCGCGGATAACGGATGAACAACACGAGGGCCACCGCGTAGAGCGCGACAAAGCCCATGTTGACCGCATACAGCAGCGGTTCGCGCAGTGGCGTGCCCGCAAGGGCGAGCGGAAAGAAGCCCAGCGTCATGGTGGCGAGATTGTCGGCGATGACACTGGTGGCCGCGGGCGTGGTCTGCCCCTGGCGCGCCAGGCTCCAGGTGGCGAAGGCCTCGGGCAACACGCTCATGGTCGCCGTGATGAACAACCCCCCGACGAGTTGGGAGATCCCGTAGGCGGCCACCAGCGTCTCGGTGGCCCGCACCGTAAAAATGGCGCCGCCCACGAGCAGCGCGAGGCCCAGACACGCCCAGAGGATCTCCGGCGTGCGCCACTGTACCGGCTGCGGCCGGCCGCGCCCACGCCGGAAGGCATGCCACACGTAGGCGGCGTAGGCGAGCAGCATCACGCCGCCGTCCACAGGCTGCAGCCCACGCCACGGCGCCGGCAACGTGAGCGCGGCGGCGAGCAGCACCACGCCCAGATAGGGCCAGCCCTGGATGCGATTGGCCTCCTCGCCGAGCGGCAGCACGTGCTGTCCGTCGCTCCCCTCGCGCCGCGCGCTGCGGCGACTGGCGAGATAGGCGATGCCCACGATCACCGGCACCGAAACGATATTCGCACCGAGCAGGTTGCCCACACCGATATCGGAGGCGTGCTGGAGGGCACTCGCGCTGTTGGTGCCGATTTCCGGGCTGGCCGTCGCCAATGCAACGAGCGTGGCCCCCGCCGCCGGATTGAAGCCGCGCTGCCGGCGCAACCGCTGCAGGGGCTCGGCCAGCCGGTCCGCCCCCCAGTGCGCGGCGGCGACGGACAGCAGCAGCACCAGCCAGGCGGTCCAGATTCCCATCGCGGCACTCCGGGGCGGTGTCCCCTCGCACTCTAGCAAACGCGAGGTGCCGCCCGGCGGTATGGGGGTCAAGCCATGCGTTTGTTCAAGCCCGGTTGTTCACGGCAGGAATGCACGAGCGAAGCGGCAGCTAAGTGGAGGCTGGCAGGCCGAGGATGCCGGTTGTACTGATGCCGCCAGGAGCAGAAGGCGTTCGGCAGGCGGTGGCGATCACCGCCGGGCCGTGGGCGTTGGCTCTGCGCCAGACACACCGCCGTCACGGTTCGCCCAGGGCAGGGTGAAGATCACGGCGCAGCCGCCCCACTCGCTCTCCGCAATGCTGATGGTGCCCTGGTGGAACGCCACGACGGCGCGGCTGATCGTCAGCCCCAGGCCGACGCGATCGGGCTTGGTGGTGAAGAACGGCTCGAAGATCCGCTCGCGCAGTGCCCGGGAAACGCCGGGGCCCGAATCGCTCACCGCGACCTCCACGCACCCGTGCTCGGTCAGCGAACGGGTCCGCACGTGGAGCAGGCGTGGCGCCGCGCCCTGCGCCACCGCCTCCACTGCGTTTCGCAGCACGTTTACCAGCAGCTGCTCGATGAGCGCCGGGGCGGCCTTCACGGCGGGCAGCCCGGACGCAAGCTCGGCCTGGGGGACGATGCCCTGCGCACCCGGATCGCTCGCGGTCAGTTGCATGGCGTCCCGTACGAGCGCGTTGAGGTCAGCCGGGCGGGGCGCAGGCGGAGTCCCGCCGACCACCTCGCGCAGGGCGCCGACGGTTTCACTCGCCCGTTCCGCCTGATCGCCGATGGCCTCGAGCGCCGTACGGATCCGCTCGGCCGGCATGGCGGCATCGAGACCGCGCAGGGCCCCGCGGGCATAGTTCAGGATCGCGCTCAGCGGCTGATTCACATCGTGGGCCAGCTCGGAGAGCACCTGACGCAGCGCCGTGCGCCGCGCGCCCTCGGCGACCTCCTGCCGCTGCAGGCGCTGCTGCGCCTGGAACGCGCCACGCGCACGGGCGTTCTCCAGCGCCTGCATCAGCGCCTTCGGCAGCGCACGGGCGTGCTCCCGCAGGATGGCGTCCTGCGCCCCCTGCCGCATCGCCTCACTCGCCGCGCCCCGCTCGCGCACCAGCGCCACCAGTGGAATGCGCGGGGCAAGCTCCTGGAGCGAGGCGGCAAACGCCGCCGCCTCGTCGGGCACGTCGAGGAGCACGGCATCGGGCGCTGCATTCGCGACCGCGGCGAGCGCATCGGCCAGCCCGGCCACCGGGTGGATCCGGTGGCCTTGCGTTGCAGCGATCTCGATCAGCCGGTCATCCACCGGGTGCGGTGTTACGAATAATATATCCACGGCGCATAGCGTTTCCCACGGCATATATCCCACGGCATATATCCCACGGCAGTCCGGCGTTTTCCGCCGGACCGGTGTACGCGGTGCGCAGCATTCTAACATCGGGGGCCGGGCATTACCTCACCGCTGGCAAGGCGCCAAACGCGCGCTAGACTTCGCTTCCCGACCTGGCCGGCACGCCGCATTTGAGGCGGATCGCGAGGCGGGCGCAACACACACAAGGAGGTGAGAAATGAAGGCAGTGGTGTTCCACGGCGTGGGCGACATCCGCGTCGACGACGTCCCCGAACCGAAGCTCGATGCCGCGACCGACGCGATCGTCCGAGTGACCGCCAGCGCCATCTGTGGCACCGACCTGCACATGGTACGCGGCACCATGCCCGGCATGAAGCCGGGGACCGTCCTGGGCCATGAGGCGGTGGGGGTCGTCGAGGAGGTCGGCCCGCAGGTGCGCGATCTCGAGGTCGGCGATCGGGTGGTCATTCCCTCGACCATCTCCTGCGGCTATTGCTCCTATTGCCGTGCCGGCTATCACGCCCAGTGCGACAACGCCAACCCCAACGGGGCCCTCGCGGGGACCGCCTTCTACGGCGGTCCGGCGCAGACGGGTCCCTTCGACGGGCTGCAGGCGGAGTACGCCCGCATACCGTTCGCCAACGCCGGACTGGTCAAGCTGCCTGCCCGCGTGAGCGACGAGCAGGCGATCCTGATCTCCGATATTTTCCCGACCGGCTATTTCGGTGCCGAGCTGGCCGAGATCCGGCACGGCGACTTGGTTGCGGTCTTCGGCTGTGGGCCGGTCGGCCAATTCGCCATCGCCAGTGCCCGCCTGCAGGGCGCCGGCCGCGTGCTCGCGGTCGACACCGTGCCCTCACGCCTGGAGATGGCGCGGCGCCAGGGCGCCGAGGTGATCGATTTCAATCAGGAAGACCCGGTGGAGGCGATCCGCGAACTCACGGGCGGCATCGGTGTGGATCGGGTCATCGACGCCGTCGGCGTCGATGCCGAGCATCCACGCAACAGCAGCGCGGAGCAGGAGCGCCGCGACCGCGCGGACCTGGCGCAGATCACCGAGCAGACTGCCGTACCTGACTGGAACGCGGGCAATGCGCCCTCGCAGGTGCTCACCTGGGGTGTGCAGGCGCTCGCCAAGGCCGGCACGCTGGCGGTGATCGGCGTCTATCCCCCGATGCAGCGCAGCTTTCCCATCGGCATGGCCATGAATAAGAACCTGACCATCAAGGCCGGCAACTGCAATCACCGGCGCTACATCCCGATGCTCGTGGAGATGGTTCGACGCGACAGCATCGACCCGCAAACGGTACTCACCGAAGTGGCGCCCATGGCCTCGGCCATCGAGGCCTACAAGACGTTCGACCGGCATGAGGCCGGCTGGATGAAGGTGGAGCTGATCCCGTCGGCCTGAGAGGAGTCAATACGGTGCGGACCATGCAATGCTGCGCCGCCGCACTGTTCGTAGCCACGCTCGCGCTGTGGGGCGCGGCGGCACAGGCCGCGAACGGCACGCTGCCGGGGCGCTTCCAGGCCAAGGAACAGTTGCTCGGGCGCGTGGTGCGCACCCTCAGCGGGAACACCCTGGGCCCGGTTAAGGAGGTCACGGTCAGCCCGCAGGGACAGCTGCTCGCCGTCTCCATCGGGCGTGGGTGATACGCCGGAGGCGCTGTTCGAGCGCCTGTTCGGCAGCGCCCAGCGGGTGCTGATCCCCTGGAGTTTTCTTCAGCCCTCCACACGGGGACAGTGGCTCATCGCAATGTCCGAGGCCCAGTTGAAGCACCAGCCGCAGTTCGTGCCGGCCTCGCGCCCGGATCTCGGCAACTACCAGCTCGCGAACGACATGATCGGTCACGGCGTCGTGTCGCAGGACGGTCAGCAGGTTGGCAAGGTGAAGGACGTCGTCTTCACCCGCAATGGCCAGGCGCAACTCATCCTGATCGGCAAGGGTGGTGGCTTTCTCGGCTTCGGCGGTGGCGACGTGGTGCCCGTGCCGTGGGCGAAGGTACGCCCCTTGACGGGCACCAAGTACGAGGTCACCGCAAGCGCCGCGCGCCTGAAGCAGGCACGGGCCTTCGCCAGGGATCGACTGCCGGACTGGAACGAACCGGGCATCGGCGAGCAGATCGCCGACTTCTTCACCGGCGGCGGGGAACAGCAGCCGGCGACAAAGCCTCACCCCTCCCGGCGAACGGCCACCGCCCGGGCGCCGGCGCCCTCAACCCCGCCGAAAGACCGCTTCGCCCATCTCGACACCGCTGGCGACGGGCTGTTGAGCCGCCGCGAAGTGCTCGACCATATCGCGCTCTCGCGTGCCTTCGACAGCCTTGACGGGGACCAGAACGGCGAGCTGGACCGGGCCGAGTTCGCGCGCTTGCAGCAGCGTTGAGCCGCAGCTTCAGTCACCGGGCGGAAAGTCCGGCACCGCCAGCTTGTCCACCACCCGGCGGGCCCCGCCCTCGTAGGCGTTCTCCACCGCCACGCGCCGCTGCACGGCGGTGTCGACCGAACCGCTGAGCGTCGCCACCCCGTCCTTGACGCTGACGCGGATCTCGTTGACGCTCACGTAGGGGCTCCAGGTGAGCTGCTGCAGGATCTCGCGCCGTATCGCCGCGTCGTCCGGCCCCTTCTCCTCACCGCCAGGCTGGGTCTGGGTGCGCGCCTGTGCCCGCGTCTGCCAGGCGTACTCCGGGCCGTAGTTCTCGTCCAGGTAGGGACGGTATGCCAGCGGCCTGCGCTGGCCCCGCACGCGGACCTGGTCCACCACTGCGGTCACGCCCGGCACCAGGGCCGCCACGGCGTCCAGGCGCCGCTTCTGAAAGCCTTCCGCGACCTCGCCCTGCAGGTAGGCGGTGCCGAGACGCACGTCCACATCGATCTGCCCGGGGCTGAGGAAGGGCAGTCGAGCGAGACGGGTGCGCAGGTCTCGGCCGACCTCCGCGTCGCTGCGCGCCTGGCTCGGCCGCACGGTGAGCTGGTTGAAGACCTGCCGCACACCGCGCACGTTGAGCGCATCCTGTTCCGCCGCCCATTTCGCGCGCAGATTGGGCACCGTGCCACGCAGCCGCAGCACGCCCTCCGTGTAACGGAGCTCGATATCGGCGTCGCCGACGCGCGGGTCACGCTGCAGGGCGGCGCGCACCGCTCGCTCCACCTGCGCGGGCGAGGGCTGCTGCACCCGCGTGCCGCGGGGGTGCGCGCGCGGCACCACCTTCAGGCCCGAGGCATCCACCTCGCGCACCCCCTCGATGTAGGCGGTCTCCCGAGCGCGGCGCTTCTCGGCCAGGCTGCCCACCGAGCCGGAGAGGTGCACCACCCCCGGGGAGGGCACCGCCACCCGTACGTCCCGCGCGTCGACGAGGGCATCCCAGCGCAAAGCGCGGCGAATGGTGTCGGCAGTGGCCGCAGGCGGCCGCGCGCGTCGCCAGTGGACCTCCAGGCGGTCATCCACCCGCGTTACGCCGGCCACGCCCTTCACGTCCTGTGTGGCGATCGCCTTCTCCTGCCAGGATCCGACCGAGCCGACCAGCAGGACGTCCCCATCCTCCACACGTTCGACGTGGATCTCGTATTCGGTGAGGGCCGGATCCTCGGTAAGAACCGACTGTATCTGCTGGCGGATCTCCTCGTCCGAGTACTGCCGCGGCGGCCGCACGTCGATGCGGTTGACCACGGCCCGCACATCGCCGACGGTGGCGGCGAGGCGCTGAGCCCAGTCACGGGCGAGCAAATCCGGCACCGTGCCCGTGAGGGTGACGACGCCTTTGCTGGTCTGTACCCGCACGCCCTGCATCGGCACCGCCGGATCGGAGCCGAACTCGGCCCGCACTGCCTGGGTGATGGCCGCATCGGCCGGCGGCGCCTGCGCCCGGGCCAGAACGGCCGCAGCGGGTGTGGCGAGCAGGATGCATGCCGTTGCCACGGCGCGAGCGAACTCCGACATGGGGACGCCTCCCTGGCTGCTGTCGTCGGCTCAAAGCACGCTAGACGAGCCTGCTCGGCGACGCAAGCCGAAAGCCGCTGGCGAGATGGGCAGGGTGTCTATACTTCGGGTGTCCGCAAAGGACTGCAATTTTCACCAGGGATCACGCGGAAATGTTCGCAGGGAGGTGACCATGAGCGCAAACACCCTGAGCACCGTGATGACCGCTTCCGCCCTCGGCCTGGCGCTTTGCGGCGCGGCGTTCGCAGGACCGGGCGCCCAGGACAGCGGCGGTTCGGATCAGCAGATGCTCAATCAGCCGCAGATCAAGCAGTCACAGCTCCCGGCTCAAATGCAGCAGACGCGGAGCGACACGAGCGGGAGCGGCCAGGCGCAGGCCTCCTCCCAAGACGTCAAAGGGCCGCAGGGTGCCGGCGAGATGGGGGCCTTCAGCGTCAACGAGGAGCTGATCGGCTCCAAGCTCCGGAACACGGACGGCGAGGTACTCGGCACGGTCAAGGACATCGTGGCCGACCGCACTGGGCGCATCAGCTATCTTATCCTCTCCCCCTCGGGTAATGAGAGCGGAAATCAGCGCGTCGCCATTCCGTGGCACGCGCTGCAGGTGGCGACGCAGATCACCTATGTGCTGCCGATGACCCGTGATCAGGTGGCCCAGGCGCCGACCGTCAACCGCGGCCAGGTGCAGAGCGAGGTCAACGATCAGGCCTGGAACCGTCAGAATCAAGGCTATTTCGCCACCATCTTCATTCCCGAGGCCAAGGTCAGCTTTTCCAACTTCGATGCGGACGGCAACGGCTATCTCAGCAAGAATGAAGTGGAGGGTTATACGCCGCTGAGCAGCCGATTCAACCGTGTCGATCAGGATGGCGACAAACGGCTGAGCCGGGCCGAAATCGCCGCGTTCGTGCAGGAACAGCAACAGTCATCGGGCGCGCAGCGGCAGTCCAATTCACAGCCGGACGAACTCCCGCAGCAATAAGCACCGCACCGTTGAGCTGATTCGTCCGCCGCCGGTCGTCCGGGCACATCGCCCGCGGCCGGCGGCCGCATTCGACCCAAGGAGATATCGATGAAACAGAAGCAGCTTGTCGCGGCTGCCGCGACACTGGTGTTTTCGTTGTTCAGCGTCGCCGCGGTCGCGGCCATGCCCGAGCGCGAGTCACTGGCCCCGATGCTCGAAAACGTCACCAACGGGGTGGTGAATGTCTCTACCAAGGGCGAGGCCCCGGTGGAGAATCCGCTGCTCCAGGATCCGTTCTTCCGACGCTTCTTCGGCGGCCCGAACGAACAACGGCAGCCGCCGCAGATGCAGGAGACGCAGAACCTCGGCTCCGGCGTCGTCATCGACGCGAAGAAGGGTTACATCCTCACCAACCAGCACGTCATCGACCAGGCCGACGAGATCTCGGTGACGCTGCGCAACGGCACGCGCCTGGACGCCAAGCTGGTCGGCGCCGATCCGGACGCCGACGTGGCGCTGCTGAAGGTGGATCCGAAGAACCTCACGGCCATCCCCATCGGCGACTCGGACAAGCTGCGCGTGGGGGACTTCGTGGTGGCCATCGGCAACCCCTTCGGCCTCGGCCAGACGGTGACCTCCGGCATCGTGAGCGCGCTCGGCCGCTCCGGGCTCGGCATCGAGGGCTATGAGGACTTCATCCAGACCGACGCGTCCATCAATCCCGGCAACTCGGGCGGCGCCCTGGTCACCACCGACGGCAAGCTCATCGGCATCAATACGGCGATTCTGGCGCCCTCGGGCGGCAACATCGGCATCGGGTTCGCGATTCCCATCAACATGGCCCAGAGCATCGCCGACCAGCTCATCAAGCATGGAGAGGTGCGTCGCGGCCGACTCGGCATCTACATCCAGGACCTGACGCCGCAGCTCGCCCGGGCCCTCGGCACCGACCGGCAGGAGGGCGTGGTGATCTCGCAGGTGATCCCCGACTCCCCTGCCGACAAGGCCGGCTTGAAGCAGGGCGACATCGTCGTGAAGTTCAACGGCCAGCCGGTCCAGGGCGCGCAGGACCTGCGCAATGCCGTGGGTCTGCGCAGCATCGGCGAGAAGATCCAGCTCACCGTGGTACGCGACGGCAAGACGCGCGAGGTCACCGCGACCATCGCCGCACCGACGGAGACCAAGGTACAGCTGGGCAAGAACGTGGAGAAGCTGCGCGGCGTCACCCTCGGCGAGCTCGACACCAGCTCTCCGCTGTACGGCAAGGTGAAAGGACTGGTCGTCAAGGACATCCAGCGCGGCACGCCGGCCTGGAACGCGGGGCTGCGCCAGAACGATGTCATCGTCGCAGTCAACCGCCACCCCGTGCAGAGCCTGCCGGAGCTGCGTCAGGTGCTCGGTGAAATGGGCAAGGACCAGCCGGTGCTGTTCAACGTGCGGCGCGGCGAGGGGGCACTGTTCCTCGTCATCGAGTAGGGCCGCCGCGCCAGGCGAGGGCGGGCGCCGGCGGCGTCCGCCCTCTTCATCGACATGAAAAGGAACGCGAAAAAGCTAAGCTGGGGATATGGATTCTAGCCGCACAAGCCCACGCGCACAGGTGGTGGAGAACCCGAGCAGTGCCGCCTGGGACGCCACGGATTACCCGGCGATCGGCGATTACGCCATCATCGGCGACTGCCGGACGGCGGCGCTCGTCTCGCGGCAAGGCTCGATCGACTGGCTCTGCCTGCCGAACTTCTCCGGGCCTTCGGTGTTCGCGGCCCTGCTCGACCGCCGCCGCGGCGGCCGCTTTGCCCTGCGGCCGGTGGAACCCTTCACCGTGGAGCGGCGCTATGTCCCGGACACCAATGTCCTGGAGACGACGTTCCACACCTTGCGCGGCACGGTGCGAGTCACCGACTTCATGCCCATCATCGGCGAGCGGGAACGCCGCGGGGAACTGCATCCGCAGCGCGAGCTGTTACGGGTGATGGAGGGACTCTCCGGGCGCGTCGAGATGGAAGTGGTGTTCGCCCCGCGGCCGGACTTCGCCCGCTCGCCGGCGCGCCTGTACCGGCGCGGAGCGCTGGGCTGGGCCTGTTCGCACAAGGATGAAATCTATCACCTGCTGAGCGACGTGCCGCTGGAATATCTGCCGGAGCCGGCGATACTCACCGGCCGGCTGCAGCTCGGAGAAGGCCAGCGTCATTATCTGTCGCTCACCTATGCAAAGCAGGACCTGGGGGTTCTCGAGCCGCTGGGCGAGGCGGCCGACGCGCGGCTCGCGGGCACAATCCGCTGGTGGCAGCAATGGTCGCGGCGCTGCGAGTACGACGGCCCGTATCGGGACGCGGTGATGCGCAGCATGCTCACGGTGAAACTGCTCAGCTTCGCCCTCTCGGGGGCCGTGGTCGCCGCCGCCACCTCGTCCCTGCCGGAGAAGGTGGGCGGTTCGAAGAACTGGGATTACCGCTTCTGCTGGCTGCGCGATGCGTCCCTGACGCTGCGCGCCTTTGTCGATCTCGGCTACAGCGACGAGGGCACGGCCTTTCTCGATTGGCTGCTCAACACCACCGCCCTGACCCGGCCCAAGCTGCAGGTGCTCTACGACGTCTATGGCGAGACCAAACTCCCCGAACGCGAGCTGCGGCACCTGGAAGGCTATCGACACTCCCAGCCCGTGCGCCTGGGCAACGCGGCCGCGAAACAGCTGCAGCTCGACATCTACGGTGAGGTCCTGGTCGCCGCCTACGACTACATCGTGCGCGGCGGCCGGCTGGACAGCTCCGAGCGCCGCTTCCTCAAGGCGCTGGGCGGCTACATCTGCAAGCATTGGGAGGAGCCCGATCACGGCTTGTGGGAGGTGCGCGGCAAGCGCCACCAGCACACCCAGTCCAAGGTGATGTGCTGGGCGGGGCTCGACGCCCTGCTCTCGCTGCACGAGCAAGGCCACCTCAAGGTGCCCGAGCGCCGCTTCAAGGAGGTGCGCGAGGCGATCCGCGCCAGCATCGAGACGCACGGCTACAACGAGGAGCTCGGCAGCTATGTGGGAAAGTACGGCACCGATCAGCTGGACGTGAGCGTGCTGCTGATGGCCCGTTTCGGCTATTGCAAGGGCGACGACCCGCGCCTGCGCGCGACCTTCGAGAAGATCGACGCGCACCTCGGCCGCGGCGCCCTCCTCTACCGCTATGACTCCGCCAGCCACGAGGGTGCGCCGGGGGAGGCCACCTTCGGCGTGGCCAGCTACTGGGCCGTGGATTACCTGGCGCGCAGCGGCCGCGTCAAGGAGGCGCGGCAACGCTTCGAGGAATTGCTTCAATACAGCAACGACCTGGGCCTGTATAGCGAGGAGACGGCACCCGAGGACGGGGCCCTGCTCGGGAA
Organism: uncultured Gammaproteobacteria bacterium; assembly: GCA_963779865.1. Classification (GTDB taxonomy): domain Bacteria; phylum Pseudomonadota; class Gammaproteobacteria; order CAVZZX01; family CAVZZX01; genus CAVZZX01. The sequence continues at coordinate 45,590 of CAVZZX010000003.1, read as the reverse complement.
CTTCCCACAGACCTACAGCCATGTGGGGCTGGTCAGCGCCGCCTTCAGCATCCACGAGGTGGAACAGCAGGGCCAGCGCGCAACAGAAAAGAAAGAAGAACGCCATGATCATTGATGCAATCGCCCAACAACTCGGCGGCCTGGTCAGCTGGGGGCTGGTGGCCACGGTCGTGATGACCACCATCCTCTACGGCAGCCAGGGCGCGGGGCTGTCGCGGCTGAGCCTGCCCTTTCTGATGGGCACCTTCTTTACCGGCGACCGCTACAAGGCGGGCATCCTCGGCTTCCTGCTCTATGTGCTCGGCGGCTGGGTCTTCGCCTTCTTCTATTTCGTCCTGTTCGCGCTCCTGGGCTACGCCAGCTGGTGGCTGGGCGCGATCTTCGGTGCGGTGCACGCCGCCTTCCTGCTGGCGGTCGTCCTGCCGCTGCTGCCGTCCGTGCATCCGCGCATGGCCACCGAATACGACGGACCCACGGCTGTGCGGCGGTTGGAGCCGCCGGGCTTCATGGGACTGAATTACGGGCAGCGTACGCCGCTGACCACGCTCATCGGGATGCTCGCCTACGGCATCATCCTGGGCGCCTTGTACCAGGTGCCGGGCAGCGCCTGAGAACCGCATCATCGCTTCAAGGAAGAGGACACACCCTATGGCCGAGACCAGACGACGCGACACTGTGGTAGTGACCGGTGCCTCCGCCGGCGTTGGACGCGCAACTGCCCGCGCCTTTGGGGCACGCGGCGCCCGGGTGGCGCTGCTCGCGCGCGGCCTCGACGGCCTGGAGGGCGCCCGGCGCGAAGTCGAGGAGGCGGGCGGGGAGGCGCTCATTCTGCCCACCGACGTCTCCGACGCCGATGCGGTCGAGCGCGCGGCCGAGCAGACCGAGAAGCACATCGGACCCATCGACGTCTGGGTCAATGCGGCCATGGCGACCGTGTTCGGGGAGTTTCAGGACATCACGCCCGAGGAGTATCGGCGGGCGACGGAGGTCACCTATCTTGGCTTCGTGTACGGCACGCTGTCGGCCTACCGGCGCATGCGCAGCCGCAATCACGGCAGCATCGTGCAGGTGGGCTCGGCCCTGAGCTACCGCGCCGTGCCGCTGCAGTCGGCCTACTGCGGCGCCAAACACGCCATCCGCGGTTTCACCGACTCGCTGCGCTCGGAGATCATCCACAACCGTCTGGACGTGCATCTGACGATGGTGCAGCTCTCGGCCTTCAACACGCCGCAGTTCGACTGGAGCCGCACCCACACGAGCCGCAAGCCCCAGCCCCTGCCGCCCATCTTCCAGCCGGAAGTCGCTGCCGACGGCATCGTCTGGGCCGCCTACCACCGCCGCCGCGAGGTCTATCTCGGTTTCCCGGCCGTAAAGGCCATCGTGGCGAACAAGATCGCCCCGCGGCTGCTCGACCACGTGCTCGCGAGCCAGGGCTACTCGGGCCAGATCACCGACCGGCCCATCGAGCCCGACCGCCCCGACAACCTGTTCGAGCCGGCCGCCGGCGACTTCGACACGCGCGGCAGCTTCAGCAAGCAGGCCAAGACGCACAGCTGGCAGCTGTGGGCCAACAAGAACAAGCTGCCGCTGATGCTGGGGGCCGGCGCCCTCGCCCTGCTCGGCGCCGCCGCGCTGCGCGGCAACGGCGGACGCGTGCGCCGCGCCTTGCCGGGCTCCGCCTGAAAAGGCGCACGGGCGCGGGCGCTGGCCGCGTCTCAACCTTCTGCAGGCGTTCCCCCGGCAACGTTCATGCTGAGCCTGCGAAGGAGGCACTCCCGCCGCCGCGCCTTTTCCGGCCGCGGGCCTCGCCCGTCGGCAAGCACAGGGCGAACGGCGGCGCACCGTTCGCCCCAACATCTCCGCAGCTCACTCCGCTGCGTAGGCGACCGTGCTCAGCAGGGACAGGTCCGCGCGCCGGGAGTCGAGGCGGCTGTGCTGCACCACGATGGGCACATCGGACTCGATGACGCTGGCGTAATCGGTGTCGCGCGGCACCGGCTCGGGGTCCTTCAGGTCGTTGAAGCGCAGGTGCAGGGTGCGCCGCGGCGGGACGGTGACGCGATAGGGCCCCGCGGGCTCGCGGTCCTTGAAGAAGACGGTGATCCTCACCTGCGCCTCGCCGTCGCCGGCATTGAGCAGACAGGCGGTCTCGTGGCTGACGAACTTCGGGTCGTCGCTGGTGCTGTCGCCGGGGATGAACCCCTCCGCGATCGCCCAGCGCGTCTTGCCGATTGGCTCTCCCATCGCGCGTTCTCCTGCGGTTCTCGATCGGGTTACTCTGGCGGCGCGCCGCGCATGGCCATGGCGAGAACCTCGGAGAGGTGCAGCGCGCGGCGGCGGGTCAGGTGCTTGATCTGCTCCCGGCAGCTGAAGCCGTCGGCAATGATCAGCGTGTCGTCGGTGGCGTCGCGCACCGCGGGTGCGAGCACCCGCTCACCGGCCTTGACCGACACCTCGTACTTCTCGCCCGCCTCGTAGCCGAAGGAACCGGCCTGCCCGCAGCAGCCGGACTGCAGCACCTGGTAGTCCAGACCGAGCGCATCGAGGATCTTCTGCTCACCATCCATGCCCATGATCGCCTTGTGGTTGCAGTGCCCATGCACCAGTGCACGGCGGGCGAGTTGCGGCGGCTGGAAGCCGTCCGCCTTGGCGGCCAGGAATTCGCCAAGCGTGTAGGTCTGCTTGCCCAGACGCTTGGCCTGCGGGTCGTGCGGAAAGAGGTTAAGAAGCTCGTCGCGGAACACCGCCGTGCAGGAGGGCTCGAGCCCGATGACCGGCACACCCTCCTGGATCGGCTTCTCGAGCAGGCCCATGGCGTGCACCAGCAGGCGCTTGGCCCGGTCCAGCATGCCGAAGTCGTAGAGCGGCCGGCCGCAGCACACGTGCGCCTCCGGCACCTCGACCTGATAGCCGGCGGCCTCGAGCACCTCGACCGCGGAGCGGGCGGTGCCCGGCAGGAAGAAGTTGTTGAAGGTATCCGGCCACAGGATCACCCGCCCGCGCGCCCCCGCCTTCGAACCGCCCCGCTTGCGGAACCAGCCCTTGAAGGTCTCCGGCGCATACTTCGGGACCTCGCGCTCCAGCGGCATGTCGATGAAGCGCTTCAGCGCGCCGCTGAGCGGCGGGGTGTGCGTCACGAAATTGGTGAGACCCGGAAACCGTGAGGCGATCCGGGACCACTGGTCAATCATGCCGAAGGCGTAGGCGTTAATGGGCCGCTTCTTCTTCTCGTAATAGTGGGCGAGGAACTCGGCCTTGTAGGTCGCCATGTCCACGTTCACCGGGCAATCGCTCTTGCAACCCTTGCACGCCAGGCACAGGTGCAGGGCGTCCTTCACCGCCTCGCTCTGCCAGCCGTCGGTGAGCACCTCGCCCTGCTGCATCTCGAACAGCAACCGGGCGCGGCCGCGCGTGGTGTACTTCTCCTCGCGCGTGGCCATGAAGCTCGGGCACATGGTCTGCCCGCCCAGGACGCGGCACTTGCCCACGCCGACGCAGCGCAGGGTCGCCTTATTGAAGCTGCCGTCGTCCTCGGGGAAGCTGAACCAGGTCTCCGGCTCGGGCGGGTTGTAGTTGGCGCCCAGGCGCAGGTTGTCATCGAGCTTGTAAGGGTCGATGACCTTGCCGGGATTCATCTTCCAGTCCGGGTCCCAGATCGCCTTGAACTCGCGCATCACGTTGACGAGCTCCTCGCCGTACATCTTCGGCAGCAGCTCGCCGCGCGCCTGCCCGTCGCCGTGTTCACCGGAATAGGAGCCGCCGAAGCGCGAGACGAGATCGGCCGCCTCTTCGACGAAGGCGCGGTACTGCCTGATGCCCTCGGCGGTGTCGAGGATGAAGTCGATGCGGGTGTGGATGCAGCCCTGCCCGAAGTGGCCGTACAGGTCGCAGGCATAGCCGTATTTGTTGAACAGCTTGCGCAGCTCGCGCAGGTACTCGCCGACCCGATCGGGCGGCACGGCGGAGTCCTCCCAGCCCGGCCAGGTGTCGGGATTGTTGGGCACGTGGGCGGTGGCGGCCAGGCCGGCCTCCCTGATCTCCCACACCTTGGCGGCCATGTCCGGCTCGTAGAGCTTGGTGCTCGGCGCGTTCTTGGTCGCCTCCAGCGCCGCCATCATCTTGTAGGCGTGCCTTTCGGCCTCCTCGATGGTTTCGGCCCCGAGCTCGACGAGCAGCCAGCCCTTGCCTTCGGGAAGGTACTGGATATCCTCCGCGTGCAGGCCCTTGGACTTCATGTCCTCGATGAGGCCCTCGTCGATGCCCTCGCAGCCCACCGGGTCGTGTTTCATCACCTCGGGGATGTGGTCGCCCGCCCGGTAGATGTCCTCGTAGCCGAGCACCACTGTCACCCGCTCGGGCGGGCTGTAGATGAGGCGCACCTTGGCCTCGAGCACCACCACCAGGGTGGATTCGGAGCCCACCAGCGCCCGGCCGATGTGAAACCCCTTCTCGGGCAGCAGGTCGTCGAGGTTGTAGCCGGACACGCGCCGCGGGATGTCCGGATAGCGCTTGCGGATCTCCTCGGCGTGGGCGTCGCGGATCTCCTTCATGCGCCGGTAGATCTCACCGCGCCGGCCGCCTTCGGCGATGATGCGCTCGAGCTCCTCCTCGGAGGTCTCCCCCACGCTCATGCGTTCGCCGTCATAGGTGAGCACGTCCAGCTCGATGATGTTGTCGGCGGTGCGCCCGCCCATCACCGAGTGGATGCCGCAGGAATTGTTGCCGATCATCCCGCCCAGGGTGTTGTGGGTGTGGGTGGCCGGGTCGGGGGCGAAGGTGAGCTTGTGCTGGCGCGCCTCTTCGCGCAACGAGTCCAGGATCACGCCGGGCTGCACGCGCGCCCAGCCCTCCTCGGGGTTGAGCTCGATGATCTCGTTCATGTACTTGGACATGTCGAGGATCACGGCGGTATTGCAGCATTGCCCCGCCAGGCTGGTGCCGGTGCCGCGGGAGAGGATCGGAGCGCCGTGCTGGCGTGCAATGGCAACCGCCTGAATCACGTCCTGCGCATCGCGCGGGATCACGACACCCAACGGCGGCTGGCGATAATTGGAGCCATCGGTGGCATAAAGCGCCCGGCTGCCCGCATCGAAGCGGACCTCGCCCTTGATGCGCGAGGCGAGCTCGCGGGCCAGTGCCTCGGTGTCCACGTGGGAGACCTCCGCGGGGTGCGTGTCCTGTAACATAAGCCGACCTCCTTGTGGCTCAGATGGCGTACTGGCGGGCGTCGCTCTCCTTCAGTTCGATGCCGAACCCGGGGCGGTCCCGCTCCGGCCACAGGCGCCCGTCGCGCAGCGGCGGCACACCGTCGAAGAGCATGTGCTCGATGCGCACGTGGTCATGGAAGTACTCCATGTGCCGCAACGGCCGGATGGCCAGGGCCACGGGCAGGTGCAGCGTCGGCGCCGTGTGGGTCGAAAAGGGCATGTTCCAGGCCTCGCACAGCATGGCCGCGTGCAGCACGCCGAGCAGACCGCCGCAGCGGGTGATGTCCGCCTGCAGGACGTCCACCGCGCCGGCCTCGAGCAGGCGCCGGAAGTCGTAGGCGTTGTAGCCGTACTCGCCCGTGGTGATCTCCATGCCGGCCGGGACCCGGTCGCGCAGCAGCCGCAGGCCCTCGAGGTCGTTCGAGGAGACCGGCTCCTCGAACCAGCTCACGCCGTACTCGGCGAAGTCCCGCGCCTTGCGCAGCGCCTGCTTGCGGCTGTAGGCGCCGTTGGCGTCCACGTAGAGCTCCGCGTCCGGGCCGATGGCCTCGCGCGCCGCGCGCACCCGCTGCACGTCCTCCTCGGGGCGGCGGCCCACCTTCATCTTCACCCGCGGGATGCCGCTCTCCACCCAGCCGGCGAGGTGATCCTGCAGCGTGCCGATCGAATAGGAGGTGAAGCCACCGCTGCCGTAGACCGGCACCGCCTCGCGCTGCGCCGGCAACAGGTCGGCCAGGGCAACGTCGAGCACCCGCGCCTTGAGGTCCCACAACGCGAGTTCCACGGCCGCCACCGCCATGGTGGTCATGCCGCCGCGGCCGTTGTTGCGCAGGGCGCCGAGCATGCCCTCGCGCCGGGCCCCGATGCCCAGTGCATCCTCACCCTCGACCAGGCCGGCCAGCTTGTCGGCGATCACCCGGCCGATGCCGGCCTGGCCATAGGTGTAGCCGAGCCCCGTCTTGCCCGCCGCCCGGAGGCGGACCAGCACCAGGGTGGTCGAGTCCCACTCCAGGGTGCCGTCCGACTCGGGGGCGTCGGTGGGGACCTTGTAGGCCGAGACCTCCACCGACTCGACAGGCACCGCATCGTTGCGTGCGCCCATGCGCCTAGTCCTTGTCCTTGTCCTTGTCCTTCTCGCGATGCGGCATCGCCTGCTCCACGAACTCCTTGGCCGACTGGGTGACGATGCCGAAGGTGTCGGGGTCGCCCTGCCACAGCGCGCTCATGAAGGTCTTCGCCTGGCCGAAGCTGATGTGCGGCGGCAGCGGCGCCACGTCGGGGTCGGTGATCGCCTCGATGAGTGTCGGACGCCCCGCACTCAGGGCCTGGTCCCAGGCCGGGCCGATCTGCTCGGGACGATCCACGCGGATGCCCTTGAGGCCGATGAGCTCGGCGTACTGTGCGAAGGGAAAATCGGGCAAGTTCTGCGAGCCGGGGAATTTCGGGTCCCCGGCGAGGGCTCGCTGCTCCCAGGTCACCTGATTGAGGTCCTTGTTGTTGAGCACCAGCACCACCAGGTGCGGGTTGCTCCACTCCTTCCAGTGGCGTGCGATGGTGACCAGCTCGGCATTGCCGAGCATCTGCATGGCGCCGTCGCCCACGGTGGCGATGACCGTGCGATCGGGGAAGGCGAACTTCGCCGCCATGGCATAGGGCACGCCAGGCCCCATGGTGGCCAGCCCGCCCGACAGAGAGGCCATCATGCCGCGCCGGATCTTGAGATCGCGTGCGAACCAGTTGGTGCCCGAGCCCGAGTCGGCGGTGATGATACAGTCGTCGGGGAGACGCGGCGAGAGCTCCCAGTAGAGCCGCTGCGGGTTGATGGGATTGGCCTCGTTCATGGCCCGCTCCTCGAGCGTCTGCCACCAGTGCGCCACCCCCTCCTCGATCTGCTCGCGCCAGGAGCGGTCCTTCTTGCGCTCCAGGTAGGGAATGAGCGCGCGCAGTGTCTCCCTGGCATCGCCCTGCAGGTTGACCTCCATCGGATAGCGCATGCCGAGCTTGCGTCCGTCCAGGTCGATCTGCACGCCGCGCGCCTCGCCTTCCTTGGGCAGAAACTCCGAGTACTTGAAGTCCGAGCCGACCATCAGAAGCGTGTCGCACTGGTTCATCAGGTCCCAACTCGGCTTGGTGCCCAGCAGCCCGATGGCGCCGGTCACGAAGGGCAGGTCGTCGGGCAAGGCGGCCTTGCCCAGCAGCGCCTTGGCCACGCCGGCCCCGAGCAGATCGGCCACCTCGATGACCTCATCGGTGGCACTGAGCGTCCCGGCGCCCACCAGCATCGCGACCTTCTTGCCGGCGTTGAGGACTTCGGCGGCGCGCTGCAGGTCCGGCGTCTTGGGGATCACCAGCGGCTCGGAGTAGCCGACCCCCGAGAACAGGGCGCCGTGCACCCGTGGCGGGTTGGGGATCGCCGGCGACTCCTGCACGTCCTCGGGCACGATCACACAGGTCACGGCCCGCTCGCTCTTGGCGATGCGCATGGCGCGATCGATGAGATGGCGCGCCTGCGCCGGGTGGCTGGCCATGTGCACGTACTGGTGCGCCACGTCCTTGTAGAGGCTGTTCAGATCCACCTCCTGCTGGAAGTCCCCGCCCAGGCCCATACGCTTCTGCTGGCCGATCACCGCCACCACCGGCTGGTTGTCGAGATTGGCGTCGTAGAGCCCATTGAGCAGATGAATCGCGCCGGGGCCCGAGGTGGCCATGCACACGCCGACCTCGCCGGTGAATTTGGCGTGCGCACAGGCGGCGAACGCGGCCTGTTCCTCGTGGCGGGTCTGAATGAAGCGGATCTTTTCCTGGTTGCGGTCAAGGGCGCCCAGAAAGCCGTTGATGCCGTCGCCCGGATAGCCGTAGATGCGCCGGATGCCCCACTGATGGAGCCGATCGAGAATGAAGTCGGAAACCTGCATGCTCATGGTGTGTGACCCTCCGTGTCAGCGTTCGCGCCAAGCGGGCGCGCAACCGTGCGGTCGTCCGTTACCCGAGAGCATAGCCAAGCAGCCCGGGCCCATCGCCCTGCCGGCGATGTGGGATGGGGTAAATCTAGGAAGCACGGGCGCGGAGTCAAGACGCGCCCGGCGTGCCGGGCGTGAATGCGCGCGCCCTTAAGGCAACGTTAATACAAAGGAACGGGCTGGAAAAACCCCGGCCCGTGTTCTAAGCGTTACCTACAAACCACGCTTGCTCGGCGCGACCCGCGGGTCGCCCACACGGTGCCTGTGCGGTTTCACGCAGGGAAGCGGGAAGAACAATGGCCCAGATCTTCGGCCGAACGGCCAACCTCGTCATCAAGCTTTCGCTCCTCGCCGCGGTGGTGATGCTGGCGACGGGGATCCTGCTGTATCGCTGGGCGGTGTCGAGCCAGTCCTATCTGCAGGAGCCGATCCAGCAGCCGGTGCCGTTCAGCCACAAGCACCACGTCAGCGACGACGGCATCGACTGCCGCTACTGCCATACGGGCGTGGAGGAGACCGCCACGGCGGGCATCCCGCCGCTGGCGACCTGCATGACCTGTCATTCGCAGCTGTACACCGATCAGCCGGTGCTGGAGCGGCTGGTCAAGGATTTCCGGGCCAATCGACCGATCAAGTGGCTGCGGGTCACCGATCTGCCGGACTTCGTCTATTTCAATCACAGCATCCACATCAACAAGGGGATTGGCTGCGCCAGTTGCCACGGACGGGTGGACACCATGCCGGTGGTACGACAGGTGAAGCCGCTGACCATGGAGTTCTGCCTGCAGTGCCACCGCGACCCGGCCAAGCACCTGCGCCCGCCCGGGCACGTCTTCGACATGAGCTGGAAACCCAAGGAACACACCGCGGAAGTGAGCCCGGAGGACCTGATGAAGCTGTACCACGTGGACACCCGTTCGATCACCGACTGCTCCACCTGTCACCGCTGAACCGATGAGCGACGACACCGATCCCAACCGCCGCCAGCGCCTCGCCGGGCTGCGTCGCCACCTGCGCGAAGCGCGCGGGCGCGGGCTGTGGCGCAGCCTCGACGAACTCGCCCAGACCGACGCGTTCAAGCGCCTGCTGCGCGAGGAGTTCCCCTATGTGGGCGAGCTCGGCGGCCTGCCGCTCGGGCGGCGCCGCTTCCTGCAGCTGATGGGCGCCTCACTGGCGCTCGGCGGACTCACCGGCTGCGACTATCCGCCCGAGGCGATCGTCCCCTACGTGGACGCCCCGCCGGAGCTCAAGCCGGGCGAGGCGCTGTTCTACGCCACCGCCATGCCGCTGGACGGCTATGTGACCGGCGTGCTGGCCGAGAGCAATATGGGGCGGCCCACCAAGATCGAAGGCAACCCGGCGCATCCCGCCAGCGTGGGCGCCACCGACGTGTACATGCAGGCCTCGGTGCTGCAGTTGTGGGACCCCGAGCGCGCGCAGACGGTGATGCGCGGCGATGAAGTGCTGCAGTGGGGCGATGCCGCGCGCGACATCGCCGCCGCCGTCCATCACGCCCAGGAACGCGACGGCGAGGGGCTGCGCATCCTCACCGACACGCTCACCTCGCCCACGCTCGCCAGCCAGATCCGCGAACTGCGCCAGCGCCTGCCCAAGGCGCGCTGGCACCAGTACCAGCCGGTGCACCACGACAACAGCCTGCTCGGCGCATTGCACGCCTTCGGCCGCCCGGTCGACACGCACTACCGCTTCGATCGGGCACAGGTCATCCTCAGCCTGGACGCGGACTTCCTCGCGGTGCCGCCCGGCCATCTGCGCTATGCGCGCGACTTCGCGCGGCGACGCAAGGTCAAGCCCGGGCACCTGGACATGAACCGGCTCTACGTCGCGCAGAGTGCCCCGGGGATCACCGGCGCGGTCGCCGATCATCGGGTCGACCTGCGGCCCTCCTCGGTGGTGGAGCTGGCGCGCGCCATCGCGGGTGCGCTGGGCGTGGCGGGCGTGCGCGAAGCCGACCGCAGCCGGGTGCCGCGCGCGTGGGCCGAAGCCGTCGTCGCCGACCTCAAGGCGCACCGCAGCGCCGGCCTGGTGCTCGCTGGGGAGCGCCAGCCACCGGAGGTGCACGTGCTCGCCCACGCCATGAATGCCGCCCTGGGCAATGCGGGCACGACCCTCGAGTACCGCGACAGCGCCGTCTTCGAACCGGATCTGCAGGTGGAGTCGCTCAAGTCTCTGACCCAGGACATGGCCGCCGGACACGTGCACAGTCTGTTCATCCTGGGCCCCAATCCCGTGTATACGGCGCCGGCGGACCTCGCCTTCGGCGAGGCCCTGACCAAGGTCCCCTTCTCGCTCTACCTGGGCCTGTATCGCGACGAGACCGCCAAGCGCTGCACCTGGCACGTGCCCGAGAGCCATTACCTGGAAAGCTGGGGCGATGGCCGCGCCTACGACGGCACGGTCTCGATCATCCAGCCCCTGATCAGCCCCTTGTACCGCAGCCGCTCGCGCATCGAGGTGATGGCGGCACTGCTCGGCGACCTGGACGCCAGCGCCTACAGTGTGGTGCACGGCTACTGGCGCAAGGCGCACGCCGACGACACCGGCTTCGATGCCTTCTGGACCGGCGCCCTGCACGCCGGGGTGGTGCCCCACACGCGCGCGCCCGCGGTGGACGTGCGCCTGCGCGAGGACGCCCTCGCCAAGGTGCCCCAAGCCAAGCGGCCGCCGGCCGATGCCCTGGAGATCGCCTTCGCCCCCGACCCCAGCATCTGGGACGGCCAGTTCGCCAACAACGCATGGCTGCAGGAGTTGCCCAAGCCCCTGACCAAGCTGACCTGGGACAATGCCGCTCTGGTCAGTCCCGACACAGCCGCCCGGCTGGGCGCCGACCGCGGCGACGTGGTCGAGCTCACGCTGGACGGGCGCCGGGTCGAGGCGCCGATTCTGGTCGATCCGGGCCATGCCGAGGGTTGCGTGACCGTGCACCTCGGCTACGGACGCGCCGCCGGCGGCACCCTGGGTGCCGGCCCGGGCTTCGATGCCTATCGCCTGCGCACCTCTCAGGCACCCTGGGCGGCGGCCGGCCTGCAGATCAAGCGCACCGGCCGTCACTACAAGCTCGCCATCACCCAGGGCCACTTTGCGATGGAGGGGCGCCACCTGGTACGGCATGCCACGCTGGACGAGTTCCGGGACAACCCGGGTTTCGCCCACGACCTGCCCGGCGCGCCCGAGCCGTTCCCGTCCCTGTTTCCGGAATACAAGTACCCGCAGCACAAGTGGGGCATGAGCGTGAATCTCGGCAGCTGCATCGGCTGCAATGCCTGCATCACCGCATGCCAGGCGGAGAACAACATCCCGGTGGTGGGCAAGGAGCAGGTGCGCCTGGGCCGCGAGATGCTGTGGCTGCGCGTGGACACCTATTACGAAGGGCCGCCGCAGAGGCCGCAGACCCACTTCCAGCCCGTGCCCTGCATGCAGTGCGAGGACGCGCCCTGCGAGATCGTCTGTCCCGTGGAAGCCACCCTGCATGACTCCGGCGGCATCAATGTGCAGGTCTACAACCGCTGCATCGGCACCCGCTTCTGCTCGAACAATTGCCCGTACAAGGTGCGGCGCTTCAACTTCCTGCAGTACTCCAAGGACAGCCCCACGCTGAACGCGCAGCGCAACCCCGAGGTGACGGTACGCCAGCGCGGGGTCATGGAAAAGTGCAACTACTGCCTGCAGCGCATCGCCAACGCCAAGATCCGGGCGCAGAAGGAAGACCGTCCCATCGAGGACGGCGAGGTCCTCACCGCCTGCCAGGCGGCCTGCCCCACCGAGGCCATCGTCTTCGGCGACCTCAATGATCGCCACGCCAAGGTGGTCGATGAGAAGACCTCGCCGCTGGACTACACGCTGCTCGGCGAGCTCAACACCAAGCCGCGCACCACGTATACGGCCAAGGTGACCAATCCCAATCCGGCACTGCGGCGGCGGCCCGGGAAGGGCACGGAGGAGGATCAGGCGTGAGCGCAACCGTGCCGGAACAGCGCCGCCGGCGCAGCCGTTCGCCGCTGCTCGGCCGCTCGCAGACCCTGACCTCGCTGAGCGACAAGCTGAGCGGGCTGGTGCTCGAGCGGCGCACGGGCCGGCTCGGCTACATCGGCTTCGCGGTGACCGGGGCCGCCACCCTGTCGCTGTTCTTCGCCATGGGCTACCTGTTCGCGGTAGGGGTCGGCATCTGGGGCATCAACATTCCCGTCGCCTGGGGCTTTGCCATCGCCAACTACGTGTGGTGGATCGGCATCGGCATGTCCGGCACCTTCATCTCCACCGCCCTCATGCTCACGCGCCAGGACTGGCGCACCGCCATCAACCGCGCGGCGGAGACGATGACCGTCTTTGCGGTGAGCATTGCCGGGCTGTTCCCGATCATGCACCTGGGGCGACCCTGGTTCGCCTACTGGATCTTCCCGCACCCGGACACCATGGGCCTGTGGCCGCAATGGCGCAGCTCGCTGACCTGGGACTTCGCGGCCATCACCGCCTATCTGACGGTCTCGCTGCTGATGTGGTTCGTCGGCATGATGCCGGACCTCGCGGCCCTGCGCGATCGCGCCAAGACCCGCCGGGCGCAGATCTTCTACGGCCTGCTGGCGCTGGGCTGGCGCGGCGAGGCGCGCCACTGGGCCCGCTACGAGAAGGCCATGGCCCTGCTGGCGGGCATCGCGGTGACCCTGGTGTTCTCGGTGCACAGCATGGTGGGGCTCGACGTGGCCGCCCAGGGCATCACGCCCGGCTGGCACAGCACCATGTGGCCGCCCTACTTCGTCGCCGGTGCGATCTACTCGGGCTTCGGCCTGGTCATGGCCATCCTCATCCCCATGCGGCGCGTCTTCGGGCTGCACGACTACATCACCGCCTTCCACCTCGACAAGCTCGCCAAGGGCACCCTGGCCTTGGGGCTGGTCATGACCTACTGCTACTTCATGGAAGTGTTCATGGCCTACTACAGCGGCGACAAGTACGAGCTCGAGCACGTGCACGCACTGTTCTTCGGCGCCTACAACTTCACCTACTGGACGGCGATCGCCTGCAATTCCATCCTCGTGCAGGCCCTGTGGTTCCGCCGCGTCCGGCACAGCCCCATCGCGCTGTTCTTCATCGGTGCCGCGGTGGTGTTCGGCATGTGGGTCGAGCGCGTGATGATCGTCATCCCCACGCTCTACAAGAACTACATCCCCTCGGAGTGGGGGATGTTCTATCCCACCGCCTGGGACTGGACCCATCTGCTGACCTCGCTCGGCTTCTTCGGTTTCCTGTTCCTGCTGTTCCTGCGCCTGGTCCCGGCGATTTCGATCTTCGAGATGCGCAAGCTGATCGTGCACAAAGATGGCAAATAGCGATTCGACAAGGCTCTACGGGCTGGTCGCCGAATTCGACGACCAGGACGCCTTCCTGGCGGCGGTGCACACGGTGCGCGAAGCGGGCTACGCGCAGATCGAGGCCTATGCCCCCTTTGCGGTTGACGGCCTCGCCGAGGCGGTCGGCTTCCGGCGCAACGGCGTGGCGGGGATCACGCTTTTGCTCGCGCTGCTCGCCATGGTCGGCACCTATTTCATGCAGTGGTATTCGGCGGTGATCGACTTTCCGATGAACATCGGGGGGCGCGCGGTGCACAGCTGGCCGGGCTTCATCCCGGTCACGGCGGAGATCACGCTCATGTTCGCCGGCATCGGGGCGGCGCTCGGCATGCTTGCGCTGAACCGGCTGCCCAAGCTGCACCACCCGATGTTCGGCGCGCGCGGCTTCGAGCGCGCCACCAGCGACCGGTTCTTCGTCTGCGTGCTGCACAGCGACCCGGCCTTCGACGCGGCTGCCGTGCGCGCCCTGCTCACCGGCATGGCGCCGCTCGCGATCGAGGAGGTGCACCAGTGATCCCGGCGCAGCGCGCCCTCGCCCTGCTGCTGGGCGCCCTTGCGATCACGGCCGCCTCGGGCTGCACCAAACTGATGGAAGACATGTACGACCAGCCCAAATACGAACCTTACGAGCAGAGCAGTCTGTTTCCCGACGGTGCGGCCTCCCGGCCACTGCCCGCCGGAACGGTGGCGCGCAGCGGCGGCACCCTCGCCGGCACCTCGAGCGGGCGCGAGGGCGAGCAGCCGCCGTCCCCCGAGCCGCGGGCGGTGCGCCCCGTGGGGCCGGACGGCAAGTACGTGGGCGGCAACACCGGGGACGCGAAACCGGACATCCCCGAGCACAACCCGCTGCCGGTGACCGCCACGCTGCTGCACCGCGGCCAGGACCGCTTCAACGTCTACTGCAGCCCCTGCCACAGCGTCGTCGGCGATGGGGACGGCATGGTCGTGCGGCGCGGCTTCCCGCCGCCGCCCTCCTTCCACACCGAACGGCTGCGCAAGGCGCCCGATGCACACTTCTACCGTGTCATCACCCACGGCTACGGCGTGATGTTCCCCTATGCCGCGCGCGTGGCCCCCAACGACCGCTGGGCGATCATCGCCTACATCCGCGCCCTGCAGCTCAGCCAGCACGCCCCCCTGAAGAGCGTGCCGAAGGACCGTCGGTTCCTGCTCGAGGACCAGGAGGCGACGCGATGAACCGGGAAACCGCGGACGTGCAGCGCCTGCGCCGCCTCCAGCGGCCGGTGTGGATGACAACGGGCGCCGGCCTGGCGCTGCTGGTGCTCGGCGCGGTCCTGCACTGGGAGCGCTTCCTGCACTCCTATCTCTACGTCTGGGTCTTCGTATGGGGACTGACGGCCGGCGCCCTGGGCATGCTGCTGATCCACGGCCTCACCGGCGGCGGCTGGGGGCTCGTGGTGCAACGCCCGCTGCAGGCCGCGGCGGATCTGATGCCTCTGGTGGCGCTGCTGTTCGTGCCTCTCCTGTTCGGGATGGGCGAGGTCTGGGACTGGGCAGGCAGCGGGGCCGAGAGCCATCTCCTGGAGAAGAAGGCGTGGTACCTGAACACCGGTTTCTTTCTCACCCGGGCCGCCATCTACTTCCTGCTGTGGACGCTCCTGGCCTGGGCGGTCGGCCACGGCCTGCGCCGACGCGCCCGCCGCGACCCCGATGCGGATGCCGTGCTGTTTCGCCTGGGGGCCGGCGGCCTGATCCTGCACGTGCTCATGGTGACCCTGGCGGGGGTCGACTGGGTGCTGTCGCTGCAGCCGCGCTTCTATTCGACCATCTTCGGCATGATCATGGTCGACGCGCAGCTGCTCTCCGGACTGGCAGTAGCCGTCATTGCCGCCGTGCTGCGCGAGCGCAAGCCGACCCTGGCCCCGTATGTCTCGGCCGAACGCCGCCGCGATCTGGGCAACCTGCTGCTGGCGGCGGTCGTCATGTGGGCCTACCTGGTCTTCATGCAGTACCTCATCGTATGGAACGGCAATCTGCCCGACGAGATCGTATGGTATCTGCCGCGCATGCAGACCAGTTGGTTCTGGTTGGGCGTGAGCCTGCTGCTGGTCGCCTTCGTGTTCCCGCTGTTCGCTCTCCTGCTGCGGGCGCTGAAGGAAAGCCCCCGCGGGCTGCCGATCGTCGCGGCAATCGTGCTGGTGGGGCAGCTGCTGTACAGCTTCTGGCTGGTGGAGCCCGCCTTCCGCAAGGGCGGCTTCGCGGTGCTGTGGACGGATCTCGCCGCGCTGCTTGGCGTTGGCGGGCTCTGGACGGCGGCCTTCCTCTGGCGGCTGTCGCGGCTGCCGGTCACGCCCGCTGCCGGGGAAGCACGCGCGCGCGAGGAGGTATCGCAGCATGCCTGAAACGGTGAGCGAACGGGCGCGCCGCCTCGGCCACGAGCAGGGCGAGTTGCCGAGCCGCCGCATCCTGGCCATTGCCGGCATCCTCGTGGTGGTGGTGGTCGCCGGGAGTGTCGGCTCCTACTGGCTGGCACGCTTCGCCACCGGCTCCGCCCGCGAACTCCCCAGTGGGAGCCTGAGCGAGCCCCACGGCCCCTCGATCCCGGGTCCCAACCTGCAGCGCGACCCGCCGCGCGACCTGCGGCGCTTCATGCAGGAGAAACGCAACTGGCTCGACGGGTACGGATGGGTCGACAAGTCCGCCGGCGTCGTGCACATCCCCATCGACCGCGCCATGGCGCTGATGAACAAGGACGAGACGCCGAGCTTCGGGGGGGCCGCTGACGCCAAAGGGGGCACATCGCAGTGAACGGCCCGTGTGCACTGATGTTGTCGCGATGCACGCCGGAGCGCTTCAGCACCGCGACCCGGCGCGTCTTCGCGCACGACACGCGACGCGGGCCATAGAGGGAGCGAGCCGACATGCACAGTGCCCTGCGCGTCCTGCTGCCCGAGGCGTCCAAGAACGCCTATTCCTACGATGTGCTGTTCTTCTCGATGCTGGCGCTCAGCTCCATCGTGGTGCTGGGCGTGATGCTTGCCGGCACCATATTCTGCATCCGCTACCGGCGCACACGCACCGACGTCAACCGCAAGCCGCGCGTCAATTTCAACCCGGTGCTGGAGTACTCCTGGACCATTATCCCCTTCGGCCTGTTTCTGGGCGTCTACGTATGGGGCGCGGATCTCTACGGCCAGCTCTACAACCCGCCGGACAACGCACAGGAGGTGCACGTCGTCGCCAAGCAGTGGATGTGGAAGATGCAGCACCCGAACGGCCAACGCGAGATCAACCAGCTTCACCTGCCGCTCGGCAAGCCGGTGCTGCTGACCATGACCTCCGAGGACGTGATCCACAGCTTTTTCGTTCCCGAGTTCCGCATCAAGCGCGACGTGGTCCCCGGACGCTACACCCAGATCTGGTTCACGCCTACGGCGACCGGCGTCTACCACCTCGAGTGCGCCGAATACTGCGGCACCAGTCATGCCCGGATGCGCGGCAAGATCGTCGTCATGCAGCCCAGCGCCTATGCCTCGTGGATCAAGCAGGGCGACAGTCTCAACGCCCTGGCGATGCGCGGGCGCAAGCGCTTTCACGAATTCGGATGCACGGGCTGTCACGGGCCCAAGGCAACGGTGCATGCCCCCAGCCTGCACGCGCTGTTCGGCAAGCCCGTGCCCCTCGCCGACGGCAGCGTGGTGACCGCCGATGAGGCCTATATCCGCGACTCCATCCTGCTGCCTGGCAAGCAAGTCGCCGCGGGCTATGCGCCGATCATGCCCTCCTTCGCGGGGAAGATATCTGAACAGGCCATAATGGAGTTGATCGCCTTCATCAAGGCGGGCGGACCGAACCTGGAGGAAGGCAAGTGAGCGCGGTAGCCCCGACGACGGCAGAGACATATCTCAACTCCAAGCAGAGCCTGTGGTCCTGGCTCAGCACGGTCGACCACAAGCGCATCGGTATTCTGTACCTCGTCTCCATCACGCTCTTTTTCTTCATCGGCGCGGTGGCCATCGGCATCGCCCGTCTGGAACTGGTCACCCCCGCCGGCGATCTGGTCACGGCGGAGACCTACAACAAGCTGTTCACCATCCACGGCGTGGTGATGGTGTGGTTCTTCCTCGTGCCCTCCATCCCCGCCACGCTGGGCAACTTCCTCCTGCCGATGATGATCGGCGCCAACGAGGTGGCCTTCCCGCGGCTGAACCTGACCAGCTGGTACATCTACGTCATCGGCGGGCTGTTCACGCTCTACTGCCTGGTCGCGGGCGGCGTGGACACCGGCTGGACCTTCTATACACCGTATTCGAGCATGTTCTCGAACACGCACGTCATCGCCGCAGTGGCCGGGGTGTTCGTGGTGGGCTTCTCCTCGATCCTGACCGGACTGAACTTTGTCACCACGGTGCACAAGCTGCGCGCCCCGGGGATGACCTGGTTCCGTCTGCCGCTCATGGTCTGGGGGCTGTACGCCACCAGCATCGTCATGCTGCTGGCGACCCCGGTGCTGACCATGACCCTGTCCATGGTCGTCCTCGAGCGCGTGGCCGGCGTCGGCATCTTCGACCCGAAGCTGGGCGGCGACCCGATCCTCTTTCAGCACCTGTTCTGGTTCTACTCGCACCCGGCGGTCTACATCATGGTCCTGCCGGCCATGGGCGTGGCGAGCGAGATCATCCCCTGCTTCGCGCGCAAGCGGATCTTCGGCTACAAGTTCATGACTTATTCGATCCTCGGCATCGCGGTGATCGGCTTCTTCGTCTGGGGGCACCACATGTTCGTCTCCGGCCAGTCGGTCTACGCGAGCATGGTGTTCTCCCTGCTCAGCTACATGGTCGCCGTGCCCTCGGCGATCAAGGTTTTCAACTGGACCGCGACCCTGTACAAGGGCCGCATCTCCTTCGAGGCGCCGATGATCTACACCCTGGGCTTCGTCGGACTGTTCATGATGGGCGGCATCACGGGGCTGTTCCTGGCGGCGCTGGCGCTGGACGTGCACCTCACCGACACCTATTTCGTGATTGCGCATTTTCACTACATCATGGTCGGCGGCTCAGTCATGGCCTTTCTGGGGGGCATCCATTTCTGGTGGCCGAAGATTACCGGGCGGATGTACCCGGAACGCTTCGCGCAGTTCGCCGCCATTCTCATGTTCGTCGGCTTCAATCTGACCTTCTTCCCTCAATACATCGCCGGCTACCTGGGCATGCCGCGGCGCTACTACGAATATCCGCCCGAATTTCAGATCTGGAACGAGCTGTCCACCGCCGGCGCCGCCGTCCTGGGGGTCGCCTACCTGCTGCCCTTGCTGTATCTGGGCTGGTCCCTGCGCCACGGGCGTATCGCCGGGCCGAACCCCTGGGGCGCCACCGGCCTCGAATGGCAGACCCGCTCACCGCCTGGAGAGAAGAATTTTCACCGCATCCCCGAGGTGACCGAAGGCCCCTACCACTACACCGTGCGAGGCGGCGATGAGCCACAATGAAGAGGTGCTCGCGGAGCACTTTCAGCAAATCGAGCAGCAACGCCAGGCCGCGAGCATCGGCATGTGGGTGTTCCTGGGGACCGAGGTGCTGTTCATCGGGGCCCTGCTGACCGCCTACCTTGTCACACGGCTCGCGTTTCCCGAGGGCTTCGCGGTCGGCAGCCAGCACACCCATATCTGGCTGGGAACGACCAACACCGCCCTGCTGATCACCAGCAGCTTCACGATGTCCGCAGCGGTGCGCGCCGCCGAGCGCGACCAGCAGAGCATCCTGCGCTGGGCGCTGTTTCTCACCGCCATGCTCGGCGTCGCGTTCCTCGCCGTGAAGGGCTACGAGTACCACAAGGAGTGGCAGGAAGGGCTGGTGCCCGGCCTGAACTTCACCTACGGCGGGGAGCGCCCGCGCGCGGTGGAGCTGTTCTACTGGATGTACTTCGTACTCACCGGCTATCACGCGCTGCACCTGACGGTGGGCATCGGGATCGTGTACACCCAATGGGCGCTGTCGCTGAGCGGCCGCTTCGGCTCCCGGCGCTTCATGCCCGTGGAAATCGCCGGGCTCTACTGGAGCTTCGTCGACATCGTGTGGCTGTTTCTCTATCCGATGTTCTACCTGATCGAACGCTTCGCAGCAGGCGGCTGAGCAGAGGCAAGCATGAGCAAGGAAATGACCTTTTCCTACCCGAGACTCGTTCTCATCTGGTTGGCGCTGATGAGCCTGCTCGGGCTCACGCTGCTGGCCGCCTATTACAGTCTCGGCGGCTGGAATACCTTGGTGCACTTTGTCATCTCCGGCATCCAGGCCGGGCTGGTGGCACTGTTCTACATGCACCTCATCCACGAAGCCAGCACCATCCGCATCATCTCGCTGGCCGGCCTGTTCTGGCTGGCCATCATGATTGCCCTGAGCCTGAACGACTACATGACCCGCCCGGAGCACGGCGCCCCCTGGTAAGAGACTCGTCGAGCCCGCAAGTGCCGGCGCGTAGCGTCGCCGCCCGCCTTGTAAGAGTTTCAAGCTCCGTTGTAACAGGGCACCGGTCCGCCTGCCCATGGGGCGCGCGCGGGCGCGCCGCGGCGCCGCTGCGGGCTGGAATGGATTTTGCTCGCAACCAACGAGGTGCCGCGCATCACGGAGGACGAGGATATGAAGCGCATACTGGTCGCGGGCGGAGCCGGATTTCTGGGCCGACATCTTTGCGCACGATTACTTGACGCCGGCCACCAGGTGATCTGCGTCGACAACTTCTACACCGGCTCGCGCGGCAACATCCTCGAGCTTCTGGAGCATCCCTATTTCGAGGTCATCCGTCACGACGTGTGCTTCCCGCTGTACGTGGAGGTGGACGAGATTTACAACCTGGCCTGCCCGGCCAGCCCGGTCTATTACCAGCGCGACCCGGTGCAGACCATCAAGACCAGTGTGCACGGCGCGATCAACATGCTGGGGCTGGCGAAGCGTCTGCGCGCGAGGATCTTTCAGGCCTCCACCAGCGAGGTGTACGGCGACCCGCTGATCCATCCGCAAGTGGAGACCTACTGGGGGCACGTCAACCCGCTGGGCGAGCGCTCCTGCTATGACGAGGGCAAGCGCTGCGCGGAAAGCCTGTTCTTCAACTACCGCCGGCAGCACGGCATCGAGATCAAGGTCGGACGCATCTTCAACACCTACGGCCCGTATATGCAGCAGGACGACGGCCGCGTGGTGTCGAACTTCATTATCCAGGCGCTGCGTAACGAACCCATCACCCTGTATGGCGACGGTCTGCAGACCCGCTCCTTCTGCTATGTGTCCGACTTGATCGAGGCCATCGAGCGGTTCATGGACACCGACGCGGCCGTGACCGGACCGCTCAACCTGGGCAATCCCTGCGAATGCACCGTGCTCGAGCTCGCCCGCACCATTCGGCGCCTGACCCATTCGCGGGCCCCGCTCGTCTTCAAGCCGCTGCCAGGCGACGATCCGAAGCAACGTCGGCCGGACATCGGGCGCGCCCGCGAGTTGCTGGACTGGACGCCGAGCGTGGAGATCGAGCGCGGCCTGAGCGAGACCATCGATTACTTCGACGCCCTGCTCAGCCGCGCGCCTCGGCAGGCGCGCCGGGGCGCCAGGGCGGTCGCGGCCAGCGTGACCAAGATGCCGCTTTAGGGGGGCCCCTGGGTTGGCCTGGTGCGCCGGGGCGGCCCGCTCAGGCGCGGCGCTCCGCGCCCCGCTGCGGCCCCGCATCCGGCATGCCGGCCTCCACGCCCGTGGCGAAGGGCTCGCGGCGCGATCGCAGCTGGGCGTCCAGATACGCTTCCAACTCGCGGGCGCGGTGCGCCGCCGTGTGCGCCCCCAGCACGCGCTTGCGGGCTCGCCGGCCCAACGCCCGGCGGCGCGTCTCGTCCAGCGCGCGCAGCGCGTCGAGCACCTCGCGGGCGTTGCGCGCGATCAGGATCTCGCGGCCGGGTTCAAACAAGGTCTCCAGCCCCGCCCACGCATCGCTGATAATGGGGATGGCGCAGGCGGCCGCTTCGAACAGGCGCACGCTGGGGGCGTAGCCAGCCCGCACCATGTCCCGGCGCGTCACGTTCAGCGTGAAGCGCTGGCCGTTGTAGAAGCGCCGATGCTCGGCCGGCGGCAGATGCTCGATGCGCTCCACGTTGTGGCCCCAGTGGATTGCCTCGGGGAAGGACGGGCCGGCGACCACGAAGTGCCCGGCCGCCCAGCGGCGCGCGGGCTCGAGCAACAGCGTCTCCAGCGTGGGCTGGCGGTCCTGCGCATAGGTCCCCAGGTAGCCGAGGTCCCAGCGCAGGGCGGCCTCCTCCGGGTAATACAGTTCGGGATCCACCGAGCAGTACAGGGGCCGCGCCATGGGCGAGCCCCATACCCTCTCCAGGCGGCGCAGCGTGGGGCCGCCGGTAAAGGACAGATACAGGTCGTACTGTGGGATAAGGGCCGCGGACAGGTAATCCGTGCCGCCGTGCGCCAGCCCAGCGAGCGTCACGGGCGTATCGATGTCGTAGAAGGCGGTGACGCCGCGCGCCGTGGCGGTGACCCACTCGCCCACCTCGCTGCCTTCGGGGACGTAGGAGCCGACGATGACCAGGTCGGCCTCGCGCACCGCGCTGGCGTAGGCGTCGCGCAACTCCTCCACGCTGTCGTAGAGCCGGGTGCACCCGTAGGGCGGCTCGGGCAGGTCGCGGTTGTCCCGATACCAGGGTTTGTCGCGCTCCAGGAACAGCACCTCGTGCCCGCGTGCGGCCAGTTCGCGCACCAGGGCGCGGTAGGTGGTCGCGTGCCCGTTGCCCCAGGCCGAGGTGATGGACAGGCCGAGAATGACGATGTGGCGGCGATTCATGAGACGGCCTCCCAGCGGCCGCGCAGGTCGTAGCCTTCGAGCAGCGCCTCGAGCTGCCCGGCGCGATGTGCATAGGTGTGCTCGGCCAGCACGCGGCGCCGCGCGGCCGCACCCATCGTGCGCGCCTGCTCTGCGGACAGGCTGGCGAGCGCCTCGGCCACGGCCGCGCCATCGGCGGCCACCAACACCTCCGCACCGGGCTCGAGAAACAGCTCAATGCCGGTCCACGCGTCGGTGATCAGGCAGGCGCCGGCCCCGGCGGCCTCGAACACCCTCGTGGCCGGCGAGAAGCCGTTGCCGGCCATGCTCTCGCGGCTGATGTTGAGCAGCGCCCGCGGCGTGCAGTTGAAGGCGTTATGGTCGCGGGTATAGACATGCCCCACATGACGCACGTTGTCCGGCAACGGCTTGTCGTCCCAGCCGCTGCCGCCGAGCAGGAAACGGCGCTGCGGCAATGCCTGCGCCGCCGCGAGGAAAAACGCCTCCACCCGCTGCTCCCGATCCGGGAGCCGGTTGCCCAGGAAACCCAGGTCGGCGGCAAAGCGCGGGTCCGCAGGGACCGGGTAGTGGCTGCGCGGATCGAGCGCGTTGTACACCGGCACGCAGCGGCGGGCGCCAAAGCCCTCGTAGGCAGTCACGACGGGCTCGCCCCCGCCATAGGTGAGCACCAGGTCGTAGCGCGGCACCTGCGCGCGCAGCGCATCGTCGGGGTCGCGGCGCATGCGCTCGAGCGTGGCCGGCGCGTCCACGTCCCAATAGATGTGCAAGGCGCCGCTGCGGCCGACCGCCGGCAAGCGCGCCTCGAGCAGCTCGTCGAACACGCCGACGCCGCTCGCCTTGACGAGCACGTCGGCACCGCCCGCCTGCGCCAGGGACTCGGCCACGCCCTGTTCGGTGGCGGGGTAGACCACCACCCGCGCCCAATCGGGATCGGCGATGTCCCGATGCGCCTGGCGCTCGTAGGCATCGGGCTCGTAGAAGGTGACCCGGTGCCCGCGCTCGTGCAGGGCGCGGATGATGCCCCGGTAGTAGGTGGCGGCCCCGTTCCAGTAGGCGGAGACGAGACTGGAGCCGAAGAAGGCGATGTCGAGTCCTCGCTTCATGTCGTTCACGATTCCCTTCGCTGCGATCAATGATGAAAGCCGTTGCGCATGCCAAGCTCGTGGCAGATGCCGAACAGTTCGTTCACCCGGTGTGCACAGGTGTGGCGCTCGAGGATGGTCTGGTGCCCGTGCAGCGCAAGCTCGGTGGCCATCTCCTCGTCATGCAACAGATTGTAGAGGTGGTGCTTCATCTCCCGGCCGTTGCGCGCCACCAGGTAGTCGCGGCCCGGAGAGAACAGCCCTTCGGCGTCCTGCCAGGGCGCGCTCAGCAGCGGGATGCCGCAGGCCAGGGCCTCGAAGGGGCGGATGGTGGGGATCCCCGGCAGGGCCTCGACGTAGGGACGCCGCGGCACATGCACGGTGACGCGGTGGCGCGAAAAGGCCTCCGGCACGCGGAAGTTGGGCAGCCAGCCGCGGTAGGCGATGCCCGCCTCGGCGAGCCGGCGACGCGCCGCATCGGGGTAGCGCACCCCGTACACGTCGGTGCGCAGCCCCAGCTCCACGGCCGGGTTGAACAGGAACTCGAACAGCTCCGCGGTGCGTTCGTTGTCGCCCCAGTTGCCGACCCACACCAGATCCCCCGCGCAGCCCAGGCCGTCCACGGGATGAAACACGCGCACGTCCGCCGCCTCGTGCCATACCCACGCGTTCTGGGTCCACCCCTTGGCGAGGTACAGCTCGCGGATCACCTCGCCGAAGGCCAGCACGCCGTCGTAGTGACGCAGGTCGTATTGCGCCACGCTGCGCCGATCGGTGAGCGACCGGTGGTGCGTGTCGTGAAACAGCAGCCGGTACTGCCGGTTGGCGGCACGGTGCTCGCCGATGCGGCGCACCAGTTCGTGTTCGTTCCACTCGTGGACGATCACCAGATCCACGTCCTCGAGCGCGGCGTCCAGGTCCAGCTGCTCGAGCCGATACTGACGGCTGCCGAGCCCGGGATACGTGCGCCGGAAATCCTCCAGCGCCTGCGCGCCGCCGGGCTCGGCCACCAGGTTCTCCAGGCTCCAGGCCGCTTGGGGCTCGAAGACCCGCACCTCGTGGCCGCGCGACTGCAACTCGGTCACGACGCCGCGCAGGAAATGCGCATTGCCGTGATTCCAGTCCGAGAGCAGCGAGTGGTAAAACATCGCGATACGCATGCCCAGTCCCCGGGAATGTCAAGCGGAGCCGACGGCGGTGCGGTCCGGCGCTGCAGGCGCCCCCTCGAGCAGTGTCCCGTACAGCGCCAGATACTCTGCCGCCATGCGCTGCAGGCTATAGCGGCGTGCCCGGTTGCGGGCGCGCCGCATCAGGCCGGCCCGGCGGCGGCCGTGGGCGATCAGATCGTTGACCGTCGCCGCCAGCGCGGCGCTGTCGTCGGGCGGCACGAACAGCGCCGCCTCGTGCCACAGCTCGCGCAGGCTGGGGATGTCGCCGAGCACCAGCGCGCAGCCGGACATCGCCGCCTCCAGCACCGACAGCCCGAACGGCTCGTAACGCGCGGGAAAGGCGTACACGGAGGCCCGCGCGTACCATTCGGCGAGCGGCTCGGGCGCCATGTGGCCCAGGGCATGTACCCGCTCCAGGCTGAAGGCGCCGCCGTCGGGATGCTGCGCCTCGCCGGCGAGATAGACCGGCCATTGCAGCGTCGGCGCGGCGTCCATCACGGTGCCGATATTTTTGGCCGCGTCCCAGAGGCGCCCGGCCGACAAGACATAGGGCTCTTTCGCCGCGGTGGCGTACACGCGCGCGTCGCGGCCGTTGTGAATCACCGCCGCACGCCCGAAGCCGCCGTAGAGCCGCCCCAGCGCGTCCAGCATGGTGCGCGAGGGCGCCACCACCACGTCGGCGCCGCGCAGGCCGTCGCCGACGCGGCGCCGGTACAGGTCATAGGCGTGCGGCGCGCGCTCGCCGAGCACCGACTCCCACCACGAGAGCACGCAGGAATGGCCGACCAGCACCACCGGGCTGCGCCATGGCAGGGCGCCGAAGGCGTACTGGTTCAGGTGGACCAGATCCGGGGCGTAGCGCCGTTCCAGCCCCAGCAGCCACTCGCCGGCGCGCTCCACGTCGCCCCAGGGTGCGTCCATCCACTCCAGGCGGAACTCGCTCTCACAGAGCTTGAGCCCGCGCACGCGCCGTGCCTGACGGCGCTGCACGGCGCTGGGCGCGGCGCCCATGGTGGCGAGCACCGTCTGCACGCCCTGCTCGCGCAGCGCGCGCGCCAGATCGATGGCATAGGTCCAGACCCCGCCGACGGTGTCGGCGCTCATCAGCACGCGGCGCAGGCGACCCGTTCCAATCACGGGCGCGCCCCGCTGCGCTCCAGCTCGCGGACCGGGCGCGGCGCCCCGTCCTGGATGTCGCTGAACTCGACGAAACGCTCCAGGTAGTAGTCCACCGCCCGCTCCCAGGCGTGCTCGTCGGGCAGGCCCCACAGGCGCACGTAGTCGGGCGAGCCGGGGTAGGGAAACATCGGCACCGGCTTGTTCGCCCACACGCCGTGGGCAATGAGCTCCTGGCGCCAGGCCTCGACCTGCACGCCGTCGTCGGCCTGCGAGTCGAGCAGACTGGCCTGCACGAAGGGCACCGTATGACGCGCGTGCAGCAGGCGATCGCGCAGCGCCTCGGTGGACACGCGACAGTTCTTGTTCAAGGCGTCGCGGCCGGCCTGGCTGATGCTCTCCACGCCCGCCTCGATGGACACGCAGCCGGCGCGCGCCGAGCAGGTCCAGCAGCTCGGGCTTCCACAGGTCGATGCGCGTCTGGATGCCGAATTGCACGGGGCGCTCGACCAGGGCCTCGAGCAGCTCACGTTTGGGCATGAAGATCTCGTCGATGAAATACAGATAGCCCACGCCCTGTTCCACGAGCCCGTCGATCTCCTCGAGCAGCACGGCCAGGGGTCGCCAGCGGAAGCCGTCGCGATGATCGGTCTTGGCGCAAAAGGAGCAACTGTACGGACAACCGCGCGAGGCCTCCACCTCGGCGCCGAAGCCGTGCTGGGGCTCGTCGAAGCGGTGATGATGGTGCCCGTGGCGGCGGATCAGGGCCGTCGGCCAATGCAGCGCCGGCAGCGTGGCAAGGTCCGCCATCTGCGGCCCGCCCTGCACCCGCACATGCTCGCCCTGCGGGTAGGCCAGACCCTCGATGGCGCTCCAGTCGGGCTCGGCCAGGCGCGGCAGGGTCGCCTCGCACTCGCCGAGCACCGCCGCGTCGGCGCCCAGCTTGCGCAGCGTCGCCCGCGGCGTCGTGGAGGCATGCGGGCCCACGATGACGGTGCGCCCGGCCACGCCCCGCAACAGGGCGAGCGTCTCCTGCGGTACGCGCAGCTCGGGCGGCGGGCAGCGCCAGAACAGGTAGCTGGGCGCGGTGGGCAGCACCGTGAAGTGCGGGCCGAACTCGGCCACGCGCCGACGCAGCGCGGCCCGGTCCAGGTCCTCGAGTGCGGCGTCCACCAGCAACGTCTCGTGCCCGGCCTGCTCCAGCAGCGCCTGCGAATAGGCCAGCTCCAGCGGCAGGTGCGGGGCGCGGCAGCCGAAATAGATGCTGCCGTCGAAGCTCCAGTTCGGATTCACCAGTGCGTATTTCATAGCGCCACCTGTCCCTCGTTCATGGTCGGCGTCAGCGCGCCCAGCCCGAGTCCCTCGGCGAGCCAGGCATGCAGCCGGCTCACGCCCTCCACCGGCCGGGTATGCGGCTGCCAGCCGGTCGCGGCCCCGAAACGGCGCACATCCGAGACGTAGTAGCGCTGATCCGAGGGCCGCCAGTCGGCCATGCGAACCACCGGCGCCCGGCCCTGCAGCTTTTCGATCATCGTGAGCAGCTCGCGCAGGCTGAGCACGTTGTCCGGGCCGCCGCCGATGTTGAACGCCGCGCCCCGCCCGTTCGCGGCGAGGCCGCTGGCGAGCAGCATGGCCTCCACCAGGTCGTCGACGAACAGCACGTCGCGCACCTGCCGTCCGTCGCCGTAGATCACGATGGGCTCGCCGCGCAGCGCCTGGCGGAGGAAGTGCGCCACCCAGCCCTGGTCCTCGTTGCCGAACTGGCGCGGACCGTAGATACAGCTCATGCGCAGCACCGCGGCCGGCAGCCCGAACGTCTCCATGTAGTCAAGCACGTACTGGTCGGCCGCCCCCTTCGAGCAGCCATAAGGGCTGCGGAACTCCAGCGGTCGCCACTCACCGATGCCACGCTCGCGCAGTGGCGCATCGACGGGTTCGTAGCGCGTGGCGCCGGCCCGCAGCTCGACGTCGTGCAGCCCGCCGTACACCTTGTTGGTCGAGGTGAACACCAGCGGCGGCCGATCGCTGCGGCGGCGCAGCGCCTCGAGCAGGTTGAGGGTGCCGGCACCGTTCACCTCGTGGTCGAAGAACGGCGCCTCCAGGCTGGTGGTCACCGCCACCTGCGCGGCGAAGTGAAACACCCGACCCGCGCGCGCGGCGGCGTCCCACAGCGCGCGGCGATCGCGCAGGTCGGCGATGGCGACCTCCACCCGCCCCGGATGACGGTCGAGCAGCCAGCGCAGGTTGACCTCGGTGCCGGCCCGCGACAGATTGTCGAAGATCAGCACCCGCTCGCCCTCGCGCAACAGCCGATCGGCCAGATTGCAGCCGATGAAGCCGGCTCCGCCGGTGATCAGCGTGGTGTCGGTACGGGACGCCAACGCGCCGGGCGCGCCGGGCGCGCCCGGCGCGGGCTGCGCACCGCCCAGCAGCGGGCCAAGCGCCGCCGTGCCGCCCTGGGCAAGCAGCCGATAGAGGAGCTTCGGCTCGCCGTCCGCGCGCCGCAGGCCGGTGCTGCCGTGTGCCCGCTCAAGCGGCGGTGGCGGCTCGAAATCCTCGACCGGCGCGTCGTCCAGCCGGGTCCAGTAGCGGCGTTCGGCCGGCGCCGCCGCCAGGGCGAGAAACGCCTCCATCTGCGGGCGTATCGCGTGCCCCTCATCACCGCGCCCGGCGGCGGTGATCCACAGGGCCATGCCCGGGCGGCGGGCCTCCAGCAGCTGGCGCCAGGCACCGAGCAGTCGCGCCCATTCCTGGCCGCCCCGCGGCGCATCCACCGGCACGTCGACGCCCACGGCATGGAAGGGGCCGAGCAGATCCGCGTCGAGCTGCGCCGCCGGCGGCGCCACCGGGGACCAGCCCGAGAGCACCAGCCGCACCCCGTCGGCGGCCAGGGCGTGCAGGCGCTCCAACAGGCCGGTGCCGACCGTGTCGCCGGCCAGCGGCAGGTCGAGCTGGCGGACCCCGGTATCGCGGACGAAGGCGTCGAGGAAGTCCGCATAATCGGACTCCGGTCCGCCCGCCGCGGGCTCCAGGCGAGCCAGCAGATCGCTCTGCGCCCCCAGCGCCTGCACGGCGCCGCGCACCGCGGCCCGCCCCCGCGGATCGGCCCAGTGCAGCTGCGCCACATCCACGCGCAGCCGGCGCAGCCCCAGCCGGCGCACGCCCTCCAGCGTTGCCGCTGCCCCCTCGCGGCCACCGCAAGGGTCCACACCGATGCCCAGCGCCGCGGGCAACTCGCGACCCAGGGCGCCCGTCTCCGAAGCGCCCGTCACGATGCCGGAATGCCGCCCCGCGCTCATACGGCCAGCCCCCGCGCCGCGAGCTCACGGCTCGCCTCTTCCACCCGGTCCTCGGCGCTCTGGTGCGAGAGCCATTGCGCCAGCTGCTCGAGGCCCTCGTCGAAACCGACCCGCGGCCGATAGCCGAGCACCTCTGCGGCCAGGGCGATGTCGGCAAAGCAGTTGCGGATGTCGCCGCGCCGATACTTGCCCGTCAGCTGCGGCGCGATGTCCTTGCCGAGCACGCGCGCGGTGCGCTCGGCGACCTCGCGGATGGAGACCTCACTCCCGCTGCCGATATTGAGCACGCGGCCGGCGCCCTCGGGCCGCTCCAGCGCCAGCCGGCATGCACGCGCGACATCGTGCACATGCACGAAATCGCGCCGCTGGGCGCCGTCCTCGAACACCAGCGGCGGATTGCCGTTGAGCAGACGAGAGGCGAAGATCGCCATGACCCCGGTGTAGGGATTGGAGAGCGCCTGCCGGTCGCCGAACACATTGAAGAAACGCAGCGCCACCACCGGCAGGTCGTAGGCCTGGCCGAACATCAGGCACAGGCGCTCCTGATCGAACTTCGACAGCGCATACACCGAGGCCAGCGAGGGCGACTTGTCCTCAGGGGTGGGCATCGGACGCAGCGGCTCCCCATCGGGCCCGTGCACCTCCCACTCACCGCGCCGCAGTTGCCGCTCCGAGCGCACCCCTTCGCACGCCACGCCGCGCGCGTCCCGGTACAGGCCTTCCCCATAGATGCTCATGCTGGAGGCGACCACGAGGCGTTCGACGGGACGCTCGAGCAGGGCCTCCAGCAGCACCGCGGTGCCCACGTTATTGGTGTCGGTGTACTCGCGGATCGCGTACATGCTCTGCCCCACCCCGACCCGGGCGGCAAAGTGGTAGACGGCGTCCACGCCGTCCAGTGCGCGCGCCACGGCCTGCGGGTCGCGCACGTCCCCCACCATCAGTTCGGCTTCTCGATCGAGATAGGCGGGCCGCTGCGCGCCGGGGCCATGGACCTGTTCGCTCAGATTGTCGAGCACGCGCACCCGATAGCCGGCGCGCAACAGCTCGTCGGCAAGATGGGAACCGATGAAACCGGCGCCGCCGGTGATCAGGACCTTGTTGGCCATAGACGCAATCCCTCGCTGTGTTCCGTTTTCCGTCCCTGCTGCCGGCCCCGCTTCCCGGCGTGCCGGCGGCGCGGCGGTGCGCCGTACGCTGCACGCGCCCCGCCGCTGCATGGTGCAGATCGCGTGCCAGCCTCGATGGCGCGCCGCGGGCGCCGTGGCGCGCGAGCCCCCCGGCCCCGGGGTGTAAGGCTTGCAAGCACGATGTAAGAACTACAACGCCGCCCGGGCGTGGCTTGAAGAGGCAAGCATCGTGCCTATACTCAGGCTCAGACCCGGCCCACAGATGGCGCCGGGGCCCCTGCCGGACGAACGCGCAGCATGGAAAGGAGGCGCACCATGTCCGATGAAGCCCAACGCACGACGGACCACGAGAGCATCCGCCGCTGGGCGGAAGAGCGCGGCGGCAAGCCGGCCGCGGTCGCGGCGACCGCCGCCGGCGATGATCCCGGCATTCTGCGGATCGAGTTCCCCGACCGGGGCGACGACGAGCGCCTGAGCGAGATCTCGTGGGACGATTTCTTTGAGAAGTTCGAGGAGAAGCGTCTCGCCTTCCTGTATCAGGACCGACTCAAGGGCGGCGAGCTCAGTCGCTTCTTCAAGTTCGTCCGGCGCGATGGGGATTGACCCCCCGCCCGCGCGGCGCGTGCGACCCGCCGCACGCGTCATCCACCATGCTCAGACAGAAATCGGAACAATAATGGCCTGCAGACCGGAGGGCACAGGTGTGGCCGAGGCGAGCCGCTTCGGCCTGTTGCGCGGCAGCAGCCGCCCCATGCGTCAGTTGTATCGCATTCTCGAGCGCGTCGCCCCCACCGAGGCGACGGTCCTGTTGCAGGGTGAGAGCGGGACCGGAAAGGAGCTGATCGCGCAGACCCTGCATGACCTCAGCGCCCGTCACGACGCCGTGTTCGTGCCGGTGAACTGCGGCGCCCTGCCCGCCAATCTGATCGAGAGCGAACTCTTCGGCCATGAGCGCGGCAGCTTCACGGGCGCCAGCAGGCAGCATCGCGGCTACTTCGAGCGCGCCCATGGCGGCACGCTGTTTCTGGACGAGATCACCGAAATGCCCCTCGAATTGCAGGTCAACCTGCTGCGCGTGCTCGAGACGGGCGCCCTGGTGCGGCTCGGCGGTCAGCAACAGGTGAAGGTCGACGTACGGGTGGTCGCCGCCACCAACCGCCCGCCTGCCGAGGCGCTCGCCGAGGGACGGCTGCGCGAGGATCTCTATTTCCGCCTCTCCACCTTTCCAGTGCGCGTGCCGCCGCTGCGCGAGCGGGCGGGCGACGTCGCGCTGCTGGCGCGGCATTTCCTGTCGCTGCTCAATGCCGCGGATGGGTATGAGAAACAGCTCACCGATGCGGCGCTTTGCCTGCTCGAAGCGCAGGAGTGGCGGGGCAATGTGCGTGAGCTCAAAAACGCGATGCAGCGCGCCTATATACTGGCCGATGAAGAAATCGACGCCCACCACTTTCCGCAGTGGTCGTGGGCGGACGTGCGGCGCGGCGGTGAGCGGGGCGTGGGGCTGCGGATCGGCAGCACGACCCTGGAAGATGCGGAGCGGCACATCATCCTGGCCACGCTGGAGCACTTCAATGGCGACAAACGGCGCGCCGCGGACACCCTCGGCGTGAGCCTCAAGACGATCTACAACCGGCTCAAGCGTTACGACCAGCAATAGCCGCGCGGGCGCGGCTCAGTGGCGGGTGATGAGTCCCTTGCCGGCGCCCGACGGGCCGCTCACCAAGCTCAGGCCCGGGCCCGCGCGATAGGCGTCCACCCGGTTTCGGCCCGTCTTTTTCGCATCGTAGAGCGCCCGGTCGGCGCAGGCGATCAGCAACTCCGGGACCTTGTCGGGCTCCGCCTGCACCACCGCCACCCCGAGGCTGAGCGTCACGCACTCGGCGGTGGGCGAGGCGGCGTGCGGGACGCCCAGCATCTGCACCGCCCGACGCATGGTCTCGGCGATCGCGCAGGCGCCATCGAGCGGGGTGTCGGGGAGCACGAGCACGAACTCCTCGCCGCCGTAGCGCGCCAGCAGATCGCCGGCGCGCCCCAATTCGTCGCAGAGGGCCGCCGCCACCCGGCGCAGGCACTCATCTCCGGCCTGGTGGCCGTAGCGGTCGTTGTAGGCCTTGAAGTGATCCACGTCGGCGAGCACCAGGGCGACCCCGGCGCCGCTGCGCGCCGCGCGGCGCCACTCGTTGGCGAGGTATTCGTCGAAGTAGCGCCGGTTGGCGATGCCCGTGAGACCGTCGAGCTGCGCCAGACGCATCAATTCCATGTTGCTCTGGGCGAGCTGCTCGTTGGCTTCCTCCGCCTCCTGCTTGGCGCGGGCCAGGGCCTCCAGGGTCGCCGCGAGCTCGGACTCGCCCGCCTTGCGCACGGTGATGTCCTGGACCACCGCCATGAACACCGGCGGTCGCTCGGCCGGCGAGAACTGCAAGCGCACCTCCACCGGGTACTCGCTGCCGTCCTTGCGTCGGTGCCGTGTCTCGAACACCACCAAGTCGCGGCGCCCCTCGCGCAGGGAGGCAAGCAGCGCCTCGAACTCGGCGCGCCGGTAGGGTTTCAGGTCCACCGGGGTCATCCCCCGCATCTCCTCCATCGTATAACCGAGATTGCGCAGCGCACCCTGGTTGACCTGCACGAAGCGCAGACTCTGGGCATCGAACAGATAGATTTCGTTGAAAGAGGCGTCCACCAGGCGGCCCAGCTGCGTGGCGAGTCCCTCGGCGCGCTTGCGCTCGCTGATATCCCGGGCGGCGACGAGCAGCAGCGTGCGCCCGTCGACCTCGATGTGGCTGTGTACCACCTCCACCGGGTAGCTGCTGCCGTCGCGGCGCACGTGCTCGGCCTCCATCGAGATCCGGCCATGACGCTCGAGCTGCGCGGCCACTTCGGCGAAGCTGCACAGGCTGCGCTCCCCCTGGTAGCGCACCACCCGATCGGCGTGGGTGCCGATCAGTTCTTCGGGCGCATAGTCGAGACTGTCGCAGGCGACGCGGTTGGCATCCACGATGCGTCCGTCGGGCTCGGTCAGGAACAGGGCCTCGCGCGAGTACTGGAACAAGGCGCGGAAGCGCTCGGTCTCGCGCAGTGCCCGCTCCACCCGCTTGCGCTCGGTGATGTCGCTGAAGGCAACCACCACGCCGGCGATGGTCCCCTCGCGCAGGATGGGCGTGGCGGTGACCGTGGCCGGGAAGCACCGTCCCTCGCGGGTCCAGAACACCTCGTCGTCGCTGCGGTATGTACGTCCGCTGCGCAGGCAGGCCAGGATCGCGCAGTCCTGCGGGGCGAGCGCCTGGCCCTGCCCGTCGCGCGCGTGGAAGAGGCTGTGGGCCTCCGCCCCGAGCAACTCGGTCTCGCTCCAGCCGAGCAGTTCCACCGCCGCCGGATTGACGAAGGTGATGCGCCCCTGAGGATCTTCGACCAGCACTGCTTCGCCGAGCGTGGAGGTAATCTCACGCAGCTGCGCCTTACGGTCGCGCAGCGTGGCCGTCATCTTGCCCGCCAGCTGCAGGGCACGCGCGCGGGTGTGCGCCATCGACCAGGTGATGGCGAACAACAGCAGGCTGATGAGAACACCCGCGCCCAGCACAAACCAGGGCCGCATCCCGGTGAGCTGGGCGTCGAACAACGGCAGGCTGGTGAGACGCAGCGTCCAGCGGTGTCCGTTCACGGCGAGGGTGCGGCTGGTGCGGAACGCCGCACGCCCGGTTCCCTGCGCGGCGTGACCGTACATGCGTGCGGCCGGGTCGGCCCGGCTGCCGTCGAACACCTCCAGCGCGAGGTCCGGCGGACGGCCGCCGAAGATCCCCCGCATCAGATCGTCCATCCGGAAGGGACTGTAAACGAAGCCCTGCAGGGCCTTGCGCCGCTCGGCGAGGTTGTCCAGGGGAGCGCCCGCGCGGTACACCGGCAGGTACATCACAAAACCGGACTGCACCTCGCGTGAGGTCTCCTGCACCAGCCGTATCTTGCCGGAGATGGCCGCCCGCCCGGAGTCTCGGGCATGCTCCATGGCAGCACGGCGGACCGGCTCGGAGAACATGTCATAGCCGAAGGCGCGCTGATTGCGCCAGTCAAACGGCTCGAGGTAAACGATCGCCGAGCGCAGATCCCCCGCGCCCCCTGAGGGCCAGACGTGGAAGTCGGGGAAGCCCTGCCGCCGTACCCGGGCTTCGCGCCGGGCCTGCTCGCCGGCCGCGAACACCTGCGCATAGCCCAGGCCGAGAATGCCGGGGTAGTTCTGTTCGATGTTGAGGTGACCGACGTAGGCGCGCCACTGGCGCCGGGAGACACGGCCGCGGTCGGCCCCAAACAGCGCCGCACCGCCGCGCAGGGTCTGCTCGTAGGCGGTGAGACGGCCGCGAATGGCGGATACCACGTCGTCCACACGGGCTTCGAACTGGCTGTGGGCGACGCGCGCCCCGCTGGCGCGCGCAAAGTGCCACCCCCAGGCGGTGGCCGCCAGCGCGAGCACCAGCACCAGCCAGGCCAGCCAGCGCGCACGCCGGGCGTCCGCCAACTGGTCGGCGATCCCGGCATGCTCGCCGCGCAGGGGGGCATCGGAGGCGTGCGTGGGGGGCATGAGCAAAGGATTCCGTTCTCGCATGCACTGGCGGCGCGCGCGTCCCCGGGATGCCGCGCCGGCTGGGGCGCCCCTGCTGCCAGAAACGCCAAGTGCACACTTTTACCGGCTCCGGGGAGGGGCTTGAATTGGGGGGATCACCCGAGCGCTAGGGGATCACCCTAAGGGGGGGGATCACCCGAGGGGAGGGATTCCCCTCAGCGGGCGCCTGCAGCCGGGATCAGTCCTCCTCCAGGCGCTCGGACGGGTCGCGGCGCTTCAGCCGGGAGACGTAGCGCAGGGTGACGAAATTCAGCAGTGTCAGCAGGACCGCGATCTCGTAGCGGCCCCAGGCGACCGCGACCCCGATGGCGCCGGTGTTCCAGATGCTCGCCGCGGTGGCCGTGCCGGTGACGCTGCCCTTGTCCTTGAGGATCGCCCCACCGCCGATAAAGCCAATACCGGTGACGATGCCATACATCACGCGCGCCTGCGCATCGGGCGAACCGAGCACGTCGATGCCGGTGAGCATGTAGCCACAGGCGGCCACGCTCACCAGCGGAAAGGTGCGCAGCCCCGCGCCGCGTTGGCCGCGCTCGCGGTCCCAGCCGAGCGGGAAGGCCAATACATAGGCCAGCCCCATCGTCGCGAGATGCGAGAGCACGGTCGACCAGTCGGGCTCCCAGAACAGCAACACAGTGAACACCTCGGGGCGCGGAGAGGCAGACGGGAACTACGGGCGCGGCGGGGACCACAAACCCATAATAGCCGAGGGGTGCGACCCGGGCCAGCGGCCCGCAGGCGCTGTGGCAAAGACCCCCAGGCTCATCCATACTTTCTTTCGGGATCGCCGCGGAGGGGTCGCCGAACGGGAGGCGAGATGGAGCATCGCTGGAGCGCGCGCAAAACGGTCGACGCCCAGGCGGTCATTTACCAGCGCGGCGCTCGGATCGTCCGCGGCTCCATCGGCGACATCGGCCTGGAAGGCCTGTTCGTCCGCACGGGGCCCGTCCGGCTGCGCACCAACACCCTGGTGGAAGTGGAATTCTCGATTCCCACGGGAGGCATGACGACGTTCCGCATTCCCGCCCTGATCACCCACCGCTCGGAAGAGGGGATCGGGCTCATGTTCCATACTTTCGATCAGCAGGCATTTCGCGCGATCCAGGCACTCGTGTACGAGCGGCCGCAGATCGAAGGGAGCCAATAGCCGGTACGCAGGGTGCGACGATCATGATGAACAGCGAACTGACCACGGAACGGCGCCTGAGCACCCGCAAGCGGGTGACGGCGTCGGTCTATCTCGCCTGGCCCGGCCGCCCGCCGCAGCGGCACCGCGTCACCGACGTCAGCCGCAGTGGCGTGTTCGTGCAGATGCCGCCCCGCGGGATCGCCCGCGGCGCTCTCCTGGAAATGGTGCTGGTCGTCCCGCGCGGGACACTGCGCAAAATCTATCGCCTGCCGGCCACCGTGGCGCGTGTTGGCGAAGGGGGCGCCGCCATCGTCATCCGCAAACGACGCAGCGCCTGAGTCCTCGCCTTCGCCCCCTTCGCCCGCGCGCGCTCAGGCGGCGTTTCTGATCTCGCCCAGCTTGCGCTCGAGGTGCTCGAGCAGGCTGTCGAAGGACTTCGAGAAGGCGGCCACCCCCTCCTCCTCCAGGCGCTGCATGGCGCCAGCGAGGTCGATGCCGGCGGCCTGCGCCTGCTCGAGGAGCCCCGCAGCCTGATCCACCTGCTCGGTCAGCGTGGGCGCCACGCGGCCGTGATCGCGGAAGGCCTCATAGGTGCCGGGCGGCACCGTGGTGACCGTATCGGCGCCAATCAGGGAATCGATGTAGAGCACGTCGCTGTAGTCCGGGTTCTTGGTACCGGTGCTCGCCCACAGCAGGCGCTGGCTGTGCGCCCCCGCCTCGGCCAGCGGCGCAAATTCCGCGCCCTCGAAGATCTCCTGATAGCGCCGGTAAGCCACCTTGGCGTTGGCCACGGCCAGACGGCCGCGCAGCCCCAGGAGACGCTCACGCTGCTCGCCCGACAACTCGGCCGCCCGTGCCTCGAGCTCGCGGTCCAGCAGGGCGTCGACGCGGCTCACGAAGAAGCTGGCCACCGAGGCGACCCGGTCGATCCGCCCCCCGGCCTCCGCGCGCCTGCGCAGCCCGGCCAGATAGGCATGCACCACCTCGACGTAGCGCTCGACAGAGAACAGCAGCGTCACGTTCACGTTGATGCCCTCGCTGATCAACTGCTCGACCGCCGGCAATCCCTCGCGAGTGGCGGGGATTTTGATCATCACGTTCGGCCGATCCACCTCGGCGAACAACTGCCGCCCCTCGGCGATGCTGGCCTGGGTATCGCGCGCCAGGTGCGGCGACACCTCCAGACTGACCATGCCGTCGCGTCCGCCGCTGGCCTCATAGACGGTGCCCAACACATCCGCGGCCGCCCGGATGTCCTCGATGGCGAGTGCATAGAAGTGCTGCCGCACGTTGTGCTCGGGGTGCGCCTCGGCCAGGCGCTTCATGCTCGCGCGGTACTCATCACCGCTGGACATCGCCTTGTCGAAGATCGTGGGATTGGACGTCACGCCCTTGAGGCCGTCCTCCTGGACCATCCGCGCCAGCGCCCCCGAACGCAGCATCTCCCGGTGGATGTTGTCGTACCACGGGCTCTGGCCAAGTTCCGCGAGCTGCACAAGCGGGTTTTCACTCATGGTCTCTGTTCCCCTCTTTGGTGGTGTTGCGCCGGAATGTGGACGAGCGCGTACGCCCCTCTCCCGTTAGGACTGCGTCGGGCGGGCAAGGTTTCGCCCTCCCGGCGCACATGGAAAGCATACCGCCACAGCGCATAGTATTGCAGGCGACATGTGATATCCGTGCACCGTTCAGCCGCGGCGAGGCCTCTGCCCGTGACGACCGAAACCCGCACCGATGACCTGGAGCTGCTCCTGGGGACTCTGCCGCAGCGCCTGCGAGCGGCGTTGGCCGCGCAGCCTGCGGCCGATCTGCTGGAAGTGGTCCTGGACCTGGGGCGCCCGGCGCAGGCGCGCTATCCGGGCGCCGCCGTCCCGCTCGGCACAGGCGCGGTGGAGGAGTCCGACCTGCGGCACGTCATCGAGGCGGTGGACGAATTCGGGGCCGATAACCGCGCGGGTATCGAGGGAACGCTGCACCGCATTTCCGCGATCCGAAACCGCCGCGGATCCATCGTCGGGCTGACCCTACGCGTGGGGCGCGCGGTCTTCGGCACCATCGAGAGCATCCGCGAGCTGGTCGCCGGGGGCACCAGCGTGCTGCTGCTCGGCCGTCCAGGCGTGGGCAAGACCACGCGACTGCGGGAGATCGCCCGCGTGCTCGCCGATCAGTGCGCCAAGCGCGTGATCGTCATCGACACCTCGAACGAGATCGCCGGCGACGGCGACGTGCCCCACCCGGCCATCGGCTCGGCGCGGCGCATGCAGGTGGTGCATCCCGAACGCCAACACGCGGTGATGATCGAAGCGGTGGAGAACCACATGCCCGAGGTCATCGTCATCGACGAGATCGGCACGGCCGCCGACGTACTCGCCGCCCGCACCATCGCCGAGCGCGGCGTGCAGCTGATCGGCACCGCGCACGGCAACACGCTGCGCAACCTGCTCGCCAATCCCACGCTGGCCGATCTGGTCGGGGGCGTGCAGACGGTCACCCTCGGCGACGAGCAGGCGCGCCTGCGGGGCGGTCGCAAGACGGTCACCGAGCGCAAGGCCCCGCCAACCTTTCAGGCGGTGGTCGAGCTGACCGGTCGCGACGCGCAGGTGGTGCACCCGGATACCGCCGCGGCGGTGGACGCCATGCTGGGCGGAAAGGACCCGGCGCCCGCACCCGCGCGCAGCGGCCCGGCGGCAGTGCAGCAGGGGCCGCCGGTGCCGTCCGCGGCGCGCCGCGCCGGCGGCCTGGCGGTCTACCCCTACGGCGTGAGCCGCGAGCTGCTCGCCCGCGCGCTGCGAGGCATGGGCATCGACGCGCGCATCGCGGCGGCCCCGGAACGCGCCGATGCGGTGATCGCGCTGCGCGCCCGCATGGAGGAGCCGCGGCTGCAGGCGCTGCTGCGCGATGCCGGCCTGCCCGCCTACCCGGTGCGCAAGAACAGCACTTCGCAGATCCGCCGAGTCCTGCAACGCATGGGCGAGGCCATGCTCGAGGCCAGCGATCCACAGGTGCTGGAGGCGGTACGCGAGGCCGAAGCCGCCGCACGCAGCGTGCTTGCCGAAGGGGGCAGTGTGGCCCTGGCGCCGCGCCCCAGCGCCATCCGCCGGCTGCAGCATCGGGTCGCCGTGCGCCACCGCCTGCTCGCCGAGAGCGTCGGCAGCGAACCCGGGCGCCACCTCGTCCTTCACGCCACCTGAATCGTGCTTGTCGCCCGCGGCCTGGTGGACTATGCCTGTCACATCGCATCTCCCCGTCGAGCAGGAGGAACGGCCGTGGTCCATGACGCAGCGCCGCAGATCGGCAACTGGTACCAGCACGAGGACAAGGGACAGAAGTTCGAGGTGGTGGCCATTGACGAGGCCCGCAGCCTCGTCGAGGTGCAGTATTTCGGGGGCAACGTCGATGAATTCGACCTTGGCGACTGGTACGACCTCGACATCCAGCCGATAGAAACACCGCAGGACTGGACCGGTCCGGTCGATGACCTCGGGGCGGAGGACGCCGACTACGCGGTGTCGGGCTACGAGACACAGGGCTGGGAGGAGGACCTCGAGGACGGCCGCCGCAGCATGACCGGCCGTGAACGCGAGCTCGAGCGCCCGGCCGACGCCGAACCGGCGGCCGAGTCGCCCGAAGAAGAGGAGCCGCGCGAGGACCTGTGAATCAGGCGCGCGGTGCGCCCATCGGCGCAGCCTGCACCGCGCACGCTGCCAGACGGCTGTGCAATTCCCCAAGCAGCTCGCGGTACGCGGCCCGATCCCCGCGCGCCGCCTGCAGCTGCCCCGCGTCCACGGCGATCGTCGTGGTCTCCCAGGCCCCGGCGGCGGCGCATTCCACCGTCAACACATACTCCCCGTCGCGCGGTTCGACATCGAACAGGTAGTTCTGCAGTCCGAGCTCCTCGAGCAGCCTCGCCGTGGTCTCCCGGGCAAAGGCCAGGTCAGCGATTGAAGGTGGCATGCGGGCGCCCTCCTCTTTCGGCAGTACGGGCACCGCAGAGCGCGGTGTCCGGCTGAGTATAGAAGCCGGGAGGGCGGAAAAAAGGCAGAAGTCGGCTTGACGTGGCGTCATGCTCTCCTAATTTCAGCACACCCGCCCGATCGCGGTGGCTTGCACGGAGGCGAAGCGATGAAGCTCACGATCGACATGCCCGTTGTTTCAGGCTGCAGCGCCAGCGAATGCACCTATAACGTGGAGGGCGGCTGTCACGCCCGCGCCATCACCGTGGGCGACGCCACCCACCCTGGCTGCGACACCTTCATGGACGGCGCGCCGCACGCACGCGACACCTCGCGCACGGCCGGCGTGGGCGCCTGCAAGGTGAGCGGATGCCGCCACAACGACGACTACGAATGCACCGCCGACGCCATCGATGTCGGCAGCAGCGGCGGGAGCATCTGCTGTCTGACCTATGCGGCGCGCTAGCGACCGACCACAGGCGCAGCGACAGGCCGGCGGCAGCCGCCGCCGGCCTCACCCGGTGGCCGCATCGGCTTCGAACAAGGCCAGAATCCCGCGCAGCGGGATGACGAGCCAGCCGGGTCGGTTGTTCATCTCGTAGCCCAGCTCGTAAATCGCCTTCTCCAGCGCAAACAGCTCGATCAGCGCATCGGCCTGCGCCGCGATGGCCGGGTAGACGCCGCCTGCCGCCGCCGCCTCCTGGTAGCCACCGAGGAAGGCGGCGCGCGCCAGGCCCTCCCACTGCCGGGCATACGGTTCGATGCGGCTGAAGTCCTCCGGGCGCTCCGCGGTCAGATCGAACAGCGCCCCATAGGCCGCGTAGCTGAACGAGCGCAGCATGCCCGCCACGTCGCGCAGCGGCGAGTGCTTGGCGCGACGCTCGGCCAGCGTGCGCGCCGGCTCGCCCTCGAAGTCGATAATCACGAAGTCGTTCTCCACCACCAGCACCTGGCCAAGGTGGTAGTCGCCGTGATGGCGTGTCTTCAAGGTATCGAAGCGTACCTCCAGGAAGCCGTCCAGGCGCTCCTCGATGCGTCCGCGCAGGGCCTGCACCTCCCGGGCGAGGCGCGCCACCGGCTCGGCGAGATCCACCTCGCGCGCCGCCAGCGCATCGAAGGTCGCCGCGACCTCCGCGCGCAGCGTTCCCACCCACGCCGCGATATCGCGCCCATCCAGCGGCTCGGGATCGAAAGCCGGATCGCCGGTGCGCCGGCCCAGCGCGGCATGCAGCTCGCCGGTGCGCCGGCCCAGGGTCTGCATCATCAGCAGGTCCGAAGCATGCAGGGACTCGGCCTCGGCGGTGAGTTCCTCCGGGCTCATGCCGACGCTGCGCTCGAGGAAACGCTCGAGATAGTCCAAGGTCCACGACCACGCATCGCCCTGGTTGCTCACATAGCCCTGCAGGAGCGCCAGCGAGATCACCCGGCCGCCTTCGTCCTCGAACTGCAGGGCACCGGCCACCGGGATGATGTTTCGGAAGGGCGAGACCTCGGTGAGGAAGCGGCCCATCTCGAACTCCGGATTGATGCCCTCCTGCAGGCGCCGATATCCCTTCAGGAAGAGGCGGTCGCCCAGGATCACCGCGGTGTTGCTGCTCTCGGTCGCCGGCCGCCGCACCTCCAGCTCGCCCACGCCTTCGCCGACCAGCTCCTCGAAGGCGGCGGTGGGCACAAAGCGCAACCGTCCCTCGCCGAAGGGCAGCTCACGGTGGCGACGCATGGCGCAGACCAGCGCCTTGCAGAAGAGCTCGTCGGCGAAGGCGTCGGCGAGCACGCCGACACGCGCGCGCTGACGGACCTTGGCCAGCGTGAAGTGACGGATGGCGCGAATCGCATCGCTGTCCTCCCCCCAGATGATCCCCAGCGGCAGGAAGTAGGTCTGCCGCTCCTGGCCACGCGGGAACACGCGCACCCAGGCCAGCAGCCAGCGACCACCCTCCTCGTCCCAGTCCTGGATGACCTCCAGTTCCACGCGCTCGATCGGCACGCCCTTGGCGCCGAACCAGCGCTGCGCGGGCAGGTACTGCGGCAGGATGTCCTGCTGGAGCTGGTTGCGCAGCTTCTCGGCGCTGTCACGCCGGCCCGGCTCCAGGCGCTCGGCAAAAAAGGTGTCCAGCCCGTTGAGCAGCACCAACACCGACAGCTCGAGCGGGGGCAGGAATTCCTGATGCCAATCGGGTTCGGCGGCCTCTTCGGTGATGCGGAACCAGTACACCCCATAGCCTGGAAGGGTGAGCATGTACGGGAGGTCCCCGACGGGCGGAAAGGCAGTGTGGCCGAACATCTCCAGGGGGATCTGGCCGCGAAAGCGCGACAGGTCGAGCTCCACCGGCTGGGCGTAACGCGACAGATTCACCACGCAGAGCACGGTCTCGACTTCGTAGACCCGCAGGTAGGCAAGGATCTTGCGATTGCCGGGCCGCAGGAATTCCAGCGATCCGCGTCCGAAGGCCTTGTAGCTCTTGCGAATGGCGATGATGCGCTTCATCCAGTTGAGCAGCGAAGAGGGATCGCGGCTCTGCGCCTCCACGTTGACGGCCTGGTAGCCGTAAATCGGGTCCATGATGGGCGGCAGATACAGCCGCTGCGGGTCGGACTTGGAGAAGCCGGCGTTGCGGTCCGGGCTCCACTGCATGGGCGTGCGCACGGCGTTGCGATCGCCCAGGAAGATGTTGTCGCCCATGCCGATCTCGTCACCGTAATAGATGATCGGCGAACCCGGCATGGAGAGCAGCAGGCTGTTCATCAGCTTGATGCGATCGACGTCGTTGTCGAGCAGCGAGGCCAGCCGCCGGCGGATCCCCACGTTGATGCGCATGCGCTTGTCGCGGGCGTAGGTCTCGTACATGTAGTCGCGCTCGCGATCGGTGACCATCTCGAGCGTGAGCTCATCATGGTTGCGCAGGAACACCGCCCATTGGCACGTCTCGGGGATCTCGGGCGTCTGCGCCATGATCTCCACCACCGGGTGACGATCCTCCTGCGCCAGGGCCATGTACATCCGCGGCATGAGCGGGAAGTGATAGGCCATGTGACACTCGTCGCCGTGCCCGAAGTAGTCGCGCACGTCTTCGGGCCACTGGTTCGCCTCGGCGAGAAACATGCGGTTCTCATAGTATTGATCGACGACGGCGCGCATCTGCCTGATGGCGGCATGGGTCTCGGGAAGGTTCTCGTTGGTCGTCCCCTCGCGCACGCACAGATAGGGGATGGCATCCAGCCGCATCCCGTCCACCCCCATGTCCAGCCAGAAGCGCATCTCGCGGATCACCGCCCGCACCACGGCCGGGTTGTTGTGGTTCAGGTCCGGCTGGTGCGAGAAAAAGCGGTGCCAGTAGTAGGCCTGCGCGACCGGATCCCAGGCCCAGTTCGATTCCTCCGTGTCGGTGAAGATGATGCGGGTCTCTGGAAATTTCTTGTCGGTATCGCTCCAGATGTAGAAATCGCGCTTGGGCGAACCCGGTGGCGCGTGGCGCGCGGCCTGAAACCAGGGGTGCTGATCGGAGGTGTGATTGATCACCAATTCGGTGACTACCTTGAGCCCCCGGCGGTGCGCTTCGCGCACAAAACGACGGAAATCCTTGATGCTCCCGTAGTCGGGGTGCACGTTGCGGTAATCGGCCACGTCGTAGCCATCGTCGCGCATGGGCGAAGGATAGAACGGCAGCAGCCAGATCGTGTTGACGCCAAGGTCCTGGACGTAGTCGAGCTTCTCGGTGAGGCCGGCGAAATCGCCGGTGCCGTCATTGCTCGAGTCAAAGAACGCCTTGACGTGCAGCTGGTAGATGATGGCGTCCTTGTACCAGAGCGGGTCCCTGGTCCAGGACAGATCACCCGGCTGCGGCTCTGTGGACACATTCACCTCCGTGGCTCGCTTGTTCTTCTCGGCAGGATGGCCGGCGCGGCGCGCCGGTCACATGAAGTATTCGAAATCGTGTTCGGTGCGCACACGGCGGCGCAGGCGAAAGACGTGCGCCGGCGACTGGTGCGGGTCGAGCTCGACGAAGTTGTGCGGCCC
Organism: uncultured Gammaproteobacteria bacterium; assembly: GCA_963779865.1. GTDB lineage: Bacteria > Pseudomonadota > Gammaproteobacteria > CAVZZX01 > CAVZZX01 > CAVZZX01. The sequence goes on along the minus strand of CAVZZX010000003.1, from coordinate 1,759 downwards.
GTGCCACAGATAGCGCGCACCGCTCAGCAGATCGTGCACCTGGAATGGCTGCTGCGCCTCGAGGTCCAGCGCCGCGAGGGGCAGGTCCACCCACCCGGTCTGGGTGTGATATGGATCGAGATTGACCACGACAATCACCAGGTTGTCGCTGGCCGCGTCGCGTTTGCCGAAGCAGAGGATCTCCTCGTTGTCGACGCTGTAGAACGCCAGGCTGGCGTTGCCGGCAAAGGCCGGATTGTCGCGCCGAATGTGGTTGAGGCGGGCGATGAAGTCGCGCAGGCTGTCGGGGCGATTCAGGTTCCACTGCCGCCGCTGATACTTTTCCGAATGCAGGTACTCCTCGCTGCCCGGACGCAGCGGCTCGTTTTCCAGCAGCTCGAAGGCAGGGCCGTAGATGCCGTAGTTGGCGCTGAGTGTGGCCGCCAGCACGGCACGGATCATGAAGGCCGGACGGCCGCCGAGTTGCAGGTACTCGGGCAGGATGTCCGGCGTGTTCGGCCAGAAATTGGGCCGGAAGTATTCGCGCACCTCGCTGCGCGTGAGCTCGTGCATGTACTCGGTGAGCTCCCACTTGGTGTTGCGCCAGGTGAAGTAGGTGTAGGACTGACTGAAGCCGAGCTTGGCGAGCCGATACATGATACGCGGCCGCGCGAAGGCCTCGGAAAGAAAGAGAATATCCGGGTGCTCGCGCTTGATGGCGTCGATGCACCATTCCCAGAAGGGGAACGGCTTGGTGTGCGGGTTGTCAACGCGGAACACGCGCACGCCCTGTTCGATCCAGTAGTCGAAGACGCTCTTGAGCTCCTCCCAGAGGGACTCCCAGGCCTCGCCCTCGAAGTGAAACGGATAGATGTCCTGATACTTCTTGGGAGGGTTTTCGGCGTACTGCACCGTTCCGTCGGGGCGCCAGCGGAACCACTCCGGGTGCGTCTCCACGTAGGGATGGTCCGGCGAGGTCTGGAAGGCGATATCCAGGGCGACCTTCAACCCCAGGCTCTCGGCCGTCTGCACGAACTGGCGGAACTCCGCGGGCGTGCCCAGATGCGGATGCACTGCCTTGTGGCCGCCCTCCGCAGCGCCGATGGCCCATGGGCTGCCGGGGTCCTCCGGGCCGGCTTCGAGCACGTTGTTCTTGCCCTTGCGGCGGCTGTGCCCGATGGGATGCACGGGCGGCAGATAGACGATATCGAAGCCCATGTCCTTGACGTACTGCAGGCGCGCGGTGCAGTCAGAAAAGCGCCCGTAGGTCTCGGACTCGGGGCCGCAGGAACGCGGGAAGAACTCGTACCACGCGCTGAAGCCCGCCAGGGCCGGATCCACCACCACGGCCAGCTCGCGCTCGTATTCGGTCGCCAGCGCACGGTCGGCGTGGCGGTCCATCAGCCGCGCCATCTCCTCGTCCAGGCCGAGCTGGCGGCGTTCCGCCAGCGACAGCGCGCCGGTGAGCGTGTCGGCCCAGTCCTTCAGGCGCGCGGCGTCCTCGCCCTGCGCACGCCCCGCCGCCGCCTGCGCCAGGGCACTGCCCACCTGCAGGGCCAGGGCTACATCCTCGGGGGCGTCGCGCCTGCTCAGCTCGTGGCGCCAGGACTCGAAGTGGTCCACCCAGGCCCGCAGCGTATAGCGATAGCGTCCCAGCTCGCGGACCTGGAACGTCCCGCGCCAGCGATCGTTGCCGAGCAGCGCCATGGGCGCCTCGTGCCAGGTGGACTCCGTTTCGCGTCGATAGAGCAGGCGCGCCGCGAGGCGATCGTGACCGTCC
>CAVZZX010000002.1:0-6112 GCA_963779865.1 uncultured Gammaproteobacteria bacterium | reverse complement strand
CAGGTCCTGGATGATTCCCCAGTAGCTCTGTCCCACGCCGACCGAGTATTCGAACACCTCCCAGAACACCCCGAGCGTGGCGCCGAAACACGCCAGCGTCACGACGAAGAGCGTCAGGTGCTCTATGAAGCAGCCGCGAACGGCGAAGAAGGTGAGGAAGCCGGCGGCGAGGGTCGCGGCGAAGGTGGTGTAGCCGTGCGAAAGGGGGTCGTATCCGGGGATCTCATACAGTCCGAAGGCGAAGCCGGCGGCGTTGATGAGCGCCGCCAGGGCGAAGAGGAAGCTGAACAGGGCCGGGAGACGCTCGCGCGCGAGCATGAACACCAGGGTGGCGGCGGCGAAGACCCCGAGGATGGCCACATCGGTCCAGTGCCCCTGGAAGGCACGCCAGACGACGGTCACCAGCAGCACCAACAGGCACGCCCACGCGGCGGTTCGCAGCCAATCGCTGTTCAGTGGCACTCTGACCCTCCCTGATAAGTATTGGTTTCCCTTGCCTTGCCGGCGCGTCCGGACAGTAAGCGTAGCCAAGGCGGCCTGCCCCTGACGCCAGGCGCCGGCTTCCGGCGCGTGCTAAAAGAACCTGTGGGCTTGCCCGGCGAAAGCCGAGCCTTCCGCATCCAGGGAGAGAAAACAGAGATGACGCAGAAGGGCGTACTCGCGGGGGCAGTGCTCGCGGTCACGGCCGCGGCGGCGATCGTGCTCCCCTTGCGGGGTGCCGTGGCGGGCGACATCGACGTGATGACGCAGAACCAGTACCTCGGCGCGGATCTGGGCACCATCGTCACCGCCGCCGCCACCGGCAATCCGAGCGCCATCAACGACGCCGTAGTGGCTGCGCTGCGGCAGGTCGCCTCGAGCAAGCCGGCGGAACGCATGGCCGCCCAGGCCGCTGTCATCAGCAAGCGCCGGCCCGCTCTCGTCGCCCTTCAGGAGAGCGAGCAGCTGAGCTGCAGCGACCCGAACGAGACCGGTGCCTGCAGCGATCCGTCCATCGGCGGCGCATTCACCGATTTCCTCGCATCGACGCTCGGGGCCCTGGACGGCGCCTACAAGGCGGAGGCGGTGGTGGCCAACTTCGGGGAGACGATCCCCTTCGATCTCTACGGGACGGGGCAGCTGGCCTACCTGACCATACTGGACCGCGATGCCATCATCAGCCGCAAGGATATCGAGGCCAGTCCCGTGAATTTCGATTGCACGAATCCCTCGCTCGACGGCTGCAACTACGAGGCCGCCCTGGGCGCCGGCACGATCACCGTGGAGCGGGGTTATGTCGGGGTGGATACGAGCCTGGACGGTACGGATTACCGGGTGGTCACCACGCATCTGGAGGTGAAGGCCGCGCCCATTCCGGCCGTGTTTCAGCAGGCGCAGGCCCAGGAGCTCATCACCACGCTGAACGCGACCACCCCGGCGGGCCGCACGCTCATCGTCCTGGGGGACTTCAATTCGTCTCCGGATGAATCCCTGCCGGCCCCCTACGCGCAGTTCGAGACCTTCGGCTACACCGACGCATGGCTGCTGCGCCCGGGCGACGTGGAGGGCTTCACCTGCTGCCAGGCGGCCGACCTGTCGAACAGGCATTCGAGCCTCGACGAGCGCATCGACCTGGTGTTCTCGAAGGAGGCCCCGGTGAAGGTGCAAAGGGCGCGCGTGCTCGGCGACGAGGTCTCCGCCAAGACCCCGCCGCCGGGGCACGGCCTCTGGCCTTCGGACCACGGTGCGGTCGCAAGCAATCTGGCGTATCCCTGAGCCAACCCGGCCCTGGTAGCAGCCCCCTCGCTGGAAAGGGGCGCCGGACACCGGCGGGTCCGTGCCCGCCGCTGGCGGGGCGTATCCTCGGCGCCCGCCTGCCGCGATGACGCCGCCAAGGATGCTGGTGGGTGCCTCCCGGCACGCCGGTGGAACACGCTCAAGCCCAGGCCCCATGAGAGCGGCCCGCGCGGCGGCGAGCTGCACGCCCGGCTTTCGTTTGTCCTCGGATGCGGCCACCGTCGACCACGGCGCCGCGTTGTTCGAGCGCGACATCAACACGGCGGTGCCCGGCAGCACCGCCTATCACCTGCTGCAGGGCACCTCCATGGCGAGCCCGCACGTCGCCGGCGTCGCTGCGCTGCTGCGCGCCCACAACCCCGCCTACACCGCGGCGGACGTGGTCGCCGCCCTCCGCAACGGCGGCGTGCCCGTCTCCTCGCTGAGCGGCATCGCGGTGACCGGTCGCGCCGTGAACGCCATGGGCAGCCTCGCCTACACCCGTACGCCGCACGGTCTGACGGCCACCGCTCGCTGACAGACCCGCCCGCGGATCCCGTTTCCGGCCGCAGGCCGGAGCTGCGTCTGCCGCACCGAAAATGGGCTCCTTTGTTTCACAAGCGGTGACGCGGGGCTCGGACGCTTGTCGCGCACGGGCCGGTATCCTCGTTTGCGGGCGCGGGCGGCGCTCCAATTCCGGGGCGCCGGTATGTTAGGGTGCTCGAGGCGGGGGCGCCCCACCTGATGTGACCCCCGAACAAGAATCAAGAAGACATAACAAAGGGGGGAAAATGAGCGAGAGGAAGATCGCTGCATTCGTGCGGGATGCAGGGACGGGGGCTGCGCTGGCCAACGTACTGGTGTCGGCCACGGTTGAGGACACCAAGGGCCGCAAGGAGCACCTCGGCCAGCTTGCCTCGAATGCCTCGGGTTACGTCTCCTTCGACCTCGCCGGGGTCGATTCCGCGAAGTCCGTCAAGCACCTCTGGGTTCAGCCCGTGAACGATCCGGAGGCGGCTGTCGATGCGCGCTCCGTGGCCGCGGCGGTGCGCGATCCGGTCGTGGTCGTCACCACGGCCCGGGACAAGGTCGGCAGCAGCCGCCATCCCGACCTGCCGGATTCCCTGCTGCCTTCGGCCAGCGACTGGCGTTTCGCGCCGGGCTCCTTCGGTACCAATGCCGAACTCAGCGTGGGCGAGGATGACTGCCGGAAGATCATCCCCGGCAACAAGGCAACCAACCGCTACTTCCTGCGCGAAGTCATCCGCGACCTGCCGGGGGAGGGCAAACCGGAGACGGTCACCCACCGACGCACGGAATTCCGCGCACGCCTGCGCCGTGGCGTGGTGCGCGAGTACGAGGTCACCTGGTCGCCGGCGCGGCACACCCTGGGCGAGGTCGTCTACAGCTTGCCCCTGGCGCCTTGCGAATCGGTGAATCTCGCCGTCATCGACTGGTCGCGCAGCGATCAGGCGACGCGCAGCGAAAACACCACGGTCAAGGAGCACCTCAACCACTCTCAGCACCGGGATCGCTCCATCGAAGAGACGGTCGAGGCGAGCGTCACCGAGCTACAGGGCGGCGCCTCATACATGTCCGGTGCGAACGTCGATATCCCGATCAAGACGGTCAACGTCAACGCGGCGAGCGGGACGGGGATGTCCTTCTCCGGCGGGCATCGCCGGACCTCCGCCAGGACGATGCAGGACGTGGCCGACAGCCTCGTGCAGTCCAGCACGGTGGTGCGCAACCGCAACAGCACCATCGTGCTGCAGTCCTCCCAGGCCGAGCAGGACACGGTCGAGACCCGCACCGTCCGCAACCACAACAGCTGTCACGCGATGACGGTGCTCTATCACGAAGTGCTGCGGAACTACCTGGTGCGCGTGGCCTTTGCCCGCGAGGTCGAGGTGCTGCTGGTCGAGCAGGAGCTGGTCGGTTTCACGGAGCACAATCTGCATCTCTACCGACACCTGCTGGAGCCGGCGCTTCGCGATACGCGGCTGCGGCCCTGCTTCGATGCGCATGCGCGAGTCATGCATGGTGATGACGGGACGGGGCAGCCGGAGGCGCCGCAACGGGTCGCGGGCACGGTGGAGCGCTTCAAGATGCGGCTGTATACCGGAAACGAGGGCTCCGATGCCACCGTCTACGGCCTCATCGGTCTGTCCTCAGGCGGCGACAAGAAGCACAAGCTGACCTCTTCGCAGAACGATTACGAGTCGGGCAGCGCGATCACCTATGATTTCCCTGTGATGGGGCAGGGAGTGCACATCGAAGACGTGCGCGAGGTCGGCGTAAGCTACGACACGCGCGATGTCCTCTCGGACGCCTGGGACTTTCGCGGCCTGCGGGTGCAGTATCTGCTCGAAGGCGAGAGTGAGCTGCGGACGCTGTACGAGAACCGGAGCGTCAAGAAGTTCTTTGAAGGCGACGGCGAGTGGCGCGACAGCGTCGATGTCAACGCCGGCCTCGATGAGGCCCCGACGGCCGAGGAGCAACAGGCGGCAGCGCGCCATGCCGAGGACGTTGCCTGCATGCGGCGCCTCCTCGAGCACTTGAACGCGCAGCAGCACTATTACAACAGCGTCATCTGGCTGCACCAGAACCCCTCCGCACGCGCGGCCTTCCTCGACCAGTACGACTATCTGCGGGGCACGCTGCTCGATTACGTCACCGACCGCCCGCTGGCGGTGCTCGGCGACTACATCGCCTACCCGCTGCGGGACCCGCAGGCCGGGGAACACGACTTCACACCGCCGGCCCCTGTCGAGCGTGTCGTCAGCCTGCCCGCGCGCGGGGTGTTCGCCGAGGCCCAGCTGTCGAACTGCAACGTGTGCGAGAAGCGCGACATCACCCGGGCCAAGGACTGGAACAACTCACCCTGCCGGGATTCGGCGGCACCCCCGATCACGAACGTGAGCCCCGGCTCGCGCGCCCGGGACCCGAACCTGACCCCGACCCCCATGCCGGAGCCGGTGGTGAACATCGTCAATCCCCAGCCGCTCCCCGACCCCACGGGCATGGCCAGCGCCATGGGCCTGCTGGGGACCCCGGATATCTTCCGCGACATGTCCGGGCGTGCGGAGGTCGCGAGCCTGCTCGGCCAACTGGCTTCCGGCTCCATCGGCCTGCCGCAGGCGCAGGAGAAGGCCCGGCAGATCCAGTCCGCGGGCGGCACGCACGCAGGCGGCGGCACCGCCGCGGCCGCCCCGGGCGTGGCGGCGGGGAACTCGGTGCGCAACGCCGATCCGATCCGAACCTACGACCAGCTGCAGAACGTTGAGCAGGCCTACAAGCGCGGCGCCATTTCCGCGGAAGCGCGCCGCTCCGCCAGCGGCAACATCGTCGGCGACACGTCCGGACCGGACGTCGTTTTCGCGCGCAATCTCGTGTCCCAACCTGTCGAGGTGCGGCTGCGCCTGTTCATTCCGAGCCCGGCCGTGGACCTGCCGGGCGCCGACCCGCTGGGCGGCGACGGGCGCGGCTTCTCCTACGATGGCGGTAGCCACCGCGCCATGGTGGACTGCGCGCTGAGCTTCGACTCCAGCCTGGCCTCGCCCTTCGTCGGGCCGCACCACGGCGCCGACCTCTACCTGCGCGAGTTCGGCGAGTCCGCGGCGTTTGCCGAGGAAGACGCCTTCGAGGTCGAGGGCAAGCCGTGGTGGTGGGCCGATCTGCGGCAGGGGGCGCAGCCGATCCGCGGGCCTGCAAGGCAGACGGCCACCGACGAGCATCTGACGGCCACCGCCGAACTGTTGGAACACAACCCGTTGTTCAGCGTCGACAACCAGGCGCCCACCATTCGGCTGGTCATGCGCGTGACGGCGGCCATCCCCTCGCAGATCCAGTCGCCGGCGCCCACCATCGACGCGAACCTTGAGCTGTACCTCACGGCCGGTCCCACCTTGCGCAAGGTGCTCTATCGCCTTAAGGGCGTCCACGACGGGTTTCCGGCCTACGAGTTGTACATCAATCGCCAGCGTGTCTACGGGCATGACCCGGTCGCCCTGGACCAGTGGCCGGCAACCTCGCTGTGGGGGACCGGCGACTTCACTCCAGACACGGGGTGGCGCGCCTTGCCGAGCGGTTCGCTGCCCGACACGCAGACGGTCTGAGCACCCGCGGCGCAGGCCCCCGCGTCGGTGTCCGGGCCGTATCGGGAGACGGCCGCCTTCGGGCGGTCCGTCCCCCGGTGCGCCTCTCCACACCGAGCCGACGCCGGGTGCTCCGTCGCATCCGTCCATCTGCCTCGCACTACATCCTCCCTTGAACTAGCTTTAGCCTGGGTCTAGATCTGGACGAAGTCTAAATCCGCGGCGCCGGGAAGCGCGCTGCGGAAATCCCCAGCGAGGAT
>CAVZZX010000001.1:0-19604 GCA_963779865.1 uncultured Gammaproteobacteria bacterium | reverse complement strand
TCGGGCCCGAACGCGGCATCGGCGCCGGGAGCATCGCGGCCTGCCTCGCGCACCTGGAGCGGGCCGAAGCCGATCTGGCGACGGCCGCGCAGCGTGATGCGAGCGACCCCGAGCCGTTCGTGTGGTTGCTGCGCTCGGCATTGTCGGCGGGGCTCGACGAGGCGGAGATTGAAGGCCGCTTTCGTCGGGGCCTTGCCGCCCATCCCGACTGCATGCCGGCCCATGTTGAACGTCTGCGCAGTCTCGGCGGGGCCGACCGCCGCGACGCGCTGCGCGCGCTCGCCTTCGCCCGCGAGGTGTCCGATGCGGCACCGCGCGCAAGCCCCCTGCATGCCCTGGTCGCACAGGCCTTCATCGAGGGATGGGCCTGGCGTCTGTATACCCATTCGCCGGAGGATGCCGACCGGCTGATGCAGGGTACGGAGGTCCTCGCCGAACTGCGCGTCGCCGCGCTGCGCGCCGCGGGCAGCGAAGCCGGCCCCGACGGCTCCTGCGTCGCGGGCCTGTTCGCCACGGCCTTCTACCTGGCGGGCGAATGGGAGGCGGCAGGCCGGGCCATTCGGGACGTCGGCCCCGCGCCCGAGGCCTATCCCTGGGGCTACCTGGCCGGTCCGCTGCAGGCCCAGGGCGATACGCCACGCATCGTGGAAGGCGTGCGCAGCGAGATCGAGGGGCGCCGGAAGAGCGGGCGGCGCCTGCACAAGCATGGCGCGTGATGGGGCCCGGGCGCACGACGGCGGTGCAAAACGGGGGCCTGGCCGGAGGGGCCAGGCCGCGCAAGTGGCTGAATCGGCAGGATGATCCCGGTTGCGCCGCGCCTGGCACGGAAGCTGCACAAGACGATACGAATTCGAATCCCGGGCCGCCCAACGGCGGGCCGCCCGGGACCGGGGGCCTCGCGGGCCCCTGCGGCAAAGGCGTCGCAGCACCGCTTCGCAGCGGGTGCTCGACGCCTTTTTTTGTTTGGCACTGGAATGGGTTAACAGCAGATGCAGAAAACGCAGACCCCACGCTCGCGCTTGAGCCTGCGGGCGCGCCATGCGCGGCCGGAAAGGCGGCACCTCAGGATCGGATTCATTCCCCTCAGCGACTGCGTGCCGCTTGCGGTGGCGAAGGCGCGCGGCCTGTTCGCGGCGCAGGGGCTGGAGGTCGAGCTGGTCCGCGAACCTTCCTGGGCGAACATTCGCGACAAGGTCATGCTCGGCGCCCTCGATGGTGCCCAGATGCTGGCAGCGATGCCGATCGCCGCGACGCTCGGTCTGCGTGGCGTCCGCAAGCCGATGCTCACCGCGTTCAGCCTGGGGCTGAACGGCAACGCGATTACCGTCTCCACGGCGCTCTATCGTCGCCTGGCCGACCTCGAACCGGAGGGGCTGTCCGCGCGCCCGGTCACGGCGACCGCGCTGCGCCGCGCCATCGCGGCGGATCGCCGCGCCGGTCGACCGCCGATGACCTTCGCCGTGGTGTACCCGTTTTCCAGTCATGCCTACGAGCTGCGCTACTGGATGGCCGCGGCGGGGATCGATCCGCAGCGCGACGTGCGCATCGTGGTCATTCCGCCGCCGCAGATGGTGGCGCGCCTGCGTGCCGGGGAGATCGACGGCTACTGCGTCGGCGAGCCGTGGAACACCCGGGCGGTGAAGGCGGGGCTGGGCCACGTGCTGGTGACCAGCCACCAGATCTGGAATCACAAGCCGGAGAAGGTGCTCGGCGTCACCGAGGAATGGGCCGAGCATCACCCGAACACGCACCGCGCGCTGCTCATGGCACTGCTCGAGGCGACGCGCTGGTTGGACGAGTCCCTGGCCCACCGCGAGCAGGCCGCCGAGCTTCTCGTGCGCGGGGGCTACGTGAACGCCCCGTCGGAGGACGTGCGCCTGGCGCTGACCGACCGCGTCCAATACGACCCCGAGCGTCCGCCGCAGGCACACCCGGACTTCAACGTCTTCCACCGTTGCGCGGCGAACTTCCCCTGGCGCTCGCACGCGGTCTGGTTCCTCACTCAGATGTACCGCTGGGGACAGATCGACCGCGCCGTGGACGTCGGGCTGGCCGCCGCGCGCAGCTACCGTCCGGACATCTATCGGGAGGCGGCCCGCCTGAGCGGCGTCGCCGCGCCGGTGATCGACGCCAAGCCCGAAGGGCTCAACGCGGATACATGGACGCTCGCGCAGGCCCGCCCCGCGCCGCTGGCCATGGGCAGCGACGCCTTCCTGGATGGCGGCTGGTTCGACCCGGCGCGTCCGCTCGCCTACCTGCAGCAACTCGGGATGGGGGCCTGCGAGGTGTCGCTCGAGGCCCTGGCCAGCCTCAACGGTGAAGTGGTTATTGCCGACGGCGATGCCGCCGGAGCGGCGCAGGCGTGAGCGTGAAGGAGGTGAAGTCGATGAAACAGAAGCTGGTACTGATCGGCAACGGGATGGCAGGTGTGCGCACGCTCGAAGAGTTGCTCGCCCTCGCGCCGGACGCCTACGAGATCACGGTCTTCGGGGCCGAGCCCCATGGCAACTACAACCGCATCATGCTCTCGCCCGTGCTCGCCGGCGAGAAGGCGGTCGAGGAGATCATGCTCAACGACGACCTCTGGTACGCCGAACGGGGCATCACTCTGCACAAGGGGGTGGCGGTGACCGAAATCCAGCGCGGCCGGCGCCGTGTGCTCGGCGCCGACGGCCGGGAAGTCGAGTATGACCGTCTGCTCCTCGCCACCGGTTCGCGGCCGGTGGTGCTGCCGGTGCCCGGTGCCGAGCTGCCGGGGGTGGTCGGCTTCCGCGACATTGCCGATGTGGAGAGCATGCTTTCGGCGAGCGCGAGCGGCCGCAAGGCGGTGGTGATCGGCGGCGGCCTGCTCGGGCTCGAGGCCGCCCACGGTCTTATGCGTCAGGGCATGGATGTGACCGTCGTGCATCTCGGCGAGGTATTGATGGATCGCCAGCTCGACGCGGTCGCCGGCGGCATGCTCGCCGGGTCCCTGCGCGAGCGCGGGGTCGAGCTTCGGCTGGCGCACCGCACCGCCGCCATTCCCGGCGAGGCGCGGGTGCGCGGGGTGCGCTTCGCGGACGGTGAGGAGATCGAGGCCGATCTCGTGGTCATGGCCGTGGGCATCCGGCCGGAGATCGAGCTGGCCCGCGGCGCCGGCCTGCACTGCGAGCGCGGTGTGCGTGTGGACGACAACATGCAGACCTTCGACCCGCGCATCTACGCGGTCGGCGAGTGTGCGCAGCATCGCGGCGCCACCTACGGGCTCGTGGCGCCTCTGTTCGAGCAGGCGAAGGTCTGCGCGAATCATCTCGCCCGGCTCGGGAGCAGACGGTACGACGGCTCGTTGACCTCGACCAAGCTCAAGGTGACGGGCATCGACCTGTTCTCGGCCGGCGACTTCATCGGTGGCGAAGACAGCGAGGCCATCGTTCTGCAGGATCCCGCGCAGGGCGTCTACAAGAAGCTCGTGGTGAGGGATGGGCGCATCGAGGGTGCGCTGCTCTATGGCGATACGCTCGACGGCGCGTGGTACTTCCAGCTCATGCGCGACGGCACGGACATCTCGGCCTTGCGCGAGCGCCTGCTGTTCGGTCAGAGCCATCTTGGCGACGCGGGACACGGGGAGGGCCACCGTGCCGCGGCGCTCGCCGACGCAGCCGAGGTCTGTGGCTGCAACGGCGTGTGCAAGGGCGACATCGTGCAGGCCATCGGCGCGAAGGGCCTGTTCACGCTCGAGGAGGTGCGCGCGCACACCAAGGCGTCGAGCTCCTGCGGCTCGTGCACGGCGCTGGTGGAGGAGATCCTCGCCTCCACCCTGGGCAGCGACTACTCGACCGCGCCGAAGAAGAAGGCCCTCTGCCCCTGCACCGAGTACACCCACGACGAGGTGCGGCGCACGATCCGTGAGCAGGGTCTGAAGGACATCCCCGCCGTCACCGCCTTCCTGGAGTGGAGCCATCCCGATGGCTGCAGCAAGTGCCGCCCGGCCTTGAATTACTACCTGTTGTGCGCCTGGCCGGGCGAATACCGGGACGACCCGCAATCGCGCTTCATCAACGAGCGCGCCCACGGAAACATTCAGAAGGACGGCAGCTTCTCGGTCGTGCCGCGCATCTGGGGCGGCGTGACCAGTCCCGCCGAGCTGCGCGCCATCGCCGAGGTGGCCGAGCGCTACGAGGTGCCCACGGTGAAGATCACCGGCGGCCAGCGCATCGACCTGCTCGGCGTGCGCAAGGAGGACCTGCCGCGCATGTGGGGCGATCTCAGCCGTGCCGGCTTCGTCTCCGGGCATGCCTACGGCAAGGCCCTGCGCACGGTGAAGACCTGCGTGGGGCAGGAGTGGTGCCGCTTCGGCACGCAGGACTCCACCGCCATGGGCATCGCGCTGGAGAGGATGAGCTGGGGCGCGTGGATGCCGCACAAGTTCAAGATGGCGGTCTCGGGCTGCCCGCGCAACTGCGCCGAGGCGACCATCAAGGACTTCGGCGTGGTCGCCGTGGACTCGGGTTGGGAGCTGCACGTGGGCGGCAACGGCGGGGTGAAGGTCCGCGCCACCGATTTCCTGTGCAAGGTCGGCAGCGAGGCCGAGGTGCTCGAGTACAGCGCCGCCTTCATCCAGCTCTACCGCGAGGAGGCGCACTACCTGGAGCGCACCGCCCCCTGGCTGGAACGGGTGGGCCTCGCCTGTGTGAAAGAACGGCTGTTGGACGACCCCGAGGGGCGGCGGGCCCTCGCCGAGCGCTTCGCCCACGCCCAGCGCCACGCGCAGCGCGACCCCTGGGCTGAGCGCGCCGCGGGTGCCGAGGCTCACGAGTTCGCGGCGCTGCGGCGGGCGGGGTGATCCAGATGGAGGACGAGGCAATGAACTGGTTCGAAGCCGGACGTATCGAGGACATTCCGCCCCGCGGCGCCCGCACCCTGGAATACGCCGGCGAGCGCATCGCCCTGTTCCGCACCGCCGGGGACGAAGTCTTCGCCCTGCGGGATCGCTGTCCGCATCGCGGCGGGCCGCTGTCGCAGGGCATCGTTTGCGGGCGACAGGTGACCTGCCCGCTGCACGAGTGGCGCATCGCCCTCGATTCGGGCACCGCCTGTGCCCCCGACGAGGGCGCCACCCCCGGCTATCGGGTCCGCGTTCGCGACGGCGTCGTGTGGCTCGCGGTCGAGCACGCCGCGACGCTCTCCGCCTCGGCCGCGGCCGGGTGAATCATGGCCGGGATGACGCGCACCACCTGTCCCTATTGCGGCGTCGGCTGCGGCCTGCATGCGGAGGGCGACCCCCCGGGCACGCGCATCGTGCCCGATCCCGCCCACCCGGCGAACCGCGGGCGGGTCTGTTCCAAGGGGGCGGCCCTGGCCGAGACGCTCGGGCTCGATGGTCGCCTCCTGCACCCGGAGATCGGCGGACGGCGCTGTAGCTGGGACGAGGCCCTCGACACGGTGGCGAGGCGCTTCGCCGACGTGATCGCGCGCCACGGTCCCGATGCGGTGGCCTTCTACGTCTCCGGACAGCTGCTCACCGAGGACTACTACGTGGCGAACAAGCTGATGAAGGGCTTCATCGGCAGCGCCAACATCGACACCAATTCGCGGCTGTGCATGGCCTCGGCAGTGGCCGGTCAGAAGCGGGCCTTCGGCGCCGACCTCGTGCCGGGCTGCTATGCGGACCTCGACGAGGCGGACCTGGTGGTGCTGGTCGGATCCAATGCAGCCTGGTGTCATCCGGTCCTCCATCAGCGCATCGTCGCGGCGCGGCGGGTTCGCGGCACGCGCGTGGTGGTGATCGACCCGCGGCGGACCGCCACCTGCGAGCAGGCCGATCTTCACCTCGCGCTGAGGCCTGGCAGCGATGCGGTGCTGTTTTCGGGCCTGCTGGTCTATCTCCAGCGTGTCGGGGCGGTGGACCGCGGCTTCGTCGAGCGCCACACGCACGGCTTTGACGCGGCGCTCGCCGAGGCGGTGGCGGCGGCCCCGGACATCGCCGACGTGGCGCAGGCCTGTGGACTGCCCGCGGCACAGGTGGCGCGCTTCTTCGCCCTGTTCGCGGCGAGCCCGCGCGCCGTCACGGCCTTCTCCCAGGGTGTGAACCAGTCGAGCAGCGGCACCGACAAGGTCAACGCCATCATCAACGTGCATCTGGCCACCGGGCGCATCGGACGCCCCGGTGCCGGACCCCTGTCTCTGACCGGGCAACCCAATGCCATGGGGGGGCGGGAGGTCGGCGGTCTCGCCAGCACGCTGGCCGCCCACATGGAGTTCACGCCGGAGAACGTCGAACGTCTGCGCCGCTTCTGGGACGCGCCGCAGGTGGCGAGCGCACCCGGCCCGAAGGCGGTGGAGATGTTCGGGCGGATCGCCGATGGCCGAATCAAGGCGGTCTGGATCATGGGGACCAATCCGGTGGTGAGTCTGCCGGCCGCCGACCGCGTTCGCGCCGCGCTGCGGGACTGCGAGTTCGTCGTCGTGTCCGAGTGCGTGCGCGCCAGCGACACGGCCGACTGCGCGGACGTTCTTCTGCCGGCCGCCGCCTGGGGGGAAAAGAGCGGCACCGTCACCAATTCGGAGCGGCGCATCTCGCGTCAGCGCGCCTTCCTGCGCTTGCCCGGAGAGGCGCGGCCGGACTGGTGGATCGTGAGCCGTGTGGCGCAGCGCCTCGGCTTTTCCCGCGCCTTCGCCTACGACGGCCCGGCGGAGATCTTTCGCGAGCACGCGCGCCTCTCGGGCTACGAGAACGACGGCAGCCGCTGCTTTGACATCAGTGCCCTGGCCACGCTCGACGCCGCCGCCTACGACGCGCTGACGCCGGTGCAGTGGCCGGTTACGGGGACCGCGCCGCACGGCACCGCGCGCCTGTTCGCGGACGGGCGCTTCGCCACCGCCGATCGGCGCGCGCGCTTCATGGCGCTGCGACCGCGCCTGCCGGCCGCGGGCGCCTCGGTCGAGTACCCCCTGGTGCTCAATACCGGGCGCGTGCGCGATCAGTGGCACACCATGACGCGCACCGGCGCCGTCCCCCGGCTGAGCAGCCACACCCCCGGACCCTGCGTGAGCGTCCACCCGGACGATGCAGCGGTGCACGGCCTGCGCAGCGGCGATTTGGTGGAGCTGTGTTCCACCGAAGGCGCGCTGCACGCCCGGGCGCACCTCACCGACGAGCAGCAGCGCGGCACGGTGTTCGTGCCCATGCACTGGAACGCGCAGTTCGCCAGCCGGGCGCGGGTGGGGGCGCTGGTCCCCGCGCACCTCGACCCGCACTCCGGACAGCCCGAATCCAAGCACGCTCCGGTGCGGCTGCGTGCGTGGCGCCCGCGCGCTCAGGGCTTCGCGCTCAGTCGCAAGCCGCTGGCGGGCGGGACGCTGGACTACTGGGTACGCACCCGCGTCGAGGGCGGCTGGCGCACGGATTTTGCCGTCGAGGCCGACGTCCAAGCCTGGCCGGCGCGCGCCTGGGCTCTGTTGCCCGGCGCCGGGGACTGGCTGGAATTCTTCGATCCGGGCGCGGGCCGCTACCGCGCCGCGCGTCTGCGCGAGGGGCGTCTGGAAGCGTGCCTGTTCATCGAGGCGGGCAGCCCGGTGTCCGCGCCCGCCTGGCTGGAGGCCCTCTTCACGGGCGAACAGCGGCTCGCTGCACGCACCCGTCACGACCTGCTCGCGGGCGCCCCGGCGGGCGAAGCGGCCGACACCAGCCAGCCGGTATGCGCCTGCTTCGCGGTGCGGCGCGCCACCCTGGAGCGGGCTATCGCCGAGCAGGGGCT
This sequence comes from uncultured Gammaproteobacteria bacterium, assembly GCA_963779865.1. GTDB lineage: Bacteria > Pseudomonadota > Gammaproteobacteria > CAVZZX01 > CAVZZX01 > CAVZZX01. The sequence continues at coordinate 11,868 of CAVZZX010000001.1, read as the reverse complement.
CGCCAGCGTGGACGCACTCGGGGCGGCGCTCGGGGCCGGCACCGGCTGCGGGTCATGCATCCCCGAATTGAGACAGTTGCTTGCGGCCGCCGGCCGCGACGAGGCGGCCGCCTGAGCCGCGGAGGTGTGCGTATGGACTATCTGCCAATCTTCATGAAGCTCGTCGACGCGCCTTGCCTGCTGGTCGGCGGCGGGGCGGTGGCGGCGCGCAAGGCGGAACTGCTGCTGCGCGCCGGGGCGCGGATCACGGTGGTCGCGCCACGGATCGGCGAGGAGCTGGAACGGCGGCGCGCAGCGGGAGAGGTGATCTGCAGGGTTCGCGAGTTCGCGGCGAGCGATCTGGAAGGCTGCGCCCTCGTGGTCGCCGCGACCGACCGGCCGCTGGTCAATCGCTTCGTCTCGGAGCACGCCCGTGCCCGCCGTCTGCCGGTCAACGTGGCGGACGCGCCGGAGCTGTGCAGCTTCGTGCTGCCGGCGATCGTGGACCGCAGTCCGCTGCTCGTGGCGGTCTCGAGCGGGGGCCGGGCGCCGCTGCTGGCGCGGGCGTTGCGCGTCCGCCTCGAGTCTCTGATTCCGGCGGCCTACGGGCATCTGGCGGCCTTCGCCGGCGCGCATCGACAGGCGGTGAAGCGCCGCTTTGCCAGCCTCCTCGAACGGCGTCGCTTCTGGGAGGATGCGCTGGAGGGTCCGATCGGGGAGGCCGTGCTGCGCGGCGACGAGGCACAGGCCGAGCATGCGCTGAATGCAGCGCTTGGGGCCGGCGCCCCCACGGGTGGCGCGGTGTGGCTGGTGGGCGCCGGCCCGGGTGACCCCGACCTGCTGACCTTTCGCGCCCTGCGCCTGATGCAGCGTGCCGACGTTGTGTTGTACGACCGGCTGGTGGCCGCCCCCGTCCTGGACCTCGTTCGGCGCGAAGCCGAACGCGTGTATGTCGGCAAGTCGCGCTCGCGCCACGCGCTCGACCAGCAGGAGATCACCGACCTGATGGTGCGTCTCGCCCGCGCCGGTAAACGCGTGCTTCGCCTGAAGGGCGGCGACCCCTTCGTGTTCGGCCGCGGCGGCGAGGAGATCGCCGGGCTTGCCGCCCAGGGGATCCCCTTCGAAGTGGTGCCCGGCATCACCGCCGCCAGCGGCTGTGCGGCCTATGCCGGGATCCCCCTGACGCATCGCGATCACGCCCAGGCCTGCGTCTTCGTGACCGGCCACGGGCGCGACGGGCCCCCGCAGGTCGACTGGTCTGCGCTGGCGCGTCCCCGGCAGACCCTCGTGTTCTATATGGGGCTGCGAAATCTCGCGCTGATCGCGGCCGAGCTGTGCCGCCACGGCCTGGCGCCGGAGACGCCCGCCGCGGTGATCGAGCAAGGCACCACCGCCGGCCAGCGGGTGATCGCGGCGACGCTGGCCGATCTCTCGGAGCGGGTCCGCGCCGCGGAGGTGCGCAGCCCCGCGCTGATCATCGTCGGCGACGTGGTCCGGCTGCGCGAGTCCCTGACCTGGTTCGCCCCGCCGGCGGCGACCGCACTGCAGCCGCTGCGAGCGACCGGCTGAGCGGCGCCGTGAACGCGTCCTGCGAGCATCCCTTTGCCGCCTACGTGCGCGTGCTCGGGCGCGGTCGGCGCGGCGCCCGCTCCCTGCATCGGGACGAGGCCCGGGCCGCGATGGCGATGCTCCTCCGTGGGGACGCCACGCCCGAGCAGATCGGCGCCTTTCTCATGCTGCTCCGCGTCAGGGAGGAGACGCCCGACGAGCTGGCGGGCATGGTGGCGGCAGCACGCGACAGCCTGCGCGCTCCGCTGCGCGGCATCGTCGAGCTCGACTGGCCGAGCTACGCCGGCAAGCGCCGCCATCTGCCCTGGTATCTGCTTGCCGCGCTGCTGCTCGCCCGGCAGGGAATCCGCATATTGATGCACGGCGCCGGCGGCAACGCCCCGGGGCGCCTCTATGCCGCCGCCGTCCTGCAACGGCTGGGGATCGCCGCGGCGCCCTCGTGGGCGGCCGCCGAGGCGGACCTGCGCGCGCGGGCCTTCGCCTATCTGCCGCTGGAGGTGGTCTCGCCGCCGCTGCAGCGGCTCATCGATCTGAAGGCGGTGCTGGGTCTGCGCTCGCCGGTGCACAGCCTGGTGCGGATGCTGAACCCGGCGGCCGCGCCGCACTCGCTGCAGGGCATCTTTCACCCCGGCTACGATGCGGTCCACCAGCAGACGGCCGCCTTGCTTGGCGACACGCGGGTCGCCGTGTTCAAGGGCGAGGGAGGCGAGGCCGAACGCAACCCCGACGCACCGGCGGCGGTCCTGGCATGGACCCCCGCGGGCGGGTGCCGCTCCATCGACTGGCGGGCCTCGTTTGCCCGGCGCCACCGCCGCCCGGCCCGGCTGGAGGTGGACGCCCTGCTCGCCGTCTGGCACGGCGAGCGCAGTGACGAATACGGGGAAACGGCGCTCGTGGGCACGGCGGCCATCGCCCTGCACCTGCTCGGCCATGCCGCCTCGCCGGCCGAGGCGCAGCGGCTGGCTCTCGCCCTCTGGCGCGAGCATCTCGGTGCGCGACGGCGGGCGGCGGGCTGAGGGCCGGGCTCAGCCGCAGAGTCGCAGGCAGCCGCTGCGTTCGCCGAGGATGGAGCGGCTGGGGTCGGGTTCGATGCAGCAGGGCAGGGCACCGGTGGGATCGGCGCCCTCTTCGGCCAGACGCCCCTCGAAGATGGGGGGGTGCCAGACATCCCCCAGGTCCCAGCACAGGATCAGGCCGTCGCCGCGCTCCTCGAGGCGATTGAAGGCGAAGCGTCGCTTCTGCTCCGTGCTCAGCTGCTCGTCGAGACGGGCGCAAAGGCCCCCGAGCCGCTCGGCGTGGCGCTCGACCAGGCCCTTCAGGGCGGGGCCGTGCAGGCCTCGGAACAGGTAGGCGTAGCGGATCAGCAGGGCGGAGCAGGATACGCGGGCGTGGTTCATCGGAGCAGGCCTCTGTCCGGTGCCGGGCTCAGGATTGTTCCTTGAGCAGCACCGTTCTCAGCACATCATACTTGTGCTGCAGGTGATCTTTAAGCACTTGCGACAGGCGCGCCCCGTCGCGCGCCGCGAGGGTCGCGAGGATCTCCTCGTGTTCCTCAATTGCCTGACGCCAGCGGTCGCTGTCCATGTTCGCGAGATAGCGGGCCCGGCGGATACGGCCGCTGAGGCCGGTGTAGACGTCCAGCAGCACCGGATTGCGGGCGACCTCCACGAGGCGGTGGTGGATGCGCTGGTTGAGCTGGAAGTAGGCGAGGCGCTCGCCGCGATCATAGTGCGCCCGCATCTCGCCGTGCATGGCGCGGATCTCCTCGATCTCCGCGTCGGTAATGCGCGCACAGGCCAGCTCGCCCGCCAGCCCCTCCAGCGACTCCATGACCTGGAACATGTCGTCCAGTTCCTCGGGACTGAGTTTGGAGACGGTGGCGCCGCGGTGCGGGGACAGGTCGATGACGCCCTCGGCGGCGAGCACCATCAGCGCCTCGCGCAGCGGTGTGCGCGAGATCCCGAAGCGCTCGCAGAGCATGCGCTCGGGCACGCGTGCGCCAGGCGCCAAGTCGCCTTCGAAGATCATCTCGCGCACGCGGTGCACCACCTCCTGGTGCAGAGAGGCGCGGCGGATCGGTTGTACGCCGCGCGTGGCCGTCCGCTTGCGGGGCCCCTCGTCCAGCGGCGGTGAGATACCTCGCTTGTCGGGCATGTTGGTCTCGCTCATTTCCGAAGGGCGTTGTGCAGCACGCGCGCGACATGCAGGGCGTCGCGTCCCGTGCCGTCATGGATCTGGTGGCGGCAGCTGGTGCCGTTGGCGACCAGCAGCTGCGCGCGGTCGCTCCGGCGCACGGCCGGGAGCAGGTCGAGCTCGGCCATCCGCATGGACACATCGTAGTGCGCCGCCTCGTAGCCGAAGGCGCCGGCCATCCCGCAGCAGCCGGAGTCGACGGTCGCGACCTCCAGCTCGGGCACCAGGGCGAGTGCCGTCTGCATCGCGGGCATGGCGCCGAAGGCCTTCTGGTGACAATGCCCGTGCAGCAGGGCGCGGCGCGCGGGGAGTGGGGCCAATTCTAACTGCAAACGGCCGGCGGCGTGTTCGCGCGCCAGAAATTCCTCCAACAGCAGCGCCTGGGCGGCGAGGGTATCACTCGGCTCGCCGGGCAGCAGGGCCTGGAATTCGTCGCGCAGCGTCAGCAGGCAGGAGGGCTCCAGCCCGACGATGGGCACGCCGCGCTCGGCGTGGGGCAGCAGCGCGGCGAGCGTGCGCCGCGCCTCGCTGCGCGCCTGCTCGACCATGCCCTGGGCCAGGAAGGTGCGTCCGCAGCACAGCGGGCGGGGCTCGCCGGGCGCCGCCGCGCAGTGCACGGTGTAGCCGGCGGCGCCGAGCACCTCGAGCGCCGCCTGGGCGTTGCCGGGCTCGAACCAGCGATTGAAGGTGTCCACCAGCAGGACCACTTCGCCGCGGCTGCCGGCCGGCGGCGCGGCCGGGGCGACGAACGGCCGGCGGCTCCATGCGGGCAGCGAGCGCCGGGCGCTGAAGCCGAGCGTGCGTTCCCCGGCCCAGCGCAGCACGCGGCTGCGGTTGCGCAGGTTCAGCAGCGGCGCCAGCCGGCTGGCGGCGGGCGCATAGTGCGGCAGCCAGGCGACGAGGCGGTCCTTGAGACGGCGCGCATGGCGCTGGTGGTAGTGGTACAGGAACTCGGTCTTCATGCGCGCCATGTCCACGCCGGTGGGGCATTCGCGCTTGCAGCCCTTGCAGCCGACGCACAGGTCCAGGGTGGCGTGCATCGCCTCGGAGGTGAGGGCCTCGGGCCCGAGCTGGCCGGTGAGGGCGAGGCGCAGGCTGTTGGCGCGGCCGCGGGTGAGGTGCTGCTCCTCGCCGGTGGCCCGGAAGGAGGGACACATGACGCCGGGCGCCGCCTTGCGGCAGGCACCGTTGTTGTTGCACATCTCCACGGCGCCCGCGAAGCCGCCCCAAGCCGACCAGTCCAGTGCGCTGTCGAGGGGCCGGGGCCGGTAGTCGGGCTTGTAGCGGAACAGCGTGCGATCGTCCATCTTCGGGGCCCGCACGATCTTGCCCGGATTCATCAGGCCGCGCGGGTCGAAGGCGTCCTTGACCGCCTCGAAGGCGCGCACGATGCGCTGGCCGAACATCGGCTCGTGCCATTCCGAGCGCACGATGCCGTCGCCGTGCTCGCCGGAGTGCGAGCCCTTGTACTCGCGCACCATGGCGAAGGCCTCCTCGGCGATGGCGCGCATCTTCTTCGCCCCGTCCGCCTCCTTCATGTTCAGCACCGGCCGCACGTGCAGGCAGCCGACCGAGGCGTGGGCGTACCAGGTGCCGCGGGTGCCGTGCTTCTCGAACACGCGCGTGAGCCGATCGGTGTACTCGGCCAGATCCTCCAGCGGCACCGCGCAGTCCTCGATGAAAGACACCGGTTTGCCGTCGCCCTTCATGGACATCATGATGTTGAGTCCCGCCTTGCGCACCTCCCAGGTGTCGCGCTGCAGGGCCGGATCGACGATCTCCACCACCGCGTCGGGGAAGCCGAGCTCGCCCAGCAGCTCGCCCAGCCGGTGCAGCCGGCGCAGCTGTTCGTCCCGGTCCTCGCCCGCGAACTCCACCAGCAGCAGGGCCTCGGGCTCGCCCTTCATGAAGCGCTCGACGGTGGGCCGGAAGGCGGCGCTCTCGCGGGCCAGATCGATCATGGTGCGATCGACCAGTTCCACCGCCGCGGGGTCCAGCTGCACGAGGTGCTGCGTGGCATCCATGGCATCGTAGAAGCGGGGAAAGTGGCAGACCCCCAGCACCTTGTGCGGCGGGATCGGCTGCAGCTCCAGCTCGATCTCCTCGAAATAGGCGAGCGTGCCTTCCGAGCCCACCAGCAGCTCCGCCATGTTGAAGGCGCCCTCGGAGATGGCGTCGATGTTGTAGCCGCCGACGCGGCGCAGCAGCTTCGGGAAGCGCCGCGCGATCTCGGTCTCCTGTTCGGCGTACAGGGCGCGCAGGCTGCCGAGCAACTCGCGGTAGCGCGGCGGCAGCACCGCCTCGCTGCCCCCCACCTCGGCGAAGCGCAGGCGCGCGCCGTCGGCGAGCACGGCATCGATGGCGCGCACGTTATGCACCATGTTGCCGTAGCGGATGGAGCGCGAGCCGCAGCTGTTGTTGCCGGTCATGCCGCCGATGGTGGCGCGGCTGGCGGTGGAGACGTCCACCGGATAGAACAGCCCGTGGGGTTTGAGATAGCGGTTGAGCGCGTCGAGGACGATGCCCGGCTGCACCGTGACGCGGCGTGCCGGCGCATCGAAGTGCGTGACCCGGTTCAGGTGCTTGCTGTTGTCGATGACCAGCGCTTCGCCGACGCTCTGGCCGCATTGCGAAGTGCCGCCGCCGCGCGGCAGCAGGGGCACGCCCGCATCGCGGGCGACCGCCAGGGCGCGGCGCGCGTCCTCGGCGCTGCGCGGCACCACCACGCCGATCGGCATGATCTGATAGATCGATGCGTCGGTGCTGTAGCGCCCCCGGCTGAAGGTGTCGAACAGGACCTCGCCCTCCATCTCCGCCCGCAGGCGGCGGGCAAAGCTGCTTCCACCAAAAGCGCCTGAATCACGGCCCATGACGGTCGATCCTCCCTCGAGGAGCTCGGCAAGCCGTTGATCCGTATTCGAAGCGGCAGTCCGGCTTGCAGGTCGCTCGCAAATGATTGTATACAATATTTCATATTTTGCATTCGTGTACTACAAAGACTACTAAGGGGCGGGGGGCTTTACCCCGTGCCGGCGGGACCACCAGGGAGACCCAATATCATGTCCGTACCGAGCGGCCGCCATTTCCTGCAGATCCCCGGGCCCACCAACGTCCCCGATCGGGTGCTGCGGGCCATGGACCACCCGACGATCGACCATCGCGGCCCCGACTTCGCCGCCCTCGCCAAGGAATGCCTGGCGGGGCTGCACGAGATCTTCCGCACCCGGGGCGAGGTCATCATCTACCCCGCGAGCGGCACGGGCGCGTGGGAGGCGGCGCTGGTGAACACGCTCTCACCGGGCGATCGGGTATTGATGTTCGAGACCGGGCAGTTCGCCACCCTCTGGCGGCAGATGGCGCAGCGCCTCGGGTTGGAGGTGGATTTCGTTGCCGGCGACTGGCGCCGCGGGGTGGACCCGGCCCTCGTCGAGCGCAAGCTCGCCGAGGACGGGGACTGCGCGATCAAGGCGGTGATGGTCGTGCATAACGAGACCTCCACCGGCGTCACCAGCCGCATTCCCGAGATACGCGAGGCCATGGACGGCGCCGGTCATCCGGCCCTGCTGATGGTCGACACCATTTCCTCGCTTGGCTCCATCGACTACCGCCAGGACGAATGGGGCGTGGACGTGACCGTGGCCGGCTCGCAGAAGGGGCTCATGTTGCCGCCCGGGCTGAGTTTCAATGCCGTCAGCGACAAGGCCCTGGCCGCGGCGAAGACGGCCGGGCTGCCCAGGTCCTACTGGGCCTGGGACGAGATGATCGCCGCCAACCGCAACGGCTTTTTCCCCTACACGCCCGCGACCAACCTTCTTTACGGCCTGCGCGAGGCGCTCACCATGCTGCTCGAGGAAGGCCTGGAGAACGTCTTCGAGCGCCACCGCCGCTTCGCTGAGGCGACCCGCCGTGCGGTCCGCGGCTGGGGTCTGGAACTGCTGTGCCAGGAGCCTGCGGAGTACAGCAACTCGCTCACCGCCGTGCTCATGCCCGAGGGCCATGACGAAGTGGCGTTTCGCAACGCCGTGCTGGAGGCCTTCAACATGTCTCTGGGCAGCGGCCTGGGCAAGGTCAAGAACAAGGTCTTCCGCATCGGCCACCTGGGCGATTTCAATGAGCTGACGCTGTGCGGCACGCTCGCCGGCGTGGAAATGGGCCTGGAACTCGCCGGCGTGCCGCACCGCAAGGGCGGTGTGGACGCAGCCATGACCTACCTCGCCGAGATCAAGCGCGGTGGGCAGGACGTGCAGGCGGCGCGCTCGGCCTGAAGGCCGACGGTGTCCCTGCGCTCGCGGGCCGGTGCAGTGCGCGAGCCGACCACAACGAAATAACGACACCACAAGAGCTTCGGGCCCCGGTTTTTTGGCCCGCCGACCGGAGAACCAGAGGAGGAGCACAGATGGAGAAGCGACTGACGGCCGTGCTGAGCGCGGCTCTGGTGGCATTGGCCACCCTCGTCCTGACGCCCGGTGCCGTGCAGGCCGCGCCGATGGAACTCAAGTTCGGGCACGTGGGTGCGCCCGGTTCCCTGTTCGCCATTTCCGCCGAGGAGTTCGCCAAGCGGGCCAATGCCAAGCTGGGCAACAAGGCGAAGGTGGTGGTGTACGGATCGAGCCAGCTCGGTGGCGACAAGGAGCTGCTGCAGAAGGTCAAGCTCGGCACCGTGGACTTCGCCCTGCCGTCCACCGTGATGTCCTCGGTGGTGCCGGAGTTCGGGCTGTTCGAGATGCCCTATCTGGTCAAGGACCGCGACCACATGAAGCGGATCGCCGACAAGATCGTCATGCCCAAGCTCGCGCCGCTGGCCGAGAAGAAGGGCTACAAGATCATCGGCGTGTGGGAGAACGGCTTCCGGCAGATCACCAACAACGTGCGTCCGATCGTCAAGCCGGCGGACCTGCAGGGCATCAAGCTGCGCACCCCGAAGGGCAAGTGGCGGGTGAAGATGTTCCAGGCCTATGGCGCCAACCCCTCGCCGATGGCGCTCTCGGAGGTGTTCGTGGCCTTGCAGACCGGTGTCATGGACGGGCAGGAAAACCCGCTCATCCAGATCTACTCGCAGAAGTTCCAGGAGGTGCAGAAGTATCTTTCCATGACCGGCCACGTCTATACCCCGGCCTACGTCGTGGTCTCGGCCCGCAAGTGGAAGACGCTGCCCAAGGACGTGCGCAAGGTGCTCGAGCAGACCGCCAGTGACATGCAGTCCTTCGTCTACAAAACGGCCGCGGCCAAGGACAAGGAACTGCTCGGGAAGCTCAAGGCGGGCGGCATCCAGGTCAACGAGGCCGACAAGCAGGCCTTCATCAAGGCCAGCAAACCCATCTACGACGAGTTCTCCAAGGAGGTCCCCTCCGGACGGGAGATGATCGACACCGCACTGAAGCTGGGCAAGTCCGGCTCCTGAGCGTGCGGTCCCTCGCGCAAGACCGTGGACGCCCACCCCGCGAGGGGTGGGCGCTTCCCCGACCCCGGAGAGCGTTCATGAGTTTGGCCAAGCTGCGTCGCGCTTTCGAAGCACTGATGGAATTCGTGGTGGTCGCCATGCTGCTGATCCTGGCCGTCACGGTCATCGTCGGCATCATCTACCGCGCCGCCGGCTCCCCGCTCGCCTGGTATGACGAGGTGGCCTCGGTGATGCTGGCGTGGCTCACCTACTACGGCGCCGCCCTGGCCGCCGTCAAGCGGGCCCATATCAGTTTTCCCGGGCTGGTGCAGGGCATGCCGCCCGCGCTGCGCGTGCCCGTGGTCCTGTTCGGTGAGCTGTGCGTGTTCACCTTCTTCATCCTGCTGGCCTGGTACGGCTACGTGATCCTCGACCTGCTGGCGGGCGACACCCTGGTCAGCGTGCCCGTGCCGGTGGAACTCACCCAGTCGGTGATCCCGATCGGCGCCGTTTTGTTCATCGTCGCCGAGCTGCTGGTGTTGCCGGAGGTCATTGCGGCGGCGCGGGCCGGCCGGCCCGAGCCCGGCGCTGAGGCCGTCGAGGCAGAGGGGGCCCGCTCATGAATGCGGTGGTGCTGTTCGTCGCCGTCCTGGCGCTGGTGCTGATCAACGTGCCCATCGCGGTGGCGCTCGGTGCAACGGCCGTGCTGGCGATGTTCCTCAGCGGTGGCAGCGATGCGATGTACAACCTGCCGGTCACCATGTTCAACGGCGCGACCAGCTTCCCGCTGATCGCGATTCCGCTGTTCATCCTCGCAGGCGCCATCATGAATGCCTCGGGCATCTCACGGCGGCTGATAAATTTCGCCTCCGCCATGCTCGGCTTCATCCGTGGCGGCCTGTCGCTGGTCGGAATCGCCACCTCGCTGTTCTTCGCGGAGATCTCCGGTTCCGCCGTGGCCGACGTGGCGGCGCTGGGCTCGATCCTGATCCCCTCGATGAGGAAGAAAGGCTACAGCAAGGAGTTCTCCGCGGCGGTCCTGTCCTCGTCGGCGACCCTGGCCGTGATCATCCCCCCGTCCATCCCGATGATCCTCTACGCGGCGATGGCCGACACCTCGGTGGTCAAGGTGTTCGTGGCGGGCATCATCCCCGGCGTGCTCGGCGGCGTTCTGCTGATGGCGGTCGCCTACGGATTCGCCCGGCGCCACAACTTCCCCGTGGAGGAGTCCTTCCAGCTCTCGCGGGTATGGACCACCTTCAAAGAGGCCTCTTGGGCGCTGCTGCTGCCGATGATCATCCTCGTGGGCATCTTCGGTGGCCTGGTCACCGCCACCGAGGGCGCGGCCCTGGCGGTGGTCGCGGCGCTGTTCATCGGGCTGTTCGTCTATCGCGAGTTGGACTGGCCGCACCTCAAGGCAGCCATGATCGAGGGCGGGGTGCAGACCGCCGTGGTCATGCTGCTGGTCGCCGCCTCGGCCCTGCTCGGGGTGTATCTCACGGAGATCCAGGCGCCGCAGAAGCTGGCGGCCGCGGTGGCCGGGCTGACCCAGAACAAGTGGCTGGTGCTGGCCCTGCTGAACGTGCTGTTCCTGTTTCTGGGCCTGTTCCTGCACTCGGCCGCGGCCATCATCCTGGTGGTGCCGGTGGTGCTGCCTCTGGTGCACGCGGTGGGCATCGACCCGGTGCACTTCGGCCTGATCGTCACCATCAATCTGGGGCTGGGGCAGCAGACGCCGCCGGTGGCGAGCGTGCTCACCACGGCCTGCTCGATCGCCAAGGCGGACATCTGGGAAGTGAGCAAGGTCAATCTCCGCTTCGTGGCCGTGCTGTTCTTCGTGCTCCTGCTGGTGACCTACGTACCGGCGGTGCCGATGTCCCTGGTGCACCTGTTCTACGACTGATTCGGCAGAGGAGCCCGTATGTCAGACCCGATCCTGGTGGAGCGCGACGGGGACATCGCGACTGTGGTGCTCAATCGCCCCGAGAAGCTCAACGCCCTGACCAAGCCGATGTGGAAGCTGCTCGGCGAGACCGTCGACGCCCTGTCGGCGGATGAGGGCCTGCGCTGCCTGGTGCTGCGCGGCGCCGGCGAGAAGTCCTTTGCGCCCGGCAACGACATCTCCGAGTTCGAGAACGAGCGCTCCAACGTCGAGCAGGCGCGCGCCTATGGCAGCGTCCACCACCGGGCGCTGGAGTCGCTGTACCGCTGCCGACACCCGATGGTGGCGATGATCCACGGCATCTGTGTCGGGGGCGGGCTGGAGATCGCAGGGCTTTGCGACCTGCGCGTGTGCGGGACCTCCAGCCGCTTCGGCATCCCCATCAACAAGCTGGGGCTGACCCTCGGCCCGCGCGAGATGCAGATCCTGCATTCTCTGGTCGGGCGGGCCGCCACCCTCGAGATCCTGCTCGAGGGGCGCGTGTTCGGCGCGGAGGAGGCGCTGGCGAAGGGCTTGGTGACTCGGGTGGTTGCGGACGCGCAGGTCACAGAGGAGGCCTATGCCACGGCGCGGCGCATCGCCGATGGGGCGCCGCTGGTGGCGCGCTGGCACAAGCAGTTTCTGCGGCGGCTCGAGGAGCGCCGGCCGCTGACGGTCGAGGACGAGGAGGCGGGCTACGCCTGTTACGGGACGGCGGACTTCCGCACCGGCTATCGGGCCTTCCTGGCGAAGCAAAAACCGCAATTCGAGGGGAAGTAGGCGATGGCCCAATCCATGACCAAGTCGGGGGGACCGCTGGACGGAG